>CAVXLE010000018.1:0-10310 GCA_963762485.1 uncultured Pseudomonadota bacterium | reverse complement strand
AGTTCAAGGAGTGAGCGGGCGCAACTTCTCAGCCGAGCGAGCTTGCGGCACGGACCCTCAGCTTGTCATGGCCGGACTTGTTCCGGCCATCGACGTCTGACCGAATCGCGGCGCTGCTAAGACGTGGATGCGCGGGACAAGCCCGCGCATGACGTGGAGAGTTGGTGCACGCAGGCAGCCACCGACACGTCGAAGCCTCTCGTACAGTCATGGCCGGACTTGTCACAGCAGGTCGGATCCATCCGACTTGCTGCGTATTACTGTGCGGAAGTCGGGCAAGCCCGACTTCCGATGCCATCCACGTCTCGACACACTGCACGCCGCAAAGACGTGGATACCTGGCACCCGCCTTCGCTCGCAAGGGCGAGGCAAGCAAAGCCCGGCATGACGGTGGAGAGGCGCGCGCCGCTATCTCCCGAACGGGTCGAATTTCCATGCCAGGGCCGCGCGCACGGTCTGGCCGGTCAGGGAAACGCGATAGCTGTCGCCAAGGGCACCGACAGAACCCTTGTGACCGTAATTGTCGTAAAAATATTCGACGCGGCCGACGAGGTTCGCGGTGAAGGCGTGTTCGATTCCGCCACCGATCGACCACCCGTAGTATTTGCCGCCGTCGTCGTTTTGCGGCGATGGCGCAGGCGTCGAGCCAGCGCCGCCTGGCGGCGGCACAGTGCCACCGCCGCTTTGCGGCAGTTGCACGAACGTCGTATTGATCGCACCTTCGCGGAAGCTGAGATCGGCAACCGCGAAGCCGCCAGCGCCAAAGACAAGCCAGTCGCCGAAGGCATAGCCGAGTCGTCCCCGGATATGGCTGGTCCAACGAACATCGTAGCTGTTTTGGCCGCGGGTCGTGACAGGGATAAATGTAGGCGGAGGCGGCGGTGGCGGTGGCGTTGAGCCGACACCCTGCGCGTTGGTCCAGCCAATGTCGCCTTCGAGACCGAACACCACACGGTCGACCTGCCAGTTATAACCGATCATCGCGCCGCCGATGATGCCGTCCGTTCGCGCATTGCGTTCGACGGTCACGCCATCGTCGTCCACGCGCGTGCGGCCCCACAGGTAGCCGAGATGCCCGCCGACATAGAGGCCCGACCAGTTGTACATGGGCGTGGCTGGCGGCAACGGCGGGGCCTTGGCAGGCATCTGCGGCAGCCGCAGATCGGCAGCGGAGGCGTGTATCGGCCACACCGCATTGTACACCGCCATGAGTACCGCCATGAGCATCGCGTTACGGATTATATTGGACGTCATGAATTGAACCTCTGCGGAGCCAGTGCGGTCACGCCGCAAGTCATTTGATGGATTTTAGACAAGCCAACAGGAATGCATCGCGACTCATGCGCGACCTTCGCTTTGTCGGAAACTAAAGGCGACATCCCGGACAAACTTGGACAGGTGCGACGATGAATTAGACAAAAACGAAAAAATGGCATTCGCGGTAAAAGAGATTCAAAAAGGTGACAGGGTGTGCGTCTAGCTGTGCGGTTACTGCGAAGACTTTCGTTCGTCATGGCCGGACTTGTCACAGCAAGTCGGATCCATCCGACTTGCTGCGTATTATTGTGCGGAAGTCAGGCGAGCCCGACTTCCGATGCCATCCACGTCTTGCCGAAACGCGCCGCTGTGAAGACGTGGATGCCCGGCATAAAGCCGGGCATGACGTGGAGAGGCCACAGGCACAAATCCGCGCAGCGATGGCCGAGACTCTCATCCGTCATGGCCGGACTTGTTCCGGCCATCCACGTCTTTCTGAATCGGACCGCCGCAAAGACGTGGATGCCCGGCATGAAGCCGGGCATGACGATTGAGAGTCCGTGCGTTAGGCGCCGCCCGCCAGAAATCCCAAGCTCAAAAATCCCAGGTGAAGGTGCCCTTGATGGCATGGGCCTGCGCGTGCGCGGCAAGATCGCCCTGGTAGAAGGCGCCGAGTTTCGCCCATGGGCTGATGCGCCAGTCGAGGCCGGTTTCGACGAGCGCCGAGTCGCGCGCGATCGGAAGGCCGGCCACCGTGAACGCCGTGCCCGTGCTCTGGAACGCAAGCGCGGTCGTCGGCGTCACATCGCCGAACGCGTGCTGCCATTGCAGCGAGCCGCGCGGCACCAGCACCGTGCCGTTGGCAAGCGGCACGAAGGTCGCAGCCCTTAAGCCGAGCGAGGAATAGCCGAGGTTCTCGTGCGCGCTTGAAGCCGACAGCGCGGCAAGCCCGCCGCTTTCCTGGAACGAGCCGTCGCGCACATGAACGTAAGCAAGGCCCGCAAACGGCTCGACGGCGAACGTGCCGAGACTCATGCCGTAGCCGAGCTCGCCGAACAGCTGCCCGACACTGCCGTGGAAATGCGCGTGCGTTGAATCGGTGAAGCCGGGGAAGGCAATCGTGCGACTGGTATCGATGCTGTCAAAGGACAGTGAAGCGCCCGTGCGCAGGTTGAAGGCGCCGAGCTTGCCGCCGGCATAGGCGCCGAAGGTCACGCTGTCGATGCCGCCGCTGCTGAACCGTGAATCGACATTGAGATCCGTGCGCGTGTAGCCCGCCACCAGACCCGCCCGCCAAACCTCGCCAATGCGCATGTCGGCGCCGGAGAGGAAGCCGCCGAAGCGGCTCTTTAATGAGGCGGCATTGCCGTCGCTGTCCGTATGCCCCCAGCCGCCCAGCCCCTGCGCCCAGAAGGTGAGATCACGGCCGCCATTATTCTGGCTGCGCGGCGCCTTCATCGGAGTATCGGCAGCATAAGCCGCATTGCCGTTCCCCGGCGCGGAGGGCGCACGGCCATCGGCATAGGCAAGCTCCGGCCCGGCAAAGCCGAGCGCGCCCAGTTCGCCCGGCGCATCGGCGTACGATGCCTGCCGCAACCGCCCGAGAATGCCGCTGCGCGTGAACGAGGCGGCCTCGCCTTGCGCGTTCTGCACCGTGCCGAAAATCTCGCCCGAGAGCGCATCGAAGGCTGCACGCGCGCCTTCGATGGTGAGCGACAGCAGCTTGCCGACCAGCGAATTCGTCGTCGGGCTTGCGTCAAGCGCAGCCGCGACCGCCAGCTGATTGCGTGTCTGCGCCGCCGTGACAAATCCGGCCGTGCCATTCGCGCCCGCGCCTGCAAATGTCAGAAACACATCATTCGTGTCGTAGGTGAGTGTCGGCGTCAGGAAGGCAGAATTGCCGCTGACACCACTGAACTGCGTACCGCCGAGACCGCCATTGGCTGTCAAAATTGTATAGGGCGTGCCAAGCATGACGCCATTCTGCGTCAGCACATTCACCGTGCCGCCGGTGAGGCTTGCGGTCGCGCTGATCAGTTTATCGTTTTGTCCCGCAGCATTGACGTTGATCCGGTAGATCGAACCGGTATTGAACGTGACCTTGCCACCGACGGTCAACGTGCTAAATGGCGTCGCCGCCCCCGGCGCGATTGCTCCGCCGCCCGCCACAGTCACATCTCCGTTGACAGTGCCGCGGCCGGCGAGCGCGCCGCCGGAATTGACTGCCGTCGCGCTGATCAGCACACCATCGACCGCCAGGGCACCGCTGCTGACGGTGGTGGCGCCGACCGTCGCCGTTGTGTTCCACACCCACGCGGTATCCGCCTGCACATCGAGCGTGTTGAACCCGATGAAATTGGTGCTCGCTGTGCCGTGACCTTGCAGTATCAGCTGGTTCGTTGCGCCCGCCGTACTGCCGCTGGCATCGCCGATCAACTGCGAACCGGTCTGCAGGATCAGCTGGTTGGTGACACCGGCGCCTCCATTAAATGCCACCGACGCCGTTCCGCCCTGGATGGTGCCGGCATTGCGCACGATGCCGGAGCCTTCGATCGCGTTGGCGCCGCCGCTGATCGTGCCTGCGTTGGCTACGTCGAGCGTGGTGGCCGAGATGCCGGTCGTATCGCCCTGAATCGTGCCACCGGAGAGATTGTTCACCGTAGCCTTGCCCCCGGCCTTAATTGCAATGCCGCCGGTTTCGGTCGCCTGAATCGTTTTCGAGTTTGTGATGTCTGCATCGCCGGCCGCCTGGATGGCGATGCCTTTATTGCCATTGGCCTCAATGGTACCGGCGTTGGCGGTGACGGTGACGGAATTACCGGCAATTGCGAAGCCCCCGCCAAAAATGGGGTCAGCCCCTCCGTTCGCCTGAATGGTGCCGATATCGTTGGTCACAGTAACAGAGCCACTTACGACAGATCCGGAGACTGCAATTCCACCAACACCATTTGCCTGGACCATACCACTGCCGTTGCTCAGCGTGAGGTGGCCATCAGCGGCAATTGCCCGGGACACGTTCCCGGCACCGTTCGCGTTCGCCCGGATGCTCCCGCTCCCATTCGTTATGGTGGCGTCGCCAGTCGCCCTGATGGCGCTGCCATTTGGAGCGGTCGCTTCGATCGTTCCATCATTGCCTTTCACAGTGACCGTGGCCGCTGCAATGCCAGCCGCAGGACCGGTGATCGTGCCGGTGCCATTGGTGATGGTTGCGGTTTGCGCCGCCTGAATGGCGACACCGGTTGGGTCCGTCGCGGCGATAGTTCCGGAATTGTCGGTGATGACAACGTTACTGCCGACGATGGCCTGCGAAACGCCCTGAATGAGATCCGAATTGCTGACGGTGGCTGTAGAGTTTGCAAAAACCGCTATACCACCACTGGCAAGATTACCTGCGCCGGGCGCTTTTGTCGCGGTGACAGTCCCGGAATTTATGAGGCTGAGGTCTCCCGTAACAGCTTCTGCCCCAAATATGTCGGACTGGATCGAACCAGAATTAGTTAACGTCAGCGTACGAATTGCTTCGATACCGACGCTGTTAGTGCCTGTCGCTTGAATTGCGCCAGCGTTTACGACGTTGGCATCGCGGCCAGCGAAAATTGCAATGTTACCACCCCCCGCTCCGTTCGCCTGTATTGTGCCCGCGTTGCTGGTCACCGTTACGTCATTGGCAGAGATCGCGATTGCGCCCGTCGAGGCCAACGCCTCGATCGTGCCGGTGTTGCCCGTGATGGTTACATTGTTTGCGTCGATCGCGCGTTGGTCCCCTATAATAAGACCTGTCGTGTTGCCGTTCCCAATGTTGGCAACCGTGGCATTGCCCGCCGCCTTGATCGCGATGCCACCCGCGGCAAGCGCCAATATTCTGCCTGTATCGCCAGTGACGACGCTCTGATCCTGATTGACGTTCACGTCGCCGTTCTTCGATTGGACGGCGAATGCGCCGGTGCTGAGGATTGAACCGGCACCTAAATTGTTCAGCGTCAGCAGACCATCCGTCGCGATGGCGATGCTGCTCGCCCGAATAAGGCCGGAGGTCGTGACATTGGCCGTGCCGCCGGCCGCGCGCGCATCGATGGCAATACCGCCGGTGATGCCGGCGCCCATACCGGCCTCGATGGTGCCGGAATTGCCGGTGACGGTGATGGTGTTGGCCTGAATGGCGATGCCGTTTTGGCCATTGGCGCGAATAACGCCGTTGGGGCCGCTATTCTTGATAGTGACACTCTGATCCGACAAAACGCCGAAAGCGCCCGCGCCGGGCGCATCAATCAAGCCCGAATTGTCGAGATTGATGGAGCCATTTTTGGCCCGAATGGCCGCAGCGGGGATACCGCCTCCACTATCTTGCGATGCCGAGATCGTGCCCGAATTCGTGATGGTGGCTACACCATCACTATTGATGATGCCATCGTTGACTCCATTAATTGTACCGCTGTTGGTGACTATCGTGTTGCCCGATGCTTGTATGCCATCATTTTTGGTGACGGTGATGAGACCGAAATTATTTATCGTATCGTTACTGCCTGTAATGCCGTTGTTGTTCCCATTGATGGTACCGTTATTGATGATTGTCCCTGCCGTCGTATTTATTGCTGCACCGGCGGTGCTCGTTGATTTGACTGTCGCGTTCGGCTGAACGGTGATCGTTACACCGGTGGCCGGATCACTGTTAAAGCCGAATATTCCGCTTTGATCGGCCGTATCACCACAGGAGACTGCGCCACCATTCGCAACGGGATCCGGCGTGCACGCGGCCTGCGCGCGTTCTATCGCGAGCAGAGACACGCTCGACACGAGCGCCGCAGCAAGCCGAATTGTGAAACTGTTTGTAAGCGTAACCCGCTTCATCCCCCAACTCCGTCCATATCGAGCCCTGCGCGGCGATGCGCAGGGCCGGCGCCGATGCCGGATTTGCGCGCCTAAATGCTTAGGGATGGGTGCGCCGGAAAACTTGGGCGGTTACGACGATGAGCTGGACAGAAACGAAAAATTGGGAGTTGCGGCAAAAGCGATGCAAAAAGGTGACAGGGTCGGGCAATGCGAATTCCGTGAGTTGCCTCACCTCTCATCCGTTCGGATGAGGAAGTGAGTTGCGCGCAATCTCACGCGGTGCTGCGCTATTAAAGACGTGGATGCCCGGCATAAAGCCGGGCATGACGTGGAGAAAGGCAGTGCCTTGCAACGTCATGGCCGGACTTGTTCCGGCCATCCACGTCTTGCTGAGCCGCGCAGTCGCAAAGACCTGGATGCGCGGCATATAGCCGGGCATGACAGGCGAAAGGTCGTGCCCATAAACAGACTCAGCAATTGCGAAAGACTCTCCGTCGTCATGGCCGGGCTTGTCCCGGCCATCCACGTCTTGCCTAGTTGCACCACTGCAAGACGTGGATGCCCGGCATGAAGCCGGGCATGACGATTGAGAGTCCGCGCGTTAAGCGCCGCCCGCCTCAGAAATCCCGCCTCAAAAATCCCAGGTGAAGGCGCCCTTGAAGGCATGGGTCTGCGCATGCGCGGCAAGATCGCCCTGGTAGAAGGCACCGAGCTTCGCCCATGGGCTGATGCGCCAGTCGAGGCCGGTTTCGACGAGCGCCGAATCGCGCGCGATCGGAAGGCCGGCCACCGTGAACGCCGTGCCCGTGCTCTGGAAGGCAAGCGCGGTCACCGGCGCCACGTCGCCGAACGCATGCTGCCATTGCAGCGAGCCGCGCGGCACCAGCATCGTGCCATTGGCCAGCGGAATGAACGTCGCCGCGCGCAAGCCCAGCGTGGAATAGCCAATGTTCTCGTGCGCACTCCCCGCCGACAGCGCGGCAAGCCCGCCGCTTTCCTGGAACGAGTTGTCCTGCACATGCACATAAGCAAGGCCCGCAAACGGCTCGAGCGCGACCGTGCCGAGCGCCATGCCGTAGCCAAGCTCGCCGAACAGCTGCCCCACACTGCCGTGGAAGTGCGCGTGCGTTGAATCGCCAAAGCCGGGGAAGGCGATCGTGCGACTGGTGTCGATGCTGTCATATGAATATGAGCCGCCGCCGCGCACATTGAACGCGCCGAGCTTGCCGCCGGCATAGGCGCCGAAGGTCACGCTGTCGATGCCGCCGCTGCTTAAACGAGAATCGACATTGAGATCCGTGCGCGTGTAGCCGGCCACCAGCCCCGCCCGCCAGGCTTGCCCGAAGCGCATGTCGGCACCGGAAAGGAAACCGCCGAAGCGGCTCTTCAGTGATGCGGCATTGCCGTCGCTATCCGTATGCCCCCAGCCGCCCAGCCCCTGCGCCCAGAAGGTCGAGATCGCTACCGCCATTATTCTGGCTGCGCGGCGCCTTCATCGGAGTGCCGCCCGCCGCGTAGGCTGCATTGCCGTCGGCGGCATAGGCCATTCTGCGATCGGCAGCATAAGCAGCGCCGCCATTACGCGGCACGGAAGCCGCGCGGCCATCGGCGTAGGCGAGCTCCGGCCCGGCAGAGCCGAGCGCACCGAGTTCGCCCGGCGCATCGGCGTAAGATGCGCTGCCGCAACCGCCCGAGAATGCCGCTGCGCGTGAACGAGGCGGCCTCGCCCTGCGCGTTCTGCACCGTTCCAAAGATTTCGCCCGACAGCGCGTCGAAGGCCGCCCGCGTCCCTTCGATGGTCAGCGACAACAACTTGCCGACCAGCGAATTCGTCGTCGGGCTTGCATCGAGAGCAGTGGCCACCGCGAGCTGGTTGCGCGTCTGCGCCGCAGAGGCAAAGCCGAAGCCGGTACCGCCACCCGTCGTCCCACCGCCGCCTCCGCCATTAATGAGATCCAAAGTCAGGAAGACGTCAGTCGCATCGTAGGTCAGCGTCGGCTTGAGAAAGGTGAGATTGCTTGTGACGCCGGCGAACTTGTTAGTGCCGCCGAGACCGCCATTCGCGGTGAGAATTGTGTAAGGCGTGCCGGGAACAAAGCCGGTTTGCGCCAGCACGTTCACGGTGCCGCCATTCAACGTCACCGTGCTGCCGGCACCTGTCACCTTCAGGAGATCGTTCTGACCCGCAGCCTTGACGTTGACCCGATAGACCGAGTTCTGTTGAAAATTGACGTTGCCGTTCACTGTCAGGGTACTGAACGGCACTGCCGCACCCGGCGCCACCGTGCCGCCAGCCACCACGAGTGGCCCGCTGATGACGCCGTGGCCCGCCAGCGTGCCGCCGGAGTTCACGTTGACCGTGCCGCTCAGACCGCCGTCGAGTACGAAAGTGCCGCTGTTGACTTGCGTCACGCCGATGGCTGCACTGGTATTCCAAATCCATGCGGTGTCGGCATTCACGTCAAGTTGGTTAAATCCGATAAAATTGTTGCTGGCGGTGCCATTGCCTTGAAGCTCTAGCTTGTTGACGGCGCCCCCCGTGCTGCCGCTCGCATCGCCAATCAGAACCGAGCCGGTCTGCAGAATCAGCTGGTTGGTGACACCGGCGCCGCCGTTAAACGCCACCGACGCCGTTCCGCCCTGAATGGTGCCGGCGTTCTGCACCTTGCCGGAGCCTGCAATGGCATTAGTACCGCCCTTGATCGTGCCGGCGTTGGTGATATCGAGGCCCGTTGCATTGATCGCGGTTACATCGCCGGTTATCGCGCCCGGTGCTACGTTGTCGATCGTGGCGGTGCCGCCGGCCTGGATGGCGATCCCGCCTGTGCCGGTCGCCTAAATCGTCTTGGAATTCGTGACGTTGGCGTCGCCTGTTGACTTGATAGCAATGCCATTCGAGGCGGTCGCCTCGATCGTTCCCGCGTTGCTTACGGTCGCCGTTATCGCGCTAATTGCGATTGCACTGCCACTAATCGTACCCGTCGCCGCGTTGTCGATCGTGGCGGTGCCGCCGGCCTGGATGGCGATCCCGCCTGTGCCGGTCGCCTTGATCGTCTTGGAGTTGGTGACATCCGCATCGCCCGTTGCGTTGATGGCGATTCCGCTATCGCCGGTAACCAGGATGAGACCTGCGTTACCGGTGACCGTGATGCTCTTGGCTTTGATAGCGGCGCCGTTCGTGCCGCTATCGTTGACAAAACCGCCGCTCAAATTATTCAGTTTAACGGAACCATCATTGGCGGGGTCGGCGAATAATGCGGCACTACCAGGTGCACTTGCTTCGATGTCACCTGAGTTGGTGAGGTCGATCGTTACAGCACTGATCGCATTGTTAAGGACATCAATGATACCTCCTGCTTTGTTGGTGATTTTGACAGTTCCACCGCTTTGAATGCCTGTAGTGTTGATAATGCCAAGCGCAAAAATTCCGATGGTGCCCGAATTGGTGACGGTAATATCGCCGCCAGCTGTAATTGCTGCTCTGCCCGTACCGGCAACGGTACCCTGATTGTCTATCGTGCCGTCCTGCAAAAATATTCCGGCAGAGGCTGGTCCATTATTTGTCGATGTTACTGAAGCTCCAGTTGCTATGGTGATAGTGTCACCGGTTTCGGTTCCCGTGCCCCACCCGGCAGGGGAATTCGCATCGGTAGTGGCGCCTGTGCAATTCACGGCGGTGTTATTGATGGGTGCGGACTGGGAAGTCGTCTGATCGCACGCAGCCTCAGCGCGTTCGATTGCCGTAAAAGAGACGCCCAGCATTGCCAGCGCTGCGGCGCGGGACAGAATTCGACTTGTTTTACTTGGATGCGCGCACTGCTTCATCCCCCAACTCCGTCCACGCGGCTTGTGCCGCTCTCGTTGTCCACGCTTTCCCGCGCGCTGCGTTGAACCGATGCAGGCGTCGCTGGGCCAAGACACGGCGCCAATGCTGGTTTGGCGCGCTTAAATGCTTAGGGATGGGTGCGCCGGAAAAACTTGGGCGTTTACGACGATGAACTGGACAGAAACGAAAAAACGGGATTTGCGATAAAGGCGATGCAAAAAGGTGACAGTGTGGGTGATGCGCATCATCCGTTCGGGTGAGGCAGTAAGAGTGAGTTGCGCACGCTCTCATGCGTTGCTGCGCTATTAAAAGAAAACAGAAAGACGTGGATGCCCGGCATGAAGCCGGGCATGACGTGGAGAGGCGGTGCGCACAGTTATCACCGTGACACCAGCGT
>CAVXLE010000017.1:1127500-1581809 GCA_963762485.1 uncultured Pseudomonadota bacterium | reverse complement strand
TTAATAATAAATAATTATTATTTTTGCACCCACAACGGCATGGTCGGTTGTCCGAGTGGCTAGGAATCGGTCTGCAAAACCGGGAACGGCGGTTCGAATCCGCCACCGACCTCTGAAAGCCTCTGATTATCAGGGGCTTTTGCTTTATTTAGCGACATATTTGCTGGAAGAAAAAAATAAATCAACAAGGACAATAAATGTCGAATTGCTCCCGGATCACAATTCAAACACTAACAGCTCTGATTATCAGAGCTGTTATGTTTTATTGGGGGACTTATTGGGGGCTAAAAGAGTAACTTGATCATTAATGTGCATTTGAAATTCAAATTCCGTCACCGGGTAACAATGACGTCTTAAAAAGAGACTTTATTAATATCAAGATGCGCCCCTGGTCTTTCCATGTTTTCTTTTAAAACTTCCTAACGAACTACTGTCTATTTGCCATTGAATAGTCTTATATTTATTGTTAAAAAGATTGCGATAACCTGTTGGAACTCTTTTACTCAGGATTCATTAAAATAAATCTGGTAAATATAGATATGACCTTATAAAGAAGCTGGGAAAAAGATTATGGAATTTTCGAAGGTTTATGGAGATTTTAAAATGCAATTTCTTTTGGTGATTTTTATTCCCTGAATTTATAATTACTTTATAACTGTAAGTCAATTCTTTATAACGTCTTTATAGTTTTCAGAATATTTTTGTTAAGACAAAATATCTTAAAAAATGGACTGGAGAATTCTTTTGGCTGTAATTATTTTCCTCATTTCTGTAGCAGGTTTATTATATGCTGGTCATCTTTTAGCAGAACTTCTAGAAGAGATATTTTACAATCGAAATTTGTAACCTATGAATATCCCTGGTATTTTACAGATTGCACTATTCCTGCTTGTACTGATAATACTTACTCCTTTGTTGGGGAGGTATATGGCCAGAGTCTTTCTGGACGAAAACCATGCATTGAAATCCTTATTGAAACCACTGGAAAAAACCATTTACAGGTTAATATCATGTGAGGGAGAGGAAATGGACTGGAAGAAATTCGCATTCAGTATTCTGGTTTTTAATTTTCTGGGGTTTCTGTTTCTGTTTCTTCTTCAGCTCTGCCAGGGTTATTTGCCGCTTAATCCGCAGAAGCTGCCTCCGCCATCCTGGTTGCTGGCATTTAATACCTCGGTAAGCTTTGTAACAAATACAAACTGGCAATCATATAGCGGGGAAACGACCCTCAGTTACCTGGTACAGATGGCAGGCCTCACAGTACAGAATTTTTTAAGCGCTGCAACAGGTATTGCGGTTTTACTGGCAGTTATACGAGGGCTGGTTAGAAAAACCTCAGTCACTATCGGAAATTTCTGGGTTGATGCAACAAGGTCCATACTTTATGTTTTATTACCGCTTTCAATACTCCTGGCAATAATTCTCACAGGTCAGGGCGTTGTTCAAACATTCCATCCATACGTTAAAGCAACTACGCTGACGGGTTCTGAACAAGTTATTCCTTTAGGGCCAGTATCATCCCAGATTGCCATTAAACAGCTGGGCACAAACGGAGGCGGGTTTTTCAATGCAAACAGCGCCCATCCTTTTGAAAACCCTACGCCATTCTCTAATTTTCTTGAAATGCTGGCAATCCTTCTGATACCATCTGCACTGACTTTCACCTATGGACGGCTTGTTGGATCAAACAGACAGGGTTGGACTATCTTTCTTGTGATGTTTACACTTCTCGTAACCGGGCTTGTGGTTTCTTATTATTCGGAATACAAATTCTCTGCAATACAGGGTTTGAGTTTTAATATGGAGGGAAAGGAAACTCGTTTTGGGCTTGGAAATAGTGTTTTATGGTCGGTTTTAACAACTTCCGCATCAAACGGTTCAGTAAATGCGATGATGGATAGCCTTACTCCCCTTGCAGGGATGGTTGCCATGTTCAATATAATGCTGGGGGAAGTAATATTCGGTGGTGTAGGTTCCGGAATGTATGGCATGGTTATGTTCATCATTCTGACTGTTTTCATTGCTGGTTTAATGGTCGGGAGATCGCCTGAATTCCTTGGTAAAAAAATTGAAGCTTTTGAAGTAAAGATGGCTATTCTGGCCATTCTTGCCCCGAATCTTGTGATTCTGATTTTTTCAGCTGTCGGGGGCCTGACAACAACCGGTTTATCAGGGCTCAATAACCCCGGACCTCATGGCCTCTCTGAAATAGTCTATTGTTTCAGTTCTGCAGCCGGAAACAATGGTAGCGCTTTTGCGGGGCTGAATGCCAATACACCCTTTTATAATATCCTTACCGGCTTAGGGATGCTGATCGGCAGGTTTGGAATCATTATTCCTGTCCTTGCAATGTCAGGAAGTATGGCTGTCAAGAAAATCACTCCTTTGTCAGGTGGCTCTTTCAGAACAGATACCTGGCTCTTCGGTTTATTACTGGTTGCCGTAATTGTGATTGTCGGCGGACTTACATTCTTTCCGGTCTTGTCACTGGGCCCGGTGGTAGAACATCTTTTACTTATTAAATAATTAGTTGAAGTTCAATGGAATCAGAAAGAAAAAACGAAATAAAACTACTGACAAGAAGGGTAATGCGTGCTTCTGTGAAGGAGGCTTTTATCAAACTTACCCCTTCAAACCAGTTAAAGAATCCGGTCATATTTATTGTTTTGATAGGAGCGGTCATTACAACAGGAGTATTTTTCAATAATCTGTTTTCAGGACAGTTTTCGGCCTTTGTTCTTCAAATTACTGTATGGCTATGGTTTACCGTGCTGTTTGCAAACTTTGCAGAAGCAATTGCAGAAGGCAGAGGTAAAGCCCAGGCGGAAAGCCTCCGGAAAAGTAAGTCAAATACCAAAGCAATTCGTCTTAATTCAGGAAAAGAAGAGGAGGTCTGGGCAAACGAACTGAAGAAAGGAGACCTTGTAGTTTGTTCATCAGGGTCAATTATACCTTCCGATGGGGAAGTAGTTGAAGGTATATCAAGTGTTGATGAATCAGCTATAACCGGTGAATCGGCCCCGGTCATTCGTGAAAGCGGAGGCGACAGAAGTGCAGTGACCGGAGGAACCAGGGTTATAAGCGACAGGATTACTATAAGAATAACAGCGGAGCAAGGCAACACATTTCTTGATCATATGATCTCCCTCGTTGAGGGTGCCAAAAGACAGAAAACCCCAAATGAGATTGCCCTGACAATTTTATTATTCGGACTAACAATAATTTTCCTTATGGCAGTGGTTACGCTACCGGCTTTTTTTTCATACAGTCTTGATTCTTCAGGGTTACCCCAAAACATGAATCTTACCCTTCCTGTACTTATTTCCCTCCTGGTATGCCTTATCCCGACCACCATCGGGGGACTTTTAAGTGCTATCGGAATAAGTGGCATGGACAGGTTGCTGCAGAAAAATGTGATTGCAACGAGCGGCAGGGCAGTTGAGGCTGCCGGAGATGTGGATGTTTTGCTGCTGGATAAAACCGGTACCATAACATTAGGCAACAGGATGGCGACAGAATTCATACCTGCTGACGGGGTGTCAATCGGGGAGTTTGCAGACGCGGCCCAACTTTCATCTTTAGCCGATGAAACACCGGAAGGCCGTTCAATCGTTGTTTTCGTTAAGGAAAAATACAACCTGAGAGGGAGGAATTTGAATTCTGCAGATACAGTTTTAATAAAATTCTCAGCTAAAACCCGGATAAGCGGTATCGATATCAGATTGCCGGATGGGAAAATCAGAAGTTACCGCAAGGGAGCCTCGGATGCAATTAAAAAGTTCATTGAAGATAATAATGGGTTCTTTCCCCAGAATGTAAAAGATACAGTTGCCCGGATTTCTATGCAGGGTGCCACTCCACTGGTTGTGACGGATAATTACAGAGTGCTCGGAGTTATCAATCTGAAAGATATAGTAAAAGGAGGCATCAAATCCCGCTTTGAGCAGCTTCGGGCCATGGGGATCAGAACTGTTATGATTACCGGCGACAATCCCCTGACTGCAGCAGCAATTGCTGCAGAAGCTGGAGTAGATGACTTTATGGCAGAAGCCAAACCTGAAGATAAACTATCACGCATAAGGTTGGAACAGACAAACGGGCATCTTGTGGGTATGATAGGAGACGGGACAAATGATGCTCCGGCTCTTGCACAGGCTGACGTCGGTATTGCAATGAATACAGGGACTCAGGCAGCCAGAGAAGCGGGAAACATGGTGGATCTTGACAGTAACCCGACAAAATTGATAGAGGTTGTTGAAACCGGGAAACAACTTCTTATGACGCGCGGGGCTTTAACCACATTCAGTATTGCAAATGATGTGGCCAAGTACTTTGCCATAATCCCTGCCCTGGCATTACCGTTGTATACTTCTCCCGGAGTCCCGGGTCCGTTATCAGCTCTCAATATAATGCACCTTGCATCGCCTGAGAGTGCAATCCTCAGCGCGGTCATTTTTAACGCATTAATAATTATTGCATTGATTCCTTTAGCTCTTAAAGGCATCAGATACAGGTCGTTACCGGCAAATAAGATCCTTGCAAGCAATATCCTGATTTATGGAGCAGGTGGCCTGGTAGCTCCTTTTATTGGCATTAAGCTCATCGATGTTTTACTGAATTCACTGCATTTGATCTGAAACAATGAAAAGGCAATTTTTTACAGCATTAAGATTCCTGGCACTGATGATAATTCTTACAGGGATAATATATCCCGTGCTCATTACAGTCATAACCACCCTGTTTTTTCACACAGAGGCTCAAGGGAAGTCTTGTTGAAAGGGATGGAGTAATAATGGGGTCAAAATTGATAGGTCAGAAATTCGACAGCCAGGAATATTTCTGGTCACGGCCTTCAGTCAATAATTATAATCCTCTCCCATCGGGCGCTTCAAATCTTGGTATATCAAATCCGCTTCTAATAAATACGATTGCCCAGAGAGAGAAAGATTTTCTTACCGCCAATAAAATGAATGAGGATCTGAACATACCTCCTGAAATGGTGACTGCTTCTGCCAGCGGCCTTGATCCTCATATCTCCCCGGAAGCAGCGTTGTTGCAGGTTGCCAGGGTCGCCCGGGCACGGGGCATGGACAAGGCAGGGCAGGATAACCTTGTAGCTCTGATTAATGAATTGACTGAAGAACGGCAGTACTCATTTTTCGGGGAACCACGGATCAACGTTTTTCTTCTAAATTTGAAAACAGACAGCCTTAAGATGAACGATTACGATAAAATCCGGCCGGATCCTGATGAATTACTTGCTTCAATTAAACTTGAAGAAGGCCAGGACAAGAGGGGAAAGCTGAAAATCTTTTTTGGCATGTGTGCCGGCGTTGGCAAGACTTACTCAATGCTTGAATCTGCACACATTGATAAATCAAACGGTAAAGATGTTGTTATAGGCTATATTGAAACTCACAACAGACCTGATACCAATGAGCTTGTTAAAGGTTTTGAAATAATTCCCAGGAAAGCTGTTGAGTATAAAGGCACTAAGCTGGAAGATTTAGATACAGAGGCCATTATTGCCAGAAGGCCTGATATAGTTCTTATTGATGAACTTGCTCATACTAACGTACCCGGAAGCAGTCATGTTAAAAGATACGAGGATGTCCTCGATATTCTGGACATCGGGATTGATGTATATACCACCCTGAATGTCCAGCATCTGGAAAGCAGAACAGACACAGTTTCCCAGATAACCGGCATTGTCGTAAGGGAAACTGTTCCTGATGAGATTTTTGAAAAAGCCGATGAAGTTGAACTGGTTGATATTACACCTGATGAACTTCTTCAGAGATTTGCAGACGGGAAAGTTTATACATCCGAACGGTCAGTAGAGGCCATCAGGAATTTTTTTAAAAAGGGGAACATTACAGCTTTAAGGGAAATGTCCCTGCGGATTGTTGCTGACAGGGTGGACATGCAGCTGAGGGCATATATGCAGAAGAATCGCATTAAAGGACCATGGAAATCCGGTATGCGCCTGTTAGTGGTAATAGGACCTAGTCCGCATTCCGCAAAACTTTTACGATGGGCAAAGAGTCTTGCTTACACAATGGGAGCAACTCTTCTTTCCCTTTATGTCGAATCAACAAGAAAATTGTCGCCGTCACAACAGGATCAGCTGAATAAGAATATAAACCTGGCCCGGCACCTTGGCATTGAATTCATAACCACATCGGGTAATGATATTGTCAGATCAATACTCTATATAGGACAAAAGGAAAACATTACCCACATAATAGTTGGCAAACCCAGGCAATGGAACCTGATATCTTATTTCAGGCTTGGAAACTTTGTGAACAGACTGATAAAATACAGCGGTAACATAGATGTTTATGTTATGGGGGCCGATCAGGATGAAGACAGTCAGTACATGAAGTACTTTGCATTGCCATCTTTTACGTCCGGTTTTTCACAATATTTCCTTGCTGCCTTATTTACAATTCTGACAGCTGCTGTTTTTTACCCCTTGAAGGAATTCATTGGTTACCAGATTGTTGCATTTGGATTATTATTTACGGTTTCTATCCTGGCTCTTTTTGTAGGAATAGGGCCTATTCTTCTCTCTGCTGCATTGAGCGCTTTAATATGGGATTTCTTCTTCATACCACCCTCATTTGCGCTTCACGTTGACAAACTGGAAGATGTATTGATGCTCATTATGTATTTTATTATTGCCCTTATTGGCGGTATAATGACTTCAAGAGTGAGGAAACAGGAAAGACTTACACGGGAAAGAGAATTACGTACTAACGCTCTTTATCAGTTGACCAGAGAATTATCGATGACTTCAGGTATTGATGAGGTAATTAAAACCTCAGTGAACTATATCAGGAAATATTCCAGGCTTGAAAGTTCAATTATTCTGCAGTCGGGGAACAATGTTTTGGGAAAGGCAGTAAGACCGAAAAATTCTCTTACACCTTTCAGATTCTGAGTTAAGCATAGCTGAATGGTCATTTCAGCATTCACGAACAGCCGGTAGATTTACCGACACCCTCCCCTCGACTGAATTTACATTTTATCCACTGGTCGGTAACAAATTACACCTGGGAGTTGTAGTTATCAAACAAAAAAAGCCTCTTTCAGGCGATGAAGTAACTTTCTGGGATGCTTACAGGACGCAGATCTCAAATGCACTTGAAAGAGAATTTCTGAATGATGTTGCAAGAAGAGCATCATTGCTTGATGAATCAGATAAACTGTATAAAAGCCTGTTTAATTCAATTTCCCACGAATTGAGAATTCCAATTGCTACAATAATGGGGGCATCTGACACTTTACTTTCGGGTGCATTTGATAAGGATACCAGCATGCATTTATTTTTTGAAATAAATAAAGCTTCGGAGAGATTAAACAGACTTATAGATAACCTGTTAAATATGTCAAGACTGGAGTCTGGTATGATTACACCCAAACTTGATTGGCATGACGTACATGATCTTGTAAGTAAAGTAATTGAGGCCTTGAAAAATGAACTTGAGAAATTTAACCTGGAAGTCAACATTCCTGATGAGATGCCTCTTGTAAAAATAGATTTCGGACTTGTAGAAAATGTTCTTCATAACCTCGTACTTAATGCTACCCAATATTCAAAACCCGGAACAACAATCAGGATTAAAATGTATTATGATAACAAAAGTTTCATTATGCAAGTCATGGACAGAGGGCCTGGTTTCCCACCAAACGAGTTGCAGAACGTTTTTAATAAATTCTACCGGCTCGAAGGAAGTATTTCAGGAGGAACCGGATTAGGCCTTTCCATAGTTAAAGGCTTTGTTCAGGCACATAATGGTCACGTGGTAATTGAAAACAGAAAAAATGGGGGGTCAATAATAACAGTCAAAATTCCGACCGAAATTCCAGATTTGAATCAAATATTATTATAGTCAAAAACTGACAGCAGACAACGATATTTTAGTTCCTGATGATGAGGTACAGATCAATAGGCTTCTTGAGATTGCTTTGAACCTTAATAGCCGGAGAGGGCATTATTAAAGCTCCTGACATTGGAGCAAACGATTATCTCACAAAACCATTCAGGACGGGAGAATTAACTATACTTTTCTACGTAGATAACTCTCAGGTAGATTATAATAAAAACCTAAATGACATTCAAATAAAAAGTCCAAGGAGCTGATTTCCGAGGGCTGAAACTAAATTATTGTTCAAAATTAGATTAAAAACTTATTGTTATTCCCAATCCAAGGGCCTTTGAGTTTTCCGGCATTAAATTAAACTTTTGTAAGGAAATCTCGGCTTTGGCCTTTCTGCTGCCTCCGACGGCCCATATAGGAACGCCAACCAAGGTGCAAGGAATGCCAATCATACCGGCAAAACCAATGACGAAAAAACCAAGCATGCTCCCATGAGGGTCTTCCGGCGGACCATGTGGTTTCGCGTTGTTCAACATAATTAATCCGGTAACAGTACCTGTTGCCATTACACCAAGGCCGGTTAATGTCAAGGTCCTCCCTTGATTTCTCATCTTTACAGCTTTATCCATGTATAAATTAAGCTGATCAGCATTTAATGTTTCAGGATTAACCTGCCTCATTATCATTTTGGGGGCAACAACTATTTTTTCGACTTCCTCGGGAGAAAAAGTGAAATATATTCCTTCTGTCGTCCTGAACCTGCTATTCTTTCTCTGATTCCCCGAGGAATTTACCCACTGCTTTATACCCGTTTTTCAGATAGAGGGTATCCTGTGATTGCTGTCCATTGGCATGCAATGATATAGAAATAAAAATTATAGCACATATCAGTATTTTTTTCATATCTGAAAGGTGATTGGTCAACCAAAGGTACGCCACTAAAAACCAAAAGTCAAGCCGATCTTTCCCGGGAAGCAGATTGTTTTCCGGGTCCCAAAAATTCTTCGCTTTAAAACAAGTCAAATGGAAAGACCCGAATCTGAGTTCGAAGTGCAGAGTTTCAGCAACTTAAAGGCTTATTTTTTCTCTTCAAAATCGCTGATTGTCAGGAAGGAGTACTGGTACTCCATCGTCAGGTAATTAAGTTCATCAGTCACTACCGCCGGCCAACAGCTTGTGTGCGATTAAGCAGTACACATTTGTATTACTGGCGTAAAAATACACGTCAGCTTATAGATCGCGCCCGACTTATCTGGAAGTTTTGTTCATTGGAAACCAGAAATGTCGGGCGCGATTTGCTTTTGTTCTTCGCCCAAATCGTTCTATTTCAAGATTGGGCTGAAGTCCACTTCTATTTTTCTTGTCGGCATTTTTGATTGCGTTGACGGCATGTGAATGACCAACCTGTTTCCGGCGACATCAGCTTGCCAGCCTGTCGGCATTCCATCGAACCCTGACGCCGTTACCTTCGGAAGCTCTTCGCCATCCACTTTAACGCTGGTGGCGTTTGTGGTGCCATAAACCAGCACGTAATTAAGCTCAGGAAGGTCTCTCAGTTCCCAACTGGAACCGTGCTTCGTGGCTTGCACAATTACTCGCGCTGCATCGCCAAGTTCGTTGAACAAAACGATGTCTTCGTTCTCCTTCGGCAGAGTTGTAACCAACGCACCGACCCGGCTGCTGGTCATGCTCTGGCCGAACTGCAAATCCTTGCTCAATTCCACCGGCACAGTGGCTCCCTGCCTCAAATAAACCGGGATCATATCCAAAGGCGCGTTGACTTTGAGTTCGGCCGGACCGGTAACAGTTTTACCGTCCCACAGGCTTGTCCAAACACCTGACGGGAAAGTAACTGTGCGGTAGTCGTCACTCGTAAGGACCGGCGCCACGAGCATATCCGCCCCGAACATATATTGATCGCCGATACCGGCAACTTCTTGTTCGCCCGGGAAGGCAACGGGCATTGAGCGCATGATGGGTATGCCGGTTTCATGTGTGGCAATGGCGGCATTGTATGTGTAATTCAATATGTTTTCCCGAGTCCAGGCGAGGAACTTGTAATTCGTCACAGCAGCATCGCTGTAATCCCACGGTTCGCGGGTACTGGCCTTTCCATGAGGCCTCCAGATCGGACTGAAACACGCGAATTGGAACCAGCGCATATACACCCCAGGTTCAGGTGTACCGAAGTATCCGCAAACATCGCTTCCCCAGGTAGAATACCCTGCGGCACATAAGTTCAGACCCCCATATAATGACGCTCTCAAACCTGCGAAATTGCCTGAGTGATCGCCGGCAAACTGTCCGACCCATTGTTGCCCGCCTGGCGCAGCTGCTCTGCCATACAGGATGAAATCATCCCCGCGTTTTTCACGGTACACCTGACTCACCATTTGGTGATAGCCATAGGAGTAAAAATTATGCATCTCAGCGCCGGTTTTGCCGTCATAGAATAAGGCTTCATCCGGCACCAAATCGCCAAAATCCACCATGCTCCCTGCCACTCCAAGGTCAAGGGGTTCACTCAAATATCTCCGGATAAATTCCTTAGCTTTTGGGTGGGAGAAATCTACGTAAGACGGTTCTTGTTCAGCATTTGGGCCGGTGTATTTTAGCATGGGAAGCAGGTTGGGTTTGAGTTCCGGCATGAGGGCTTCCACATTTTTCAGGCGGATATCAGGCATGAAATATCCCAACACCCGGATACCGCGCTCATTCATGAATTTAATCAACTCCGGCGAAGTTGCAGTAGGACCTTCAGCGTAAATCGCTGTATGAGGAATGTCCAGTTCGGCGAAACGATTGGTGGTACTTTTTTCCTCCGCCAGTGAACGATCCAGGTGGCTTTCTGATGATCCCCAGCCGGCTGCCCAGGCACCGCCGCCTCTTCCCATCCAGGGTTCAAATACCCATTTTGGCGGCACCGGACACCTGCCGGTCAGAGCCGTGTAAGATTCCAATGACTTTTGGGGAGAACCCAGGAAGAAATAAAAGTCAAATATCGAACCGTGTTGTGTCAAACGATATTGGCTCGGATCCGTTTTACCGACATCCGCTCTCAAACGATAGGTTGAATTGTCGAACACCATGTAGCCTTTGGAACTGTGAAAAATCCCCAACGGTTTGTAGGTGGTATTCCTCCAACCTACTCCATTTCCGACCCAGTCGTCCGTACCCCAAAGCGTGAGGACGTGTCCATTTTGGTTGAAATCATCATACCTCTCTCCGAAACCGTAAATGGACTCATTCGAATCGAGATTATTCCTTAAATCGAGTCCCACGATCTGACCATTCGGGTCGAACCGGAATGAGAGGTCATTGGAGTCGATTCGTGTCACTTCCTTGCCATCGGCATTCAGGAAAGAAATAGAAAACGGCTTTTGATTGATAATGATCTTTCCTCCATCTGTGGTTTCGATGGAGTATGAATTCACGGACTGTGTACCCTTAATTGGCCAAAGTTCGGTCGGTTTGAAGTAGCCCTGATCTTTGCCAAAAATTCGGATACCACCCGTTGTCGGCAGAGCCAGACTCAGGTCAACCTGATTGTTCCCTACCGCACATCGCATAACCAAGGTATGCCCCTGTACTTCAAAGCTTTCTACGCTCGTGACGGATTTCCATTCATCTTTCAAAATATTACCGGGTGTTCCGTCGGCATACCACCATCTGGATACATTATCCAGTTTCTGCAGGTAAGTGTCCAGGACTTGACAAGCCTCCGCCATATTGTTTGCCCTTAAAGCGGCATTGATCTTCCGCCGTGGGATATCGGGCCACATGTCAGGCATCTTGGCGGCACCGCGATGCAAGAAGCAGAATCCATCCAGCGTCATAAGATCCGTCCAACGAGAAGTAAGATGCAACCGTTGAGCCAGGTTGTTCTCGTCAGTAGGTATGGACAGGGAATTTTGCAACTGCCAGATCTGTTGGAGCGTCTCCTCATCCGGATAAGTCATCCAGGCTTCCCGTTGCCAGCGAAGCGCACCGGAAGGCAATCGGCACAGGCTGGTTTCAGTAGTTTTCACCTGACGGGCCAGAAAAGTGAGTTTCAATAAAAAGGTCGACTGCTGGGTTTTCCTTGAGTCCGGTCTTCATCGTGCTATTGACTTCGTCCAGAAAATTAAAAGCCACAGGGCTACTCACTTCCCCGTCGCGCCAGCGAGACCGGATTGGCATTACACCAAAATAGGAAGCCGGTTTTCCACCAAAAGTCGCCCACGGTATTTTGAAATAAACGATCCATTCGTTTGTGTTCCTAACCACGTTTGCATCAAAGGCTTCAACCTTCTCTGCGAGGACAGGTGTTCCCTCTGGT
Source organism: uncultured Pseudomonadota bacterium (assembly GCA_963762485.1). Taxonomy (GTDB): domain Bacteria; phylum Pseudomonadota; class Alphaproteobacteria; order Rhizobiales; family Xanthobacteraceae; genus Pseudolabrys. Next base: position 1,569,608 of record CAVXLE010000017.1, on the reverse strand, counting down.
TGATCGGAACGGCGTAACCGTGAACAGCCCAGTTTCTTTCCATCCGGCGTCATCGCGAATTGGTAATAAGCAGGACTGGTCATGTCGGGTTGAATAAGAAAATCGACCTGATCGGGAAAAAGATCATCTGCGGAACCGCGTCGATTTTCGTCATTGATTTCCGAATACCATTGATCCGTTTCCCGGGAGGCAGCCGGAAAAGACATATTGGGCTCAGAGCAAAGAAAGACCACCAACAGCCCTTCGTTATTATAGGCCAGGCGACATTCGGTGGGTGTCGACGGAAAATTCAGACCGCCGTCGCGATAGAACTTGCCCAACGAAATTGTATGTTTCTGATCCTTAAGCATGTCCTGTACTCGTAGGTGAGCCTCTCCAGGGTGACTTCAGAACCACTGCGTTGACGCCCCAGACCGGTTTTTCAATCCCCATAACAACTCCGGAATAAAAAACCATAAAGAGCAGAAAAATGACAAACGGCACATATGCGTAATGGCGTGAGTTGGAATTCATGCGTGAGACTTTATCAATCTGCAAAGTCTCGTCAACTGTTTCAGAATGATTTTTCCTATCGCTAACGTTTTCAGCTATAAGCAATTTCGAATTTTCAATTTTACTTTTTCCCATAAATACATTTTTAAATTAAATTGTCAAATATAATTAAACTAAAATTGTCAGGTATAACTGGATCGTCGGAGAGAGAGATTTATAACCAGGATAATTCACTTCATTAATTAAAGTTTAACACTTGGAAATTACCCTTTGTGTTTTAGATGATTTCGAATTAGTCTTATAGTCTCAAGTTCTTTATAAGTCATAATTATTTATTGTAACAATAATACTTTGAATATTCAGGCTTTGTTTTTATTTATAACGCGTATTTACAAACAATTTGTCAACAATAATTAACTACAGTTTCGCTCCTGTTTAACTTAATTTATTCCAGTCCGATGATTTAAGGGGCCAACTATCCAAACATTTTTCTCTATATTGTTTGGGTGTTAAACCAGTTATTTTTTTAAATAGTGATAAAAATAAGAAATGTTTTCAAATGAAAGGATGTAGGCTATTTCCTTAATAGACTCTTTGTTAATGACAAGCAATAATTGTGCTTTTTCGATTTTTTTCTGATTAATATATTGTATGGGAGTGCAATGCATCTCTTTTTTAAATATCCTGATAAAATGATCATTGGTCAGATAGCAAATCGCTGATAAGTCATCTAATTATAATATTGTGATTGATATTTTCTCTGATAAAACGCACCACATTTAAAATACGTTTATCAGTTATGTCCCGTTTAAAAGAAGTGGTAGCCAAAAATCGGGAAAACAACTGCAACAGGATTCCTTTCGTTTCTACAATCGAATTATAAGGAAATTGATTACTTTTTGCAATGTTTTGTATCATGGTGGGCAGATTATTATAGGTGTCCGGATCAGAACATTCCAATTCTCTTCCAGGGTTAATAGCCAGCAATCGCTTCACCAACTGATAGTCCAATTTATTTGCATCTACTTTAAAGGGGAAACTCAACCTGTCAAATATATTATGATCATCATAAATATGAATGTAATAGAGGGCGAATGTGGAAACATTTTCGTAACTATGAGTAACAAATGAGGGTATCAAATATAAATATCCCGGTTCTATTTTGAAGACACCTTCAGGCATAACTACTTTAGCTGTCTCCGGATTCCACCAAATAAATCCTTGCAAAAGGACTATTCACTTCTTTCCAGTTCCAATCCGCATAATGTACTTTATGGGCTATGTTCAGTAATATCAGATTGATTTCCTCTTTCTTATCCATGTGAAAATGAAATTGTTCGCACGTAAAAATATATGTAACTATTCAGGTACTAAATTAGCAATAGTATGAAAAGCGGACAATACATTCCGGTTATTTTTAATGCACGTTTCGGTAATGGATAGGATAATGATATATATTTCAGCCCATCGTTGGGTTTTTAATTGAAAACAGGATGCATGGCTTCATTGTCCGAACTATTGTAATTGCATGAGCGAAAACAAAAATCGGAATGATGAACCTCACTTATAATATTTGTATCTGTACTCAATTAAAAATAGTGGTTGCGCCTGTAGTGAGCGGAGACGAACTATTATGAGGTATATCCAGAGGTGAAAGAATGCACTCTTGTAAGTGTCAGATACATATTTATATAAAAATTAAATGGAGGTGAAACATGGTTTTACGAAAATCGAACATTACATTTGTTTTGAACAACGGCACCAAAAAAATAGTTATTCAGGACCTCCTTACAGATATTAATAAATTTATTAAGAAATTCATCCGCCCAACAGATAAATATAATATTCGCGATGGCTTTTGCCCTTGCGGGAAACGGTAGTGCTGACATTCAAACGTGCCGACAGCGGAGAAAAAGAGATACGGAAAGAGGAAACAGGTTATGAAAAGAGTCGTAATATTTTGGAGCAGTATAGAGAATCGCAAAAATCAACCTACGGTGGTCGTAGGCAAAAAACCATTTTCTTATGAAAAGTAAAATTCACCACAACAACCATTTCTGTCTTGCCCGTGCGGCGCAGCGCCTGCGGGCAGGCCGTCAGGCGATAAGTTACCATTTGTCGTTGAACATCAAGTTTCCACTGATACTCGCTTCCCTTTGTCTTTACATTGCGAGCGGACGGGTCACGGCCCAGCAGACGCAGTTGGCCGACGCCATTTTGCCGGCTGACATATCCCTGAATTGGGAACAGATCAATGATGAAACTATAAATTCCAAGCGGTCTCAGGTGTCCCTTGATGGCGTTTGGAGACTTCATGCCCGCGGTCGAAGGGGTCATGGAGCCCCCTCAGTTGGGGTGGAACTATATCAAGGTGCCGGGCAATTGGCAAGGAACTGGTGGTCGGGATCGCAGTAGTGTGACTTCTCCTTTATTGGGCACCGGCCTGCCATGGACCGATTTTAATGGTTCAAAGGTAGAGCTCGCCTGGTATGAACGCCAGGTGCCCATTCCGGCCAATTGGCAAGGCCGCAGCCTCAGTCTGCGGTTTGATCGTATATCTACAGATGCGATTGTCTACGTCAACGGCCATGAATGCGGCAGAGTGTCATGGCCATGGGGCTCGGTTGACATCACGGGTGTTGTCACACCCGGCCAAACGGCGAATGTACGCGTGTTGGTGATCGCCACTGCCGATTCCGAAATGGTAGGTGATTTCTGGCAGAATGCCTTCATAGAGGTCACTTACCGTGCAGCCCGGCTCAGGACACGCGGCCTCATCGGCAGCGTCTATTTGGAGAGTCGCTCCTCTGACCCGCACGTCACAGATGTTTTCGTTCGCACCTCCACCCGGAAAAAGGAAGTCTCTCTGGACGTGGAGCTGACGGGCGTCAAAAAAGAGGGTCAAGTCTCTTTCGTAGCTGAAATGCTGGATGAAAATGGAGTGGTTGAGAAGTGCTTCACAATGAACGCAACGGTGGATGCCAAAGACGTTCAGCAGGTTACCATCTCATGGCCTTGGACTGATCCGCGTTTATGGGATGTGGAGCAGCCTAATCTTTACACCCTTCGGCTCAAGGTGAGCGGAGCAGGCCTTGACGACGAATATGACCAATCATTTGGTTTCCGGGAGTTCTGGGTCGAAGGCCGGCAATTCTATCTCAATGGTACCGTCATTCGTCTGCGCCAGCGTTGCTTTTACAATGGTCAGTTTCCACAAGTCGGGGATAACTTCTCAGAGTTTGGCAACTCGAATGTTGATGCTCGCGGTGAGCCTTCCGACGCCAGCCCGCAACTTGACCGGTGTGACCGAATCGGTTACCTTGCAGCGGTCTATGTCCTTGACGCCAATAAGTATATCAGAGAGCCGCGCAGCGAAAAAATTGTCTGGAAACAGAATCAACAGAGGGCTCTGGAGCGTACCCAAATCTGGATGCGCCATTACCGCAATCACCCATCGGCAGTGATCTGGATCGCCGGCTTCAACTTCTTCAATGAGGCTGTCGACGCTGACCCGCGCCATATTGGTCGCCGTGGCTGGGTCCAGGGCGACCCTAGGTGGGAGAGTCTCCTGGCCGCCGGCAACGATATGTTCAATGAGATCAAAAAGCTGGACACCACCCGCGCTTATTACAGTCATTCGGGCGCATATACCGGAGATGTTTTTACGATGAACCTTTACCTGAACATGATTCCGCTTCAGGAACGCGAGGATTGGCTTAGCCAGTGGTCCAAGGACGGCGAAATGCCTATATCGATGGTCGAGTTCGGTACACCAGTGGACTGTTCCTTCCGGCGCGGACATCAAGGGTTCACAAGCAATATCACAAGCGAGCCGCTGCTTACCGAATGGGCCGCCATCTATTTTGGCAACGATGCCTACACCTCGGAGGAATCCGGGTACCGTCAGTACCTCCACAATCTGTTCCGCAGCGGTATGCTGTACAACAGCTCCGAGAACCAACTTGACCAGTTTTTCAACGACAAAAAAATCCAGCAACTCTATCGTGTTAACACCTGGCGGAGCTGGCGCACTGCCGGTCTTCCGGGCGGTCTGCGCACCTGGTCATGGATGCAGGATGCCCTCAAAGAGGTCAACTACCCGACAATGGCCTGGATAGCCGGTCAATCAGAAGCTTACACCGCCAAGGACCAGCACTTTATTTCTGGCCAGATTGCCCGGAAACAGATTGTCCTGATTAACGATTCACGCCAGCCACAGGATTTTAAGGCCAGTTGGATTGCAACCATCAATGGTAAGACTGCCGGACATGGAGAATTAAGTGGCACGCTGGCTATTTCAGAGATCCGCAAACTACCGATAGAAATTAAAATGCCCAAGGTGAAGACCGGCGGCAAGGCAGACGGCCAGATTACGCTCACTGCTACAATTGGCGAAGCAAAGCACGATGACAGCTTTGAATTCAGGGTCTTTGGCAAGGTTCAACCAGCAAGGGGTGAAGTTGCTACTGTAGATCCGGAGGGATTAACCAGCAAGATGCTGAATGACTTCGGTTATAAGACTCACGAATGGAATGGAGAGGCGGCGCAACTGGTAGTAGTAGGCCGCAATGCTTTGAAGGATAACCCGGCGACTGCTGCCAGGCTGGAGTCTTTTGTGCGGGAAGGCGGCCGGGTGCTGATCTTTGCCCAAGACCCGGAATGGATGAGAGAGGCGCTGGGCTTACGATGTGTGCCCAAAGATAAGCAGAAATGTATTTGCCATTCCCAATTCACCTGTGACAAAGGGAATTGATGCCGACGATCTGAAAAACTGGACGGGTGAGAGCACACTTATTGAAGCTTATCCGAAATACGAGGGAAATTATCTGCGTGGAAATGAGGGAGAACAACCCTACGCCGGATGGCACTGGGGTAACCGGGGAGGCGTCAGCAGTGCGCCAATTGAGAAGCCTCACCGCAGCGGTTGGACACCCTTGCTGGAATGCGAGTTTGACCTCGCTTACACGCCGCTTATGGAGCTTGACTACGGCCAGGGACGGATGATACTTTGCATGTTGGATCTGGAAGATCATGTAACGTTAGACCCGGCTGCACGGCTAATAGCCGGGCAGATTATGGATCATGCATTGCACTCTCCATTGGCACCACGGGCCAAAAAGGTCGTGTACCTGGGCGGGGACGCAGGAGCGTTGTGGCTTAAAAAGATCGGAGTTAACTTTCAGCGGTCTGTCACGCTGGACACCAGTGCCGAGCTGACACTCATCGGTGCCGATGCTGACATGGATATGGCCGCTCTCAATACCTACCTGGAGAAAGGGGGCAAAGCATTCTTCCTTCCTCGTGCTCAATCGGAAGGACCGCTTGGCATTACAATGAAACAGGCTGCGGATGATTTTGCCGGTTCACTCTCAGTGCCCGACTGGACAGAAGCTAAAGGTCTTAGCGCCGTCAGACCTTAGGTGGCGGTCATACCTGGAATCGTCACCGTACATCTTAGCGACGGCGCGGAGATTGGAGCAGATGGTCTGCTGGGACGCAAAACTGTTGGAAAGGGTACTGCAGTATTCTGCCAGGTGGATCCGGATGGCCTCAACGCTGATGAGAAGACCTATTTACGCTACACACGCTGGCGGGCTACCCGTACTGTAGCCCAGTTGCTGGCCAACCTGGGCGCCAGTTTTGAGGTGGACAGCAGGTTTTTCCAACCCCTCCCACCTGTACTTAATCCTGACCGGATGTGGATCGGACCAAATGGCGATTTGTCAGGAGTGCAGGCTACCCCGCGTATGCCGGATAACCTGATCGCACCTGAGAGCGCAAAAGTAGGCTATTATCACCCCGATTATCTGACCGATTTCCATATGGGCGACAATCCTTACCGCTATTACCGGTTCTAATGGAGATGTTCTAGCGCCAATAGCTCGCCCCCGCAAGGCGTGCTATTGGCGCTTCACTTTAGTGTGAAATAAATCGGATACTGAAAACACACCCAATTTCCTGTTGGACCGAATGACCGGCAAATCAATAAAAAATAAATATAAGTACTTCCTTCTCAATGATCCCGTAATTATGATATCCAGTGTAATCAAATGGGGAGGTGAAAATAAGGTACGATCAATTCAGGCAAAAAAATGGGTAAAACTTGGTATTTCGAAAATCGAACATTACATTAGTGTCCAAAAAAATAGTTATTCGAGGTGCCTCCAGATTAAAGGCAGACGGTAACTTAGACCAAAGTTTATTGGATGAGACCATTAATAAAGTCAGGAGTAGAGGAGAAATTGAATTGGCTCCGTTTACCGGCCTTGATAGAAATATATTAAGAAAAATTATTAGAGATGAAAGAGCAGCCTAGCTTGCTTTTGAAAGTGAAATCAGGAATTGGGACTTATCCGGATGGAAAATTGTCGAAGACGTTCTAAGTAGAAAAGTTTACGGAATGAAATTCACTGATGAACCAGCAGGCTATCCGGATAAATATATAATTGATGCAACAGGTAATATTTATACTCAGTTAAGAAAATTCTATGATCGTTAATTATTTATGGCCTATTTCACAGTCTGAATTTGATATAACCAAAAATCCGGAACAGAATCCGGGTTATTTACTAACATTACAAATCAGTTTTTAATTGCAGGAGGCGTATATGTGAGTTCCCTGCATTAAGTAGTAATTTAAAATTACCATATTTGACAGAAACCCAAAAACCAAAAATGATGAAGCAAATTGTATTTATTATTAACGTATTCCTTTTATTTAATTTATCCATAAGTGCACAACAACAGCAAATTTATAAACCTGTTGATCAACCTGATGCTGACGGAAGGATTATCAGGGGACGTGATGGCACACATCATTGGCGACCCTACATGAAAAATGCCGATTTGAGTGATTATCATCATGCTCCGCAAGAAGCGGTGGAACAATTTAAAGATATGAAGTATGGCCTTAGGATACACTGGGGGATTTATTCCATTGTCAACGGCCGGGAATCATGGGTCATAAAGGAACACACATCGGACGCACTTGATTATCAGGGTTTATATCATAACTTATATAAAGGTTGGTATCCTGAAGCTTTCGACGCGGATAAATGGACAGATATGATGGTTAATAATGGATTCAAATTTTTCGTTTTTACAACAAAACATCATGATGGGTTTTCGATGTACAATACCAACACTGTAGTTGAAAACAAGTTTAAATTTTATGGTGAAAATGCAGGTTCAATTGAGCCATGTAATATGCATTATAGTATAATGGAAACTCCTTTTAAAAGAGATGTTACAGCCGAACTGGTAAACTCAGCCAGAAAGAAGGATTTGAAAATTGGGTTATACTTCTCACATCCGGACTGGTTTGATGCGGATTTTCGTTTTGATGAATGGAATCCTAATCTAGATTCAACTTTTACTCCGGAAAAGAATCCGGTTGAATGGGATCGTTTTACCAAAAGGCATTCTGCCCAGATTAAGGAGTTATTAACCAATTATGGGAAAATTGATATGTTGTCATTTGACATGTGGCTTCCTGAATTTGCCTGGGGGCATATGCAGGAAGTGGCCAGAATGGCAAGGAATCTCCAGCCTGATTGCATGTTACGTTGGAGGGGGATAGGTAATTACGGTGATTACCATACACCTGAAAACTATATTCCGGGAGATGAAAGCCAGGGGACAATGGCCTGGCAGGTTATACATTGCCTGAGTTCAAGAAACTACTTTGGTTATGAACCCGACCCGCAATATATCCGGGGCGGGGACTGGATTGTATCAAAATTAATCGATATAGTCTCCAAAGGAGGTAACCTGATGGTAGGCGTTGGACCTGACCTGGCTGGAAACTGGCATCCAAAAGCATTGGAATCATTGGCTTATGCAGGTGATTGGCTGAAAGTAAACGGAGAAGCAATTTATAAGACACGACCATGTAAAATAACCCGGGAGGGTAATGTTTACTATGTAAGAAATAAGGAAAATACTGTGATCTACGCTATTGTTGAAGGATGGCCAGGTGAATCATTATTTATCGATCATGTTCGTCCGGATCGCAGATCGGATATCCATTTACTTGGATATAACAAACCATTATCATGGAGAAAAAGTAGCAATGGTATAACCATAAAACTTCCAACAGAACTGCAAATTGAGGAAAACAGACCTTGTAAACAGGCATTCGCTTTTAAAATAATCGGGAATCAACTTTAAGAACCCTGTAGAAAATGGAAAACCTCAATCCTGGTTCTATCAGTGAACCCGTTGAATCGTGGCGGTTAAAGACCCGTTTTACGATATATTATTTTGTATTTCTATCTATTAATTCTAGGGTTTCATTCAAAATGTTACTCACAAAAAAATACTACTCCGAAAGCAGATGAATTACTTTGGAATAATATTTATTCACAGGAAATAGGTGAACCACTGCCTGACACAAAGCCTTTAACATGGGACAAACCTTTGGATGTGATTATGCGCGAGGGCGTCCATCGATTTCTTAATCAAAAAACAGAAAATTCCATAAAACATCGGGCACATTATTGGAACCGTGACCAATCGGGTTTTGAAGCCTATAACAAGTCTGTGGAACCCAATCGGGCCCGTCTGACTCAAATTATTGGTGCTGTTGATGAGAGAACAGAACCAAAAATGCTCGGTATCAGAGCAGATAAACCCACCCGGATAGCCAAAATGTCCGGCTATACCATTTATGAGGTTAGATGGCCTGCTTTGAAACCCATCACCGATCTTACGAAAAACGCTTTGATTAAGCAGACTGATTGGGAAACACTCAAAGGACCTTTTCAGATAGAAGGTGAGGGATTACTTTTAAGACCCAAAGGCAATTGTCGCGGTTATGTCATAGTTCTGCCGGATGCTGATCAGACACCAGAACAGCTTGCAGGCCTTGTCCCGGGAGTGGCGCCAGAGTCTCAGTTGTCAAGAAGGCTTGTTGAGAATGGTTTCTGCGTTATCAGTCCTGTCCTACTAAGCCGTGATACCATTTTTTCCAAAGGGATAAAACCGAACCAACGTACACACCGTGATTGGATTTACACTCCGGCTTTTGAGCTGGGACGACATCCGGTTGGATATGAAGTTCAGAAAGTTTCTGCAGCAGTTGACTGGTGTCTCCAGGATGGCAAAAAAAAGAAAAAAGTTGCTGTTGTGGGGTATGGTGAAGGCGGTATGATTGCCATGTATGCTTCGGCAGTTGATCCTCGGATAGATGTCACTCTAATCAGCGGCTATTTTGGCCCACGGGAAAATCTGTGGCAGGAACCGCTTTACAGGAACATATGGGGTTTGCTGGATGAGTTTGGTGATGCTGAAATTGCCACACTCATTGCCCCACGTAAAATGATTGTAGAGTATTCCCATTACCCGGTTTGGGAGCGGGATGTTCCCAATACGGGCCCTGGTAAATTGAACACACCCACTTTAGCTGAAGTGAAAAGTGAGTTTAACCGGATTGACTCGTTAATAAGCCCTGGTTTCGGGAAGCGTATACTTATATCTGACCCCTCGTCTTCAACACCATTTTTTGGTGAGAGGGCAATTTCTGAGTTGGTGGCAGAGTTTGGGATGAAATCAATAAAGGACATTTCGGATAATTTTCCCATAGACTCCCGCGCAGATTACAATTCTTTGGCACGGCAGGAACGAGCCGTTAAACAAATGGAGAATCACACTCAACTATTACTGCGTAATTCTGAATACCAAAGAGATTCATTGGTTTTGAACAGGTTGTCTTTTGATTCTAAAAAAGACTATGAAGAAACTGCAGATTCTTTACGTAAAATATTTCAATACGAACATATTGGATGGTTTGATGAACCGATGCTGAAAGACCTGAATCCACGTTCACGAAAAATATACGATGAAGAAAAATGGGTAGGATATGATGTAGTAATCGATACATGGACCGACGTGTTTGCCTGGGGGGTTCTTTGCATTCCTAAGGATTTAAAACCAGGAGAAAAACGGCCGGTTGTTATTTGCCAGCATGGACTTGAAGGCACTCCTTATTCCACAATAGATACTGCACAAAGTGGTTTCCATTTTTATAAAAGCTTTACAGCCAAACTTGCAGAACAAGGCTTTATTACTTTTGCTCCATTTAATCTTTATCGGGGTGAAAACGATTTTCGTAGTATGCAAAGGAAAGCAAACCCCTTAAAAGCATCTCTGTTTTCAATCATCATTCCACAAAATTCACAAATTCTAAATTGGTTGGAGACCCTCCCGTTTGTGGATAAAGATCGTATCGGGTACTACGGGCTAAGTTACGGTGGAAAATCAGCCATGCGTATCCCTGCAATAGAGCAACGCTTTAAGTTATCTATCTGTTCGGGTGATTTTAATGAATGGGTTCGCATTAATGCAGATATCTATTTTCCCACTGCCTATATGTATCGGGGAAGTGAATATGAAATGCCCGAATGGGATTTGGGACACTCCTTCAATTACGCCGAAATGACCTACCTGATTGCACCCCGTCCCTTTATGGTTGAACGTGGCCATTCTGATCAAGTTGGAATTGATTCATGGGTTGGATATGAATTTCTCAGAGCACGTCGGGTGTATGAAAAGTTAGGAATAGGTGACCAATGTGTGATTGAATATTTTGATGGACCGCATACCATTAATGGGAAAGGAACATTTGAATTCTTGCATAAAGAGTTAAATTGGCAAAAGAGAGAATAAGCCACTTATTAATTATTAAGACGAGAATATCTGCTTCTCTTATTTTCTTATGATTTGTACTTTTTTCAAAATTTACTTGTAACGCATATTACCTTAATTGAGTTCATATGTAAGTTATGAGGTCTAAAGAACAATTAATGAAAAATCTGATAAAATACCTTGTGTTAATATGCTTGATACTTAATATTATTCCACAGGCAAACGCAACTCTGGTACTGAAGGAAATACGTACTGCTTCTTCTGATGTATTGGTCGTAGTTTTTAATAGTGAGATAATCCTTCCAAGTACCAATTACAATACATGGATCAATACAAAGATTGATGTGAACGAAGTGAAAACTGATGATATATCAGCCTGGAAGCTTAATGGTGAACAACCGTTGGAGATCTATAAATTTGTTACTGAGTATTCAGCAACGAATTCCGGTCCTAAAAGGGCAGAGCATCGCATTTTTCTTAAAGTTCCCAGGCTTATCAATGGTGTAGAATATAAACTTGAGACTCCGCATGGAGATACAACTTTTGTATTCAATGACCGGACAATGTTTTGCGAATCGATCAAAACGAACCAAAATGCATACAGTGGGTTGTCGCATGCCCGGTTTGCCAATTTTGCCATTTGGCTTGGTACGGGAGGCAGTCAACAGATAGAGGGTGAGCTTCCGGAATATGAAGTTTATGAGATGTCCAGCGGCAATACAATATCCCAGGGCACTCTTAAGGAGATAGGCCAGGACGAGTCTTCGGGAGATTTTGTTTACCGAATCGACCTTTCGGATGTACCGGAGGGTGGTCCTTATAAAATTTTGGTAAAAGGTTACGGATGTTCCTGGCCGTTTGGAGTGGGGGGTGAATTTTCCTCACGGCTGGGATATGTTTCGTTTCGGAGCATGTATTATCAACGTTGCGGCATTCCTTTAAAACAGCCGTATGCGTGGGAGGACATAAGGATGAATCCCTGTCATACGCTATTGTATGATGTAAATGCTCCTACCGGTGAAGCCAACCTGAATGTCGTTGGCACAGAACCGTCGTTTACCGTTTATGGCGGTTATCACGATGCGGGAGATGCGGACCGTCGCTTATATCACCTTACCAGAGTACCACCGGTTTTGATGACTACCTATGAAGCTTTTCCTGAATATTTTTCTGATAACCAGTTCAATATTCCTGACAAGTTTGATGAAAGATTTCAATATTTTGGGAAAAGGCAATGGCATTCCTGACATCATTGACGAAGCGGAATGGGCGACCCTGATATGGGAGTACCTTCAGGATCCCGACGGGAGTGTCCACTGGGGGACAGAAACAAGGGGATATCCTGAACCATATGCCATACCGATGGATCAGGATACTAAGAAGTATGGTACTATACGTATCGATAATGAGGCCACTGGCATGGCAGCGGGGGTATTTATGCACCTTGCCAGATTGCTGAAACCATACAAACCGGAACGTTCTGCGGAGCTGCAGCAGCGTGCGGAAAAAGCGATGGCGTACGTGGGAGATAATGCCAATGATCAGCAAAAACTCTATTTTGCGGTACAGAAATACCTTCTGACAGGAGATAATACAGCCCATCAACAGGTAAAGGATTTGATAGGACGTTTTGTCACGAGTGAAGCAAATAATCCTGGCAGTTCTAATTATTCAAATAATGTTTTGGCAGTTTTTTTCTATCCCTATTTAATCGAAAAAGAAAAGCCGACAGACCAGGAAGTCATTCAGCAAATGAAAGACATTTTACGTAATGCGGCAGACAGGGAAATAGAAATATTCAATTCTTTCGCATATCCGGTGGGTAATCCAATTACTACCAGAAGGCAGTGGGGAAACAATGTTATTCAAGGCCAGCATGCTTATCCCTGTTTATTGGAATGGGGTCTTACAAAAGAACAGAAGTATATTGATGTAGTAAGCCAGTTAATGGATTATAACCAGGGGCTCAATCCAATAGGTAAATGTTATGTAACCGGTATTGGGTTCGACCAGGTTAAAAATCCTCACGACAGGGAATCAGAGTATACTAAATCAAAAGGATGGGGAGTAAAACCTGGAATTCTGATTTACGGACCGGGAAACTTACCTGACAGAATCGAATTTACAATTCTGCCCGAAATAACAGCTTTACCGCGGGAACGCCAGTGGGTAGATCACTTATATACATACGGGATGAACGAGTTCACTATTCATGAAACATTGATTTATCCGGCAGTTGTTTACCCTGTTCTGGCCGAAGGGAGGATATGGGATGAAAACAACAGATCCATTTGACGTTATTGTTTCGTCATCAAAATAATACCCCGCCAAATAATTACTGATTATCAGGGGCTTAATTAAATTTTATTTCACTTAAGTTGTTGAAAAACAAATATTTATGTTAAGGTTTAACGGACCATTGGTATTCTTTAATAAAGTATTTTTTTCATATTTGCTTAATGAATTTAATTGTAAATAAAGTAATTGAAAAATGTTGGAGATAAGAAATAGTTCAAACATTCTATCAGAGAGCAGACTGCTTGATATTCTTACCCGGGATAAACAATGTAAGAATAGGGATCATAGGAGATGGTGCACTTGATATATATTGGGAAGCAGATATGACCAAGAGTGAACTTTCCAGGGAGACACCCCATTTTCCTCTTCCGGTTATAAAAGAAAGGTATTCCGGCGGCGGTGGAGCGAATGTAGCTGCCAATATAAGTGCACTTAAGCCAGCCAGTGTTGCCATGATTACTATGATCGGAAAAGACTGGCGAGGTGATCTGTTTATAAAAACATTGAAAGATAATAACATAAATACCGATTATTTGGTTACTTCAACAGACAGGGTTACTCCGGCATACTGTAAACCCATTCGCAGGGGAATTTCCGGAATTGAATACGAAGACCCACGTATTGATTTTCAAAATTATTCTGTTTTAACTCCAGTTGAAGAAAAAGAAATAATCTCAAATCTGGAAAAAATATCCCGGGAGGTTGATATTATAGCCGTTGCTGATCAGCTTTTATTCGGCACTATTACTGAAAATGTCAGGAAGAAATTACGGGAAATATCAGAGGCAGGGATCCCTGTTGTTGCAGACAGCAGAGATAGGATAGGTTTATTTTCAGGAGTAATCGTAAAACCAAATGAGACGGAAGCATGCAGGGTAATTGATCCATTGATAAACCCACTGAAAATAACTGATGAAATAATTCACCAGGCTGCAAAAGAAATTCACACCCGAAATAACCGTCCTGCTATAATTACATTAGGCTCTCGCGGTGCATTATGGATAGAAAATGGTGTAATAACCAATATTTCTACCATGCCTGAAGAACCACCAATAGATATCTGTGGTGCAGGTGATACATTTATATCAGCTTTCGTATGCGCTTTTGCTGCCGGAGCTTCCGGTGCCGAGGCAATTACTATTGCAAACCTCGCTTCTGGGGTTACCGTAAAAAAAATAGGCATCACAGGAACAGCAACCCGGGAAGAAATTATTGACAAATACAGAAAAAGATTCGGTAAATGACAAAATACCTGGAAATAATTAAGCCCCTCCCTACAGGAAAAAATATCATCAAAGTAGTATTGTTCGACTTTGACGGAACAATATCAACTTTAAGACAAGGCTGGGAAAAGATCATGGAGCCATTAATGATTGAAATGATTACTGGCAATTCGTCACCAGATCAGCAATTAATTGAAAAAGTCAGAGATTTCATCGATGAATCCACTGGAGTTCAAACTATCCATCAGATGTTCTGGCTTGAAAAGCAAGTTAAAGAATATGGGAAAAACCCGGAAATCAAAGATGCCTGGTGGTATAAAGCGGAATATAACCGCCGCCTGTTGAACGTAGTAAAAAGCAGGACAGATAAACTTATCAGCGGGGAACTCAGCCCTGAAAATTACCGGATAAAAGGAAGTTATGAGTTTATGGAAAGTCTTTATCATAAGGGTATTGACATCTATATTGCAAGTGGCACTGATGATGTGGATGTCCAGCGGGAAGTTCAGTCAATAGGAGTAAAACAGTTTGTAAAGCATGTAGCCGGAGCTCCACATCTCAAAGTTGACTGCTCAAAAGAAGCTGTAATTAAAAGCCTATTAAAAGATCGGGGACTAAAAGGAAGCGAACTTCTTTTGATAGGTGATGGCAAAGTTGAGATATCCCTTGGTGTTGATGCAGGTGCCATCACACTGGGAGCAGCAACGGATGAAATCAAATGTTATGGAGTCAATGATTTCAAACGTAATAAATTGATTAAAGCCGGGGCACATGCAATTGTAGGTGATTTTACCCAATTTACAGATATTTATAAATGGTTGGGGTCATAAATAAAATTATTTGCATGACGAAACACACCATAACCAGATATATTTTAAATGGAATAAACTTTAATTGAAACCTCAATTAATTATTAGAACAAATTCTAAAAACATTAATTAAACTAAGACAAAATATTAATTCTTTTCATTTTTTAATTATCGACCTATGAATAAAAATGAAGTTATAACTTTAAAGAACGAAGCAGATAAACATCTGGTTAACGAATTATTACCATTCTGGACTACCCGTATGAAAGACGAAATTAACGGTGGCTTTCTAACACATTTTGACAAAGATGGAAAAGACTCCGGTGAAGATGAAAAATCATTAATTGCTCAGACCCGCTGTCTGTATACAGTCTCTTCAGCACACCGTGCAGGTTATGGCGACGGAAAATTTGCCAGAATTGGCCAAACATGGTGCCGATTTTCTGATCAACAAAATGTGGGACAAAGAATATGGTGGTTTTTACTGGATGATGGACCGTAAAGGAAATGTAAAAATCGATCAGAAAATAATCTACGGACAAAGTTTTGCCATTTATTCGCTAAGTGAATATACACTGGCAACAGGCGATCCGCGTGGAATAGAATATGCTGAGAAGGTATTTGATCTGATCCAGAAATATTGTGTCGATTCGATGTATGGTGGTTATTGGGAGATGTTCCATCGCGACTGGACGCTTTGCGGGCCGGGAAGTCAGGGTGGTGACAGAAAAACACTTGATGTCCATATGCATCTGATGGAAGCATATACAACACTTTATGAATGTACCGGTAAAGATGTCCACCGGCGAAAATTGCTTGAAGATATTGATCTGCTTGATAAACCGGATAATTCATCCTGTTTACAAAACAGGTATTCCGCAATTTTTTAAGGATTGGACCGTTGCTCCGCAAATAAAATTCGATATCGTCTGGGGAATGGACAGATTTTCTGAGGAAGGACAAAAAGGTAATGCAACCGATAATACCTGTTATGGACATAATGCTGAATTTGCCTGGCTGCTGATCCATGCACTTGATATCCTGAAAATTGATCCGAAAATAT
This sequence comes from uncultured Pseudomonadota bacterium, assembly GCA_963762485.1. Taxonomy (GTDB): domain Bacteria; phylum Pseudomonadota; class Alphaproteobacteria; order Rhizobiales; family Xanthobacteraceae; genus Pseudolabrys. Next base: position 1,553,079 of record CAVXLE010000017.1, on the reverse strand, counting down.
ATTCAGATATGTTCAGAACTATTTTTGATCATACAATTAATAATGGAATTGACTATGAATTTGGTGGCGTTTATGTTGAAGGTCCACACTCGGGAGGTGTTTATGACAGGGAAAAAGAATTCTGGCAACAGGCTGAGGTATTGATCGGTCTTCTCGATGCAGTGATTATGTTCGGTGATGAAAAATATTGGGATGCTTATAAAAATGTTCATCGTTTTGTATTCGATAAAGTGGTTAACAAAAGCGTTGGTGAATGGTATCCCTTGCTTTCACGTCGGGGTGAACCGATCTGGACACATATGGGAAACTCGTGGAAGATCAACTATCATACTGTCAGGTCAATGATCCAGAGTATTCAACGATTGGATAAAATTCAAGCTGAATAAAATGGGTAACGAAATATAATATGAACGGATTCAGAAAGGAGCCAGCCTTATTGATATGGCATGTAAATCCGCAAACACTATGAATCTATCACTTTCTACTCTGGATTGGTTCTCTGACAGTAGTGATGGGAGGAAGCCTCTCCTTTGGTCTTGTACATGGCATACCTGAAAAAAGCCGGTCAAAACAGCACTAATTTCTTTCTGGGAGGAAGATCAATTAAATGGCCCATTATCGGTGCATCACTTTTTGCGACAAATATTGGTGCCGAACATCTAGTAGGTTTATCAGGAGATTCATACCGTTACGGCCTTTCTGCAGGATCAGTCGAATTAACTACGGCAATAACACTGGGATTTGGCTGTGCGATTCTTTTTCCTTACTATATGAAAAATAAGATATTCACTATTCCTGAATTTCTTGAACTGCGATATAACCGTCGGGCCCGGACTTTCTTTTCAGGATTGATGCTGATAATCAGCATAATGACAAAACTGGCATTTACTCTGTTTGCCGGGGCTCTTGTCCTTAACAGCATACTTGGCTGGAACGTAATGACAACTGTATTTGTAATCGGAATGGCAGTTGCTGTTTTTACAATTATAGGAGGATTTACTGCTGTTGCTTATTCCGATGCTATTCAGGTTATTATAATGATCGGAGGTTCAGCAATCATGCTTTTTATTGGTCTGGATAAGGTAGGTGGATGGAACGGCCTTATGGCAAAAGTGCCCGAAATGATGTCAATTGCCAAACCATTTGACGATCCGGTTTATCCTTTCTGGGGTATTCTGGCCACAGCTTTTTATGCAGGGATTTTTTACTGGGGTATTGATCAGGTGAATGTACAGCGTGTACTTGCAGCCCCTGATCTCAAAAATGCCAGATGGGGTGCAATGTTTGCAACATTCCTGAAGCTTTTTCCAATATTTATTTTTGCATTGCCCGGTGTTATTGCACTAGGCCATCTGTTCCCGGTGAACTACAAGGCGATGAAACCAAACAAACTTTTGTGCTTTTACTGAATAAGCTTCTTCCGAGCGGATTACGGGGTTTGCTTCTGGCTTCACTGATGGCTGCCCTTATTACTTCTCTGATTGCGGTGCTGAACTCTGTTTCCACACTCGTTGTACGCGACTTTATTGTACCGTAAATCCCAGCATACCGGAAAAAAAGCAGGTGACTCTTGGCCGATATATTATTGTTTTAGCTACTTTTTTAGGAATAGGAGCTGCTTACCTTGTTTATAAGAATGAAGAGGGATTATATAAATATCTGCAGACAATTACTGCTTATCTTGTGATTCCGGTCTTCCCGGCGATTTTCTTCGGAATTGTCAGCAAAAAAGTTACACTGAAAGCTGCCGCTGTTTCGGTAGCTGTCGGAATTGTACTGGCTACAATCTTTGTAGTTGATCAATTGCTTGGTCCCGAACTCGGAAAAGAGATATTTCCGATCCTTCATCATAAACTCACATTGAATTTTGGATACAGCGGACTATGGGCTGAAATACTGATTACCGGTGTTTTATTTGCCGTCTCGGCATTCACTGAAAAAACAGCTCCCGAAAAGCTTGTCAAAACAACAATTAATTATACAGGAGAAATTGCCAGATTCGAAGGAATTACAGACTGGAGATTACATCTTGGAATACTCCTTTTAATCACCCTGTTTTTGTATTTCTGGTTAAGTTAATATGACAAAGTATAAAATGTCTTTTAAAAAATTCGACAGAGATCAGTTACGGATAAAAAAGCTTGAACATCGATTTAGCAAGCTTTCAGTACAAACCAACATGGTGCCGGTTACACAAGAGCCTGTAAACCTTTCAGAAAATGCCCGAACAATCATAAAGGTAACTACCGAAAGGATCTTGTCAGCCAGGGAAAAACAAAGATCTGTTATGCTTGCTTTTGGAGCACATACTATAAAAAATGGCATGGCTCCTGTTCTGATTGAGTTACTAAGGAAAGGCTGGCTGACCCATCTGGCAACAAATGGTGCGGGTATCATTCATGACTGGGAGTTTGCCTTCCAGGGAAGGTCCAGCGAGGATGTAAGGGAGAATGTCAGACACGGTCAGTTTGGAATATGGGAAGAGACCGGGTTCTATGTTAATCTGGCGTTAATTGTAGGAGCCTATGAGGGATTGGGATATGGAGAATTTCTGTGGGAAAGATGATCTTTCAGGAAGGCCTGCAAATTCCTGAGATTTCTTACCTGCACCATTTGGCCGTCCAAAACATGGAGAAAGATCCGTCATTGGCAGCATCCGCTATTGATCTGGCAGGAACCATACGGAAATTTAATCTTAAGCCGGGTTTCATGAGCATTCCCCATCCATATAAAGAATACTCCGTTCAGGCAGCAGCTTACGAGTTGAAAGTAAGATTTACAAGCCATCCTATGTTTGGTCATGATATTATCTATAATCATCCTATGAACCATGGGGCAGCTATTGGGAGAACTGCACTAACAGACTTTCTTTACTTTGCTGAAAGTGTCAATAATCTGGATTATGGTACATATATGTCGTTGGGTTCAGCAGTTATGTCTCCAATGATATTTGAAAAGTCACTCTCCATGGCTCAAAACCTGGCAATTCAGAAAAACAGTCATATCGATAACCATTTTATCCTGGTGGTTGATCTGGCAAAATCTGACTGGGACTGGAAGAATAGAGGGGAGCCTCCTATGGATGATCCGGCATACTATCTACGGTATTGTAAAACCTTCCATAGAATGGGTGGGGAGATGCATTACCTGACTGCCGATAACCGGGATTTTCTACTGGAACTATATCATAATTTAATCAGGAATTAAGATGTTAGGGTATCAAATATACTTTTTCAATAATTTAAATTAATAAGCAAGAATCTTTTTCATGGTTTTTTAAAATTATATATTATGAACAAACTATTTTATTTTTTAGCTATCTCGTTTATTTTCTCTTCCTGTATCAACAATGTCAAAGACCGGAATGGAAATGACCGAAAGATTGATCATCAAATAGAAAAGCTCTTAAACCAAATGACCCTCCAGGAAAAAGTTGGTATGATTTACAGTAACTCGAAATTTTCATCTGCCGGTGTACCTCGACTAAATATTCCGGAGTGGCACATGTCTGATGGACCCCACGGTATACGAGAGGAGATAAGCCGTGATTCCTCGGGAGCCATTAGGATGGACCAACGATCTTCGTCTTATTTTCCAACAGGCACCGCATTGGCAGCGACCTGGAATCCCGATCTGGCCTACCAGGAGGGACAGGCTTTGGGAGAAGAAGCACGTTGGAGAGGGAAAGATGTATTGTTTGGACCTGCCATTAATGTTCATCGAACACCTCTCTGTGGCCGTAACTTTGAATATATGAGTGAAGATCCTTTATTGATTTCTAACATGTGTGTTCCTCTGATAAAAGGGATACAATCCAAAGATGTAGCCGCCTGTGTGAAGCATTATATAGCAAACAATCAAGAGGCTAATCGTTCTGAAGTTGATGTTGAAATGAGCGAAAGAGCATTGCATGAGATTTACCTTCCCGGATTCAAAGCTGCCGTTGAAAAAGGAGGCGTATACACTATCATGGGAGCCTACAATAAATTTAGGGGAACGTGGTGTTGTGAGAATGAATATTTATTAAAGGAGATTTTAAGGAATGAATGTGGATTTGAAGGAGTGATACTTTCCGATTATGGGGCTGTTCACAGCATCAAGTCTGCTGTTGCAGGTCTTGATATGGAAAATGGAACAAATAAATCATACGATCAGTACTATTTTGCAGATACGTTACTAAAAGCTGTTCAGAACGGAAAAATAAGCGAAACACTTATCAATGAAAAAGTAAGCCATATTTTGTGGGTGATGATGAAGACCCATGTAATTGAAGGCCAGCGAGCTCAAGGTTCATTTGTTACTCCTGAACATTTCCGGACAGCATACTCTGTGGCTAAAGAAGCAATAGTGTTACTGAAAAATGATAATAAGATACTGCCTATCCAACCTGAAAAAATAAAAAGTATTGCAATAATCGGGGATAATGCTACGCGAAAGCATGCTCATGGAGGTTCCAGTTCAGGTTTGAAAGCCAAATATGAAATAACTCCGTTGGCAGGATTAAGAAACCGTCTTGGAAACGAGGTGACATTGAATATTGCCCAAGGGTATGTAAAAAGGCCAATTTCAAGGAAAAAGGGATTAGAATTCAATGAAAACAAAGAAGAAGAACAACAACTTCGGGAGGACGCAGTAAGAAAGGCTTCCTCATCAGATATTGCTATTATTTTCGGAGGGCTCAACCACGATTTTGACACGGAAGGGTATGACCGCCTCAATATGGAGCTTCCCTATAATCAGGAAATGCTCATCAGGGATGTTGTCAAGGCAAATCCGAATACTATTGTTGTTCTTACGGCTGGATCTCCCGTGAATTTCGAGTGGGATCAATGATATCGTACCAGCTATCGTTTGGGGATGGTATGATGGTATGGAAGGAGGAAATGCTTTGGCCGATGTATTGCTGGGCAATGTAAATCCTTCGGGAAAGTTACCTTTTACTATTCCCGTAAGACTTGAAGATTTTCCTGCCCATGCTTTACAAAGTTATTCCACTGAAAGTTATCAGGCCAGTTATAAAGAAGATATTCTGGTGGGCTATCGCTGGTTTGACACCAAAAACATCAAACCACTTTATCCTTTTGGTTATGGTCTTTCATACACCACTTTTGCATACTCGGATTTAAATACTGATAAAAAAACATATCAACAATCCGATACTATTCATGTTAGTTGCCGTATAACTAACACTGGAGATAAAGCTGGTGCCGAAGCAGTCCAGCTTTATATAAGTGATCCCGAATGTCCGGTATTGCGACCTGCAAAAGAACTGAAAGCATTCAAAAAGATTTTTATCAAAGTTGGTGAAAGTGCAGATGTCGCCTTGGATGTTGCAGTCAAAGATCTTGGTTTTTTTGATGAAGTAACACATGGTTTTGTTGTCGATCCGGGGAATTTTATACTTTCAGTGGGTAGTTCATCAGGAGATATTCGCTTAATTAAGGACTTGAACGTTTTATAATATAAAGATAATCTGAATAAAAAAAATAGCTGCTTGTGTTTATACACAAATTGGAGCAACACTTTTAAATGCCAAAGGATTTAAATAATTACTATTAAACCGTTTACTTAGATATTTATAACCATAATAATAATGCTTATGAAAAAAAAAGTTGGAATGTCACGTCGTAATTTTATAGGTAAAACTCTTGCAGGCTCAGCAGCTTTTACAATTGTTCCCGGTAGGGTTGTATCAGGATTGGGTTATAAAGCTCCCAGTGATAAATTAAATATCGCCGGAATTGGCGTTGGAGGTTTTGGTTACCGGAATCTTAAGAGCATTATTGACGAAAATATCGTCGCATTATGCGATGTTGACTGGGAATATGCGGAAAACACATTTTCCGATTTCCCCTCGGCAAAAAAATACTGGGACTGGAGAGTTCTTTTTGATGAGATGAAAGATTCTATCGATGCGGTTATTATTGCCACACCCGATCATACCCATGCTGTAATAGCTGCAACAGCTATGACTTTGGGTAAACATGTATATGTGCAAAAACCTCTGACTCACTCTGTGTATGAATCCAGATTATTAACTCAACTCGCACAAAAATATAAGGTAGCTACACAAATGGGAACTCAGGGAAGTTCAGAAGATGGTATACGGCAGATTTGCGAATGGATATGGGACGGAGCTATTGGTGAGATAAAGGAAGTCCATGCATGGACAAATCGTCCTTTATGGCCTCAGGGTTTACAAAGGCCTGCTGAAAATATGAGAATTCCAAAAACTCTTAAATGGGATTTATTTCTTGGACCTGCTCCTGAACGACCCTACAATTCAGCCTATACTCCCTGGGCATGGCGTGGCTGGTGGGACTTTGGGACAGGTGCTCTGGGTGATATGGCTTGTCATATTCTTGATCCTGTTTTCAAAGCGCTCAAGTTACAATATCCTGATAGTGTCCAGGCAAGTTCTACCTCTTTTAATCTTGATTCTGCCCCAAATGCTCAGGTTGTTAAGTATAAATTTCCTGCACGGTACAACCTGCCTAAGGTAGCTATGCCTGAAGTGGAAGTTACATGGTGGGATGGTGGCCTTCTCCCCCCACGACCTGATGAGTTACCTTCCGGAGAAGTAATGGGTAAGGATGAAAACGGCGGTTGTTTATTTATCGGGTCCAGGGGAAAAATGATGTGTGGAACTTATGGCAGAAATCCTTTTTTACTTTCTTCAACGTATAATGACCTTAATACCCAGCCCCCACAGAAACTTGAAAGAATAAAAATTAGTCATGAAATGGATTGGGTAAGAGCATGCAAAGAAAGCGCAGGATCACGTAATGAAACCAGCGCCAACTTTTCTTATAGCGGACCATTAAATGAAATGGTCGTCATGGGAGTGGTTGCAGTGCGTTTACAGGATCTCAAAAGAGAATTGTTATGGGATGGAAATAAAATGGAATTCTTAAACATATCTGAAAATGATGAGATAAAGGCTGTTCAATCAGATAAGTTTAAAATAATAAATGGTCATCCGGAATTTGACACTCAACGTCAAACTATCAAAGCAAAAGAATTTGCAGCCGGACTAATTAAACATAATTATCGAAATGGTTGGTCTCTGCCTGAGTTGTAGTAAACAGCTTCAGTATGTGATGAAGTAATTAAAATTGAGAAAATGTGAACAAAATTATTTTGCCTCTAACTGACTCTTCAGGTTAAAAACCTGAAGAGTTACGCTCAAGGTTGGTTAATAACTGGATATTAATGAAATAAAATAGAGCAGTAGCGTATAGTTTTTTTATTACAAATATTACGACAAGCTAGTTGATTCTTATTAATTAGCCGACCCCAATGAAGTAGCTATATTATCGATAACAAACTATAAGTTCATTTCAACATTTGCAATATGGGTATAACTTGGCGGTAATGCCGGAGACTTTGACAGTCTCTGCGTGGCAATATATGGTTATTATAGAATTGATGTCGGTTAAGAAATTAAAATGAATGCGGAAACTTTATTGCAAGACCTGATTAGAGCGGTATCCGATTTTAAAGGATATCAAGCAATCTTTATTTGCAGTCTTATGAGATAATTAAAAAATCTTATGAGAAAGGCGGTAAACTTTTGATCTGTGGTAATGGTGGTAGCGCCGCTGATGCTGCTCATATTGTAGGAGAATTAATGAAAAGCTTTTCGATAAGTAGATCGATTACATCAGAGGTGAAAGAGTTTATGAAAGAGAATTATGGCAAAACAGGGATTTATATGAGCGAAAAATTAGAGGGCGCTTTGCCGGCTATTTCACTTTCTTGTCAGTCGGCGCTCAACACAGCTTTTGCCAATGATGTTGATGCGGATCTTATCTATGCACAGCAGATAATGGGTTACGGCAATAAAGGAGATGTGCTTTTAGGAATCTCAACATCAGGAAATTCTATCAACACAGTGTATGCTATGATGGCAGCAAAAGCAAAAGGCCTCTCAGTTGTTGGTCTTGTTGGCAGGGATGGAGGAGAATTTATTAAATATTGTGATGTGTTGATCAATGTAGGAGGAACAAATACTCCAGAAATACAAGAGTTGCATCTTCCTGTCTATCAGCTTGTTTTTTGTTTAGGTTTTGACTAAATTTGTGTTGATCAAAGCTCCGAACCTGTAAATTTTCCAGTTGTAGCCTCCGGTTACCAGAAAAACAAACCCGGATATTTTCCGCCGCTGATTGCCTTGCCCCGCGTTTCTGAGAGTGGTGTACTGTGCCATGTTAGTTGAGACCCTGCCGTCTTCCCACAGCATCCCGTTACCGGTTTCATTGCCGACCGGCAACCATTCAGAAGTGATATTCCGGCTTTTCAGCGCTGTCAGAATTTCTGTTGCTTTCCCGGTTGCATTGTAAAAAAGCACACCAACATTTTCCATTTCTGTGACTTAGCTGACAGCAGCACCTTTGCGAACGTGCTTGTAGCTGTAGGTATTAATTTCTCCGGCTTCGTTAACCAACAATCTAATCTACGAAACCATAAAAACATCTCAAATCCAGCAAATTATGCGCACATTTATAGGAGAAATTAGCCAAACCCGAGAGAGCCATTATTGTATATAATTGATCAATAAGGTTATATAATCAAACAGATAATGAATTGTGAATAGAGTTAATTTAAGCGGACTAATACGTAAGCATGTCGGTTATTACGATTACAAGTCATACAAGGCCAGACATACCTTTACCATGCTGTTCGTGATATTGAGTCCATGCGATCTGATGACTGAGATATGTGAAGAGAAATGCGGATTGAAGGTCCATATGCTGATTGATGCAGTTCAGTCGGTTGACGGTTTATTAAAATCACACCGGCCAGAGCTATGACCAGATATTTTTAAAGAGTTTGGCCTGATTACTCATAGTATGGTTGTCTTTGATAAAGCCTATAACTACTACTATCAGTTTGCCCTTTGACACAAAATGAGGTATATTTTGTTACCCGTATAAGAAAGAATGCGGTATATGTGCTAAAGAGACAACGCGACGCATTATCGCAAGCACGGTCAGCAAAGTTCTCCGTGATGAGATCATTGAGTTAGAGTATCACCCTGAACTGAGAATGCAAACAGAACATGAAAGTCAAAAACAGCGTGCAATTAAGAAGTCAGTTATCAGATGAACAAAACCGATGCTATGAGTTCCTGACAAACAGCTTTGATATCGAAGCCGAAGAGTAGCTTTTCTTTATAAGAAAAGATGGTATTGAATATCTTATTCAAGAAAATGAAGCAAAACTTCCAGTTAACTACTTTTACCGAGAACGTGAACGCAATCTATACACAAGTCTGTTGCACCCTGATACCCAGTTGTCTGACTGTTACACAGAAAATAGCTCACTAAGAAAGCTTTCTCTTGTACATCATTTAAATACATCTTATATCTTTTTGTAAATGATTTACTCCACAGCACAAACCGATATTACATTGTTCTATAATCACTATTGTTTTTACCATAATTTTAAAAAATCAAAACCCTGACTTTAGGCATATTCCAAATTTTAAAAAATATGAATTCAAAAGAACGTACACATAGAGCCTTACAGAAAAAATCCGTGGATAGGATCCCGATCTTTATGTGGTATCACCCGGCATCAGTAAAAAAACTTACGCAATTACTTGAAATATCACCGGATTTTTTTGACCAGGTGATGTTTAATGATATTAAACAGGCTTGGGTTGGTAATAATTTTGCGATGGAAGGTATTATCCATGAGAAAGATGGAGAAGGCCATACCGATCAATGGGGAATTGAATGGGCGAAGGAAGGAGCATTTAATCAAATCCTTAAATGTCCTCTTGAAAATGCAACAGAAGAAGAAATATTAAATTACAATTTTCCTTTTGCACATATAGAACAGCTTCAAAAAAGCATGGATAAGGTCACCCCATTCTCAAATGATTACTTTATCGGATGTGATATTTCTCCATGTCTGCTTGAATTGTTGTTCCGCATTCGCGGAATGGAAAATACGCTTTACGATCTTCTCGCCGCTCCCGATCTCGCAAATGAATTGCTATTAAAAGCTACCGCCTTTTCCATTGAAATAGGTGAAAGGTCATGTGAAAAATTTCCTCTTGACTGGTTATGGACTGGTGATGATGTAGGGGGACAGCAATCCATGATGCTAAGTCCTGAGTTATGGCGTGATATGTTTAAACCTAAATTGAAAAAAATATTTGATGTCGGCAAAAGCAGAGGGTTGTGGGTTGCCTATCACTCTTGTGGATCCATCCGACCTATAATACCTGATCTTATCGAAATAGGATTAGATGTGCTAAATCCAATTCAATGTAATTGTCCGGGAATGAATCCTTATGAGCTTAAAAAGGAATTTGGGAATAAATTATCATTCATGGGAGGTGTGGATACCCAGAATTTGTTGCCATATGGTACAACAGATGAAGTATACAGGGAAACACTTAAATTGGTTGAATGCATGACTGATGATGGGGGAGGCTATATTCTGGCAGCATCGCATGTCATACCTCCTGAGACGCCAGTTGAAAATATATTTGCAATGTATAAGGCTGCAGGGGTAAGGAGGGAGGAGATATTTGATATGGCAGCAGATGTTCGTAAAAAAAGTAAGATTTAAAGGCCTTTAATATTTTGAGCCAGACTAAATGTGTTTATAAAAGAAACCATGCAAAATATAGTTGGGCACAGATTTAATATTCAGTCTTATAATGGTCTAAAAAAACTGGACAGGAATTTAATAACTTTAAAATTTCTGTCATATGAAAAAGTCAAGACGAACATTCACGGCTGAATTTAAAGCCAAAGTTGCTATTGAAGCAATAAAAGAAATCAAGACAATATCTGAGCTTTCACAGATTTATCAGGTACATCCGAACTTAATCACACATTGGAAGAAAGAATTTCTGACCAACGCCGGGAAGGTTTTCAATGCCGCAAATGATGAATCAGCCGAGGTAAAGAAGCTCAAGAAGGAAAACGAGGAATTGATCCATCAGATCGGACAATTATCAGTAGACATTAACTGGTTAAAAAAAAAGGTTCTATGATACCACTGGAGACTCGCAGGCAGATGATAGAGCGTGATGAAGGGCCAATGAGTATATGTTATCAATGTGAACTTTTGGGTATTGCCAGAAGCTCGCTATATTATACGCCATCAAAAGCCAGTAATAAAGATCTTCAGCTTATGGAGGAACTGGATAAGTTGTACGTTGAGGATCCAACACGGGGAACCCGGAGAATGACTAATGAACTTCGGAAAATGGGCTATAAAGTGGGGCGGTGTCATGTACGTACTCTGATGCAGGTCATGCGTTTAAAAACGGTTTATTGCAGGCCTCGTACCACCGTCATAGATCCAGCCAGGTATAAATATCCCTACTTGCTTCGTAATCTGGAGATTCATAGCCCTAATCAGGTGTGGGCGCTTGGATATCACATATGTTCCTATGCTAAGAGGGTTTATGTATCTGCTGGCCATTATGGATATATACAGCAGATGTATTCTAGGCTGGAGCTTGTCTAACACGATGGAGGCTGAATGGGTTGTTAATACATTGAAAATAGCGGTAAACAAATATGGAAAGCCTGGGATCATAAATTCCGATCAGGGAAGCCAGTTCACCTCGGATGAATATATTGATTTCGTTAAAAGCCTTGAAACTGTCAAAATCTCAATGGATGGCAAAGGGAGGGCAACAGACAATGTTTACATTGAGCGATTCTTCAGAACCATCAAATACGAGAAGATTTACCTTGAGCATCCGGAAACAGGTAGTGAACTATATCATGTCTGTTCACAGTTTATTCACTATTACAATGAAAGACGGGACCATTCTTCAATCGGAAATAACCCGCCAATCGTTGTATATCAGAGGGCTGCATAGTTATTAACAAAAAAACAAGTTATGAGTCTCCCCCGAACCCCCTCATTTCAACATATACAATTATATTTGATAAAAATATTGTCCAGTCACATTAGACCATCTCACTTTGAAAATTGACTTTACGTCAAAATCCAGCTATTTATCTTCACTTAAGTAGGAAAGGAAGTTATGTCAAATACTTCAAAACAAAATTTCTTAGATACAGTTAATCATAAGCAACCAGAAAAAGTTGTCGTTGATTTTGGGTCAACGAGTGTCACGGGTATCCATGCTCTTGTTGTTGAAAAACTTCGTAATTATTATGGTCTGGAGCAAAAACCTATTAAAATAATTGAGCCCTACCAAATGCTCGGAGAAATTGACTCGGATCTTCTGGTGGCAATGGATATTGACATTATCGGATTATTTGGGGTAAAAAACATGTTTGGTATTGCAAATAAGGACTGGAAGCTTCACAGGACCATATGGGGACAAGAAGTTCTGTTACCCGGCAATTTTAACTTTACATATAATACTAATGGTGATGTATTAATATATCCGGAAGGTGATATATCTGTTGGCCCCAGTGCCATGATGCCAAAATCAGGTTACTTCTTTGATGCCATTGAACGCCAGGCGCCAATTGATGACTCAACCTTGATGATCGAGGATAATCTCGAAGAGTACGGTTTAGTAACTGATGATGAGTTGGCTTTCTGGAAGAGGTTAGTAGATCATTTTGAAGATAGCGACAAGGCGCTTATGGCATCTTTGGGTGGTACTGCTCTGGGAGACGTTGCACTTGTTCCGGGAGTATGCCTTAAAAATCCAAAGGGGATTAGAAGCGTTTCTGAATGGTATTTATCTACACTAACAAGAGAAGATTTCATTAAGAAATTGTTTGACAGACAAACAGATATTGCATTAGAAAACCTAAGACAGTTTTTCAGAGTATTGGGGAACAGAATTAATGCTAGTCAATATTTGTGGTACCGACTTCGGTACTCAGACTTCCACTTTTTGTTCACCTGAAGTATATAACAATCTGTGGTTGCCATATTATAAGAAAGTGAATGACTGGATCCACAGTAATACAGAATGGAAAACCTTTAAGCATTCGTGTGGTGCGATAGAGCAACTGATGCCAAATTTTATCGAGTCGGGATTTGATATTATAAACCCAGTACAAATAAATGCTGCTGGAATGGATACGGTTAATCTTAAAAAGAAATACGGCGATAAAATAACCTTCTGGGGAGGTGGCGTTGATACTCAACACACATTTGCGTTCGGAACACCTCAGGAGGTAAGGGACCAAGTAAAAAGACAATGTGAAATCCTCAATGAGAATGGAGGATTTGTATTTAATACAATTCATAATATTCAGGCAAATGTTCCATTCGAAAATGTATTAGCTATGCTCGAGGCTTTACAGGAACTGCGAAGTTGAAACTTTCTTTTACCCTGGCTATTCTAAACGGAATGTGGATTTAATTAACTAGTCAAAATAAACGGCAAATGAATGATATTTTAAATAAAATCGCCCTTGTGTGTCGAAGCAGGTAAAATAAACAAACTTTCGTCATATCCCCCTAACATGAAAGATCAGGAGGGCGCTGATGAACTTACCAGAAGAGCACTGGATGAAGGATGTTCACCAAAGGAAATACTTGATATGGCATTGGTGCCGGCAATGGGAATTATTGGTAATAAGTTCAGTCGTAACGAGATATATGTTCCACAAATGCTCCTGTCAGCCAGAGCGATGAGTAGTGCAATGGTTCACCTTAAAGCCCTTTTTCCAGACAGGCCAGGCAATTCAGGAAGGGAACATTCATTATTGGAACAGTAAAAGGAGATCTCCATGATATTGGTAAAAACCTGGTTGCCATGATGATCGAAGGCAGCGGTTGGGAGGTTATTGATCTGGGGGTTGACATCAGCAGTGAGAAATTCCTGAAAACCATAGCAGAAAAACCTGATGCTATAGTTGGCCTTTCGGCTCTGTTGACAACAACAATGGAAAATATGAAAGAGATCGTATCCGAAATAAAAGAAAAACACGTCAACACAAAAATTATCATTGGCGGTGCACCTGTCACTCATGATTACTGTTCTAAAATAGGTGCAGATTTTTATTCACCAGACCCTCAGGGTGCTGTAGATTATTTGAATCAACTTGTAAATAATTAGACCTATGAGAACAATTCTTCAGGGAAAAACAAAAGAAGTCATATATCGATACCGAAGGGTCGGTTGTAATCATCGGAGAATGCATAAATCCTACAAGGCGCAAAAGACTGATTTCAACATTACTAGACAGAGATTTTAGATACTTACTCGAACTTGCCAAATATCAGATAGAGGCAAAGGCTGATGTGTTAGATATCAATGTCGGTATTCCCGGAAATGATGAAGTGAAATTACTTCCTGAAGCGGTCATTCAGATACAGAAATGCTTTGATATACCTTTATGTCTGGATTCAGCAAATCCTACTGCAATCGGAACAGCACTAAAAGTTGCGACTGGCAAATGTTTAATTAATTCAGTCAATGGGGAAGAAAAATCCCTTAGAGCTATCCTCCCAATCGTAAAAGAATATGGCGCTGCAGTTATCGGGCTGACCATGGATGGCAACGGGATTAATCATGATCCTTGTTGCCAGCTATGAGGGTAATCAGAACTCTTGAGCGACTGAAAGAGACACGTGGACTACCTGAGATGCCCAGAGCTGATAATGGCCCTGAGTTCATCAGCTTTAGTCTTGATGCCTGGTGCAGGCATAATAATGTTTCAATTAATTTTTATTCAACCAGGAAAACCTTTGCAAAATGCCTACGTAGAGCGTTGTAATAGAAGTATAAGGGAAGATCTGTTGAACGTTTATCTTTTTAAAACCCTTGCGGAGGTTAATCAAAAAGCCCAGGAGTGGAGGATTGATTTTAATGAGAACCGACCTCATAAGGCTCTTGGAGATCAATCACCAATATCAATATTAAATGGGCCGAATTATTGAAAAACGTTTAATTTTGATTGGCTCTAAAAAGGGGAAGCTTACACAAACATCCCAAATCCAGCAAATTATGCGCACTTTTATAGGAGAAATCCACCAAGCCCGAAAGAGCCATTATTGTATATAATTGATCACTAAGGTTATATAATCAAACAGATTATCGAAAAAATGATACAGAATATCGATATTACAAAAACAGATAATTGAACTGTCCAAATAAGTTAGCACTTGCAAATTGGATTGTTTTATAAATGAGTTTCTATTTGAAATATCACGGTATATTTTAATAAAAAACAGGAATACTTAAACTTATACAAAATGCTACATAATTAAAGTTTAATGAATTATGAAAATTTTATTTGTTTCATTTTTTAAGACTAAACGGGAATAGCAGAATCACTTAATAATGAACAAAATATTTGTATATATCGCTTTAATGGTGATTATTCCAGTTGCTGTCTTAAATGTCAGTTTTTCCGGAGTAGGCGGATTTATGGGCTCGTTGAGTCTGAAAAAAAATGTTGCTTTGGCGGATCACAAAGATTCCAACTCGTACGATAAGGGCTGCAATAATACTTATACAATTTCAGTAAGCAGTATAAATCAGCAGACTGTTAAGGGTTTGGGGGGAGGAATGCCCTGGCCTTCGGGAAAGGGATTCTCAATAACTAATTTCCCGGTTGGCCAGCAAAAGATATTGGACTTGGGTGTTTCCGTTGTAAGAATATTCTGGCATAACCAGGGTAATATGTTTGATGAGTTTGGCGTGCCTACAGCCAAAGGATTAGATATAATTAACAACTTTGTGGACGAAATACGGTGGCTTTCTGAAAACAATATTCCATACAACCTTGCTCCCGGTTTTAATACATTAAATAGTATCGAATGCTATTTCCAAAAGGACGTAAGTATCGACGGAAGACCAGATGGGGAGTTAAAACAAGAATATGAAGGTGCGCTTGTCAATGCAATGATATATGTGTTAAAGCGAATCAAAGAAGTCAATTTGCCAATGCCGATAATGATAACCCCGTTTAACGAGCCAAACTGTCCTATTAACCAGGGTAACGCACCGGTTACTGGCAAAATGCCTGTTGATCAGGTTGTAAGGATATTCAAACAAATGAAACAGGCTATGATCAACGAGGGCTTCGGTGATATAGAATTTGGCTATTGTGATGCCGGAGAAGTGATTTATGCATGTGAATACTTAGGGAATTCACACGGTTTAAATGGCCAACATTCGCTTGGGGATGAAAGATGGCCGTTTGTCAATCCTGCGTCCAAACAATATGATGCCGCATTGGACGAAGCAATCGACTGCTTTGTGTATCATGGCTATTATGCAGAAAGTAGTCGTTTGGCACCATTTGTGGGTGGGTTTGACGAATGTAACGATGGTCGTGACCTCTGGCAAACGGAATATTGTTATTGGCTTGAAGACAGGGGAACCGGCGAAGCTGGTATAAAAAGAGATTATGACACCGGAATGATGTGCCGGTTTATCTCGGATATGGCTTATCTTAAAGCCAATTTCTGGGAAATGTGGATCATGTGGAGGAATAGAAACCCGCCAGCCTCGGATGCAATGTTTACCACTGATTTTAATCCGCCTGCTTATTATGCTTTCCAGAAAATCTTTAAAAACATAACCCCCGGGGCAACAAAAGTAAGAAGGGTTAGTACTGATGTTCCCAACATGCAGGACCAGAATCAACAGTACATGAATACAGTCGCATTTGTGAGCGAAGAAAAAACGATTGTAGTCATAGTGAACGGTTCTGACGGCACCTTTGAAACATGCGTAAAAGGATTGTACGGTGAAAAGGCGGAAGTGTGGCAAATAAAAACGGGTCAGGAGACCGGTTTAGGCAAAGATTACGAAAATAATCCACGCTATAATAAACCTATGGTCTTAATTAATACTGCCGGAATTGCAAAAGGGATGATTAAAGATGTAAAACTGGCAGCTCACACCATTACGATAATCGTAACCAATGGTGGCGAAGCAATACGGACAAACAATGTCAGCTTCATCAACAGTGAGAAAGAATATGCAGTCAAATCCGCTGAGAGTGGCAGTCCGCTCAATAATGTTGAAAGGAAACAAGTCCACCGGAGGTTATTTGCAGCTACTTATAGTAACGTTTCACAGTATGGTCTGAATATGGACTTTTGGGATAGTCTCAACTTATAGTTTGAAAATGAAATATGTGTTTATTTTTAATCTTTTGTTGGTTTGTCTTGCCTCTTTTTCTCAGAGCGAAGGACGAACAGTCATACCATTGAATGGTCAATGGGAATTTGAACAGACTAAAACAGCGTTTCCACCGGCTAAATACACCCGGAAAATACCTGTTCCTGGCTTGGTACATCTGGCTCAACCACGAATTGAGCAGTACGACAAATTATTCCAAAAGCCGGCGAAAGTTGAAAAAATGGAATTGCGACACGATTTCTTCACGGATTACACTCCGATGTACAGTTGGTACAGAAAGAAAATCACAATAGATAAAAGTTTGAGTGACAAAAAACTGTTTCTTACTATCAAAAAAAGTCAGTATGTCACTGTGTTATATGTGAATGGGATGTTGATGGGACGTTCCGTAGAGTGTTACACACCTATTGATGTAGACATCACAGGCGCTGTAAAGTTTGGCAGAGAAAATGAAATTTTGATACAGGTGGGTGATCGCGCCTGGCTTCCAAGCGAAGCTGCCGGTGGTACTGACAAAGAAAAAATCCGTTACCTGTCTGGGATATGGGACGATGTTTTCATTACGGCAACTGGGAATCTCAAGGTTGACAGGGTGTTATTCCTTCCGTCGCTGGTAAATAAAACAGTAACAGCGAAAATTTTGGTGCGTAACGCTTTTCCACCGCAACTTGTGGAAATAGATCCTAAGGAAGATACGTGCCGTGTGATCTTTACCATCAAAGAAAAGAAGAGTGGTAAAACAGTGTCCGGGCAAACGATTGAAGGACCAGCTAAAAGGGATGATAAAACGTATTTTGAAGTAAAAATCCCTGTTCGGGATCCCGTTGCGTGGTCACCAGATAATCCTTTCCTGTACGAAGGCGAAGTGAAAATATATCATCACGACCAGCTCACTGACTCTTATACCGTAAATTTTGGAATGCGCGATTTCAAAGCCCAGGGCAAGATGTTCGCCCTGAATGGCAGCAAGTACTATTTAAGAGGTTCCAATATCACACTTCAGCGTTTTTTTGAAGATCCTGACTGTGGAAACCTTCCGTGGGATAGGGAATGGGTTAAGAAAATGTTGATAGACATGCCTAAATCTCTGGATTGGAACGCCATGCGGATATGTGTCAGTGTCGTTCCCGACTTCTGGTACGACTTGTGTGACGAATATGGAATCCTGTTGCAAAACGAATGGCTCTACTGGCAGATACACGGTTGGGATTACCAACTACGTCAGGAATACACTAATTGGGTATGGAGCGATGGAAATCATCCAAGTATTGTCATTTGGGACGCCATTAACGAAAATCGGAACTCGTATGTGGGAAATGTGCTGATCCCGGAATTAAAACTGCTTGACCCCACGCGAATATGGGATGCCGGCTGGATGTCAGCCGAAGATATGGGTAAAAATAAAGAAATGGACGAACCTCATCCATACAGAATGGCATCGTATGAGACCTTGGATTCTCTCCAAATGGCCGGGCAGTTTAGAAATCGCCCGTATAATTTGGGAAAGTTGAGTGAATATCTGCCATCGAAGATACTGGACGCAGGTATTCCGCAATTGGTAAACGAATATGGCTGGATATTTCTTTGGAGAAACGGTAGTCCATCGAAAATATCCATCAATAACTATAATTATTACCTTGGCAGGTCTGCGACTCCCGAAGCTTGTCGAAACATGCAAGCATACTGGTTGCAACTGGAAACCGAATGGTTACGTTCGGAGCGGTCACTCGCCGGAGTATTGGCATTTTCCTATTTGACCAATAATTACGCATACACAGGCGACTGGTTTATCAACCAAATTAAAGATTTGGAGCCATCGCCTACACTGCTGTGGTTCAAGCATTGTTTTGCTCCCGAAGCAGTATTTATCGATCTCACTGATGAACGCTATACAAAACATACCGTCCCTCACCTACCGGGTAGTGATTTTGTTTTTAATATGGTGGGTATAAACGATTTGAACAAAATATCAGAGGGTAAATTGTTCATTGAGCTTTTAGATAATACCGGCAATGCTGTGATCAAAAAACAAACAGAAATAAGTATTGATCCGTACGGCAAGTTACTTATTCCAACATTATTGAAATTGCCCGAAAGAGCTGGAGGTTATGTGATCGTTGCCGAATATTATCCTGGAAATCAAATCGATCCGGTAATCAGTCGCCGATTTATCAAAATAGGGGAAAGTAAAATTTTCGATTTTTATGAAATAAATTACAACTTCAACCGTATTAATGTACACTAAATCAGCCCAAATTTTAATTGCTTTCATAAAGACACTTGGGGAAAAGTATACCCCAAAACATAAATACTATAGTTTCATTTAACATTATATCAATAACTTCTACCATGAATAAACATCTATTACATTTCATTTCGGTTGCTTTCATTGTAATAACAGTAATGATTGTCGGCAGTTGTGAGAACGAATTAACGAATAAAAAGCCGGTTTTAGTCACTAGCGTAACACTTGACAAATCTGAGATAACGCTGGTGTTAATCAACGATACCGAGCAGCTTACGGCAACGGTTTTGCCAGAAAATGCAACGAATCAGAAGGTTGCATGGACTTCGAACAATGAAACCATTGCAGCAGTCGACAGCCTTGGTGTGGTAACCGCCATAGGCGAAGGGCAGTGCACCATTACAGTCACTACGGACGACTTTGGTTACACGGCAACCAGTGAAATAACTGTCCTCGAGCAGCCTCCTGTGGTGATTGATGTCACCGGAGTATCGTTGGATGAATCCGAAGTGATGATGAAGATTGGTGATACCAAACAGTTGAAAGCTACTGTTGAGCCTGAAAATGCGACGAATAAAAACGTTACATGGTCGACGCTGGACTATAAAATTGCTTCTGTCGATCAGAGTGGTGTAGTTACCGCAAAGACACAGGGTGAAACGCTTGTTTTGGTTACTACCGTCAATGGGGCAATCAGTGATACCTGTAGAATAATGGTATCTGCACCTGTCACCGGCGTAAGTTTCAGAATGAATAAAGTAGAAATTATTGTAGGCAAAACACAACTTATGGCGGCAACCGTTTTCCCTTTAGAAGCCCTAAATCGCAATGTTAGCTGGAGTTCAGGCAATCCGGACATTGCAGAGGTTGACGAAAATGGAATAGTAACTGCCAAAGCTCTTGGCGAATCTCAAATAACTGTCACCACATTACAAAATGGAAAGAAGGCGACCTGTTACGTGGAAGTGGTATCCGAGCCGTCCTATTCTGAATTTGTTAAAACTTATGGTTCAAAATTTGTACTGAGAGGCGAAGAAATCGTCTTTAGAGGTGCCGGACAATGGCCAGGCGCCGGTTGGAACAGCAATACCTATCAGAAATTGGCAAGTGTAGGATTTAACAGTGTTCGTCTTTATATTAACGCAAGCAATTCCACTATTGAAAATCCGGGCAATGTTACTCCTGGTTTTTCAACTATTGACAATCAAATTGCATTAGCAAAGGAAAACAACATGACCATTATTTTGAACGTACACTTTACCCCTGGATCCAGCGGAATTAGTGATCGAAACTTTTTTTTATATCCGGATTATCAGGTAAGACTTGCTAACTTTTGGAAAACAATAGCAGAACGTTACAAAGATGAGCCAACGATAGTTGGTTTCGACCTTATCAACGAGCCAACGGTAAGGCTAAATCCTGGTGCAACAACTAATTATGACTGCAATGGCACTCCATACTTAAGTTACTTCGAACACTATACAAATATCATTCAGAGTGTTGTGGACGCGATCAGGGAAGTTGATAATAATCACATTATTCTTGCAGAGCGTCTATGGATAGATCCGGGCCAGGATTGTCATAACTGTTGGTGGTTCGGTATTAATGACCAACGAGACTGTTGGCAGAACTATGATGGTAATTTCAATTTTCCAAACATTTCTGACCCTGCTGGTAATTATGCATATACATATCATTGCTATGAACCCAACACATATTGCCATCAGACACTGGAAGGTCGGACAGCTATGTATCCATCCAGCAAAACTGCCCGGTACAATGAAGGTCCCAATGGAGTACCGCCATGGAAATATTGTAAAGAATATTTGGACTATGTTTACACCATACCAATGGCATATATCCGGGAGGTAAAAAATGTACCGATATATATCGGCGAGATGGGGATTCATGAAGGTAATTACCAATACGGCGGCACACAATATGTGGAGGATCTTTATGATATACTGCTCAACAGGTATAATTTAAGCAGTAGCTTCCACCCATACAACATTGGCGAGTTTCATCCTAATATGAATCCCGACCATGAACACGCATTAAGAATAGCATTTGGTACAAATTAATGTACAACTAATTGACGATCATGAATAAACATCTATTACATTTCATTTCGGTTGCTTTCATTGTAATTACAGTAATGATTGTCGTCAGTTGTGAGAACGAATTAACGAATAAAAAGCCGGTTTTAGTCACTAGCGTAACACTTGACAAATCTGAGATAACGCTGGTGTTAATCAACGATACCGAGCAGCTTACGGCAACGGTTTTGCCAGAAAATGCAACGAATCAGAAGGTTGCATGGACTTCGAACAATGAAACCATTGCAGCAGTCGACAGCCTTGGTGTGGTAACCGCCATAGGCGAAGGGCAGTGCACCATTACAGTCACTACGGACGACTTTGGTTACACGGCAACCAGTGAAATAACTGTCCTCGAGCAGCCTCCTGTGGTGATTGATGTCACCGGAGTATCGTTAGATGAATCCGAAGTGATGATGAAGATTGGTGATACCAAACAGTTGAAAGCTACTGTTGAGCCTGAAAATGCGACGAATAAAAACGTTACATGGTCGACGCTGGACTATAAAATTGCTTCTGTCGATCAGAATGGTGTAGTTACCGCAAAGACACAGGGTGAAACGTTTGCTTTGGTTACTACCGTCAATGGGGCAATCAATGATACCTGCAAAATAATGGTATCTGCACCTGTTACCAATGTGTCTTTCAGATTAAGTGCAGTAGAAGTTATTCTAGGTGAAACGCAAATACTGACGGCAACCGTTTTCCCTTTAGAAGCCCTAAATCGCAATGTTAGCTGGAGTTCAGGCAATCCGGACATTGCAGAGGTTGACGAAAATGGAATAGTAACTGCCAAAGCTCTTGGCGAATCTCAAATAACTGTCACCACATTACAAAATGAAAAGAAGGCGACCATTTCGGTGAAAGTGGTAGCTACACCTCCTCAAACCAACGGTTTCGTAAAAACATATGGAACAAAATTTATTTGCGACGGCAAGGAAATAGTTATCAACGGTATGGGATTCTATCATAGTAATGGTTACGGGCCACCAAACAGTTCTTTTAGTGCAACAGATTATGCGAAAATGGCCTCTATTGGCTTTAACAGTATTCGTTTATATGTGAGCGCGGCAAATTTTGAGAACTCTGCCGAAAGTGCCACCCCATACAGGGAGGGAATGTTCTCATGGCTTGACAATCATATTGCCTGGGCAAAACAAAACAACCTGAAGATTATTTTAGCCATGATTCATTCGCCGCTTGCCACAAGTATTAGCGACAGGGAACTCTTTACCGATATAAACCGTCAAATTAGACTTGCCGCTGTGTGGAAGGAAATAGCGAGCCGTTATAAAAACGAGACGACCATCGCCGGTTTCGATCTTACCAATGAACCGACTGTTAAGGTGAATAATCCGGGCAATGCACCCTATGACTGCAATGGTACACCTTACCTCGATTATTTCGTTCACTATCAGGAAATTATACAGAATGTTGTTAACTCCATCAGGGAAGTGGATATGAATCATATTATTATTGCCGAACGTTTATGGTTGGATGGAGGTCATTACTCTTTCGTCCAACACGATCAGCGCGACTGTTGGCAGAACTATGACGGAAAATTCAATTTCCCGGATATTAACGACCCTGCCGGCAATTATGCCTATACATATCATTGCTATGAACCCAACACATATACGCATCAACCCGAATCCAGCATGAACATCTATCCGTCTAATGCAATCGGCAGATATAATGAAGGTCCCAATGGAGTTCCACCCTGGAGGTACTGTAAGGAATTTTTGGACTATGCATTCACCGTACCGCTAAATTACATCTGGAATGTTAAAAATGTGCCGGCTTACATTGGTGAGACAGGCATTTTTACCACTAACTTCGACAACAATAAAGGTGGCGCACAATGGTTTGAAGACGTTTATAATTTACTGCTCGACAGGTACAAAATAAACGTCAATTTTCATCCGTACTATATAAATGATATCACCCCGCAGTTTGATCTGAGATTTGAAGCTGCTTTTAAAAGAGCATTCGGAAATGATTAACGATCTTAAACCATTTTTAAATGAATAATTATTTCATTTTCATTGTTTTGTTTTTTCATGACGATTCATGCCAAATAACTCACTAATAACATGAATCGCAGGTCAGCTATTAAAACCGCTTCTACAGCCGTGCTTGGAGGTATTGCAGTCACGCAAATAGCTTCAGGTTGTGGCCAGAAAGACGGGCAAAAGTGTATTGTAAAAAAACCGGAAAATTATCTGAAGGAAGGTGACATATTTCAGAAAGTCATCTCCCGGCGTCATCGGTGTCAGCGATAAAAACCCGCATTATTTTCAATATAAGGGTAAGGAAATTCTTCTTATTACCTCAGCGGAACATTACGGCGGGGTCATCAACAAAGCGTTCGACTATGTGAGGTACTTTAATATGCTTGCCCAATACGGGCTCAACTATACGAGGATTTATCCGGGTGCGATTGTCGAACCTGAAGGTTTTTGGATGGTTGAAGATATGATGACGCCGGCAGGTAAGGATTTGATTGTGCCGTGGGTGCGGTCGAATGTCCCGGGGTACAAGGGGCGGAGGCAATAAATTCGACTTGAGCAAGTGGGATCCCGAATACTTCGATCGTCTGCGTGATTTTCTTAAGGAGGCAGACAAGCGCAACATTATCGTTGAGATAGCTTTTTACAATTGTCAGAACAAACCATACTGGGCCTTTTCTCCACTGCAAAAGGACAATAATATTCAAGGAGTAGGTGATTGCGACCATATCACCTTTCAAACTTTGGACAACGAACCGCTCGTCAGGGAACAATTCCGGTTCGTTGAAAAATTAGTAATGGAGACCAACGAATTTGACAATGTGATATACGAAATTGTTGACGAGCC
Source organism: uncultured Pseudomonadota bacterium (assembly GCA_963762485.1). GTDB lineage: Bacteria > Pseudomonadota > Alphaproteobacteria > Rhizobiales > Xanthobacteraceae > Pseudolabrys. Next base: position 1,528,817 of record CAVXLE010000017.1, on the reverse strand, counting down.
TACGCTGATGTTGACACCTCCTCAAAAGGCATACTATTGGATCAGCGAACATTTGAACCTGATCATCAATGTAGAATCAAAACTTCCTAAAAAGCATTTACTTGCCCAGCAACTGGAGTTGGGCGTTGATTTTTGCGACGACGACAGACTCGCCGTCATTGTGACACAATACATAGGGATGAATTCGCGACAGGTGGGCGGTATTCCTGCACTGAACAGCTGTTATTGCTACAACAAGCCCATTGAGATGAACGAAACAGCTTACGTCCCATCCTGGTATGACCATGAACATACCGCGATTGCACGGCTCGAGGCTTGGGAATTTATGGTTGGTGGCGGTGCCGGCTTCAATCAGTTGAACGGGTATTTTGTACCGTCTAATCCTTCCGGTGAAAATGAAATCAACCGAAAAATATTAATGGGCCTTCGTAATCTCAGAACATTTCTGGAAGGTTTTGCCTTTGCCAAAATGACACGTGACACTGTTACCCCTCAGAAAATATCTATTGGCGCGAGTGTGAACATGATTTCGGAAAAAGGCAGACAATATGCAATGTATATTCATCATAGTTTTCCCAACATCGGACAATATATAGCATCGTATTACGAACCGAATTACGGATCATATAAACCCAGGGTGACCATGGCAGGGATTCCCAAGGGCGAATATATCGCCACTTTCATCGAGCCTGAAACCATGAAAGTATTACGGGAAGAAACGATTGTGAGCGACGGAGGAGAAACCATAATGGCCTGCCCGCGCTATACCCTGGACCTTGCTGTAAAAATCGTAGCAAAAGCAGGGATAAAAAATTAGCGGGTAAATAAACTGAAGGCTTTAAATAGAAAAGCCTTGATAATGATCATGTCAATATGCACTGTATGTCCCGACGTGAAAGATACACTATTGTAAATATGCGATAGATAATTAAGTATAAAATAAGTAGGTGGTAAAATCAGGTATTTCGAAAATCGAAAATTATATTTATTAAACAATTGTATCAAAAAAATCGTTATTCGAGGTACCCTTTATTATAAATAAAAAGAATTAATGTTAACATTGTCGGACTTGCATCATAAATTTTCGAAGGTAATTTAATCAAAGAGATTATCGAAATCCTAATACAAGATGTCGTTATTAAACAAATATATTGTTGATTTATAAAATTTATATTTGTAGATGTGAATTTGTTTTTTACGAGCAAGTATGTTTTTGAAATAAAAACGATAATCTTTAATAAACAGAATTAGAATTTTCAAACTTATACAAGATGGCCAATTATTCAGTTTACTTTGGATAAATTGTGATCTTTTCAAAACAACCTTAATGTTTTCTCAGAGATGAACGAACATGCGGGTCAGTCATATTGAAAATGTCAGGGTTTCTATCAAGTCAAAAACAATGAATTTTTGACTAAGTTGAGATATTCGTTGTTTGAAAAATTAGCATGGTCTTGGAAAGCATAGTGATGACAGTTCTGTTCCGTCCTGTCAAGGCCCACTTCAGGTAAAGAAACGGTAAGCCGGTTGACCTGTTCAAGAGAGGTACTGTCACGACTGGACTCCAGCGAATAAAATCACGGAACGAAGAATTATAGTATTTCGGTAATATGACAGTTTTTTTTAATGAAACATAGTTGTAATTATTAAGGTATTTAAACTTGTATTTTAACCATCTAATTCGAGCTTGTATGAAAAAAAAATTCATTTTGATTACAATTTTTGCGGTTGCATGTATACTTGTAACCTGCAAAAAAGAAACTATTCTTGTGGAGGGGGTTACGATCCCTGATGATATGGTAAAATTGTACTCAGTCGGCGCTACTAAGCAGTTGACTGTAGAGATTACCCCGGTAGATGCAACGAACACGAGTGTGACCTGGGAATCGAGCGACGAGGGTGTTGCTACGGTTGATGCTAAAGGATTGGCAACCGCTAAAGGCAGTGGCCTGTGCGTTATTACCGTCACATCCAAAGACGGTGGAATTCAGTCAAATTGCATAGTGGAAGTTGACCTGAGTGTTTATGTCACGGGCATCGAGCTCAATAAATCAACTTTGACTCTGGAAGGTCCTCTTGGGACTACAGAAACGTTGATTGCAACTCTTACCCCAAACAATGCTGATGACAAGATTTACAGCTGGAGTACGGACAATCCTGCAGTAGCCCAGGTTAACCAGAATGGCGATGTAGTCGCCATTTATCCGGGCACATGTACGATTACCGCTACTACGGAATACACTACGGAAGGCGGTGTACATACAGCATCATGTGCAGTGACTGTGCTTGTTCCATATGTAACAATAAGCATGAAAACCACAACCTATCTTTTAACAGGTGCAACAGAAACCCTTGTAGGTTAGTTATGAACCCACTTATGCTACCAATAAGCAAATGGAGTGGACATCATCAAGTTCGGCCATTGCATCGGTCGATGCAGAAGGTACGGTAACTGGCATAGTAGGAGGAAGCACTACCATTACAGCGAAAAATACAGATACTGGTGAGGAGTTGACATGTCAAGTCGGTGTTCTCGGCGAGGGATTTGTGAAGGAAATCACGTTTGAAGATGGCACGAATGGTATTACCGGAAGGGTAAATAATGGATGGAGTCTTGTCGGTGATGTGCAAGTCGGAAACGGCCGAACAGCATATGGCGGAAATAATAGAGATGATCTTCAGGTAGTAGACTTTAACGGTATACCTGCACTGTGGTTAAACTTTGTATTTCCTTCTGTGGTAGGACGCCAATGGGCAACATACCGGTTTAGTCTGCCATCGGACCTTGTACCGATAGTTGCAGTTGCTAAGAAATTAGAGTTTGATTTTTGGATTGCAGAGAATACCATACTAGGCACTGGCGGACCTTTTGATTATGGAAGCTTCCAATGGGACTTAATACACGGTAGTACATCAGATGAGGGATTTAGATTAAAACCGGATCCAAACAACTCAGAAGTAAAACCTTCATTTATACAGGCCAATTCCGAATTAATCGGTAACTATTATAAATATCATATGGTCGTAGATTTGACTAATCCCGATCAATTTACCAATGGGAAAGCCTTTAGCGCCAAACCAGGTTTAGTTCGCTTTGCTTTCCAGTTTGGTCAGTGGGGTGTTTGGATAGAAGATCCCGTATATCTTACCAGCATTAAAATCGTTTTATAATAAATGTTCAATGGTAATAATATTAAACAATAGTAGCATGAAAAGACAATTCATATATTTAGTTTCGGCTTTTGTTTTTCTAACAATTGCTATGATATCTGTCAGCTGCACAAAAGACCCGACACGCGAAGGAGTTGCTGTAACCGGTATAACTCTCAACAAAACGTCGTTGGTCTTCGATTATATTGATGATCAAGAGCAGATTACGGCGACCCTTCAACCCAGCCGATGCTGACAACCTCAGAATTAAGTGGTCGTCGACCGATCCGAACATTGCTGTAGTTGATAACAAAGGGTTAGTAACTGCCAAATTGAAAGGCACGTGCCTGATTCTCTGCACTTCGGATGATAATAGCATTTCGGCATTTTGTGAAGTAAACTCGAAAGGGTTGCCAAGACCTCTCGAATCTAGCAGATTTCAATGTTACGGAAACCATTTCGTTTGAAAGTTGCCGATTCGATTAAGTGATTTTGGCAAATTACACCTGAAAAAGCTACCCTGAAAAGTATTAAGTGGGAATACATACCTGCTGAGGTTGTGCCGGGTGAGAATGGTCCGTATGCGGGTGAAAACGACGATATAGTATACATTAGTAAATTTGATACCTTAGATACGAAACAAAGGTGGTTAGTCCAGGATTTGTTTTGTAATTATCTGAAACTGGGACAGGTAGGTACATTGAAAGCAACCCTTACAGATGCCTACGAGACCGTAGTGGTGGTGGAATATCCTATTGAGTTAACAATTCAGGAGCCGCAAATTGAAATGATTTCAGTACCGGCCACACCCGCCGAGGGCTTTTTACAGGGCGGTTTATGGGAACCCAGAGAAGGGGTTGGTAGTAGCGCAACCTTTACGTCTATTATCACCACAGGATATCAAATTTCAAAATTTGAGGTGACACAAGATATCTATCTATGGGCAATGGGCGAACTATATGGTGAAAATTATGCAAGGACAGGAATTACCGAGGCCCGAAATAACAAACTTAACGAAATGCCAATTGCTGCATGTAGTTGGGATAAGGCGGTGACATTCATAGGGAAGTTGAATGAAAAGACAGGTAAAAATTATCGCCTGCCTACAGAAACTGAGTGGGAATGGGCAGCTCGCGAAGCAAAAGTTAAGCCTACCTCTTTTTATGGCGGACGCCCATTTGCAGATATTATTGGCGAAACGTATGCTGATTTTTGTTCAAATCCTCAGGACCCGGCTGTTACCAGACCTCCCGGTGGCAATCCTCCAGATGGTTATTGGGCACTTGTCAACGCAAAATACCCGGGACCTGAAAATGCCGGAATTCGTAGACAGCATGACAAAGATGGTGTTGCCTTATGGGGTGGTGGTGTCAATCATTATGTGATGAAAACCAAGGATAAACAAAAGGGCTATGATATGATGCCAAATGCACTGGGACTTTACAATATGTTAGGTAATGTACAGGAATGGTGTTCTGACTATTATGCTGCTTATCCTACCGAAACGATGACCGATTATACTGGACCAACTACTGGCACACAAAGAGTGCACCGTGGCGGCAGCCGGGATAACGGAGGTGGTGTTCGTCTTGATAATCGACAGAGCGATGACCCTGCAACTTCCGGAGGACACAAGGGTGTTCGCTTAGTCTTGTAGTAATTTGTTAATTATTGCGGTGTTCTAAAGAGTGAAGAGTGAGTGTAAAACTCAACTCTTCACTCTTATTATATGCCATACTTTTGTTTATCTCATGTGGCGTCAACATCTGAAAATGTTGCGCTAAGTTACTTATCTGCCAGTAACTGCGTGGTTGGAAATAACACGACCCTGCCTGCATCATAGTTGTAATTATTTTATCATGAAACATTCCGTCTCTTTGCAACTGCATTTTGGCTGTTTTACTGTTAACTATTGCGGTAATTGTCATAAGCTGTGAGAAACAATTATCGAAAAAGCCGATTCATGTCAGTAGCGTAGAAATTGACAAATCTGAGATAACATTGCTATTAATCAACGATACTGCGCAGCTGACCACTACAATTTTACCCGAAGATGCCACAAACCAGAATGTTGTATGGACTTCGAACAATATTACTGTTGCAACAGTCGACAGCAGTGGTTTGGTAATCGCAAGGGGCGTTGGGCAGTGCATAATTGAAGTCACTACGGACGACTCTGGTTACACTGCGACCTGTAAGGTAACTGTTCCCGAGCAACCTGCAGAGGTGATTGATGTTACAAGCGTCACTCTTGAAGAAACACTGACTCTTTTCGTAGGAGAGTCCCTGGGTTTGATTGCCATAATAGAGCCCGAAGATGCAACCAATCAGAATGTTAGTTGGAGTTCGAGCAATGAAGATATAGTATTGGTAGACAATTCCGGACAGATAACTGGCAGGAATGCGGGTACTGCCAGTATTACGGTTACTACAGAAGATGGCGGCTTACAGTCGACATGTCAGATAATTGTCAAAGATGTAGCAATGTCCGGACTGTACAGGCCGATTATAGGTTTTTTAAAGACTGATGGAAATATCTTTGTAGATGAAACCGGTCAGGAAGTTGCAATAAGGGGCATGGGAAACATTTTTACCGAACAGGATTTCAAGAATATTGCATCCATTGGATTTAACAATGTTCGTTATTATCTTTTTGCAAAAGACTATGAAGTGAACAACGGTACTTCCTATAACTGGACAAAGATTAACGAAGCTGTTGCCTGGGCAAAAAAATACAATCTAACGCTTGTTTTGGCAATGATGGACAGACCCGGAACTAACGGTCCTGAATTTTTCACAAACCAGTCTTATCAGGACAGGCTTGTTAACTTTTGGCGGGCGCTTGCGGATAATTATAAAAATGAAAAGGCGATTTCAGCGTACGGAACTCATGAACGAACCGCCTATAAGCGTGGATAATCCCGATAACGCTCCTTACAGATGCGGAAATGATCAGGATGGTCATCATCCGTATCAATGCGGCGATAATGGGAAAATTCGTTTCCAGCAGCAATTCGACCAATATCAGGAATTCATTCAGCGTATCGTGAACGCTATCAGGGAAGTGGACATGAATCACGCTGTTATTGCGGAACGTTTATGGCTGAGTGGAGGTCATTTCAGTTTCGTACCAAACGACCAGAGGGATTGCTGGCAGAATTTTGACGGGAAATACAATTTCCCCGATATAAATGACCCTGCCAACAATTATGCTTATGAATATCATTGTTATGAGCCGGGAGCGTATGTGCATCAAACTGTAAATTTCGATTGCATGGAAGGAGATTGCTGCACAGACTGTGACCGGGTGTACCCCTCTTCAACAGTTGCCAAATGGAACGTATTTAACCCTGCAACCAATCAATCGTGGAGAATGACCAAATCTTTTTTGGATTACGAATATACAGTACCTCTGAATTATATAAGGAATGTGAAAAATGTACCCGCCTATATTGGAGAGTGGGGCTTACACATAGCAGACTTCAGGGTTAACCACATTGGCCAGAACAGAGGCGGAAAACAATATGTTTTTGATCTGGAGGAAGTGTTTACCACCTATAGACTGAGTACAAGTTTCCACGCGTATTTTAGGTTGGAAGTCAGTCCTTATTTTGACCAGAACCTGGAAGCAGCTTTTAGAACTGCTTTCAATACTCATGAATAGAAAAATGAAATCATCTTAAAATGAATGGAAAAGTGAAAAAAGCACTATCATTATTTGCGTTATGTGTTGGCTCAACATATTTATTCGCACAACAAGGTTCTGATCAAAGTCAATTTGACCCTCGCAGTACGGAGTGGTATACGCCGGTGCCTCCCAAAGTGCAGGCTGGTAAAATTGCCGGTCAGCCTCCATCAGATGCCATTTTACTGTTCGACGGCAAAGATTTGTCGAAATGGGAATCATCGAACAGTGTTAATCCGGGAAACAATCCTGACCCCGCACCATGGAAAATTGAAAACGGCGTTATGTATGTTGTTCCTGGTAAAGGAGGGATCAGATCAAAAGAGTACTTTGGCGATTGCCAGTTGCATGTTGAGTTTAAATCACCGGCTCCGGAAAATTATACCGGCCAGAACCGTGGTAATAGTGGTATTTTACTGCCTGGCGGATACGAAGTCCAGGTGCTTGACGCTGACAATAATACAACATACGTTAATGGTATGGTGGGGAGTATATATAAACAGAATGCCCCCCTGGTGAATGCCTATACCAAAAATGGCGAATGGCAGGTTTACGATATTTATTGGAAAGCTCCTGTATTTGACGGCGACGGAGGACTGGTTTCACCGGCCATGGTTACCGTTGTGCTCAACGGCATAGTTGTACAAAACAATTATATTTTGAAAGGCGATACACCATATAGGGGTTTGCCCAGATATAAAGCACATGGTCGTATGCCCATATCGCTTCAGGACCATGGTACTGAAGTTGGCTTTAGAAATGTATGGATCAGAAATTTGTAAAACGAACATAAAATCAATTAGAATGAAGAACCATCTCATAGCAGTTATTGCTTTTGCCACTCTAGTCACAACAACATGGGCACAGAATACATCATATCGGCTGGATTTTACCAAAGGAAGTATCGATTCATTACCCGTTGGATGGACTCTGACCTCTTTCCAGAAGGACCTTGTTCCCAATTTTGCACTTAAGGAAGATGAAAAGGGGCGTTATCTGTCTCTCACGGGAAGAGGAGATCCTTCTGCTGTTGCATTTATATCTGCAAAGACACGTTTGGCTCCCGGAACGTACCAGTATAAAGTGGTTTTTTCGATGTCCGAAGATGTGAATCCACAACGTAACCTTCTTTTCCAAATTAACCGTGGTGGTATTGAGAGCTTTTACCGGTTGGGTGACGGTATGGTTGAAGGACGTGAAACCATAGTTATTGAAGACAAACAACAAGGAGATGATGTTATTCGGATTCTTTACCGGTTCAATCCGGGCGGTGAAGTTAAAATCCGCTCGATGGCCATCACCCCCACTGAGCCTGTGAAGCCTCGTTGGGCGAGGTTTGCATGTACGCAGGATACCATAAGAAACCGCCAGGAAATGGCAACGATTGCAGGACAGGCAGCAAAAGAAAAAGCAGATTTGCTCCTGTTTTATGAAAATGTTGCACAATGGGGCCCGCAGGCATTGGATGGCGACACGCTGATGGTTATATTTTCGCAATTGGCAGCAAAACACCGTATGTACGTGGGCGCTTCCATTTACGTGGTTGATAAAACTGATGGCAAGAAATACAACAGAGGAGTATTATACGATCGCAATGGTAAATTGGCGGGGGTATATGATAAGATTCATCCGTACAGTCCTGAAGTAAACTGGGAGGGAATTACTCCAGGCACGAAAACGGATATTATCGAAACTGATTTTGGTAAGGTCGGAATGATTATATGTTATGATAGTTGGTTTACCGATGTGACGCAGCTTCTTGCCTTAAAAGGAGCCGACGTGATTCTTTTCCCCGTGGCAGGTTACTACCGAAGCCTTATTCCGGCACGTTGCGCAGATAACCGCGTTCGTTTTGTCATTTCTGTTAAAGATAAACGAATGGGTTATGGCATTTTCGATTCCGCCGGCCGTGATGTCCAGAATCCCGACAAAGACCCGACTGCGTTCGTGAGGTCTTCTGCTCAATCATTCAAAGATGTTCGAACCTTTGATATGGATGGTGTAGGTTTGTTAGTTGCAAGTCTTGATCTGAATTGTAATATTTCTCCTCATGACTGGGGCGGAAACATGGTTGATGCGCCGGGAGGAAAAAGAAACCGTGATGATCAGGTGATCTATCTTGATGATTTGATCAAAAAGGAGAAGGAACGGTGGTGGAAGAAGCAGTAATGAAATACTGTTAATAAAGCGTGCTGTTATAGATGAATATAATGTCGATATTATATCACAGAATAGAACTGAGCTAGAGCGATTATTTTTTGAGTTGTAAGGTTACAGCAATAAGCCTGTCCCATTATTTAGGAGAGGAGATTAACACGTTTGTTGTCGGAAAATTATTTTTTCCAAAGATCTATGGCATGAAGAAATTAGCATTCACCACATAGATGGAGATGATTTGACCTGATGGTATTCCGGTCGCGGCAAAAAGGCTCAATGAATCAGACATTGATTGCAAAGAGAAAAAATGAAAAGTGTAAAACCGGGGTTAGAATATTTGCCTGATCAATAAAGCTATATAGGCAAGAATCTTATCGAAATACATTATAAAAAATGTCGGTATTGTACAAATATGTTATTGACTAATTAAATACATTTACATAAGCATATTATTCATGATGCGAATTCAGTTTCAAACGTAAACAAGAAGCTTATGGCATGATTAAAAAAACCGAAAATACTACAACCTGCCTCAGCACAAGTATAATATTGTGAATAATGCCGCTTCTGTCACTTTTTTTTAAAACCTGTATATTGCAAACCGTTGGATAAGTTATGGATTTAATCAATAAGGAAATTATATCAATCTGGTTTAAATCTATAATATCAATTATGTAGAAACTATACTATCAATTATGTACAAAAAAACACTTAACCTATTGAAATGTACTAGGAATATTATGAAGCTATTAAGTTTTTTAATAGTCATGTTTTTGACTTTATCAGTATCCTTGTACGGGCAGCAGACCCGGACAATAACGGGTGTAGTGAATGATTCTGATGGCCTTCCGCTACCGGGTGCTAATATTGTCCAAAAAGGAACCACCAACGGTAAAAGTACCGATGGAAAAGGTCAGTACTCTATTGTTGTTCCCAACAATAATGCGGTTGTTTTGATTTTTTCGTTCATAGGATTCGAAACACAAGAGATTATCATTGGGGATATGAAAACTATTAACCTGAAATTTAGCCCGGTTTCAAAAGAGATTGATGAAGTAGTGGTCATAGGATACGGGTCTCAGAAAAAGGAAACTATCGTAGGCTCTGTCTCACAAGCTTCAGAACAGGTATTGAAACGAACGAGTAATGTGGCTGACTTTAGTAATGCTTTGGCAGGGCAAATACCCGGTCTGGTGACACTTACCAGTTCAGGAGAGCCGGGAGGAGGTTCAGGTTGGGGCGAAAGCGCAACACAAATTTTTATTCGTGGAAAAAATACGTGGAACAATGCAAACCCTCTAGTACTGGTTGATGGTGTGGAAAGGAGCCTGAACAATATCGACGTTAACGAAGTTGCCTCCATTTCGGTTTTGAAAGACGCTTCGGCAACAGCTGTATTTGGCGTAAAGGGTGCAAATGGTGTGATTCTGATCAATAGCAAAAACGGGCAGGTAGGAAAAATGATCGTGAACGCCAGTTATACGACAACTGTGACCATGCTGTCGAAAGTACCCAAAACCCTGAACTCTTATGATGCCATGATGGCCAAGAATGAAACAATCGAACGGGAAATCGCTTTTAGACCTGCTTCGTGGAGTGCTTTTGTTCCTGCTGAAATCGTTCAACTGTATCGATGGACCCCTGACATGCCCGAAGGATACAAAGAACTATTCCCCGATGTTAATTGGCAGGATGCCATGTTCGAGAAAATGGGTTTTACACATAAAGCCAACCTCAATATACAGGGAGGGAATAAAGCTATCAAGTATTTTAGTTCGATAAGTTATTTGCATGAAGGCGACATGCTAAAGAATTATGATAACGGTAAAGGTTATGATCCTTCGTTTAATTATGACCGAATGAACTTCCGAAATAATTCAGACATTGCAATTACTTCGACGACCCAGTTAAAGATCAATTTCGATGGATATTTCGGTATCAAGAAGAGTATGTGGAGTGCAGGTTCTAATACGGGAGAGAACAGCGTTCCCACATATATGTGGAGTACACTTTACGGTATGGCGCCCAACTTGTTTCCCGTCCGATACTCCGATGGCTATTGGGGCACAAACATAGAGTATCAAAACATATCCAATCCCTTAGCGGGCATGTATAATTCCGGAATACAATATCAAAGGACTACTTCATTAAATTCCATTATAAAACTTGAGCAGGATTTGAAATTTATCACTGCCGGATTGACAATGACAGGGATGTTGAGTTTCAACAATAATATCAGTTCGCATGGAGGAATCTATGATAATTACTCCACCCGTCCCACTGACGGCAATACTCTTTACAAGTCTATTAATCATGATTGGCGTTTTGGCCCGGATTCATACAGCGTCAGGTATTTTAGGGAAAGTACGGGTGATTACGCCTGGGCTGTACAGCCGTGGAGTATACAAAATGAAAGTTCCTTTGCAAGCAATGGTCTGTGGGGCAGGTTGCCGGTGGATCGTCAATTGTTGTATCAAGTTCAAATGAGTTATGCCCGAAATCTATTTGATTTACACAATTTTTCGGCAATGGGACTTTTCCAACGTGAAGAAAATGCCTATGGTAACGAATTTAAACACTACAGGGAAGATTGGGTTTTCCGCGGCACTTATGATTATGATTCTCGTTATATGGTCGAATTCAACGGAGCATACAACGGTTCGGAACAATTTGGGCCCGGATATCGCTTTGCATTTTTCCCATCTGTAGGCCTTGGATGGTATGTATCCAATGAAAAGTTTCTTTCCGGTGTCAAATGGATAGACAAGCTGAAACTGAGATACAGCGTTGGAAAGATGGGTAATGACAGGGTCAGTGGCGGAAGATGGCTTTACGAATCGCAATATCTTTATGGCGGTATGGCGCGTTTAGGCTCATATGTCAATATAAGTAACTCTAATACTTCTCCTGAAAGTCCTTATGATATGTATGTAATGAGCATTACGGGAAATCCTAATCTTCAATGGGAAACTGCCGTCAAAAGCAATTATGGTCTGGAGTTTGGTGTTTTGAAAAATGTAATTACTGTCTCGTTTGATTATTTTACAGAAAAACGTGATAACATAATGTTGACGGGATCGGAAAGAGCGCTTCCCAATTACTTTGGATTCCCGGCTCCATACGGAAATGCAGGAAAAACAAAGTCGAAAGGTTTTGAAATCGATTTAAATATCAATAAAAATTTCCAACAGGTTCATGTTTGGGGAAGGATTTATGCATCGCATAATAAAAATAAAGTCATCTTCAGAGATGACGCGCCGTTGATGCCCGATTACCAAAAATACGCCGGTTATGCTATTGGTCAGCAACGGAGTGTAATCAATTCAGGAGTTTTTTATCAAAACTGGGATGAGATATATGCGAGTGTGCCTTATGAAAACTATGACAATGAAAAACAAGCAGGGTATTATGATCTGGTAGATTTCAATGGTGATGGTGTAATTAATGCCAATGACGTCGCTCCGGTCGGATATTCGGAAGTGCCGCAAAATACTGCAAATGTGAGTTTGGGTTCCGATTACAAAGGTTGGAGTTTCATGATTCAATTTTATGGTGTGAGTAATGCCAGCCGTATGATAACTCTCAATAATTTCAGCGGCAATAGCGACGTATTATTCGAGCATGTTAGAGATTACTGGTCAAAGGACAATCCTGATGCAAGTTCATATTTGCCTCGCTGGATGGCAAACAGAGGAAATTTGGGAGACTTTTATCTCTTTGACGCTTCATACCTAAAGTTGAGATCTCTTGAATTGGCTTATACCTTCAATACAGGTGTAGCAACGAACAATACAGGAATTAGCAACATGAGAATTTACCTTCAGGGAAATGACCTGTTCTTTTGGTCGAAAATGCCCGACGCAAGGGAATCGGGAGGTTCAAGCGGTGCTTATCCGTTATTGAAAAGAGTCAATTTAGGAATAGAAATATCATTTTAATTGTATAACATTTAGCATAATTAAATGAAAAGAAAAATCTTAAAACGGAACCACATATATCTGGGAATATTTGCTATATGTTTGAGCTTTGCACTAATTTCGTGCGAAGACTATCTGAATAAAGCACCTGAATCAGAATATTCCGACAAGGAAGTGTTCGGAAACTTCTTTAGTTTTCAAGGATGGGTAGAACAATTGTATAATTGTATTACCGACCACGAAAAAGCCGGTAACTGGAGCAATTATTTATTGGCTGACGAAACGCTTTCCTGTAAAGATATTTATGGTTTTGACAGGGGTGATTATTGGGGATCGAACAGTTGGCTATATGGTGGAGGCTCGGTTAATATTGATAAACTTCCTTCCCCACGCGGCAATCCGAACTTCAATAATATGGAAGCCAGGCGCCTTTGGGAATGGAGTTGGTATGCCATCGCCGTTGCCAACCAGGCGTTGGCCAACTCGAAGAACCGGGTTTGTTCGTAGGAACAGATGAAGAACGTAACTTACTAAAGGGACAGGCATTGTATTTCAGGGCATGGTTTCACTTTGAAATATGCCGGTTTTGGGGAGGAATGCCCTATATTTCGCGGGCGTTGAAAGCAGATGAAGAGTGGACAGGTCCCGAATTTTCACGAACAAATTTTCGGACAACCGCTCTGAAAATGGCTGAAGATTTCAGAGCAGCAGCAGATCTTTTACCCGTGCATTGGGATTTAGTGAGTACGGGGGAAAGAACCTTGGGTAATAACCGCGACCAAGTCAACAAGATGATGGCCCTGGGGTATCTTGGTAAATCCCTTTTGTTTGCAGCCAGCCCGATGATTAATGAGGAAGCCACAGGCGTAAATGAATTCGATCCGGAATTGTGCGATAAAGCCGCCGACGCCTTTGGAGAAATGTTGAGTCTGGTTGACGAACATTCTGATTTATTTGGTTTGGAAACCTGGGAAAATTATATGAAGAATTTTTACACCTGGGGCAATCCAACTGTGAAGCCCGGACAGTATGAAGGCATAATGTTACCAACTATTTACAAAAGCGATGGAACATGGTGGAATGGCGGTAGAGCAATATTGCCATATTGTTTGGAAGGATTATGGCAGGAAGATATTCCTACGCACAATTTAGTTCAGAATTTCGGAGACGATAGAGGCTACCCGCTGAATGATCCTAATTCAAATTCAGAGTACAATGATAGTGACCCATGGTCACATCGCGATCCGCGCTTTTATAAATTAATATGTCACGATGGCGAACAATTCAATAACTTTCCTAATCTTGCCAATGTGGAATATCCTACTGGCAGTGGTAATTTTTTTGATTGCCGGTTTCTTCAATCATCCAGAGAGGGAATGCACACTTACAAAAAAGGTCCCTGGGAATTGGGAACGACTACCGGATATTATCAAAAGAAGTTTAATGGAATAGGCCCGCAATTTACTACCGTTGAAAGAAATTCGATGCAGGCTTATGTTCCTTATCTTCGTCTTGCCGATGTTTACCTGATGTATGCGGAAGCGGTCAATTTTAAAACCAACGGCGGACCAAAAGCAACCTCCAATAATTACTCTTTGACTGCCGAAAACGCTGTTAACAAGATACGGCAACGGGACTTGCCGGATGCAGAATTTTTGAATCCTGTCCCTGCCAAATTCACAGCAAACAAGGATGTGTTTTTTGAGGAACTAATACGCGAAAGAGCTGTTGAATTATGCTTCGAAGGCCAACGGTTTGACGATTTACGTCGATGGAACCTCAATGGTGATCCGCGGTTTTTGGATAAAACAAGGTTCCTTTTTGACAGAGACCCTGAAACCGGACTACCCATCAATCAGAGCGTTGTAGTTGAAATCAGGAGAGTGGCTGAAAAGAAACATAACTGGCTACCCCTGCAAAGACAATGGGCTCAAAAGTTCCCCAATTTTCAACAAAATCCCGGGTGGTAACTCTAATTCTTAATCCTAAAACTTTTATCAAATGAAGATAAGGTATATTTTAACATCTGTTTTTATTATCTCTTTGTCAATGATATGTGTTCATTCGGCGTTTGCACAAAATAAAAATGAGCAAAAAATTATTATTACTTCCATGGTGGAAGACTCAAATGGAAATCCAATTGCAAATGCCGAACTGCTCAGCGATAGCATTTATGCCAAAACCGAAAGCAACGGAAGTTTCACTATTTTGGTGAATTCTGATGCATCTTTGAGCGTAAAAGCGAAAAGCTTCAAATCTATAACGGTGCCTGTATCGGAGGCACGCAAAATGATGAAGATAACCCTTCAACCCTCCGATTTTCTTTACGATGAAAAGGTAAATCTTGGGTTTAGCCAGATCTATAAAGGCGATATGGTAGGTGCGGTATCGTCTATGACCAGGGATAATTTTGACTATGACAAAACCCAAATAATGGGAGGTGGAGCTGTGGAGGATCTGGTAGGTTACAGAATGTTGGGCTTGCAGGGAGGGCTAAATGTGAGAGGCCTTGGGATTGGAATGGATGTAGGAAGTATGCTCAGCGGCGGATCATTTTCCAGCTCAGCAATGATTGTAGTGGATGGAATTCCACGCGACCTGGATTATTTGAGAATATCGGAAATCGAAAGTATTACAGTGTTGAAAGACGCAAACGCTGCGGTTTTATATGGAACTTCTGCTGTAAACGGGGTGATTTTAATTACTACAAAAAGACCAAAAGAGATAGAAAAACGATCCGATTTTACTGTGCAATACGGTATTTCAACTCCAAAGGCATTGCCCAAGTACCTGAATTCATACGATTATATGGATTATTATAATTTAGCATATCGGAACGACGGTAATGATGGGGATTACTATGACCAGGAACAAATGAATAACTTCAAGTCCGGAAATAAATATCGTTACCCCGATATTGATTATTATTCCAAAGAATTTTTGAAACCATTCAAGTCTTTCTATGACGTGAACGGAGAATTCGTCGGAGGTAATAAAATCGCTAAATATTATTCCAATTTCGGAGTGTATTCCGCCGGAGACATTTTTAAGATGGGTTATGGTAAAGATGCGAGGAATAATGTCTACAATCTGCGGGTAAATTTAGATGTGAAACCCATTGAATGGATCAATATCCAAACTGACGGGCGAGTGGTGATGGGCAGCAACAAAACACCGATGGCTAACCTTGATGATCCTACTGTAAGCTATTGGGATGCTGTCCGTAGTGCAAGGCCTAACCAATTTGCCTCGCTATTGCCCATATCCTTGATGGATCCGAACATTCCGGAATTATTGGCTCGTAAAAGAGATATTGGCGGGAAATACCTGCTGGGCGGAGACGTTAACAATAGAAACAGTATCCTTGGAAACATGAATCTTGGAGGTACTATGGAAGAAAGTACCAGAATATTTTCATTCAATAATAGAATCAATGCCGATTTGAGTAACGTGACTGAGGGATTGTCATTTCATACCAGTTTAAGTTTTAATTATGTTGCCCTTTGGTATCAGACATTACGGAACCAATATATGGTATATTACCCAACATGGGCAACAGATACGGATCAGATCATTGGTCTACAAGGATACGGGAAAGACTACAAAGAAAGTACGCCTATAGTATCCAATCTCTATATGAGAAGATCGTTTGGCGGTTATGCAACGTTGAATTACGATAGAACATTTAATGAGGTTCACCACTTTAGCGGTGCATTCATCGGTTATGCAAGTGTATTCAAAATGTCGGGCGATTATCAGGGCGATACACGCGCTCACCTGGGATTGCAGTTAAGCTACGTGTATGACAAACGTTACATGGTCGATTTCAGCGGCGCGTTTGTCAATTCAACGAAACTGCCTGTGGGGAATCGCGGAGGATTTTCGCCTACAGCAGGATTGGCATGGGTGGTGAGTAACGAAGAATTCATGTCGGGAGTAAGTTTTGTTGATTATTTGAAAATTAGAGCATCAGCTGGAATCATCAAAACCGATGTGCCCATCAGCGAGTTTTATATGTACGAAAGCCGATATGGAGGAGCAGGTAGTCTTAGGTGGAATGATAATTTGGGGTCAGGTACTGCAGAGAGTTCGCAAAGAGGGTATAATCCCAATTTGACTTATGTTGATCGTAAAGATCTGAACATAGGTTTGGAAGGGATGTTTCTAAATAAATCACTGGGATTTGAAGCAAATTTGTTCCTGATTACCAATGAAGGGTTACCGACTACCGCTGCCTCCAAATATCCGGGCTTTTACGTAGGTTTTCTGCCAGTGGAAAATTACAATAACGTGAAATATCAAGGCTTTGAAATGGGGCTGAACTATACCCGTAAGTCCAACAACTGGACGGTTTTGACCGGGGTCAACGTGTTGTATTCTGTTTCAACAATCACCAAACTTCAGGAGCAGGCATGGTCATACGATTATCAAAAGCGCGAAGGTCGTCCGGCTGATGCGTATTACGGATTAGTTGCCTTAGGATTATTCCGAAATGAGGATGATATCATCAACAGTCCTCAACAAACTTTTGGATCCGTAAGTCCCGGCGATATCAAATATAAAAAGCAAAACAACGAGGAAAATGTAACTGTTGACGACGAGATATATTTGGGACACTGGCAGTCGCCTCTTGTTGCAGGCCTAAATATCAATGTATCATATAAACTCCTCAGTTTGATGGTGTTGGGTGAGGCTCGCGCGGGTAGTATCAATTTTACAGAAACTGACTACTTCTGGATGGATGGAAACGATAAATATTCCGTATTGGCAAAAAATTCATGGACGGAGGCAAACTGGAAAACTGCAACCTTTCCAAGATTGACTACGGGAACTGCTGCCAATAATTACAGGAGGTCAACTTATTGGATGTATAAAAACGATTTTTTCAGGATCAGGCGGATACAATTGTCTTGTCAGATACCCGAATCTTTGGCAGGAAGAAAAATATTCGTGAAATCGGGTGAGTTGTTCCTTTATACCACCGATCCTTTTCTTTTTTCCAAAAGTAAAGAAATCATGAATCTCTCCAATAATGGAGAGCCTTACTATTACAGTTATGTCATTGGGTTGAAAATGTCTTTTTAATGAAAGTTTAAATTTTTAAATGAATAAGATGAAATGCCATGATTGGAAAACACTAACCTCGACAAAGAAAAAGTCGAATGGTGTATTTCATGTGGCCTTAAAAAATAAAATATTATTCTCATGAAAATATTAAAAATTATAATTACCGTAATCATGATTGTGGTTTTATCTAATTGCAATTTGATTGAACCGGAAATTGAAAATATCGACAACTTTGACAGGGTTTTGAGAGAGGCGAGTTGGGCGGATGGATTGTTGCTAAATGCATATGTATCAATGCAGAACTCAACCGGCAATGTATACAGATGGGATGAAGTAGGCACAGACGATGCTGTCAGCAACGACCCGACAAACGTTTACAGGCAGATAGCTTCCGGTCTTTGGTCGGCCTCATATGATCCACAATCTGTTTGGAACAGTTGTTATGCGGGAATCTTGTACGTCAATCAATTCTTATCCATAGTTGATGACGTGACTTTCAGGGTCGAAAACCAGCTAATGGATTCCTTGTATAAGCGTCGATTAAAAGGGGAAGCGTATGCTTTAAGAGGCGCTCTGCAATTTTATTTACTCCGTAATCACGGAGGCCTGGGAACCAACAACGAATTGTTGGGTATTCCAATATACAAAGAATTTACAGAGGCTAATTTCGATTTTAAGCAACCCCGGGAAAAATTTGAGGACTGTGTTGCTAGTGCTTATCAAGATTTTGACAAAGCGATTGAGTTACTCCCGTTCGATTATTTCGACATTATTGACGTAAATGGTTTTCCAGATAATTTTAGCGACTTGAAAACAGGCGATCAGAAAACAATCGACAATAATCTTGTATCCTACAATTTTACTTGTGGAAACAGGATCAGGCAACGTATCAGTGGTCGTATCGCGCTGGCATTCAAAATGCGTTTAGCATTGCTGCATGCGAGTCCTGCATTTAATCTCAGCAACAATACCCTTTTATGGGAAACGGCCGCAGATCTTGCCGGTCAACTGTTGGATAAGATGAAAAATCCGGCTGAATTGGATCCTGTGGGGAATATTTTCTATCTCAGGAATCAGGTAGATGCTTGCGATCTAAGTTCAAACAAGGATTTGGATGAACATCTGTGGAGAAAACCCAAAGCTGGAAACTCCGCATATGAATCAGCTAATTTTCCACCCAGTTTGGAAGGTAACGGACGAATCAATCCTACACAAAATCTTGTGGACGCCTTTCCAATGTTGAATGGTTATCCCATCAATGATCCCGCTTCAGGATATAATCCTCAGGACCCATACAAGAACAGAGATCCACGGTTGGCACGAACAGTGGTTTACAACAAAGCTGAAATCAAATCTGGCAAACCCGTTAATACTTCTGTTGGAAGCGGTATCGACGGATTGGGTTTTATAACTACTTCCACAAGGACAGGATATTATT
The DNA here is from genome assembly GCA_963762485.1 of uncultured Pseudomonadota bacterium. Taxonomy (GTDB): domain Bacteria; phylum Pseudomonadota; class Alphaproteobacteria; order Rhizobiales; family Xanthobacteraceae; genus Pseudolabrys. The sequence goes on along the minus strand of CAVXLE010000017.1, from coordinate 1,509,403 downwards.
TGAGGAAATTGCTCAGGCCGGATGTAACGATAGGTACCACCACAAACCCTCAAGATCATATTGATCCATTCATCAGATATACGGAAGTATTTTTGACTTATGCAGAAGCAGCCAATGAGGCTTATGGTCCAACAGGTGGCCCGAAAACTTATAACGCAAAAAGCATTATTGGAAAGATCCGGGAACGCGGTGGGATAGGAAATGGGGATGCCTATCTTGCATCCATTTCAAGTAAAGAAGATATGCGTCAAATGATTCGAAATGAAAGACGAATCGAATTGAGTTTTGAAAGTTTCCGATTTTGGGATCTGCGCCGCTGGAACACCAGTATAACCGAACCTGCCAAAGGGATGAGTATAAGCGCGGCAGGAGTTTATACGGTATTTGAAGTTGAACCGAGGAATTATAAGGATTTCATGATTTATGGTCCTATCCCTAAAACGGAAGTTGACAATTTTAATTTTGTTCAAAATAGTGGTTGGTAATCATCAAAAAAACAATTTGAAATGTCCATAAGTAAGTGTAAAGCACACCCGGAGAACATAGGGGTAACGGCTCTCACGAGTCATCAGCAGAATAAATGGACCGGGTTTACTAACTAACTAGCTGAAAGCAATAAGATGGTGGACATGACAGACATACAGCCCTTCGGGGTTTTATCTAACCTTAAAAATTAATTTATATTTATATGAAAAAGGCAGTTATTTTATTATTTGCTATAGTAGTAGGATTTACCGCTTGTCAGAATTTAAATGACGATGAGTTGCATCCTGATTTTGGAGTTACTACTGGCTATTTCTCTTACCAGTTTCCGGTAAGAACGCTTATTCTTGGCGATTATATCTATGATAACTCCAATGATAATGCCCATAAATGCATTATTTATGCACATATTGGAGGAGTTCGCGAAAATAAAACCGATAGAAAATTTACCATAGAAGTGGACAACAGTTTGTGTGACAATATTCTTTTTAAGTCCGGCGGAGATACCATTCTGGCCATGCCGGAAGATTATTATTCATTAAGTTCCAATACCGATTTAGTGGTTCCAAAAGGCTCAATGTTCGGAGGTGTGGAAGTACAGCTGACAGATGCCTTTTTTAACGACCCATTGGCCATTAAAAATACTTATGTAGTGCCGATACGGTTGAAAAGTTCGAACGATGTTGATTCCATATTAAGCGGTTTATCATTGTTTCCTGTTGACGAACGTATAGCAAACTTATGGGTGATTAAACCTCAAAACTTTACCATGTTTGCCATTAAATACATCAACGAATACGACGCGGTTTATTTGCATTATGGAAAAAGTAGTGTAAAAGACGGTAGTGGAACCATACTTGGGGATTTAATCTATCAGGAAAAATATGTTGAATATAACCGTACTTATAAGTTAGCCACAAGCGGGCGCAGGTCTGTTCAAACAGCATCTATTCCTTTCAAAACGAACGCTAGTACAGGGATAACCGGATCTTACAAACTGGTATTGAATTTCATAAATGACACCCAATGTATGGTTGAAGCACCTGATAACGTAACTTATACCGTTACAGGAACGGGAGAATTCATCTCCAAACAAAAAGATGAATACACATCATGGGGGGGAAAGGATCGTGATGTAATTAAAGTGAAATATTCGATCGTTCATGAAACAGGCAACACTTATACGGCGGAAGATGTGTTTGTCCTTCAGGTAAGGGATGTCGCTCTGGAAACCTATTCACCAACGCTCATTCAAGCCCGATAATATACTTTTATTAGTTTGGCGCTTTTCTTAAATAGCATAATGTTACATAGCTATGAAAAGCATAAGTGTCGGTAGTGTCATGTATAATATCGACATTGTTAAAATATGTGGTTGTCATAATTTGTTTCGTTTGTTACTGTAATCATTTAAAAATAGAATGATGAAAAAATTTCCTAAACTACTCATATTAATAATAATAGCCCTTCCATTTTTGGGTTTGGATGCAGTAAAAAATGATGTTGTTCCCCTGCGTATTTCAACGCAGCAAATGATTCCTTCCGCCCTTGATAAAGGCGGCTGGGTCATGACAAGTCGTATCGAAAGCTGGAAACCCAACGAGACGGCCATTATTATTTGCGATATGTGGGATAAACACTGGTGCGATGATGCTACCGCACGTGTTGCAGAAATAGCACCGGAAATGAACAAGGTGATCACAATTGCCCGCGAAAGGGGGGTAAAAATTGTTCACGCGCCGAGCGATTGTATGGACTATTATGCCAATTATCCGGGCAGGAAAGAAGCCATGAAATACAAGGATAAAAAAATAGCCGCTTTGGCTGTCGGCACTAAACTTCCTGCCGAGGAAAATGCTAACGAGATATGACATGGTTAGAGTTTCTCTGGCGTGATTTCAATCGGCAAAGGCTCGCCGACATTGACTGGCAGAAATATGCGTTCACGTGAACGCATCAATCACGACTGCCGCGTCGCCTTTGCCTATGGAAATAAGGGTCTCCGATCAAATCGCGGCGCACTCTGTGTTCTCGTCGCTTGCTTATACCGCAGCGTCCTTACGAGTTCGCCCATTGCGGGGTCTCTGCCGTGATGGCGGCGGCGAACTCGGAAGGCGAGTTACCAATTACTTCCATGCCGATATCGCTCAACTTTTTGCGCACGTCCGGCAGGGCAAGGATTTTCACTGTGTCCCGGTGAATTCTCTCGATGATCACGGGCGATGTTCCGGTAGGCGCCATCAGGCCGATCGAGAGGATTGACACAAAGCCCGGATAGCCGACCTCGATCATGGTCGGCAAATCGGGCGACGCCCCGAAGCGCTTGGCCGACGTGACGGCCAGCGCACGTACCTTGCCTTCCCGCACCAGAGGAATCAAAGGCGAGATTGCGCCGAAGTACATGGTGAGGCGTCCGCCCAGCAGGTCCGTGATAACGGGCGCGGCGCCGCGATAAGGCACATGCTGGATATCGATGTGCGCCATAGCCTTGAATAGTTCGCCAGCAAGGTGCTGCGTCGTTCCTACGCCGGCAGAGGCGAAGGTCAGCTTTTCTCCGGTATGCGAGCGAGCATAGGCGACCAGCTCCGGCACAGTTTTGGCGGGCACGTCATTGGGAACGACGAGAATATTGGGTGAGTAGACCGCCTGCGTAATCGGCATCAGATCTTTGGCCGGGTCGTACGTCATTTTAGCGTAGAGGCTTGGATTGACGGCGATCTGGGCGTTTGTCGCCACCAGAAGCGTGTAACCGTCAGGGGCGGCCTTTGCGACGCGATCACCCGCGATGTTGCCGCCGGCGCCGGAAACGTTTTCGACCACCACCGACTGATGCCAAAGTTCAGCCAGTCTGTCGCTCATGACCCGTGCGATAATGTCCACCGGTCCCGCTGGCGGATAGCCGACGACCATTTTGACCGCGCGCTCCGGGTAACCGCTTTGCGCATCAGCGTCGCCTGCTGTTGAAAATATCGGCAGCGCGGCAATCAGTGCAGCTGTTATTGTAATTTTGATTTTCATCGCACCCTCCCCATTCATATATTGTATGACATTCGGCGCGACGGCCGAAGAGAAGACTGGCCAACCAGATCAGTATTGGCGGGAGCTGTTTCCAAGCGCTACGGGCAAACGGCATGCTGCGGTGCAATGTCCGCTTTGGGGTACAAAGCGAGCATCGCGCGCTTGCGCGCAGGCCTTCTCACTATAGATGCGAGATGCGTTGGTGAACTGAGAGATGGTTGGAAATAGAATGCACGCCAGGCGTTCCTTCAATCGCGACCCTGATCGCATCCTTTTCGACCTGGGATTCGACAACTCCCCACAGTTCGACTGTTCCGTCATCAACAATGACGTTAACATCGCTGGGCCACCACGGCTCTAATCGCAATTGCGCGAGTATTTTTTCGCGTAAGGCTGAATTTGTGATTGTTTTTTCCGATGCAATCGCCTGTCGTGGATTGAAAAGTGCCTGAACGAGATTGGCTCGACTCACAATTCCAACGAGCTTCCCATTCTCTGTGACCGGTACTCGCTTGATCCTATGCTTGTCGAGAAGACAAGCCAGGTCGCTCAAGGGCGTGTCGGGTTTCACTGTGATGACCGGATGCGTCATAAGATCTGCAGCCTTGCGAGCATGCGCCTTGATGAACTCATGCGCCAATATTTGTTTGCCAGATAGCAACTCGAGCCACCACGATCGCCGCCGCTCTGTGCCTACTTCCACACGATGAATGAGGTCGCCCTCACTGATGATTCCTAATAGAGCGCCAGCTTCATCAACCACCGGCACCCCGCTAATACGGTTGGTCAGCAATATCTCTGCAATTTCCGCCACTGAGGTATCGGGACGGACGGTGATAACATTCGAGACCATGACATCGGCAGCGTTCATTTTCCCGCTCCACCAATGAGAAAACCCCTTTCGTTGAATTGCCTCGTAGATGCTTTGATATTCACGTATTCGCATTGATTTGCGTCAATTGGCAGATCCTGTACGCAAGCCAACAGCAATTGACCTGGATCAAGGCGGGCAAAATCGTGATTGGTAAAAAAATAAAATCGGTAGGCGCGAATTGCAGGTATAAATAATGAGCAAAGCTGAGCCACTACGGAAGTTGCTCAAGGCGCTAGAAAGTCTCGTAGTGCCGCGTGTATCGTCGCAAATCAATTGCGGGGACTGTGAGCGAAATGCGCAATGCGGTCTGCCGCCTCGCGACGATTGTACGATCAGACTGTTGCAGATCCCTCGTGATGGCGAGAGGCGGCCGCGCCGGCCGGATTATCTTTATCCAGCGATATGGCCGCGCTGACGGTTGAACTTCAACAGAAGTTCACTTGATCCACATCAATGCCGCTCGCCTGAATGAGATCTCTTATTTTTATGCACGTCGAGGCAGGTCCTTGCTGGGGAGCTTCAGACTTTCTTTGATGTGCAACCGGGGACGCTCTTGAGCAGCTGCGTTGTGTTTAGGCTGGTCGAGAGCGTCCACCTCGGCAGCAACGGGGATCGTCCACATGTCAGAAACAAAAATCGAGAAATTGGATATAGCGAGCACTGCTGCGCGCCGCGCAAAATGCTCTCAGTGCGGCTGGACGTTGATCGCGCCTGAATGGTCAGAGAATGTAGGTGACGGCGGATGTGTCCACATTTGGCGATGTCCGATTTGCAGCTATGAATTCGAGACAACGGACAATGCAGTTGAAAAGACAACACCCGATGCCGAACTCGCCGAAGAATTTCTTCCGAATTTATTGGTTGCGTAAGGCTTCAGAATTGCAAAAGGCCGATTGTGGCTATGAGGGCTTCGAATAGGTCGGAACACCGGCGCCCGTCTTTTTGAAATTGTCCACGCTGACGGCCACGCAAACGCGTTCGTTTTCGAGCGGGCGCATATCGGAGTCATGCCGAGTACTTGGCTGGGCGCGCGAGTGATACGCAGTCCATGGATACCTAAACTGCGCTCGCTGGATCAGTTATCCTTTGCGCCTTGCCGGATCCACGTGCGGATGCTGCTGCGGTCGCAACTCGAAAGTTGCTTTCGACCGTGCGGCATGCGCAAGGCTGGTGAAGCGCGCCAATCCAACAATAACATCAAATTGCTGCTTTCCGGCTCGCGAGGGATAATCATGGGGCCAAATTTGGTGCCCTTCATCACGCCGGCGTAGCTCGTCAAATCCAAACCGCTCTTTTCATAGCCTGCGCCGCCCGGTTCATGGCACGAAGAGCAGCGCCATTTCAAAAGCGGGAGAATGTCTTCCTTGAAGCTGACAATCTCTTCCGCTGCGCATGCGTTTTGAGCGTTCATAATGCCGGCGCTTGTAACGATTCCCACGCCAAGCGCGACAACGCTCATGAACAGCAGAGGCCGCCTTTTCATGTGATTTTCCTATTTCCATTCAAGCCGCGTAATTGAAGACCCTAATCCGAGACGAGGCTTGGGAACCGCCAGTATTATATTGAAAATCATATTTTCGGTCAGGGGTTTGATTTGTATCAAGCGATTCGATGCCGCTCAGTATGCGTGTTTTTCGGACATTGGTTAACCATCGAGGCCCAGAGACTTTACGAAATTATCGAACTGCCGACGTTTGTCGGCATCGGCACCGATAGACTGACGCGCATCAGCCGCAGCACTCAAAGCCTTGTCGTGCTCGCCCAAGACCACGTAAGAGCGCACAAGCCGCATCCAGCCATCGAAGTCTGACCCATCCTGTTTCAGGCGGGCGGCAAGCCGCGACACCATGCTGCGAATCATCTCGTCCGTTTGACCGTTGTCTTGGGCGGGGACGGGCGATTTTACGGTGGCAGGAGCCGGTGTTGCTGATGCTATGTTTGCGGATTCATCGATCTTGAACCGCTGCAGCGCTTCATTGAACAGCTGCAACTTGGCCGGATCATTGACGAGCGAAGCGCGAGCATCCTTGATGGCTGCAGCCGCTTTGTCCTTATCACCAAGGGTGAGATAGGAACGCGCAAGCATGATCCACCCCTCCGGATCGGCGCCGGATTTTTTCAAGCGTTCCGCAAGTCGATCCACCATATTCGGGATCGTCTCGCCCTCATGTTGTGGGGGCGCGGCCGACGGGTTCGATGGTTGAATGGATGAACCCGCCGCAGCGGTGTCGGCGTTGCCTTCAAGTTCCTTGAGCGCGGTGTCCAGCCGCTGCCGTTTGTCCGGATCATCTGCCAGCGCATGCTGGGCATCGCTGATTGCGGATTGGGCCTTGTCCGCTTCGCCGAGAACTTTGTAAGAGCGAACCAACTTCACCCAGCCGTCGAGATCAGAGCCGTCTTTCTTCAAGCGCTCGGCTAGCCCTTCGACCATTCCGCGGATCATCGCCGTTTGTTGGTCCGGCGGCTGCTTCACGGTGCCCGCCGGCTGAGCCGGACTCGGGCCGGACAAGGGCGCGCCGGGTTTGCCCTCGACGCGGGTCAGTGCGGCACGGACATCGCTTACCCAGTGAGCCCCGGCGGGAGCCTCTGCAATGAGGTCGCGCCAGATTTTAGCGGCTTCCTCGCGCCTGCCATCCTGCTCGGCGGCGATGCCGAGATAATACCGGGCACTTACAGTGGTGCCGTCGAGAGTCACTGCGCGAGCGAAAGCAGCCTGAGCATCCGCCGTCACGGTTCCGTTCGCTTCCGCCATCAAGGCCTCGCCGAGATTGGCTTCGCGATCCGCGCTTTCACCAAGGAACTGCAAGGTATTACGCCAGGCGCGCACTGACTCCGCGTAGCGACCGATCTGCATATAGACCGGCGCCAGAACTTCCCAGCCGCGGCCGTCCGTGGGGTTACTTTTCAGGTGCTCCTCGACCCTGGCGACCAGATTTTCGATCGATGTCTGCCGATCGGGCTGCACGTCGGCCTGCGCGACGAGTGTCTCAGACGCAAGTCCCGGCGAGCCTAATCGAAGATAAAGACCGCCAGCTCCAATCGGCAGCAACAGAACAGCGACAATGGCGCTCGCGCGCCGGTGCCACGCGGTTGCGGCCGGAATTGCGGCTGACGCCGCCTTCGCAAGGTCAGCCGCAACAAGCAAGCGCCTGGAGATTTCAACGCGGGCCGCTTCAGCTTCGGCCTTGCCGATCGCACCTGCCGCCAGGTCGCGATCAACCTCATCCAACTGATCGCGATAGACGACAACATCGCTGCCCGAGCGGACCGCCTTGGGGTTTTGCGCGAGCGGCCAGATAACAGCGAAAATCGCAGCCGCGGTCATCAATGCCAGGATTAGCCACAGGATCATGTACTATTCTACCAAATCACCACCGACGCCGGCGGAACGCGCGACGGGCGAACTGCTCGCAATGTCCCGGCGGGGCGTTAATAGCCCGCCTTCATCCGGATGTCGCAGGAAGAATTGTTGGGCTTACTTCTTCACCTTGAAGCCATTTTCCTTGAACTTCTCGCCGAAGGCCTTGAGCTTGCCACCGCCAGCCGGGTTCGAATGGCATTGCCCGCACGGCAAACCGGTCTGTGCCGCAAATTCCGGCTTTGCATTCGCCGGTGTCGGTGTGGTCAAAACGGCTGTTGCGCCGACCAGCAGCAGCGCCCCGATGCCTGCCGCCACGCAACGCACAATACGAAATGCATTGGACCTGCCGTTAGTTGCCGAGTGAACCATTGGAAACCTCTTTTCCTTCGCCCCAATAAAAAGTGTAGCTCAGTAACACTGCTCCACAAGCTCAAGATTGCAAGGGTGGCGTGCTGAAAATAGCGGAATACATTCTTACCGCATTCATCACCATCTGTTATTACACGCCTCGTAGCCGGTCTCCAAAAAAGTAAACAGAATCAATATGTTGTTATCCGGAGCCGCAAAGCAGAAGGCACGATGCATGCCAAAAATAAATTCGGCGCCTTGAGCAACATCAAAGCCACACAGCAAAATATTCTTGGTGTAAATTTTTTTAGCGCTTGCCTAGAATAAATATAAGCAGAAAATGATTTTAGTTGTGCTGGGCGGGGGTGGGGATGTTTCGTTCGGTCAGTAGCGACCGTGCCGTTTCGCATTTGTACCGATGGGGGTTCGTTCGCATGCGCGGTGCTCGCGTTATGCGCCATCGTCAGATGTCGTTGCTTGCCGCGGCCTTTGGAATTTCCTGGTTGGCGATGAGCGCTTTCGTTGCGACGGCGAGTGCCGTTGAAACGAATGTCAGCGCTGATAACTTTTCAGCATTACGCGAATATGCTCAATCGATTGGTACGGAGCGCAAGACGGCCGGCGCGCTTGGTCAAAGCTCCATCAACGTCGTACCAAAAGAATCAATAGACGCCACAATTGCGGCGCTGCGCGCATTTACGGACCGGATTGGCGCTGATCAGCCAGAGTCGACCGCAAGCCTGCCGAAATTGGCGGATGCGGACAACCTGCTGGACTTTTTGCGTCAAGGGGGCTCCTCCGCACAGCCTTCTGCGGCACCAAAGAAAGGCCCGGTAGCCGGAGGAACGAAACCAGGCGCTCCTGTCGAGGCCAGCTTTGTCGGAGCGAAGGTTTGTGTGACCTGCCATGCGACGCAGGCTGAATCGTTCAGCCACACGCTGATGGGCCGGATCGGAAAGACGCAAAAAGGCAAATTCGATTGCGAGAACTGCCACGGTCCTGGGTCGGCACACGTGAAGGCCGGCGGCGGGCGCGGCGTGGGCGGGATTATCTCGTTCCGGCCGGAAGATCAATCGCGCACTGCCGACGAAAACAACGCTATCTGCCTCACCTGCCATCAACGCGGTGATCGCACCTACTGGAACGGCAGCACCCACGAAACGCGCGGTCTGATGTGTACGAACTGCCACACCGTCATGAAACAGGTGTCGCGCAAGTTCCAGATGAAGACAGCATTCGAACCCGACACTTGCTTCCAGTGCCACAAGGACAGGCGTGCTCAGTTGTTCCGCACGTCGCACATGCCGCTGCGCGAAGGCAAAATGGTGTGCTCGGACTGCCACAATCCCCACGGCAGCGCGACCGAAGCCATGCTGCGCGAGAACTCAATCAACGACAATTGCTACAAGTGCCATGCCGAGAAGCGCGGGCCATTCCTGTTCGAGCACACTCCCGTGCGCGAGAACTGCCTGAATTGCCACGATCCGCACGGCTCAGTGAATGAATACCTGCTGAAGGTCTCGCGGCCGCGGTTGTGCACCGAGTGTCACGCCTTTGGTCACGGGACGACCAGCGGCCCACTGGCTGTGCAGTCGATCAGCCGCCAGTGCCAGAACTGCCATACCGAAGTTCACGGTACCAACAGCCCATCAGGACCGCTGCTGCATCGCTGATGGATGTTGAGCGTCGACTTCGATGAAGACGTAATTGCCCGGGGGGCGAGTGAGATGAAAAGGCTAGTCGTTCTCTCAACGGTCGTAGGATCGTTGCTCCTAGCGGAGGCGACGTTACCTGCAGCGGCGGCGGAAATGGCCACGAAGGCCGCCCCATCAGTCGCCGACACGTGGTGGGTTTATCACGGTGATGTCGAGTTCGGGGGGCGCTTCTTCGCCAACGATCCGAACAAGGACGGTATAGCGAGTCAGGGCCAGAAGAGCCTCGGCAAGTACTACGAGTACAGCGATATAAAGCCTGGCGTATTCGGCGATGGTTGGCTCAATGGCCAGACCAAGGATGGCCTCTATAACTTCGATATCTGGGCCGACAATGTCGGCTACAACGATCAGCGCTACGAAGGCGGCTTCTCGAAGGCAGGTGAGTATTACTTCGATGTTGGCTGGGATCAGACGCCGCACATTTACAGCACCAATGCGCAGACGCTGTATTCGGGGCTGGGCGGATCCTCCCTCGTTCTGCCTCCCGGGTTGTCGAACACTTTGTTCGGTGATGCCGGGTGTACAAGGGTCGCGGGCCAGCAGCCGACAGGATGCACGAGCGGCAACCCTTCAGCGGCGCAACGAGCCGCTATCCAGCGCGACATCACGAATAATCTTTACACCACGGACATTGGCATCCGGCGCGATACCGCGGCGGTTGCGTTCCGCTGGACCCCGACCGACGCCTGGGACATCAACGCCAACTATTCGAACATGCACCGCTGGGGCTCACAGGTGGAAGGCGTTGTCTTTTCACCCGGAACGTCCGGCGTTGCGGCGCAGGTACCAAAGCCGGTCGATGACACGACCCAGAACTTCGGCGTAAACGGCGAATACAAAGGCACGTCGAGCTGGGGGCAGCCCTTCACCTTCAAGCTGGGCTACAACGGCTCTATCTTCGAAGAAGCCCAGAGTTCCTATACGGTGCAGAATCCGTTCTGCGCTACGGCAACAGGCCTCACCGGCGTCGGCGAATGCGCGCGCAACGGCTCACCGTCCAGCCCGCTCGCTCTGATGACGCTGTGGCCCAACAATTCGGCGCATAGCGTCAATTCGACGCTCGCCGCGGATCTGCCGTTCAAGAGCCGCTACATGGGTACGGTTTCGTACACCTGGATGCGGCAGGACGATGCGTTCATCCCGTCCATCAGTCCGGTCATCTTCACCAACGCCGGCAACACGGTGCTCGGTGCGCCTACGCCGCTGCCGGCCTCGAGCCTGAACGGCCAGATCAACACGTTCCTCTCCAACAACGTGGTGACGACTCAAATCACCCCCGAGCTGAAATCGAAACTCAGCTACCGCTATTACGATTTTGCCAACAACACGCCGGAACTGTTTTTCCCTGACTGGACCCTGACGGATGTCAAGAGCGCCAACATCGTCACGGGGACCTATGCGCCGGTCAGCTCTCTCTCGGTCTCCTACACCAAGCAGAATGCCGGCGCCGATCTGGTCTGGTCCCCGACCCGCCAATGGAATCTCGGCGCCGGCTATGGCTACGAGCGTTACAATTGGACGCGGGAAAGCGCCGACGTAACTCACGAGAATTCCGGCAAGGTCTTCGCGGATTACAAGCCCTGGTCCTGGCTTTTGGCGCGCGCCAGTTGGGTCGTGTCCGACCGGCATTATGACAACTACAGTTACCGGGGCTTCGCTAACATCCAATGGTCCGATCCGGCCTGCCTCGTCCCGGCCCCCACGACCTGCAATGTGCAGTACTCAACCGCGATGCGTCAGTTCTATCTCGACAATCGCGAGCGGCAGGTCGGCAAATTCTCGGTCGCTATCGACGTCTTGCGCGGCCTGACCGTGACGCCGACCTTCGGCTACCAGGAAGACAATTATTCGATCAGCGCGACCGAGGCGGGCCTCTCGCGCTCGCAGGCGATCAAGACCGGGGTCGAGGTCGCCTATGCCTTCAATCCGTACACCACCGTCCTGCTCGCCTACATGAACGAGCAATACCGGCAGCAATTGAAGTACACGACGGCAAGTAGCACCGTGCCGTTGACCGCCGCGAACGTCTGGCACGCCGACGTCGTGGATAATGTAAATACCCTGATGGCCGCAGCCAATTGGGGAGCCATCCCTGACAAGCTCGACTTCCGCGTCTCTTATACGGTTTCGCTGTCCAACAACGACCAGCCGATCAGAGCGGACAATGGCGCCCAGCCGGCGCAGGGATCAGGAGCGGTCGGGACAGGCGGGAATTTCCCTGACGTCCGAGGTCAGTGGTCGCGACTGGAAGCCCTGGCCAAGTACACCTTCGACAAGGACTCCGTCCGCATGTTCGGCATCAACGGCCAGGCCTATGCCAAGCTCCGCTACGTCTGGGAGCGCAACAGCGTCAACAATTACGACCAGGACATCATGCAGGCCTACATGAATCCGCTGATCAACAACACCGGCTTCATGACCTGGATGGCTTACAACAACCCGAACTACAACGTTCATCTGATCGGCGCTTCGCTCGGCGTAAAGTGGTAGAGACAGATAGCTACGCGCGCCGCGTCCGCGCTTCGCGCGGCAGTGCGATTTTGATCTCAATCAACACGCCTCACAGGCCGATCGGCTATCGGACGCGAGCACTAAATACCCCGCAGTTTGGTTGAACCAGCTGATCCAAATTATCGTCAGGAATCGCAATGAGCGATCCAAACAACCCTGAGCCCCGGAAGGGCCTCATCGCGCGCATCTGGACATTTCTCTGGCGCCCGAGTTCGCGTTTCTCACTTGCGACATTGCTCATTGTCGGCGGTATCGGCGGAGTCCTGTTCTGGGGCGGTTTCAACTGGGCTATGGAACTGGCGAATACCGAGGCATTCTGCATCTCCTGCCATGAGATGCGAGACAACCCATACAAGGAGCTGCAGCAGACCATTCATTACAAAAGCCGGTCAGGAGTTCGAGCCATCTGCTCAGACTGTCATGTTCCCCGCGAATGGTTTCACAAGGTCAGGCGAAAGATCCAAGCCTCCAACGAACTCCTTCATAAAATCTTGGGCACCGTCAACACCCCGGAAAAATTCGAACAGCATCGGCTCGAGCTCGCTCAGCGGGTCTGGGCTACGATGAAAGCAAATGATTCACTCGAATGCCGTAATTGTCACTCGACGATCGCCATGGATCCGCACAAGCAATCAGAAACCGCGCAGAAAGTTATGGCAGAAGGGTTCAAGGCTGGCTTGACCTGTATCGACTGTCACAAGGGTATTGCGCACCATTTGCCGAAGATGCCCGATGACGAAGAAAAAGCTCCAGAGAAGAAATAACGCGGCGCCCAGACTGCTCAGGTCCATTTGCTGCGTTTCCTTTTAAGGCCGGGGACTATGACCGACGGTGCGCGCAAACGCGGCACCAGCTCGTGTTTCAGCGGCGCGTCGAGCGCAAACGCGTTCGAGCAATAATTATCAAAATTATTCGTTGTAGTGCCGTTCGCGAGGTCGAACGCACATTTGCGTTTTTCACGACAGATAATGCGCAAGCGCTAAACGTTCTCGTCCTTGACTTAAATCAACGCTGATTTGTTTGATTCTTTATAATAATGGCACTTGGCCCTATGGAGAAACGCCTAGTCAAAATTCAAATAATTTGAAACTCAGCAAATACTCGAAAGCGTGCAAACCATGCCGCAACATATCGCTCGACTGTTGCTCCTAATTGTGGTTTTCGGCGTGCTGGCATATGGAGCCAAAAGATTTTTTACTACTGATTCGTTTTACGAATATGGCCACTACAGAGGGAAATCGGTCGTCGAGATTGCCGCTGAGAAACCGAATTACAAAGGCACGACCTATTGCACCTCGTGCCATGCGGAACAGGCCGGAGAATGGTCCAACGGCGTCCACAACAGCATTGATATCGGCAAGGTTGTAAAATGTGAGGTCTGCCACGGACCGGCTGGAGACCGAGACCCTGAGCGTTTCTATGTGCCAGCGACAGCCGGACGGGAACATCCGAAAAATCGGAAAATGGTCGTGCCGACTGACTCTCGAAAGCTGTGCACGCTCTGCCATGAACGAATGACCGGAAGGCCATTGCAGCAGCGCCAAATCGTTGTTGCCGATCACGCTGGAACACAACAATGCACCGTTTGCCATAATCCCCATTCGCCGCGACTTAACTTGGTATCGGTCACAACGACGGCACAGGCAGGCAATGCGGCAACGGGCAAGACAAAGGCCGGAGCATGTTCAGGCTGTCACGGGGCCGATGGTGTGAGCAATAACCTTCCCGGACCAACGCTTGCCGGACAACAAGATGCCTATATCATCGATGCGCTCAAGGCATATAACTCTGGCGCGCGCGTTGACCCGATGATGAGTGCGGCCGCCAAGGTAAGTGACGATGATGCCGCAGACCTTGCTGCTTATTTCACCGCATTGAAATGCGAGAGCACTCTGACCGCCGACAAGCAGGCGGCATTGCCAGGCCGCACGATCGCGTCCAAATGCACCGCGTGCCACGGTTTCAACGGAGTGAGCACCAATCGTTCGTGGCCGAACCTCATCGGGCAATCCAAGGCTTATCTTGTTAGTGCGCTCAAACGCTACAACAGTGGCGCCCGCAAGAATGCCATTATGGCCGGGATTGTGAAGAGCTTGAGTGATGTGGAAATCGAAAATGTCGCGACCTATTACGCGGCTGCGACTTGCAAGTGATGCACGGCGAACAAGATTTGGAGCACTGCAAATGGGCGAGAAAGAACGACTTGAGACACCTGAGATAGAGCGGCGCGATTTTCTGAGCTCTCTCGGTAGTGCCATTGCGTGTGGTGCCGCAGTCGTGGCTGCAAATTCATTGTCGAAGGCAACGGCAGCGACCTCTGAGGGGACGGCAGCCAGCGAGCCCCCGGCCATCCCAGGATATGATTGGTCAAAGCATAGCTGGGCATTCGGCGTTGATGCTGAGAAATGCATTGGTTGCCTGCGCTGCGTCGAGGCGTGCAAGCGGGAAAACGATGTTTCAATGGACCCGCATCACTTCCGGACATGGGTCGAGCGCTACGTAACCGTGCAGGGCGAGGACGCGCGAATCGATAGCCAGGCAGATCCGGTGAATATCGAGGCTTCAACCGCGGAGGGCGAATATCGTTTCGCCAACCGGTACAAAGATGCGAATGTCGAAAAGGCCTTCTTCGTGCCGAAGCTGTGCAACCACTGTACGCATCCTGCTTGCGTGCAGGTTTGCCCAACTGGCGCAACATATAAGACCGAAGATGGCGTTGTCGTGATCGATCATACGTATTGCATCGGCTGTCAGTATTGCGTGCAGGCCTGCCCGTATGGCGCGCGCTTTTTCGATGAGCGCAGAAACGTAACCGACAAATGCACCTGGTGTTACCACCGTATTACCAAGGGACTGCAGCCGGCTTGTGTCGAGGTTTGTCCGGTTGGTGCCCGCATTTTTGGTGACCGCAATGACAAACAAAGTCCGATCAGCCAGTTCATCCAAAACAATCGAGTTCGCGTGCTGAAACCAGAAACGGGCAATGGTCCGAATGTTTTCTATGTTGGCATCGACAAGGACGTGATCTGATGGATACCCTTTTTGAGGCCTCGCCGTTCACCGGTTACGTCTACCCCAACGAAACGATCGTCCCTTGGACCGTGCTGATCGTGGTCTATCCCTATCTCACGGGGTTGGTGGCTGGCGCATTCACGATTTCAAGTTTGTACCAGGTATTCGGCTTCAAGCAATTGAAACCGGTAGCACATTTCGCACTGCTCATCTCGTTATGTTGCATGGTCGCTGTTCCTCTTCCCTTGCTGTTGCATCTTGGTCATCCCGAGCGTGCATTCAATGCGATGATAACACCGCACACAACTTCCGCCTTTGCGATCTTTGGCTATGCTGCCGCTTTCTACGTCATTCTGCTGATGTTGGAGACGTGGTTTGTATTTCGGCCTTACGTCGTGCACCAAGCGCAGCAACGGACCGGAGTGCTGGGATGGTATTACCGTATCTTTTCACTCGGATCCTATGACTTATCCGAGAAGGCGATGAGGTACGACCGGAAATGGCTGTTCGCTTTGGCAATTATCGGGATTCCAGGCGCCCACGGGTTGCATGGGTATGTTGGATTTGTGTTCGGTTCATTGAAATCGCGCGAGTGGTGGTCATCCGATCTTATGCCCGTGATTTTTCTATTTTCTGCGATCATCTCTGGCACCGCATTGGTGATCGTTCTCTACGTTTTGTCGTGTAAGCTCCGCAAAGTCTCAATCGACATTTCGTGTCTGAAGGTTATGACCTATGCGCTGTGGGGCTTCATGATGTTTACGCTGTTGTTGGAAGGCGTGGAATTCGCGAGTTTGGTTTATCGGGGCCGGGAAGGAATTGATGTAATTATGGAGTTTGTCAAAGGGCCACTCATCGTTCCGTTTTTCGTCTTGCAGTTCGGTATCGGTTCTTTGCTGCCGCTAGCCGTCATTACGTTTCTGATTTGGCGTGGCACCAGTGGAACAGCGCTGGTCGTCGGAATTACCGGAAGCGCCGTTCTCGTTCTTCTTGCGGTGCTTATGATGCGCTATAATGTTGTTATTGGCGGGCAGGAAATATCAAAAACGGCGAGGGGTTTGGTAGCCTATCATCCGTCTATTCTCGGCAGGGAGGGCTTGCTGGCGGCGGGAGTGGTATTGATCGTTCCGATGATTTTGTTATCAGTGATGGTTCGACTGTTGCCACCGTGGGAAGAGGCGGCGGCCTGATGGCAGTTGCTTCGAGATCAGGTTGCTGAATTGCTGCGCCGACGCCCGTCGGAATTGTTTCTGCGGGTGCAATTTATTCGACAGATGCAATATTTCACCCAATCGCGTGCTGCGGAATTTTTTTGTGCGATTATCTCTCGTCAGCAAGGGAATCAAGTGCGGGTTGATCGAAACCTTTGATCAGGACCAAAATGTCCGAAACGTCGATCGATAAGGTCGATGAAATGAAGATGAAGGGTCAAAACGTGCCGACTATGCAAACGAAGGCGACTAGGCAATCAAAAATTGGTTATTTAGAACTGATATATGATGGAGCATGACAATGAATCGCACAACATTAGCCGCGATGGTTGCTATTGTAGCGTTTAGTGCCGTTGGTCCGGTTCGTGCAGCAGAGGATATACAGGCAGGTAAAGCCAAGGCCGCTGCTTGCGTTGGTTGCCATGGTGCAAATGGTCAAGGAGTGGCACCGAATCCTACATTGGCAGGCAAGAAAGAGGATCAGCTTGCTCAGGCTCTAAGGGACTTCAAGTCGGGAAAGCGCGACAATGCAGTGATGAAGGGGATGGCAAGTGCACTCAGCGACCAGGATATCGAAAACGTGGCAGCGTATTATGCATCACTCAAGTGAAGCTGATGTCGTCTGTCTTTAACGCATTGCAAAATTGCGAATTGTTCATGCCAGAACGTTCGTATCACGGCCGGGGTCGTATTAGAGTATTTCGGTCGGCAAGCTTAAGCGATCAAAGGGAAAAATCATGAGTGAAATGCCACTACACGAGGGTTATCGTCATTATGCAGAATTGCCATACAGCCAGCGCGTTCTTTACACGGCGACGCTCCTCGTTCTCGGGCTGGGCTATCTTTTCGCATTAATCTACTTGTTTCACACCTACGCCGGCCGTTCTGGCGGCAACCCGATGATGCTGTCGTATGAGGACCTCGTCGTCGCTTATTCCGGCAGCGGCAAGGGCTCGCGTCTTGAATCGGCGCTGCGAGGGCCAATGGCGACAATGCTGCCGTTTGAGGAATCCAACGCTTTGATCGGCTGGGTCCAAAGCGGTGCCGATCGCGAAAAATACGAGAAGGACATCAAGCCGATTCTCGACAAACGCTGTATGGCTTGCCATGACGGAAGTAACCCGCATCTTCCGACCCTGGCGGGGTACGATAATCTGAAGAAGGTGACCGAGGAGGATACTGGCGCTAATGTCTTCACATTAGTGCGCGTCTCGCACATTCATTTGTTTGGACTAACTTTCATCTTCTTCATTATGGGGCTTATGTATAGCCATGCGTACGTACGACCGGTATGGTTCAAATGTGCCGTAATCGCGCTTCCTTTCGTTGCCATCGTAATGGATGTGAGCTCCTGGTATTTCACTAAACTCTATCATCCATTTGCCTTGGTCGTGATGGGCGGCGGTGCACTGATGGGTCTGTGCTTCGCCTTTATGTGGATCACAACCATGTATCAAATATGGTTCGCGGCGACGCCCGCCGTGATCCTCAACCGAAAAGGTGGTGATACTGCCGCCATTGAATGATACGATTTGTTCTCCAGCGGGCCTTGGCGCAGAGGAGAACGTGAAATTTGCCGCACTCAAGTTAACCGGAGACGTATTATTTTTTCTTTGGTGAGGGCCCGCGGTGTGCGACTGACTAAAGGCGGCAAGTTCATAGGGCTACTCCTTGGGATGGTCCTATAAAGAAGACTCCGGTTGGAGTGATCACGTCGGCACAGCACCGTCGATATTACTCGCCCGACTAGCGTTATTCAGCGCAGCGGTAAATTGCTTATAATGCATTTATTCGATTGGGGAATCGATATCGCTTTAGTTGATCAAATCGCAATCCAAGGACAGACATGGTTGCGTTTACACACGACGTTTAAATACGCCGACCTCTTCCGCTTATTTTTTGGCTGGCACCACGACATACACGGCGGAGCGTGCCTTTTGAGCCGAATAATAGGCCGCTAGATTATCGACATCATTCTCCGTCAGAGCCTCGGACATGGCAGCCATCTCGGGACTTTTGCGCGCACCCGTCCGATAGGCATGCAATACTTTAGTCAGATAATCTACGCGCTGCCCGGCAAGGGCCGGTAAGCGCGGATTGGCACTGTTACCATTTTGGCCGTGGCAGCGGTCACACCTTTCAGCCCATTCCTGCGTTGTTAGCGGTTTGCGTACATTTGGTGCACGCGGCTGTTGACTTGCATAATAGGCGGCAAGATTTTTGATTGCAGAACTGTCAAGTGCCGTCGCCAGTCCTTTCATCGTTTCATTGTTGCGAGTGCCATCTTTATAGGCCGTAAGCGCCACTACAAAGTATTGCGCGTCTTGTCCGGCCAAACTCGGAGTTGTGGGGATCGCACTAACTCCTTGCTCTCCATGGCATCCGGCACAAGGAGTCGCTGCGGCCTTGCCCGCTGCCAGATCGCCTGGTACTGGGGTTTTGGCTGGCTCAGGTTTCTGTAATGCAAAATACAGCGCGATATTATTTATATTTTCATCAGTAATTGCGGCGAGCATTGACTTCATCAAATCGTTCTTACGTAGTCCGCTTTTGTAGGCGTCCATCGCTCCGACGAGGTATTTTGGATCGAGCCCTGCCAGATTCGGCATCCCAGCGGTCTTGCTTACGCCAGTTTCGCCGTGACACCCTGCGCATGCCGCCGCCGCAGCCTTGCCGGCTTGGGCCGCGTCAGGTTTGGCAACAAACGCGGTTGTACCGCTCGCTGGTCTAGATTGTGGGGGTTCAAGGCTGGCCCAATAGGCCGCCACTTTTACGAGCGCGTCGTCATTAAGAAACTTAACGGCATTATTCATAGCACTGTCGCCGCGCGCACCAGTTTGGTAAGCCAGCAACTCACGGTAAAGATAAGCTGGACGCTGGCCGGCAAGATTGGGCACACCCGGGCTCTCGCTCACACCGAGTGCGCCATGACACCCGGCGCAGGAAGCGTTTACGAGGCGCTTGCCTTCGGCAATATCTGCATCGTCTGCATAAAGGGGCCGCAGATCGTCGACGGCTCCATTCAGGATGATCCTATTTTGAGCTATGGCGCTGGCGGTATACCCTGCGATTATGAGGCAGGCGATGAATCCGCATGTCATTGAAAAACGGTTCATTATGCTCTTTATCATCGCCACTGCTCGCTCTGCGTTTTTCATAAATCGAGCAATTTTCATTGGGTGCATTGCAGCACGTTTGCTACTGGATTGTTGACAAAATGTCGAGCCCGCCAACCTGTATTTCCCCGTCAACCATGCTCACGTTGGGGCTTTGAGCGATGTGTCGAGACCCAGCAGAGTGGTTCATAAGCTCCAACGAAAAGCATCGTAAAGCCAAACTGAACCACCTCAAATGCTCGCAGTGTTGATAAGCATCGAGTCAGTTTTGATTCCGTCATTCCCGGGATTTGAATCCTGCTCACCAGCCGTGGTAGTATAAATGCAATTTCCGTTATTGTTTTGTGTGACCCTTCTCGGCCATTCGCGGGACGCATCACTACGTCAGACAGAGGCAGGCATTCTCAGCATAGCGGTCGGGCTTTCGTTTTGCAGACGCGCCTTGACCTTCGCGCACGGCGCCTGCATCTTTCTACGGAGCACGAAAGCAACTGTTTCACTTGTCACTTCGCCACGAGCGGCTGAACTCCGGAGAACGGACATGACGGATCGCGAGCACGTGCATGATTTGAAGCCAATAGCAGGGTCTATGTATGCTTTGGCGGCGGCCGGAGCTGTGACGCTGATAGCGGGTTTGGCAGCCGTTGCAGTCCCCCGACCTGCGGGCGCGCTACCGGCTTACGCTCAACAAACGGGCCTCGCCTGTGGCCGCTGCCACGTGAGTCCGGCGGGAGGCGGCCCGCGCAATGCATTCGGCAATGCCTTCGCTGCGAATGGCCATAAGGTGCCCTCGGCGGCTAAGCCACCGAAGAAGGGCGTTAGCGGCGAAACGCCTTCGTCTGGTTCGGTTGCATCTCCGCCGCCGTCGACTTCTGGCGGCGGCTACTATTCTTCAATCGTTAACCCGCGCTTCGGCTATGTGCCGGAACTGGGTTATTCGAACGCGGTATTCTTCAGGATTTATCCACACAGCGACTAACCACGGCCCCGGATGCCCGGCCGCTATTGTTTCGCCTTCAGGATCGCGTCGAGCGTATACGCGTTCGGGCAATAGTCGTGGAAATTGTCGGCAAGTACTCCATTGGCGAGGTCAAACCGGCACTGCCGCTTTTCGGCGCAGGTCGTGCACAATCGCTGAAGATCGCGCATCACCAATGGATCGCCATGTTCGAGGCCGTTGGCGTCGACACCCAGTGCGACGAGCAGCCGCTGCAGGAGATCGGCTGAGTTCGGTCCTTTTTTTGCGAGCGTCGCAAGCTCCGCCGGCTGGATCTTCAGATCGCGGGCAATTCTTGCAACATCGTCGGCGTCGCAATTCATCAATTCATTACGAAGGCCGCGCGCCCGGCGGTATTTCGTCATCCACTGCGCGATGGCGCCCAGGATGGATTGCAGGCTTTCATAGTCCGGATGTGGGGCGGGTTGCTGATCCATGACCTGTCCCCCCTCTTCAACGCAAATGAAACCAGCATCCTTTTGGCTTACATTGATTTGCGTCAAACACGCCCGTCATCCACTGAATGCTCCTTTTTAGAGACTGTTGATTTAACTCAATGTGCCTCTCATCACTTCGTCTAGCGTCTTTATGCAAATTGCGGAAGTCGGACCCTGAATTAGGGGCGATCCGGCTCCTGATTTTCGGTGTCGGCCAATCCGCCGGGCAGAGATGCCTAATGGAGATGTCCGATGACAATGCGCAGCGATCATCATGGTCTGGGCGACAGTTTAGGAGCCCAACTGGCGTTGATGACTGCATCGATAACCGCGGCAGTCGTTTTCGCGTGGTACTACATCTTCTAAATGACGTAAGAGTCCCGGCGAGAACATCCCGCCGGGAACTTTTGCCGTAAGCAGTGGTCACGCGTTACCTGACTTCGGAAACATTGTGATAGAATACTCAGTTAATGTGGCGATTGGCAGGGAGAAAACCATGTTCGTGACTAAACTTGCGGCCTTGCTGGCTCTCGCAGGATTTCTGCTTCTGCTTGTATCCGCGTTGCTCGGCTCCGCACTTTTGGGCGTGTCCTATCTTGCTGATTGGACGATCGACGCCGCACAGGCTTTCCTCTGGTTGGCGATTATCGTGTTTCTTGGATATTTTCTAGGCGGGTGCGTGAGCGAGGTCCGCAATATGCGTTGAATGGACGCAGCTTTGTCGAAGGCTGGCGGTGGCTGTTGCGTGCCTATATGGTGCTCGGCGAACGCGACCAGGCGCATACTGTCGCTGCGGACACAAAATGGGTACTCGCGGGCGATCAGTTCCGCTGCATCGAAGATATGATCAATACTCTAGGTCTTGAAAGCTGAGTAAGGCGGAATGACGCGCAAGCAACGACGCTTGGTCCTGATTGGTACGAGTCTTTGTGTGCTCGCGGTCGCCGCCGGGTTAGTTCTCAGCGCGATGCGTGACTCGATCGTTTTTTTCACTTCGCCGACCGACGTCGTCGAAAAGCACAATCCCGCCGGCGCGCGTATGCGTATTGGCGGGCTCGTCAAGCCGGGCAGCGTAGCGCGCGGCGACAACCTGCTGGTTCGCTTCGCGATTACCGACGGTAAAACCGACATTCCGGTGCACTATCAAGGCATCGTTCCGGACCTGTTTCGCGAAGGCCAGGGCGTGGTGGCCGAAGGCAAGCTTGAGCCCGGAGGCACCTTCGCTGCCGACACTGTGCTCGCCAAGCACGATGAACGCTATATGCCGCGCGAAGTTGTGGATGCCTTGAAGAAAACCGGGCGCTGGCAGGAAGGCGAGGCAAAAGGATCCGGGAGCACAACGCGATGATCGCAGAGCTTGGTCACTATGCATTGGTGCTGGCGCTAGGCCTCGGCTTGATCCAATCGATCGCGCCGGTCATTGGCGCGCGCACTTACGATACAGCGCTAATGCGTGTCGCCAACTCAACCGCGCTGATGCAATTCGTTTTTGTCGCATTTTCATTTGCGGCGCTGACGGTCTGCTACGTCAACTCGGATTTTTCCGTGGCGAGCGTGTTCGAGAACTCACACTCGAAGATGCCGCTGATCTACAAAATGACCAGCGTGTGGGGCAACCACGAGGGCTCAATGCTCCTGTGGGTCCTGATTCTTTCACTATTCGGCGCGCTCGTGGCGGCGTTCGGCCGCAATCTGCCTGCGACCTTGAAAGCTCATGTGCTGGCTGTGCAGTCCTGGATTGCCAGTGCCTTCTACCTTTTCATTCTTCTCACCTCAAACCCATTTCTTCGGCTTGAGCAGGCTCCTTTAGAGGGCCGTGACCTCAATCCGATCCTGCAAGATCCCGGCCTCGCTATCCATCCGCCACTGCTTTATCTCGGTTATGTCGGCTTCTCTATCGCATTCTCCTTTGCGGTAGCTGCGCTGATCGAGGGGCGCATCGATGCTGCCTGGGCGCGCTGGGTGCGGCCCTGGACGCTCGCGGCCTGGATGTTCCTGACCGTCGGCATCGCTATGGGATCGTATTGGGCCTACTACACGCTCGGGTGGGGAGGCTTCTGGTTCTGGGATCCGGTGGAGAATGCTTCATTGATGCCTTGGCTCGCCGGCACTGCGCTGTTGCATTCCGCAGTAGTCATGGAAAAACGCAATGCGCTGAAAATCTGGACAATCCTTCTGGCAATTCTTACCTTCTCGCTTTCGCTTATCGGCACATTCCTGGTCCGATCTGGCGTGCTCACGTCAGTCCATGCCTTTGCGTCTGATCCGACCCGCGGCGTTTTCATCCTCGCAATTCTGGTGCTGTTCATCGGCGGCAGTCTCGCACTTTTTGCCTGGCGGGCATCGATGTTGAAGCAAGGGGGGATTTTCGCGCCGATTTCGCGCGAAGGCGCCCTGGTGTTCAACAATCTGTTCCTGACGACCGCTTGTCTCACTGTATTTGTCGGAACGCTCTATCCGTTGGCTTTGGAGGCGTTGACTGGGGAGAAGATCTCGGTCGGCGCTCCGTTTTTCAACATGACCTTTGGGCCGCTATTTGTGGCGCTCATGTTTGTCATGCCGTTCGGCCCATTGTTGGCGTGGAAGCGGGGCGACATCCTGGGTGTAGCGCAGCGATTGATGGCCGCTTTCGCCATTGGGATTGTTGCCGTTGCTGCCGGTTTTGCAGTGAAAAACGGCCAGTCGGTACTCGCGCCGTTTGGCGTTGGTCTGGCATTTTTCGTAATGGCTGGAGCCTTAATCGACCTCGTAGAGCGGACCGGGCTTTTCCGATTGCCGCTCACAACCGTGTGGGTGCGAGCTGCTGGATTGCCGCGTTCGACCTGGGGCACTGCAGTGGCCCATTTCGGCCTTGCCGTGTCGATGCTCGGTATCATTTGCGCAGCGACTTGGGGAAGCGAGCGCATCATCGCATTGAAGCCAAAGCAGGCTGTTTCGATTTCTGGATATGAACTTTCCTTTGACGGCCTCGTGCAAAGGCCGGGCCCGAATTACGATTCACTGATTGCAAAGTTCACTGTCCGTAGTGGCGGTGTGGCCGTTGGGGCAATGGAGCCGTCGAAGCGCACATTCTCGTCACGCAGTATGACGACCAATGAGGCGGCGCTGATGACGCGGGGTGCCGGCCAGCTCTATCTCTCGCTCGGCGATTCCAATGACGATGGCTCTATTGCGATCCGTCTTTATTATAAACCGATGGTGATGTTGATCTGGCTTGGTGCCGTCGTGATGATGCTGGGCGGTGCGCTGTCACTATCAGATCGAAGGCTACGTATCGGTGCGCCGAAACCAGCTGCAAAAGCTGCAATGCAGCCTGCGGAGTAGAGATAATGCCCCGGCTCGCCTTGGTGATTCTGTTTTTTGTGCTTACCTCAACGGGGTCTTCCCTTGCGGTGCAGCCGGATGAAATGTTGAAAGATCCGGTGCTGGAGGCCCGCGCGCGAAACCTGTCCAGTGAATTGCGCTGCCTGGTGTGCCAAAACCAGTCGATCGATGATTCCGAGGCGCCGCTTGCCCGCGACCTTCGGCTACTGGTCCGGGAGCGCCTTACCAAAGGCGATAACGACACACAGGTGCTTGATTTTCTGGTTTCGCGCTACGGTCAATTTGTGCTTTTGAGGCCGCGCCTGGAATTAGAAACGGTTCTTTTATGGGGCCTACCGCCAGCGGCGCTGCTGGCGGGAATGGTTGGACTGTTTGTCACGTTGCGCCGACGGAGCAAGGCGATTGTTGAACCCGCTGCGCTCAGTCACGAGGAGCAACAACGGCTCTCGGCCCTGGTTCATCACGATTAGGGTTTAATTGCTCCGGCGCGCACGGTCGAGCAATCAATCCGCCTTGGCAATCCCCGTTCAATCTCTTCTGCGAGAATTTCTGGACACGGCGTGTGTGGCTGAAATATTTCGCATACCGGGATTATGCGTCATCGCCACTTTTTTTCCTTAAATCGAACAAGAAACAATTTTGGAGTGGCTGCGGCCGGTATGCCTAACGATTTGTTTACACTTGCGATCAAATCCTATCGCAAGAAACAATAAGAAAAATATCGACGTCATGTATTCGCATACCGGCGAGGCAGAAAAGCTAGCTATTGCGATTTGAGCTCGAGGTTGGAAGCGGAATAGGACCTTAGTTCAAAGAGAAGCACGGGCGGAAGATGACTATTGAACTGATGCTGGCATACGCCGTTCCGCTGGCGGCCGTGTGGGCTGTTTATATAACGACGCGTAAAAAACGTGAGGCAAATAGCCTCGCAAAAATAGCGGCATCAAAGCAGTCCGGATTGCACGAACCCGCTTCCCTGCATCCGTCGATCGACCCTGCAAAATGTATCGGTTGCGGCTCCTGCGTCCGGGCGTGCCCGGAAGGTCAGATTCTCGGCTTAATCAATGGCAAGGCCGAATTGTTGGAGCCGTCACACTGTATCGGCCATGGTGCATGCAAGGCTGCTTGCCCAGCCAATGCAATCACACTTGTTTTTGGGACGGAACGTCGCGGCGTCGATATTCCGAACGTAGATCCGGACTTTCAAACAAATGTGCCTGGCATCTTCATCGCCGGTGAATTGGGAGGTATGGGCCTCGTTCGCAATGCAGTTGAGCAGGGTCGTCAGGCGCTAGCGTCTGTCCGTAAGATCAGAGGCGCAGGGTCTGCCAATTGCCTCGATGTTTTGATTGTTGGCTGTGGGCCGGCCGGATTTTCGGCCAGCCTGTCAGCGATCGAAAACAAAATGCGTTTTGCCACCGTGGAGCAGCACAGTCTGGGTGGGACTGTAGCTCACTTTCCGCGCGGCAAATTGGTCATGACTGCGCCGTTCACACTGCCATTGGCCGGTAAGTTCAAGTTTAGAGAGCTCAGCAAAGAACAGCTGGTCAGGCTGTTTGAAGACATCGCTGATAAGGTTGGGCTCAAGGTCAACTTTGGAGAGCGCGTTGAGTTGATCGTTTCCGTCGGAAATGACTTTGACGTCAAGACGACGCACGCAACTTACCGAACCCACTCAGTGCTGCTGACGATTGGTCGCCGCGGTACTCCGCGTACGCTTGGCGTGCCGGGCGAAGAAAAGAGCAAGGTGGTTTATCGGTTAATAGATCCTGAACAATATAAGGGTAAGCATGTATTGGTGGTTGGTGGCGGCGACAGTGCCTTGGAGGCCGCTTGCAGCATCGCCGCGGTACCAGACACTTTCGTTACGCTTTCGCACCGCAGCGACTCCTTCTCGCGTGCGAAAGCCAAGAATCGCGGGTCCGTAGAAGAATTCGAAAAGGGTGGCAAGTTGCAAGTATTGCTGTCATCGGCAGTCAAGAGAATCGACGAAGAGAGGATCGAGCTTGAGCACTCGGGTAAGCCAATTGCCATCGAAAACGACGCGGTCGTCGTGTGCGCTGGCGGCATTCTGCCAACGCCATTCCTCGAGAGCATTGGCGTTAAAGTCGAGACGAAATACGGCACCGCATAGATCCGCGCGACTGTTTCTGGCCGCGATCTGTTGCATCGTGGTCGGTGCGCAACCGACATGGGCACAGGGCTCCAATGGGCCGAAATCTGCCGCGGACGAGAATGTCCAGGCGCAGCAGATCATGCGGCTTCAGGACGCTCCGGTTACACGTTCAAAATCTCCGGCGATCGCAGCGGCCGATGCTGCGATACGTTTGAGCCAATATCGGCGGGCATTCGCCATTTTGGAGTCCGCCGCAAACTCAGGCGATGCTGAAGCACAATATTTGCTGTCGTCTTTCTATCAGTCCGGTCTCGGCGTGGGCCAGGATGACGCTCTTGCATTTAAATGGATGAAAGCGGCTGCCGAAAAGGGACATGCCAAAGCGCAATTTAGCCTCGCGAAAATGTATCTTTCGGCTCGCGGCGTTGCTTTTAACCTGGCCCTGGCCCAGTCATGGCTGAGGAAAGCCGAGTCAAAGGGCGACAAGCGGTCATCGAAGCTTCTCGCGGATATCGCGGCACGGCCACCGGCCCCGCCGAATAGCGAAAATAGCTTCGGTGAACCCAAAATTTCTCGCTCTTCTGCATCCGAGGCAGCAACCAGAAACGGATTGGCCGCGATCAGCGACGCCGCCTGGCGGGGTGACGACAAGGCGATGCATCAGCTTGTTTCGAGTGGCACGAACATCGCGGCCAGAGATGAAGACGGAAATACTCCGTTGGTCTTGGCGTCCGCAGCCGGCAAGCTTGCGGCCTTGGACATTTTGATCTCGGCGGGCGCAGACATAGATAGCCGCAACAATGCTGGCGAAACGGCCCTTATGCTGGCGGCCGCCGGAGGACATACTGACATCGTCAATCGGCTCTTGGAAAAAGGGGCCGACGTATCCGCCATCAGCGGGACCGGCTCGTCGGCGCTGATTATGGCCGTCCGCGGCTGCCATGAGGAGGCCGCAAGAAGTTTGCTCAGCGGTAACGCTGATCCGAACGTCGCGCTTGGCGATGGTCAGACTGCGCTCATGCTCGCTGTGGGCGAGTGTTCCGAGCGAATGACTGGGTTGTTGCTTACCGATCGCACCAAAATCGATGCTACGGACGCAAAAGGCCGAACGGTCCTCTGGCTTGCGGCGAACCGCGGGAATGCAGCTGTGATCGAGTTACTCCTCAACAAGGGAGCAAGCCAGCGAATTGCCGATTCGGAAAGCGTGACACCGCTTTTAAAAGCGCTCCAGAACGGGCACGCAGATGCCGCGCAGTTGCTGTTAGAGCGGGGCGCCGAAGTTGATCGCCGTACGAACAACGGCAACACACCTCTGATGATGGCTGCAAAAAGCGGGCTTTCGAGCATCGTCGGTGATCTGTTGAAGCGTCACGCCGATACCAACATCCGAAATGCACAGGGGTACACCGCATTGATGCTGGCTGCGCAGGAAGGTCACGCCGAGATCGTCAAGATTCTATTGGATGGTGGTGCGAATCCGCGCTTGATGAACAAGAAGCGCGAAACTGCTGCCGACATAGCGGCCCGAATCGACAGAGCTACTCCAGAGTCGGTTGCCAAGCTGCTTAAATAGCCTTGCTGTACAACCGAGCGAATCGTCTGCGCCCATTCGGCCGAATTTGCCGATAGCGGCAGTCTGGGCGGGTGAACCAATGTGGAGTTTCGCGGAAATAAAAGTGGATTCCTGCGAAGATTCCATTTCGTGACCACAATTTTCTATTATCGACCGATGCGAGTCTTTACGGGCGGGGGCATGTCCGGGCCTTTTTTGGGCCGGACGCTAAATGGCTAAAACGATTCCGATATTTCTAGCGGGCGCTGTCGCAGCTTTGCTCCTGTTCGGGTGGCTGGCGAGCGACGAGGAGTATTTGACGCCGAAAAACGGGCTTGGCTATTGGCTCGGAATTTATGGGAGCACAGCAATGCTCCTGTTGCTCGTCTATTCGCTCCGGAAAAGGACAAGGGCTTTACGCTTCCTTGGCTCAATCCCCACGTGGTTTCGCGTGCACATGCTGCTCGGAATCGCGGGGCCGGTCCTGATTCTGTATCATTCAAATTTCTCGCTTGGCTCGCTGAACAGCAACGTCGCGCTATTCACGATGATCGTTGTTGCATTGAGCGGAGTTGTTGGCAGGTATCTTTACGGCAAAATTCATATGGGACTTTATGGCCGAAAGGCCGAAATGAAGGACATTCTCGCCGAAGCTGAATTGTTACGACAATCTCTCGATCAGGGTCTGCAAGCAGCCAATTACATTGCTGAAGAGCTCAATTCGTTTACGAAACGTACCACGGAGAAGTTGCCCAGCGGGCTGATTTCGAGTCTCTGGTTCGGTGGGGTTCTCGCCGTGCGGACACGCCTCGCGCGGAACCGAATGCTGGCTGAGGCGCGCCACCTGATCCGCATAGAGGGCAAAGAGCGCGGCTGGTCGTTTCGCGAACGCCACAGCCGTTTCGTCCGTATCAGGAGTATCGTAAGGGCCTATTTCCAGGCTGTGGTGAAGGCGGCAGAACTGACGTTTTTCGAGCGCTTATTTTCCCTTTGGCACGTCTTTCACCTGCCGCTGTTTTTTCTCATGTTGTTCGCTGGCGTTGTCCACGTTTGGGCCGTTCACCAATATTGATGGGGGCAATACTATCGTGATTGTCCGTATCATACGCGCTTCGATACTCGCGGCAGCATTTTTTCTTGCAGCACAGGGCGCCGTCATCGCTCAAAATCTGCTTGAAAAGCTTGTCATGCCGGGCCCGTTGATTGACGGGCATGCCAAGCTCGAGTCCAAGTGTAGCAATTGCCACGCGTCATTTTCTCGCGCGACACAGACCCCACTCTGCCTCGACTGCCACAAGGAAGTTGCTGCGGACCGCAGATTACACAAAGGATTCCACGGCCTGCAGCCCGATGCGGCAAAGGCGGAGTGCAGACATTGCCACTCAGACCACAAGGGACGCGGAGCCGACATCGTTCAATTCGACCGGCAAACATTCAATCACGCTTTTTCGAATTTTCGGCTCAATGGCGCGCACAAAAACGTCCAATGCGACGGATGCCACCTTGAAAAAGTGGCATTCCGAAAGGCGCCCGGCCTTTGTTTCGACTGCCACAAGCAGGTCGAGCCGCACAAAGGCCGCCTCGGTGAAAAGTGCGACAATTGCCATAACGAGACGAATTGGAAACAGTTAAAGCCATTTGATCACAGCAAAACAAAGTTCCGACTTGAAGGCGCACACAAGAATGTCGAATGCGCAACTTGTCACGTTGGTCAGGTCTATAAAGATCTCGCGCGCACTTGTGTGGCCTGTCACCGGCTACAGGATGTCCATGGCGGTCATTTTGGCCCGCAATGCAGTAACTGCCATGATCAAACGAAGTGGAAGAATGTCCGGTTCGATCACAATAAAACCAAATACCCGCTTCGCGGCGCGCACAGGACCGTCAAATGTGATGCTTGCCACACCGGTGACATCTATAGCGAAAAACTGGCAACGACTTGCATCTCTTGTCACAAGAAAGATGATCCGCACAAGAACACACTCGGTCCCCGCTGCGAGCAGTGCCACAACGAAAATAGTTGGCGACAGAAGGCCGGGTTCGACCATGACCTGACACGGTTTCCGCTGATCGGACTACACGCCCCGGTCCCGTGCGCAGAATGTCACCAGTCTTCGACTTACAAAGATGCGCCGCTTGCTTGTGAGAAATGTCACAATGACCGGCACCAGGGACGCCTCGGGTCCAATTGTGCGGCTTGCCACAATCCGAACGGTTGGGCGCGCTGGCGCTTCGATCATACGACCCAGACCAAATATCCGCTGACGGGCGCGCATCAAAAGGTGGCGTGCGAGGCGTGCCACACCGCTAAGAACCCGGCGACCCTGAAGCTTCCGACAGATTGCCTCAATTGCCATCGCAAGGATGACATCCATCGCGGGGCGTTCGGCCCACAATGCGGGCGGTGCCACGTAACGGTCGGATGGAGAAGATTAAATATTCGGAATTGATTGCTGTGAGAAGTTTCACGCAAAATGTAATCGTGGCGCAACCCGCGCAAGAAACCACGCGTTGCGCAATCTCTGCGCAACACAAAACCATCCTAGGCTACCTAAGTGATTCGTAATTGAATGTCGAGCAACGCATCGCCATCGATTTAGCGCATGGCGAAAATTTGCGCGCCTGCAAGAAATATTTCCGAGTCACACTTTGATCGAACTTTTAACAATTTTTAACCGAGAATAATGCGAAACTAGGTACTCGATGATCATCGAGCACTTCGTAACTGCGTAAAGCACGGGCGTAATCACTAACTATCCGGGCTATGTCTTCGTCACGACGAGTCGTCGTGCGCGAGGTCTTGGAGCTATTCGAGCAGCAAGTCAGCAAGGCTGCAGCGTCAACACAATGTAGCAATCTCGAATGATGGACGGGGGCGGCGGCCATCTGAAACTATTGAATTTGTTGAGGGCGGCCGCGATGGCGTTGATCATCGCGGCCACCTCGGCGTTTCTGGCTATTTCCGTTCACGCTCAACCTTCCACGCCCTTCGATCATTCTGCGACTGGATTCCCCCTCACCGGAAGCCACTCATCGCTTGCCTGCGCGTCATGTCACGTGCCGGGCAACATCTTGTCATCGCCGAAATTATGTTTCGATTGTCACAATGGTCAGGCGGTATCGGGCAAACCGCAAAACCATATGTCGACGGATCAGAAGTGCGAGGCGTGCCATCAGACGACCATGTGGAGCGATATTCGCCGCGTTGATCACGCGGACATTCCTTCCACCACGCCCTGTGCAACCTGCCACAACGGCACGATTGCTGTCGGAAAGCCGGCAAACCACGTTCCGACCATTGCTCCTTGCCAGATGTGCCACACGAGCACGGCAAGCTTTGTTCTCGCGACCCAATTTAATCACACTGGCATCACCAATGGCTGCGCCTCCTGCCACGACGGCCGGACGGCGACCGGTAAACCGGCGAACCACATTCCGACTATCGCTCCTTGCGAAATGTGTCACACGAGCACGGTCAGCTTTGCGGTCGGTGCGAAGTTTGACCACACGGGCATCACGACTGGCTGCGCCACCTGCCACAATGGCGTTCAGGCTCTAGGTAAGCCCGGTAATCACGTCCCCACGACGCTGCCTTGCGAAACGTGCCATTCGAGCACCGACACGTTTGCCGGCGCGACGTACACACATCGGCCATCCGACACCAATTGCGTCCTGTGCCACAACAACGTCGTTACGACCGGACAGACGACGCCGCCGCATATTCCGACCGGGGCGGCCCAATGCGGCAATTGCCATACAAACTCGGCGCCGTCTTTTTCCGTTTACACAATGAATCACCCGGCGGTGAGCGGCACGCGCTGCGATGCCTGCCACAACGGGTCATACACGTCGGAAGGAACGCGGGGCGCATATGGCACCGCGCAATATCCAAACCACGTGCCAACGAACGGACAGGATTGCGCAACCTGCCATGTGACTGCCGCTGCGAGTTACATCAGTTGGGCCGGCGCTACGTTTGTCCACGGGGTCAACGATACAAATTGCTCGACCTGCCATAACGGCGCCATTGCACTGGGTATGACCAACCCGCCGCACATCCCTTCGGGTGCGGTCCAGTGCAGCAATTGCCATACGAATACGGCGGCGAGTTTCGTTACCTACGTGATGAACCACTCGGCGGTGAGTGCGGTCCGCTGCGACGCCTGCCACAACGGGTCATACACGGGTGAGGGCACCAACGGTGCCATGGGCACGGCGTCCTACCCCAATCACGTGACCACCAATGGCCGCGACTGCATTACCTGCCATGCCAGTGCGGCGAGCGGCTTCACCAGCTGGGCGGGTGCAAAATACGTGCACGCCGCCGGCGATACCAACTGCTCGAGCTGTCATAACAACACGCTGGCGCTGGGCCTGACGACGCCACCGCACGTGCCGGTGACCGGCGTCCAGTGCAGCAATTGCCACACCAATACGGCGACGAGCTTCACCACCTACACGATGAACCATTCATCGGTGAGCGCGGCGCGATGCGATTCCTGCCACAACGGCTCCTACACCAGTGAGGGCACCAAGGGCGCTACCGGCACGGCCTCTTATGCCGGCCACGTGGCGACCACAGGGCGGGACTGCATCACCTGCCATGCCAGCGCGGCCACGACCTTCACCAGCTGGGCGGGGGCGGTCTACGTGCACCAGCCGAGCGATACCAATTGCTCGAGCTGCCACAACGGGGCGATCGCGACCGGCAACACCACGCCGCCGCATATCCCGATGACCGGGGTCCAGTGCAGCAACTGCCACACCAATACGGCGACGAGCTTCACTACCTACACGATGACCCATTCGGCGGTGAGCAGCATGCGCTGCGACGCCTGCCATAACGGCTCGTACACGGGTGAGGGCACCAAAGGCGCGCAGGGCACTGCGTCCTATGCCGGCCATGTGGCAACGAACGGCCAGGACTGCATCACCTGCCACGCCAGCGCGGCCACGACCTTCACCAGCTGGGCGGGCGGCGTCTACACGCACCAGCCGAGCGATACCAATTGTTCGAGCTGCCACAACGGAACGACCGCGACCGGCAACACCACGCCGCCGCATATCCCGGTCACCGGGGTCCAGTGCAGCAACTGCCACACTAACACGGCGACGAGCTTCACCACCTACACGATGACCCATTCGGCGGTGAGCAGCATGCGCTGCGACGCCTGCCACAACGGCTCGTACACGGGTGAGGGCACCAAAGGTGCGCAGGGCACCGCCTCTTACCCAGGTCACGTGATGACCGCGGGACGCGACTGCGTCGTGTGTCATGCCAGCGCCGCAACGACGTTCACCAGCTGGGCTGGCGCGACCTATGTTCACCAGGTTCACCGATACGAATTGCACGAATTGCCATAACGGTCTTATCGCCACCGGGTTGGTGACACCGCCGCATATTCCGACCGGCGTGGTCCAGTGCAGCAACTGCCACGCCAATACGGCGGCGAGCTTCACTACCTACACGATGACCCATTCGGCCGTGAGCGGCACGCGCTGCGACGCCTGCCACAACGGATCCTACACGGGCGAAGGCACCAAAGGCGCGCAGGGCACGGCGGCCTATCCCGGTCACGTCGCGACAAATGGCCGGGACTGTCTCGACTGCCACGCCACCGCGGCTACAAATTTTACCAGTTGGGCCGGCGGAACGTTCGTTCACCAGCCGACCGACACCAATTGCTCGAGCTGTCACAACGGGACAACCGCGACAGGGATGACCACACCGCCGCACGTTCCGGTGACCGGCGTTCAGTGCAGCAATTGTCACACCAATACCGCGGCAAGCTTCGTCACCTACACGATGAACCATTCATCGGTGAGTGCGGCGCGTTGCGACTCCTGCCACAACGGCTCGTACACGGGTGAAGGCACCAAGGGCGCGCAAGGCACCGCCTCGTTCCCGAATCACGTCACAACCGGCGGCCGGGATTGCGTTACTTGTCACGCAAGCACCGGCTTCCTGAGCTGGGCCGGCGGGATCTATGCCCATCAGCCGACCGATACGAATTGCATCGG
This sequence comes from uncultured Pseudomonadota bacterium, assembly GCA_963762485.1. Classification (GTDB taxonomy): domain Bacteria; phylum Pseudomonadota; class Alphaproteobacteria; order Rhizobiales; family Xanthobacteraceae; genus Pseudolabrys. The sequence goes on along the minus strand of CAVXLE010000017.1, from coordinate 1,475,307 downwards.
CTGTCACAACGGGACCACGGCGCCGGGTATGACCACGCCGCCGCACATCCCGACATCGTCAATTCAATGCAGCAACTGCCACTCAAATTCTTCGGCGAGCTTTGTGATTTACACGATGAGCCACGCCGCCGTCAGCGGAGCTCGTTGCGATTCCTGCCACAATGGCTCGTATACCAGCGAAGGCACGAAAGGCGCACAGGGGACGGCGTCGTATGCCGGCCACTTGCCGACGAACGGTCAGGATTGTATCGGCTGCCATGCCAAGGCGGCTAATGGCTACACAACCTGGTCCGGCGCCACCTATGTCCATTCACCCAGCGATACGAATTGCGTCAGTTGCCACAATGGAACGACCGCGACCGGCAACACCACGCCGCCGCACATCCCGGTCACCGGGGTCCAGTGCAGCAATTGCCACACCAATACGGCGACGAGCTTCACCACCTACACCATGAACCACGCGGCTGTGAGCGCGGCCCGCTGCGACACCTGCCACAACGGCTCATACACCGGTCAAGGCACCAACGGCGCACAGGGCACAGCATCCTTCCCGAACCACGTTGCAACCGGTGGGCGCGACTGTGCGAGCTGCCACGCCAGCGCTGCGACAAACTTCGTAAGCTGGGCCGGTGGTGCCTATACCCATCAGCCGGGCGACACGAATTGCTCGAGCTGCCACAACGGCACCAATGCCGCGGGGATGACAACGCCGCCGCACGTTCCGGTCACCGGGGTCCAGTGCAGCAATTGCCACACCAATACGGCGACGAGCTTCACCACCTACACGATGAACCATGCGTCGGTGAGCGCGAGCCGCTGCGACGCCTGTCACAATGGTTCGTATACAGGCGAAGGCGCAAAAGGAGCGCTTGGCACACAGTCATTTGTCAATCACGTCGCGACGAGTGGACAGGATTGCGTTACATGCCATGCGAGCGCCGCAACGACCTACACGAGTTGGGCCGGCGGAACGTATGTACACCAACCAGCCGATACCAATTGCTCGACCTGCCACAACGGAAAAACCGCACTGGGCATGGCGACGCCGCCGCACATACCGGTAGGCACCGTCCAGTGCAGCAATTGCCACAACAACACGGCAGCCAGCTTCACGATCTATACGATGAGCCACCCGTCGGTGAGCGCGAGCCGCTGCGACTCCTGCCACAACGGTTCGTATACCGGTGAAGGGACGAGAGGCGCCATGGGCACTGCCTCGTTCCCGAACCACGTTGCAACCAACGGATGGGACTGTGCCACCTGCCACACGGCTGCCGCCACCAACTTCACGAGTTGGGCCGGCGGGGCGTATGTCCACCAGCCGAGCGACACGAATTGCTCGACCTGCCATAACGGGACGACCGCGCTGGGGTTGACGACCCCACCGCATATCCCGGTGACCGGCGTCCAGTGCAGCAACTGCCATACGAATACGGCGGCGAGTTTCGTTACTTATGTGATGCACCACTCGGCGGTGAGCGCGGTGCGCTGCGACGCCTGCCACAATGGTTCATACACGGGTGAGGGCACCAACGGGGCGATGGGCACCGCCTCGTTCCCCAATCACGTTGCAACCAATGGCCGCGACTGCATCACCTGCCACGCCAGCGCAGCGAGCAGCTTCACCAGCTGGGCAGGCGCCAAGTACGTCCACGCCGCCGGCGATACCAATTGCTCAAGCTGCCATAACAACACGCTGGCGCTGGGCCTGACGACGCCACCGCACGTCCCGGTGACCGGCGTCCAGTGCAGCAATTGTCACACCAACACGGCGACAAGCTTCACCACCTACACGATGACCCATTCGGCGGTGAGCAGCATGCGCTGCGACGCCTGCCACAACGGGTCCTACACGAGTGAGGGCACCAAGGGCGCCATGGGCTCGGCCTCTTATGCCGGCCACGTGGCAACGAATGGCCAGGACTGCCTGACCTGCCATGCCAGCGCGGCCACGACCTTCACCAGCTGGGCGGGTGCGACTTACGTTCACCAGCCGAGCGATAACAACTGCTCGAGCTGCCACAACGGGACGACTGCAACCGGCAATACCACCCCGCCGCACATCCCGGTGACCGGCGTCCAGTGCAGCAACTGCCATACAAACACGGCAACGAGCTTCACCACCTATACGATGACCCATTCGGCGGTGAGCAGCATGCGCTGCGACGCCTGCCACAATGGCTCGTACACATCACAAGGCACCAAAGGTGCTCAAGGTACGGCTTCTTATGCCGGCCACGTTGCGACAGGCGGCCAGGATTGCGTGACCTGCCATGCCAGTGCGGCGACGACCTACACCAGCTGGGCGGGCGGCGTTTATACGCACCAGCCGAGTGATACCAACTGCTCGAGCTGCCACAACGGCACGACGGCAACTGGCAACACCACCCCGCCGCACATCCCGGTGACCGGGGTCCAGTGCAGCAACTGCCACACCAACACGGCGACGAGCTTCACCACTTACACGATGACCCATTCGGCGGTGAGCAGCATGCGCTGCGACGCCTGCCACAATGGGTCGTATACGAGTGAAGGTACCAAAGGCGCGCAGGGAACGGCGTCTTTCGCCGGACACGTACCGACCGGCGGCCGCGACTGCATCACCTGTCACGCCAGCGCCGCCACGACCTACACGAGCTGGGCCGGTGGCGGTTATGTGCACCAGGCAAGCGATACGAACTGCTCGAGCTGCCACAACGGGACGACGGCGCTCGGCATGGCAACGCCGCCGCATATTCCGACCGGCGTGGTGCAGTGCAGCAACTGCCACACCAATACGGCGGCGAGCTTCACCACCTACACGATGACCCATTCGGCGGTGAGCGGCACGCGTTGCGACGCCTGCCACAACGGGTCCTACACGGGCGAAGGCACCAAGGGCGCGCAGGGCACGGCGTCATTCGCCGGACACGTGGCGACAGGTGGCCGGGATTGCGTTACGTGCCATGCCAGCGCTGCAACGACCTATACGAGCTGGGCTGGCGGCGGTTATGTCCATCTGGCAACCGACACAAATTGCTCGACCTGCCACAACGGGACGACTGCGTTGGGACTGACCACGCCGCCGCACGTTCCGGTGACCGGCGTCCAGTGCAGCAATTGTCACGTCAATACCGCGGCAAGCTTCGTCACCTACACAATGAGCCATTCATCGGTGAGCGCTGCGCGCTGCGACTCCTGCCACAACGGCTCGTACACGGGCGAGGGCACGAAAGGCGCGCTGGGCACCGCCTCCTTCCCGAATCACGTCGCAACCGGCGGCCGGGATTGCGCCACCTGCCACGCCAATTCGATGACAAGTTTCACAAGTTGGGCAAACGCAATCTATGTGCACCTGGGGACCGATACCAATTGCTCGAGCTGCCATAACGGGACGATCGCAATTGGCATGACCACGCCGCCGCACGTTCCGGTGACGGGAGTCCAGTGCAGCAATTGCCACGCCAACACATCCCCCAGTTTCCTGGTCTATTCCATGAACCACGCGTCGGTGAGCACCGCACGCTGCGACGCCTGTCACAATGGTACGTATGCCGGCGAAGGCACCAAGGGCGCGCAGGGGACGGCGTCGTACGCCGGCCACGTGGCGACTGCCGGCCGCGACTGCATCACGTGTCACGCCACCGCTGCAACGAGCTTCACCAGTTGGGCGGGCGGAACCTACATCCATCAGGCTTCGGATACGAACTGCATCAGTTGCCATAATGGTACGACGGCAACGGGCATGACGACGCCGCCCCACATTCCTTCCGGGGCAGTCCAGTGCAGCAATTGCCACACCAATACGGCAACGAGTTTCACCACCTACACTATGAGCCACGCGGCGGTTACCGGTAGCCGCTGCGACTCCTGCCATAGTGGTGCTTACACCAGCCAAGGGACGAAAGGCGCGTACGGGACGGCGTCATATTCCGGTCACGTTCCGACAAGTGGCCAGGATTGCATCACCTGCCACGCCACGGCCGCCGCGACGTACACGAGCTGGTCGGGTGGCACGTACGTGCACCAGCCGTCGGACACAAATTGCGTGAGCTGCCACAACGGCACGACCGCAACCGGGCTAACCACGCCGCCGCACATTCCGACCGGCACGATCCAGTGCAGCAATTGCCATACCAATACGGCGAAAAGCTTCACGACGTACACGATGAGCCACACGGCGGTGACGTCAATCCGTTGCGACGCTTGTCACAACGGGTCCTATAAAACCCAGGGCACCCAGGGCGCACAAGCAAAGCCGAGCGACCACCCGAAAGTCACGGCGGACTGCGGTTGCTGCCACAGCACGTCGACCTGGAGCAATCCCAAGCAGTCTGCCGGGACCTGCACGACAACAGCGCAGGTGGTCCCAGGGGTCCTTGCGGCGGTCAAGTCCGCAGTGGCCAAAGCCGTGGCTGCATTCAAGGGTGTGGTTCGCAGTGCCGCCAACATGGTGCTGCCGCCGAAGCAGCCGGTGGCCGTTGCAAACCGGCCGACAGCGGCGGGAACGGCAAATTCGAATGGAACGTCAAAGCCGACGGGACCTGTAAAGGCAGGTCCGGCGAAGCCTGCAATTGCATCGAGCCCGCCGGCCACCGGACCAGCGAGCACGATCGGCACGCCGAAGCCGACGGATGCCGCAAAAACCGTTCCGACGAAGCCTGTTATCGCGTTGAATCCTCCGGCACCGGGTGCGGCAAATTCAGTTGGCGCGCCGAAGCCGAGCGACACGGCAAAGACCGTTCCGACGAAACCTCTCGTCGCGTTGCATCCGCCGGGTGCGGCGACATCGAATCTAATCAGCGGACCAAAGCCGGCGGATTCCGGGAAGCCGGATCCGACAAAGCCAGCAGTCTCATCAAATCCGCCGACCGGGCCTCCAAGCCTGTTGCTGAAGCCAGGATTCAACACGGCCGGCACCGCGCCTAACGGATTCCCGCAAATCGGGCCGGCAGGAAGCGGGAGAACGTTTGGCCCGATCGCAACCGTGATCGGAAATGGCGCGTCGAAGTTCAGTCATCCGATAGCGGTCGGTGGTTGCGCCAACTGTCATAACGGACGAAACGCGCCCGGCAAGCCGCCGAAACATGTGCCCACGAACACGCCTTGCGAGAATTGTCACCGCAGCACGATTACGTTCGCCGGCGCGCGAGTGGACCACCGCGGACTTACCGCGGCGTGCGCCACCTGTCACACGGGATTGGCCGCGAAAGGAAAACCGCAGCGCCACGTCTCGACGACCGCACCGTGCGAATCCTGTCACAAGAGCACGAATACATTCGCCGGCGCGCGGTTTGATCACCGCGCCAGCAGTGCTCCATGCGCCAGCTGCCACACGGGAGTAGGCGCGATCGGCAAACCGCCACGCCACGTTGCGACGACCGCGCCGTGTGAAACCTGCCACAAGAGCACGACCACATTCGCCGGTGCGCGGTTTGATCACCGTGGCACCACGGCTCCATGTGCCACTTGCCACACGGGATTAGGTGCGATCGGAAAACCGCAGCGCCACGTTGCGACCACCGCGCCGTGTGAAACCTGCCACAAGAGCACGACCACCTTCGCGGGAGCGCGGCTGGATCACCGCGGCATCACCGCTCCCTGCGCCACCTGCCACACCGGTGCAGGCACGATCGGAAAGCCGCCGCATCACGTCCCGACGACGGCACCCTGCGAAACCTGCCACAAGAGCACCGTCTCATTCGCAGGCGCGCGCATGGATCACAATGGTCTGACGGCGCGGTGTGCAACTTGCCACAACGGCAGGACCGCGCCCGGGCCGGGACCGCGTCATTTCGCGACGATATTGCCATGTGAATCCTGTCACCGCTCCACGACGTGGACATTCGTTCTCTATCGGCATGCTTCGCCGCTTTACCCAAATCACGGGACGACGATTGCGTGCGGCACCTGCCATACGACGAACGCGCAGGTGATGGTGTGGAAATTCCCAGCATACAAGCCGGACTGCGCGGCGTGTCACGCAGACAGGTTCCGGCCGCAAGCGCACACGAAAGTCCTGAAACCGGTGCCGATGTTTTATACGGCCGCCGAGCTCAAGGATTGCACGGGCGCCTGCCACATCTATTCCGACAAGACGATGACGACCATCCAGACAAACCGCACGCGCATGCACCGCGCAATGGGAGGTGCATGGTAATGATTTATCGCCTGCACCAAGCGGTGATCGTTTTGCTGGGCGCAGCCGTGCTGAGCGCTGGTCCGTTGCGAGCCCAGCCTGTCATCGATGAATTTGTCGCCGGGGCGCAAGTCTTCGCGAAAAAGGAATGCGCGGTACTGGTCGTCAAATTCAACGTACGCGTACGCTACGCGTCGCACTTTCCCCCGGACAAAGGCAATGAGCTGCGCGTAACGCTCAATTTGATCGATGGCCCTGTGCGACAACCGCGTTTGTCGCCGCGGGAGGGTGTGCGGGTCGAAAATGCAAAGCTTGCTGGCATTCGAGCCGTTGTCCTGGATCTCGATCAGTCAATTAACCCCGTGCTGCGGGTCCAATTCGAGCGGCCGGTTTCCTACAAGGTTACGCAAACCAAAAGCGTTGAAAGCATTGCGGTGTTGATCTCGCAAAAGGGTTCGCCGGAATCGTGCGCGGCGCTGGGCGCGGAGCAACAGGGCGACAACCAACCTGGTTCGCCCGGCACCGACAAAGGGCGGCGGACCGGAAAAATCTCGCCAGACGATTTGCGGGTTGTGGAGGCTTCGATGGATGAGGCCAGGGCCGCATTGAAAACGGAGAAATTCGACGAGGCGATCCGGTTGCTCAACAAGGTACTGAAATTCCCCGAGAACAAATACAGCGCCGATGCTCAGGAACTGGTTGGCGTGGTGCAGCAAAAAGCCGGTAGATTGCCCGCTGCACGTGCGGCTTATGAAGCGTATTTGCGCCAGTACAAGAGCGGTGAGGCGGCGGATCGGGTCAGGCAACGCCTCGCCGCCATTTTGACCGCAACCGGCGGAGCGCATGAATCGGTCGCTGTCGATACCACTCCGAAGACGGCCAAGGACAAAAAAGCCAAAGACAGGCTGGCCAGCGATGATGAAATACGCTGGAGCCAGGCCGGCAGCGCGTCGAGCTTCTATATTCGCGACGACAGCGCCACCACCGTCAAGGACATTTCGTCGGCGCCAAATCCGAACGCAGATCCGGATGCGCATCGCGTTCACCAGAACATGTTGCTGTCCAACTACGACCTCTTTGGAACGATCGACAGCAACTCCACCCGATCGAAATACAAGTTCGCGGTAACTGATGAGCACAGTTTCCAGGGCGACAACGGATCAACCTGGGCGCATCCGGACACAATCGGGGTATCGACAGCCTTCGTTGAAACTGCGTTCAAGGACAGCGATGTATTGGTGCGCGTCGGCCGGCAAAGCCGCAACTCGGGCGGCGTGATCGGCCGGTTCGATGGCGCGCTGGTAAGCTGGCAGGCGAATGACTTCGTACGTCTCAATACGGTTGCCGGTTCGCCCAATTGGAGTCGATTCGACGCGCCCTTTATGAACAGCCGGTTCCTGTACGGCGCAAGCGTGGATTTCGGGAAAATCTTCGGCGGGCTTGAGACGACCCTGTTTGCAATCCAGCAAAACGATAAATGGCTGGTCGACCGCCAGGGGATAGGCGCCGAATTCCGCTACTTCGACCAGAACAAGTCGGCGCTTGCGACCATCGACTACGACGTGCACTTCCAGGAGCTGAATGCGGCTATATTTTCGGGGTCGTGGACGTTCTCCAACAACTCGGTTCTCACGACCGGGCTCGATTACCGAAAAGTACCGTACCTGTCGAGCTGGAATGCCTTGCAGGGGCAGCCATTCCTGACGCTCTACGACATGCTCAAAATCAACACCGAGAATGAAATCAAGCAATTCGCCATGGACCGGTCGCCAACATTCGAGTCGGCGATGGTAGGCTACTCGTATCCGTTGTCGGAAAAATATCAGATCAGCGGGGATGCGACCGTCACCAATCTCACTGGAACCCCGCCATCCGGCGGCGTGGACGGCACGAACTCCACCGGGACAGAATACTACTTTTCCACGCAACTCATTGGTTCGGGGATATTCAAGCCCGGCGACATGTTTACGGCCGCGGTGCGCTACGCGGCGCTGAGCGATTCCAATGTATACGTGCTTGATTTTAACAGCCGGTACCCACTTATCGGGGATCTCAGCATCAGTCCACGCTTGAGGGTCGGTTACCGCAAAGGCACGTCAATCGATCTGACAGAAAAAACTATTCTCCCGTCGGTTCTGGTGGACTACCTGTTGATGAAAGACCTCCAATTGGAGCTCGAGGTCGGCCCAAAATGGACGATAAGCGAGCAGGACGGGGTGAGATCAACCACAACCGATCTCGCGATCACGCTGGGCATTCGGTACAACTTCCACGCTGATGGCGACAGCAAGTGTACCCGGATGTTCGGACCTTGCAGTCCCTTTGTGATGGCAGGCTTGCCGATGTCTGCGCCGCAAGCCCCATCGAATGGCCAAGGCGGCAGAATTCCCTTCTACAAGGCCGAGCCGGCCAATTCGATTTTCGTGGCCGACGTGGGCCTGCGTTATTGGCCCAGTAACGGAAAGATTGCGTACAACTACTACTCAGACACGACGACAACCCTGGAAGTATCGCGGTTGTCATACGGGGACCTCAAGGCGAAGGCCGGCGAGATATTTTTCCGTGTCGACGCCGTCAGCGGTCCATTGAGCAATTTCTTCGTGAAAGGATATCTCGGTCTTGGTCTCACGAAAAGCGGAAACCTCATCGACGAGGACTTTCCGCCGATCACTGATCCGTATTCAGAGACACAGAGCGACGCCGCAGGCAAGTTGCGCTACGGTAACATAGACCTCGGTTACAATATTTACACCGATGCACGCTTTAGGATCAGCACACTGATCGGCTACCATTATTGGTTCGAGCTCGTGAATGCGAGCGGCTGCGCGCAGATCGGTTCAAATCCGTTTATCTGCGGGGTTGCGTTGCCAACGTCCCTAACGGTCATCACCGAGCAGGATAGATTCAATTCAATGCGTTTCGGGGGCGTTGTCGATGTCAACTTGACCGATCGATTGAAGTGGAACGGCGATTTTGCGTGGATCATCACAAACCAACGCGCGCTCGACACGCACTATTTCACGTTTGGAGATTCCCCGGCCAACGGCACCGGATATGGATACCAGCTCGAGTCGATCTTGAAATATCAAGTCACGGACAAATTCAGTGTGGGTGTCGGCGGACGCTGGTGGCATTTCAAAACAAACTCGATCGACGTCTTCAATCAGCTTCTGCAATACCAGACTGACCGATATGGCGTATTCTTCCAGGGCAGCGTGCAAATCAATTGAAAGCGCGAGAGCCCCGCTGCTGCTCAACGCAGGTGAAATGAGTGAAAGCTTGGATGTAATCAGGGATTCAGGCCGAGCTCTTTTGCGGCCGCTATCAGGCGGTCGCGCTCCGGTGACGATTGCTCAAATACTTTCGAGGCACGAGAGAACGCTTCTTTTGCGGCCTGGGGATCGTTGAGCACCAGCTTTGAGCGGATGAGCATGATCCAGCCCTCGACGTCGCGCGGTGACTGGTTCAGCCGATTTGTGAGTCTCTCGACCATGCCGCTGATCATGGCCGTTTGATCTGTCGGGTTGGACGGCGGCGCCGAAGCCTCCGGTTTGGCTTCGCTGCGCGGTGCCGGCGCGGCTGCGGCAATATTCCGGTCTTGGCCTGGAGCAGGCGGTGTAGTTGGACTTCCGGCGATGTCACGGTCTCTGGTTAGGGTGGGTGAAGCTGCTGAAGTTGCTGCAATATCCCGGTTCCTGGGTTGCTGCGCCGGGCCCGAGGGGGGCATATCCAGGGGTCGCTTCAATTTCTGATTTGGGTCGACATTCAGCTCCTTGGCCAAATCGGCGATCCGCTGCCGCAGTGTCGGAATCGCGGTTTCGTTTGTGCCCGCGTCGTTCGCAACCTCAATCCAGGCATCGAGGGCAGAAGACTTATCGCCGGCCTGCGCCTTCGCAAGTCCGTTGAAGAAACGCGCCCGCAAATCTTTCGCGTCAATTCTCAGTGCTTCGCCAAATGCCTGTTTCGACTCGGGCGTAACGGTTCCGTTCGCGGCTTGGACCAGTGCCTCGCCCCGCAAACTGTGCAAATCGGCGACATTCGGGAAAAGTTCTATGGCCTTTGCATAGGCCGCCGCGGCGTCGTTGTAGTGCTGAAGATTGAATTGCGACCATCCAAGTGTTCGCCAGCCTGAAATGTCGTTTGGATTTTTCTTCAAGCGAGCGCTTAGGCGCTCAATAAGCTCATCGACCGGCGGAAGCCCGGAATTGGATGTGCGCGGACCTTGGGTGTCAGATCCGCCTGAAGCGAATTTTTGCAGTTGATCTAACGCCTGGTCGGTTGACGGTGAAGTTTGCGGGAACAGCGGCGGGGTAGGCGTAGTGGATTGCGCCGTGGTCGGAAGTGCGGACAGGCGCGGAAGTGAAGTATTGACGGTTGTCTCTTGATCGCGGCTCAGCATGTAAATGGCGACACAGCTGAACACGACGATGCCGCTCGTGACAGAAAATGCGGCGCGGTTTGGTTTGAGTTGATGTGAACCTGTCTTTGTGTGCTGGGCCGCCGGTCCCCCGGCAGAATGTCGCACGGCGTATCGCCATATGAATGGCGCGGCGATCAGGACCGACGCGAGCGATGTTAAAAGTGTCGAAATTACCCACGTCATCATGGTGCGATCTTTTTATTCTCTTTTTGAGTCCGGGGAGCCGGTCATGCTGGAGCACGCCCTCGCCATAATCTTGCGAAAAAAGGAATCGATAGGTCAAGGTGTACTCAGATAGCAAATAGGGGCGGAATATGGGCGGATTTCTACGTATTGCCGTTGGTACTATTCTTGGATTGTTTGCAGTAGCCGCGCCTTTTCATGCGGCACAAGCTGGTTGTGAAGGGAAGGGCATCCAATTTGCCGATGATTTTAGCCATCCAAGCGCGTCCTGGGCTCCGTCCAGCAAGGACGTGTTTCGCGATGGGAAATATATAATGACGGTCGAACCCAATGCGATGATTGCCGACTGGCCCGATGCGCCTCTTTTTTCGGGAAACTATTCGATCTGCGTGAAAATCAAATTGCCTGCCGATCCGAATGGGGCGGCAGGCTCGGGAGTAATATTTTGGATCGACCCGATGAAGAACAAACAAGGAGGCCGCAATCTGTATATGGCAATGATAAGCCCCGACGGATTTTATTGGGTCTCAAAACAGATCGACGGTGCGAAGTCGAATGTCATTGAGCCTGTACAAAGTGATTTGGTTAGAACGGGACCTAACGCGGTCAACGAGATTGTGGTCGCACTACGCGACGATGGTGGAACGTTGATGATCAATGATAAGAGCGCCGGCGATTTCACAGCTCAGCCACCAAATCGATCACACGCGGGAATACTCGCGGGAGCTCCAAATGAGAAAAAATATCAAGTTGAGTTTTCGGATTTCCGCGTTGTGAAGCCTTAGGCCGTTTGGTCGCTGCGAGTCGCAACGTCGCGCGAGTCTCGCCACCTGTGATGTTGGATGGAGCGTTTGAGTGTTGAAAGTTCCATCTTGTTGCCGCAAACGATGGTTAGAGAAAGCGCTCTCAGACCGTAGTGGCACGGGCGGTGTCGGCGGACGGCTGAGACTACCCTAGTTGCTGCTTCCGCGTGCAGAGGTGCCCAAACATTGAAATCCCTGTTCCTTGGCTGTCTATTCCGGCACGCAGATCCCGAATTCGATGATGATCGCGGCTGGAATTGATTGAGGACTTCATCGGCGCCCAAATGCCTATGCGAGTGAATGCAACGCAAAATTAAATCCTGAAGAGAGAATCTTTGCGCACATGTCTTCGGAATTCTAAGTCATCTTCAATCATATTCATGTGTCGATTTTCGTCTGCGCGTTTGCGTACACCGCATACATATGGTGCGGCATTGCGCCGGCTTGGAAATTCGTTGAATGGCGCGAGTGCGAAAGCCTTTGTAAACATTGAACCATATCAATGGGACTGCTTGATTTAAGCATTGCTATTACGGCTTTCCCGCAAGTTCTAAATATCCGGCCTTACGTGAATTGCGCTTTAGGCCAAGTCATTTGCGTTCTTGTCCAAGAAAGCGCAGCGCCCTTGGCGTAAGTGTCTGTTTGCCAATCGCCGCCTACCGGCCAGATTGTCATGTCGCGCGCGGTGTTGTTGCGTAGCGGCAATCCCGCCTCATGCTGATGGCGGTGATCATGACCGTCTGTACGCATCGACGGCTCGGCCAAAGAGGAATGAGGGGCGCCGGCGGTCAGCCGATTTTTATGGCTGGCATGCTGGCCGAATGATGCGAGAAGAACAAGGACTCACGCGGCTCATCGGTGACATATACGACGCTGCGCTCGATTCGGCGCGGTGGCCCGGCGTGCTCACCCAGATTGCCAAATTCGTTGGCGGCCAAGCTGCGGGCCTTCTGTCGAAGGATGCCATCAACGAATTCGGCAATGCGTACTATCAGGTCGGCGTGGATCCGTATTATGTAGAACGCTACTCGGATACTTATTGGAAGTTCAATCCGGTCGCGCGGCTGGCCGAATGCGAAGTTGAGCAAATCGTCAGCGTTCCCGATCTCATGTCTTACGACGAGTTTTGCGCAGGCCGTTTCTATCGTGAATGGGCGCAGCCGCAGGGTTGGGTCGACGCAGCAAATGCAGTGCTCGAAAAGACGGCGACGAGCTGCGCGTACCTCACGGTTCTTCGCAATGAAACAAGTGGCATGGTTGACGACGAAATGCGCCGGCGCATGCGCCTCATTGTCCCGCACGTGCGTCGTGCCGTGCGTACCGGCAGGGTGATCGATCTCACGCAGGCCGAAGCTGCGACATTTGCAGACATCCTCGACGGGCTCAGCCCTGCAATCTTTCTTGTTGATGCCGAAGGGCAAATTGTTCACGGCAACGCTGCAAGCCGTTCTGTGCTGGACAAGGGCGAGTTGCTGCGCACAATCAATGGACGGTTGACCGCCAGCGACATTCAGGTCGACGAGGCCTTGCACGCCGCTATCGCAGCTGCAGGCAACAGTGACGAAGAAATTGGTGGGAAGGCCAACGCGATCCCGCTCAAAGGGCGGACCGGGGAGCGTTATGTCGCCCACGTATTGCCTTTAGCCGCAGGCGAGCGCCGTAAGACTGGCCTGGCATCTACGGCCGTCGCGGCACTTTTTGTACGTAAGGCAGAACTGGAAACGGCGCCGCCATCCGAAGTCATCGGAAAGACCTACAAGCTGACACCGACCGAGCTGCGCGTCTTGCTCGCCATCGTCGACGTGGGCGGCGTTCGTCAGGTGGCAGGAAACCTCGGTGTCGCTGACACGACTGTGAAGACGCATCTTGGCCGCCTCTTCGAAAAGACCGGCGTCAGCCGCCAGGCCGACCTCGTCAAGCTTGTGGCGGGATATTCCAGCATGTTGGTGGGGTGACATGCAGCCAAACGCGCCGTCACCCTTCGACGGCGTGAATTTGGTCCGTATGGCGCGATTTAAGCGTCCGGTAATCGCTGAAACTGTTCACACGTAATCGTGAATACGATTGTCGCTATGTCATCCGTTCGGATGACATGCGCAATGCATTCTACTCTCTGGATCTTCCGGAGTTTCTTCGAGAATCTCCGACAAATGGGCGAACCATCCTCTGAACGGATGATGCGTCGTCATCGGAAAGCTGTCAGTCCGTCATCTCCCGTTCAGTGGCAGTTCATTGTAGTCCGAATAAAACTCCAATCGTGCAGAGCCGCTTGCGATCTGGATTCTGCCGTCGACGCGATGAGGAAATCTTTGAACTGGTCGCAACGGAAATGATGGAGACTATAGTGCCAGCGACAAATTTTGTTTCACGGAAAGCAGTCCGTGCGGGCCACTTTGAAGCGTTCGCCACAAGATCGATCGGGCCAGTTGAATGGCCCGATCGCCGGTGACCGTAAATTTCAAGCGTAGAATGGGAGCCAGCGATGCGAAACCGCCTGGACCAACTCGATTGTGAGGATCAAAAAAGACTCAACCGGTTGTTGGTTGGAGTCGTCGGTTTTTATGCCGTGCTGGCCCTTCTCTTGGTCACGGGATTCGCAATCAAAGTAAACTATGTCGACTGGCACACAAAGACGGTGCGACAGCAATTGGAAGTCAACTAGCCGATCGCTGTGGCGGCCGGCAGACGTTGTCCTTGATCGCTTTTGCACCAGAAAATTTCGAGCGCATGGCTCTGCGCTGATCATTGATCTCCGGTGTGCGCCATCTACAAGCCGAACTGGTGCAACATACGAATGAACGGAGCCGCGGCCGCCCGACGTCGGGCAGCTGCGGCTATTATTTCGGCTTTAAATATCCCGCACGGTTATCTGGCTCGCGGTCAATCGCTAGGCGGTGGTGGCGGCGGTGGTGGTGGTGGCGGTGGTGGAGATGCAGATGGAGATGGAGGAGCTGGCCCAACCCGCGTCGGCGTCAGCTGGTTCGGGTTCAGCTGGTTGGGATAACGATAATACCGATCGGATGATGGCAGCACGGGGTAGGCCGTGAGAGAGATTTTCGGCTGCGAGAAGATCACGGCCGTTCGGATGGCTGCCATCGCCATCGCCTCATTCACACAATCACCACTGGCTGTCAGGCCGGCAACGCATCTTGTTTGCGCTAAGGAGGCGCCCGGCAGCGATATGAGTACTGCCGCCGTTGCTACAATTGAAAGACGCAATGGGCGCTTCATGCTGCACCTCACATCCTGATGTTAATACCGATCGACGTTTGCCAAGCTGTTCCTGATATTGGAGGCACCGTCGCTGCGAATAAAATGTCGCCGACGAGGTCATCAAATTTTAGGCCGTCGGCGGCGGGGTTCTCGTTTTCATGCGTCCACACGCCTTCGATGCGCGCGTTGAGCGTTACCGTCGGGGTGGGGGCATATTGCGCGAGCAGGCCGGCCGACCAGCGCGTTTTTTGCGGCACGAATTGAAGCGTGGCCGAGTTGTAGCCGTTGTGGTCGCGATAAAGGACGCTGCCGGTCGGCCCGACCTGAAGATCGCCGATCGGAAACATATGCTGCAATCCAACGCGATAGACATTCGAATTCGAGTTCAATGCCTCGATCACCAGACCGTCCACGCCGGGGAGCAGCACTTTGTTGCGATTGGAATGTGCGACTGAAGCACTGAGGCTTGTTGTTCCAAATTTTTCGGGCCATGTGAACCCGGACTGAAGCGCTAGAAGGTAACGGAGCCCTGGTTTTAAAGTCTGCGTCCCATCAACACTGGTCGCCGTTTCCCAGGTAGCCGTACCGGTCAGACCGGCGGAGAAAGGGCCGGTTTGGTAGTTCACTGCAGCCGTCGCCGTCACGTTGTCCCCGGGGTCGACCGAGCTTGTCAAAAACGGCTGACTGGGGTCGCTAGTCGATTCCTGATTGAAGTGGCCGCGCCAGGTGTACCCGACGCTTGTCGTGAGAAGCAGCGAGCTCGTGATCGGAAAGTTGAATCCGGCCGTCGGCCCGACATTATAACCTTCACCGAATGTCGAGATATCGACGAGGTCCGGGTCCATCCGCGCATTCGCGGCGTCACCGAAGAGCGCTGCTTTTCCAGTCGGCAGATTAAGATTGATTGAAACGAACGGTTGCATTCCCTGCATGCCCTGATAGGTGGCAGTACCGGACATGACCGTATCCGTGATCGTCTGAACTTCGCCTGAATGGCCGGATGTCGACTGGACAGATTTCACCCAGCCGCCGCGTGCCGTGAAGTCGAGACTCAAAGTATCGATCGGTTTGCCGGTCAGCTGTACCGCAAAGGGCACGTAAACCTGCCAGCCCTTCCCGGGGGTGCCACTTCCGTCCGCTGCAGGAACGAAATTGTTGTGCCAAGAAAAATAGCGCGTTTCTGTTGAAAACGTCGTAGTCCAGACCCGTAACGCAGGCTTTGCAGAAATCTGTTGGACCGGGGTCTCATTCTGTTGTCGGGGCGCCTGCTGCGTGGTCGGCACCTGCTGCGCAGCAACTCTCTGTAGAAACTCATTCGCGGCGTCCGACACGGATGCGGAAGAGGCGACGGTAACGGTACTGTAGACAGCAGCGATAAGTGCTCTCATTATCATTTGTCAGCCCGTGCGCAAAAGCGGAGGACTGACTACCGAAAAGCACTGCTTCGTGCGTCACCTGATTGGATGACTTACGATGTGTTTCAAGAATTACTTTGCGGGAATTATGAGTGTGACGTTCTAAACCTTGAGATTGTCGTCTTAAACCAATTTATGTTTACGCGTCCCGCGTCATTGGATTTGCGCAATCTCATGGCGCCACTCGCTTGGCGACATGTTGAAACGGGCGCGAAATGTCTTGTTGAAATGTGATAGATCGTTGAAACCACAACCGTAGGCAATATCAGAGATACCACGCGTGCACTGCTGCGGATCTCTGAGCGCCTTGCAGCATGCTTCCAGCCGGGCCTCGAGCAGCCAACGTCCGAACGTCTGTCCAAGCTTCCCGAAACGCAAATGCAGCGTGCGCACCGAGATGCCGAAATACTCGGCCACGAACCCCGGAGACAAACCTGGGTAATGCAGGTTTCTCTGACAAAAGGTGAGCAAAGCCTCGATCTGAAGTTCCGCTTGCAGATTATTGAGCGGTACGTCGGCGGCGCTGGCGAGTGCCAACACGTTGCAGAGGTTTTCAGTCAGCAAGGCAGTCTCGGTCGCGTTTAAATCATCCGAAACCAACCGCACCAAATGGCGACGCGCAAGATCGAGGAATTTTGAATTTGAAGGCAGCCTGCGAAGGGGGCGCGAGCGTAACCAGGACGCGCGCGAATCGATCATCGTGCGGGGAACTACGGCAGCGATGCGCCGCGCTCCCTCAGAATTCCTGGCACTGAACGGCTGCTTCCCATCGAATATTGCGACGTCGTTGCGTTGAACTACAAAAGAGTCATCGTTGTGATCAATAGCGGTGTGACCGCCCACTTGCATCAAAATGGTAATATAATCAGCTGAAGTATTTGTTATGTCGCGCTCGGTCCGGACGAAATGGTAACGGCTTGAGCCCGACATCAAAAATCGTAACGGGCCTGATGTACGCACGCGCATGTGACCGGTAAAACGTCCTGGTGGAGCTTCGGCCGAAACATTGAACAGCGATTGGCAAACGATTTCGCGCCAGAACGAAAAGCGCTCGCGCTCGCTGACCGTATCAGTTGACCAGGAATTCATTCAAACTGAATCCTTCTGATACGGGCGCATTCCGGCGATACGGTCGGTCTACATCAACGTTTCAAAACGCCATTCGCCTGGGGACATCTTGAAGCGCGCACGAAATGCTTTGTTAAAATGCGATAAATCGTTGAAGCCGCAGCTGTAGGCAATCTCGGAGATCCTACGAGTTCGTTGTCGCGGATCCCTGAGCGCCTTGCAACATGCATCCAGCCGCGTCTCAAGCAGCCATCGACCGAAAGACTGTCCGAGCTTCTCAAAGCGCAGATGCAGTGTGCGTACCGAGATGCCAAAATGTTCGGCTATTGAATGCGGAGACAGCTCCAGGCGGTGGAAGTTTTGCTGGCAGTAGGCGAGCAGCGCTTCGAGCTGCAGTTCCGCCTGCACACGATTTGGCGGCGTGTCGGCTGCACTGGCGAGCGCCAACAAGTTGCAAAGATTTTCGGTCAATACGCTCGAACTCTTTCTCGCTCAAATCATTTGAAACAAGCCGCACCATATGATGTCGCGCGAGATCGAGAAATCGTGAATTCGAGGCAAGTCTATGAATCGGGCGCCGGCGTAACCAGGGCGCACGCGAGTTTACTAACGCGCGCGGCACGACCGCAATTGCCCGGTATCCATCGTTGGAAAGTGTCGCTCTGAATGGCCGGCGGCAGTCTGAAAGGACAAAGTCATTGCGATTGAATGCGACGGACTCATTGCCTTGGTTTATCAGGGTTTGCCCGCGCAGCTGCAGGTAAATCGTGTAGTGATCCGAGGGAGCCCGATCGATGTCACGTGCCGTGCGGATGATCTCGTAGCTGGTGGATTCGCACGTCGCAAAGCGAAGCGAGCCGGAGTTGCGTACGGTGATGCGGGCGGAAAAGCGCTCTGACGGGGCCTCTGGTGAAATGCTGAACAGGGTATTGCAAATCATCTCGCGCCAGAACGCGAATCGCTCACGTTCATTGATCATGTCGGTGGACCAAGAAACCATGCCGACCTCCGTGCGTGCGGCAAATGCCGGAATTGCCTCTGTGCGCTCTAGGCCAATCCGCTTGCGCTATACGCCAAGATTGTTTCAGGCGACGTGCATATACATCCTCGCCGCTATCGGCAGCAAGGCCAATGTGTCAAAGCCTACGGCGTCTTAACGCCCTGCTTCGCCTTTTACGATTCTGTCGCGGTGCCAAAATGTTGCGAAAAATAAACCCCCTGTCATCCACCGAATGGATGACGCGCAAAGTCCGCTGGCTGTCATGTTACCACCAATAATGGCAGCGCCGATCAGGCTTCATGCCGGCGATTCCGGTTGCCCAATGGCCGCCTTTCTGCAGAGGAGCGGCCCTTGGGTAGCGCATTCCGGGGAGCCGATTTCGTTTCCGCCTGCGGGCTAGAATCGCGTTTTTTTCCAAATTTCAGCGATGCCTCCCCTGCTGAGGGGACGCCATGAGGTACTGACCGGCCTAGATGGACGCGCTTTGAACGGGACGAATCTGATGAATCCAGATGGCTTCTCTACCGTCCGTTTCTCGACTGCCGACCTTCCGGAGAAGGATCGGATGGCGATCTGGCGCGATCAATATTGCCGCATGGCGATGAAGCTCGATGTTGAGCCAATTAATGGCGCTCCACTCGAGTGCTCCGTCGTGGCGCGGACCTTGCCGGGCGTACAGATGATGTCGGTGGCGATGTCACCGGTCCGCGTCACGCGGACACCTGAATTCCTCGCCGGGTGCAATGGAGATCTCGTTTTTCTCATCAATCAATCAGGCGTAGTAACGGCGCAGGCGCGCACCCGCGATGTCTCGCTACGCGAAGGCGATGCGTTGCTTATAAGCACCAGCGAAGTCAAAGTATTTGATCGTCACGTGCATGGAAGCTCGCTGGCATTTCGCATTCCCCGATCAATTCTTTCATCGATTGTTGCCGACGTGGACGATGTCGCGATGCAACGTATTCCGCGCGACACCGAGGTGCTTAAACTGCTAGCAGGGTATGCGGCCCCACTATTCAACGACATTGCGCTGGCCAATCCTGAATTCAGGCGCACCGCTGTCAATCACTTGCACGATCTTGTGGCGCTTGCCCTTGGTACGACGCATGACGCAGGCGATCTCGCCAATTTGCGTGGGATACCCGCGGCACGGCTAAGAATGGCGAAGACCTATATCATCGAGAACAGCAACCGGCGCGATCTGTCGATCGGTGGCGTCGCAGCGCACATTGGCTTGACCCCGCGTAATCTCCAAAGGCTATTCGAGAGCGAAGACACCACGTTTTCAGAGTTCTTGCTCGCACAACGTCTTCGCCGCGCTCATCGCATGCTGACAGAGCCGCGGCTTGCACAAAGTGCAGTCGGCGCAATTGCATACGATGCCGGATTCGGAGACCTGTCTTATTTCAACCGCTCATTCAAGCGACGCTACGGCGCGACCCCACGTGACATCAGAAATATGGGGAGTGATGTCGAAGCAAGCGTCGCATAGCGAGCGCGTTGCTCAGTCGGGATGAAGCGCCTTCCGAACTATCTAATTTCCACTGCGCGTAACGAAACGACGATCCACTGACACTTGCGCTCATTTCAAGCATTTAGCTGCATAAGGTTGGGTCACGCATTTTAATCGTCCGAACGGAGGATAGTGATGGATTGTCGGCACGCATGCGCCGCGCAAGATAAACGTTTCGATGCAATGTTGTTCAACTGTCATTCATAAGCGAGCGCGTAAGACCAAATCATCTGGCGCCAGAACAGTAGCGGGGGCGACTCGCGCGCCATAAGGCAACGAATGGTAGCCCGATGTCAGACACAACGGTCTCCCCGACCATACGATTCTCAACTTCCGATGTTCAGGTGGCGGATCGAATCGAGAAATGCCGCGAGCATTATCGCCGCATCGCGCTCAAGCTCGACTTTGAGCCAGCCACAGATGCACCGTTCGATTGCGCGGTGGCGGCACGAGCTTTGCCTGGAGTAAAATTGCTATCAACGAGGATGTCGGCTGTTCGCATAATACGGACCCGCGAACACACTGCATGCGACAACGATGATCATATCTTTATCATAAACCAAAAGAGCGGCGCGACTGTGTCGTCCCGCGGCCGCGAGGTGGAGCTTGGCGTCGGTGATGCCATACTAATGAGTAGCGCCGAGGTCAAAATATTCGATCGTCACGCTCATGGGGGTGCGATGGCGTTTCGGATTCCGCGATCGATTCTTGCGTCGATTGTCGCTCATGTCGACGACGTGGTGATGCATCCCGTGTCACGTCACGTAGGAGTTCTTAAGCTCCTGGACGGCTACGCGGCTTCGCTGCTGAATGAAGTGACATTGACGACCCCTGAACTTCAGCGTGCCTCCGTCAATCATCTGCACGATCTTGTTGCGCTCGCACTTGGCGCGACGCATGACGCAACCGGCCTCGCTATTGGACGCGGGCTGCCTGCGGCACGGTTGAGAATGGCGAAGGCCTATATTATTGAGAATAGCAACCGGCGGGATCTGTCGGTCGGCGGCGTAGCGGCGCATCTTGGTCTGACACCGCGTAATCTCCAGAGGTTGTTCGAGAACGAGGGAACCACGTTTTCCGAGTTCTTGCTTGCACAGCGTCTCAGTCGCGCTCATCGCATGCTGACCGAACCGCGGCTCGCACAAAACGCAGTCGGCGCAATTGCCTACGATGCCGGATTCGGCGATCTGTCCTATTTCAACCGTTCATTCAAACGGCGCTATGGGGCGACACCACGCGACATCAGGAATGAGACCGCGCGATCGGAGGCTGAGCCGATCTAGGCAAACTGAACCAAATCTCCCGGCGCGAGCTTTCGTATCGAGAGTTTTGTATTGAATAGACAGAGGTGGCGGCGGTCCATGCTGGGCAATTATCCGCGAGAGGCTTTGAAAGTCCGGCGGAGGCTCTCAATGCCCACGAAGTCCTCTGTTCGTATGATGGATTCATCCATGTATAAGATACGCGCGCCATTTTTACTTGCGACGAATGTAAAATAAGCCGTCGCCGCGAAATTGTTCAAGTCCGGTTCATCGACGCCGGCGTAAAATATTTGTCGCGAGTGAGCATTTGGCATTTCTAATCAAGGTGCGGCTCCAACGGACGTCAAGCAAATCAGGAATTTGAAATGCGCAAGATTTTTACCGTTGCTGTCGGCATCGCAAGCTTTGCTATTTTTATCAGTGTTCAGTGCGCGTTCGCTGATTGCCGCAGCGAGAACGCTGCCTGTATCAAGGGCGCTAATTCGCCATTTGACTCGGTGGCGTGCGGGTCGCTTTACCGGTCGTGCGCGACACACGCAGCGATCGCAGCTCAACAACAGGCCAGGCAAAAGCAAAATACGACTAGCGCGGTTACTAAGAGTTCGCCGCCCCCCTTAGGCAGCGGTCGCAAGGGCAAGTAAGTCCATTGCGACATTAACTTCACGTGAACTTTACTCCCGGCTCCGTCCTCAGTCGGGAGTTTTCTTTTTCAGGCGCTGTTGGGCCATACGTCTTTTGCGCGAACACAATCCAAAACGGTTTTAAAAACATCATTCAATCGCGGTTCATCGGCGCGAGTCTAGGAAGGGGAGAATGACATCGAAGGCTGATTGGTGAAGAAGGAAACAGGAGATTCACATGCGTAAATTTCTCATCGTTGCGTTTGGTCTCGCAAGCATTGGAGCGTTCGCTCATGCGGCCTTCGCTAGATCGATCTGCGATGAGCGACGTGACGCATGCTACTTCGCTCTAGGGCGGACCGTAGATAGAGGCGCTGCGAGCAAATGCGATGCGGAATACGCTCGCTGCGTCCTCGCCGGTTTATCGGCTGGGATGACCCCGATCGTTCCGACCGTCACGGGACTAGGAATGCCGATGCAGCGTCCTTATCCAACGGCAGCGAACCCAGTGAATCAGGCTGTTGCGAGTTCCAATGCGGCCAAAACTGCGAAGGCAAGAACGGCAATAAAACTGCCGCCGCCTAAGAAGATGTGATTCGAACTCGGCTGGGGCGCAACTGCCACAATTGGACCTTCAGATTTTCGCGTGTGACCAAGTGATCGTCGCATGTGCCCAAGTTTTCCATCACGACGATGATTAGAAGTTTTACTGCGCCGTAGCATCTTCAGGGGCTTCACCGGCGATTTTGGTCGCCGGTGCGGGGCCGCTTTTGCGGCACGGCGGCGGACGTTTCGGTAAGGCAGGTCGTGAGCTTCGCCCCCACTAGCGCGAGCGACCGCACCAACGAAGCGTTCGCCGCCATTTCCGCAAGCGTGTAACTGCCGCCTGGTTGCGGTCGGGTCTTTCAAAGACCTCCATGACGCCACAGGACAACCGATGAACACCCGCTTGGGAATATCTCTGAGCGCTCTTGGCTTTGCCGCCTTCTTGCTGCCTGTTGCGCAAGCATTTGCGCAAATGCCGCCGGCGATCGTCGTGTCAGGTCAGACGATCGTTGCGACTTTCCATGCCGAGGGCGCGCAGGTTTACGAATGCAGGCTAAATCAAGGGAACAAGCTTTTTTGGTTATTCCGCGAGCCGATCGCGGCTCTGATGCTCGATGGCAAGACGGTTGGGCTTCACTATGCCGGGCCGAACTGGCAGCACATCGACGGAAGCGCGGTGCGGGCCAAGATGGTGAGCGCCGCGCCGGGTGCGACATTCAACGATATCCCCTGGCTCAAGCTTGAGGTCACGGAACATCGCGGCGATGGGGTCTTGTCACATGTAGCAGCCATCCAGCAAATCAATACAAGGGGTGGCGCGATGCAAGGGCCATGCGAAACGGCGGGCGCTTATCGCAGTGTTTCATATTCCGCGGACTATGTGTTCCTGCGCAAGCGCCTTTGACGACATTCGCTGGCGGTGTCGCAGATTTGCTTCGGCAATCTAGGAATCTTTGAATTTCGTTATTGGCATTGTCGATGACGTTTCTGCCCAAGATTCTAAACTCCGTGAAGGCTAGCTTGCGGACGCACTCAATCTGGTTCCGACGCTTTAGAATTAAAAAGAATATTTAAATGACAATGACATTCGCAATGGTTGCCACGCTCATCGGCGTAATGTTTGGACTTCGCTTCAAGATTTTTGTCTTGATTCCAGCCATTGCTATCGGGTCGGCTGCGATCGTCGGCGCCGGTTTGGGCCACGGCAGCAGCCCTTGGTCCATCCTGCTTACCGTGCTGGCGACGATAACAGTTCTGCAAATGGGCTATCTCGCCGGTATTGTCCTCGCTTATTTTTTCACGACGATGCGTGATCGGAAATCCTCGTCTGGACTTATAGAAGCGGCACATAGGCTATTTAGATAGTCAGCATGGGCTTGATCTCGCCCAAGGCCATTTCCTAGGCTTGCGCCAAGGCTCACCGTGGCAAACCCACCTGGTGAGAAAATGAATATCCGCGCAGGAAAGAGACGATGGCGCAGGCCCCGCTCAAGGCGGCATTAATCGGCGTCGGCGCCTGGGGTCGCGTGCTGGCCGACGCCGCTCGTCATTCCATCAAGATCGAATTCGTCCGCTGCGTCGGCCGCAATCCGGAAAGGCTTGCGGCATTTTCGCGCGATACCGGCATTCCCGCGTGCAGCCTTGACGAAGTACTTGCGGACAAGTCCATCGCCGCAGTGGTGTTGGCGCTACCGAACGAGTTGCATTTCGAATTCGCGGAACTGGGGGCGCGTTCCGGCAAGC
The DNA here is from genome assembly GCA_963762485.1 of uncultured Pseudomonadota bacterium. GTDB lineage: Bacteria > Pseudomonadota > Alphaproteobacteria > Rhizobiales > Xanthobacteraceae > Pseudolabrys. Next base: position 1,451,403 of record CAVXLE010000017.1, on the reverse strand, counting down.
ACGTTTATATTGAGAAGCCGATCGCCAACACAATGGCCGATTCGCTCGCGATTGCTGCACTCGAGCCAGTCCATGGCGTGCGAATCGTGGTCGGTCATTGCGCGCGCCTGCTGAGCGGCGTGCGCGCGATGCGTCAGGCAATCGAAGCCGGTAAGCTCGGCAAGGTCAGCCAGATCGACACGAATTTCTCGAATGATCGTGGACTGCGACTCGCACGTGACGATTGGCGCTGGTATTCGAAAAGTGCGCCAGGCGGCTCTTTGAGCCAGATCGGCGTGCACCAGTTCGATACGCTACGCTATCTCGGCGGTGACATCGCGGCGGTGAGCGCCAGCGCCGGCCGCCATTCTCCCGTCGGCGCCGAAGTTGAAGACCAATGGATCGTTACGGTGCATTTTGACGACGGCAAGCTAGGTACGGTGATTTCAAGCTGGACCAGCCCTGGCACCTTCAGCGTGCGCACGACCGGCCTCGACGCGTTGATGTTTTATGACATCGACCAAACCCATTGGGCCAGACCGGAGCGGTTGCACGAGAATGCAACGCTTTATCTGCAGGCGCGCGGCAAAGGACCTGCCGATCGGCAAATGCTCGCTGTGCCGGCGGGAAACATGTATCGCGGCGAACTGGAAATGTTCGCAGATAGTATCGCCCGCAACATGGATTGTGAGCTGTCGGCAGCCAACGGCTGCCAGGCGGTGGCGGCGGTTTATGCTGCACTTAAATCGGCGAAAGAGGGCAGCCGCGCCGTTGCGTTGAGTGACATCATTGACGCGGCGAAGGCCCAGCTCGCCGGCGAAAACAAGCGACCGAGCGTCACTGGGTGATAAAATACAATCAGCAAATGGGGGAAATGCCATGCGTAAAGCGATTATCGCTGCGGTCCTTGCATCCCTACCCGCAATGCCGGCGATGGCCGGCGAAGTGGTGGTTTTTTGCCCCGGTGCGGTGCAGTCGGTGGTCCGCGAGTTGGTCAAATCCTACGAGCAGAAGAGCGGCAACAGGGTGAAATTCGAATTTGGCACAGCCGGAGCCATCGCCAAGCGCGTGGCAGAAGGGGCTGAAGGCGACGTCGTGCTCGCAACCAATGCCGGCCTTGCCGGGCTCGCCAAGCAGGGAAAAGTTGACGGCGACAGCATCCGCGATCTCGGCAGCATGGGGGTCGGCGTTGCTGTCAAGGTCGGCTCGCCCAAGCCCGATATTCACGACGTCGACTCGTTCAAGAAGTCCATACTGGCCGCGAAGTCGATCATGTACGCCAATCCGGCCAAAGGCGGCCAGAGCGGCATTCATGTCGCCAAGGTGTTTGCTCGGCTCGGTATTGACAAGCAGATCGAGCCGAAACTGCAATTGCGCGATCGTGGGCCGGATGGATTGAAAGAGGTTGCCTCGGGCGGCATCGAAATCGGCCTCGGCCAGATCAGCGAGATCATGGCGAACAAGGACGTGGTGCTGGTCGGCCCTCTCCCTACGGAAATTCAGGGCGCAGTGACGTTTTCTGCGTCGGTGCACACAGCATCGAAAAACAAGAAGGCGGCCGAGGAGCTAATTCAAGAGCTGACCACGTCGGCGGCCAAGGAACAATTCAAGGCGCGCGGCTTCACGGTGAGCTGAAGCTCCAGCAGGTGTCACGCCACGTTGCGGGCAGCGATCGTCACGCGGTGCTTTCGTACGCGGTCTTCGTCTACCTCGACGCCGAGGCCTGGCCGGTCGAGGCTGTCTACATGACCTTTGGCGGTCGGGACCGGTTGGGCAGTAACGTCCTCAGCGAGACTTGTATGCGTGAGCGTAAGCCCCCACGCGATGTTGGGGATGACGGACGCAACGTGCAACGCTGCCGCGCATGCGATGCTTGATTCTCCGGTCTTGCACGAAATATTCACGCTCATTCCGAGCCGGTCGCATAGCCTGCCGGCATCGGTGACGGCGCGGATGCCGCCGAGTTTGATTGCCTTCAGGCTGACGCCACCGGCGGCCTTGCGCTCATGATGACGTTTTATGTCTTCAAGCGAATGAATACCTTCATCCGCGCCGATTGCGATATCAGTTGCGGCCGCTACCGCTGCCATACCCGCAAGGTCGTCAGCCGCTACCGGCTGCTCAAAAAAATTGAGTCCCGATCCTTTCACCGCCCTCACATAAGTGAGGGCCTGTTCGGTGGTGAATCCCTGGTTCGCGTCGGCAGAAATGAGCATGCCGCCCCCTAGGACTTTGCAAATATCGCGTGTGCGCGCAGCGTCGTTTTCCGGCGTGTCGATTCCGACCTTGATCTTGTAAGCGGTGAAACCCGCAGCCTTCTTCTTTTCGGCATCGAGCAGGTCTCCATCGTAGTTGCCGCCGCCGATCACGCCGAGCAGTGGCATGCGGCTCCGCTTCTTGTCGCCCAGCAGGGCATGCACCGGCTTTCCGGCCGCGCGACCGGTGAGATCGTGCAGCGCGATCTCGATCGCGGCCTTGGCGCCGTGATTGCCATACATGCGGCCGTCCATGGCTGTCAGGGCACCCGCGATATCGGCGCCATCGCGGCTGCGCAGTGCAGAGCTAAGATAGTGAACAGCAGAGACGATGCTTTCCAGCGTGTCCCCGGTCATCACCGGCGCGGAGGCAGCTTCGCCCCAGCCTACCAAGCCGTTGTCGCTTTCGATCCGCACCAGCACATTGTCGGCGCGCCGAACTTCCTCGCCCGCCATGATGACGGGCTTGAGCATCGGCAGGCTGACTGCGATCGGCTCGATGGTTTTAATTTGCACGCCGAATACCTCGGGCTTGTCATAATCGCGCCCGCCCTCGGGCTGGCCGAGAGCGGGCGCATTCAGGAATATCTTACAGCTTCTTGATGCCGGCCTGGTCGATGATGTCCTTGAACAGGCCGATTTCTTTGGTCACGCGCGCCCATGCCGCATCGGCGCCTTTCGGCCGCACCTGGAAGCCAGACTTGTACAGTTTTTCCTTCATTTCCTGAGTGGCGAGGACCTTGAGCGTCTCCTCTTCCAGCCACTTCACGATCTCGGGCGGGGTCTTGGCCGGGGCCAACAGCACGGTGTCGGTCGCGAACACAAAGTCCTTGTAGCCGGCCTCTTGCATGGTCGGTACGTCAGGCAAGTCTGGCCAGCGGCTTTCGCCGGTGACCGCAAGGCAACGCAGCGTGCCGGCCTTGATGTGCGGCGCTGCCGGCGGCAGCGAGCCAGAGCTCAATTGCGCGGTTCCGCTCAGCAAAGCCTGAATGGCGTCGCCGCCGCCCTTGAAGACCACGTCTTCGAGCTTGGGCAGCTTCTCGCGGAGTTTGAGAACTTCGAGCTGAATCTGCGGCGTGGTGCCGATCGGCGGCGTCGCGCAATTGTACTTGTCCGGATTGGCGCGCGCGAGCGCGACGAATTCCTTCATCGTCTTGGCCGGCAGATCGGACTTGACCACAAAGGTATTGGGCGAGGTCGCCAGTTCGCTGACGCCGACGAAGTCCTTGAGCGGATCAAAGGGAATCTTGTTATACAGGCTGACGTTCACCGAAAGGGCGTTGGTCGCGAGCAGTATCGTATAGCCGTCCGGTTCGGCGCGTGCGGCATTGCTGAACCCGATATTGCCGCCGGCGCCGCCGATGTTCTCGATGATGAAGGTCTTGCCCGTCGATTGCTGAAGCGCGGCGGCGGTGATGCGGCCGACGATGTCGGACGGTCCGCCGGGCGTGTTGGCCACAATAATTTTAACCGGCCGGTCGGGATAGGCGGCATAAGCCGAGCGCGCGCGTAGCAATGCTGGCCCAGCGACGCCTGCAGCCAGCGCTCCCTTGATGATGCTGCGCCGCGTCGGCGCTGAGTGTGCGTTGAATTTTGTCATCGTCCTCCCCTGAGTACGGCAATATTTTCTGATTAGCGCCGTAACATGTCTTAGGCTAAGCTTTTGCGAATATTGGAGCAATGGCTTCGAATAGACGCGCTGGCAGGTTTGGTCAAAGCCTACGAATTTCACGATATTCAAACGATACCGGTTCCCCACGCCATGACAGATATCCAAACGCGAGCAACCGCCTGGCATGAGGTCGTGCTCGCGACCCTAAAGGCGAACGACGTCAGGCTCATCGTTTACGTTCCCGACCGGGTATTTACGCCCCTGATCAAGGCCATTCATGCCGATCCATTTTTCACCGTCTTTGCGGCCACCCGCGAAGAAGAGGCGCTTGGCATCATCAGTGGCGCATGGATGGGGGGCTTGCGCGCCGCCGTGCTCATGCAGACGAGTGGCTTTGCCACGATTCCGAACGCGCTGGCTTCACTGGTCGTGCCGTCCCAAATTCCGGCGCTGATTTTTGTGTCGGAACGCGGTACGCTCGGCGAATTCAATCTCGGCCAGGCGCTGGTCTGCAAGACCATGCGGCCCGTACTCAATTCGCTCGCGGTCGAAAATATAACGATCACGCGTCAAGATGAACTCGCGTTTGTTGTTGACCGCTCGATCAAGCAGGCTGTCGCGACGCAGGCGCCGGTCACCTTCATCCTCTCGCCGCTGCTCACCGGCGGCAAAGTGTTCGAGGCTTGAAATGACCCGCAAGCAGACCGGAGCCATCAGCGCCCACAATGCCAAAGTGATGAACCGCTTTGATTTGACCAAGCGGCTGGTGGGTCAACTCAAACACGAAGAAGCGGTCATCGGCGGCATCGGCAACGCGAATTTCGATCTATGGGCGAGTGGCCAACGACCCCAGAATTTCTACATGCTTGGTAGCATGGGTCTCGCCATTCCCATCGCGCTGGGTGTCGCGATTGCGCAGCCGCGCCGGCATGTCATCGCGCTTGAGGGCGACGGGTCGCTGCTGATGCAACTCGGTTGCCTTGCCACTGTCGCCGAGCGCGCGCCGAAGAATCTCACGATTGTCGTTTGGGACAACGGTATCTACCAGATCACCGGGTCGCAGCCGACACCGGGCGCAGCGGTTGTAGATATCGTCGCAATTGCGCGTGGCGCTGGCATTGCCAGCAGCGCCTGGGCTGTGGACGAAAGCGAATTCGACCGCCTCGTCGCATCTGCATTGAAGGGTAGCGGACCGAGTCTCATCGCTGCGCGCATCGACGGCAAGCCAGCGGTCGGCACCACCGATCGCGATCCGGTGCAAATCCGCGAGCGTTTCATGCGCGGCCTTGGCGTCAGGGGCGGCTGATCGTTTGTGGGATGGGTGGGAGTTCAAGTAGGCTGCCCAACATATAAAAAAGCCACAGTAATACGTGGCGTGGGGGAGTGCGGATGCAGACTGTCGGCCTCATTGGCGTGGGCAAGATCGGCCTGCCGATCGCGGAAAACCTGATCAAAAGTGGCTACCGGGTGCTCGGCTTTCGCCGTGGCTCACTCGCCGACTTCGAAAAAGCCGGCGGCGTTCCGGCGCGCTCGCCGGCCGAGATTGGCGCGGAGACTGACATCGTGCTCACCTGCTTGCCGTCGGCGGAAGCGCTGGACGAGGTGGTACAGGGCAAGCACGGATTGGTGCAAACAGCACGGCCGGGACAGATTGTCGTGGAACTCGGCTCGCACCTGATTCCCGACAAAGAGCGGCAGATTGCTCCGCTAGCGCTCAAGGGCGCAGTCTTTATCGACGGGGAAGTCGGTGGCACACCGACCATGGTCAGTGCGCGTAAGGCCGTCGTCTATCTTGCCGGTGACGCCGAGGCAGCCAGAAAGCTCGAGCCGGTGGTGCGCGGCTTCACCGACATCGTGCACTATTTCGGGCCCTTCGGTTCCGCCAGCAAGGTCAAGCTGGTCAATAATCTTCTGGTCGCAGTGCATATCGCGGCCACTGCCGAAGCGATGGCGCTGGGCCTGAAGGCCGGCGTCGACGTCGATCTGATGATCAAGGCTGTAGCGGCCGGCAGTGGCGGCTCCGCGCAATTTGGCGTCCGTGCGCCCTGGATGGCGCAACGCCGGTTTCTGCCGGCGCACGGAAATGTGCCTGGCCTGTCGCATTATTTCGAGCTGATCGGCGCATTGGCTGATCGCGTCGGCGTGGCCACGCCACTGCTCGATCGCGCGATCGAACTTTACGAGAGATGCACAGAAATGGGGCTGGGCGAACTGGACCACGCGGTCATGGTCGACGTGATTGCGAGCATGCCACGCGGCAAGTCCAGGAAGAAAACAAAAACTGCCAAGCCAAAGAAACGAAAATCAAAGCCAAAGAAAACAAAGAAAAAGACGATCAAGAAATCGAAGCAAGGGAGATGAGTATGATCCGTGTCCGCAAGATCGCGCATGCCAGCTACGAGATGCCCGATCTCGACAAGCAGACCGCGTATTACACCGACATTCTCGGCCTTAATCTGATCGCCAGGGAAAAGGACGCGGTTTACCTCGCCAACACCGTCGATCACCATTCGGTAGTGCTGCGCAAAGGCGACCAGGCCAAATGCATGCGCATCGGCTTTCAGATTGGACCGCAAGAAGATCTCAACGAATTCGAGAAACAAACCCAGAAACACGGCGTGAAGACCTCGCGCAAGAAGGATCCGGAGCCGTCGATTTCCGACATGCTGGTCTTTGAGGATCCGAAAGGCACTACGATCGAGGTGTTCAAACGCCCGGAGTTCATGCACCAGAAATTTCCGACCAAGGGCGTCGTGCCGCACAAGCTTGGCCATGTCGCCTTCCATTGCGAGGACGTGAAGAAGGTTTCGCAGTTCTATGTCGATGTTCTGGGCTTTCGTGAATCGGACTGGATGGCTGATTTCTTCGTGTTCCTGCGCTGCGGACCGGACCACCACACCATCAATCTGATGGGCACCGGCTCCAACCGGCATTTCCACACTGCGTTCGAGGTGCGCAACTGGGGGCAGCTGCAGGAGGCGTGCGATTTCCTCAGCCTCAACGGCTACAAGACGTTGTGGGGACCCGGGCGCCACGGAATCGGGCACAATCTTTTCGCCTATCACCGCAGCCCGAACGGTCTGATCACCGAACTATTCTGTGAGCTTGACCTGATGAAGGACGAGGAGCTCGGCTATTTCGAACCGCGGCCTTGGCATCGCGACAATCCGCAGCGCCCGAAAGTTTGGGCCAAGGACCCGTCCGCCTCGAATTTGTGGGGCCCCGGACCGCCGGAAGAGATGATGAAATAGGGCGCTGCGCGTGCACTGACCTGGGCCCGCCATCCTGAGGTGCGAGCGCTCGCGTGCGAGCCTCGAAGGGCGACGAGCAACGGCGATGTCGGTGTCACTCACCCGTACAGCACCTTCGGCAGCCACAGTGCGATCGACGGGAACAGGAACATCAGAATGATCAGGATCAGCGGCGCCAGCAAAAAAGGCACGATGCCGCGATAGATGCTGGTGATCTTGATGTCCGGCGCATGCGCCTGAATCACGAACAGATTCAGTCCGACTGGCGGATGGATCAGTCCGACCTCGACGACGATCACGACGATGACACCGAACCAGACCGGATCGTAGCCGAACTGCTTCACCAAAGGCAGAAACACCGGCACCGTGATCAGTACCATGCCTATTCCTTCGAGAAAGCAGCCGAAGGCGATGTAAGCGGCGATCACCAGCGTCATCACCGCCGGGCCGGAAAGATTAAGCGCGTGTGCACCCTGCGCGAGCAGGTTCGGCAATTGCGTCTGCACCATGAAGAACGAGAACAGATTGGCGCCAAATACGATGACAAACAGCACACCACAGATCGCGACGGTGTTCTCGATCGAATTCAGTAGATCTATGACCGACAGGCGTCGCCCTATAAAGCCGATGACGATAGCGCCGGAGGCGCCGACCGAAGCGGCTTCAGTGGGGCTGAATACGCCAGCATAGATGCCTCCGATGGTGATCAGAAATAGTGCGAGGAATTGCCAGGGACCTTTGATAGCCGCGAGGCGCTCGCGCCATGTCGCGCTTTCGCCCGCCGGTGCATAGTCCTTGCGCAAGTTGGCGACTGCCACTGCCACCATCATGTAGAGAGCGGTCAGCACCAGGCCGGGGACCAGACCAGCCGCAAACAGGCGCGGCACAGATTGTTCGGCAATTGCCGCGTAAATCACCAAAATGATTGAAGGCGGAATCAGGATGCCGAGGCTGCCACCGGCGGCGAGCGAGCCGGAAGCAAGCCCGGCGTCGTATCCGGCGCGGCGCATCTCTGGCAATGCAATGCGTGTCATGGTAGCGGCCGTTGCGACCGATGAGCCGCAAACGGCGCCAAAGCATGCCGAGGCCGCGAGTGCGCCGACCGCAAGCCCGCCACGCACTCCCGCCAGCATTACGCGTGCGGCCTTGAAGAGGTCGGCCGACAGGCCGGTTTCCGAAGCGACTTCGCCCATCAACACGAACAGCGGCACGACTGACAGCGTATACGCCGAGCCGACGTCAAACGGCACCGTGCCGGCAAGGGCGAAAGTCGGCACCGTGCCGGACATAATGGAGTTGCCGATAAAACCAACCAGAGTAAGCGCAATCCAGACCGGTACGCGCAGAAACAGCATCGCAAACAGCGCGAGCACGCCAATGGCGCCGATGGTTGACGGGCTCATTCGAGCGGCTCGTCATGGCGGCTGGTTGCGGGCAAAAAGAAACTACCAAACGCACAAAGGATCGCGCCAGCAATGCCAATGAGAGCCGCCCCCCATAGGATCCAGATTTGCAGGCCGAGCTCCATCTTACGCTCGCCGTAGCCAAAAGATTGCATTGCGGGAGTGATCATCGCGTAGATGAACAGCGCGAGCGTGAGAATCGTGAGCAAGTCGGATAGACGGATAAGGACTGCGACCACGCCACGTGCGGCAAAGGAGTCGATGAGATCGATGACAATATTGCGGCGCTGGAGGAAGGCAGTCGACATGCCGTTGAATACGAACAGCACCATCATCGCTTCGACCAGGTCGTAGGACGCGCGGATCGGGCTGTTGAAGACGTAGCGGAGGAATATGTCGGTGATCGTGATGCACATCATCGCGATCAACGCCACTGCCGCGAGCCGAAGCTGCGCAACGCGCAATCGTTCAAGCAGCGCCAGAGTCTGGTCGCGTTTCATGCGGCTCTTGGAAAAGTAGAGCGTGCTGCGCGGTTAGGGCAGCACGCCTGCAGGCTTCGTTACTTGGTATAGGCGGCGAAGAATTCGCGTGCGGGCTTGCCGGCTTTCTCTTGCTCGGCGAGCGCCTTCTCGACGATGGGCTTCGCCAGCTCTTTCATCTTGGCGACGTCGCCGGCCGAAAGTGTAATAATCTGCAAGCCCTTCTTGATTTCGGTGTCGCGCGCGAACTTCTCGAAATCCTGCCACTCCTTGCCGAAGCTCATCGCGCCGGCGACGCCGGACTCCTTGTCAAGGATGGCACGCAGATCCGGCGGTAACGAATTGTATTTTGCCGGGTTCATCACCAGCGCGAAAGTCGCTGAAGCGAGCGGCGGCTCGATCGCGTAAGGAGACACCGAGACAAGATCATAGGCGAAACCTGCCTCGTGCGGGAAACCTGCGCCATCGACGACGCCCTTGGCCAGTGCGTCCTGCGATTCCTGCGGCGGCACCAGCATCGGAACTGCGCCGACTGCTTCCAGCATGAACTTGTTGGTGATCGAGGCGTAACGGATCTTCTTGCCCTTGTAGTCGTCGAGCGTCTTTATCGGAGTCTTGCTGTAGATCACGACCGGGTTGGCCATGTTCATGAAAAGAATGTGTAGCCCCTGGTGCTCGGCGGCGAGGTATTTCGGCGCGAGTTCGGTCATCCGCTTTGCCATCTCCGGCAAGTCAGCGCCCTGCGACGGCCAGGTGAATGGCAGGTTGGCGAGCTCGGTCATCGGATAGCGGCCGGGCGTGACGCCATGAAGGCACCAGGCGATGTCGGTGATGCCATTGCGCGCCGCATCGAATTGCCGGTTCGGCGGCCCGACCAATTGTCCGTTCGGGTATATTTCGAATTTCAGCCGCCCGCCGGATTCCTTTTCGATCTTCTGGGTCCAGCCCACGACCCATTTGTGGAATGCGTGTTGTGGCGGAACGAAATGCGAAAGTTTGAGCACGATGGGGTCGTCCGCCCGTGCCGTACCTGCACTGAATATGACAGCCGCGGCCACGGCGAACGCCTTGACGATTTTCTGCAACGACATGATGTCCTCCCTCAGGCGTCCGGCTTCTTGCGAGCCGTTTCCCCCTTGTTTTTTAACGGAAAAGCGCTCCGCTGTCACTCACGCGACGCTAGCCGGCGACCATAGTGTTCACGAGTGTTCCGCAGCCAGCAATCTCGATGCGCACCTCATCGCCGGCCTTGAGGAACTCGCCGCGCGGCATTCCTACTCCGGCAGGCGTGCCCGTAGCGATCACGTCGCCAGGCTGCAGCGTGATATGGCGCGACAGGTAAGCGATCTGCTCGGCGATATTATGTACCAGCCGTCCGGTATTAGAGTTCTGCTTGAGCACGCCGTTGACCCAAAGCTTGATGGCCATGTCATTGGGGTCGGGGATATAGGCGGCGGGCGTCAGCCACGGTCCCATTGGCGCTGCGTCCTCGAAACATTTCTGCCCGACCCAATCCATGCCGAACGGTGAGCCTTCCCGCTTCATGAGGTCGCGCGCGGAGAGGTCGTTGACGATCAGATAGCCGGCGACCGCATCAAGCGCTTGTTCGTCGGCAATGTTGCGGGATGGGCGAGCGATCACGACGCCTAGCTCCGCTTCCCAATCGACTTGTTGCGAGAAGGGCGGCAGCCGCGCCGGCGTGCCGCTGCCGATGATCGAGCCGGCGGCCGTCTTCATGAAGAAATACGGGTCTTTGGCTTTTGTCATCGCCGGCGCCTTGCCGGTCACGCGCTTCGCGATCTCGGCCATTTCTTCGAGGTGATCCCAATAGTTGGCGCCGGCACAGAACAGCGCGCCCGGATAAAGAACGGGCGCCAGGAGCTTGGCCTGCGCCAAGGGAATTCCATCGCCAGGCTGTAGATTGTGCGCGGCCGCATGCAGGCGCGGGTGCACGGCATCCCAGGCGCGCAGCAACCCGAGTACCGACGTGGCGTCGACATCTGCGCCTGGTAACAGCGATGCCGCCGGCACGATCCGCTCGCCGACCAGAACGCCGGCCCTGGGTTTGCCGCCGTCGCTATAGCTGAGCAGCCGATACCCCGATGTCATGAGTCACCTCGTAGCCCCCGCAACAGGCGTGGCTACTCGATCATCGCACCTGTGGATTGGCAAGCGCCGGAGTATGCTGTTCAGCGTGCGGTCTTGCCGGACGGGTCAAGAATGCCGGCCGTCATAGCCATACGAACCAGGTCTGACAGGCTGTTGGCCGACATTTTGGTCATCAGGTTCGCGCGATAGATTTCGACCGTGCGCGGGCTGATACCGAGGTCGAATGCAATCACCTTGTTCGCCTTGCCGGCTACCAGCCCTTCAAGCACCTGGCGTTCACGGTTCGACAGCGCTGCAAGCTTGTCGTGAATATCCGCAAGCTCCGCCTTATGCTTGGCGGCGCCCGCCTCCGTGTTGAGGGCGGAGCGGACCGCCGCGAGCAGCAGGTCGTCGTCGAACGGCTTCTCCAGAAAATCGATAGCGCCGATTTTCATGGCGTCCACAGCGAGCGATATATCGCCGTGGCCGGTAATGACGATGACCGGAATATCAAGATTGCTCTCCTTGATGCGGCGCAAAAGGTCGATGCCTGTGATCTCCGGCATACGCACATCTGTAATGACACAGCCCGATTGGATTCGCGGCAGAATTTCGAGGAACGCCTTGGCTGACTCGAAGCCGCGAACGGCAATACCGGCGGTCTTGAGCAGGAACTCAAGCGATTGCCGTACGGCATCGTCGTCGTCGATTACGTAGACGATCGGCTCAGGCTGCATCGTCGACATCTCCTTCATCTACGACCGCAAGCGTGAAATGGAAAATCGTGCCGCCGGAGGGGTTTGGCTCGACCCAAATTCGTCCGGCGTGCGCTTCCACTATAGTACGCGAAATCGACAATCCGACGCCCATGCCGTGACGTTTCGTCGTAATAAACGGTTGAAACAGCTGCTCGGCGACGTCGGGGGCGATACCTGAGCCGGTGTCGGCGACACTGATGCGAACATAGCCATCTTCGGCAGGCGAGATTGCGATGACCAATTCGCGCGCTTGCGATGTCTCCATCGCGTCCATGGCATTACGGATTAGATTAAGAAGCACCTGCTGAATTTGAACGCGGTCGGCGAGCACCAGGTCGACCTCCGGATCGAACTGGAATTGCACGCGGATACCGCGATCCTTCACGCCGACCAGTGCAAGGGCGCTTGCCTCCTCCACGAGCTTCGTGATGCTTTCAACCCGCCGCTCGCTTTCGCCGCGAGAAACGAAGTCGCGGAGCCGGCGAATGATCTGGCCGGCGCGCAACGCTTGGTCTGCTGCCTTCCCGAGCGCATCACGCATCATAGTCGATTTTTCGTCGCTGCTGCCTTCGAGAAGCCGTCTCGACCCCTTTAGATAATTGGAGATTGCCGACAGCGGCTGGTTAAGCTCATGCGCCAGCGTTGAAGCCATCTCTCCCATGGCGGTCAATCTGGAAATATGGACAAGTTCGGACTGCAATTCCTGCAAGCGCGCCTCGGTCTTCTGCCGCTCGGTCAAGTCGCGGATGAAGCCGGTAAAGAAACGCTGGTCGCCAGATTTCATTTCACCGACTGCGAGCTCCATTGGAAAGGTGGAGCCGTCCTTGCGTTGGCCGACCACGACGCGGCCGATCCCGATAATGCGGCGCTCGCCCGTCGTTCGATAACGCTCCAGGAAACTGTCGTGGTTTTCCCGATAGGGCGCAGGCATCAATATTTTGACATTCTGCCCGAGTGCCTCTGTTGCCCGGTATCCGAACAGGCGCTCGGCGGCGCTGCTGAAAGATTGCATGACGCCGCGCTCGTCGATCACGATCATCGCTTCGGGCACAGTGTCGAGAATTGATTGCAGATGCGCTTCGCGTGCCAAGGCATCCCGCGTCATCACCGTCGCCCGTAGGCGGCCGCGATGCAGCAATTCGCCGCCCCAGGATACCCCGATGCCGATGATCGTGAATGCGACGCCATTGAATAAAATTATGTTCGAAAATGTCGCGGCGTCCGCGAGGATGAAAAGGGCTGCCGCAATGCTCAGGACCGTCGCCAGCAAACCCGGCCCGAGGCCGCCAATGCCTGCAGAGATCAGTATTGGCGGGATGAAATAGAAAAAAATCGCATCATCGTGCAGCACGGGCGTGAGCAGGGCGCGAGCGGCCAGCGCCAGGGCAACCGTGCTTGGGGCCACCCCGTAGCGCAGCGGCCATCCCCGATCGAACGGCGATAAAAATCTCGTATTTTCAACGACTTCGGCCATGCCGGCTCGATCCTTAGCACGTCCGATCCACCGTGGCGAAGCCTCGTCCGCGCCTCCGGTAAATCCCCTATGGAGATTATCTGAATTTCGGGCGCGCGGTTCCACCGGTATCGAATGATCATCAAATTTACCGAGGACCAGCGCCATGCTCACCCAGACGATGATCAACCGCGGAACGTCACATCAACCAGCAGCCCGTGCCGTACGCCCGGTCTCCCCTGTTGGCTCGCAGTCGCTCACTGGCCAAATTGAACTGATGGGCGCGACCATGCCGTTTGGACGCAACGCAGAGATTTATGGCGAGAACGAGCGAGCCGAATATCTCTACAAGGTGATCAGCGGCAGTGTGCGCACTTACAAGGTATTGAACGATGGCCGCCGCCAGATCGGTGCCTTCTATCTGCCGGGCGATATCTTCGGCCTCGAAGTTGGCGATGAGCACACCTTCTCTGCGGAAGCGATCATGGAGTCCAAGGTGCTGGTGATCAAACGCAGCGCACTGGTGGCACTTGCCGCGCGCGATACTGGAGTTGCCCAGCGGCTCTGGGCCATGACGGCCGGTGAATTGCAGCGCGCGCAGGGTCACATCATGCTGTTGATCAAGACCGCACAGGAACGCGTTGCCGGGTTCTTGCTCGAAATGTCGGCGCGCGCGCCGGCCGGCAATGAAGTCGATCTGCCGATGTCACGCCAGGACATTGCGGACTATCTCGGACTGACGATCGAAACGGTGTCGCGCACGCTGACTCAACTTGAGAACGCCGCAGCTATTGCGGTGCCGAGCTCGCGCCGTATCGTCCTGCGCAACCGTGGAGCGCTGAGCCGCCTGAACTCCTAAGCCGAACGTCGTCCTCCCCGACTCAGTTCGGCCATACTGGCCCCGGCAGGTCCCCCTGCCGGGGCTTTTCATTTCTGATGGCGAAAGGCGATTGGGACAATTTCTGCGTTGTTGTTGATGCCATTGTGAGGAGCTACCCTCGACGTACGTCGTCGGTGTCACAGAATACAGGGTGGGGCAACATGGCGAATTTCGATGGCGTCGTCATTGGCGCAGGTCACAACGGGTTGACGCTCGCCGCTTATCTTTCGCGTGCCGGCATGCGTATCGCGGTCCTCGAACGAAATAGTCGCATCGGTGGCGGTTCGAGCACCGAGGAACGCATACTTCCCGGCTACAAATTAAATCTGCATGCCAATTTCTATATGGGGCTTGGACTTTGTCCTTTGCTTCAGGATCTTGAACTCCATCGCTACGGATTTTCCTATATCGAGCCGCCCGTGCAGCAGGCCGCCGTGTTCCGTGATGGCACCGGTATCGTAATCTACAAGGATCTCGACAGGAGCTGTGCCTCGCTCGCGCGATTTTCCAAGCAGGATGCCGAGACGTTCCGAACCCTCTGGCATACCTATTGCGAAGAGATGCGGCCGCTGCTGGTGTCGCTGCTGTACAACGCGCCCATGCCGCGCGAGCAGCTCATTGACCGGTTGAGCGGCCCAAAGGCAAAAGAGCTTCTTTCGCACGCTCAGCACGACCTTTTCAGCGTTGTGCGCAAGCATTTTGTCGACGAGCGAATCCGCGCGCTGTTCACATCTTATATGCACGTGATTACCACGGAGAACGTGCCCGGCGCCGGCATCGTCTTTCCGGCAATTTTTGCGAATATCGCGAGTTTCACGCTGCCGGTCGGCGGCGCGGTGTCGCTGCCACTTGCGCTGGCGCGGGTTGTGGAGGCCGGCGGCGGGGAGGTTATCACCGGCGCCGATGTGAAGGAGATCATTGTCGCCAATGGCCGCGCGACGGGCGTCAAGCTAGATGATGGCCGCGTCATCAATGGCGGCAAGTTCATCGCAAGTGCCATCGATTTTCCAAGCACCGTACAGATGGCCGGGGAGGACCTGTTTCCCGAACCGGTGCGCGAAAAGGCGAAGACCTGGCATTGGGGCAACCATAGTCTGGTGACCCTGCATCTCGCGCTCAAGAATCCGCCGGCCTATCGCGCGGCTGCGTTCGATTCCGATATTGCGCGCGCTTACAACATCTTCTTCGGCATGGACCACATCGACGACGTGGCGAGCTGCTTTGAGGATTGTGCGGCGAAGAAATTTCCCAAAGTTCTGATGGGTAACGGCGCTTGCAACAGCCAATTCGACCCGAGTTACGCGCCAGCCGACAAGCACGTGGCCTTCTGGTGGCCGTTTGCGCCTTATTCGGTTGATGGCTCACCGCAGGAATGGGAGCGCAATCGCGCTGACTACACCCAGCGTGTCCTCGATTACTGGCGTATCTATGCTTCAAATATCGAGGGCGATAACCTGCTCGGGACCTATCTTTTTACGCCGCTCGACGTGGAAAAACTCAACGCCAATATGCGGCAGGGTGCCGTGCGCATGGGCGCCTACGTCCCTAACCAGCTCGGCATCAACCGGCCGCACCCCCTGATGCCTGGCTCTCGTACGCCGGTGGAAGGGCTCTATCTGTGCGGTTCCTCGTCCGGCAATGGCGGCGGTGTGAACGGCGCGCCTGGCTATATTGCTGCCAACGCGATCGCCGACGATTTGCGACTCGAGCGCACCTGGGCACCGGTGCCGGCACCGGAATGGAAGCATTGAGCGGGCGCTTTTAGCCCAGCCGGGGACGGAAAAGCGGCCGGCCAGACCTCTTGACCTGCGTCAATACCACCGCCGTGGCTTCGTGATGTCATGCTTGCAAATAGTCGGAGATTTGCCATGAAAGCCGAAGACGTAATGACGCGCGACGTTATCTCGATCGCACCCGATGCGACCATATTGCAGGCCGCCCGGTTGATGCTTCAGCACCACATCAGCGGACTGCCGGTCGTTGATAAAGACGGCAAATTGGTCGGCGTTCTGTCAGAAGGCGACTTTCTGCGTCGTCACGAAACGCGGACGGAGCACAAGCGCTCACGCTGGCTCGAGTTTCTCATGGGCCCCGGCCGCATTGCCGCCGAATACAGCCATTCGCACGGCAGCAAGGTCTCCGAAGTAATGACGACTGACGTGCACACGGTCGATGAGGTTACGGCGCTCGAAGACATCGTTGAGTTGATGGAGCGCAAGCGCATCAAGCGCGTGCCGGTCGTGTGCGGCGGCCAGCTGGTCGGGATTGTCACACGGTCCAACCTGATGCATGCGATGGTAAGCATGGCGCGCGTACCGCAGCCCACCGCGAAGGATGACGCGACCATCCGCGAAAGGCTGTTGGCGGAGTTCCAAAAAGAGGACTGGGCGCCGGCAGCCATGACCAATGTCGTGGTGCGTGACGGCGTGGTTGAACTGTGGGGCGTGATCGTCGACGAACGCCAGCGCGAAGCCATGAAGGTGGCGGCGGAGAATATCCCGGGCGTGAAGGCGGTAAATGATCACCTTGTATGGGTCGAGCCGACTTCGGGCATGGTCATCGAACCGAGGGACGACGTCGTCACCCACTAGTCGCGCGAAAAAATTTAGCGGCTGCGCCGACTTTGACTTGGCTCAAGGACTGTACGCCGCGCCCGTCGTACTAAACCGGTGCCGTCCTGAAATGACGGCGCCACCTGACGAGAATGATGGAGGCCCGCATGAACCTGAAATCGCTCATCCCTGTTGGACGCGACCGTACGGCCGCGAGTCCCTTTATGTCCTTGCAACGCGAGATCGATCGGCTGTTCGACGATTTCTCCCGTGGATTTCCAACCTTCACGGGCAATGGCGCGACCGCGCTCATGCCGAACATGGACGTGACGGAAACCGACAAAGAAATCGAGATCTCCGCCGAATTACCGGGGCTCGAAGAAAAAGATGTGCAAGTTAACGTCGCGGACAATCTTCTCACCATCCGCGGCGAGAAAAAGGCTGAAAAGGAACAGAAGGACAAGAACTATCGTCTGGTCGAGCGCAGCTACGGCTCGTTCGAGCGCACGCTCGAGCTGCCTGAAGGCGTCAACGCCGACGCCATCAAGGCGAATATTTCCAAGGGTGTACTCAAGGTGACGGTCCCGAAGCCGGCGCCGGCGCAGGCCAAAAAAATCGACGTCAAGTCCGCCGCCTGAGTTAAGGGGCGACGAGAAGGCGCGCTGCCGTGGCCCCCAAAGGGGCGCGGGGTGCGCCTTTGTCATTTTTTCAGGCATACGGGCCTTCGGGCGAAGCGAAGCCATACCACCCTAAGGACATTTCCTTAGCTGCATGACTTCTGGTTTTGATCTTCCTCAACGCACTCTATGCCCTCGCGCCGATGATACTTCCGTAGCGGATTTTTTTCGCTCGGAGGAGTCCTATGTCTGTCGCAGCTCAACCGTCACTTCGCCCAGCCTCGCAGCCTGCTGCGACGGAAAAGAGTTGGTTTGCATCGAATTGGGGCCTGTTAGCCGCGACCGCCGCTTTGATCGTCATTCTGTTGTTGCCGACGCCGACCGGTCTGCCGGTCGCCGGTCATCGTATGCTCGCCATCCTCGCCTTCGCCGTCATCATTTGGATGACCGAGGCGATTGACTACGCCGTTTCGGCCATTGTCATCGCCGTCTTGATGGCATTCTTGCTCGGATTAGCGCCGAGCGTCGCCAATCCGAAAGTTTTGCTCGGCACAAGCGGTGCCCTTACGCTCGCTTTCAGCGGCTTCGCCAACACGGCGCTGGTGCTGGTTGCCGCGGCGCTGTTCCTCGCCGCCGCAATGACCGCGACCGGTCTCGATAAACGCATCGCGCTGAGCATTCTTTCCCGCGTCGGCGTGGAAACCCGCAACGTCGTAATCGGTACCATCCTGGTCGGCTTCGTGATTGCACTCATGGTGCCATCCACCACCGCGCGCGTCGCATGCCTGGTTCCGATCACGCTTGGCATTATCGCTGCCTTCGGCGTCAACAAGCGCGGCGCATTCGCCAGCATGCTGATGATCGTCACGGTACAGACCGCCAGCATCTGGAATGTCGGCATCAAGACCGCGGCGGCGCAGAACATGGTCGCTATTGGCTTCATCGAGAAGGCATTCAATAAAACGATAACCTGGCTCGATTGGCTGATCGCCGCCGGGCCGTTCGCTATCCTGATGTGCATCGCTCTGTATTTCGTGATGACACGCATGATGCCGCCGGAAGTGGCAGAAGTGCCCGGTGGCCGCGAAGGTATCCGCAAATCTCTCGCCGCACTCGGACCCATGAAGGCTTCCGAGATCAAACTGCTGGTGCTGTCGTTGACCTTGATCGCTTTCTGGGCA
Organism: uncultured Pseudomonadota bacterium; assembly: GCA_963762485.1. Classification (GTDB taxonomy): domain Bacteria; phylum Pseudomonadota; class Alphaproteobacteria; order Rhizobiales; family Xanthobacteraceae; genus Pseudolabrys. Next base: position 1,432,895 of record CAVXLE010000017.1, on the reverse strand, counting down.
ACAGAAGGCATCCTGCACAAGTTCGATACCAGTACGACCACCATCACCGCCGTCGCGCTGATGTTCATGCCCGGCTTCGGTATTCTGACCTGGAAAGATGCCCAGAACAGAATTCCGTGGGGCACCGTCATCCTGTTCGGTGTCGGTATCAGCCTTGGCACCGCGCTATTGCAGACCACCGCCGCGACCTGGCTCGCCAATATCGTGGTGGCTCAGTTCGGGCTCACGAATGCAACTGCGTTGTTCATCCTCGGCGTATTGAGCCTGTTCCTGGTCGTCATTCATCTCGGCTTCGCCAGCGCGACCGCTCTTGCTTCGGCGATGATCCCGATCGTGATTGCGGTGCTCAAGAGCGTCGCGACACCGGGAATCAACATCATCGGCATGACCATGGTGCTGCAATTCGTAGTCAGCTTCGGCTTCATCCTGGTGGTGAATGCGCCGCAAAACATGGTCGCCTACGGCACCGAGACCTTCAACGCCCGCGACTTCGTCCGCACCGGCTTTGTGCTGACAATCATCGCGATGGCGCTGGTGATGGTGCTCGGCGCCACATACTGGCACTGGCTCGGCTACGTTTGACGGAGCCAAAACGGTGGCACGCACATCCATAGGTGTCGTGTTCGCTGGAAGCGGCGGCGCTGGCGCGATGACCGCCGGCGCCGTGCTGCTGCGCGCCGCTGCCCGCGCGGGCTACTACGGACTGATGACGCAACTGTTTGGCGCGCAGGTGCGCGGCGGGGAGTCGGCAGCGCTGGTGCAGGTCTCCACCGAGCCAGTCGAGAACCAGCCCGACCGCTACGACCTGTTCGTGGCTTTGGACTGGGAGAAGATCGACCAGTTCGCTGCGGAGATTCCACTCGACGAGTCGACGGTGATCATCGCCGATCCAGAAGCCGGTCCAGTTCCGGCCGCGATCGCCAAGTCGAAGGGAAGGGTGATCGCACTCTCAATGAGCGATCGCCGGGCGACCAGGCTGCAACGCGGGTTGCAAGACCGGCGGGTCAATATGTTCGCCGCCGGCTTGGTTGCGACTCTGCTTGGGATCGAAACAAAAAACGTCGAAGACGCGATTGCCAGTATCTTCGCAAGCAAAGGCGTGGATCTCATCGCGGTCAATGCCCGAGGCGCCGCTTCGGGCATTGCGGCCGCCGCGACATTGACCCTCAATACGCGGCTCGATCCGCCCAGAGCTGCCGCACGCTGGCTCATCAGCGGCAATCAGGCGGTTGCGCTAGGTGCGTTGCGCGGCGGCGTGCGGTTCGTTGGATGCTATCCGATCACGCCGGCGACCGATCTGGTTGAATGGCTGGCGCCACATATGCTCAAGCTTGGTGGCCGGCTGGTGCTGGGCGAAGACGAACTCGCGTCCATCAATCTGGCGCTGGGTGCTTCCTACGGCGGCACCCCCGCGATGACGGTCACCTCGGGACCAGGCTTCTCGCTGATGATCGAATCGCTGGGGCTCGCGGTCGCCGCCGAAATCCCGCTCGTGCTGATCGATGTGATGCGCGCCGGACCGTCCACCGGCATTGCCTCGAAGACCGAGCAGAGCGACGTTAACCTCGCGATCTATGGTGCGCATGGCGATGCGCCGCGCGTTGTGTTGGCGCCGATATCGGTTTCCGATTGCATTAGAACAGCTGAATACGCGGTCTATATCGCGGAGTCGTTGCAGACCCCAGTCATTGTATTGTCCGACCAGGCGCTCGGTCAGGCTACGACGGTGATTGATCCGGCTAGCGATCGGCCAAAACCGCTCAAGCGTCGCACCAACGGCATTGCGCCAACAAAGCCATTCAAGCGCTATGCGCTGGGCGCCGACCCGGTCACGCCAATGCCACTGCCGGGAACGCTCGACTACGAATGGGTGGCGGAAGGGCTTACGCACAACGAAGTTGGGTTGCCAGCGAGCGGTGCCGGCGCTCACGTCGCGCAGATCAACAAGCGCGCCAAGAAATTCCAGCGCTTCGATCCCGGAAACTATTGGGGCGAATGCTGGGGTGAGGGCGACGTCGCAGTACTCGCGTTCGGCTCGACAATAGCGCCTGTGCGCGAGGCCGCGCGGCGACTCGCCACGGCCGGTCATCAAGTACGCGTCATTGCCCTTCGGGTGTTATCGCCGCTACCGATGGGCGCGATAGCCCGCGCGCTTTCCGGCGTGCGCCGCATCATCGTCATCGAACAGAACCACGGCGCGCAGCTCTATCATCATCTGATCGGCCAAAAGGCGATTCCCGCAAATGCCGAAAGCGTCGCACGGCCAGGTCCGCTCCCATTCCGGCCTTCGGAAATTGCTTCCTATGTAGTGTGACGGACAACAGCCATGAGCGACATCGCAGTCGAAACCACGCAAGAAGCGCCTCATTGCGTCCTGACCGCGAAAGAATTTTCCTCGGGTGCACACCCGGTGTGGTGCCCGGGTTGCGGCGACTTCGGTGTTCTGGCCGCACTCGAGCGCGGCCTCGCCAAGCTCGGACGGCCGCCGCATGAGGTGGTGCTGGTATCGGGTATCGGTTGCTCGTCGCGTCTGCCCGGATACATGAGCACGTATGGATTCCACGGCGTGCACGGGCGCGGGCTCGCGGTTGCCACCGGGCTGAAGCTCACGCGGCCAGATCTTGAAGTCATCGCAGTGGGTGGCGACGGCGACGGTTACTCGATCGGCGGCAATCATTTCATCCATGCCTGTCGCCGTAACGTCGATATGCTTTACGTTGTGATGGACAATCGCGTCTACGGCATGACCAAGGGTCAGCCGTCGCCGACCACCGAGCCTGATTGGGACAGCGACATTGCGCCCGGCGGCATTGGCTTGCGGCCGTTCAATCCGCTGGCGGTGGCGATCGCGGCCGGCGCAAATTATGTGGCGCGCGGATTTTCGGGCGACCCGAATGGCCTCGCCGATCTGATCGTCGACGGCATCCGCTGGCCCGGCTTCGCCTTCATCGAAGTGTTGAGCCCCTGCGTCACCTTCCGCCCTGAGCAGCGCGAATGGAAGAAGATGGTGCGGCCCTCGACCATGTCGGTCGAACAGGATCGCGCCGCGGCCACCGCGCTGGTGCTCGGCGACGACGGCTTCAGCCTCGGCGTGCTCTATCGCGGCGACCGTGCGCCGGTGGCGCCGGCCCTCAAGCCGCAGATCTCCGTTGCCGACATCGAGCGGGAATTCGCGCTTTCGGCATGACGGTACTTCTATCCTCTGTTGACCTGCGTCAATGCCCGCACGCTGCGTGTGCTGCAAGGTGACTCGCGAAAATTCAATCATTGCCGGAGGTTTGTCATGAAATCATTCCTTGTGTCCGCCGCCGCCATTGCCGTCGCTGGAACGATCCTGGCGGCACCTGCCGTCGCGCAACCGGCCGGCCCTGGTCCCGGTAATCCTCCCGCCGCCGGCAGTCCCGGGCCGGGTGGTGGTCCTGGCGCAGGTCCCGGTCCTGGCTATGGCCCGCGCGGGCATGGCTGGGGTCCTGGCATGATGATGGGGCCGGGCATGATGGGCTGGGGCGGCGGCAGGGGTGGCATGGGTGCGATGTGCGACCCGCGCGGCGCCGGCCTCGCCGAATGGCGTATGGAGCGCATCGAGCGTCTGATCAATCCAACCGAAGCGCAGCGTGCGGCGCTAAACGATTTACGCACCGCGTCGACCAAGGCCGCAGAAATCGTCTCGGCAGCGTGCCCGCGCGAGTTCCCCGCCAGTGCTTCGGCGCGGCTCGAGCTGATGGAAAAGCGTCTCGACGCCATGCAGCAGGCGATCAAGACCGTGCGTCCGGCATTCGATGCCTTCTACGCCACACTAAATGACGAGCAGAAGGCGCGCATTAACACCGGTGGCCCGCGTGGCTGGGGCTGGCACGGCTGGTGGCGGGGTGGATGACGCTAATCATTTGACTTGCATCAAGGAAAACGCGGGGGCCTGCGGCGATATACCCCTCGAAGGCCCCCGGAATTTTTCCGCCAAGCCAGAAACGGACACAACAGCATGGCGACCGCCCTCGCTCCTCAAAAAACCATGACGATCGGCGAAGGAGGCTCGGCGCTTGCCTTCGCAGCACTGGCGCTCCTGTCTATCGTCGTTGCCGCCAAGGCCTACACGCCGGAATACGCGTTCCACGCCTATCTCTTCACTGCCGCCAGCATTGCGGCGGTGTTCGCCATCATCAATCGCTACTTCGAACGTCCGCCTGAACCTGCGCCGCTGACGATCGATGGCAAGCCCAACTACAATATGGGTCCTGTCAAATTTACGACCGTCGCGGCCGTGTTCTGGGGCATCGCCGGGTTCACCGTCGGGCTCTACATCGCGCTTGAGCTGGCATTTCCATTTCTCAATTTAGATCTGCCCTGGATCACCTTCGGGCGCCTGCGTCCGTTACACACGTCGGCTGTGATCTTCGCGTTCGGCGGCAACGTACTGATTGCGACTTCGCTTTATGTCGTGCAACGCACCTGCCGCGCGCGGCTCGTCGGCGACATCGCGCCGTGGTTCGTCGTGCTTGGCTACAACTTCTTCATCGTTATCGCGGGCACCGGCTATTTGCTCGGTATCACGCAGTCGAAGGAATATGCCGAACCCGAGTGGTACTCGGATCTCTTTCTTACGGTGGTGTGGGTTGTCTACTTCCTGATCTTTCTTGGCACCGTCATGCGGCGCGCCGAGCCGCACATCTACGTCGCCAATTGGTTCTATCTCGCCTTCATCCTCACCATCGCGGTGCTGCATCTCGGCAACAACGCAGCCGTGCCGGTGTCGCTGTTTTCGCCGAAGTCATACATTGTCTGGTCGGGCGTGCAGGACGCCATGGTCCAGTGGTGGTACGGCCACAATGCGGTCGGCTTCTTCCTCACCGCCGGCTTCCTCGCGATCATGTACTATTTCATCCCCAAGCGCTGCGACCGGCCGGTGTACTCCTATCGGCTGTCGATCATTCATTTCTGGGCGCTGATCTTCCTGTACATCTGGGCTGGCCCGCATCATCTGCACTACACGGCGCTGCCTGACTGGGCGCAGACGCTCGGCATGACGTTCTCGATCATGCTTTGGATGCCGTCTTGGGGCGGAATGATCAACGGAATTATGACGCTGTCCGGCGCATGGGACAAACTGCGCACCGATCCGGTGCTGCGCATGATGGTGGTGTCCGTCGCCTTCTATGGCATGTCGACCTTCGAAGGTCCGATGATGTCGGTGAAGATCGTCAACTCGCTCTCGCACTACACCGACTGGACTATCGGCCACGTGCATTCCGGTGCGCTCGGCTGGGTCGGCTACATTTCCTTTGGCGCGCTCTATTGCCTCGTGCCGTGGCTGTGGAATCGCCCGCTCTATTCGCTCAAGCTGGTCAATTGGCACTTCTGGATCTCGACAATCGGTATTGTGCTCTACATCAGCGCGATGTGGGTGTCGGGCATCCTGCAGGGCTTGATGTGGCGCGCCTACACCGGTCTCGGTTTCCTCGAATATTCCTTTGTCGAGACGGTGGAAGCGATGCATCCCTTCTACGTCATCCGCGCGCTTGGCGGCCTGCTGTTCCTCACCGGGGCGCTGCTGATGGCCTGGAATCTCTGGAAAACAGTGAATTCGGCGGTCTCCGCCGCGCCTGCCGGCCTCAGGCTGGCGCCGGCGGAATAGGTGGGGGCGGCAATGTCACTCTGGTCAAGACACGCCATCCTCGAGAAGAACTCGATCATCCTGGTGATCGGCATCCTGATCGTGATCGCAATCGGCGGGTTAGTCGAAATCGTACCGTTGTTTTACCTGAAGAATACGATTGAGAAGGTCGACGGTGTGCGTCCCTACACGCCACTCGAGCTTGCCGGCCGTAACATCTATGTGCGTGAAGGCTGCTATCTCTGCCACTCGCAAATGATCCGTCCGCTGCGCGACGAGGTCGAGCGCTACGGCCACTACTCGCTTGCGGCTGAGAGTATGTACGACAAGCCGTTCCAATGGGGATCCAAGCGTACCGGCCCCGATCTCGCTCGCATTGGCGGCAAGTATTCCGATGAATGGCACCGTGACCATTTGCGCGACCCGCGCTCGGTAGTGCCGGGCTCGGTGATGCCGCAATATTCGTGGCTGGCCGAGACAGATCTCGATTATACGCACATTGCGCAGGATCTGAAGGTGCAGGCACTGCTTGGCGTCCCTTATTCGGCGGACATGATTGCAAACGCCACGACTGATGTGGTGACGCAGGCTACCACCGACAGTCCCGATGGCGCCGATCTTGCCAAGCGCTATCCAAAGACGAACGTGCGCGACTTCGATGGCAATCTGGGCCGCATCACCGAAGCCGACGCACTGATCGCCTATCTGCAGCTACTGGGCACGCAGGTCGACTTCAAGCTTTATGACGACAAAGCCAACATCCGGTGAGTGCAATGGACCCAACCTACCAAGCGGTGGCCGAATTCGCCCAAACCTGGGGCCTCGTATATTTCGTCGTCATCTTCGCGTTGGTGCTGCTCTACGCGCTGTGGCCTTCGCGCAAGAAGCAGTTCGAGGAAGCGGCGCGTATTCCGCTGCGGGAGGATTGAGCCGTGGCCGAAGAACACAAAGAGATCGATACCCTCACCGGCACCGCAACCACCGGGCATGAATGGGACGGTTTGCGCGAATTGAACACCCCGCTACCGCGCTGGTGGCTATGGCTGTTTTACATCACCATTGTCTGGGCCGTCGGCTACTGGATCGTTTATCCGGCTTGGCCGTTGCTGACCAATTCCACGCAGGGCGTGTTCGGCTGGCATGCGCGCAGCGCGGTTGTCGCCGATCTCGACGCGCTCAAGCTGCAACGCGGGCCCATGATGGATAAGCTTAACACCGCGTCGGTTCCGGAAATCGTGAATGATCCGCAGTTGCTGGACTTCGCGCGCGCGCAAGGCCGCACCGCGTTTGTTGACAACTGTGCGCCCTGTCACGGCTCCGGCGGCGGCGGTGCCAAAGGCTATCCCAACCTCAACGACGACGATTGGCTGTGGGGAGGCAAGCTCGCCGCCATCGAGCAGACCATCCGGCATGGCGCGCGTTCGGGTGACAAAGAAGACCACGAGGGCACTATGCCAGCATTCGGTCGCGACGGTATTCTGAAGGCCAGCGAGATTTCGGCAGTCGCAGATTTCGTCCGCTCACTGTCGGGCCTTTCCACCGAACCGGGTGCCGATCTCGCGCTTGGCAAGAAAGTATTCGCCGACAATTGCGCGGTCTGTCATGGGGAAGAGGGCAAGGGCAAACGCGAGGTCGGGGCACCGAACTTGACCGACAAAATCTGGCTCTACGGGCCGGACAAGGCAACCATCGTGCAAGGCATCCAGAACGGACGTGGCGCCGTGATGCCGGCCTGGAACGGCCGCCTGAGCGAGCCCATCATCAAGGCGCTGACCGTATACGTGTACAGCTTCGGCGGCGGAGAAAAATGACCGCGCAAGTGCGAACCATGTCGCTCGACCAACCGGCGCCGGGTGCGTCGGCTCTTGCGCATTTAGTGGCCGAGGCGGAAGTGGGCTTGCCGCCGCCGGACGACGACATTCCGCTCTATGCGCCACGCCGCAAAATTTATCCGCAAAGCGTGCACGGCAAATTCCGTAACATCAAATGGGCGGTGCTCGTCGTCACGCTCGGGATCTACTATCTGCTGCCATTCGTGCGCTGGGATCGAGGTCCCAACGCGCCCTCACAGGCGGTGCTAATCGATTTCCCCAATCGCCGCTTCTATTTCTTCTTCATCGAGATCTGGCCGCAGGAGATCTATTACCTCACCGGTCTGCTCATACTGGCAGCGATAGTGCTGTTCCTGATGAACGCAGTCGCGGGCCGTGTCTGGTGCGGCTATCTCTGTCCGCAGACAGTGTGGACCGATGTGTTTTTCGCGATCGAACGCTTCGTCGAAGGCGATCGGCGTGAGCACATGCAACGCGACGTCCGCAAATGGACAACCGGTACCTGGGCACGCAAGGGCGTCAAGCATTTCCTCTGGCTGATGGTGGCGTGGTGGACCGGCGGCGCCTGGGTTCTCTATTTTGCCGACGCGCCTACTCTTGTGAAGGAGCTCGCCACTGGGGAGGCGCCGCTCATTGCCTATGCCTGGATCGGCATTCTCACCGTCACGACGTATTCGCTTGCCGGACACATGCGCGAGCAGGTCTGCCTTTATATGTGCCCATGGCCGCGGATACAGGCGGCGCTGACCGATGAATACGCGCTCAACGTCACGTATCGCTACGATCGCGGGGAACCGCGCTGTTCGGTGAAGAAGGCCGAGCAACTGCGCGCGCAAGGGCAGCCAGCCGGCGATTGTGTGGATTGCCTGCAATGCGTGCATGTCTGCCCGACCGGTGTCGACATCCGTGGCGGCGCCGATCTCGGTTGTATCCAGTGCGGGCTGTGCATCGATGCCTGCGATGCGATCATGAGCAAGCTTGGTCGCCCGACTGGCCTGATCGCCTATGACACCGATCTCAACATCAAGCGGCGCATAGAAGGCAAGGCCGCGTTCTACAAGCTCGTGCGGATGCGCACGGCGCTCTATGCCGGCATCATAGCCGTGGTCGGCGGAATCATGCTCTACACGCTCGCCACGCGCGACAGCGAAGGCATCAGCATTATTCACGACCGCAACCCGATGTATGTGCGGCTGTCCGACGGAGCGTTGCGCAATGGTTACACAATCCGCATCGTCAACAAACGGCTCAAGTACCGCGACTTTATTGTCAGTGTTGATGGTTTGCCCTCGACGCTGGTGGACTATGTCGGTCTGCCGCCACGCGCCGACGGACGTCAGTTGGTTTCGGTCGGCCCCGATCAAACCAAGGAGGTGCGTGTCGTGGTGACCGACTACAGTGCCACGCCGCCGGCGCCATCGACCTCAATCCTGTTCAAGCTGATCGATATCGATTCCGGCGAGACCGCTGAAATGCGCGACCATTTCTTCGGGCCGTGACGGGGGACCGTGATGAGCACCCATCGCAAGACGCGTGAATTGACCGGCAAGCACGTATTGCTCTGCCTGCTCGGCTTTTTTGGAGTGGTCTTCGCAGTCAACGCGGTGATGGTGAAAGCAGCGACCTCCACTTTCGGCGGCGTGGAGACCTCGAGCTCCTACAAGGCCGGCCTGATGTTCGAGCAGGAAGTCGCAAAGGCGGAACAGCAGGACGAATTGCATTGGCAGGTTGATGGCAAGCTTGCGCGCGACAAAATCGGCGAGGCCGTGCTCGATATTTCCGCGCGCGATGCCAAGGGTGCGCCGCTTTCCGGGCTCTCCGCGCGTGCACGGCTTGCGCATCCGGCCGACGAACGGCTTGACCATGTGATCGCGCTCGATCGCGCAGGCGCTGGACTCTTTCACGGCGAAGCGCAGGCGCAGCCTGGCCAGTGGGAGCTGATTGTCGATCTCTACCGCGGCGAGGCCCGCGTGTTCCGTTCGCGCAGCCGCGTGACGTTACGGTGAAGCCATGCCGGAGGCACTCGACCTCTCGCTCTACGCAAAGCCTGCCGGGGACGGCACATTCGGCATGGAGCTGGCGGTTGATGGTATTGCCTGCGGCGCCTGCATCGCGCGCATTGAAGGCGCAGTGAAGCGCCTGCCGGGCGTCACCGAAGCGCGGCTCAACTACACCAATCGCAGGCTGCACGTGGCCTGGGCCGACGGCTCGGTGAAGCCCGCCGAAATCCTGCAAGCGTTGGAAGACAGCGGCTATCACGGCCATCCATTCGTGCCGCTGCGCGCCGAGCAGGAGGAGGCCGCCGAGGCACGCCGGCTTATGCGCTGCCTGGCGGTTGCCGGCTTCGCCGCCATGAACATCATGTTGCTGTCGGTGGCAGTGTGGTCGGGCAATGTCACCGATATCACGCCAGAGACGCGCGATTTCTTCCACTGGGCCTCGGCGCTGATCGCCTTGCCAGCTGCGGCTTATGCCGGCCGGCCGTTCTTTGCGAGCGCCTGGCGCGCACTCAAATCGCGCACGCTCAACATGGACGTGCCGATCTCGCTCGGCGTCACCCTGGCGCTCGGCATGTCGCTGGTGGAAACCGCCAACCACGCCGAACACGCCTATTTCGACTCCGCCATCATGTTGCTGTTTTTCCTGCTGATCGGGCGCACGCTCGATCACGCGATGCGCCGCAAGACGCGCGCAATTGCCGGCAATCTGGCGGCCTTGAAGGCGGAAACCGCGCATCGCTTCGCTGGAGATGAGCTGGTGAGCGTGCCGGTCGCGGCGCTGAGAGCGGGTGACCGTCTGCTGGTCAAGCCAGGTGAGCGCGTGCCAGCCGATGGGACGGTGCTGGGCGGCAGCTCGGAGATCGACGAAAGCCTGATTACCGGCGAGACCGAGCGCCGCAAGGTCGCGTCTGGCGCGACCATCTATGCCGGCAGCATGAATTATTCCGGCGCGCTGACTCTGAAAGTGACTGCCGCGGGCGGTACTGCGCTGATCGACGAGATCGAACGGCTGCTGGACAAGGCCGCGAGCGCAAAATCGCGCGCCATGCGGCTCGCTGATCGTGCGTCCCGCATTTATGCGCCGCTCGTGCATGTAACCGCCGCATTGACTTTGGCCGGCTGGCTGATCGCGGGTGCAAGCCTGCACGATGCAATCGTGACGGCGATCGCTGTACTCATCATTACATGTCCTTGCGCGCTGGCTCTGGCCATCCCGGCCGTTCAGGTGGTGGCATCCGGGGCGTTGTTCCGCGCCAACGTCATTCTCAATACCGGCGACGCCGTCGAGCGGCTGGCCGAGGCTGATACCGTTATTTTCGACAAAACCGGCACACTGACGCTGCCGGAACCGCGCGTGGTCAACGCCGCGGCAATCGATCCTGAACTATTGCAAATGGCCGCGCGGCTGGCGCTGTCGAGCCGTCATCCACTTGCAGTCGCGTTGTCGCGCGAAGCGCAAACGCGCACGCCTTTTGACGGCGCTGTGGAGGAGCCGGGGCAGGGCGTGCGCGCGCTCATTGACGGCATTGAGGTGCGGCTGGGAAGCGCGGAGTTCTGTGGTGTCCCGCAGCCAGCGTCCGACAAGTCGGACCATTCGAATATCTACTTCGCACGCGGCGCGCGCGCGGCCACGATCGCCATCAGCCAGCAGCTGCGGCCGGATGCTGTGAAAGTGGTCAAGGCGCTGGCGCGTATCGGCCTCGACCTGCGCATTCTCTCCGGCGACCGCGACGACGCGGTTGCGCCGGTCGCGCGCGCGCTTGGCATCGAATATTGGCAGGGCGGCCTGAAGCCGGCTGAAAAGATTGCCTTCATCGAAACGCTGAAAGCCAAGGGCCGCCGAGTGCTGATGGTGGGTGACGGCCTCAACGATGCGCCCTCGCTTGCCGCTGCGCATGTATCGCTGTCGCCAATCAGCGCCACCGACGTAACGCAAGCGCAGGCCGATGCGGTGTTTCTGGGCGAGCGGCTCAAGCCGGTGCTGGATGCCGTTGTGATTTCGCGCCGCGCGCGCGCTTTGATGACGGAAAATCTGTGGCTGGCCGCGATCTACAATGCCATCGCGGTACCAATCGCGATTGCCGGTGCAGTGACGCCGCTGATCGCCGCGCTCGCAATGTCGGGGTCGTCCCTGCTGGTAACGCTCAATGCGCTGCGGGCGAAGGAGAGGCGGTCATGAACGTGCTGGTCTACCTTGTGCCAATGGCGCTCGGTCTTGGGTTGCTCGGCCTGTTCGCCTTCCTGTGGGCACTCAAGAGCGGTCAATACAGCGATGTCGATGGTGCCGCGTTGCGCGTCCTATCGGATGATGACATCGAGGACTAGCCGGCCGCGACCACAGCACAAGTGGTGACGATGTCGTCTACGCTGGCGCCCCGTGACAGGTCGCTGATTGGTTTGGAGAAGCCCTGAAGGAACGGTCCGATCGCCTGCGCGCCGCCGAGCCATTGCGTGAGCTTGTACGCGATATTTCCGGAATCGAGATCCGGAAATATCAGTACATTGGCCTGGCCGGCGACCGCGCTTTGCTCCTTTACTTTCTTTTGCGCTACGCCTGATACCAGCGCTGCGTCAGCCTGAAATTCTCCGTCGATGGCGAGATCCGGCTCGCGCTGGCGCGCAATGGCAAGCGCCTCGCGCACCTTGTCGATGCGTGCATGCTGTGCGCTGCCCTTGGTTGAGAATGACAACAGGGCCACGCGCGGCGTCTCACCCAGCAACGCCTGCGCGCTGCGTGCTGAAGCAATCGCAATGCCCGCAAGTTCACCGGCGCTAGGGTCAGCGTTGACCGCACAATCGGCGAAAACAAATGGCCGCGGGCCTTTGCCAAGAAAATCCGGCACGACCATGAGAAAATAACTCGACGGCAGCGTGATACCGGAGGCGAGGCCGGCCGTCATCAATCCAGCCTCGATCACGCGCCGGGTCGGATTGGCACAGCCCGCCACCATGGCATCGGCGTCGCCCTGGCGCACCATCATGCCACCGAAATACAGCGGCTTGGACACAAGGCGCGTCGCCATTGCCGGCGTCATCGACTCGCGTGCTTTCGCAAGCGTCGCGCCATAGTTTCCGAGGCGCGCATCGCTTCGCGGATCAAGGATCTCAATCCCGTCCAACGAGACCTTCAGATCGCCCGCGATCCTTCCAATTGCATCCGGGGCGCCAAGCAAGATCGGCTGCGCGAGTTTTTCATGTTTGAGTCGCACCGCGGCGGCAATGATACGTGCGTCGTCGCCCTCCGGCAAAACGATTTTGCGATTACGCCGCCGTGCGATATCAAACAGTCGATCAAGCAAATCCATGCTTCTCACCGCGTGAGAAAAGCGCGAAAGCCGAGCGCATGATCCTGAAAAGTCGATACCAGTTATGGGATAAAATCATGCGCAGCAGTAGGGGCCATCAATGACTGAAACAGCCGAGGCGATCAAGATTCAACGCGGCCTCAAAGGTGTCTACTTTGATCGCTCGCCCTGTACCTTCATTGATGGCAAGGCCGGCGAGCTGCGCTATCGCGGCTATTCGATCCACGACCTTGCTGAACATTCAAGCTTTGAGGAAACCGCATGGCTGCTTTTGAATGGCAAATTACCGAACAAGCAACAGCTCGCGGGTTTTGACACCGAACTCAAGGCCGCGCGGAAATTGCCTGCGCCGGTGCTCGACATCATCCGTGCCATCAAGGATGCACATCCGATGGACGTGCTGCGCACCGGAACGTCTGCACTCTCTGCCTTCGACCCGGAAACGGCCGATAATTCGCGCGAAGCAACGTTGCGCAAGGCCGTACGGCTGACCTCGCAGGTGCCGATGATTGTCGCAGCCCATTCGCGTATCCGCACCGGTCAGGAGCCGGTGCGAGCTGATTCAACGCTCAATCATGCCGCCAATCTGCTCTGGATGTTGACCGGAAAAAAACCGAGCGCCGATGCCGCGCAATTGATCGACCGTGATCTTATTCTGCATGCGGAGCACGGCTCCAATGCGTCATCTTTCGCCGCCCGTGTGGTGATCGGCACCGAGGCGAATTTGCATGCGGCGATTGTTGCAGCGATTGCCGCGCTTTCGGGGCCGGCGCACGGAGGTGCCGCCGAGGACGTGATGAAGATGGCGGAAGAGATTGGCGATCCCTCTCGCGCCGCCGACTATGTGAAGGAAAAGCGCAAGGCCGGCGTTGCCGTCACCGGTTTCGGCCATCGTGTCTATCGCGCGGAAGATCCGCGCGCACGTCATATGCGCGCTGGCGTCGAACGTCTGTCCAAGGAAATGGGCGAACCGAAGTGGTTCGAAATCTTACAGGCAGTGGTCGCGGCCATGGCGCCATACGCGCGACACGGCGTAAACGTGAACGTCGATTTCTATTCCGGCGTGGTCTACCACCTGCTCGGCATCAAGCGCGATCTGTTCGTGCCAATCTTTGCCATCGGCCGTGTGCCCGGCTGGGTCGTGCAAGTGCTCGAGCAACTCGAGAACAATATCCTGTTGCGTCCGCTCACGCTCTACAACGGACCCGATGCGCGCGCCTACGTTCCGCTGGAGAAGCGGTAGCGAGATCGTTAGGCCTCTCCACCGTCATGCCCGGCCTTGTGCCGGGCATCCACGACTTTCCTTCAGTGCGCCAAGACGTGGATGGCCGGGACATAGGCGTGCAAAGCACGCCGTCCTTCGGCCGGCTATGCCCGGCCATGACGATGCGGCTATGGTCGCGCTAATCCCGGCTGCTCCCGTGTGCTGAGAAATTCGCGCCCGACTGCAGTTCCTAGAATCGAATCCCCAAATTGCGGGACGCAATGGCTCGAATTCTCCCTTGCGGCCCCAAGGCCTTCTGTTAGCGTATTGAGAACAACAGTCTCAAATAACGAGACTTCGTCGAGGCAGTCGATCCTGCCGCGGCGGCTAACCGGCAGTCATAAGCCGGATTAGCGTCCCTGCCGGGCACGGCCGCGGGCGGGACGCAACAAGCAAGCGGCCGATGGCAGGGAGGATAAGTCCATGCGTTCGACCACGCGAAGCTTCACGATGCTTGTGGCGATGGCGCTTAGCGCCGCGCTATTCGGCGGCAAAGCCGTTGCGGCCGGCTATCCGGAACGTCCGATTGAATTGATCGTCCCGTGGGGTCCGGGTGGCGGCGCTGATCAGCTCGCGCGTCTCGTCAGCAAGCTGATGGAACCGATGCTCGGTCAGGGCATCCCGGTCGTAAACGTTCCTGGCGGCACCGGCGCAACGGGCATGGCAAAGCTTATGGCGGCGCCCGCCGATGGTTACTCGATGGCGATCTATATCGCCGACAGCCACGCGTTGCTCGCTGGTAAGAGTCCGCGCTGGACCATGAATGACATCACGCCGGTGGCGGTGATGATCAAAGGGCCGTCTTTCCTCTTCGTGAAGGAGGACAGCCCGATCAAGACCTGGGCTGATTTCGCCAAGGAAGCCAAGGCCAATCCTGGCAAGCTGAAAGTGGCAACGCTTGGCTTCGGCAGCGTCGACGACTTCTCCCTGACTGTGCTCGACCGCGGCGGCATCAAGGTCATCCAGGTGCCATTCGCGAAGCCGAGCGAGCGTTACGTTTCGATCCTCGGCGGTCACGCCGATGCGCTCTACGAGCAAGCGGGCGACGTGGCCCAATTCCTCAACAGTAAGCAGATGCGGCCAATCCTGTTGTTCGGTGAAAAACGCCTGGCAGCGTTCAAGGACGTGCCCGCGTCCTATGAGCTTGGCTTCAAGGTCGCTTTGCCGCAGTTCCGCTCGATCGTCGTGCGCGCCGGCACGCCGCCGGACATCGTCAAGAAGCTGTCGGATGCGCTGGCCAAGGTCTACGCCTCGCCGGAATACAAGAAATTCCTCGAGGAGCAATACGCCGATCCAAATAGTTTCGAAGATGCGGCGAAAGCTCCGGCCTTCGTGAACGAACAACTCGAAGACATGAAAAAGACGATGGCGACGAACTGACGCTGGACAATGATTATGGACAAGGCGCTGTTCCGTTCGGTCGTGCCCTATGCGGTTGGCCTCGCTTTCGCCGTCGCGCTCTATATCTATGCTGGTACGATCGACTACGCCGCGCGGCCCGGCCAGCTTGGGCCCGAGGTGTGGCCGCGCCTTGCCATTCTTTTGATGGGCGCCTCTTGCGTGTTCGAGATTTCCCGGCGGCTCATCGCCGGCAATCAGGATGCGACCGGTTTTCTGGAAGCCTTCGACCGCGAGCCGGAGGAAGACGACAAGCAGCCGGTTTATCCGCGCCTTCTTGTCGCCGGTATCATACTGATGGCCATCTATGCAGTGCTGGTCCCGGTCCTCGGCTTCATCCTCGGCACGTTCCTGTTTCTTGCCGCGTTCATGTATGTCGGCGGCTATCGTGAGCATAAGGCGATCTGGGGCACCAGTGCGACGGTGACGATCTTCTGCGGCATTTTATTTCTGCGCATCGCTTACGTTTCACTGCCGCGCGGCATCGAGCCATTCGATCGCGCGACCGACGTCTTCTTCGCAATCCCGAGTCTGTGGTGATGACAGTGATCGATATCCTCACCCAGCTCGCCGCCGGTTTCGTCCACTGTCTGACGCCGCTCAATATGACGATGCTGGTGGTCGGCATCGTCATCGGCCTGCTGATCGGCGTGTTGCCAGGATTGACGCTGGTGATGGGTGTCGCGCTGGCGCTGCCGTTCACTTACAAGATGGACGTCACTGCCTCCATCGTGCTGCTGACCGCGATGTACGTGTCTGGCACCTATGGTGGCGCCTTCACGGCGATTTTGTTCCGCATCCCCGGCGAGCCGATCGACGTCCCAATGCTGTGGGACGGCTACACCATGGGGCGCAAGGGCAAGCCGGCCAAGGCGCTGGGCTGGACGCTGGTCGCCGCGCTCGGCGGCGGCCTTCTGTCCGCCGTTGTCATGGTGGCGCTGACGCAGCCGCTGGCCAAATTTGCGCTGCGCTTTTCCTCGCCGGAATATTTCGTGATTGTGATGTTCGGTCTGCTCAGCGTGGTGGCGATCGGCAAGGGCTCGCTTGCCAACGCCTTCATCAGCATGAGCGTCGGCATCCTGATTTCGACGGTCGGCACCGATCCGGTCTATGGCGCCTATCGTTTCACCTTCGGCTCGCCGATTCTCGCCGACGGCATCGAATTCCTCGTGGTCATGGTCGGCGCCTACGGCGTTGGCGAGGTGCTCACGCGCCTGGAGACGGGCTTTGCCACCAAGCCGATCGACAAGATCTCAAATGCGCGCACCGAGTTGCCGACCTGGAAAGAGCTCAATGATATCAAGGGTATGTTCCTACGCTCGTCGGTGGTCGGCGACCTCATCGGCCTGCTGCCCGGCGCCGGTGCCACCATCGCGTCGTTCGTGAGCTACGGAATCGAGGCGCGCTTCGGCAAGCGCAGGAATCAGATGGGCACCGGCGTCGCGGAAGGCATCGTCGCGCCGCAGGCGGCGGCGACGGCGTCGGTCGGTGGTGCGATGGTTCATCTGCTCGCGCTCGGCATTCCCGGCAGTGGCGCGACCGCGGTCATTCTCGGCGCCTTCATGCTGCACGGTATTCAGCCCGGCCCCCAGGTGCTCGTGAGCTCGGCGCCGCTGGTCTACACCGTGTTTGCCTCGCTGTTCCTCGGTCTCGTGCTGATGTGCGCCATCGGCTATTTCGCCATTCGGCCGCTGGTAAAGATCCTCGATTTTCCCGAAGCGGTTGTTTCGGCTTACGTGCTGATCCTCTGCTTCATCGGCGCTCTGTCGATCCGCAACAACATCACCGATCTGTGGCTGATCATCGGTTTCGGCATCCTCGGATACGGCTTCGAGCGCCTGAAGTTTCCGGTGGCGCCTTTGGTGCTTGGTGTGATCCTCGGTCCGATCGCCGAAGAAGCTTTCATGAATACGATGATCAGTTTTTCCAACGACTGGACCGTGTTCTTCACGCGGCCCATTTCCGGAACGATCGTCGCGTTGACCATCATCGTCCTGTTGCTGCCGTTCGTGCAGCGTTTGCTCAGAAGCCGTCTGGTGACGGCTTGAACCGGGGTTAGGTGACTCATGCGTACCAATCTTGGACTTGATGAAGGAACCACCGGCACAGCGCCCGCCAGTGCGCGCCGGAATGTGACGGAGCTCAAGCCGCGTCCGCCGAAGCCCGCAAATGCCCGCGAGCAGAAGCTTGGCGCTACGGCGCGTTCCTTCGCCATCCTCGAGCATGTAGCGGGTTCGCGCGCGCCGGTCGACGTGCTCGACATCATCGGCTCACTAAAATTGCCAAAGGCGACGGCCTATCGCCTGGTCGACTGGTTCGTCACGCAGGGTTATCTCTCGCGTGAGCCTGGGCGGCGGAGGCTGATCGTTGGCCCCAAGCTCGCAAACCTCGCCTTCGGCGCGCTGTCGTCGTCGATGCGCCACGACACGCCGCACGTCGTGCTCCAGCGGCTGGTTCACACGCTCAACGAAACCTGCAATATCGGCACGCTGCTCAACGGTGAGGTCGTTTATCTCGACCGCGTGGAAGCGGAACACTGGCCGCTGCGGCTGCATTACACCATCGGCTCGCGTGTGCCGTTGCATTGCAGCGCCATCGGCAAGTTGTTCCTGGCGCTCGCCGCCTCGCCGCGCCGCCGTCGCCTGCTGCAAAGTCTCGACCTGCGGCGCTTCACCGACAGCACGATCACCGACGGCACGCGCCTCGACGCTGAGTTGCGGCAGATCCGTAAGGAGCAGGTGTCCTTCGACCGCGAGGAATATCTCGTTGGTGTCGTCTGCATGGCCGTGCCGGTGATCGGCAAGAACGGCGAGATGCTCGCAGCACTTGCCATCCAGGCGCCGGAAGCGCGGATGAATGTGCAAACGGCACGCAGACATCTGCCTGCGCTCCGAAATGCCGCGGCCGAGCTTGCCGATATCTTTCAGGACAAAACCTGAAACGTGCATTCAGCGATAATTTGATGGCATTCAGTAAAGACGGAATTGAGTAAAGGACTAAAGCTATGAAGATGACGACGGAAGAAGCTTTCGTGAAGGTCTTGCAGATGCACGGCATCGAACATGCCTTCGGCATCATCGGCTCGGCGTTTATGCCGATCTCCGATCTGTTTCCCAAGGCGGGAATCACATTCTGGGACGTCGCGCATGAGACTAATGGCGGCCTCATCTGCGACGGCTACACGCGTTCGACCGGCAAAATGGGCATGGCGATTGCGCAAAACGGGCCGGGCATCACGAACTTCGTCACTGCCATCAAAACGGCCTACTGGAACCACACACCGATGTTGCTGGTCACACCGCAGGCGGCGAACAAGACGATCGGGCAGGGCGGTTTCCAGGAAGTGGAACAGATGGCGCTGTTCCGCGACATGGTCTGCTATCAGGAAGAAGTGCGCGATCCGTCGCGTACGGCGGAAGTTCTCAATCGCGTAATCACGAAAGCGAAGCGGCTATCTGCGCCCGCGCAGATCAACATTCCGCGCGACTACTGGACGCAAGTCATCGACATCAACCTGCCGGCGATTGTCGAATTCGAGCGGCCGGCCGGTGGCGCCCATGCCGTCTCCGAGGCGGCAAAGCTTCTGTCTGGCGCGAAATTTCCGGTCATCCTGTCTGGCGCGGGCGTCGTTCTGGGCAATGCAATTCCAGAATGTGTTGCGCTTGCGGAAAAGCTCGATGCGCCGGTGTGCAACAACTACCAGCACAATGACAGCTTCCCCGGTAGCCACCCGCTCGCGGTCGGTCCGCTTGGCTACAATGGCTCGAAGGCCGCTATGGAGCTTGTCGCCAAGGCCGATGTGGTGCTGGCGCTCGGCACCAGGCTCAACCCCTTCTCGACTTTGCCGGGCTATGGCATCGACTACTGGCCGAAGACCGCCAAAATCATCCAGGTCGACATCAATGCCGACCGTATTGGTCTCACGAAGCCGGTCACCATCGGCATCTGCGGCGATGCCAAGCTCGTCGCGCAAAGCCTTCTGGCCCAGCTATCAGCTTCAGCGGGGAATGCGGGCCGCGAGGATCGCAAGGCTCTGATCCACACAACGAAATCAAGGTGGCTGCAGACACTGTCCAGCATGGATCACGAGGATGACGATCCCGGCACCACGTGGAACGTGGACGCCCGCAAGCGGGACGCGGATCGCATGTCTCCACGACAGGCCTGGCGCGCGATCCAGGCGGGCCTCCCGAAGGATGCGATCATTTCCAGCGACATCGGGAACAATTGCGCTATCGGCAATGCCTATCCGACCTTCGACAAGGGCCGAAAGTACCTGGCCCCTGGCCTGTTCGGGCCCTGCGGCTATGGCTTCCCTTCGATCATCGGCGCCAAGATCGGCAATCCGGATACGCCTTGTGTGGGCTTCGCCGGCGACGGTGCCTTTGGAATTTCCATGAATGAGATGAGCTCGATTGGCCGCGAAGAGTGGCCGGGCATAACGATGATCGTTTTCCGCAACTACCAGTGGGGCGCTGAAAAGCGCAATTCGATCCTCTGGTACGACAACAATTTCGTCGGCACCGAACTCGATCCGCATCTTAGCTATGCAAAAGTGGCTGAAGCCTGTGGCCTCAAGGGTGTCGTAGTAAAAACGCAGGCCGAGCTGACCGAGGTGCTGCGCAAGTCGTGTGAGGATCAGAAGAAGCGCATTACGACCTTCATCGAGGTCATCCTCAATCAGGAGCTTGGTGAGCCGTTCCGCCGCGACGCCATGAAGAAGCCCGTGGTGGTGGCCGGCATCAAGCGCGAAGACATGCGTCCGCAGCAAGTTGCCTGAATGACCATGCGCGGAAAAATGCGGAGCATGATGAAATGACTGTCGCAGTGAAACCGGCGGCCGATCCGAAGGCGATGGCTGTGGTCGACGAGTTGGTGCGGCGGGGCCGTGCGGCGATGGCGCACTTCTCCGATGCCGATCAGGCGCGCGTCGACGAAGCCGTCATCGCGCTGGCCTGGTCGCTCTACAATCCCGCGCACGCCAAGCAGCTTGCCGAACTGGCGGTCGAAGACACCCAGCTAGGCAATGTGCCCGACAAAATCATAAAGAAGCAGCGCAAGACCTTCGGCACCTTGCGCGATCTGCTGCGGGTGAAGACCGTCGGTATGATCGAGGAAGATAGGCAGCTTGGTATCGTCAAATACGCCAAGCCCGTTGGCCTCGTTTGCGCCATCACGCCCTCGACCAATCCCGGCGCCACGCCGGTCAACAAGGCGATGATGGCGATCAAGGGCCGCAACGCCATCGTCATTGCGTCCTCACCCGCCGGCATGAAGACGACAGGAAAGACCGTCGACTACATGCGCGCCGAGCTCAAGAAGATCGGCTTGCCTGAGGATCTGGTCCAGATCCTGCCGCCGCCGGCATCAAAAGACATGACCCAGGCGCTGATGCAGGCGGCCGATCTGGTGGTCGCCACC
Source organism: uncultured Pseudomonadota bacterium (assembly GCA_963762485.1). Lineage (GTDB taxonomy): Bacteria > Pseudomonadota > Alphaproteobacteria > Rhizobiales > Xanthobacteraceae > Pseudolabrys. The sequence goes on along the minus strand of CAVXLE010000017.1, from coordinate 1,412,064 downwards.
GGCTCGCAAGACAATGTGCGGCGCGCTTATTCCAGCGGCACGCCGGCGATCGGCGTCGGCACCGGTAATGTGCCAGTGATCGTGGACGAAACCGCGGATTTCGACGATGCCGCGGAGAAAATCTGCGCCTCCAAGATCTTCGACAATTCCACGTCGTGCTCCTCGGAAAATTCCGTGATCCTCGTCGACGCCATTTACGACAAGGCGATTGCCGCGCTCGAGCGCGCGGGCGGCTACATGGCCTCTGCCGCGGAAAAAGCGAAAATCCAGGCGGCGCTTTGGCCGGACGGCAAATTGAGCCGGACATTGATCGCGCGCGATGCCGATGTTTTTGCGCGCGGCTGCGGCCTGCCTGCGGCGGCGGAGTCGAAGAAATTCTTCATGGTTGAGGAAACGGGGGTCGGCCGTTCATTTCCGTTCTCAAGCGAAAAGCTGTCGCTGGTGCTGACCGTCTATCGCGCCAAGGATTTCGAAGCCGCCATCGCGCGTGCCAATGAAATCCTCGCGCATCAAGGGCGCGGGCACTCTGTCGGACTGCACACGAAGGACATGGGCCGCGGGCGTGCACTCGCCGAACGGTCGGATGTGGTGCGCGTGCTGATCAATCAGGCCCACACGTTCGGAAATGGCGGCGGTTTCGACAACGCCCTCAATTTCACGCTCAGCATGGGTTGCGGCACCTGGGGCGGCAACAGCATCACTGAAAACCTGAACTACAAACACTTCATCAATATCACCCACCTGGTCACCACCATTCCGGAAGACAAGCCGAGCGAGGAAACGTTGTTCGGCGCGTATTGGAAGAAATACGGAAAATAGCGCTAGTCCAATGAACTTCGAGGAACACGCGGCGAAATCGCTGATCCTGGGCGGCGCCGGCATTCCGGTGCCGCGCGGTATCCTCTGCATCAGCGATGCGGAAGCCGCGATGGCAGCGGCCAAACTCGGCCCCTGTGTGGTCAAGGCGCAGGTGCCGGCAGGCAAGCGCGGCAAAGCTGGCGGCATCAAGCTGGCTGGCTCGCCAGAAGAAGCAAAGAGAATTGCCCGGCAAATCCTCGGCATGCGTATCGGCGATTACACTGTCGAGCGCCTGCTGGTCGAGGAGCAGGCCGAGATTGCGCGCGAATTCTATGCCGCCGTGCTGCACGACGTTACGGCGCGCAAGCCGCTGATCCTGTTCTCCACCGAAGGTGGCATGGACATCGAGGAAGTTGCCGCGGCAACGCCAGGTGCCATCTGCCGCATGATTGTCGATCTCGACAGCCCACCAAAGCAAAGAGATTTTGCTGAGATGCTCACCCGGGCCGGTCTTGGCAGTGCGGGGCCGCAAGTCGAAACGATCCTGGCAAAACTCTACGGGGCCTACCGTGCGCACGACGCGGAGCTGCTGGAGATCAATCCGCTCGCGCTTCTCGCCGACGGTCGTGTGGTCGCGCTTGATTGCAAATTCGTGCTCGATGATGCGGCGATTTACCGGCAGCAGGAGATTGCCAAAGGTGGGGCGACTGCCGCTATGACACCGCTGGAAAAGCGCGGTGCCGAGGCTGGCCTCAAGCTGATCCAGCTCGACGGCAATGTCGGCGTGCTGGCGAATGGCGCCGGGCTGACCATGACCACCATGGATGTGATCCGTTATTATGGCGGCCGGCCAGCGAATTTCCTCGAGATCGGCGGCGAGGCCTACACCAAGTCAGAGATCGCGCTCGATCTTGTGTTGTCCAATCCCGGCGTGAAAAGCCTGGTGATCAATTTCTGCGGTGCTTTCGCGCGGACGGATGTAATGGCGGAAGGCGTGGTCAAGGCCTGGCACAAGCTCAAGCCGAAGGTGCCGGTATTCTTCTCCATTCATGGCACCGGCGAAGAAGAGGCGGTCAAGCTGGTGCGTGGCGAGCTCGGTATCGAGCCTTACGATTTCATGGAAGACGCAATCCAGGCGGCGGTGAAGGCAGCGCGATGATCGTCCGCAAGAAAGACCGCGTCGTTGTACTCGGCATCACCGGGAAGCAGGGCACCTTCTGGGTCGAGAAGATGATCGCCTATGGCACCAACGTGGTCGCAGGCATCAATCCCAAGCGCGCGGGCGAGACTTACGTCGGCGTTCCCATTTTCGCGTCGACTGCCGACGCGGTTGCTGCGGTCGGCGGTGACGTCGCGGTCATGTTCATCCCACCTCCCATGGCGAAGGATGCGGCCGTGTCCGCGGCGCGGGCCGGCATCAAATTGCTAGTCGTTCTCACCGAACACATTCCCGCGCAGGACGTGATGGCGATGCACGCGGCGGCCGCGAAATGCGGCACGCGCATTGTCGGTCCCAACACGGCCGGGCTCGTCACGCCGGGCGAATGCTTCGTGGGGATCATGCCGGCGTTCGTGAACAGCGTGTTCAAAAGCGGGACCGTCGGCGTCATCTCGCGCAGCGGCAGCCTCGGCACGCTCGTCTGCCTCAACCTCACGCGCGCCGGAATCGGCCAGAGCGCGTTCATCGGCATCGGCGGCGATCCCATGCTCGGTACCACCACGCGAGATGCGCTCGAAGCGCTCGACAAGGATGCAGGCACCGATGCCATTGTTATCGTTGGCGAAATCGGCGGAGCGATGGAGGAGAACGCGTCTGAATACGCAAAAAAAATGCGGAAACCGATGGTCGCTTTCATCGCCGGCGCCGCTGCGCCCGCGGGCAAGAAAATGGGCCACGCCGGTGCCATCGTGACCGGCAATGCCGGCAGCTACGCTTCGAAACGCCAGGCACTGGAAGCCGCCGGCGTTGTCGTCGTCGATACGCCCTCGCAGATCGCTCCCGCTGTCGCTGCGGGTCTCAACGCCGGCCAACAAGGCCGCCGCCACCCAATAGGAAACCCCGCGTGACAGCCCAAAACATGCAAGTCTCGCGTTCGATGGCGACGGCCGCCAATCTTGCGCCCGGGATCGTGCTGTCGGCCATTGTTGCCGCCATTGGCTACGTCTCGGCGCCCTACGTCGCGCGCGTGGTGCCAATCCCGAACATGGTGATCGCGCTGGTCGTCGGTATCGCGCTCAACCCGTTGGCGGCACGGCCGGCGGCGCAGCCGGGCATGAATTTCTGCGTGAAAACCTTGCTGCGGTGGGCGGTGGCGTTGCTCGGCCTGCGCGTGGGTCTGGGCGATATCGCGGCGCTCGGCGCCGAAACTGCGATCCTGATTGTCATCGCGATGGCTGTGACTGTGGCCGCAGGCTTCATTTTCGCGCGCTGGAGCGGGCAGGCGCCAGGCTTCGGCGCGCTTGTCGGCGTGGGAACAGCGGTGTGCGGCGCGTCCGCGACGCTCGCGACCTCGACTGTCGTGCCTGAATACAAAGGCAAGCTGGCCGACATCGCCTTTGTGGTGGTCGCAGTAAATGCGTTGGCGACGCTCGCCATGCTTGCGTATCCACCGCTGTGCATTCTGCTCGGCTTCGATGCGCAGGTTACCGGCGTAATGTTGGGCGGCACGATCCACGACGTCGCCCAGGTGGTCGGCGCCGGTTACGCGGTGTCGGACGCGGTCGGCAACACGGCAGTGATCGTGAAGCTGTTCCGCGTGTTCCTGTTGCTGCCCGTGGTGCTCAGTGTCGGCTGGTATTTCACGCGGCAAGGGATGCGCCACGGCGAGGCGCGCGTGCCGGTACCGGTCTTTGCGATCGTGTTCCTGCTGCTGTGCATGGTGAACAGTGCGGTGCCGCTGATGCCGTCGCTGGCGCCGGCTTATGCGCCAGTCAAAAGCGTGCTGGTGGAAGTCTCGACATGGGGTCTGCTGCTTGCGATCGGCGCGCTCGGACTTGGGACGTCGGTGAAGACCATCATCGGGCTCGGCTGGAGGCACATCACGACGGTGCTCGGCGCCACCGCGGTCATCTTCGTGGTGGTGACAGGCGGACTACTGCTGATACGGGCGGTGTGACGCCTAGTCGGTCAACGTCACCGTCTCGAAATCCGCCGGCAGGACAATTTCCAGCAATTCGCAATCGTCGGAGTAGCCGCGCACGGTGTGCTTGATTCCGGGCGGCTGGATCCAGCACGAGCCGGCGTAGAACGTATGCACACCTTCGCCTTCGAATTCGCTCTGGAACCAGCCCTTGAGCACGTAGACCATCTGGAAGTCGACGTCGTGATAGTGCGGGATCGCCACTTCCTCGTCGGTGAACGGCTTGGTCATGCGGATGACGTGCGCCTGCACCATGCCGCCGGTTGCCGGCGCGATGCCGAGATCGCGATAGGCAGAGTAGGGGCGCAGGCCTTGGTCGAAATCTTCCTCGCGATGGTGGCTGACAGTGAATTTGTGCTTCGGCCGATTCTTGGGCCGTGCCTTCGCTTGCGGTTTGGCCTTCACGACGCGACGCGCGCTTGCCTTACGCTCGGCGGGTTTTCGCCGTGCCTGGACTTTCTTTCGTGCCTTTTTTCGTGCCTTGGCCATTGATGCCTCCCATGTTGCTCGCGCATGATTTTAATCCGAAAACCGGTAGCCATCCCCGATCAGGTCGAGAACAAGCTTTTCGGGATCGTGCGCTATTTGATGAATTGGATCACGGCGGTGCAACACATGGAAGAGGCGGAAAAGCCCGCAATTCGCATCTTCGTCGATGCCGACGCCTGCCCGGTGAAGCCCGAAATTTACCGAGTGGCGGAGCGCTACGGCCTCAAGGTTTATGTGGTGGCCAATGCCTTCATGGTGGTGCCGCGCAGCGACATGATCGAGCGGGTGATAGTGACCGAAGGTCCTGATATCGCCGACGACTGGATCGCCGATCGTGCCACCGAGGCCGACATCGTCGTCACCGCCGATATTCCGCTAGCCGGTCGTTGTGTGAAAAAGGGCGCGAGTGTGATCGGCCCCACCGGCAAGCCGTTCACAGACGATTCGATCGGCATGGCGCTGGCGACGCGGGACCTGCTGACCGGTTTACGTTCCGCGGGCGAGACAACGCGCGGTCCGCCGCCCTTGAGTCGTCAGGACATCTCGCGGTTTTTGTCGGCGCTCGATTTGGCAGTCACGCGGCTGAAGCGGAAGCTGAACTTGTAGGTCTACTCCGCCGCTTCAGCTGCTCCGCCATGCGCCTTCGACCAGCCGGCCGGGTCCTGGATGAACTTCTCCACCTCCGCCAGCATTTTCGGCTCGAATTTCCCACTTGTTTTCGCGACCGCCAGCACATCTTTCCAAGTCGTGAGCGCGTGCAGCGTCACGCCGAGATCGCCGAGGATTTTCTTGCCCTGCGGATAGATGTCGTAAAAGAAAATCACGAAGCAGTGCTCGCACTTGCCGTCGGCCTCGCGCAGCGCATTGATGAAGTTGACCTTGCTCTTGCCGTCGGTGGCGAGATCCTCCACCAGCAGCACGCGCTGGCCGGGGATCAGCTGGCCCTCGATCTGGGCGCCACGGCCGAAGCCTTTCGGCTTCTTGCGCACATATTGCATCGGCACGTGCAGGCGATCGGCCACCCAGGCCGCGAACGGGATGCCGGCAGTCTCGCCACCCGCGACCGCGTCGATCTTGTCGCGGCCGATGTCGCGCGAGATCGCGGCGACGGCGAAATCCATCAGTGTCGAGCGCACATCGGGAAACGAGATCAGCCAGCGCGAGTCGTTGTAGACCGGGCTCGCCCAGCCGCTCGTGAAGATAAACGGCTTGTCCTGCATGAAGCGGACCGCGCCGGTGTCGAGATACATCCGCGCGGTCAGCTCGGCGATGGTTTTTTTGTCGAGGAATTTTGGATCAAAAGTCATAGGCGCGGACTCTCATTCGTCATGGCCGGCATAGCCGTTCGAAGAACGGCGTGCTTTCGCACGCCTATGTCCCGGCCATCCACGTCTTCCTTGCTTCAATGCATAGAAGGCGTGGATGGCCGGCACAAGACCAGGCATGACGGTGGGGAAAGATCTGCATTCGCCCCGCGCCGGCCATCGACTACGGCGCCTTCGGCCCCGTCTTGATGAACCAGTCCACAATCTGGCTGCCCGTCCAGAACAAGACATCCTTCTTCTTCCTGATCTTCTGGAAGATCTGGCGGAAATATTTCGCCCGGTGCGGCGCGCCCATGATGTAGGGGTGCACCGAGATCGCCATCACCCGCGCCGAGCCCTTGGCGTCCTTGTAGATCTGCTCGAACTGGTCCATCGCCCGCTCGTAGAACTCCGAGGCCTTGTGGTGCTGGATCAGCATCATGGCGACGTCGTTGCATTCCTGCGTGTAGGGAATGTTGAGAATCGGCTTGCCGCGCGTCTTCATCCACACCGGCTGGTCGTCGAGCACCCAGTCGGCGACATAGTCGTAGCCCTCCTCGGCGAGGATATCCGGCGTCTCCCAGGTTTCGGTGAGGCCGGGGCCGAGCCAGCCGCGCGGGCGCTTGCCGGTTGCCTGCTCCAGCACGTCGGCGCTCTTGCGGATGTCGGCGCGCTCATTCTCGACCTTCTGCATGTTGCGCTGGGTGTAGCCGTGGCCGACGAATTCCCAGTTGCGCTCGACGCAGGCCTTCACGATGTCTGGAAACGCGTTGACCGCCACGCCATTGATGTTCATCACGCCGGGAATCTTGAATTCATCGTAGACTTGCAGCAGCCGCCAGAAGCCGACGCGGTTGCCGTATTCGTGCCAGCACCAGTTCGGGATGTCGGGCATCGGCGAGCCGCCGGCCGGCGGCGTCAGCACCGTGCGCGGCATGGTCTGCGTCGGGTCCCATTCCTCGACATTGGTGATGGTCCACACCACCATGCGCGCGCCTTTCGGCAGCTTCAGCGGCTTGCGTGTGGTAATTGCGGAATAGTCCAGACGATCGTTCGGCAGCATGCCGACGGAAGGCTTCGGGACATTCATGACGGGAGTGTTCCTCGGATTTTGTTTGTCTATTCGGTCATTCCGGGGCACGCGTGAAACGCGTGAACCCGGAATCCAGAAACAAACTCCACGCTCGCATCTGGATTCCGGGTCCGGACCTTCGGACCGTCCCGGAATGACAGTGGCAGTTTTGCAGGTGCTCCGGTTATTGTACAGGCCATGAAACTTGTCCGATACCGCTCCACAACCGGCGAGAAGCCCGGTCTGCTTCTGGACGGCGAGATCTTCGATCTGTCGGCAGGCTTCGCCGCGCTCAGCCATCGCGCTCCGACCCTTGAGCACATTGCCGCCATCGCTGCGGTGCCGGTGAAGACCCTTCGGAAGGTGGAAAAGGGCGCCGCGCTTGGCCCGCCCTTGCGCGGCATCGGCAAGATCATTGGTGTCGGCCTGAACTACCGCGACCACGCCGCGGAAACGGGGCTGCCTTTGCCGAAGGAGCCGACGCTTTTTCTCAAAGCTACAAGTGCGCTGTGCGGGCCGGCGGATGATCTCGTCATGCCGCGCGAGGCGAAAAGCGTCGATTGGGAAGTCGAGCTTGGCGTGGTGATCGGCAAGCCGGGCGTCTATATCGTCGAGCGCGACGCGCTCGACCACGTCCTCGGCTATTGTGTCGGCATCGATTTTTCCGAGCGCGATTTCCAGTTCAATCGCGGCGGGCAGGGCTTCAAAGGCAAGAGCGCCGACACCTTTGCGCCGCTCGGGCCTTATCTCGCGACGCGCGACGAGGTCGTTGACCCGCAGGATCTGGCGCTGCGCCTGAGCGTCAATGGCAAGCTCAGGCAAAGCGGCTCGACGCGCGACATGATTTTTTCCGTCGCCGAGCTCGTGTCCTACATCAGCCGTTTCATGAGTTTGCAGCCGGGCGATGTGATCCTCACCGGCACGCCGGCGGGCGTCGGGCTCGGCCAGAAGCCGCCGATCTATCTGGAAGCCGGCGACGTGGTGACGGCCTCCATCGAAAGCCTTGGCGAACAGACGCATAAGGTGGCGGCGGCGAGCGGTTAACGGCGCTGCCCTGGTCTATTCTCGTCGCTCATCTCCGCGAAAGCGGGAATCCAGGGCAAAAAAATCTCATCCCCCATTTGAACGATGTCCCATTGATTTCCGCCATCATTAATTCGCACCGCGCGCATCACACGCAATTCGACTTGTAAAAATCTCCGCTTCACATCGCAATGCGCGCGCACTTTCATCCAAACGGATGACGCTTCACGTGAAAAAAGTTTTTTTAATTGAATCGCCTGCACACGCAAATCTGCATGAGCCGGTTAGCCGCGGTTCATGTGCGTGCGCCTAGCTTGCGTGCTGATCGAAGTGCAAGTGCGGCACCTGCAAGGAGACAACTCACGCAAAGAGACGCTGATGAAGGGGCTGCACGCAAATTGATGCCTCGGACCGACAGCACCTGATCGGCAAATTGAAGACATCAGGATATGTAATGCGTAAAGTTCTCATCATTGCTGTCAGTCTCGGGAGCCTTGCGGTAATCGCTTGTGCCCCGGCTTCGGCAAGCGACTGCGTGCTGGAAGCGCCTGAATGCCTGAGCGATCCTTCATTATTTACGAAAGGAAAAAACCGCGAGACGTATTGCCAGACGATTGTCGGCACGGTCTCGACCTACAACCCTTATCGTGGTGGCAATGAAGAGGGTGGCACACAAACCGCCTCAGGCGAGCCGTATGACCCCGCTGCGTGGACGGCAGCTATAAAGATCGACTTGCAAGATCAGTTTGGTGGCATCCGGTATGGCAAACTTTATCAGCCCGCCTTTGCGCTGGTTGAAAGCGGCGACAAGCAGCTGATTGTCAAGATCAACGATGTCGGGCCGCTTAAACCTGGGCGAGTGCTCGACCTTAGTGAGCGAAGCATGCACCACTTTGATCCGTCTCTTGATCGGGGCCTCATCACGGACGTCAAGATCACCCCATTGCCCGGCGAAGGCTGGACGCCGGGGCCGGTCGGTGGAGCATACACAACCGACTTCAACGCTTCGGAATGGTGTGCCGCATCGGCGCTATTCGACCCGTCGGTTCGACGAGTTGGCATAGGAATTCAGAAATAGTCCGGGTCGAGCCGCGTCTCTCACGAGCACTAACTCGACTTGCAGAAACTCGGTCTAAAATCTCCGATGCCCGCGACTCCTCATCCGAACAGATGAGGCGCCGCGCACGAAAAATAGTTTTGATTGAATCGCGCGTGCGCGGAAATCCTCACGCACCATTTAGGTTCGGTTCATGTGCGTGTGGTTAGATTGCTGCCGGGATAAATGAATGCCCGCGAACCATGCCTCGAACCGCCAAGCGCGATCATGCGAACACATCAGGAAACCGAAGATGCGCAAAGCTCACGTAGGGTCACAGCAGACCGTCGGAAAATATCGCGGGCATATCGGGAAGAAAGCAAGAGTCTGACGATCGCTCTCGGCCTCGTGGGCATCGTCCTCCTGGTTCATCCAAGATAGCCGGGCGCAGGAAAGTAGAAATGCGGACAGTCATTATCCTCGCCATCGGTCTTTTGGGGCTCGCCGCGCTCGCCTATACATCAAGCTTGCCGGGCGATTGCGCGCGCGAACTGTCCTTGTGCGTGAAGGACCCGCCGCTTTTCGTGAAATTGACCGGTGCAAGCGTCAATGGGTATTGCCAGACCGGCTTCAGGACCTGCCAGGTGCGTAGCGGCGTAAATGCTGAAAAATCCGGCGCCTTAGCCGCCGCAAGACGCGAAGCCGCCAACGCCGGCCAATCCCATGCGGGGCCCGCCACTGGCCTCACGCCGCTCGACCGCCAGACGAACTCGACCCCGCAGGCCACGGCCGGCGTCACGCCGTCGTCTCCGGATCTTGCTGGTTCGGGCATTTAAGCCGTACAGATTAGTCGCCCATAAGTGCACGACACTATTAATTTGCGGTCGTGCCAATTCGATTTTCAGAATCCCCTCACACCATCGCAACGCGCGCACTCATTCGAACGAATGATATGAAAGTGAAAAAAAATTTCGATTTAATCGCGTGCGCGCACAATTCTGCACGCGCCATTTAGGCGCGGTTCATGTGGGGCCATCTAGTTTTCTTCGCGGACAACCCAAGAGTGATGCGGCATCAGAAGCATGTCGGTCTCTCGCAGATCATACAAGTCGACGTGGAAGGACACGGATACTGATATACGCAGACATCGCATCATTGTCATCGGTCTGGCAGGCCTTTCGGTCTTCGGCTCTCTCACAATTGCGGAAATAGCGTCCGCCGAGGTCCGACGAGTTTGTCAGGATCATTACAAGATTCTCTGGAGCGGCATCAGCGCGCAGTGCACGGCGGCAACTCATTGCAAATCTTACCCGATACAAGGCGGTCTCGGCTTCAGAAACTGCTTTGACGTCGATGTGCCGCCCAAACCGACAACGCCATGGCAGGGCAGCGCGTCTGGTTACGGCAAGACTGTGAGCTCTTCGACCGCGCCGCACCAACGTTAAGCCGCAAATCGATCTTGGGAGGAGGATGTTCTGAGCGCAGCAGCTCCGCAGCTCATAGAGCTAAAAAAACAAACTGGACTGAAATTCCTCCTCTCCCGGCCCATCCCCGCGCCGGGAGTTTTGTTTTGAGGGTCGTTCGATATTTTGCGCGGACGCAGCCGCCGGGCGCCGCAAGCGGACGGGCGCCCGTGTCCGGGACCTTGTTTGTCAGAGGATGAGCTGTCCGGATTGTCGATTTGAACAATCGTCGAGGCCGTGGTGGGTACGGCGCTGTTGCGTCTTTGCCACCCTGTGACACTTAATTTCTGTCTTTTGTCGAGTTTCGTTATTCATTCGAATGATGTACGGTGCCTGATCGCAAGCTCTCCCACGCGTGCAAAATCTCATTCGTTCGAACGACGCGCGCATTAATCGTCACCAAAAATTATTCCGGAATTTCTCGCTCACGCATGAATCTGCACGCGCTATTTAGGCGCGGTTCATGTGCGCGCGTTTATGTTTTACCTCGATCGATGCACGAGCGTGGCGCTTGTGGCGAAAAAATTGACTGACGGCGCACACGTAGAGCCTCGAAGCGATAGCGCGTGATCAACGACAGAAGCGAAACAGGAAATTTGAAATGCGCAAAGCTCTCATCATCGTCCTCGGCCTTGCGAGCCTCGGTATTTTGTCGGTTGAGCCGGCTGCCGCCAGGCATCTCAGGTGCGAAACGCATATTTTTGGCCAGTCGCGATCCGGTCCAAACGTTGTCCAGAATTATGGATGGACAATATTTCCGGGCGAGCTGGGGCAATGCTTCTGGGTCGATCAGGACCCGCCGCCGAAACCGACCACACCCTGGCAGGGCAGTGCATCCGGCTACGGCCAGGTCGTGAACTCCTCAAATGCTAAGCGACTGAAATAAAGGCTTCCGGCGTCGTCTCCGCGCCGGGAGCAGTACCGAAATCAGGCAATCGACAATGGAAATGAAACTGGAAAAGACAATGCGCAAAGTTCTCACTATCGCCCTCGGTCTCATTGCCGTTGGCGCGTTCGTCGGCACGCAGTCCGCGGACGCAAAAGGAAAAGGCCCGGTGATCGGCATCGGACCGAAGCCTCCGGCGTTTATCGGGTCCTCATCCGGTACGTCGCAGAGCCCGGGCGATCCGCGAGAGCTCGGCCCGCGGCCGCATCCGCAGCCGACTGATCCGCTTCCGAATGGCGGTACCACAAACGGCGGCGTCATAACTGGCGGTACGACAAATGGGGGCGTCATAACCGCCGGTACGACGAACGGCGGAGTCATAACTGGCAGTACGACAAACGGCGGTGTCACAAACGGCACTGGCAAAATTGTAACGAATAGCCGGTCCGCGGGTGGAATTGTATCGGCGCCCGTGCAACCGGCGCCTTTCAGCTTTCGTCCGGCCAATCGCAACCGCAATAACATTAGGGCTCAGTAGCTGAGATCGTCTGGAGAACGCACCAAGCTAGGAGGAAATTCCGGCCGCGAGGTACTGCCATCGAGCGGCGGCGTCACCGGAAAAGGAGCGATGAAAAACGACCTAGGCGTAGGTTCCGGCCGCGAGGCACAGCCTCCATCCCCACATCCGGAACCGAACCAAACTCCCGGCGCGTGTGGCTCGCGCCGGGAGTTTTGGTTTATGCGCGTCAGTCACGCCCCGTCGGTCATTGGTTCCTGGGTCGAAGCATATGCTCTCTTCTGTCATGCCCGGGCAAAGCCGTTCGAAGAACGGCGTGCTTTCGCACGCCTATGTCCCGGGCATCCACGTCTTACGGCACTGCGAATCAGAAAGACATGGATGGCCGGAACAAGTCCGGCCATGACGAATGAGAGTCTTCGACGTTGTGGCGAAAGCCGGCTCGGATTTCAACTTCCCTTCGCGTCATAAATCTCCGGAAAAAAGTAGTCCTTCCACGATGCCGGCTTGTTTTTCAGCGTGCCGACGCTCGACATGAATTCGGCATACTTCATGGTGTTTTCGGGTGTCAGCGTCCAGCGCACCTGCTGGCCGGCGACGAGCCTGGCGACCATGTCGAGCGCCAACTTCGATTTAGCGTCCTCGATCCACAGCGCCGCCGCCGCCTTCTTGTCCTTGTTGACGATGTCGGTCGCTTCCTTGAGCGCGGCCACCAGCGCCTTGTAGAGCACGGGATTGTCGGTGCGGAATTTCGCCGGTGCCCAGACGGCCGTGAACGTGTGCGAACCGCCCATCACGTCGAATGAATTGAGCACGGTGTGCACCGCCGGGTCTTCGAGCTGCTGATACTGGAACGGCGGCACGCTGAACGCTGCGGAAATCTGCGCGCCGCCCTTGAGCAGCGCGACAGTGGCATCCGGCGGCGTCATCGACACGGTGAGCGGGTCGAGCTTGTTAAATTCCTTCGTGCCGTAAGCCTTGGCAGCCGCCATCTGCAGCGTGATCGCCTGCACCGAAGACCGCACGGCCGGCACCGCGATGCGGTCGCTATCCTTGAAGTCCTTGATGGTCTTGATTGCGGCGTCGCGGCTGTTGAGCAGGAACGGTTGCGAGCTGAGCGCGGAAATACCGCGCACCTCCTGCGGCGTTCCCTTGGTGCGCGACCACAGCACCAAAAGGCCAGGCACACCGCCCGAGCCGACATCGATATTGCCGGAGATCAGCGCCTCGTTGACCGCGGTAGGCCCGTTGAACGTGAACCACGACACCTTCACATCGTTGAGGCCGAGCGCCTTGGCGTGCTTCTCGATGAGCTGCTGGTGCTCCATCACATTGAGCTGCAGGTAGCCCATGGAAAATTGCCTGGCGAGGCGGATTTCCACCGCCGAAGCCGGCAGGCCATGCAGCGACAGCGCCGCCACGGCCGCGCAAAAGATCAGCTTGATACGCATGTGGTTCCTCCCCGCCGCCGCCTGTTTCCTGTTCTTATGGGCGGCGGCCCACACGCTAAGCGGCGGCCTCGATCTTGGCAATGCCGCGGTACCAATCGAGGATCTGCTCGCCGTTCCAGTGCAGCACGCCTTCGTGCTTGTTCACGTAATCGTAGATCTGCTCGAGATATTTGATCCGGTGCGGCTGCCCGCTGATATAGGGGTGGATGGCCAGCGCGCAGAATTTCGCGCGCCTGGCGCTCTCGGCGTATAGCCGGTCGAACTGGTCCGTCACCAGCTTGAGCAGGTAGTCGCTGTTGTGGTGCTGGACGATCATCACCGGAATGTCGTTGCATTCGATGGTGTAAGGCAGCGTGACCAGCGGACCCTTGGTGGTTTTGATCACCGTCGGCTCATCGTCATAGACCCAGTCGCCGATATATTTGACGCCCGCCGCCGCGAGCAGGTCCGGCGTCTCCAGCGTCTGCGTCAGGCCGGGGCCGAGCCAGCCAACCGGCCGTTTGCCGCAAAATTTCTCCATGATGTCCATGGTGCGGTTGATCATGCCGGCCTGGTCGGTCTCCTTGTGGATCGGACCCTGCTCGTAGGCGTGGCCCATGAATTCCCAGCCTTCGTCGCGCGCCTGCGCGGCGACGCGCGGATAGTCCTCGCAGATGCGGGCATTGGCGGCGAGTGTCGGCTTGATGCCGAGCTTCTTGAACAGCTCGTGGAAGCGCCAGCAGCCGACCCGCATGCCGTATTCGTGGAAACCCCAATGCACCACGTCCGGCATAAGCGGCACGCCGGTCGGAGCCGGGAGAAGTTGCCGCGCCATCGGCTTGCCGATGTCCCAGACCTCGTAATTGACGATGGTCCAGAACACGATGCGCGCGTTTCCCGGCAGCTTGAGCGCCGGGCGATCCACGATCGCGGAATAGTCGGAACGCTCGCGCGGAATCATCGGATTCGACATGGGTACTTCCTACCTCGTGCTTTTCATCGTCACCCTGAGGAGCGAGCCAACGGGTCCGCGCGAAGCGCGGCCCGATGATAAACTCCGCGAGCCTCGGGGCCGACGGCCGTTCGACCGCCATCCTTCGAGGGCCGCGCAGCGCGCGGCCACCTCAGGATGACGGAAGAGCCAGCTTCTCACGCCGTTGCGGCCACGCGCAACCCGACTCGACCTCTCGTGGATGTGGGGCACGAACCCTCGGCCGCTCATTCCCGCGCAAGCGGGAATCCAGAGCCGCACGCTTTAATTTTGTTGCCCTGGGTCCCCGCTTTCGCGGGGACGAACGGATATGGAAGATTTGAGCAGCGGCAAATCCTACGCCGTCGCGGCCACGCGCAACCCGACCAGCCGTTCAAGCGTGGCCGTGTCACTCCGGAGCTGCGCCGAAAGCGCGCGGTGCGCGACCGCGCCGCGTTCAAGCACGACGGCGTCCGTGGTCAACTCCAGCGCAATGTCGGTGTGCTGCTCGACCAGGATGATGGCGATGCTGCGGCCGGAGAGCATCAGCTTCATCGCGGCGACCAGCTCGTCGACGATGACGGGCGCGAGACCCTCGAACGGCTCGTCGAGCAGCATCAAGGCCGGGTTGGTCATCAGCGCGCGGGCGACCGCCAGCATCTGCTGTTCACCGCCGGAGAGTTGATTCCCCATGTTGCGCCGGCGCTCGGAAAGCCGCGGAAACAGCTTGAAAACGGCGTCGAGATCCCACGCTCCCGGCCGCGCCGCGACGGTGAGATTTTCCTCAACCGACAGCGAGGGGAAAATCTCGCGCTCCTGCGCCACCCAGCCGATACCATTGAGCGCGCGGCGATGCGGCGTCAGCCGCGAAATATCCTGCCCGCGCCAGGTCACGATGCCGTCGCGCATCTGCGTGTAACCCATGATGGTCAACAGCAACGTCGATTTGCCGACGCCATTGCGGCCGAGCAGCGCGAGGCTGCCATGCTCCGGCAATCTCGAGCGAAACGCCGTGCAGCACGACGGCGTCGCCATAGCCGGCGGTCACATTCTCCAGTTTGAGCAAGCATCGCCAAGATATTATCCATGTTTGCGCTTGCCCAGGTAAACTTCGCGCACGCCGGGATCGGCGGCGATTTCGGCCGGTGATCCTTCAGTAAAGATGGCGCCGCCGACCAGCACGATGATGTGGGTCGCGAAACGGAACACCACGTGCATGTCGTGTTCGATGAACAACAGCGTGAGATCGTCGGACAAGCCCGCCACGGCTTCGAAAACTTCACCGCTTTCTTCTTGCGGCACGCCGGCCGCGGGCTCGTCGAGCAGCAACACTCTTGGCTTCGTCGCCAGTGCCAGCGCGATTTCCAGCAGGCGCTGCCGTCCGTAAGGCAATTCGCGCGTGACCTGGTAGCAATTGTCGCCCAGCTTCAATTTGCGCAGGATCTCGTAAGCCTCATCGATCGCATCGCTATGCGAGCCGACGCCCCGCCAGAACTGGCCGGAAACCCCGTGCCGCTCGGCCACCGCCAACGTCACCGCTTCGAGCGCGTTGAGGCCCGCAAACAGCGTGTTGATCTGGAAGGTTCGCGCCAGCCCGCGCCGCACACGCTCCTGCGGCCCGAGCGCGGTGACGTCATCTCCCGCGAGCAGAATTTGTCCGGCGTTGGGCGTCAGCATTCCGGTCATCAGGTTGATGAGCGTGGTCTTTCCGGCGCCGTTGGGGCCGATCAGCGCATAGCGCGCGCCGACCGGCAGGCTGATCTCGATATCGCGCGCGACCGGAAGGGAGCCGAACGCCTTAGACAGTGCACGGGTCGCTAGCGCGGGCGTGCTCATTTTGCTCTCCACCGCGCATAAATGGCCGACAATCCGCCGAGAATGCCGTTCGGGAGAACCATGACGACCGTCACCAGCAGCACGCCGATCCAGAAGTACCAGAATTGCGGCGCGATGCCGGAGAACTGGTCGCGCGCCACCATGAAGATGGTCGCACCGATCAACCCGCCATAGAGACGACCGGCCCCGCCCAGCACCAGCATGACCAGCACGTCGGCGGAACGCTGGAAGCTGATGGATTCGAGCGAGACATTTTCGGTCGTCTGCGCCAGCAGCGCGCCGGCGAGTCCTGCGATGGCTGCTGCAATCGTGAAGGCTTTGCGGATATGCGCGCGGCTGTCGGCGCCGATGGCGGGCATGCGCACCCAGTTCTCGCGGATCCCGCGCAGCGCCAGCCCGAACGGCGAATTCACGAGACGCCGCGCCCCGAGGAACACGATGAAGAGCGCCGCCAGCGAATACGCGTAGGCGGTGTAGCCGTAGAGGTCGAAGTGGAAGAGGCCGAGCACCGGCCAGATCGACACGCCTTGCAGCCCGTCGCTGCCGCCGGTGAGCCAATGCGCGCGGTTCGCCGTCTCGAAAGCGAGCAGGCCGAGCCCGAGCGTGATCATGATCAGCGTGAAATGGCGGAAGCGCGAAATGATGAAGCTCACGGCATAGCCGACGATTCCGGCAATTGCGGCCGCCAGGATGAGGCCGGTGAGCGGCTCGCCCCAGCCGAACTTCGAGATCAATCCCGCGGAGTAGGCGCCGATGCCGAAAAAAGCTGCATGGCCGAGCGACACGATGCCGGCGTAACCGAGAATGATGTCGAGGGAGAGCGCGAATAGCGCGGTGATGGCGATCTGGCTCGCCAGCGACAGATAATCCGGAAACAGCACGAACGGCAGCAGCGTCGCCAGCCAGAACGCGATCTCCAGCGCGTGCCAGCGGCCCTGCGCTTGCAGATAGGCCCGGGGGGTGAGGGTGGTGGAGTTTGTGGTCATCGCAGGACCACCCTCCGTTCATCCCCGCGAAAGCGGGGATCCAGACCCATAGTTTCAGCCGTTGCAACCTGTGGCCCTGGGTCCCCGCTTTCGCGGGGACGAACGGAATTTGGGGCAACTCTGAACCCGGTGCGCATCTTACCGCCTCCCGAACAGGCCGGCGGGGCGCCACATCAGCACCGCCACCATGACGAGATAGATAAGGAAGGCGCCGAGCTCGGGCGCGTAGTATTTACCGGCGACATCGCTGACGCCGATCAGGACGGCGGCGATGAACGAGCCGGCGATGGAGCCCAATCCGCCGACCGAAACGATGATCAGCACGTAGACGAGATAGGTGAAGGCAAAATTCGGGTCGAGGCCGACGATCTCGATCGCCAGCGCGCCGCCGAGGCCGGCAAGGCCGGAGCCGAGCGCGAAGGTCGAGGCGAAGGTGCGGTCGACGTCGATGCCGAGCCCCCGCGCCATGCGTTGATTGTCGACGGCCGCGCGCACTTGCGCGCCGAAACGCGTGTATTCGAGGCCGGCGACCAGCAGCATCGTCACGGCCAGCGCGATGCCGATCAGGAACAGCCGGTATTTGCCGAGGCCGATGCCGAGCATGTCGAACGAGCCACGCAGGATGCCGGGCGTTTCGACCGGCTGCTGGGTCGTGCCGAAGACATAGGCCGCGACTGCGACGGAGATGAAGGCCAGCCCGATGGTGAGCAGCACCTGATCGAGATCGCTGGCGCGATAAAGCCGCCGGTAGAGCGTGCGCTCGAGCGCAACGCTGATGATGGCCGCAGCCGCGAACGCCACCGGCAAGGTCGCCAGGAACGGCCAGTGGAATTCGTTGACCAGGGTGACGGTGACATAGCCGCCGAGCATCGCAAAGGCGCAATGCGCGAGGTTGACGAAGTTCATCAGGCCGAGCGTCACCGACAGGCCGACCGACAGCACGAACAGCAACATGCCGTAGGCCATGCCGTCGAACAGCACACCGAAGACCGCGGGAAGCATGGGGGCTCGTGGCTTTCTTTCTAAAGAGAAACTGTTTTAGACCGAGGCCGCGACACAGGCGAGAGCAGGCTCCCTCTCCCCATTGGGGAGAGGGTTGGGGTGAGGGGGTCCAGGACTCTCGATAGAATGCAACCCCTCACCCGGCGCGCTATCGCGCGCCGACCTCTCCCTATGGGAGAGGTGAAGCGAGCCGCGCAGCCAAACCTCAGTCATGAATGCTATCTGAATACAACAGATGGGGCGATCAGTTTCGATCGCCCCATCCGGAAGTCATTGCATCTCAGGGCGGCGGCTTATTTGTGCGTCGGGTCTTTCACGTTCGCGACCGTGTCGAACTCGACATTGACGATGTTGTTGCCGACCTTTTCCACCCGGCGGATGTAGACATTTTGCACGATGTCGCGGGTCGCCGGATCAATGGAAATCGGTCCGCGCGGGCTTTCCCATTTCATGCCCTTGGCCGCCCCGATCAGCGCGTCGCCATCGGCCTTGCCGCCGGTCTTCTTGAGCGCCTCGTAGATGAGGTGCATGCCGTCATAGCCGCCGACCGCGAAGAAGTCCGGGTTACGCTTGAACTCGGCGTTGAAGGCTTTCACGAAGTCCGCGTTCATCTTGGACTTGTGATTGTAGTCGTAGTGCCAGGCGCTGATGCGGCCCAGAGCGAGGTCGCCGAGGCTCTTGATTGCGGTTTCGTCTACAGGCTCGCCAGTCGACAGGATCTTGATTTTCTTCGGGTCGATGCCGCGTTCGGCGAAGGCCTTGCCGATTGCCGCCGGCTGCGCGCCGCCTGGCACGAACACGAAGATCGATTCCGGATTGAGGTCTTTCGCGCGCTGCACGAAGGCGGAGAAATCGGGATTGGCAATCGGCATGCGCACCGAGCCGACGATCTCGCCGCCCGCTGCCTTGAAGGCGCGCTGGAAGGCTTGTTCGGCGTCGATGCCGGGGCCGAAGTCGGTCACCATCGTATAGGCCTTCTTGATCTTGCCCTTGGTGCCGGCCCAGGTGCCGAGCGTTTCGCCGATCTGCGGCAGCGTCACCGACACGCGCACAATATAGGGCGATTTCTCGGTGACGACCGAGGTCGCGGCATTCATGTCGACCATCAGTTTCTTGGCTTCGGTGGCGATGCCAGCCGCGCCGAGAGCTTCCGGTGTGAGCGTGAAGCCAGCGAGAATGTCGGCCTTGTCACGCACGATCAGTTCCTGCGCCAGCCGCTTGGCGACGTCGGGGTTCGGGCCGCCGGTATCCTTGCGGATGATTTCGATCTTCTTGCCGGCGACCTTGTCGCCGTGCTGCTTCATATAGAGCTTGATGCCGTTCTCGATCTGCGCCGCGGTGTCGGCAAACTGGCCGGAAAAGGCGGCGATGACGCCGATCTTGATGGTTTCCTGGGCGCTGGCGCCCGCAGGCAGCAAGGCTGCCGTCAGCATGGCGGCGCTGGCAAATAATACGCGTTTCATTGTGGTCCTCCCCTGACCGTCATTGGTTTCGTGTTGTTGCCGTTAGAATGCCTGACCTTTCGCGCAAAGAAAAGCGCCGCGGAACCGGGGTCCGCGGCGCGTTTGGTTGGACGCCTGACTATTGGCGTACAAACGTTAATGGTCAGACCAACGACACGGTCGCCCGTTCGTACTTTGCGCTGCCCATCTTTCCTTCAGGGAAGATACCGTGGGCAGCGATCCACTCGAAGGATTCCTCATACACTTCCTTGGTGTAAGGCTCGAACACCAGCCTTTCGCCGGGGCCCCAGCGCCGCGTGTCCATCCTGGCGTGGAAGCGGTCGGGGAATTCCTTCTTGTAATAGTGAGTATAGAGCTCCGGCCGCAGGTCGATGTCGCGTTGCGCCTTGCGTAGCGCCCGGAAGAACTTGCGCAGGTCCTCCGGATCGGGATCGCCGTGGATCATGGTGCCGATCATGAAGGTGGCATCGATCACCTTCCGGAAGCCGAGCTGCTCGGCGAAATAATAGGGCCCGCCGAACAGGTGCACTGCCGGCGCCTTGCCCTCGAACAGCTTCTCCATGCGCGCGAACAGCATGCCATCCGCGTAAACGAGGTTGATCTGCTCTGGCTTGAGGTACTGCTCCAGCGCCTGCACGGTGGAATAGTGGCTGCCGGACTGGTAACCGACCGAGACCGGCACGCCGGCGAGATCAGCCGGGTCTTTGATGTTCGAATCCGCGGCAACAAAGATTCCGGCCGGCGCTACCGAATAGACGTCGGTGTACATCTTGCCGTGGCCGTTGGAGGCTGCGACGTTCACCGTCCAGTGGCAGGCGCAGCTTACGTTGGATTTGCGGCCTTCCTCGAACGATTGATAGGCGCCGACCTTGTCGCCCTTGTCGTGGATCTTGCCGTCGGTGGCGCGCATCAGCTCGCGGAATTCGTATTCGAGGCCTTCCTTGCGGAAGTAATCCTTCTCCTCGGCCACCCATTCCTGCAGGCGGAAGTGCGGTTCGATCAGGAATTTCGGCATTTTTCGTCCTCCCTTTCATTCGAAAATAAAGAAGATCGTCATTCCTGAGCGTGGCCGCGACAGCGGCCCTCGAAGGATGACGGGCAGCGGCCGTCGCTCGCTTCGAGGCTCGCGGAGTTTATCATCGGGCCGCGCTTCGCGCGGACCCGTTGCGCTCGCATCCTCAGGAGTGACGGGACTGAGTCAGTCCGTAATGCTTTCAGCAGCATGAATGTCCTTCATCGGGGTCATGGTCATGTTCGGCGACGCGCCGGGCGCGGATCATCTTGACGTGGTCGTCCATGAGCGCGCGCGCCGCCGTGGCATCGCGCATATCGATCAGGTCGGCGAGCCTGGTGTGAATTTCCAGGATGTGCTGCGCCAGCTTGGGCGTGGCGGTGACGTTGCGGCGCGGCCAGGAGACGTGTTCGAGCGAGATGAGCTGCACGACCAGCACCCGGTTGTGCGAGGCCTCGGCGACCGCGAGGTGGAAATCGCGCGACAGGCGCGTGAAGGCATCGAGGTCGCCGATGACGGCTTCCGCATCGGCGAGCAACTGGCGCAGTTTGCCAATGTCGTCGGCTGTCGCATTCTCGGCGGCGAGTTCGGCGCCAAGCGTCTCGATGGCGCGTTGCGCGTCCATGATCTCGGCGGCGGTAACGCCGGTGAGGTCGAGCTGTACGGCGAGCGCCTCGGCGAACAGGCGCGGGTTGCCCTGGGCGATGCGCGCGCCGCCGCCCTTGCCCATGCGGATCTCGACGATGCCGAGCGCCTCCAGCGTGCGCAACGCGTCGCGCGCGACGATGCGGCTGGCGCTGAATCGGGCGGCAAGGTCCTTTTCGGTGCCGAGGAAATCGCCGGGCTTGAGCTTCTTGGCAAACAGCGCGTCGCGCACCCAGGCGACGATCTGCGCCGACAGCGAAGACGAGCGGCCGGCAAACATGATGCGCGCGGTGAGTTCACCGCTCATCGTCACCGGCTGCCGTAACGCCGTGCGTGGCATGTCCGCGCCCTTGTTGAGGGCGGTAGTATGTATGTCTGGATTGAATAGTAAAGATACTATCTTATAAATTCCGGAGGAAATTTCGTTTTATATGCAACTGGTTAGTGGTGGCCGTTTTTAACAACCACCACCGCCTTTCCGTTGTCATCCCCGCGAAGGCGGGGATCCATACGCCGTGAACTATCGAGGGGCTGCGGAGTATGGGTCCCCGCCTTCGCGGGGACGAACACAGGGCTCTACGCCGCGCTTTTCTTCCCCCACAGCCTTGCCGACGCAATGTCCGCACCCTTGCGGATAGCGGCGAGCTTGAGCCAAACGACGGGCTCGATGACCCACTCACGCTTGGTGAAGGTGCCAAAGCCACAATCGGTCGAGGCAACGACGCGCTCGCGATCGCCGACGGCGCGCACAGCGTCCTCGATGCGGCGCGCCACCACCTCCTCGTGCTCGACGAAATTGCTGGTGGTTTCCACCACGCCCGGAATCAGCAGCATGTCCTTCGGCAACGGATGTTTCTTGAGCGCATCGTATTCATGCGCATGGCGCGGATTGGAGAACTCGATCGACAGCGCGCCGACTTTTGCCTCATAGAGCGCAGGCAAGATTTTCTCCAACGCGATGTCGTGGATATGCGGGCCTTCCCAATTGCCATAGCAAATGTGCAGCCGCACGCGATCGCGCGGAATGCCGGCAATGCCGTCATTGATGGCCTGCACGTGCCGCTCGCAGCGCTTGATGAATTCCGCGTCGGACAGGTCGCGATACATCATGACGCGGTCCATGGCGAGATCGGGCGCATCGATCTGCAAAATCAGCCCGGCTTTATGGATTGTCTGATATTCATTTTTCATCTCGCGCGCGATGGCATCGAGATAGTCATCGTGCGACTTGTAATAGGCATTGAGCATCGTGGTCGAAATGATGCCGGGCGAGGGCGCGGTCATGAACCGCTCGGAAAAGGCGCCGAGCTCATCGGCGATCTTGTTGAAGCCCGCAATCTCCTCGTTGATCGGCTTCAGGTCCTTGTACTTGATGTTGGCCTGTGCCTCTGGCGCACCCTGCTGGCTTTTCGGCGCACTGGGGAAGCGCCGCGTCAGATAGGCGACCAGGTCGGGAAATTCCTCGAATTCGCGTCCGCGCCGCCGCTTCGAAACACCGCCGAAACCGGTCATGCGCTGCGGCACGTAGGTCTGGAATCCGATGCGGCGCTGCTCGCCGTCATTGCCGATATCGATACCGGCATCCATCTGCTTTTTCACAACGTGGCGCACCGCCGCATCCATTTCCGCAGCCATCACCTTCGGGTCGTAGTCCTTGCCTTCCTCCTGCGCCACCAGAAGGTCGGACAGTGTCTCGTTGCGCGGCAGGCTGCCGACATGGGTGGTGAGAATGCGGTCCCGGCTGAAGATCATCGAAAACTCCCGTACTTGATGCGCCGCGAAAGAGGGCGCACCTTAACTGCAAATTCCGTGCGGTACAGCAATTGGCGCGAGAATACGCGCCATGACCGCCGCACCGGTCGGAAATATAATCACATTGCGGCGGCTGCCCACGCCTCGCATAATTCCCTCAAAATGAGCGGCGTTTGCCGTCGGGGAGGACGGGCTATGACAGGTCGCGGTTGCGGTGGCGGCCGAGACGGTGGGCGCAGTCCCACGTGACTACAACTTTGCCGCCGATGTCCTGCAAAGCAATATCGCGGCGGGCCGCGCCAACAAACCGGCCTATATCGACGCCCGCGGCACGCACACTTACGGCCAGCTCGCCGATCGCGTGGCGCGTTTCGGCGCCGCTCTGCGCGGCCTCGGCATCAAGCGCGAAGAGCGCGTGCTGCTGGCGCTGCTCGACACGATCGATTGGCCGACTGCATTTCTGGGATCCCTGAAGGCCGGCATTATCGCGGTGCCGGTCAATACGCTGCTCACCGAAGACGACTACCGCTTCATGCTCGCCGACAGCCGGGCAAAATGCCTGGTCGTATCGGAAGCGCTGTTTCCGAAATTCGAAAAGCTGATCGAGCAAAGCCCGGATCTCGAACACGTCATTGTCTCAGGCGAAAACCCGCACGGCTATCGTCTGTTCGAGGATCTCATCGGCGCTGACGAACCGGAATCCTACACTGCGCCGACAACCTGCGATGACATCGCGTTCTGGCTCTACACATCTGGCTCAACCGGAAAGCCGAAGGGCGCAGTGCATGTGCATGCGAGCCTCAAGCTCACCGCCGACCTTTACGGCACGCCTGTCGTCGGCCTGAAGGAAAGCGACGTCTGTTATTCGGTGGCGAAATTGTTCTTCGCTTATGGCCTCGGCAACGCCATGACGTTTCCACTTACGGTCGGCGCGACCACGGTGCTCAACGCGGAGCGGCCGACGCCCGATGGCGTTGCGGCGCTCTTGCGAAAACATCCGATCACGGTGTTTTTCGCGGTGCCGACATTCTATGCGGCATTTCTTGCGAGTCCGAACGCGCCGCAGAAAGGCGATGTGAAGATTCGCCGCTGCATTTCCGCCGGCGAGGCGCTGCCGGAAGAAATCGCACGCCGCTGGAAGGAGCGTTACGGCGTGGAGATTTCGGATGGGCTGGGCACGACAGAGATGCTGCACATCTATCTCACCAACGCGCCAGGCGCGACCAAATATGGCACCACCGGAAAAGCGGTGCCCGGCTACGAGATCAAGTTGATCGGCGAAGACGGCAATCCGGTAAAAAAAGGCGAGATGGGCGAGCTCTATGTGCGCGGGCCGACCAGCGCGATCATGTACTGGAACAACCGCGAAAAATCGCGGTCGACATTCCAGGGCGAATGGACGCGCTCGGGCGACAAATATATCGAGGATGCCGACGGCTATTACGTCTGCTGCGGACGCCAGGACGACATGCTGAAAGTCTCGGGCATGTATGTCTCGCCGTTCGAGGTCGAAGCCGCGCTGTCTTCGCATCCGGACGTTTTGGAAGCCGCGGTGGTTGGCTGGAACGACGAGCAGAAGCTGATCAAGCCGAAAGCCTTCGTCGTGCTCAAATCGCCGGAAAAGGCCAGCGATGCGTTGATTCATGCATTGCAGGAACACGTCAAGCAGAAGCTCGCGCCCTACAAATATCCGCGCTGGATCGAATTCCGGAAGGATCTCCCGAAAACCGCAACGGGCAAGATTCAGCGTTTCAAGCTGAGGGCGGAGGGGCAGACCCACTAACCGTCATCACCGGGCCGGCGCGAAGCGCCGAGTCCCGGTGATCCCGATAAGGCGGGCTGTGCCTTCCTAAGCGAGATGGCCGGGACAAGCCCGGCCATGACAATTCAGAAACCGATTTTTAGTAATGAATCTTCCCGACTCCGGCTTCCTCGATATCGCTGCGCAACGGCTGGAATACCGCTTCGTCGGCCCGCGTCCCGAACAGGCACCCACGCTGGTATTGCTGCACGAGGGCCTCGGCTGCGTCGGCCTGTGGGGCGATTTTCCGGAAAAACTCTCGGCCGCAACGGGACTTGGCGTTTTCGTCTATTCGCGCGCCGGCTACGGGAAATCGAGCCCGGTCGTGCTGCCGCGGCCGCTCACTTATATGCATGACGAGGCGCGCGAGACGCTGCCGCGATTGCTGGATGCAATTGGCTTTCAGCGCGGGCTGCTGATCGGTCACAGCGATGGCGCGTCGATTGTAGCGATTTATGCGGGCAGCCACCAGGATCACCGCGTCGGCGGTCTTGTTCTGATCGCGCCGCATTTCTTTACGGAAGATTCCGGCATCGCTTCGATCGTTGAAGCGAAGAAGGCTTATGAGATCGGCGATCTGCGGGCGCGGCTGTCGCGCTGGCACGCCGACGTCGACAACGCGTTCAAGGGCTGGAATGGCGCCTGGCTCGATCCGGATTTCCGTAAATGGAACATCACCGAATTCCTCGCCTTTATCCGCGTGCCGGTGCTGATCGTGCAAGGCGAGGGCGATCAATACGGCACGGTGAAGCAGATCGAGGTGGCGCAGCAGGAATGCTACTGCCCGGTTGAAGTGGCGTTACTGCCGGGCGCACGCCACTCGCCACAACGCGACGCGCCTGAAGCGACGCTTAAATCGATTTCGGATTTCGTCGCCCGCGTTGTCGCGAGCGAATGATTGTGGGCTGGCGGCCTAGCAACATTCCGTTCATTCCCGCGTAAGCGGGAATCCAGAATCAAATAAAAAGAACTGGGTCCCCGCTTTCGCGGGGACGAGCGGGAGAGTGCTTACTCCGCCGCCTGTTTGGTCGTCGCGCCGTGCGCGGAGACGAGATAATCCATCGCCGCCTGCACGCCGCCTTTCTTGAATGGCACACTCGCGAGCGCGAGCGCCATCTCGGTAATACCCAGCGCGCCGATCAGCATGCCGTCATTGATGTCGCCGAGGTGGCCGATGCGGAAGTACTTGCCGGCATAAGCGCCGAAACTCGCGCCGTAGGAGATGTTGAAGGTATCGAGCGCGAGCGCGCGGAACTTGTCGGCGTCGTGGCCTTCCGGCAGCAGCACCGCGGTGATGGTCGGTGAATATTGGCTGGCGTTCTTGTTGAGGTTTTCCAGTCCCCAGGCTTTCACCGCGCGGCGAGTCGCTTCCGCCAGCCGGTCATGGCGGGCGAACACATTGTCGAGGCCTTCCTCGTGTAGCATCTCGATGCCGACCGCGAGGCCTTGCAGCATCTGGGTCGCCGGCGTGTAGGGAAAGAAGCCGACTTTGTTCATCGTGATCATCTCGTCCCAGGCATAGAACGATTTCGGCATCTTGGCGGTCTTGTTGGCTGCCAGCGCCTTGTCGCTCACCGCGTTGAACGACATGCCGGGCGGTAGCATCAGGCCCTTCTGCGCGCCGCCGATGGAGACGTCGACGCCCCATTCGTCGTGGCGATAGTCGGTGGATGCGAGCGAAGAAATAGTGTCGACCATGAACAGCGCGGGATGGCCGGCAGCGTCGATCGCCTTGCGGATTTCGGCGACCGGAGTGAGCGCACCAGTCGAAGTCTCGTTGTGCAGAATGCAGACGGCCTTGATCTCTTTGGCCTTGTCGTCACGCAGCCTGGCCTCGATCGCTTTCGGATCGGCGCCCTGGCGCCAGTCAGTGGCGATGAATTCGGGTTTGAGGCCGATGCGCTCGGCCATCTTCTTCCAGAGCGTTGCGAACTGTCCGGTTTCCACCATCAGCACCTTGTCGCCGGGCGACAGCGTGTTGACGAGAGCGGCTTCCCAGGCGCCGGTTCCGGTCGCGGTGTAGATGATCACCGGGCTTGTGGTCTTGAAAATGGTCTTGATGCCTTCAAGGCAGCGTTTGGCGAGCCTGGCGAATTCCGGGCCGCGGTGGTCGATGATCGGCGTGTCCATCGCTCGCAGCACGCGGTCCGGGAGCGGCGAGGGGCCCGGGATGTGAAGAAAATGGCGCCCGACCGTACGCGAAGAATTCTTAGCCATAGGCAATCCGCTCCTGAACGGCAGCTTTTAGGGGTTTTCGTGGGTTGACCACGGGCGCGTCCCGGCCAGGGCACAGCGCTTGTCGCGTTGAACTATGAATGTAACATTGCGGTCAAGCGATTTTCCGCAAAGCAAACTAGCCCTTATGCATAGGCTCGGCGCAGGCCAAAAAGGATAAGAAAAGTGGCCGTTGTCATGCCCGGTCTGGAGCGTCGCCTGAAAGCCGAGCTGACCGGCGAGGTGCAATTCGACCATTTTACGCGCGGCCGCTACGCGACTGACGCGTCCCACTATCAGATCATGCCGGTGGGCGTGGTTGCCCCCCGCACTATCGAAGAAGCCGATCGGGCGATAGCGATAGCGCGGTCCGAGGGAGCGACCGTACTGGCGCGTGGCGGCGGAACGTCGCAGGCCGGCCAGACGGTTGGCGAATCACTGATCGTCGACTGCTCGAAGTATCTCACGCGCATCCTCGATCTCGACGTCAAGCGCGCCCGCTGCACGGTCGAGCCCGGCATCGTGCTCGACGATCTCAATCGCCAGCTCAAGTCGCTCGGGCTGTGGTTCCCGGTCGATATCTCGACTTCATCGCGCGCGACCATCGGCGGCATGGCCGGCAACAATTCCTGCGGCGGCCGCTCGATGCGCTACGGCACCATGCGCGACAATGTGATCTCGATCGAGGCGCTGCTCGCCGACGGAACGCTGGCGCATTTCGGCCGCATCGGCGGCAATCTCAAGGACGTGCCGGCGCCGCTGCGCCCGCTCGCCAAGGATCTGCTTTCGATCGGCGCGCGCGAGGCCGATGAGATCGCGGCACGCTTCCCGAAAGTTCAGCGTCGGGTGGGCGGCTACAATCTCGATGCACTTGTGCCCGGCAAGAACGATATCAACCTCGCGCATGTACTGATCGGCGGCGAAGGCACGCTCGCATTTTCAACGCGCATCGAATTGAAGCTGTCGCCGCTGCTCGGCCGTCGCGCGGTCGGCGCCTGCCACTTCGGAAGTTTTTACGAGGCGATGAATTCGGCGCAGCACATCGTACGGCTGAAGCCGATTGCCGTCGAATTGATCGACCGCACAATGATCGCGCTTGCACGTCAAATTCCGATCTTCCAGCCTACGCTCGAAAAATTCGTGCGCGAAACGCCGGAGGCGATCCTGCTGGTCGAATTCGGCGAGGACGACCACGAAGTCAATCTGCGCATGCTGCGCCAGCTCAAGGATTTGATGGGCGATCTCGGCTTCGGCTGGGACAAGAGCGGCGCGAAATGGGGCGGCGTCATCGAAATCCTCAATCCCGATTTACAGGCCGCGATCACCGATGTGCGAACCTCCGGCCTCAACATCATGATGTCGATGAAGGAGGAAGGTAAGCCGGTTTCATTCGTCGAAGATTGTGCGGTTCCGCTCGAGCATCTTGCGGATTACACCTCACGTCTTGGCGCAATATTCGAAAAACACGGCACGCGCGGCACCTGGTATGCGCATGCGGGGTCCGGCTGCTTGCACGTGCGGCCGATCCTGAATCTGCGGCAGGAGAAAGATGTGCATGCCATGCGCGAGATTGCCGAAGAGGCGTTCGCCATGGTGCGCGAGTACAAGGGCTCGCATTCCGGCGAGCATGGCGACGGGCTGGTCCGTTCGGAATTCAATGAACCGATGTTCGGTTCGCGCCTTGCCCGCGCCTTCGAGGAGGTGAAGGACCGCTTCGACCCCAAGGGCATCTACAATCCCG
Organism: uncultured Pseudomonadota bacterium; assembly: GCA_963762485.1. Taxonomy (GTDB): domain Bacteria; phylum Pseudomonadota; class Alphaproteobacteria; order Rhizobiales; family Xanthobacteraceae; genus Pseudolabrys. Next base: position 1,383,484 of record CAVXLE010000017.1, on the reverse strand, counting down.
GCAAGGTGGTGCGCCCGCCGAAGTTCGACGACCGCAATCTCTTCCGCTATGCGCCCGGCTATCATGGCGAACCGATCAAGATGCAGCTCGATTGGTCGGCCTATCCCGGCGTCGGCGGCGGATTTCAGGGCGCTGTCGAGATGTGCAACAACAACGGCGCCTGCCGCAAATTGGCGGGCGGCGTCATGTGCCCGAGCTATCGCGTCACCCGCGACGAGCGTGACGTCACGCGCGGGCGCGCCAACACATTGCGGTTAGCCGTCAGCGGACAACTGGGGGCGGCCGCGCTCGTCTCCGATGAGATGGAGGAAACGCTAAAGCTCTGCGTTTCCTGCAAGGCCTGCCGCCGCGAATGTCCCACGGGCGTCGACATGGCGCGCATGAAGATTGAAGTGCTGGCCGCGCGGGCTGCGAAGTTCGAGCTCTCGCTGCACGACAAGCTGGTTGGTTTTCTGCCGCACTACGCGCCTTACGCCGCGCAGTTGGCATCACCTGTTTAATATGCGCGATCGCAGCTCGATCCTGCGCAAGGCTTCGCAGCTGGTCGCGTGGCTTTTCCTCGCGCCGCAGCCTGCCGAAATGGCGCAAGGACACCTACCGCGATCGCTCTGATTGGCGCTACAGGACGGCCGAGCAGAACGCGCCGGCGCACGAAGTGGTGCTGTTTGCCGACACGTTCAATCGCTATTTCGAGCGTGAAAATCTCGATGACGCATTGAGCGTGCTGGTGGCCGGCGGCTATCGCGTTCATGCGCCGCTGCCGGAGGATCCAGACGAGCGGCCGCTGTGCTGCGGTCGCACGTTTCTCTCCGTCGGGCTGGTCGACGAAGCGCGGCGTGAGATGCGGCGCACACTGGATGCGCTGGCGCCTTATGTCGCGCGCGGCGTGCCGGTCGTCGGTCTCGAACCGAGCTGCCTGTTCACCTTCCGCGACGAATTGCCGGCGCTATTCAAAGGTGAGACGGTCGACGCGCTGGCTGCGAACGCTCTCCTGTTCGAGGAATTCATCGACCGCGAGCACAAGCAAGGCCACCTGAATTTGCCGCTCGGGCCTTTGCCGAAAAAGGCGCTCCTGCACGGCCATTGCCATCAGAAAGCGTTCGACACAATGGGAGCGGTTGAGAGCGCGCTCCGGCTGATCCCGCAGCTCTCGGTCGAGACGATCGAATCCAGTTGTTGCGGCATGGCCGGAAGTTTCGGCTACAACGCCGAAACCATCGACGTTTCGCTCAAGATGGGTGAGCTCTCGTTGCTGCCCGCGGTGCGGCGGGCGGATGCCGATGCGCTGATCGTCGCCGACGGCACGTCCTGCCGGCACCAGATTCACGACGGTAGCGAACGGGAGGCTGCCCACGTTGCCCGCGTCCTGGCGATGAGCGTCGCGGCGGCTGGCCCAACGGCGGCCGTGACGTCATACTAGGTGCGATGGCCAAACTTCTCCCCACGACCCTCGTCGGTTCCTACGCGCAGCCGGATTGGTTGATTGACCGTGCGAAGCTTGCAAGCCGCTTTCCGCCGCGCGTGCGCGCCAAGGAGCTTTGGCGTGTTGCGCCGGAATACCTCAAGCAGGCGCAGGATGATGCGACCTTGCTTGCGATCCGCGACCAGGAGCGCGCCGGGCTCGACATCATCACAGACGGCGAGATGCGACGCGAAAGCTATTCCAATCGCTTCGCCACGGCGCTTGAGGGCGTCGATATCGACAATCCCGGCATCGCGCTTGATCGCTCTGGCCACCCCAATCCGGTGCCGCGCGTTACCGGCAAAGTTCGGCGCCGGCATCCGGTGGAGGTCGAAGACGTAAAATTCCTGCGCGCCAATACCGACCGCATGATCAAGATGACGGTGCCCGGCCCGTTCACGATGTCGCAGCAAGCGCAGAACGATTTCTACAAAGACGAGGAGGAGATGACGCTCGACTATGCTGCCGCGGTGAATGAAGAGATCAAGGACTTGTTCGCCGCCGGCGCCGACATCGTGCAAATCGACGAGCCCTATATGCAGGCGCGGCCGGAAAAAGCGCGCAAATATGGACTCAAGGCGCTCAACGCCGCGCTTGACGGAGTGACCGGATCGACGGCAGTCCATATCTGTTTCGGATATGCCGCCATCATTCATGTGCGTCCCGAGGGATATTCATTCCTGCCGGAGCTGGCGGGATCGCCGGTCAGGCAAGTTTCGATCGAAACCGCGCAATCCAATCTCGACTGTGCCGTGCTCGAAAAGCTGCCGGGCAAGACCATCATTCTCGGCACGCTCGATCTCTCTGACATGGCGATCGAGAAATCGGAGACCGTGGCCACGCGCATCCGGCGCGCGTTGCCGCATGTGCCCGCCGAGCGCATCATTGTTGCTCCCGATTGTGGCCTGAAATATCTGCCGCGAGAGGTTGCCTACGGAAAGATGTGCGCCATGGTCGAAGGCGCGAGGATTGTACGCGCCGAACTATCCAAATGACGGCAAGAACGGATCGATGCTCGCCAAATTATTTCCAACGTCGTTGGTCGGCTCCTATCCGCAGCCGGATTGGCTGATCGACCGCGCGCGCCTCTCGAAGATGGTGCCGCGTGTGCGAATGGACGATCTCTGGCTGATCGATCCGAAAGAACTCGAAGCGAAACAAGATGAGGCGACCCTTCTTGCGATCCGTGACCAGGAGCGCGCCGGTCTCGACATTATCACCGATGGCGAACAGCGGCGGGAAAGCTATTCCAATCGTTTCGCGACCGCCCTTGAAGGCGTCGACACCGAAAATCCGGGTTCGACCCTCAATCGCAGCGGCAAACCGATCCCGGTGCCGCGGGTGACAGGAAAGATCCGCCGCAAATACCCGGTCGAGCTGCGCGATCTGCAATTCCTGCGCGCCAGCACGAAGAAGACCGTGAAGATGACGGTGCCCGGTCCCTTCACCATGTCGAAGCAGGCGCAGAACGAATTCTATGAATCCGAAGAAGCCATGGCGCTCGACTATGCCGTCGCGGTGAACGAGGAGATCAAGGATCTGTTCGCCGCCGGCGCCGACATCGTGCAGATCGACGAGCCATGGATGCAGCAGCATCCTGACAAGGCGCGGGAATACGGGCTGAAGGCCCTCGATCGCGCGCTCGATGGGGTTACGGGAACCGTCGCGGTGCATTTGTGCTTCGGCTATGCCGCCGTCGTCCACGATAAGCCGACCGGTTACTCATTCCTGCCGGAGCTGGAAGGCTCGAAAGCGTCGCAGGTTTCGATCGAGGCGGCGCAGCCCAGGCTCGATCTCAGGGTGCTTGAAAAGCTCCCGTCGAAGACGATCATCCTCGGCGTCATCGATCTGTCCGACATGAACGTGGAGACGCCCGAGACCGTCGCCACTCGCATTCGCAAGGCCTTGCAGCACGCACCCGCCGAGCACATTGTGATCGCCCCCGATTGCGGCATGAAATATCTGCCGCGCGACGTGGCCTTCGGGAAAATGCAGGCGATGGTGCAGGGCGCGGAGATTGTGCGCGGCGAGATTCGCTAGCCGTAAAAGAAGTTTACCAGCGAGAGCGAGATCCACGGCACGTAGGTGCACAGGGCCAGCACGAACAGCAGTGCCACGATGTAGGGAATATTGACCTTGGTCGTTTCCCAGATGTCGGATTTGGCAATCGCGCAGGCTGTCATCAGAACGCTGGCCACCGGCGGCGTTTGTTGCCCGATCGCAAGATTGAGCGTCACCACCAGTCCGAAATGAATCGGATCGATACCGACAGCGTTCACCATCGGCATGACGATCGGAATCACGAGGATGATCGCCGCCGCCGAATGCAGGAACATGCCCAGGATGAGAAAGGCGATATTGAGCAGAAGCAGGACGAGATATTTGTTGGCGGTGATTCCGGTAATGGCATTGCCAAGCGCCTGCGGAAGCTGAGCCTCGGTGAGAAACGTGCCGATCAACGCCGAGCTCGCGACCAGCAGCATGACCACTGCAGTCTGTATGCCGCCGTCGACACAGGCCTTGCGCAGCTCGCGCCAATCCAGGTCGCGATAGATGAAGCCGCCGACCACGATGGCGGCGACCACAGCCATTCCCGCACCCTCGGTGGCGGTGACGATGCCGCCGAAGATGCTGCCGAGGATGGCGATCGGCATGATGAAGGCCCACAGCGCTTCCTTGAAGGTGCGCCACACAGTCGAAAGCCGGAAACGCTCCTCGCGCGGGAAGTTAAATTTGACCGCGTGATAGTAGGCCGCGCCGGCCATGAACAGGGCGCCAAGCAGGCCCGGAATGATGCCGGCAACGAACAGCTTCACCACGGACGTCTGTGCCATCACCGCGTAGAGGATCATCGGGATGGATGGTGGAATGATGATCGCAAGGCTCGCGGCCGACGACATGGTCGCCGCTGCGACCTCCTTGGAATAGCCGCGGTTCTTCATGGCCGGGATGAGAATGGTCCCGAGGGCAGCCACGTCGGCGACGGCCGATCCCGAGATTTCGGCGAAAAATACCGACGTGCCGATCGACACCATCGACAGGCCGCCGCGGATGAAGCCGACGAGGGACGATGCAAAGGCAATCAGCCGGCGCGAGATTGACGAGGCGTTCATGATCGCGCCGGACAGAATGAACAGGGGAATTGCCAGCAGCGGGAAGCTTGAGGCACCGTCAAGCATCACCAGTGCAAGATTGGGCAGCATTGCCGGGCCTTGCACAAAGAAAATCGCGAGCATGGCGACGAAGGCGAGCGCCACGGCGATCGGCACGTTGATGAGGGCAAGCGCCAGCATGCCGACGAGCATCAAGGTGATGGTCATCGTTTCTTGCTCCCGCTGGCGTGCGAGTCAGGTGCGCCGTGCGAAATTGCTTCAAGCGTTTCGGTATCGGTGAAACCGCGCCCGCGCGCATCGCGCATCACCTTGGGAAAGCGCAGTCCCTCCGCCACGATGAACAGCGCGGCGCCTATCGGGATCACGGAATCGGTGAGCTGCAGCGGCACCCAGGGGAGGCTGACCATGCCGTCGCCGGCAAGCACGATCAGCACTTGCACGCCGGTCCACGTCAGCACGCCGAAAAACAGGAAGACGCAGGCTTCCGCGAAAAGCGTCACGGGGACGCGGATGCGCGGCGGCATTGCGTTGACGAATCCTGGCACGCCGATATGCGCGCCCTTGAGCGCTGCCAATGCCGAGCCGTAGTACGTCAGCCATACGAGCCCGACCGAGGCGGTCTCGTCATACCAGGCCAATGAATATCCGACGTAACGGAAAATAAAGCCGGCGATCACCAGCAGGGTCAGTGCGGCAACCAGAAAAATGACGATGGCTTCGAGCAGCCGCTCGAAGCCCGTTCGGAAGCTTGCAATGTTCACCTCAGACCCCGGGCTTATTTCTCACAGGAAAAAGGGCCGGCCGGTCGGGCCGGCCCTTCTGTCGGACGCGCTTCGGTACTATTTGCCGAGCGCAAGCGACTTGTCGATCAACTCCTTGCCGCCGGGAACCTCCTTGGAGAATTCCTCGTAGATCTTGGCGCTCGCCTTGATGAAGGCATTCTTGTCGGCCTCGTTCACCTGCATTCCAGCCTTCTTCAGCTTTACGAGCAGATCATTGTCGAGATCCGCCGCGATCTTGTAGACGACAGGCTGCATTTCGACCGCCGTGTCGGTCAGCGTCTTCTGCACGTCGGGCGGCAGCCGCGACCAGCTTGCGCCGGCGGTGACAAATGCCGGCGTGTAGACGTGGCCGGTCATCGAGAGATATTTCTGCACCTCGTAGAAGCGCGACGGATAGATCTGCGCCAAGGGATTTTCCTGCGCATCCATCACGCCGGTCTGCAGCGCGACGAACACTTCGGAGAGAGCGAGCGGGCTCGGATTTGCGCCGTAGGCCTGGAACATTTTCACGCGCCAGCCGCCTTGCGGCACGCGCAGCTTGAGGCCCTGCAGGTCCTCCGGCTTCACGATCGGCTTCTTGCTGTTGGTGATCTGGCGAAAACCGTTCTCCCAGATCGCGATGATGTGGTAGCCGGCCTTTTCGGCCGCGGGGTTCATGCTTGGCACCACGACCTGATCGCGGATCTTGGCCATATGATTGCGGTCTTTGACGAGGTACGGCATCTCAAACAGACCGAACAGCGGTACCTGCGACGACATCACCGTCGAGGGCAGCGCCAGATCGACGGTGCCGAGCTTGAGCTTTTTCATCAGTTCGGCATCGCCGCCGAGCTGGCTAGACCCGTAGACGGTGACCTTTGCCTTGGTGCCGAGCTTGGCGTTGGCGCGTTTGGCAAATTCCTGCGCCGATAGATCGAATAGCGAGCCGGGTTCGCCGACATGGCCAAATTTGATTTCGGTCTGCGCTGCGGCCGTTCCCGCCGACAGCACGGCGGCGAAGACAAACGCAAAGAAAGCTTTTGCAAGCGGCATGGTTATCCTCCCTGAGCTTTTATGTTCCGAACGGCCGGCTCAATCGAGCATTCGGCCGTCGCTTTTTTGTTGTTCGATTATCAATACAAACCTGCGGGATTTCCGCAAGGTAGCCAATCGGGGCTATTCAGCGGGTCCCGGCTCTGTTGCGGGTCCGCGCCGTGCCGCCGCCGATCGCCGCACGGTCGGCATCGCCAGCCGCGCTATTGTCGGAATGACGAGCAAGCTGCAAATCGGCGACAGCAACATGCCGCCGACGATCACGCAGGCGAGCGGTTGCTGCACCTGCGACCCGATGCCGGTGGAAATGGCCGCCGGCACGAGGCCGATACAGGCGGAAAAGCCGGTCATGAAGATCTGCCGCATCCGCGCCTGAGCGGCCCCGATGATGGCCTCTTCCTTTCCAAATCCCTCATCCAGACGGCGGCGGATGTAGGAAACAAGCAGGATGCCGTCCATGGCCGATACGCCGAACAGGGAAATGAACCCGACGGCCGCCGAGACGCTTGCGTTCAATCCGAACAGATATAGCCCGAGAATTCCGCCACAAGCCGCGAACGGAATTCCGCAGAGCGCGATCAGGCTGTCGCGCACGGAATTGAACAGGCTGTAGAGCAACATCATGATCAGCAGCAGACTGAGCGGGATGATGATTGCGAGCCGCTTCTTGGCTTCGACCAGCGCACCGAATTCGCCGGACCATTCCAGCCGATAGCCTTCCTTCAACTGCACGTTCCTGGCGATACGCGCCTGCGCGTCGGCGACGGTCGAACCCAGATCGCGGCCGCGCACGCTGTATTTGATCGGCACGAAACGCTCGGTGTTCTGCCGATAGATATAGGCCGCTCCGGTTTCCAGCCGCACTTCGGCAACATCCCCGAGCGCAATGTACGCGGTTGGTGACTTTGGATCGGAATTCGGCAAGGCCACCGGGACCGAGCGGATGGCGGCGATATTGTCGCGATATTGGGCCGCGAGCCGCACCGTGAGCGGGAAGTTCATCTCGCCTTCGTAGATGCGGGTGACTTCCTGGCCGCCGATTGCAGCCTGGACAACTGTGTTCATGTCGTTGACGGTGATGCCGTAGCGTGCCGCCTTGGCTCGATCCACCTGGATCACCAGGTTGGGCTGGCCGAGCAGGTTGAATGCGCCAGCGTCGGCGACGCCGGGAACCTTGGCGAGCTCATCCTGAACTGCTTTCGATAGCCGTTCGAGTTCGGCCAGATCGCGGCCGAAGATCTTCACCGAGTTCTCGCCTTTCACACCGGAGACGGCTTCCTCGATGTTGTCCTGGATGTATTGCGAGAAGTTGAAGTCGATACCGATGAACTCGCTTTCCAGCCGAGCCGACAGCTCCTTCACAAGCTTTGGCTTGGTCAGGCCGCTCGGCCATTCCTCGAACGGTTTCAGAGGCACGAAAAATTCGGCAACGAACGATCCATCCGGATCGGTGGCATCCTCGCCGCGGCCCTGCTCGGATACGACCGTGCGCACGGGCGGATAGCTGGCGATCACCTTGCGGATCTTGTTGACGGTATCGCGGCCGGCATCGAGCGTGATCGTGGGCGGGAGCAGGGCGCGGATCCAGAGATTGCCCTCCTCTAGTTTGGGCAGAAATTCGGTGCCGAGCCTCATTCCGAGACCGCCGCAGACGACGAGAAAAGCCAATGCAATCATCGCAGCCATGCGCGCATTGCGCACGGCAAGCGCGAGAACGTGCTGGTAGACATCACGAAGTTTACGCACGAGGAATGTCTCGACCTCGCTCACCTTCTCGGGCAGCAGGAGCGAAGACATCACCGGCGTGACCGTGAATGTCGCGATCACGGCGCCAAGCAGCGCGTAGGCATAGGTGCGCGACATAGGTCCGAAGATCTGGCCTTCGACGCCCTGCATCGTGAATAGCGGCAGGAAGGCGGCGATGGTGATGACGACCGAGAAGAAAATCGGCTTGTCGACCTCGACTGCGGCCGTCAAAATCCGGTGCAGCCGGTCGCCACGGCTCGTGTCAGATGGATGACGTGCCGCGTGATGCGCGAGGTGGCGGAAGATGTTTTCCACCATGATCACTGTGCCATCGACGATAATGCCGAGATCGATTGCACCGACCGAAAGCAGATTGGCGGAATCCCCGCGCAGCACCGTGATGATGACTGCGAGCAACAGTGCGACCGGAATGGTTGCTGACACGATCAGCGCGCAGCGCAGATTACCCAGAAATACCCATTGAATAAGGAAGATCAGGGCGATGCCAAACAGCATATTGTGCATCACCGTGCGCACGGTGATTGCGACCAGATCGCCGCGATCATAATACGGCTCGATCTTGACGCCGGGGGGCAGGCTGCCGTCGCTGTTGATGCGTTCGATCGCAGCGCGCACGCGCGTCACCACATCCATGGTGCGTTCGAGCTTCTGCATCAGCACAATGCCGAAAAGGATGTCATCCTGATCGTCGCGGGCAGCAATACCCAGCCGCGGCGTGAAGCCGATCTGATTGTGCGCAATATCCGACAGCAGCACCGGCAGGCCGCCTTGCTGGCTCACCACGATGTTGTCGATGTCGCTGATCGAACCGAGCGCGCCGACACCGCGTACATTGACCGATTGTTCACCCACCGCGATGGTGCGGCCGCCGACGTTGGCGTTGCTGGTGGAAATCGCGTTGATGATCTGCGGCAAAGTGAGGCCGTAGGCGCGCATGCGATCGAGGTCGATCTCGGCCTGGTATTCCTTGGTCTTGCCGCCCAGCGGCGAGATGTCGGCGACGCCCGGTACAATGCGCAACTTGCGTTCGACAACCCAGTCCTGCAGCGTCTTGAGCTCGATCAGGTCCATGCCGGGCGGACCCTTGAGCTGATAACGAAGGATTTCGCTGATGCCGCCGGCCGGCGAAATCACCGGCGTGACGACTGCCGGCAACGTTGCGTCTTTCAGCCGATTGGTGACCTGCTGGCGCACAAAATTATAGTCGCGGCCATATTCGAATTGCAGGCGGATAAAGCCGAGCGCGAACACCGTGTTCGAGCGGATATAAGTGAGGCCGGGCGTGCTGGCGACCGCGATCTCGAGTGGAATAGTGACATAGCGCTCGACTTCTTCGGGTGACTGGCCGGGATATTGCGCGATGATCTCGATGATCGGCGGCGCCGGATCGGGATACGCCTCGACATTAAGCGCCGTGAATGCAGCGTAGCCCACGCCAATAAAAGCCGCGAAGGCGACCAGCGCCAGCGGCCGCCGCGACAGGCAGAACGACATCAGGCTACGCAACATGGATTTTTCAGCTTCCGGCGGCGGCGCGGTCGACGAACAAGCTGCCCTTGCTCACGACGTTTTCGCGCTGACGCAGACCATCGATGACTTGAACCATCGACCCGCTGGAGATCCCGGTTTTGATGTCGCGGCGTTCGACGGACTTGTCGTCGCGCGCAACCCAGACATGAGCCGTTTTCCCATCATAGATGATCGCATCGCGTGGCACGGCCGGTGAGTTGTCGCCTTCGCCGGTGACAATCGTCACGCTGGCGAACATCTCGGGGCGTAGCAGGTGCTGCGAATTGTCGATCGTCGCCCTCACCAGGAGCCGACGGGTTCCGGTATCGAGCGAGGTCGCAACGTAGGAAATGGTCGCCGGGAACACGCGGTCAGGATAGGCGAGAACGGTGAAATGGATTGCCTGTCCGATGCTCACTCTGGGAGCATCGGATTCGCGCACGTAGGCGACCAGCCAAACAGTGGACAGATCGCCGATGATGAAGGTGGGGTCGCTCGCACTCGTATTTTGCGACGAAGTGTTGACGTATTGTCCGGGACCGACCTTGCGCTGGATCACAGTGCCCGTAATCGGCGAATAGATGGTCATATGCGGGCTGACCGCGCCGGTTTCTCCAAACTTGCCGATTTCATCGTCGGTCATACCGAGAATGCGCAAACGATTACGCGTCACCTCCAGCGAGGTCTGGGCGGACCGGACATCATTCTCCGCCGCGCGGGTGGTCGTTTGCGCCTGCTGTAAGTCTCGTAGTGAGCCGGCGCGCGAATCATAGAGTGTCTTGTTTTGCTGCTCGACGATCTTGGCAAGTTCCAGCGCCGACCGGGCTTTGTTGAGAGTCGAGATCCCCGTGATGAAATCGTTCTGTGCTTGCACCATGTCCGGCGCTTCGACAATGAAGAGCGGCTGGCCCGCTTTCACGGCGTCGCCGGGCTTGGCGAGCAACTTGATCACGCGGCCGGAGTATGGCGAGAACACCAGCGTTGCGCGGTCTTCGTCGACGGCGATCTTGCCTTCGGTCAAATGCTCGGGGCGGAATTCAACTTCAGTGACAGGGGCTATGGCCAGCGAGGCCCATTGCTTCGGAGTCGGAAAGTACATCGCGCCATCGCGGCGTCCCTGTGCCGACGTTTCCTGCTCGGCAAGCTTGTCCGCGCCAGGCGCGCGCGTCGTCGCGCTCACTGCCAGCCATGTGCAAAGGAGCAATACAACCGTGGCAATCGCGCCGTTACGCGTGATTGTCTGTAGCTGCGCAAGCCGCGCAATAGTCGTTCCAAAAAACCGCACCAAGGAATTACGAGTCCCGAAATTTCCCCTTAATCGCCTGCGTTATAGTGAATTGGCGCCGCGTTACGGCATTACCGCGAAATAAAGATTTCAGGGTCGGTAAATTGGCGCGCAGTAAGGCATGGCGTTGTTCTGGGCGGTCACACGATGGCAACAGAGGCCGGCTAGTCCCAAATGCTGTGCCGGCGCGCGTTTCGGGGCTTTGGTGGCTTTTTCCTTAGGGGGTAAAATTGCAATCGGCCTATCACCGGCTATGCTCGACGACCTTTTGGTGCAGTGCAATATAAGACGTTTTGGTCGGTATGAATTTACGTCTTGGTCCCCTCTATTGCGTCGTACTTGCGGTTCTTGCCGTCGTCGGCGCCGCCCGCGCGCAGGATACGCCAATCGCTCACGGTATTACCGAGCCTTCGGTCGCTACGAGCCTGCCGCAATTCGGCGATCCGTCCGGCATCCGCAAGCGGCTCTATGACCAGGGGATCTCATACAATCTGATCTACACGAACGACGTGCTGAGCAATTTGTCGGGCGGCATCCGGCGCGGCACCATTGATCAGGGCAAGCTGGAAGACCAGCTCCTGATTGATCTTGAAAAACTTGCCGGGTGGAAAAGCACGACATTCTACGCCAATGCCTTTGAGATCTATAACAGCGGCCGCATCCGGCGCGACTATGCTGGTGGCATGAACACGATCGCTGCAATTGAAGCCGCAGCGGCCGTCCGCCTGTCGGAATTGTGGGTCGAACACTGGTTCGGACCGGCGAGTTTCAGAATTGGCCAACTGGCTGCCGACGCCGAGTTCTTCTACAGCGATGTCAGCCAGATATTCCTGCAGAGCGATTGGCCGACCATAGGAGCTGTCAATCTGCCGGGGGGCGGTCCAGCATATCCGTTGTCTGCGTTGGGCGCGCGGATCAAGTATGAGTTTCCCAAAGACGCATCGCTGCTCTTTGCCATTTTCAATGGCGATCCGGCCGGGCCGTGTCCTGGCGATCCGGATACCTGCAACCGCTACGGCGTGAATTTTCGTCTGCGCGATCCGGCCTTCATGATCGGCGAATTGCAGTTTCGATGGAATCGCGGCAAAGGCGATACCGGTCTTGCGACAACGCTGAAGGTCGGCGGCTGGAGCCATCTCGGCCAGTTTTCCGACCAGCGCTTCGATAGCGCCGGCATGCTGCTCGCAAATCCCGCAAGCGCCGGCGTACCGCTAATGCATCGCGGTAACTATGGAATTTACGGCGTCATCGACCAGCAGCTTTATCGCTTGCCGGGAGGTGACGGAAATAGCGGCATTTCCATATTCAACCGTTCCTCGATCAGCCCGTCCGACCGCAATCTGGTCGACGTCGAGATTGACGGAGGAATCGTTTTTGCCGGCATGATTCCCAAGCGGCCGAACGACAGTTTCGGCGCGAGCGTAATCTATTCGCGCTTCTCGAACAGCGTTCGCGCCTTTGATCAGGACCAGATCAATTTCGGCAGCCTGGTCACGCCGCCGCGCGATTACGAGATCAACCTCGAACTCACGTACGCTGCTCAAATCGTGTCGGGTTGGACCGTGCAGCCGGTGTACACGTCAATCTGGCATCCGAGCGGTACCGGCATTCGCTATCCCGATGCGCAAGTCGCTGGCGTTCGGTCGGTCATCAGGTTCTGAAAAAGTGACCCGCCCGGACGGGGACGTGCCGGGCGGGTCTTTCGGATCGGCGCGAGGATGGACGAGGGGCAGGCGCCGATCTCAGCCGGTGAAATCAGTAGCCGTCGCACACGCGAATGACCCGCACGTTGCCCCAGCGGTCATAACGCTCGACCAGGCGGCAATCGCGGTAGCCGGGCGTCACGTAGACCGGACCGGCATATGCATTGGACGCAGCGGCTGCGCCGATCAGCGCGCCTGCGGCAAAGCCGGCGCCGATGCCCCAGCCCAAGTGCGAGTGGGCCTGGGCGCTGCCGCTGGTGGCGGCGAGGGTGCCGGCGAGGGTAAGTGTGACGAGCGCGGCGGTGGTGATCTTCGACTTGGTCATGGCGGTCTCCATCCGGTTAAATTCGGGCGGCCTGCATTGGCCGCGATATGGATTGGTCGCGCCGTTTCCACAAAAGGTTCAAAAAGGCACTCACGGTCTGTTGCCCGGCCGGGTCAGCCGGTGACAGAGTGATCAAATGACGAGAATCGCCCTGATTTTATTGAGCTTTATCGCTGTGCTGGCCGCGAGCCAGGCGCAGGCGCTGGACAAGGTCCGTTTCGGTACCAATTGGGTGGCGGAGGCCGAACATGGCGGCTTCTATCAGGCGCTCGCCGACGGCACCTACAAGAAGTACGGGCTTGATGTAACGATCGTGCCGGGCGGCCCAAATGTGAACAACCGCATCCTGTTGCCCGTCGGCAAACTTGATTTCTTCATGAGCGCCAATTCGCTGCAATCATTCGACGCAGTCGAGCACAACATCCCGACTGTTGCGGTGGCGGCGAGCTTCCAGAAAGATCCGCAGGTATTCCTCGCGCATCCGGGCGTGACGAAATTTGAAGACCTGAAGACGCGGACCCTGTTTGTCTCCAAGGAAGGCATGGCCAGCTATTTCCAGTGGCTCAAGGCGGACTTCGGTTTCAATGAATCGAAGGTGAAGCCTTACACATTCAATGCGCAGCCATTTCTCGCCGACAAGAATTCGGTGATGCAGGGTTATGTGACGTCCGAGCCGTTCGCGGTCGAGCGTCAGGGCGGTTTCAAGCCGGTCGTATTCCTGCTCGCCGATTACGGGTTCAATGCCTATTCGACCTTGATCGAGACCCGTCGCGACCTGGTCGAGAGGCAACCCGACCTGGTGCAGCGTTTCGTCGATGCTTCGGCGATCGGCTGGTACCACTACGTCTACGGCGACAGCCGGCCGGGAAATGATCTGATCAAAAAACAGAATCCGGAAATGACTGACGCCTTGTTGTCTTATTCAATCGCGAAAATGAGAGAATATGGCATCGTCGATTCGGGCAACTCGGTAAAACTCGGCATCGGCGCCATGACCGACGCTCACTGGAAGAGTTTCTTCGACAAGATGGTCAGGGCCGGCGTAGTCAAGCCGGGCATCGACTACAGACGCGCCTATACGCTGCAATTCGTCAACAAAGGCGTCGGCGCCGACTTAAGGCCTAAAGACTCGCGGCCAAAATGAGCGCGTCGGGCCAGTCCATCGTTAGGTTGCGCGGCGTCGGCAAGACGTTCGAGAGCGGTACAGTCGCGCTCAACGGCTTTGATCTCGACGTGCGTGCAGGCGAATTCGTCTCTCTGCTTGGGCCTTCGGGCTGCGGCAAGTCGACGGCGCTGCGCATCATCTCGGGGCTCGGCGATGCGTCTGAAGGCTCCGTCGAATGGCCGCGCGGTGAGGGCCGGATCGGCTTCGTGTTTCAGGAGCCGACGCTGATGCCATGGGCGAACGTTGCTACGAATGTGCGGCTGCCGTTCAAGCTTGCTCGTGTTGACGAAGCCAAGTCCACCGCAGCGGTAATTCAGGCGCTGGAGCACGTCGGGCTTTCGGAATTTGCGGATGCCTTTCCGCGCGAACTTTCGGGCGGCATGAAAATGCGTGCCTCGATTGCGCGCGCGCTCGTTACCGAGCCGCAATTGCTGCTGATGGACGAGCCATTCGCCGCGCTTGATGAAATCACTCGCTTCAAGCTCAACAACGATCTTCTGGCAGTGTGGCAGGAACTCCGCCGTACAGTGATCTTCGTTACCCATTCGGTCTTCGAGTCGGTCTATCTATCACAGCGCATCGTGGTGATGACGCCACGTCCGGGCCGAGTCTTTACCGAGATCATCATCGACGCGCCGTACCCGCGCGATGAGCGCTTCCGGACGTCGGTGGAGTACGCCGGCTTCTGTCGGAACGTGGCCGATGCTCTAGGCAAGGCAATGGGAGGCGCGGCATGAGCGATCAGGCCTTGCGCATTGGCTTGCCGGTGCTGGTGCTCGCGGCAGGTGTTTTGATCTGGGATTTGGTCGTGCGTGCGTTCGCCATCCCGCCATTCGTGCTTCCCGCACCGGGTCTGGTGTTGACGACGCTCGTCGCCGATGGCGGTCTATTGTGGAATTCGTTGCTGGTGACGTTGCTCACGACATTCGAGGGATTCCTGCTTGCGGCTATCGGAGGCATCGGTCTTGCGATTCTCTTCAATCAGTCGCGGCTGGTCGAATACTCGTTCTATCCCTATGCGGTGATTCTCCAGGTAACGCCGATCGTCGCCATTGCGCCACTGCTGCTGATCTATCTGCCCCAGCCTTTGGCGGTGCTGGCTTGTGCCTGGATTGTCGCGTTCTTCCCGGTGCTCGCGAATACGACGCTGGGCTTGAATTCAATCGACCACAATCTCCTCGCGCTGTTCGACCTGTACAAAGCCTCGCGCTGGCAGGTGCTATGGAACCTGAAATTGCCTTCAGCGCTTCCACAAATGCTTGCCGGCCTGCGCATTGCGGGCGGGCTGTCGCTGATCGGCGCGGTCGTTGCGGAAATTGCGGCCGGCTCGGCCGGTGCAGGCTCGGGACTTGCCTATCGCATTGCCGAATCCGGCTACCGGCTCAACATCCCGCGCATGTTCGCAGCGCTGCTGCTGTTGTCGCTTGCAGGCGTAGTGATCTTCTTTGCGCTGTCGGCGGTCTCGCATTTAGCACTGCGCCGCTGGCACGAGAGTGCAGTCAGGCGCGAACGCTAACTTCCAAGCAGCAATTGCATTAGCGCCCCGAGCGATGCCATCGCGACTACGACCTCGATCAGGCTGCGGTGAAATCCGAACGCGAGTACTGCCGCGATTGCGGCAAGCGCCGTCGCGCGGAGATCGAGCGCGAGCGGATCGAAGGCGTACCAGCGCAGCGGTCCATAGTGCATTTCGGTGACCTTGCCGAACAGCACATGCAGAGCGAACCAGACCGAAAGATTGAGAATAACGCCGACGACTGCGGCGGTGATCGCTGCGAGTGCGCCCGACAGTTGCCGGTTCGCACGCAATGGCTCGACAAAAGGCGCGCCAGCGAAGATCCAAAGCATGGACGGCACGAATGTAACCCACGTCGTCATTGCGGCGCCGACCACCCCTGCAGTTATGGGTGAAAATGGCGCGGCATCGCGGAAGGCGGCGAGAAAGCCGACAAATTGCGTCACCAGAATGAGCGGCCCCGGCGTGGTTTCGGCGAGGCCGAGTCCGTCCACCATTTCCGGGGCGGTCATCCAGCCATAGGTCTCCACGGCTTGCTGCGCCATATAGGCGAGCAGCGCATAGGCGCCGCCAAAGCTCACCACCGCGAGTTTGGAGAAAAACACGCCAATGCTCACCAGCACATGTTGCGGACCGAAGGCGAGAGCCGCGAGCGCCACCGGCGTCCACCACGCGAGCAACCCGACAATCGACGCGACAGCAAAATGCCGCCAGCGGCCCTCGGCCGGCAGCGGTACGTTTTCAACTTTGTCGGAAAGTCCGAGCCGCTCCGGCGATTGGCGCGAGACCAGGTAGCCGATGAGCGCCGCGGCTGCCACGATCAACGGAAACGGTAGCGCCAGGAAGAAGATGCCGACGAAGGCGGCTGCCGCCAGCCCAAGCAACACGGATGATTTGAGCGCGCGCTTGCCGATGCGGACCAGCGCCTCGATCACGATCACCAGCACCGCTGCCTTGATGCCGAACAGCGCGCCGTCAATAATCGAGACGCCGCGCCCGAGTGCGTAGAGCAGGCTCAGGCCCAACATGACGAACGCGCCGGGCAGCACGAACAGGATTCCGGCAGCCAGCCCGCCGCGGACGCCGTGAAGCAGCCAGCCGAGATAGGTCGCCAGCTTCTGGGCCTCCGGGCCCGGCAGCAGCATGCAGAAATTGAGCGCGTGCAGGAAACGGGCCTCATCGACCCATTTTTTCTCGTCGACGACGGTGCGATGCATCAATGCGATCTGCCCGGCCGGCCCGCCGAAATTGATGCAGCCGATCTTGAGCCAGACCATGAAGGCTTCGCCGAAGCTCGGCCGGGCAGTCACGTCAGTTGTTGCCATGCTCTTTCAGGCCGCCTTGGCCGGCCAGTTATGTCTCTCTTCGGCGGCGAAGCGTAACCAGGTGAACAGTGCATCAACGCATAGGCACGATCAATGCCAGTCCCGAGACGAGCAACAGCAGCAGAATGACTTTGCGGAATGCCGCGTCATCAAGCTTTCCGTAAAGCCCGAACCCGGACCAGATGCCGGCAATCAGTACCGGAAGCGCGAGCACGTATAGCTTGAGCGTTTCCATCGTGTATGCACGGGCAACGCCAAACGAGATTGCACTCATCACAAAGGTTGCGAACAAGACCGGCTGAAAGATCGCGCGTTGGGCATCCTTTTGTCCGCCGCGCAATTGGCACCAGACCGTCACCGCAATCCCGCCGAGCCCGGTCAATCCGCCGATCAGGCCATTCGCAATGCCAATGCCGAAGTCGGCGGGCACGCCTGCCTGAACCGGTTTGAGCGCCGGCCGTATCAGACTGTAGAGACTGTAGATCACCAGCAGAACGCCGATACTGAGGCGAAGCGTGCCGGGATTGACCGTTGTCAGCAGAGCGGTGCCGGCTGGTACACCGAAGGCACCGCCGATGATGAATGGCCAGACCGTCCGCCAATTGATCGCGTGACGCACCCGCCAGATGCCGGAACCTTGCGTGACGAGTCCACATAAGACAATCAGAAGCGCATTCTGCTCCGGCGCAATGATGTGGAGCCATACGCCGGACACGACGAGCCCCATTGCGAAGCCCGACAGACCCGACGTCAGGCCGCCCGCAAAAGCAGCCGCGAGAAAAAGCAAGAGATTCAATCCATCCATAGAGGTTGCTCCCAAAACGAAAGGGTGCAGCGCTTGGATGGATACCATCTGACGGGGAGGCGGCGTGGTCCCCGAGTTGTTCTGAATTGTTTACTGTGATCGCTAGCCGTCAAACATCATAGGTCTCCTCCGTGAGCGAAGGAGACGGTGCTTGGGCTCGCAAGCCTTGGAAATGCGGGGCGACCGTCGTGGGCCCCACGCCTTAATGTTTACAGCACATTATATGTCCGCACAAGGCTGCCGGGCGTTGCGCGTCGGCATCGCACATGCGCATTTTCGTCACTCGCCATGAGACGTTGGCTTCGCTAGTTTTCCTGCGGGAGGCAACGATGCCCAACAAAATAGACCTCAGCGGCCGCAATGCGGTCGTCACGGGCGGTGGCCAAGGCATTGGCCGCGCAATCGTCGAACGATTTCTCGAGTCGGGTGCTGCGGTGGCGATCTGGGATCGCGATATTGCATTGGCGAAAAAAACCGCGGGCGATTTGCAAAAGCGCGGCCGCGTCGTGACCGTCACCGTCGATGTTGGCAACTACCCTGATGTCGAGCGCGCGCGTGACGAAACGATCAAAGCGCTCGGACGCATCGATATTTTCGTTAACAATGCCGGCATTGCCGGGCCGAACGTGAAAACCTGGGAATATCCGCTCGACGCTTGGCGCAATGTGCTGACCGTCAATCTCGACGGTCCGTTTCACTGTTGCCGCGCGGTGGCTCCGGTGATGATCGCGCAGAATTACGGCCGCATCGTCAACATCGCGTCGATCGCAGGTAAGGAAGGCAACCCGAACGCGCCGGCTTACTCGGCTTCGAAGGCCGGGGTCATTGCGCTTACCAAATCGCTCGGCAAGGAACTCGCCTCCTACGACATATCGGTGAACTGCATCACACCTGCGGCCGCGAAGACCGCGATCTTTGACCAGATGACGCAGGAGCATATCGACTTCATGCTGTCGAAGATCCCGCGTGGCCGCTTCGTTACCGTCGATGAAATTGCCGCGCTTGCCGCGTTCTGTGCGTCCGCGGACTGTTCATTTACGACCGGCGCGGTATTCGACATTTCGGGCGGCCGGGCGACTTATTGACCAATCCAGTTCACCAACGCCGTCAGCGTTCAATCGGCATCGCCTTGATGTGCGGCGCGGTAGCATTGTTTGCGTGTCTAGACGCGACGGCGAAATATCTCAACACGCAGATGGACTCGCTTGAAATTGCATGGGCTCGTTACACGAGCGCATTTGTACTCACGCTCATCGTTTCCAATCCGATAACTCACACGGGATTGCTACGGACCCGTAGCCTGAAGCTTCAGCTGATCCGGTCGGTTCTATTGGTCGCTTCAACCGCTCTCAATTTTCTGGCGTTACGCTGGCTGCAGCTCGACGAGGCGCTGTCAATCATTTTTACGTTTCCATTCATCGTCGCCATCATTTCGGGTCCGATGCTGGGCGAGTGGATCGGGTGGCGCCGCTGGTCGGCGATCGGATTTGGGTTTGCCGGAGTTCTGCTGATAACGCGACCCGGGTTGGGTGGAATGCATCCCGCCGCTTTCATTTCGCTGGCTGCGACATTTTGCTACGGCTTCTATGCAGTGATCACGCGCATCGTGTCGCGGGTCAACTCGAACCAGACCTCCTTGTTTTATGCAAATTTCATCGGCGCGCTGGTGATGCTGCCGGTTATTCCCTTTGTCTGGCAGCCGCCGGCCAATTGGCTCATCGCGCTCATGTTGGCGATGATCGGCGTGTTCGGCAGCGCGGGGCATTACTTCCTTATCGCGGGCCACAAGCTGGCGCCGGCCTCTGTGTTGTCGCCCTTCATCTATACGCAGCTGATCTGGGTGGTGATCCTGGGCTATGTGGTATTCGACCATGTGCCCACGGGCTGGACCATGGCAGGTGCCGCTATGGTTATCGGTTCCGGGCTCTATCTGCTCTACCGCGAGCGTAAGGTGGGAAAGAGCACAACCAGCGAAGCTGCGATCGAAGGCCCGCTCGAATAGGAGAGTTGCGGGGGCTTCCGTCTAGGCGCTAAGTTGCCGCCGCTTCACACGGATTTTGAGCTTTCGAGGATCATTTATGGCCACAGCAAGGGACCGCACGCAGGCCAAGGCCGGCTCCGGACTAAATGACGATATCGGCGAGCAAAAGCGCCTGGAAATGTACCGGACCCAGGTGGTGATCCGCGAGGCCGAGCAGCGCGCCTACGATCTGTTCCTGCAGAACCTGGTCAAGGGCACCAGCCATCTTTCACTCGGTCAGGAGGCGGTGGCGGCGGGCTTTGCCGGGGCCATGAAACAGGGCGACCTGTCATTCTGCACCTACCGCGGTCACGCCCATACGCTGGCACGTGGCGTATCGGTGGAGAAGGTGCTGGGCGAGCTGATGCAGCGCGACAATGGCCTCATGCGCGGCAAAGGTGGCTCGATGCATCTGACCTCCGTCGATCATGGCGTGATGGGATCGTACGCCATCATCGGCGCGCATCTGCCCATCGCCTGTGGCGCTGCCTGGCGTGCGCAATACAAAGGCGCGAAGGACGTCTCGGTCTGCTTCTTCGGCGACGGCACCACCAATATCGGTGCCTTCCATGAGGCGCTCAACTTTGCGGCGGTCTGGAAACTGCCCGTCGTCTTCGTCTGTGAAAACAATCTCTACATGGAATACACGCCGATTGCCGACGTCACGGCGGTGCCGAGCCCGGCGGGCGATCGCGCCTCGGCATACGGCCTGGAAAAAATCGTGATCGACGGTAACGACGCCGACGTCGTCTATCGCACGGCGCAGACCGCCTATGACAAGGCGCGCGCCGGTGGCGGGCCATCGTTGATCGAGTGTCTGACATATCGTCACAGCGGGCACTCGCGCGCCGATCCGGCAAAATATCGTCCCGAAGGCGAGCTCGATCGCTGGAAATTGCGCGATCCGATCAAGATCTATCGTGAGCGGTTGCTGCAGTTCGGTGTTGCAGAAAAGGTCATCGCCGATATCGATACGCAAGTGCGTAAGATTGTCGACGATGCGACCGAGGCGTGCAAAGCCGCGCCGAACCCGCCGCTCGATATCATCGCAACCGATGTCTACGCCGATGGAGGCTGGGCATGGCGGAACTGACCTATCGTGACGCCGTCATCCGTGGCATCGCGCAGGAAATGGCGCGCGATCCCGATGTCGTGTTCCTCGGTGAGGACGTGGCGAAGGCCGGCGGCGTGTTCAAGGCAACGGTCGGCCTCTATGAGCAGTTTGGACCATTGCGCGTGCGCGATACGCCGATTTCCGAACAGGCGATTCTCGGCGCGGCCATGGGCGCAGCGATGACAGGCCTAAAGCCGATCGCCGAGATCATGTTCTCCGATTTCTTTGCGGTCTGTTTTGACTACATTGCTAACGAATTTCCCAAGAGCCGTTACATGTCGAATGGCCAGGTCAAATGCCCACTGGTGGTGCGCACCGGCAATGGCGCGGGATCGCGGTTCGGCGCGCAGCACAGTCAGAGCGTCGAAAACTGGTGCATGATGATCCCGGGGCTCAAGGTTGTTGCGCCGTCGAGCCCCCTCGATGTTATCGGTCTGCTGGCGGCCTCGGTGCGCGATCCCGATCCGGTGATCTTCCTCGAGCACAAGTCTCTCTATGCGACAAAGGGCGAGGTGCCGGACGGCGAAATCGTCGACACGCTTGGCACCGCAAAAATCCTGCGTCACGGCAAGGACGCCACCATCTGTGCGTTGGCACTGATGGTGCCGCGCGCACTTCAAGCCGCCGAGAAGCTCAAGACGGAACACGGTATCGATTGCGAAGTTGTCGACGTGCGGTCGCTGGTGCCGCTCGATACCCAAACCATTCTTGGCTCGGTTGCGAAGACGCACCGGCTGTTCACGGTCGAGGAAAATCCGCGGCTGTGCGGTTGGGGCGCCGAAATCGTGTCGATAGCGGCGGATGAGGCTTTCTACGACCTCGATGGCCCACCGGTTCGCATCACCACGCCGCATATACCGCTGCCGGCAGCCGATATTCTGGAAGACGTCGTGCTGCCGACGCCTGATCGCATCGCAGAAACGGTGCGGCGCTCCCTCGAAGGATAAGACCCAGGATCAGCCCAATGTACGAAAATCTCCTTGCCAACGTTCCGACAGACCTCTGGATTGGCGGTAAATGGCGGAAAGCATCGGATGGCAGCCGTTTCGATGTGATCGACCCAGCCACCGAGCGCACCATTGCGTCCGTCGCCAGCGCCTCGGTGGAGGACGCGAAGGCCGCGATCGATGCCGCCGAAGCGGCGTTCGAAGGTTGGGCCGGCCGCAAGCCGCGCGAGCGCGCCGAGATTTTGCGTAAAGCCTATGAACTCATCATGCGTGACGCTGAACGCTTCGCCAAACTGATCACGCTGGAGAACGGCAAGGCACTGTCGGATTCGCGCGGCGAAGTAGCATACGCGGCCGAGTTCTTCCGCTGGTATGCCGAGGAAGCCGTTCGCAATATCGGCCAGATTTCGACTGCGCCCGCCTCCGGCGCGCGCATCGTCGCACAGCACAAGCCGGCCGGCATTGCCGTGCTGGTGACGCCGTGGAATTTCCCGGCTGCTATGGCGACCCGCAAGATCGGCCCGGCGCTTGCCGCTGGCTGTCCGGTGGTGCTGAAACCTGCATCTGATACGCCGCTCACCATGCTGGCGCTGATGCCGGCGCTGGAGGAGGCGGGCGTACCCGCCGGCGTGGTCAACGTTGTCCCGTCGCGCCGCTCTGGTCCCGTTGTGAGTGCGATGCTGCACGATCCGCGCGTTCGCGTGCTGTCCTTCACTGGTTCGACCGAAGTTGGCCGCAAGCTGCTGCATGAGGCCGCAGATCAGGTACTCAAGCCATCGATGGAACTCGGTGGCAACGCGCCGTTCCTGGTTTTCGAGGACGCCGACATCGATGCTGCGATCGACGGCGCCATGATCGCCAAGATGCGAAATATGGGCGAGGCTTGCACGGCGGCGAACCGGTTCTACGTGCATGAGAAGGTCCATGACGAGTTCGCCAGGAAGCTTACCGACAAGATGAAGTCGCTGAAGATGGGCAACGGTCTCGACGACGGCATCAATGTGGGGCCGCTGGTCAATAAGGAAGGTCGCGACAAGGTGATCGAACTGGTCAACGATGCGATCGCCAAGGGTGCCAAAGTCCTGACTGGCGGCAAGACGCCGGACGGGCCGGGTTATTTCTACCCCGCGACCGTCATCACGAATGTCTCTGACGACGCCAAAATGCTGAACGAGGAAATCTTCGGACCCGTTGCTTCGATCCAGACATTCAAGACCGAGGCCGAGGCAATCAAGCGCGCCAATGACACGGAGTATGGTCTGGTGGCTTACCTGTTCACCAAGGATCTCAGCCGCGGCATGCGCGTTTCGGAGAAACTTGATTTTGGCATGATCGGCCTCAATCGCGGTCTCGTCTCCGATCCGGCGGCACCGTTCGGCGGCGTCAAGCAGTCAGGCCTCGGGCGCGAGGGCGCACAGGAAGGCATGAAGGAATTTCAAGAGACGCAATACGTTTCGGTGACGTGGTAAGTCGCACCGGGCACTTCTGGAGAATCGCGTGGACGTTCTGATGCCGCAACTCGGCGAGACGGTCGCCGAGGGCAAGATCACAAAATGGTTCAAGGCCGCCGGCGACGCGGTAAAGCCGGGGGACAACCTGTTTGAAATCGAGACCGACAAGACCTCGATGGAAGTACCATCGACCACGAGCGGCACGCTCACGGAAATTCGATTTAATGTCGGTGAAGTAGCCAAGGTTGGCGCGATTGTGGCGGTGATCGCCGGTGAGGGATCGGCAGCTTCGTCCCAACCGCGTGCGGCTGCGAGTCCCGCGAGCGCACAACAAACTCCGTTCGCCCCCGCGCAAGCGGGGGCCCAGGGCCAAAAAGAGCTGGGTCCCCGCTTGCGCCGGGACGAACGGGCGCAAAGCGCTTCGTACGCCTATCCTCACATGGATCCATTCCGCGAGGTTCGCACGCCGGAGAAAAATTACGGGCCGGCGAAGATGGCGAGCGGTGCGTACACAACGCCGCTGGCGCGGCGCCTGGCCTCCGAGCGCGGCATCGATCTTTCGCGTATTTCGGGTTCCGGCCCACACGGCCGCATCGTCGCCCGCGACGTTGAAACAGCAATCCCACACGCTGCGCTGACGCCCGCCGCCGGGCCGAGCGCCGCGCAGGTCAAAGCGCTCTACGAGGGGGTCGCCTACGAAGAAGTTCCCCTCGATTCCATGCGCCGGACCATCGCCAAGCGGCTGGTTGAGGCCAAGCAGACGATTCCGCACTTCTATTTAACGGCTGATCTCGACGCTGGCCGGCTGATCGCCATGCGCGAGGAGGCCAATGCGGCCGCGCCGAAGGACAAGGACGGCCAGCCGGCGTTCAAGCTCTCGCTCAACGATTTCATCATCAAGGCCTGGGCGGCAGCGCTGCAACGCATACCCGCGGCCAACTCGGTGTGGGCAGGCGACCGTATTCTCCAGTTTAAGAATTCGGATATCGGCGTAGCCGTGGCGCTTGAGGGCGGGCTGATTACACCGTTGGTGCGAAACGCCGAAGCGAAATCGCTCACCGCGATCTCGGCAGAGATGCGCGATCTGGCCGAGCGCGCGCGCTACAAAAAACTTAAGCCAAACGAATATCAGGGCGGTGCGAGTGCCATCTCAAATCTCGGCATGTACGGCGTGCGTGAATTCTCGGCCATCATCAATCCGCCGCACGCCACCATCCTGGCGGTTGGTGCCACTCGGCGGGTGCCAGTCGAGGCAGAAGATGGAAGCGTGAAATTCGTCAGCCAAATGACCGTCACGCTGTCGTGCGATCATCGGGTGCTGGACGGTGCACTTGGCGCCGAATTGCTGGCAGCCTTCAAAGATTTCATCGAAAAGCCGGTCACCGCTTTAGTTTAACGGGAGTCGCGAAATGGCTGGCGAGAAGCCGGATGTATTGCTGGTCGGCGCCAAAAAGCCTGTGCTGATGAAGGGCTTCTTGGGCAAGGTGACGCTCTATCACTGGCTCGACGCCGAGAACAAGGAAGCCTTTGTCAAGCAAGTTGGCGACAAGATCAGGGCGATCGCAGTCGCCTATACGGCCAACAAGGTCGACGAAAAATTTCTCAAGCAGTTCCCCAACGTCGAGCAGGTGTCGAGCTTTGGTGTCGGCTACGATCACATCGACGCCAAATGGGCCGGCGAGCACGGCATCGTCGTCACCAATACGCCCGACGTGTTGAACGAGGAAGTCGCCGACACCGCAATCGGGCTTTTGCTTTGCACCGTGCGTGAATTTCCCCAGTCCGACCGGTATCTGCGTGCCGGCAAATGGATGCAGGGCCACTACCCCCTGACGAAGGCAACCCTGCGCGATCGTACAGTCGGCATGGTCGGCATGGGCCGCATCGGCAAAGCGATCGCGCGCCGGCTGGAAGCGTTCGGCGTTCCTGTCGTGTATCACAGCCGCAAGCCGCAAGCCGGCGTAGACCACAAGTATTATCCCAAGCTCATCGATATGGCGCGCGACGTTGATACGCTGATGGTGATTGTGCCCGGCGGAGCTGCGACCCAAAATATGATCAATGCCGAAGTGCTAAAGGCACTCGGGCCAAGAGGCATTCTCATCAATATGGCGCGTGGCTCGGTGGTGGACGAGCCCGCACTCATCGAGGCGCTCAAAAACCGCACGATCTATTCGGCAGGGCTTGATGTCTTTGCCAATGAGCCACAGGTTCCCAAAGAATTGATCGAGATGGACCACATCGTTTTGTTCCCGCATCTCGGCTCGTCGACCGAAGTGACGCGCGCAGCGATGGATCAGCTTGTGGTCGACAACATACTGGCATGGGCGGCTGGCAAACCGCCGCTTACGCCGGTACCGGAAACGCCGTGGCCGCCGAAACGTTAGTCGCATGGCTATGGCGCGCGCGTGTTATGGTTTCGATATGACGCGTCTGGTGGTTGGACTTGCGGCGGCCTGTATTTGCGGCGTTGCCTGCGCGCAAACGCCGGCGGCGCTCGATGAGTCCGCCCAGCGAGTGGTCGGCAGTTGGGAATTTTCCAATGCCGATCGCGACAGAGTTTGTACTGCCAACCTAAAGGCCGATCCGACCCGCGGCGGTTTCAAGGTCGAATTCGACGCGAATTGCGCGAGCTTGTTCCCGCTCGTTCGCGATATTGTCGCCTGGAAATTTCCGGATAACGATTTGCTCTACTTGCTCGATGCGCAAGGCAAGTCGGTGGTGGAATTCAGCGAAGTCGAAGACGGCATCTTTGAAGCGCCGACGCCCGGTGTCGGGGTGCTGTTTCTTCAAAATGCTGCCGCCGCCGCTGCGCCGCCGAAACCGCCGGAGCAGGTTACCGGCGATTGGGCAATCGTGCGCAAGTCCGGCCCGCCTGTCTGCTCGCTTACGCTGGGAATGACTGCGGCAGGTGACGGTTTTGCTGTAGCGGTGAAGCCTGGCTGCGATCCAGCTCTCGCACGGCTCAATTTCGCGCAATGGCGTATCGATCGCGACGAACTGATGCTGGTGCCGGCGCGCGGCAACCCCTGGCGTTTTGAGGAAGTCGACAATACGACCTGGCGCCGTGTGCCCGAAAGCGCCGATCAGATCACGCTGGTGCGGCAGTAATCTTCTAGATCAATCGCAAGCTTTTGAAGCTCGCGTGCCCTTCTTTGCCGACAACAATGTGGTCGTGTACGGCAATGCCGAGCGGGCTGGCGACGTTGATGATCGTTTGCGTCATCTCGATATCGGCGTGTGATGGCGTCGGATCGCCCGACGGATGGTTGTGAACCAGGATTAATGCGGTAGCGGAAAGCTCAAGCGCGCGTTTGACCACCTCGCGTGGATAGACCGGCGTGTGATCGACGGTGCCGACCTGCTGCAATTCGTCTACGATCAGTTGGTTGCGCTTGTCGAGGAACAGCACACGAAACTGCTCTTTTTCGGCGAAGGCCATGGTCATGCGGCAGTAATCGATTACGCTCGACCAGGACGATAGCACCGGTCGCTTTTGCACTTGCCCGCGCGCGAGCCGGCTCGCCGCGGCGTGCACGATCTTGAGTTCGGTGATGGCGGCGTCGCCCATGCCTTTGATCTCTGCGAGCCGCATTGGCGGTGCCGAGATCACTTCGGGGAACGAACCGAACTTCGCGATCAGACCCTTCGCCAGTGGTTTGACATCGCGTTGCGGGATGGCGCGGAAGAGCACCAACTCGAGCAATTCGTAGTCGCTGACCGCATCGGCGCCGGCTTCACGGAAACGCCCGCGCAGCCGCTCACGATGGCCGTAATAGTGAGGAGGGGGCTCGGAGGCCTGTTCAGCTTTGGCGCGTTTGTCGGTCATGAAATTACACTCATGCGTGGCTACACGCATTAATTGTAAATTAGAAAAAAGACAATCATTGAGAGAAGCGCGATTCCAGCCGAAACGGGGTTTCAGCGACGGTATGGCGGCTTGTGCAGACCGGCCGGCGAAAAGGTGAATACCTCTACACCGTCATTCGTGACGCCGACGGTGTGCTCGAACTGGGCCGAAAGCGAGCGGTCGCGGGTCACAGCGGTCCAGCCGTCGGACAAGACCTTCACATGCGGGCGGCCGAGATTGATCATCGGTTCCACGGTGAAGAACATCCCGGGCTTGAGGACGATGCCTTCGCCGGGGCGGCCGACGTGGACAATATTCGGCTCGTCATGGAATAGCCGGCCGAGACCATGACCGCAGAAGTCACGCACCACGCTCATATGTTGCGCTTCGACGTAGGTCTGAATCGCGTGGCCTATGTCACCACTGGTGGCTCCAGGACGAATGGCCGCGATGCCGCGCATCATTGCCTCGTGCGTCACTTCGATCAGTCGCTCCGCACGGCGCGGAATTTCGCCGATCGTGTACATACGGCTTGAATTGCCATGCCAGCCGTCAAGGATCAGTGTCACGTCGATATTGACGATGTCGCCGTCCTTCAGCGGTTTGTCACCAGGAATGCCGTGGCAGACCACGTGGTTGAGCGAGGTACAGGTCGACCTCTTGTAGCCGCGATACATCAGCGTGGCCGGCAAGGCGCCGTGATCCATGGCGTAATCGAACACCAGCCGGTCGATTTTTTCGGTCGGCACGCCCGGGCCAACATGTTCGGTCAGCATGTCGAGACAGCGCGCAACGAGTTGCCCGGCCTTGCGCATCGCCTCGAAGGCGGCAGGGCCGTGAATCTTGATCTGGCCGGTTTTACGTAAAGGAGCGACAGCGGCGTCGACGTAGGTCATGAGCCCCAATGTAAGGTTTGCGGCGCGTGGCGCAAGCGCATAATCTTGTGTGTGGTTAAAGGGTTAGGTGATCTTTCCATCCAGCTCGTCCTCGATGTGCGCGCGGATAATGTCGTCAAATGTGGTTTCGGCTTTAAACCCGAGATCGCGTGCTCGCTTCGCATCGAGTTGTTCGGCCCAGCCGGCGACGATTCGCTGGACAAGTTCGTCAGGCGCCCGGCGGATCCGCGCGGCCACATTGTCGCCGGCAACGCGGCGAAGCGCATCGATTTGCTCGCCGACCGTGCACGATACGCCAGGCATCGCAAGATTGATCCGCGGTCCGAGTTGTTCGGGCGTCAAGCCAGCGGCATGAATTCAGAAAGCTGACCGCGGCGCGCGGACTTGCATGCGTATGCCGGACACTGTCGGCGACTGGCAGAAGGGCTTCCTGACCGGCCAGAGGTTCACGAATGATGCCGGAGAAAAAACCGGACGCTGCCTTGTTGGGCTTGCCCGGGCGCACGCAAATGGTCGGTAGCCTGATGCCGATGCCGTCAAGAAAACCGCGCCGTGAGTAATCGGCAAGGAGCAATTCGCAGATCGCCTTCTGTGTGCCGTATGAGGTGAGGGGCGTAAGATGAAAATCGTCGGGGATAGAGCGCGGAAACGGCGCGCCGAACACGGCTATCGATGAGGTAAACACGACCTTCGGCCTGTAATTCGCGGCACGAACTGCGTCCAGCAGCGCGCGGGTGCCGTCAAGATTGACGCGGTAGCCTTTCTCGAAATCCGTTTCCGCTTCGCCGGAGACCACGCCGGCCAGGTGAAAGATGACGTCCGGCTTGCCAGCGATTGCTTTGGCGGCGATGCCGGGTGCGGAAAGGTCGCTCGCTGAGATCTCTACAGCACCCGAAAAACCTGCGGGCTTCTCCGGTGCCACCACGTCGATAAGCGTCAGCCGATCGATGGATTTGCCGTTCAGGCCGCCGTCCTTGACCAGTCTTGCGGTCAGCTTGCGGCCAATCATGCCCGCGGCGCCAGTGATCAGAATATGCATTACGCCCTCGTTTGTTCGCGATCCGCCGGATCGTACCGATCGATACGGCGCAGATCAGGGAAGAGTAGCATCCAGATGCCTGCTACCAGCAGCGAACCCAATCCGCCGATGACCACCGACGGCACTGCGCCGAGCCAGGCGGCAACAAGCCCGGACTCGAATTCGCCTAAGGTATTCGATGAACCGACGAACAGATAGTTGATCGCGCTCACCCGCCCGCGTTTTTCATCGGGTGTTTCAATTTGCACTAACGAAAAGCGGATTACGATGCTGACCGCATCAGAGGCGCCGAGCATCGCGAGTGCCAGCAACGATATCGGGAACCAGGTGGAAAGTCCGAATACGATCGTCGTCACGCCGAAGATGCCGACCACCGCGAACATCTTGCGGCCGATATGCCGCTCGATGGGATACCGCGACAGCACGATCGCGGTGATCAGCGCACCGACCGCGGGCGCCGAGCGCAACAGGCCGAGCCCGATCGGCCCGACCGCCAGAATATCCCTTGCGTAGATCGGCAGCAGTGCCGTGGCGCCACCGAGAATGACCACAAACAGATCAAGGGTAATCACACCGAGCAATCGGCGCCGAGTGCGAATGTATTCGAAGCCGGCGAAAACCGAAGCGAATGTCGGCGGCTCACGTGTCGGTGCGGGTCCTTGCGCGCGGACGAAGCTGACGAGCGTGATCGAGCATGCAAAGAAGGCGAGGCAAATTGTCCCGACCAGCACAGGGTTGAACGCGTAGATGAGGCCACCCAAGGCGGGGCCACAGATGACCGCGACCTGGTTGGCCGAAGTCCATGCTGCGACCGCGCGCGAAATGAGAGGCGAGGGGACAAGAGTGGGGGCCAGTGCGTGCGCTGTCGGCATTTCGAATGCGCGCGCGCAGCCGATCATGAACACGGCGACGAACAGGAGATCGCGTCCGAGAACGCCCGCAAGCAGTGCGCCTGTGATCATCACCGCCGCCAGAGCATAGACACTCTGCGCGGCGCGAACGATCGAGCGGCGGTCGTACCGGTCGGCCGCATGCCCGATCAACAATGTGAGGACAACCGCGGGTACGAACTGGATCAGCCCGACGAGGCCAAGATCGAAGGCACTGTTGGTCAGTTCGTACACCTGCCAGCCGATCGTCAAAGCCAGCATTTGGTAGCCCATAGTCGAGGCAAGCCTCGCCAGCCAGAACAGCACAAATGGCCGTTGCCGGATCAGGCCCTGCCCCGACTGGCTGGAAACGCTCATTCCGCCATGCCATTCATCGCGCCCAGGCTCAGCTTCTGGCGGCCGTCGGCGTCGAAATTGCCAGGGGAAAGCCAACGCTCGAAATTCGTCTTGCGTAATGGCCATTCGCTGTCGAGCATGGAAAAATACGCGGTGTCGCGGTTGCGGCCCTTGGCGACCATGTGCTGGCGCAAGATGCCTTCGAATGTGAAGCCATAGCGCAATGCGGCGCGGCGCGAGGCGGCATTAAGCGCATTGCATTTCCATTCGTAGCGCCGGTATCGCAATGTCTCGAACGAGTAGCGCGCGAGCAGATATTGCGCCTCGGTGCCGAGCGGCGTGCGCTGCAGTGTGGGAGAATAAACGATGTGGCCAACTTCGATGACGCGCATCGCTGGCTTTATTTCCATCAGCGTTGCAATGCCGACGCACCGATCATCGCTGGTCACTATCGCGTAGGAATACGGATCGGTGAGTGTCGTACGCTGATACACCCAGGCGGCAAATTCGTCCGCGCCGGAAAACGGCCCGTATTGCGACATATAGGTCCAGATCGCGTTGTGACCTCGCACAGCGTCCCACAGCGATGCCGCATGCTCGGCTTTGAGTTTTTCGACGCGGCCATAGTGGCCCGTGAGCGTCACCGGACCGGGAAGTGCGGATGGCGTGGTATCGACAGGCGCGCCAATCGGCTGCCCCGGCTGCCGTTGATTGTCGTTGGTCACGGCTTCGGCCGCCGCGGCAAGTCGTCGTGGAAGAATTTATTCAGCTCGGCGTTCGGCAAGACACCGGCGAAACTGTCGAACTTGCCTTCCTGCGCAATCTGGCGCGCGGATTGGATGAAAGCGTGCATTGCGACACGTGCCAGCGTACCGCCGACGCTGATGCGGCGCACGCCGAGTGCCGCGAGATCGTCCACTGTGTATCCAAATGCGCCACTGTTGAGGAAGTTGATCGGTTTCGGCGCGACCGCCTTGACGGTTGCCGCGATTTGTTCGCGGGTTTTGATGCCGGGCGAATACAGGCAATCGGCGCCGGCATCGGCGAAAGCTTTCAGCCGGCGGATCGTTTCTTCCAGGTCTGGCCGGTTTTTGATGAAACCTTCCGTGCGCGCAGTGAAGACGACGTCACCGCCCGCTTTGTCGATCGCGTCGCGTGCGGCTCGGACGCGCTTGACCGCAAGATCGAAGTCATAGAGCGGATCGCTGTCATTGCCGGTAAAGTCTTCGATCGAAATACCGGCTACTCCTGTCGCTACGCACAGACCTACATTCTCTGCGACTTCTTCCGGATCGTCGGCGTAGCCGCCTTCGAAATCGGCATTGACCGGTACGTCCGCCGCGTGTGCGATCTCGCGGCAATGCGCGAGCACCATGTCGCGGGTCACGTCGCCGTCCGAATAGCCGATGGAATGGGCGTATCCGGAACTGGTGGTCGCGAGCGCCTTGAAGCCGAGCCCTTGAAGGTAGCGGGCACTGCCGACATTCCACGGATTGGGAATGACGAAGCAGCCGCTTTGGTGCAACGCACGGAATGTCCGGCGCTTTTCGGAGATAGTCATTTTGGCCTGCCTGTGGCGGGACTGCTATTTACCCGATTTTTTCCGCTCTGCGAATTGGGTGGCCGGCAGTTTGACGGCGTGAAACACCTGAAGCCCCTTGATATTCCGACACCTAGAAGTGATCAGTTTGACGCGGCATTTACTTTGCGTCGTTACGGCGGTTCGCTAAGCGGATGGCATCCAACGCGTGCCGTGGAGATTTGCCATGTCGTCGCTTCCTCTCAAGATATTCGCCGCGGCTCTGACTGCCGCTTTTGCATTTGCTTCGCCCGCCGATGCAGCAAAGGCGCGCAAGCACAGGAAGGTCGCCGCCGCACCCGAGACAGTTCAAGGCAAGTATTGGGGGACGAACGTGTTTCCCGCCGGGCCGCTTTATTTCAGCGGCGTCTACCTCGGCGACGATCCGGATCCGAACATCCGGTTCCAGATCTGGCGCGATATCAGTGGCCGCTTTGGCGGTGAACCCTGACATCAGTGCCTTGGGCGAAAACCCTGTCGGCGTTTGATTTTTTCCACTTGATCGGCTGAACTGCACGCCTCATTAGACGAGGTGCCGTCGCGGCCATGCCGCGAAGAGCACTCGTGCGGGAGGATTGCAGCTATGCTTCGGACAATTGCGGCCTTTGATCGTATCGGGGAGGAAAACGCCTTCGCGGTGCTCGCCCGCGCCAACGCCCTGGCCGCACAAGGTCGCGACATCATCAATCTGGGCATCGGCCAGCCGGATTTTCGCACACCCGATTTCATCGTCGAGGCGGCGGTGAAGGCACTGCGGGATGGCCATCATGGCTACACCCCGGCGAATGGCATTCCGCAGTTGCGCGAGGCGGTGGCCGCCGATCTCGCCAAACGCTTCAAGATCGAGGTTTCGCCGGACAGCGTGATGATCATGCCCGGCGGCAAGCCGACAATGTTCATGTCGATCCTGATGTTCGGAGAGCCGGGCGCCGAAATCCTCTATCCCGATCCCGGATTTCCGATTTACCGGTCGATGATCGAATTTACCGGCGCCAAGCCTGTGCCAGTGCCGATCCGGGAGGAGAACGGTTTCGCCTTCTCGGCCGAAGAGACACTCAAGCTGATCACGCCGCGCACGAGGCTATTGATCCTGAATTCACCAGCCAATCCGACCGGCGGTGTCACGCCCAAAACGGAAGTCGACAAGCTCGTCGCCGGGCTCGAGAAATCGCCGGATGTCGCGATCATGTCCGACGAGATATACGACCACATGGTTTATGACGGCGAGACGCACGTCTGCCTGCTGTCGTATCCGTCGATCCGCGACAGGCTGATCCTGCTCAATGGATGGTCGAAAACTTACGCCATGACGGGCTGGCGGTTGGGTTATGCGGTGTGGCCAGGAAAGCTCTACGATTATGCGCGCAAGCTTGCGGTCAATTTGCACTCCTGCGTCAACGCTTCAGCCCAATATGCAGGGCTCGCAGCACTCAAAGGACCGCAAGACGAAGTGCACAAGATGATTGCCGAGTTCGACAAGCGCCGCAAAGTTGTCGTCGAGGGTCTCAATAAATTGCCTGGCGTATCCTGCGCGACGCCCAGGGGCGCGTTCTACGCCTTCCCCAATGTCAAGCGCACGGGATGGAAAGCCAAGGCGCTCGCATCCTCGCTTCTGGAAGACGCGGGCGTCGCCATTATCGGCGGGCCGGATTTCGGCATACTTGGGGAAGGTTACGTGCGACTGTCCTACGCCAATTCGACAGAGAATATCTTGAAGGCGCTCGATCGCATGGGCGAATTCCTGACGAATCGGAAAGCGGCATAATCTAGCCACTCAAACCTGCGCGGCGTGCCGCGACCTTGGCGATTGCGGCCCAATCTTTATTGGCGTCTCCATGGGCAAGGGCGTCGAGAAATGCGTCGCGCAGCGCATTGGCAAATGGCAATGGTACGTTTGCCTTCTCGCCGGCAGCGAGTGCCAGCCGCACATCCTTGAAGCCGAGCACGAGATCGAAGCCGGGCGGTTCGTACTTTCCGCTCGCGATCTGTTCGGCATAGCCGCGGTAAACCGGCACGTCGAACAGCGCTGTCACTATGATATCGAGAAAGTCCGCCGACGACATTTTATAGCCGCGTACCAATGCTGCGGCTTCCGCCATGGCCTCGATAGCCGAGGCAACCATCAGGTTGCCGGCGATCTTGGCCACATTGGCCATGCGTGGTTCGTCACCGACGCGTGTGCTGCGTTGGCCGACCACATCGAGTAGCGGCTGAATTCGGGCGATGGCTTTTGCATCTCCGGCGACTGCAATGCTGAGTTTGGCTGCTGCTGCAGCATCGGGCCTGCCCCATACCGTCGCCGCCACATAAGGCACGCCGCGCGCCCGATGCAACGCAGTCAACTCCTCGGCGCAGGCGACCGAGGCCGTTGCCATGTTTACGTGCACGGTCGAAGAGCCGCTTTGGGGAAGCACTCCACCGTGGACGAAGACCGCACGCATGGCGTCGTCATTCGGCAGCATGGAAATCACCGCGTCACCACGGAATGCGTCTTTCATATTGGTTGCAACAACCGCGCCTTCCTTTTCGAGTTCAGCGAGTGGTTCTTTCGCCGTGTCGAAAATGTGGAGGCTGTGTCCTGCCTCAAGCAGGTTGCGCGCCATTGCCTTGCCCATCCGGCCGACACCAATGACCCCGACTTGCATGATCTTCTCCCGCTTGCGTCCGGTCACGCTACCCTCGACTTACCGCGCCATCCGCGCAAGACTGTGCGCGAAGCTATAGAACACGACATTCAAATGAGGAAATGCCGATGCTGGAGCGTATGTCGAGAGACCGAGGTCTGTCGGAAGAGCTGCGCATGATGCGGCAGAGCTGCCGCGATTTCGTCGATGAGGTGGTTCTTCCATTCATCAAGCAGAACTGGAAGCTCGAATGGTCGATGGTTCCGGAAGAGCGGCTACCGCCGCGCATTCTTGAAGAGGCCGAGAAGATAGGCATTCGCACCCTCGGGGTGCCGGAAGAGTTCGGTGGCGTCGATCTCGAGAAGGGCACCGAGGTCAAGACGTTTGCTGTCGTGTCGGAGGAGATCGCCCGCGGCGATTTGGGTCTTGCCGACAAGATGGTACAAAACTGGAAAGTGTCTGTGCTGCTGCGCCAGTTCGCGCCCAAACACTTGCAGGAGAAGTGGTTCAAGCGCCTGGTCGCCGAGCCGCAGTTCCTGATGGCGCATTGCCTGACCGAACCGCGCGGCGCATCCGACCGCTGGCTCCCCTATAACGTGCCGGAAGCCGCGATGCAGACCAAGGCGGTCAAAACCAATGGTGGCTGGGTGATCAACGGCCGCAAGCAATTCATTTCCAACGGTTACGACGCCAGCCTCTACGTCGTCTACGCCAACACCAATCCAAAAGTTGGCATGATGCAGGGCACCTCATCGTTCCTGGTGCCGCGGGAGACAAAAGGCTTCACGGTCGCGCGCTGCAACGAGACGCTCGGCTGCCGTTTCATGAACAACGGCGAGATGGTGTTCGAGGACATGTTCGTCCCCGACGATCACCTCCTGGTGCAGGACAGTGCCATGGGTTCGGCCGGCGTCTATTTCCGCCCGGGCAAGATTATCCAGGCCGCGAAAAATCTCGGCGTCGGCGTGCGCGCTTTCGAGGCGACGGCTGACTACGTGCAGAACTACGTGCAGGGCGGCCGCATACTGATCAAGCATCAGGCGGTGGCGTTGCGGCTGGCCGAGATGGCGACCAAAATCGAAGCAGTGCGCGCACTGCTTGATCGCGCAGCGCAGGCGGTCGACGAGAACGCGCCGGAAGCAGAGACCTTGGTCAACATGGCCAAGATGTTTGCTTCGGAAGAGATCATGAAGGTTGCCCAGCACGCGGTCGAGCTGCATGGCGGCAACGGCATCATGCTCGACTTCGGCATTGAAAAAGTGCTGCGCGACGCGGTGATCTTCATGCACATGGATGCCACCGTGGACATATCCAAGTTCAAGATCATCAAGAACATGTTTCCGGAGACAGCAGGCAAATATGCAGGGCCGGAGTGACGGTCAGAGTGTGGTCCCGAAAAGCGGGACCCGGTTTTCTGAAAAGATCGCGCTCACAGAAATTATCTTAGCGCGAAGCGAAAGCCAACCAGCACGACGAACATACCGGCCAGTTGCGCAGCACTTGGAATTACGTCCAGCGTGAGATAACCGAGGATCACCGAGAACACCGGCACGAGCGCAGGGAACGTCGCCGCTCGCCCGGCGCCGAGCAAGATCACTGCCCGCGCGAACAGGTAGATCGGCAGGACGCCGGCGAGCACCCCTTGCACTACGACTTGCAACAAATTCTCAGCGAGGCCTATCCGCAGAATGCCGTCATAGCCAACGAACGCCGCGTGCAATGGCGCGAACACCAGGACAG
Source organism: uncultured Pseudomonadota bacterium (assembly GCA_963762485.1). GTDB lineage: Bacteria > Pseudomonadota > Alphaproteobacteria > Rhizobiales > Xanthobacteraceae > Pseudolabrys. The sequence continues at coordinate 1,347,209 of CAVXLE010000017.1, read as the reverse complement.
AGAGTGCGCCGACCACGGCTATCGCGCGTGTGCCGGAGACGTGCCAATACCGCAGCAGCGTGCCGAAGGTTGCCCAGAACAGGCCGGCGGTGGCGAACAGAAGGTCGCCGCCGACGCCATGGCTGCCGATGGTGGCGAGCGATTCTGCGCCGAATACCATCAGGCCGGCGATAATCATCGCGCCGCCGATCACACGCTGGACAGTCGGTTTTTCGTGCAGCACCAGCGAAGCGAGGACCAGTCCCGACAGCGCCGCGCAGGCTGGCTGGATGGTGGTGCCATGGCCGAGCGGCACCAGAATGAAGCCCGTATAGGCGATCATGGCCTGCGGCGGGCCGGAGAGAATGCTCATCACCAGGCCGCGGCGCCAGCCGATCCCGGCGAGGTTGAGCAAGCCTTCGCGTAAAACGAGCGGTATCAGCAACAGGCCTGACCATAAAAAGCGGTGCAAGGCCAGATCAGCTGGCGAGAAGCCGACGGTGACACCATGCTTGGCGGCAACGAAGCCGGCGGCCCAGCCGATTGATGCGCCAGCGCCGCACAGCGCGCCAATCAGGACACCGGACGTTGCTGCCGCTGGTTGAGCTTTCACGTCCAAGCGAGAACCCCTATCGATCGTGCAGGGTGACTTCGGTACGGCTGATACTCTAGGATCACCCGCGAAGTCCATTTGCCAATCGACAACACTCACTACACCGGGATGGAAAGCTCATGGCGAAGTCGCGAAAAGTCATCATTACCTGTGCTGTTACGGGATCGATCCACACGCCTTCGATGTCGCCGCATCTGCCCATCACGGCGCAGGAGATCGCGGACGCTGCCATCGGGGCAGCGGAGGCCGGTGCGGCTGTCGTCCATCTCCATGCCCGCAACCCGCAGGACGGCCGGCCCGACCAGACGCCGGAGGCTTTCGCTCCATTTCTCAAGGTCATCAAACAACGCTCCAACGTGGTGGTGAACATCACCACCGGCGGCGCGCCGACGATGACCGCCGAAGAACGCGTTCGCCCGGCCGCAACCTTCAAGCCCGAGGTTGCCTCGCTCAACATGGGCACGATGAATTTCGGCCTGTATCCGATGATCCCGCGCTACAAGGGCAAGTTCAAACACGATTGGGAGGAACCGTATCTCGAGCGCTCGAAGGCAGGCATGTTCAAGAACACCTTTGCCGACATCGAATACATTCTGACGACCTGCGCCGGCAACGGAACCCGCTTCGAAATCGAGTGCTACGACATCGGGCATCTCTATACGCTGCGGCACTTCCTCGACCGCGGTCTGGTGAAGCCGCCTTTGTTTGTGCAGTCCGTGTTCGGGATCCTGGGTGGCATCGGGCCGCATCCCGAAGACATCATCATGATGAAGCGCACTGCCGACCGCCTGCTTGGCGACAATTATCATTGGTCGGTATTAGGCGCAGGCGCCAATCAGATGCGCGTTGCGGCCATGGCGGCGTCAATGGGCGGCAATGTGCGGGTCGGCATGGAGGATTTGCTGTGGATTGGCGCTGGCAAGCTGGCGGAATCCAATGCCCAGCAGGTCATGCAAGTGCGCAAGATTCTCGAGGGTCTCGGTCTCGAGATTGCGTCATCCGACGAGGCGCGCGAGATCCTTTCGCTCAAGGGCGGCGACAAGGTGGCTTTTTGACGGCTCGCTAGGAGCGGCAACGTTTCCCGTTGCTCTTGCGCGCGCGAAACCTTCCTATAGCGGGAGGAGATTCGCGCAATGAATGCGCTCGATACCGTCAGCATTGCGATCCTGCTCGGCAGCCTGCTGATTCTCGCCGGTATTCTTTCGAGCCTGATCGCGTTGCGCTTTGGCGCGCCGCTGCTGCTGGTGTTCCTGCTGGTCGGCATGCTGGCTGGCGAGGGCGGCCCTGGCGGTATCAAGTTCGACAATGTCGGCGCTACCTATCTGGTTGGGTCGATTGCGCTGGCGCTGATCCTTTTTGACGGCGGACTGCGCACGCGTTTTGCCAGCTTTCGCAACGTTCTGGCGCCATCGGTGACGCTTGCGACTGTGGGCGTGCTGATCACCACGCTATTGACGGCACCGGTCGCGAAATTCGTCCTCGGCATCGGTTGGATTCAGGCCCTGCTTGTTGGCGCGGTAGTGGCCTCGACCGACGCCGCCGCGGTGTTTTTCCTGATCAACGCGAGGGGGTTGCGGCTGCGTCCGCGTGTGCGAGCGATATTGGAAGTGGAATCCGGCACCAACGATCCGTTCGCCGTTTTCCTTGCCCTGCTGCTGGTCGAGATCCTGCTGCTTGGCGAGCAGAGCTGGTCGCACGCTCTGGTGACGTTCCTGCGCGATGCCATCCTCGGCTGCATCATCGGCTTTGCTGGCGGGCAAATCATCACGCTAGTGCTCAACCGGCTGACGCTTGCGCAAGGACTACACGCGCCGTTCGTGGCGGTGAGCGCGTTGGTGGTGTTCGCGTTTGCCAACGCGCTGCACGCATCGGGCTTTCTCGCGGTCTATCTCGCAGGCCTTGTGGTCGGCAACGCGCAGACACGTGCGCACAATTCCGTCGTCGTCTTCCTCGATGCCGTCACCTGGCTGGCACAGATCGTGATGTTCGTGCTGCTCGGCCTGCTGGCCTGGCCACACCGGCTCGCCGACAGTTTGTTTGGATCGGTATCGGTGGCGCTCGTTCTGACACTGATTGCACGGCCTGCGGCGGTGTTCCTTTGTCTTGCGCCCTTCAAGTTTCAATGGCGCGAGATGCTGTTCATTTCCTGGGTTGGCCTGCGTGGTGCGGTAGGCATCTTTCTCGCATCAATCCCGCTGCTTGTCGGTCTGCCGATGGCTTATCTGTTTTTCGACGTCGCCTTCGTTGTGGTGCTGTCGTCGTTACTGGTGCAGGGCTGGACGGTGGCGCTTGCCGCGCGCAAGCTCGACATCTCGTTCGCGCGTGCTGATCCCCTGCCGCGCCGTGTCGAGCTCGATCTGCCCGGCCAGCTCGCGCGCGAGATCGTCGGGTATCCCGTGCCGGCCAATAGCCCCTTCCTCCGGCGTGGGCTGATCCCGAACTGGGCGCGGCCGACGCTGGTCATCCGCAACGAGGAGATCCTCACACCCGCGGAAGCGCATCCTGTGCGCGAAGGCGACTACGTCTATCTGCTGGCGCCGCCCGAAAAGGCCCAGGCGCTCGACCGCTTCTTCGTCAAAATGCCCCCACCGTCGTCGCCCGATCCGCGTCTGCTTGGGGATTTCTTTGTTCCGGCGACGGCGACGCTCGGCGCGCTGGCTGAGATCTACGGATTGCAGGTCGCGGCGGATCACACCGAAGTCACGCTCGCGGATTATTTCAGCGAGCAGCTCCGGCGCCGGACCAAGACGGGCGATGTCGTCGAATTGGGCCCGATTGCTCTGCTCGCGCACAACGTGAGCGGCGGCCGCGCGACCACGATCGGATTGCGGCTGGCCGAACCCGAGGAACCGGCCGATCTAGGCGGCCGGCTCAAATCCCTGTGGCACAGACTTCAGAAATTTCTGGGCTAGAGCGCGCGCCGCGATAACATCGGCGTGTGCTGCACCAGCCAGGCGCCGCCGAAGAGTACTGCAGTCCAGAACAGGTCGCCGAGCACCGTCTTGTCCAGGAACGGCAGCGCCGCAACGTAGCATTGGCTGAGACCCTGCCAGGTAAGCGGATACATGCTGCCAAATGCCCAAACCGCGAAGTTCGTGGCCACGAAGAAAATCAGCGAGCAGGATAGCATCGCCGCAACAACCGGGATTGCTCCCTGCCAACGACGCGCCAACATGCCCGCAAATGCGGGCAGGGTAATCGCGGCGCAGACCACGATTGTGATGCGCCAGTCGTCACCTGCGAGCGCAACATTGCTCAGCAATACAGCGGCGAGGGGCACGATCACGGCCAGTGCCGGAGTACGCAGCACCCGGCCGGCAAACAGCGCGCTGGCTGCGAATGGCCACACGCCCGGCGCATGCGGGAGGAGTCGGGCGGCCACGTCGAAGCCGATCAGGAATGCAACTAGGAGCAAATCCATCCAGAGGTCGGCGCGGGTCTTGTTTGCGGTCATTGCGGTCAGGTCCTGTGCGTTATTTCGCCGTGTTCATAGCACGAATGGGTTCGGATTTCCTACCGGGCTGGAGAGGCTTGTTCCGGATGCCGTTCGGCCCATTCGGCAATGATTCCGGACAAACGGTCCAGACCGTCCGTAAGGGCGGCAGGACCCGGCTGAAGGATCAGCGTCGATTTGATCTCTCGTAGCCAGCCATTGGCAACGGCGGGAACTTCGGCAAAACCCGGGCGAGCGGCGACCCTGGCAGGTACGAATTTCTTTCCGCACCAGGAGCCGATGATGATATCCGGCCGCGCGGTGATCACATCGTTGGGGAATACGATGCGGTCTTTGGCGTTCTTGCGCGCTGCAAGCTGGGGAAAAACTTCGATGCCGCCAGCGGCCTCGATCAGCTCAGATACCCAGGCGATGCCGGAAATCATCGGCTCATCCCATTCCTCGAAATAAACGCGCGGCCGGCGCGGCAACTGCATCGCGCGCTCATGCACCGCATTGACGCGTACGGCCAGCGATTTGGCCAGTGCTTCGGCTTTTTTTGCGGCCCCAACGAGTGCGCCGAGGGTGCGGATCATGTCGAGAATGCCGGCAATGTCGCGTTGGTTGAAAGCGTGGACGGCGACGTTACTGCGGATCAGCTCGGCGACGATGTCGGCCTGCAAATCGGAGAATGTCAGCACCAGATCGGGCTTGAGTGCGACGATTTTCGGCACGTCAGCGGAAATGAAAGTCGAAACGCGCGGCTTCTCCTTGCGCACTTGCGGAGGCCGCACGGCATAGCCCGAGACGCCGACAATGCGATGATCTTCGCCGAGGAGATACAGTGTCTCGACGGTTTCTTCGGTCAGGCAGACGATTCGCTCTGGGGGAAACATTCCTTAGGCAAGCATATCGTCGTATGCCGCGTCGAGGAGCTCGGTGGTGCCAGTCCCGGTGACACTCCCGCTCTCGATGCGTACGACGTGGCTGGCGATGCGCTTTACTTCGGCGGCATTGTGGCTGACGTAGATAATTGGCACGCGCGCTTCGTCACGCAGCCTCTCAAGATACGGCAGGATGTCGCGCTTGCGCGCGGAATCGAGCGATGCGAGCGGCTCGTCGAGCAACAGAAGACGTGGATGTATCAGCAGCGCGCGGCCGACCGCCACCCGCTGACGCTCGCCGCCGGAAAGTTTGCCGGGGCGTCTTTCGAGCAGATGGCCGATATTCAAGAGCTCGACCACATGATTGAAAGCGGTCGGATCCGCGGACTGACCGCTCATCCAGCGTCCATAGTCGAGATTGTGTTTGACCGAGAGATGAGGAAACAACCGGCCTTCCTGAAAGACGCAGCCGATACGTCGCCGCGACGTCGGCACATCGATACGCGCGGCCGCGTCGAATAATATTTCATCATCGAGCGCAATGCGTCCGCGATCCGGCTTTAGCAGGCCGGCGATCATATTGATGATGCTGGTCTTGCCGGCGCCTGATGGACCAAACAACGCGGTCGCGCCGCTGTCACTGGTGAACGACACGTTGATCGAGAATTCGCCGAGCTGCTTTTCCGCTTGAACGACAAGCATGTCTATGACCCATGCAGGCGCGCAGTGGCGCGCCGGGCGAACCATTCCGAGGCGAGCAGGGCTGCGAACGAGATGACAATCGATACGGCCACGAGCTTGAGGGCGGCGGCATCTCCGCCGGGTACCTGTATGAGCGTGTAGATCGCCGCCGAGATTGTCTGCGTTTCGCCCGGTATGTTGGAGACAAAGGTAATAGTGGCGCCGAATTCGCCGAGCGCGCGAGCGAATGCGAGCATCAAGCCGGCGATAACTCCGGGCAGTGAGAGCGGCAGTGTTATGGTGACGAAAGTCCAGAAACCGTTGGCGCCAAGCGTTGCCGCTGCATCTTCCAGGCGTCTGTCGATTGCCTCGATTGACAGACGGATCGCCCGCACCATCAGCGGAAACGCCATCACGCCGCAGGCCAGCGCCGCGCCTGTCCAGCGGAACGAGAACACAATGCCGAACTGGTCGGCGAGGAACGCGCCGACCGGCGCCCGCCGGCCAAACGTGATGAGCAGCAGGTAACCCGTGACCACGGGCGGCAATACCAGCGGCAGGTGGACGAGGGCGTCGATTGCCGACTTCCCCCAAAACGATTTGCGAGCGAGAAGCGCCGCGACCGCGATGCCGAACGGGAGCGATGCTAGCGTTGCGACCACGGCCACCCGCAGCGACAGCTGAACTGCAGTCCATTCCTGGGCGGAAAGCTCGAGCACGCGTGCTTATACCGCTTATGAAACCGGCCGGATCAAGAAACTGAAACCGTAGCGCTCGAAGATCGCCTTTGCTGTGCTGCTGCGCAGAAAATCGAGATAGCGCGCCGCCATGGATTTTGCTGTAGCCGTCGCCGCGACCGGATAGGTGACCGGCGGATACGAGTCGTCGGGAAACGTCCCGATGATTTTCACCTTGGATTCGATCCTGGCGTCGGTTTCGTAGACGATGCCGACCGGCGTCTCACCGCGCGCTACGAAAGCAAGTGTCGCCCTGACATTTTCCGCCTGCGCGAGTTTCGGCGCTGCCGCCGTCCAGGAACCGAGTTTTTCCAGCGCCGCCTTGGCATAGAGGCCCGCCGGCACGGCTTTCACGTCGGCGACGGCGATACGGCCGTCGCCCGCGAGTTTCGCGATGTCGAAGCCCTGGCCGATTGCGACCTTTTCGAGTTTTGAATCTTTCGGTGCGATCAGAACCAATTTGTTGCCGAGGAGGTTCAGCCGGGTATCTGGTTTGATCAGTTTATGCTCGGCCGCGTAGTCCATCCAGCGCAGGTCAGCGGAGATAAACACATCAGTCGGGGCGCCCTGTTCGATCTGTCGTGCCAACGCGGAGCTTGCCTCATAACTCGCTGTTACTTTGACGCCGGTCGCCCTGCTGAATGCGGTGTCCAGATCGTCAAGCGCGTTTTTCAATGAGGCGGCGGCAAACACCATGATCTGTTCTTGCGCCCTCAGCGGTTGTGAGGCACCGGCAAACGCAAGGGCAAGAGCGAGACAAGTCAAAAGCCGTGTGGACATGGCGGTTCTCCTGAGGGCACAGCACAGGTGCCTCATAGGCTTCGAGGTCAGGTTCGGGATCTTTCGCCAGAACCGCCGTTCCGGCTTCAGGTGGCGCACGCTCAGGGCACCACAACTGCTGTTAGCCTAGCAACTCCTGCGGACCGAGGTAAAGTCCGGACCGGAACCGCAGGGGAAGGCCATGGCGAGCGCGACACCCATCGAGGGTGAGTTCGACTACATCGTGGTGGGCGCTGGCTCAGCGGGCTGCGTGCTGGCCAATCGCCTTTCGGCCGATCCCGCCAATCGCGTGCTGCTTCTGGAAGCGGGCGGCAACGACAACTGGATCTGGTTTCACATTCCGGTCGGTTATCTGTTCGCTATCGGAAATCCGCGTGCCGATTGGCTGCTCAAGACCGAGCCGGAGCCGGGTCTCAATGGCCGCAGCCTGAATTATCCGCGCGGCAAGGTGATCGGCGGCTCCTCGGCCATCAATGGCATGATCTATATGCTCGGTCAGGCGGGCGACTATGATCATTGGCGCCAGCTCGGACTACCGGGTTGGTCGTGGGACGATGTGCGGCCCTACTTTCGCAAGCATGTCGATCATTTCCTGAAAAGCGAGCACCACGCCGTCGGCGGCGAGTGGCGCGTCGAATATCCGCGCCTGACGTGGGAAATCCTCGATGCGTTTCGCGCGGCGGCAAATCAATACGGCATTCCATCCGTCGAGGACTTCAACACCGGCGACAACGAAGGCATTTGTTATTTCCACGTCAATCAGAAACGCGGCCGGCGCTGGTCGGCGGCGCGCGGCTTCCTCAAGCCGGTGCTGCACCGGGCAAACCTTCAGCTCGAAACCGGTTGTCTCGTCGAGGGTCTGGAATTGAATGGCAAACGCGCCGCAGGTGTGCGCTGGCGGCAGAACGGCGAATTGCGCACGGCGCGATGCCGCGGCGAGGTGATTCTTGCCGCCGGCGCCATCGGCTCGCCGCACATCATGATGCTCTCAGGGATAGGCCCGGCAGATCAACTGTCGCAATTCGGCATTGCGGTGACGCTCGACAAGCCAGGTGTCGGCGCCAACCTGCACGATCATTTGCAGCTGCGCACCATCTTCAAAGTTTCGGGCGTCAAGACGCTGAACGAAACCTATGCCTCGATGTTCAACCGGCTCGGTATGGGCATTAATTATGTGCTGCGCCGGCGTGGCCCGATGACCATGGCGCCATCGCAGCTTGGCGCCTTTACAAAATCGGACCCAACGCAAGACCGCGCCAATATCCAGTACCATGTGCAGCCGCTCTCGCTCGACAAGTTCGGCGAGCCATTGCATCCGTTCCCGGCATTCACGGCGAGCGTCACCAACGTGCGTCCGACCAGCCGTGGGGCGCTGACACTCAAATCAAATGATCCTGCGCAGGCTCCGGCTATCAGGCCGAATTACCTGGCGACGCTGGAGGACCAGCGTATCGCAGCCGATTCGATCCGCGTTACGCGCAAGATCGTCTCACAACCGGCACTGCAAAAATATTCGCCGGTCGAATATCTGCCGGGAGCATCGGTGAATAACGATGACGAGGCGGGTCTGGTCAAAGCGGCAGGTAACATCGGCACGACCATTTTCCATCCCGTGGGTACTGCGCGTATGGGCCGCAATGACGATGCGCGCGCGGTGGTCGACGCGCGCCTGCGCGTCATTGGAATCGACGCCTTGCGCGTGGTTGACGCCTCGGTGATGCCGTCGATCACGTCGGGTAACACCAATTCGCCGACCATGATGATTGCGGAAAAGGGCTCCGCGATGATCCTGGAGGATCAAAAACGTTTATAGTCGGACCGCGGATCAATGGAGGGGGGTGTCATGAATCTCGTGGAGCGAATCAAGGGGATTTTGCTGCAACCGAAATCGGAATGGCAGGCGATCGAGCGTGAACCGGGTGATGTGGGCTATCTCTTCTCGAATTACGTGGCAATCGTTGCCGCGATCCCGCCGGTCTGCGCGTTTATCGGTCTGTCGATTATTGGTTACGGGCCGTTTCGCGTGGGAATCATAAGCGGGCTTCTGCATGCTCTCGTCGTCTATGCGCTGTCGCTGGTCAGCGTCTTTGTTGCGGCCTACATCATCGATTTCCTTGCCGGAACGTTTGGCGCCCGGAAGAATTTCGACAATGCCATGAGAGTGTCCGCCTACGCGCCAACCGCTGCCTGGGTCGCCGGTGTGTTCAAGATCATTCCGGCGCTGGCATTTCTGGGAATTCTCGGACTTTACAGCCTCTATCTGCTGCACACCGGTCTCGTCGCCCTTATGAAGCCCGCGGCTGATAAGGCGCTGATCTACACCATCGCCGTGATCGTCTGCGTGATTGTGCTCTGGACGCTCGTTTTTGCCATTCCCGCGGCGCTCTTCGGCGTGAGCATGATGATGTAGCTGCGGTTCAAGGCAACGCCTTGAGATGGCGGATCGGGCGGCCGGGCGCAACCGCCTGGGCTGCCGCGACGATGGCATTGGCGTCGATGCCATAGTGCCGGTAAAGCTCGGCGAGTGAGCCGGTCTGGCCGAAATGCTCGACGCCCAACGCCCGCGTGCGATGGCCCGCGACGGCGCCGAGCCAGGCCAATGTCGCCGGATGCCCGTCGAGAACGGTGACGACGCCACAATGCGGTGGCACATCGGCGAGCAACCGCTCGATATGCGATCGCGCGTGCACCAGCCCGCGCTCGCGCGCGCGCTGGGCCGCGGTCCAGCCGGCATTGAGCCGGTCCGCGGAGGTGATCGCGAGAAGGCCGACGTCTCGGCGATCTTCCGCCATCAGGCCTATGGCTTCGATCGCTTCCGGCGCTATCGCGCCGGTGTAGGCAACGACCACCTGGCAGTTGGGGCCAGGTTTGCGCTGCCAATAGGCGCCGTCGACGATTTGCTGGCGTAATTCGGGCGTCATCTGCCGCTGAATCTGCTCGATCGGCCGCGTCGACAGCCGCAGGTAGACCGAACCGCCGGTCTCATCACGAAGCCAGTTGCGCTCGGATGGCGCGGCGTCACTGTCTTTCTGCATATAGGCAAAAGCCCAGCTCATGATGGCAGACAATTCGTCGACGTAAGCAGGCTCGAAGCTGGCCAGGCCATCCTGCGCCAGCCCGATCAGCGGCTCCGCAATCGATTGGTGCGCGCCACCTTCGCCCGCCAGCGTGATGCCGGATGGCGTTGCCACCAGCATGAAGCGGGCGTCCTGATAGCAGGCGTAATTAAGTGCATCGAGACCTCGCGCGATGAACGGGTCGTAGAGCGTACCGATCGGCAACAGGCGCTCGCCATTGATGCTGTGTGATAGCCCGAGCGCCGACAACAAGATGAACAGGTTCATCTCGGCAATACCGAGTTCGATATGCTGGCCTTTCGGCGAGAATTCCCAATTGAAAGTCGATGGGATGTGCTCACTCTTGAAGGTATCGGCCATCGCTTGACGTGCGAACAGACCGCGCCGGTTTACCCACGGACCCAGATTGGTCGACACGGTTACGTCCGGTGACGTGGTCACGATATGACGTGCGAATTCATCTTGGCCGCGGCCGATCTCATTGAGGATCGCACCGAAGCCGGTTTGTGTGGACATCACCGGCTGGATGGTGACTGGCAGGCTATCCGGCACGTCGAGCGTTGGCGCGGTCAGACGCCGCGCGCTGCCGATCGCAAATGGCACGCGATCGAGAAATGACTGCAATTGTTCCGCCGGCAGTTTGACGCCTTCGAACTTGTCCCATTCATGACCCGGGCGCACGTCGTTTGCCTGACGGAAGGTTTCCATCTGCTGCGGCGTCATGAGGCCGGCGTGGTTGTCCTTGTGGCCCGCGAAGGGCAAACCAAAACCTTTCACCGTGTAGCAGATGAAGCAGGTCGGCTTTTCAGCATCGGCGCTATGGAATGCTTCGAGTACGGACGGCATGTCATGACCGCCAAGATTGTTCATCAGGCTAGCTAATTCGTCGTCGCTGCGCTTTTCGATCAGTTTGCTGACGTCGCCCTGGTCACCGATTTCGTCGTTGAGGCGCTTGCGCCAGGCAGCACCGCCTGCGAACACCAGCGCGGAGTAAAGTTGGTTCGGGCAATTGTCGATCCATCGGCGCAGCGTTTCGCCGCCCGGCTCTTTGAATGCAGCCTGCTGCAGCGAGCCATATTTCAGAATGACAACGTTCCAGCCAAAGTTCTTGAACAGCTGTTCGTAGCGAGCCCACAGGCCTTCGCGCACGACAGCGTCGAGGCTCTGCCGGTTATAGTCGACGATCCACCAGCAATTCCGCAGCCCTTGCTTCCATCCCTCCAGGAGGGCTTCGAAGATATTGCCTTCGTCGAGTTCGGCGTCGCCGACCAGCGCCACCATGCGGCCTTCCGGCCGGTCAAGCCCCCAGCCATGCGCCCGCACATAGTCCTGCGTCAGAGATGAGAACAGTGTCTGTGCGACACCGAGCCCGACCGAGCCGGTGGAGAAATCGACATCGTCGGCGTCCTTGGTGCGCGACGGATAGCTCTGCGCACCCTTGTAGCCGCGGAATGCTTCCAGCCGCTCGCGTGTCTGCTTTCCGAGCAGGTACTGGATGGCGTGGAAGATCGGGCTCGCATGCGGCTTCACAGCGACGCGGTCCTGCGGGCGCAGCACGTCGAAGTAAAGCGCGGTCATGATCGTGGCCAGCGAGGCGCTCGATGCCTGATGGCCGCCGACTTTCAGGCCGTCCGCGTTCTCGCGCAGGTGGTTGGCGTTATGGATCATCCAGCTCGCGAGCCAAAGTACCTTGCGCTCCAATGCGGCAAGGATCGGCAGGTTGTCTCGGGTGACTTGCTTGGACATCGGCAGGCGGCCTGCGTTCGGCGATTCCACGCCAAGATTATGGGTATTCGGCCGAGGCAGTGCTTGCCAAATCACACTATTATTATCGTTATAATTAGCGTATTCTATCAAGAATATTGGATTAGAAAGCTGATTATGCCAATTGCAGCCCTCGATGCGATCGACGTGAAAATCCTGCGCCTGCTGCAGGATGACGGCCGCATGAGCCTGGCTGATCTGGCCGACAAAGTCGGGCTGTCACCGTCACCCTGTCTGCGCCGGGTGCGCCTTCTCGAAAAATCCGGAGTGATTTCCCGCTATGTTGCCGTGCTCGATCAGCGCGCGGTTGGCTTGCCGGTCAGCGTTTTCATCTCCGTCAAGCTGGAGAAGCAGCGCGAGGAGTTGCTCGATCGTTTTGCCAAAACGATTGCGCGCTGGCCGGAGGTGCTTGAATGCTATTTGATGACCGGACCGCGCGACTACTGGTTACGCGTGGTCGTGCCGGATCTCGCAGCCTACGAGCGCTTTCTCAAACAGAAGCTGACACGGCTTGAAGGCATCGCTTCAATCGAATCGAGTTTCGCGCTGGAGCAGGTCAAATACACCAACGTGCTGCCGGTCGCCTGATCATTTGGCGTCAGTCGCCACGCTCGTCTTATTATCGGGCGCTTCGAGCACCGTCTTGCAGGCCGGCGGCAACTCCGCGAGCATCGTTTGCCTTACCGGAGGGCTCGGCTTGATCTGCGGGTGTAGTACCTTGTCGGAGAACCAGTAGTCGAGTTCCTTGGCGCCGCAGCCATCGCCACCTGGCACCGGCGGTTGCGGACGGCAGCTTGGAGAATCGGCCGGGCATTTCAGCCGCACATGGATATGATCGTGATGGCCGTACCACGGGCGGATCTTGGCCATCCAGCTGTCATGCGCCTTGTCTTCCACCCGGCACAGCTCCTTTTTGATGGCGGCATTCACCAGCACGCGTTCGACTTCCGGCTGTTGGGCAGCAGTCTTGATGAAGGCGATGTGCTGGGGAGTCCACGTCTGCGGATTGAGGTGTTTCCAGTCTGCGGACACGAGATTGATGGCGGCGATTTTTTCACGCTCGTCTTTGCTCAACATGTGATCGGGCATCGGCATGAACCAGATGTCGACATCGAGGCCAGTCTGGTGACTTTGGTGATCCGACACGGCGGGTCCGCCGCGCGGCTGCGCCATATCGCCGACCAGGACGCCCTTCCAGCCAGTAGCCTTGGCGGCCAGCGGTGCGAATTTTTCGAGGAATTGCACTAAGCTCGGATGGCCCCAGTTGCGATTGCGCGACAACCGCATCACCTGCCAATTTGGACCGTTGATCGGCAACTCGACGCCGCCCTGAAGGCAGCCGCGCGGGTAGTAGCCGATAGCCATCGCCTTCCCGATTGACGGCAACTTCTTTTCGCCGAACAGGATTTTGGCCGGAATGGTTTTTTCACGCGCCTGCTCGGTCATCGTCGGCTTGGCGGGGGGCAGGGGCGAGGGCATTGCATTTGCCGCCCTCTGCGCAACCACGGGGCGTTCCGTCGCGGCCATGACGCCGGCAGCAATGACGACGGACAAGGCAAATGTGGTCACAATCTTTCGAGCGAACATGGCCTTTCCGATCTGGCGATTCCGCACTCGGTTAAATGAAAGTCTATCACAACTTGGGCGAAAATAGCGTCGGCGCGTGACCGGGTTCCCGATGGCGGAGTCGATCGTGTGCGCGCGGAAACCGCCGTCAGACGTCGACTTTCAGCGCTGCAATGAAGGCTTCCTGCGGAATGTCGACCTTGCCGAATTGCCGCATGCGTTTCTTGCCTTCTTTCTGTTTCTCCAGAAGCTTGCGTTTGCGCGTTGCGTCGCCGCCATAACATTTGGCGGTGACGTCCTTGCGGAAGGCGCGGACAGTTTCGCGTGCGATGATCTTGCCGCCGATCGCCGCCTGGATCGGCACCTGGAACATGTGCGGCGGGATCAACTCCTTCAGCTTTTCCGCCATGGCGCGTCCGCGGGATTCTGCGCGCGTTCGGTGCACAAGCATGGCGAGCGCGTCCACCGGCTCGCCGTTCACCAGCATCTGCAATTTGACGAGATCGGCCGGCTTGTAGTCGGTGAGGTGATAATCGAAGGACGCGTAACCGCGCGACACCGACTTCAGCCTGTCATAAAAGTCGAAGACGACTTCGTTGAGTGGCAGGTCATATTTCACCATCGCGCGGTTGCCCACATAAGTGAGCTCTTTCTGTTCGCCGCGCCGGTCCTGACAGAGCTTGAGCACTGCGCCGAGATATTCGTCCGGCGTCAGAATCGTCGCCTCGATCCACGGTTCCTGCATTTCCAGGATCTGCGTCGGGTCCGGCATGTCGACCGGATTATGGATCTCGATCTCCGTGCCATTACGCAACGCCATCTTGTAGATCACCGACGGCGCGGTTGCGATCAGGTCCAGATTGAATTCGCGTGATAGCCTTTCCTGGATGATCTCCAGATGCAGCAATCCGAGGAAGCCGCAGCGGAAGCCGAATCCGAGCGCCGCGCTGGTCTCCATCTCATAGGAGAAGCTGGCGTCGTTGAGACGTAGCCGGCCCATGGCGGCGCGCAATTCCTCGAACTGCGCGGCATCGACCGGAAACAATCCACAGAACACCACCGGCACCGCTGGACGAAAGCCGGGCAGCGGCTGCTCGATCGGCTTGCGGTCATCGGTGATGGTGTCGCCCACGCGCGTATCGGCGACCTCCTTGATCGATGCAGTGAGCATGCCGATCTCGCCGGGGCCGAGCTCGTCGACCGGCGTGAGCTTGGGTGTGAACACGCCGGTGCGGTCCACGTCATAGACGGAATTGGTGCCCATCATGCGGATGCGCATGCCCTTCTTGAGCACGCCGTCAACGATGCGCACCAGCACAACCACGCCGAGGTAGACGTCGTACCAGCTGTCGACCAGCAGCGCCTTGAGCGTAGCGTCGCGATCGCCTTTCGGCGGCGGGAGCCGTGTGACGATCGCCTCCAGCACTTCCGGCACGTTCAGTCCGGTCTTGGCGGAAATTTCGATGGCGTTCGAGGCATCGAGCCCGATCACATCCTCGATCTGCTGTTTGATTTTCGCAGGTTCGGCGGCTGGCAAATCGACCTTGTTGAGGATCGGCACGATCTCATGGCCGTTGTCGATCGCCTGATAAACGTTTGCCAGCGTCTGTGCCTCCACGCCCTGGCTCGCGTCAACCACCAGCAACGAGCCCTCGCAGGCAGCGAGCGAGCGGTTGACCTCGTAGGCGAAGTCAACATGGCCGGGCGTATCGATCAGATTGAGGATATAGTCCTTGCCGTCGCGCGCCTTGTATTTGAGGCGCACGGTCTGTGCCTTGATGGTGATGCCCCGCTCGCGCTCGATGTCCATGGAATCGAGCACCTGCTCCTTCATCTCGCGTTCCTCGAGCCCGCCGGTGAGCTGAATCAGCCGGTCGGCAAGCGTGGACTTGCCGTGGTCGATGTGCGCGACGATGGAGAAATTGCGGATATTCTGAATGGGGACGACCGTCATGGCGGCGAGATAACACTCAGAATCCAGCGCTTCAAGCGTTCTCGGCCCCGGTGCGTGCTTTCTTACCGTTCATTCCCGCGAAAGCGGGAATCCAGCCTAAACTTGCTGATCTCTGCCGGGTGCTTTAGCTGGGTCCCCGCTTCCGCGCGGACGAGCGGAGGAGACGAGCTGCACTATGGATATTCTGGCACCTCTCCGCGCCGCCGATCGCGCGGCCGGCCGTTGTCGCGACGCGCTGGTCGACC
Source organism: uncultured Pseudomonadota bacterium (assembly GCA_963762485.1). Lineage (GTDB taxonomy): Bacteria > Pseudomonadota > Alphaproteobacteria > Rhizobiales > Xanthobacteraceae > Pseudolabrys. Next base: position 1,331,496 of record CAVXLE010000017.1, on the reverse strand, counting down.
CGGCGCGGCGCGAGCACGCCGTCCTCGCATTGCTCGCGATCTACGTCCTGCTATGGACCGCTTACGGCACGATCGCGAAAAGCAGTCAGGGCCTGCATCCCGACATGACCGAGATCGTCGCCTGGTCACGCGACCTTTCCTTCGGGTATCTCAAGCATCCGCCGTTCGCAGCCTGGCTAGTTTGGCTTTGGTTTACTGTGTTTCCGGTGGCTGGGTGGTCGTACTACTTGCTGGCCATGCTGATGCCGGCGACCGCGCTGTGGATCGTATGGCGAATTTCCGCGGATTATCTCGACGCCGACAAGCGCGTCATCGGGCTCGCGCTGCTTACATTCGTGCCGTTCTTCAACTTCCATGCGCTGAAGTTCAACGTGAATACGGTGCTGTTGCCGCTTTGGGCTGCGACCACGTGGTTTTTCCTGGTGTCCGTGCGCACGCGCGGGGCGCTTTGGGCCGCTCTCGCCGGTATTGCCGCTGCCGGCGCCATGCTTGGAAAATATTGGTCGATCTTTCTATTGGCGGGGCTGGCGCTGGCGGCGCTCATTGACCGGCGGCGCGCGGAGTATTTCCGCTCGGCGGCGCCGTGGATCACCATCGCCGCCGGACTGGTTGTGCTTGCGCCGCATCTCGCCTGGCTAATGCGGAATAATTTTGAGCCGTTCTCCTATGCGATGACTGTTCATGGCGTGAAGCCGTTCACCACTGTGCTCGTCGCCGCGCTCGGCTATCTGGCCGGCGCACTCGGCTACGTGGCAGTCCCGGTGATTGTCGCGCTGGGGATGGCGCGGCCGGGCACGAGGACACTTGCTGATATATTGTGGCCACGGGAGACCGAACGGCGGCTGGTCGCGGCCGCATTCTGGGGGCCGCTGCTCCTGCCCGCGCTCGCCGCAGTGGCGGGACGTGCCGAGATTACCTCGCTGTGGTCGATGTCGGCATTCTCACTTTTGCCGGTGCTGCTGTTGTCGTCGCCCGCGGTCACGTTTCGCGCACTCGACACGCGGCGCGTCTTGCTGGGGGCGGCAGCGCTGCCACTTGTGATGCTGATTGCGTCGCCGGTCATCACGCTTATCGCGCAGCGCACGGTGGCTGCGCCTGCAGCTGCCCAGGCATCACTGCTGGCGATCGAGGTTGAGCGGCTTTGGCATCAGTCGACGCCGCAGCCGCTGCGATTTATCGATGGTGATGCCGATCTCGCCTATGGCGTCGCCACTTATGCCGTCGATCGGCCTCGTGCTCTTGCCGGCATGCCGCCGCCATCCGCGGCTGAGCACGCGCGATATGGATTCGTGTGGATATGTTTTACGGAAGACGCCGGCTGCCGGCGCGACGCGGTGGCGCATGGAGGTGTGGCGGGCAAGCTGATTATTACTCAGATCGTGCGCAATTTTATCGGGTTTCCTGGCAACCCGCAGCGCTACGCGATCGTAATCGTGCCCCCGCAGTTCTGAGGGTCAGTAGGCCCGCAAAAGCAAACGCCCGGCACGAGGCCGGGCGTCACAATGAGGAGCGATCCTCAAAACTAGTAGCGATAATGGTCTGCCTTGAACGGGCCTTCGGTTGCGACGCCGATATAAGTCGACTGCTTTTGTGAAAGCTTGGTGAGCTTCACGCCAATCTTGTCGAGATGCAGCCGCGCGACCTTTTCGTCCAACTGCTTGGGCAACGTGTAGACCTGATTCTTGTACTTGCCGGGATTGGTCCACAATTCGATCTGCGCCAACGTCTGGTTGGTGAAGGACGACGACATAACAAAGCTCGGATGACCCATTGCGTTGCCGAGGTTCACCAGCCGGCCTTCCGACAGCAGGATGAGGCGTTTGCCGTCGGGGAATTCGATCTCGTCGACCTGCGGTTTGATATTATTCCACTTCAGGTTCTTGAGCGCCGCGACCTGGATCTCGCTGTCGAAGTGGCCGATGTTGCAGACGATGGCGCGGTGTTTCATCTTGCGCATGTGCTCGATGGTGATCACGTCCACGTTGCCGGTCGCGGTCACGAAGATGTCGGCGCGCGGCGCGGCATCTTCCATTGTGACGACCTCATAGCCTTCCATCGCCGCCTGCAATGCGCAGATCGGATCGATCTCGGACACCATCACGCGGCAGCCGGCCTGGCGCAGTGACGCTGCCGAGCCTTTGCCGACGTCGCCGAAGCCCGCGACCATGGCGACCTTGCCGGCCATCATCACGTCGGTGCCGCGGCGAATGCCGTCCACCAGCGACTCGCGGCAGCCATAAAGGTTGTCGAACTTCGACTTGGTGACGCTGTCGTTGACGTTGATCGCCGGGAACATCAGGCGGCCTTCCTTGGCCATCTGATAGAGCCGGTGCACACCGGTCGTGGTTTCCTCGGTGACGCCTTTGATTGCCTTGCAGGTCTTGGTGTACCAGCCGGGCTGGTCCTTGAGCCGCTTCTTGATCGCGGCGAACAGCACTTCCTCTTCCTCGTTACCGGGATGCTTGAGCACGTCCGGATTGCTCTCGGCCTGCATGCCGAGGTGCAGCAACAGAGTTGCGTCGCCGCCGTCGTCGAGGATCATGTTCGGCGTGCCGCCGTCATGCCATTCGAAAATACGGTGGGTGTAGTCCCAGTATTCGGTGAGGCTCTCGCCCTTGACCGCGAACACCGGCGTGCCGGCTTCTGCGATTGCCGCCGCGGCGTGGTCCTGGGTCGAATAGATGTTGCAGGAGGCCCAGCGCACATCGGCACCGAGATGCGTGAGCGTCTCGATCAGCACCGCCGTCTGAATGGTCATGTGCAGGGAGCCGGCGATGCGGGCGCCACGTAGCGGCTGCTGCGGTCCGTATTCATCGCGCGTCGCCATCAGCCCCGGCATTTCGGTTTCGGCGATATTGATCTCGTTGCGGCCCCAGGCGGCGAGCGAGATATCCTTGACGACGTAGTCGCCGGTCTTGGCTTTCAACTTGGCAGCGGTCATGGCGATCCTTTTAGAGATACGAATGAGATGGATGGGCTGGCCGTGCCTATAACAGGCCAATAGCAGGGCCGCAATGCATATATAAAGATTTCTTTATGTAATGATTTGACGTGGTTAGCAGACGCTCGCCGGCCGAAAGGGGCACTCAAGCGCCGGGTGGCCTCTAAGGCCACCCGGCATTCGTAGATTAACGGTAGAGCTGCACTTCGGGCCGTGGGTCGGGCTCAAAACCGTCCTTATTGGGCATCGCCACCTTCGCCAACGACTGGGCATCGAGGGTGTCGGTCGGCTTGATGATTTTCGCCTCCGACAGGATGTAGGCGACGACGCTATAGACGTCCTCGTCCTTGAGCGATCCGGGCGCGTTGAATGGCATGGCGCGCTTGATGTAGTCGAATAGCGTCGTGGCATAGGGCCAATAGCTCTCGACTGTCTTGACCGGCGTCTTGGTCGCGAGGGAGCCGCGGCCACCGAGCAGTTTGTCGCCGCCGATGCCCTTGGCCGGATTGCCCTCAAGTTTATCACCATGACACGCGGCGCAGGCGCCGGCGTAGATCTGCGCACCCTTTGCGGCATTGCCGCTGCCGGACGGAAGGCCGCGTCCGTCCGGCGGTATCGAAAAGAACTTGCTGAGTTCTTCCGGCGTTGCCGGCGTGCCGAACCCGTAGCGCAGGTTCTGCGCCTGGACTGAAGCGGCGAGTGGAGCGGCGGTAAGAACTACGGCTGCGGCGATGCAAAGACTACGCGTGAACATTGGTCACACTCCCGTCTTCTGCAATGCCCCAGCTCTGGATCGCGTTCAGGTGATAGATCGACCCGAACGGTCCGTTGGAGCCACGGATTGCGATCAACTGTGCCAGCGTTGGTTGGATGTAGCCGGTCTCGTCGGTGCAGCGGCTTTGCAGGACCGCCGGCTTGCCATCCCAAACCCAGGGTAGGCTGAAGCGCACCGTGCAGATCGGCTCCGGCACAGACTCAAGACGCGCCGGCACCCAAGTTTTGCCCGCGTCGGCTGACACGTCGACTGATTGCACGCGACCACGTCCCGACCAGGCCAGACCACTGACGTTGTAGAAGCCCGGTCCCGGGAGTTTCATATCGCCGGATGGGAAAGTGATGACCGACTTTGCCTCCATGTCGAAGCTGAACTGACGCGCTTTGCCGTTGGCGAGAAGGTCGGTGTATTTCGACGTCTCCTCGCGCGTCATGAACGGCTTGTCGCTGACCTCCAATCGGCGCAGCCACTTGATATGCGTATTGCCCTCATAGCCGGGCAGCAGCAGGCGTAATGGGTATCCCTGTTCGGGGCGGATCGCTTCGCCATTCTGTCCGTAAGCGAGGATGGCGTCCTTGAGCATCTTTTCCATCGGGATACTGCGAGTCATCACCGCGGCGTCAGCGCCCTCAGCCAACACCCAGCTGCCGCCATCCTTGAGGCCAACCTCGCGCGCGATCGTCGAAAACTGCACGCCGGTCCATTCCGAAGTGCTGAGCAAACCGTGCGTGCCCTGCACCGTCTTCAGCGTTGGTTTATTCCATTCGGTAAGACCGTTGCCCGAACATTCAATGAAATGTTTGCGCGTCACCGACGGAAACCGCTTGAGGTCGGACATGCTGAACTTGCGCGCGCCATCGACCATGCCATGCACGTAGAGCACGTGCTTGGCCGGATCGATGGTCGGAATGCCGCCGTGATGGCGCTCGAAATGCAGGCCCGAGGCGGTAATGTTGCCCACCATCCTGTCGAGTGGCGTGAAACTCCAGGACGTATTTTCGTTCGCGGTCGGAAAGCGCATTCGCACTTCAGTCTCAAATTGCGATCGCGAGCCGTAGCCACCGTCGGCCGCTACGGCGCGACCTTGCTCCTTGGTCGGGTCGGCTGGCACGTCAAAGCGAACGGCACCTGGCGGCGCCTGTTGCGCGGCAGCGGAACTACCAAGCATAACAGCTGCTGCTGCACCGGCGCTTGATCCAGCAGCGAACAGGAAATCGCGTCGGCTGGCCGGCGCCCGCGTCGGGAACATGCCATTCTTGCAATCGCAGTATTCTTGTTCGGCAGCCCGTTGCGAAAGATGGCGGGCTTCGGCGGCGATCATGCCGTCGATCATTCGTTGAGCACGTTCGTCGAACGCGAGTGTAGGCAATGGATCGCTCACGCGCTCCTCCCTGATGGTGGACGGGCTTCTGCCGAGCCCTAGGGCGATGCTAGTCCGAGCGAAAATGGTTGGGAAATCTATTTTATGCGGCGGTGCACGCTCGCAATAGTTCACTCGTCAGCCAGGTTGATGAAATTCCGCAATGGCCGGAGTGGATCATCCAATCGGCTGATCGCAATCGACTGATCAATTGTGATAGGCGTCAGTCCTCTTCGCCGAACCCACCGGCGACGAGATTGCACAAGGCCTCCACCGCCACGGCGGCGTCTTTTCCCGTCGCCTTGATGATGATGGTGATGCCTGGGCCCGCGGCCAGCATCATCAGGCCCATGATTGACGTTCCGCCAACCGTCTCCTGGCCGCGGGTAACCGTGATAGCGGCGTCAAATTGTTCGGCAGTTTGCACGAATTTGGCCGAAGCGCGGGCGTGCAAGCCCTTCTTGTTGACGATCTCAACCTCGCGCACGACCGGGGTGTCGTCCGCTGAAGCGCGTGCGCTCATTTACCGTTGAGCACCCGGCTGGCGATGGTGCAGTACTTGCGTCCCGCTTCCTGAGCAGCGGCAACCGCGTCTTGCAGCGGGCAAATCTCTCGAATTTTCGCGAGTTTGATTAACATAGGTAGATTGATACCGGCCAGAACCTCAACTTTGGGCTGGCTCATCACTGAAATGGCGAGGTTAGAAGGTGTGCCACCAAACATGTCGGTGAGAATCGCAACGCCTTCGCCGCTGTCCACGCGCTTGACGGCGTCGAGGATATTCTTGCGGCATTGCTCCACATCGTCGTCGGGGCCGATTGTAATAGCCTCGATCTGACGCTGGGGCCCTACCACATGCTCCAACGCCGAGCGGAACTCGATAGCGAGCCGCCCATGGGTTACGAGTACGAGGCCGATCATCCCTAACTCCTCGCGGGCGCTACGCTGCGCCGCACGATAGGGCGCGTATTCACGCCCATCTGAGGCCCGGTTGCAAGGCCTCGCCTCGCTATATAAGCGCTTTGTTGCACTGCGGAAAGATGGGGCCAAAGGGGGGCTCGGAGCGTGCGTTTTCGGCGATAACGATCCTAGGCCCGGTATAGTTAATTTTTCTAGATGGGACCGAGGGCGCGGGGTAGCCCAATTGACGGCCAGTGGTCAATCACCTGTCGAAGGGGTCCGTAAGCTGGCCAATACTAACGGCAGCGCTTCCGCCCCAGCCGCGACGGCGAGGCGAGGCAGCACAACCCCGGCGATACGGGCTTTTGCCGCGTCCGCACCCGGATAACGTACCGCATCCGAAGCCGCCATATCGACGATCAGTCCAACGACGGCCACCAGCTCAAATTTAATCCGCCGAATGCCGAGCCCGTAGATCTCGATCATGCCTGCCAGGGCCGGCGCCGGGCGTACCAAGAGCCGCCCCGAATGGTTTTCCACGTAGGCGCGATCATCCGCAACGAGCCGCGCGAAAGGCAGGGCACCTTGCTCCGCTGCGATGATGAAGTCCCAGGCCAGTCGTGATTTGCCCGAGCCGGTCGGCCCCCGGATCAGCGCCGCCTTGGCACCGATGAGAACGGCGGAAGCATGAATTGTTGAATCGTTCGCCGCCATCATGTCGCGGGCAGGCGCACGACGAAGCGGGCGCCTAGCACGCGCGGCGTCTCGCCTCGTCCGGCGGGCAAAGTGCGATTCTCTACGCGAATGGTGCCGCCGTGGGCCTCGACGATCTGCTTGGAGATCGACAAACCAAGACCCGAATTCTGCCCGAAGCCCTGTTCCTCCGGCCGGTCGGTATAGAAACGCTCGAAAATCTTGTCGAGCGCATCCGGCCGGATGCCGGGTCCATCATCGTCGACAAGAATATCGACTTCGTCTCTGAGCCGGCGACACGTAATGCGCACGCTGCCGCCGGCGGGCGAGAACGATCGCGCATTGTCGATAAGATTGCTCACGACCTGTCCAAGGCGCGAGTCGTGGCCGGGCACCTTGAAATTGGACGGCGGGCTGCCCTCAAACGCCAGCGTCACTTTGACGTCGTCGGTGCGTATCTCGTTGGCAGCCTTCACCAAGGCGTCGAGCATTTTTGCGAGATCGACCGGAGCGGCTTCTTGCCGCTGCAATTCCGCATCGAGGCGGCTTGCGTCGGAAATGTCGGAGATGAGGCGATCGAGCCGCTTCACGTCGTGTTCGATAACCGCAAGCAGCCGCTGCCGGCTCTGTTCCGTTTTCGCCAACGGTAGTGTTTCGACAGCCGAGCGCAACGAGGTGAGAGGATTACGCAGTTCGTGCGCGACGTCTGCGGCGAAGCTCTCAATTGCCTCGATGCGCGTATAGAGCGCATTGGTCATATCGCGCAGCGCGCCCGACAGTTCGCCGATTTCGTCGCGCCGTCTGGTGAAGTCGGGAATCTCGACGCGCGTACGAATGCGGCGACGTACCCGCTCGGCGCCGTCAGCGAGCCGACGGACCGGGCCGGCGATGGTGCCGGCAAGAAGCATGGAGAGCACCACCATGACGCCGGCGGCGACAAAGAACACTTTCACGATGGCGAGCCGTTCGGCCTCGACCATGTCGTCAATGTCGGCACCTTGTGTCGACAGCATCAGTACACCGCGCACCGCGCGGAAGCGTTGTACCGGTACTGCCACCGAAACAATGACTTCGCCGCGGTCATTGACCCGTACCATGCTGGCATGAAGGCCATTGAGCGCCTGCGTCACCTCGGAATACCCCTTGCCGTTCTCGGGGCCGAGTTCGTTGTAAAGTGGCAAGTCGCCGCGTCCGAACCAGCGGCGCAAGGCGATGAAGGCGCGCTCCATCAAGCCGGGTTTTTCTGCGTTTGGCGGCGGCAGGTCGAAGCGCAGCACGTCACCACGGCCATACAGGTTACGGCTGTCGAGAATCAGCACGCCGTCGCGGTCATAGATACGCGCGCGCGTCTTGGTCGGAGAGACAAGGCGGCGGAGTACAGGCGCGACCCGCTCAGGATTGATCGGAAACTCAATTCCGGAAAGAGATTCATCCGATGGGCCGTAGCTTTCGCCCGCCTGCAATTCCAGAAGTCGTTCCGGATCAATCGTAATGGAATCGGTTTCGACTGTGGCAGATGCGGCAATCGCACCTGCGATGATCTCGCTCTGTGTCAGCAAGCTTTGCACGCGCGCGTCGATCAACCCCGCGCGAAACTGCGACAGATAAAGTACGCCAGTAACCAGTGCGACGAGGCCGGCGAGATTGAGAAAGACGATGCGCCGGGTGAGACTCGAAAAACTTTGCGAGACGAAGAGTTGCCAGGCCGAACGCGCGATCCGTCGAACGGCGCCGCCCTGCTTGGTCTCGGCGCGCGCGCTGTCTACACCGGGCCCTTCGGCTTCGGCGTTCTGGGTGACAATTTCCGCAGTTCGATCGAGCACGTCGTTCAATCCGACCGGTTCAAGCTCGATATTTTACCGCAAGCGGAGACGCTTCGTCAGGCCGCCCAAGTCGGCTGTAACATTAAGAATTGGTCATTCCTTGAAGCGATAGCCGACGCCATAGAGTGTCTCAATCATCTCAAAATCGTCGTCAACCACTTTGAACTTTTTGCGCAACCGCTTGATGTGGCTATCGATCGTTCGGTCGTCCACGTAGACCTGGTCGTCGTAGGCCGCGTCCATCAGTGCATTGCGGCTCTTAACCACACCAGGGCGGGTGGCGAGTGCTTGCAGGATGAGGAACTCGGTAACCGTAAGGGTGACCGGTTCGTTCTTCCAGGTGCAAGTATGCCGTTCCGGATCCATGCGCAGCAGGCCGCGTTCGAGCACCTTTGTGGAATCGGGCTCCTTCGGCGCCAGTCCATCTTTTGGGCTGGCGCGGCGCAGCACCGCTTTCACGCGCTCGACAAGAAGCCGCTGCGAGAACGGTTTGCGGATAAAATCATCGGCCCCCATCTTGAGGCCGAACATTTCATCGATCTCCTCGTCCTTGGAGGTGAGGAAGATGACCGGAATATCGGATTTCTGACGCAGGCGCCGCAGTGTCTCCATACCGTCCATGCGCGGCATCTTGATATCGAGGATGGCGAGATCCGGCGGCGATGTCTTAAAACCGTCGAGCGCAGACGCGCCGTCGGTATAAGTCATGATGCGATAGCCCTCGGCTTCCAGAGCCATCGAAACGGAGGTCAGGATATTGCGGTCGTCGTCGACGAGAGCGATTGTCGGCATGAGCCCCTCTTGGCAGGACGTCCCGCGTGGTTTGAACCTCACAAACAGGGTCTGAAATGTGGCCTCTTTGCAACAACTATGTGATTCGGTAGCGATTTCAACCCCGAGGGCCCAATCTTCGTATGCCCACGCCAGCATCGTTAACGCTGAACCCAAACCATGAACCCAGAAAAAGCCTTCGATGCCCGCCTGGCGGCAAAGAAACTGCTGCGCGAAGGGCGTTCGGGCGCACTTGCGACATTGATGCCGGTCTCGGGCGATCCGTATTGCTCCCTTGTGAACGTGGCAACATCGGTCGATGGCGCGCCGCTCTTGCTCCTGTCGAAATTGGCGTTGCACACCAAGAACATCCTTGCCGATGGGCGCGTGTCGCTGATGCTGGACGAGCGCAAGGAGGGCGATCCGCTTGAAGGCGCGCGCGTGATGCTGATGGGGACATGCGCGGCAGCGTCCGATTCCCCCGCTTCGACCGCTTATCTCCGGCGTCATCCTGAGGCTGAGATGTTTGCGAGTTTTGCCGATTTCGCTTTCTACCGGATGGAGATCGCGCGCGCGCATCTGGTTGCGGGCTTCGGCCGTATAGTGGACCTCCGACCGCAAGATATTCTTACGGACATCTCCGATGCCCAGGCGCTGATCGAAACTGAAGCCGAGGCAATTGCGCATATGAATGCCGATCACGCCGATGCGTGCCGGCTCTATGCGACCCGGCTGCTCGGCGCGCCGGATGGTGAATGGCGCTGCGTCGGGATCGATCCTGAGGGCCTCGAACTCCAGCTGCGGCGCATGGCGTTACGGCTACCATTTTCGCAGCGCGTCATTGCGCCTGGGCCGCTGCGCGCGATGCTCAAGCAACTCGCCGATGAGGCACGTCGGAGCTAGGCCGATGGCATCCTATTCGGTCGCCGTCGCTGGCGCCGGCCCGGCCGGGCTCGCCGCAGCCTTAATGCTGCATCGCGCCGGCCATCGCGTCTCAATTTTCGAGCGGTTCGTCAAACCGCAACCGATCGGATCCGGCCTGATGCTGCAACCGACCGGGCTCGCGGCGTTGGGCGAACTCGGGCTCGCGCAGGAAATAATCTCGCTGGGCCAGCGTATCGACCGATTGTTCGGACGCGTCGCGCCCTCAGCCCGCATCATTCTCGACGTCCGCTACCGCGCGCTCGGCGCCGATGTGTTTGGACTCGCCGTGCATCGCGCCGCGCTTTTCGAGCCGCTGTTCCGTGCGGCGAAACAGGCCGGCATTCCAATCGAAACCGGATGCGGCATTACCGGCCTTGCCCGCGACAGCAGCGGACGCCCCTCGCTCGTTGCCGACGACGGGCGAACATTCGGCGCTTTCGATCTCGTCGTCGACGCAATGGGGGTACGTTCGCCGTTCGCGCCATCGCATGCGCGCCGCGACCTTTCTTACGGCGCGCTGTGGACCACCTTGCCATGGCCGTCGGGCCTTTTCGACCAGCATGCGCTTGAGCAGCGCTACCGCAAAGCAAGCATCATGGTCGGCGTTTTGCCGATCGGCCGGCGACCCGGCGGACGGACCGCCGAGACGGCGTTTTTCTGGAGCATCAAGCCTGTGAAGTACAACGCATGGCGCGCTGCCGGGCTCGATACGTGGAAGAAAGAAGCCCGCGCGCTTTGGCCGGAAACCGCGCCGCTGCTGGATGCGATTGTCGATCCCGACCAAATGACACTGGCGAGCTATTCGCATCACACGCTGACCAGACCGTTCGCGGAGCGGCTGGCGTTTGTCGGTGACTCCGCACATGCGGCAAGCCCGCAACTCGGGCAGGGCGCCAACATGGCGCTGCTGGATGCGCGCGCATTGGAGTTGGCGTTGCGAGCCAGCGAGGATGTTGAGGCGGCACTGCGGCGCTACGCTGCCTTGCGGCGGTGGCACGTGCGTTTTTATCAATACCTTAGCGCGATCTTCACGCCGTTTTATCAATCCGACAGCTCTATCCTGCCGTTGCTGCGCGACTGGCTGGTGGCACCGTCAACGCGCGTTCCGCTGGCCCGAAATCTGGTCGCCGGCATGGTCGCCGGTGTCATTCTCGATCCACGCGGGCGGCTTGAGCTTGCCAAAGCAAAACCATGGCGCTGAAAGTTCTCATCCTCGGCGGCTACGGCACCTTCGGCGGGCGGCTGGCGCAGTTGCTGGCAGGCGAAAGCCGCTTGACGTTGATCATCGCTGGCCGCTCGCGCGAAAAAGCTCAAGCATTCTGCGATCGTTTGGACGGTGCCGCCGAAGCCATGCCGGCAGCGTTCGACCGCGACAGCGATGTCGAAACGCAACTGCGCGCACTCATGCCCAATATCGTGGTCGATGCCTCGGGTCCGTTCCAAAACTACGGCGATAGCTATTCCGTCGTACGCGCGGCGATCGCACTTGGCATCGACTATCTGGATCTTGCCGATGGGTCGGGGTTCGTCGACGGCATCGCGCAGTTCGACGCGGCAGCCAAGAGCCGTGGCGTGTTTGTCCTGAGCGGTGTAAGCAGTTTTCCGGTGCTGACCGCGGCAGTGGTTCGATCGCTCGCAAAAGACATGACATGCCTTGACAGCGTGACCGGCGGCATCGCGCCGTCGCCATATGCAGGCGTCGGCCTCAACGTGATCAGGGCGATAGCGAGCTATGGTGGAAAACGCGTCTCCACCGAGATTCAGGCACAGCCATTCAGTGTCGGCTTTGCGTTGATTGATGCGCGCCGCTTTACGATCGCGCCACCCGGTAAGCTGCCGCTGTATCCGATCCGCTTCACATTGGTGGATGTTCCTGACCTCAAGATGTTGCCACGGCTGTGGCCGAGCCTTCGTTCTGGCTGGATGGGCGCAGGTCCGGTGCCGCCGATATTGCATCGGGCATTGAGCGCACTGGCTTATGCCGTGCGGCTAAAACTGCTGCCATCGTTGTTGCCATTTGCCAGGCTCATGCATCGCACCATTAACGTATTGAGGTGGGGCGAACATCGCGGCGGCATGTTCGTCGAAGTTGAGGGTAGTGGCGCGAGCGGCGAAAAAATCGTTCGCTCGTGGCATCTGATTGCAGAAGGCGACGACGGACCGCTGATCCCGTCAATGGCGGCGGAGGCAATTGTGCGTTTTTGCCTCGAAGGCAGCCGCCCGGCCGCCGGTGCGCGCGCCGCGAGCAACGAGCTTGAATTGGCGGATTACGACATCCTTTTTGCGCAGCGCGCCATCGTCACGGGCACCCGCCAGAGCGCGCCGACAATTCCAGACCAGCCGCTCTACCGCCGTGTCCTCGGCGCCGCCTGGGAACGGCTGCCGGTCCCCATCCGTTCGCTGCATGATCTGTCGGGCGATCTGACTGCCGAAGGCAGCGCGATCGTCGAGCGCGGCCGTGGTTTTGCCGCGCGTTTGATCGCCGCGCTGTTTCGGTTTCCACACGCTGGTACCGATGTGCCCGTACGGGTGACCTTCCACACCGATGGACAGCGCGAGATCTGGCAACGGGATTTCGCAGGGCGCGCATTCTCAAGCATCCAGGAAGACGGGCAGGGCGGCTTCGAACGGCTGCTATGCGAACGGTTTGGACCCTTTGCGTTTGGGTTGGCGCTGGTGCTCGAGAGCGGGCGGCTCGAGTTGATCGTGCGTAGGTGGACGCTGTTCGGAATTCCGTTGCCGTTAACGCTTGCGCCGACCGGGGACGCCTACGAAACGGTGGAGGATGGCCGCTTTAATTTCCACGTTGAAATCGGTCATCGTCTGACCGGACTGATCGTGCGCTACCGTGGCTGGTTGGTGCCTCGTTAGAGGGCCCGCGGGTTCCGGGGTCGCCTGATGTATTAAGCATCAAATGCCCGGCCCGCGCGCCGTTAACGTATTGATGCAGTGCAATGCCGTCTGCCGCCAACGCATGGCATTTGGTCTTGGCATTAAGGCTGACGCTGACTATGGTCGCGCGCCTCTGGCCCAGCGGCTATACTATTGTTGTATAAGCCGCGGCAGGGACCTTAAGGGGCTGCGAGGGGTTTGGTTTAAGAGCGGCCGAGCGTGGGAGGAATTCGCGTGCAAGAGCAAGGTGTGCGGAACGGCGCCTATGGCGCCGACAAATTCGGCTTCAAAAATCTCGCCGAAGTTCATTGGAACCTGACCGAGCCCACGCTCTATGAGCACGCGATCCGTGCTGGCGAAGCCTCCCTGGTTGCGGGCGGCGCACTCAGCGCCTTCACCGGCCATCACACCGGCCGTTCGCCGAAGGACAAGCATACCGTCGTCGACGATCTCACCCGCGATTCAGTTTGGTGGGACGGCAACCGCAAAATGTCGAAGGAGAACTTCGACAATATGCTCGCCGACTTCATCAAGCATGTCGAAGGCAAGAGCCTGTTCGCGCAGGACCTGTATGGCGGCGCCGATCATACCTACCGCATCAAAGTCCGTGTCTTTACCGAACTTGCCTGGCACTCCCTGTTCATTCGCCAATTGCTGATTCGCCCCGAGCTCAAGGAGCTCGCCGGCTTCGTTCCGGAACTCACCATTGTTGACTTGCCCTCGTTCAAGCCCGACGCCAAGCGTCATGGCGGCCGCGAAGGCTCCGACACGATGGTGGCGATCGATTTCACGCGCAAGATCGTCTTGATCTGCGGCTCGTCCTACGCCGGCGAGATGAAGAAGTCGGTGTTCACGACGCTCAACTTCTATCTGCCGGCGCGGAACGTGGTGCCGATGCACTGCTCCGCCAATGTCAGCCATGAAGGCGAGAGCGCCCTGTTCTTTGGCCTTTCAGGCACCGGCAAGACCACGCTGTCGGCTGATCCAAGCCGCATTCTCATCGGTGACGACGAACACGGCTGGGGCCCTGACGGCATCTTCAATTTCGAGGGCGGCTGCTATGCCAAGTGCATCAAGCTCTCGCAGGAAGCCGAGCCGATGATCTGGGACGCCACCAACCGCTTCGGCGCGGTGCTGGAGAATGTGGTGTTCGATCCAGTCACGCGCGTGCCTGACTACGATGATGGCTCCAAGACCGAGAACACGCGTTCGGCCTATCCGCTTGAGTTTATCCCGAATGCATCGCGGACCGGCCGCGCCGGTCATCCGAAAAACATCATCTTCCTCACAGCCGATGCCTACGGCGTGATGCCGCCGATCGCCAAGCTCACGCCGACGCAGGCGATGTACCACTTCCTCTCCGGTTACACGGCGAAGGTCGCCGGCACCGAGAAGGGACTGGTCGGCGTGCAGCCGGAATTCTCCACCTGTTTTGGCGCACCGTTCCTGCCGCGGCACCCGTCGGTCTATGCCGATCTGCTGCGCGGCTACATCAACAAGCACAACGTCGACGTCTGGCTGGTCAATTCCGGCTGGACCGGTGGCAAATACGGCGTTGGGCGGCGCATGCCCATCAAGGCGACGCGTACGCTGCTCACAGCCGCGCTTGACGGCTCGCTGAAGGATGCGGACTTCCGCACCGATCCGTATTTCGGATTCTCGGTGCCGACCTCGGTGCCCGGCGTCGAGCCGCATTTGCTCAACCCATTCAAGACCTGGAAGGACAAGGCCGAATTCGACAAGACTGCGCGCGATCTCGTCGACATGTTCCAGAAGAACTTCGCCAAGTTTGAGAAGCACGTTACGCCGGATATCAAGGCGGCGGCGCCGGAAGTGCGCATCGCGGCGGAGTAAATTTGGTGCAACCGGAATAAAAAGGGCGGCCCTGGTGGCCGCCCTTTGCATTTGGCGATGATCGCGATCAGTTGCTCGACTGCCCCGTCGTCTCCGACAGCTGCTGCCCAATGCGGTTAAAGCGCGCCTTCTGCTCGTTGGTGAGTGATGCGTAGAAGCTCTCGAGCGCCGGCTTCACCGTCTTGGCGGCGTCGATCATCGCTTGCAGGCGCTTCTCCATTGCATCGAGCCTTCCGGGCGGCGTGATCGGCGTCTCATCCGGGCAAGCCGCCTGCATGATCGAGACCGCCTTTATGGTCGCGTCCTGCAGCTTGTTCAGCTCGGTTTCTTGCGCGTCGGTCGGATTGAGGGCGTCCTCGATCTTCTCGATCGGCAGGTTGGAAAGGCCCTGCTTGGGCTGCTTGCACGCATCGGCGGCCTGCGAGGCTTCACTCGCCTCGGCGTTGATCGCGGCGTTCTTCGGGCCGAGCTGGTTGAAGCGCTCCTTCTGCTCATCGCTGAGCGAGTCGTAGAACTTCTCCAATGCCGGGCGCACTGTTTGTACGGCCTGCAGTGTTGCATCCAGCCGTGCGGTCATCGCGCCGAGGCGGCCGGGAGGTGTCAGCGGGAAAGCATTTTCCGGCGGACATGAGGCCTTGAATACAGCGGCGGCGTCTAGGCTCGCCTTGCGCACGTCGCCGAGCAACTGCTTCTGATCGGCGTTGAGGCCGACCTTGCGTTCGATATCGGCAAATGGCCAGGCGGTGACGCCGCTGCCCGGTTGCCTGCACAACTCCTGCACCGCTTCATAGCTCGGACGCGGCGCAGACGAGGGTGCGGCATAGCCATACTCAACCGGAGCGCCGGCCTCGCCCCAGAATACACCGTCGAAGAAGTCGTCATAGGCATAGGCCCAGAAACCGTCGTCATAACCAGAGGGCCAGAACGTGTAATCGAAAACGTCGGAATACGCGTAAGGCCAGAACACCGGCCCGTACCATGCGACGAAGGCCGCACGTCTGCCGTGCCGCCAGGCGCGGTGTGCGGCCACGTGCTCAAAGTTATTGCGCGCATTGACGCCGCCAGCCCGTTGCGCAAAGCGCGCGGCAAAGCGTCCTTGACGGGCGGCGTCGGTCGTCAGACGCGGGGTCCCGTTGCGCCGGCTCGCGCGCAACGTCTGCGCATTCGGCTGCGTCTGCAAGGTATTGGGCTGCACCAGCTGTTGCCGCGTCAGGGCGCGTTGCTGGCGCGTTTGTTGAATTTGCTCACGTCGCTGCGTGCGCTGCGACGGAGGCAGTCGACGCAATTCGCGGTCCTCCGTCCGGCGCAGAGCGCGTTCGGCGCGTAGCTGCTGCCGCGTATTGAGTTGAAGCTGGCGTTGCGGCTGCACATTCGGCTGCGCCTGCAGATTGGGGCGCGCCTGCACGGTCGGCTGCACTCTCTGCTGCCGCAAGGCACGTTCCTGGCGGAACTGCTGCTGCTGCACGCTGCGGTTGACTACAGCCGGCGATCGATATTGCGGGGCGACTCGCTGTTGTGGGGCGAAGTGCGGCGTTGCCACCCGCGCGGAGGGCGCCACGTGCGGCGTTACCATGCGCGCTGCCGGCGCAACATGCGGCGCTGCCACATGCGGCGCTGCTACGTGCGGTGCCGCCACGTGCGGCGCTGGCGCGAAATGTGGCGCGGGCGGCCGGGCGGCTGGCGCGGCGGGGCGTGCCGCTGCTGCGGCCCTTGGCGGTGCGCTTCCCGGTTGGCCCTTATGTTGCTGCTGTTGTTGCGCGCTGGCGGCCATGGGTATGGCGGTCGCCAATACCACTGCCAGCGTCAATAACCCTGTCTTTCCTGTGCATGTCGTCATGTCCGTCCTCCCACCAGGCCGGCACAAAGTTCCGTCCTTCAACTGTTTAAACGGACGGGGGTTCATAAACCCGGCGGTCAATCGTGCGGATGTGATCGGAAGATGACTGTCTTGTAATTTTCGCATCCGCACATTGAGATGCCTCAAATGCGCAAGGTCCGAATCGGGCCCACAAATGAGGCTGCATGGGCATGTCGGGTGGTTATGGCCCCGTCGACGATGCCGAAAGCATCGCCACTATTCATGCCGCCCTCGATGCCGGCGTCACATTTATTGATACGGGCGATTTCTACGGAATGGGCCACAACGAAATGTTGCTGGGGGAAGCCCTCAAGGGCGGGAAACGCAGTCGCGCCTTCCTGTCGGTGAAATTCGACAATCTGCGCGGTCCCGATGGAACTCAGTACGGCTACGATTTGCGTCCCGCTGCCGTGAAGACCTTTCTCGCCTACAGCCTGCGACGGCTCAAAACCGATTATATCGATCTTTACATGCCCTCGCGTTACGATCGTTCGGTGGCGCTGGAAGAGACGCTTGGTGCAATTTTCGATCTCCAGACGGCGGGTTATGTGCGCCATATCGGTTTGTCTGAGGTATCGGCGCGTACCCTCCGACGTGCGGCAGCGGTCTATCCGGTTGCGGCCCCGCAGATCGAATATTCGCTGTTGTCCCGGGGCATTGAGAAAGAAGTTCTGCCCGCGGTACGTGAGCTCAAAATTCCACTCATCGCCTACGGAGTGCTCTCGCGCGGGCTGATCAGCGATGCGACTCTCGTGAACGGTGGCGCCAACGACGGCGAGATTCGCAGCCGCATGCCGCGCTTTTCGACACAGAACCTATCGCGCAACCGCGAACTGATTGAAGCGCTGGCGAAAATCGCGCAGGCGCGCGGCGTAACCGTTGCGCAACTCGCCTTTGCCTGGTCGCGGTCACGCGGTGACGACATTGTGCCGCTGATCGGTGCGCGCCGCCGCGACCAGCTCGCCGAGGCGCTCGCAGGTCTGGACACCGAACTGACGCAGGAGGAATTGGCCGCAATCGAGCAGGCGGCGCCTATTGGGTCCGCCGCCGGCGAACGCTACGGCCCGCTGGCGATGAAGCATCTAGATAGCGAATTACCGGGTTGAGCTGCTGGTAGCGCCGGCGCGCAGACGCTCAATCAATTCGGTGGTCGGGTAGGAATCCGCCGGCAGGCCGACTTTCAGCTGCGCCTTTTTCGTCGCATTGCGCGTGCCATTGCCGATCTTGCCATCGATGTCGCCGACGCCTTCATAGCCCTGCTTGATAAGCAATCCCTGCAGCTCCATGATCTGCTGCGTTGACAGCGGTGCAATATTCGCGGCCCCGGAGTGGTCGACGTTTGGTGCGCCGGCGAGGCGGGTCGCGAAATAGGCGACGGTGGTTGAATAGACGATCGCCGAATTCCATCCGAGGAAAGCCTTGAAATTCGGATAGGCGAGGAACGCTGGGCCGTGCCGGCCCATCGGCAGGATCAACGAGGCCGGCAACTCGTCCGACGGCAGCGAACCGTGCGCCGCCTTTACGCCCCAAGCGACCCACTTCGACCGCGGATGCTGAATATTGAGGTCGGCCTCCTGCCACGGCAGGCTCGCCGGCACATGGACCTCCTGCAGCCATGGCTGGCCGCGCTGCCAGCCCAAGGTGACCAGGAAGTTGGCGGCGGAGGCGAGCGTGTCCGGGACGCTGTGGATGAGGTCTCGGCGGCCGTCGCCATCGAAGTCGATTGCGTTCTTGAGATAGTCGGAAGCGGTGAATTGCATGCCGCCGAATTCGCCGGCCCAGTCACCGATCATATCTTCGACCCGTTGATCGCCGCGTTCGATAATGCGCAAAGCGTCAAGCAACTGCTGGCGGAAGAAATCGGGCCGGCGGCAATCGTAGGCGAGCGTCGCGAGTGCGCTCAGAATGTTGTAGTTGCCGAAATTGGCGCCGAAGTCGCTTTCGAGGCCCCAGAAGGCGGTCAGCACCGGCGCCGGCACGCCATATTTTTCCTCGACGCGCGCGAACAGTGCAGCGTGCTGCTTGATCTTGGCGAGGCCGTTCGGAATCCGGGCGCCGCCGACCATGCGATCGGAGAATTGCAGAAACGTCTGGTTGAACACGGCCTGGCCGTGATCGCGCCGGATGATCGCCTGATCGAACGTCATGCTCGGCGTGGCAGCGGCGATGACCCGCGGCGAGATGCCTTGCGCGGCGGCATCTTTTTTGAAGTCCTCGAGCCAGCGCTCGTAACTGCCGTTGTTGCGGCAACTGGCGGCCAGAGCCTGCCCGGTGAGCGCTGCGCTGACTACGAACACTGCCGCTGCCATTGCCGTCTTTCGCATCGTCCCGTCCATCTTTTGCGAAAATCAAAACCTGTATGTGCCTGATGTCCGCGGCAGGTCAACCACGATCGCCGGCGATGCTTATGGCAGAAAATGGGCCATATTTTGAGCTGTGCGATCGAGCGGCCTAGAGCACCATCGAATTTGTCAATCGAACTCAGAAATAGCGCCACCACACATAAGCGTGGCAAATCGCGACCGAAATGACCATCATCGGAAACGCATAGAGCGTGTAGGTCACGAACCGAAACGGCACGCCATTGCGGTCGCCGATGCCGGCGACTGTCAGATTGGCCGAGGCTCCGATCAGCGTGCCGTTGCCTCCGAGGCATGCGCCGAGCGACAGGCACCACCACAGAGGCTCGATCTTTTCGGCGCCGCCATAGGCCGGCGCCATGCTCTTGATCAGCGGAATCATGGTGGCGACAAAGGGAATATTGTCGACAATTGCCGAGAGCACCGCCGACGCCCACAGAATAGCGTAGCCGGCATTGGCCATGCTGCCATGGGTCGCCACTACCAGTTGGCTTGCAAGCAACTGCAACAAGCCACCGACGTCGACTCCGTGCACCACTACAAACAGACCGATGAAGAAGAAGATGGTGATCCATTCCACATCGCCGAAAGTCTGGTGGATATTCTTTGCAGCTTTCTCTGAATGGTGCGCCCAGTTGTCGAGCAACATCAGTACGGCGGCGCCGAAGATGGCGATAGTCGCCGGCTCAAGGCGCAGGGGTCGGGCCAGAACGAACGCGACAATCACGATCGTGAGCACCGTGAGCGCCTGCTTGAGCAGCAACCAATCCTCAATTGTGTCCGCCGGATTCATCTTCATGACACGAGCTTCGGCGGTGGCAGAGGCCTTGAGATCCTTGCCCCAAAGAAAATGGATAACGACAGCCTGCACGACCATGACGATGATAATCACCGGCGTCAGGTGATAGACGAATTCATTGAACGACAATCCGGCCTGCGAGCCGATCAGAATGTTGGGCGGATCACCGATCAGGGTCGCAGTGCCGCCGATATTGGACGCGAAAATTTCCGCAAACAGATAAGGATAAGCCGGCACCTTGAGTGTGCTGCAAATCGCGAGCGTCACGGGAACGATCAGCAGGACGGTGGTAACGTTGTCGAGGAAAGCAGAAAGCACGGCGGTGGTGATCTGCAAGATGAACAATATCCCGGCCGGATGCGCCTTTGCCGCTTTTGCCGACCATACCGCCAGATACTGGAACATACCGGAGCGGCGTGAGATCGACACCAGGATCATCATGCCCGTCAGAAGGCCGATGGTGTTCCAGTCGATGCCTTTGATCGCTTCTTCCTGGTCGAGCACGCCGACCAGAATCATCACGCCGGCGCCGACCAGAGCGACAATCGCCCGGTTGACTTTCTCCGACATGATGACGGCGTAGGTGATCGCGAGGACGCAGGTGGAAACCCACATCGCATTGAGGCCGAAGTAGACGTGAGTTGCCGCGTGTGCGGTCATGGCTGAGCTCCCCCCGGATCGCGGGCGCCCGGCCTATTGCGGCCTTCCGCACCCTTAGTTTGAGTCGAAGGTCCGGTACCAATTGCCGTGAGTCAAGTTGGGCCTTTGTACACTCTGCCGTTATGCGCATACTCGCGAAGCCCCTTGTCGGGGCGGCAAAACAGGGAGGACGCCGTGGCCGCCAATCTCCGCTTTTCCAATCCGAAGACGCTCGCGAAGCCGCCGGGATACAGCTACGTGGTCGAGGCCACCGGGCCCAACCGGCTGATTTTCATCGCCGGACAGCTTGGACTCGACATGGAGAACAAACTGGTGGGCGAGCCGGGCGATTTTCGCGCACAAGCGAACCAAGCAGTCGAAAACCTGAAGCTCGCGCTTGCTGCCGCCGGCGCCACCATCAAAGATGTGGTGAAGATTAACAACTTTCTGGTCGACATGTCGCACATCGCGATTTTCCGCGAGGTGCGTGACCAGCATTTCAACATGTCAGCGCCACCGGCGAGCACGACAGTGGCAATTTCGCAGCTCGCACGGCCGGGCGCCTTGTTCGAAATCGAGGCAATCGCAGTTCTGCCGGCAAAGGCGGCAAAGCCGGCTACGCGGCGCGGCAGCCGCAAGGTCAAGGCTGCCCGACGAAAACGAAAGTGAGCAGGGCGAACACCGGCAGCAGTATTGCGCCGGCCCAGAGCATGTAACCAAAAAAGCTCGGCATTTTAACGCCGCGCTCATTGGCGATTGCCGCAATCATGAAATTGGGCGCGTTGCCGATATAAGTGAGCGCGCCCATGTAGACCGCGCCCATGGAAATGGCGGCGAGTGTCGGCGCCAGCGTGCCCATCAGTTCAGCAGCATTGCCGCCGGCAAGCTGGAAGAACACGAGATAAGTCGGCGCGTTGTCGAGAAAGGCCGACAACAGACCAGTCAGCCAAAAATAGGCGACATTGTGCGGGTTGCCGTCGTGGGCGGTAACAGCCGCCAGCAGCCAGGCGAGCGATCCCTCATGCCCGGCATCAAGAGCGGCAAGAACCGGAATGATGCAAACGAAGATTCCCGCAAAAAGCTTGGCGACTTCCCGGATTGGCTCCCAGGTGAAATCGTTTGCCGCTCGATGCTCATTGGGCGTGAGCCAAAGCGAAAGTAGCGCTATGGCGACGAGCGCGACATCTCTTACAAGGTTCTGCAGCTCGATTGCGGTACCATAGATTGTTATGTCAATGCCCGGCTTCCAGTTGGCCGAGAGAAGTATGGCGACAATGATGGCCGCAATCAGTGGCAGGTTAATTGCTCCGTGCAGGCGCAATGGCTCGGTTTTATCGCCCGACGTTAGCTCGGCGCGCGGCAGCCAGATGTCGAGCACGACGAACATGACCAGCACGAGCGTCGCGGCGAGCAGCGTCTCAAGCCAGAGATGCGTGGTAGTCCAGAAGAAGCTGACGCCGCGCAGGAAGCCGACAAATAGCGGCGGGTCACCGAGCGGCGACAGCGCACCACCGATATTGGCAACGACGATGATGAAGAACACCACAACATGCGCGTTGTGTCTGCGGGAAGCGTTGGCGCGGATCAGCGGCCGCACCAGAATCATTGCCGCGCCGGTGGTGCCGACGACGCTCGCGATGGCCGCGCCAAAGGCGAGGATGCCGGCATTTACCCACGGCGTGCCACGCAGACTACCCGAAATCACGATGCCACCAGCCGTCACATACAGCGCGAACAGCAGGATAATGAAGCTCATGTATTCGGCGACTGCGGCGTGCACGAAAGCCGCAATCGCCGCCGACGCACCGAATACAGCGGCGATTGGTCCGAGTGTGGCCAGAGCCCAGCCGGCAGCGATCTTGCCGTAATGCGCGTGCCAGAATTTCGGGAACAGCAGGGGGCCGGTCGCGATTGAAAGCAGTAGGCCCACGAACGGAATGGCCCAAGGCCAGTTCATGACAGCGCCATCAATGGCCGGAGCGGCCTCCGCTGGCTGTGCCAGCAAAATGATAAGCGCAGCGAGCAGACTACTGCGTTTCAATGCGCCTCGTCCCAGTTATCGGCAGCACGGGCGTCGACCCGGAGCGGCACGTGCAGCGACACCGCCGGGTGCGGCGCGCTTTCCATCACGTCCTTCACGATCGCGATGGTGTCCTTCACTTCAGCCTCCGGCACCTCGAAGATCAGCTCGTCATGAACCTGGAGCAGCATTTGCGCGCGTGAGCTTGGCCCGTTCAAGTTCCGGCTCGATGCGGACCATGGCGCGGCGGATGATATCAGCCGCCGAGCCCTGCAAGCGTGCGTTGATCGCGGCGCGCTCGTTGAACGAGCGGATCGATGGATTGCTCGCCTTGATGTCGGGATAATGGCATTTGCGTCCGAACAACGTGAGCACGTACCCGTTATCGCGGCAGAACTCGCGCGTTTCATCCATGTAGTCGCGAATGCCGGGAAAGCGCTCGAAATATTTCTTGATATAGGCGCCGGCCTCGTTCTTATCGATGCTCAATTGCGCGGCCAGCCCAAATGCCGAGATGCCATAGATGATGCCGAAATTGATCGCCTTGGCCCGTCGGCGCACTTCCGGAGGCATGTCCTTCACCGGCACGCCGAACATTTCCGAGGCGGTCATTGCGTGGATGTCGACGCCGTCCTGAAATGCCTTGCGAAGCGTCGGCACTTCGGCGACTTCCGACAGCAGCCGCAATTCGATTTGCGAGTAGTCGGCGGAAACGAGCTTCATGCCGGGCGAAGCGACGAAAGCGCGGCGGATCTTGCGGCCATCTTCGGTACGGATCGGGATGTTCTGCAGGTTCGGATCGGATGACGACAAGCGGCCGGTGCTGGTCGAGGCCAGCGCGTAGCTGGTGTGGACACGCTTGGTGTCGGGGTTGACGTAATTGGGCAGCGCCTCGGTGTAGGTCGAGCGCAGCTTGGATACCTGCCGCCAGTCGAGGATCTTGCGCGGCAATTCGTGGCCCTGTTCGGCGAGGTCTTCCAGCTCGCGCGCGCCGGTCGCCCACTGTCCCGTCTTGGTCTTGGAGCCGCCGGGCAGCTTCATCTTCCCAAACAGGATGTCTCCCAGTTGCTTGGGCGAACCCGGATTGACCGGCTCGCCGGCCAACGTCTTGATTTCGTCCTCAAGCCGGCCTTGTTCCTGCGCGAACTCGCTGGACAGGCGAGAGAGCACCTGGCGGTCGATGGAAATGCCGCGCCGTTCCATGCGCGCAAGAACCGTCGGCATTGCGCGCTCCAGCGTCTCATAGACGGAGGTGACGCGCTCCGCGGCGAGCCGCGGTTTCAGCGCGTACCAGAGGCGCAACGTGACGTCTGCGTCCTCGGCTGCATATTCCGTTGCCTTTTCGATCGATACGCAATCGAAAGTGACCTGCGCTTTGCCTGAGCCGGCGACGTGATGGAAGTGGATCGTGTCGTGGTTGAGCCAACGATTGGCGAGGTCGTCCATGCCGTGCCCGCCCTTGCCGGCGTCGAGCACGTAAGAAATCAGCATGGTGTCGTCATAGCCGGCGATTTCGATGCCGCGTTGAGCGAACACCAGCCAGTCATATTTCATGTTTTGCGCAACCTTGAGGACAGCTTTGTCCTCAAGCAGCGGCTTGAGCGCGGCGAGTGCGTCGCGTTCGGGAATTTGTCCTTCGCACAGCTTGGCTTCTGGCGAGAACAAGTCGCCTTTGCCTTCGCCGCCGCCTTCGCGGTGACCGATCGGCACGTAGCAGGCCTCGTTGGGTGCGAGCGCCAGCGAGAAACCGCAGAGATGCGCCTGCATAGCGTCGAGGCTTGTGGTTTCAGTGTCGACAGCGACCACACCCGCCTCATGCGCGCGTGCAATCCATTCTTTCAGGCGCGCTAGCGTGCGCACGGTTTCGTACTTGCTGCGATCAATCTTGGCTGTGCGCGCGGCCTCGCTGCGCGCGGTGGCGAGCGCGATCGGGGTGAGCGCGCCCTTGGTTTGTTTGCCTCCGCCGGACAGCGGGAGAGCCGGCGCCGTTTTCGTTGTGGCCGCGCCGGTGGGCGGTGACAAGGCCGTCGCGTCGCGCGAAAGTGGCGAGCCTGCCGCCAATTTGGCGTCCGCCTCGATCTGGCTTGCATCGATGCCGCTCTTCTCGGCAACACGCCGCGTGATCGTATTGAATTCCATTGCCTTGAGAAATGCGATCAGGTGCTTGTAGTCAGGTTCGTGCACCGCAAGCGCGTCGGGCGGAACTTCGAGGGGCACCTTGTTGTCGAGAGTGACGAGCCGCTTCGATACGCGCGCAAGCTCGGCATTGTCGATCAGCGATTGCCGACGTTTGTCCTGTTTAATTTCTTTTGCGCGCTTGAGCAGCGTTTCGAGGTCGCCATATTCGCCGATCAACTGCGCGGCGGTTTTGACACCGATGCCTGGAACGCCCGGAACGTTGTCGGTGGAATCGCCGATCAGCGCTTGCACCTCGATGACCTTATCGGGCGGCACGCCGAATTTCTCGATAACTTCCTCGCGCCCTATGCGGCGGTCCTTCATAGTGTCGTACATGATGACGCCGTTGCCGACGAGCTGCATCAGGTCCTTGTCGGAAGACACGATGGTGGTCGTCGCCTTGGCCTCGCAGGCCAGCCGCGCATAAGTCGCGATCAAGTCATCGGCTTCAAACCCCGCCTGCTCAAGGCACGGAATCTCGAAGGCGCGCACGGCATCGCGGATCAGCGGAAATTGCGGGATGAGATCGACGGGCGCATCTGGCCGGTGCGCCTTGTAGTCGGGATAGAATTCGGTGCGGAACGTCTTTTCTGATTTATCAAAAATCACAGCGAGATGAGTCGGCTTTTCGTCCGGCTTCATCTCCATCAACAGCTTCCACAACATATTGCAGAAGCCGAGCACCGCGTTGACCTGGAGCCCATCCGACTTGCGGGTCAGGGGAGGTAGCGCGTGGTAGGCGCGGAAAATGTATGAGGAGCCATCCACCAGGAACAGGTGGTCGCCCTTTTTTAGCGGGCGCGGGGAGGACTTGGCCGGAACGGATACCGGTGCGGCGGCTTTAGTCTTGGCTTTGGCAGGGGCTGGCATGGTTTCAAATGTGGGCCTAGACGACCCGTTAATCAATCGGCCTGAAAATGCGGCCACAGAAATCACGCATCGTCCTGGACCTCTCGCCACTATTGAAAGCCTCTGCTATGCAGACCCATTCGGCTCTGACCGGAAGCGGATTGTCACCCTCATGACGGATTTTCCATGCGCGTTGCCATGATCGGCACCGGCTATGTCGGCCTTGTTTCCGGCGCTTGCTTCGCCGATTTCGGCCATGACGTGGTTTGCGTTGATAAAGACAAGGCCAAGATCGCCGCGCTTGAGCGTGGTGAAATGCCAATCTACGAGCCTGGGCTCAATGAGATGGTTGCGGCCAATGCCCGCGCCGGCCGATTGAAATTTGCCACAGAGGTCGCCGGCGCAGTCGCAGACGCCGATGCAGTATTCATTGCGGTCGGGACGCCTTCGCGCCGCGGCGACGGCTTCGCCGATCTCAGTTTTGTTTATGACGCCGCCCGTGAGATCGCAGGCGCGCTCAATGGCTTCACGGTCGTTATCACCAAGTCGACTGTGCCAGTCGGCACCGGCGACGAAGTCGAGCGCATCATTCGGGAAACACGGCCCGATGCCGATTGCGCGGTTGTATCGAACCCGGAATTTCTGCGCGAAGGCGCCGCTATACGGGATTTCAAATATCCCGATCGCATAGTGATCGGCACCACCGATGCGCGCGCGAGAGAGGTAATGAGCGGACTGTATCGGCCGCTCTATCTCAACCGGTCGCCGATCCTATTCACCGACCGCCGCACCGCCGAGCTGATCAAATATGCCGCCAATGCCTTCCTGGCTACCAAAATCACTTTCATCAATGAAATTGCCGATTTGGCCGAAAAAGTCGGTGCCGATGTGCAGGAGGTCGCGCGCGGAATTGGGCTCGACAACCGCATTGGGTCGAAGTTCTTGCATGCTGGCCCTGGTTACGGCGGCTCGTGCTTTCCCAAAGATACGGTGGCGCTGATCAAGACTGCGCAGGATCATGCCGCGCCGCTGCGCATCGTCGAGGCGGTGGCCGCGGTCAACGATGCACGCAAGCGCGCGATGGCGCGCAAAGTATCCGCCGTGCTTGGTGGCGAGCTGCGCGGAAAAACCGTCGCGGTACTCGGCCTTACGTTCAAACCGAATACCGACGATATGCGCGAAGCACCGTCGATCCCACTGATCACGGCATTGCAGGATTTGGGCGCCAAGATTCGGGCCTACGATCCGGTCGGCATGGAGCAAGCCAAAAGCCTGATCGGCAATGTTACTTTCTGCAATGATGCTTACCAGTGTGCAGAGGGCGCCTCAGCGTTGGTCATCGTCACCGAATGGGAGCAGTTTCGCGCTCTCGATTTCGAACGGCTGAAGAAAGTCATGGCTCAGCCTGTTCTCGTTGATCTCCGCAACGTTTATCGGCCTGACGAAATCGCTCGCCACGGCTTTGTCTATGAGAGCATTGGACGGGCGCGGAAGTGATCACTTTCGTAAGAAGTTGGCATGCACCGCGAAAGCGGGGCATCCAGTAACCAGCGGCATCAGTCTATATTTCACATTTCCGCCTACTGGATCACCTGCTTGCGCAGGTGATGACGGGTTATCATCGTGGCTCGAATCTTCGATTCACCGCTCTCCCCATCGACTCGCGCGCTCGGCGAGCTTACGGCAGCCTTGCGTGCCAACAATGTCGCCGTGCTGGTCGCTCCGCCCGGCGCCGGCAAGACCACCCGCATACCACTGGTGCTGCTTGATGAGCCGTGGGCGAAGGATAAGAAAATTCTCGTACTAGAGCCCCGCCGGCTCGCCGCTCGTGCTGCCGCTTCCCGCATGGCCACAACACTTGGCGAGCAGGTTGGCGACACAGTCGGTCTGCGCGTGCGTTTCGGCTCCAAGATATCGAAACGCACGCGTATCGAAGTGGTGACCGAAGGCGTGTTCACGCGGCTTGTGCTCGACGATCCATCGCTCGATGGCATCGCCGCTGTGCTGTTCGATGAATTTCATGAGCGCTCATCGGACGCCGATCTCGGGCTGGCGCTGGCACGAGACGCCCAACAGGGCTTGCGCCAGGACATCAAGTTGTTGGTCATGTCGGCGACGCTGGACGGCGCGCGCGTAGCAGCGTTGCTCGGCAATGCACCGGTGATCGAAAGCGAAGGCCGCGCCTATCCGGTCGAGACGCGCTATCTCGGCCGCGATTCCCGGGCGCCAATCGAGCTCCAGGTTGCGGATGCGGTCGAGCGAGCGTTGCGCGCAGAAACCGGCTCGATGCTGGTGTTTTTGCCCGGGGCTGGCGAAATCCGCCGCACTGAGACGCTTCTGAAAGATCGCGTCAGGGACGCCAATATCGACGTCGTCGCCCTTTATGGCGCACTCGATGCGCAAGAGCAGGATCGCGCGATTTCGCCGTCGCCTCGGGGCCGTCGTAAAGTGGTCCTGGCGACGTCGATCGCCGAGACCTCGCTCACGATCGAGGGCGTGCGCGTGGTTATCGACAGCGGGTTATCACGGGTACCGCGCTACGAGCCCGACGTTGGCCTCACCCGGCTCGAAACCGTCCGGGTGTCGCGTGCCGCCGCCGACCAGCGCCGCGGCCGCGCTGGCCGTATCGAGCCGGGCGTTTGCTATCGGCTGTGGGACGAGCCGCAGACGGGCTCACTGGAGCCTTACACACGACCCGAAATTCAATCCGCGGATCTGTCGTCTTTCGTGCTGGACCTCGCGCAATGGGGCGTTGCCGATCCCGCAAAGCTCGCATTTCTCGATACGCCACCGCAGGCAGCGTGCAATGAAGCGCGGATCCTGTTGAATGAGCTCGGAGCCATCGATGCCCGCGGACGCATCACTGAAGAGGGCCGCAAGCTGCGTTCATTGCCGCTGCCACCGCGGCTGGCGCGAATGGTGGTCGATGCGGCCGCCGAAGGGGCCGGCACGCAGGCCGCGGCCATTGCCGCTGTACTCACTGAACGCGGACTCGGTGGCGACGATCCCGATCTGCGTCACCGGCTCGATCAATTCCGCCGCGATCGGTCACGCCGCGCCGAGGATGCCCGCGCAATGGCGAAGCGCTGGGCGGAAACGGCGGGTCATGCAAAAGTGGACGCGGAGCTTAGTCCGGGCTCGCTTCTCGCACTGGCCTATCCTAATCGCATTGCCAAGAACCGGGGCGGCGGCAGCGGCGCCTTTCTGCTCGCCAATGGCCGCGGCGGTATGGTCGATCCTGCCTCTTCGTTGGCGCGCGAGCCGTTCCTGGCGGTGGCCGAACTCACCGGCGCAGCGGCGGCGAGCCGCATCGTATTGGCGGCGCCGATTGCGCTCGCCGACATCGAGGCGCGCTTCGCCGGACACATCGAGGATCGGGAGGCGGTGGACTTCGATGCCGCCTCCGCTTCTTTGCGCGCGCGGCGGAGGCGCCGGCTGGGCTGCGCTCGTGTTGGCTGAGCAGACGAGGCCGGTTACGCCCGATTCCGAAAGCGCCAGGCTGCTGGCAGAAGGCATCGCTTCACTCGGCATTGGCAAGTTGCCGTGGAAAAAGGCGCAGTTTCAGTTGCGCAACCGCGTGATGTTTCTGCGCCGTACTGAAGGCGATGAGTGGCCGGATTTGTCTGATGAGGCACTGACTCGCACGTCCGCTGAATGGCTAACGCCATTTCTCGCCGGCAAGACGGCGCTGTCGCAGATCGGCGCAGATGATCTGGCGGCGGCACTGGATACGCTTATTCCGTGGAATTTGCGCAAGCGGCTCGATGCCGAGGCGCCAACCCATTTTACCGCTCCTTCGGGCTCGCATGTTCCGATCGACTATGAAGCGGAGGAGGGGCCGAAGCTCGCGATCCGGGTACAGGAATTGTTCGGCCTTGCGATGCATCCCACGATTGCCGGCGGACGCGTGCCACTTTTGATCGAGCTTTTGTCGCCCGCGCATCGGCCGGTGCAAGTGACGCGGGATCTGCCGGGCTTCTGGCGCGGCAGCTACAGGGATGTAAAGACAGACATGCGTGGCCGTTACCCACGACATCCCTGGCCTGACGATCCGCTGAAGGCGCCAGCGACCCGGCGTGCAAAGCCTCGTGGCGAATAGTTTCAATTGTCGCCGATGCCGTAACCGGCGGTCACCATGGGCGAAAGACCGCCAAGTCGCACGCGCGCGTTAAGCCCCCTTGAGCCTCGTATGTCAAAGTGGCCCGTAATCTGGGGATATTGCCATGCGCCAGATATTCATCCTTGCCGCAGTCTTGCTTGCAGTTGGCGCATTGACTGCACGTTATGCGGATCGTGTGGTCGAGGGGCATCCGGACCCTCAAGTTGCGGTTGTCCAACCCGCGTACGAGCCGCGCGAGCCGACGAGCTCCGGTCGCAGCCTGACGGTGGAGAGCGACCGGCGGGGCCATTTTCAAGTCGAGGCGAGAGTTGAGGGACGGTATATCGACTTCCTTGTCGATACCGGGGCATCGCTCGTTGTGCTCCGCGAGTTGTCAGCCGCGCAGGCCGGAATTCGCCCGCAGCCGCACGAGTACACCGCCATCGCCGTCACCGCCAATGGCAAAATCAAGGCCGCGCCCACCAAAATCGGGCGCATCGAGGTCGGCGGCATCACAGTCTATGATGTGTCTGCCATAGTGCTACCTGACGAGGCATTGGCTAATAATCTGCTTGGCGTGTCATTCCTGTCACGACTCAAGCGCTACGAATATGCCAACGGCCGTTTGGTGCTCGAACAGTAGACACGGTTTTCCCAGTATCCAAAAGATGGACGGAGCGCTTTGCGGCTCTCCAGCGTTAGGGTATTGGATTCCCGCCGACCTTACTTGAGGACCTGATGTTTCCCACGCCAAAACCCGCGCTGACGCCAAATACCTACGCCTATGAATCCTCGCCGCTTGTGAAGCCGACCGGTTTCCGCGAATACGATGCGCGCTGGCTGCTGGAAAAGGAAATCAACCTGATGGGCGTGCAGGCCCTTGGCCTCGGCCTCGGCACGCTCATTCGCGAGTTGAACGTGAAGCCGGAAATCGTCACCGGCCACGATTTCCGGAGCTACTCGTCGGCAGTGAAAATGGCATTGATCTCCGGACTGATGGCGTCGGGCTGCAAGGTCCACGACATCGGCCTCGCCATTACACCGATGGCCTATTTCGCCCAGTTTGAACTCAATGTGCCTTGCGTTGCGATGGTAACAGCTTCGCACAACGACAATGGCTGGACTGGCGTGAAGATGGGAGCCAACCGGCCGCTTACATTTGGCCCTGTGGAGATGAAAAGGCTCAAGGAAATCGTATTGGGCGCGCAGTTCGACTTCAAAGCCGGCGGGAGCTATGTGTTCGTGGAGAATTTTCCCGATCGCTACATTGCCGATCTGACCAAGCGGCCGAAGCTCAAGCGCAAGCTAAGAGTAGTTGCCGCCTGCGGTAATGGTACTGCCGGCGCCTTCGCGCCGAGAATTCTAGAGGCGGTCGGTTGTGACGTGGTGCCGCTCGACTGCAATCTCGATCACACCTTCCCGCGGTACAATCCCAACACCGAAGACATGAAAATGCTGCACGCCATGCGTGACGCGGTGCTCGTCAATCGCGCCGATGTTGCGCTTGGTTTTGACGGCGACGGCGATCGCTGTGGGGTCGTGGACAACGAAGGTGAGGAGATTTTTGCCGACAAAGTGGGCGTGATGCTCGCCCGCGACATGTCCACGTTGCACCGGAATGCCACCTTCGTGGTGGATGTGAAATCGACTGGCTTGTTTCTTACCGACCCGGTGCTGAAAGCCAACGGCGTCAAGGTCGACTACTGGAAGACCGGTCATTCCTATATCAAGCGGCGGGTCAACGAGCTCGGCGCTGTCGCCGGTTTCGAGAAGTCGGGGCATTTCTTCTTCAACAAGCCGTTTGGCCGCGGCTATGACGATGGCATGATCTTCGCGCTCGCCGTTTGCGACATGCTCGACCGCAACCCTGGCAAGAGCATGGCCGATCTTCGCAAGGCGCTGCCGAAAACCTGGGGTTCACCGACGATGTCGCCGCATTGTGACGACGAGAAAAAATATGCGGTGGTGGATGCGGTAGTGAAACAGTTTCAGACGGCCCACGCGAGCGGTACGAAGGTCGCCGGTCAGGGGATTCGCGAGCTTGTTACCGTGAATGGCGTTCGCATCACTGTCGAGGATGGTACGTGGGGCCTTGTACGGGCCTCGTCCAACAAGCCGGAGCTTGTGGTGGTGGTCGAGAGTCCGGTTTCCGAACAACGCATGCGCGAGATGTTTCAGGCAGTCGACGGCGTGCTGCGCACGCATCCGGAAGTGGGCGCTTACAACCAAACAATCTGACAGCGCTTTCCTGGCGTGCGCCAGCCTGTAAACTGATCTGCATGCGCATAGCAATTCTCGGCGGCGGCCCCGCGGGCCTCTATCTCGCGTACTTGATCAAGCGCCGCCGGCCCGACACCGACGTCACCGTCATTGAGCAGAACCCTGCCGACGCCACCTTCGGCTTTGGCGTGGTTTTTTCCGACCGTGCCTTGGAATTTCTGCGCGAGGACGACCAGGAAACCTATGCTGCGATCGTTCCACATATGGAGTCGTGGAACGATATCGCCGTCGTCCATCGGGGCGAGCGCGTCGTTATCGACGGTGTCGGTTTCGCCGCTATTGGCCGGCTAAAACTTCTGGAGCTGTTGCAGGCGCGTGCGCGATCGGTCGGCGTTGAACCGGTCTACCGGCGCTTGGTGAAACGCCTCGACGAGCTGGAAAGCGCCGATCTTATCGTGGGAGCCGACGGCGTTAATTCAATGGTGCGGCGCAGCTACGAGAAAGAGTTTGGTGCCAGCGTTCGCCTTCTTACCAATCGCTTTGCGTGGTTCGGTACGACGAAGCGCTTCGAGACGTTGACCCAAACTTTTGTCAAAACTGAACTCGGCTCTTTTAACGCGCACCACTATCGCTATGCACCCGATCTGAGCACATTCATTGTCGAAGCCGATCAAGCGACTTACCTGCGTGCCGGCTTTGAGCGGATGGATGAGGGCGAAACGCGGGCGTTGTGCGAACGCGTGTTTGCGCAAACTTTGGACGGCCACGCGCTGATCTCAAACAACTCAATCTGGCGACAATTTCCGATCGTCCATAACGAGCGGTGGTCAGTCCGCACGGCCACGCTCGTTGGGGACGCACTGCACACCGCGCATTTCTCTATTGGATCGGGAACGCGGCTTGCGATGGAGGATGCGATTGCGCTCGATAAGGCGCTCGCGGCGTATCCAGCCGATATCAAGACTGCGCTCGCCGTCTACGAGGCAGCTCGGCGGCCGATCCTTGAGAAATTGGTATCCGGCGCCAACGGCAGTGCGACCTGGTACGAGCATTTCGCTGAGCATATGCAACTCGCGCCGCTGGATTTCGCCATGAGTTACGCCACCCGCTCTGGTCGAGTTGATGTTCAGCGCCTGCGCACACTCTCGCCACTTTTCGTCAAGCGTTTCGAGCAGGAGCGCGCTGGAGACCGAGCATGAGCGGCCTGTGCCCGGTTAACAAATAATAAAAACTTACATCACTATAACATCGCGGATCAGGTGGGTGGGGCTACCTTGACCTATCTTTTTGAGCAAACCGGGCAGATCTATGCTGCCATCGTCGTCGCCATAGTTGTTGCGGTGACTTTCGCGATCTTGCGACGCCGCCGGCGTATTGGTGGCGGCGGTAGCAAAGGTGCCCTGTTGTCCATGGCCCTCAACAATATGACTCAAGGTGTCGTCCTGTTCGACGCCCACGAGCATGTCCTCGTCTGCAACGACCGCTATGTCGAGATGTACGGCTTGTCGCCCGACGTTGTGAAAGCAGGCTGTACCCTGCTGGATCTGATCAAGGACCGTATAACGACGGGCAGTCTCAATATTGACCCGGAAAAATACCGCGCCGAAATCCTGACCGCGGTCCGTGAAGGACAGATGATGAACCGAATCGTGGAAACGCCTGACGGGCGTGCCGTTCTGGTCGTCAACCGCCCGATCAAAGGCGGGGAGTACTGGATCGGTACTCATGATGACATTACCGAGCGTATCCACGCCGAAAGGAAAACCGCGGCGCTATCGGAGCAGGAGCGGCGACGCCTGGAGATCGAAACCGAAATCCGTGCTTTTCGCGAAAGCGTTGCAACCGTACTGCGAACGGTGACCGAAAGCACGGCCGCGCTCAAATCCATTGCGGTCGCATTGTCGAATTCATCCGGCTACACCTCTGAGCGCACTGCCGGCGCTGTCCAGACCTCGAACGAGGCTTCCGCCAACATGACTGCGGCGGCAGGCGCTGCCGAAGAACTGATCGCTTCGATTGGCGAAATCGGTCGCCAGATCAGTCAGGCGGCCGAGGTTGCGTCGCATTCGGCCGTGGAGGCACATACGACCAACGAGCAAATGACACGCCTTACCGACACCGTTCAGGAGATCGGCGAGGTCGTCAATCTGATCCGCAACATTGCCGGGCAGACTAACCTGCTCGCGCTTAATGCAACAATCGAGGCCGCGCGTGCCGGGGAGGCCGGTCGCGGCTTCGCCGTGGTTGCGTCAGAAGTCAAATCTCTGGCGGTGCAGACTGCCAAGGCGACCGAGCAAATCGCCGGTCAGATCGAGGCTGTCCAAAGTTCGACGCGCGTTGCAGTCGACGCAATCCGGCGCAACACCGAGCGGATGCGCGAAATCGACGGTTATACGTCGGCAGTGGCGCTATCGCTGCAACAGCAGGACAGCGCGACAGATGAGATCTCGCACAACGTGGCGAGTGCGGCGCAAGGCGCCAAGGGCATGGTAACCGTGCTCGATGAGGTCACGCGGGGAGTCGGTGACACCCGTAACGCTGCCACCAAGGTGCTCGAAGCGTCTGAGACCGTCGAGGCTGCGGCGACCAGCCTCCAGCGCGACATAGAAGGCTTTCTCGGCCGCGTCGCGGTTTGACAGGACCTTTGCGCTAGTCCTTCTCTTCCTTGAACGTCTCACGGAACGGATGCGCGGGATACACGCCCAGCACGGTCAGTTCTTTGGAGAAGAAGGCGAGTTCTTCAAGCGCAAACACCAGCGCGCGGTCGTCCGGATGACCTTCGACATCGGCATAAAACTGCGTGGCGAAAAAATTGCCGCCGACCATATAGCTTTCGAGCTTGGTCATATTCACGCCGTTGGTGGCGAAGCCCCCGAGGGCCTTGTAGAGCGCGGCCGGCACGTTGCGCACTCTGAACACAAATGTTGTTATGATCTTGCCTTTGCCTGGCTGCGCCCATTTTTTCTCGCGCGATAATACGACGAAGCGTGTGGTCGAATGTGACTCGTCTTCGACATTCTCTCTAAGGATATCAAGACCGTAAATTTCCGCCGCCAGCCGGGAAGCGATTGCCGCGCGCGTGATGTCCTTTGCTTCGCCGACTTCGCGCGCTGAACCAGCCGTGTCGGCGGCCACCACCGGCTTGAGCTTCAATTCCCGGATGATGTTACGGCACTGCCCGAGCGCCATCACGTGGCTCTGCACCGTCTTGATTGTTTTCAGGCTCGCGCCCTTCGACGCCATCAGCTGATTTCGTATCGGCAGAAACCATTCTGCGATGATGTGCAGGCCAGCGGTTGGCATCAAATGATGGATGTCGGCGACACGCCCGGCGACCGAATTTTCGATCGGGATCATCCCCAGATCGACGTCGCCCGCTACGAGCGCCGTGAAACAATCTTCGAAGGTCGGGCAGGGCACCGGTTCGTGATCAGGATAGCCTTCACGGCACGCAAGGTGCGAGTTTGCGCCCGGTTCTCCCTGAAAGATGATCTTCTTCTTGGCCATGACCCATTCCCTTAAAGCGATCCGTACGCAGACCTTCGGGTGCGAGTCAACCGGCGAGCAGCCTGCGGGCCTTATCCAAATCCTCAGGCGTGTCGACGCCAAGCGGCACACTGTCCACCACCATGACGTCGATGCGCATCCCGGCGTCGAGGGCGCGCAACTGCTCCAGTTTCTCGCGCTGCTCATTGACCGACGGCGGCAGCTTCACGAAGCGCTCCAGTGCCGCACGGCGATAGGCGTAGAGCCCGATGTGGTGGTAGTGCGGGCCGGGGCCCGTTGCATTACTGCGAGTGAACTTGAGTGCATGCAGACGGTCGTGTGCGATCTGCGGCCCCGAAACTTTGACCACGTTTGGATTGGTGCGCTCGGCGGGGTCGGCGATGACTGCGGCGAGCGTAGCGATATCGACAGTTGCGTCATCAAGCGGTTTGAGCGCCGTGCGAATATCGGTGGGATCGATGGTCGGCAGGTCGCCCTGCAGGTTGACCACGACGTTGATGAGGTGCTCCGGGTCGAGCGCCTCCAGCGCCTCGTAGATTCGGTCGGAGCCGGAGACGTGATCGCTGCGGGTCATCACCGCACGGCCGCCGGCTTTTTCCACCGCGGCTGCCACCGCTTCGGAATCCGTTGCCACCACAGCTTCGCCGATTCGTGCGGCTTCGGCGCGCCGCAGCACCTGCACAATCATCGGGATGCCATGCAGATCCGCCAGCGGCTTGCCGGGCAAGCGGGTGGAGGCGAGGCGGGCCGGGATGAGGATAATCGCGTGAGGCATTGAGGTTGCCGGCATGCCCGGCTGCACGTGACGACTGTCGATAATGCCGCAGGCGCTTATACGGGTTGCCAGAGGCGAGGCAAACCGGTATCTGATCGCCGCCGCCAGGGTCCTGACGGTCACCCGCCCCGCACTATCAAGCCCCGCTCCGGGAGCCGAATTTCGATGAACTCCTTCGAACTCAACAAGATCCTTGGCGCTATCCTTGCCACCTGCCTGATCACGCTCGCGCTCAATATCGGAGCCGGCGCCATTTTCGCGCCCGAGAAGCCGAGCAAGCCGGGCTACAACATCGCCGTCAAGGAGCAAGGCGAGGGTGAGAAAGCGGGCGCGGCCAAGGAGCCGGAGCAGCCGATCGAGGCGCTCCTGGCCAAGGCCTCGGTCGAAAAGGGCCAGGCCACCGCAAGACAGTGCCAAGCTTGTCATACCTTTGAGAAAGGCGGCCCCAATCGGGTCGGGCCCAATCTGTGGGGTGTCGTAAACAGAGCGCGGGCATCCGAAGCGGGTTTCAATTATTCGGCGGCGATGAAGGGCAAAGGTGGCAACTGGAGCTTCGACGAACTCAACAAGTTCCTCGCCAATCCGCGCGGCTATATCCCCGGGACCGCGATGACGTTCGCCGGAATTTCGCGCGCCGAGCAGCGCGCCGACGTGATCGACTTCCTGCACACTCTGGCGGACAGTCCTGTGCCGTTGCCGAAAGCGGCGGAAGGCGCACCGGCGGGTGGGGCGCCTGCCAAGAAATAGATGAAACAACAGTAATATTCGATGAAACGGCCGGGCCCATTGCCCGGCCGTTTGTTTGAACGCCCGTTGCGGCGTTTGGCCACGGAAATTTGACGGCGGGCAATCGTGTTAGATGGCCAACCGGCTGGCGAGGTATCGAAAAACCGACATAATCACTCGCGATTGCATCGTCGAAGGGTGTTACGTGCACCGGAGCAAATGCATGAAATTCAGCCGCCGGTCTGTGCTGTACGCCACAGCAGCCACGCTCGCTGCACCCGCCATCGGGACACTCGGTGCGGGGGTGCTTGTCAGGCAAGCGGCGGCTCAAGGGCGCACCTGGAAGCACGGGTTGTCGCTGTTCGGTGACTTGAAATACCCCGAGGGCTTCAAGAATTTCGACTACGTCAATCCAGCCGCGCCGCAGGGTGGCACCGTTCGGCAAGTCGCCTTCGGCACCTTCGACAATTTCAACACTGTGATTGGGGGCGTGAAAGGCAACATCGCGATCGGCACCGAGCTGTTCACCGAAACGCTGATGACGTCAGCGCTGGACGAAGTCTCGACCGAATATGGCCTGCTGGCGGAAGCGGTCAGCCATCCCGACGATCATTCGTCGGTCACCTATCGCTTGAATGCGAAAGCACGTTGGCACGACGGCAAGCCGGTGACGGCGGACGACGTGATTTATTCATTCGACGTGTTCAAGAAGAACAGCCCGTTTTATGGCGCCTACTACCGCCATGTCACCAAGGTGGAGACGACCGGAGAGCGCGAGATCACCTTCATATTCGACGGTCCCGGCAATCGCGAACTGCCGCAGATCGTCGGCCAGCTGCCGGTGCTGCCGAAACACTGGTGGGAAGGCGTCGACAAGGCTGGGCGCAAGCGCGACATCACGCAGACAACGCTGGAGCCCCCTCTTGGCAGTGGACCATATCGGCTGAAGGAATTCGCGCCCGGTCGTTCTTTGGTTTACGAAAAAGTTGACGATTACTGGGGCAAGGATCTCAACGTCATCGTCGGCACGCGGAATTTCCAGACGATCCGCTACGAATATTTCCGTGATTCCACCGTCGCCTTGGAGGCGTTCAAGGGCGATCAGGCGGACTGGCGCACCGAGAATAGCGCCAAGAACTGGGCGACCGCGTACGATTTCCCCGCCGTGCGTGACAAGCGCGTGGTGCTGGAGGAATTTCCGATCCGTAATTTTGGAAGCATGCAGGCCTTCGCCTTCAACGTCCGGCGCGACAAGTTCAAGGATGCACGCGTGCGTCGCGCGTTCAACTTCGCTTTCGATTTCGAAGAAATGAACAAGCAGGTTTTTTTCGGCCAGTACAAACGCATATCAAGCTATTTCGAAGGAACAGAGCTTGCGTCGTCCGGGCTTCCGGAAGGCAAGGAACTGGCAATCCTGGAAACCGTGCGCGACAAGGTGCCACCCGATTTGTTCACCAAGCCCTATACCAACCCGGTCGGCGGCAATCAGCAGGCTAACCGCAACAATTTGCGCGACGCGCTCGCGTTGCTCCGGGATGCCGGTTACGAGATACAAAACACCAAGCTGGTCAATACAAAGACCGGTGAACCCTTTGGCTTCGAATTCCTGGTAGACGATCCTGCGACCGAGCGTTTCGTTCTGTTCTATAAACCCTCGCTCGAACGCCTTGGCATGACGGTGAACGTGCGCGTGGTCGATTCGGCACAATACGAGAACCGGCTGCGGCAATGGGACTTCGACGTCATCATCGCGTCCTGGGGTGAATTGCTTTCGCCTGGCAACGAGCAGCGCGACTTCTGGAGTTCGGCAGCCGCGGACCAGCCCGGCTCGCGCAATCTGATCGGCATCAAGAATCCGGCAATCGATAAGCTGATCGAGCGCGTCATCTTCACGAAGGATCGTGACGACCTGGTCGCCGCCACCAAGGCGCTCGACCGCGTACTGCTATGGAATTTCTACGTGGTGCCACAATGGACCTATGGCAAGCAGCGCACCGCGCGTTGGGACCGATTCGGCCATCCGGAGAACATGCCGAAATACGGGGCGGCGGGGTTTCCAACCGTGTGGTGGTGGGACAAGGACAAGGCGGCCAAGGTGCCGCAGCGGTCGTAAATCAATGAAGGTAAGCCGCCGCCGCGCGTTGAACCTGATCGCCGGTGTGGCCGCGGCCGGTGCGAGCCGCCGCCTGATCGTTCCGGTTTCTGCGCAAGATGCCGAACGCCACGGAATGTCGGCCTTCGGCGATCTTGGTTATGCCCCGGACTTTCCGCATTTCAACTATGTGGATACGAACGCTCCCAAAGGCGGCACCTATTCGGAAATCGTCGTCAATCGCGTCTATAACGGGTCATTTCAGACTTTCAATTCGCTCAACGCCTACATTCTCAAGGGGGAGGGCGCGCTGGGCATGGATTACACCTTCGCGACCCTGATGGTGCGTTCGGGCGACGAGCCGGATGCCATGTATGGCCTTGCAGCACGCAACGTGCGCATCTCCGATAACGGCCTTATCTATCGATTCACATTGCGGCCAGAGGCCAAATTCCACGACGGCGCGCCTCTTACCGCGCATGACGTGGCCTGGTCGGTGACGACGTTGAAGGACAAAGGTCATCCGATCATCACGCAGTTGCTGCGCGACTGCCAAGGCGCGGAAGCGCTCGACGACCGAACCGTTGTGGTGCGGTTTGCCGAGAAACGCGCGCGCGACGTGCCGCTGTTCGTCGCCAGCTTGCCGATTTTCTCGCGCGCCTACTACTCAAAGAAAGCATTCGATGAGTTCGACACTCGACGTCCCGCTCGGCTGTGGCGCCTACAAGGTTGGTCGGGTTGAAGTCGGGCATTTCATCGAATTCGAGCGTGTCAAGGACTGGTGGGGCGCCGACCTGCCGGTGTCGCGCGGGCTGAATAATTTCGAGACCATCCGTTACGAATATTATCGCGATCGCGACGTCGGATTCGAAGGGTTCACTGCCAAGAATTACCTGTTCCGTGAGGAATTCACGTCCCGCACATGGGCGACGCGTTACGATTTTCCGGCGTTCAAGGATGGCCGCGTCAAGCGAACCGTTATACCGGACGCTACCCCATCGGGCGCGCAGGGTTGGTTCATCAACACGCGGCGCGAGAAACTCAAAGACCGCCGTCTGCGTGAAGCATTGATCGACGCATTCG
Organism: uncultured Pseudomonadota bacterium; assembly: GCA_963762485.1. Lineage (GTDB taxonomy): Bacteria > Pseudomonadota > Alphaproteobacteria > Rhizobiales > Xanthobacteraceae > Pseudolabrys. The sequence continues at coordinate 1,291,358 of CAVXLE010000017.1, read as the reverse complement.
ATTTCGAATGGACCAATAAGAACATTATGTATGGCTCCTACGATCGTACGCAGTCGGTTTTCGAGAATTCACCGATGAAGGCGAGCGGCAAGCCGAGCAGTGCCGAGGTCGCGCTGCTCGAGCCCTTCCGCAATGAGCTGCCGGAAGAAGTGTTTGGTGAACCCTACGTGCCGCCGGTGACCGACGGTTCAGGCCAGGACCGCCGCTGGTTGCGGCATGGCGCGCAACTTCTCAACGAAGCGGGGTTCACCCTCAAGAATGGCAAGCGAGTCATGCCAAACGGGTCGCCGATCACCATTGAATTCCTGCTCGACGAGTCAGCATTGCAGCAGCATCATTTTCCGTACATCAAGAACCTCGGGACGCTCGGCATCGATGCGAGCCTGCGTGTCGTCGATCCGGTCCAGTACCGCAAGCGCGTGGACGACTTTGATTTTGATATCACCGTAGACCGCTTGAGCTTTCCCTCGACGCCGGGTGATTCATTGAGAACCTACTTTTCCTCGCAAGCGGCAGCGATCAAGGGTTCGCAGAACCACGCTGGCATCGCCGATCCTGCCGTCGACAAGTTGATCGATGTCATCATCGCCGCCAATACGCGTGAGGAGATGACAACGGCCTGCCGGGCGCTCGACCGCGTCATCCGTTCGGGCCGGTACTGGATTCCACATTGGTACAAAGCGTCACACTGGATCGCTTACTGGGACGTATTCGGCCGACCCGCCGCTCAACCGCGCTATTTCCGGGGAATCCCGGATACCTGGTGGTATGACCGCGACAAGGCGGCAAAGCTGGAAAAGAACGGCTAGAACCCGTGCAAAATTGCCCTTTGGGGGGTTATGAGTTTGTTGCGCGCTTTCGCGGCGCGCGGGAATGACATACTGAGAGGCTTATGACCGCCTACATTATCCGCCGCCTGATGTTCATCGTGCCGACCATGTTCGGCATCATGCTGGTGGCCTTCGTCGTGGTGCAGTTCGCGCCCGGCGGGCCGGTCGAACAAGTGATTGCCAAATTAACCGGGTCGGACACCGGCGCCACATCACGCATTTCCGGCTCGCCAAGCGGGGACTTTGGCAGCCGCGGCCTGGCGCAGGGCGCTTCGCAGGTCGACGCTGTCACTTCCAAATATCGCGGCGCGCAGGGACTCGATCCGGAATTCATCAAGAAGCTGGAAAAGCAATTTGGCTTCGACAAGCCGGCGCCGGAGCGCTTCGTGTTGATGCTCTGGAACTATGTGCGGTTTGATTTCGGTAAGAGCTATTTCCGCGATGTCAGCGTATTGCAGCTCATCAAAGAGAAGTTGCCGGTGTCGATGTCGCTCGGCATCTGGATGACGCTGCTCACTTATCTGATTTCGATTCCACTCGGTATTCGCAAGGCGATGGATGATGGTTCACGCTTCGACGTATGGACGTCGACCGTGATCGTCATTGGCTACGCAATTCCTGGATTTCTTTTCGCCATCCTGTTGATCATCCTCTTTGCCGGGGGCTCGTTTTTTGATTGGTTTCCATTGCGCGGGCTTGTGTCAGAAACCTGGTCGCAGATGCCCTGGTGGCAAAAAATTCTCGATTATTTCTGGCATCTGACGCTGCCGATCATTTCGATGGCGCTGTCTGCCTTCGCCACCATGACGTTGCTGACGAAGAACTCGTTCCTCGAAGAGATCCGCAAACAGTACGTGCTGACGGCCCGCGCCAAAGGCTGCACCAGCAATCAGGTGCTTTACGGACACGTTTTCCGGAACGCCATGCTGATAGTGATTGCGGGTTTCCCCTCTGCTTTCGTCCATGCATTTTTTACAGGGTCGTTACTGATCGAGACCATTTTTTCGCTCGACGGTCTTGGCCTGCTCGGGTTCGAAAGCGTTCTCAACCGCGATTACCCCGTGGTCTTCGCCACGCTTTACATTTTCTCGCTCATTGGCGTGGTCGTGAATTTGATCTCCGATCTCACTTACACATGGATCGATCCGCGCATCGACTTCGAGACGAGGGAGGTCTGAGGTGGACGTCCCCGCCCGCCAGAGCCTATCCGACTTCGCTGTAGATACGCCGGTCGGCAGCATGCAGCCGGTGCATCGCGGTCGTTTTGCGCTCTCGCCGATCAACAAACGGCGCTGGGAAAATTTCAAGGCCAACCGGCGCGGCTACTGGTCGTTGTGGCTTTTTCTGGTGATGTTCATTGCATCGTTATTTGCCGAGTTCATCTGCAACGACAAGCCGATATACGTTCATGTCAATGGCCAATCGTTCTTTCCCGCCGTTGTCACGTATCCCGACACAGCTTTTTCGAAAGTGCAGGATCCAAACCTCTTTGGTACGGCCGCGGATTATCGTGACGATTATCTGATGGGCCTCATTCAGAAAGAGGGTGGCACCGTGATCTGGCCGCCCGTGCGCTTTTATTACAACACACAGGTCAGCAAGCCGCCGTCGCCATTCCCGTCCAAGCCAACCTGGCTGCTCAGCCAAAAGGATTGCGAATATGCGGCCACGCATGGCTTCGCCAAATGCAGCGAGGTGGAGACGAACTGGCTTGGCACCGACGACGGCGGGCGCGATGTGGTGGCCCGGCTGATTTATGGCTTTCGCATCTCGGTGCTGTTCGGATTGGCGCTCACCATTGTCTCTTCGATTGTCGGCGTGGCCGCCGGCGCAGTGCAAGGCTATTTCGGCGGCTGGACCGACCTTTTGTTCCAACGCTTCATCGAGATTTGGACTTCAATCCCGTCACTCTATCTGCTGCTGATTATTTCCTCGGTCCTTGTGCCCGGCTTCTTTGTGCTGCTGGGCATCCTGCTGATGTTCTCGTGGGTGTCGCTGGTCGGTCTGGTGCGAGCGGAGTTCCTGCGCGGACGTAACTTCGAATACATTCAGGCGGCGCGTGCGCTCGGCGTATCGAATGCCGTCATCATCTTCCGCCACCTGTTGCCGAACGCCATGGTGGCGACCATGACCTTCCTGCCGTTCATCCTGTCATCGTCGGTGATGACACTCACCGCACTCGACTTCCTCGGCTTCGGACTGCCACCCGGGTCGCCTTCGCTCGGCGAACTCCTGTCGCAAGGCAAAGCAAACGTGCAGGCGCCGTGGCTTGGCTTTACCGGCTTCTTCAGTATCGCGGCGATGCTGTCACTGTTGATCTTCATCGGTGAAGCGGTGCGTGATGCCTTCGATCCAAGAAAGACATTCCGATGAACGACGACGAAAAACTCCTTTCGGTCCGCGATCTCTCGGTTGCCTTCGGCACCGGTAGCCGCGAGGTGCTGGCCGTCGACCGCGTGTCGTTCGACATTCGCAAAGGCGAGACCGTAGCTCTGGTCGGCGAGTTCGGTTCGGGTAAGTCGGTGACCGCGCTGTCAGTGATGAAGCTGTTGCCTTATCCGGCCGCGCATCACCCGTCGGGTTCGATCGTGTTCAAAGGCCGTGAAATGCTCACCATGCCCGAGCACGAGATCCGGCAAGTGCGTGGCAACGACATCACCATCATCTTCCAGGAGCCGATGACGTCGCTGAATCCATTACACACGATAGAAAAACAGATAGGAGAAATACTTCTTTTACATCAGGGTCTTGCGGGGGAAGTGGCGCGCGCCCGTATCGTCGAATTGCTCGGTCAGGTCGGCATTCCCGATCCAGCGGGGCGGCTTGGCAGCTATCCGCATCAGCTTTCGGGTGGCCAGCGTCAGCGTGTCATGATCGCCATGGCGCTCGCCAACGAGCCCGATCTTTTGATCGCAGACGAGCCCACAACTGCCTTGGACGTGACAGTGCAGGCACAAATCCTGAAGCTGCTGAAGGACACGCAGACGCGTCTCGGCATGTCGATGCTGTTCATCACCCATGACCTCGGCATCGTGCGCAAGCTCGCCGACAGGGTCTGCGTGATGCAACGAGGCAAGATTGTCGAGCAAGGCGGAGTGGAGCACGTGTTCACAGCGCCTGAACATCCCTATACGCGCGCGCTTCTCGCTGCAGAGCCAAAACCGGATCCTGCGCCGCCGCGGCCGGATGCACCTATCATTGTCGAAACCAAAGATTTGAAGGTGTGGTTCCCGATCAAGCGCGGTGTGCTGCGCAAGGTCGTCGGACACATCAAGGCAGTCGACGGGGTCAGCATCGAATTGCGCAAGGGCGAGACGCTCGGCGTTGTCGGAGAATCCGGCTCCGGAAAGACAACACTCGGTCTTGCCATTCTGCGATTGATCTCATCCACCGGTCCGGTGGTCTTCATGGGGCACTCTATCCAGGGCCTCAAGTTCAAGCAGATGCGGCCATTCCGTCATGACATGCAGATAGTATTCCAGGATCCGTACGGCTCGCTGTCGCCGCGCATGTCGGTATCGGACATCATCGAGGAGGGACTGTGGGTGCATCATCCGAAGCTCGCGGCGGACGAGCGCGAGCGGCGCGTAGTAGCGGCGTTGAATGATGTCGGACTCGACACGGAGACGCGTCACCGCTATCCGCACGAATTCTCGGGCGGCCAACGCCAGCGCATCGCGCTTGCGCGGGCGATTGTGCTGGAGCCGACCTTCATCGTGCTCGATGAACCGACCAGCGCACTGGATATGCTCATACAGTCGCAGATGGTCGATCTGCTGCGCGATCTGCAAAAGCGCCGCGACTTAACCTACATGTTCATTTCGCACGACCTGCGCGTCGTGGCAGCTCTGGCGAGCCGATTGCTTGTATTACGAAATGGCAAAATGGTGGAGGAAGGTGCCGCCGCGGAATTGTTCAAAGCGCCAAAGACCGAGTACACGCGCGCGCTGTTTGCCGCTGCCTTCAATCTGGAAACCGCCCCTGAGGGCGTGGTTTCGCAGTAAGTTATCATGTTCAGACGCCGCGACCTTGTCGATCTGCCTGCGGACGTCTCGGTATCGCAGCCGAGAAGTCCTGGCCAAAGCCTATCGCGACTATCATCGCTACAGCGTAACGGTGAAGGTCGAAGACCACCAGCCGGTCACGCGAGAACGCGATGTGCTGATAGGTGGCAAGGTCGTGGTTGTGATTCCGATCGACGTTGTTCGCCAAAAGATCGTGTTGATCCGCCAATTTCGCCTGCCCGCGCATCTTGCCAACGGCCGTGGCGATCTGGTCGAGTTCGTGGCAGGACGCGTCGAAGCCGGCGAAACACTTGCTGAGGCGGCGCGACGTGAATGCAAAGAGGAGATCGGCATCGCGCCGGCGAAAGTCGTCGATGTGCTCACGTACCTCAGCACGCCGGGGGTAACCGACGAGGAGATCACGATCTTTCTCGCAGCCGTCGATGCTGCACAGGTGCGTGAAGGCCCATTGGTGTCGCCTGACGGCGAGCGGCTATACGTCCACCTTGCCGCAATTGATGAGGCAGTTTCGGCGCTTGATCGCAATGCGATGCGTTTCAGCCCGTTGATTATTGGATTGCAATGGCTGGCGCTTAACCGCAGCCGCATCGCCGACATGCTTGGCTAGGACACTCGTTTTACGGCGGTGATTTCACTTCCCGCGGCCTTGATTCGCGCAACGGCTTCTATCACCGGTTCGATCGCGACCATCATGTGGTGTGCATTCGCGTGGATCAAGCTCTCAGGGTCGCGGGCGATAGCGACATGGCCTTTCCAGAAAATCAAATCGCCGCGGCGGAGAGTCGTCAGCGACGACAATTTGCCGAGTGCCAGTTCCTGCATGTCACTATCGCGCGGGCAGGCGATACCGGCAGCCTGAAGCGATACCTGCACCAAGCCCGAGCAATCCAGTCCGAGTGAAGTTTTTCCACCCCACAAATACGGAGTACCGAGAAATTGCTCTGCGACCGCGACGAAGTCCGGCTGCCGGCCTTTGATTGGCATCAAATACGCTTCCGGCACGTGCCACCCGGAGGCGGTGATAGCGAAACGCTCATCCTGACGCGCCACCGCGAGTTGCGCCCCCATCGGCAATGCCGCCACTGGCGACAGTTTGATATCCGGAGCGGGAAAGACCAGCGCGCGAAGCACCGCGACCTTGTGTGTCGGCTGCGTGCTTGCCGGTCCGAGAGCGTTCGCCGACAACCAGCCCACGTAACCGTCGGTTTCGAGTTGGCCCCAGGCCCAGCCCTCATCAGTTGTCTCGTAGATCATCACGCGCTCGCCCAGGAGCGCTTCCGTGTCGAGTTCTTGCTTGATGCGAGGGCGTACGGCGCAGGGGAGTAATCGGTTCGATCACCTGGCGGCGGGTACCCTCGACGAAGCGCGCAGCCTCGACCTGGCCCCGCAGATGGTTTGCCGCGATTTCGGGCCTGAACGGATTTATGCGGGGGTCGAGCGCGACCATGTCAGTGCTTCATTTGGTGGATGATCTTTCCCGAGGACCGGCACCCACTATTCGGAATCATATGCTAGGCGTAACGCATACAGAGCATTGCGTAGAGGGCGCGTGCCGTCTGGCAGTCGGCGCCTTCCGGCCTTCCCGGCTTGGCGGCTGGCGTCCAAGCGAAGATGTCGAAATGCACCCAGGATTTTGCAGTCACAAAGCGGCGCAGGAACAGCGCCGCCGTGATGGCGCCGCCCTGGCCGCCGGTTGCGACATTGTTGAGGTCGGCGACTTTTGAATCAAGCATTGCTTCGTAGGGCCGCCACAGCGGCAGCCGCCAGAGCGGATCGCTTTCGGCCGCGCCGACGCGCATGAGTTCGTCCGCGAGCGCGTCGTCATCGGTGAAAAAGGGTGGCACGTCGGGACCTAGCGCGACGCGCGCAGCGCCGGTGAGCGTTGCGAAATCGGCGATCAATGCCGGCTTGTCCTCGTCGGCGAGAGAGAGTGCATCGGCAAGAATCAGGCGGCCTTCCGCGTCGGTATTGCCAATCTCGACCGATATGCCCTTCCGTGAGGTGTAGATATCGCGCGGCCGAAAGCTCGTGCCGGAAATCGAGTTTTCCACCGCCGGGATGATGACGCGTAATCTGACTTTCAGGCGACGCGACATAATCATGTGCGCGAGCGCCAGCGCAGTCGCTGCTCCACCCATGTCTTTCTTCATATTGAGCATGCCGGTGTCGGGCTTGATGTCGAGCCCGCCGGTATCGAAGCAAACACCCTTGCCGACGAGGGTGATCTTTGGATTGCCAGCCTTGCCCCACGTCATGTCGATCAGCCGTGGCGTGCGCGCAGAGCCGGCCCCAACCGCGTTCACGAGAGGAAAATTCTTGGCAAGGGCCTTGCCGCTGATGACCTGGAGCTTGGCGCCATGCTGCTTGGCCAGCGCGCGGGCGGCGGCTTCCAGCTCTGCCGGGCCCATGTCATTGGAGGGCGTATTTGTGAGATCACGGCAAAGTGTAACGCCCTCAACAATACGGCTGAGGTCTTCGGCGTCAACGCCGTCCGGCACCACAAGTCGTAGCTGGCGCGCTTCCGTTTTGCGGTAGCGGGCGAATTGGTAGGCCCCAAGTGCAATGGCAAGCGCTGCCAGCCGCGTATCATGCGGTGCATTGGCAAAACGATAGGTGCCCGGCGGCAGCAGGCTGGCGAGTTGGCCCGGACGAAACAAGTCCTTCATAGGCTCGTCGGAATTTTCGAGCCCGAATAAAACTCCGGCAAGCTTCCCGTCTGGGCCAGGAACGATCAGGTGACGTCCAGCTTTTGGTTCGAATCCGGCGGCGCACACGAATATATGCTCACGTTCGTCCAGGATCTTGGTCACCTCGGCAAAGGTTTTACCTGTGACGAACAGAATCGGAACCGCCTGCGTTTTCCCCGCGCTCACAAATATCGGATGCATGGCTACTCCGCGGCGTCGCGCATTAATGGCTTGGGAATATAGCCGTCGCGCGTTTGCGGCAGCTTCCAGCCGAGCATTCTGGAAGCGACCAACGTACGTAGCACCTGAGCGGTGCCGCCACCGATGGTGAACATGCGTACGTCGCGCATCATGCGCTCCAGGGGTAGCTCGCGCGAATAGCCGCGCGCGCCGAAAAATTGCAGCGCATCATTGACGATATTGATTGCGGTCTCGGATGCGAAGATCTTCGCCTGCGCAGCAAGCATCGGATCGGGAAAGTCACTGTTGTCGGGGCCGCGCGACCGAGCCGCGGCATAGAGCATGAGGCGCGCGGCGGTGAGCCGGGTTTGCATATCGGCGAGCATCCATTGCAGGCCCTGAAATTCGCCGATCGGACGGCCGAACTGCTCGCGTGTCTTTGCCCAGTCCAGCGCATGCTCGAGCGCACCAGCGGCAATGCCCATAGCCACTGTTCCGGCACCGACGCGCTGGCTGTTGTAGGCATTCATCAGGTCCGCGAAACCGCGGCGGAAGCCGGACGGCGGCAACACCGCCATGCCGGCCGGCACTTCCAGATTCTCGAAGGTGAGTTCGCCCTCCGGCATCCCGCGCAGACCCATGGTCTGCTCGCGCTTGCTCACGCGTAGGCCTTTGGCTTCATCGCGCACGACCAGGAAGCCACCGATGCCGAGCTCTTCACCGCGCTCGTCGAAGACGCGCGCGAAGATCAGGTGCAGCCGGGACACTCCAGCGCCGGTGATCCAGTGTTTCTTGCCGTTGATGACATACCGCTCGTCCCGTTTGTCGGCGCGGGTGGTCATGGCCGTGGCGTCGGACCCTGCCTCGGGCTCAGTGATGCAGATGGCGGGCTTGTCGCCTTCCAGGACGAGTCGCGCGGCCAGTTTCCTCTGAGCTTCGGTGCCATACGCCATCACGGTCGAGATCGCGCCCATATTGGTCTCGACGACTATGCGTGCGGTCACGGTGCACGCTTTGGCCATCTCCTCAATGACCAACACCGCGTCGAGGAAGGAACGGCCCTGACCACCAAGCGCCTTCGGTATGGTCATGCCGCAGAAGCCGGCCTTAGCCAGCGCTTTGACGATGTCCCAGGGATATTGCTCGTCGCGGTCAATCGCTGCCGCGCGGGGGCGGGCAACGTCCAGTGCAAAGGTACGCGCACGCGCTCGTAACGCGATTTCGTCTTGGGAAAGCTTCAGGTCCATGTGGCGACAATAAACCCCGTTAAGCGGGCAGTTTACAAGTTAACCACTCGTTAGGGTTAACGTTTTATTGCTCGGGTATGCCGTTGAAAACCTCTGCCGTCCGACTCCTTGCTTCGGCCACCGTAGCGGCCATTTTGGCGCTGTCCGCGGGTGGCTGCTCTAATATTGCGGCCCGTGACGCCACGGGCTCAATTGGCGCCGCTGGCACGGCGACGAGTGGCGAGGCGGAGTCGCGGCGGTCGCTCGAAGCCCTGGGTGCCCGTTACCGCGACAATCCAGGTGATGCGAACGCCGCGATCGGCTATGCGGCCGCGTTGCGCGCGACCGAACAACGCGCGCAGGCGGTGGCTGTGCTCGAGCAGGCTTCGATCCGTAATCCGCAAAACATGCCGCTGCTCGGTGCTTACGGCCGCGCGCTGGCTGAAACGGGCCAGTACCAGCAGGCCTTGGCCGCGCTTGATCGCGCACACACGCCCGATAACCCCGATTGGCGCATTCTCAGCGTGCAGGGTGCGGTACTCGACCAGATGGGGCGTCACGCTGAGGCGCAGCGCCATTACGCCTCTGCGCTCAAGATCGTGCCCGATGAGCCCTCGGTGCTGTCAAACCTCGGGCTGTCCTACCTGCTGACGAAGGATTTGAAAAACGCCGAAGTAACGCTGCGGCGCGCGGTCGCCCAGCCGAACGCCGGACCCAAGGTGCGGCAGAATCTCGCGCTGGTGGTCGGATTGCGCGGTCGCTTCGAAGAAGCGGAGAAAATCGCCAGCGCTGACCTGCCCGAGAACGAAGCCACTGCCAATGTCAGCTATCTCCGGCGGATGCTGGCGCAAAAGGGTGATTGGAAAAAAATGGGCCGTTCTTACGTGTCAGGCTCCAACGCCGGTTCCTGACCGCTATTTTAATACAATGACTGTTCGTGGGACGCACGCCGGCGGGACTGCGCCGTCAGTTCAGCGACATCACTTTGATGACTGCGGGGCCAAGAATGACAACGAACAGCACCGGCAGGAAGAACAGGATCATAGGCACGGTGAGTTTTGGCGGGAGCCCGGCGGCTTTCTTTTCGGCCTCCGACATACGCATGTCGCGGTTTTCCTGCGCCATCACCCGCAGCATGGTAGCGAGCGGCGTGCCGTAGCGCTCGGCCTGTTGCAAGGCCATGCAGACGGATTTTACACCTTCGAGATCCGTGCGCTTGGCGAGATTTTCGTAAGCCTGGCGTCGATCCGGCAGATAGGACAATTCCGCGGTCGTAAGAGTGAGTTCTTCCGCCAGCGCCACAGATTGAGAGCCAACCTCGTCGCTGACCTTTCTGAACGCCGCCTCGATCGACATGCCGGATTCGACGCAGATCAGCAGCAGGTCGAGCGTGTCGGGAAAGGCGCGTTTGATCGACAGCTGACGGCGCTGAATCTTGTTCTTCAGGATCAGCAGGGGCAATTGCATTCCGACATAGGCGGCAGCAATGCACACGCCGATCTTGATCGTCGCCGGTTGATCTAGTTTGAGAATGACGAATAGATACACGACTGCGAACAGGAACAACGCCACCGGCGTTACCATTCGGAAGAACAGATAGGTCACGTACGGCGCTTGGCCGCGATACCCCGCCTGCACCAGTTTCAGGCGAGCTTCTTCCTGGCCGACCCATTTGGTGAGGTTGAAGCGATCGACGATGGTCTGGATATATTGCTTTGGCGACTGCCTTAATTTGGCTTTCTGACCATCCTGCGCCATCCGCTCGCGTTCGCGCAGACGAATTTTTTCACGCTCAAGCGCAACGGCCCGCATGCGCTTGTCGAGCGGATCGACAAATACGAACGGCATTGCGAGCGTCAACACGGTCGCGGTCGCCGCGACCGCGGCGAACAGCATCGTCAGTGTCCTTACATTTATGACTTCGATTAGAAGATCGATCATCGGGGCGCTGGCCTAAAAGTCGAAGTTGATCATTTTTTTCATCACCACGACTCCCGATGCCATCCAGACAGCCGAGGCAGCGAGCATCATGTTGCCGATCGAGGTGGTGAACAACAAAGAGATGTATTGCGGGCTGGTGAGGTAAACCAGCGTCATCACCGCGACCGGCAGTGCACCGATGATGCCGGCAGATGCCTTGGCCTCCTGGGACATCGCTTGAATCTTGGCCTTCATTTTCTTGCGGTCGCGCAGCACGCGCGAAAGATTGCCGAGCGCCTCAGAAAGATTACCGCCGGCCTTCTGCTGGATAGATACGACAATGCCAAAGAAATTTGCTTCCGGAAGCGGCGTGCGCTCATAAAGCTTGCCGCAGGCCTCGCCCAGCGGCATGCCGATTGCTTGTGTTTCCAGGATCACGCGGAATTCCGACTTCAGCGGTTCTGGCGCCTCCAGTGCAATCATTTTAATGCAATCCAGCAGCGGCAGGCCGGCCTTGATGCCACGCACGATGATGTCGACCGAGTCCGGGAATCCGTCCAGAAACTTCTTCTCGCGGCGCTTCTTTAAATAGGAAAGAAGCCAACGCGGAACACCGAATGCTCCAGCAAATCCAAGGACTGCCGCAACGATCAGGCCGGCACCGGAAAAAGAGCTGATGACGAACGCGGCGATGCCCATGCCGGCCGAAATCAACGCGAATTGGCGTTTCGACCATGATAGTCCGGCTTGCGCGATCCGAACGGAGAGGGGCACACTTCTGCTTTTCTTATGACGTTCCTCTAAGTCTTTGAGTGTGGTTTCAATTGAATCGCGGCGGGACTTCTGAGGCCCGCGTGCCGTGCGCGCCAGCGTTTCGGTCTTGGCGACGCTCTGCATTCGCTGCTCGGCTTTGCGTTCGCCGGACAGAGCCGGATAGATAAAAACGTAGGCGAGGCCGCCAATAGCGACCGAAACCAGAAAAAAGACAGCGATAATTTGCACAGCTCGCTCCGATCAGGCCCGTATAGCTTCGTTGGAGGCTTCCGCCGCATCTAGCGCAGCGGCCAGGCGCTTTTCCTCGCCGTAGTAGCGGGCGCGGTCCCAGAAGCGCGGATGGCCAATGCCGGTTGAGCGGTGCCGGCCGATAATGTTGCCTTTGGCGTCCTCGCCGACCATGTCATAGACGAACAGGTCCTGGGTAACGATGACGTCGCCCTCCATCCCCATAACTTCCGATACGTGCGTGATCCTGCGAGAGCCATCGCGCAGGCGTGCGGCCTGAATCACAACGTCAACCGAAGCGCAAATCATTTCGCGGATGGTGCGGGACGGCAGCGCAAAGCCGCCCATGGTGATCATCGATTCGAGTCGCGACAGTGCTTCGCGCGGATTGTTGGCGTGAAGCGTGCCCATCGAGCCGTCGTGGCCGGTGTTCATGGCCTGCAAAAGATCAAAAGCTTCGGGTCCGCGCACTTCGCCGACGATGATGCGCTCCGGCCGCATACGCAGGCAATTTCGTACCAGGTCGCGCATGGTGACTTGCCCCTCGCCCTCAAGGTTGGGCGGGCGCGTTTCCAGCCGCACGACATGCGGCTGCTGAAGTTGTAATTCGGCGGCGTCTTCGCAAGTGATAATGCGCTCGTCGTCGTCGATAAACTGTGTGAGGCAGTTGAGCAGCGTGGTCTTGCCAGAGCCGGTACCACCAGAGATCAGTGTGTTTACCCGGCTGCGGCCGATGATGCGGAGAATTTCAGCGCCCTGAGGTGAAATTGAGCCGAACCGGACGAGCTGATCGAGCGTCAGCTTGTCCTTTTTAAATTTGCGGATGGTGAGGGCCGGACCGTCGATCGCAAGCGGTGGCACGATAGCGTTGACGCGGGAGCCGTCTGGCAAACGCGCATCGCAAATCGGAGAGGATTCGTCTACACGGCGGCCGATCTGACTGACGATGCGCTGACAGATATTCAACAGCTGCTGATTGTCACGAAAGCGAATCCCGGTCCGTTGAATCTTGCCTTGAACTTCGATGTAAACGGTCCCGGAGCCGTTGACCATGATGTCGGCGATATCGTCGCGCGCGAGCAGCGGTTCGAGCGGACCAAAACCGAGGACGTCGTTGCAGATGTCGTCGAGCAGGTCCTCCTGCTCGGAGATCGACATCACGATGTTCTTGATCGCGATGATCTCGTTGACGATGTCGCGGATTTCCTCACGCGCCGAATCGACATCGAGACGTGCCAACTGCGCGAGGTCAATTGCCTCGATCAGAGCGCCGAAGATAATACCCTTGGTCTGGTAGTAGCTCTCTGATCGTCGGTTATCGACCGAGGACGGCACGGCAGCGCCGGGAGCACCTGGGCGGGACGCAGCGGGCGCCGACACCAGTGGCGCGCCGAGCCCATCGGACGGGAATGGTGTGCGCCCGGTTTCCATCGGGGCGGCGGCGGATTGTTTTGGTGGCTCGCCCGCAGGCGCTGCCGGAGCACCTGCACCTGCCGGCGGGCGTGGCGCAGGGGCTGGTACGGGTTCAAGAGCCCGAGCTTCAGAAGTCGTGCTACGCTTACCGAACAAGACGACACACTCCCAACTGTTTTCAGCCCGTTCGCTTCATCAGTTTCGAAAGCAGTGGCGACAGCAGACCACCGCGGGTCCGTTTGACTTCGCCGCGCCCGGTAAGCGTCTGCGCCATTTGGCGGAACATTTCCGCGGTCTTATGGCTGGCGGACACCTCGGCAATCATCTGGCCGTTGTTGGCGGCTGGGCCAAAAAGTTGCGGCTCGAACGGGATGACTGCGAGCGGATCACTTTCCAGCGCCTTTGCGAAGTCTGGCGGGGCGATTTCAGGGCGCTTCGGCACGCCGACCTGGTTTAGGCAGTAGTGCGGCCGATGATCATTCGGACGTGACGTACGCAGCAGATCGACGAGATTCTTTGCATTACGCAGGTTTGCGAGATCGGGACCTGCGACCACAAGAATATCGTCAGCGCTTATCAGCAATCGCCTGGTCCATCCGACCCATTGATGCGGAACGTCGAGTACAACGCAGGGGATGGATGTGCGCAGCGAATCAAAGATCGAATCGAAGGCGTCGGCACCAAAGTCATATACGCGTTCAAGCGTCGCAGGTGCGGCCAGCAGACTCAGATGATCGGTGCATTTTGAAAGCAGCCGGTCGACGAATGCTGTATCGACGCGATCGGGCGAAAATGCGGCGTCAGCAATGCCTTGGGGCGGATCCTGATTGTAGTCGAGGCCGGCAGTTCCGAACGGCAGATCGAGATCGGCAACGACGGAATCAAGCGCGAGATCGCGTCCGATCGCCCACGCAATGTTGTGTGCAACAGTAGAGGCGCCGACGCCTCCCTTGGCGCCAACCACAGCGATGATGCGACCGACGGGCTTTGCGTCAGGCGCCGAGAATAGGCTGCTGATAGATCGTACGACATCGAGGGGGCCAATCGGCGTGATCAAATAATCACTCACGCCGCGCCGCGTCAGCTCGCGATAGAGCGTGACGTCGTTTACGCGGCCCATGACGATCACCCGTGTGCCGGCGTCGCAGACCTCTGCCAGCTTGTCGAGCCCGCCGAGAATGTCGTCGGCGCGAGCGTCAGTCTCGATCAGGATGACGTTGGGCGTGGGTGAGTTGTGATAAGCTTCAGTTGCGGCAGCGATGCCGCCCATCTGTATTTTCACATGCGCTTTCGCCAGGCGCCGGTCGTCTCCGGCAGCCTGAACGGCAGCAGCGGTTTCTACCGTCTCGCAAAAGGCCTGTACCGAAATCCGCGGCGCCGGTGCGATATGCTTGCCGGCGTCGGCATCGCTTGTTGCGGCCGGCATCGGCGCGCCTTCGGTGACTGCAACTTGTTGAGCGTTCTTTATCATCTGCCTATATCGGTGATTTTGCCGACGTCATATCCAACGTAACTGCCAGACGGGTTTTCACCCTTGCGCCAATGGTCGATCGCAGCGGACCGACGGGGTGACCAGGCCGGAATTTCGCCGCGGGGCTGTACCAGATCGGCAGGGTTGTCGATCATGGACGCGAGATTGCGTTGACTGGCACAACCGAGATTCCAGTAAGGCTGGTTTTCGGCAAAGCCAGATTCAAACGACGGCCCTATATCGCGCGGCCACTGACCGCAGGGGCCCGCCTCCGCGACAAGCTTCGAATAATTGAGCCTGATGCTGGCGAGCGAAGATGGGGCCGGCTTGTAGTTGCGGACGTATATAGCGTTCGGCGGAACGCCAATGGCGGCAAAGATTGAACGGATCTCGCGGATGGAGTCAGCCGCAGCGTGATCGGTTGGCCCGCCACGCGGCTCGTCGATGATAATGCCGCTTCCCGCCTCGTGCCGCCACGCTTGCGCGAATGCCATCACATCGGCGCGCTGGCTGGCGGTAAGCCCGCCACGGCTGCGGCCGATCAAGACCTCGACACTCTGTACGCCTTCTCGCACCGTAATTGGGTGCCGCTGGCGATAGTCGGTCGGATATGCGTTTTGCTGGGCTTCAGTTTGATAATAGCAGCCGGCCAGCGTGGCTGCGAGGCCACCCGCCACCAGCAAGCGCAGCGCCGATCGACTACGGCGTCGCACCACTGCCCTTTGCATCGCCTTCATTAATTCTCTCCGCCGCTCAATCGAGGATAAATCCGTACTTGCCGTGATAGTCGTTGGTCGGCGGCACTTCGGATTTGCCGGCGCTGCCGTAGATGCGATTCAGTTGCCCGAGCAAGGCAGATTTTGGATCGCTCGGGTCAGCGAAGCCATCATCCGGTCGCGACAGCTGCTTCTGCGCCACCGCGCGGACGACGTAGGGAGTGACCAGCACCATCAATTCGGATTGGTGGTTGACGTAGTCCCTGCTCCTGAAGAGTGTGCCGAGGATTGGAACCTGCATTAGGCCGGGAAGACCGTTAATCGACTGTTTCGTTTGCTCCTGAATCATGCCCGCCAGAGCCAACGCGCCGCCTGACGGAATTTCGACCGTCGTTTCGGCGCGGCGTGTCTGGATCGAGGGCACGGTCAGCGATGTCGTTGAGCCGGTGACCTGCAAGGTCATGGCATTTTCAGTCGAAAGATCCGACACCTCGGTCATGACCTTCAGGCTGATGCGGCCTTCCGACAGTACAACCGGTGTGAACACCAGGCTGACGCCGAATTTTTTGAACGTGATTTGCGGTTGGCAAATTGGTGGAGAGCGGGTCGTATCGCACGACAGTCCATTTGGGATTGGGAATTCGCCGCCTGCTACGAATGTTGCGGTCTCGCCGGAGATTGCGGTCAGATTCGGTTCAGCCAAAGTTCGGATGACGCCGGCGCGATCCATGGCGCGCAAAGTTGCTGTAACGCTATTGAACTGGCCGTGCAGAAACGTGTCACTTATAGGCTGGCCAGTCGTCGAGAACGGATTGCTGGTATTGAAGTTCACCACGGCGGTGCCGTAATTGAAGCTGCCGGAGAGGTCGATGCCGAGCTGTTTGATGATGTCGCGCCGCACTTCGGCGACCGTTACCTTGAGCATGACCTGGTCGCGGCCGCGTACGGCGATGCCATTAACCACCTTGGTGCCGTCGCCAACCAGCCGTGAAGCAAGATCGAAAGCTTGCTGGGATTCGGCGGCGCTCGCGGCGCTGCCGGAAAGCATGACACCCTCACCGACGCCTTCGATGTGAATGTCGGCATCGGGCATCGACTGTTTGAGAGCGGCGCGCACCCCATTGAGGTCACGCGTGACCGCGATGTCGAAACCGGCAATTTGCTTGCCGTCGGCGTCGAAGAAGAAAATGCTGGTCTGGCCGACCGCGACGCCAATCATATAGACGCGTCGTGAAGAACGAATCACAGCATTTGCAATTTTTGGGTCGGCGACCAGCACATCCTTGATGTCAGTTGGCAGGTCGATAGCGACGGATTTTCCAATTCCAAGCGGAATCGACCGCGAGGTCGCTTCGCTGGCTGCTACCTGAATAACGGGCATACGCGCCGTCTCGGCCGCAATTACCTGGGAGGCCGGCACCAACCCAGCGAAGACGAACAGTGCGCCGAGTGCAACGGTGTGGGTCAACGTTCTGGTCGCCATATCCCCTTAATCCCCCAATCGATCATCGTGGTGTGGTCGCAGTGCTCACGCCAAACCGGACGACATTGATATTGCGGCGCGAATCGGAATCGTCTGTGTTTGTATCTTCGCGAGAACCATCGGCGATGCTGCGTAGCGCCAGCGATAAGATGCCGAGCTGCTGTGATAGCGCGAGGGTTTCCGCCTGGCCGGGCGCAAGCTCCAGTGTTGCGGTCTTGCCAACCACGACCTTCTGGCCGTTTTTCTCTTCTACTGTCTGGTCGATCGCGAGGACGCGGACATTGCGAAGGATGGTCTCGGTGGTGCCGCCGCCCTTTTCGGTGTCGCGGTTGCGTGGGGTCATGATCACGTCGACGCGGTCATTCGGCAGAATGAAGCCGCCGGCGCCGGTTTCCGGCGAAATTTGGGTGGATACTGCGCGCATGCCAGACGGCAGGATTGCAGCCATAAAGCCCGAACCCTTGGCATTCACCAGCTTCTGTTCGCGAATCGGTTCGCCTGCGACAAAGGGCGCGCGCACGATCATGCCGGTGAGATTTTCAAGCGCCTTTGGCTGATCGTTTTTGCGGATAAAATTGCCACTCGCGGTAGTCGCCGGCCAGGCTTGCCACAAGACATCGGCCGGCGAGATGGTCTGGCCGCGGGGCAGGTCGGATTTGGCAACCAAAATGTCGACTGTGTCGACTTTGGGCGCCTCGACCCTTGGGGCAGGAGTCTTATCAGACCGGCCAGCCAGCAGCGCGGCAACGCCACCCGCTGCTACGGCGACAGTCAGCACCACGACACGTGCAGCTTTCATACGCTCACTCTCACCATGACATTGCGGCCGGTTTGGTCGCGGAAAACCACATGGCCGCGCATGCGGCCGCTTACACGGGATTTCACCAGCTAAAGGTCAAGGTATGGTTAAGGAGCGGTATCTAAATCGAGTTAATATTGTATTGCGGCGGTAACGCCGCGGAATTCCGGATGCTCTAAGCGGGCATCCAACCTGTCTTTGGGTAGACAGTGAGTGCTGCTGCCGCGAGCGCAATGCCGTAAGGCACCCCTGCATCGGCCTCGTGCAGACGGAGGATCCAGCTCTGGCGGGCAAGCGCGGCCGGCAGCGGGAGCTTTCGAAATTGAAGCACCATCAGAGTCAGCGCGCCCCCGAATAGCGACGCATAGATAAAATAGTCCAGGAGGTAGTCGAAGCCGAACCATAAGGCGGTCGCGGCTGCGAGTTTGGCATCACCACCGCCGATCCAGCCTCTCGAGAAGAAGATAAATGCAATCACCAGCACCACCGCGGCGGCGGCGAGGTGTAGAGCGAAGGCATGAAAAGTCATGCCAGTGATTAGCGTAAGCAGAAAAAAGCCGCCGGCCAGCGCAAGCGATAATCGGTTGGAGATCGTCATCGTCAGAAGATCGCTTGAAGCCGCGAAAGCCATCAGGGCCGGGAAAAGCAGGAGCCTGATTACGTCGGTTACCATCATCACTCAATCCTGCGCGCAAGCCACATGCACTAGCATCAAGCTACGCCCTGTAAGCTTGCCGATCGGTTAGCGCCGGCGATGCTGCCGGCCCCAGAACGGCCAGCTCCAGAGCTTAGGTATCGATTCGGCAAACCCCGATTACTTCAGTTGGTTCGAAATTGTGCTGAACTTGCCGTTCAGGCTGCTGCCGAGGCCATTTACGACGGCAATAATCGCAACCGAAATTCCGGCGGCGATAAGGCCGTACTCGACCGCGGTGGCGGCCGATTCATCAATTACGAAACGGACGAACAGGTTTTTCATCGGGCAGTTCCACGCCATTCCTTGTTTGAGTTGATCCAGCGGCGGGTCGAGGTCACCGAACCCCGCGCGAACAGTTCTTTTAAAACGTAACCGTCAGGTCTTGCATGTAGGTTAATATTGTTGAAAAAACAGAGGTAATTATAGAGTTTAAATGGACCAATCGATTGTAGTTAATAACTTATAACTCTAATAATATTATAGTTAATAAATGGTGTATGTATTTTATACTTTAAAGTACTTACATTTACACAGGATAAGCTTGGTTTCTGCGCATGAAAGCGAGGTAAAACGGCAATCGTGGGCGTGCGTACACCCCATCTTAACCGGACACTCCGATACCGAATGAGGTGCTTCATCTAGGCCGCCGGTCATGCTCGCTGAGATACTTCCCTTTGTTGAAGCCGCCGGCGAAACCCTCCTTAAGCTGGTTCCAATCTCAATCGCTCTTGGAATTGTTTTCGCAGTACTGACGCATTGGTCTGCGTGTAATCCAGGCCGCCCGTGGTGGCGGAAGAAAGAGATAGCAACCGACGTTTGCTACTGGTTCTTGATCCCGCTAGCCGCGCGCTTCGTGCGCATCGGCTTGATGGTGGCGGGTGCCGTCTACCTCTACAACATTCAAGGCGCTGAGGCCCTGGTCAACTTCTACGACGACGGGTTCGGGCCGCTGGCCGTGATGCCGTTATGGGCGCAGGCAATATTCTTTGTGGCGGTGTCGGATTTCCTGACGTACTGGATTCATCGCGGCTTTCATGGCGCAAGCATGTGGAAATACCACGCCGTGCATCACTCTTCGAAAGAGCTCGATTGGATCTCTGCGGCGCGATTTCACCCGCTCAACATCGTTCTCGGTACCGTGGTTGTCGACGTCGGCTTGTTGCTCGCTGGCATTTCGCCCAATGCGATGCTGATCGTCGGGCCCTTCACCACCGCAAGCTCGGCATTCGTGCATGCGAATCTGAACTGGACCCTAGGGCCGCTCAAATACGTAATTGCCGGGCCCGTCTTTCATCGTTGGCACCACACCACGGCGGATCGCGGCGGCTCCAAGAATTTTGCGGGAACATTTCCGATCTGGGACCTGCTTTTCGGCACCTACTACATGCCGAAGAACGTGCTGCCGGACGCTTACGGCATCGACGACACGAGCTTTCCGGAGAGTTTCGGCGCCCAAATGCTGTACCCATTCCAGCGATGATGCCAATAGCTTTGGTATCTTTGCACTTCATTCACCAATTTACAGTCAACTTGAGCAATAGAGCTCCGCCGACCTCACTGCGGCGGTTTCATGATGCGTAGCGTGCTGGAGAGCACAATGTCAGCCTTGATGAGGCACTGCAGGCGATTGTTCGGCTTATGGGCCCTGGTCTTGCTGGCCGCCGTCATCGGGGCAGGGCCGGCACAGGCAGACACGCTCACGATCAACGTCGATCAGGCCCAAATCATGCAATTGCCTGAGAAGATTGCCACGATCGTTATCGGAAATCCCCTGATCGCCGACGCCACGCTCCAGAGCGGAGGCATTCTGGTTGTCACCGGCAAAGGATTTGGCGCCACGAACTTATTGGCCCTTGACCGCACCGGTCGCGTCGTCATGAGCAAGAACATACAGGTGGTCGGCCCGGGGAGTGGGGACCTGGTGACCGTCTACAAGGGCATCGACCGCGAATCATACAGCTGTGCGCCGGATTGCGAGCGCCGCATTACGCTTGGCGATTCGCCTGGCTACTTCAACACCACCTTGACGCAGAGCGGCGCGCGCAACGGAATGGCCGGCTCCAAATAAGCCACCGCACGGCCCAATACGGTTAGCGACCGCTTAATGGGCGTACCGTAGTTCCGAGCGGTATTGGCAAGAAATCGACAACGCGCCTTTGTTATGAAACTCGGTGTTTCGGCACCATTCAGCAATTGAGACGCTTGTCATGGTCAAATCTGCGCGAAGCAAGACAGCGGCTTGTGTCCGTCGGCTTCTGCCGGTGCGGCTGGCACGCCGCTTTGTGCGCCAGCAGGGTGGCGCCGTTGCCGTTGAATTTGCTCTGGTCGCCATTCCGTTCATTGCACTGATTTTTGCCATCATGGAAACGGCGCTGGTCTTTTTTGCCGGCCAGACGCTCGAAACCGCGGTGCAAGATGCGGCGCGGTTGATCATGACCGGTCAGGCGCAAACAGCAGGATGGAGCAAGGACGATTTCAAGACGCAAGGCGTGTGTCCGCGTCTCGTCGGCGGTTTGTTTGATTGCGTTAACGGCGTCTATGTTGACGTCCAGACCTACGCGGACTTCAATTCGTATAACAACGCCAATACGTCACCACTCACCAATGGGACATTCGATCAGTCAAAACTAAACTACTTCCCGGGCACTCCTGGATCTATCGAGGTCGTCACTTTCTATTACCAATGGCCTATCTATGTGTCGCTACTCGGCAATAATCTTTCCAATATGAATGGCAACAACCGCCTGCTGGTGGCGACGGCGGTCTTCCGCAACGAGCCGTACCAAGTAGGCAATTAGCCATGAAAGCGATGACCTTTCGCGTGCCGCGATTCTTGAGCAGCCTTGTTCGTGATCGGCGCGGATCCTCGGCGGTCGAGTTCGCTCTTCTGGCGCCGCTGATGCTCGGACTTTATATCGGTTGCGTCGAGATTTCGGACGGCGTTGCGGCGGACCGCAAGGTTACCTTGGTGTCCGGCGCGCTTGCCAACCTCGCATCGCAAGTTGCGACGATCGATACGTCGGGCATGAGCGATATCATGAATGCGGCAACTGCAATCATAAAGCCTTATTCCGCTGGCAACCTTAAAACCACTTTGACCTGCATAAAAATCGATACGTCAGGCAATGCGACGGTGGCGTGGAGTGCGACCGTCGGCGGTACTGTGCATGCGAAGGGATCGGCTATCGTCGTTCCCGATGATGTAAAGGTCAAAGACTCGAGCGGCCATTATCTGGCCTCGTCGCTGGTGTTCAGCGAGGCGAGTTATTTATACGTCCCTGTCACGGGTTACATTCCCGCCTGGAGCCATATCGCCGCTACCGGCGTTACGCTGTCGGATCACATGTACATGAGCCCGCGCCTCACGGCGCCGGTCTACAACGGCGATACCTGCAGCTGATCACGACGCAATCTATCGCGTTTCTGCGATTGGCAACGCCGTCGTCGATTTGATTCGCTCCATCGCAAACCGCGAGGTGACGTTCTTCAGCGGCACCGTCGCAATCAGCTTTTTGTAGAACGTGTCGTAACCTGCGATGTCGGTGACAACCACGCGCAGCATGTAGTCGACGTCACCGGCCATCCGGTAGAACTCCATCACCTCCGGCATCGCGCCGACCAGATTGGCAAAGCTCTTGAGCCATTCCTGCGAGTGATCGCCGGTTTCAATCGAGACAAACACCGTAATGCCAAGACCGACCTTTTCGGGATCTATGATCGCGACCCGGCGCACGATGACGCCATCAGCCTCCAGCCGCTGCAGCCGTTTCCAGCAGGGCGTCGATGAAAGCCCGACACGTTGGCCGATCTCGGCCACCGAGAGCGACGCATCTTGTTGGACCACGGCGAGGATCTTCCGGTCGATTGCGTCCATTCTCTAATTCCTTTGGAATTTGGTACAAACAGTCTGCTGTCACGTGATTTATTGGAAATAATTTCTTATTTTGGCGACGTATCTGTCTTTATAGAGAAAAATATTCTATTTCAAGGGCAATGTTTCGCTGCGAGCGCGGCCCCAACACTGAAGCCCATGCCATGAAAACCTCATCCCGACTCAATCCCGTCCAAGTGATTCGCCGTCTCAGTGCCGCGATGCTGTTCAGCGTCGCAATGGCCGTCTCTGTCGCCGGCGCACACGCGGAGCCGCTGGTGACTGTGCAATGGCTCAACGCCCACCGCGCCGATACGGATCTGGTCGTCCTCGACATCCGCTCTGCGATCGATGGTGGTGGTGCGGAGGCTTATGCGGCCGCGCATATTCCCGGCAGTGTCCACAGCGATTACGACAAGGCCGGCTGGCGCGTCACTCGCAACAATGTGCCATTCATGGTGCCGACCGCGCCGGAGCTCGAAAAGCTGATCGGCGATCTCGGGATCGATGAAGATAGTCACGTCGTGGTCGTGCCGGCAGGGGTGAACGTGCTCGATTTCGGATCGGCCGCGCGCACCTACTGGACGCTTAAATACGTTGGCGTGAAAAACGTTTCCATCCTCGATGGTGGCGTCGCCGCTTGGCGGCAAGCAGGGCTGCCGACCGAAAGCGGCGCTAAGGCGCCGTCGCCGAAGATTTTCACAGCCGCAATCGACAAGAGCATCCTGGCGAGCGCCGGCGAGGTCGAGACGGTCGAAAGCAAAGGCGGTGTAACGCTCGTCGACGCGCGGCCGGCGTCATTTTTCTTCGGGAAGGAAAAGGCGCCGGGCGCTCAGGCTTATGGCCACATTCCCGGCGCGCTGAATATCGACAGCGCTGAGTTCTACGATCCGAGGACCAACCGGCTGAAGCCCAAAGATGAGCTTGTAGCCATTGTCAACGCCGTACCCGCTGGCCCGGTGGTGAGCTACTGCAACACCGGCCATTGGGCGTCAACTGACTGGTTCGTGATGCATGAGCTGCTGGGCAGGAAAGAAGCCAGACTGTACGCCGGCTCTATGGTCGAATGGACCAGTAATGCAAGCCGGCCGATTGAGTCCTCGCGCACGAAATGGGACGATCTGAAAAAGGCCCTTGGCCTCGGGTCCTGATCCGCGCTCGGGAGTTTTCATGTCTACGGTAAGCGTGGCCGCGTCCAGTTCGGGCGCGGCCGTTCGTATCGACCGTCTTTTCCTCGGGCTCGCGCTCGGGGCCACCGCTATTCTGATCGCATTGGTGCTGCTCGATCAGCAACCTGCATCCGCGGCGCTGGTCATTGGCGGCTTTGGTCTTGGTGTCGCTTTTCTGAAGGCTGAGTTTAGCTTTACCGCGGCCTGGCGGCGGTTCCTGACGCGAGGTGAGGCGGGGGGCTTGCTTGGCGGGCTGATCGTGATCGCGATTTGCGCGCTGGCGGTTGTGCCGGTTGCGGCGTTGACGCCGAAATATGGCGGGGCAATAGCGCCGCTCGGGCCTTCCCTGGTGATCGGCGCATTCGTATTCGGCATCGGCATGCAGCTCGCGAACGGCTGCGGTTCCGGCACGCTTTACACGGTCGGTGGTGGCTCCGGTCGCATGCTCATCGCTTTGCTGTTCTTCGTTATCGGCAGCGTGTTTGGCAGTCTCTCGTTGCCGGCGTTTCTTGCGCTTGGCGGCGTGGATCCGATCCTGGCGTCCGACTATTTCGGCGCCTGGGGCGGATTGGCGGCAACGCTCGTCAGTATTGCGATCGCTGCAGCGCTCATCATTGCGATCGCGTACAAGCGTGGCGCGAATTTCGTGCCGTCGCGAAACTACGTCATCGGCGGGTTCGCCATTGGGCTGTTATGTGTTGCTGTATTTGCTGCAGGCGGTCATCCTTGGAGCGTGACCTTCGGTTACACTGTCTGGGGTGCCAAAGCCGCAACCGCCCTCGGGTTCGATCTATCGCATGCAACGTTCTGGCAGTGGGCGGGCCCCAAGCGAGCCCTTGCAGAATCCGTACTTTCTGACACTTCGAGTCTGACCGATTTCGGCATGCTGTTCGGCGCAATGGCGGCGGCAGCGGCCAGCAAGCCCTTCGCAGCGACTGCTTGGCCACCCGTCAGGTCACTTCTGGCCGCGGGTATTGGCGGTTTATTGATGGGCTGGGGCGCGCGCCTCGGCTTTGGCTGCAATATCGGGGCCTTCGTCGGTGGCGTTGCCTCCGGGTCGCTGCATGGTTGGGTCTGGTTCCTTGCGGCGCTCCCCGGCTGCCTTATCGGTATCCGCCTGCGGCCGCTATTCGGCCTGTCACGGGACTAGCCATGATCGCGAACATGCGCACGGTCTATATCATTGTCGTGCTGATCGGTGTCGCCGCCATTTTGGTCGATCACCTTTCGAGTCCGTCGAGCGGCCGCGCTGTATCGCCGGAGGACTTCGCCGGCGCCTGTGCGCCGTGCGGCGCGCCTTGTCCGTCGAAGAAATAGACTGCTCAGCTATTTTGCTTGAGGAATTCCTCGACTTCGGCGCGCACTGGTGCGGCGGAGCCGCCGCCGAATTTTGTGCATTTTAGTGCGGCGGTCGCGCTCGCAAAGCGCAGTATGTCGGCAAGCGCGCGCGCTTCTAGCAGCGCCAGCGTGAAGCCACCATGGAACGCATCGCCGGCACCGAGTGAATCGACCACCTTTATCTTGAACGCCGGAAAGTGCCTCAGCTCGCCACGCTCGAGCCAGTAAACACCGTTCGGCCCGTCGGTGATGGCAAGGAATCCCGAAATGTGTTCGGCGAGCTTCTTGAGGGCGCCACCATAATCTTTCCGTCCCGTGGTTGCGAACAATGCCTCGGTCGACGAGATGACGTGAGTACCGAGGGCGAGCAAGGGATCGCCCACTTTGGTCTCTTGATCGAGGTCGATGACAATCGGAATCTTGCGCGCCTGTGCGGCGCGGCACACTTCGGTAACGAAATGCGGGAATCTGTTGTCAACCAATACCGCATCCACATCGGCCACAAGTTTGGCCGCATCCTTGGGCAGCGTGTCACCGAGGTTGGCGCCACGGCGCGTGGCAATCGTCTTTTCACCGGTTGCGTCGAGCAGGATCAGTGACACCGATGCCGTGCCACCGGCGACACGTACGGCCCCGCTGCAATCAATACCTTCCTTCTCAAGGTCCGAAAGGATTCGACTGCTGACCGCGTCTTCAGGACCACCGAGCGGTCCCGCAAAAGCGACGCGCCCGTTAAGCCGGGCGATCGTCACTGCCGCATTGGCCGCGCAGCCGCCCCCGGTAATGATGAATTCGCTCGCCGGAACTTTCGTACCGGCAGCGGGAAAATTCTGCACGCGCATGACGATATCCTGGACTGCGATGCCGGCACAAAGGACTTTCGGCGTTTTGGTCGCGCGTTCAGTCAAAGCTGATCTCGTCCTCCAGCCAGGCGCGGATGATGTGATGCGCAATCGCCACCGGAGGTGGCGTAGTGAGGCCTTGTGGATGCTTGCGCATCAGCATGGCCTCGACCTCTCCCTTGCTAAACCAGCGGGCGTCTTCAAGTTCCTCGCGATCAACCACAATATCGTGCGTCAGTGCCACAGCGTGGCAGCCGATCATTAACGAGGTCGGAAATGGCCAGGGCTGCGAGGCGAAATAGACCACCCGTCCGCAGGTGATGCCTGCTTCTTCGCGGGTTTCCCGGTGCACTGCGTCCTCGATCGATTCGCCGGGCTCAACATAGCCGGCAAGGCACGACCACATAGTCGGCACGAAACGCGGGCTGCGCCCGAGCAGACAACGCTCGCTGTCGCTCGCCAGCATGATCACAACGGGGTCGGTGCGAGGGAAGTGCTCGGCCTTGCATTGCGGGCAGTCGCGACGCCAGCCGCCGGAGTCCAGCCGCGTTGCGGCGCCGCAGTTCGGACAGAAGCGGTGACGCGCGTGCCAATGCAACACGGCCTTGGCCTCGGCGATCGGCGGCAGATGTTCAGGCGCGACGAGACCCTGCACCGCGACCGAGCGCAGATCGGTCACATGCAAGCTGTCACGCGATTTCAACGCCTCCGCCACTTGCGGAGCAAGGCCATGGCCGAAGCGCGGTGCGCCGTCGAGAAGACCCAGAAAAATCGTTTCGGTCGCAGCAGAAAGTGATTGCGCTTCGGCAAGCGTGAACAAGGGCTGATTGAGCGGCGAGCCTTTCTTCATCACGATCCAGTCGCCGCCGATGACATAGGTTCCCGCGCCCGGATCATTCGACATCGAAGCGATGGCGGCTGCATTGGGGCGCAGTTCTGCTGCCCGCGCGATGCGGCTGTCGGAATATCCAAGACGGGGTTTGGGGCCGAGATCTGAACGAAAGGGCATGCGTCGGGCAAATTCGCACGACGACTTCAATCGCGCAATGCTTACTCCGCCGCCTGGCCGCGCGGTCGCGGATACATTGCCTCGCGCAATTCCGGGCGTTGCCACTGCGGGCCGAGCACGCCCTGCTTGGCGCCATAATTCAGGGCAGAGGCGACGGTGTCGGTGGTTGCCCGCATTTCGCGCGCGCGGTCGAGGCTCACATCGACGACGAACAAGCCAGCGGCCGTGCTTTCGAAGAGGATTTCCTCCGGTGTCGCCACCATGGCGAGTCCGCGCTCGGCGTGGCTGAAGAGGTTTTGCGTGGTCACGACGATGGCGAGATTTTCGATTGCGCGCGACCAGATCAAGTTGCGCCAGGTCGCCCACAGCCGCCGCTTGTCGGTGCCGGCCGGCATGAAGATCAACTCGGCGCCACGTAAAGCGAGCGCGCGGGTCACTTCCGGCATATAGGCCTCGCTGCACATGGCAAGCCCGACTTTGCCATGCGCGGAGTCGAACACCGGAAACTCTTTGCCGGGTACGTATTGGAATTCCCACCACTGCCCGCCGGTATAGATCCACGGTCCGTTCGGATGCGTGCGGCGGTAGCTGACCGGCGGGCGGCCGTCGCCATAGGCCATGCAAATGAGATTGTACGCCGTACCCTCGTTGTGGCTGAGAGGTTCGATGGTGCCGTAAATGGTGTTGACGCCGTACTTCGCGGCGGCTTCTGCAATTGTTGGCGTTGGATCGAAATTCGCCGGCATGCGCCACGGACCGGGATAGGTTTCCGGAAAGCAGACAAAGTCGGCGCCTTCGGCCTTGGCACGGGCAATAAAATTCACCGCATCAGCGACATTCTTTTCCGCTTCTTCGATCGGATTGGCGATCGGCTGCACGACGGCGATGCGAAAGCTCATGCGTTACCCCGGATTGAAAGCAAGTATCGAAGAGAGCTTGATGTGGCTATGCGGCGTGGTCAAGCGAGAGCCTGATCGATGGCGGTCAGCACCTGCGCTGGTCTAAGCTCATCGAGGCACGCGCTGTGGCTGTCGATATGACGTTCGCAACCTTCCAACTGGCATGGCATGCAGGGCAAGGGGTTTTGCACCAGCCATACATTGCCGCGGTTCTGGATCATGCGGCTCGCATCCCACATTGAATGGAGACCACCGGCAGGCCAAGGGCCCCACAGGCGTGGGTCGGTAGGCCCATAAATCGCAACTGTGCGGCAACCGGTGGCAGCGGCAAGATAAGTCGCCGCGGTATCGGCACCGACATAGATTCGCGCTTGCGCAATCAATGCTGCCGTCTGTGGCCACGGCAACTGACGAATTGTCGCCAGACCGTCCCAAAGCCCTTCGAGGTATTGCCGCTCGGCCTCGCCGGGGCCGCCGACTGCGATGATCGACAGGTTGCGCTGCTTGAGACCCTCGCCGAGCGCACGCCACCCCTCGCGCGTCCATTGTTTGTAGCGGAACATCGGGGTCGCATGGATAACGGCGTAACGTCCAGCTGACGCCGGCGCTGCCATTTCGCTGCCGTGCGGCGCAACGGTCTCCGGCACTCGCGGTATTCCCAATGCCTCCGCCAACTGCAGCATTAGCTCGACGCGATGAATCTTTTCGTCAGCGACCACGCTGCAAGAAAGCGAAAGGCTTTTTATTTTCGCGCCTGGTCCGGAATCAGCGGGCGCCAATCCGGCGCGTTTTTTGCCGGCTACAAATGCAAAGAAATTCGGACGATCGCCGGATTGGGTGGCAACCGCCAGATCATAGCGCCGCCACAATCGACCTATGAGCGCCAACGCCGCAAATGCGGCCGGACGTTCAGGTATCGCGATGACATTGTTGACGTCCGGGTTGCCTTCGATAATCCCGGCCGTCCCGTCGAACGCCAGCACATCGATTGTCGCTTGCGGCCATGCTCGTCGCAGGCTGCGTATCAGCGGGGTTGTCAACAGGACATCGCCGATGCGGCGCAGGACCACGATCAGAATTCGCGGATCAGCCGGCAGTTGGTCTTTCAAAGCGGGCATTGGTCAGGCCAGGACGACGTTAATCTGCTGACGCAGCGACTCCAGTAGCCTGGCCTGCTCGCCTGCGCCGTAAACGCGCGCGGGTGCGGCACCCCACACCGGTTTTGGCCACGCCGCGTCGCTGCGCCGGCGCGCGATGACATGCACGTGCAATTGCGGCACCTGGTTGCCGAGCGCAGCGATGTTGAGCTTGTCACATGCACTGATCGTTTTCAGTGCGCGCGCGGCCGCCGCGATTTCGCCGAGCAGCTGGACCTGTGCGTTTTCTTCTAGATCGATGAGTTCGATAAGACCAGGCAGGCGCGGCACAAGGATCAGCCACGGATAGTTGGCGTCGTTCGCCAACAGCACGCGTGCGAGCGGCAGGTCGCCGACCGGGACGGTGTCTTGCGCCAACTGCGGGTGGAGCGACCAGGCGGATTCCGTCATACGAATTGGCTCATTGTCGTTCCGGACCAGCGCCCGCAGGGCGTACGGGCCGGGACCCATACTCCGCAGTCTATCCGATAGGGCATAGGGTATAGCTCCCCCGCTTTCGCGGGGACGATAGAGGGCGTTAGCTTGCTTTCCATGCCCATAGGTCCGATATAAGACACGGGAGGTTGGCGGTGGACGAGCCACTCGCCAACCGGGTCAGGTCCGGAAGGAAGCAGCCCTAACGAGCGCGGTTCGGGTCGCTCGTCAGCCTCCCACCAATTCCTTGATTCGTTCGCAACGAGCCCGCGCCTGGCGCGGCGGCGAAGCGGATAGCACGATGAACGAGCCTATAAAATCCGCGACTTCCGGTTCCACCGTGGCCGATATGCCGGCCGACGGTTACCGCGTGCTCGCACGCAAATATCGGCCGGCAAGCTTTGACGACCTCATCGGCCAGGACGCCATGGTGCGTACCGTCTCGAATGCATTCGAGAGCGGCCGTATCCCGCAGGCTTGGATCCTGACCGGCGTGCGTGGCGTCGGCAAGACGACCACTGCGCGCATTCTTGCGCGTGCCCTCAACTACGAACTGCCGGACGGTTCGGTGAAGGAGCCGACCATCAACATGCCGGTGATGGGCGTGCATTGCCAGGCGATCATCGAGAGTCGCCATCCGGACGTCCTGGAAATGGATGCCGCCTCGCACAACTCGGTCGAGGATGTGCGGCAGATCAATGACGCCATCCGTTACGCGCCGATGTCGGCGCGCTACAAGGTTTACATCCTTGATGAAGTGCACATGCTTTCCGGCGCAGCCTTCAATGCGCTCCTGAAAACGCTGGAGGAACCGCCGCCGCACGCGAAATTCATTTTTGCAACGACCGAGATTCGCAAGGTGCCGGTTACGGTGCTCTCGCGCTGCCAGCGGTTCGATCTGCGCCGCGTCGACGCCGCCGTCCTGGTCAAGCATCTTGAAAGTATCGCCGCAAAAGAGAGGGTCGAGATTGAGCCGGCAGCTTTGGCGTTGATCGCGCGCGCTGCGGAAGGCTCGGTGCGCGATTCACTTTCGTTGTTCGATCAGGCTATCGCGCACGCGGCCGGACCGGTGCGTGCGGAAGACGTGCGGCAGATGCTGGGGTTGGCTGACCGTGTGCGCGTTGTCGATCTGTTCGAAGCGTTGATGAAAGGAGATATCGCCGCCGCGTTGAAAGAACTGCACGAGCAATACGACATCGGCGCCGATCCTGCGGTTGTGCTGAACGATCTTGCTGAATTCACCCATTTCATAACCCGGGTCAAAGTCGTCCCTGCCGTTGCGGATGACGTCTCGTTGTCGGAGGCCGAGCGCACGCGTGGCCGCGCTTTCGCCGCTCAACTGTCGATGCGGGTTCTGTCGCGCACCTGGCAAATGCTGCTGAAGGGTGTTTCCGAGGTGCAGGCGTCCGGCCGCCCGGTTGCCGCTGCCGAGATGGTGTTGGTCCGCATCGCTTATGCTGCCGATCTGCCGACGCCCGACGAAGTCGTGCGCTCGCTCGGCGAAAACGGCTCCACAGCCGCTCGTCCGCAAGGCAATGGTGGCGCGGCGCAGACGCAAAGCTACGCACCCCGCTACGAAACGCCACGCGGATCGCCACGCTCGTCTGCTGCGGTTTCGCCGCGGCCGGCAGATGATCCGGTGGCGCGGCTCGATGAGCCTGCGGCCGTCGCGCCGACGCTTTCGGTCGGTTCGTTCGAGGACTTGATCGCGCTTGCCACCGAGAAGCGCGACATCGCCGCCAAAATGGCATTGGAGCGCGATGTGCGACTCGTGCGTTGCGAGGATGGCCAGCTTGAAATCGCGCTTGAACCAAGTGCGCCGAAAACGCTGGTACACGATCTTCAGCGCAAATTGACCGGATGGACCGGCAAGCGCTGGATCGTTGTAGTCTCAAAGGAGCAGGGCGCGCCCACCATGCGCGCACAGGCCGAAGCACAGCAAGCCGAAATCGAGCGCGGCGTGCA
The DNA here is from genome assembly GCA_963762485.1 of uncultured Pseudomonadota bacterium. Taxonomy (GTDB): domain Bacteria; phylum Pseudomonadota; class Alphaproteobacteria; order Rhizobiales; family Xanthobacteraceae; genus Pseudolabrys. The sequence continues at coordinate 1,260,245 of CAVXLE010000017.1, read as the reverse complement.
GAGCGACCCCCTGGTGCAGGCGGTGTTGAACCGTTTCCCGGGCGCCAAGATTGTCGGCGTGACGCAGAATTCGGAACCCGGCGAGCCGGTGCCGGATGTTCCGCCGGACACCGAGGACGAGTGAGATGGCGGATTTCCTGGGCCTGATGAAGCAGGCCGCGCAGTTGCAATCCAGGATGCAGGCCATGCAAGCCGAGCTCGATCAGATTGAGGTCGAGGGCACGGCGGGCGGCGGCATGGTCACGGTGACGATTACCGCCAAGGGCGATCTCAAGGGCGTCAAGATCGACGATTCATTGTTGAAACCCTCGGAAAAGGAAATTCTTGAGGACCTGATGGTGGCGGCGCATGCCGACGCGCGGCGCAAGGCGGAAGCCGTGCTGCAGGAAAAGATGAAGGCCGTTACCGGTGGGCTGCCGCTGCCGCCGGGATTGGGTTTGGGATAAAGATGTTTCGTGAAGGCCTCTCGATCGTCATGCCCGGCCTTGTGCCGGGCATCCACGTCTTGAGAGTCGAATCATGGAAGACGTGGATGGCCGGGACTAGCCCGGCCATGACAGGTTGATATGCCGACCGCCGTTGCCGGGCCCGAAATCGAACGCCTGATTCAGCTGCTGGCGCGGCTGCCGGGCCTGGGGCCCCGTTCGGCGCGGCGTGCGGCGTTGCATCTCATCAAGAAGCGCGAATTGTTGATGGCGCCGCTTGCGACGGCGTTGCAGACGGCAATGGAGAAAATCGTCATTTGCAAAATCTGCGGCAACATTGATACGCAGAACCCGTGCACGGTTTGCACCGATGGAAGACGCGATCCTTCGATCATCGTCGTTGTCGCCGACGTGGCCGATCTCTGGGCGTTGGAACGCGCGCACGCGATCAATAGCCGCTATCACGTGCTGGGCGGCACGCTGTCACCGCTCGACGGCGTCGGGCCGCAGGATCTCGCCATCGACACGCTCATCTCGCGCGCGCACGAGGAACCAGTGAAAGAGGTCATCCTGGCGCTCAATGCCACTGTCGATGGCCAGACCACTGCGCATTACATCACCGAGCTGTTGCAAGACGCGAATGTGAAGGTGACACGCCTTGCGCACGGTGTTCCGGTTGGTGGCGAGCTCGATTATCTCGACGAAGGCACGCTCGCCGCTGCCATCAAACAGCGTACGCTGTTCTAGGACTTCCTCGGCTCTAACCGGCTGAAATGACCGCGCTTTTGCAGCCAGGCCAATAGCAGAAGGCTCGGGATGCCTGCGAGTGCGCAGATCACGAAGAACCACGCCCAACCGGTCGACTCGGCGATGAAGCCCGCGCCGGAAGACAGATAGGTGCGGCCGACCGCAGCCAGCGCAGTCAGCAACGCATATTGCGTCGCCGTGTGCAGCGGGTTCTGGCAAAGCGCCGACAGGTAAGCGACGAACATCACCGTGCCGATGGCGCTGGTGAAGTTCTCCACGGTGATGGCCACTGCAAGCATCGTCGTATTCGTGCCGCTCGCCGCCAGGGCGCTGAATGCAAGATTGGCGACCGACTGCAAAATGCCACCGATCCACAGGCTGGCGGCGAGTGGAAAGGCCCGCGCGATGAAGCCGCCAGCAAAGCCGCCGGCGAGCAGCGCCGCCAGCCCAACGCCTTTGACGATTGCCGCATATTCATTGCGGGTAAATCCGAGGTCGATGACGAACGGTGCCGTCATGGCTCCGGACAACGCGTCAGTGAACTTGAACAGCACAACGAAGGCCAGCATCGCGAAGGCCAGTTCTTGGCCAAGGAAATCCTTGAAGGCACCGAGGGCAGCCTCAGCGACGCGTGCAACGGGCTTTTGCCGTGCATGGGCGGCCTCTGCCTGCACGGATCGTTCCGGCTCGGTTGCGACCAGCGCCGTGACGGTACCGATCAGAACCAGCGCGGCCATCGCCACATAGCCCCAATGCCACGATGCCTGCTTGTCGAATCCATAAGCCTGGATGCCGCTGACCAGGAACAATGCGCCGGCCGTGGAAATAAGCATGCCGATCCGGTAGGCGGCCACGTACGACGCCATGCCGGCGGCCTGCTCATTTTCCGGCAGGCTCTCGACGCGGAAGGCGTCGACCACGATGTCCTGCGTTGCCGAGGCGGTAGCGACAAGAAATGCGCCCAGGCCGACAAGCCCCGGCGCGGTCGCCGGATTGCAGGAGCCGAGGAAGACAATCGCCATCATCAGCAGGATTTGCGTGAACACCAGCCAGCCGCGGCGTCGGCCCAGCCAGGGTGAGAGCAGAGGCACGTCGAGCGCATCGGTCAGCGGCGCCCACAGGAATTTCACGGTGTAAGGCGTGCCGGCCAGGGCGAACAGGCCGATGGTGCCCAGATCGACGCCGGATTCGCGCATCCACACCAGCAGCGTAGCGCCCGACAGCGCCAGCGGCAGGCCCGACGAGAATCCGAGAAACATCACGATCAGGACGCGCGGCTTGAGATAAACAGCCATCGCCTCGAGCCACGACGGCCGCGTCTGGCTGTCGGGAGAAACAGTCATTGGGCTATTCGCCGGCTTCGAGCTTGCGTGTCATGGGCGCGGGGATGATCTCCGCGCTTTGAACGTCGTCCTCAAATTCAAGCCCTTCGATCTTGGCAGCGCGCTTCTCGATTTTTCCGGTCGATGTAAGGATTGCATCGATATCGTTGTTGGCTTGCCCAAAATGAGTCTGCAGCTTGCGCACGCGGTCACCAAGCAACGCGACGTCTTTCAGCATATGGCCGACCTCGTTTCGAATTTGGTCGGCGGCCTCACGCATCTCCGCGTCCTTGCGAACCTGCTTGATGACCTGAATAGCCATCACCATTAGCGTCGGAGAGACGATCATCACACGTGCGCGGTGCGCACGCTGCACGAGGTCATCGAATCGCTCGTGCAAGTCCGCATAGACGGATTCCGAAGGAATGAACATCAGGGCAATATCCTGTGTCTCGCCCGGGACTAGATATTTTTCCGAGATGTCGGAGATATGTTTCGTGATGTCCTGCCTGACGCGTTGAATTGCTTGCTTGCGTTCATCCTCAGTCACCGCACCGCGAAAGGCGGTCATTGCTTCCAGCGGGAACTTGGCGTCGATGATCAAAGGGCCTGACTCCGGCATGAAGATCGCGCAATCCGGCCGCGACTTGTTCTTCAGAGTGTATTGGAATTCATAGGCGCCTTTCGGCAGCACATCCGCGATGATCGCTTCGAGTTGTCCTTGCCCGAAAGCGCCGCGTGATTGCTTGTTGGCAAGGACCCCTTGCAGGGAGCTCACCTGCGTTGCGAGCTCGGTAATATTTTTTTGCGCCGTGTCGATCACGGCAAGGCGCTCATTCAGCTTTTGCAGATTCTCGACGGTGTGTTTGGTCGTGTTCTGGATCGACAACCCGAGGTTCTGGCTTACCGTGTCGAGGCGTTCATTGACGGTCTGCTGAAGCTGGCCATGGGCGGTTTGCAGCCAGCTCCCCATCGCGTCGATACGGCCATGGATTTGCGCAATGCCTTCGGCCGCGGCGCGATCCGGCTCCCCGGCGCGTGGCCGCGCCAGGAAGACGATGAGCGCGCCGGCCGTGAGGCCGGCCAGCAGGCAAATAATGACGATCGCTGTTTCAGACATCCGGCGCTTCTACCGTGATTCGCCTTGCGGGCGAACGAACGGCGAACGGTAGGGCGATTATGCCGGTGGCTCAAGGGCAAAGGCACATTGACCGGTTGCCTCCTTGCCCTTACATCGCGGCCATGACGGTCCGCGACATCATCATCATCCCCGACAAGCGATTACGGCTCAAATCTGAGCCGGTGAAGGCCGTCGATAAGCCGCTGCGCGCGCTGATCGACGACATGTTCGAGACCATGTATGCCGCGCCCGGCATCGGGCTCGCCGCAATCCAGATCGGCGTGGCGCAGCGGGTCGTCACCATGGACCTCGCCAAGAAAGACGAGCCGAAGGCGCCGCAGGTATTCATCAATCCTGAAATCGTCTGGGCGTCTGACGAGAAGGCGACGTATGAAGAAGGCTGCTTGTCGATTCCGGAATACTATGAAGAGGTCGAGCGCCCGAAGATTGTAAAGGTGAAGTTTTTCGACGAGAACTTCAAGCCGCAGGAGATCGAGGCAGAAGGGCTGCTTGCGACCTGCTTGCAGCACGAAATCGATCACATCAATGGCGTGTTGTTCATCGACCATATCTCCAAGCTCAAGCGCGACATGGTGATGAAGAAATTCAAGAAGGCGGCGAAGAAGGGTGAACCGGTCAGGCCGCTGGCAGAGGACAAAGAGCCTTCACATCATATCGGCTGATATCGGGCGCGCCCGCGCGCTGCTTTATGACGGTGCCTCAATGCGCCTGATCTTCATGGGCACGCCCGATTTCGCGGTGCCGACGCTGATCGAGCTCGCCGCGTGCGGGCACGAGATTGTGGCGGTCTATACGCGCGCGCCCAGGCCTGCCGGTCGCGGTATGGACTTGCAGCGCACGCCGGTTGAGCGCGAAGCGCGGCGGCTAGCGCTGAATGTGCACACGCCCAAGACGTTCAAAGACGACGACACTGCTGAAATTTTCGGTGCCCATAATGCCGATGTGGCGGTGGTGGTCGCCTACGGCCTGATCTTGCCAAAACTCATTCTCGATATGCCGCGCCTCGGCTGCTTCAACGTGCACGCATCGCTGTTGCCGCGCTGGCGCGGCGCCGCACCGATCAATCGGGCCATCATGGCCGGCGATGCGGAGAGCGGTGTCACAATCATGCAGATGGACGAAGGTCTGGATACTGGCGCCATGGCCATGGCCGAGCGTGTGCCCATCGGCGCCGACATGACCGCCGGAGAATTGCACGACGTGCTGGCGCGGCTTGGCGCCGACCTGATGATGCGCGTGCTGGCCGCCGCCGAACGCGGTTCGCTCCAGCTCACGCCGCAACCGCAGGCCGGCGTAACCTACGCGGAGAAGATTTCCAAAGGTGAGACACGGATCGACTGGTCGAACACATGGAAGGCGGTGCACGACCATATCCGCGGCCTGTCGCCATTTCCCGGCGCGTGGTTCCATCTCGACGGCGTCCGGGTAAAAGTGCTGCGATCCACCAAGGCTCCAGGATCGGGGACCCCCGGTAGGACGCTCGACGACAAGCTCACCATCGCCTGTGGCGATGGCGCCGTGCGTCTCACGCAGGTGCAGCGCGCCGGCAAACAGCCCATGAGCGCGGACGAATTTCTGCGCGGCACCCCGGTCAAGGCCGGGACACAGCTCACTTAAAGGGTTAATGTGCGGTCGAATCGGGGGACACCAAAAAGCCCTGTTTGCTGGGCAAGCGTCCTTTTCCTCCCTGTCGTCACTGCTTTACCGTGAGCTGTGTGCGTCGAATCCGACGCATGGCCGCCGCTAACCTGGAACAACGCCTTGAGCATTGGACATAACACCGACGTCTCTGTCTCCGACGCCCGCCTTTGGACGCAAATTCTCGCTCGCTATCGCGAGCCGAGCCGCATCCGCAGCATGGTCGAACTTGCGATCACGGCCTTGCCGCTGGTCGCGCTCTGGGCCGCGGCCTGGTTCATCTATTCTTTGGGCTATTGGTGGATTTCTCTGCTGATCGCGATTCCAGCGGCCGGCTTTCTGGTGCGTCTGTTCATGATCCAGCATGATTGCGGACACGGCGCCTTCTTTCCGAATAAATGGGCGAACGACTGGGTTGGCCGCGTCATCGGCGTTCTCACCATGACGCCCTATGATTTCTGGCGCCGCACACACGCGATCCACCACGCCACATCCGGCAATCTCGATCGCCGCGGTATGGGCGATGTCGATACATTGACCGTGCGAGAATATTTTGCGCGCTCGCGCTGGGGCCGCCTGAAGTATCGGCTCTATCGCCATCCGCTAGTGATGTTCGGTATCGGTCCTGCCTATCTTTTCTTGCTGCAACACCGCCTGCCGGTCGGGCTGATGCGCAGCGGCTGGCAACCCTGGATCAGCACGCAGGCGACGAACGCGGCGATCGCGTTGATTGCAATGGTGCTGATCTGGCTGATCGGCGTGAAAGCCTTTTTCCTCGTGCACTTGCCGATCATGCTGCTTGCCGCCATCTTTGGCGTCTGGCTGTTTTACGTGCAGCATCAATTCGAGAATACATTCTGGAACGAGGGCCGCGGCTGGGACCTGCACGAAGCCGCTTTGCGCGGCTCGTCGCACTACGATCTGCCGCTGCTGCTGCGCTGGTTCACCGCCAATATCGGTATCCACCACGTGCACCACTTGTACAGCCGCATTCCATACTATCGGCTGCCGCGGGTGCTGCGCGATCATCCCGAGCTGCGCGATATTGGCCGGTTGACGCTGCTGGAGAGTTTTCGCTGCGTCCGCCTCGTGTTGTGGGACGAGGTGCAGCAGCGCCTGGTGTCTTTCCGCGAAGCCCGGGCTTCGAAGCGCTAACGCGTGACTTCTGCTGAATTCGTGTTTACTGGATCGTCCGGCCCCGCCAGGTGATCGCAGGCTAGTCTATGCCCCGCTACAAGCTCACCATTGAGTACGACGGCGCGCCGTTTTCCGGCTGGCAAATCCAGGCGGACCAAATCACGGTACAGGGTTTGCTGACCGCGGCGATCGAGGCGCTGTCGGGCGACAAGACGCTGGTGCAGGGCGCGGGACGCACCGATGCTGGCGTGCATGCGCGCGCGCAGGTGGCGCATGTCGACCTGACGAAAGAGTGGGACACCGGTACCGTCCGCGACGCGCTGAATGCGCATGTGCGCCCGCATCCCGTCGCTATTCTCGCTGCCGAACAGGTGGCGGGCGATTTCAACGCGCGCACCTCGGCGATCAAGCGCCACTACCTCTATCGGATCATCAACCGGCGCCCCGATCTAACGCTTGAGGCCGGCCGTGCCTGGCGCGTGCCGCGTCCGCTCGATGCCGCAGCGATGCAGGCTGCCGCGCAGCGGCTGGTCGGCAAGCACGATTTTACGACGTTCCGTTCTACCGAGTGCCAGGCGAAGTCGCCGATAAAGACACTCGATGTGCTGAGTGTCGAGCGCAAGGGCGAGGAAATCCACATAACCGCCGTGGCGCGGTCATTCCTGCACAACCAGGTGCGGTCCATGGTCGGTTCGCTGGTTGCCGTGGGTGAAGGAAAATGGAGCGCGGACGATCTCGCGCGTGCGCTTGCTGCGCGCGACCGCACTGCCTGCGGCCCGGTCGCGCCACCGGACGGATTGTACTTGATGAAGGTGGACTATTGAGTCTCTGCCTGTCGTCCCGGGCGAGCGAAGCGAGACCCGGGACCCATACTCCGCAGTCTATCGAGAAGGCAGGGCGTATGGGTCCCCGCTTTCGCGGGGACGACAGCGGAGAGGCGCCTCAGCTGCCAGAAAAATATCGGTCAATGATCTTGCGATAGATCGTCGTCAATGCACGCAGATCGGCGATCGGTACGCGCTCGTCGATCGCGTGCATCGTTTGCCCGACCAGACCGAATTCCACCACCGGGCAGTAGGCGGTGATGAAGCGCGCATCCGAGGTGCCGCCCGTGGTGGACAGTTCCGGCTTGCGGCCGGTCACTTCTGCGACTGCATTTGCGACCAGTTCGGTGAATGGCCCCGGTTTGGTCACGAACACACCGGCGTTCGACGGCTCCCATTGGAACGCAAATTTGATGCTCTTGCCCGCCGCCTTCACAGCGCGCTGCTCGATAAGCTTTTTCAGCGAGTCGAGCGTGTGCTTGTCGTTGAAGCGGATGTTGAAGCGCGCTTTCGCTTCGCCCGGAATGAGATTGACGGTCTTGTTGCCGACATCGACCGAGGTGAATTCAAGATGCGACGGTGCGAATTGGGAGCTGCCTTGGTCGAGCGGCTCGCTTTGCAGCGCCGCAATCAGCGTCACCAACCCGCGGATTGGGTTATCGGCGCGTTGCGGATAGGCAACGTGGCCTTGCTTGCCGGTCACAATCAGATGGCCATTGAGCGAGCCGCGCCGGCCGATCTTGATGGTGTCGCCGAGGTCCTGCTGGTTGCTCGGCTCGCCGAGAATGCAATGGTCGAACTTTTCGCCGTGCTCAGCCGCCCACTTCAGGAGTTTGGGTGTGCCGTTGACCGCGATGCCCTCCTCGTCACCGGTGATCAAGAACGAGATCGAGCCCTTCGGCTTGCCGCCATGATGGCTGAGGTGATCGAGCACCGCGGCGATGGCGCAGGCAATACCGCCTTTCATGTCGACCGCGCCGCGGCCGAAAAGTTCGCCGCCGGCAACCTCGCCCGAAAATGGCAGGTGCTTCCACGCCTTCTCGTCGCCAGGCGGAACCACGTCGGTGTGTCCGGCGAAAACGAGGTGAGGCGCATCTGTCCCGATGCGCGCGTAAAGATTTTCTACGTCCTCGGTACCAGGCTCGCGAAAAGTCATGCGATGCACGGCGAATCCGGCAGCCTTCAGCGTCCTTTCGAGAAACGCAAGCGCGCCGCCTTCGGCCGGCGTGACCGATGGGCAGCGCACCAGATCGCGGGCAATGGCGACGGGATCGGCGGACATTGTCAGCGTTCGCCTCTCAATCCCTCAGCAGCTCGTTGATGCTGGTCTTGGAACGCGTACGTTCGTCCACGCGCTTGACGATGACTGCGCAATAAAGATTCGGCCCTGGTTCGCCATTCGGCAATGGCTTGCCGGGCATCGTTCCCGACACCACGACCGAATAGGGGGGCACCTCGCCCTGATAGATTTTACCGGTGTCGCGGTCCACGATCTTGGTGGATGTCCCGATATAGACACCCATGCCGAGCACGGAGCCCTCGCGTACGATCACGCCTTCGACGACTTCGGACCGCGCACCGATGAAACAGTTGTCCTCGATCACGACCGGGCCGGCCTGCAACGGTTCCAGCACGCCGCCGATACCGACGCCGCCCGACAAATGACAGTTTTTGCCGATCTGTGCGCATGAGCCGACGGTTGCCCAGGTGTCGACCATGGTGCCTGAATCGACATGAGCGCCGAGATTGACGAAGGACGGCATCAGGACGACGCCCGGCGCGATGAAGGCTGAGCGGCGCACCACGGCGCCGGGTACCGCGCGGAAACCGGCTTTCTTGAACTTGGCCGCGTTCCAACCCTTGAATTTCGAATCAACCTTGTCCCACCAGACGGCCTTGCCAGGCCCGCCTGCAATCACGCCCATGTCGTTGAGACGGAACGAGAGCAGTACCGCTTTCTTCAGCCACTGGTTGACGTGCCACTGGCCATCGGCCTTTCGCTCGGCGACGCGCGCCTTGCCGGCGTCGAGCAGGTCGAGCGCGGAATTCACCGCCTTGCGCACGGCGCCCTTGGTCTTCGGGCCGATCTTGTCGCGTCCCTCGAAGGCCTCGTCGATGATGCTGGCAAGCTTGTCGTTGGACATAGGTGCTCCGGTCATTCGGCTGCGGTTTGTCGGGGGGCGGGGGAGGGATGTCAAGCGGCGGCGGCCGGGTTAAGCTTGCGGCCCGGGGGAAACGCGCATGAACCGCCAATTCGCACGCCTGACTTCGAGCTTGATAGTGCTGGTGCTTTGCAGTGCGCCGGCTTTTGCTCATCATCTGATGGGTGGCCGCACCCCGGTGAGCTTTACCGAAGGTATCTTGTCGGGGCTCGGCCATCCGGTCATCGGCCTTGATCATTTCGCTGCCGTCGTGGCGGTCGGGTATCTTGCTGCTGCGCATCGGGCGGCGCCTGCACTCGCGATTGGCTTCGTGCTGGCGATGATGACGGGTACTGCGCTACATTTGAATGGCGCGACTGTGCCGGGCGCGGAAATATTGGTGGCGTTGTCGGTCATCGCTCTCGGCGCCATCATGCTGTGGGGCCGTAATATTGCGGCGGGTGCCGCGCTGGCACTGTTCGCTGCGGTAGGCCTCATCCACGGTTATGCTCTTGGTGAATCGATCTATGGTGCGGAGCCGACGCCCCTCTATGCTTATCTGGTCGGCCTTGCAGTCATGCAAAGCGCCATCGCACTGGCCACAATGCAAATTGCACGGTCGCTGGCGCGACGCTCGTTCGAACTATCGCCGCTGCGTCTCGTCGGTGCCGGCATTGCCGGCATCGGACTTGCCGTCCTCATGCAGCAGATCATTCCGGGTGTCTGATCAGCGCCGCACAATGGACTCAAGAAATACTGTGAGATCGTCGGTCAGGTGATCGACGTAGGGTGCATCGCGTCCTTCGAGCTCCCACGCTTCGCGGAAAACCTCGCGCTGGCCTTCCGGCACCACGAGCACCGTAGTCATGCCGAGCGCGTACGGCGTCTCGAGATTGCGCGCCAGATCCTCGAACATCGCTGCTTTCGCCGCATCGACGCCGTGACGGACGAGAAAGCGCTGGTACACCTGCGGCAGGGGCTTGGGATCGAGATCGGCTGCGGCGATGTCGAATACGTCCTCGAAATGCTGATGGATCTCGAGTTTTTTCATCACCGCTTCGGCGTGCTTGCGGGTGCCATTAGTGAGGATGAGCTTGCGCCCGGGAAGTTTTTCCAGGGCGGCACCAAGCGCAGGATTCGGTTCGAGCGGCGAATGATCGATCTCGTGGACGAATTCGAGATAGTCATCCGGCTTCATGCCATGCTCGGCCATCATTCCACGCATGGTGGTGCCATAACGCCGGTAATAGTCCTTCTGGAGACGGAAGGCCTCATCCTTCGACACCTTCAGAAAATCAGACACATAGGCGCGGATGCGGTCATCGACCTGCTGCCAGAGATTGAGGTGATGCGGATAAAGGGTGTTGTCGAGATCGAACACCCAGGTTTCGACGTGGCCGAACCCACGCGGCGCGGGAGGGTTAATCATGGTTCCTTGAAGCGCACGGTCGTCGACGGCTGGGAGCCAACATCGATGACGGCAAAGCCGGCAGAATTCAGACCGCGCGCCGCGCAGTCCTTGTGGTCTGACACCTCGAAGCGGCCGTCGCGCGTACAGAGCGGGACAGTGCCGCCCCAGGCGAGCGGTGCATCTCCACGCTTGATCGCCCGGCCATTGGCGTCAACGGCTTCGGCGTAGCTGTAGAGTCGGTGCGGATCACCACGCAGGTCCGGTCGCACGCATTGGCCGGCCTCGACGCGATACCAGCCGCGGGTCACGATGGCGCCCATTTCGACGATGCCGAGCGATGCCATCACGGGGTATTTGGTGTCATTGCACCAGGAGAAACCGACGCCTTCGGGCCTGGTTGCGGCCTCGATCAGCATGTCGAAGAAATTCGCCACCGACGCGGCGTCTGCGGCAAGTTTGCGATCGTTCAGGAATTTCGCAAGTGCAGCCTGTGTCTTCGCGCCCTGGACGCCATCGATCGGATAGGCGTCATAACCGGCGATGACCAACAGCCGCTGGATTCCTGCAAGGCGCGCCTGCGCGTCGTCGTAGTCAGATTCCTCCGCCAGATTGACGACCGGCCCTTTCGGAGAATCCGATGGCTTGGCCGCGCTGAAGTGAGCCTGCTGGCTTGCCGCGCAGCCGCGAGCGCTTGCAATGTCGAAGTCGCCGCTGCGAATGCAGAATTCGGCTTGCCCATCCTGCGGCAGCGGTGCGCTGCCATAAACCGGCGGCGTGCGTGTGTGCACATAGACCATGTCGACGTCGAGCGGCCCGTCGAGAATTTGGCGGCATTGTCCGGGATCGAGACGGAACCAGCCACGTGTCGCGACATTGGCGCGCTTTTCAAGGCCGATCGCCGCTTCCATGCGGTAGCTTGTGCGATTGCACAGCGTGAGTTCGGCTCGTGCTGGCGCTGCAGCCAGCAGGGCGATTGACGCGGCAGCCATGACGATGAGACCGCGAATCATGCGGCCATGCTAGCGGAAGCCGATAGGCGATGGGGAGATGCGGCGGCCCTAGCGATGCATCAGCGTGCCGGCACCGTGGTCGGTCAGCAATTCCAGAAGCACCGCGTGTGGAACTTTGCCGTCCATGATGACGACGCCCTCCACGCCCTGATCGAGCGCATAGATGCAGGTCTCAACCTTCGGAATCATGCCGCCGGAAATTGTGCCGTCGGCAATCAGCTTGCGGGCGTCGGCGACCGAAAGGTCCTCAATCAGACTCTTCGATTTGTCGAGCACGCCAGGCACATCCGTCAGCAGCAGCAGACGTTTGGCCTTGAGTGCGCCTGCTATGGCACCAGCGAAGGTATCGGCGTTGACGTTAAAGGTGCCGCCATTCGCCGAAGTCGCCACCGGCGCCAGTACCGGTATCATCTCGCGTCCGATGACCTGGTTGAGCATGGTCAGGTCGACCTTTTCCGGCTCGCCGACGAAACCGAGGTCGACCACCTTTTCAATGTTGGAATCCGGATCAACTACAGTGCGGCTGACCTTGCGCGCCTGCACCATGTTGCCGTCCTTGCCGCAAAGCCCGATCGCTTTGCCGCCAGCGGCATTGATGTAGCCGACGATCTGCTTGTTGATCGATCCAGCCAGTACCATTTCCACGATCTCGACGGTCTTCTGGTCGGTAATCCGCAAGCCGGCGGCGAATTCGGATTTGATACCGAGCTTCTTGAGCATCGCCTCGATCTGCGGGCCGCCGCCATGGACGACCACAGGATTGATCGCGGTCTGCTCGAGCAGGACAATGTCGCGGGCAAAATCGCGCGCCATCTGTTCCTGGCCCATGGCGTGCCCGCCATATTTCACAACGACGATTTCCTCGTCGTAGCGCTGCATGTGCGGCAACGCCTCGGACAGGATGCGGGCCTGCGTCTGCGGGTCAATCTTGGGGGCTTTGCTCATCGCCTCGGCCTCGTGTGGCGCAGGGGGTTCTAGCCGATGCGACCGGCCTCCGACAATGCGTTTTCCTTGCGCATGATCTTTTCCGAAAAAGCGGTGTGAATCCCCGATAGTGGTCGAGGACAAGACTTTTCGGGATCATGCGTTATCGCCTCCTTTCGTCCAACAGGCGGGCGACGGCCGCGCGTAGTTCAGGAATGCCTGTGCCATCCCGCGATGAGGTCGCCAGCACCGTCGGAAAGGCAGCCGGCCGCTTGGCCAGTGCCGCTTCAACCTCGGTGATGCGGCTGCTGAGTTCGGAAGGCTTCACCCCGTCGCACTTGGTCAAGACGATCTGATGACTGACGGCCGCCTGGCCGAGCGCATTTAGCGCGGGATCGTCGGTTGGCTTGAGACCGTGACGGGCATCCACAAGCACATAAACGCGCGCCAGATTGCTGCGGCCCCGCAAAAAGGCGTCGATCAGCAATGTCCAGGCCGCGATCTTGGACTTCGCGGCGGCGGCATAGCCGTAGCCGGGCATGTCCACCACATTGAGACCTTCGCCGCCGGTGAAGAAGATCAATTCCTGGGTGCGGCCGGGCGTGCGCGAGATGCGCGCGAGACCTTTGCGCCCCGTGAGCGCATTGATCAGGCTCGACTTGCCGACGTTCGAGCGGCCGGCGAAAGCGATCTCCACGCCGCGCATCGGCGGCAGGGACGCGGGCGTGCCGGCGGCAGCGACAAACTGCCATTCCCCGGCGAACAGGCGCCGGCCGACCTCGATTTCCGCCCGTGTGAATTCTTCGGTCTTCATGCCGACACTTGTTGCACGGCCTGTTGGGCGCAGTCACGCCCGCAGCAAGCGGTCTTATTCAGGTCGGCTGATCTGTTATTCCTGCGTTACTTTTTTTTTGGGAAAAGCCGTTTGATACTTTCCAAAGTACCCTTCAGATTGTCGAATAGTTCGATCTTGGCGCCGTGCTTGCGCATGATGATGCTCTGCTGTGCCACCGACAGCGAGTTGTTCCAGGCCCAGTAGATCACCAGCCCGGCCGGGAAGTTCGCGAGCATGAAGGTGAAGATCAGCGGCATCCAGTTGAAGATCATCGCCTGCGTCGGATCCGGCGGCGCGGGGTTGAGCTTCATCTGCACCCACATGGTCACGCCCATGATCAGCGGCCACGCACCTAAATGCAGGAAATGGCCGATTACCGGCAGCATTGTCGGGTCGACCGGAATGAGGCCGAACAGATTGAAGATGTTGGTGGGGTCCTGCGCCGACAGGTCGTGAATCCAGCCGAAGAACGGCGCGTGCCGCATTTCGATGGTGACGAACAGCACCTTGTAGAGCGAGAAGAAGACAGGGATTTGGATTGCGATCGGCAGGCAACCCGCCAACGGATTGATCTTCTCTCTTTTGTAAAGCTCCATCAGCTCTTGTTGCTGCTTGGCCTTGTCATCGGCGTAGCGTTCGCGCAGCGCGGTCATTTGCGGTTGCACCGCCTTCATCTTCGCCATCGAGGCATAGGACTTGTTGGCGAGCGGGAAAAAGGCGGCCTTGATCAGCACGGTGACGATCAGGATGGCGAGACCGAAATTGCCGACGAGGCGGTAGAGATAGTCGATCGCGATGAAAAGCGGCTTGGTGATGAAATAGAACCAGCCCCAATCAATCAGGAGATCGAAGCGGTTGAGGTTGAGCTGCTTTTCGTATTCGTTGACCACCGCCACTTCCTTGGCGCCGGCGAACAGCCGGGCATTGACCGCAACGGTCGCGGCCGGGGCGACGGTCTGCGCATCGAGCAGGTAGTCGGTCTGATAGGTCGGCACGTTGCCGAGCGTACCGGTCGAGAAGCGCGCCCTCAGATGTGCCGTTGTATCCGGCGCCAGCACGGCCGCCCAATATTTGTCAGTGATCCCGAGCCAGCCATTGGTCACATCAAAATTGACGGCCTTTTTCTCGGTGATAGTCTTGTAAGTGTATTCTTGCAGGCCGGACTCGCCGAGCACGCCGACCAGGCCTTCGTGCAGAATGTAGTAGCCGGCGGTTTGCGGTGTGCCGTGACGGGAAATCAGCGCATAAGGATAAAGAGTGATCGGGTCCGTGCCCTTGTTGGTCACTTCGTCCTTGATCGTGAACAGATACCTGTCGTCGACCGCGATCGTGCGGCGGAATTGCAGTCCTTCGCCATTATCGTAGGTGAGCGTCACCGGGTGTCCGACATCGAGCGCGCCGGATCCTGCTTGCGTCCACAGGGTGTCCGCGGTCGGCAGTTTCACGCTGGCGCTGGCGCCGGCCGTCCCGGTCCATCCAAACTCGGCGTAGAAAGGATCGGCAGTGCCGGACGGTGACAACAGCACGATGGGAGGCGACTTCGGATCGACGGTCTCGCGAAACTTGATCAGCGCCAGATCGTCAATGCGTCCGCCCTTGAGCGCAATCGAACCTTGCACGCTACTGGTCGCGATCGGTACGCGGGGCGAGGCTGCCAGCGCCGCTTTTCGATCGACCGGTGCGGTAGCCGCCGGCGCGCTGGCTTGGCCGGGCATCTGCGCCGGGCCAGCCTGCGTCGGGGGCGTCTGGCCGGGCTGAGCGGGCGCCGGTGCATTCGGTTTCTGCGCCTGCTGTTGAGACTGCAGTTGCTCCTGGCGCGCTTTTTCCTGCGGCACGGCAAAGAAATATTGCCAGCCGAGCAAAACCAGCGCCGACAGCACAATAGCGAGGATGGTGTTCTTATTGTCGGTCATCGGGATTCCATATTGCCGCTGCGCCCCGCGTGTACTCGCCGCAATGCCCCTTCGAAATCTTGCGTCATTCGGGCAAACGGCAATTTGAGCGCCGCGTGCCGTCCGACCAGCACATAATCATGCCCGGCGCGCAGCCGGTTGGCGGCTGAGAGCCGCACAATTTCTCGCAGACGGCGGCGAACCCGGTTGCGCACGACGGCATTGCCGACCTTCTTCGAAACGGTAAAGCCGAACCGGGCAGGTCCTTGGTCGCGGCGATTGCGGGCCTGGAGCACGAATGCGGCCGCGGGCGCCTTGATTCCACTCGCCGTGGCCAGAAAATCCGCCCGTTGCTTCAATCGTTCCATGAAGGCAATGCGCGGCCTTCCAGCCGCCGTCAGGCGGATAGCCGTTTGCGTCCGCGCCCCCGGCGCGCCGACAAGACTTTGCGTCCACCCTTGGTTGCCATGCGCGCGCGGAAACCGTGTCGGCGCTTGCGTACGAGCTTGCTCGGTTGATAGGTCCGCTTCACGTTCAGGATCTCCGCTGGTCGCGCCGTGGGGAAGGAGGACGATGTCCTCGAAACGCCAAGAAACCCGAATTCTTTGGGCCGGCACACGATTTGCGCGGCTTATAAGGGAGGGGCCTTGGCCCGTCAATGCGACGCCCGCTCCCGCGCTCGCGAGGGTGTCAAAACGCCTCACAAGGCGGTGAGATAGCCCCGGTCGGACGGGTGCCTCGTGTATATAGTGTGAATGCCTGCACGCCTGCCTCTCGCCGACCAGCCGCGTGGCCTTGCCTGGCGGCTGCTGCCGTTGGCGGCGGTCATCCTCCTTTCCGGCGCTGCCTATTTTGCCATTGGCGACCAGACCATCTCGCTTGAAGGCTTGGTGCGACACCGGATGGCCATCTTCGACTTTGTTTCAAGTCACCGCCTGCTGGCCCTGCTCGCCTATTTCGGGCTCTATGTCGTTACGGTAGCATTCTCGGTGCCGGGCGCGGCATTTCTGACGGTGGTTGGCGGTTTTCTATTTGGTTGGGTGGGCGGCGCCGCGACTGCGGTGCTTGGCGCGACGATCGGCTCGACACTTATCTTTCTGGCGGCACGCACAGCACTCGGCGAGCCGATGCTGCGGCTGGCTGGCGCGCGCGCGAACCAGCTTGCCAAAGGTTTTCGCGACGACGCTTTCAGCTATCTTCTCTTCTTGCGCCTGGTGCCCGTATTTCCATTCTTCGTGGTCAATCTGGTGCCCGCTTTTGCCGGGGTCCGGCTTGCGCCCTTCATCGCCGCGACCGCACTCGGCATCATTCCCGCGGCCATCGTTTTTGCTTTGGCGGGTACGAGTCTCGACAGCGTCATCATGGCGCAGAAAGCTTCATATGATCAGTGCGTGGCGTCCGGCGGATCCGGTTGTCGCATGGTGTTCGAGGCGTCCGATGTATTGACGCCGCAGTTGATCGTGGCGCTGATTGCGCTCGGGCTGCTCGTCCTGTTGTCGGTCGTGTTGCGGCACTGGCGCGCCCGCTCGCGCGCCGCCATGTAGTGTTAACGTTGTTGTTGCGGGCAAGAGTTGGCAGGCCATGGCGGAAATACTCGCACCGGACATCTGCGTGATCGGAGGTGGGCCCGGCGGTTTGTCGGCAGCCGCGGCTGCTGCGGCATTCGGAGTACCAACAGTCTTGGTCGAACGCGGCAAGATGGGCGGCGATTGTCTCAATACTGGCTGCGTGCCTTCCAAAGCCTTGTTGGCGGCTGCCAAGCGTGCCGAGTCGATACGGAATGCAGGCAGCTTTGGTGTCGTCGTACAAAGCATCGGCGTCAATTTCACCAAGGTGCACGATCATGTGCAGACGGTTATCGCAGCGGTAGCACCGGCCGACTCAGTCGAGCGATTCACTGGCCTGGGCGTTCGTGTCATACAGGCGCCCGCGAAATTCAAGGATCACAAGACTGTACTTGCCGGTGATATCGAAATTCGCGCTCGGCGTTTTGTAATTGCGACTGGATCGATGCCAGTCGTGCCATCGATTCCTGGGATCGACAGTGGGCCCTATCTCACGAGCGACAGTATATTCGAACTCAAGGAAAGACCGGAGCATCTGATTATCATCGGCGGCGGCTCGGTTGGTCTGGAGGTGGCACAGGCTTTCCGCCGCCTGGGCAGCTCGGTGACGGTATTGGAAGCGGCGCAACCACTCGTTCAGGACGACGCCGAATGTGCAGCCGTCGTGCTTGGGCGGCTTGAGCGCGAGGGCATGGTCATTCAGAGTGGAGTGAATGTCATTGGCGTTGCCCATGCGGGCGCGACTGTCACCGTGACGATCGAATCTGTCGGCGCCGAGCAGACCATCACCGGCAGCCATCTGCTGGTTGCGACCGGACGCAAGCCGACAGTTGACGGTCTCGATCTTGAAGCTGGGGGAATTCGTCACGACCGTTCTGGCATCATCGTGAACAGAAAACTCAAGACCAGCAATCGGCGCGTCTATGCGATTGGCGACTGCGCCCGCGGACAATTACAGTTCACGCACGCGGCCAATTATTACGCTGGCCTGGTGATACGAAACGCGCTGTTCCGGCTTCCGGTGCGGATCGACAACGATGCCGTTCCGCGGGTCACCTTTACCGATCCCGAGCTTGCGCATACCGGCCTTACCGAGGCCCAGGCCCGGGCTCGCCGTATTAAAATCCACGTCGCACGATGGCCTTATCACGATAATGATCGCGCGCAGATTGAGCGCGAGATGCACGGCCACATAAAAGTCATTACCACGCGGAAAGGTAGGATAGTAGGCGCAACCATCGTCGGGGCGCAGGCTGGTGAATTAATTGGTATGTGGACGCTCGCAATTGCTCGCGGCCTGAATATCCGCGCATTCACCGGTATCGTCTTGCCTTATCCGACACTAGCAGAACTCGGAAAACGTGCGGCCATTGATTTTTTCGCACCAAGTTTGACGGGCCCTTGGGTGCGGCGCATCATTGTTTGGATGCGAATCTTCGGTTGAGGCGATTTTGGACGCAGGAATCGAACCAAGCAGCACGATTGATGCGGGGCCGCGGCCGACGCGGAAACCGCGCGTCGGCCTTTCCGGTAAATTGTTGTTCCTCACCGTTCTGTTCGTCATGGTAGCGGAAGTTCTGATTTACGTGCCGTCGGTCGCCAATTTCCGACTGAACTGGTTGAACGACCGGCTGGCTGCCGCACACACCGCCGCACTTGTGCTCGACGCCGCGCCAAGCGGCATGGTGCCGGAAAGCCTCGCCAATCAGATCCTCAAAAGTATCGGTGCGCGTGCCGTGGCGATGAAGATGGGCAATCAGCGTCGCTTGCTCGCGGCGTCGGATATGCCATCCGGGGTCGCGCAGGACATCGATATGCGTGAGGTGTCGTGGTGGCGTTCTATCATCGACGCGTTCGATACGTTGCTCACGTGCAAGCCGGGCGATGTAATGCGTGTAGTGGGAGCGGCGCCGATGGGCGGTGATTTCCTCGAGATCGTTCTCGACGAGGCGCCGCTGTGCAAGGCGATGTGGACGTTCTCTGTGAACATCCTTCTGCTGTCGCTGGCGATCTCGGGGATCACGGCGATGCTGGTTTTCTTTGCGCTGCATTATCTCCTCGTTCGTCCGATGTGGCGCATCACGGACAATATGGTTGCGTTTCGCGCTGACCCGGAAAATCCGTCACGCATCATCGCAGGGAGCGGTCGTCGTGATGAAATCGGTACGGCGGAAGACGAACTCGCCGTTATGCAGCGAGAGCTCGCCTCGATGCTGCACCAGCAGAGCCGGCTGGCGGCTCTTGGTTTAGCGGTTTCGAAGATCAACCATGATTTGCGCAATTTGCTTGCGTCGGCGCAGATATTCTCTGACCAACTTTCGACCTTGCCCGATCCGAAGGTGCAGCGTTTTGCGCCCAAGCTGATGCGGGCGCTCGAACGCGCGATCGCGTTTTGCGAGAACACGCTTTCCTATGGCGCCGCGCAGGAGCCACCTCCGGATCGCAAGACGATCGAGGTCGAGCCGCTGGTCGAGGAGGTGCACGAGGCGCTTGGCCTGACCCTCGACGTGCCGATCCGGTGGATCGTAGCCGTGGAACGCGGCCTCACAATGGAGGCCGATCACGATCAATTGTTTCGCGTTCTCGTCAACATCGCGCGTAATGCGGTGCAGGCGTTGGAGGCACGTGGCGCGCGCGATCCGGCGCGTGATCAAATTCGAATTACCGGACGGCGCGAAGGTAGCGTAGTTGTGATTGAAGTTTCGGATACCGGGCCCGGCGTTCCCGAAAAGGCGCGAGCCCACATGTTTCAGGCCTTCCAAGGCTCTGCCCGCGCCGGCGGCACGGGGTTGGGCCTGGCCATCGCTGCGGAATTGGTGCGCGCACACGGCGGAGAAATCCGCCTGGTGCCAGGAACAATCGGCGCCACCTTCAGCATCACGATCCCGGATCGCGCAGTCGATCTGAGTACACGACGTGGTGAACGCGCCCGCGCCTGATGGCGGGAAGAAACTGTAGCGCGCGGTGTTCGTCGCATAAGGGCGCTTTACAGGTGTTTTAGTAAAGGACATTGGCATGGTGCCGCCGGTGAATTTGCTCGCGGTCGCTACCGCGGTGCCGCCACACAAGATTGAACAACGAGCGGTCGCCGACGCCGCACGCCAGGTCTACGGACGTACGTTCGCGCGCTTTCCGAAACTTGCCGACGTGTTCGTCAACGCCGGCATCGAAAGCCGTTATTCGGCGCGGTCCCTCGAATGGCTGTGCTCCCCGCATGATCTGGCCGAGCGCACAGATGCCTATGTTGAGAGCGCGAGTGAGCTGTTCATAAAGACGGCGCGCGCGGCGCTTGAGCGTGCGCGAATATCGGCGCGCGACGTCGATGTGGTCGTGACGGTGTCTTCCACCGGAATCGCTACTCCGAGCATTGAAGCGCGTGTCGGCCCTGAAATGGGATTTCGACCGTCGGTCATGCGGGTGCCGGTATTCGGCCGCGGATGTGCTGGAGGCGTCTCCGGCCTGGCACTCGGCGCCCGGCTTGGGCGCGCGGAGCCGGGTGAGGTCGTCCTTGTGGTCGTGGTCGAGCTGTGCACGCTCACGTCCCGCACAGATCGGGGGACCAAAGCCGATGTGATTTCGTCAGCTTTATTCGGTGATGGCGCTGCTGCGGCAGTACTGCGTGCGGGGCCCGACAAGGCTGGCTTGCGTATCGGCGCCGCGGCTGAACATACGTGGCCGCGCACTCTCGACATCATGGGTTGGGTGATTGATCCGGTCGGCTTTCGCGTGATGCTCTCGCGCTCGCTGCCGCGCTTTGTCGAGCAGCGAATGGCCAGGCCGGTACGCCGCTTTATAAAAACAGCGCGGCTTCAGGCGCCCCAGCTTATTTGCCACCCGGGCGGCGCCAAGGTCCTCGACGCGATCGAAGTTGCGCTCGATCTGCAAAAAGGGACATTGCGCGACGAGCGTGAAGTTCTGCGCGGTTACGGCAATATGTCTGCGCCGACCGTTCTATTTGTGCTTGAGCGGGCGCTTCGACGCGGATTGCGCGGCCCCGCGGTGCTCTCGGCGCTTGGGCCGGGATTCACTGCTAGTTTTCTGGCGCTCGAGGTCGCACATGGGTGAAGGAACATGGCTGGTCGCGTTCCTGATCGTGCAGCGACTCGTCGAGCTCGGCTTCGCACAATTCAATACCGGACGTCTGCGCGCAGAAGGCGGCGTCGAATTCGGCGCGGCGCATTATCCATTGTTGATCGTATTGCACGCTTCGTGGCTGATTGGGTTGTGGGCGCTCGGTCACGATCGGCCGATAAATTTGTCTTGGCTGGTAATATTCGTGTTCTTGCAGGTTGGCCGGTTGTGGATAATCGCGAGCCTTGGGCGGCGCTGGACCACGCGTGTCATCGTCCTCCGCGGCGCCGCGCCGGTTGCGCTCGGGCCGTACCGCTGGCTCAAGCATCCAAACTACCTGATTGTTGCTCTAGAGATTGCGGTGGTCCCGCTTGCGCTCGGCTTGCCCGCATTCGCGCTGTTCTTTTCGGTCGCCAATGCGGCGTTGCTTGCTTATCGGATCCGCGTCGAAAATGAGGCGCTAGCCTGGGCTACAAAGCCGGCGTGAGCGTTAATGGTCGCAACCCTTGCCAATACGGGGTCAAGACGATAGCTATGCGCGGTCCCGTGGGCCGGTTTCCGGCAGCGGAATCAAGCGCCCGTAGCTCAGCTGGATAGAGCACCAGACTACGAATCTGGGGGTCAGGAGTTCGAATCTCTTCGGGCGCGCCACCCTTTCCTCCTAGGCGCCGGTAGCTCAGCTGGATAGAGCACCAGACTTCGAATCTGGGGGTCAGGGGTTCGAATCCCTTCCGGCGCGCCACTTAGTACTCACCTGCGAACACCCCGCCTCATGGTTTTGGCTGGCAATGACGGCTCTTTCGAGCACGTCCTTGCTGCCTTTGATTCGGATCTGACCATCGTCGACCTCGATGACGTCGACAAGCGACCGCATGTAAGCCTTCCGAAATGGGACTGAACCGGTGGTGAAGTACTCTCGCATCATCCGTCCAAAACGTTCGACTAGCACAGGATCAATATGGATCGGAGATGTCGAAAGCTCTTTGGCGCGTTCCAGAGCAGCGTCTGCCCGCTCACGATCCGCCTTAAGCGTGTTCAGCCGATCCTTGAGAACTTCATCCAAATCGGTTAGCCCGTCTTCAACAAGCCGGTAAAGGCGCTTGAGCTTCTCGTCGGCGTCAGTCACTTCCCGTTGCAAAGCGATCAGTCGGCTATTGAGGTTTTCCGACTTCTCGGCGCGCCGCAAAGAAAGGGAGACCAAAATTTCAGTCAGACGTTCCGGTTTGAACAGCCGCTCGATTAGATGGTCGGTGATCAGGGTATCGAGTTTGTCCATAGGGATCGAGCGTCCCTTACAGACTGATTTGCCCTTGGTCGCACAATTCGAGCAGGTGTAATAGCGATAGACACGCCCACCTTTCGAGGTGCCCGTGCGGAGCATCATGCCGCCGCCGCAGGTTGCGCACACCGCCAATCCTGTCAGTAAAATTGGCCCCCCCTCATTATGACGTGAAGAACCGGATTACCTTGGAATTTCCATTTGGCGACGAGCTGACTGCACTCATCGAAGAGTACATTCACGACTTCAGGCCAATATTGCTGCGCGGCTCGAACGAACTTTGGTTATTCCCCGGCGAGAGCGGCGGATGCAAGGACGCCAAGACCATCAGTGACCAAATCACTGAGCGAATCGAAAAGACCACCGGCCTGCGCATTACCGTCCACCAGTTCCGTCACGCCGCTGCGGCGATCTGGCTGAAATACAGGCCGGGCGACTACGAGACGGTGCGGCGGATGCTCGGACACCGCAGTCTTCAAACAACAATCAAGTTCTACTGCGGGCTAGAGACCATACAAGCCAACATCAGCTTTGGCGGCCTCGTGCGCAATCTAATGACGGTCGAGGCGGAGCCACCTGGCGCCGGAATTCAGCCATGAGGTCATCCGGCAAAACCAAAACGCCGCTAGGATTCGGCAAAGTTCAGTCACTTCCGCTTAGTCAGTGGCTCGCATCTGATCAGCATGCCTGGGCTATCGCATGTCGGCCCGCTGAGCGCCTGAAACGAGGCGGTGCGGCTTCCCATATGGAGGAGGTTACTCGCCGCGACCTTGCCCGCCGCTACGGCTACTTCCTTGATCATATCGCGCGGACTGAAAACTTGCTCAGGAAGCGGTCAACTCGATCGGGACTGACGTAACCGGCAGGCGAGGCTTGAGGGTCCATGCGTTTGAGGGTCAGCATCGGCAAGCGTTTGAAGACTTGAGCTAAGAGTGAAAGCCCATTCCGGTAACTCGGCTAGTATCGTACCGGAAATCAAGTTGGGGACCTAAGGCGGCACGCCAAGTAATATATCAAGACGACGCCGGGCATCTTCTTGAAGGATCGTAATTTCCGCCTGCGAAATCTCGCTCAAGATATCTTTTAGATCAGCAATCTTTCCCGCTGGCCGATGCGCGCTCGGCATTCGGTTCATACCTTCAATTGCAACGCCGACGACAAAACTGTCGCGGTCTTTTACACCGGTGATCTTGAGGGCCATGACTCGCACCCCCCAATGTCAACCCACAAAATAAATTAACGCACTGACTAAGCGGCTGCCATTGATCCAAATCAAATTGGAGTTTTCGCAGTGAGGCGTAGCTAGCCGGCGTCACACAAGCAAATACGGCGGGCCCCTTAAGGACATCATCGGAGTTTTCTAGCTCACGTGTTGTTCGCTATTCAGGCTACTGGGAGTGTTATCATGGGTCTAAAAAGCGTAACTTTGTATTCGCTTCCATATGTTGTGGGCGTTGCCAGTTTTCTAGTTACGGCACACCAAGTCGCGCCAACGCTCGTCTCGACCGGCCTGTCGGATGCGAAAACGAAAATCGAGACATTTTCTGGCCAGACCGTAAATCGTTCGCTCAAGCGCAACCGATTGCCAATCCAGCGCGCAACGCCTCAGCAGGCGCCAAAAAAGGCGCCGCTACCAGCCGAGAAAATCGCAGAAATTATCATCGTGCAACGCAATTGCCTGAGCGCGTCCTTAGCCTAATGGCAAAGGCGTCGCGAGCGGCGTGCAAGCGCGTAAGCGGTCAATAGCTTGGCGACAGAGTTCCGCTTTGGGTCATAACCGGACAAACCATAGCGGGCCAAAATCCGTCGGCAGCAGCATCGCGTTTGCGGTAGCGCCCTTTTCAACGCAACCGGCAAATTGAGCTTGCGTTACGTCAAAGCCACGGCTGGCCAATCTATCTATCCATATTCACTGAGCGGGAAAGGAACTTCCCCCGCTTGGGGCGGTCCTCGCCGGGCGATCTCCTCCCGATTGACCGCTACGGCGGGGGCCGCTTTCCGCTTGAAGCGGCGTGCCACGTTCGCGGTGTAGCAAGCCGCGAAAGCAGACGCTCTCCCACGATTGCAATGTCCGCTTTACCCCCAAAAGCGGACATTCGATCGTAGCTCTTCAATGTCCGCTTAGTGCCAATAGCTGCCGTCAGCTCGCCTACTCGATCAGCTCGTCGGCGCGCGCAATGAGCTTCACAAACGGCTGTATTTTGATCTGCATCAATGCCGTTTCTCGCAAACATAAGCGTGATGTCTTCAACGCTCCAGCACGCAGAATCAAACGGAGAGCAAAATGTCAAAAATGCGAATATGCATTCTGGCAGCAGTCGCCGCGGCTGGCATTGGACTTGGCGGAACCTTCGGTGCCTCGGCAGTGCCGATGAACGGAAATCTAGTAGGCGCAACTGCTCCCGCGTCTGAGCTACATAAGGTTTACTACTACCATAGACACGCGCGCCGACATTACCGGCGAGCCTACCGCCGTGGCTACTACGGCGGCTATTACGGTGGCTACCCTGGCTACTACGGCGGCTACTACCCCGGCTACAATCGTGGCTACTACGGTGGGTACTACCGTCGTTATTAGCAATGGAGTGCTGGCAGCCTGACAGTTATCGAGTCTGGCGCTGCACAGGCCCGCGTTTGCCCCGCTTTGGCGGAGCTTTTTCTTTGCGCCTTGAGTTCCCTTTAGTTTCGGCGAGCACGGCGGAGCCGCAACTCGATGTCCGCTTTGGGTCATTAGCGGACAATCCGACAAGTCAGCAGAACGTCCGCTCTTACCCCGAAAGCGGACATTAGCTGCTACGGGGTGGATCATCCGCTAAGTGCGAATAGCGGACAATCTGATTGGCCAACAGTTCCGCTGAATTCAGACCGGTAATAGTGCCCAGAAGGCGCGCCGCTCTAGAGCTTATATTTACGTGCCATGCTATGAAGGGGCTGCTCTACCGTAGGAGACGGATCCAATTGCAGTCTTTAGATAAGGTGGAGCGGCGCTTCCAGCTTATCCTGATTAAGCCGTCACACTACGACGACAATGGATATTTGATCCGTTGGTGGCGGGCGATGAGTCCGGCGAACTCGCTTGCCGCCGTTTACGCCATTGCGGCCGATTGCGCCGAACGGCAGGTCCTCGGCCCGGCCGTCGCCGTCGATATTGAGGTGATAGACGAAACGAACACACGTATCGACGTGGCCGCGCTGCTTGCTCGCTTGCATCGTCACGGCGATTTTGGATGTGTTGCGCTTATCGGTGTGCAGTCGAACCAGTACCCCCGAGCCCTGGATATCGCGCGACCTTTCCGAGGTGCCGGTATTCCAGTTGCCATCGGAGGCTTCCATGTATCGGGGTGCCTGTCCATGCTCGACGGGTGCGCGGTCGACCTCGACGCTTGCCGGGATATGGGTATCGCCATGTTCGCAGGTGAAGCCGAGGGCCGGCTCGATACGGTGTTGCGCGACGCGGCCGCAGGTCAACTCGCGCCCGTGTACAACTTTCTAAAGGACATGCCGGACATGCAAGGCACGCCCGTGCCATTCCTCCCGAAGCGATATATTGCGCGGACGCTTGGTCGTAGCGCGAGCTTCGATGCGGGCCGCGGCTGCCCGTACCAGTGCTCGTTCTGCACAATCATCAACGTGCAGGGCCGCAAGTCGCGCTACCGTTCGGCCGATGACGTGGAACATCTTGTGCGCCTCAACTGGGCGCAAGGCATCCACAAGTTTTTCATCACCGATGATAATTTTGCGCGCAACAAGGAATGGGAATCGGTCTTCGATCGGCTGATCGCGCTTCGTGAAAAAGACGGCATCCCGCTGGGTCTACTAATTCAGGTCGACACGCTCTGCCACAAAATTCCGAACTTTATCGAGAAAGCAAAGCGGGCCGGCGTCACGAAAGTCTTTATCGGACTGGAGAACATCAACCCGGACAACCTTGCGGCGGCGAAGAAGCGCCAGAATAAAATCACCGAATATCGAAAGATGCTGCTCGCCTGGAAGGCGCAGGGCATCATGACGATCGCGGGCTATATCCTGGGCTTTCCGGCAGACACGCGAGAGACGATCGAGCGCGATATCGCGATCATCAAAAAGGAGTTGCCGGTCGATCTGCTTGAATTCTTCTGTCTCACACCATTGCCAGGCTCTGAGGATCACCAGGTTCTCTGGAGTAACGGCGTCGCGATGGATTCGGACCTCAACAAATATGACGCCGAACACGTCTGCACAGCCCATGCCAAAATGAGCGGCAGGCAGTGGCAAAAGATCTACCGCGACGCATGGTCGCTTTATTACACACCAGAACACATGAAGACGCTCTTGCGTCGCGCGGCGGCGACCGGCGTACCGATGGGCAACCTTGCAAAATACCTGCTCACATTCTCGACGACGGATCGCCTCGAAAACGTGCATCCGCTTCAGGGCGGAATTCTTCGTCTCAAACACCCGTCGGAGCGTCGTCCAGGCCTAGCGCGCGAGAGCGCGTGGACCTTCTGGCCGCGATTCGGCTGGGAGACATTGAGAAAGCATATGGTCCTGGCCGGCACGTTTGGGCGACTGATTATTTGGATGATGGTTATCTCAAACGCTTCCGACAAGCGCGTCTATATGGATCAGGCGCTCACGCAGGTCTGCGAAGACGAAGATGAAACGCTCGACCTCCTCACCAAGACCACGGGCGGCCGCGCTGCGGTTGCCCACATCAAGAAGGTTGCCGATCTGACTGGCGCCGGACGCGCCGCCTGATATTAGCGCGCGCCCAATGTCCGCTAATGACGGCGGGTTCAACCGATCGACGCAACACCTTCTAATCTTGTTGGGTTGGGAGGTGATCGATGGGTGTGCATGCACGGACGTGGTTTACGCCGAAGCAACGAGCAGAGCTCTGGGAGCGGTGGAAGAACGGTCAATGCGTGGCGGATATCGCCCGCGGACTTGAGCGAAGGAACAAGAGCGGCGTCTACCGGGTGTTGGCGCTCAATGGAGGAATCGCTCCACTGCCGCGCCGGAGAGCTGCGCGAGCTCTGAGGCTTGCGGAACGCGAAGAGATCTCGCGTGGCATTGCCGCTGGTCGGTCGATACGACAGATCGCACAGGGCCTTGCACGGTCGCCGTCGACGGTCAGTCGGGAGATCAGACGGAACGGCGGCTGCCGCGCTTACCGCGCAAGTTGGGCCGACAGGCGCGCCTGGGAGCGGTCGCTGCGCCCGAAGCCCTGTCGCCTGGCGCGCCATGCGGAGCTACGATGGCGGGTGGCGCAGAAGCTCTCGCTGCAGTGGTCGCCGAAGCAGATCGCCGGCTGGCTGAAGCAGCAATTCCCTGCCGACCCGGGCATGCAGGTGTCACACGAAACGATCTACCGCAGTCTCTTTATTCAGGCCCGCGGTGTGCTGAAAAAGGAGCTGATGGCACACCTGCGCACGGCGCGGCAGATGCGCCAGGCTAAGGGCGGCACCACGAAGAGCGGGCTGGGACAGATCGTCGATGCGGTTTCCATCCGCGAACGGCCGGCCGAGGCTGACGACCGCGCCGTGCCAGGCCACTGGGAAGGAGACCTTCTCTCGGGAGCAAACAACACGCACATTGCGACGCTCGTCGAGCGCCACACCCGCTTTGTGATGCTTCTCAAGATCCCGAGCAAGGACACCGCGACCGTGGTCGCCACGCTCGCTAAACACGTGCGCAAGCTGCCGCAGGAGTTGCGTCGCTCATTGACCTGGGATCGCGGCAAGGAGATGGCTGACCACAAGCACTTCACGATTGCCACCAACGTGCAGGTTTATTTCTGCGATCCACGCAGTCCTTGGCAGCGCGGCAGCAACGAGAATACCAATGGCCTGCTGCGGCAGTATTTCCCGAAGGGGACAGATCTCTCGCAGTTCTCTCAGGCCTACCTGAACAAGATCGCTCTGCGGCTCAATCAACGCCCGAGGGAGACCTTGGGATTCGAAACCCCTGCCGATAGACTACGAGCGGTGTTGCAGTGACCGGTTGAACTCACCGTCATTAGCGGACATTTTGCGATGCGAGAACGATGTCCGCTTTGCCCCCAAAAGCGGACATTCGAGACCGGCTTGGAAATGTCCGGTAAGTGCCAATAGCGGACATTGTGCAACTGATGACCTAGCTCGCGGCCTTGGTCGTCAACACATTGTAAGCCGTCATCGGGCGGCGAATGCCTTTGAGCGTGATCAGGTCACTTCGAGTCAGATTAGGCCAGTACCCACCCGAGGGTTCAATCGTTGGAGGCGTAGCGGTAGTTGCGTCCGTGCCGCTCACGGGCGGTGAGCGAAGGCTTAGTCCCGAGATTTGCCACGACAACTAGGCGGTCGACCTCGCCCCTCAAATAGGCGTTCAGGAACTTTTGATAATCCCTGAAGGAAACGCATCCATTCGACTGGCCGTTAGGACCCAACATGTAGGTATGCGCAAGCATACCATCTCGACCGAACATCTTGCCGTCGTCGACCGGATTGAGGCGAATGGCCCGAACGCCATGGAAAGGCTGCTCTCGCAATGTAAGCTGATAGACATTCGGCGGCGTCGGACCGCGCATTCTGACGTGGACGTAGCGAGTATCGTCCAACTTGTCGCCTAGGCCCGAATGCGCCTCCAGCCTGTCTCCGTTGGGCAAATAGACGGTGCGTGCGGCGATGTCATAAACCGCGGTACGGCTTCTGAGTTCGGGCAGCGGCAACGACTTGTTGTGAGCTTGCAGCGGTGTAACGCGCTTCTCAGACGCGGGCGCCGGCGGCGGCACGGGCTGCGGCGGCGAAGGCACGTTGTTCGCGCGTTCAACGGGGCGCTGCGGCACGAGCAGCACGACGCTGGCTGGCGCGGAAGCCGTCGCGCGAGCCCATCTGGCCTCAAAGGTCACATCCGGAGCATCGGCGGGACCGGTCGAAACCGGGGCCCGCCCGGACACATCCACGGCACTGGCCAGGATTGGGTCGTATTTGGCGATCATCCACGCGGCCGCCAATGTGACAGTCGTGATGAGCAGGCATGCGGCGGCCACGGGAGGGAGAGCACGACCGCCGAAAGAGACGTCGTTTAACGTCGCGGTCGCATGCATCATAGTCTCCGCTACTCGCACTAGATGGCTTACATCGAAGAAATGGCTGGTCGCACCGGTTGAAGCGCCTCGACCGGGCTTGACTGCTTGAAAGACACGGGATTGGCCCCCGCCCAGGGCCGGCAAATAGAAACCGAGACGCGCGTTTTGAAGGCGAGAATTAGGCCATTACTTGACGAGTGCTACTGCGTGATTACAGATGCAAAAGTATCAGCGTCCTGACGTACGGGAGCCGTGCATTGAATGTCCGCTTTGGGTGGTGAGTTCAACCGGTCACTGCAACACCGCTCGTAGTCTATCGGCAGGGGTTTCGAATCCCAAGGTCTCCCTCGGGCGTTGATTGAGCCGCAGAGCGATCTTGTTCAGGTAGGCCTGAGAGAACTGCGAGAGATCTGTCCCCTTCGGGAAATACTGCCGCAGCAGGCCATTGGTATTCTCGTTGCTGCCGCGCTGCCAAGGACTGCGTGGATCGCAGAAATAAACCTGCACGTTGGTGGCAATCGTGAAGTGCTTGTGGTCAGCCATCTCCTTGCCGCGATCCCAGGTCAATGAGCGACGCAACTCCTGCGGCAGCTTGCGCACGTGTTTAGCGAGCGTGGCGACCACGGTCGCGGTGTCCTTGCTCGGGATCTTGAGAAGCATCACAAAGCGGGTGTGGCGCTCGACGAGCGTCGCAATGTGCGTGTTGTTTGCTCCCGAGAGAAGGTCTCCTTCCCAGTGGCCTGGCACGGCGCGGTCGTCAGCCTCGGCCGGCCGTTCGCGGATGGAAACCGCATCGACGATCTGTCCCAGCCCGCTCTTCGTGGTGCCGCCCTTAGCCTGGCGCATCTGCCGCGCCGTGCGCAGGTGTGCCATCAGCTCCTTTTTCAGCACACCGCGGGCCTGAATAAAGAGACTGCGGTAGATCGTTTCGTGTGACACCTGCATGCCTTGATCGGCAGGGAACAGCTGCTTCAGCCAGCCGGCGATCTGCTTCGGCGACCACTGCAGCGAGAGCTTCTGCGCCACCCGCCATCGTAGCTCCGCATGGCGCGCCAGGCGACAGGGCTTCGGGCGCAGCGACCGCTCCCAGGCGCGCCTGTCGGCCCAACTTGCGCGGTAAGCGCGGCAGCCGCCGTTCCGTCTGATCTCCCGACTGACCGTCGACGGCGACCGTGCAAGGCCCTGTGCGATCTGTCGTATCGACCGACCAGCGGCAATGCCACGCGAGATCTCTTCGCGTTCCGCAAGCCTCAGAGCTCGCGCAGCTCTCCGGCGCGGCAGTGGAGCAATTCCTCCATTGAGCGCCAACACCCGGTAGACGCCGCTCTTGTTCCTTCGCTCAAGTCCGCGGGCGATATCCGCCACGCATTGACCGTTCTTCCACCGCTCCCAGAGCTCTGCTCGTTGCTTCGGCGTAAACCACGTCCGTGCATGCACACCCATCGATCACCTCCCAACCCAACAAGATTAGAAGGTGTTGCGTCGATCGGTTGAACCCGCCGCCAATAGCGGACATAACATCGTCTAAACGCGATGTCCGCTTTACCTCCGCAAGCGGACATTCGCAAAATAACCTACACAAACAGAAAGACCGCCTCGCGGCGGTCTCTCCGAAATCCGATCAGGCGTTTTGATTAGGCGGCTACGATAGCAGCGGAAGCAAATTGCCAATTGGGAGGTTCATTCGCCTCCAACCTCAGCGTGTCGAGCTCAATCCTGAGGGCATCTGCTGACCGCTGCAGCTTCACGCGGCGCTCCCGAGCAGCCTTCGCATACGCTGGATACGCGAAATGTGTCGGGTCGTCGATCCGAGCACGCATCTCCTCGGCTTCGATTTGACGTCCCAGATCGATACACATTCGATCGAACTCAGCGATCATTGTCTCGATTTGGTTCGCTCGCAAGCGGCTCTGATTAACTTCAAATTCTTTACTGCGGCGCAAACGTTCACTTTGGTTCGCTTTCATGGACGGCCTCCTCAAATTGTCTCGCTTCGGTGCATTGGCCAACTCTCGACTGCTAGCGACGCAAAATTCGGGCCAGCGCAAACAGAAAGATCGCCTCGCGGCGGTCTCTCCAAAATCCGATCTGAGTTTTTTATTAGGTCGCGATAGCAGCGTTCTTTCGCTTCCGACGTCGGACAAGCAGACCCAACACGCGGAAGCCAGAAGCGAAGAGCGGCTGGCGTCTCATTTAGGGGGAGGTGGCGGCGGCGGCGGTGGATGCACGGTCACGCCGCCAAATTCAATTTCATCCTTATGTTTGGAGTCCACAGACTCTCCTTTAATAGTGCTTACCGTACCGCTTTTGCCTTTGGGAATATTCGGGCCTTTTACGCCAGTTGAAGTAGCCTTGGTTTTCGCGACTTCGGACGTGTGGTTGACGCGCGTGCCACCATTGTTTCCTCCTCCACTTTTGGCCTCTCCCGAGACGGGCGCCATTAGCACTGCAGAAGCCAAGGCCATGCCTAAAACCATTGAGGTCCGCATTCCGTTCTCCATTCACATGAATTTTCGTGTCGAAACGTCACTAATACCCATGCGCAGTCGCCAACAACTTCATGAACAAGTTTCGCCAATTGGGGGTTCATTGAATACAATGGGCATTTAGAAGTCCATAAATCGTTGTTAGGTGTGTACTTCTGGCCGATAAGCCCCGCACAGTGAGCCCGCGGAAGTGACATCTCCCATTATTGACTAACGCCTCGTCGATGTCCGCTTTGGGTCAAAATCAGACATCGCAGCGCCCCAATAGCGGACATCCCCGAGCACGAACGAAATGTCCGCTAAGTGCCAATAGCGGACTCACGCGCGGCGACCCGGCAGTTGATGGACATCAATGTTATCTGAATAGGTTTCCATAAATTTTTATTCTTGAAGACGCTAATACCACTGCTGTCGCGGGAGCCACTCATGAACAAGAACGAGGTCCGTCGAACACACCCGCTGCTATCGTGGTGTGCCGCGGCGGTTGCCGTTTTGATCGCCGTTACCAACGGCACTTATGCGCGATCGCAGACGCCGACCAATGGGCTCATCATGCTGATCGAGTTCGAAAAGATCGAAGGTCTGCGCCATTGGGAGCGCGAACTGGACATGCGAGGTCTAACGGCGCTCGTGCAGGCGCAGCACAACGTGATGGAAAAATACCCAGAGGATTTTGCGCGCCTCGCGGCAAAAGATTACCCGATTGCCGGGATCGACGCGGAGAAGCCGTTTTGGGACATGCCTTATGATGAGCAACTGGCGCGCATGGGGCTGGCGAAGAATACAGTCGAGCGCATCACCCATAAGCCAATGCGCGTGTTCGGCAGCCGTTATTTTGCCTACGATGAGAATACTTTGAAGGCCGCCGACGCGCTTGGCATCGAATACGTGCTCGGTCGCGGCACTGCCGGCGCGCTGGCGACGATCTACGCGCCGCGCGAGTACAAGACCAAGATCATTTCCGTTTCCAACGTACCGTTTGCAGATATGGGCACTGGCTCGCTCTGCGATTATAGCCTGTGGGCGCGCGGTTCTACCGACCAGGACTTCGCTGCGATGGTCGACAAAGTGATCGCCACCCAGCAATCTGACCTGATCCTGGTGTCGCATGCCTATATTGGTGGCACCTATGCGGGCTGGTGGCAGGCCTACGAAAGCGCGCTGGCACGGCCGGAGGTCAAATGGCGGCCATTCGACGAATGGGTGCGCGCGGTGAAGGTCAACGCCGTGCCGCTCGTCGAGATACCGACTAACCGCGAGGTCAAGTACGACACACCACGGCCGGCGGTCCCGTTAGAAAAACTGCAGCGTCTGCCAGGCTTGTCGTTGGATCGCAGCAACGCCGACTGAGCGGTAATGTCCGCTTTGGGTCATAAGCGGACAAACCGTCCCGGCCCAAAATTTGGCTTTGTCCGCTGTTGTCTGAAAGCGGACATTGATCGGCGTGGTGGCGTCAAATGCTGGTTTCGAAATTTTTCCGCTGTCGCAGGCTGCCTAGACATTTCACCTCTCACCCATTGATCGGTCCGGGTGCCCAACCGTCACCGGGCAACGGCGTAATCTTGACGCTGTGTACGATCCCGAGTTGGAGGGATGGATCGAAATAGCGCATCGTCTGCTCATTAAAGTCGATGATACGACCGGGTTTGAGCGGACCCACATCATTTATTTTAATGATAGCTCGCTTATCGGCCACTTCAACAAGGGCGTATGCGGGCCGGTAGTCTTTGCCATGGTGGATGCCACCAAATGTCTCACGCAAGTCAGTTTGGATTGCGGCGGTCCATGCGACAGGATCATATAGCTCGCCGGATGCGGTTTCTATGCCGCCTTCGTCCTGTCCGGGCTGAAAGGGACTATACATCGACGCCGTGCCAACGAGGGTGACGCCCATGGGAGCTCTCACCGTGATGCAGCGTCTCTTGTCTTGGCTCGTTGCGCAGGCATCGGTGTTGAAAGCTCGGTGACGCGCGGCGGTCGATGTGCCGAAATATGCGTAGCCCTTCGCAGTTATTCCGCGAGCACCTGAATGAACATTCACGGTTCCCAACTTGGCCATTGCAGAAGATGAATAGGCAAACAAAATTGCAGCGCCGCAGATCGCGGCGCACAGGCGCAGCACCATTTAGATGATCCCCTACTAGTCCCGACGAAGGCGGGGCCAATAGATGCTGGGTTGTGCGATTTGATGGCGATAGTTGGGAAATTTATGGATGCGACAGTCAGACGCAAGGCTCTCAGTTCAGAAGCTACCTGACCCAATGCATATCCTGACGACGCGCTATGTACCGCGTGCCGCCCCGAACGCGAAGTGACGTCCGCTTTACCCCCGAAAGCGGACAAACAGCGGACCCGTGGCGATGTCAGGTAAGTGCCAATAGCGGACTTTCGCGCATTGCACGCGCCATGTCTGAGTGAACCGAGACCTGACAAAAACTGACCCCAGACGGGGGGTGCCGCTGGGGTCAATCACCGCTGGACGCATGAGGGGACGGGGGGGCTAAGGGCGCGTCCAACTACAAACATCACGTAAGCCGATCTAGCCGCGCTTCAAGTGACGATGCTCACACTCAAGCGGCAGCTCCATCACGTTCATTTGAAGGCGAGCTTTCGGCGTTCGAAGGTAGATAATTACGGATCAAAAAAGAGGCTTAGACCCTGGTGTGATCTCCGATGCCAAGGGGTGAACGCTGTGCCGCAAAATGACACTCGAAGATCGTGCCCGAAGTGCGGATGCGGGATGTGGATTGAAATTGTCGAGCCGTCCGACAAGCCAAGTCACGAGGACCGCACTTTCCAGTGCCCTCACTGCAAGCATCTTGAGGTTGTGACTATCCAGAAGCATTAGCTGATATTGATTTGCATCAATTCATCGCAAGGATTTTTACAGCAATGCTTGTTGCCCCAATACCGAACAAGAGTCTCGGCGGCTTTCTCTGGTGGGTATCGGATGCCGTGAGCCAAGAAGAAAAACAAGCGGTCCCAATAAGCGTTGTCGCATTGAGGGCTGAGGGCTACTCAGCAAACGGCGACAACATAATCATATCATTGCGGACAAAATACTCTGCGACTGAACGAAAATACTCTGTTCCGATTGATTGCTTCCGCGATTTGATCCTTGATCTCCGGCGGCTGAATGCATTTTCATCTGCTGACCCGACCGATAATAACCCCGAGGCCGAACCATTCCTTCCCCTTGATATGCCGATAATTGCTGAGTAGCCACGCCCGCTTTACCCCCGAAAGCGGACATTCGACAGCGGCTTAGAGATGTGCGCTAAGTGCCAATAGCGGACATTCGCGAAATGACGTACGTAAAATAAAAAGACGGCCCCGCGGCGGTCTTTCTGTGAAATCCGATCACGGGCACGAATGTCGACGGCCATCATAGCCACGATAAGTGCGCGAAACCGGATCGTAGGACTTGAAACGCTGGATGCAGTACGCGATGCCGCTATCGTCACCGTACCCCTCGTAATAACCGTAATCGCCGTAATCGCCGTAGTACGGCCACGCCGAGGCGAACGCGCCCCAGCCCCAGTAGGGCCAATAGCCACCATAATACCCGTACCTATAGCCGCGGTGTCGATAAGCGTACCGATACCCCGGATATCGATAACCATAGTGGTATCGACCTGGCCCGACAGCGCCGTGATAGATGGCGCGGCCTGGGCCAGCGGCAAAGCGAGCACCGCCAAAGGGAGCGGTGCCAATCCGAGCTCCCCTAAATTGAGCAGCGCCAACGCGGGCGCCGCTAAAACCTCCAATGCGGGCACCGCTAAAGCCCCCAACGCGGGCGCCGCTAATGCCGGCGGCACCCATATGACCGCCGCCCACGCGAGCACCTCCAACATGACCGCCACGTTGCGCCTGCGCGGGGATCGAAAAAGCGGCCGCTACGATCAGCGCCGCAAGGATAGACGCCAACTTTTTCAACATAGGATTTCTCCTGCGTTCAATTTGCCAGGATTCTTGCAATGATGGGATTTAGTGGTCATCCGCGTTGAAATTGCTTTGATCCTGGTCAAACGTAAGAAGAAATGATTGAGCGCAGGGCGCTGGTGAAGTCTTGCCCCCAAAAGCGGACATGAGCGCGTAACCGCGATCACGTTGTTTAGGCCAGACGCCGCGATCAAAAGCTATGCGGCTGGGTGCACCACCGGAAAATCGCGGCCGACGATTTTATCGAGGCGGAGCCAGGCCGCGGCCTGCCAAGCGAGGTCGAGGCTAGCGGTGGCGCGTGGTATGCGAGAGCGCGCATCTAAGCCGTATTTTTAGCGTCCGCCGAGATCGTGCTTTGGTTGTGCGGGCTAATCGCGCCGCTCGCTCGGTGACGCATAAAGTCGATGGGTTGCGCTGGAATTTGAGGAACGCTTCCATATGTTTTGGGCGTTGCGAGTTTTCTAGTTAGGGCACACCAAGCCACACCAACGCTCAATGGACGTCGCAGCAAGTCCGTGCTTTGCCCTCGAAAGTGGCATTGGTAGGCCCGCTCGAATTGTCCGCTAAGTGCCAGAAGCAGACATCCTGCCAGGCGACTGACGCCAATTGATCTAAGTCAATGTTAGTCACTGTGGTGATCGCCTAACGTTTTAAAAATAGGAGGGATCCATGAGATCGCTTCCTGAGGCGTCGAGAGAAGAACCATTGTCACTGGCGGAAATTGTCACGGCGAGTCTTGTCATAATTGGCTCTGTTGTCTGCTCGGTGGTCTTAGCCAAAGTGGCTTATTCTGTAGTGGCCTTATTTCTCCACGGCGTGACGTACGCCGTGGTTGGCTTGTACTAAGCGTCATCTGCACGAGCGTATGAGCGAGCGGTGCGGCATATAGGTTAAGAGCCTAAAAGTGAATATTGGTTATAGGGCGTGAGTGATGTCAGAAATTAAAAATTGTATCACCCGCCGAGTTGTCGTGTTTGGCTTAAGCACGCTGTTAGCGGGCTGTTCTGTTTCAGATTTCGATATCATCGAGCAGGGACGTTTTGGAAATTCTGGTTTCGATTCTCGCTATGGCGAAGTTATTGATAGCGACTACAGAATACCCGCTGTGGATTTAACCGAGTTCGATCAAAACCTGCTGCGCTCTGTTGTCCGATACAACAGCCCGTATCGCCCGGGAACGATTGTTGTAGATGTTGAAAGCCGCCGTCTATACCTAGCGGTCGAAAACGGATCGGCAATCAGATACGCGGTTGGTGTGGGACGAGAAGAAGCGCTAAATTTTCGAGGCTCTGCTGTCATTGGTAGGAAATCGGAATGGCCCACTTGGACGCCTACTGAAAGCATGATCGAGCGTATCCCAAAATACGCCAGATACGCCGGTGGCATGCCGGGAGGGATCGGCAACCCTCTCGGCGCTCGAGCGCTCTATCTGTATAGAGATGGTCAGGATACATATTTCCGCATCCACGGCACGAACGAACCGGACTCAATTGGAAAAGCGGTTTCGAGCGGATGCATCCGCATGCTGAATCAGGATGTTATCGATTTATATACACGAGTGCCGATTGGTGCTCCGGTGATCGTTTTACAGTAATCCTCGAGAATCAGTGGTTGACAATGCAATGTCCGCTTTGGATCAGAAGCGGACATTTGCAGTGCACCAGGCCATGTCTGCTAAGTGCCAATAGCGGACATGGCCCGATTATTCGATCACCTCATCGGTGCGCGCGAGTGGCACCTGCTATTTCACCGGGAACAGAAGCGCGACCGTGGCCCGCAATTGCCGGCCTGATGTGCCGGTCGGACGTATCACGTTGTAATAGCCGGCAATCTGTGCGTTCATGGGCGTCAATGAAAATAGTTGCTGAGTACTTGGACAAGGCCATCCATTTTGAACAAATGGCCGCCCAAGAAAAGAATGCCCAGCTCAAGGCTGAGCTGCTGGCGGAGGCAAAAGCTTATCGAAAATTTGCCGCTGGGCGTGCGGTGCGAGAGAATTTGCCCTCGCCGCCACAATCAAACTGAGGCACTACCCACGACGAAAGTAGCTAGCCAGTTTCTTCTACATCTACCTGCAGCAAATGTTTCATGACGACATCGGCACGTGCCAATGTGAATCCTTCCTCAACAGGGATCCATCCAGGATCGCCAGTGGGCACCGCGGGCAATTCCACCAATCATGGCGAGCAACGAGATCAGGAAACCCCGCAGGGCCTCCGCTGAGAGGATCGACCATGCCGTCCCAGCCCGGGCGTGCATGCAACCCGAGCAGCAAATCCTTCCAGGGATGCCGCCAACTCGACTCTAATCGATTTGCCTCATTCAAATACTCGCGGAAGAGTATTGGTTAGGACGCTGGGTTCATCGCCTGAGGCAATGAGCGAAGCAGCAGCATAAGTATCGCTACGATGGCGACACAGGCGCTGAAAGCGAAGGCCAAGGACGGGCCACCAGCCATCCAGAGCGCGCCTACCCCGGCACTTGCAACAAACGTTCCGACGCCAATGGCGACGTCATAAATCCCAAACGCGGTACCGCGCAGACGATCAGGCGCAACGTCGGCGACTGTAGCTCCCAGCAGCCCCTGAGTTACGCCCAGCTGCAAGCCCCAGAGGGCAGCTCCCAGCGCCGTCAGCCAGACTGTGCTCGCACTGGCCAGTACAACATCAGCGCCAATAAGGATGATGGCGCCAATTCCGAGCTGAAGGCGGCGATCGAAACGGTCAGCCAGAATACCGAATGGGTACGCCGCCAGCGAAAACATGAGATGCATCACGACCAAGACCATTGGCACGAAGGCCGCGTCTACGCCGATGTCATTGGCCTTAAGCACGAGGAATGCCTGACTAAAACGCGCTAGGGACAACAGGCCTGCAATTGAGATCACCCACCAGAATGCTGCCGGCAAGGCAATAATGTCGCCACGGCGGATCGAAAGCCGCGGCAGGCTACCATCATAATTGGAAGGCAGCTCTTTGACCGCGACGAGCAGTACGATGATTGAGAGGTAGGCCGGGACAAGAGCGATCCAGAACACCAGACGAAAATCATCACCGCTAAGTTTCATAAGGGCGATGGCGATAAGCGGTCCCACCACGAATCCGGCAATGGCAAGCGCTAGGCGTAATCCGAAGCCCTCGCCGCGGATTTCCTTGGCGGTCAGGTCTGCCAAGAATGCATCGCGGGGGGCGTCGCGAATACCTTTGCCCAGCCGATCGATGACGCGGGCCGCCACCACAGCGGACGGAGTTGCGGCAATCGGAAATATCGTCTTGATGACCGCTGACAACATATAGCCAAAGACAACAAGAGGCTTGCGGCGTCCAATCCGGTCACTCGCTGTTCCTGACACGATTTTGACCAGAGAGTTTGCGGCCTCCGCCATTCCTTCGATGATGCCGACCGACGCGATGCTGATGCCCAGAACTTTCACCATAAACACCGGTAATAAGCCGTAGATCATGGCCGACGACATGGCCGTGAGCATGCTGACGTATCCAAGAGCAGCGACATTTGGCGAGAGCCGCTGCGGGGACGGCGGAGAAGGCGCAGTGACTGTGGGTTTGGTCACGATCATCTCAATTGAATGCGGCGCTGCAACTGGTTGTTAGATCTTTGCGGACGAACTGTGGGAAGTGAACCGCCCCTATATTCGGCGCTGTATCTGAGCGCGGGACTTAACTATTCGGCGGCTTTAGAAGGTGCGCCGGTCGCGACGCTGGCGCTCTCGGCGTCGCTGACCACCTGCAACGTGCGTAGGATGCTTGAAGGATTGACACTGATGGAGTCGATGCCGAGCTGGGCGAGATAACGCGCAATTTCAGGATAGTTCGCCGGGGCCTCGCCACAGATGCCGACATGACGTCCATTGCGCTTGGCGCCGATTACCGCCAGCCTGAGCATTTCCAGCATGCCAGGATCGCGTTCGTCGAAATCGAAGGCAACAATCTCGGAATCCCGATCGACACCCAACGTAAGCTGGGTCAGGTCGTTCGAGCCGATCGAGAACCCGTCGAACAGCTTCGCAAAAGCGTCGATCTGAATGACATTGTTCGGGATCTCGCACATCACATAGATTTCGAGGCCGTTCTCTCCGCGCTTGAGACCGTGGCTAGCCATGGCATCGAGGACGCGTTGCGCCTCCTCTACACGCCGGCAGAATGGCACCATGACACGGACATTGGTCAGGCCCATGTCTTCGCGCACACGTCGCAGTGCGGCGCATTCAAGTGCGAAGCCGGCGGCATAGGCCGGGTGCGCATAGCGGGCGGCGCCGCGGAAGCCAAGCATCGGATTTTCTTCTTTGGGCTCAAAGCCCTCGCCGCCTAGCAGCCGCGCATATTCATTGGTCTTGAAGTCGGAAAGCCGGACGATCACGGGCTTGGGGTAGAAGGCCGCCCCGATCATGCCAACCCCTTCGGACAACTTTTCGATGAAGTAATCCGCCGGTTTGGGATAGTTGCGCACGAGCTGCTCGATGTCTCGCCGCGCCTGCGCCGAGATGATCTTCTCGGGACTGACCAGCGCCATCGGATGGACTTTGATGTGTTCGCTGATGATGAATTCCATCCGTGCCAGGCCGACGCCATCGTTCGGGAGCATGGCGGTGCGGAACGCCAGCTCCGGATTGCCGAGATTCAGCATGATTTCGGTGCGCGGGCGTTTAATCTCGCTCAGCTCCACATGCATGATCTTGATCGGCAGGGCCCCATCATACACGCGGCCGATCTCTCCCTCCGCGCACGAAACCGTCACCATGCCGTGGGTCTTCAAGGCCTTCTTTGCATCCGACGCACCGACCACGGCCGGAATGCCGAGCTCGCGCGCGACGATCGCCGCATGGCAGGTTCTCCCGCCGCGCTCGGTCACGATCCCGGCGGAGATCTTCATCACCGGCTCCCAATCGGGTGTCGTTGATTCTGCGACGAGAACCTCGCCGGGCTTGAATTCGGTAAGTTGATGAGCGTCAGCAATAACCCGCACGGAGCCTGCAGCGATCTTCTCGCCGACTGCGCGGCCAGTCGCCAGTACAGTGCCTGACGCGCCGAGGGCATAGGTTTCAAAGCCCGTCGGTGTCCTTTGCGACACCACGGTCTCCGGCCGCGCCTGGATGATATACAGCTGGCCATCATCGCCATCCTTGGCCCATTCGATATCCATCGGCATCGGATGGCGGGCCTGTTTCGAATAGTGATCTTCGATCGTAATCGCGTCGCCGGCCAGCTTGAGCACCTCAGCATCGGTAACGCAGAAACGTTCGCGCTCAGCCGCAGGGACCGAAACATTCTTGGTACCGCCGCCACGGTCGGCATAGATCATGCGAAGCTGCTTGCGGCCCAGCGACCGGCTAAGGACCGCCCGATAGCCCGCGCCAAAAGTCGGCTTGTGCACGTAGAACTCATCGGGATCGACCGTGCCCTGGACGATGTTCTCGCCGAGACCATAGACGCCGGTTACGAACACAACATCTCGGAAGCCGGATTCGGTATCCAAAGTGAAAATGACGCCGCTCGCGGCCCGATCCGAGCGCACCATTTTCATCACGCCCACCGAGAGCGCGACTTTGAAATGGTCGAATCCTTTGTCAACGCGATAGGAGATCGCGCGGTCGGTGAAAATCGACGCAAAACAGCGACGGCATGCTTCGAACAGCTCATTTGCGCCGCTGACGTTCAAATAGCTTTCGTGCTGGCCCGCAAAGCTCGCCGACGGAAGGTCTTCCGCCGTGGCCGAACTTCGAACGGCGACGGCAACGGCTGCGCCATACTCCAATTCGAGCTGCTGGTAGGCGCGGCCGACTTGTTCGCGGAGTGGTCCGGTCGCGGTCGCCTGGTAGACGATCTCGCGTGCTTCGGCGGCACGCTTGGCCAGAATATCGATGTTCCGCTTATCCAGATTGTCAAGAAGTTGATGCAGCCGTTCGCACGCCTTTGCAGCGCTGAGCGCGTTCCGGTAGGCGTTCGCGGTTAGCGCAAAGCCGTTGGGGACACGCACGCCTTGCTTCGAAAGACTCGAGTATAGCTCGCCCAACGACGCGTTCTTGCCGCCCACCAGCGCCACATCGCTAACGTGAATGTCGGAAAACCAGCGAACATAGTCTGCCGTCGCCATCCGGGGCCCTCTCGCGCAGGGCGTCATGGAACGCGATGCACCCCTCGCCGGCATTGATTTCCATCAAAGCGAAAGGGCGTAAAGTGCGGCGCAATATAACAAATTGCCATATCGGCCTATCGACGTGACCGTTGAAACCGTGAGCCCATGATAGATGACGCTGACGTGAGGGCTGAACAGGGCGTGATCCAACGCGCCTCAGTGACCATGGTGACAGCTTGAATAAGCGTTCAACAACCTTCTTTATGGCTTCGCGTTTGAATGTCCGCTTTAGCGGACAGGGCGTCGTCTCATCAGGATGTCCGCTTTGCCCCCGACAGCGGACATTCCGTGCGGCAAGCGTGATGCCCGCTTAGTGGCAATAGCGGACATTCCTTCACTTATTCGATCACGCCTTGAGGCTCCCAACGCGCCGCACAGCCGCGCCCGCCTCGTACCAGCCACGAGTGCTATTCACAATCTTTACCACCGACAGCATGACCGGAACCTCGATCAGGACGCCGACCACTGTCGCCAATGCCGCGCCCGAATTGAAACCGAAGAGGCTGATCGCGGCGGCAACGGCCAATTCGAAGAAGTTGCTGGCGCCGATCAGCGCAGATGGGGCTGCGATGCAATGTGCCTCGCCGGTTGCGCGGTTCAAAAGATAGGCGAGACCGGAATTGAAATAGACTTGAATTACGATCGGCACGGCCAACATGGCAATGATCAGTGGCTGCGCCAGTATCTGTTCGCCTTGGAAACCGAACAGGAGCACGAGCGTCGCGAGCAAGGCCACCAGCGAGACCGGCTGTAGTGTGGACAAAAGCCGCGTGAGCGCGGCAACTCCGCCAGTTGCGATGACACTGCGCCGAATGATCTGCGCAATGATGACTGGCACCACGATGTATAGGATCACCGAGAGGAGCAACGTCTCCCACGGCACAGTAATCGCAGACAGGCCGAGGAGCAGACCCACAATAGGTGCGAAAGCAAACACCATGATGACGTCATTAAGCGCGACTTGGCTCAGCGTAAAATGTGGTTCGCCATCCGAAAGGTTGCTCCAGACGAACACCATCGCCGTGCAGGGCGCGGCGGCGAGCAGGATCAGTCCTGCAATGTAACTGCTGATCTGGTCCGCAGGCAGATACGACTTAAACAGCCACCCGATGAACAACCAGCCAAGGAATGCCATCGAGAACGGCTTCACGGCCCAGTTGATGAAGAGGGTAACTCCAATGCCCCGCCAGTGCTCCTTGACCTGCGACAATGCGGCGAAGTCAATTTTCACCAACATAGGAATGATCATCAGCCAGATCAGAACGGCCACTGGCATATTGACCTTGGCGATCTCGGCAGCCCCAATGCTGTGAAACACGGCGGGAATAAAGTGCCCAAGCGCAATGCCAACAATGATGCACAGAGCAACCCAAATGGTCAGATAACGCTCGAAAGTGGACATGGTCAGCCTCGCTCGTCGCACATTAGGGAATCAGATCGTGCAAGAGAGGGCACATCAGGTCGACTCTCCGGCTTTCGCTCGTGCATCTTCCATTCGACCAATCTCTTTGAGTTTTGTTTGTAGCGAGAGTTTGTCGAGGCTGCGGATCGGTATCGCGGTGAATATCCCGATGCGCTGAAAGAGCATCCGGTATGCATCCTTGAACGCCAACGCAATTTCTGCCTCCGAACCTTTTGCTTCGGCGGGATCGGGGATACCCCAATGTGCGGTCATTGGCTGGCCGGGCCATATCGGGCACGTTTCACCTGCTGCGTTGTCGCAAACGGTGAAAACAAAATCGAGCGGCGGGGCACCCGGCTTTGCGAATTCACTCCAAGACTTTGATCGAAAGCTGGATGTGTCATATCCGAGCCCTTCTAAAAGCTGGATTGTGTTCGGATTAACCCGGCCTTTGGGCTGACTGCCAGCGCTGTATGCT
Organism: uncultured Pseudomonadota bacterium; assembly: GCA_963762485.1. Lineage (GTDB taxonomy): Bacteria > Pseudomonadota > Alphaproteobacteria > Rhizobiales > Xanthobacteraceae > Pseudolabrys. The sequence goes on along the minus strand of CAVXLE010000017.1, from coordinate 1,216,374 downwards.
CGAAATTTTCCTTGGCCGAGTTTATTCAAGATGGCTTCTGCGATAATCGAACGGGCAGAATTGCCGGTGCATAGAAACAGAACATTGAGCTGGCGCTCGGCCATCGCTTTTTCCTCGGGCTTTAAATGGCGGGAAGAGGCTGATAGCCGATGCTGGCCATCATTGTTTCAAAGTAGCTACGAACCTTGTCGGGGAAGCGCAATTCTTTGACCACAGCCGCAGATCGCAGCAATGGCAGCACACGCACATCATCCAAGGAGAGTTTGCCATTCACCGCGTCCGGGTGCTCGATGAGACGGCCCAGCTCTTCGAGGCTTGGCGACAAATCGCGCAGGTAGTCGCGTGTCCTGGTGCGAAGTTCCACCAAATCGCCCAACGTCTTGCGCTTACGCATCGTGTAGTGATCGAGAGCAGCCGCCGTGCCGAACTCAGGGAGGCCGAGCAGCGGATAACGAGGCTGCGTTAGCTTGGCGATTTTCGGAGTGAATTGCTCAGCCCATTCGGAGATTTCCACGCGCTCTGGCCCGTCCAAGACTGGCCCGCCAACGTCATCAATGTATTTGACCATATCCATGCTTTCGAGCATCGGACGGCCATCGTCCTTAACTAGGATTGGGATCTGACGCTTGCCAACCAGACTGACCATTGTGTCGGTGTCGTCATCGAGCACCACTGTTTCCTGCAAGTGGGCCCGTTTAAGAGCGGCGGTCATACGCACGCGAAAACACAGCGAGCAATGTTCAAACATATAGAGCCGCATTAACGCACCGTTTCGGCTCGTTTTGTAATTTTGCGACCGGTGACTTTGGGTTTGCAAATCTCTGGGCGACCTTGGCAGCAATGATCCGTGAGGTATGAGACAAGCGAATTGATTGCCTCGAACCGCGCCGTATAGATCATCGAGCGGCCTTCGCGCCGCACGGTGATGAGGCCTGCCTCTCGAAGACGATCCAAATGGAACGACAGTGCATTTGGGGGCAACCGAACGCTAATTGCTATGTGGCCCGCTGGCATCCCTTCAGGTCCCGCTTCAACCAAAAGACGGAATACGTCGAGACGGCTCTCCTGAGCTAGAGCGGACAAAATTGATACGGCGTCATACTTTTTCATGCTTCAGTTAATATTGAAACATAAATTGTCCGTCAAGGATATTTCAAGGACAATTCAAATAATCCAAGGGGTGGCGGACATTCCGCGTGGCGCGCGCAACGTCCGCTAAGTGCCAGTCGCGGACATTCGTCCGATTTGGCTGATTTTCGATTGCTTATTTTGAGAAATCGAAGAGATCAACCAACGCGATGGCCATCGCGGTCGATAAGTAATTCTCTGTCTTCCTTATGGAATGGCCCAGGTGGAAAACGGTCGAGTAAATCAAGGACCGTTTCGCTCGGTCACTTGGCTGCGAGATCCGAAGCGGCACGATGCTTCGCCACACCCGCCGCGAGAGAGTTCAGGCGTTCGACGCCGACGGGTTCTTCTGCTTGGAATGGAATCAATACAACGCGCGTTGCAAACAGCTCTTTGACTTTGCGTATCTGTGCAATCTCGGCAGCCGCACGAGCTCGCAACACCGGATCGCGCGGCTGAGCCGCGGCAAGACTGCCATTGATAACCCATGCGAATGGCTCGATTTTGGCCCGGCGCAAGTCGTCTTGCAGCGCGCTCGCCTCAAGAACAGGCGTCGTCTCGGGCAAGGCGACAATCAGGACTTTGGTGTGCTCTGGGTCCTGCAGGAGCATAAGGGGTGTGCGGACACGCCCGGGAGTAACACCTACCTGCTGCGTCAATTGTCGGTGGTAAGTGCCTGCGGTGTCCAGCAAGAGAAGCGTGTGGCCAGTTGGGGCGGTATCCATCACCACCAACTCCTTTCTCGCTCCCGTTACGATGCGTGAGAAGGCTTTAAAGACGGCGATTTCCTCGTAGCAGGGTGATTTCAATTCCTCCTCAAAGAGCGCAAGCTTCTCTACGGAAAGGGTCGCCCGCGCCGATTCCAGCATATCCTCCCGATACTGTCGCACTTCATGCTTCGGATCGATGTAACTCACGCGCAATCCAGCCACTTCGGACTGGAGCGTTTCCCAGATGTGCTGCGCAGGGTCCGTTGTTGTGAGGTGCACGGGCATCCCTCGCTTTGCTAGCGACACTGCCACAGCCGCGGCGACAGTCGTCTTTCCGACGCCGCCCTTGCCCATAACCATGACTAGGCCGTGCTCGGATTGACTTAGTTCGTCGACAAGATCAGCCAAGCAAGAAATGTCTTGTGACAATGCCACCGGCCCGGCAGCGTCGGCATTCGGGCGCTGTAACGGAGAGAACAACGACCTTAGTGCTTCGAGTCCGACGATGTTGCCCCCGATTAGAGGAATTTCCGCACGCGGCAGAGAAGCCACCTCATCAGGGATATGCGAGAGAGCCTCTGCTCCCCGCTGTTCAAAAGCAGCAGCAAGCCGATCACTGCGATCCGTCGCGTGAAACACGCCATTAATGACCAGCAGTTGATTTGTCATCGCTTGGTTTCGTAACTCTGCGCTCGTGCGCGCGGCCTCCATCAGCGCAACGCGCTCGGGGCGTGCCACGAGCATGATCGCGGTCAGCCTTTGGTCCGCTAGTGCGCCGACCGTGCGTGCGTATCGGTCGCGTTGCGTCTTCAAACCGGATAGCGGGCCGAGACAGGACACATCGCCAGGCGCACTTTCGAGAAACCCGGTCCAGGCCGCAGGCAGTTCAAGCAGGCGAAGCGTGTGGCCGGTCGGCGCCGTATCGAAAATCACATGGTCAAATTCTTGCGTTCTGTCCGGGTCGCTCAAAAGCAAGGCAAACTCGTCAAACGCTGCAACTTCGACGGTACAGGCTCCCGACAGCCTTTCTTCGAGCAGCTTTAACTCTTGCGGCGGCAGTACGCTTCGGTACGGCCCAACCGTCCGCTCGCGATATTCGCGCGTCGCCTGTTCGGGGTCGATGTTCATGGCCTGAAGGTTAGGAGCCCCGGTAACCGGGATCGGGCTATTCGCAAGCTTGGTGCCAAGAACCGCATCAAGGTTCGATGCCGGATCGGTGCTCACTAGGAGCACGCGTTGGCCTTTGTCCGCCAGCAGGACAGCGCTTGCACACGCGAGCGACGTCTTTCCGACCCCGCCTTTACCTGTGAAGAACAGGTGCCGCGGCGCTGTTGCCAAAAATTCTGGTATGCTGGCCATCAATCAGCCATCTCGTTCGGAGTGGGAGCTGCGGCGAATTCGCGCAATGCTTGGACGATCAGGTCGCGCTCGGCTTCAGTCGGCGTAAACAGATAGACCTTCTTTTCTGGCGCTCCGAAGTACGGGTAAAGCGCAGACAGTGCGGCAATCTTTTCCGCCAACTCGCTCGCCGCTCGCTGGGGGTTGAGAGTCATGGCCCGATTCCCTTCTTGCCTGGCGGCGGTCCGACAACGACGTGGACGCGGGGGCGATTGGTTGATCCATTAATTGCTTTCTCGCATATCAGGTGCAGCGGTCATTCAAACCCTTTTGCCCATTCATCCCAATCGTGCCACCTCCTGTCCGGAAGTCCCAAACTAGTGTCCAGCAACTTTTGCGCAATGCGAGCGACCTTGACCCGATCGCCTATTTCATTCTCCTTCAAGAGATGGTCCTCGATCATTTTAGACAGATGCTCCTCTGTGAGGAGAACCGTCACCGCGCGCTTCTCCAATATCGTCATAGGCTTCTCCGCCTTACATCTAAGTCGATCAGCCCATTCGTCACCGCAGCAACCGCGAAGAGCGCACTCAACTGCCGTGACCGCGCAACTTCCAAGTTTCTAGAAGCGCTTCGGCTTGATCAAGAGTGAGGCCCTCTTCCCGCTCCGGCGGCGAGACATCCGCAGTGCGCGTCAGAGTGAAACGGTCTCCGGTCCTCTCAACCGTAAACTCCATCCGAGCTGCCAGCGCACGCAAATTGGCCTCGCGTTCTTTCTGCTTTTGACTAACGTCGGACATCTAATCCCCCCGGGACCGGGGCTTTACGACATGACGGCGCGGGGCTGCACTCTACGATTTTCCGCTAAACTGGTCGTATGCGCGCAGCGCATCGCCTCCATACACGGCCGCGGGTCCACCACCCATGTAGACGGCGAGAGTGACAGTCTCGGCAACCTCCTGGCGTGTTGCCCCGTGCTGATGCGCCATCTTCGTGTGAAAGGCAACGCAACCGTCGCAATGGACAGCAATGCCAACTGCAAGAGCCATAAGTTCTTTGAACTTTGTGTCGAGCGCATGTGGCGCTGTAGCCGCCGTTGACAACGCGGCGAATGCTTTCATTGCTTCAGGCGAGCCTTGTTGTATTAGCCCGACACCCGTCATTACATCGCCTGCAATCTGTTTAAAATCCTTGCTCATGATGCCCTCCTTTTACATTGGCGTGGATGCTTCCCATCCTGCTGCGAACCTTTGGTATTCATTTGTCCATTCACGGCTGAGCGGCATTCACAAGTCGACATTCCGCCTCTCCACCGCGTTCAATTTGAAGGGTTGTGTGTTTGATCCCGAAGCGGCTTTCGAGTTCGTGCGCAGTATTTTCCAAGAACGCATCGTTTGGGCAGCCGCGAGGCATCACTAAGTGAACAGTCAATGCGTACAATGTTGTGCTGAGCGCCCAGATATGGAGATCATGGAGATCAACGACGCCGGGAAGTGCGCGAAGCCACGCCTCAATCGTGCTTGGGTCCACGCCTTGTGGAACCCCATCCAAGCTCAAATGGATAGCTAATTTTACAAGCCCAAACGCTGCCCAAGCAACTACTGCGCTCACCACAAGCGCCACTATCGGATCGACGATCACCCAGCCCGTAACAATGATAAGGAACGCAGATAATACAACGCCGGTTGATACCGCGGCGTCGGCTGCCATGTGCAGAAACGCGCCTTTTACGTTGATGTCCTGCAACCGCCCTTTCCAAAATAGGAGTGCGGAAGCGGAATTGATTGCAATGCCGGTCAGTGCCACCCAAAGAACGGTCGTTGCGGCTATCGGCTCAGGAACAGCAATGCGTGCGATTGCCTCACGGACTATTGCGCCAACGGCGATCAGCAAAATAATTCCGTTGGCTAGAGCTGCGAGAATTGTTGCACGGCCAAGGCCGTAAGTGTGCCGCTCGGTTGGCCGTCGACGAGCGACAACAACGGCACTCCATGCGATCAATAACCCGAACACATCCGTGAGTTTATGTGCCGCATCAGCTAACAGGGCCAGCGATCCGACCCAAAGGCCGAATAGAGCTTCGAGAACAACGAAAGCCGCATTGATAATTACCGCCCAAAGAAACGCGGTTCCCACATCAAGATTACGTTCAATGCTGAAGTGCTGCGCCATCGGCTGGCCTCGAAGACCTTAAGTCTCAGGACTTTGCCGCACGAATAATTTTGCCTTCGAGTTTCGTTGCCGCAGCAATCGTGTTCGACACGGTGCCAAAGCTTCGAACATTGCGATACATGAGATCGAGACCACGAATCGCACATTTTCATACGGAACACTTGAGATAAGTCAAAGGAAGCCAGTCTGCTTTCGTGAATATGGCCTGCCCCATCCGTCACATTTTTCTCGAGGTTGAGCCATGTCCAACATAGAAGTCGTAATCTGCTCGCCGGTGCGCACGGCAATCGGTACCTATGGAGGTACACTCAAGGACGTGCCAGCGGCCGATCTTGGTGGGGTGGTTGTCCGCGCAACACTTGAACGCGCTAAACTGACGGGCGGGGACATTGACACCGTCGTAATGGGCAATGTGATCCAAGCCGGGAACAAGATGAACCCGGCCCGCCAAGCGGCAATCAATGGCAGCGTTCCGGTCAGTGTTCCTGCTCTGACGGTAAACCGCGTCTGTGGCTCCGGTGCTCAGGCTATCGCTAGCGCGGCACAGGAGGTCATGCTCGGGTTCGTTAAAAGTGCGATTGCCGGCGGCATGGAGAACATGGACCGGGCTCCGTACCTCATGACTTCGGGGCGGTGGGGCTATCGCATGGGCGACGCGCAGATTTTTGATGCGATGCTGATGGATGGTCTTAATGATGCATTCTCCGGCAAACACTCGGGATGGCACACCGAGGACCTCGCGAGTTCCCACCAAATCACGCGCGAAGATCAGGACCGTTGGGCAGAACGTTCTCAGAAGCGATTTTCGGCGGCGCAAGCCGCTGGCAAATTTGCACCCGAAATCACAGCGATTGAAATTGCGGCGCGAAAAGGCCCCATGACGTTCGAGAAGGACGAGCACAATCGTCCGGATACGACCCTCGAAAGTCTCTCCAAGCTAAAGCCCGCCTTCCGTAAAGACGGCACAATCACCGCCGGTAACGCGCCAGGTCTCAACACGGGTGCGTCCGCGATGATCGTTGCTGACCGTGCTTGGTCCGAGAAAAAGGGACTCAAACCGGTGGCCCGTCTTGTCGCTTATGGTGTGGGAGCGGTCGAGCCGGGAATGTTTGGATTGGGGCCTGTCCCTGCCGTCAGACAGGCGCTCGAACGTGCTGGCTGGAAAACTACGGATATCCAGCGCATCGAAATCAATGAGGCATTCGCGGCAATTGCCATCGCGGTCGCCAAGGACCTTGGTCTGCCTGAGGATGTTGTCAACGTCGAGGGCGGCGCAATCGCACATGGTCATCCGATTGGCGCGTCCGGTGCGGTGCTTACAACGCGGATTCTGCATTCGATGCAACGCGACGGCATCAAGCGCGGAATTGTCACGTTGTGCATAGGTGGCGGACAGGGAATAGCGCTCGCGCTCCAAACGGTTCAGTGAGGCTCACATGAGGCAATTACCGATCATCTGGCAGCGGCTGGTCAGCGCCGGAGGGACGTGTCCACGCTGCGATGCGACGTATCAACATCTGCAAAGCGCTGTCGTGAAATTGAAAGAGGCACTCAAACCACTAAACGTTGAGCCAATCCTCGAAGTTCGGGAGATCAGCGAAAGTTCATTTAAGAAAGAGCCCGCCCAGTCAAACCGCATCTGGATCGCTGATAAACCAATGGAAGAGTGGATAGGTGCCGGAGTTGGAAGCAGTAGATGTTGCTCGGTTTGCGGCGATGAGCCTTGTCGGACGATGGAAGTAGAGGGTGCCGTCTTTGAGGACGTTCCCGAGGCCGTTATCATGAAAGCAGCGCTCATCGCCGCCTCAGGATTGATCGACCAGACAGCTTGAGTTTCGATCTTGGCGATGTCCGCTTTGGGTCATTTGCGGACATTGCGACGGGCTCGAGTGATGTCCGCTTTACCCCCGAGAGCGGACATTCACAGCTGCGACTGGAATGTCCGCTAAGTGCAACAGCGGACATCGTGAGCGGCATCCGACATAAAAAACCGAACTTTCGTCCGACTGCCACCAACTTAATCAGGCTATGCGGCTTACTTCCGCTCCCTATGCCAGCAAAGCAGACCCAATGCTTGTTCTGAAACGCGGCGGTGCGGGAGCACGAGCCATGATTCTCAAACTGGTGTTAGCAACGGCGACTGATGCAGGCGCGGTTGCATGTCGTTGCCCCGCACAGACGCACTGCGTAATGGAGGATAAATACGATGCAATTCAGCCGGATCGATCTGCCACTCGCCGTTCTCGTCCTTAGCAACTGAAATCCTTCCGGCTTTGATCGCCCGCAGAATTGCAGTCTTATTTCGGCCGACCGCCGCAGCCGCTGTTGCGATGGTGTACATGGGATGTTGGCTACCGTTTCAGTGAGTAGATACGGTGCAACCGCCCTGGTTAAAAAAACGTGATCAGACCAGCACGTGCAGAAAGACCGCCTCGCGGCGGTCTCTCCAAATTTCTCAGCTGCTTTTGATCAGGCAGAAAACTCATCACAGGCTCTGCCGCGCCTCTTTAATGGCCGGCCCAATTGCGCCGTTGCCATTCCAGCTTTCGCCCTTTTCCTCCTCCAAAGCGAAACAGCTTGGCTGATGCTCCTCCGCTGCCGTTGATAAAAGCGCGGGCTTACATCCACCAGCGTTTTCCATATGGAAGAGACCATGCGAAGCACTGTCCGCCTGTGGCCATTGGGCGGTTACGATTTGTTTCGCCATCATGTCTTCTCTCTCGCATGTGTATCAAAACACGGAGCGCTCTCAGCGATGTACAAAAGCATATTCGACCTATTTTGCATTGATCTAAAGCAAAGGCGCCGGAGCCGTGTCGCCCAGCACACGCTCATTCTCGGAGCGGGAACTTGGTCAAGTCCACTTTACCCTCGAAAGCGAACATTCGGCAGACGGGACGCAATGTCCGCTAAGTGCCAAAAGCAAACTTTCACGAAATGACCCCGCAAATAGAAAGACCGCCTCGCGGCGGTCTCTCCGAAATTCGATCAGGTGTCTTGATCAGGCGGCTGCGATGGCAGCGCAATAAAACTGCGAAATCGAGCAGCACCCTAAAGTGCAAGTGCTATTAGCCTAACAAGCCCATATCCCAAGAGGCATGTCCAAGCCGCACTAAGCCCTAATCCAAGAACGATTGTTGCTGTTGGCCAAATTCGATGAAAAAGCTGCTGGGCCGCTGCGATGGAGCGCGGCTCTGCTGCAGGCGCTAGGGCGCTTGCCGCACTCACAATTTGAGCCTGCATAGCCAGCCATCAATTGTTTGCCCGCCACGACATCGATTAATACCCAGCGGAGCGTTCAATCAATTGCGGATATTTGCGTACAGCAAAAAGCTACCACTACATTTGACCTGACCGAAACGGCGCATCGCATATCCGCTTTGGGTCATTAGCGGACATTCCGCGAGGCCTGGTGCATGTCCGCTTTACGCTCGAAAGCGGACAGTGATAGGCAGTTCTTCAATGTCCGTTAAGTGCCAATAGGCGACATTGTACGTCTGGCTTGAAATGGAAGAGATTACTTCAGTGGAAACGCAGGTGTTTGTCAAATTTTCCTCAGTCCTTTAGCCTCGCGACCCCGCCTACCGGTTGAGACGCCAGATAGCGAAGTTGAGCGCGGCGGCAAAGGTGACCCATGCCAGGTAAGGTAGGAGCAGCAAAGCTGCTACCGTGTGAATCGGGAAGAAAAGCGCAATCATTACGATGATCGACAACCAAACTAAAACGATGTCCAGGAATCCGAGGTCAGGGCGGTGCAGGCCGAAGAAGATCGGCGTCCAGGCGGCGTTCAGAACTAGCTGCAAGGCATAAATCGCAAGCGGCAGTGCTGCGCCGGCAAATCCTGCCTCTCGCCAAACTAACCAGCCGGAGATGGCGATTGTGAAATACAGGACAGTCCACACCGGTGCGAAAAGCCGGTTCGGTGGTCGCCAGGTTGGCTTTGCCAATCGCTCATACCAGTCGCCCGGTCGGAACAGCGCGCCGGTGAGGGCCGCGAAAAAGCAGGCGGCGATGAACCCCAGCAGCACGAACGCAGAGGAAATATCCATGACCTCGCTTATCATCTGAGTCTGTTCCAAATCACCAATTTCCGCCGGCGAGTGCCTAATTTACGTCGAAGGAGAATTACTGACCTATGGGCTGGTCATCGCGATGTCCACTTTAGCCCCGATAGCGAACTTGAACCGGTCGCGGACTTTTTTGCCTACGAAACAGAAGCGGCCCCGTGCCCCTGGTTGACGCAGATCAAGGCTATCTCGCCGCTGATGTCGGAATATTTTTTTAGATTACAATCGCAATGTTAGCCAAGGCAAAAATTGTTTTTGGAGACAACATATATTGCCACGCGTCGTCCCAGCCCTCGTCACCTTCATTCTGCTGTGTTCTGCAGCCCAGGCAGAGTCGATCGTAGTCACCGTCGACAAGACGACGCAGCTTCTCACGGTCGAAGTCGACGGCGCAAATCGATCCCAGTGGCCCATTTCGACGGCTCGCCGAGGCTATCGGACGCCGAACGGCAGCTACCGGCCCGAATGGCTGGCGCGCAAATGGTTCTCCCGCGAGTATGACTGGTCGCCAATGCCGTACTCGATCTTCTTCAATGGCGGTTACGCCATCCACGGAAGCTATGAGATCTCGCGCCTCGGCAGTCCGGCGTCGCACGGCTGCATCCGTCTGCATCCTGAAAATGCCGCCATCCTATTCGCGCTGGTGGAGAGGAACATGAACAGCACTCGAATCGTGGTGACCGGCGAGAGCCCAAATGCGGCGATCCGTGCGCCTCGCGGTGCTCGGAAGTCACCAACGATGCGTATCGAGTGGTGGGAGAAACCCGTTTTCTATTGATGCGCGTCACATCGCGTAATTGCGTCATCGTTTCCTAGGGGAAGGGAAAGCTTAATTGAAAGACCCTGCGGCTGTTCAGCTAACGTCCGCTTTGGGTCATAAGCCGACATTTCGCAGTGCAATCGCCATGTCCGCTTTACCCCGGAAAGCGGACATTGATTGGCGGCGCTCGCACGTCCGCTTTGTGCCAAAAGCGGACATTGGGGAATCAACAGAAACAAAAAGAAAGATCGTCTCGCAGCGGGCTCTCCAAAATTCAATCAGGTATTTAGGCAGCGAAAGCAGGTGCGTTCTTAATTTATTTCTGGTCTTCGCCCAAGAAGATGGGCGGGACTTTCGCCGGCGAACCCGGGCCAGCATCGGTAAAACAGCAGGTCAGAGTTGCCATCCCTTCCCCTGAGATTGTCGTAGTTTTTCCGAGGTTACCTGGGCCACTGAACCTGACCGGTCCTTTGGCGAAATTAATTGAAGATCTCCGCAATTCGACTGTTTGTGGAGTCTGCCATTCCAGTCCGGCCATTCCAGAAACGCTATAAGCCACGACGTTGCCTCCGGTCACATTAAAGTGCAGCTGAAATAGTTTTCCGTCAAAAGTACCGGTTACTGCGATCGACGTCACGCCGCCCGGGTCCGGGCCGGACGCGTACTTGCAAGTCAGCGGCGGAGAATGTCGGCCCTCGGCGGTGCCCGATATCTCGTTTTCGGGTGAGGTCTTTATCCATAGCTCGACATTCCATCGTGTCTTGCAGACGAAGCTGGAACCGACGCCACTGCTTTCGACGATCATGTGGCCATTCCACACGGCCTCGGTCCAGTACTCGGCAACCCCCGGTGTTTCATGTCCGGCGGTATCACGTACAACCGCGGTGAATTTGAGTACCGGAGTTGGTGGGTTTTGCGGGACGACATAAGGCGTCGGAATTTCAATCGTCTCGGTCTGGCCTCCGCCCTTCGAATGACATTGGCCGGGCTGGGTTGGTACAGGTTTGATGCGGCGGTCGAGAACAACGTGGCCTTCCGGATCGGTCACTCTAATGTAGGTCAACCCTACATCGTCTGTCGCGGTGACGCTCAACACAATCGAGTCAGCGGGCTTCACAAACGTTCCGGGCCCGGGGCGTCCGCTAAACGACAGGCTGGGTGGGGCATCAGCTGGTGGCGGCGGTGGAGGAGGAACGGTGGCATTGTAGGCGGCGGATTTGCGTCCCTTGTCCGTCCCGCTGACAACCACTGCCGTGTAAGTGACGACAGTGGCTTTACCCGAATTGATTCCGAGATCGCAGGTACTGATGTTGAACGGTTGATAAATTTCCGCGCCTTGCCCGCCGGGGAATTGGTGTTGCTTGCCTGGGCCGCTCACTTCGATGACGACTGTGTCGTTGTCTGAGCAACCGCTGGCGTTCACCCAAACCGAACTGCCGCCATCGCCTTCAATTGATAGAGAACAGCCCTCTGCTGAAGCGGGTTGAGCCAGTGCACTGGCGGCAGCCAGCACAACAAGAACACCAGACAATCCGAAAACGTCGAAAAGCTTTGCGCGTTTCGCCATTGGCTCCCCACGAGTGAAACAGTTGAGCGTCGGAGCTGCAGCCTAAGTACGAATCAGAGTCGCTCAACGGGAGTCCTGATTCAGCCTAACCACGACCTTGGCGCCTTCGGCGACCTCGGTCGGCACACGCTGGCCGGAAACATCCACTACATATTTGCCAGCTGGAAGGGCGATCCGTGGCCAACTGCTCACGATCCGTCCCGCCAGGGTACCGTCTTCACTCAAAACGCGAGCGCCACTGGCTTTCATACCGGCGAGTTCGATCATGCCCGGGTTCAGGATTTTCTGCTCACCGTTTTTGACTTCTACGTTCCACAAAAGCTCGCCGAACTGCACTGAGAATGTGGACGGCAGCACGGTGATCCGCGGATTTGAGGATGAGATTTTGCCGATCGCCTCGCCGGTTTCGGCATCCAGCACCTTGTGTCCGGAAATGTTCGGGTTGCGCACCTCGATCACGCCCGGATCGAGCACCGTGGTCTCACCAGACTTGACCTCGACGCTTTTCCAGACCGCCTTGCCGAAGGTCACGTTGTAGAGACCGGCGGGCAGCTCTTTACGTGGGCCCGAGCTGTTAAGTGTGCCGACGGTCTCCCCAGTCTCGGCAGAGCTCACTTTGTGCCCGGTCATCTCGGCGTGCCTGAGTTCCAGGATTCCAGGCCGCGGATTTTTGACGACGATTTGTGTAACAGGTTGCGGCGGGGGTATCGGCTTGGCAGCCTCGCTCAACATGGCGGCAAGCTCAGATGTGCTGCCGGCATCAAAATAACGGCCGCGCGCCACGTGTGCGATGCACTGAAGTTGGTATTTGGCGGCGATATCGACCGCGAACCCGATTGTATGCACGACCAAGGAAGCATCCGCTTCCGCCAGCGCCTTTGCTGTAGCGCAGGGGTCACCTTCGCATGTCTCCTTGCCGTCACTGACCAGGATAACGGTGCGGGGTTTCGCATCTTCCTTGGCAAGATCATCCGCAACGAGCTTGATGACATAAGTGATTGGCGTGTAGCCCTGCGCTTGGATGGCGCGCGTCCTGTCGAGCACGCTGTCCTTGTTGGTGCCGACCGCATCGAAAGCGACAACTTGCTGGGTGTCGTGACAATCATGTTTCCGGGTCGGGGATTGGTGGCCATAAGCCCAAAGCGATAGTCGAGTGTCTGCCGGCAGTTTCGTCACGAGTTCGCCGACGGCCAGTTTGGCTGCCTCAATTCTCGTTTTTCCCTCGGGTAACTTGGCATTCATGCTGCCTGACGCATCCAGCACCAGCGCCACGCTGCCGGCGGCGGTCGCGTGGGTCGGCGCAAGCAGAAATGCAAACAACCCCGCGATAGCCGTGGTCTGTCGAGCGACGCCCATCCGGTTCTCCTGCACAGCGGATGCCGTGTATTGCGGCGAATGCCTGCAGTCTATCGATAGCGAGCGGGAACCGCAAAGACGGCGCGGCAGAAGTTTGCGAAAGCCTAGCCCCTGGCGCAGTTACGCTGAGAACGCGCAAACGTGCTGGAATACTGAGCCGATCGCGTCAGCAATCGTGACAGTGCATTGTTCGCTTTGTGCCAACAACCGACATCGTGCCGGTAGTTTGAAATACTTTAGAGGCCGCCAACTAAGGCGGCCCTTGCTTTGGCTACTTCTGGTTAGGGCTGCTGCAGCACGGCGATTGCTGCGGCGGCCGGTTTGTATAACGGGTTTCACCTTTGGCGACATGGCAACCATTCAGCGGGATGTCCGCTTTACCCCCGAAAGCGGATATTCCCGGCCACGGTCGAAATGTCCGCTAAGTGCCATAAGCGGGCATGTAGTCAGGGAAAACAGCTAGCTCGTTCTTCGACAATTGGCAGGACGCAGCGTCCATTGCAGACTGCTCCCGCCGGTGCTTGAATTCAGAAATTACCCGATTGTCCGCGGCCCCACTTCGCAGGGACTTAGGTGGTGCATCGCTCGTTTAATTCCACATTTGCTCGCACCGTGGTGCTCGGTCTGACCGGGTGGCTTACGGCAAATGTGGTTTTCGCTCAGGGGCAGCCGCCAGTTTCCGTACCGAAGGCAACGCAGGCTGCCGAGAATTGGGGTCCTTACAATGCCGGTGTGTCGGCAGCCAACGAACAGCGATGGAATGACGCCATTGCAGAGTTCAAGAAGGCGATCGAGGCCGACGCGAAAGACGCCGATGCTCATTTCCAGCTCGGGCGCGCCTATTTGGCGAGCGCACACCAACCGGAGGCCAAACAATACCCTGCTGTCGAATTACCGGTTTGCGCTAGATCAAATTGAACTTTGCTGGGCGGCGTGCGGGCAAAAGACCCCGGCAAGTTTTAGAGCCTGCCGGGGTCATCCAAACGCGGTTTTGTAAGGCGCAAACGCGTCCCGCGCTCGAATAAAAAATAATACGTCGTCGCCAAATTTCCGGCTTGAGCTAGATCAAGATGAACATTGCCGTGGCTTTGATGTAGTGCAGGCCCAACAGTGATTTGATCCCGATCAATGCATCATCGAATGGAAGTATGATGGTGTGCGTTTCAAGAACAAGAGACGAGAAACTGGAGATTAAGCTATGGCACTCAAAACAATCCTTGCGGCATTTGCGGTGCTCTTGAGCGCGACGACCGTCTCGTTGGCGCAAAGCTCACCCAATTACGGTCCTAACGCCCCCTCAACCGGTGACAGCTTCGGCAAACCGCCGAGCGGCGTGAACCCCCCAGGGGTGACTCGTTCCGGGCGCAAAGCATATGCCCATCGCCACTATCACCATTATCATTATCGCCATTGCTGGACCAACATCTTCGGCTATCGCAACTGCTGGTAAGCATTCAATCACGTGTGCTGTGAGCTGGGGCAGCCGTTTGCTGCTCCGGCAGTTTTCTACACACGTCGGAGGACAGTCCTTCGAACCAAGCAAGGAGAGAAAGACATGAACAAAGATCGAATCCAGGGCTCCGTCGAGCAGGCCAAAGGCAAGGTCAAGGAAGTTGCGGGCAAAGTGACCGGCGACGCTAAGTTCGAAACCGAAGGCAAGAGGCAGCAGGTCGCTGGCAAGATTCAGAATGCGGTCGGCGCCTTCAAGGACGCGGTTAAGGAAGCCGTCAAGGATTAACGGTGACCACCTTCACAATGTGGGGCCGCCTCAGTTGGCGGCCTCTTTATTTTTAAGCCGGCCGCAGGCGCGATGTCCGCTTTTGGCACTTAGCGGACATTCCCAAGCCAGCCGTCAATGTCCGCTTTCGGGGGTAAAGCGGACATTGACCAGCCCCGGGGGGCAGCACATTTTATTTGTAGCCTTGCTGTCCGCGACCGGTCGCCTAGCCTATATGTCATAAACGCGTACTTGAGTGGCGCTTACGACCTACAGGGGTGCTGTGGCCTTCTACGTTATCGTTGCGATGCCAAGGCGGGCGGCGCATTAAGCACCTGCAAACCTGATGTGGCGCACACGGCAACCGTCGCCGAGCAGAGCCTATTCAGATCGATATTGTCTGAATACCGTTCAGCCAATGTATTTGCAGCAAATAGACCGACAGCAAGAGTTGCTATCCAGAACAAGGTCGGGTCGCCACGTTTGGAATTGATTTTCACGATCATTGCTCGCCCTCATTTTGTTCCTGCCCGGACACAAGGATGTCGTCGCCCCCTTTCAAAGTGCTTTGGTAGTCGTCTCAAAATTGCGATTGAGTTGCGTCAAATGCGGATAAAATATTGCGCGGCGTCATGCACGCACCGCACCTTAAAATCCGCCATCGCCTGCTCGCGGGTAAAGCGGATACTTATTTGCGATAGCAGTTAGGCTTACGTGTGGTAGATTTTCCAAGGCGAGAGGCTGATAGGTGCCGCCGGACGCCAGACGCCTTCTGGCTGGCGAGTTTCGTCTCAAAATCAAATGCGATATCAATTACATACGTGTTCGCTGTTTTGTTCTGACCGGCGCGCCACTACTTTGATGACGATGTCGCGATGAAATTCCTGCCGACGATCCTGCTGTTATTTGTCGCGTTCGCTGGCGCGGGTTCTGCAAACGCGCAGGATCCCGAACGCCACGGTCGTGCGGTGGTCGCCGAATTCTGCTCGCGCTGTCATGCCGTAGGAAAGACGGGCCGTAGCCCGCACGCCAGCGCACCGCCTTTCCGCACGCTTGGCCGTAGCTTCGATCTCGATCAATTTCCCCGCTTGCTCGAGCACGGGATGTCCTCTGGTCACCCCGATATGCCTGAGTTCAAATTTAGTCTCGATGATGCGCTTGCCGTGAGCGCGTACTTGCGCTCGATCCAGCAATAACGCGCTTTGAACTCGTTTTAGCGGTCAATGGTGATTTCTTCGCCGCGGGCGCGAGAAACGCAAATCATAATCGTATCTTTTCGCTCGTGTTCGGCCAAGACCAGGTCCCGATGATCGGCTTCGCCGGCGAGTAACTTGGTGCGGCACGTACCGCAAGTGCCGGTTTCACATGAGCTCGGCACATCGACCCCATGGTCGCGCAATGCTTCGAGGATGGTTTTATCTGCCGGCACATCGATCACCACGCCCGAACGCGCGAGCCTGACCTTGAAGAGTTTATCGTCCGCCTTGTGAGTCTCAGCTTCGCTGAATGCTTCGAAATGCACGGCGGTGGGCGACCAGTGGTCGGTCATGGCGCGCACCGCCTCCATCAAAGGCCGTGGCCCGCAACAATAGAGGTGCTCGCGGTTTTTGCGCTCGGCCAGGACCGGCCGCAGATCGAGCGAGCGCGCAGGGTCGCCCTGGTCGTAGTGAATGGTGACCTTGTCCTTGAACTCCGGCGCGCTCAACACTTCCCGGAACGCCGTCGTCTCCGGTGAGCGCGAGCAGTAGAACAAACGGAAACTTTTACCCTCAGCGATCACTTGGCGGATCATGGCCATAATCGGTGTTACGCCGATGCCGCCGGCGATGAACAGAAAATCCTGTGCGCGTGGTGGCAGTCCAAAGTCGTTTACCGGCGTTGTCAAAGTTATCTCGTCGCCGGTTTTCACGTCGTCGATCAAACTACACGAGCCACCGCGGCCGTTGCTCTCACGTTTGACCGCGATCTGATAGCGGTCGCGCTCGGCCGGATCGTTGCACAGAGAATACTTGCGCAACAAACCGTTCGGTACCCGGACGGCGATATGCGCGCCGGCCGAAAATTCCGGCAATGGCTCTCCGTGCGGGTCGCGGAATTCGAGGAGATGGATACCGCTCGCAATCTCGTCGTTGCGCGTCACGCGCAGCGGCATTGTTGTACGCGTGTCAGTGGCAGTCATTGTCTTTCCGGGACGCGGGCGAGACACCACAAGTGGCGACTTTGCCGCTGCGAAGCAAGGGGTGGCCGGCGTGTCAGCGCGCGCCGGTGCTCACGCGTTCGATTGGCCGTGGTGCGGCCGCAGCGACCGGCACCGGTTCTGCTGTGACAGCGCCATAGGCGTCCACGAGGCCGGCACCAAACATGACATCGGGGCCTTTCGGTCCGAGATCCTTCGCGGTCGCTCGCAGGATGTTTCGCACCAAGTCGGGCGTAAGGCCGGGCTTGCGCTGAAGCATCAGCGCCACGACGCCACTCACTTCCGCGGCAGAATAGGACGTGCCGGAAGACACTTCATAGCCGCTGTCGGGAATGGCGATGAGAATTTGCGCACCTGGTGCAGCGATCGCGATATGACGCCCGCGGCTTGATTGCTCCAATAATTTATCATCGGCGTCGGTCGCACTTACGGCGATCACGTTGGGGTCGGCGGCCGGATAAAGCGGCGGTGACTTCGCGCCGGCATTGCCGGCGGCCGCCACCAGCACGATGCCTTTCTTGTGCGCCGCCTCCAGGCTGCGGTGAATGGCAGGATCGGGCGGACCGGCGAAGCTCATATTGATAATGCGCGCACCGTGCATTGCCGCCCAATCGATACCTTTGAGGATGTTGAAGGTGGTGCCCTCTGCACCAGCGTCCTTTGGATCGAAGGTCCGTACGGCCAGGATTTTTGCATCGGGCGCCGAACCCATCAGCTTGCCGTGCGCAGCGATCAGACCGGCGATAGCGGTCCCGTGTTGATGCGGAGCCGTTGGCGTCGACAGCGTATCAAAGCTTTCCGCGACGGAGCCCGCGAGGTCGGGATGATTGGCGTCGATGCCTGAATCGATTACCGCGACCAGAATATTTTCGCCCTTGGTGAGCGCGTGCGCCTGCTGCAGGTGCAGCTTGGCGAGTTCATATTGCGCTGGATCGCCTTCGCCCTTGGCCTCGCTCTGCTGCAAGGTAAACAGGTAATTCGGCTGCGCCGACGCCACCACCCGATCTCCTTGGAGACCGCGGACCACTGTGGCCACCGAACGGCGGTCCGGGATGCGCCAGCGGTACAGCGTTGTGCCGGTTAATTGGAATGCCTGGCTTTCGATTCGCGTCAGCCGATGCCGCCTTTGCAGCGCGTCGATCTGTTGCGCACTGATCGAATTAGGGATCTCGATCACGACTTCATCGGGCACCAAGCGGCGCTCGTTGGCCGGCGGCGCGCCACTCGGGCCGCGGCGGTTCGCTTGCTGCGATCGGCGCGGACCATCGTCGCCGGTTCCGTCGTCAATGAAAACGCCGTTAGGCGGATAGCTCTGAGGCACCGCCATGATAATTCCTGGCACAACCGCGCCCAAGCCGGGTCCGCGAAAGCCGCCGCCACCAAAGTCACCGCCGCCGCGAGTAGGGCCGACGGGTCCGGCAGGCCGGCTTGCACCGATATTAGGCGATGGCCCCCGACTCGGCATCTTCTGGGCTAAGGCACGATCGGCTGATACAAACATCAATGCTGCGATCAGGCAGAGTAGGGCTGTCCGTTGGCTGCGCATGACGTGGCCTCCGATGAGGGCGGGCGTCGTTCAGTTTCACTCGGTCGTAGCGATGAAGCCGACAACCTTGTCCTCTTGCAGCTTCTTCACGATACGGGCGAGTTCGCCCTTCGGAATGCCGGTCACCGCGACACGGACTTTGTACAGTCCGCCGGCCATCGGCCCGGCCGCGATCGACAGCTTGTTGGCTTCGAGAAATTTGGTGATGTCATCGGACGATGCTTGTGGTGCAAAGCGAATAAGCGTGAAGGCACCGACGCCCGGGTCGGTCGTCGGCGCCGACGCGGTTTCGTATCCGGACGTTTTCGTTTCCTTCAGCATCACCCCGGCGATCAGCCCGGCTTGTAGTAGAATCGCGAT
The DNA here is from genome assembly GCA_963762485.1 of uncultured Pseudomonadota bacterium. Taxonomy (GTDB): domain Bacteria; phylum Pseudomonadota; class Alphaproteobacteria; order Rhizobiales; family Xanthobacteraceae; genus Pseudolabrys. The sequence goes on along the minus strand of CAVXLE010000017.1, from coordinate 1,197,456 downwards.
GACAGCCGCGCTTGCCGACCAAGCCAGCGTGCGTGGCGACAGACTCGCAAAGAACTCGGATATGCGGCCGCCGAGATTGATAGATTCAACCTGCCGGCGCGCGGGCTCGGCGTCGATCTTGGCGAAGAGCTTTTCCATCGCGCGCGCGGACGGCGCACCGAGGGTCTCGTTGAGGTGGATGGTTTCGCTGAATTCGTCGCGCACCAGCGCATAACGGCGGGCCAATTCGGGATCGCGAGCGAGCGCCTCTTCGACCCGTTGTGCGTCACGACGGCTCAGGGTTCCTGCCGCGTGCCAGGGCAACAGGTCCTCGATCTCGCGGCGCTCGGGCGCTTCCTGGTTCGTCGCATTCATGGCCAACCTCGATCTATTCCTTGCTCCTTGAGGAGCTCGGAGAGTTTCTTGCGCGCATAGAACATGCGCGTCTTCACGGTTGCCTCCGGGATGCCGACGATCTCGGCCACTTCTTCCACCGACTTCTCGTGGTAGTACACGAGATCGATGATTTCCCGATGGTCCGCCGAGAGCTTGGTCAAGCATTGCCGCAAGGCCGAGCCCTTGTCTTTCTTCGCCAGAGCGGTCTCGGGATCGTCAGCATGATCCTCGATCTGCTCAGCCGTCTCGTCATCCAGTTCTTCCTCCGGCCGGCGCCGTAGGGCCGACAGGGCTTTGAACCGCGCGATACTCAACATCCATGTCGATGCGGCAGAACGTCCCTCGAACTTTCCGGCTTGCCGCCAGATGTCGAGGAACACCTCGCTGATCAGGTCTTCCGCCGTCGCTTCGTTGCGCACCAGCCTTAGTACGAACCGGTACACACGAACGTGGTGCCGCGCGTACAGCACCTGCATGGCGAGCCGGTCGCCACCCGCGATTCGCGATATCAGAACTTCATCCGAAGTCGTTTGCATCGCAGGTTAAATCGGCTCGTGAATGGGTCGCTTGGGAGGGCGCCCAGGTTCAATCGAAATCGAAGAAATTTGCGTGCACCTGTTCGCCCCCGAGCGTGCTCGGTAGGTAGTTTTCCCTTTTCGGGTGCGACTGGGCAAGCAAAAGCCGTCAAATTCGGCATTTACCCTTTATTGGCGTGAAAAAAGCGTGACGCGGCTCCTAAAGGGCAAAAATCGCCGACGAGAGGCTTGAACCTTTCTCGGGCGGGCGACGACCTATGTTCAGGATGTGACAACCACATCCCTTGCCACCAAAGCCTTTGACTCAGGAGAAACCGCCATGTTCCGCAAGCTCGCTCTCGCCCTCGGCGCTACCGTTGCGATCGGTTCGGCCGCCCTGATCCCGACCTCCGCTTCCGCCCATATGCACGGCCACGGCCATTGGGGCCACGGCTGGGGTTGGGGCTACGGTTACGGCGTCTACGCGCCGACGACCTACGTCGGATCCGACTGCTACATCGTCAAGCGTGTCATCGATACGCCCGTAGGGCCGCGCGTGCGTCGCGTCACGGTCTGTGACTAATTGAGCAGACGATGGGGATCAATTGACCCCGGCTTCGCCAAGGCGAAGTCGGGGCTTTCCTTTTGAAAGGGCCGAACATCGCCTCCTCTTGCCGCCCACCGGAATTTGTTATGCTTGCCGCCGAGTGGTTGCGCAGGAAACGGCGCCCGCGGCGATCAAGAAATTCGCAATTTTTCGGAATCCAGAGTGCTGCTCGAAGGCTTTAACCGTACTGAAATCAAGACCAGCAGTGCGCGCATCGTCACCGTCACCGGTGGCAGTGGACCGCCGGTTCTGTTGATGCACGGCAATCCATTTACGCATTTGAACTGGCATAAAGTTGCGCCAACTCTGGCACGGGAATTCACCGTCGTTTGCACCGATTTGCGTGGCTACGGCGATTCCGAAAAGCCGCCGGGGGGCGACGACCATTCCGGCTACTCGTTCCGTGCCATGGCGCAGGACCAGGTCGAAGTGATGGCGGCGCTCGGCTTTGATCGCTTTATGGCCGCCGGCCACGACCGTGGCGGGCGCGTGCTGCACCGCATGTGCCTCGATATGCCCGGGAAAGTCACGCGCGCGGCCATCCTCGACATCATTCCCCAACATCACCTGTACAACAACATCAACAAGCAATGGGCGACATTCTCTTGGCACTGGTTTTTCAACATCCAACCCTACGATCTCCCGGAACGCATGATGGGTGCCGATCCCGACTGGTTCATCGAGAAGAAGCTCGCGAAGACCAAGCAGGGCCTTTCGTTCTTCGATCCTGCAGCGCTGGCCGAATACAAACGCTGCTTTCGTAATCCGGAAACCATCCACGCGATCTGCGAGGACTATCGGGCATGCGCCGGCGTTGATCTCGCCATGGACACCGAGGATTTCGAATCCGGCCGCAAGATTGAGTGTCCGGTCTTGCTGTTATGGGGCGCGACCGGAGGTGTCGGCCGTAACAGCAAACCTGGACCGGCGGAAATTTGGCAGCGGTACGCATCCAACATCGTCGGCGCGAAAGCCTTGCCGTGCGGGCACTATTTGTCCGAAGAGGCGCCGGCAGAAACAACCGCCGCATTACGCGAGTTTTTTGCCGCTAAGCCTTAAATTGCCGTAGGCGCCGGCATGTCGAGGAAGCCGCGAACTGCGTGCCAGAACAAATGCCGGTTGATGGCGACTGCCACAGAATGTGCGGTGTTTGGCAAGATCACCAGCTGTTTATCGCCATGTGGAAGTTGACGATAGAAGTCGAAAAGATCTTCGACCGTCGCGATGCCGTCGTATTCGCCGCGCACCAGCATCACCGGTGCTTGCACCATTTTGGGTTCGACGACCGGCAGATTTGCCGTCATGTCGAGATAAGTCCCGGTCGGCGCTTGTTCGCCGAACTGCAATTCAACGTCGGCAAGAACCTTGCCGACAGCAGGATCGGTGGTGCCGGCCTTGTCTCGCGTGAAGATGCTCTCGATCATGGCGCGATCGCGTTTGCGCATATTGTGGGTACGAAAATACTCGAGCTGTTCGGCCCGCTTCTTGAGCGTCGGGGATTCAGTACCTTTGTAAGTGAACGCGGCGAGCACCAGGCGGTCGACGTGTTGCGGTTCGATTGTTGCGTAAAGTCCTGCGCGCAACCCGCCGGACAACTCGCCCATGAAATGTGCCTTTTGCCGCCCCGTTTCCTTCGCGACCACTTGCATGGCGGCCTTTAGATCCTGGGCGCCGCTCGCGATGTCGGAATTGCCGTTGGTCCGCCCGGACTTGCCGTAGTTCTCGTGGTCCATGGTCCAGACGTCGAAGCCCCATCGTGCGAACACGTTCATCATCGAATATTCGCCATGGCCAGGCGTATCGAGGTCAAAGATACGCCAAGTCACCGAAGAGCCGTGGACCAAGAATAGTACGGGCCGTGGCGGTTCCGTCGGTTTGGGTGCACCGAGCCGCTTGCGGAATATGTAGAGCGGAATATCGCCTTTCTTGGCCCAATATTCCTGGCTCCAGATCTCGGCGCCGCTCTCGGCTTGCGCTTGTGACGCCAAGCCGGAAAGGAGTCCTGCGCCCACACCTAAACCGGCGCTTTTGAGAACAGTACGACGGGGCAGGGCAGGGTCGAATGTGTTCACAGCGTCTCCCCAAGGGCCGCCATTTTAACTACGTCAGCGGCCTTATTTCGGACAGACTAGCAGAATGGCAAAGCGGCGGGCAGTCCACTCGCCCCGCGATAAGACTTCTGCTAGGGGTCGATCAAGACGCGCTTGGGCGCGTGGCGTCCAAGGTTATGAGGCCGGCGCGAACCGGAGGAATGATGGTTAAGTCGCTGCGCGCGGTGGCGCGGTTTTTTCAGCATACTATTGGCTGGAATCGTATCGGAGTGCTGCTGAGCATCGCCATCATCGCTGTCGCGGCGGTGGTGCTCATTCACATGCTACGCGACATCAACATCGATGAGGTGTTTGCGGCACTGAAAGCCACCGAACCGCGCCATATTGCCGCCGCTGCATTTTTCGTTGCCTGCGGATATTTCACATTAACCTTCTATGATTGGTTCGCCCTGCGAACGATCGGCCGCAAGGAGGTCCCTTACCGCATCGCCGCGCTCACCGGCTTCACCAGCTATTCTATCGGACACAATATCGGCGCGACCGTATTTACCGGCGGGGCCGTGCGCTACCGCATCTATTCCTTTTACGGACTCGATGCCGTTGAAGTTGCAAAGATTTGTTTCATCGCTGGCCTGACGTTCTGGTTGGGCAATGCCACGGTGCTCGGTCTCGGTGTCACCTATCATCCGCAGGCCGCCGGGCCAATCGATCAACTGCCGCCCTGGATGAACCGCGCTATCGGGATTGCAATGCTGGTGGTGCTCACGTCTTATGTAAGCTGGGTATGGAGTGCGCCGCGCGAGATCGGACAAGGCGAGTGGAAGGTTCATTTGCCGAGCGGTCCATCCACTTTGCTGCAGATTTGCATTGGAATCCTCGATCTCGGTTTTTGCGCGCTCGCGATGTATATGCTGCTGCCTGCCGAACCGAACGTCGGATTCGTGACAATGGCAGTTGTGTTCGTGTCGGCGACTTTACTTGGGTTCGCGAGCCACGCCCCGGGTGGCCTTGGTGTATTCGACGCCGCCATGCTGGTGGCGCTGTGGCAATTCGATAAAGAATCCGTGCTGGCCGGGCTTTTACTGTTCCGGATGCTGTATTATCTGGCGCCGTTCGCGATTGCGCTGGTCATTCTCGGTTTACGCGAAATATGGCTCAACTTGCACGGTAAGCACCAGATGGTGGAACCAAAAGCCATAACGTCCGTAACCGCTCCTATCCGCAGCGAGATCGAGGCCGAAGAAACAGACGCCGGCTGAGCATGGCGATAGATGAAGACCGTCGCGATTTTCCATCCGCATCCGGGTTGGTGAACCGGTTGCGCGACGCGTGGCAGGTTTTGCGCGGTCGTACTCATGGCGGCATCAGCGCCGGAATCGCTTCCACTACCGGGCGCTCGCTCGCTCATCCGCAGACCTTGTTGATGGAGCAACTAATCGGCGGGCTTCCTGGTGCGGCGATTGTGCTCGACCGTGATGGGCGGGTTATCGCGTTTAACGAGGCGGCCACCGGCATCGCGCCAGCCTTACGGCGCGGCGAACCCGCCTTGATCGCATTGCGTATGCCCGATCTGGTCGACGCTATCCGTCGCGCAGCCAAACGCCGAGAGCCGCAGCGGGTTGAATTTTTCGAGCGCGTTCCACTCGATCGCTGGTTCGAAGCATTCGTCAGTCCGGTCAAACTCTCATCCGGCGTCGACGCTGCGACCGACATTTTGCTGATGACATTCAATGACCTCACTCCATTGCGCCGGGTCGAAGAAATGCGTGCCGACTTCATTGCCAATGCGAGCCATGAACTGCGTACTCCGCTCGCCGCGCTGCTCGGCTTCATCGAAACCTTGCAGGGCACCGCGAAGGACGATACCGCGGCCCGGGCCAAATTCCTTACGATCATGCAGGGCCAGGCGACCCGCATGGCTCGCCTCATCGACGACCTGCTGTCGCTGTCGCGCATCGAACTCAATGTGCATCTCCAACCGAACACGCCGGTCGATCTGGCGCCGATTGTGCGGCAGGTGGTCGACGGGTTGCAGACGCTGGCGCGTGACCGCGGCGTCGAGATCAAGGTTGCCGCGCCGCCCAACTCGCTGATGGTGCTGGGTGACCGTGACGAATTGATTCGCGCGCTTGAGAACCTGGTCGAAAACGCACTCAAATACGGTGCCGCGGGCAAGCGCCTCGACATTACGCTTGCCCGCGGCCAGCCGCGTGGCGGCCCGCCCGAGGCACGCATAGCGGTACGAGATTACGGTCCTGGCATAGCGCCCGAACACCTGCCGCGGCTGACGGAGCGGTTCTACCGTGTCGACGTTGCCGACAGCCGAGCTCAAGGTGGTACCGGTTTGGGGTTGGCTCTCGTCAAGCATGTCCTCAACCGGCATGGCGGTCGTTTGACGATCGAGAGCACTCTTGGGCAAGGCGCGACGTTCACAATGCACCTGCCATTGCGCACCGGCGATTCTGCGGTTTCGGACGAAATCTGATTAAATACAATGCTTTAAGTTGTCATGTGACTGTCACCGAAGCTTTATAGAACGGTGACATGCGACGCTTATGGCTGACCGCGACTTCGGATTTTCTCAAGCCAAGAACAAACCGAAAAAACGTCCGAAGCCGTCGTGGAGAGCGTTTTTAAAGCAACAGCGGGCGTCCAAGCGATTGGGCGCAAGGACATCAGGACCGGGGGCCATGTGCGGCCCGCGCTCGTCTTTGACCGCAAACATGGAGAGAACCCGTGAAACACTGGACCGCATTGGCAGCTGCCGGCTTCATCGCCGCCGCATTCGTTCCGGCCAACGCCGCCGACATCTCTGGCGCCGGCGCAACCTTCCCCTATCCGATTTATGCCAAATGGGCAGACGCGTACAAAAAAGTCACCGGCAACGGTCTGAACTATCAGTCGATCGGTTCGGGCGGCGGCATCAAGCAGATCGCCGCACGTACTGTCATTTTCGGCGCGTCCGACATGCCGCTGCAACCAGCCGAGCTCGACAAGATCGGCGTGATCCAGTTTCCGACCGTGATGGGCGGCATCGTCCCCGTCGTCAATCTCGATGGAATCAAGAGTGGCGAACTCACCATCGATGGTCCGACCCTTGCCAAGATTTATCTCGGCGAGATTACCAAGTGGGATGATCCGGCGATCAAGAAGCTGAACCCGAACGCGAAGCTGCCGTCACAGGCAATCGCGCTCGTGCACCGTTCGGACGGTTCCGGCACAACCTTCATCTTCACCAACTATCTTTCGAAGGTGAGCGAAGGCTGGAAGTCGAAGGTCGGAAGCAACACTTCGGTTGAATGGCCGGCCGGCATCGGCGCCAAGGGCAACGAAGGTGTCGCCAACAATGTCGGTCAGACCAAAGGTTCGATCGGCTATGTTGAAACCGCCTATGCCAAGCAGAACCATCTGACCACGACGAAAATGGTGAACAAGGACGGCAAGACGGTCGAGGCGACGCCCGAGGCCATCATGGCGGCTGCGGGCGGCGCTGATTGGGCGAACGCTCCCGGCTTCTACATGATCCTCACCGACTCCGCGGGGGCGAAGTCCTGGCCGATCGCCGGTGCGACCTTCATTCTGGTGCCCAAGCAGCCCAAGGATCCGGCTGCCACCAAAGAAGCGCTCAAGTTCTTCGAATGGGCGTACAAGAACGGCGACGAAATGGCTTCTGGCCTGGATTACATCCCCATGCCTGACAATGTCGTCGCCCTGATCGCTGCCAAATGGAAGAGCGATATCAAGGACGATAGTGGCAAGCCGATCTACTAGGACCGGTGATAACGGGAAAAGGCGCCCGCTGGCGCCTTTTCCTTGTCCACCGGCCGTGATTACGCGTCTTGTGCTGCGGTCTTCTGGCCGCTTGAGTGGCTCCCCCAGATGTGCGTTTAGTCAGAGGGAGAGCCGGATGCAGCCTTCGGGGAGGCGATCCGTGGTTGATGTAGCGTTGCAGGGCGGAGCCGCCATGACGACCCCCCAGGTCGACCGCGCGAAAGTATTGCGGCGTCTGCAATTGGGCGACGCTGTCTACCGCCACCTTACCCGCACTGCTGCAATTACAGTTCTCATCATTCTCGGCGGCATCATCGTTTCGCTGGTCGACGGCTCGTGGCTGGCGCTGCGCACCTTTGGCCTGAATTTCCTGGCCGTCGATACATGGAACCCGGTTACAGAGAAATTCGGCGCCATTGCGCCGATCTACGGCACGCTGGTCACCTCGTTCATCGCCATGTTGATCGCGGTGCCGGTCGGCTTGTTTATCGCACTGTTCCTCACCGAATTGTGCCCGATGTGGCTGCGGCGACCGATCGGCATCGCCATCGAATTGCTCGCCGGCATCCCCAGCATCATTTTTGGCATCTGGGGTCTGTTCGTGTTCGCGCCGTTCCTGCAGCAATATGTGCAGCCGCTCCTGATCACTGTGTTCGGTGAAATCCCGGTACTCTCGACTTTGTTCGCGGGCCCGCCCTACGGCATCGGCATCCTGACCGCCGGACTCATCCTTGCCATCATGGTCCTGCCGTTCATCACCTCGATATCGCGCGACGTGTTCACCGCCGTGCCGCCGGTGCTCAAGGAAGCAGCCTATGGCCTTGGCTGCACGACCTGGGAAGTTGTGCGTTACGTCGTACTGCCGTACGCGCGCGTGGGTGTCATCGGCGGCATTATGCTGGGGCTTGGGCGCGCGCTTGGCGAAACCATGGCGGTCACTTTCGTGATCGGCAATGCGCACCGCATTTCCGGTTCGTTGCTTGCGCCCGGCACGACGATCTCCGCAACCATTGCCAATGAATTTACTGAGGCGGTCGGCGACCTCTACACGTCGGCGCTCATTGCTCTCGGTCTGATCCTGTTCCTAATCACCTTCATCGTGCTCGCCGCGGCGCGCTACATGCTGATGCGCGTCGAAAAGCGGATCGGAGGTTGACGATGGCGCTCTATGAAACCCGTCGTCGTCGCAACGCCGTCGCAGTCACCCTGTCGATTGCCGCCACTCTGTTCGGATTGACCTGGCTCGTCGTGATCCTGGGTGTGCTCCTGTGGAAAGGGTTCAGCGGGCTTTCGCTCGACGTATTCACCCAGATGACACCGCCGCCCGGCGCGGCGGGCGGATTGCTCAATCCGATCGTCGGCAGCCTGGTTCTTACGTTCATTGCGGTTTCGATCGGCACCCCGCTCGGCATTCTGGCCGGAACGTATATGGCGGAATATGGCCGATACGACCGTTTGACCACTGTGGTGCGTTTCATCAACGATATTCTCCTGAGCGCGCCATCGATCGTCGTCGGGTTATTCGTCTACGAAATCATGGTCGCCCGCATGGGCCACTTTTCCGGCTGGGCCGGCGCGGTGTCGCTGGCGGTGATCGTGGTGCCGGTGGTGGTGCGCACGACCGAGGACATGCTCACGCTTGTTCCCGATACGCTGCGTGAAGCCGCCGCATCCATCGGTCTGCCGCGATCGCTCATGATCCGGAAGGTTGCCTATCGTGCGGCCCAGGCCGGGATGGTCACCGGCGTGCTGCTGGCGGTGGCGCGGATTTCCGGCGAAACCGCGCCCTTGCTCTTCACGGCGCTCAACAATCAATTCTGGAGTCTCGATCTCAACGCTCCGGTCGCCAGCCTGCCAGTGGTCATCTTCCAGTTTGCACTGAGCCCCTACAAGGATTGGCAGGATCTGGCCTGGACCGGCGCTCTCATCATCACGCTGGCGGTGCTTTTGCTGAGCATCGTCGCGCGGACCCTCGCGGCACAGAGTAAATCGTCATGAGCGTAGCAGCCATTACAGTACCGACCGTCACCCATACACCGGCAAGCGCGGAAGACCTCACCGAGAAGATCTCGATCCGCGATCTCGATTTCTTTTACGGCGACAACCGCGCGCTAAAGAATATCAATGTATCGCTTTACCGGGGCAAGGTGACTGCTTTCATCGGCCCGTCCGGCTGCGGAAAGTCGACGTTGCTGCGTATCCTCAACCGGATGTACGACCTTTACCCGAACCAGCGCGCCGCCGGTCACGTCCGACTCGATAACGATGACATCCTTTCTCCGTCGCAGGACCTCAATCTTTTGCGCGCGAAAGTCGGAATGGTGTTCCAGAAGCCGACACCTTTCCCGATGACGATCTATGAAAACGTCGCCTTCGGTATCCGGCTTTATGAGCGGCTGCCGAAGTCGGAACTCGACGATCGGGTCCGCAATGCGCTTGAGCGCGCTGCGCTGTGGGACGAAGTCAAGGACAAGCTCGGCGCTAACGGGCTATCGCTGTCTGGCGGCCAGCAGCAGCGGCTGTGCATCGCCCGTACGGTGGCGGTTCAGCCCGAGGTGATCCTGTTCGACGAGCCATGCTCGGCGCTCGATCCGATCTCCACCGCCAAAATCGAAGAATTGATCGACGAACTCAAGGACGACTACACAATCGCCATCGTGACGCACAATATGCAGCAGGCTGCGCGCGTATCGGATTTTACGGCCTTCATGTACCTCGGCGAGCTCGTCGAGTTTGGCGAAACGACCCGCATCTTTACGACCCCGAAGGATCGGCGCACGCAGGATTACATCACTGGCCGCTTCGGCTAGTGCACGATCAGAACATGATCAGGACTTGATCGAAAGATGACGCCAATGACCGACCATACGATGAAGGCATTCGATACCGACCTGCAGGATCTCGCGCGCATGGTCGCGGAGATGGGCGGCCTCGCCGAAAAGCAGGTCGCCGATTCGGTCGACGCGCTGGCGAAGCGAGACACGTCCCTTGCGCAGAGGGTCACGGCGGCCGACGCCAATATCGATGCCCTGCAGCGGGAAATCGAAGAAAAGGCCGTGCTGACGATCGCGCGTCGTCAGCCCATGGCGGTCGACCTGCGTGAGGTTGTCGGCGCGCTGCGGCTTGCCAACGATCTCGAACGCATCGGCGATCTTGCGAAGAACATTGCCAAGCGGGTGATTGCGCTCAATGCCGAATTTCCACCGCCCAAGCTGATCCGTGGCGTTGAGCACATGAGCGATCTCGTGCTTGGGCAGATGAAGCTTGTGCTTGATGCCTATGCCCGCCGGGACGTCAGCAAGGCTATGGCGGTATGGCGCGGAGACGAGGAAATCGATGCGGTTTGTACGTCGGTCTTCCGCGAATTGCTGACCTACATGATGGAGGACCCGCGCAACATCACCTTCTGCATCCATCTGATGTTCTGCGCCAAGAATATCGAGCGCATGGGCGACCACGCTACAAACATCGCGGAAACGGTGCATTACATCATCGAGGGCCGCCCGATCGCCGATCAGCGGCCGAAAGGCGACACCACGACCATTGCCGCGCTGCGTACGGCAGCCGACAGATAGCGGGACCCGGTATGAACGCGCGCATCTTGATTGTGGAAGACGAGGAGCCGCTCACGATGCTGCTCCGCTACAACCTTGAGGCGGAAGGCTATGAGGTCGAAACCTCCGCCCGTGGAGATGAGGCCGACACGCGCTTGAAGGAGAGCACGCCCGATCTCGTGGTGCTCGATTGGATGCTGCCCGGACTGTCCGGCATCGAACTGTGCCGGCGCCTGCGCGCACGTCCCGAAACCCGGCAGTTGCCGATCATCATGCTGACGGCGCGCGGCGAGGAGAGCGAAAAGGTGCGTGGGCTTGCCACTGGCGCCGACGATTATATCGTCAAGCCATTCTCGGTGCCGGAATTGCTTGCGCGCGTACGGGCGCTGTTGCGCCGCGCAAACCCCGAGCGTGTCGCCACGGTGCTGAACATCGGCGACATCGAGCTGGACCGCGAAAAGAAAAGGGTATCCCGCAATGGCCGCCCGATCGATCTCGGGCCAACCGAATACCGCCTTCTGGAATTCCTCATGGAGCGGCCCGGCCGTGTGTTCTCACGCGAGCAATTGCTCGACGGCGTCTGGGGTTCGGACATCTATATTGATGAGCGCACAGTCGATGTGCACGTCGGACGGTTGCGGAAGGCGATCAATCGCGGCCACATGGCGGACCCCATCCGCACCGTTCGCGGCGCCGGCTACGCGCTGGATGATCGCTTCGGCCGGATGAACTGACGCTCGCTGCAGGAACTGCGCATTTCGCGTTTTTGGGCGATCTTCAGAAAATACAATGCCCCCGGTCAGCGAAATCCGGGTCATTCGCGGAGTGAACTACCTCACAGTGGCGATCGCTGTCTGCGAGTAAGCTATACCAATGCGGGTGCCTGTGTTTTGGTTCCCTTAGAACGGTGTTTTCGACAGCAATACGGGCCCTCCGGCAGAGTCGATTGCACAAATGTTGGACTGTCGGGCCGCAGATCACCGGTCTCCTGGACCACCCGCATGATTTTCAGCGGTTCGGATCGGTGATATGTTAGATTTCTTGCGAGAGTAGGTGCCAGGTCACGCCCTGTGCAGTCGCTCATGCTTCAATCTAGGCCTGAGATCATTATGAAGTCGGATCGGCCAGCGATCCTCATCGTCGACGACAATGAGGACAATCGATACACGCTGCAGATGCTTCTGGAAGCCGATGGATATGAACGGATATCGACCGCCTCCGGTGGCAACGAGGCGATGACCCTGATTGAGAAGGAGAGGTTCAGCCTCGTTTTGCTCGATATGATGATGCCGGATTTGAATGGCGACGAAGTTTTGCGATTAATCAGGAGTAAAGCTGACACAAGAGACATTCCGGTGGTGATGATCAGCGCCGACACCGACACGGATAAAGTATCCAAATGTATAGAGCTTGGCGCAGACGATTACCTGCCAAAACCGTTTAACCCAACCATACTGCGCGCCCGCATCGGGTCCGCGTTGCGGCGCAATTTATTGCGTACGCTTGAGGCCGATTATCTATCGAGGCTCGAAAAACAAAAAGTACATTCAGAAACTCTGTTGCGGAATGTTCTCCCAGCCGAAATTGCATTCCGGCTTCGAAACGGGGAAAGCAATATCGCAGACCACTACGATGACGCGACTGTCCTGTTTGCCGACATCGTTGGGTTCGGAAAGATCACGGCGAGGATGAAAGCGTATGAGATAATTGATTGCCTCAATCATCTCTTCACCGAATTCGATCGGTTAGCCGAGGACGTCGGAGTCGAGAAGATCAAGACGAGCGGCGACAGCTACATGGCCGTCGCGGGCATCCCGACGCCGCTTGCCAATCATGCGCAAACAGCTACCCGGCTCGCCCTCGACATGGTCGCCGCGCTTGAGCGGCTGCATATGCGCTTGCCCGTGCGGTTCTCGATCCGCGTTGGACTGCATTCAGGGCCCGTTATGGCAGGGGTAATTGGCACGCGTAAGTTCACGTATGATGTCTGGGGAGATACTGTCAACATCGCGGCACGGTTGGAGGCCGCAAGTCAGCCCAACCGCGTGCTGACCTCTGCGTCGACGGCAAAGGTCCTGGGCAACGATTTTGCTCTCGACGGTCCGCAAAAAATTTCCACCAAGGAAGATCGCGTACTGGAAGCATTCTTCGTCGACCGCCGATCCTGACCTGCCGCGGCGACGGCGCCACATGCGCACGATGGCAGGCCCAAGTTTGAAGGCTAATTGAGGGGGCATGATGATGGCTGTATCGCGCTTCCGGTTCATCAGACCGGGAATTTTCGTGATTGTGACTGTTGCATGTGCGCTCGGTGGCTATGGTCTTCGCCCGCTGCATGGGCAGACGAACGACGACGTCGTGGTGGCTGAAAGTTTAGCCGCAATGCTGCGGGCGGGCCGAACCGTCATTTCGCTGCACCAGACCGAGATCAACAATCCGAACGTAGGCGATAAGGGCTTCACCGGTGCGAAGGTGCTAGCCGAAGCAGTTCAAGGGTACAAGAAATCGACCGGTGTGGACCCATCCAGCATCGATCCATCGACGCGGCACGGGCGCTTGTTACGCGCGCAAATGGATTCAATCGTCGAGGTGGTGGACGCCAATCAGACCACAATCAACAAGAAAGGTCTCGGCTTCAAAGCCTTCATACCCGCGACGTTTGGCCGGCTGGTCAACGAGGCTTTCAGCAGACGTGCAGGCAATGATGCGGAGGTGAAGGTCACCGCGCCTTCCGCCCTTGTCCGCAATCTCAAGGCACGCGCTGATCCCTGGGAACAGAAGGTCATAACGGAAAAGTTCATGCTTCCGAGCTGGCCGAAGGGCAAGGACTTCTCCGAAATCACAGCGAGCAAGGGCCGACAGGCATTCCGAATGGCCGTGCCGGAATACTACGCGGCCTCCTGTCTTTCCTGTCACGGAGGCCCTAAAGGCGAAATCGACGTGACGGGCTATCCGAAGGAAGGCGGCGCTGAGGGTGACCTCGGCGGCGTGATCAGCATCAGCCTCTATCGCTGAGCGGTCACGAGATGGCGCTAATGCTCCGACGGCTGAGTATCAAGACCCGGGTACTGGTCGTCAGTGCGATCCTGATTGCCATCCTGGCAGGCATAACTCTGTATACGACCGCGAAGCTGACCGCCAATTCGCGTGCCGTTGCGGAGACGGCCGAGCTTGCCGAGCTTAGCCAGCTAGGAAACCAGACCCGCACCGCGTTCGGCGAGTACCGCTATTGGCTGACGGACCTTGCCGTCAGCCTTTTACGCCTATCGGAATTGAACGCGAGGGCCGCCAAGGGAAGGCTTTCGGCCAAGCTCGATGAACTGGCGCGCAGCCGGCCCGAAGTTGCCGCCAACATCAGGCGAGAAGTAGAGCAGTTCGAGAGCGACGCCACGCGCGCGATCGAGGAATACACTGCGGACCAGCGAGTGATCGGCAACACTTTCCTAGCTTCCGCTCGCCAGCACAGCATTGCAATCGACTCCCGGCTCACGAGTTTCGTCGAACAGCTTAATCACGAAGCCGCGCAGGCGCGCAGCCAGATGCAGGCCGACGTTGCGAGGACTACGCTCATCGCTGCTATAGCAGTTGCCATAGCCATCCTCTTGGGGACAGCGGCAACCCTTGTCGTGCTGCGTTCGATCTCCAGGCCGCTCGATGATGTCGTGGCCGCGATGGCCGGGATTACGGCTGGCGCTCTCGACACTCCAATTCCCGCATCGGCGCCCGACGAGATCGGTGCGATGGCTCGCACGCTCGAACTATTTCGCGCCAGTATTCTCGAGCGGACAAAATTGTCTGCGCAGAGCGACGAGCAACGCCGCATGGTCCAAACCGCCATCGAGACGATCTCCGACGGCTTCGCGCTGTTCGATCCCGATGACCGGCTTGTTCTGTGCAACAACAGGTATCGCGAGCTCTATCCGAAGCTCGACGACGTGGCCCAGCCAGGAACGCCGTTTTCGACCATTCTCAAGACCGGCGTGGATCGCGGTGTGATCGATACCGGGGGCCAATCGCCCGTTACCTGGATCGCCGAGCGTCTGCAACGGCACGCCAAACCCGAGGGTCTCGTCGAATACCACCATGGCACAATCTGGGTGCGGATCAGTGAGAGACGAACCCCGGACGGCAGCACTGTCGTCGTCTACACCGATATTTCGGAGCTGAAACAACGCCAGCAAGAATTAGAAGAAGCGATGAAACAGGCCGAAACCGCAAACCGCGCCAAGTCGGCCTTTCTTGCCAACATGAGTCATGAGCTGCGGACGCCGCTCAATGCCATTATCGGATTGACGGAAATGATGGTGACCAATGCGGCCCGCTTCGGCACCGAAAAGGCACTGGAACCGCTGCGCCGCGTTCACCGCGCCGGCAAGCACCTGCTCGAGCTTATCAATCAGGTTCTCGACCTATCGAAGATCGAGGCGGGCAAACTGGAGTTCAATCCAGAATTTGTAAATGTTCCTCGCTTGCTCGATGAGGTGGCGGGAACGACGCGCCCCCTCGCAGAGCAGAACAAGAACAATCTCACGATCGAATGCCCAAGTGACATCGCTCCATTGTATATCGATGCATTGCGCCTGCGACAAATCCTGCTCAATCTTCTCAGCAATGCCTGCAAGTTCACGAAGAATGGCGACATTTCGTTGCGCGTAACTCCGGCGCTGACCGATGGACGGGGCTGGCTGGATTTCGCCGTGACTGACAGCGGAATTGGAATGACGCGGGATCAATTGAGCAAGCTTTTCGAAGAGTTTACCCAAGGCGATCAATCGACTGCACGGCGCTACGGCGGAACGGGCCTTGGGCTTGCGATCACGCGCCGGCTATGCCGCATGATGGACGGTGATGTGACGGTTACAAGCGAAGCCGGCAAGGGCTCGACGTTCGTTGTCCGCTTGCCGGCGGATCTCAAAAGCCCCGATGCAATGGCTTCGCCAGCGGGCGTTGGCGACGAGCTACAAACAATCGGCGATTGCGTGCTCGTCATAGACGACGACACGACGGCGCGCGAGCTCATCGCCAATCATTTGCGCGATGAAGGTTTCTCCGTCGCTACCGCCAATAGCGGACGCGATGGGCTCAAGCGTGCGCAGGAGCTGCATCCGATCGCGATCACGCTTGATGTGCTCATGCCGGATCTTGACGGCTGGACCGTCCTGGCGGCGTTGCGAGGCAATCCGGAACTTGCCGACATTCCGGTTGTCATGGCGACGATTACCGACCAGCAGCGAAAGGGCATGACGCTTGGTGCGGCCGGCTATCTGACCAAGCCTATTGATCGCGAGCAGTTGATTACGCTGCTGCGGCCGTTCCAGGCGCGAGTGAGACGAACGCGTGTGCTGATGGTCGAAGACGATCCCGCGCAGCGGATATCGATCCGCTCGGTCCTGGAGCCACAGCAATGGCTTGTGACCGAGGCTGATAACGGCCGAGTGGCGCTTGATAGGCTGACTGAAGAAATCCCCGACATCATTTTGATCGACCTGATGATGCCGGAGATGGACGGATTCCAGCTTATAACGGCGTTGCGTGAGCGGCCGGAATGGCGCCGCATTCCCGTGATCGTGATAACTGCGCTCGACCTCACTGCCGCGGACCGCGCGCGGCTCAATTCCGGCGTTGAGGGCATCTTGTTGAAGAACTCCTTCGACGCGTCCCACCTCGTGCAGCTCGTCCGGCAGGCGGTCGCCAGTGCGCGCCGTAAGAATCAGTTGTCGGAGGTCGCCTCGTGACGAGAGTTCTGTACGTCGAGGACAATGACGACAATGTCTATATGCTTAGAATGCGGTTCGAATTGCTCGGCGGGTTCGAATTGCTGACCGCCGCAGACGGCGAAGCCGGTTATGCCAAGGCCAAAACCGAATTACCCGATGTTATCCTGATGGATCTCGACCTGCCGGTGGTTGACGGCTGGGAAGTGGCGCGCCGCCTTAAACACGAGTCATCAACGCGGCATATTCCGATCATTGCGCTAACGGCCCATGCCATGGCGGGCTACCGCGAACAGGCGCTTGCAGCCGGCTGCGATGAATTCGACACCAAGCCCGTTGATTTCGACCGGCTTTTGCAAAAGATCGACCTCGTGCTTGCGCATGGGCGTACGCCTCCCGCATGAGGCCGGGCCGGTCAAGCCCGGCAAAGACGATGGAGAGGCAAGGCCTTCCTGAGTCAGATGGCCGCGCACAGGCCCGGCCATGACGATAGCGATGCGAACCGGTTTCAGTTCCTGAACGGCCGCTTATCGCGTCGGCGATCGGTCATCGGCTGATAGGCGACGCGGTTGTGATAGGAGCAATAGGGCATATCGTTCACGGTATCGCCGCCGCAGAAAAAGAAGTCAGTGCTGCCAGGATCGCCGACCGGCCAACGGCAGGTCTTTTCGGTGAGTTGAAGCAGGGTCTTTCGCTGCTCGACCGGAATTTCGATTAGTTCGGGCTCAGGCTCTACCTCGTACTCGTAAGCAAGCGCGGTGTTGCCGCGCATCGACGGTCTTGGCACGCGCATCATGTGGCCCGAGGACCGGGCTTTGCGTGGCCTTGGCGCCGAGGAGGGGCTCTTGGCGCGGCCTGAGAGGCCGAGGCGATGAACTTTGCCTATGACCGCATTGCGGGTGATCCCTCCCAGTTCTGCGGCAATCTGGCTCGCGGACAGGCCGTCCGCCCACAGTTTCTTCAGGAGCTCGACCCTCTCGTCCGTCCAGCTCATTGGATTTTCTCCTCAGGCTTCAGGGCCTTGGATGGAATCCAACCCCGTCGTCAGACGCCCCATCGGGCGCCAGACGCGTACGCGTCAGGGATGGACTAGAAAACGCTCGGTAGCACGAGATGTCGTACTATCTGACAGAAAGGCTACAATAGGCGGTGACTCTCGTGCAAGCTCTTGCAAGCCCCAGCGCCTAGCTACCAACAGTTTTTCCTTTAGAATCTGGCCTTGCGGCATAATTGAGTCGTGTTGACAGGGCGGGGGCTCGCAATAGAATAAAAAAAGTGCCGCCCGGCGAGGCGGCACATTTCTTTTCGGGGCGCGCATGATCCCGAAAAGCAGTTACCGTTGCTTGAAAAAGGGTCATGCGCAGACGAAAGCGCGTGATCCGGATTAGCGGGTACCGGTTTTCGGAAAAGATAATGCGCAGACGAACATGTTCGATGGAAGAAGGCGGCTGTGAGCTCGCATTTATTACCAACCTATGCGCGGGTCGATCTCGCTTTCGAGCGGGGCGAGGGCGCGTGGCTCTTTACGGCCGAGGGTCAACGTTACCTCGATTTCACATCTGGCGTCGCCGTCAATGCGCTAGGACACGCGCACCCACATCTGGTGCAGGCGTTGACCGAGCAGGCGCACAAGGTCTGGCACGTCTCCAATCTCTATCGTATTCCGGAGGGTGAAAAGCTCGCCGACCGGCTTTGTGCGGCGAGCTTTGCCGACACGGTATTTTTCCAGAATTCGGGTGCCGAGGCGATTGAGTGCGCGATCAAGATGGCGCGCAAATATCAGTCGGCCGTGGGTAAGTCCGAGCGCTACCGCATCATAACTTTCGAGGGTGCGTTCCACGGCCGCACGCTGGCGGCTATTGCCGCTACCGGGAATAAAAAATATCTCGAAGGCTTTGGGCCACCGGTAGAAGGCTTCGATCAGGTGCCGTTCGCCGACCTTGACGCGACCAAGAAGGCGATTGGGCCGCAAACCGCCGCGATCATGATCGAGCCGGTTATGGGCGAGGGTGGCGTGCGTGTCGTGCCGCACGCGTTCCTCCGCGCGCTGCGTAAGTTGTGCGACGACCATGGCCTGCTGCTGATCTTCGACGAGATTCAGACCGGCATTGGCCGCACTGGCGACATGTTCGCCTATCAGCACACCGGCGTCACCCCGGACATCATGACGATCGCCAAAGCGATCGGTGGTGGGTTTCCTGTCGGCGCCTGCATGGCGACGGCGGAAGCGTCCAAAGGCATGACCGCCGGCACGCACGGCTCGACCTTTGGCGGCAATCCGCTGGCGATGGCGGTAGGCAATGCCGTGCTCGACGTGGTGATGGCCGCTGGATTTCTGGAGCGCGTGCGCACGAATGGCCTGCTGCTCAAGCAAAGGTTGGCCGAGTTGAAGGATCGCTACGCTTCAGTGATCGCCGAAGTGCGCGGCGAAGGCCTGCTGATCGGCCTGCGCATGATTCCGCAGGCTTCGGAAATGGTCGATGAATTGCGCGCCGAGAAGATGATTACTGTCGCCGCCGGCGACAATGTCGTGCGGCTGCTGCCGCCGTTGATTATCGGCGAGAACGAAATTGCTGAAGCAGTCGGATGCATTGACCGCGCGTGTGCGCGGCTCGCGCAAACGCATGCGCGGCCGGCCAAGGTGGCGTCATGACCGCAAACGGCGTCCGGCATTTCCTTGATCTCATCGACATCCCGAAGCCGGTGCTTGCCGGGCTGATCGACAAAAGTCGCGCCATGAAGGCCGCGCGCGCGCGCGGCCTTGTCGCATCTCCGCTCGCGGGCAAGACGCTGGCCATGGTGTTCGATAAGCCCTCCACTCGCACGCGCGTATCTTTTGACGTGGCCATGCGTCAGCTCGGTGGAGAGGCGATTTTGCTCACTGCGCAGGAAATGCAGCTTGGCCGCGGCGAAACGCTGGCCGATACCGCGCGCGTGCTCTCGCGGTATGTCGATGCGATCATGATCCGTATCCTGGACCATGAGGCGGTTGCCGAACTTGCGCGCCATGCGACCATTCCGGTGATAAACGGGCTTACGCGGCGCTCGCATCCTTGCCAGGTCCTGGCTGACGTCATGACCTATGAGGAAAAGCGTGGGCCGATACGTGGCCGTACGGTGGCTTGGACCGGCGATTCCAACAACGTGCTCGCAAGCTGGATGCATGCAGCCGAGCGCTTCGATTTCCGGCTGCGGGTGGCAACGCCGGCGGAACTGCGGCCCAAGAAGTGGTTGATGGATTGGGTTAAGTCGTCAAACGCTGCGATCGCGATTGGCGACGACCCGGAAACGGCGGTCAAGGATGCCGACTGCGTGGTGACCGACACATGGGTGTCGATGGGCGATCGCGACGGCAAGCACCGACACAACGTGCTTAAGCGTTACCAGGTCAACGCACGACTAATGGCAAAGGCCAAGCCCGACGCGTTGTTCATGCACTGCCTACCGGCTCATCGCGGCGAGGAGGTGACCGACGACGTGATCGACGGCCCGCAGTCGGTAGTCTTTGATGAGGCGGAGAACCGCCTGCACGCGCAAAAGGGCCTGCTCGCCTGGTGCCTGCACGCGGACGCCTGACATCGCGTCGGATCAAATGGCGGATATGTCGAGGGCGGGAATCGCGGGGCCTCGCAATCCGGCCGTTGAACTCTACATAGGGCCCATGACTGATCCTCACATCGCCATTCCTTCCCGCGCGCCGTCGGCCACTACCGCCGATGACATCGTTATGCCATTCGAGGTGGCCAAGCTCGACCTGCGTGGCCGCGTGGTACGCCTTGGCCCAGCGGTCGACGAGATTCTTGCCCGTCACGCTTATCCACAACCGGTCGCAAAACTCCTGGGCGAAGCCGTTGTGCTGACAGTCATGCTCGGCTCGGCCTTGAAGATCGCCGGGCGGTTCATTCTGCAAACGCAAGGTGACGGACCCGTGCGCATGCTGGTGGTGGACTTCATTGCTCCCGACAAAGTGCGGGCCTGCGCTCGCTTCGACAAGGATCGGGTCGCAACGGCGATTGCGTCAGGCGAGACGAGGGGCGGCGCTCTGCTCGGCAAAGGCCACCTCGCCATGACCATCGATCAAGGGCCTGACATGAACCGTTACCAAGGTTTGGTCGCGCTCGATGGCGGTTCTTTGGAAGATGCGGCGCACGAATATTTCATGCGGTCCGAGCAAATTCCTACGCGGGTGCGCCTCGCGGTTGCGGAGGAATTGCGCGCCGGCTCGGGCGGCGCCAGCCACCGTTGGCGCGCCGGCGGCATCATGTTGCAATTTCTGCCAAAGGCTCCCGAACGCGCTCGTGTAGCGGATCTTCATCCGGGAGATGCGCCGGAGGGCATCGAGCCGCACGTCGTTGACGAAGATGATGCTTGGCTGGAAGGCCAGGCCCTGGTCTCGACCGTGGAGGATGTCGAGTTGATCGATCCCTCGCTATCGAGCGAGCGCCTCGTCTATCGGCTTTTTCACGAGCCAGGCGTGCGTGTATTCCGCGCCAGCTCGTTGCGCGCGGAATGCTCGTGCTCGCGCGACAATGTGGAGGCCATGCTCAAGAGCTTTTCACAGGATGATCGCGATCACATGGTCGAAGGCGGAAAAATATCGGTCACTTGCGAATTCTGCAGTGCGAATTACCAGTTTTCGCCGGGCGAGGTCGGCGCCAATCCTAGTTGATTGTGCGCTCGGCGTACGACGAGTCGAGGGAGAAGGCGGGAATCTCGATGTCGAAGTGCTGTCCAGCCTCGCTCACCATGCCGTAGCTGCCGGCCATGAAACCCGATGGTGTCGGCAATGGAACGCCACTGGTGTATTCGAACAATTCACCCGGCTTGAGCGTCGGCTCTTCCCCGACTACGCCCGGGCCCTTGACCTCCTGCAGGCGCCCGAGCGAGTCGGTAATGCGCCAATGCCGCGTCTTGAGCTGAACGGTCTCCACGCCGAAGTTTGTAATGTTAATGGTGTAGGCCCAGAAAAAATAGCCATTGCTCGGCGACGACCGCTCCGAAACAAAACGGGGCGTCACTGTGACTTCGATCTTGCGGGTTACGGCGCGATACATTCTATATGCCGGACAATTTACATCGCCGGGGCTTGCCATTCGCTCGATGTCGGGGATTATGACCGAAAGAGCGCATGAAAGAAAAGCCGCACATGGCCCCGGTTTCGACCGAACGCGATCTCCGGCTTGATTTGTTCCGCGGCCTGGCGCTCTGGCTGATCTTCCTCGATCACATTCCGTCCAACGCCGTAAGCTGGATCACAATCCGGAACTACGGCTTCAGTGACGCGACCGAGATATTCGTCTTCATTTCAGGCTATACCGCCGCCTTCGTCTATGGCCGTGCAATGCAGCAGCATGGCTTCATCATTGCCTCGGCGCGGGTGCTCAAGCGTGCCTGGCAAATCTACATAGCGCACGTGTTCCTGCTCGCGATCTATCTCGCCGAGATCGCCTATGTTGCGAACAGCTTCGACAATCCTCTCTATACCGAGGAAATGGGCGTACTCGACTTCCTCAAGAATCCGGATGTCACCATCCTTCAGGCGCTGCTCCTGAAGTTCAAACCGGTGAACATGGACGTCTTGCCGCTGTATATCTTGCTGCTGGCATGGTTCCCGCCGATGTTGTGGCTGCTGCTGCGGGCGCCGTCAATCGCGCTGCTCTCGTCGGCAATGCTCTATGCGCTGATGTGGCTGTTCGAATGGAACATCCCAGCTTATCCAAAGGGCACCTGGGTGTTCAATCCCTTCGCCTGGCAATTGCTGTTTGTGTTCGGTGCCTGGTGCGCATTAGGAGGCGCACAAAATCTGTCGCGCTGGATCAACTCCCGCGTTGTGATCGGGCTGGCCATTGCCTATCTCGTGTTTGCGTTTGCGATCGCAATGACCTGGTATTTTCCTCGTCTTGCGGTCTTCGTGCCGAAATTGGTTGGCGACGCTATCTACCCGATCGACAAAACGAATCTCGATGTGCTGCGGATCATACATTTCCTCTCGCTGGCCGTGATTACCGTTGCTTTCGTGCCGCGTGATTGGCCGGCGCTGAAGTCACGAATTTTCCGTCCAGCGATTGTGTGTGGTCAGCACTCGCTTGAGACATTTTGTCTCGGAGTATTTTTGTCGTTCGCCGCCCACTTCGTGTTCACGGAGGTTTCCAACCAAGTCCTCACGCAGGTGATGGTCAGCATTTTCGGCATCGCCATCATGGTGGCCGTTGCCGCGTTGATTTCGTGGTATAGACAAGCTGAAAGACGGGGCGGGGGACCGCGCCCGCCTGCCGCTAAGCCGGGGTACGCGGGAGGCGACGTATGACGGGACGCTTGCTGTTGCTCGCGTTGCTAATGTTGGGCTGGGCGCCGGCAAGGGCCGAGCATCCGGGCGAATGCCGCGTTGCCGAAAACCTGATAGCGCCAAGCTTCCGATTGCCGCAGGTCACCCACGCATTGGCCGAGAAGCGGCTTACAGTATTGGTAGTCGGCGCCGGCTCTTCACAACTGCCCGGATCGAACGGCGCAAAGAACGCTTATCCCGCGCGGCTGCAACAGGCGCTTGCTCAGCAATTGCCAGGAGTTGAGGTCAAGCTCACTGCGGACGTGAAAGCGAGACGCACAGCTGCCGAAATGGTTAAGGGGCTTCCTGCCAGTCTAAGTGCCGCCAAGCCGGCACTTCTGGTTTGGCAGACCGGAACGGTGGATGCGATGCTCGCGGTTGATCCAGATCAATTCAGTCAAGCGCTCGACAAGGGTATAAATATTGCCCACTCCGCAGGCGCTGATGTAGTTTTAATCAATTCACAGTACAGCCCCAGAACTGAATCAATGATTGCACTTGGCACCTATGGAGACGACATGCGTTGGGTTGCACTGCAACAAGAAGTGCCGCTGTTTGATCGGTTCAGCATCATGAAATTATGGAGCGATCTCGGAACGTTCGATTTATATTCGGCGACGAAAAAACTTGACACAGCCGAGCAGGTTCATGATTGCATTGGTCGGCTACTAGCCGATCTCGTGGTCGCGGCTGCCAAATCAGAAGAACTGCCCGCCAATGGCGGCCGCTAGTTGAGATGTGGGAACGCGCCTTTGTTGAACGATGAACCCGGACAGCGGGTAACGAAATCGATTGCGGCCGCTGCGCTATTTGCGGGGCTGGCTCTGACGTTGCCGGCGCGTGCCGAGACTTCGGCACCGACTTGCGACGCTCCGCTTGATCTGATCCGGCTGGCCAATCCGCTGCAGCGCATCGCGAAAAAAGTTACGTTGGGCGAACCGATTACCATCGTCGCCATCGGCTCGTCATCAACGTCAGGTGCTGGAGCCAGTTCACCCGCATCGACCTATCCGAGCCGACTTCAGGTCGAGCTTCATCAGCATTTTCCGAAATTGTCGATCACTGTACTCAATCGTGGTGTCGGCGGAGAGGAAGTGCCAGACATGCTCGCGCGGTTCGATTCAGCTGTAGTCGCCGCCAAGCCCGATCTGGTGCTGTGGCAACTTGGCACCAATTCGGTCATTCGCGATCACAAGCTCTCCGACCACGGTGCGATGATCCGTGCCGGCCTCGCCAAAATTCATGCCGCGGGCGCCGACGTCATCCTGATCGATCCGCAGTTCGCGCCCAAGGTGATTGCGAAACCTGAGGCCGAGCGCATGGTCGCGCTGATCTCTACGACCGCTAAGCGGGAGGATGTCGACTTGTTCCGGCGCTTCGAGGTCATGCGGCACTGGCATGATACCGACAATCTGTCGTTCGAGACGTTCGTGTCGCCCGATGGGCTTCATATGAACGACTGGAGTTATGCCTGCATGGCGAAGGGCCTCGGCAACGCCATTGCCGAGGCTGCGCAGCGGCCTATTATGTCGGCGACCGTCTCGGCGCATCCAGTGCCCTGAGCAGCGGCTGTTTCTTCAGACCTTATCCAGCGCCGTCAGCAGATCCTCGGTAAGATCATCCGAATGTTCAAGGCCGGCTGAAAACCTTATCAGCCCGTCGCCGATGCCGAGTTCAGCACGCTGCTCGGGCGTCAGCCGCTGATGCGTCGTCGTTGTCGGATGCGTGACCAGACTTTTGGCGTCGCCGAGATTGTTGGTGATGCCAATGAGCTGCAGGCCATTGAGAAAGCGGAATGCGCCTTCCTTGCCGCCCTTAACCTCGAATGAGCAAAGCGTTGAGCCCGCACGCATCTGTTTTCGAATAATCTCGGCCTGCGGATGATCGGAGCGCCCAGGGTAGATCAATCTCGCGATCTTCTTGTGGCCGGCGAGCGCATTGGCGACTGTGCCGGCATTTTCGGTCTGCCGTTGCACGCGTACCGGCAGTGTTTCGAGACCTTTCAGCAGGATCCAGGCATTGAACGGTGACAGCGATGGCCCGGTCTGGCGCAAAACCTGGTGATAGTGATCGAGAATCAGCTTCTCCGAGCCCAAGATGATGCCGCCGAGGACGCGGCCCTGTCCGTCGATATGTTTGGTCGCCGAATAGACGACGCAGTCTGCGCCTAGAGCTAGCGGGCTTTGGTAGAGCGGGGTGGCAAATACATTATCGACCACCAGTTTGGCGCCCGCATTGTGCGCAATCTCGGCGACTGCGGCGATGTCATACACTTCCAACGTAGGATTGGTCGGCGTCTCCATGAAGAACACCTTGGTATTCTTGGTCACCGCCTTCTTCCATTGCGTGAGGTCGGCGCCGTTGACCAGTGTTGATGTGACGCCGAAGCGCGGCAGCCATTCCTCAATTACCCAACGGCACGAGCCGAACAGAGCCTTGGCCGCCACGATGTGATCTCCGGCCTTCACCAGACCCATGAGCGCAGTAGTTACGGCGGCCATGCCTGTCGCGGTTGATCGCGCGGCTTCCGCTCCTTCGAACGCTGCCATGCGCTGCTCGAACATGCTCATGGTTGGGTTCGAGTATCGCGAATAGACGTAACCCGGGGTCTTGCCGGAAAAGCGCGCTTCGCACTCCTCTGCGGTCGGGTAGACGTAGCCCTGGGTAAGGAACAACGCCTCCGAGGTCTCGCCGAACTGCGAACGCAGTGTACCGGCATGCACCAGACGGGTTTCAGGGCGGTAGCTCTTGGTCGACGCGGGCATCATGGCCTCCTCTAGACTTGGCGCATGGTCTTTTCCGAAAACCGGTATCCACGTTTCGGGACCATGCGCGCAGCCAACAAAAAACCGGCCGGAGAAATATCTCGGCCGGGCTCACGCGTCCCCGGCCTTTTAGCGACTTATTTAACGTGGCTGCAAGCCGGCCGGCTCAAATGACCACGGGATAAGATGTTTGTAACGGGACGCACCGCTTCCAGTCAAGGCACTCCTAAGGTTAGATCGGCACGATTGCGAGACAGGGACGCCGTGGCACTATCTTTCGCCGTCGAAGACAAGGGAATCCTGCCCGATCGGATGATTGCGGCGCTCAACGCCGCGGGCGGAATTTTGTCCGAAAGTCCGTTCACGCCGGATCAGATCCAGCCGGCCAGTCTCGATCTCCGGCTCGGCGAGGTGGCTTATCGCGTGCGTGCAAGCTTTTTGCCGGGTCGTACCACGGTCGCCCAGCGTATCGACGAACTGAAATTGCATGAGATTGCACTCACAGACGGCGCGGTTCTCGAAACGGGCTGTGTCTATATCGTGCCGCTTCTGGAAAGCCTGGCTTTGCCCGACGAGATTTCAGCCGCTGCCAATCCGAAAAGCTCGACCGGCCGGCTCGACGTATTCACGCGGGTGATTGCCGACGAGACGCGCGGTTTTGACCGTATAGAGCCCGGCTACCACGGCCCGCTCTACGCCGAGATCAGCCCACGTACGTTCCCGGTGCTGGTGCGCGAGGGTTCGCGATTGTCACAAATTCGTTTCCGGCGCGGCCACGCACTCCTCGATGCCGATTCCTTGCGCAAGCTGCACGCAAGAGAGCGGCTCGTTGATGCTGACGACGCAGACGTGAGCGAAGGCGTCGCCGTTGGCGTCGACCTTGCCGGTTTGGGTCCCGGCGGGTTGGTAGGGTACCGCGCCAAGCGCCATACGGGGCTGATCGATGTCGAGCGTCGTGGCGGCTACGCCATACTCGATTTCTGGGAGCCGATGCAGGCGCGCCCCGACAAGAGCCTGATTCTCGACCCCAATGAGTTTTATATCCTTGCTTCAAAGGAAGCAGTGCAGGTCCCGCCCGACTACGCCGCCGAGATGGTGCCATTCGACCCTCTGGTCGGCGAATTCCGTGTGCACTATGCGGGCTTTTTCGATCCCGGCTTTGGCTATGCCGGCGCCGGCGGTAAAGGCGCGCGTGCAGTTTTGGAAGTGCGCTCGCGCGAAGTGCCCTTTATCCTTGAGCACGGTCAGATCGTCGGCCGCTTGGTTTACGAGAAGATGCTTGCAAAGCCCGAAAAATTATACGGTCAGGGCATAGGCTCGAACTATCAGGCGCAAAGCCTGAAACTTTCAAAGCATTTCAAGGCCTGACGAAGAGGATATCACGCTTGCCGCGCGTGCAGGCCATTCGCTATTCTGAAATCGTGCGGGCGTAGTTCAATGGTAGAACGGCAGCTTCCCAAGCTGCATACGAGGGTTCGATTCCCTTCGCCCGCTCCAATGTTCGGCTGAATTTTCATAAGCGGTTTTGCTTGGCGCCTAAGGCGACGCCTCGCGCTGCAGGATATCGGTGATGATGTTGAATCGTGCGAGATGATCGGTTGGGCGTTCAAAAATAGCCCGTCCAAGCGCTTCGCGCACCTGCGGTGGGCGCACCCGAACACCGAATAGTCGCTCACTTGTTTTTGCTATCGCGTCAGACAAATGGTCAGGGAAGTCTCTAAGGAATTCATTAGTACCCAACAAGATTTTGTTGCGTTCCGCGCCGGTCACCATTCGGTAGCCGGAAGGTATGTTTCGTGACTTTCGCGGGTGGTATTGGTGGAAAAAAAGAATATCCCATATCGCCCCATCGATGCTTACCGTTTCATATATGTCGACGTTACTGATGGCGCCGAGGCGATGAAACATAATCGGCTGAGAATCGGCGGTACGCAGATTTGACAAGTAAACGATTGCGCCGAGCGGCCCATTCACCGGTACCGCGTTTCGGGGGTCGCGACCGAATTCGCCAGTTGCCCCAGCCAATTGATCGCAATCGGCTCCGTTGCGCACTTTCGAACGAAGCGGCTCAGGCAGGCGCTCGACTTGCGCCTTCTCGTTATCCATGAGCCGATGAAGTTTCTTGAAGACATCGCCGACCTCTGGCGCCACACGGGTCTCGCCAGATGGCGGGGCTTGGTCTTTGGCCGGCAGTTTCGGCCAAATGCGGCGCGCGAGTGCGAGAGATCCAAAGATGAGCAGCGCCAATATGAACAGCGCTGTAGTGAATTCGATCGAACGTGATTCAGGGTTACCGGTCCAACGGCCGATGAAATAGATCGGCACATTTGCCGCCGCCGAATAGCACAGTCCAATCAAGAGTGATGTAAGGATACCTTTTCCGGGTATGCGCCAGCCGGTGCCAACTGCGAACATGGCGATTCCCGCCGACCACCCAATCGACGCGAATACCCCGCCACCAACAAAACCGAAAATAAATGGAGGTCCAAAGCTGAAGAGGACGAGAAGAAGGAACGCTACCTTCCGCATTCCAATGCCCGCACTAAGTTGCCGATATTGTCATCGTTAGCACGCGACAGAGCTGAATTGCGGATAATGCCTGTCGCGACATAAAGCACGCGAGCTAACCCATTCCACGCATGGTAGTTATAGCGTTTGGTAGCGCTAAAGTTGGATTTGCTGTTTCATTTTACATCATTGCAACAAAAGTATTGTTGCGCTGCAATATTTCCCTACTAGTCTATTTTTCGTGGCGCACGAGCAATGGAGGGAAGACCATGGGGTCTCCGTCTGCGTTTGCTGCTGCCGCGCAAGTGCCCACAGCCGACGTGGGCCCAGTCCCTGCGCCTGGCCCGCTCGTTCGTCGAATTTGGCCGCAAGCAATAATTGCACTTGGACTAGGCCTGACTGCCGCTTGGGCAGGTTTCTTGGCCTATGGGTTCGTTAAACTGGTCGCGCTTGCAATTTAGGGATCAATAACGCCAAGTCTGAAACTAGAACCCATCAGCTTGGTGCCCGCCAGACCAACCAAGCTACCGCAAGCATTGACGGCATCATCGTTACGAGAATTCCGTCCAGGAAGCTTTCTAACATCCGTTTGCTCCATCGCCACAATGGGCATTCGAACGCATCGACTAGACAAACGATTGACAAGTAGAAGGTCCGATTTGCAAAGTGTCAAATCGAATATTGGCGGCACTGTGGCGTGAATTGATAAACACGCTGGCGCCAATTGTCGCTGCCCGTAAATTTGGAAATAGTTGTTCGTCACATTTTCTTGGGAGAAAACGTAATCTTTTTTATCAATCTATGATGTCGTTCTAGATGTAGTTTTAGTTCAATCGTTTTTTTACAGCGCAGAAATACACTCGCGCGCTGATGGATGCCAAAAAAAATAAATAACAATGCGGCAATTGATCCAACCGTCGTGCCGGCCGCAGAGATCGCCCGCCCATCAGGTACGCATCTTCGCCATGCGCGAAGATCAGTCGAGTGGTTCACAAGGCGGCCACTTCGATTGCAGATATGCGCACGCCATAATCCAAGGCCAGCGACGATGGTGTCGCTTTGTTTCCGGTAAGAAGGATGCCCGTGCCTTCCGAAACGGTGCGAGCAAAGAATTTCGAATGCCAACCAACTGGAGGAATGAAATGAAAGCAGTGAAATTCGTGGCGGCCATCACGCTCGTTGCCGGTCTCGGCTTTCCCGCCATGAGCGCGGAATTCGCCACCAAGGACGAAGCGGTGGCCATGGTGAACAAGGCCGTCGCCTACGTTAAAAAAGAGGGTGCGAAAAAGGCCTATGCCGAATTCGACAAAAAACCGGGCGAATTCACCGACCGCGATTTGTATGTCCTAGTCTATGGCACCGACGGCCACGTGCTCGCGCACGGCTCAAACGTGAAGCTCGTCGGCAAGGACATGACCGACGCGCAGGACGTCGATGGAAAATACTACGTCAAGGAACGCCTCGCGCTTGCGGCCAAGCAGAAGACCTTTTGGCAAGACTACAAATTTACGAATCCGGTGACCAAGAAGATCGAGCCCAAGCAGGCGTACTGCGAAGTACTTGATCAGGCCATCATTTGCTCTGGCGTGTACAAGCAATGACGAGAAAAATTAGGGCCGCTTCGGCGGTCCTAGTTCTCCTGTCGCGTGCGATCACTTCATCGATGCCGAATGGATTCTGAGTGATGTTTAACTGGTATGGCAACCTGCGCCTGCGTTGGAAAGTTCTTATCGCACCGGCACTGCTGATCATGGTTTTGTCGGGCGTCGGTCTGTATACCACCCAGGTGCAGCGCGCCAACCAGGCCGCAGTCGATGCACTCATGGTCGGCCCAGTGCGTCAGGCGGAGACCGTCGCGGATTTCACCAATTCGGCATGGACGTCGCAGGTGCGCCTCTATCAGCTCATGGCGACGGCGGCCAACGAGAGCGACGGGAAGAAGATCAAGGCCCTCGCAGGTACTGCCACGAAGGCACTGGGCGAGTTGGCGGAAAAGTTGCAGACGCTCGACGACCCGGCCTTCAACAAAGGAAAGACCGGCGAGAAACTTGGCAAGTTGAAAACGGTCGTAACCAGCTACATCAAGCAAGGCAAGAACGTCATCGACATGGCTGACGGTGACGCTGGCACTGCTATGACGTTGATGATGGGCGCCACGCGCAGCTTTGCGGAGATCGATAAGCTTACCGACGATCTGACCGAAACCAGCAAGGACCTCCGCGATCGTAAGATTGCGATCAACAACGCCGATCTCGACCGGCAGACGTCGCTGCTCATCAGCATCATGGTAATCATGATCATGGTCGGGTGTGCCGCATCCTTGCTTATCAGCCGTGGGATTTCGCGGCCGGTCATGGGCATCGCCAAGGCAATCAAGCGTATGGCCGAAGGTGACTTCGACACGGCGCTGCCGGGGCTCGGCCGCAAGGACGAAATCGGCGAGATCGCGTCCGCCGTCGAAGGTATCAAGGTAGTGGCGGCTGAAAAGGCCCGGCGTGAAACCGAAGAGGCCGCCGCCCGCCAGGCGCACGAAGCCGAAGTAACGGCGCGCCAACAGAGGGTGGAAGCCGAGCTCCAAGCCAAGGCCAACGCCGAGCGGGTGAGGGCCGCCGAAGAACAGGCGCGCGTGCTCAGCCGCCTGGCAGCGGCGCTAAAGAACCTGTCCGACGGTGATCTGACCGTGCATCTCGATGAGGGCTTCTCAGATGAGTACCGCCAGATAAAGGATGATTTCAACGCCACGGTCGATCGCCTCCATGACACGATCCGCTCAATCACAGAGGCGGCGCGCGAGGTATCGAACGCAACTGGGGAGATATCGACAAGCACCACAGATCTTTCCCAGCGTACAGAAGAACAAGCCGCGGGCCTGGAACAAACCTCGGCATCGATGGAGCAAATTGCTTCGATCGTTAAAAAGAATGCGGAGCACGCCCGCGAAGCAAATCAATCGGCTGGCGTCACGCGCGAGGTCGCTGATCGCGGCGGCCAAGTGGTGGGGCAGGTGGTCGATGCCATGTCTCGCATCGAGGAGGCCTCACGTCGGATTTCCGATATCATCGGCGTAATCGATGAGATCGCCCGCCAGACCAACTTGCTCGCCCTCAATGCCGCGGTGGAAGCCGCGCGCGCTGGCGAAGCCGGTCGCGGTTTCGCAGTCGTCGCCTCCGAAGTGCGCAGCCTGGCGCAGCGCTCCTCGCAGGCGGCCAAGGATATCAAGGATCTGATTACGAATTCGAATAATCAGGTCAAAGACGGCGTCGAACTCGTCAATCGGGCCGGCACGGCCCTCCACGAAATTGTCGAGTTGGTCAAGACCGTGGCCGCGGTGGTATCAGACATCGCCACCGCCAGTGCGGAGCAGTCAACTGGCATCGAGCAGGTCAATAAGGCGCTGGCGCAGATGGACGAAGCGACCCAGCAGAATTCCGCGCTGGTTGAGGAAAACGCGGCTACCGCCAAGACGCTCGAGCAGCAAGCCAGGTCCATGGACAAACGCGTCGCGTTCTTCCGGATCGCCAAGGACAATCGCCCTGAGGTCTCGCCGCATGGGGAAGAGCCGGCTCCCGCGAAGCTGTCCACGAACGCGCTAGCCAAGCGGGCGGCGACGCAGGCCAGACGCAATCCGGTCCGCCGCGCGGGCGCCGCCGGCAATGGGTTTATAGACAACGCGGATTGGCGCGAATTCTAAGATTCCGCGAAATCATCCAACCCGCCGGCGTGAGCGCTGGAACTGGGGTAGGGCCGCTCGCGTTTCCTTAGTGAACCGCCGTGAGGCATAAAAATGCCATTACTATTCCTTTTTCCGTTCATCATCTGGATGGGCATGGTCGAGGTAGTGCAGGACCAGATGCGCTCGCCCCTGAATATCAAGAGGCGGGCGCTGGAATAGCCTTGATGTGATGTACGTCCGCCATCACGCCACTGTGAGGGCGATTTCGTTGATTTTCACATCGGTTAGCAGGCGCTTCACATCTACTTCACGGCAAAGCTCGGTGCCTGGTGAAAGTACTGCAGCTGACCCTGCGGCAACTGCAACGCGAAACGCTTCCTGCAGCGCTTTCCCGGATGCAAGCGCAGCGACTAGCCCACCCAAAAAACTGTCACCAGCACCCACTGTGCTAACCGGCTCGATCGCAAGTGGTTGCGCGCGGTAAGCGTGATCGGCGGTTACCAGGATTGCGCCTTGGTCACCCAACGTAAGTGCGACTGCTTCCACGCGTCCGTCGGCGATCAGTTTGCGGCACGCTTTGATGCAGGCTTCGTCTCTGTCGAGCGTAGCGCCGACGAGGTCGGAGAGTTCGACTAAATTCGGCTTAATCAGAGTGACGCCTTCTTCAAGTGCGGCCTTCAACGCCAGTCCTGAAGTGTCGATCAGGCATTCCGCGCCAAGCTGCT
This sequence comes from uncultured Pseudomonadota bacterium, assembly GCA_963762485.1. GTDB lineage: Bacteria > Pseudomonadota > Alphaproteobacteria > Rhizobiales > Xanthobacteraceae > Pseudolabrys. The sequence goes on along the minus strand of CAVXLE010000017.1, from coordinate 1,164,873 downwards.
TCGACGCTCGGGCTACCCGTCCAAAAAAATCCTCAGGCACGCCCGGCGGGACGCTTCCGCTGGCGACCACGAATTTCGGCTTTTCCACCAATGTGGTCAGCTTGTCGAGTACGGCATCCCATTCGGCGCGATGCAGCGCCGAGCCCGGTAGCACGAAGCGATACTGCTCTCCGGTCGTTTCTTCATAGGCAGTAAAATTCTCCCGCGTTTCGACATGCGATGGTGTTACGAGGCTGTCGATGCCCTCGCGTTCCACAAGCCGATGCAGCAATTTTCCAATTGCGCCGCCGGTAGGATAGATCGCGGCCACGTCGCTACCAAGACGGTGCGCCACACGCGCTACGTTGATACCGCCGCCGCCTGGGTCTCGCTTTGGCGCCGAGCAACGCAACTTCCGGGTCGGCTCGACGCGCGCGACATTTACAAAGATATCGATGGCAGGATTGATCGTGAGAGTGACGATATCCGGCACGTGAGGCATCCGCTCCGTTAAAAAGCCATGTTTTTTCAGCCTAGACTATTTAGCGAACGAAGGTGGACATTCTTTGGTTGCGATTTTAAGCCGCACATTTCGGAAAATTGCGCGGAACAGCTCTGCAAATATGGCGTTTTATCTTCTCGCCACAATGACTGCCGTCCTCAGTCGTGCTTAGATCAAAAGTTGCTTGCAGGTCGCGACGGGCCTTTTGCATGATTGATCCGCTCTATTCGCTATCGGGGTTTGCCGTAGGCCTGTTGGTTGGCATGACCGGCGTTGGCGGTGGCGCTTTGATGACGCCGATCTTAATTATGCTGTTCGGCATTCATCCAGCCACCGCAGTTGGTACGGACTTGCTCTACGCAGCGGCGACCAAGACGGGCGGTAGCCTTGTGCATGGGCTCGGCCGTAGCATTGATTGGCGCGTGGTCAGGCGGCTCGCCACCGGAAGCATTCCAGCTACCGTGGTGACACTCGCCGCTTTGTCGCATTTCAATCTCAGCGGTGAGGCCGCACGCAATCTGATAACGCTGGTTCTCAGTGGGGCACTGTTTGCGACAGCATGTGTGCTTGTATTCGGCAATACCATCGTGATGGTGTATCGCGCGCGCGTTGCTGAGCTTGATCCGCACCGTACTGCGGTCAATACGGTCCTGGTTGGCACAGCACTTGGCGTGCTGGTATCGATATCATCGGTTGGCGCCGGTGCAATTGGTGTCGTCGCGTTGGTGCTGCTCTATCCGCACCTGCCAATAGCTAAAATCGTCGGCTCGGACATTGCACATGCTGTGCCGCTGACCCTGATTGCCGGTCTCGGTCACTGGATGATGGGTTCTGTCGATTGGGCCATCATCGGTTCACTGCTGGTCGGCTCGCTACCCGGTATTTTTGTCGGCAGCTATTTCGCCATCCGTATTCCCGAACGCGCACTTCGTTTTGTACTGGCGGCGACGTTGTTCGTCGTGGCAAGCCGCATCGCTTACGATCACGCCACAGCGGCATCCTCGATCTTCACGGCTTTCTCGCGGCGTGCAGTGCCATAAGCGGGCAGATCGCGACGGTTTTAGTTTTATCTAGGACCGAAAAACGGAGATCCCAGCAGAACCAGGATCCATATTGCCGCCAGTGCGCCGAAGGCAACGAGCAATACGCTCATCTGCGACCCCCCTTTGGTGGCGATTTCGAAAAAAGCATAGCATACGCTGGGTCCGCAGCGTATGTGACAAAAAAACCGGCCGCGCGGCGCTGCGCGGCCGGGCTTTTCTTGCACGTGCTATTTAGTTTCCGCCGATGGTCTTGATAACGCTCGACATCGGGCGGGCTTCATCAAGTCCGCCACCCATCTCCTTGAGCACGATGTCGGTGTATTCCTTCTTCGGCTCGACCGGCGTCTTGCCAGTCACCTGCACGACCTTATAGCCGCCTTCCTTGAGCTTCTTGAGCAGCTCAGGTGCCGCGTGGGCCGTCGCCTGCTGGAAGTCATGCATCAGGATGATGCCCTTGCCGTGCTTCTCAAGCTTCTTCATGACCGAGGCAATCACCTGCTCGGGCTTACGCATCTTGAAGTCGAACGAGTCCATGTCGGTAGAGAAGATACCGACATTGCGCTCGCCCATATATTTGACGAGCTCAGGCGGGTGCCGCAGCGCGGGGAAACGGAAGAACGGGGCGACCGGCTTGTTGCCGAGGGCGATGCTCACCGCCGCGATGCCCTTCTCGATTTCGTCCTTACCTTCCTGCTCACTCACCTTTGACAGATCCTTGTGGGACCAGGTGTGCGAGCCGACGGTGTGACCGGCCGCTGCGACCTGCTTCATAATCTCCGGGTGCCAGCCAGCATGCTTGCCGATCGGAAAGAAGACCGCCTTGGTGCATTGATCAGCAAGCGCCTTGAGGACAGCAGGAGTATGCCCAGGCCACGGGCCATCATCAAAGGTGAGCACAATTTCGTGGTCACGCAGGAAGTCGTAAGCCTTGAAATGCTCGAAGCCGAAGCCAGGTCCGCCAGTGGTATCAATCTCGACCACGCGGGAAACACCGAGCGCATTGGGGTTGTCGCATTTGGTCACAGGGGACGCCGAAGCCGGCGCTGCCGCCGGAGCTTGTGCGTTTTGCGCCCAGGCGGTTGAGGCCGCCGACATCGAAATTGCCAGAGCTATCGCCAAAGCGCTGCGCATTACGTTCTCCATATTCGAAAACCCATCTGTTCATATTCATCGCGGCTTTAAACTACCAAGTCAACGTCATGCTCGAATACCACCGAAATGCCAATATTTATTGGTGATAGGATGGTAAATGTTGGGCGCCGGGTTACCGAATACGGCATTGCTTCGGGCTATCTTCGGGCCTATCTGACCTAGTACGCGCGTTTTTTGGAGGGTGGCGATGGCGGCCATGATGTTTACAGAAACGCTGTCGCGGCCGTTTGTGCTGCTCGCGTTTGTGATTGCGCTGTTGCTCGCGGTCACTCTCGGCCTGTGGGCTTACTATGGCACCGCAATTTTCTTTGAAATGGTGCGCGCCGGCTGGGCGGCATGCTTTTGATGCAAGTTGAGACGGCATGACCGCGCGAACGTCGCAAATTCTGCTGATCATTTCCGCGTTTCTGACCGGACTGGTGGTTTTTACCGGCGTGTTTCTCTACGCCACCGGCAATCTGGGCAGCGGCAGTGCAGGCGCGTCGGCGATCGGCGGGCCGTTCAAGCTGATCGATCAGGACGGCACTCCGATTACGGATGCAGATATCAAGGGCCGGCCGTTCTTGGTGTTCTTCGGGTACACGCACTGCCCGGATATTTGCCCGGCAACGCTGTTTGACGTGTCAGAGGTCATGCGTGCGCTCGGCAAGGATGCCGACCGCGCTGGTGCATTGTTCATCACCGTCGATCCTGAACGCGATACGCCGGCCGTAATGAAGGATTATCTGTCAAGCTTTGATCCGCATTTGCGTGGTGCGACTGGGGACCGTGCGGCAATCGATGCGGCGGAAAAGGCCTATCGCGTTTACGCCAAGAAAGTGCCGACAACAAATGGCGATTACAGTATGGATCATACGGCACTTGTCTATTTGATGGACAAGCAGGGGCGTTTCGTTGCGCCGTTTAGCCTCAAACGGCGGCCCGAGGATGCCGCCGCCGATTTACGGCGGTATCTGTAGCGTAACCCGATATTTCCGGTAATTCGCCGCGTCTTTTTAAATCGGTGAGGTGGCGCTCAAGCTCGATCAGTGACCGAGTCATCTTGTTAGGTGGGGCGTTCTTGTCGAGTCCGTGCTTGGTCTTCCTCCAGCGAAACGGTGCGAAAATCAATTCTCCCGCCGCCCACCAAGCTGCCGCCGACAGCAGCAACCAATGCACTGGCGTCCAAAACAATACACGAGCGAACCTTAGCACATTGCGCCGCCAAAGGCCGATGAAACCGAAAGCCGCCGATACGAAATAGCCAAATGTGGCGGCCGCTAGGTAATGCTCTACATGAGCGACGATTGGGGCCTCGTACCTATGCAAGGCCAGCGTGGCCAAGTCACGGATCAGTCGTAGCATTAAAGCGGCATGTGCTATCGCCACTAGCGCATTGCCGCCAACGACAGCTTGAAAAGTAATAAAGCCGCAAGCGCCAAGTTCGCGAAATAGCCGGCGCGGCTCACGCATGTGCACAAGCCACGTCTGCATCCAGCCCTTGAACCAACGTGTACGTTGGCCAAGCCAGCGGCATACGTTTGCCGGCGCCTCTTCGTAGGTAGTGGAATCAATCACGTTGCATCGGTATCCAAAGCGGGCCAGCCTCATACCGAGATCGGCGTCTTCGGTGACGTTGTGAGGATCCCAGCCGCCGACTTCGTGCAATATCACTGTGCGGAAATGATTTGAGGAACCACCGAGCGGCAATGGCATGTGAAATGCTGCAAGCTTTGGAAGAAATACATCGAAGTGCCCGGCATATTCGGCGATAAAATAGCGTCCGAGCCAGCTATTTGTGGTGTCCATGTGCAGGCGAGCCTGGACACAGGCAAGATCACTGCCGGCCGAAAGAAATGCTTGCGCGGCACGGCGAAGTTGATCCCGCTCCGGCCGATCCTCAGCATCGTAGACGACAACGAACGCGCCACGCGCGAAAGGTAGTGCGACGTTAAGCGCTTTCGGCTTCGTACGCGGTTCGCTCGGTGGAATAGGAATCACTGTGATCGGGATACGATGTTTGCGAGCGGTAATGGCCTCGCGAGTGTCGTAGTCATCGGCTTCGACTGCGATGATCACATCAAGTTTCTCAGCGGGATAATCTAGCCGTTCGATTGCCGTTAGCAGTTGATCAACCACTACAGCCTCGTCGTGGAGCGCAGTGATCACGCTATACACTGGCAGTTCTTCGTCTGGCGTATCCCGGAAAGCTGGACGTTGCATACCTTCGGATTTCGGCATCGTCTGTGCGGCCACGAAGACCCGGAATGTTGTCGGCAGAACTACGATAATGGAGAGCGCGATAGCGCTTGAAGTAGTGAACATGGCCGCAAGAGCCAGCAGTCCAAACAGGAGTGGAATAAAATTGGCAAACCAACTCAATGTCGCAGCCGAAAATTTCGGCCATGCGACCTTTAGCTTCTCTGATGCGCGCGCGCTGGCGTCGATGAGCACACATTCGATGCTGGCGTTGAGAGCAATCGCGCGTCGTTCAGCAGCCGTCAGCGAGAGAAGACGATCTAATCCTGCGAGGTCGACAGTTCCGTCAACCTTCTTGTCGACGAACTTCCCATTTCCGAGCAGCGGTGACGAACCAGCGCCGCCGCCGCCAATCTTCAAGGAGCGCCTAACTGCTAAGCGCCCAACGCCGATTCCCATAAGCCACCTGACTAACGCACTTTCTTGGTGACATTAGTAAGAATACAACTAAAAGGCGAGTCAAAATTTGAAACGCAAGCGTGAGTAGAAAGGGGCCTGGTCGCAATGGCCGGGCACCCGTTCGGGATGTTAGAAGGCGCGGCCTATGTCGGATTTCTTGTCACACTTCATGGTGCCGGCCGCCGTCGTAGCGGTGGCAGTCGTTCTGCTGCTCGGCTTGGTCAATATGATGCGCGGCGGCTCACCCAACCGCTCGCAGAAGCTCATGCGGCTGCGTGTTCTGCTGCAATTCGTCGCCATTATTGTCATTATGGCGACGATCTGGGCGATGGGCCGCTAAATAAGGAAAAGTCGCGCGCTCACTTCATCGGCGCTGCGCGCATATACTCCACTTTCTCTTTCGTCTTTTTGGTTTTCTTTTTCTTGGTGGCCGCGGAGTAGTCGGCAGCAGCGGCTTTGGCCGAGTGCAGACCGGTCGCCCCACAAGCTTGCGCAGGCATAGCAGCGGGGAGTGCCAGGAATGCTAAGGCTATGGCAATCGTTAGAAACCGCATGAGTGTCACCCCCATTTTTTAAAACAGAAACGAGATAAGATACAGCCTACCCCGAATCTCCGGCGGAGAGGAAGGCAGCGCGAGGTCAATCAATGGTCGTGCTCAACCGCATTTATACCCGTACCGGCGACGACGGCACGACCTCGCTTGGCACTGGAGCCCGGCGCAAAAAATATGACCTGCGCGTCGAGGCATATGGCACGGTTGATGAGGTCAATGCCGTGATTGGGTTGGTCCGTCTTCACACTGCCGAGGACAAGTCGCTCGATGGCGCGCTTGGCCGCATCCAGAATGACCTGTTTGATGTTGAGGCCGATCTTTGTCTGGCCGAAAAGGGGCCGGGCGGGGCGCGCCTGACGGTGACTGATGCTCAGGTTGGGTGGCTCGAGAGTGAGATTGACCGGCTTAATAGCGAACTGGCGCCGCTTAAGTCATTCATATTGCCTGGTGGCAGTGCTGCTTCGGCGTACCTGCATCTCGCGCGGACCGTTTGCAGGCGTGCTGAGCGGATTATGGTCGAACTCAAGGACAAGCCGGGAGAGGGGGTATCGGAGCCCTCGCTTAGATATGTCAATCGGCTGTCGGACTATCTGTTTGTTGCCGGCAGGTATGCCAATGATAAAGGCACCGGCGACGTGCTATGGGCCCCCGGCCAGAACCGATAGCCAGCGGCAGAATTTCGAAAAGTGGGTACCGTTATTGGATAAGATCATGCGCCGCGAGAATAGGTGCGGCGCAGCATAAGCGTTGACAGGCTAACGGCACCGCCATTAGCTTCCGCCCGCTCTGTTTAGCGCCCATCCGGATGGGGGATCATGAAAATTCTGGTACCCGTAAAACGGGTGGTCGACTTCAACGTGAAGATTCGCGTCAAGCCAGACGGCTCCGGCGTCGAGCTTGCCAACATCAAAATGTCGATGAATCCATTCGACGAGATCGCCGTCGAGGAAGCGATCCGTCTGAAAGAAGCGGGTAAGGCAACTGAAATCGTGGCAGTATCGATCGGGCCCGCTCAGGCCTCCGAAACTATACGAACTGCGCTCGCCATGGGAGCCGATCGGGGCATCCTGGTAAAAACAGACAGCGTAGTAGAGCCGCTCGCGGTAGCAAAGATCCTCAAGGCAATCGTAGAAGCGGAGCAGCCTGGCTTGGTCATTATGGGCAAGCAGGCGATCGACGATGACTGTAATCAAACCGGCCAGATGCTGGCGGCGTTGCTGAACTGGGCGCAGGGTACCTTCGCGTCCAAGCTTGCGATCGATGGCGACGCCATCAATGTAACGCGCGAAGTCGATGGCGGGTTGCAAACGGTCAAACTGAAGATGCCGGCAATCATCACAACCGATCTGCGGCTGAACGAACCTCGTTATGCTTCGCTGCCGAACATCATGAAGGCGAAGAAAAAACCAATCGAGGAAAAGGCGCCGGACACCTATGGAGTCGACGTCAAACCGCGGCTGCAAGTGTTGAAAACAACCGAACCGCCGGGGCGCAAGTCCGGAGTGAAGGTCGGCTCTGTGGCTGAACTCGTCGGCAAGCTTAAAGATGAGGCGGGGGTACTCTAGATGACCACGCTTCTCATCGCAGAACACGACAACAAGACGGTCAAAGATTCGACCAGCAAGACGCTTACTGCTGCAAAGGCGCTCGACGCGGACATTCATGTGCTCGTCGCCGGAAAGGATTGCAAGGCGGCAGCGGATGCGGCCGCCAAGCTCGATGGTGTGAAGAAGGTTCTCGTGGCAGATGCTGCGCCCTATGAGCATCAGCTTGCCGAGCCGCTCGCTGCCCTTGTCGTTTCGCTTGCTGGCAACTACGACGCTATCATCACGCCGGCGACTACGAACGGAAAAAACGTGATGCCGCGCATCGCAGCGCTGCTCGACGTGATGCAAATTTCCGACGTTACGAAAGTGATTTCGGCCGATACATTCGAGCGACCGATTTATGCCGGCAACGCGATCCAAACAGTGAAATCATCTGACCCCAAAAAGGTCATCACGGTCCGCACGTCAACTTTTCAGGCGACGGGCGATGGCGGTTCGGCGAGCGTGGAAAGTGCCGCAGCTGCAACGGATCCGGGTCTCTCGACATTCGTCGGCGAACAGCTGTCGAAATCTGACCGGCCCGAATTGACCTCCGCCAAAATCATCATCTCCGGCGGTCGCGCGATGCAAAGCCGTGACAACTTCGCCAAATTTATTGAGCCGGTCGCCGACAAGCTTGGCGCAGCGGTCGGTGCATCGCGCGCTGCTGTTGATGCCGGCTATGCGCCAAACGACTGGCAGGTCGGACAGACGGGCAAGGTGGTCGCGCCCGAGCTCTACATCGCTGTTGGAATTTCCGGCGCAATTCAGCATTTGGCCGGGATGAAAGACTCCAAGGTGATTGTAGCTATCAACAAGGATGAGGAGGCGCCCATCTTTCAGGTCGCTGACTACGGTTTGGTGGCCGATCTTTATCAGGCGCTGCCGGAGCTGGCGGCGGAACTCGACAAGGTCAAGCGTTGACCACGTCTTAATTTTATCGTTCCGCGCGATGGCGTCGTGCGGCGGTACGGCGTAAAAGTGCACGGAAAGAACGAAACTTAACCGAATTCGAAGCCAGTAGCCGGGACTTCGTATCGATCGGAAGAGGAACATGGCGGTCAATATTCAGAGTGTCGGGGTGATTGGCGCTGGTCAGATGGGCAACGGCATCGCCCATGTCTGCGCGCTGGCGGGCTATGCCGTGATGATGAACGACGTCTCGGCCGATCGCATTAAAGCGGGGCTGGCGACCATCAACGGCAATATGGCAAAGCAAGTCAGCAAGAAAGCGATCACCGAGGACGACCGCAAAGCCGCGTTGGCGCGCATCAAGCCAGCGGAGAAATATGATGCGCTGTCGGGTTGTGATCTGGTGATAGAGACGGCAACTGAGAAAGAAGAAGTCAAGCGCAAGATTTTTTCCGATTTGTGCGCTTCGCTTAAATCTGACGCCATCATTGCCACCAACACCTCGTCGATCTCGATCACACGATTGGCGTCGTCGACTGACCGGCCTGAGCGTTTCATTGGCATTCACTTTATGAATCCGGTGCCGTTGATGGAGTTGGTGGAACTGATCCGCGGGATCGCCACCGATGACGCCACCTTCGAGGCCAGCAAGACGTTCGTCACCAAGCTTCACAAGACCATCGCGGTATCGGAGGACTTTCCGGCCTTCATCGTCAACCGCATTTTGCTGCCGATGATCAACGAAGCGATCTACACGCTTTACGAAGGCGTGGGGAATGTGGAGGCGATCGACACCGCCATGCGGCTCGGTGCCCATCACCCGATGGGACCACTCGAACTCGCTGACTTCATCGGCCTCGACACCTGCTTGTCCGTGATGCAAGTGCTCCATGAGGGACTTGCCGATTCTAAATACCGGCCATGCCCGCTTTTGGTGAAATACGTCGAGGCCGGCTGGCTTGGCCGTAAGACGCAACGCGGGTTCTACGATTATCGCGGCGAGAAACCGGTGCCGACGCGCTAGTCGATCGACCAGCCAGAGATTAAATACCGCGAGGACGGCGATCGCGAGCCAGGTTAGACTTTGACCGGCAACGCGCCCCAAATTCGGTCGGTCGCTTTGCCACAATCCCCACGCATGCAGCACGCGCCCCGACGACCAGCGCAATTCCAAGCGCGTGCAGAATAAGGTGGGATCCTTCGTCGATCCCGTAAGCGAGCATCAATACGAGCGCAATCGGCACATATTCCGCCGCATTGGCGTGAATGCGAACCATGCGCAGCATCTGCAGGTTGTTGCCGTCTTCGACGAGAATTTTGTGCTTTCCCCGCTGCACGGGGACATTGATCGCCAGCATTGTGGTGAAGATCGAAATTGGAATCGTTTGTCAGTGGCAGCAGGATTGCTGGCCGCCCTCATATTCGTCGTGCCGGCGTACCCAAGCCATGGTCCAGGGCAGATTATCTTCGTCACGGCCCTTCGGCGCGAAGTCGAGGAAATTGTAAGCGCCGACCAGAATGTCCAGGCCGCGGCCGTGGGACGAGTAAGTGTGGAAGGCGGCGCCGTCATTTCTGATGAAGGCGCTCAACCCTGGGGCTTCCTCACTCGGGAACTCGGTCATCGTGTAGTTGTAATTGACCTTGCCGCTCGCCTTTTCCTCGGGCGTGAACGACACGTGAAAATCGTGGTTGAAATCGGTGCCGTATGACGACACCCATTTGAATTTCCAGCCCATGCGTTTTTGGTAAGCTTGGATCTCAGCGAGTGGCGCGCGTGACACCACCACTAACGTCACGTCGCGCTGCGCGAGGTGAATGGCGCCGCCGTCAAAATGGTCGGCTAGCAACGAGCAACTTGGGCAACCGTCCTTCCAGCCTGGCCCCAGCATGAAGTGATAGACGATGAGTTGGCTGCGGCCGTCGAACAAATCGGCTAGTGATTGCTTGCCGCCCGCGGTATCGAACACATAAAGCTTTTCGACTTTCACCCAGGGCAAATCGCGCCGCGCCGCGCTGATTTGGTCGCGCGCCCTGGTGAATTCCTTCTCCTTGGCGAGCAGCGCCTTGCGCGCTGTCAGCCATTCGTCCTGCGAAACGATCTTGTGCTGCATGATTACCTCCCATACTCGTCGTGTCGCTTGACCCAGAATGGGCCGCGGTCGCCTTCGTCGCGGCCTTTCGGCATTAAATCGAGATAGTTGTAATCTGTGCTCAGCAAGTCGATACCGCGTGCATACGTGGAGTATGTGTGGAAGATGCTGTCGCCATCTTTGATAAAAATGCTGACGCCTTCGCGCTCCGAAGCGTGCGGCTCCTGCTCCGTGAAATTGTAAATCGCTTTATTGGCGGCCATCTCCTCGGGAGTGAAGGAAACGCGATAGTCGAAGTTAAAATCGTCGCCGTACGAGGAGACCCATTTGAAGCTCCAGCCCATGCGCTTGCGATAGGCCGCGAGCTTTTCATAAGGCGCGCGCGAGACAGCAATCATGCTCACATCGCGCTGGTTCAGGTGAACGATTATCGAATTGAAACTGTCGGCCCAATGCGAACAATGCGGACAGCCGGCCCCCCAGTCCGGATCGAACATGAAGTGATAGACGACGAGCTGGCTGCGGCCGTCGAACAGGTCGGCAAGCGTCTGTTTCCCATCCGGCCCATCGAACACATAATTCTTGCTGACTTTCACCCATGGCAGTTCGCGCCGCTCCGCGCTCAGGCGGTCGCGCGCGTTGGTGAATTCCTTTTCCTTGTCGAGCAGCGCCTTGCGCGCCGTCAGCCATTCGTCTTGCGAGACGACTTTGTGCTGCATGGTGTATTTTCCGCGGAATCTTCGAACTTTTACGATTTTTCCGGCGTTATCCAGCCGATGCCGGCGCCGCCCGGCTCCTTCAGGATTGCGATGCGCCCGACCGCAGGCACATCGAAGATCGGCCGCATGAGAGTGGCTCCTACGGCCGTGGCCTTTTTGACGCGTGCATCGACGTCGTCGACCGCCAGATACGCTATCCAGGATTCCGGCACGCCGTCGAATTGAGGGCTGGACAGGGGAAACAGTCCACCGACAGATTCGTTGCCCATCTTCGCCACCCAGTAAGTCCCTTCGGGCATTTTCATCGCTTCGAAGCTCCAGCCGACTGTGTCGGCGTAGAACTTCATCGCCTTGTCCGCGTTTCGCGTCATCAGCTCGTTCCAGTAGAAGCTTCCGTGCGACCATGCGTGAGGCATATGCAACTCCTGTGACTACGCCGTGAGATATTCGTCGAGTTTTTCCATCGCGCTGGTCCAGCCTTTGTTGTGACTGTCACGCGCGGCTTCGTCGAAGAACTGTTCGTGAACCATCGTGAATAGCGTGCCGTCGCCATCGCCCTTGAAGGTCAATGTCACCAGCGACTCGCGCTCCGGCGTCGACTTCCAAGCCCAGGTGAACACCAGCTTCTCGTTGAGGACCACCTCGCGGTAGACGCCGCTGACGTCGTGACGCTCTCCGTCGGGTGCCTGCATCAGCCAACGGAAGCGGCCGCCGACACGCGCGTCGCCTTCGGTAGCCAGCACTTTGACTTCGCCGGGTCCCATCCAGCGTTTTACTTTTTCCGGATCCGTCCAGGCGGCGAAGACTTTCGCCGGCGCGGCTTTGAAGCGGCGCTTGATGGTGAGGCTTGGCTTGGTGGCAACGGCGGACATGAGTCTTCCTCCAAGAATGCGGCGAGTTGATCGAGCTTTTCGGCCCAGAATCGCTGGTAGCGATTGAGCCAGTCGGTGGCTTCCCGCATCGGTGCAGCGCGCAAGCGACACGCAACCGTACGTCCGCTTTTGGCGCGCGTTACCAGTCCGGCATCCGACAGCACATCGAGGTGCTTCATGACCGCCGGGAGCGACATCGAAAATGGCTTGGCGAGTTCGCTGACCGACAGGTCTTCCTTTTCGCTTAGGCGCGCGAGCAAAGCCCGCCGCGTCGGGTCGGCTAATGCGGCGAATGTACGATCGAGATTTGGCTTGTGATAGTAAACCATATGGTTAAGTATAAGATCGCGCACGGCGCTGTCAAGCCTGCGGGGCCACATTTATGTTTCGTTGATAAACAGGCTGTAGAACTATACCGGGATGGATCCGACATCGCTTGTCGCAGCTTTAGCTGGCGCTCAGATGAGCAATGTGCAGATGGCCATTGCGGCCAAGATGCTGCGCATGAACGCCGACTCGGCCTCCGCCATTGTTCAGGTGCTCGACGCCGCCCAGCAGAATTTGGCCAGCCTGGCGAATGTGGCCGCCGGCATCGGACAGAATCTGAATATCACTGCTTAGGGGGCCTACGAGGCAGGCGTTCGCTTATTGGCCGAGTGCCGCCTTGATCAGCTTGATCGCGTCATCACTCCCCCATTCGGCGGGTCCCGCGATCGTGCCGATCTCGCAACCTTGCGGGTCGACCAATAACGTCGTGGGCATACCAAATGCGCGGCCGATGGCTTTTAGGTCCTGAAAGGTACGCGCGGTTGGGTCGGCATAATAGGCGAGCTTCTTTATGCCGACCTCTTTCAGCCAGGCCTTCGGCTTGTCTGCATCACGGGTGTCGATATTGACCGCCACCACCTCGAAACCGGGGCCGCCCAGGCGCTGCTCCAGTGCGTCGAGTGCAGGCATTTCCGTGCGGCAGGGGACGCACCAGGTGGCCCACAGGTTGAGCAAAACGGTACGCCCGCGCCAATGCTCCAGAGTCAGCGGACTGCCATCGGCGCCCTCGAAAGCGAGGTTAGGTAACCGCAGCGCGCTCTTGGCAACGTTAACGGCGGCTACCTCGCCACGTGCAAATGGCGCTATTTTCTTGGCCAGTTCGACGGCTGGACGGCAGGCTTTATCGCCGCCCGCATTGCGCGTGAGGGTCGCAATCCCGTATACCCCCGCCAGCCCAACGACGACTCCGGTGATTCCGCCAGCCAAAACCATGGCGAGGCGTTTTTTGGCGAAGCTGGAATGGGACCCGGTCATGAGCGGCTTGGTGGATATGCCATGAGCAATAAGATGTGGGGTGGGCGGTTCACGTCTGGCCCTGATGCCATTATGGAGGAAATTAACGCCTCCATCGATTTCGACCGGCATCTCTACCGCCAGGACATCGCCGCGTCCAAGGCCCATGCCGAGATGCTGGCCAAGCAAGGCATCATTACGGCCGAAGATGCGAAAAAGATTGCTCACGGTCTAGACACGATCCTGTCAGAGATCGACGCGGGCAGGTTCTCATTCAAACGCGCCCTTGAAGACATCCATATGAATGTCGAGGGCCGGCTCGCTGAGCTCATAGGCGAGGCGGCGGGCCGGCTGCACACAGCGCGCTCGCGCAACGACCAGGTTGCAACCGATTTCCGGCTGTGGGTGCGGGACACTATCGACATTCTCGACACCGCGCTCGCCGGCTACCAACGTGCGCTTGTCGACAAGGCGCTGACGCATGCCGCCACGGCGATGCCCGGCCTTACCCATATGCAAACCGCGCAGCCGATAACCTTCGGCCATCACTTGCTCGCCTATGTCGAAATGGCCGCGCGCGACCGAGGCCGCTTTGCAGACGCACGCAAGCGCCTCAACGAATCCCCGCTTGGTGCGGCCGCGCTCGCCGGCACCTCGTTTCCGCTCGACCGCGACATGACTGCGAAGGCATTGGGCTTCGAACGGCCGATGGCGAATTCGGTTGACGCTGTTTCCGACCGCGACTTTGTTTTGGAAACGTTGGCCACAGCGTCGATCACAGCCGTGCATCTGTCGCGGCTTGCCGAGGAGATCGTAATCTGGACCTCGCCGCTGACTGGCCTGGTCAAGCTGTCAGATAAATTCACCACTGGTTCTTCGATCATGCCGCAGAAACGCAATCCCGATGCGGCCGAGCTAGTGCGCGCCAAGACGGGCCGCGTGATCGGTGCGCTCGATGCACTGTTGATTGTGATGAAGGGCCTGCCACTCGCTTACGCCAAAGATATGCAGGAAGACAAGGAGGGTGCCATGGATGCGCTCTCGGCGCTTTCGCTGTCGATTGCGGCGATGACTGGCATGATCGGCGATATCGAGCCGGATACGGCGCGAATGAAAAAGGCGGCGGGCGAGAGCTATGCTACCGCCACAGATCTCGCCGACTGGATGGTGCGGACTTTGAAAATTCCGTTCAGGGAAGCTCACCACCTCACCGGCCGGATCGTCGCCAAGGCCGCCGAGATGGGCGTTGCCCTGCATCGGATGCCACTCGCAATCATGCGGGAAATTGAGCCGCGAATCAGCGATGACGTGTTCAGCGTTCTATCCGTCGACCGCTCGGTGAAAAGCAGATCGAGCTTCGGTGGTACCGCGCCAAAAAACGTACGCGCGCAAGCGAAGAAATGGCTGCGCAAGCTTCAAAAAGAGAAACCCTGACTTCGCCTTCTTTGCTTGTTTTGCTATGGTGCCGCCGAGGCTAGGAGCGCGTATCTTGACCCCTATCTGCGACCGTCTGTTGCTACGACTTGCTCTGATCGGCGTGCTTGCCGCGGCGCTTGGGCTGACCGCGTGTGGCCGAAAGGGCCCGCTCGATCCGCCGCCGGGCGCATCGCTCGCTGGCGACCAGGCGGTGCCGGCTGGGGACGCCAGGTACGGCGCTCCGGTTATTGGTCCCGACGGCAAGCCGCTTGCTCCGGCGGGCCCAAATAAACGTATCCCTCTCGACGTGTTGCTCAACTGAGCGTGTGATGCACCACTTCACCTATCGCGACGGCGTCCTCCACGCCGAGGCGGTGAATCTGGACGCGCTCGCCGCCGCGGTCGGAACGCCATTCTATTGCTATTCGACGGCAACGCTCACGCGTCACTACCAGGTGTTCGCCGGCGCGTTTGCCGACGTGCGTGCGCTCGTCTGCTACGCTATGAAAGCAAATTCCAATCAGGCTGTCGTTCGCACGCTTGCGAAGCTCGGTGCGGGCGCCGATGTGGTGTCGGGTGGCGAGCTCAAGCGTGCGCGCTTGGCCGGTATTCCCGCTGACAAGATCATGTTCTCCGGCATTGGCAAGACCGCGGCCGAACTCGCGCTCGCGATCGACGAGGGGATTCTCTGTGTCAATGTCGAATCCGAATCGGAGCTCGAACTACTGTCATCGATCGCGGCGTCGAAGGGGCGCGCCGCATATATTTCCGTACGCGTCAACCCAGATATTGACGCCAAGACCCATCACAAGATCGCTACCGGGAAGGCCGAGAACAAGTTCGGCATCCCAATAAGCCGCGCACGCGAAATCTATACCCGTGCTTCCAAGCTAAAGGGCCTCAAGGTCACCGGCGTCGATATGCATATCGGCAGTCAGATTACCGAGCTCGATCCGTTCGGCAACGCGTTTGCGCTGCTCGCGGAATTCGTGCGGACGCTGCGTGCCGACGGTCATTCCATTTCGCATGTCGATCTCGGTGGCGGTTTGGGAATTCCCTATCGTGACGACAACGAACCACCGCCACATCCGGAAGCGTATGCGGAAGTCGTTAAGCGCGCCACGCGTGATCTTGATTGCCGGCTGATCTTCGAACCGGGACGGCTGATCGTCGGGAATGCAGGTATTCTTGTGACACGCGTGCTGTTCGTGAAACATGGCGATGCCAAGAATTTTGTCGTCGTCGATGCCGCCATGAACGATCTCATCCGACCGACTTTATATGATGCGCACCATGAAATTTGGCCGGTCGTCGAGCAGTCTTCGTCGGCACCGCGTGTTCGCGCCGATGTCGTTGGGCCGGTGTGTGAAAGCGGCGATTTTCTCGCCGTTAACCGCGATATGGTGGAACCGGCAAGCGGCGCCTTGATCGCCGTTATGTCGGCCGGCGCGTATGGTGCGGTCCAGGCCGGTACCTACAATACGCGGCCTTTGGTGCCGGAAGTGTTGGTCAATGGCTCGGAATGGGCGTTGGTCCGTCCACGCCTTGAAGTTGACCAATTGATTGCGCTCGATCGTATGCCAGATTGGCTTTGAGCGCATAAATGCACGCGTGGCCCGGTCGTCCGGTGCGTGCTAGCATGACCAGTATTAGATTCTCCTGAGCCTGAGCGACGGAGCGGCTTTTGGACGATTTGAACGATCAGCCTCACGATCGGGAGCAGCCGAGCAGGCTTCTACTCGCGCGGGCGCTCAGGCGTGCGCGGAGTAGCTTGCTGTGGGAACGGCTGTGGCCGGCTCTCGCTGCACTTGCCACCGTGTTCGGATTGTTCCTTGCCTTCTCCTGGGCTGGCCTGTGGTTGGCGTTGCCGCCGCTTGCTCGCGCAATTGGCCTGTTGGTGTTTGTTGTCGCCTTGGCAGCAGCGGCGTTGCCGCTGCTGATCCTTCGACTGCCGAGCATCTATGACGGCTTGCGCCGGCTTGATCGCAGCAGTGGTGAAACGCATCGCCCAGCCACCACGGTGGCAGATCATATTGCTGCGAACAGCCAGGACCCGGTGGCGCAGGCGCTGTGGCGCGCGCATGTCGAACGCGCGCTGCTGTCGGCGCGCAAGTTCAAGGCCGGGTGGCCGACGCCGCGGCTGTCGCTGCGCGATCCGATGGCGTTTCGCGCGCTGGTGCTCATTCTGGTTGTGGCAAGCTTCTTTGCGGCAGGAGGAGACCGGGTAAAACGTATTGCCGCAGCCTTCGATTGGCATGGCGTAGTCGCGCCGGCGAATTTCCGCATCGACGCGTGGGTTACACCTCCGGTATACACCGGCCGGCCGCCGGTCATGCTTCAAGGTCTGCGACCAGGTGATACTGCGCAGACCGGGGCGCCGGTGGCGGTACCTGCTGGAAGTCAATTGGTGATCCGCGCCACCGGCAAGGTAAGTTTTGACGTGGTCCGTAAGGGTGGCCTCGAGGACGCGCCGGCCGAAGCCCGTGCGCCGCTGCCGCCCGGGACCGAGGAGCGCCGGTTGGTGATCAAAGGTGATGGTTCCGCCGCGGTTCACGGTGTGCTCGGGAGTGATTTGATCTGGAATTTTACCGCCATTCCCGACCGTGCGCCGGCCATCGAACTTACCAAGGATCCGGAACGGCAGGCGCGGGGAGCTCTGCGGCTCGATTACAAGATGGACGACGATTATGGCGTCGTAGAAGCGAAAGCCACCTTTGCGCTCAAGGATGAGGGATCGTCTGACAAGCCACGCCATCCTCTGTTCACCGCGCCGGATTACGCGCTCACGTTACCGCAGGCGCGCACGCGCTCCGGCGCTGCACAAACCACCCACGATCTCACTGAACATGCCTGGGCCGGCGCAGAAGTCATCATGACGCTTACGGCGCGCGACGAGGCCGGCAATGAGGGGCGTAGCCAACCGCACGAGCTACAGCTCCCTCAGCGTATCTTTGTGAAGCCATTGGCGCGTGCACTGATCGAGCAGCGACGCAATCTGGCGCTCGATGCCGAAACCAAGCCGTTGGTGCTTGCAGCGCTCGATGCACTGAGCATTGCGCCGGAACGTTTCACGCCCGAACCCGGCGTCTATCTCGGCTTGCGGTCAATCTATCACGACCTCGAAAACGCCAAAAGCGATGACGCGTTGCGTGAAGTGGTGGCGCGGCTTTGGGACATGGCGGTCCAGCTCGAGGATGGAAATGTTTCGCAAGCAGAGCAGGCATTGCGTCAAGCACAGGAGGCCTTGCGCCAGGCGCTCGAACGCGGCGCGAGCGATGAAGAAATCAAGAAGTTGATGGAACAGCTGCGCGCGGCCATGGACAAGTTCCTCCAGGCGCTGGCCGAGGAGATGCGTAAGAACCCGCAGCAGCTTGCTCGTCCGCTCGACCGCAATACACGGACGCTCAGCCAGCAGGATCTCAAGAGCATGCTCGACCGCCTCGAGCAGATGGCCCGTTCCGGCAACAAGGACGCCGCACGCCAATTGCTCGATCAATTGCAGTCGATGCTTGAGAACCTGCAGATGGCGCGGCCAGGCGCGCAGGGCGAAGATGGCGATGACGACATGATGTCGGCGCTCGACGAACTGGGTGACATGATCCGCAAGCAGCAACAGTTGCGCGACAAGACCTTTAGGCAAGGCCAGGACATGCGGCGCGACCGTCAGCGCGGGCAGCAGGGTCAGGGTCAGAACCAGATGGGCGATCTACGCCAAGATCAGCAAGGCCTGCGGGATCGGCTCAACAAACTGCTGGAGGAACTCCGCCAGCGTGGGCTCGGTCAGCCGGGCCAGAAGGGCGAGGGTAATGAAATGGGCCAACTCGGCGATGCCGGCGAGGCCATGGGCCAAGCCGAAGGGCAGCTTGGCGAGGGCGATGCCGACAGTGCTGTCGATAGTCAGGGCCGTGCACTGGAAGCCATGCGTAAGGGCGCCCAAGGACTTGCGCAGTCGATGCAGCAGCAGGGTATGGGCCCCGGTCCCAATGGCCGGCCGGGCCGCGGCCAGGCCCGTGCCCAGCAGGACACCGACCCGCTTGGGCGGCCGTTGCGCGGGCGAGACTACGGCGACGATGTTACCGTGAAAGTGCCGGGCGAGATCGATGCTCAGCGTGCGCGCCGGATCTTGGAGGAATTGCGCAAGCGCTTTGGTGAGGGCTTCCGCCCGCAACTTGAGTTAGATTATATCGAACGCTTGCTGAAGGACTTCTGATAAAGAATTTTGCGTGTCGGAGCTAATGTCTTTGGACCAGCGCTTCGCGCACGGCGCCGGTGATCTGATCGACCGAGAATGGCTTTGCGAGCACGTCGTGTACGAGTGCATCTAACCCGTGTGCCCGTTCGTGCTGATCGGCGTAGCCCGTCATTCACATGATCGCGACGTCAGGATGGTTACGACCGGTCTCGAGTGCGAGTGCGATACCGTCCGTCACCGGCATCTTCACGTCAGTCAGAAGCAGATCGAATTTTCCGTGGGATTGATTAAGCGCCGCGAGGGCGCTAGCGCCATCGGCGGCTTCGGTGAGATCGTGTCCATCGCCGCCAAGCGCACGCATCAGGAATTTACGTACGACGTCGTCATCTTCGGCGATTAGAATTCTCGCCATTTCCTTACTTTTCGCCCGTGGCCACGTCTTGGGGGCCGAAGAAGCGTACGATTACATCGGTCGCGGTCTCCGGCGGCGAGACAAGGCGACTGCGGAATTCAAGCTTTTCACCGGGGGCGAGGGTGCTTCGGCTCGGCATCGAACTCCAGGTGTAGACTTCCTGTCCCGTGGCATCGCGTGCAGCAAAGCGCAGGCGCGGAACTTCCGTCGCCTTGCTTGCAAGGCTGACAATCGTGCCCTCGATGACAAGCGAGGACAGACCTTCCTGCGTTTCCTTCGAAATTCGCATGTTCTCGAATTTGAGATTACGCAGATTGACGGGCAGTCCAATTGCGGAAAACAGAGAAGCAGTCTGCGGCAGGAAACGTACGACTTCACTGCGCGCCCCGATCAGTGCCACATTGAAAGCGAACAGCACAAGGATAAGAGCCGTCCAGTGCGAAGAACGACGAGCTTTATTGCGCCGTGCCTGCAACCGCTTGCGTCGCGCGGTAAAATTTTCGACTTCATCGGATCCCGATTTCGCTGCGGCATCAGTGGATGTTGGCGGTTCGATCGGCGGGACCAGCGACGGCGCATCAGCGATGGCAACTGGCTCCGGAAACGGGGTTTCTTCGGGCGCGGGTAAATCATTTTTTGCAGCCGCCGTTACGTCTGCGGCTTCAGTGTCCTGTTGTGTAAGCGCCGCGTCATCGGACACGCCGCGCGCGGCTTCCTCGGGACGAATGACACCTATCCGAGTCTGCGCGTCGCCTTCAGCGTTGGCGCCATCTGCCGCGGCTGTCATTTCAGGCGCCGTGTCCGAGCCGCTCGCGAACCACGTGGTCTTGCAGCGCGCACAACGGACGGTTCGGCCCGCCGCGCCCAGCGAGGCCGGTTCAATCATGTACGACGTGGAGCAGTTCGGGCAGGCGATCAGCATGGCATCGACGGGTATTTGGGTGCCCGAAAGTACCAGCCGTCCGTTAATGGATCGGAAACCATGGCGGCTCCCGGATAATAAGCGGATTTGGGGCTTTTCCCTCGCGCTGCTATGGCGGCTCGGTGATAATCCTGTAAAAGCGCAGTTCCAGGCGCTGGTCGGGTGCCAGGGACGGCGGCCCGGTAATGGGTCTGGGGACCCCAACCGGAAAGCGATTCGACGGGCCTTTAACGAGAACTAGTCGGAGAGGGGTGGGTGGTCCAATTCGAGAATGTGGGCTTACGCTATGGGTTGGGGCCAGAGGTCCTACGCGACCTCACGTTCCGTATCGAACCGCATTCTTTCCAGTTTCTCACTGGCCCTTCCGGCGCGGGGAAGACTTCCCTGCTGCGCCTGTTATTCCTTTCCCTGCGGCCGACCCGTGGGTTGATCACCCAGTTCGGCCACGACGTCGCGACCCTCTCGCGCGATGCCGTGGCGACGTTGCGGCGGCGCATCGGCATCGTCTTTCAGGATTTTCGTCTACTCGACCATATGACGACCTATGAGAATGTCGCACTGCCATTGCGGGTGATGGGCCGTCCCGAGGACAGTTACCGCGACGAAGTGGTTGAATTGCTCAATTGGGTCGGACTCGGTGAGCGGATGTGGGCATTGCCACCAGTGCTCTCGGGCGGCGAAAAGCAACGCGCCGCGATCGCTCGTGCGGTGATCGCACGTCCGCAATTACTGCTCGCCGATGAGCCGACAGGAAACGTCGACCCGAGTTTGGCACAACGACTTCTGCGACTGTTCGTCGAGCTTAATAAATCCGGAACGTCGGTAGTGATCGCCACCCACGACATTGCGTTAATGGATCAATACGATGCGCGCCGGCTCGTTCTGCACGATGGCCGCCTGCATATCTATGACTGAGGAGTAGAATGACGGACTACCTAACAGGCAAATTTACTCTAGCGCTGCGCGAGCGAGACGAGCAGTTACTACCTCGCTTCGAGACGCCGCTCGTTCCGCGCAATTCCATTTCCGGGCGCGCGCTCGTTGCGGTGGTTGCCATCATGACTTTCCTTGCATCGCTAACCACCGGCGCGGCGATGCTGGTGAGCCGTGCTGCCGGCGAGTGGCAATCGGATATTTCGCGTGAGGTGACGATCCAGGTTATCCCGGCCCCTGGCCGCGATGTCGACAGCACGGTGGACAAAGCCGTGTCAGTCACGCGCGCATTCTCGGGAATCGTCGAGGTACGGCCTTATTCGAAAGAAGAATCCACGAAGCTACTCGAGCCGTGGCTGGGAACTGGGCTCTCCCTCAATGAATTGCCGGTGCCGCGTCTGATTGTGGTCAAGATTGCAGCGGATGCAACACCGGATCTCGCACAATTGAGGCGCGTGCTGGCCAATCAAGTGCCTGGCGCCGTGCTCGATGATCATCGCGGATGGATCGATCGCATGCGGGCGATGGCAGGCACTGCCGTCGCCGCCGGTATCTGCGTTTTGATTCTGATGTTCGCTGCGACGATATTATCGGTCACGTTCGCCACACGCGGCGCGATGGCAACAAATAAGGCGGTGATCGAAGTACTGCATTTTGTCGGTGCGAAAAATGGATTTATAGCCCGGAACTTTCAGCACCATTTCTTGCTGCTGGGTCTGCAAGGCGGCGCCATCGGCGGCGGTGCGGCAATCATTCTGTTTGTGCTCGCCAGCTTAGCCAGCCGCTGGTTCGCCGGCACCGCGGGAGGCGACCAGACATCGGCTTTGTTTGGATCGTTCTCAATTGGCCTTGCCGGCTATGTCGCGGTGCTCGGCCAAGTGGCGTTGATTGCGGTGGTGACAGCATTGACTTCGCGGCATACGGTCAACAGCACGCTGGAAGCGATCGACTAATATGCTCGCCGGGGTCGCCCGCTGGATCGGATTCCTGACTATGGCCGCCAGCGCCACCGCGGCCCTCCTCCTCGCGGGTGGATTTGCGTGGTTCGTCTCGCGTATTGCCGGAGATGAGGTGTCGCTCGAAAACAAGGCAGATGGCATCGTGGTACTCACTGGCGCCGCCGCGCGCATTCCCGACGCGATCGAGCTATTGGCGACCGAGCGCGGGAAGCGGCTGTTGATCACCGGTGTGTACCGCGCCACCAGCGCGCGGGAGATTGCCCGGCTCACGCCTCTCTATTCGAAATACTTCAGTTGTTGTATCGACCTCGATCGTTCGGCTCTCAATACTTTTGGAAACGCGCTCGAAACTAGGCGCTGGGCACGCGAGCATAATTTCAACTCTTTGATCGTGGTAACATCAAATTGGCACATGCCTCGGGCTATGGCCGAGCTTGAACATCAACTTCCTGACGTCACGTTGATTGCCTATCCGGTTATTTCAGAAAAAGCGAAGGCTGACCCGTGGTGGTCGAATGCAGACTCCGCGCGCCTGCTGTTCTTGGAATACCTAAAATATCTGCTTGCATGTGCTCGCATGCGTATCGACTACGATAGCGCAATGTGAAGGAGCGCCGTCGTGACCATTCTTGTCCGCTCGATCGCCTTTAACGCGTTGTTTTATCTAAACACGCTTATCTACTTGATTGCGGCATTGCCGACTTTCTTCATGCCATATCGTGCCATTGTCGCCGTGGCCAAGTCATGGGGCCGCGTCAATCTTGTGCTGCTGCGTGTTATCGCGGGTGTCGATTGTGAAATCCGCGGCCAGGAGAAAATCCCCAAGGGCCCGATCATTGTTGCCTCCAAGCACCAGTCGGCGTGGGAAACATTCGCGCTTTTGCCGCTGCTCGACAATCCGGTGTTTATTCTCAAACGCGAGTTGCAGTGGATTCCGATCTTTGGCTGGCTCACCATTAAGGGTCGCATGGTGCCGGTTGATCGCAGTGGCGGTTCGCAGGCGCTCACTGCCATGATCGAACGCGCTCGCATTGAACTCGCTGACAATCGCCAGCTCATCATTTTCCCCGAGGGCACGCGGCGGCCAGCCGGGGCCGAGCCCCGCTACAAGGTTGGCGTCGCGCACCTCTATGTGGCGGAGGGCGTACCTTGCGTGCCGATCGCGCTTAACTCCGGGCTTTTCTGGCCGCGCCGCTCGCTTCGGCGTTTCCCCGGTACGGTGGTGGCCGAGATCCTTGATCCAATTCCGCCGGGACTCGATAAAGACATATTCTTTGACCGGCTCCAAAGCGACATCGAAACCGCGACGGCGCGTCTGGTCGCAGAGGGCCGGGCAAGAATGGGGTGTGACTAATTGTCGGTTCGGCGTTCACTCGCTGGCCGATTGGTGGATGCCTTTGAGTTGTTCGGCCAGGACGTGCAGATCGGCATCGCGAATCCCTAACGATTGCAGCTCTTTTACGGCCGCCAGTACGTAGTCGCGGCAGGCGCCCGAACGGCCGTGCCCTTGGCGCGCATAGTGCAGTTGCTCAGCGAGACTCAATCGGCCGGCATATTGGCGATGGCCGCGGTCAACGACATAGCAAAGGGCGTGCACGCTATCTTGTGGGTCGTCGTCGAGCCAAACCCTACGCCACGCCTCCCAATAGACCCGCGTGACCTGTTCGCGGGCGCGCAGGTAATCGATTGTTTCCGATCGCCGCGCCCGGGCCACCCGGTAGGCTATGCCGCGGCAGTTGCCGCCGCGATCCAGGCCAAATACCAAGCCAGGTTTTTCGGGAGTTCCGCGATGCACGAACGAGTACACGCAAAGCGCGCGGTGAGCGCCCAACAGACGCGCGTTGCGGCGCTCGAGAAAGTCGAAGCCGGGCCGCCACATCAGCGAGCCGTAGGCGAAGACCCACAGGTCCTCATTGCTTTGATCGGGACGTGCGTTCATCGTGGCGGGGAAACAGACCACGGCGTTGACGGGATCGGCGACGTTCGCCTAACAGGACGGCGGCTTTCGTGCAACCCGCTCGCCGGACGCGGGCGCAGAAACGCCGCATTCGGCGGGTTTTTGAATTTCAATGATGAGTAATCCAGCAAGCCTGCAGTCATACCGCCGAACCGGGCGCCGCTACGCGTTTCTGCTTTTCGTCGTGCTGGCACTGATAGCTGGCTGGACCGGATTTTGGAAATTTGCCGCCGACAAGGCACAGGAGGCGATCGACGGCTGGCGGGTGCGGGAAGCCAAAGCTGGGCGTATCTACAACTGCGGCTCTCAGACTGTTGGAGGATACCCATTTCGTATCGAGGTAGACTGCAATCGCGCCTCGGCACTCTTCCGCACCAACCAGCCGCCTGTTGAACTCAAGGCTGATAGCCTGACGGTTGTGGCGCAAGTCTATCAGCCCGGGCTGCTTATCAGTGAATTCCACGGCCCGCTGACGATTGGCCAGCCTGACAAATCGCCGGATATCGTTGTCGACTGGAAGCTGGCGCAGTCGAGTGTGCGTGGTACGCCGTCGGCGCCGAAGCGCGTGTCACTGGTATTCGACAGTCCGGCGGTTGATCGCATAGACGGCACGGCTCGGCGCAACATTCTGCGTGCCGGGCACGTCGAAATTCACGGGCGCGTGGCCGAAGAGGCTGACGCAAACAAGCCCGTGATCGAGATTGCTTTGCAACTCGACCAGGCGTCGATGCCGTTATTGCATCAAGCCGCAGAGCGGCCCATCGATGCCAATGTCACCGTAATACTTCGTGGTTTGAATGATTTTTCGCCGAAGCCCTGGCCGGCCCGTTTCCGCGAGATGCAGGCAACCGGTGGACGCATCGATATCACGCAGGCGCGCGTGCAGCAGGGCGAGATCCTTGCAATTGGTAGCGGCGCTTTGTCGCTCAATGGCAACGGCCGGCTGGAGGGTGAGCTGCGTATCACGATAGCAGGGCTCGATCAGTTCCTGGCAGCGATCGGTGCGCAGCAACGTGTGCAGACTGCGCCCAGCATGGACAAGCTTGTCGGCGCTCTCGACCGCCTGGCGCCAGGTCTCGGGGAGGTGGCGCGTCAACAGGCGGGCGCCAATATTTCCGCCGGCATTAATCTGCTGGGCGAGCAGACGACGCTCGAGGGCAAACGTGCAGTGACGCTGCCATTGCGCTTCACGGATGGCGCGATTTTCCTAGGCCCGATCCCGATTGGTAGCGCACCGGCGCTGTTTTAGTGCGCGGCTCTCGGGCGTGTGACGGTTGGCGGGGGTATTGGCTGTTTATGAAGCGCGTGAACGCGACGACGGCAAGGCAATTGGCCACGGCATCCGAAAGGCGGCGCAGGCTGGCGAAAACTATTTGATCAACGGCCGACTAGTCTTCCTCGCCGGCGTAGGGTTTTGGCAACGGTTGCAGGCCCGGATGCGGGCGGCCGAAATCCGGTGCTGGCGAATCCTGCCCGATGTCGACGATACCTTTTCGTATGGCGCGCGTGCGTGCAAAATGCTCGAACAGTGTGTCGCCGTCACCCTTGCGGATTGCCTTTGTTAGAGCCGACACGTCTTCGTTGAAGCGGCCAAGCATTTCCAGGACGGCGTCCTTGTTGGCGAGGAACACGTCGCGCCACATCGTCGGGTCGGACGCGGCGATCCGGGTGAAATCGCGGAAGCCGCCCGCGGAAAACTTCAGCACTTCCGAACGTGTCACCGTCTGTAATTCGTCGGCAGTGCCGACGATGGTATAGGCAATTAGATGCGGCAGATGACTGGTGATTGCGAGCACCAAATCGTGGTGATCGGGCGCCATAGTCTCGACATTGGCGCCGAGCAGTCGCCAGAAAGTTGCAAGCTTTTCGATGGCCTTCTGGTCGGTGCCCTTCGGCGGCGTCAATATGCACCAGCGATTGACAAACAGTTCGGCAAAGCCGGCATCGGGTCCGGAATATTCCGTTCCTGCTACAGGGTGCGCCGGCACGAAATGCACATTCTTCGACAGGTGCGGTGCCATATCGCGCATGACTGAGCCCTTAACCGAGCCCACATCCGAGACGATCGCATCGCCCGCAAGATGCGGACCGATCTCCTTTGCGACGGCGCCGCACGCGCCGACGGGAATGCAGACAATGACGAGATCGGCGCCTTCGACGGCCGCGGTGTTGCTTTCGACCACTTGATCGACGATGCCGAGTTCGGCAACGCGCCGGCGCGTCTCGGGGGACTGCGCAGTCGCCACTATTGAACGCGCAGCGCCTTGTGCACGTGCCGCACGCGCGATCGAGGAGCCGATCAATCCGACGCCGATCAGCGCTAGGCGGTTGAACAGGGCGGGGGGCTTGCTCACGCCGCTTTCCCCAGGAATTCCTTGAGTGCCTGCACCACCAGACGGTTGGCCTCCTCAGCGCCCACGCTCATTCTCAGGGCGTTCGGCAGTTTATAGGCGCCGACTTGGCGCAGAATGAGCCCACGCTTTGTGAGGAACGCGTCAGCATCCTTCGCGGTGCGACCCTTGCTATCGGGAAAATGGATCAGCACGAAATTCGCCACGCTCGGCGTGACGTTCAAGCCGAGCTTACCGATTTCCTCGGTGAGCCAGGCGAGCCAGCGTCTATTGTGTTCACGCGCGCGTTCCACGTGCGCCACGTCGCGGATGGCTGCGATACCGGCGGCAATTGCCGGCGTGTTCACATTGAACGGTCCGCGGACGCGGTTGACCGCGTCCACAACATGCGGCGGTCCATACATCCAGCCAAGCCGGAGGGCGGCGAGGCCATAGATTTTTGAGAAGGTGCGGCACATCACGACGTTTTCGGAGGTTGCCACGAGCTCGATGCCGGACTCGTAATCGTTTCGTTGCACATACTCTGCGTATGCGGCGTCGAGCACGAGCAGGACGTGCGGCGGTAGCCCCTTGTGAAGCCGCTTCACTTCATCGAAAGGGATATAGGTTCCGGTCGGATTGTTTGGATTGGCCAGGAACACGACTTTGGTTTTCAGCGTCACCGCCTGCAACATGGCATCGACGTTGACCGTGTAGTTGGTCTCCGGTGCGACGACAGGTTTTGCGCCGGCCGCGAGCGTCGCGATCGGGTAGACGAGAAAGCCATGCGTAGCGTGGATCGCCTCGTCGCCATCCTTGAGATAGGCGCGCGCGATCAGATTGAGCAAATCGTCGGAACCGGCGCCACAGACGATGCGATCTGGATCGAGGCCGAAGGCAGCCCCGATCGCTTCGCGCAAGGCCGAGGCCGAGCCGTCCGGATAGTCTTCCAGGTGTTCGCCGACCGCACGATATGCAGCGATAGCATTGGCGCTCGGCCCCAACGGCGTTTCGTTGGAGGAGAGTTTGAACACCTTTGTGACGCCGGGCGCTGTGCTCTTGCCCGGTACATACGGGGCAATATCGAGCACGCCGGGGCGTGGTTGCGGACGATTTGCAGTCATAGACGTTTTTCCGGACGATCAGGCCTTATCGGCGGCAATCGTATAGCGGGTTGCGTGGCTTCCGACGAGGGCTGCCGACCGCACCGTGGCGCCAGCCTTAACCAGGGCGGCACTGATCGACTTAAGCTCGGTATCCTTGGGTAACGTCACCAGTAAGGCGGCGCCGTCGAAGGCGCGGTCGGGTACGGCAATAAAATCCACCTGCGCAGATAAAGTCTGTGCGGCGCTTGCGCCCCATCCGGAAACGCGCACGCTCCATACCGCCACATCGGTTGCCATGGCCTCGGGCGCGACCCGGGATAGGACGAAGACCGGTAAGGCGGCCGGATGGTCCGGTCGCTCAACGAACGGGAGGCGCGCGATGATCTTGGGCGCGGCGTCGAATTCGAGCGCGCTCCACCAGGCGCCTGCGGATGCTACATCGAAGGCCGGCACCAGGCCGAGATCACCTGTGGATTCCGAAACCGCGGCAACCACTCCTGCGGCACCCATGTGTGGGACGAATGGCACGGTGAACCCAAAATGAAAGCGGGCAGAATCCCGCATCAGCGCGTCGCCAGCCGACAGGTCGGCGTGTACCGAGAATGGCGCCTGCACGTAGGTAAAGGTCGAGATGATGACGCGCCAAATGCTTTCGACCGTGTCGAGTGGCAATATGCCTTTGTGCCGTTTGACGAGCCGGCGCATCATCTCGGCCTCGCGCGCGGGACGGAATGCCGACGTTCCGGTGTCCTGGCTGCGCTTGACCGCAATCAGGCGATCAATGATCTCGCCGCGCTCCATCAATAGCTGGTGCATCGCCTCATCGATGCGGTCGATCTCCTTGCGCAGATCGGCCAGCGAGGGTGTTTGGGGTGGCTTCGTCATGGCGGCATTGATAGGTGGGCTGGGCCTTGAAATCAAAGAAAACGTTGACTGTAGCCTGCTAGGTTGACAGTAAACCTCTATTAGTCGGCCCGCGATGCGGGTAACGCCGGGAGCGCACAGGCGAGATGGCTGAAGCCAATTTGACTAACGCACGTGAGGCAGGGGATGCACCGCGTGAGGCGGATCAGCCGCACGATTCGCTTATCGCCCATTTCGGAGCCGATAAGCCGCTCAAGCTCGACGCCGGCGTTGAGCTGACGCCATTCCAGATTGCCTACAAGACCTATGGAACCCTTAACAGCGCGCGCACCAACGCGGTGCTGATCTGCCATGCGCTCACCGGCGACCAGCACGTCGCAAGCGTGCATCCGGTTACCAAGAAGTCCGGTTGGTGGGAAACGATGGTCGGTCCCGGCAAGCCGATCGACACGGAGCGTTATTTTGTAATCTGCCCGAACGTGGTTGGCGCCTGCATGGGTACGACCGGACCGTCGTCGACTGATCCGAAGACGGGAAAGCCTTGGGGGCTCGATTTCCCGGTCATCACTATCCGCGACATGGTGCGAGCGCAGGCAATGTTGCTCGATCACCTCGGTATCGAGTCGTTGTTCGCGGTTGCGGGCGGCTCGATGGGCGGCATGCAAGTTCTTCAATGGGCGGCGAGCTATCCTCACCGCGTTTTCTGTGCGCTGCCGATCGCGTGTGCCACTCGTCATTCGGCTCAGAATATTGCCTTCCACGAAGTCGGACGGCAGGCGATCATGGCCGATCCTGAATGGCGTGGCGGCCGATATCATCTGGAGGGCACCAATCCACGGCGCGGGCTCGCGGTCGCGCGCATGGGCGCGCACATCACTTATTTGTCAGATGCCGCGCTGCACCGAAAATTTGGACGCAAGTTCCAGGACCGCGAGAATCCGACCTTCTCGTTCGATGCAGATTTCGAGGTTGAATCCTATCTGCGCCACCAAGGGATTTCGTTTGTCGAGCGGTTCGACGCCAATTCGTATCTTTATTTGACGCGCGCGATGGATTATTTCGATCTCGCCGCCGACTACAACGGTGTGTTGGCGAACGCCTTCAAACGCACGCCGACGCGCTTCTGTGTGATATCGTTCACCAGCGATTGGCTGTTCCCAACGTCGGAATCGCGGGCCGTCGTGCACGCCCTCAATGCGGCGAGCGCGCGGGTGTCCTTCGCTGAAATCGTCACCGACAAAGGTCACGATGCCTTTCTGCTCGATGAGCCGGAATTGCTCGCTATCGTGCGCGGCTTTCTCGACGGCGCCGGCAAGGCTCGCGGGTTTGCGGGCAAGAGCTGAGCTATGAAAATGCTCAAACGCGATAATCCCGAGCTAGCCGTTTCCAGCATCTCACGAACGGCCGGGGGTGCCCGCGTCGACCTGGTGCTGGTTGCCCAGATGGTCGAGCGCGGCGCCAAGGTACTCGACGTCGGATGTGGCGACGGCGAGCTATTGCGTCTCCTGAGCGAAAGCCGGAACGTTGACGGTCGCGGAATTGAGTTGTCGCGTGAGGGCGTCAACGAATGCGTGGCCAAGGGATTGGCCGTTATTCAGGGCGATGCCGACACCGATCTCGGCGACTACCCGGATGACGCCTTCGACTATGTGATCCTGTCGCAAACGCTACAGGCGACACGGCACCCTCGCATTGTGCTCGAACACATGCTGCGCATCGGGCGCCACGCGATTGTGTCGTTCCCGAATTTCGGCCATTGGCAGGTGCGCTTCCAGCTCCTGTTCGCCGGCCATATGCCGCGTACCGATATCCTGCCGTTCAGCTGGTACGACACGCCGAACATTCACCATTGCACCATCAAGGACTTCCGCCAGCTCTGCACGGAAATTGGGGTCAAGATGGAAAAAGCCGTGGCCCTAAATGCCTGGGGCTCTCCGCTGCGATTCATTGCGCCATGGTGGTTTTGGAACCTTTTTGGGGAACAAGCCGTTTTTCTGCTCAGCCGGAAGGGCTGAGGCACCGTTCGCTTCAACCTTAAACTCCGGTGGGACCCGCAGTGCTGCAGCCTTAACTGTGCTGCAGCTAATGCAGTTCTTTGGCCGAAAGTATATACAACGCTTAAATCAGTATAACACTATCTCTGTAAGTATAATTCGAATTCAGGAGCGTGTAATTTATTCATCGCGCGTATTCCAATGGAATAGCCGCTATGCGTTCCCGAAATGACCTTCCAATGATCACGAAATTGCCATATGGAGGCGGCGTTTGGACACCGCGCCTGGTGCTGAGTCTATTTGTTCCAGGTGCATTGCTTGTATAGCTAAGGGGACTAACCTGATGACAGTTAAAACAAGACGGGCGACGATAGTGCTTTATTCTGTGGCGGCTGCGGTTCTCTCAACTTCAGCCCTCGCAAGACCCGTCCACCACCATCGGCACCGTGGCGCGGTTGTCGCGGAAGCTGCGGTTCAACCGCAAACACTTGGGGCTGATCGCGATGTGCGTTATTCGGCCAGTGTGGGCCGTGCGACCGTAGAGCCGGTTGGCGACAGTGGCGGCCAAAATCGCCGCCATGGACGCCGATCAGTTGGCATCGCCGACGCGCGCGCGCAGGCCCAGTCGCATTCGAACTCGGCCTTTGGGGGCGCTACGAACGACTCCCTGGTCTCGGAGGCACGCAAGTACATCGGTACCAATCCGACCGGGCGCGGCAGCCTGTGGTGTGGTGCGTTCATGGACATGGTCCTGAAGCGAACCGGCCACGCTGGTGGCGGCAACCTTGCCAGCGCCTATGCACGTTACGGCCAGCGGGTTAGCGGCCCTCAGGTCGGCGCGATTGCCGTAATGGGCCGCCATGGCGGTGGACACGTCGGTGTGGTCAGTGGCGTTGATCCGAACGGTAATCCGATTATCGTGTCGGGAAACCACAATCACACGGTCGCAGAAGCGGTGTACCCACGCAGCCGTATCAGCGCTTACGTGTTGCCTGGTGGCTGATCGCATTACCAAATAAAAACCGCGCCCTGCTCGTTGAGCAGGGCGCGGTTTTTATGTGACAGCGCTGGCCGGTGCGAAATTACCGGGATTTTGCGAGACCGATTGCATCGCCTCGCGCAATATCGCCGGCAGCCACGACTTCGGCATAGACGCCGCAATCGGTGTGGCCAAAGCTCTCCATAAGCGTGCGCGGTATGGTCAGATCGCGGATGCCCGTGTCCGGGTCGACATTCGTCGCGGCACAGCGTTCTATACGTTTCACCACTTTCAGACGCGCGGTACTACCGGCCACGAGTTCTTGGCCGACCAGATCGAACTCCTGCCAAGCCGGCCAGCCGGCAACGTAGAGGTTACCGCGAAAGCGCAGTGGATTGACCGGCGCGCCGACGGCGCTCTCTACCGCCGCGACCGAACTTAAGTTGATGATCGACACGACCTTCTTGGCCACGTCCGAGAAGCTATGGCCGGCGCCAAACAACACTTTGGGTGGGCCGCGCAGCTCGTCTGCAAAATAGGCGGCAATAAACTTCTCGATCATGGCACGGCCATGCGGCGTGCGCAGGTCGCCGCGCACCGCCTCGCGGTCTTCGGCGTGGATTATGAGAGTGTGGCTCGCCTCGTCGTAATCGGTACGCAATGCGGCCAGGCGCTCGTTTCGCATTAGCATCAGGAAGCGTTGCTTCGGGAAATAGGCGGGGGCGGCGGGGTCAAACCCGCAGGGGCCATTCTCGATGGCGTAAAGCCGGTCGGCTGGGATGGTCTGACCAACCGCTAGGCGGCTCCGCTCCAATGGCTGCGGCGAAAGCCCTTTGACCGGGTATCGATATATCGCGCGGATCGAAGCAACGTCAGATGGCATTGATTTCTGGCCACTTTAGCAGCGGATTAACGCTGACCTATATCAAGCTGGACGGCTCTTCAAACTGCAATAAATGCACCCACATAATGCTCGAACCGGGCCGCCTTAACGGGGCCCGGGCCATACCGGTGCCGTCTGGGCCGAGGGAGTTGAGACATGAATTTCGAGAAATACACCGACCGCGCGCGCGGGTTCGTGCAATCCGCCCAATCGCTTGCCCTGCGCGAAGGCCATCAGCAATTCGCTCCCGAACATCTCCTCAAAGTCCTGCTCGACGACCCTGAAGGGCTGGCGGCGGGTCTAATCGATCGCTCCGGCGGCCAATCCCGCCAGGCATTGCAAGCGGTGGAAGCCGCCCTCGCAAAGCGGCCGAAAGTCAGTGGCGGCGGGGCAGGGCAGGTTTATCTCGATGCGGCGCTGGCGCGTGTGTTCGACGCAGCCGAGAAGGCCGGCGAAAAGGCTGGCGACAGCTTTGTTACCGTCGAGCGCCTCTTACTTGCGCTCGCGCTGGAAAAGGACAGTGAGGCCGGGAAAATCCTCGCCAAAGCCGGCGTGACACCCCAAAACCTCAACGCCGCCATCAATGCCCTGCGCAAGGGTCGCACTGCCGATTCTGCCTCCGCCGAGAATGCCTATGATGCGTTGAAGAAATACGCGCGCGATCTCACGCAGGCTGCGCGCGAAGGCAAGCTCGACCCCGTGATCGGCCGCGACGAAGAGATTCGCCGCACCATCCAGGTGCTGTCACGCCGGACCAAGAACAATCCTGTGCTGATCGGCGAGCCCGGTGTCGGTAAGACCGCAATCGTAGAGGGCCTCGCGCTACGCATCGTCAATGGCGACGTGCCGGAGAGCCTTCAGGACAAGCGGCTGCTCGCGCTTGATCTAGGCGCCATGATCGCAGGCGCAAAATATCGTGGAGAATTTGAAGAGCGGCTAAAGGCAGTTTTGCAAGAGGTCACGTCCTCGGACGGTGGCATCATCCTTTTCATCGACGAGATGCACACGCTGGTTGGTGCCGGTAAGGCCGACGGCGCCATGGATGCCTCCAATCTGCTCAAGCCCGCGCTGGCGCGTGGTGAACTACACTGCATTGGGGCGACCACGCTCGATGAGTACAAGAAACACGTAGAAAAGGACGCTGCGCTCGCTCGCCGTTTCCAACCGGTCTACGTGTCCGAGCCAAGCGTCGAGGACACGATTTCCATCCTGCGTGGCCTGAAGGACAAGTACGAACAGCATCATGGCGTGCGCATTTCCGATTCGGCCATCGTGGCAGCCGCAACGCTATCTCATCGATATATCACCGACCGTTTCTTGCCCGACAAGGCAATCGACCTGATCGATGAGGCCGCGGCGCGGCTGAAGATGCAGGTCGATTCGAAACCGGAGGAGCTCGATACCATCGACCGCGAAATCGTGCGTTTGAAGATCGAACAGGAAGCGCTGAAAAAAGAAACAGACCGCGGCTCAAAAGACCGGCTCAAGCGTCTGGACACTGAACTGAAAGCAGTTGGAAAAGCGCTCGGCCGATCTCACCAGCCGGTGGAAGGCGGAGAAGGAAAAACTCTCCGACGCGCAGAAACTCAAGACCGAGCTCGATCAGCTGCGTGCTGAACTTGCCAGCGCGCAACGTCGCGGAGAATTCCAGCGCGCCGGCGAACTCGCCTACGGCAGGATTCCGGAGCTGGAGAAAAAACTGAAGGCGATCGAAGCGGCCGAAGCCAAGGGTGCAATGGTGGAGGAGACTGTCACTGCCGATCACGTTGCGCAGGTCGTCTCCCGTTGGACCGGCGTGCCCGTCGACCGGATGCTCGAGGGTGAAAAAGAAAAGCTCCTGCGCATGGAAGACGAGCTTGCGAAGCGCGTCATCGGCCAGCAGGAGGCGGTTCGCGCCGTGTCAACCGCCGTGCGGCGCGCGCGCGCTGGCTTGCAGGACCCGCATCGGCCGATCGGCTCATTCATGTTCCTCGGACCCACAGGTGTCGGCAAGACTGAATTGACCAAAGCGTTGGCGAATTACCTGTTCGACGACGAAAATGCGCTGATCCGCATCGACATGTCCGAATACATGGAGAAGCACGCGGTTGCCCGCCTGATCGGCGCACCGCCGGGCTATGTCGGTTACGAGGAGGGCGGTGCTCTCACTGAAGCCGTGCGGCGTCGGCCTTATCAGGTCATCTTGTTTGACGAGATCGAGAAGGCGCATCCTGACGTCTTCAATGTGCTCTTGCAGGTCCTCGATGATGGCCGCCTGACGGACGGGCAGGGCCACACAGTGGATTTCCGCAACACGCTCATTGTGATGACGTCAAATCTTGGTGCCGACTTCCTCGTCAACCAGCCGGAGGGCCAGGACACCGATGCGGTCAAGGATCAGGTGATGGCGGTGGTGCGCGCAGTATTCCGCCCCGAATTCCTCAATCGCGTCGACGAAATCATTTTGTTCCACCGCCTCAAGAAATCGGAGATGGGTCGAATTGTCGACATCCAGATCGCGCGCGTGCAGAAACTGCTCGATGATCGCAAGATTGTCATCAAGCTTGACCCGAGCGCGCGCGATTGGCTGGCCGACAAAGGCTGGGATCCCGCCTACGGCGCTCGACCGCTGAAGCGCGTGATCCAAAAATCAGTGCAGGATCCGCTTGCGGAAATGATTCTCGCCGGCACCATCAAGGACGGCGAAAAGGTCACCATTTCCGGCGACAAGCTCGGGCTGACGTTTAACGGCAAGCTCGCTCAGGCGGCGTAAGCGCTACATCACCATGTCATGGCCGGGCTTGTCCCGGCCATTCACGTCTCTTGAAGTTGACGAAAGCAAGACGTGGATGCCCGGCACAGGGCCGGGCATGACGAATTGGGAAGCGTTACGTGGACGAACTATCGCGCCGACGATGCACTTGATGCGACGCGTGCCGGCTTGCGCGCCATGATGCCGTCGAGGCGCTCGCGTTCCTGTTCGAAGCCGGCGAGCAGTGGTCCTTCCAGAACGCGGCCGCGCGGCAGCTTGATCCGCATCGGATCAACGAAGCGTCCGTTGACCAATATTTCGTAGTGGAGGTGCGAGCCAGTCGAGAGGCCGGTCGAGCCGACGAAGCCGATCACCTGGCCCTGGCGTACGCGCGTGCCTTCATCGATGCCGCGCGCGAATGCTGTCATGTGGCCGTATGCGGTTTCATAGCCGTTGTTGTGGCGAATGCGAATGTATTTGCC
The DNA here is from genome assembly GCA_963762485.1 of uncultured Pseudomonadota bacterium. Classification (GTDB taxonomy): domain Bacteria; phylum Pseudomonadota; class Alphaproteobacteria; order Rhizobiales; family Xanthobacteraceae; genus Pseudolabrys. The sequence continues at coordinate 1,129,386 of CAVXLE010000017.1, read as the reverse complement.
GTAACCCGACTCCAGGCCTGCTTTCTCGACGACACCATTGCCGGAGGCGTAGATCGCCGTGCCACTCGGTGCCGCCCAGTCAACACCGGTGTGCATTTTGGTGTAGCCAAGGATCGGATGGCGGCGCAGGCCGAACCCCGAGCGCATGATACCGGCGAGCACCGGCTTGCGGACCAGGAACTTCTTCGCGCTCTTGCCCGTCTCGTCATAGTAGTCGACGACCGCGTCGTCGGGGGATTGGAAGCGATAGAACTTCTTTGTCTCGCCGCCGACGGTAAGTGTGGCAAACAGCACATCGTTGCGGCTATCGGCGACCGGTGTTTCATCCTCGCCGGCGTAGAGCACCTCGAAAGAATCGCCCGGCTGCACTTTACGCTGGAAATCGACGTCGTAGGAGTAGATGCGGATAAGGTCTTCGATAATTGGGCGCGGTATCCGGTTGCGTAGCGCGGTCTCATAGACGCTTTGATAGAGACGCACACCGGAGGTGTCGTTTTCGTCGTTGTCTTCCGAGTTTTCGGCAACCTCGGTGTCGATGTTTTTCACATCGACGGAAACATATTTTCCGGTATCTGCCAGCGCCACCACTGCGTCGATTCCGGATTCGCCGGCGATGATCACACGGATTGGCTGCAGGCGCTGTTCCGCGGGAATTGGTGCCATCAAGATGCGCAGCTTCTGACCTTCCTTGATGCCGCCATCGAAGCTTCGAGGTCCAAGCACGCGCGCGATGGCGCTCAGGTCGGCGGGCGCAGCACCGAGGTCGCGCAGGATGCTGACGACGCTATCCCCCTTCTTGGCGACGATCAGCTTCTCGTTGAGGCCATTGCCACCGGTCGTCTGCGTCGTGGTCTTGGGCAACAACGTAATGTTCTCGGGGATGATACGCGCTTCGAACCCTGCATAGGGATCGACGTTGCCATCGCCCGCGTACGCGAGCTTGATCCCGGTGATGTTGGCCGCAACAGGTAAGTGATTGGCGGCCTTGTCGCTCCATTCGGCGGCTTCGCGCACACGTGCCATGACTTCGTCGCCCGGCGTAAGCAGCGCAATCTTAAGTTTCGGCATGATAGGCGCCATGTCGCGCATCACGAATGCGACTTCGGCGTCTGGTTCCGCGGCCGGTGCATCGCCCGACGTGGAATTGCCGCCGGGCGCAGACTCAGCGAGCAGACGCTGCGGATTGAAAGGCGGGATATTCGCGGAGAGGTCGGAGACAGTCAGTGAGAGGTTGCCGGCGATGCGCACAAAGGGACGCACGCGCACAACCTCGTGGTTACCGACGCGGTTGATCGTGGAGACGCGGATCACCTGACGGGCGAAAGTCGGTTCTTCAGCGGTTGGGAGGCGGTCGCTCTTGTGCGCGCCCTTTTCGGCGCCGCCGAGCGCGCCGCGCAGCGCGACTTCGACTCGTTCCGGCAAGGATGCGAAATTGGTCTCGCCGTCGAGTGACGTGAAAACGGCGCCGCCCATGAGAGCAGCGCCACAGAGTGCGGTCAGGATCGTGCCGGCAAACCATTGCACCGATACGCGACGGCGATCGACGAAGCCGCTCGAACCGCCATCGACCGACAGCGGCGGTTCATTGCCGAGCTCAATGGCGTCGGCCTGCCGTGAGCGATATATGCCGCGCGACCGTGTTTGGTCCAAGCTCGCCGTCCCCTGCGCCTCGGATCGAAGGCGTGCCGCAATGCCCCAAACGCTGTCGGCAGGCCGCGTGAATCAATGGCCGGCACGATGCCGGTTGGTCCGTGAACCGTCAATGACGGCACCCAAACCCCACTAACTGGCCTGATAGACGGCGGCTGAAGGCCCCCGTTGCGACTCCGTCCCTCGAATGGACCCTAAGGACGACGCAGGAATATGGCCTCAGTACGGCGCGATAT
>CAVXLE010000017.1:0-1120000 GCA_963762485.1 uncultured Pseudomonadota bacterium | reverse complement strand
GGGTCGGAAAGCTCTGGGTCGGTCAGGGCCCGTCGGCCATCGGCAATAATGGAACGGGCGGCGGCGGCAAGTCCGTCACCGAAGCTGCTATCGTCGCGCCCCGCCGCCCGCGTCATTTAGGGTTTTTGGCGCGATTTCGTGACAGATTCATGAAATGCCCCATTATTCGCCCTTCCAATAGGCAACCACCGTTGCTACATAGCGCTCGAAACGCGCGGGATTGACCCCGCGCTTCGCATTTTGACGCGGGGTGGAGCAGCCCGGTAGCTCGTCAGGCTCATAACCTGAAGGTCGTAGGTTCAAATCCTACCCCCGCAACCATCATGAGCGCACGCATTTAGGCCCGGCCCTTTGGCCGGGTCTAAATCGTTCTGGCGCGAATGATGTCCCCGCAAAAGCGGGGATCCGCACAAAACGCCTTGTTTCTCTGGTCTCCTTTGGAGCAGCCCCGTTCGGCGCGGGAAAGGTCCACTGGACCTTTCCTAAGACGCGCCTCACCTCGTCAGGCTCATAACCTGAAGGTCGTAGGTTCAAATCCTACCCCCGCAACCAAACAATCTGAGCGTGATTCCGAGGCCCGGCGTCTTCGCCGGGCCTAATTTTTTGGCATCAAGGCATGCGTTCTGTGCCGCATTTACCGTCGTGACGTCCGCGGCTGGCCAATCCGGGTGGAACAGGGCAAGCATTGCTGCGTTGCAAAACATGTAAGCCCGACTTCCGTGATAAGCGCGTCAAAAGGCCCCGTATCGGTGTCGTCGGGTAGCGTCTAGCGAATAGGTCCTATTTGTTATTATGACTATTGTCGCTACGATGACAGCAAGGGTGATGAATAGTCGCTAAGCCGACAAGTAGAATTGGCCGAGCGGAGGAATCTCAGGGAGGAGTGAAAATGCGAACCACGACCCGCGTCTTAAATTTTGCTGCTGTCTGTCTTGGCGGCGCAGTTGCGCTGTCGATGCCCGCCCAAGCATGGGAGCCCACCAAGCCCATTGAAATTATTGTTCCGGCCGGCACCGGCGGCGGTGCAGACCAGATGGCGCGCGTGATGCAGGGCATCATCACCAAACACAATTTGTCGAAGCAATCCGTCGTTGTGATCAACCAGTCGGGTGGCGCGGGCGGCGAGGGCTTCCTGGCTGCGAAGAATGCGAAGGGTGATGCGCACAAGCTAATCATCACGCTGTCGAACCTGTTTACGACGCCGCTCGCTACTGGCATTCCCTTCAACTGGAAGGATCTGACGCCGGTTGCGATGATGGCGCTCGACGAATTCGTGCTCTGGGTCAACGCCGACAAGCCGTACAAGACGGTGAAGGACTACGTCACCGCCATCAAGGCCGCGCCCGACAACACCTTCAAGATGGGCGGCACGGGCTCCAAGCAGGAAGACCAGATCATCACCGTCGCTCTCGAAAAGGCGACCGGCAAGAAGATGACCTACATTCCTTATAAGGGCGGCGGTGCTGTCGCGGTGCAGCTTGTTGGCGACCACGTCGACTCCACGGTGAATAACCCGATCGAAGCGGTTGCCCACTGGCGAGCCGGAAAACTGCGTCCACTCTGCGTGTTTGACAGCAAGAAGTTGGACTATCACGACAAGATCGCCGGAGATATGTCCTGGAATGACATTCCGACCTGCAAGTCGCAGGGCCTTGATGTCGAATACCTGATGCTGCGTGGCTACTTCATGCCGCCGGGCGTCACCCCGGACGAGGTCGCCTACTATGTCGACCTGTTCAAGAAAGTGCGCGAAACGCCCGAGTGGCAGAAGCTGATGAGCGACGGGGCGTTCAATACGACGTTCATGACCGGCGCCGAGTACGCCAAGTGGGTGGCAGACGCTGAGAAGCTGCACGAAGGCTTGATGAAAGAGGCCGGCTTCCTCGCCAAGACCAACTAACTGCGGTTGTTCGATCGCAGCCACTTGAGGGTGTAATGAATCAGACAGCAAACGAAACCGGTGGGACGGGTCCGTCCCACCGGAGTGTCGAAATCGGAGTGGCCGGGTTCATGGCCCTCCTCGCGTTGATCGGAATCTATGGAAGCCTGAAGGTCGGAATTGGCTGGGGCGATGAAGGGCCACGCGCTGGTTTCTTCCCGTTCTATGTCAGCATCGTTGTTCTGATCTCCTGCGCGGTGAATTTGCTGACGGTGCTGGCGGCATCCGGAAAAGGGAAAATATTCGCGGAATGGAGTCAGCTCCGGCAGGTGCTGTCGGTCCTGGTGCCCACCATCGTTTACGTGGCGCTTGTCCCTTATCTCGGGATCTATGTCGCCTCCGCGCTGTTGATCGTTTTCTTCATGCGCTGGTTCGGAAATTATGCGTGGCACATTGCCGTGGCGGTTGCGGTCCTGGTTCCGGTCCTGACGTTCCTGATGTTCGAGATCTGGTTCCTGGTTCCGCTACCGAAGGGCCCGCTCGAAAGTTTCCTGGGGTATTGAAAACCTGACGGCCGTTGTGGGGCCTGCGCCGTCGGTTTAGGGACAACGCGCGGATAATCAAGAGACGGGTTTATGGAAGACATTGGTAATCTTTTCCACGGCTTTGCAGTGGTCGTGCAGCCGTTCAATCTTGTGCTGATGGTCGTCGGCATCGTGCTCGGCGTCATCGTCGGCGTCCTACCAGGCCTTGGCGGAGCCAACGGCGTGGCCATCTTGCTGCCGCTGACATTTTCCATGTCGCCGACGTCGGCGATTATCATGCTCTCGTGTATCTACTGGGGAGCATTGTTCGGCGGCGCCATAACCTCGATTCTGTTTAACATACCGGGCGAGCCATGGTCGGTGGCGACGACGTTCGACGGCTATCCGATGGCGCAGAATGGCAAGGCCGGCGAGGCTTTGACTGCGGCATTTACGTCGTCTTTCGTGGGCGCGCTGTTCGCGGTGATCATCATCACGCTGGTAGCGCCGCTGGTCGCCAGTTTTGCATTGCGCTTCGGCCCGCCTGAAATCTTCTCGGTCTATTTCCTTGCCTTCTGCAGCTTCGTCGGATTGAGCAAGGAGCCGCCATTCAAGACGGTCGCATCGATGATGCTCGGATTCGGGCTCGGCGCCGTCGGTCTCGACCAGATGACCGGGCAGCTGCGGCTCACGTTCGGCGTCGAGCAAATGCTTAATGGCTTTGACTTCCTGATCGCGGTTATCGGTCTTTTCGGCATCGGCGAAATCCTGCTGACCATGGAAGAGGGCCTCAGCTTCCGCGGCAAGCCGGCTGCGCTGAACATGAAGATCGTGTTTCAGACCTGGGCGAAGTTGCCGCGCTACTGGATGCTTTATCTGCGGTCGTGCCTGATCGGCTGCTGGATGGGTATCAGCCCGGCGGGCGCCACACCGGCATCGTTCATGAGCTACGGCATCGCCAAGCGCATTTCGAAAAACGGCCATCTGTTCGGCACCGGGCAGATCGAAGGCGTCGTTGCGCCGGAGACGGCCGCGCATGCTGCCGGCACCTCGGCGCTGCTGCCGATGATCGCGCTTGGCGTGCCCGGTTCGCCGACGGCTGCGGTGCTGCTCGGCGGCCTGCTGATCTGGGGCCTGCAGCCCGGTCCGCTACTCTTCGTCGAGCAGAAGGACTTCGTCTGGGGGCTGATCGCCAGCATGTATATGGGCAACATCGTCGGCCTGCTGATCGTGCTGACCTGCGTGCCGCTGTTTGCCGCCATCCTTCGCATTCCGTTCAGCGTGATCGCGCCCGTGATCATGGTGTTCTGCGCGATCGGTGCCTACACCGTGCACAACAACACTTTCGACGTGGTGATGATGGTCGTGTTCGGCGTAGCCGGCTACTTCATGAAGAAGTGCAACTATCCGATGGCGCCAATGGTATTGGCAATCGTGCTTGGTGACAAAGCCGAAGAGGGGTTCCGCCAGTCGTTGCTGGCCTCCCAAGGCAGCCTCGGCGTGTTCTTCTCAAACGGACTCGTCAGCACGATCATGGCGCTTGGTTTGATCGCGCTGTTCTGGCCGATGATTCAGTCCGGTTGGACGCGGCTGCGCTCCGGCAAGCTGCGGCCGGCGGAATGAGATCCACTCCGCCGTCACATATTTGAATTTCTGCGGCAATCGCTTCGCGTCGAGGTAGCCCTTGAAAATACCTAGGGCGGTTGCCGCACGCGGGCCCATCTGGCATATTGTATACCAGTCATGAGTACCCGAGACCCTAACCCCCGTCGCACAAGCGTTTCCGGCCGCGGAACTGCCACCCGCGTGCCGCTCGCGCCACACCCGGCGCTTCAGCCGATCGACGTTACGCCGAGCTTCAAGCACAAGGCTTATACGGCGCTGAAGAACGCGATCGTGGCGATGGACATCTATCGCAACCGCGACGATATCCGGCTGGACGAGCGCAAACTCGCTCAGGATTTCGGTATCAGCCGCACGCCGGTGCGTGAGGCGATGGCTCAGCTGGAGAGCGAGGGCTTTGTGCGCTCGGTGCCGCGACGTGGCATCTATGTGGTGCGCAAAACCAAGCGTGAGGTGATCGAGATGATCACCGCTTGGGCGGCGCTCGAAAGCATGGCAGCGCGCCTGATCACGCAAACTGCGACGGACGAAGAAATCGCCCGCCTACGCAAGATGTTCACGACCTTCGAAAATGGCAAGCTGCGCGCGCATCTCGATGAGTACTCCGACGTCAACATCGAATTCCACCAGACCATCATCAGGCTTAGCCACAACGACGTCCTGATCGACCTCGCCGAGAATCTGTTCACGCACATGCGCATGATTCGGCGCAAGACGATCGGCGAGAAGGATCGTGCGGATCGTTCGATCCGCGATCACATGAACATTATCGAAGCGCTGGAATCGCGCGCGACCGATCGCGCGGGTGAATTGGTGCGCGATCATGCACTCGGCCTCGCCGACCATGTTGCGCGCTACGCCGATTACCTCGATTAAACGACAGAAAGAACGGGAGGATTCCCATGGCTGACGCAGCAGTGAAAGAGAAACGCGAAACCGCAAATGCAGCCGAAGCAGAGCGGGAACTGACGGACGGATTTCACCTCATTATCGATGCGCTCAAGCTCAACGGCCTCACCACGATCTACGGTGTGCCTGGCATTCCGATTACGGACTTCGGCCGAATGGCGCAGGCCGCCGGAATTCGCGTCATCTCGTTCCGCCACGAGCAGAACGCCGGGTATGCGGCGTCGATTGCCGGCTTCCTGACCAAGAAACCCGGCATCTGCCTGACGGTATCGGCGCCCGGTTTCCTCAACGGCCTGACCGCGCTGGCCCACGCCACCACCAACTGCTTTCCGATGATCCAGATCTCAGGCTCTTCGGAACGGGAGATCGTCGACTTGCAGCAGGGCGACTACGAAGAGATGGATCAACTCGCCATCGCCAAGCCGCTCTGCAAGGCGGCGTTCCGCGTGCTGCACGCGCAAGACATCGGCATCGGCCTCGCGCGCGCGATCCGCGCCGCTGTGTCGGGGCGCCCCGGCGGCGTTTATCTTGACCTGCCGGCCAAGCTGTTCGGGCAGGTGATGGACGCGGAAGCTGGGCGGAAGTCCCTCGTCAAGGTCATCGACCCGGCACCAGCGCAGATTCCGGCGCCCGACGCGGTCAAGCGCGCGCTCGATGTGCTCAAGAGCGCCAAGCGTCCCCTGATCATTCTCGGCAAAGGCGCGGCCTATGCGCAGGCCGACGACTCGATCCGCGCGCTGGTTGAAAAGAGCGGGATTCCGTTCCTGCCGATGAGCATGGGCAAGGGCCTCTTGCCCGATACGCATCCGCAATGCGCGGGCGCGGCGCGATCGACAGTGTTGAAAGACAGCGACGTCGTCATGCTAATCGGTGCACGGCTGAACTGGTTGCTGTCGCATGGCAAGGGCAAGACCTGGGGCGAAGCGGCGAAGAAATTCATTCAGATCGATATCGAGCCCAAAGAAATGGACTCGAACGTTGAAATCGTCGCGCCGGTGGTTGGCGACATTGGTTCATGCGTCTCCGCGCTTCTGCAAGGTATGGGTGGCAATTGGCCCGCCCCGCCGACAGATTGGACCAACGCCGTCAGCAAGAAGCGCGAAGAAAACGTTTCCAAAATGGCGCCACGGCTGATGAACAACAACTCGCCGATGGACTACCACGGGGCGCTCGGGGTCCTTCGCACGATCGTCAAGGAACGACCGGATGCGATCCTGGTCAACGAAGGCGCCAACACGCTCGATCTCGCGCGCGGCATCATCGATATGTATCAGCCGCGCAAGCGCCTGGATGTCGGCACCTGGGGCATCATGGGCATCGGCATGGGCTATGCCATCGCCGCGTCCATCGAAACCGGTAAGCCCGTTCTCGCGGTGGAAGGCGACAGTGCCTTCGGCTTCTCTGGCATGGAGGTCGAAACGATCTGCCGGTACAAGCTGCCGGTCTGCATCGTCATCTTCAATAATGATGGCATTTATCGTGGCACCGACGTCAATTCCGTAAGTTCGGACCCGGCACCGACCGTGTTCGTGAAGGGCGCCCGCTACGACAAAATCATAGAGGGTTTCGGCGGCGTTGGCGTTAACGCCACGTCTCCGGACGAGTTGAGGCGTGCGGTCAACGACGCCATGAACTCCGGCAAGCCGACCCTCATCAACGCGGTACTTGACCCGGCGGCTGGCAGCGAGAGCGGCCGCATCGGCAACCTCAACCCGCAAAGCGTGCTTCGCAAGAAATAAGGCGCAGCAGAAATTGGTGCGCCGCTAGTCCGGCATATCGAGCAGCATTGAATTTGGAGGATACGCACATGGCCAAGAAGAAACCGAAAAAGGCGAAAGCCGCATCGAAGAAATCCGTCCGCAAGGTGGTGAAACTTGCCGCCAGGAAGCCGGCAGCAAAGAAGGCCAACGGCAACGGTCACCTGCCAAAGCCCTCGTCGAAACCGTACGGTCAGGATGGCAAGGCGCTCACGGGCGTGCGCATCCTCGATTTCACGCACGTGCAATCGGGCCCGACTTGCACTCAGCTTCTCGCCTGGATGGGTGCCGATGTGATCAAAATCGAGCGTCCGGGCGTTGGCGACATCACGCGCGGGCAGCTGGTCGATGTGAAGGGCGCGGACTCGCTCTATTTCACCATGCTCAACCACAACAAGCGCTCGATCACCGTCGACTCCAAGCATCCGCAGGGCAAGCGCGTGCTCGACGAGCTGATCAAGAAGTGTGACGTGCTGGTGGAGAATTTTGCGCCTGGGGCGCTCGACCGCATGGGGCTCACTTGGGACCACATACACAAGCTTAACCCGCGCATGGTCGTCGCCTCGGTTAAGGGGTTTGGCCCCGGTCCCTACGAGGATTGCAAGGTCTATGAGAACGTCGCGCAGTGTGCGGGCGGCTCGGCCTCAACCACCGGCTTTCGTGAGGGCCCGCCGCTGGTGACCGGCGCACAGATTGGCGACAGCGGCACTGGCCTACATCTCGCACTTGGCATCGTCTGCGCGCTCTACCAGCGCAATCGCACCGGCCGTGGGCAAAAGGTGCTCGCCGCCATGCAGGATGGCGTGCTCAATCTCTGCCGAGTCAAGCTGCGTGATCAGCAGCGACTGAAGGCCGGTCCGCTCACGGAATACAGTCAATATGGCGAAGGGGTTCCGTTCGGTGACGCGGTGCCGCGCGCCGGCAATGATTCCGGTGGTGGTCAGCCGGGCTGGATCCTCAAGTGCAAGGGCTGGGAGAACGATCCCGACGCCTACATTTATTTCATCACACAGGCGCCGGTTTGGCAGGCGATCTGCGATCTGATCGGCGAGCCGACCTGGAAAACCGATCCGGAATACGCGACGCCGCGGGCGCGGCTGCCGAAGCTAAAGTCGATCTTTGCTCGCATCGAACAATGGACCATGACCAAGACCAAATTCGAGGTCATGGAAACTTGCAATAAAGTTGATATCCCGGTTGGTCCGATCCTGTCGATGAAGGAGATCGCCGAGGAACCGTCGCTGCGCAAGACCGGCACGGTGGTCGAGGTCGATCATCCGACCCGCGGCAAATATCTGAGTGTCGGAAATCCGATCAAAATGTCGGATTCGATCTCCGAGGTGAAGCGTTCGCCGCTGCTCGGCGAGCATACCGACGAAATCTTGAAGGACGTACTCGGCTTCAAGGCGGCGGAAATCAATGAAATTAAAAACTCCGGCGCCCTGAGCGCGCCGAAGAAGGAAGAAAAGGCGGCGTAAGCGTAAGTACGCAAGGGGATTGGGGAGGGAGTTGATTATGCGTATCGTAGTTCACGGCCAGCAGGCCTTCGGCAAGGCCGTGCTGGAAGCGCTGTTGAAGCGCGGCGAAAACGTGATCGCCGTCTATGTGGCGCCGGAAAAGGAAGGCGCCAAGGCCGACCCGCTAAAGGAAGCGGCGATTGCCGCCAAGCTCCCGGTCTACCAGCCGGCATCCTACAAGGACCCGAAAGTCTGGGAAGAATTCAAGGCGCTGAAGCCCGACCTTCAGGTGATGGCCTTTGTCACGTTGTTCGTCCCGGAAGACTTCCTCAACATCCCGACACACGGCTCAATTCAATATCACCCATCGCTACTGCCGGCTTATCGCGGTGCCAGCGCGATCAATTGGCCGATCATCAAGGGTGAAAAGGAGACCGGGCTGTCGATCTTCTGGCCCGACAATGGCCTCGATACCGGTGATATCCTCGTTCAGAAAAAGACGCCGATCTCCGGCACCGACACGCTCGGTACGGTTTATTTTGACCGGCTATTCCCGATGGGCGTCGACGCCATGATGGAGTCGGTCGATCTCGTCAAAGCTGGCAAGGCGCCGCGCATCAAGCAGGACGAGTCGAAAGCGACTTATGAAGGCCGCTGCGGGCCCGGCAATGCCAAGATCGATTGGGGCAAGCCCTGGGAGCAGATTGACCGCCTGATTCGCGGTTGCAATCCGGCGCCCGGCGCATGGACCACGTTCGACGGCAAGACACTGAAAATTTTCGACGCCAAGCCGCTGCCCGCGAAAGATCCAAAGGGTATCGCCGGCAAGCTCGGCGAAGTGGTCGCGGTCGATGCCGACAGTTTCACTGTGGTCTGCGCCGACGGCCGCTTCAAGGTCACCCGCGTTCAGCCTGACGGCGGCAAGAAAGTCGACGCCGCCGAGTTTATCTCCACTGCCAAGCTCGCTAAGGGAGCGATTTTGACCTGATCTCTCAGCCGTTATGCCCGGCCTTGTGCCGGCATCCACGTCTTTCTCTTTTGACCAAGACGTGGATGGCCGGGACAAGCCCGGCCATGACGAAACTGAAAAGCAATGCCGGCTCATCACGTTCACATTAAACGGAAAAATCTCATGCCCGCCTCGCAGCATCAAAATCCGAAGTCCGACATCGAAATTTCGCAGTCCGCCAAGAAGCGGCCAATCCTCGATATCGCCAAGGAAAAGCTCGGGATCGCCCCGGAAAATCTCGATCCTTATGGCCACTACAAGGCCAAGGTATCGATGGACTACGTGAAATCGTTACAAAACAAGCCAAACGGTAAACTGATCCTGGTGACAGCGATCACGCCGACGCCCGCAGGCGAGGGCAAGACCACGACGACGGTGGGCCTGACCGACGCACTCAACCACATCGGCAAGAAAGCAATGCTGTGCCTGCGCGAGCCGAGCCTCGGTCCGTCCTTTGGCATGAAGGGCGGTGCCGCCGGCGGTGGCTATGCCCAAGTCGTGCCGATGGAGGACATCAACCTTCATTTTACCGGCGACTTCCACGCCATCACGTCGGCGCACAACCTGCTCTCGGCGTTGATCGATAATCATATCTATTGGGGCAATGCGCTCGGGATCGACTCGCGCCGCGTCGCCTGGCGCCGCGTCATGGACATGAACGACCGCGCGCTGCGCGAGATCGTCTGCTCGCTCGGTGGCGTCGCCAATGGCTATCCCCGCGAAGCCGGCTTCGATATCACCGTCGCCTCAGAAGTGATGGCGATTTTCTGCCTCGCCAAAAATCTCGACGACCTCAAGGAGCGGCTCGGCAATATCATCGTCGCCTATACGCGCGACCGGAAGCCGGTACGCGCGCGCGACCTGAAGGCGCATGGCGCGATGGCGGCGCTGCTCAAGGAGGCGATCGCTCCCAATCTGGTGCAGACGCTGGAGGGCACGCCTGCCTTCATTCACGGCGGTCCGTTCGCCAACATCGCGCATGGCTGCAACTCGGTGCTAGCGACCACGACGGCGCTCAAGCTTGCCGACTATGTTGTCACGGAAGCGGGTTTCGGCGCCGATCTCGGCGGCGAGAAATTCATCGATATCAAATGCCGCAAGGCCGGTCTCACGCCCGATTGCGTGGTGCTGGTGGCGACCATCCGCGCTCTCAAGATGCACGGTGGCGTCAAGAAGGAAGACCTTAAGTCCGAAAACCTGAAGGCGTTGGAAGCAGGCATGACCAATCTTCAGCGCCACGTCGAGAACGTGAAAAAGTTTGGCCTGCCAGCGGTGGTTTCGATCAACCGCTTCTCGGCGGATACCGATGCCGAAATCGCGCTGGTGAAGGAGAAGTGCAAGGCGCTCGGCGTCGAGGCGCTGATGGCCGATCATTGGGCCATGGGTGGCGCGGGCGCCGCCGATGTTGCCAAGGCGGTGGTGAAGGTGATTGACAGCGGCAAGAGCAAACTCAATTTCCTCTATCCCGACGACAAGCCGCTCTTCGAAAAGATCGAGACGATCGCGCGTGAAATCTACCGCGCCAAGAATGTGACCGCCGACAAGTCGGTGAAGGACCAGCTCAAGACCTGGGAAGAAATGGGCTATGGCAAGCTGCCGATCTGTGTCGCCAAGACCCAGTACTCGTTCTCGACCAATCCGGACGCCAAGGGTGCTCCGGCCGATCACACCATCAATGTGCGCGAGGTCCGGCTCTCCGCCGGCGCCGAGTTCGTGGTGGCGATCTGCGGTGAGATCATGACCATGCCGGGCTTGCCCAAGGTGCCGGCGGCTGACTCGATCGACGTCAACGCGCAAGGCCAGATCGTCGGACTGTTTTAAAATTCTCTGCTACGGCCCAGCTGGTGATAAAGGCCCGCCAAAAGCGGGCCTTTGCCATTGATGAGCACCGCTTTTGCGAAAAACGATCTCGTCGCAGCGGGCAAATTGCCTAAAATTTTTGGCATTTTTGCATCGTGCTTGTAGAGCGAGTTTTCGGAAGTTTCCGGTAGGTTGGTACCCGCTTCAGTCGCGCGGAATTCACCGCAAGATCGACGGTCGAATATTTAACCCCTGGTTAACCAGTAGCGCCCATGTCAGCCACTGCCACATCCCAAAAATCCAACGCGCTCGCGCAAAGCCGCTCGGTGCTCGATGAGCTGATCGCATCGGCTGCCACCGGCAATGTCGAGCAGCGCCTGAGGATCCTTCAACGCATCGCCGATCTTTTTGCGGCTGGATCGCGCAGCTATTCTCCGGATCAGATTGCGCTGTTCGATGACGTGCTCCAGCAGCTTTCTGTCGATATCGAGGTCAAGGCGCGCGCAAGGCTTGCGCATCATCTGGCGGTCATGGAAAGCGCTCCGCCTAAAATGGTCCGTTCTCTTGCATTCGACGACGCGATCGAGGTGGCGGGACCGGTGCTAGTCCATTCGCAACAGTTGAGCGATGATGACCTGGTCGAAAATGCCACCACCAAGAGCCAGGACCATCTTTTTGCGATCGCGCAACGTCTGAAGTTGAGCGAGGCGGTTACCGACGTTCTCGTCGAACGCGGCGATCAGCGGGTCGTCCACAGGGTCGTCAAGAACAAAGGCGCGCGGTTCTCGCTCGCCGGCTACGGGAAGCTTACGACTCGTGCTCGGTATGACCGGAAGCTGACAATGGCCCTCGGCGAGCGCAGCGATATTCCACGCCAATATTTTCTCAAGCTGCTGGAAGCAGCGTCGTCCACCGTCCGCGCCAAACTCGAGGCCGCCAATCCGAAAATGGCCGCTGCAATTCGTGACTCGGTCGACGACGTCGCCACTGAAATGCAGCAGGAGGTTCGGAAAGGGTCGCGCGCGCATACTGCGGCCGTACGCGAGGCCAAGCGGCGTTTCAACGTGCGCCCCATCACCGAAGCCAGTGTTCACGGTCCAGCCCATGCGCAGGATTTCGAAAAGACAGCGGTTGCCCTGGCGAGGCTTGGTGTTTTCCCGATCGACCTGGTCGAACGTGCGCTGCTCGACGAGGGTGAGGATATGTTGCTCCTCCTTGCCAAGGCTGCCGGCTGTTCATGGACGACGGCCCGAGAGCTGTTGGTGATGTATGTCGCCAACAGAAGCTTGCAGCCTGACGAGATTACTCAGGCATTTGAGCGCTACAGAAAGCTCAGCAAGGAAACCGCCCGCAATATCGTCGATTTCTACGAGCAGCGCATGAAGCAGCGGATGCAGCCAAAAGCAAAGAAAAAGAATGCGCGCGGGCAAAAGGCGGCCGACGGGGATGCCGCGGATGATAACGATGACAGTGGCGACAACGTTATGGCTATGACGTCGCCACCGCTCGCGCCGGCTTGATCGTCACCTGTCTAGTCGAGATCAATCGGCGTCCAGCGAATTGCAGCGCGACGCGCGAACTCAATCGGACAACAAAGGTGCAACGCGGCGCGCTTCGGCAACGAGCGCAGCCGTCAAGGTCGTCATCGGCTCACGCGCCGGCGCCACCAGTCCGATGGTGTGAGTCGCTTCCGGCCCGACGATAGGAATCGACCGCAATACATCCGTGAGGCCGAGCGACGCCGCAAGCCGCGCTGGCATTACACTTGCCCAGCGTCCGGTGCGTACGTGCGAGTACAAGACGATCATCGAATCCGATTCGAGCGTGATGTGCGGGTCGATGCCGGTATCACGCAGCTGTCGCTCTATGATGCGACGGTTCTGCATGTCGGGCGTCAGCAGGCATAGCGGCACTTGCGCAACCTCGGCCCAGGTTACCGACTCGCGATCTCCGAGTGGGGCGTCGGCGGCGACCAGCAGGCGATAGCGCTCACGATAGAGTGGAATTGCTGTCACGCGGCCAAGAGGTTCGTTGTCGAGATAGGTGAGGCCTGCGTCGATCTCGAGATTTTCCAGATGCGTGAGGATCTCGATCGATGTACGCGACAGAACCGTGAATTGGACGTCCGGATGCCGCGCGCGGAACGGCGTGGTCAGGGTTTCCACCATCGCCAGCGCGGTCGGGATGGCGGCAAGGCGCAGCCGGCCGGCAAGTCCGTGGCGGAGTGCGTGCACCTCCTGCCGCATTGCGCGGGTGTCACCGACGATACGGCGCGCCCATTCGAGCACGCGCTCGCCCTCTGCGGTGAAGCCCTGAAAACGGGAGCCGCGATTGACCAGGAGCACGCCGAAGGTGTCTTCCAGCTGCTTGACCCCGGCCGACAGGGTTGGCTGGGTAACCCCGCAAGTCTCGGCCGCCCGGCCGAAATGCCGCTCGCGGGCCAGTGCAAGGAGAAACTCAAGCTTTTCGAGCACTCCGCCCCCAATCTGCAGGATTATGTCGGAATTCCCGCTTTGCGTGCCTAGGCGCAAAAGCCGATGTAGAATAGGTAACTAATTAAGGCGGCATGATCGGAAAATACAAGCACGACCATCATATTAATAGGAAATACCTATCGTGCGATTTGGGCCTGGGGCTTGCGAAGCCTGATTCAGAAGCGTTTTTCTGAAGTTCAGAGGGAAAAGAAAAAGAGATGAGCGTTACCGAACATGGGGGCCCGGCCACCGCACGCGGTGGCCGCCGCCGCCCGCCGCGCACACCCAAGGGTCGCCAGGTCGATCCGCAAGCGCTTGTCGAAATTCGCGCGCTGCTCACTGATCGTTCACGCCGGCGCGACCTTCTGATCGAGCATCTGCATCTCATTCAGGACAATTACGGTCACATCTCAGCCGCCCACCTCGCCGCGCTGGCTGCCGAGATGAAAATGGCGCTCACAGAAGTCTATGAGGTCGCGACCTTCTACGCGCATTTCGATGTAGTGAAGGAGGGCGAACTGCCACCGCCGCCGGTGACCGTGCGCGTATGCGACTCAATTTCCTGCGCGATGGCCGGCGCCGAGAAACTGCTGAAGGATCTGCCGGGCAAACTCGGCCGCGACGTGCGCGTCGTGCGTGCACCCTGTATGGGCGCCTGCGACCGCGCACCAGTCGCTGCCGTTGGACATGTACAGACGTTCAAAGCGACACCGGACAATGTTGCCGCCGCGGTGAAGGCGAAGCCGCATGCGCATGCCTGGAAGCCTGGTGCCGATTTTGCCGCTTACCAACAAGCCGGTGGATACGCGCTGCTGAAAGCGTGTCTCACGGACAAACGGACGCGCGATGACCTGATCAAGATCGTCAGCGACGCCGGCCTGCGAGGCCTCGGTGGAGCGGGATTCCCGACGGGGCGCAAATGGGCGCTTGTGCGTGCCGAGCCTGCCCCGCGCATGTTTGCAGTCAATGCCGACGAGGGCGAGCCCGGCACCTTCAAGGACCGCTATTACCTCGAACGCGATCCACACCGCTTTATCGAAGGCGTGCTGATCGCCGCCTGGGTCGTCGAGGCGCGCGAGACTTACATTTATATCCGGGACGAATATCCCGAGCTTCGGCTGATGCTCGCCGACGAAATCGAGAAAGTCGAAAAGGCCGGCCTCTCACCGCACACGACGTTACATTTACGCCGCGGCGCGGGCGCCTATATCTGCGGCGAAGAGTTGGCGATGATCGAATCGATCGAGGGCAAGCGCGGCCTGCCGCGCCATCGTCCGCCATACGTCGCCCAGGTCGGCCTGTTCGGCCGTCCGACACTCGAGCAGAACGTGGAGACCATGTTCTGGATCCGCGACATCATCGAGAAAGGCGCCGAGTGGATGACCTCGCAGGGCCGCCACGAGCGAAAGGGCTTCCGCAGCTTCTCGGTATCGGGCCGCGTGAAGAACCCCGGCGTCAAGCTGGCGCCCGCCGGCATCACCATGCGCGAACTGATCGACGAGTTCTGCGGCGGTATGCAGGAAGGCCATGTTTTCAAGGCCTATCTGCCGGGTGGCCCCTCCGGTGGCATTCTGCCGGCCTCTATGGGTGATATCCCGCTCGACTTCGGAACTCTGGAAAAATACGGCTGCTTCGTCGGGTCGCACGCGGTTGTGATCCTGTCCGACAAGGACGACATAAAGGCTGCGGCACTGAATCTGATGAAGTTCTTCGAGGACGAGTCTTGTGGCCAGTGCACGCCGTGCCGGGCCGGCACCGAAAAGGCGGCCAAGCTGATGGCCAAGGGCCCTTGGGATGTGAAGTTGCTGGAAGAGCTTTCGACCGCGATGCGTGATGCATCGATCTGCGGTCTTGGTCAGGCAGCGCCGAATCCTCTGCTCTGTGTACTAAAATATTTTCCGGACGAATTGTCGAAACCGCTGGGAAGCTGGTGACGAAAAGGCAAATGCGATGACCGCAGGTAATGGCAAAGCCAAATCGGTGAAATTCATCCTCGATGGCAAAGAGGTCGAGGCGCTTGAAGGCGAAACCATTTGGCAGGTCGCTAAGCGGCTCGGCACCGACATTCCGCATCTATGCTACTCGCCCGAGCCAGGTTACCGCGCCGACGGCAATTGCCGCGCCTGCATGGTGGAGATCGAAGGCGAGCGCGTGCTGGCGGCAAGCTGTATCCGCAAGCCGGCCGAAGGCATGAAGGTGAAGGCGACATCAGACCGCGCCAAGACCGCGCGGCAGATGGTGTTCGAGCTGCTTATTTCCGATCAGCCCGACCGCAAGACCGCCGCTCACGATCCGCAATCGAAATTCTGGGCCTGGGCTGACCGCATGAATATCGGCACCAGCCGATTCCCCAAGCGCGGCGCGCCTACGCCCGATCGCAGCCATCCGGCCATGGCGGTCAATCTCGACGCTTGCATCCAGTGCAATCTTTGCGTCCGCGCCTGCCGCGAAGTTCAGGTCAACGACGTGATTGGCATGGCGGGTCGCGGCCACGGTGAAAAGATCGTCTTCGATTTCGACGATCCGATGGGCGCATCCACCTGCGTCGCCTGCGGCGAATGCGTGCAGGCCTGCCCGACCGGCGCCCTGATGCCGGCGACGCTGGTCGACGACAAAAACGTGCGCACTGAATTCGCCGATCGCGAGGTGCACAGCGTTTGCCCCTATTGTGGCGTCGGCTGCCAGCTCACCTACAAGATCAAGAACGACAAACTCCTTTACGTCACCGGTCGCGACGGTCCAGCCAACCAGAACCGGCTGTGCGTAAAGGGCCGCTTCGGCTTCGACTACGTGCACAATCCGCAGCGCCTCTTGAAGCCGATGATCCGCAAGGAAGGCGTGCCGAAAGTCCCGCACGAGCTCATCGATCCGGCGAACCCGTGGACTCATTTCCGCGAGGCCACATGGGAAGAGGCGCTCGACAAGGCTGCCATGGGACTCGAAGAAAATTCGGGACCGTGACGGTTCGAAGGCACTGGCCGGCTTCGGTTCTGCCAAGTGCTCGAACGAAGAGGCCTATCTATTCCAGAAATTGGTGCGCGCCGGTTTCGGCACCAACAATGTTGACCATTGCACGCGGCTTTGCCACGCGTCGTCGGTCGCAGCCTTGCTTGAGGGCGTCGGCTCCGGTGCCGTGTCCGCGACTTTCAATGAAGTGAAGAACTCCGATGTCATCATCGTTATCGGCGCCAACCCGACCGAGAACCACCCGGTGGCTGCGACCTTCTTCAAGCAGGCGGCCAAACGCGGCGCCAAGCTGGTGGTGATGGACCCGCGTGGTCAGGCATTGAAACGTCACGCCTGGCGCATGATGCAGTTCAAGAACGGCGCCGACGTGGCAATGCTCAACGCCATGCTCAACGTGATCGTCACCGAAAAACTCTACGACCAGCAATATATCCAGACTTACGTTGAAGGCTTCGGCCCCTTCGCGGAAAGCATCAAGGATTTCACGCCGGAAGAAATGGCGCCGATCTGCGGCATCCCTGCGGACACGCTGCGCGAAGTCGCGCGTACTTATGCGCGTGCCGAAAGCGCCATTATTTTCTGGGGCATGGGTGTGTCGCAGCACACGCACGGCACCGACAATGCGCGCTGCCTGATCGCGCTCGCGCTGATTACCGGCCAGATCGGCCGTCCTGGCACCGGCCTGCATCCGCTGCGCGGGCAGAACAACGTGCAGGGCGCTTCGGATGCCGGTCTCATCCCGATGTTCTTTCCCGACTACAAGTCGGTGGAGAACGCCGAGATCCGCGCCAATGTGGAGAAAGCTTGGGGCACCAAGCTCGATCCCAAGAAGGGCCTGACCGTGGTCGAGATCATGGACGCCGTGCACGCCGACGTGATCAAGGGCATGTACATCCTCGGCGAAAACCCGGCGATGTCCGACCCGGACCTCAATCACGCACGCGAGGCGCTCGCGCATCTCGAGCATCTCGTGGTGCAGGACCTTTTTCTCACGGAGACGGCCGTTTACGCCGACGTGGTCCTGCCGGCATCCGCCTGGCCGGAGAAGGATGGCACCGTCACCAACACCAATCGCCAGGTGCAGATGGGCCGCGTCGCACTGCCGCTGCCGGGCGAGGCCAAGGTCGACTGGTGGATCACGCAGGAAATCGCGCGCCGCATCGGGCTTAACTGGAACTACAAACACCCGGGCGAGATCTTCACCGAGATGGCATCATTGATGCCCTCGCTCAACAACATTACCTGGGAGCGGGTCGAGCGTGAAAGCGCTGTGACCTATCCGGTCGATGCGCCGGACAAGCCCGGCCGCGACGTGGTGTTCGACCAAGGCTTCCCGCGTCCCGGCGGCTTCGGAAAGCTGGTGGCGGCGAAACTCCAGCCGCCGAACGAGACACCGGACCACGAATTCCCGTTCATCCTCACCACCGGCCGCCAGCTCGAACATTGGCACACCGGCGCCATGACGCGTCGCGCGACGGTGCTCGATGCACTAGAGCCTGCGGCGGTCGCCTCGCTCTCACGGGGCACCTTCGCCAAGCTTGGCATCAAACCCGGTGACATGGTGCGTGTGACTACACGGCGCGGCGAGGTCGAGCTCAATTCACGCCAGGATGACGCCATCCCTGACGGCGTGGTGTTCATCCCGTTTGCTTATGTGGAAGCGGCGGCGAATATTCTCACCAATCCGGCGCTCGATCCCTTCGGCAAGATTCCGGAATTCAAATTCTGCGCGGCGAAGGTTGAGCCAGCAACGCCAAGCCAGATGGCCGCGGAGTAGGACCTTCCACGGCACAGCAAGGAATGCGTCATGGCCGGGTTCGTCCCGGCCATCGACGTTATGACGACTGCTGAACTCCCCCAATTCAGCTTCGCGCCGGTAAGCGGTCCAACTCTTGCATAAGATCGATGAAAGGCAGCGAAATCAGGGGGGCGAACGCCGTGAATATCCTGCAAAAAACACCGACGCGCCAAAGTGTCGCACCAGCAATCTCCAATCCGCTTGCGGGCTTTCTTGCACAAACTCACGCAGCGCTTGTGCACGACGACCAAGGCGTTGTCGCAGACTACATTCCGGAACTGACAAAGGCAGATCCGCGCCATTTTGGTATAGCCCTCGCCTCGATGGACGGGCACGTCTACGAGATCGGTGACACGACGGTCCCTTTTACGATCCAGTCAATCTCCAAGGCCTTCGTATTCGCACTTGCGCTCGACGTGGTCGGCGTTGAGCGTGTTGAGGCTGCAGTTGGCGTTGAGCCAAGCGGTGATGCGTTCAATTCCATTCGGCTCCGTTCCGATAACCGCCCATTCAATCCAATGGTGAACTCCGGCGCCATTGCCTGTTCCGGCTTGCTTTACGAAGCAGGTGGCGAAAAAGCTGCGGAGCGTATCCGCGAAGTCCTCGGCCGGTTAGCAGGGCGCGAACTCACCATTGACGAACCGGTCTTCGCCTCCGAACGCCTCACTGGCGATCGAAATCGCGCTATTGCGTATCTCCTGCGCAATTATGGAATAATTAGAAACGACGTCGATGCGGTTCTCGATGTCTATTTCCGTCAGTGCTCGGTGCTCGTTACTGCGCGTGATCTCGCCTTGATGGCGGCTACACTCGCCAATGGCGGTGTCAACCCCGTGACCGGAGAACGTGTGATCGGCCGTTATGCGGTCTCGCGCACTCTTTCGGTGATGACGAGCTCGGGCATGTATGATTTTGCCGGGGAGTGGATCTACCGTGTTGGATTTCCTGCGAAGAGTGGCGTTGGCGGTGGTATTCTCGCTGCCTTTCCGTCGCAGTTCGGACTAGGCACATTTTCGCCGCGCCTCGATGAACACGGGAATAGCGTGCGCGGGTTGAAAGTCTGTGAGGCGATTTCATCACAATTCGAACTGCACATGCTCAATCGCACAAGCGATGTGCGCACTTGCATCGTTGCGGACTATGATTTCGCCCGCACATCCCCACGCGGACGCCAGCCACACGAGCAAAAAATTATCGATGAGCGCATGAGCGCCATGCGCGTCATCGAGTTAACCGGCACGATCACCTTCGCCAACGCCGACTTTATTGCTCGCCGCATAGAGACGCGCGAGGCCCCATTGGTGCTCATACTGGATCTTGGTCGAGTCCCTCACATCAGTATTGGTGCCGCCAAGTTGGTCGCGGACGCGCTCGGCAAGCTCACGTCGCTCGGCGTAATGCCGGTTCTGTCCGGCGTTGAGCAGGACTCGAACAATTGGAACGCCATTACCGCGCACTGTGGCGAAAGCCTGCAGATGCGCCGGTTCTTGCGGCTCGATGAAGCCATCGAATGGGCTGAGGATCAGGTCATCTACCGCTTTGGCGGTTTCACGAACTTGATGGATTCGGTCCCCCTGACGGAGCAGGAATTGTTACAGGGGCTGCCATTGGAACTGGTCGAGGAAATCGGCAATTTCAGTCCGGTGCAAACCTTTCGGGCGGGCGAGCGCATCATCGTCGGCGGGACGGCATCGACTTCGATCTTCTTTCTCTTAAGCGGAATGGTCAGCGTGAAGCTTTCAGACGGCGTGCGACTTGCGACGCTGGTACCCGGCATGGCATTCGGCGAGATGGCTCTGGTCGACAGCCACCGCCGTGCCGACGTGTGGGCGGATACGGCGATCAAATGTGTAGAGCTTCCGCTCGAACGTTTTTACGCTTTCTGCGAGATTCATCCTAAAGTGGGCCAACGCATCATGCGCAATCTGGCTGGGCTCCTGGCGCAGCGCTTAGGCCGATCGAACAGGCGCATCGACATGCTGAGCGCGAACTAGCGACCAAACTACGCCACCTATTTCACAAGAACCGGATGCCCACTGGAACGTGCCCCTGCGAAGGCGGTGGCGGGCGTGAGCGGCGAGGGTTCGAGTACCGATATTGCCGCTCTGTAATTTGACTGCCCATTTCCCGCCGTTTTCGCGGGGGAGAGTTCCAGTCATCTTTCCGGGATGCGGGGCGAGTGGACGGAGGGTAAAGCCATGAAAATTGGGTCGCATGTTTTGGGGCTCGCCATCGCCTGCATTGCGATGCCGGCGATGGCCAAACCGGCTTACGTCGGTTCAACAGTCAACCTTCGCGCCGCGCCAGGCACCGGCAGCGAGATCGTCGCCAAGATTCCTGGCGGCAGTCTGGTTGATACCGGCGGATGCGACGAAGGCTGGTGCGAGATCACCTGGCAGGACAAGAAGGGCTTCGCCATCCAGACCGCGCTCGATATGAGCGGCCGCGTACCGCAGCAGCGCGCCGCCGCTTCGGGGCCAGCCTATCGCCAAGGCACGGAAGTGGTTGAAGGTCCCGAAGTTGTCGATGGTCCGGTTTATTATGATCCACCGCCGGTGGTCTATTACGGCCGGCCATATTATCGCCCTTACTGGGGTTGGCGCCGCCACTGGTGGTGATGACTACTTCGCTTGGTTGCTGCTGCCGAACATAAGCCCGAGCGTTACGAGCGTGACGATATAAGCGACGATGGCCGCGGGTATCGCGATATACCATTGCACGCGGAGCTGTTGCTCCAGCCCGAGCAGCACCGCGGCGCCTACCAGTACCGCGACAAACCTAATCATGCGGTCGCGGCTCATGCGCAGCTAGCGTTTGCCGTCGCTCGAGCCGCGCATATTCGCCCAAGGATCGTTGCGAGGCGCCGCATCACTTTCTTTTTCTTTGCGCGTCTGTTCGAGCGTTCGCTTGTATTGTTGGTCAACCACCTCGGCCCGGCTTTTTTTTTCCTTTTCCATGATCACGAGGGGGTCATCGTCCCGCTTCTGCGCGAAAGCGGGTCCAGCCAGAACCCCCAGCATGACGGCGCTCACAACAAGTTTTTTCATGGCAGTACGTCCCAAGGATGCTTGAGCAAAACTAACATGGCGCCCGAAGATGCTCAATCTGATGAAATCCTTGCACAATGACCCGCCCGGGTTGGTATAAGTCTGGCCTGAACGGACCCCGAGGTATCAGGCATGTCGTTGTCGCACCATATGTCACCGCTCGCGGTGTCAAGCCTGCCCCGTCATGACTGGACGCGCGCGGAAGTGCGGTCGCTGTTTGCGCTGCCGTTTCCGGAGCTGATGTTCCGCGCGGCGGTTGTGCACCGCGAGAATTTCGATCCCGCCGAGGTGCAGATTTCCACCCTCCTGTCGATCAAGACCGGCGGGTGCCCAGAAGATTGCGCCTATTGCCCCCAGGCGGCGAAATTCGATACCGGCGTCAAGGCCGAGAAGTTGATGGATCTCGACATTGTGCTCGCCGAGGCACGTGCAGCCAAGGCTGGCGGAGCATCGCGTTTTTGCATGGGTGCAGCCTGGCGTTCGCCAAAAGATCGCGACCTCGACAAGGTCTGCGCCATGGTCGAAGGCGTGAAGGCGCTCGGCATGGAAACCTGCGTAACGCTCGGCATGTTGACCGGCGAGCAGGCGCGGCGGCTGAAGGACTGTGGCCTCGATTACTACAACCACAATCTCGATACCTCGCCGGAATTCTATGGCGAGATCATCACCACGCGCACGTATCAGGATCGGCTCGATACACTCGATTATGTGCGCGAGGCCGGCATTCATGTCTGCTGCGGCGGCATCGTCGGCATGGGTGAGGGCCCGGAAGACCGCATCGGCATGATCGCGACGCTCGCGAGCCTGCCAGTGCATCCGGAGAGCGTGCCGATCAATATGCTGGTGCAGGTGGAAGGCACGCCGCTGGCAGGGCAGGCAAAGCTCGACGCGTTCGAATTCGTGCGTACCATTGCGGCCTCACGCATCTGCATGCCGGCATCGATCGTGCGGCTTTCTGCGGGCCGTGAAGACATGAGCGAGGAGACGCAGGCCCTGTGCTTCCTGGCCGGCGCCAATTCGATCTTCTACGGGCCGAAGCTGCTCACCACGCCCAATCCCGGCCGCGACCACGACATGGCGCTGCTCGACAAGCTCGGCTTGAGGCCGATGGTGTGATTCTGCGCTGACATGCCGGCACAAGGCGGGGCATGATGATCTCACGTCAGGCTGCGCACCAGCGCGAGCCCCGCGAATAGCCCGCTGATCGACAACGCTACGGACAGCAGCACATAGAGCGCCGCCAGTCCGAGTTCGCCGCGCTCATAAAGCAGCGCCGTATCGAGCGAGAATGTCGAAAACGTTGTGTAGCCGCCGAGAATGCCGGTGGTGAGAAAAAGCTGCCAGTGTTGCGGTATGCCGCTCTTGAACGCGAAAAACGCCACCAGGCCACCCATCACGATCGAGCCCGTGACGTTCTCGAACAAGGTTGCATATGGGAATGCCGTGCCTATGAGGCGGGCGAAGGCGAGGTTGAAGCCGTGGCGGAGCGCGGCGCCGATCCCACCGCCGATAAACACAATGAGAAAACCCATCATTCATCCCCGAGGTTGAGGCAATGAAAAACCGCCCTATGGCAGACGGATTCCCACCGCTGTGTGTCGCGGTAGGAGTTATCAGCCCCTTGCGGGCGGTTCTCGGGGGACCCCATCCCCATCGCCGCGAAACTACCGGCGGCACATGGCAGGGTCAACGGGGACGCGGCAGACAAGCCGGCCGCTGTGCACTAGAATTACTAAAAAGAGATTCTTGGGAGGCGCCAATGTGCCACCGCGTTCACGTCATGCTCTCGGCCGAAGACAAGAAAGACGTCAAGAAACTTTCGGGAATCATGATTCCAGTCTATGCCTCGGTCCTGCTGGCCATGATTGCTGTTGTCGCGATCGCCGGTGGTTCACGGCAAGAACTGGTTGCCTCTACGGCCGCTTCGACCGCGTCGCGCTAGAATAGTCTGTGTCCCGTTTTGACCGTACCCGCTCCGCCCCGCCGCCGCCGCCGCGCTTTCGACTGGTCGACGGCGATCATCGCCCTTCTGGCATTCACAGCCGCCGGCACAGTCTATGTGCGCGATGGGCGCGAGCACTTTTTGGCGATCCTGTTCGGCGACGTGACTTTGTTCGGCGAGATGCTGCCCAAGGTCCTGGCCGGATGCCTGATCGGCGCCTTCGTGACGCTGCTGCTGCCGCGCGAAATGGTGGCCCGTTGGGTCGGGCACGAGTCGGGATTTTCCGGGCTGCTGATCGCCGCGTTTTTCGGCTTCCTGCTGCCTGGCGGTCCGATCACCATCTATCCGGTGGCCGGCGCTTTCCTCGTCATGGGCGCCGATGCCGGTGCGGTGGTCGCCTTCATCGTGAGCTGGACGCTGATTGGCTACACCCGGGCTTTAGTATGGGAGCTGCCGTTCTTCGGTTCGGATTTTGTGATCTGGCGGATCGTGGCGGCGGTGCCCTTACCAATAATCGCGGGACTGCTGGCGCGGGCGGCGGTGAGCGCCGGATTTAGGTATCGCGAAAACGACAGCGCATGATCCCGAAAAGTGGAATCCGGTTTTCGGACAAGATCATGCGCAAACGAAACATCTCATGACCCTCGCCATCAACATTCTGCTCTGGCTGGTGGTCGGCGTTCTGGCGATTCTCGCCGCCATGCGCGGCCGGGTGCTGTTCAACGATGGTGCTCGTACTGGCGCGATGGAATTCCTGCTTCTGCTGCCGCGCATCGGCATCGGCGTGGTCGGGTCCGGCTTCGTCGCCGAGGCATTGCCGAATGAATGGATAGCGCCATGGCTCGGCCCGCAATCGGGCTTTTTTGGCGTAATGATAGCAACTATCGGCGGCGCACTCACGCCGGGCGGTCCCGTGGTCGGTTTCTCGATCGGTGCCGCCGCGCTGAAAAGCGGCGCGGGAGCTCCTCAGGTCATCGCATATTCGACCGCCTGGGCGTTGTATGCGATCCACCGGTTGCTGATCTGGGAAGTTCCGCTGATGCCGGCGCGTGTCGTGTGGCTGCGCGCCATGGTGTCACTGCCGCTGCCGTTCATGGCGGCTGCGCTCGCAATCCTGCTGGGACGGCCCTAAAGCATCGTTTTCTCAGGTATTCCCTCCGCTGCCGCCCATGCTAGCCTCGCGTCCGGAAGGCGGGGTGACACCGCCACCGGGGTGAGGGGACGATGGCGGACGAAGTCAAGGCCGGCGCTGAGTCGCAGGTCATTTCCGAGGAACAACTCCGCAAGGCGGAGGAATACGTCCAGCAGGAAGAAGGCGCCGCCAACCGGCTCGCGGGCTGGGTGGGGACCGCCGTGACGGGCATCGCCGTCGTGATGACGTTGTTCCACCTTTACGCCGCCTACGACATCGTTCCGACCCAGGAACTACGCTACATCCACGTCGCGTTTGTGCTGTTGCTGAGCTTCCTGCTGTTCCCGCTCGCCGCACGCTTCCGAAATCATGTGCAGTGGTTCGATATCATTCCGGCGCTGGCCGGAATTGCCATCATCATTTACGCGCTGTGGGGTGGTGACGATTTCCTCGACCGTGCTGCAGTGCCCGACCGCTGGGATGTGATATTCGGCGGCATCTTCGTCGTGCTTGTACTCGAAGCGGCGCGCCGGACTACCGGTCCGATCATGCCGATCGTGGCCATTCTTTTTATCGCCTATGCCATGTTCGGCCCGTATTTGCCGCCGCCATGGACGCATCGCGGCTTCGATATTGCGCGTCTCGTCGGGCACCTGTTCATCACGCTTGAGGGTATTTTCGGCGTTGCCGTCGACGTCTCGGCTACGCTGATCATCATGTTCACGATCTACGGCGCCATTCTGCAACACTCCGGTGCCGGAAAATTCTTCATCGATTTTTCGCTCGCCGTCATGGGCGGCAAACCGTCCAGCGCCGGCCGTGCGGTGGTCGCGTCCTCGTTCCTTCTTGGCGGACCGTCCGGCTCAGGTGTCGCCACCACCGTGATGATCGGAACAGTCGCCTGGCCGATGCTTAAAAAAGCCGGTTTCCAGCGGGACGCAGCCGGCGGCCTGCTCGCCGCGGGCGGACTCGGCGCCATCATCTCGCCGCCGGTCCTGGGCGCGGCTGCCTTCCTGATCGCCGAGTTTTTGAAGATCAGCTATCTCGACGTGATCTGGATGGCGACCATCCCAACCTGCCTCTACTACCTGTCGCTGTTGTTCATGGTCGAGCTCGACGCAATGCGCTTCGGCGCGCAAGAGGTCCTGTTCAAACAGGAGTTGACGATCGGGCAGATGGTGCGGCGCTACGGATTCCATTTCGTCTCGCTGGTTGCCGTCGTCGTTTTTATGGTGATCGGATATTCGCCGATGCTTTCGGTGTTCTATTCCACCATGCTTGCGTTTACGATGAGCGCACTCGCGCGTGAGACCGCGTTAGGTCCGCGCCAGCTATTGATGCCGCTGCTGGGTATTCTCGCCACTACCGCCGCAATTGGCGTCATTCCCGGCCTGGGTACCTCGGCGCCGGCTGTTCTGATACAGACAAACTTTCCGATGCTGATCCTGATTGTGATCGGGGTGCTGGCAATCCTCGGTCTGACGTCTGCGGGCCAGCGCGCGGTGCCTTCGAGCAAGAAGCTCACCGCTGCTCTCGCCGACGGCTCGATCGGTGTGCTCAGCGCTGCGACGACCTGCGCTGCGGCCGGCATCATTGTCGGCGTCGTCACACTGACCGGACTTGGGTTGAAATTCTCCGCCATTGTCATCGATTTTGCAGGCGGTAGCCTGCTGATGACCGCGATCTACACATCGCTGGTGGTCTGGATCATCGGCCTCGCGGTTCCGGTGACTGCGTCATACATCATCTGTGCAGTGATCGCCGCTCCGGCTCTGATCAAGTTAGGTGTGCCCGATTATGCCGCGCATATGTTCATCTTCTACTACGCAGTGTTATCTGAAGTTTCTCCACCGACCGCGCTGTCGCCATTTGCGGCCGCAGCGATCACCGGAGGTGATCCCTACAAGACCACGATGCAGGCATGGAAATACACACTGCCCGCGTTCCTTGTGCCGTTCGTGTTCGTGCTCGATCCGTTGGGCATCGGCCTGTTGATGAAGATTCCGAAAGATGGATCGATCTACGATATCATCTGGATCACCGTAGTGACCGGTGCGGGCCTGGGCGCACTTTCGGTCGCCGCGCAAGACTGGGCTGTTCGCCGCACCACTCCGGTTGAGCGAGGCCTGTTCCTGCTGACCGGGCTGCTGCTGGTGTTCCCCAGTTTGCTTGAGGCAATGATGGAAGGCATTACCGGTCTGGACATTCCGCATCCGGCACCTTTCGGTCTCGCACTCGGTGCCGGCTTGCTAATATGGCAATGGTTCAGCCGGGAGCCCGCGCCAGCTCGTGTTCCTTAGGTGCATCAAGAAGAAGCAGGGAGGAAAACAATGAAACGAGAATTTACACTGGTGCTTGCGGCGGTGGCGGCTGCGACACTCGCCTTGGGTGGCGCTATCGCCCAGCAGCGGGCGATTGCGATCGGCACCGGTGGTACCGGCGGTGTCTACTATCCGATCGGTGGCGCGCTTGCGAACCTGATCTCGAAGACATTTCCGAACATGCAAGCGACTGCGCAGGTCACCGGTGGATCGGTCGACAATCTCAAGCTGATCAATTCTGGGCAGAGCGAAATGGCCTTCTCCATGGCCGATGCCGCGCTCGATGCGTTTAATGGTGTCGACAAGTTCAAGGGCACAAAGGTGCCATTGCGCACGCTGATGGTGCTCTATCCGAACATCATGCACGTGGTGTCCATTGAAGGTACCGGCGTCAACACGCTGGCAGACCTCAAGGGTAAGCGTGTGTCCACCGGTGCGCCGGGTAGCGCGACGGAGGTGATGGCCTTCCGTGTCATCGAGGCGGCCGGCCTCGACAAGGACAAGGACATGAAGCGAGAACGCCTGTCGGTCGCGGAATCCGTGAACGCAATCAAGGACCACAAGATTGATGCGTTCTTCTGGGTTGGCGGCCTGCCGACGGCCGGCGTGACTGATCTTGCGGCCACACCCGGCACGAAAATCAAGCTGATCGATCACTCCGAGGTTGTCGCCAAGATGAACGCCAAATATGACAACCTTTATTCGACGTCCGTCATCAAGGCCGGCACCTATCCGGGTCAGGACAAGGACAATCAGGTTTCCGCGGTGTGGAACATCCTGGTCACAAACGACAAGATGTCCGACGAGGACGCCTACAACATCGTCAAGCTGATCATCGAAAAGAAAGCCGACCTCGTCGCCGTGCATAAGGATGCGTCGAGCTTCACAGTCGAAAACCAGGTAGTGGCGAATTCACCGCTTCCGTGGCATCCGGGCGCGGTGAAGTTCTTCAAGGAACACGGCGCGAAGATGTAATTTCGGCTTCGCTGGCGCCTGCAAATAAACGGCCTCGCTTCGGCGGGGCTGTTCGCGTTTCAGCCCGCGGCGTGCGCGTGTGGCGCGCGCGAGGGCAACGCAAGACAAATGAAATAGCCGAGTGCGCTGAGGCAGGCGATGCAGAAGCTTGTTGGCCAATCGGTGTAGAAGGCCATCGTGAGGCCGAACCAGGCTTCCGCAAGGGCGAGCGCTGCTGACACGAAAAGGCCGCTCCACAGGCCGGTTGTAATACGCTGCGCAGCCGCCGGAGGGCCGACCATCAGTGTAAACACCAACAGTACGCCGACGATCTGCGCGCATGCCGACACGGCAATTGCGACGAGCGCGAGGAATACGATCGACACGAAACGCAGCGGCACGCCCTTGGCTTCCGCCAGTTCGGGCTGGAGGCTGGCGAATATCAGGGGCCGCATGATGGCTGCTAGCGCTGCCAGCGTGATTACGCCGAGGACAGCCAATGTCGCGATCATGGTCTGGTCGACCGCCAGCACGTTGCCGAACAGGATGGCGGTCGCCTGCGTAGCGAAAGACGTATAGTAGTGCAGGAACAAGAGACCGAAGCCGAGCGCCAGCGACAGCACCACGCCGATAGCGATGTCGCGGTTGCTGATGCGCTCGCTCAGCCCGCCCATCACGATGCCGGCGGCCAGCGTGAAGCCAAGGAGGCCCCATAGCGGCGCCAGTCCGATCAGACCGGCGCCGGTAGCGCCGGCAAAGCCGATATGCGAGAGCGCGTGGCCGGCGAAGGTCTGCCCGCGCATCACCAGGAAATAGCCGACGAGCCCCGACACCACCGCGACAATACCGGCGGCGGCGAAGGCGTTGATCATGAATTCATAAGCAAACATGTCAGTGATGATGGTGCTGGCCATGCTCGTGGCCGTGATCGTGATGGTCGTGCAGGTGATCGGTACGCTCAACATCGCGGCCGCGTGACATCACGAAGATGTGGCCGTCGGCGCGCACCACGTGAATTTCGGCACCGTAGAGCCGCGACAATACCGGCGCGGTCACCACCTGCTCGACGGTCCCGAGCACGGCTTGCGTGTTGCCGAGATAGAGCACGCGGTCGAGCGTGCCAAGCAGCTGGTTAAGCTCGTGCGCGCTGAACAGTACGGTGATCTTGCGCTCGCGGCAGACCTTGCGCACCACGTCGATGGCCACTTCCTGGTGGCGAGCATCGAGACTGATCAGCGGCTCGTCCAACAACAAGAGCTTGGGTTGCCCGATCAGCGCCTGCGCCAGCAGGAGCCTTTGACGCTCGCCGCCTGACATGTCGGACAACGGCCGCGTAGCAAGATCGCGGGCGCCAACCGCCTCGAGCGTCGCCTCGATCGCGTTGCGGTCATGGCTGCCGAGTGAAGGCAACCCCCAACGCTCTCCATTGAGCGAGCTGGCGATAAAATCGCGCCCGCGCACCCTCAGGTCGGGTAGAACCGTGCGTAGTTGGGGCAGATAGCCGATCGCTGGATTGCCACGCTGGGGTGTTCGGCCAAACACCTTAACGCTGCCGTCGCTCGCGGAGAGCAACCCAAGAATGGCACGCATTAAAGTCGTCTTGCCGGCGCCGTTGGGGCCAAGGACACCGATGAACTCGCCCGCCTCGATGTCGAAGCTTACGCGCGACAACACGGTGCGGTCACCGACCCGAAGCGTGGCATGGTCGAGGGCGATGACGCTCACGAGTTTGGCCCGCTCAATGCCTTGTCGACCGCGTCCAGCTCGCCAAGAATCCAGTCCTGGAACGAAGTATTTGCCGGCAATGTCTCGGTGACAGCAATGACTGGCACCTTGGCCTTTCCGGCAATTGCGCGCATCCGCTCGGTCAGCTTTTCGGAAACCTGACTGTTGTAAATTAATGCCTTTACCTTGCGCTCTTTCAGATCGCTCTCCAGCGCGGCCACGTCACGCGCGCTTGGCTCGGTTTCATTCATCATGGCAAGCTGAAAGCGCTGGTTACGCATGATGAGCCCCAGCGCCTCGGCCATGGGACCGAAAACCGGCTCGGTAGCGGTCACGGCGGTTCCGGCATGCTTTGCCTTCAATTGCGCGACGCGTTGCGTGATGCGCGCCAGCGATGTGAGTGTTGCTTTGAGCCGTGCGGCATAGTCCGCAGCGTGCGTGCTGTCAGATTTGGTAAGCGCCTCGGCCAAGACCGTTGCCAATGCAGGCATGGTGGTCGGATCGTACCATAGATGTGGATTGTCGCCCGCTTTCCGGCCGTCGAGTTGCGCAGCGCTGATCACCACCCGTCCCGGACGCGGCACAGCGGCCAGGAGCTTGTCCATCCATGGATCGTAGTTGGCGCCATTGAGAAGAACGATCTGAGCACCCGCGAGCTGGCGTACGATCGCGGGCGTCGTTTCGAACAGATGCGGGTCCTGGTCCGGATTGTTCATGATGCTGACGACCGCAACGCGGTCGCCGCCGATCTGACGTGCGATATCGCCGTAAAAATTTTCGGCCGCCACGACGGCGATTTGGCCTTCGGCGGCGCGCGCAGGCATCGCCAAGCCGGAGACTAAAGTTATGGCGAGAACAAATCCCGCGGCGACTTTCATCAATAGAATCCCTGTTTTCCAAACTATTCCTTAGATTAAGTAGTGTAACATTATAACATTTCAAATAACAAGGACAGGCTGCGAGGGTGCCGGCGCGTGCGTGCGCTAGGCGTCGGCCTTCGCTACGCCGCGAACGAGCCAGAAGCGGACCATCCGCCGTGCGGTCGCCACAGATAGTTTGAGAAAATCACTTCGCGCCTGCGCAACGTCGGTGGCAGGCACCTCGTACGGAGCAAACCGTATCTTCAGGATAGAACTAAAGGTCGGCCAACGCAGTTCGGCCGCCTTGCAGGCGACGAGAATCCCGTCATAGCGAACATTCTGCATCAAACGTTCGATCAGCTCGATGGGCGCCGCACACATGCGAGCAAGGCTGGCGACCGTTTCTTCATATTGGCCAGCGTCTGCAAATCCTGCGATTGCTGTCTCGTTGAGTCGACCATCGCCTTGCATTTTATCGACCAGCGCGACCGCGCGACCGAAATCGCGAGGCGCGGAGGCTTTACGCAGGACTTTGTCCGACACTGAGGACAGAACTTTTTCGATCGCAGCCCGGCCTTCTGGCGGGACCACCGTCAGCAGGCGCGCACGCACAGTATCGGTTGCCTTCGAGATCAAGTCCTGCAGCAATTGCGGCGGCATATCAATGCGCACACCGAGATTTTCGGCTAGCCGCTCGTCGGTCTCCGCGCGGTGTGCGAGTTCGACGTAGCCGCCTTCGGAAAAGGCAGCACCCTGATTTTGCGACAGCTTATGGACCACGGTGGTGTCGCCGCGCTGGATCAAGATGTCGGTCACAGCCGCTGCCAGACGTTTACGTTCGGAAATTGCGCCGAGATGACCTTGTCCCTTTTCCGCGGCGATCTCGATCAGGTCCTTGTCGGTGAGTTGCGGCGATTGCGCCAGGACGGGGCCAGCCACCGTAATCTCATCGTGATGGGCAAGTGTACGGATAACCCCGCTGGGGGCGTTGTCGATGGGCGCGAGCTTGGCGCCGAGCTCGGCAAGCGCCTTGGTTTCAACCTGCCGGATCAGGTGGGCGAGCACGTCGTCGAACAGGCCGACTTGCTCTTGATTGAAGGCTTCGGCGTCGCCCAGAAAAAGATCGGTCACTCGCCTGAGGATTTCGGTGCGCCGATCGCTCGAGCCTGCGGCGAGAACATGTTCAAGTTCGTCGATAACGGACGCGGCCTGCGACATTACTTGTCTTGGGCGGGATTCTTCCCGCCGCCTTCCACTGACTGCCGCGGGACATCCCCGACGTGCCGCCGCACAATATCGATGGGCCGTAAAGCTAAAGTAAAGTCGCCGCCAGCCGGCCGCCGTCGTAAATCGCTAAGGATCACAACGGCTTATCGAATTGTAGTCTTGCTTATTGCGCGTGAATGTTGCCCTCCTTGACCACTTGAGCCCATTTGGCGATTTCAGTCTTTATGTAGTCGGCGAATTGGGCCGAACTCATCTCGACGGTGGCAGCCCCTTCGCGGTCGAAAGCGGCTTTTAGTTCGGGTGCTTTCAGCGCCGCTTGCGTCGCGGCATAGAGCTTCTCGGCAATCGGCTTGGGCAGGCCGGCGGGCGCGGCGAGGCCCCACCAGTTGTCTGCCTGATAGCCGGGCACGCCGGCTTCCGCGATGGTCGGCACGTCCGGCAACACCGGGCTGCGCTTGGCGCCTCCGGTCCCTAACGCAATGAGTTGCCCCGACTTGATGAACGGCGTGGTCTGCACCAGCGATGAGAACATGATCTTCACGTGCCCGGCGATAACATCCTGCATCGCCGGCCCGCCGCCTTTGTACGGCACATGCACGATATTGACGTGAGCCTGCAGCTTGAACAGCTCGGCACCCAAATGCTGGAAGCTGCCGACACCTGCGGAGGCGTAGTTGAGCTCGCCGGGCTTCTCTTTGGCGAGCGCGAGCAGGTCCTTCACTGATTTGATCGGCGACGTCGGATTGACCACCAGGACGTTCGGTCCTGTCGCGAAGATGGAGATCGGTGTGAACGATTTGATCGGATCATATTTGAGCGTGTAAAGCGCCGGGTTGACCGCGTGCGCGATCGATATAACGCAGATCGTATAACCGTCGGGCGCAGCCGTCGCACAGGCCTCGGTGCCGATCGTGCCGCCGGCGCCACCGCGGTTGTCGACATAAACCTGTTGCCCCAATTTCGCGCTGAGCTGTTGTGCCACCAGCCGACCGACCACGTCGTTGCTGCCGCCCGGGGGGAACGGGATGATCAATCGCACCGGCTTGCTCGGATAGTCGTCGGCAAAGACCGCAGGCGTGAGCGCCAGCAGCAGGGCCGCGGCCATGGTCCATCGTGACAATAGTTTCGTCATGTTGCCTCCCGGATTTCTGAAATGGCTAGTGCCAGTACGGTGGGTAATCGGTGTGCTTTTGTTCGGCATCCAGCCGCCGAAGCATGGCGGGCCATTCGAGGATGCCGTAGGGCCGCCGCGTGCCCGGCTGATACAAATGTGCAGTGTGCGCCAGCACATTCTCGCCGGGCATCGTCAGCTCGGTGCGCGCAGCCATGGCGTCGACCTGCGAGCGGCAGGATAATTCAAGCTGATACATGGTGTTGAATGCCTGCTGGATGGTCGCGCCGCAAGTGAGCAAACCATGATTGCGCATGATGAGGGCGTCGTGCGGGCCGAGGTCGCGCACCAGCCGCTCACGTTCGTCGAGCTCGACCGCCGGCCCCTCATAGTCGTGGTAGCCGATGTGGCCAACAAAGCGGATCGAGGTTTGCGATAGCGGCAGCAGACCGCATTTCATCGCGGCGACCGCCATGCCGGCGCGGGTATGGGTGTGCAGCACACAGGCTACGTCCGGGCGGGCCTTATGGATCGCCCCATGGATGACATAGCCCGATTTGTTGATGTCGTAGTCGGTATCGGGCTTCCAGACGATCTCGCCGTCGACGTGGATTTTCACCAGGCTTGAGGCGGTGATCTCCTTGTAGAGCAAGCCATAGAGGTTAAGCAGGAGGACGTCGTCTTCGCCCGGAATACGTGCGGTGATGTGGTTATAGATGAGGTCCGTCATTCCGTAGGTATCGACCAGCCGGTAACAGGCAGCGAGGTCGACCCGGGCCTGCCATTCCTGCGGCGACACCTGGTCCTTGATCGACGGGAAATCGGTCGAATAACTCATAGAGTTTCCTCACCGGCCGCAAGCGCTTGTTCTGCGCTTTGATCGGAAGCATAGCCTTGCGGGGCTGAGGTGGCCAAGGGTGTGATCGAGCCTGTTTGTTATGTCGGCAGGACGGGCTGGTTGGCGCATTATCCCGGCAGGCATTGGCGGGCAAGGGGCTGTTTAGCGATTGTTGAAATTTCGCGGCTTAAGTTGGCTGTCGCGTCTGCGTTGCGCGATCTGTTCGACGGCGACTTGCGCCGGCAAGACATGAAATTGCTGATGATGTTCGAGCTGATCATGCGCTCGCTGCACGCGCGCGAGGACCTCCGCGATCTGCTTCGCGATCTCGGGATCAAGCATGCCGGCTATGGTGTGCAACTTGAGCACTACATGCCGTTCGGCAACGCCTTGCTGCGCATGCTCAAGGACGCCTTGGGCGCCAAGTATACGCCGGAGCTGCACGATGCCTGGACGGAGGCGTTGCGCATGCTGACCCGGATCATGACGGAATCCGCGTATGAAAAAGAACCGGGCAGCGGGCCTGAGTCGCGGAACGCCGGCCCGAGTCGATCGTGGCGGTAAAAAGATAGGGCTCACCCGCCGCCATTCGTTGCTCATTGTAATTTCGCGAAATTGTCGCTGTGTTCTTAACGTGGCGACTAACAATTTCTGCCAAGCTTGTTGCGCTTTGAAAGCAAGGACATTCTTTGTGTCGGCGCAACGCTTCCGGCTCTTGCCAAAAGCCGCCTACCAGCGCGGCGTGGTCGCATGCCGGAAATGCAGTGCGCTCATTCCCGTCCAAAATTTCAGCGCGCTCCCCGACGAGTTCTCGGTGCGTTGTCCGAACTGCGGTGATCGCGCCTTTTACGCCAAACGCGCGATTGCGATCCAGGAGTTGCCCGACTGGCGGAAAAAACCGCGGCGGTAGACGGGCTAAGTTGCGGTTAGCGCGTCTTGACGCGGACGCCAGGCGCAATTCGGTCGCTTGGGTAAACAATGGCCCGGTCTCCAGATTGCACTCCGGATGTCACGGCTGCAAACTGTCCGGATCGCCGCAAGAGAGTTACCGCGCGACGCTGCGCGCGCCCGTTTTCCACCACAAACACAGACCAGTTTTCGCCCGTACGGAACAGCGCGCCAGCGGGAACGACAGTCGCATTGTCGCGGCTGAACACGGTGATCCGGGTATCCAGCTGATAGGCGTCACCGAGACCAGCCCAATCTTTCGGCGGCGAAGCAATGTCGATGAGCACATTGACGCGCTGCTCCTCGACCCCCAGCGTCGATATTTTTGTGAAAGCAGCGGGCTCGACTCGGCGCACGCGTCCACTCAATGTACCCGGTCCGCCCCAATGATCGATTGACACAGCGGCGCCCGGTTTGATTTCAACCGCGTCAGTGCTGAGCACGTCGACCACAATCTCAAGGTCGAGCGGATCGCCTATTTCGAGGACGGGTGTACCTGGCTGCACGATTGTCTCGCTTTCCTGCGCCACTTTAAGGACGAGGCCGGATACCGGGGCGGTCATATTCCAGCGATCGGGCGGCGCGGCGCCTTCGCCATATTGAGCCAGCAGGGCTTTTGCCTGCTCGACTTCATGCTCAGTGGCGTGATCCTGGAATTCCGCTGCGCGCAATTCGCGATTGGCCACGCGCATGGCGGTTTCCGCGCGCTCCAGCGCCTGTGCGGTCGAAACCCCGCTCTCGGTCAGGGTGCGGATGCGGTTGAGATCCTTGTTGGCTTGCGAAGTCTGCGCCCGCGCGCGCTCGACAAGGGCCTTGGTGCGTTCGCGCGCCGCTTCTGCGGTGCCCAGCCGCTCCTCCCAGTCGCGGCGGCTGCGCGGATCAAGAAATGGTGCAGGCGCGGACACAATCGCGGCAATCATTTCGTCGGCCTTCACGGCGTCGCCCGCCTTGAGCCGCACGCGAGTGAGCCGGCCCGGCAAAGGAGCCGCAACCACATAGCGTTCGCGAATGCGCGTCTTGCCGTCCTCGTCGACGGTTGCCACGAACGCGCCATTGGTCACCATAGCAACTTCGACCGGGACCGGCTGCGGCACCATTGCCCATATGCCGAGTGCCAAGGCGGCCAGTATGCCCAGAACGGACAAGATGCGGCCGGGGGTGATGCGCATTGTCAGTCTCTCGTTTTAAGAACTGCGACAAGATCGAGACGGTCGATCCGCCGTCGCACGATATAGGCGCTGACAGCTGCGGCCACGACCACAACCGCGGACGCAGCGGCAAAGGTGCGGGCGCCGATCACACCCGGAATCTGGAAGCTCTCGTTTGAATGAAAGCGCACGATCAGATCGATAATGCCTTGCGAGAGCGCGACGCCAATGGGGATAGCGATCAGGATCTCAATCATGAATTCGCCGAACAAGATGCGGGCCACCTCGGCTCGCGTAAAGCCAAGTACCCTCAAGCTTGCCAGTTCCCAGGCGCGCTCCTGCAACGAAATGCGGGCACTATTGTAGACGACCCCCGAAGCAATGATCACCGCAAAGGCCGTCAGAATGCCGGCGCTGACCAACACCAGATTGGCGATCTTGTCGAGAAAGGACGTCAGGGTATAGGCCTTCATCGATACAGACTCGATCACCGGCAAGTTCTTGAAACGCCGCGAAAGGGCTGGCAGCGCCGATGAGTTGACGAACAAGGCCGTTGCGGAGACCGCATCACCTTCGCCCGTCAGGTGATTGAGTGCACCAATCTCCATATAGGAGGCCATGCCGATCACCTCGTCGACAATGGCACTAACTGGAACATCGAGTTTGCGCCGTTCGCCCTCCATGACCTCGACTGTCATGATGTCGCCGGTGTTGACATCAAGGCGTTCGGCCAGCCGACGCGTGAGCGTAGTGCCTTGCGGCGCGATTTCTATCGGACGCAGCGCCGCGTCGTGGGGACGACGCAGTTCGCCGCGCGTTGGCAGCCCGATCACCGAGGTTAGATAGGTTCGGTGACCTGCGCGCATCCGCACCGGCACGATGCGCTCCCCCTCGGCGGCGAGCACAC
This sequence comes from uncultured Pseudomonadota bacterium, assembly GCA_963762485.1. GTDB lineage: Bacteria > Pseudomonadota > Alphaproteobacteria > Rhizobiales > Xanthobacteraceae > Pseudolabrys. Next base: position 1,083,643 of record CAVXLE010000017.1, on the reverse strand, counting down.
CAGGCTCGCGTTTGAGATCGCCGACGATACGGCGGTCGAGCGGATGCGGAAAAGTCACGACGGCATTGCCTCGTTCCACCAGATTGAACTGGATCTCGATCATCTGGTCGATCGCGTCCCGCCAAAACAATCCAAGCACCACCATCGGGACGGCGAGTGCAATTCCAAGTGTTCCGAGTGCTGCACGCAGCGGACGGCCGACGAGATTGCGCAATATCATGATGCGGCGTGGCGTCAGGAAACGTGCTGACAACAGACGTTCCAGCCATGACCGGCGGAAGCGGAGTGGTGGCGCCGGCCGCATAGCGACAGCCGGCGCCAGTCCAATAACCCGCTGCAAGGCGGTAACTACGCCCAAGGAGGCCGCAGCCAGGCTAATCGCCGTGCCCGCAACGATCGACCACGGTGTTAGCGCAAATTCGAGGTCGGGGAGGCGGAAAAACCCGTGGTAGCTCGCGATCATTGCGCGGCCAAAGATGATGCCGCCAGCAACGCCGAACACTGAGCCGATCAATACGATGATGGCCACCAATTTGAGATAGTGCAGCACAAGCGGCATTGTCGGGAAACCGAGCGCCTTGAGTGCGGCAATCTGTTCACGTTGCGCCGCCACTTGGCGTCCCAGCGCCACATTAAGCAGAAATGCCGCTACGCCGAAGAAGATGAAGGGAATCGTTATCGACATCACCTTTTGCTGATTAAGCTCGTCCTCGAGAAATCGATTGGATGGCTGATCGCGTCGTTCGATAGCCCCGACTGAACCATATGGCTCCAGCAATCGGTCAAGCTCGGAGATGACAGGCTTTGCGTCGGCATCGGGAGCAAGGGAAATCACAAGATCGTTGAAGGCGCCTTTCATATCAAAAGCCGCTTCAGCCGCACTCCGGTCGACCCACAGAATGGCAAAGAAGCGATCGTCGGGAATTGGAATACCTGGCTTTACCGCATAGACATATTCAGACGACAGGGCGATGCCAGTAATGCCGAAGCTTTGGACGCGGCCGTTGAGAATGACTCGAATGTCCATACCGGGCCTTGCGGCATTCGCCTCGGCGAAAGCTTCGTTGATGACAGCGCCGTGCACATCATTCGTTCCCGGTGCTGTTCCGCGCCGCATATACAATCGGGCCAGCGGCTCATCGCCGGCGTGATTGAGAGAAATCATACGCGCTGACACGGGCAGGAAAGCTGACGGCCAGTCGACGATGACATCGCGCACGATTCTCGGCTCGACGGCAGCGACGCCCGGAATTGTCGAAAGTTGCGAAACGATCGAAAGCGGCGCGCGCTTCAGGGTGACGAAAATCTGAGGGAACCGTGCGCTGTCATAAAAGCGCTCTCGACCCGATTGCAGCGAGTCATAAGTCGATATCGATGCAACAAAGACCGCGACGCCGGCGCCAACCACCAGCGCAATGCTGATAACTTGCCCGCGCAAGGCTGAAATATCGCGCCAGAGTTTGCGGTCGAGCAGGCTCACCAGCGCACCTCCTCTGGTAGCAGCCGGCGTGCGTTGCGCTCTTCTCCGACGATCCGACCGCCCGCGAGCCGCAGCACGCGATCTGCCATACCGGCGATCGCCGCATTATGCGTGATGATCACGGTCGTCGTGCCAAGCGTTTCATTCGCACGCGCGATTGCAGCCAGCACAAATTTGCCGGTGTCGTAGTCGAGCGCGCCGGTCGGCTCGTCGCACAAAAGCACATCAGGTGATTTAGCGATGGCGCGGGCCACTGCGACGCGCTGTTGCTCACCGCCGGAAAGTTGCGACGGAAAATGATCGAGCCGCCCGGTCAAGCCTACCAGAGCCAGCGCTTCCCGCGGATCGAGCGGTTTGTCGGCGATCTCGTTCACCAGCGCGACGTTTTCGAGCACCGTCAGACTCGGGATGAGATTATAAAATTGAAATACGAAGCCGACGTGTTCGCGCCGGTAGCGCGTCAACTCGGTGTCATCTGCATTGACGAGATCGTGCTCGCGCCACTTTGCCTCGCCGGATGTCGGCGCATCGAGCCCGCCAAGGATATTGAGAAGCGTCGACTTTCCGGAGCCCGAAGGTCCCAACAGGACGACGAATTCGCCTTCGTAAATGTCGAGGTCGATGTTTCGAAGCGCATGCACCTCGATTTCGCCCATGACGTAGACCTTCGAAAGGCCCCGTGCGCGGAACACCACGGTCGAGGGAGTGGTGGATGGCGGCGGCATGGCTTGGATACCTAGGCGGCCCGGTTTGACCGTCAGCACTTCATCAGCCAGCTGACCCTAAAGTCTTTGATTTGGGTCATGAATTAAACCGGGCTGGTGCTGCTTTTTTGCCGGAACCTACCTTTTGTGCTCGCGCTCCACATTGCCTATATGTTGCCCTTAAAGGAGCCCCCATTTCCATGTCTGTCCCCCAGCCTGCCGACAAAATCCCAGTAACCGTGCTCACCGGCTATCTCGGCGCCGGAAAAACCACGCTTCTCAACCGCATCCTGTCCGAGCCGCACGGCAAGAAATTCGCCGTTATTGTCAACGAGTTCGGCGAAATCGGCATCGATAACGAGCTGGTGGTGAACGCCGACGAAGAAGTCTTCGAGATGAACAATGGCTGCATCTGCTGCACCGTGCGCGGCGACCTGGTGCGCATCATCGACGGGCTTATGCGGCGCAAGGGCAAGTTCGACGCCATCATCGTCGAGACCACGGGCCTGGCGGACCCCGCGCCAGTGGCGCAAACCTTCTTCATGGACGAGGCCGTCGGCGCCAGGACAAAACTGGACGCGGTTGTGACCGTCGCCGACGCCAAATGGCTGAGTGACCGCTTGAAGGATGCGCCCGAGGCCAAGAACCAGATTGCCTTTGCCGACGTCATCCTCATCAACAAGACCGATCTGGTTGAGCCGCAGGAATTGAGCGAGCTGGAAGCACGCATCCGCGGCCTGAATCCTTACGCGCGCTTACACCGCACCGAACGCGCGAAGATCGACATCAACGAAGTGCTCGGCCGCAATGCGTTCGACCTCGACCGCATTCTCGACATCGAACCGAATTTCCTCGAAGGCGAAGATCATGACCACGATCATCATCATCACGATCATAGCCATGACGATCATGGCGCCCATCACCATCATCATGGCAACGGTCTCAAGCACTATCACGACGAGGACATGCAAAGCGTGTCGCTCCGGAGTGACAAGCCGCTGAACGCCGACAAGTTCTTTCCATGGGTCCAGGATCTGGTGGCGACTGAAGGGCCGAATATTTTGCGCAGCAAGGGCATTCTTTCGTTCAAGGACGATCCCGAACGGTTCGTGTTCCAGGGCGTGCACATGATCCTCGATGGCGACCATCAGCGCCCATGGCGTGCGGACGAGAAACGCGACAGCCGCATCGTCTTCATCGGCCGCAACTTGCCCGAAGACAAAATCCGCCAAGGCTTCGAAAACTGCATTGCCTAATGTGAGCGACCCGCAGGCCCCAATTCCTTCTCTCGCCGATCGGGTGCGCTCTGTGGATGCAGGTGCGCCTGTTGTCGGCGTGCATTTCCTCGGCCAGACACCGGTATTCGTGCTTGGCGAGGAGGCGCTGCTGTTCGCAAGCGAAGGCGAACGCCGCGTAACAATCCATGCTGGTGGCATTCTGGCTAGTGCATCGGACGGCGAGCGAATCGTCACTGGCGGTGACGATGGCAAACTCATCGAAACAATCGCCGACGGTGAGCATCGCGAGCTTGCGACCGACGACAAGAAACGCTGGATCGATCAGATCGCGCTCGGCCCGGATCGTGCCGTGGCATGGTCTGCGGGGAAGATCGCGCATGTGCTTACGAAGAAAGGTGAAGACCGCCAATTCGAAGCACCGTCGACCGTGGCGGGCCTTGCTTTCGCCCCGAAGGGATTCCGCCTCGCCATCGCGCACTATAACGGCGCCACGCTCTGGTTCCCGAACGCCGCCGGTGCGAAGCCCGAACGTCTTGAATGGAAAGGCTCGCATCTCGGTGTCACCATAAGTCCGGATGGCAAATTCCTGATCACCAGCATGCAGGAGCCGACACTCCATGGCTGGCGTATCGCCGACGCCAAGCACATGCGCATGTCGGGCTATTCGGCACGCGTGCGTTCGCTTAGCTGGACCGCGGGCGGGGAGTTTCTCGCCACATCAGGATCCGAACAGCTCATCCTTTGGCCGTTCGACGGCAAGGACGGTCCGATGGGCCGACAACCGAAAATCCTCGCGCGCTCGGAGTCGCGCGTGGTTGTCGTTGCCTGCCATCCACGGCATCCCGTTGTGGCCGTGGGCTTTGCAGATGGTGCGGTGAAACTGGTGCGCATCGACGATGACGCACTGATCCTGGCGCGGCAGCCGGACGGGCAACCAGTGAGTGGGCTAGGCTGGAACGATACGGGCCAAACGCTAGCTTTTGGGACGGAAACGGGTCTGGCCGGTGTTCTCGCCCTGTGATCGCCGTAATGCGGCGTCTCACTTCGTTGGATTGCCCGCATTCCCGTTGCGGCACTAACCTGTAGAGCAAGCGATTCGGAACCAACCTCAGGCGCCGCAACTTATGTTGCTTGCGGCGGGGCGAGCCTGGACGGGCAGGGGAACAATCATGGCCTTTACTCACCAATTGCGCCGGCTGGTTTCGTCAGTCTTGATCGGCTGCGGGATCGCCTTCGGTACGCTTTCGGCTCCGGTTGTGCTCGGCGCGCTTACACCAGCGGCGGCGCAGATTTCCGAGGACGCCCAGATCGCGCTTGAGGAATACGGCAGTTGGCGGCCGAATCCGCGTTTTGGCGACGTCTGGGTCCCAAACGATGTGCCGCCAAACTGGCGTCCGTACGCATATGGCCATTGGGTTTATACAGAAGAATGGGGTTGGTACTGGGTCTCCGACGATGTCGAAGCTGACTGGGGCTGGGTGGTCTATCACTACGGCCGCTGGGTGTTCGAACGCGGTTTCGGCTGGTTCTGGGTACCAGGCGACGAGTGGGCCCCGGCTTGGGTGGATTGGCGCTACGGTGACGATTATGTCGGTTGGGCACCTCTGCCGCCGGACGAACTGATCGAGAGCTACGAGGCCGAGCCCACGTACTGGGCATTTGTACCCGGCCGCTACGTAGCGGCGCCGCGTCTGCGCAGTTACTTTGTGCCCGATTATCGCCGTTCGGTGATTTTGCGTTCGACGCGCATCGTCAATCGCACATTCCCGGTGCAAGGCGCGCGGCTGGCGGTTAATCCAGGCATCTCGCCCGCTTTCGTTGCCCGTGCAAGCGGAGCGCCCGTGGCGACCTACCGCGTGCGCCCGCGGGTGTTCGCGTCAACGCAAGGCGTCGCCGGGGCGGTGCAAGTCCGGCGGGAGGATCTCCGCGGTGCGCGCGGCAGCAGGCCGGGCGGTCCTGGTGGACCCGGCGGACCAAGGCGATCGGGTGCTCCTGGGGGGATTTCGCGCTTGGGCGCCGTATCCGTGCAGCGCACGACGACAGTGATTCAGCCAACCGCTGCTGTCACCGCGCCACAGCCGCTTGGTAAGAACGAGCCTGGGCGGTTGGGGACCCATCCACCACGCGCAGCGCAAGGCACGCCGCCGTCCGTCGCGCCGCCGCAATCGCAACCGCCATCGCCCACGCCGCCTCCACCGCCCAAGAACGGCGTGCCACCACCACCACCAGGTCCTGGCTTGCGTTCAGGGCCGCCGCCAACAACAACTGTGCCGGCGACGAGGGCGCCAGCTACGACTGCACCAACCACGGCGCCGGCTGCGCCACCGCCGCCGCCTACAGTGACGCCACCGGTGCAGCAGCAAGAGCGTCGCGAGGAACGCCGAGATCTGCGTCCGCCGGGTGGTGCGGGCGGTGGGACCCCGCCGACCGTGCAACAGGGGCCGCAGCCGCAGCAGCAGCCGAATGTTGTGCGGCCGATTTCGCCGCAGGCACCACCGCCACCGCCGCCACCTCCGCCGCAACAACGGCAGGTGCAGCCGCCGCCACCAGCTCCACCTCCACCGCCTCCGCAACAACGGCAGGTGCAGCCGCCACCGCCGCCCGCTGTGCGCCCACCGCCGCCTCCGCCGCCGGCTGCACGTCCGCCTGCGCCGCCTCCGCCGCAACAACGGCAGGCGCCGCCGCCGCCTCCACCGCCGGCTGCACGTGCGCCCGCGCCGCCACCACCACGGCAGGCGCCGCCGCCGCCGAAGAAACCGCCACCGAAGCCAGGGGAGAAGCCTCCTGACGCGCCGAAATAGCGCGCCTCAATCGGCACAAACGAAACGGGCGGCTGCGAGGCCGCCCGTTGCGTTTCGTATGTTCAGTTCCGGCGTGCTCAGCGGATCAGCACGTTCTTGAACTGCCAGGGATCGCGCTTGTCGATATCTTCCGGGAAAAGGCCGGGACGTCCGGTGAGTGGTGTCCAGTCGGTGTATGTCCCGATGACCGGCCCGAGATAAGGCGTCTGCACTTCGAGACAACGGCGGAAATCCATCTCATCGGCCTCGACGATGCCGGCGTCGGGATTTTCCAGCGCCCACACCATGCCGGCGAGCACTGCCGACGTCACTTGCAGGCCGGTCGCGTTCTGGTAGGGCGCGACGTCGCGGGTTTCGTCGATCGAGAGCTGCGAACCGTACCAATAGGCGTTCTTCTTGTGGCCGTAGAGCAGCACGCCGAGCTCGTCGATGCCGTCGGCAATCTCGTGTTCATCCAGGATGTGGATGTGCTTCTGCCGCTCGCCCGCGCGGCCGAAAATCTCGTGCAACGAAAGTACTGCGTCGTTGCAGGGATGATACGCGTAGTGGCAGGTCGGCCGGTAGAGGAGCTTGCGGCCTTGCCGCAGGGTGAAGTAGTCGGCGATCGAGATCGAACTCGTTGTGAGTGACGAGGAAGCCGTATTGCGCCTGCGCCGTCGGCGTCCACGATCGCACCCGGGTGTTTGCGCCGGGCTGCAACAGATAAATCGCCGCCCCACAGCCCGCCTTGTGCTTGCGCGCGTTTCCCGGCATCCACTTTTCGTGCGTTCCCCATCCGAGTTCGGCCGGCTGCAGGCCCTCGGACACGAAGCCGTCGACCGACCAGGTATTGACGAACACGTCCATCGCCTTGGGCTGTTTGGCGCGCTGGGTATCGCGCTCGGCGATATGGATGCCTTTGATGTTGGCCTTCTTGGCGAGGCGTGCCCATTCCTCGCGCGTCTTGGGCTCTTTGAATTTCAAGCCGATATCGCCGGCGATATTGAGGAGCGCCTGCTTGACGAACCAGGACACCATGCCGGGATTGGCGCCGCAGCACGACACCGCGGTGGTGCCGCCTGGACGCTTGCGGCGCGCTGCCAGAACGGTCTCACGCAGGGCGTAGTTTGAGCGCGCTTCCGGCCCGAGCTTTGTATCGAAATAAAAGCCCGCCCAAGGTTCGACGACCGTGTCGATATAGAGCGCACCGATGTCCCGGCAGAGCTCCATGATGTCGAGCGACGAGGTATCGACAGACACGTTCACACAAAAGCCCTGGCCGCCGCCGGCCTTGAGCAGCGGCGTAAGCAGGTGGCGATAGTTGTCCTTGGTAACCGCCTGGTGGATGAAACGGATGCCTCGCTCGTCCAGCATTTTGCGGTCCTTGTCCTCCGGGTCGATGACCACGAAGCGGGCCTTGTCGTAAGTGAAGTGGCGCTCGATCAGCGGAAGGGTGCCCTTGCCGATCGAGCCGAAGCCGATCATCACGATGGGCCCGTCGATGCGGGCATGCACTGGCCATTTGGGCATCGTCAGCGTCTCCAGAAAGGCTGGTCATATCCGTCGCGGAGCGCGAACGGAATAGAGGCCGGACGAAAGCCGTCCGGCGTCCACGGTATTTTGCGGGGAGCCCTAGGCGGCGGTGGCGGCGAGGCCCGGCTGAGGAATTGTTTGTCCAGCTGGGCGCAACAGCCCACGAGCGCCATCGAGCGCACCGGGCACAAGCTCGAGGGCGAGCAGGCGGTGGCGCTCGAATGGGCCAGGCATGCGCAACCCCGCGGTCTTCTCGGCCGAGAAGCCGAAACGGCTGTAATAAGGCGCATCGCCGACCAGGACGATTGCGCAGTGACCAAGGCGGCGCGCAGCAGCAATAGCGCGGCGCACCAGCGCAGCACCAATGCCGCGGTTGCGGCAATTGGTGGCGACGGCGACCGGCCCGAGCAGTAATACCGGCTCGCCGGTGGCGCACTTTGTGTTCCAAAGGCGCGCCGTACCCACAACGCGCTTGCCATCCGTCGCCACGAAGGTCAGGCCTTCTGCAGGTGACCGGCCATCGCGGAGGCGCTGTGAGCTTTTGCGCCAGCGGAGTTTGCCAAAGGCTTCGTCCAGCAGAGCTTCGCGCGCTGCCACGTCAGGAGGACGCTCTTTTCTGATTGAGATCATCTGTGTTCGCTCCCGCCCGGCCGCGCGATCAGACGCGCGCGCCAAGGGCGTTGTGTGTATGTGCTGAGGGGAAGCCGGCTTGGCCGGCTCCCGGCGATGTCAGATGTGATAGGTCTTGAGCGGCGAGAAGCCGTTGAACGAGACCGACGAGTAGGTCGCCGTGTAGGCACCGGTGCCCTCGATCAGCACTTTGTCGCCGATCTCCAGGCTGACCGGGAGCATGTAAGGCTCCTTCTCGTACAGCACGTCGGCGGAGTCGCAGGTCGGGCCTGCCAGCACACACGGTGCCATGGCATCGCCGTCACGCGGGGTCCGGATCGGATAGCGGATCGACTCGTCCATGGTCTCAGCGAGGCCGCCGAACTTTCCGATGTCGAGGTAGACCCAACGTACGTCGTCCTCCTCGCTCTTCTTGGAGACGAGGACGACTTCGGCCTCGATAGTGCCGGCGTTGCCGACCATACCGCGGCCCGGCTCGATGATCGTTTCCGGGATGCGGTTGCCGAAGTGCTTGCGGAGTGCCTTGAAGATGGCGTTGCCGTACGTTTTCACCGTCGGCACGTTCTTCAGGTACTTTGTCGGGAACCCGCCGCCCAGGTTGACCATGGCCAGGTTCATGCCGCGCTCGCCGCACTCCTTGAACACCGCGGCGGCCGAAGCCAGCGCGCGGTCCCAAGCGTGCTGATTACGCTGTTGTGAACCGACGTGGAACGAAACGCCATGCGGCTCCAGCCCGAGCTTGAGGGCGTGCTCGAGCACGTCAACTGCCATGCCCGGCTCGCAGCCGAACTTGCGCGACAGCGGCCATTCCGCCCCGACGCAGTCGGACAGGATGCGGCAGAACACGCGGCTGCCGGGCGCAGCCCGGGCAACCTTCTCGACTTCGGCCTTGCAGTCGACCGCATAGAGGCGGACGCCGAGCGCGAAGGCGCGGGCGATGTCCCGCTCCTTCTTGATCGTGTTTCCGTAGGAGACGCGGTCGGCGGTGGCGCCGGCGGCAAGCACCATCTCGATCTCGGGGACCGAGGCGGTGTCGAAGCACGAGCCAAGCTTGGCCAGCAGCGACAGAACTTCCGGCGCCGGATTGGCCTTCACGGCGTAGAACACGCGCGTGTCGGGCAGGGCCTTCGCGAAGGCAGTGTAGTTGTCGCGAACAACGTCGAGGTCGACGACGAGGCAGGGGCCTTCGTCGTTACGCTTACGTAAGAACTCGCGGATGCGCTCGGTCATTGGCGCTATTCCCCACAGCTGACGGGACCATCAAGTCCCGAATGTCGCGGTTAACGAAGCGCAAGCGTCTGCGCGCGATGGGGACGCGCCAACGCTACACATCGTATCCCGCTCATGCTGCCTTGGATTGGATAGGGGAGACCCCCGTCCGCACGGCCGGCAAAGATGAACAAGCCTCTTCGGTGACCCGCGCCGGTGGTGGAGACCGGCAGAGACCAAGGAAGCCCGATCGTCGTTGCTTTAAGCCGCGTCCCCTGCTGAGAGCAGAGTGTGCTGGTTTCGCCTCCAGCTGCCGGTCAGATTTCTTGGAGAGGTTTTGGCTTCTCTCTCCAGGCGGCTGGCGGGCCTCTTGTCCCGCTACCTACCGACCGACACACGGCCACAGGCACGTGCGAAATTGGGCACAACCGAAATAACATTTTTTTCGCGTTGTGCAAGCGAATTAGTTCGCTTGTCAAAAAACTTTCTTAACTTTCTCTTTCGGAGATTGATCGCGACGCGCTCACTCGCGCGCGGTGAACGGCTCGATGTAGTGCGCGGCGCGTATGAACTGCGCCATGATGGCGATGCCGCAGAGCACGAACACGCCATCGAGGATTCGCTGCCCGATGCCGCCGAGATCGAACAGGGTGGCGAGCGCCCATGAGCCGGCGAAGGCAGCGCCGAACACTTCCGCGCCGATCAGGATGGCGGCGCTGATCACGGTGACGACGTTAAGCCACACGATGCGGCGGCCAGATTTTGCGTCAGATTGGGTCATGACGGGCTCCCTTGCGAGGCCGCAATGTCCATGAATCCGGCTGCTGGATCAAGTCTATAGCGGCCGCGTCAGATCGCGCCCCAGCGCCTTTGATCTTGCTCATGGTGCTGCCGGCCGAGGTGTCGAAGGTTAACGCATGGCTCCTGACAGCGAACTCAAGACTGCCCGCCCCTACCTCGCCGGCCTCGCGGCGGGGGGATTGGCAGCAGGCGTCGCGGCGAACCTCACGGGTCACGGCGACTGGGCGAGCTTGATCTGGACCGCGGCCACGCTGCCGGTGCTGGCGGCGCTCCTCATCGAAATTGTGACCAGCCTGCGGCGCGGAGATGTCGGCCTCGACATCGTCGCCGCTCTGTCCATGACCGCTGCGCTTGTCTTCGGCGAGAGCCTCGCAGCGTCCATCGTGGCCTTGATGTATGGCGGCGGTCAGTACCTCGAGAGCTTCGCCGAAAGGGCAGCCCGTCGCGAGATGACCGCGCTGTTGTCACGGGTGCCGCGGACCGCCATCCGCCACCGCGACGGGCAGCTGGAGGAGGTCACCCTCGAATTGCTCCAGCCAGGCGACCGGCTGTTGATCCGCCGGGGCGATGTCGTGCCGGTCGACGGGACGGTGGCCGAAGGCGTTGGGGTCCTCGACCAGTCCGCGCTGACCGGCGAATCCCTGCCGATGAAGGTCAAGCTCGGCGAGGCCGTCCTGAGCGGCTCGACCAATGCCGGGGAGGCCTTCGATCTCGTGGCGACGCGGCGGGCGGCGGAGAGCACCTATGCCGGCATTGTCCGGCTGGTCGAGGCGGCGCAGCGCGCGCGCGCGCCAATGTCGCGCATGGCCGACCGTTACGCTCTTCTGTTCCTCGGGGTGACGATCATACTTGCTGCGACCGCCTGGGAACTGACGGGCGATCCGATCCGCGCGGTGGCCGTGCTCGTCGCCGCAACACCATGTCCGCTCATCCTGGCGGTCCCGGTCGCGATCGTTTCCGGCCTCTCTCGCGCCGCCAAGCTCGGTATCCTCATTAAAGGCGGCAAGGCGATCGAGACGCTGGCGCGGGTCCGGTCGCTCGTCATCGACAAGACCGGCACGTTAACCGTTGGCCAGGCAACGATCGTGTCCGCCAAGGCGGCCGATGGAGTGGCGGATGACGAGCTGTTGCGGATCGCAGCCTCGCTCGATCAGGCATCCAAGCATGTTATCGCCCAGACGATCGTCGCAGAGGCACGGGCCAAGGGCCTGCCACTCGCGGTGCCGTCCGATGTCACGGAGACACCGGGCGAGGGCATCACCGGCACGGTCGACGGTCACAAGGTTATCGTCGGGGGCATCCACTTCGTCGCCGGCAAAATCGCCGATGCGAGCTTTTCGCTGCTGCCCCACGACCGGCCACCCGGCGCGCTCGCGGTTGCTATTGCAATCGACGGCCGGCTCGCCGGCGTTCTTGTCCTTGCGGACGAACTGCGCGCTGGCACGGAAGCTCTGTTGCGCGACCTTCGGAACATGGGCATCGAGCGTATCGTGCTGGCGACCGGCGACCGCCACGAGGTTGCGCGCTTCATTGCTTCCGGCCTCTCACTCGACCTCGTGCGCTCGGAACTCACCCCCGACCAGAAGATCCTGGTGGTGTTGTCGGAACGCAAGAACGGGCCCGTGATGATGATCGGCGATGGCGTCAATGACGCTCCCGCCCTGGCGGCAGCCGATGTCGGCGTTGCTATGGGCGCGAAGGGCGCCGCCGCTTCGGCTGAAGCGGCCGACGTAGTGCTGCTGGTCGATCATCTCGACCGTATTCTTCCGGCCATCAGGATCGCGCGCCGCTCACGTTATATCGCGTTGGAAAGCGTGGTAGCCGGCATCGGCTTGTCGACCCTGGCGATGATCGCGGCCGCTTTTGGCTTCCTTGTGCCGGTCGAGGGAGCGCTGCTGCAGGAAGTGATCGACGTAGCCGTTATTTTTAATGCGCTAAGGGCCTTGCGCGGTTAGCTCGTGCACGGAGACCCGACGCGCGGTGTGGCGCGCGATCCGGCTATGGCACTCCCTGTTTCATCTGCTAGCTTCAGCGGAGTGCCAGACCTCTTTCCGGGTATGTCAGTGACGGGTCACAATTTCTGACATGGAGTTCTACAATGCGATTTTTATCGGCAGTATTCGCAATTTCACTCGCGCTTCTCCTGTTCGCTGGCGATGCCGTTGTGGCCCAAACGGCCACGCCGCAGCCTTTGAGCAAGCGGGCATTGCGCAAGCAGGACAACCAAGAGTGTACGCAACAGGCGGCGCAACAGAATATCGTCCGACGAAACTTGGCTGAATTTGTGCGGAAATGCATGGCCGACAGGCAGGCAGCGAGAAAAAAGCAGGGCGCAGATGACTCCCGTGTGAAAAGAGGAATGGCCATCGAGGAGGGGAAGGCAATCCTGGACGTGCGGAACCGGGAACGGAACGAGCAACTTGAAAAGGAGGCCGCCAAGCGGGCCGATTGCAACAAGCAAGCGAATGAGCAGAAGCTCCGCGTCGCCCAACGAAGGAGCTTCGTCGAAAAATGCGTCGCCCAATAAAATCTAATTACTGATTATTTATTCGACTTTTTGATCGCAGTGTCCGTTTTTCCGCCTATATAGGCCGCATGAAACGTCCGCAAATCGCCGGATCCGAAGAGCAAAACCCCTTGCTTGCCGATTGGACCGGCAACTTCGAGCTGCCGCCGTTCGCAGCAATCAAGCCTGCACATTTCCGTCCCGCGTTCGACCGGGCGCTGACCAAGCACCGTGCCGAGATCGATTCCATTACGACCAGTGTCATGGCGCCGAGTTTCGACAACACCATCGCGGCGCTGGAAAAGAGCGGCCGCGTACTCGAGCGCGTCGCCAATGTATTTTTTGTGCTCACCGGCGCAGATACATCGGACGAAATAGAGGCGATCGAGCGCGATGTCTCGCCGCTGCTCGCCCGTCACAGCAACGCGCTCTATCTCAATCGCGCTCTCTACGCCCGCATCGGCGATCTATACAAAAAACGCGACACGCTCGGCCTTAACGCCGAGCAGGCGAGGGTGCTCGATCGCTACCACACCCGTTTCGTGCGCGCCGGTGCCGCGCTGGAGAAAGTCAGCTCAGGATCGACTCGCCGCGATCAATGAGCGGCTCGCAAGCCTAGGCACCCAGTTTGGACAGAACGTGCTGGCCGACGAGAAATCCTTCGCGATGGTACTCGACGAAAGCGACCTTGCGGGATTGCCCGACTTCGTGCGTACGGCCGCGCGAACCGCCGCCGAGGAACGCGGCCATTCGGGCAAATATGCCATCACACTGGCGCGCTCTTCGGTCGAGACCTTTCTGCAGTTTTCATCCAGACGCGACCTGCGCGAAAAAGCATTCCACGCCTGGATCAGACGTGGCGAGAATGGCGGGTCGACAGACAACCGCGCGCTGATTGCCGAAATGGTGGCCTTGCGCGACGAGCGGGCGAAGTTGCTCGGTTTTGCGAATTTCGCCGACTATCGGCTCGACGATCAGATGGCCAAGACGCCGGCTGCGGCGCGCAAGTTGCTCGACGACGTCTGGGCTCGGGCGCGCGTCAAAGCCGCGTCCGAACGCGATGCTCTGCAGGCAGTGATCGCGGAGGAAGGCGGCAATTTCGTGCTCGCTCCCTGGGACTGGCGCTATTACGCCGAGAAGCTGCGCAAGGCACGTTACGATCTCGACGAGGCAGAGATAAAACCATACTTCCAGCTCGACAAGATGATCGAGGCGGCTTTCGAAACCGCGCGCCGATTGTTCGGCCTCACGTTCACACCGGTTGCCGCCTCGCTCTACCATCCCGACGCGCGCGTCTGGGATGTGACGGACGCGCAAGGCCGACATCTTGCGCTGTTTATCGGCGACTATTTTGCACGGAGTTCCAAGCACAGCGGTGCCTGGATGACCTCGTTACGCGATCAAGAAAAGCTCACGGGCGATGTTCGTCCGATCGTCCTCAATGTCTGCAATTTCTCGAAGCCGGCGACCGGCGAACCTGCGTTGCTGTCCTTCGACGATGCGCGCACGCTCTTTCATGAGTTCGGCCATGCGCTGCATGGCATGTTGTCGAACGTCACCTACCCGCTGCTCGCGGGGACCGCGGTGCCGAGCGACTTTGTCGAACTGCCCTCCCAACTTTACGAACACTGGCTCGAAGTGCCGGGGATATTGCGGCAATACGCGCGTCATGCCGCGACCTCCGAGCCGATGCCACAGACGCTGCTCGATCGTTTGCTCGCAACGCGCACGTTCAACCAGGGCTTTGCGACCGTGGAGTACACGGCTTGCGCCCTGGTGGATCTCGACCTGCATTCGGCGCCCGATACGGCGGCGCTCGACGTCACGGAATTCGAGCGCAAGGCTCTTGATCGCATCGCCATGCCGGCGGAGATCGTGATGCGTCACCGGCTGCCGCATTTCCAGCATCTGTTCTCGGGTAGCGGTTACGCGGCCGGCTATTACTCGTACATGTGGTCGGAAGTGCTCGATGCCGACGCTTTCGCCGCCTTTGAGGAGACCGGCGATGTATTCGACCCGGCAACGGCGAAACGGCTGCGCGAGTGTGTCTACAGTGCCGGAAACCTGCGTGAACCGGCGGAGGCCTATAAATCCTTTCGAGGCCGGCTGCCGACAGTTGATGCGCTTTTGAAGAAGCGCGGCCTCGTCGACGTTGCGGTTAAGGAGCCATGAACGCTATTGAGGCGGGGCTGGCAGCGGCCTGTGTCGTTTTCAAAGCCGGTTGGTCTGAGAACAACGAGACACAGATCAACGATATGATGACGATCTCGAAGCAGATCTCGACGAGCTTTTCCATGGTGTCCTCCATCGCCGCGACGTGTGCGGCGGTCCCTGAAGCCCGGGGCGCGATGTGCGTCCCTGCACATTGGTGTGCGGCGGGCGCTGCAAGGTTCACGTCTGATGAATGAAAAGCCGAAGGCAGAGGCGCTCGCGGTCGAGGCAAAAGATTCAAATATTTCAGTACATTGCGATTCCATTTGGGGGCTGAATGAGCCTGCATAGCGCCGGACATCGCCGAGGCGTCGTTTGCGCCCCACATGCGGCCGCGATCGAGGACGGTCGTATGATCCTCGCCGAGGGCGGCAACGCCATTGAGGCGATGCTGGCCATGGCTGCGAGTATTGCCGCGGTCTACCCGCACATGAACCATATCGGCGGCGATGGCTTCTGGCTGATCCGCGAGCCTTCGGGTCGCGCGCGCGCATTGATGGGAGCGGGGCGGGCTGGCGCCAAGGCGACGCCGCTGTTCTATCGTGACGCCGGCTACGACGAAATTCCGGCACGGGGCCCGCTCGCCGCGCTGACCGTGCCGGGGGCTATTGCCGCGTGGACGTTGGCTGCCGACGCGGCAAAGGCGCACGGCGGCAAGCTGCCGCTCGATTTGCTCCTTGCGCCTGCCATCAAACATGCCCGCGATGGCTACACGGTCACCCGTAGTCAGGCGCAGCTGACGGCGGAAAAATTGCCGGAGATGGACAAAGCTATCGGCTTCAACGGCGCATTTCTGTTCGACGGCAAGGTGCCCGACGTGGGCGCGCGTCTCAAACAAACTGCACTTGCGGCAACGCTCGAACATCTCGCGCAAACCGGGCTCGATGATTTCTACCGTGGCGATGTGGGCCGGGAGATCGCCGCAGACCTTGAGCGCATCGGCAGTCCGGTAACGCGCGCCGATCTTGAAAACTACCGCGCCGTTGTCGATGAGCCGCTCAGTGTGCGCACACAGGCCGGCACGCTCTACAATTCGCCGCCGCCGACACAGGGGCTGGCTTCGCTGATCATCCTCGCCCTGTTCGAGCGTTTGCGTGTGCAGGAGGGGGAGAGCTTCGAACACATCCACGCGCTGGTCGAGGCGACCAAACGTGCGTTCCGCGTCCGTGACCGTGTCGTCACCGACCCCGACAAAATCACCGTCGACCTCAACCAATATCTGTCACCTGCTTTCCTCGACGCCGAGGCAGCAAAAATCGATCGAAAGAAAGCCGCGCGCTGGCCGGCGCCTTATGGCGAAGGCGACACGATCTGGATGGGTGCCGCCGACGCGAGCGGCCTCGTCGTCTCCTACATCCAATCGCTCTATTGGGAATTCGGCTCCGGTTGCGTGCTGCCGGCGACCGGAATCGTCATGCAGAATCGTGGCTCAAGCTTCTCGCTCGATCCGAAGGCGCTTAACGCGCTGGCGCCCGGGCGCCGCCCCTTCCACACGCTCAACCCGGCGCTCGCTGAGCTAAAGGATGGGCGCATCATCGCCTATGGCACCATGGGTGGCGACGGCCAGCCGCAAAGCCAGGCGGCGGTCTTCACGCGCTATGTGCCATTTGGCCAATCGCTCGACCGCGCGCTCGATGCACCGCGCTGGCTGCTCGGGCGCACCTGGGGTTCAGCCCATACAAACCTGCGGATGGAATCCCGTTTCGAGGGCAACGTGATCGACCGCCTGATGTCGGCTGGACATGATGTCGCGGTTCTGGATGAGGCATATTCCGACACGATGGGTCATTCCGGCGCCGTCGTGCTGCATCCTGATGGGACGCTGGAAGGTGGGCATGACCCGCGCGCCGACGGTGGCGCGGCCGGCGTTTGATCTGGGGCGTTTACGCTAAAGCTATATGCAACACAGTTACACGTCACTTTTGCGCCGCAGTCCATGTTATGGTGCGCGTGCATGAATGCTTCGCTACGTATTTTCCTCGCCGCGTTAATGACCTTGGCCTTCACGGGCTTTGCGCAGGCGCATCCGCATGTCTGGGTTACGATGCACAGCGAACTGATCTATTCGCCGGACGGCAGCATTGCCGCCATTCGCCACTCCTGGTCGTTCGATGACATGTTCTCCACCTTCGCCTTGCAAGGGATGGAAAGTAAGGAAAAAGGAAAGTTCACGCGCGAGGAACTGGCGCCACTCGCCAAGGTGAATGTCGATTCGCTCAAGGAATACGACTACTTCACCTACGCGACCGCCGATGGCGCGAAGGCCGAGTTGACCGATCCCACGTCCGATTACTGGCTCGACTATACGGATCAGGTGTTGACGCTCAATTTCACCCTGCCGTTCAAGGCGCCGGTGAAAGCCAAAGAGCTGAAGATCGAAATCTACGATCCGACCATTTTTGTGGACTTCTCATTCGCCAAGGAGAAGCCGGTGCAACTCGTCGGCGCGCCGAAGTGCAAGCTCGACGTGGTGCCGCCGCGCGAAATGACTTTTGCCGAGGGCAAGAAGCTGAGCGAGATTCCCGCCGACGAGAAGAACACGACCATGGCGTGGGGCGCTCAGTTCGCGAACAAGATTCTGGTCCATTGTCCGTAGGGCGTTAAGTGGGGCGGCCTGTCGGCAAGAGGTTCATGCGGCGATGAAATGGTCGGCCCCGAAGTCTTCTTGGGCGCGTTGCGCGCTTGTTTTCATCGCCGTTCTGCTCGTCACTGCCGCCATCGACGCTGCGCTCGCGCAGCCCTTCGGCATGACTCGCGCCGCATCGCCGTCCGAGTACGGCGGATTTGCCGGATGGATCCTGGCCAAGCAGGCTGAGTTCTACCGCATGCTGTCGGGCACGATCCGGGCGTCCAAGACTGACGGCAGCGCGGCCTATACGCTGTTCGGCATTTCCTTTCTTTACGGGATTTTCCACGCTGCCGGCCCTGGCCACGGCAAGGCGGTGATCTCGTCCTATCTGGTCGCAAATGACGAGACTTGGCGGCGCGGTATCGCGCTGTCTTTCGCGTCGGCAATTCTTCAGGCGTTTACCGCCATCGCTATCGTCGGCATCGCGGCCGCGCTGCTCGGCGCCACCGCCAAGGCGATGGGCAACACCGTGCGCGTCATCGAGATTGTCAGTTATGCCTTGATCGTCGTAATTGGCCTTCGGCTGCTATGGGTAAAAGGCCGCGCCTTCTTGAAGTTGCTGCGCGGTGGAACGCACGAGCATCACCAGCACGATCATGGCCATGCTCATGATCATGGCCATCATCATCGCGGTCATGGACATGGTCATGCGCACGGACATGATCATCACCATCATGACCATGATGACGAAGCGTCGGCTTGGGGCCATGCTCACGCCCCGGAGCCACGGGAACTGACCGGCCGGCATTGGCTCAGACACGGCCTCTCTGCAATTGTCGCGGTCGGTCTGCGGCCCTGTTCGGGTGCGATCATCGTGCTGGTGTTCGCGCTGGCGCAGGGGCTGTTCTGGATCGGCGTAGCGTCCACCTTCCTGATGGGTCTCGGCACGGCGATCACGGTCGCGGCCATCGCCACGCTCGCCGTCGGTGCGCGTGGGCTCGCCGGCCGGTTTGCGAAAGCAAAGCCCGGTGCCGGAATGATCCTCATACGTGGATTGGAAACCGCGGCCGCGCTGGTGATCATAGTGTTCGGCGCTGCCTTGCTCACCGGCTATATGGTGAGCGAGCGCTTGATGGGCGTTTAATTTCCGAAATCCTCGGCCTTCAATTCTATCGGCTGACCGTGCGGAGTGCGGTCACAGGCGCGGTCCCAGGCGTCGCGATAGCGATGCAGCGTGTCCCTCGTCGTCACGCCCTTTTCCGCCACAAGCTTTTCAAGTGTGTTGAGCCAGTGTGAATAGTAGGTTTCACCGGTGTCGGGATCGCCGGCCGCTTGCGCGCGTTTGATCTCGACGGCAAGCGCGGCCGCCCATTCGTTCCACGAGAAGACGCCGCGCTCGTGCAGCGCCAACGTCATCGCAAAGGCTTGTGCCTCCCAGGGCTCCCGGAACACAGGACCGTCGGCATCGCGCGGGACGCCTGGAACGGCGATTGCGGCGCGCATGGCCGCTTGCGGGTCCATAGCCATGTCACGCTGGCTCCAGATAGGGTTCCCATGCGTCGACCGAGACTTTCACGGACGCGTCGCCGTCGGCGCCCCACAATTCGCGCCCGTCGAAGCGCACGGTGTAAAGCCATTGTGGATTTTCGCCCGCGCCCGTGGCGTTGCTGTCGGGAAAGACGTGACAGCCGAGCACCCGTTCGATGGTGCCGATGTGCCCGCGTACATAGCGCGGTAGCCGCGTGTGGGTCAGGGGATTGATGTTCCTAGCGCGGACCTTGTCGCCAGTCTTGAAAGCGGCCGATGTATTTGTCCGCCGCTCGGTCGGGCCGCCTCGGTAGAGGACCTGCGCGACATCTCCCGGCGACAGGATGCGCTTCACCGGTTTCGGCGGAGCCAGCGCGTGTCCGGCGCCGATCTCTTTCTCCGTCACCAGCCCACGCTCCTTGAGTAACGTTATCAGTCCGGCGAGCCAGATCTGGTAGTAGCTCATCGACAGGTATTCACCGGGCGGGCGGTTCTCGCGCGCGAAACGTGACATGTCGATGTTCCAGCCGCCGGGCATGCCCATCGCGAGCGTGAGCGCGAACGCGCGCTTTTCCCATTCGTCGTGAAACACGGGCTCATTTGGTTCCGGCTTGACCGGACCGTGACCGTGGGTGCCGCCGAGATCCTGACCGCCGTTCATTTCGCGATGTCCTTCGGCGATTTAGGCAGACCTGTGCCAATCATGGAGTCGCGCGTCACCAGTTCTGCGAGCCTGTCCTCGCTCCAGCCTTCAGTGCCCGCAGGCCGCATCGGTACGACGAGATATCGAATCTCGGCGGTCGAATCCCAGATGCGAATTTCGGTGTCTTTCGGCAGTGCCACGCCGAAATCAGCCAGCACGCCGCGCGGATCGGCGACCGCGCGGGAACGATAGGGCGCCGATTTATACCAGACCGGTGGCAGGCCCAGCACCGGCCATGGATAACAAGAGCACAGCGTGCAGACGACCATGTTGTGCAATTTGGGTGTGTTTTCGAGCGCGACGATGTGTTCGCCCTGGCGGCCCGCATAGCCGAGTTCGGCAATGGCCGGCGTCGAGTCCGTGAAGAGCCGCGCGCGATAGGCCGGATCGGCCCAGGCCTTGGCGACCACGCGGGCGCCGTTGCGCGGTCCGACCTTCTTTTCGTACGTCTCGATTAGCAGATCGAGAGAAGCCGAATCGACATAGCCCTTTTCGGTGAGCACCGTTTCCAGCGCGCGCACGCGCAACTGGGTTTCCGAAAGCTCGGAATGGTCGTGGTCGTGATGATGGTGGTCGTGATCGTGCCCGGCCATGCCCCCACTATAAGCAAAAGGTCCGCCTTTGTGCCATCATCGGCGCCATGAGTTTTTCGCATATGACCGTGTTTGCCGACCGCATTGACCGCCTGACAGCGGCGATCGGCCGCGTCGTGGCATGGCTGGTGCTGGCGGTCGTGCTGTTGCAATTCGCGCTGGTCGTGGCGCGTTACGTCTTCGGGCTCGGGTCGGTCTGGCTCACCGAAACCGTGATCTATGCCCACGCGGCAGTCTTCATGTTGGCGGCGGCCTGGACGCTGCGGCTGGGTGGCCATGTGCGCGTGGATATTTTCTACGCGGACAGTTCAGCGCGCACAAAGGCGCTGATCGATCTCGCAGGCAGCGTGCTGTTGCTGCTGCCGTTCATGCTCGTGTTGATCTGGCTGTCGGTGCCATACGCCGCACGGTCATGGGCGATCCTCGAGCATTCACAGGAGGCGAGCGGACTGCCGATCTTCTTTATGCTCAAGACGCTCATCCCGCTGTTCGCGTTGCTGATGGCGCTGCAGGGCATTTCCCAGGCGATCCGGGCGCTTGCGGCGCTGTCGAGGGCGCGCTGATGCTGCCCGCCGAGCTTCTCGCGATCCTGATGGTGGTCGCGGTCGTCATCGCGCTGATGGCCGGCTATCCGGTGGCGCTGACACTCGCCGGTGTGTCGCTGCTGTTCGCATTGCTCGGCGACGCGATGGGCTTCATGACCTTCGGCATCCTCGGCGCGCTGCCGCAGCGCATCTTTGGCGTCATGACAAACGAGGTTCTGCTGGCAATCCCACTTTTCATCTTCATGGGCGTCATGCTTGAGCGCTCGCGCATCGCCGAGGATTTGCTCGAGACCATGGGACGCCTGTTCGGCACTCTGCGTGGCGGGTTGGGCATTTCGGCGGTCATCGTCGGCACACTGCTGGCTGCGGCGAAAGGCGTGGTCGGCGCCACCACGGTGACGATGGGCCTGATCATGCTGCCGGCGATGTTACGCTTCGGTTACGATCCACGACTTGCTGCCGGCACGGTCGCCGCCACCGCGACGCTGGCGCAGATATTTCCGCCGGCGACGGTGCTGGTGTTGCTTGGCGACCAGCTCGGGAACGCCTTTCAGGCCGCGCAGCTTTCAAAAGGCGTCTTCGCGCCACGGGCCCTCACGGTCAGCGATTTGTTTGCCGGTGCGCTTGTGCCCGGCTTTGCGCTGGTCGCGCTCTATTTGCTGTTCCTGATTGCGGTTGCTTTCGCTTGGCCGGCAGCGTCACCCGCGTTGCCACCGGATCCGAAAGCGCTACGTGGCCTTGCGCTGGCTCGCCGTCTTGCAGAAGTCCTGGTCGCGCCGCTTGCGCTGATTGCTGCCGTGCTTGGCTCGATCCTCGGCGGTATTGCGACGCCGACCGAGGCGGCATCGATTGGCGCGGTCGGTGCGATTTTATTGGCGGCGCGCAAGGCGTCGCTTACCACGCTGCTGCGGCCGGTCTCCGAAAAGACTACGCAGATTGTCAGCATGATTTTTCTGATCCTGATCGGCGCCACCATGTTCAGCCTGGTGTTTCGCGCGCTCGGCGGCGACGACATGGTGCATCGCACGTTGTCGAACCTGCCGGGCGGGGCACCGGGCGCGGTGCTCGCGGTGATGCTGGCAATGTTCCTGCTCGGCTTCGTGATGGACGCTTTCGAGATCATTTTCGTCGTCGTGCCGATCGTCGCGCCGACTCTTCTGACGATGCCTGGCGTCGACCCGGTCTGGCTTGGCATCATGATGGCGGTGAATTTGCAGACTTCGTACATGCACCCGCCGCTGGGGCCGACGCTGTTTTTCTTGCGCGGTGTCGCGCCGCCGCAAATCACGACGCGGCACATTTATGTCGGTGTCATCCCGTTCGTGCTGATCCAACTGCTCGCGCTGGTCGTGCTGTGGTTCGTGCCCGCGCTCGCGACCGCGCTGCCGCACCTGCTTTATGGCCGTTAGCGCATGATCCCGAAAAGCATGTCCTCGATCCCGATCGGTGATGGGAACCGGTTTTCGGGATCCTGCGAACGAAATTAGTGTAAGAAACGCTCGACCGCGATCCAGATCCACACGGCGCCGGCCGCCAGCAATGACAGGCCGACCGCGGCGGAGCCCATGTCTTTGATGTCCTTGATGACGGGGTCGTTGTCGCGGGTGACTCGGTCGCTCAGCTTCTCGATCGCCGTGTTGAGTAGTTCGACAATAAGGATGAAGACGATCACCCCGACCAGCATGAAGCGCCTGCCAACGTCACTGGTCAGGACAAACGCGAGCGGTATCGCTATCACCAAAAGCGCGAGTTCCTGGCGAAAGGCGGCTTCCGATCGCGTCACCGCAACCAGGCCATTCCAGCTGTTGATCGCCGCACGCCAGATCCGGTCCACGCCACCCGTCCGTCCAATCCTCAGCAGGATAGGTACGGGTTTTTCTGGGTCTATTCCATATCGTTGCGGGGCCCGTGTATAACGGCTCCCGCATGAAAGCTGCCGAGATGTTTAGCCTGAAAGGCCGCGTGGCGCTGGTGACCGGCGCTTCGAGCGGCCTCGGCGTGCAATTCGCCAAGGCGCTGGCCGACAATGGCGCCTCCATAGCGCTGGTAGCGCGGCGGGCGGACAGGCTCAAAGCGCTCAAAGACGAGATTGAAGGGAAGGGCGGTCAGGCGGTTGTGATCGAGGCGGATGTCACCGACCGTGCCGCAATGACACGCGCCTTCGATGCCGCGGAGAAAGCCTTCGGCACCGTGACGATCCTCGTCAACAATGCCGGTATCGCGCACGGCGGCCGTGCCGTCGAAATGCCGCCTGAGGAATGGCGCAAGGTGCTTGCGACCAATCTCGACGCCGTCTTTTTCTGGGCGCAGGAAGCCGCGCGCCGCATGCTGGCGGCGAAGAAACAAGGATCCGTCGTCAACATCGCGTCAGTGCTGGGGCTTGCGGTCGCCAAGGGCGCCGTCGCCTACGCGACCGCCAAGGCGGGTGTAGTGCAAGTCACCAAGGCGCTTGCGGTCGAACTCGCATTCAAGGGCGTTCGCGTCAATGCCATCGCCCCCGGCTGGTTCGTCACCGAGATGAATGATGACTATCTCGCGAGCGAAGCCGGCGCGGCTATCAAGCGCGAGATTCCGATGGGCCGCTTCGGCAACGCCGGCGATCTCGATGGCGCGCTACTGCTGCTTGCGTCGGACGCCGGCAGCTACATCACAGGCGCAATCATCGTGGTCGATGGCGGGCAGGTGGTGGCAATCAGGGGGTAAAAATGGACTTTACGCTATCGCCCGAAATCGAGGACATCCGCCTGCGCGTGCGCGCCTTCGTGGAAGAGCATGTGTTGCCCCTGGAGTCAGACCCGGAAAATTTCTCCGAGCACGAGAACATTCCGGACTCTCGGCTCGCCAAGGTGCGCGAGAAGGCGAAGAAAGCAGGCCTTTGGGCGCCGCAGTCGCCAAAGGAATTCGGCGGAATGGGGTTGCCGATCGTTGCGTGGGCGGCGATCTATGAAGAAGCGGCGCGCTCGATCTTCGGGCCGCTGGCGATCCATTGCATGGCGCCCGACGACGGCAACATGAACCTGCTCGCCAAGGCCGGTACGCCCGCACAAAAGGAAAAATGGCTGCGCCCGATTATCGAAGGCAAGGTGCGTTCGGCTTTTGCGATGACCGAGCCGCATCCTGGTTCCGGCTCCGATCCGGCGATGATGCTCACGCGCGCCGAGAAAAAAGGCGACCGCTATATCGTACGCGGACGAAAATGGTTCATTACCGGTGCGGACGGTGCCGCGCACTTCATCCTGATTGCGCGCACGTCCGACGATCCGCGCCGCGGCTTGACGGCGTTTCTCCACCACAAAGACCAGCCGGGCTGGCGCGTCTTACGCCGCATTCCGATCATGGGACCCGAGGAACATGGCGGCCATTGCGAGCTCGAGTATGATGGGCTGGAAATTCCGGCGGAAAATGTGCTGCTCAAGGAAGGCGACGGTCTGCGCGCCACGCAAATTCGTCTCGGTCCTGCGCGGCTGACGCACTGCATGCGCTGGCTCGGATTTGCCAAGCGGTGCGTGGAGATTGCGCAGGCTTATGTGTCGGAGCGCGAGGGTTTCGGCATCAAGCTTGCCGATCGCGAGAGCGTGCAGATCAAGTTGGGCGAGGTGGCGCATCAGATCCAGATCGGCCGGTTGCTCACCATGCACGCGGCATGGACACTTGATCAGGGGTCGCGCGCACGCAAGGAAGTCTCGATGGCAAAGGTGCAAGTCGCCGACGCGCTGCACAATGCGGCCGATGTCGCGATCCAGCTCAATGGCGCCCGCGGCTATTCCAAGGACACTATTCTTGAGTGGCTCTATCGTTATGCGCGCTCGGCGCGCCTCGTCGACGGCGCGTCCGAGGTGCACAAAATGGTGCTGGCGCGCTTCATGCGCGAGGAAGGTCGCGACTTCTGGAAATGGGGCTAACCCGGCGCATGAGCGCGTGCCGGTTTTCGGAATAGATCATGCGTCAAAAAAATTAGATCACCTTGCGCAGGCTGGCTACTTCATCGCGGGCGGATTTCATCAGGTACTGAACGTCGGATGCCGCGATCACGAAGCGTGCGCCGAGCTTCACCAGCTCCGCCACGTGTTCGACATCCGCTCTGATGCCGCCGACGCCGAGATGCTTGCCGTGCGTCTTGCAGGCTTTCGCGGTCGCTTCATAAGCCGCCCGTAGTTTGGGGCTTTTCAGTTCGCCGGGAATGCCCATGGCGGTGCAAAGGTCGTTGGAGCCGATCAGCAGCACATCGATGCCGGGCACCGCGGCAATCGCGTCGGCATTGGCGATACCCTCGGGCGTTTCGAGCATGACAATGAGAACGGTTGCCGAATTACCCTGCTTGTTGACTTCGGCGAGCGGCGTTGCGCGGTAGCCTTGCAAGGGGCCGGCGCCACCGACCGAGCGCTCGCCCTGAGGAGGAAAGCGGC
Organism: uncultured Pseudomonadota bacterium; assembly: GCA_963762485.1. Taxonomy (GTDB): domain Bacteria; phylum Pseudomonadota; class Alphaproteobacteria; order Rhizobiales; family Xanthobacteraceae; genus Pseudolabrys. The sequence continues at coordinate 1,058,208 of CAVXLE010000017.1, read as the reverse complement.
AGGCGCGCACGAAGGTTTCGGCTTCGGCGCGCGTGCTGACATTCGGACAGATAATGCCGAGCGCGCCCATGTCGAGCAGGCGCGTCGCATCCTCGAACTGGTGGCCGGCGATGCGCACGAGCGGGGTCACGCCCACCGGCAGCGCCGCAACGCAGATCTGGGCCGCCGCGTCGAGCGAGATCGTGCAGTGCTCCATGTCGATGAAGAACGCGTCGAAACCGCAGGAATCCGCAATCATCGCGATTTCGGCGGTGCGCGCCAGACGCGTTGCTATGCACAGCGCCACCTCGCCGCGCGCCATGCGCTCCTGCATGCGGTTGGTGAAGGCCACGATGCCGATGCTCAGTTACGATAACTCGTGTCGATTTGATCGAGCATGCGCAAGTAAGCCGCCCAGTCATGACTGCCGCGGCCGGCATCATGGTGCTCGTATTGCTCCGCGGTCTTGGCGCATACCGTGGCGGGGACTTCGATCAGCTCGTTGCCCGTTGCTTCCAGCTTGAGCTGGATGTCGGCGGCATCGATCAGATATTTCATCAGCACGAAAGCTTCGCGGGCGCTCTTTCCAACGGTAAGCAGGCCGTGGTTGTGCATGATCATTGCACGGTTCTGGCCGAGGTCCTTGTTGAGGCGCTGGCGCTCTTCGAAATCCTCGGTAATGCCCTCATAAGCGTGATAACCGATGCGTTGGTAAAAGCGGATAGCCTGCTGCGACACCATGCGCAGCCCGCTTTTGAGGCCCGCAATCGCCATGCCGACATTGGTGTGAACGTGCACGGCGCAATTTACGTCCGGCCGTGCGCTTAGTACGCCACCGTGCAAGGTGAAACCTGGCCGGTTGACGCCGGACTTCTCATCCAGATCCTCGTCCATTGAAACCTTGACGAGATTGGATGCGGTTACTTCGGTGTACAGCAGGTCATGCTTCTTCATCAGCAGCTTGCGCGGCTCGTCCGGCACGCGCATGGAGGAGTGATTGTAGATGACGTCGTCCCACCCGTAATGGGCGGTCAGGCGATAGACAGCGGCCAAGTCGACGCGCGCCTGCCACTCCGCTGGCGAAATTCCATCTCGTGAAATTTTGGAAACGCTGGCGAGCTTGTTCATCGGCGCTTTCCTCCGTGAATGCGAGCGGACTTTACCACACTGCTTCCGCTTGGCCAGATCATGCCGCGTCAGTATAGAAGATGACGCAACGAGCGAGAGAAAATGACCCAACCAATCAAGATCCGCATGGGCGGCTACGGCCCGCCCACAACCGGCTTCAGCAAGTCACTAAAATTCATCGGCGATAAACTCGAGGCGCAGTTCGGAAAAGGCGTCGCCATCGACTACGCCTACAACATCATGGATCATGGCCATAAGGCCGAGGACATCCTCACGATGGTTGAGGACGGCTCGATCACGCTTGGCTATCAATCATCGAGTTACTTGACCGATCGCGTTCCCGAACTGGGCTTCGTCGACCTGCCGTTCTTGTTCAGCAACAACGCGCAGGCGCGTGCGGCCATGGACGGTGAGCTCGGCGCATTCCTCGTCCGCAAGACTGAAGAGCGCATAAACTATCGCATCCTTGGCTGGTTCGAAAACGGGTTCCGCCATATCTCGAACCGACTGCGGCCGATCCATTTGCCCGCCGACATGAAAGGGATGAAAATCCGCGTGCTGCCGAGCGAAATCCAGAAACGCACATTTGAGCTGCTTGGCGCGGTGGCGATGCGCATGGACCTCACCGAAGCCATTGCGATGATCAAGGCCGGCACTTTGGATGCACAGGAAAATCCGCTCGCCAATACCGTCACCTATGGCGTGCACAAGTTTCACAAGTTCCACACGCTCAGCTATCACTTTTACATCTCCCGGCCGATCTTCCTGCATCGTCCCTCGTTTGAATCCTGGCCGGCCGATCTCAAGCGCGCGATGCAGGTTGCAGTGAGCGAAGCGGTTGCGTATCAGCGCAAACTCGCAATCGAAGAGCACGAACAGTCATACAAGGCGATCGAAGCGGAAGGCTGCGAAATCAATGAACTGACGCCGAAGGAGCACGACTTTTTCGTTGCCGCCGTGCAGCCGCTTCTCAATGAAGCACACAAGACGTACGGCGATGCGATGTTCAAAATGGTGCCGAAGGCCTGAGCGGGCAGTGCGTTTAAGCTGACCGAAACCTTAACGCACTCGCTGCAATTCGAAGATTTACGCCGCTGAAACGACTCTTGAGTAAAGAGCACGAGTTGATTTTCCCGGGTGGTGGCGTACAAAAATGAACTACCAGAATTTTCCTGTCGCGCTTGCGCTCCGCGGCGTTAGCAAGCGGTTCGACCGTCCTGCGGTCGATGCGCTGGATCTCACTGTGTATGGCGGCGAGTTCTATGCATTGGTTGGTCCTAACGGCGCAGGAAAGACCACGACCTTGCGCATGGTGGTGGGGCTTCTTGCGCCCGACGCCGGCTCTATCTGCATCGAAGGTATTGACGCGCTGTCCGATCCGGTCGCTGCAAAGCAGGTCACCGCCTGGGTGTCGGACGAGCCGATGATCTATGACAAACTGACACCTTATGAATATCTCGAATTCGTCGCCGGGCTCTGGCGCATCGATCCGGCCGCGGCGGAAGCACGCGCGCGTGAGTTGATTGGCTGGCTGGGCCTCGAGCCGCACGCACACGAGCGCTGCGAGGGTTTTTCCAAGGGCATGCGGCAGAAGGTGGCCTTGGCCGGCGCACTCGTGCACGACCCCAAGCTTATTATTTTAGACGAGCCGTTGACCGGACTCGACGCGGGCACTGCGCGGCAAGTGAAGAACGTGTTGCGTGAGCGCGTGCGCGCGGGCGGCACCGTGATTATGAGCACGCATATTCTCGAAGTGGCAGAGCGTATGGCAGACCGGATAGGCGTCATAGCCGGCGGGCGGCTGATCGCCGAAGGTACGCTCGACGATTTACGCCGGCAAACCGGCGAGACCGCCACCAGCCTTGAAGATACGTTCCTTACGCTGGTGGCCGAACAGGTAGCAGCCGCGTGAGCCAAGCCGCTTCACTGAGCTGGCTGGCCAACCACGAATTCCGTCTCGGCTGGCGCGATTGGGTCGCACTCATGACTGCGGGCGGCCGCAGGCGCGCGCGCAATGCCGCTATTGCGCTGATTATCTTTGCCGCTTCATGCACATGTTCGCCTATTGGACGGTCGCCGGCTACGCCGACGCCAATCTTGCGTCCGATACTGCGTCCCTTGTCGGCATCACAGGAACACTGGTGCTCTCGTGGTCTCTGCTGCTGTCGCAGGCGATGGAATTGGTGACACGCGCCTTCTATTCGCGATCGGATCTCGACCTCATCCTCACGTCGCCTGCGTCCGCACGCAAAGTGTTTGCGGTACGCATGGGCCGTATTGCGGCTGCGTCGGTGGCAATCGCTGTCCTGCTGGCGGCGCCGTTCATCAATGTACTCGCGCTCTTGGGCGGCGCGCGTTGGCTTGCAGCCTACGGCGTGGTCGCCGCTATGGGTGCAGTTGCAACTGCGGCCGCACTGGCATTGACGATTGCGCTGTTCCGAATTGTCGGCGCCAAGCGCACGCGCCTTATCGCCCAGATCGTGGCAGCGGTGATCGGCGCAGCTTTCGTTATTGGCTTGCAAATCGCCGCCATTTTTTCCGCCGGCAGCCTCTCCCGCTTCACCGCATTGCAATCGGACTGGATGCTGCGGCATGCACCCAACACCGATAGCTTCTTTTGGTGGCCGGCACGCGCCGTACTGGGCGATTACGCCGCGCTCGCCGCGGTCATAGCGTCCGGCGTTGTCGTACTTTTTGCGTCGATCGCGCTGTTCTCGCGCCGATTCGGTGAACATGCAGTGGCGGCGGCAGGTGTGTCCAGCACCACTGTGCGGCAGCACCGCTGGTCGCTGCGCTTTCGCGGCCGATCCGCGGCCAGCGTGCTTCGGCAGAAGGAATGGACGCTGCTGCGGCGCGATCCCTGGTTGGTCTCACAGACCTTGATGCAGATTCTCTATCTCCTGCCACCCGCGCTGTTCTTGTGGGTTACCTTCGGCAAGGGCAACGACGCATTCGTCGTGTTAATTCCCGTGGTGGTGATGGCGGCCGGCCAGCTCGCCGGTGGTCTCGCCTGGCTGTCGATTTCGGGCGAGGACGCGCCAGATCTCGTCGCAACCGCTCCTATTGCCGCGCAACGAATCCTCTGGGCCAAGATCGAAGCCGTCCTCGGCATGATCGTGCTGATTTTCGCGCCGATCGTAGGCATGCTGGCTTTCGATGGGCCGTTCGCCTCATTTGTCTGCGGCCTTGGTATCCTGTCGGCGGCCGCAGCGTCGACGACAATCCAGCTCTGTTTCCGGGTGCAGGCGCAGACGCAGCCAGTTTCGCCGGCGGCAGACCTCATCGCGCATCGCCACGTTTGCCGAGGCCTTTTCGTCGATCGCCTGGGCAGCAACGTCTGCTCTGGCCGCGGCGGAAACCTGGGCTGCGCTCGGCGCAGCAGTGGTGGCATTAGGGATTCTGGCTGGTGTTTGGCTGATGAGCCCGTCTCGGGCGTGAACGTCAAACGTATGCCGCGCGCAAGCGGTGCCGGCCGACCAGAGTCCCGACAACCAGCAAGTTGAGAATATTGGCCCCGATACCGGCGGCGAAAGCTGGGGCGTAATATCCGTAGTGATCGTAGAGCAGTCCGGCGAGCCAGCCGCCTAGCGCCATCCCGAGTCCGCTGAACAGGAGCAGCGTCGGAATTCGCCATGATGCCTCTGAAGCCGGAAACAATTCGCGCAACGCAAGCACATAGGCTGGAATGATGCCGGAAAAGCCGAGGCCGAAAGCGGCGGCAATCGTGAACAACCCGGCTTCGTTCTGCGTAAACAGGAATGCCGTCATCGATGCGGCTTGCCATGCCGAACCGATCAAAACGGTGGCGAGTCCGCCGATCCGATCGGAAATCGCGCCCCAGATTTGCCGGCTCAGGAACGCGGTGCCGAGCAGCACCGATAGCATCAGCGCGCCGGTCGACCGGCTGATGCCGAGGTCGCTGCAGAAGGCGACGAGATGGCCTTGCGGCATCGCCATCGGAATACAGCACAGCACGGCGGCGCCGCACATCATGCCGAACACCAGATTGGGTGGCCAGCCGAGTACGCGGCTTTTGCCAGCGGTACGGTCAGAGGTGGCAGCTGGAAGTATCAGTTCAGGTGGCGCGCGGAAATAAATCGCGGCCAGCGGAACAATCACGACAATTTCGGCAATCGCGTACCACAACATCGTCTGGCGCCAGCCGAAGGCGGCGATGGCGCGCTCGAATACCGGCGGCCACATCGCGCCGGCAAGGTAGCTGCCGCTTGAGATCAGCGCGAGCGCCGAACCACGTCGGCGATCGAACCAGCGGCTGACATAGATGTACATGGGGGCGTTGATGCCGCCGAGCCCGATCAGGCCGATGAAGAGGCCGTGGCCGATCCAAAGCGGCCACGGTGGGCCGAACGTCGAGATCGTAAGGCCGAGACCGATCATGAGCGCGCCGCAGAGCACGGTCCAACGTGTTCCGACGCGGTCGGCGATACGGCCCATCAGGATGCCGCCTACGCCTGATCCGAGCCAGGCCAGCGCGCTGGCCAACGCCGGAATTGATCGCACGCCGTCGACCTCGGCGGCGATGTCCTTGAGCGCAACGGCCGTAATCCACGCGGCGCCGAATGCCATCAGCATCGTGACGAGCGCTACCGTGGCAACGGTCCACGAGGATCGGGTTTCGATCGAAGAAGATTGTGGCTGCAACATCAGGAGGGGTCCGGCTGGCCAGTCTTTTGACAGGCCGCACAGAACTTGACCACCCGTGTCAGCGTCGGGGCTGCTCTGCCTGCTGCATTGCGCCAAAATGCGCGAGAGCGGGGTTGGAGGAAATTTCCTTCTAGAACGCGCAATAATAACGAAATTGACCCAGAAGCCACGCGGTATAGCGTTCAATGAGGCCGAGATGCTTTGCGTCGCAATGGCCAAGCCTATATGAGTGCTCCCGGCAGAGAATTTGCCGCGGTGACAAGGCCGTCCATGCCACTTCGACCGGTTAGCCTCGACGACAAATACGACCTCGGCCAGTCGCACGTGCTGGTGACCGGTTATCAGGCATTGATCCGCGCCTGCCTTATGCAGAAAGAGCGCGATCGCCGTGCCGGTTTGAATACGGCTGGCTACGTCACGGGCTACCGCGGTTCCCCGCTTGGCGGGCTCGACCAGCAGTTCATGCGCGCCGCGCGTCAGATCGCCGCCGCGGACATCAAGTTCCAGCCCGGCATCAACGAGGAGCTTGCCGCCACCGCGCTTTGGGGCAGTCAGCAGGCCGAACTGCGTGGCGAAGGCAAGTTCGATGGCGTGTTCGGAATGTGGTACGGCAAGGGCCCGGGCGTTGATCGTTCGGGCGACGTATTTCGCCATGCCAATTTTGCCGGCACTTCAAAGAACGGTGGCGTGCTCGCCCTTATGGGCGACGACCACACGGCTGAGTCGTCGACAACCGCACATCAGTCGGAATTCCACTTCGTCGACGTGATGATGCCGATCCTCAATCCGGCCGGCGTGCAGGAAATCATCGACTACGCGCTCTACGGTTGGGCAATGTCGCGCTTTACCGGCACGTGGACCGCGCTCAAATGCATGCACGAGACCGTCGAATCGACCGGTGTCGTCGACGGCAGCCTCGATCGTGTGAACATCGTGACGCCGGCCGATTTCCGCATGCCCGAGGGCGGTCTCAATATCCGCCTCGTCGACACGATCCTGGGACAGGAAGCGCGCCTGCATGACTTCAAGCGCGACGCCATGCTCGCTTTCGTGCATGCCAACAAGCTCAACCACCTCATCACGTCCGGCGGCCGAAATCCGAAGATCGGAATCATCACCACCGGCAAAGCCTATCTCGACGTGCGCCAGGCCTTCGACGAGCTCGGTATCGACGAAGTCAAATGCAACGATCTGGGTCTGCGCCTGTTCAAGGTCGGCTGCGTATGGCCGCTGCCGCGGCAGGAACTGGCAGATTTCGCGCAAGGTCTCGATCTCATCATCGTGGTCGAAGAGAAGCGATCTCTGATCGAGGTGCAGGTGCGCGAGGAATTGTACGGCACCGCGAACCAGCCGGTGTGCATTGGCAAGAAAGACGAGCAGGGCAACTGGCTGTTCCCGGTCAAGGGCGCGCTCGATCCGAACGATGTCGCGATCTGTATTGGCGAACGGCTGCTGCGCTTTGGCGCCAATGAGGAACTGGCGGCGAACGTGGCGCGGCTGAAGTCGGCGCAACGCGCGCTTACGGAAACCTCCGATGTCGCCCAGCGTATCCCTTATTTCTGCTCCGGCTGCCCGCACAACACATCGACCCGCGTCCCAGAAGGCAGCCGCGCCTATGCCGGCATCGGCTGCCACTACATGGCGCAATGGATGGAACGCAAGACGCTTGGCTTCACGCAGATGGGCGGCGAGGGTGCCAACTGGATCGGCGAGGCGCCGTTCTCGAAGCGCGAGCATGTTTTCCAGAACATCGGAGACGGGACCTACAATCATTCGGGCTATCTCGCCATCCGCGCTGCGATCGCGTCCGGTGTGACGATGACCTACAAGATCCTGTTCAACGATGCGGTCGCGATGACCGGCGGACAGGCCAACGATGGCGGTCTGACCGTTCCTCAGATCGCCGCGCAGGTCGCCGCCGAAGGTGCAAGCCGCGTCGTCGTGGTCACGGATGAGCCGTGGAAATACGCCAAGGATACCGACTGGCCGCGCGGTCTGACCGTACACCACCGCGAGGAACTTGACGCTATCCAGCGTGAGCTGGCCACTGTCCCCGGGGTCAGCGTGCTGATCTACGATCAGACCTGCGCCGCCGAGAAGCGCCGGCGCCGCAAGCGTGGAGCCTTCCCCGATCCCGACAAACGCGTGGTCATCAATGACCTTGTATGTGAAGGATGTGGCGATTGCGGCGTCAAATCGAATTGCGTGTCAGTGCAGCCGCTGGAAACCGAATGGGGCCGCAAGCGCACCATCGACCAATCGAGCTGTAATAAGGACTACTCGTGTCTGAACGGGTTCTGCCCGTCCTTCGTGACTGTACACGGCGCGAAACTGAAAAAGGGTGAAAGCGTCGTCGAGCCGAGCGATTGGTCCGCGCTGCCCGCGCCATCGGCGCCACTGATCAACCATCCCTATGGCATCATAGTCACCGGGATCGGCGGCACCGGCATTGTCACCATTGGCGCCATAGTCGGGATGGCCGCACACCTGGAAGGTAAGGGCGTCGGCGTCATCGATATGGCTGGCCTCGCGCAGAAAGGTGGCGCGGTCTATAGCCATATTCGCATCGCCAACACGCCGGACGAGATCCACGCCATTCGCGTCGCCGCCGGCGGCGCCGATCTCGTGCTGGGCGGTGATATCGTCGTGGTCGGCGCCAAGAAGGTGCTCGGCGCGATGAAGGCGGGCAATACGCGCGTCATCGTCAATACGGCTGAGTTTCTGCCGGGCGACTTCACGCGCAACGCCGAGTATTCGCTTCCGACCGAACGGCTCAAGCGCGCCATCGCCGACCACGCTGGGCGTGAGCGCAGCCATTTCGTTGATGCCAGCCGGCTCGCCACCGCATTGCTGGGCAATTCCATCGGCGCCAACATGTTCATGCTCGGCTACGCTTATCAGCTCGGCGCGCTGCCGTTGTCGGCTGAGGCGATTGAGCGCGCAATCGAGATGAATGGCGAAGCTGTGCCGATGAACATTTCGGCGTTCCGCTACGGGCGACGCGCTGCGGTCAATCCCAAGGAACTCGAAACGTTGATCGAGCCGCGCTCGCTGGAACAAAATGATTCACTTAAACTTTCGCAATCCTTCGCCGAGACCGTTGACCGGCGGGAGGCTTTCCTGACGGCCTACCAGAACGCAAGCTATGCGAGGCGCTACCGCAATCTGGTGGAAAAGGTGCGCACGGTGGAAGCCCAAAAGGCGCCGGGTCAATGCGGGCTGGCAGAGGCAGTCGCGCGCTATCTGTTCAAGTTGATGGCCTACAAGGATGAGTATGAAGTGGCGCGGCTGTACAGCGAGACGTCATTTCTCGATCGTGTGAAATCAGGCTTTGATGGTGACAAGCTGCGCTTTGAATTCCATATGGCGCCGCCTTTGCTGGCGCGGCGGGACCCGCAGACCGGCGAGCCGAAAAAGATGTCATTTGGGCCGTGGATGCTGAAGGTTTTCGCGGCGCTCGCGAAATTCAGGTTCTTGCGCGGCACTGCGTTGGATCCGTTCGGCTACACCGCAGAGCGGAAAATGGAACGCCGGCTCGTCTCTGATTACGAAAAGCTTCTCGGCGAAATACTCGAACAGTTGTCGCCGAACAATCATCGTGTCGCGGTCCAGCTTGCGATGATTCCCGAAAAGATCCGCGGCTTCGGGCCGGTCAAACAGCGGCATCTGGCCGCGGCCAAGGCAGAGGAAACGGCGCTCCGCGAGCAATTTGGCGCAGGCGCGGCTCCGCTTCTCAAGGCTGCGGAATAGCTTAGCCTCCCGTCGTCGCCGATTTCATTCTATCTGATACTTGACCGCCTTCCGGCGGTGTTTTCATATCGAGACAACAAGAGCGTCCACTAAAGGACGGCGAGGGGTCAAAGTCGCGCCACCGAGCGTGACCACATGGGAGGAATAGGCTGTGGCGTCGAACGTCGCCGGGCTTGCCGAAACATTTCCCAAGCTGTTGATGCGAAACGCCCATTTGTATGGGTCGCGTCCGGCCGTGCGGCATAAAGACCTCGGTATCTGGCAGACCTGGACCTGGAGCCAGGTGCTCGAAATCGTGCGCGCCTATGCGGTCGGATTGCACCGGCTCGGCGTCAAGCGCGGCGAGACGATCGCGATCGTCGGCGGCAACCGGCCTAAGCTCTATTGGTCGGTGATGGCGGCACAGATGCTGGGTGCGATTCCTGTCCCGGTCTACGCCGACGCGGTAGCCGACGAACTCGCCTATGTGCTCGCCCACGCCGACGTGCGCTTCGCGGCTGTCGAAGATCAGGAGCAGGTCGACAAGATTCTGTCGATCATGCAAAGCGTGCCCAAGCTCGAATTCATGGTTTACGACGAGAAGCGAGGCCTGCGCGACTACGACCACAGCCGACTGCGATCGATGGACGACGTCATCGAGGAAGGAAGCAGGGCGCTCGCCGGCGATCCGACGGTCGGTGCTTGGCTCGATAGTGAAATTGCCGCCGGCAAGGGTTCCGACCCTTCCATCATTCTTTATACCTCGGGTACCACTGGCGTTTCCAAAGGCGTCGTGCTCTCAAACGAGCGCTCGATCCACGCCGCGGCGGATACCGTCGCGTTCGACAAGCTGACCGAAAATGATGTGGCGCTGGCTTATCTGCCCCTGGCTTGGGTCGGCGACCACTATCTGAATTATGCACAAGGCATGGTTTCGGGGTTCTGCATGGCCTGCCCGGAAAGTGCCGACACCGCGATGCAGGATTTGCGAGAGATCGGCCCCACTTTTTATTTTGCACCGCCGCGCACGCTCGAATTGCTGCTCACGCGCGTGATGATCCGGATGGAGGATGCCGCTTTCATCAAGCGTAAGCTATTCCACTATTTCATTGGAGTGGCTCGCCAGTACGGCGAACGCATCCTCAATGGTCAGCCGGTGCCGCTAATCGGCCGGCTGCTCTACGGGATTGGCAATCTTCTGGTTTACGGACCGCTCAAGAACGTACTCGGCTTCTCACGCGTGCGCGTGGCCTATACCGCGGGCGAGGCCATAGGTCCGGACCTGTTTAACTTCTACCGTTCGGTCGGGCTGAATCTCAAGCAGCTCTATGGACAAACCGAGGCGTTCCTCTACGTCACCGCGCAGCCGGACGGCGAGATCTATTCCGACACCGTGGGGCCGGCTTGCCCTAACGTCGATATCCGCATCGCCGAGAATGGCGAAGTTCAGTTCAAATCGCCCGGAATGTTCACCGGCTATTTCAAGGACGATGCCAAGACCGCCGAGGCGATGACGCCGGACGGCTACGTAAAAACTGGCGATGCCGGGTTTTTCGACGAGAAGACGGGCCATTTGAAGATTATCGACCGCGCAAAGGATGTCGGCCGCCTTAAGAACGGCACGCTATTTCCGCCGAAATACATTGAAAATAAGCTGAAGTTCTATCCCAACATCCGCGAGGTCGTAGCGCTCGGGGACCAGCGCGATTTTGTTTCTGTGATGCTGAACATCGACCTGACGGCGGTCGGCAGTTGGGCTGAGCGCAGCAATGTCGTCTATGCCTCCTATCAGGAGCTTGCCGGCCACCCGCTGGTCTACAACATGATCGAGAAGCACGTGGCGGAAGTAAACCGGTCGCTCGCCGCCGACAAGGTTATGGCAGGCGCACAAATCAAGCGCTTTCTGATTCTGCACAAGGAGCTCGATGCCGACGACGGGGAACTCACGCGAACTCAGAAAGTCCGGCGTGGCTTCATCGCAGAGCGCTACGCGCCCTTGATCAAGGCGCTCTATGACGGGTCCGAGGAAGCCGACATCTCTACCGAGGTTACTTTCGAGGACGGCCGCAAAGGTGTGATAAGTGCGCGCGTGAAGATCCGCGACATGCAGACGGAACCCGCTCCCGCTATGGGGAAGGCAGCATGAGGGCGCCGGGGGGACCCGAGGTTGCAGTCGGCGATGTGCTGTTGGCGGTGGAGAACGTGTCGCTGGCGTTCGGCGGCGTGAAAGCCGTGAGCGATGTGTCGTTCGATATCCGAAAGGGCGAAATCCGCGCCATCATCGGTCCGAACGGCGCTGGCAAGACGTCGATGCTCAACATCATCAACGGCTTCTATCAGCCGCAGCAGGGCCACATCACCTTCAAGGGCGAGACTCGCTCGAAGATGCGCCCATACGATGCCGCGCGCGGCGGCATCGGCCGCACCTTCCAGAACGTGGCGCTGTTTCGCGGCATGACCTCGCTCGACAACATCATGGCTGGCCGCACATTGAAGATGCGACGCAACCTGTTCTGGCAGATCCTGCGCTACGGCCCGGCGCTGGCGGAAGAGATCGAGCACCGCCACCGCGTCGAAGAGATCATCGACTTCCTCAAGATACAGGACATCCGCCGCGTGCCGGTTGCGCGCCTGCCCTACGGATTGCAGAAGCGCGTAGAGCTCGGCCGCGCGCTCGCCATGGAGCCGGACCTGCTGCTCCTCGACGAGCCGATGGCTGGCATGAACATCGAAGAGAAAGAGGATATGTCGCGTTTCGTGCTCGACGTGAACGATCATTTCGGCACCACCGTCGCGTTGATCGAGCATGACATGGGCGTGGTGATGGACCTGTCCGACCGCGTGGTAGTGCTCGATCACGGCATAAAGATCGCCGACGGCACGCCCGATGAGGTGAAGAGCAATCAGGCGGTGGTCGACGCCTATCTTGGCGTGGCGCATTGAGGAGTGCAGAGGGGAATAGCGCGTGGTTGCATTCGGCCAGTTTCTCGAAGTGCTGATCAGCGGCCTGCTGGCGGGCGTGCTCTATTCGCTGGTCGCGCTTGGTTTCGTGCTGATCTTCAAGGCCTCAGGCGTGTTCAACTTCGCGCAAGGCTCGATGGTGTTGCTGGCGGGCCTGGCGCTGGTGCGCGCTCTCGATCTCATGGTGGCACAGGGCATGCCGTTCTGGGCGGCCGTCATCGTGGGCCTCTTGTTCGCCGCCGCGATCATGGGGATCACGGCCTGGCTGGTGGAGCGTTTCGTGCTTGGACCGCTCGTCAACCAGGACGGCCTGACGCTCTTCATGTCCACCATCGGGGTGACTTTCATCATCGAAGGCGGCGCGCAGATGTTGTTCGGCTCCGAGGTTTATCCGCTGCCGCTGTTCCCAAGCGACGCCTGGTTCCTGTTCGAGAAAACGTTCCAGGGCGGCATCTTGGTCAGCAAAATCGACGTTTGGGGCGGGATGATCGCCGCCGTGTTGGTCGCGGGGCTCGCGCTGTTCTTCCAAAAGACGAAGACCGGCCGCGCGCTGCGCGCCGTCGCCGACGACCACGCCGCGGCGCAGTCGGTCGGCATCTCGCTCAACTGGATCTGGTTCATCGTCTGGCTGGTGGCGGGACTGGTGGCGCTGGTCGCCGCGACCGTGTGGGGTACCAAGCTCGGCGTACAGTTCTCGATCACGTTCCTGGCGCTGAAGGCGCTACCGGTCCTGATCATTGGCGGCTTCACTTCGGTGCCGGGCGCCATCGTCGGAGGGCTGATCGCGGGCGCCGGCGAGAAACTCGCCGAGGCCTATCTCGGGCCCGCTATTGGCGGCGGTATCGAATACTGGTTCGCCTATGTGCTGGCGCTGGTCGTGTTGCTGATGCGGCCCCAGGGCCTGTTCGGCGAGCGCATCATCGAGCGGATCTGAGGGGGCGATCGTGTTCTACCGCGAGACCGGCCAGTTCAAAACCAGCTACGCCGCCGACATGGCTATCTTCCCGATTCGCCAGGACCGCATCGCGCTGTGGTTCCTGCTTGCGGCCGCCTTCATCGGCGTGCCGCTGCTCGACGCGCTCCAGATCTGGCCGTTCGCCGGCGAGTATCTGCTGCGCGCCATCTTGATCCCGTTCCTGATCCTGGCGCTTGCGGCCGTCGGCCTCAACATCCTCACCGGCTATTGCGGGCAGCTCTCGCTCGGCAGCGGCGCCTTCATGGCGATCGGCGCGTACTCCTCCTACAAGTTCGCCACCGGTGTCACCATCCCGCTCGACCTGTTCACCATCGCCATCCCGCCGCTGCCGGTATTGCCCTCGATCCTGCTTGGCGCGCTGATGTCGGCGATCGTCGGAATCCTGTTTGGCATCCCCAGCCTGCGCATCAAGGGTCTCTACCTCGCGGTGGCCACGCTTGCCGCCCAGTTCTTCTTCGACTGGGTGTTCATCCGCGTGAAGTGGTTCACCAACTACACTTCGTCCGGCTCGGTGACAGCGCCGGAGCTGAAGTTCTTCGGGATCATCGTCAATTCGTCGGTCGAGCGCTATCTGCTCTGCCTGATCTTTGTGGCCGTCTTCGCGTTGATGGCGAAGAACCTGGTGCGCGGCAATATCGGCCGGCAGTGGATGGCGATCCGCGACATGGACATCGCCGCCGAGTTGATGGGCATCCGCCCGCTCTATGCCAAGCTCTCCGCCTTTGCGATCTCGTCCTTCGTGATGGGCGTGGCTGGCGCGCTGTGGGCCTTCGTCTATCTGGGCTCGTGGGAGCCGCTCGCCTTCGACATCGACCGCTCGTTCCAGATCCTGTTCATGGTCATCATCGGCGGGCTCGGCTCGATCCTCGGTTCGTTTCTGGGCGCCGCCTTCATCTTGGTTCTGCCGATCGTGCTCGACCAGGTGCCGCACGCGCTCGGCATTCCGATGTCGGTGGAGACTGTGTCGCTGCTGGTATTCATGGTCACCGGCGCGCTGATCTGCTGGCTTTTGATAGTCGAACCGCACGGTTTCGCGCGGCTTTGGCTGACAGGAAAGGAGAAGTTGAGGCTCTGGCCTTACCCCTATTGAGGGCATAGGCTTGTGGCTTCAGGTGCCTGCGCGTGGAATGGAGCGGCACGCCACACCAAGAAAATACAAGAGACGCTTCAAAGTGCCGGCCATGCGGCCGGACGCAAAGGAGGAAATAATGATCAAACTCACCCTGGCCCTTGCCGCTATCGCCATAGGCGCGACGGCGGTAACCGAGCCGGCGCTGGCGCAGCAAAACGAACAGTTCCTGCCCGCGCTGGTCTACCGCACCGGCCCCTATGCGCCGAACGGTATCCCCTTCGCCGACGGCGTTGCCGACTACTGGACGCTGCTCAATGAGCGCGACGGCGGCATCAACGGCGTGAAGCTCGTATTTGAAGAATGCGAGACTGGCTACGCCACCGACAAGGGGGTCGAATGCTACGAGCGCCTGAAAGGCAAAGGCCCGACCGGCGCCGCCTATTTCTCGCCGCTCTCGACCGGTATCACATTCGCGCTGACCGAGAAGGTACCCGGCGACAAGATCCCGCTGCTGACCATGGGCTATGGGCGCTCGGAGAGCCGCAACGGCGCGGTATTCCCCTGGAACTTCGTCGCCGTCGGCAGTTACTGGACGGCCGCCGATATCGCCGTCCAGCACATCGCCCACGAACTCGGCGGTTTCGACAAGCTCAAGGGCAAGAAGATCAGCCTCGTTTATCACGACAGCCCCTACGGCAAGGAGCCGATTCCGGCGCTGGAAGCGCGTGCCAAGATCAACGGCTTCACCTTCAAGGCGATCCCGGTCACCCATCCGGGCGTTGAGCAGAAATCGCAGTGGCTGGCGATCCGCCAGGACCGACCGGACTACGTGCTGCTCTGGGGCTGGGGCGTGATGAACTCGACCGCGATTAAGGAAGCGGCGGCTGTCGGGTACCCGCGCGATCATATGATCGGCGTTTGGTGGTCGGGCGCCGAGCCGGACGTGACGCCGGCCGGCGATCAGTCGGTCGGCTACAAGGCGCTGATGCTCCAACACGGCGCCGGCAAGTTCAAGGTGCATGCCGACCTCGACAAGTTCGTCATCTCCAAGGGCAAGTCGGTGTCCAAGGACGACTATGCGCAGGTGCTGTACAACCGCGGTGTGATCAACTCGATGATCGGCACCGAGGCGATCCGCACCGCCATGAAGAAGTATGGCAACAAGCCGATGACCGGCGAGCAGGTGCGATGGGGCCTCGAGAACCTCAATTTGACCGCCGAGCGCATCAAGGAGCTGGGCTTCGAGGGGGTGATTCAGCCACTTCGCTTCAGCTGCCAGGATCACCAGGGCGCCGACGTGGCGCGCGTCCAGCAATGGGACGGCAAGGAGTGGAAAGTCATCTCGGGTTACTACAAGGCCGATCTGTCGATCCTCGACCCGATGGTCAAGGACGCCTCGGCCAAGTACGCAACCGAGAAAAAGATCACGCCGCGCGACTGCTCGAAGGAGAGCTGACGCCCGCGATCCGGCGTGCGCTCGGCTGAGCCCGCGCCGCAACGACAACCGGGAGGCGGCCGATGCGCCGCCTCCCAATTTGTCTCGGTAGTGCAAGACGGAGTTGATCTGGTGTCAGCCGCCGCGACCGCCGTACCGGCAGCCTCTGAGCAGGCATTCCTCTCGGTGAACAATATCGAGGTGGTGTACGGCCATGTCATTCTGGTGCTCAAAGGTGTTTCGCTCTCTGTGGCCAAAGGCGGCATCGTGGCGCTGCTCGGCGCCAACGGCGCCGGCAAGACCACCACGCTTAGGGCGATTTCCAATCTGCTGCATGCCGAGCGCGGCGAAGTGACAAAAGGATCCATCCTGCTCGACGGCGAAGAGGTGCACCGGCTTTCGCCCAACGCATTGGTGCAGCGCGGCTGCATCCAGGTGATGGAGGGGCGGCGCTGCTTTGCGCATCTTACGATCGAGGAGAATCTGCTCACCGGCGCCTTTACCCGGCGCGAGGGCAAGGCCGCAGTCGCGCGCGACCTGGAGTTGGTGTACTCCTATTTTCCGCGCCTCAAGGAGCGCCGCGAATTGACGGCCGGCTATACCTCGGGCGGCGAGCAACAGATGTGCGCCATTGGCCGCGCGCTGATGTCGCGGCCAAAGATGATCCTGCTCGATGAACCGTCGATGGGCCTCGCGCCGCAAATCGTCGAAGAAATTTTCGATATCGTGAAGGACCTTAACGAAAAGGAAGGCGTCTCCTTCCTTCTGGCCGAGCAGAACACCTACATGGCGCTGCGTTTTGCGCGCTACGGTTACATCCTGGAAAACGGCCGCGTGGTGATGGACGGCGATGCCAAGGCGCTGGCCGAAAACGAGGACGTCAAGGAATTCTACCTTGGCATTTCTGAAGGCCGGCGCAAGAGCTTCCGAGAAGGCAAGCATTACCGGCGGCGCAAGAGGTGGCTGGCGTAGGCCATGCCCGGACAGTACGACGCATTGGAAACCCGCGATCCTGCTACCCGTGAGCGCGACCAATTCACGCGCCTGACGGAAATTGTAGCGCGCGCCATGACTGCGCCCGGCTGGGCGAAGCATTTGTCAGGCGTCAATCCAAATACAGTTATCTCGCGTGCTGCTTTGGCGAAACTGCCGGTTCTTCGCAAATCCGACATCTCAGCCTTGCAAAAGGAAGCCCCGCCGTTCGGCGGATTGAACGTCACCGTACCGGGCAAAGCGCGGCGTCTGCTGATGTCGCCAGGGCCGATCTTCGAACCGGAGGGCGAGGGCGCGGACTGGTGGGGAGCGGCACGCGCGCTTTACGCCGCCGGCTTCCGTAGCGGCGATATTGTGCACAATTCCTTCGCATATCACCTCACGCCGGGCGGTTTTATTCTCGAGTCGGGCGCACGCGCGCTCGGCTGCGCCGTCATTCCCGGCGGCGTCGGCAATACTGAGCAGCAGCTCGAGGCGATCGCGCACTACAAGCCGTCAGGATACGTGGGTACGCCGGATTTTCTGAAGATACTGCTCGACACCGCGCAGAAAACTGGCAAGGACGCAACTTCCTTCAAGCGAGGCCTGGTCTCCGGCGCGGCCTTGCCCGCATCGCTGCGCGAGGAGCTTCGGGGCCGCGGTGTTGCCGTACTACAATGTTACGCGACGGCCGAGCTGGGCGTGATCGCTTACGAAAGCGAGACTGGCGAAGGCATGATCGTGAACGAGAGCGTCATCGTTGAAATCGTGCGCCCGGGCACCGGCGATCCTGTGCCGGATGGCGAAGTGGGGGAGGTCGTCGTTACCTCGTTCAACCCCGACTATCCAATGATCAGGCTCGGCACCGGGGATCTCTCCGCGGTGATGCCGGGTGTTTCTCCATGCGGGCGCACAAATGCGCGCATCAAGGGATGGATGGGCCGCGCAGATCAGGCGGCGAAAGTGAAGGGCATGTTCGTGCACCCCAAGCAAATTGCCGAGATCGGGGCGCGCCATCCCGAACTCAAGCGTCTGCGGCTCGTCGTCGACCGCAAGGCCGAACAGGACACGATGACCCTGTTGGCGGAATACGCGCCGCCGCCTGACGCCGCGCTCGAATCTGCAATTGCCGCAACTCTGCAGTCGATCACCAAGCTCAAAGGCGCG
The DNA here is from genome assembly GCA_963762485.1 of uncultured Pseudomonadota bacterium. Classification (GTDB taxonomy): domain Bacteria; phylum Pseudomonadota; class Alphaproteobacteria; order Rhizobiales; family Xanthobacteraceae; genus Pseudolabrys. The sequence continues at coordinate 1,040,124 of CAVXLE010000017.1, read as the reverse complement.
GTGAGACTGATGGCGCCGGGCACGCTGCCAAATGATGGCAAACTGATCGCCGATGAGCGCAAGCCATGAGTGCGGACATGCTCCAGTCGGCCGGCAGCCGCATCGGCGTGCTACTGGTGAATCTCGGTACGCCTGACGCGACGGACTACTGGGCCGTAAGGCGCTACCTGAAAGAGTTTCTTTCCGATCGCCGCGTGATCGAGGAGAACCTTCTGAAATGGTGGCTGGTCCTCAATCTGATCATTTTGACTGTCCGGCCCGGTCGTAAGGGCCGCGACTACGACAAGATCTGGAACAAAGAGCGCAACGAGTCGCCGCTCAAGACAATCACACGCTCGCAGTCCGACAAGCTCGATGAAATGCTGGACAAGGTCGATAAGCGCATTCGCGTCGACTGGGCGATGCGTTACGGCAACCCGTCGATCGCTTCGCGGCTGGAGGCGCTTGTCGCGCAAAATTGCGAACGAATTCTGATCGTGCCGCTTTATCCGCAATACGCGGCCCCGACCACAGCTACGGTGTGCGACGAGGTCTTTCGCGTGCTTACGCGCATGCGTTTTCAGCCAACCATACGCGTTGCCGCGCCTTATTTTGCCGAGTCCGTATACATTGACGCACTTGCCGCCTCGATCAATGCGGCGTTCGCGAAACTTACATTCAAGCCGGAGGTGATTTTAGCCTCTTATCACGGAATGCCGGAGGACTACGTTGCCAAAGGCGATCCGTATCAAAAACAGTGCGGTGAAACGACGGTACTTCTGCGCAAGAAGCTCAAGCTCGATGACGAACGGTTGATCATGACGTTCCAGTCGCGCTTCGGCACGGCTGAATGGATCAAACCCTATACCGATGCGACTGTGAAATCGCTGGCCGAACGCGGCGTGAAAAACCTTGCTGTCATCACGCCGGGTTTTTCGGCCGACTGCCTGGAGACGCTGGAAGAAATCGCCATGGAGAACGCCGAAATCTTTCGTCGCGCGGGCGGCGAAAATTTTGCGGCCATCCCCTGTCTCAACGATACGCCTGGCGGCATGGCGGTGATCCGCGACGTCGTCACGCGCGAGCTCAAGGGGTGGATTTAGCCCTAAAACAGGGCCCTCCAGCGGGTCAACGCCTCGTTAACCATAAGATTTTAACGTCCGTTAACCATCGTCCGCGGTGCGGCGGGCGTGCGCTCCCATTGTGGGCGCGCACGTCCGGCGTGCGCGCGGGCTTTGGCGATGCGTGGACGAGGAGACATTTCAGCGGTGGCGCCCCTTCGCAATGCCCGTCCGGCCGCACGCTGCGGCGTCGGCATGCTGGTCGCCGCCTGCATGACGCTTCAGTGCGCCGAAACGTCGGCCCAGACTGCCAGCTCGCCTTACACAAACCCGCTGACTCCAAAGCTGCAAACCGGTGCGCGCAATGCGCCGCGCTTTCAAAAACTCGACCGCGAGGCGCTCGCGCAGTTAGCCGCGCCGGCGAGTTTCACGCCGCCGGCGTCCGGTGCCGGCGTGACCGGATTCGATTCAACCAACAATCGAAAGGGCAGTGCCAAGGCAAAGGTCAAAGCCGGCGCACAGGCGATTGCCCCGGGCGTAGCCGCACAGGCCAGCGTGTCGCCCTACGATAAATCGGCGGACGTGACCGGGAGCGTCGCTGCCGGTGCGCCGGGAGCACCGCCCGTTCAGCTTGGCCCGATTCGGACATTTCCAAAAAAACGCACGGCGCACACAGAGCCGGATGACCCGTACATGCCACTGGGGGTCCGGGCCGGGGCCTTTGATCTATACCCGGCGATCGAGCTGATCGGCGGCTATGACACCAACCCCGGGCATGAGCCCGGCGGCAATGGCGCCCGCTTCTACACCGTCGCGCCGGAATGGCGCGCGCAATCGAATTGGTCGCGACATGAGTTCAAGGCGGATCTGCGCGGCAGCTACACCGGCTACAGTCCCGATGAAACACCAACGTTGAGCCGTCCATACCTCAACGGCAAAGTCGACGGCCGCGTCGACATCACACATGATACGCGTGTTGATCTCAGCGGTCGTCTGCTGTTGTCCACTGACAATCCAGGCAGTCCCAATTTGCAGGCCGGGCTCGCCAAACTTCCGATTTACGTAACCGGGGGCGGCACAGTCGGATTGGGCCAACGATTTAATCGTTTTGACATCTCGATAAAGGGCGACGTTGCGCGGACGGTCTACCAGAATTCGACGCTGACCGACGGATCAACCGCAAGCAACGATGATCGCAACTTTGATCAGTATGCCGGTACGCTTCGTGGTGGCTATGACTTGTCGCCTGGATTGACGCCCTTCGTTGAAATCGGCGCCGACACACGTGTGCACGATCTCAACGCGGACTTTTCCGGTTTTCAGCGCAATTCCAACGGTCTGATAGTCCAAGCCGGCGCGAAATTTGAGCTATCGCGGCTATTCACCGGCGAGGCAGCACTCGGCTATACGCAACGTGTTTATGAGGATCCTCGGCTCGCGAATATCAGCGGCCTGATCGGCAATGCCTCGCTATTATGGACCGCCAGTGCGTTGACCAACGTTAAGCTGGCGGCTGCCTCGTCGATCGGGGAATCGACGCTCCCTGATGTGTCCGGTGTGCTCTACCGCGATATCGGATTGCAGGTCGACCACTCATTCAGACGCTGGTTGATTGGGAGTCTTAAGTTCGGTTTCGGTATCGATGACTATGTAGGGCTCGACCGCATCGACAAGCGTTATTCGGCCGGTCTCGGTATGACCTATAAGCTCAACCGTTCGGTCCAAGTCAAAGGCGAGTTCCGCCAAAACTGGTTGCGCTCGAACATCGTCGGTGTCGACTACACCGAGAGCGTATTCATGGTCGGGTTGCGGTTACAGCGCTAGTCACTTCCCGCCAAGCATCCGACGCATCTCGGAACGCAACTCTGGCGCGATATCGGCGCGTTCTAATCCATAGGCCACGTTGGCTGTGAGAAAGCCAATCTTGGAACCACAGTCGAAACTGCGGCCTTCGAACTTCAGGCCATAGAATGGCTGTGAGCGCGAGAGCGCAACCATGGCATCGGTGAGCTGGATTTCACCGCCAGTGCCGGCTGCCTGCTTTTCTAAGAGCTCAAAGATTTGAGGCTGCAGTATGTAGCGCCCGGTGATGGTAAGATTGGATGGTGCTTCGCTCGCTTTCGGCTTCTCGACCATTTTGGTGATCGCGAACGCTTTGCCCTTGGGGTCGCCCACGCCGACAACGCCGTACATGTGCACGCGATCCGCCGGCACTTCCTCCACTGCAACGATATTGGCGTTGCTGTCGAGGTCTTTGGCGGCATCGATCATCTGCGCGAGGCAACCGCGCTTATGCTGTACCAGCACGTCGGGCAGCAGCAGGGCGAATGGCTCATGGCCAACGAGCTCGCGTGCGCACCAGACTGCATGCCCGAGACCAAGCGGCGATTGCTGCCGGGTGAAGCTGACGGTACCCGCTTCGGGCAGGTCTTCCGATAAAAGCTCCAATTCCGCCTTCTTGCCGCGCTCCGTCAAGGTTAACTCAAGCTCAAACTGGCGGTCGAAGTGATCTTCGATCACGCTCTTATTTCGGCCAGTGACAAAGATGAAATGCTCGATGCCGGCTTGTCGCGCTTCGTCCACCACATGCTGGATCAGCGGACGGTCCACGACGGGAAGCATTTCCTTGGGCATGGCCTTGGTGGCTGGCAAAAAACGGGTTCCAAGTCCGGCGACTGGAAATATGGCTTTGCGGATACGGGTCATGCGAGAATTTTCATTGTGGTGTGAGTCGTGAATCCCCGGCGGGCAGAAAGCACGGAGCGGGGCGGGGGTCCAGATGCGAGTTGAGGAAAGTAGACCATTAACGCCGATGAAATGATATCGGGGCACCCATAGATTCAGGCGGTATTGGGTGGAGACGAAACCGGCATGCGAATAGCGAGGCCTATTATTGTTGCTGCGGCCATCGTTGTGGCCGTTGCCGGCGCTGCCTCGGCGCAAGACGCCCGCAACAACCGCTATCCGGTTACAACCGGCACTATTTCACCACCCACCGGTCCGCTGCCGCCAGAGTGGAGCGGCGAATCGGGCTCTTCCGGCCATCCGCTGATGACGGCCGAGGCGATCCGTGCCGCGGCCGCAAATTTTCATTCCTGCATCGAGCGGCTATGGCCAGCGGCTGCGCGCCGCGGAATTTCGCGAAGTGTCTATCAAGCAAACACCACTTCGCTTACGCCCGACCTGCGGATTATGGACCTGCTCGATAATCAGCCCGAGTTCACCAAGTCGTTTTGGGACTATCTCGACATCCTGGTCACCAACGAGCGCATAGACCAGGGGCGCGCACTCCTCGAAAAATACCGCGGTGCTTTCGACGCGGTCGAGCGCGCCTATGGCGTTGATCGCTATACGATCGCAGCGATCTGGGGCGTCGAAACCAATTACGGCACGTTGGCGGGCGACCGTTCTGTCGTTCGTTCGACCGGGACGCTCGCCTGTATTGGCCGGCGGCAAAGCTATTTTCGCGAGGAGTTTCTTTCCACGCTGGAGATCCTCCAGCACGGTGACGTTCGACCTGACCGGTTGGTTGGGTCTTGGGCGGGCGCGTTCGGGCCGACACAGTTCATGCCGACTGCATTCAAAAAATATGCCGTTGATTTCGACCGAGACGGCCGTCGGGACGTCGTCGATTCAGTTCCTGACATCATCGCCTCGACCGCCAATAATTTAAAAAGGGACGGCTGGGTCAGCGGGCAGACCTGGGGTTATGAGGTCGTTGTTCCGGCGACCATCGATTTTCGGCTTGCCGATCGTGCCCAAACGCTGCTGATCCGCGATTGGGCGCGTTATGGAATTACGCGCCCCGACGGCAAACCGTTTCCGCGGCCTGACGACCGCGCATTTTTGCTGATCCCCGCGGGGGTGCAGGGTCCTGGCTTCCTGATGCTGGAAAATTTCCGCGTCATCATGAAATACAATCCGGCGGAGGCCTATGCGCTCGCGATTGGCCACCTTGCCGACCGGCTCCGCGGCGGCGGGCCTTTCGTGCAAGTCTGGCCGCGATACGAGCGCGTACTCTCGCGGACGGAACGGCTGGAACTGCAGCAATTGCTTGCCCGCCACGGTTACGATGTCGGCGAGCCGGATGGCCATCTTGGCCTCAAGACTCGTGCCGCTATTCGCGATTTCCAGGCAAAAAGTGGCCGAGTTCCGGATGGTTTTGCCTCCGCGGGCATCCTGGACCAGCTACGCGCGCGTTAACGATAGGTCCCCGGGGCACCTTTGAGTTGACATTTTTCAGGTGCTATTGGTCCATGTCGGCGAGCGTTAAGTCCTTTGGGCGATTGGTATGATTGGCAAAACACGGCTTTCTCGATGGCTTGTCGGGGCGGTTGCTTTGGCCGCCGTCGACTTCGCGGGCTTGGCCGCCATTGAAATCGCACTCACGTCGCCGGCCGAGGCGCAGTTTCGCGACGATCGCTTTCCGTTTCTAAGCCGACGTCCGCAGCGTTCGGGTAGCGGCTTCTTTGGCGGATTTTTTGGCGGCTCCCAGCGTACCTATGAAAACGAGTACGAGCAGCCGCAGGCGCCCGTCGACAATTCGCGCGCGCCGCCCCCGCGCAAGGCAGACTCGAAAGGTGAACAAGTTGCGCCGACGACATCAATTGTCGTCTTGGGCGACGGGATGGCCGATTGGCTCGCCTACGGCCTCGAAGATGCATTTTCCGATTCGCCGGAGGTCGGCATCGTCCGCAAGAACAAGCTTCATTCCGGGCTGCTGCGCTACGAGCAAAAAGGCGATCTCGACTGGTGGCACGTCGCGCGCGATACGCTGGCACTGGAAAAGGCAAACTATGTCGTGATGATGCTGGGCGTCAGCGATCGCCAGAGCATTCGCGAACGTGACCTCGCCAAAGAAGCCGACAAGAAAAAAGAAGCGGACAAAAAAAGGGACAAGGATCAGGCTGCCAAAACTGGCGCCGAAAAGGATGCACAGAATAAAGATCAGGTCGACGATCAGGAACAGCAAATGATCGTTGCGCCCGAGCAGCCGTCGGGAACCAAGGTCAACGGTGTCGTCGAGTTCCGTACCGACCAGTGGGCGGAAATTTATTCGAAGCGTATCGATGAGACGATTGCAGCACTCAAGAGTAAGGGTGTGCCGGTCTTCTGGGTCGGCTTGCCGTCGATCCGCGGCCCCAAGTCCACCGCCGATGCGGTCTATCTCAACGATCTCTATCGCGCGCGCGTCGAGCGTGCGGGTGCTGTCTATATTGACGTCTGGGATGGCTTCGTCGACGAGGCGGGCAAGTACTCGAACTTTGGTCCGGACTACGAAGGTCAGATGCGCCGGTTGCGTTCGAACGATGGCGTCTTCTTCACGAAATACGGTGCGCTCAAGCTCGCACACTATGTCGAGCGCGAGATCCGCCGCTACATGAACAGCCGCGTGACGCCGGTCGCGCTGCCAACCGGGCCGGTCACGCCCGCCGCGCCGGACGGTAAACCGGCGGCACGGCCTTTGGCGGGGCCTGTGGTGCCGCTGACTGTGACACCTGGCAACTCCGATGAGTTGCTCGGCGGTGCCGGCAACAGCTCCCCGCATGGTGATGCCATCGCAACGCGCGTTCTGGTGAAGGGCGAGCCGGTGCCCGCGCCACGCGGCCGGGCTGATGATTTCGCCTTGCAGCCGGGCAGCGCTGGTGCTGCGGTTTCACCGGCTCCCGTTGTCCCATCTGATGCATTGGCGTCCGTGCCCGCCAATACCGCGCCTGTTGACCAGGCGGCGACCACTCCGCAACTTCCACAAAGCAAGCCGGTTCCACCGAAAGGTGGCGCCGCGGCCAAAACCACGCAGAACGCTGCTGCCACTAAGCCCAAATCGTTGCGGCCACCACCGCAGCATGACGATGCGCCTCGGCCACCGCGCTCGATCTCGCAGTCTTCTGGTCGCGGTCTCTTTGGCTTGTTCCGTTAGCGCCTGATCCCCAAAAGCGGGAACCGGTTTTCGGAGACGATCAGGCGCGAGGTACCACGTCAGCGCGGCAGCGACGTCGATCCCATCAGGAATTTGTCAACAGCGTGCGCCGCTTGGCGGCCTTCGCGGATCGCCCACACGACCAGCGATTGGCCACGCCGCATGTCACCCGCCGCAAAGACTTTCGGCACAGAGGTGAGATAGGCCGTCGTATCGGCGCTGACATTGCCACGCTGATCGAGTGCGACGCCGAGCGATTTCAGCATGCCCTCGTGCACCGGATGCACGAAACCCATGGCGAGGAGCACCAGGTCGGCCTCGATCTCGAATTCTGTGCCGGCGACCGGTTTGAACTTCGCGTCCACATGGGTGCAATGAAGCTTCTTCACCTGGCCATTCTCGCCAGTGAATTTCTGCGTCAGCACCGCAAATTCGCGGGTAACGCCTTCCTCGTGACTTGAGGAGATACGCAGCTTGAGTGGCCAGTCTGGCCATGTCAGCATTTTATTTTCGTGCACCGGCGGCTGCGGCATGATTTCGAAATTGATCACCGAGGCTGCGCCCTGGCGTATTGATGTGCCAATGCAGTCGGAACCCGTATCGCCGCCGCCGATGACCACGACATTTTTGCCCTTGGCGAGGATCGGCGCGACGTCGCCCTGCGGCTCGTTGCTGATGCGGCGATTCTGCTGCGGCAGGAAGTCCATCGCGAAATGGATGCCCTTCAACTCGCGGCCGGGGATCGGCAGGTCGCGTGGTTTCTCGGCACCGCCGGTGAGCACCACCGCGTCGTGGTCCTTGACCAACTTGTCGGCCGGTACGTTGACCCCAACATCGGCGTTGTAATGAAAGACAACGCCTTCGGCCTGCATCTGCTCGATGCGGCGATCAACGTGGATCTTCTCCATCTTGAAGTCGGGGATGCCATAGCGCAGCAGCCCGCCGGCCTTGGCCCATCGTTCGTAAACATGCACTTCGTGGCCGGCGCGCGCGAGTTGCTGCGCGCAGGCGAGGCCGGCCGGGCCGGAGCCGACGATGGCGACCTTCTTACCGGTCTTCTGCATCGCAAGTTCGGGCTTCAGGCCCTTGGCGATGGCGCGGTCGGCGATCTCGCATTCAATCGTCTTGATGGTGACCGGATTGTCATCGATGTTGAGCGTGCAGGACGCCTCGCACGGCGCCGGGCAGACTCGGCCCGTGAAGTCGGGGAAATTGTTGGTTGAATGCAGGTTGCGAGCGGCCTCGTCCCAGTTGCCGCGATAGACCAGGTCGTTCCAGTCCGGAATCTGGTTGTTGACCGGGCAGCCCGTGGGCGCGCCGGTAATACGGCTCGTGCCATGGCAATAGGGCACGCCACAATCCATGCAACGTGCGGCTTGTTCGCGAATCTCTTTTTCGGGCAGCGGCAGCACGAACTCGTGCCAGTGCTTTATGCGTTCCGCAACCGGTTGATAGTCGCGATCTTCGCGCTCGATTTCCAGAAACCCGGTGACCTTACCCATACCTACTCCGCGGCCTGCATCGTGGCGGCCTTTTCCTTTGCCATCTCAACGAGTGCGCGGCGGTACTCGACCGGCATCACTTTGCGGAACAGCGGGCGATAGTGGTCCCAGTTGGCAAGGATTTCAGCTGCGCGCTTGGAGCCGGTGTAGCGCGCGTGATTTGAAATCAGCAGGTTCAGCCGTTCGGCATCCTTGGTCGTCAGGTCCGACATGACGTCGACGCGACCATGCGACTCAAGATCAACGCCAAATTCCTTCTCGGCGATCTCTTCTTCTTCCGGCACCGGCTCGAGCTCAACCATCGCCATATTGCAACGCGACTTGAAGGTGCTGTCCTCGTCCAGCGCATAGGCGATGCCGCCCGACATGCCAGCGGCGAAATTGCGCCCCGTACGCCCGAGAACCACAACGACGCCGCCGGTCATGTATTCGCAGCAATGGTCGCCGGCGCCCTCGATCACTGCGATCGCGCCGGAATTGCGCACAGCAAAGCGCTCTCCCGCCACGCCGCGGAAATAGCATTCACCTTCGATCGCGCCATACAGCACGGTGTTGCCGACGATGATGGACTCCTCCGGAACGATGCCGGAGTCGGCCGGTGGGCGAATGATCAGGCGGCCGCCCGAGAGGCCCTTGCCGACATAGTCATTGGCGTCGCCCTCGAGTTCGAAGGTGACGCCGCGCGCGAGCCACGCGCCGAAACTTTGTCCCGCGGTGCCGGAAAAGCGCACATGAATGGTGTTGTCGGGCAAGCCGTCGTGGCCGAAACGTTTGGCCACCTCGCCGGAGAGCATGCCGCCGCAGGCTCGATCCGTATTGTGGATGACAGCCTGCAGCCGGACCGGCGCACCGCGGTCGAGCGCTGACTGCGATTCCGCGATCAGCTTGCGATCGAGGATGTCCTTGATCTTGTGGTCTTGCGCCTCGCATCTGTAGATCGCTGTGCCTTTGTCAGCCGGCGGCTTGGTGAACAGCTTGGAGAAATCGAGACCCTTCGCTTTCCAGTGCTCCACCAGCTTGCGGCGGTCGAGCATCTGCATCTGGCCCACCATCTCGTCGAAGGTGCGGAAGCCAAGCTCGGCCATCAGCTCGCGGACTTCCTCGGCGACGAAGAAGAAATAGTTGATGACGTGCTCGGGCTGGCCCTTGAAGCGTTTGCGCAGCACCGGGTCTTGCGTTGCGACCCCCACCGGGCAGGTATTGAGATGGCACTTGCGCATCATGATGCAGCCAGCGGCGATCAGTGGCGCGGTGGCGAAGCCGAATTCGTCGGCCCCGAGCAGGGCGCCCACGACAACGTCACGGCCTGTGCGGATGCCGCCATCGACCTGCACGGCAATGCGGGAGCGCAGTCGGTTGATTACCAAAGTCTGGTGGGTTTCGGCCAAGCCGATTTCCCATGGGCTCCCGGCGTGTTTGATCGAGGTCAGGGGGCTCGCGCCGGTGCCGCCCTCGAACCCGGCGATGGTCACGTGATCGGCGCGCGCTTTGGAGACGCCGGCGGCGACGGTGCCGACGCCCACCTCGGAAACGAGCTTCACGGAAACGTCACCGGCGGGATTGACGTTCTTCAGATCGAAAATCAACTGCGCCAGATCCTCGATCGAATAGATGTCGTGATGTGGCGGCGGCGAAATCAGCGCGACTCCGGGCGTCGAATGGCGCACCTTCGCAATGATCTTGTCGACCTTGTGCCCTGGCAATTGCCCGCCTTCGCCTGGCTTGGCGCCTTGCGCCATCTTGATCTGCATCACGTCCGAGTTGACGAGATACTCGGCAGTGACTCCGAAACGTCCCGAGGCCACCTGTTTGATTGCCGAGCGCATCGAATCGCCATTCGGCAAAGGCTTGAAGCGGTCTGCTTCTTCGCCACCCTCGCCGGTGTTTGATTTCCCGCCGATGCGGTTCATGGCAATGGCGAGGGTGGTATGGGCTTCGCGCGAGATTGACCCAAACGACATGGCGCCAGTCGAGAAGCGGCGTACGATGTCCTTGGCCGGCTCGACTTCTTCGAGCGGGATCGGCTTGCGGCCGTCTTCCTCCGCTTTCTTCAGCCGGAACATGCCGCGAATCGTGAGCAGCCGCTCGGTCTGCTCATTCACGATCTGAGCGAAGGCGCGGTAATGATCCTGCGAATTGCCGCGCACCGCATGCTGAAGGCGCGCCACAGTTTCGGCGGTCCAGACGTGGTCTTCGCCGCGCATACGCACGGCGTAGTCGCCGCCGACGTCGAGCATCGAACGGTAGATCGGCGCATCGCTGAAGGCATCGCGGTGGCGTCGCACCGATTCTTCGGCGATCTCGGCGAGGCCGACGCCCTCGATGCGGGTATGCGTGCCAGTGAAATATTTGTCGACAAAGTCCTGGCGCAGGCCGACAGCGTCAAAAATCTGCGCGCCGCAATAGGATTGATAGGTCGAGATGCCCATCTTGGACATCACCTTCAGTAGCCCTTTGTCGATCGACTTGATGTAGCGCTTGATGATCTCTTTTTCTTCGAGCTTCTGCGGCAGATCATCCTTCATGGCGATCAAGGTCTCGAAAGCGAGATACGGATTGATCGCTTCCGCGCCGTAGCCCGCAAGACATGCAAAGTGGTGCACTTCGCGTGGCTCGCCTGTTTCGACCACCATGCCGACAGAGGTGCGCAAGCCATTTCGGATCAGATGATGATGCACGGCGGCGCAGGCCAGCAGCGCCGGAATCGGAATGCGGTCTGCGCCAGCCTTGCGGTCTGAGAGGATAATGATGTTGCATCCGTTACGCACTTCTTCTTCAGCACGCTCGCACAACGCGTCAATCGCCCAACCCATGCCGTCGGCGCCGTGTTCAGCCGGAAAAGTAATGTCGAAAGTGTGCGACTTGAAATGGGCGCCGCTCATTTCGGAAATCGAGCGGATCTTCTCGAGATCCTCATTCGTGAGAATCGGCTGACGCACTTCGAGGCGTTTGGTATTCGACATGCCCTCGTGGTCGAGCAGGTTCGGGCGTGGCCCGATGATGGAGACGAGGCTCATCACCAGTTCCTCGCGGATCGGATCGATCGGCGGGTTGGTGACCTGCGCGAAGTTCTGCTTGAAATAAGTGAACAGCGGCTTCGGCTTATCAGACAGCGCCGAAATTGGCGTGTCGTTGCCCATGGAACCGACCGCCTCCTCGCCGGTAGTCGCCATCGGAGTCATCAGGAATTTCAGGTCTTCCTGCGTGTAACCGAAGGCCTGCTGCCGATCGAGCAACGAGAGGTTCGAGATTGGCGCCTCGTTGGCGGTGCCGGGCAACTCCTCCAGGACAATTTGCGTGCGGCCGAGCCACTCCTTGTAAGGATGACTCTTCGCCAGAGTCGCCTTCAATTCCTCGTCAGGAATGAGCCGGCCCTCGTCGAGGTCGACGAGCAGCATCTTGCCGGGCTGAAGTCGCCACTTCTTGATGATGTCCTTTTCGGGGATCGGCAGGACGCCCATTTCGGACGCCATGACAATGCGGTCGTCACGGGTGAGCAAATAGCGCGCCGGGCGCAAGCCATTGCGATCGAGCGTGGCACCGATTTGCCGGCCGTTGGTGAAAGCGATTGCGGCGGGGCCGTCCCACGGCTCCATCAGCGCCGCATTGTATTCGTAGAAAGCGCGTCGCTCCTCGTCCATGAGCGGATTGCCCGCCCATGCTTCGGGAATCATCATCATCATCGCGTGCGCGAGCGAATAGCCGCCCTGCACCAGAAATTCGAGCGCATTGTCGAAGCAAGCCGTATCGGATTGCCCCTCGTAGGAAATCGGCCACAGCTTGTTGATGTCGTTGCCGAACAATGGCGATGATACGGACGCCTGTCGCGCCGCCATCCAATTGACGTTGCCGCGGAGCGTGTTGATCTCACCGTTGTGCGCGATGTAGCGGTACGGATGCGCCAGCGACCACGTCGGGAACGTGTTGGTCGAGAAACGCTGGTGGACCAGCGCGAGCGCGCTTTCGAAATCAGGATCGTGCAAATCGGGATAGTATGTGCCGAGCTGGTCGGCGAGGAACATGCCCTTGTAGATCACCGTGCGGCAGGAGATCGACACGGGGTAATATCCCGAGGTGCGGCGCTCCCTTCGCTTGTAGATCGCGTTGGAGATCGACTTGCGCAGGATGTAGAGCCGGCGTTCGAATTCATCCTCGGAGAATTTCTTTTTCCCACGGCCGATGAACACCTGCATATGCTTCGGCTCGGTCGGCTTGACCGAATAGCCGAGCGTCGAATTGTCCGTCGGCACGTCGCGCCAGCCGAGCAGTGTCAGCCCTTCGCGAGCGATCACTTCCGCATAGATGTCGCGAATGATTTGCCGCCAGTTTGCGTCCGTCGGCATGAACAGATAGCCGACCGCGTATTCACCTGGCTTCGGTAGCTTGAAGCCGAGCTCGGCAGTTTTCTTCGCGAAAAATTTGTGCGGAATCTGCACAAGAATGCCGGCGCCGTCTCCCATGCGCGGGTCCGCGCCAACTGCACCGCGATGCTCGAGATTGCAGAGAATGCGCAGGCCGTCTTCGATGATCTGATGCGATTTGCGGCCTTTGATGTCGGCGATGAATCCGACGCCGCACGAATCCTTGTCGAGTGCCGGGTCGTAGAGACCCTGCGCGAGCGGCGTGCCGGGGTCGGCGGTCGAACCGCGTCCGACAAGTCCTGCGCTGCGTTTCTCCTCGCTCATCTCATCCTGCCTCGCCGGCGCAGCCGATGCTCCGCCGTACTCGCTTCGCCCGCGCGCCCAGTTTGCTCGCGGTCAACGCTAACTGATCTCGAAAAGGGCAGCCCTGTCCGGCTTGTCGCCGCCCGTGGCCGCTCCCGTTGGGCGCCACCGGATGTCTGCCCCTGCGACTTAAGAGCCGCCACCCGTGCTCGCCACCATTAGGACAGCATTACTGTCCTAATGGACCATGCCAAATTTTGCGCCGGCGCACAAGGCTGGTCCACGCCAGAATGGCTCAAACCTTTCGCTTTGTTGCGCCGGTGCAGCTCACCCAAGCAAGAACAGGACCACGGACGCGAAATCCGCGCAATGCCGTTGCGGCCCCGCGAACCTCACCAAAGGCTGGCGGGGCCTAAACGCCCTATTCCATCCTTGGAAAACGCGTGAGCCGGGCGGAACCCAATAATCTGAGCGCGTCATGCCGTAAACGAAAGCGCCCCGGATTTCCGGGGCGCCATCGTTTCGCGAATAGGCTTTGAACTAGGCCGCAGCTTTTGTGTCGATCACTTGGGCTTTGGCATTACCGTTGCCGATCGGAATCTGGCGCGGTTTCTTCGCCTCGGGGATTTCCCGCACGAGATCGACGTGCAGCAATCCATTCTCAAGGCTCGCATTCTTGACCTGGACGTGATCGGCCAGCTGGAAGACGCGCTCGAATGCGCGCGCAGCGATGCCCTGATAGAGCACTTCGCCGGTTTGCTCTTGCTTAGCCTGTTTGCCGCCTTTGATCGTCAGCGTGTTTTCTTTCGCCTCGATCGAAAGGTCGCTCTCGCCGAAGCCGGCTACTGCAACGGTGACGCGATAGTCGTTCTCACCAGTGCGCTCGATATTGTAGGGCGGGTAGCCCGGAGCGGTTTCGAATCCGTCCAGCATTGAAAACAGCCGGTCGAAGCCGACGGTGGAACGATAGAGGGGAGAAAGATCGAAAGTTCGCATGGCATATCCTCCTTGAGTTGAGCGACATGCGGCGGTCTGCCGGATAGCCAGACCTCGCCGTGCGCAGCCATAGGGCCTGCGCAGGCCTGATATGGGAGCAGTTTTTCGGGCCTGCAAGAGGACCTGCCTGTTCCAATAAATTATTGAAATTGCTAAGTTTTTTTGCCTGCAGGCAGTGCGCGATTGAGCATGCTCGCCACCCTGTTATAAGGCCCGACGCGCCGATCAAAGGCTTACTCTTCCGGCCTCATGAAACTCGTCTCCATTCCCGCCAATCCGGTTCCCGATGGTGTCGTGACCGGCGCGATCGAGACCCCGGATGGGGTCACATTGCGTTACGCCCGCTGGGCGCCACCGCCCGGCCGCAAGGGTACGGTGGTCGTGTTGCAAGGCCGAGCAGAGTTCATCGAGAAATATTTCGAGACGGTGCGCGATCTACGCGCGCGCGGATTTGCAGTAGCGACTTTCGATTGGCGTGGGCAAGGCCTTTCGGATCGCGCGCTGTCCGATCGTCATAAGGGCTATGTGCGCAATTTTGCAAACTACATTACTGACCTCGAAGCGGTGATGGAGCAAGTGGTACTGCCCGATTGCCCGCCGCCATTTTTCGCGCTCGCGCACTCAATGGGCGCGGCGGTCGCAATCCGTGCTTGTCATGACGGCAGCCGCTGGTTCGAGCGGATCGTGCTGTCGGCACCAATGATCGCGCTGCCGCCCGGCCGGCTCACGCGTGTCGCCGGACCGCTCGCGCGTCTCATGCGAATGATTGGACGCGGTGGGGCTTACGTGCCAACCGGGGATTCCGCCCCCACAGGCAGCGACAGTTTCGTTGGCAACGTGCTCACCTCAGATCCGGTTCGTTACGCACGCAATGCCGCTGTTCTGGAACAGGAGCCGGCGCTTGGTCTCGGTGCGCCAACGGTTGCGTGGGCCGACGCCGCAATGCGCCAGATGAAGCAGTTCGCCGTTTCCTCTTATGCCGTCGGTATTCGGCAGCCGATCCTGATGGTGGCGGCCGGTCGCGATGAAGTCGTCTCCACCCCGGCGATTGAGGCCTTCGGACAGAATCTGCTCGCGGGCCGGCACCTTATCCTTGCTGGCGCCAAACATGAGATCTTGCAGGAACAGGACCACTATCGCGGGCAATTCTGGGCTGCGTTCGATGCCTTCGTGCCTGGCACGCCGCGGTATTAGCTATTCAATATTTCCAGCGCTGACTGATGCACGCGCTTGTCGCCGGCAACTACAATGCGGCCGCCGCTTTGCGCTGGACCGTTCTCCCACGTCGTGACGATGCCGCCGGCGCCGGCAATGATCGGGATCACCGCAACGATGTCATAGGGCTTGATCTCGGTTTCAATGATGAGGTCGATAAGCCCGGCCGCCAGCATGCAATAGGCGTAACAGTCGCCGCCGTAGCGCGAGAGCTTCACCTTGTCCTCGAGCTTCCCAAAAGCCGCGCGGTCGTCGCGATTCATGAGCAGTGGGCTCGTGGTGAATAAGAGCGCATCGGTGATGCTCGCACATTCACGCACACGCAATTCGCGATTCCCGGCTGGGCCGCGATAACGCGCCGCACCGCCATCGCCGGAAAAACGCTCGCGCGTGAACGGCTGGTTCATTAGACCGAAAACCGGCTCGCCGAACCGCATCAAGCCGATCAAGGTGCCCCAGGCCAGCATGCCGGAGATGAACGACTTGGTGCCGTCGATAGGGTCGAGCACCCAGACATATTCGGCATCAGTGCGTTCGGAGCCGTATTCCTCGCCGAGGATACCGTGATCGGGAAATTGCTTGCGGATGAGTGCGCGCATGGTTTGCTCGGCCGCACGGTCTGCCGCCGTAACGGGGTCGAAACCGCCGGTTTTCTTGTTCTCGATTGCCAGCGCGGTGCGGAAAAACGGCAGGATGGTGTCGCCAGACGCAGTGGCGAGCTGATCGACGAAGCTGCTGAAATCGATGGCCGTCATTCCGCCCGCCTGTTTAAGCCCCACCGCCTATCGGAGAGTTAGCCTATCGGCAACCGCACGGCTGAACACCGGCCCGGGAGCGCAAAGCCGGATGCTGGAAAGGTGCACCTGTTGGCTTTCTGCTGCGCTGCGGGGGTTCCAACGCGCTATTTTCGCATGGGGATTTTGGAAGCGGGCGGCAGCGGGATGCAGTCATGCAAAATTAGCATATGAAATGTGCCATTGAACCTTGATTTTTGTGCGCCGCGATGTAGCTTATTGCAGTGCGGTAGCGAGAGCTACTGCTGCCCTCCTTGGGCGTTTCCTCCCTAGACTTGGGCCGCTTGCACCCGCGAGCGGCCCTTTTTTCTTGGTGGCTTTCTGTGCGGTGACTATTCGGCGGCCGCGCGGTATGGGCGCAGCTCATCGAGCGGGATCTCGCCCAGGCGTTTGGCCAAAGTCTCCATATCGGCGGCCAACCGGTTGAATGCAGCCGAGCGCTGATAACGCCGTTCGTCCATGTAAAGGGCGCGGTTGATTTCGAGCTGGATCGCATGCAGGCCGGCGGCCGGATTGCCGTAATGCTCGGTTATGAAGCCACCGGCATAGGGCTTGTTGCGGCTGACCGTATATCCGAGCGACCGCAGCGTCTTTTCTACCGCTTCGGCCACGACGCCGACGCAGCTGGTGCCGTATCGGTCGCCGAGCACAAATTCGGGACGCGGCCGCTCGTCCTTGTGGCCAGCGGTGGATGGCATGGAGTGGCAATCGATCAGGACGGCGGCACCGAAATCGCGGTGCAGGCGCGTGAACAGGCGGCGCAGGGCTCGATGGTAGGGCTTGTATAAGGTTTCGATGCGACGCAGCGCGTCATCGACCGGAATACGCTGGTCGTAAATTTCCTGGGCATCCCCGACAACCCGGGCAACGGTTCCCAAGCCACCGGCAACCCGCATCGAGCGTGTATTGGCGAAGGACGGTAGCCGGCCCTCGAACATGCGTGGATCGAGCTCGTAGGGCTCGCGGTTTACGTCCACAAAACAGCGCGGGAAATGCGCGCGCATCATCGGAAAGCCGTCGTGGACCACTCCCGCGATGAGTTCGTCGACGAAGCTGTCTTCAGAGCGCCGCAGGGTGGCAATATCGAGCCGGCAGGCCGTCAGGAAGTCGCGCGGGTAGGTTGAGCCGCTATGGGGGGAATTAAATAGCACCGGCCCCTGGCACTCCCTGGGCTCAAGAATTTCGAACGGCGGGTCCAGCTCGTCGCGAATTTCGCTCATAAAGGAAGGGCCATAGTGGGTCGGGCGGACTTTAACGCCTCGTTATATCCTCTATTGTTCATAGTGCACAAAGCCAAGCCCATGCTTTCGGTTCACCCGTTATTTACCGGGCATAAGTCTTAATCAAACGGGCTGAGGCGGTCCTGGGCGGCCAGACGGGGTGTTGAGTGGTAATGTCAAAGATCCTGCTGGCTGAAGACGACACCGACATGCGGCGCTTTCTGGTTAAAGCGCTGCAGAATGCTGGATTCGACGTCACTTCCTATGACAATGGTCTTTCAGCCTATCATCGGCTGCGCGAGGAACCGTTCGAACTGCTGCTCACAGATATCGTGATGCCGGAAATGGACGGTATCGAGCTAGCCCGTAGAGCCGCCGAGCTAGACCCCGATATCAAGATCATGTTCATCACCGGCTTTGCTGCGGTCGCGCTCAACGCCGATTCCAATGCGCCTAAGCAGGCCAAAGTCCTTTCGAAGCCGATCCATCTGCGCGAACTGGTCAGCGAAGTGCAGAAAATGCTGGCAGCCTAGCGTTTTTCGCGGCCTTGCCTCGCAGGTTTGGAGCCGATAGATCAATCCCGGTTTAAGGGCGCGTAGCTCAGCGGAAGAGCACTACCTTGACATGGTAGGGGTCACAGGTTCGATCCCTGTCGCGCCCACCATCCCTCGCTCGGTTTGCGGGCTTCGGTCTGGCGAACCATCCAAGGTTCCGATTGCAAAGCAAGCGAAGGCAGGCACTCAGTCAACGATCGACTGATAGACCAACGTGCGCATGAGGTAGCGGTAGTGTAACCGCTGCACCGGCGCCTGCATCATCAGCACGGCAATCAGCTGTTGCTTCGGATCGATCCAGAAATACGTACCGGTGACGCCACTCCAGGAATAATCACCGACCGAGCCCGGTAGCGGATTGCGTCCCGGGTGCGTGCGCACGGCAAAGCCGAGACCGAAACCAAGCCCAAGTTCCGCCAACGGCGCAAGCGCGCCGAACAGAATTGGGGTCGAGGGGCTGCGGCGGGAATCCGGAGTCAAATGGTCGGACGTCATCAGCGTTATCGTTGCCGGTGACAGCAACTGGGTTCCGCCGAGTTTGCCGCCATTGAGCAGCATCTGACAAAAGCGCGCGTAGTCACCTGCGGTGGACAGCAGCGCGCTTCCACCGGAGATCCAGTTCTGCCGCGCAGTGACTTCGCGCATTGGCGGCCGCTTGCCTGATGTGGAATCGATCTGCGGCTGGGCGGCGCGTTCCGCATCGATTGGACCGAAGCTGGTGTCGGCAAGGCCGAGTGGCTTGCAAATGCGCTCGATGATAAAGCGGTCAAGGTTCATGCCACTTGCCGCTTCGACTACGCGGCCAAGCACATCGGTCGACATGCCGTATTGCCAGGTGCTACCGGGTTGATAGGCGAGGGGAACCTTTGCGAGCTTGGCAACCATATCCGCATTGGTCTGCTGTTCGTCGACGACATTGGCGCCCTCATAAGCACCCTTGAGCAGCGGGCCGGCCAAATGTGCGTAACTCAGCCCCGATGTGTGACGCAGCAGATCCTGTACCGTCATTTCCCGCCGCATCCGCTCTGTTGCTAGTTTTTTTGCCGACGCATTGTCGGAATCAACGGCGACCTTGAGCCCGACAAATTCCGGCACGTAGTGCGCGACCGGGTCGGCGATCAGCAGCTTGCCTTCCTCGGCCAGCATCATCGTGGCCACGGAGGTGAAAGGCTTTGTCATCGAAGCGATGCGGAAGATTGTATCCGCTTTCATCTCCGCGCCAGCCTCCCGATCACGGTAGCCAAGCGTTTCAAGGCAGGCGATTTTTCCTCGCCGTGCAATCAGCACGACCGCGCCAGGGACCAAGCCTTTGTCGATGTCGGTCTTCAGTGTGTCGCGTACGCGCTGGAGGCGTACAGATGACAATCCCACGTCTTCGGGCTTAACCGCTCGCGGCATTTCGAAAGTCATTGTGTTTCCTTACTTGCGAATGATCGCTTCCGAAAACCGGTTCATCCCGATTGGGATCGAGGACATGCTTTTCGGGATCATGCGCTATTTCCAGAATTGCCTTGAGGCGAGTGCCGCACCTTCCGCCATGGCCTTGAGTTTGGCGAACACCACGTCGGGATCGACCGCGGCTTGCCCGACCCAAGTACCGTAGCCGCAATCGCTTCCCGCAATCACATTTTCGCGCCCCACCAGTTTGGCATAGCGGGTGATGCGCTGCGCGATCAGCTCGGGATGTTCAATAAAATTGGATTTCGATTCGATGACGCCCGGAATAAGCACTTTGCCGTCCGGTAGCTTCACTTTCTCGAACAGGGTCCATTCATGAGCGTGCCGCGGATTGGCGGCCTCGATCGAAATCGCAACCGGCTTGGCCGTGAACACGATGTCGATGATATCGGCGAGGGCAACGTCGCGATGGTGTGGGCCCTCGTAATTGCCCCAGCAAAGATGCATGCGCAGCTGTTCGGCCGGTATATTGGCGATGGCGTGGTTAAGCGCTTCGATGTGCAGTTGCGCGCGCTTGCGGAAGTCAGGGAGGCTCAGGTCCGCGTATTGGATATGCCGGCCCATCGCGAGGTCGGGACAATCGATCTGCAAGACGAAGCCGGCCTTGGCCACGGTCTCGTATTCGTGGCGCATCGCATCCGCGATGGCATAAATGTAGGTCTCGAAATCTTTGTAATGGTCGTTGCGGAAAAAAAGCGACGCCACGCCAGGCGAGGCCGCGCTCATGAAGCCGCCGGTGGCCTTTACGCCCTTCAGGGCGGCTTTGAGGTTTTCGACGTCGGTTAACGGCGCCTGCTTGTCGCGCACGCTGATCGGGGCATTGCAGGCTGGCGTTTTGCGGCGCGACCGACCGGGATCGCCGAAGACGCGTTTCTCCAGCCGCGGAAAATCGGCGAGGTCCTGATAGACGAAGGTGTTGCCGGTACCGCCGAAGCCGTCGAGCCTGTCCTTGATGTAGGTGGCGTAGCTCGGCTTCGACATTTCCCCGTCGTTGATTAGATCGACGCCGGCATCCGCCTGTTTCTTGACCACTTCCGCCACGGCCGCACGCACGCGCGCGGCTAGTGCGGCGGTGTCCACCGGCACGCCTTCCTCCTTGGCGTACATAGCGCGGATGAGGTCGTCAGGCCTCGGCAGGCTGCCGGTATGAGTGGTCAAAATGCGGTCGCGGCTGCGCTGCACGGCTCAAACTCCTGCTCGGACTGTAGAGCAGGCCGTCGCCGGTAACCACCGGTGAGCAACTTGCGTTGACAGTCTGGAGTGGGCTGCGTATGTACCCGGCAAACAGCAGCCCGAGATTGTCATGAAAGTCCGCAATTCCCTGAAATCCCTGCGTGGCCGGCACCGTAACAACCGTTTGGTGCGTCGGAAGGGCCGGGTTTATATCATCAATAAGACCAATCGCCGTTTCAAAGCCCGTCAGGGCTGATTTCGGCGCCGCCGGCGCCTGTCACATCGCCGCATATTGGCCACGAAGCGCGGAGACGTTAAACTCCGCTTATGCGTACTCGATTCCTCGCAGCGCTCTTAACCGCGGCCGCAATTTATGCCGCGCCGGCCACGGCGCAGCAATCGGGCAAATGGGTCAAACCGCCGGACAAGCTGCCGCACGTTGCGCCTGGCGACCGCACCCGAAACCTCGATTTTCTATTCGGCGCGCTTAAGGTTGCGCCTGATGACGTAACCGCCAAGGCGATCGAAGAGCGCATATGGGCGATGTGGACACTTTCGCGGAGTGACACCGCCAATCTACTGATGACGCGCGTCAAGACCGCGATCGAAGCGAAAGATCTCGATCTCGCAATAAAGCTGCTTGATGGAATCGTGAAGGTGAAGCCGGACTACGTGGAAGCGTGGAATCGGCGCGCGACAATCTACTATATGCAGAAGGACTACGGCCGAGCGCTTGCCGACATACGTGAGGTGCTCAAGCGCGAGCCGCGCCATTTCGGAGCGCTGGCCGGTTTTGGGCTGATCCTCCAGGACATCGGCGACGACAAGCAAGCATTGGAAGTGTATCGCCGCGCGCTCTCGCTTTACCCGCGCATGGAGCGCATTCCCGACATCGTCAAGACTCTGTCGGAAAAGGTCGAGGGCAGGGATATCTAGCAGCGCTTACCCGTAGCTATTCGTCAATCGCCCGCCGTCTCTGCGCCGACATACGCAATGCGCAGCATATTGGTTGCGCCGGGGGTGCCGAGAGGAACGCCGGCCACCACGATGACGCGCTGACCGGGCTTGGCGAAACCTTCCTTGAAGGCAATTCGGCACGCGCGGTCGACCATGTCGTCCTGGTCATGAGCGTCTTCGGTCACAACACAATGTACGCCCCACACTACCGCCAGCCGCCGCCCTGTCGCGATGTTCGGTGACAGCGCGACAATCGGTGAGCGCGGCCGTTCGCGCGCCGCGCGTAGGCCGGTTGAACCGGACGATGTCCAGCAGATAACGGCCGCCAGGTCGAGCGTATCGGCAATGTGGCGTGCGGCGTCGGCAATCGCGTCGGCTCCGGTCGCCTCCGGTTCGGCACGTTGGGCGGCAATGATGCCGCGGTAGAGCGGGTCGCCTTCGACTTCTTCCGCAATGCGGTTCATCGTCGAGACTGCCTGCACCGGGTACTGTCCGGCGGCCGACTCCGCCGACAGCATCACCGCGTCTGCGCCTTCGAAAATTGCGGTGGCAACGTCCGAGACTTCCGCACGTGTCGGCACTGGGGCGGAAATCATCGATTCCAGCATTTGCGTGGCCACGACCACCGGCTTGCCAGCAACGCGGCCGGCGCGCGTCATTTGCTTTTGCACTCCGGGTACTTTCTCCAGCGGCATTTCCACGCCGAGATCGCCGCGCGCCACCATCAGTGCATCAGCGAGATCGATGATCTCGGCGAGACGGTGCACGGCCTGTGGCTTCTCGATCTTGGCCATCACCGCAGCGCGCCCGCGCGTGATTTTCTTTGCCTCTGCGATGTCCTCCGGCCGCTGGATAAACGACAGCGCCACCCAGTCGATGCCGGTTTCGAGCGCGGCTTCGAGATCGGAATGATCCTTGTCGGTCAGCGCCGAGAACGGAATGGTAGTGTCCGGCAGGCTCACGCCCTTGCGGTCAGATAATTTGCCGCCAACCTCGACGCGGGTGGTGATGCGCTTCGGTTGCGCTTCGGTGACGATAAGTTTCACCTTGCCGTCGTCAATCAGTAGCGCGTGGTCGGGCTTGATGCCGGCGAAAATTTCCGGATGCGGCAGATAGGCGCGCTTGGCGTCGCCAGCGGCGGAATCAGCATCGAGCACGAATGTGTCGCCGTTTTTGACCATCGCCGAGCCGCCGGCGAACGTGCCCAGGCGGAGCTTCGGGCCCTGCAAATCGACCAGCACG
Organism: uncultured Pseudomonadota bacterium; assembly: GCA_963762485.1. Classification (GTDB taxonomy): domain Bacteria; phylum Pseudomonadota; class Alphaproteobacteria; order Rhizobiales; family Xanthobacteraceae; genus Pseudolabrys. Next base: position 1,017,389 of record CAVXLE010000017.1, on the reverse strand, counting down.
CCGATCGGCCGGCCGGTTTCGCGCTCGACCCCGCGGATCATTGCCACCAACTCGCGCATTCGATCCTGGCTGGTGTGGCTCATATTGATGCGGAATACGTCGGCGCCAGCTGCAAACAGCTTCGCGATCATATCGGCATTGGACGACGCAGGTCCGAGCGTAGCGACGATCTTTGCGCGGCGCAGACGTCTCATTGCTTGCCTCCCCCGGCTCGGAGGAGGCGACAGGGTTGTCGGCGGTCGCGAGATTCCGAGTGGTGCCCGAGGCGGCAAGGGACGTTCGGGTGTCTGCTCGGCGGCATCGGTCAACTGCACCGTCCACGAGCGCTGCTCGCTGGTGTCCACCTCAAAAAACCCGGTGCGGTCGTAGCCGCGCGCGAGGCAATTCTCGGTGCCGCGAATGGTGAATTCCTTCTCGCGTGAGCACATATAGGCCTTACCGGACCATTCGCCGCCGCGATCATAGTCGACCGCATAAATATAATAGTAGCGCGCAACCAGTGCGCCGCGCAGCAGCGTTTCACAAGAGCGCGATGAGACGTTCCACCAGCCTTCAGTGGTCCATCCCTCATTGTCCTTGTAACCAATGGCAACGCCAACCCGGCTGCCAGTGTTGTTGCACAGCCGAAAATCGGCTTTGGCCGGATGTGCCGAAGCCGCCAGCAGCAGCACGGTAGGGACCGCGGCGCGGGCGAGGATATTGGAGAGGTGACGCCTGACGGCGATGAGTGGCAATGCGGTCACGATTCTCGCCGGTTCCGAAGGATGCGCGGTTTTGGCGTGATCAGTCACGGCCTGTCAACGATGATGGCGCGGAAATCGTTCACGTTGGTGTAAGTCGGCCCGGGTACCAGTAGGTCTCCAAGCGCCGAGAAAAAGGCAGTGGAATTGTTGGCTGCAAGGAAGGCGGCGGGATCGAGGCCGCGGGCCCTCGCGCGTGCCACCGATTCGCCATCAACAATAGCACCGGCAGGATCGGTTGCGGCGCCGCTGCCGCCGTCGGTGCCGTCAGTGTCGCCAGCAATCGCGGCAGTCGCGGGCATCCCCTCGATCGCGATCGCCAGCGCCAAAGCGTATTCCTGATTGGGCCCGCCACGGCCTTTGCCGCGAATTGTCACCGTCAATTCTCCGCCGGAAAGTATAACGGCGCGTTTATGCTGCGCGCGCAGCTTTTGTGCGAGGTGGGCGTGTGCGGCAGCCGCTTCGCGCGCTTCGCCTTCGACGCGGTCGCCGAGCGAAATGCATTCGTAGCCGGCCGCGCGCACCGCGGCTTCCGCCGCTTGCATCGCGTCGGCCGGACGCGCGGCCAGCATGAACTGGCTACCGACGAATACGGAATCGCCGAGCTTGGGCGTTTCATTCTTCGGATTCGTTGAGTGCGCGGACGACCGTTTCGGGAACATCGAGTTTATATTTTGCAACAATCGCGCGTGCTTCGTGCAATGTGGTCGGGTCGGGAACCGTGGGGCCTGACCCGATCGCCGAAGGATCGTCGCCCGGCACATCCGAAATCGCGATGGTCACAAGCTTCGCTGGATGCGCGTGCCGGGCCAGACGCCCGCCTTTGATGCGCGACAGATGTTTGCGCACCGTATTGATCTCGCCAATGTTCGCACCCGAGCGCAAAAGTGCGCGGGTGACCGCTTGCTTGTCCTGGAAAGGGACACCGTCTGCCGGTGCAATCCAGTTGGCTGAAGCGCCACCCGACATCAACACCAGTACGAGATCGTTTTCGCCCGCGCTATCAGCCAATGCCAGCGCACGGTCGGCGCCCTCCAGCCCCGCTGCATCGGGAATCGGATGGCCGGCTTCGATCATTCGCACCCGCCGCAGGTGCCGACCGTAGCCGTGGCGTGCGACCGCGACGCCAGTCAGGCGCTCCGCCGCAATCCGCAGCTTGCCGAGGTAGTGCGCTTCCGCAACTTCAGTCATCGAGCCCGCAGCTTTGCCCGCCGCAAGCAAAACGAGCCGGCCCGACGGTGGGGCGGGCAATAGTGACGGAAGGCACGAGGCGGGGTGCGCAGCGGCTACCGCAGTGCGATACAGCTCTTCGAGAAAGGAGCGCCGTGAGGCGTTCATTACGTAGCCATCGTTATCTGCCGCAACGGGAATATGGTTGCACTTTCGTCATTCGTTTCGGCGCGGCATGCCGTTCGAATCGGTCCTTGAAGCTCGCGCCGTGAGTCTACTAAGCTTTGCACTGCCTGTAGAAACAGAATCCTGAGCCGGGGACCGCCGCAAGTGATTGATGAAGTCGTTCAGATCGACGTCCGTGATGGAACGGCGATCGGCGCGCGTATGTATCGACCTGATGGTGCAGGGCCTTATCCCGCCTTGTTCGGCGCTGCGCCCTACCGCTTCGACAACAATAGCCTCCCGGCAAGTGCGCAATTTCTCTGGCGAGAGACCGGGCCAATCGAGTGGTACGTCGAACAGGGCTACGCCTACATCCATATGGACGTGCGCGGTAGCGGTAGATCCGGCGGCCAGTTCGAATTTCTCGGCCGCCATGAGCAGCAGGACCTTTATGACGTCATTGAATGGATCGGCCGGCAGTCGTGGTGCAACGGAAAGGTCGGCGGAATCGGTCAGTCGTATTTCTGCATGCTGCAATGGTTCATGGGCGCGCTCGCGCCGCCCTCGCTCGCGTGCATCGCCGCGCATGACGGCCTGGCCGATCTTTACCGTGCCGGTACCTATCACGGCGGCATTCCTTGCGATTTCTTCCCCGGCTACTGGTGGTATCAGAATCGTTTCATCAATCGTTTTCCAGCAAGTGGTCCGTCTCGCGACCAGGAAACCGATCTGACGGAACTGGTTGCGGCGCATCCCAACTTTGACGAATTCTGGCGAGAGCGGAGCGCCTGGGAGGTTCTCGATCGGATCAAGGTGCCGCTCTATTCGAGCGGGGTCTGGGCGAAGATGCAGTTGCATACGCGCGGCAACATCGACGGCTATAACCGCGCCGCTGGTCCGAAAAAGCTGCGAATGTCAGGCGTTCCGAATGCCTGGGCGGCTGCGGCGGAATTTTCCAGTATTGAATTTCATAAGACTGTGCTGCTGCCTTTCTACGATCACTATCTCAAGGGCAAGCAAACCGACTATGCGGCTCGGCCGAACGTTGAGTATGCAGTGCGCGGTTCGAATCTTGTACGCAAAGCCGATAGCTGGCCGCCGCCCGCTACCCGCTACACAAGCTGGTACCTCAACGCGTCGCCGTCAGGCAGCGTGAATTCGTTGAATGATGGCGGCCTGTCTCCGCAACGCGCGGCCGGTGCGGCCTCGACCTCCTACAAGTATCCAAACCCCGGCTGGGTTTCGGGTGTCGTCGGCTTCGGTCCCGCCGGGCCGCCCGGCGGTTTTGATCCCGCGCGGCGTGTACTGACGTTCACGACTGCGCCGGTCGAAACCGACCTTGAAATTTGCGGACCGATCAAGCTGATCCTCTATGCTTCGTCGACCGCGCGCGACACCGATTTTTTCATCAAGCTTTCCGACCAATTTCCTCAGTCGCCAGAAGACCGCGGCAAGGGGATGAACCCATTTGCCGAACTGATTACGCGCGGCTGGTTGCGGGCATCGCATCGCGCGCTCGATCCGGCGCGCAGCACGGACATGGTGCCATACCATAGTCACTCCGATCCGCAGCCGCTGACACCAGACGAGATCTACAAATTCGAAATCAGCCTCGAACCGATGGCTTATCTCATCAGGCAGGGACATCGGCTCCGGCTTGAGATCGTCAACGGCGATTCACCGGCCACCGAAATCTTGTGGGGCCACTATTACAGGCCGGACAAGATCGGAAGCGACACGGTCCATCACGACGCCGCGCATCCATCCGAATTGATTTTGCCCGTGTCGCCTAATCCAATGTGAATGTGTCGGGGCAACCCCGCTTTCCATCGGATCATCGGTAGCATAGGATTTCGCCAAAGAGCCGCAAAGGCTCACTCGTTACTAAAAAATACATCCCAGGGGAGGGAACCATGGCGGAAGTCGTCCAGGTGTCGCGGCTGCTCGATCAGCGCGGACTGAGTTCGTTCCACTACAATCTGATCTTCTGGTGCGTGCTGCTGTCGCTGATCGACGGTTACGACATCGCGGCCATCGCTTTCGCCGCGCCGCACCTGGTGCGCGAATGGGGACTCAAGCCCGGTGCGCTCGGCCCGGTGTTCAGCGCGAGCCTGATTGGCATTCTGTTCGGTTCGGCTGCTTTTGGCTGGGTCGGCGACCGCTACGGCCGCAAGACCGCGCTGATCGCCTCGAACGTGCTGTTCGGCGTGTTTACTCTGGCTGCCGCCTGGTCAACGAGCCTCGATCAGATGTTCTGGCTGCGTCTACTCGCCGGTCTCGGTATTGGCGGCGTCATCCCGAACGTGGTTGCAATCAACACCGAATCCTCGCCGCGCAAACTCCGCGCGACGCTCGCGCTGATCGGGGTCGGCTTCGTGCCGCTCGGTGGCGCAATTCCCGGCGTCGTCGCCGCGACTTTGGTGCCGACGCATGGCTGGCAAATACTGTTCACGATCGGCGGAATTGTGCCGATTATTCTCGCGCTGATCGCCCTGTTCACGCTGCCGGAGTCGGTCAAATACATGGCGCTGCATGAAAGCCAACGCGCCAAGATGGAGAAAACCATCGCGGCGCTCGATCCGAATTTCAAGGTGCCCGCCAACGCGAAATTCATCATCGAGGACGAACAGCAATTCCCGGGCTTCAACCCGACTTACCTCTTCCAACAGGGCCTCTGGCTGATCACGCCCCTGCTGTGGCTGCTCTTCGCGCTCAACTTGATGGGTTATTTCTTCTTGCTGTCGTGGACGCCGACCTTGATGGCGGTGTTGAAGCTGCCACCGTCGGTGGGTGCGCTCGCCGGCGCCATGATCCAGGTTGGCGGTACGGTCAGCTCGCTTGTCCTCGCCCGGTGGGTCGAACGCCATCGGTTTTTCGCGATCGCGATCATCTTCGTGGCTGCGGTACCGATCGTGGCGTCTATCGGTTATGCCGGTCAGAGTTCGACTATGGCATTGGCCATCGCGACATTCTTTGCCGGCTTCTGCGTGCTCGGCATCCAGACCGGAATCAACGTCGCCGGCGCGCTGATTTATCCGACCTCGCTTCGTGCCAACGGTTCGGGTTGGCAATTGGGCATTGGCCGTATCGGCTCGATCGTGGGGCCCTTGGTCGGCGCACTGTTCGTCGGCCTGCCGGTCGAGAAGCTCTATATGTGGTCGGCGTTGCCTTTCGCCGTTGGCGCGGTCGTCTGCTTTGCGATCTGGAGGCTCAATGAAGCGCGATTGCAGGCGCATCCCGAGTTGCGGGCCGCGCAGGCGCCCGCTTAGGCTGACACGGCGAACGTATCAGAATGGCTCATATCCACGCAGCGTGGGGATGACCTGCTCGCCGAAAAGCTTTATCGAGCGCAGCAGGTCGTCTTCGGGCAGGTCCGAGAAATTGAACTCGCCCATGAAAACATTGAATAGCCCGGCTTTTGCCGCCGCATGAATTTTCGTGGCGACCGTCTCCGGCGAGCCGATGAAGACCAGCTCGTTTTTCATCAGATAGTCGGCGTCGAACAGGTTTGCCATGATCTCGGATGCCCCCGGCTCGCCGCGGCCGATGAATTTCTTGGCGTGTTCACGCACGCGCTCTTCGAATGTTTCACCGGGTTTCGGCGGCGGTAAGAAGCCCTCATAGGCGCGTGCCGCGCGTGCCAGCGCGATGTCGAGAGCTTTTTCGTCGGTGTCGTCCACGTAGACGATCGTACAATAGGCAATCTTCGGTGGGTGCGGCCGGCCCATCGTCGCCCAGTCAGAGAGAAATTTGCGATAGCGCGGCGCTGCATCGGTGCGTGGATAGATCAGAAAATATCCGGGATTGATCCCATGCCGCGCGCAGAATTCGAGTGTCTGCGGGTCGCGGCTCATCATCCAGAGCGGCGGGTGCGGCTTTTGCAACGGTTGCACCGCGAGCCGTGCACTATCGGTGTGGTGAATGTCGCCGTGAAACGAGAACGGCTGCCTTTCGCCGTAGGCCGCACGCAGGTACTCGACGAATTCGAGTGTTGGCGATTTGCGCAGATTATAGTCGAGACCGAAGGGCTTGAAATAGTCCGGGTTTATGCCCGGTACGAGCCCGAGCTCCATGCGCCCGCCGACAATCTGATCAACGAGTGCAATTTCCTCCGCCAGGCGCAGCGGATGATACAGCGGCACGACATAGCCCATCGGGCCGATGCGCATCCGGCGTGTGCGCGCGGCGGCGCCGACGACATACAGGCTGGGCGATGAAACCCAGCTTTCGTCGGGGCGAAAGTGATGCTCGACGCAGAAACTGTAGTCGAAACCGAGTTCGTCACATACCTGAAGCTCGCGCCATAGCTCCTCGTAACGTTGGTGTGGGGTCATGCCTGGCTTGCCCCAGACATGAGAAAAGTGGGCAAACTTCACGATGTCGTCTCCTCGAAGTCTCGGCATTGGGCCGTTTGGGGCTTCAAAGGCGGGTAGTGCGTGTCTATGTTTCCCTACAGTGGAGGACCGCATTATGGACGACAAGACCCGCACCGAGCTCGAAGCCGCAGTCTACCGGCGCCTGGTCGATCACCTGCGTACGCGCACCGACGTACAGAACATCGACCTGATGAACCTCGCCGGCTTTTGCCGCAATTGCCTGTCGAACTGGATGAAGGACGCTGCCGACGCCGAGGGCGTCGCCATGAGTAAGGATGAGAGCCGCGAGATCGTTTACGGCATGCCTTACGAAGAATGGCGCAAGAAACATCAGAAAGAAGCCTCGCCAGAGCAGAAAGCGGCGTTCGAAAAGTCTAGCCCCCGGCACTAGTTGTCACCGTTTGCTTGTGAACAGCGTGGATGACGGCGTCCTTGCCTTGACCTGAGGGCGCTCAATTCAGAAAGCTTCTTGGCAAATGGCGGCAATCGTCCGCCGAGCGTAGTCAAGGAGACGTCGATGCCTGCCACCGCCGCGGCTGAAAAAGAACAGTCAGCCACTCGCTTCGCCAAGGATCAGTTGAAAGCCATCATCGAGCGCATCGAACGGCTTGAAGAAGAGAAAAAAGCGACGTCGGACGATATTCGCGACGTCTATGCTGAAGCCAAGGGAACCGGCTTCGACACGAAGGCGCTCCGTACCATCGTGCGGCTCCGCAAGCTGGACACTGATGAGCGGCGTGAGCAGCAGGAAGTGCTCGACACCTACCTCCACGCGCTAGGGATGGCGAACTAGGCGATCAGCGCAGGGACGCGGTCGACTGCTTCGAGAATGTGGTGGTGGCGAGGAATACCACCGCCGGGCCATTGAAGTGGCTGGCGGTCATGCCGAGCTGCGGGTCGGCTGAGAAGGTCATCGTCACCGACAGGGATGGTTTGTACATCAGCCCCTGCAGCGGCCGCATGTCGATGGTGCCAAGGCGCGTCGCAGTCATGTAGGTGCTGACGCTCGGCGTGATCATTGCCGCGCGCAGCCATGGGCTATCGGAGCGTTGATCAGAGCTCGCGCCGGCCGGTGCCAGTGCAGGCCTCGCTACGACGGTGGCGTTGCCCTGAGCCGGCATGACGCTGGCTTCCTTTGGTAGCTGCGGCATGCGCGAACCCATTGGGCGCGCGCGGGCAGGCGCAGGAGCTCCAGATTCGGCCGCATAAGCGAGCGCGGTAGTGCCGGTCGCTTTGGGCTCGATGCCGGCAGTCTCAAACGCCGACGGCGCAGCGGCTGGCGCAGGCAATTCCGGGCCGGTCTGGACGGCCCCTCGCCAATAGCCGCGGTTATCGAACAGGTTGCTGCCGAGCGAGGCCGTTACGATCGTGCGGGCGATCGGCTTGGGCGTGGCCACAGCAACCGCAACCGGCTTCGGCCGTGCCGTCGGCAGCGGCACGATATGTTCAACTGCCACTGGGTGAGGCTTCGGCGGGCTCAGGCTCGCGACCGCCATCGGCTTGTGCGCTTGCTTCGGCGCCGGCTCTTCGCTCACCTCGTCTGCATCCTTGCTGCCGCCGAACAGGCGGGCAAGCAAGCTACGCTTCGGCCGCGCCGTCGCAGGTTCGTAATTCGCCGTAATCACGCCAGCCTCGCGCGCGGCTTCCAGCGAAGTTTCCGAAGGCTTGCCGCCGCGCCGCTCGACATCGGCAAGCGCCAGCGAATAGCCGCGCAACGGCTGGCCGTCGGAGGGAATATGCACAGTGCGGCCATCGGGGAAAACTTTTGCCAATTGGTCGTGCGTCATGCGGGGCCAGTGGCGGATCGTTCCGGTGTCCATATGCACGAAGGGCGAGCCAGACGTCGGATAGAAACCGACGCCGCCGCGCTGCAGGCGCAGGCCGATCTCACGGATCTTCTCCAGTGGCACGCCGGGAATGAAGAAGTCCATCGCCTGGCCGCTGACGTGCTGGCTGAACTGCGCGACGCCGCTTGAGCGTGCGCGCAGCATCGAATTGGTCTCCGGCGAGCGATAGCCGCAAACAACGTCGATCGGCTGCGATGCGCCGACCTCGCGGTACGCCTCCCACAACAGATCGAACAGATGCGGATCCATGTGGGTCTCTTGTTCCTTGCGCCAGTCGCGCATGAACCAGTCGAGCTTCTTCAACGCAGCGTCGTCGTAGCGCCCGTTGCGTTTGAAGGTAACTGTGATGTCTTCGCCGGTGTGCAGATGATGGAAGGAGAGGGTGCGGGTGTCGCCTTCGGCGCTGGCATTTTGCAGCGCGTCGTTGGCGCCGAGCATGAAAAGTCCGGCCATACCGAGGCGGGCACCTGCGCGCGCCAAAGTCACAACGAGTGAATGCTCGCGCGGCGAGGCCAAAGCCACAGCATCGTTCCGTGAAAGAGTCCGTCCCACGTCGCCGTCACGTCCCCTTAGGCTGCCGTGACGGCAACCCCGTGAGTGTTATCGGGATCGGTTAATGTGCCCTTAGCGCCCGGTCCCCCGTCCGGCTTCTTAGTATCCGGGGAATTTGGCCGAAACCGGGGCGGCCTGGGGACTTTGGCCCGGAAAAAAATACCGTGCCAAAATGGGAAAAGGCCGGGCTAAAGCCCGGCCAATGCGGCATTTTGCTTTGCTATTCGCGGTCTGAAGAGGCCGTTCAGTGCGCCGGCGCGTCCTCATCCAGCCCCAGACCCTCCAGTTTTCGATAGAGGGTCGAGCGTCCGATGCGGAGCCTGCGGGCAACTTCCGACATCTGCCCGCGATAGTGCGATATGGCGAAGCGGATGGCGTCCCGTTCGATGTCGTCGAGGGGGCGGACGTCGCCACGCGGGTCGGTCAAAGGCATCGAATGGGCGGCCGCCATAAGCGCCGGCGCGTCCCGGCTGGCGAGGTTGTCGGGTTCCGGCCACGACGCCACCATGGCCGGCGAAGGCTCGATCAGCGGCTGAGCTGCGAGCGTGTCCGAAGAAACCAGCGCGGCAATCTGCGGGAATTCGTCGACGCCAATCTCCTCGCCTTCTGCCAGCACGACTGCGCGGAAAATAGTGTTTTCGAGTTGCCGCACATTACCCGGCCAGCGGTAGGCGGCGAGCAGTGTCAGCGCCTCAGGGCTGATGGTATGGACGCGCTTGCCTTCCTCTGCCGCGATGCGAGTGAGGAAATGCCGAGCGAGTTCCGGAACGTCGTCGCGCCGCACCCGCAGCGGCGGTACCGAAATCGGAAATACGTGCAGGCGATAGAAGAGATCCTCGCGGAAGCGTCCCGCTTTCACGTCCGCGATCAGATCGCGATTGGTGGCGGAGACGATGCGCACGTCGACCTTGACCGACTTGCGGCCGCCGACCGGTTCAACTTCGCCATCTTGCAGCGCGCGCAATAATTTGACCTGCGCCGGCCCCGGCAGTTCGCCGACTTCGTCGAGGAACAGCGTGCCGCCGTCCGCCTCAACGAATTTTCCGGTGTGCCTTTCGGTCGCGCCGGTGAAGGCGCCCTTCTCGTGCCCGAACAGGATCGACTCGACCAGGTTCTCGGGCAGGGCGCCGCAATTGACCGCCACGAACGGCTTGGCGCGGCGCGTGCCGCTGCCGTGGATGGCGCGCGCGATCAATTCCTTGCCGACACCGGATTTGCCTTCAATCAGGACCGGTATGGCTGACGCCGCCGCTTTCTCCGCCGCCTTGAGCACCGGCTGCATGGCGGGCGAACGTGTCACAACATCGCCGATCGTCAGCGTGCCATCCTGCTTGCGTCTGAGACGCTGTAATTCACCCGCGAGCGCTTTGGTCGTGAGCGCGTTGCGCAACGAGACCTGCAAGCGCTCGGCGCTCGCTGGCTTGACTACGAAGTCGGTGGCCCCGGCGCGCATGGCCGACACGACATTGTCGATGCCGCCATGGGCCGTCTGGACGATGACGGGAATGGTCAGGCCGGCTTCGCGCATACGCGCCAGCACGCCGAGACCATCAAGATCAGGCATCACTAGGTCGAGCACCACGCCGTCTATGCGCACCGCGTCGGGTCCAGTGAGCAGCTCGACTGCCGTATCGCCGCCGCCGGCGACTATCGCCTGGTAGCCGAAACGCTGGACCATGGCTTCGAGGAGGCGGCGCTGAACTGGATCGTCGTCGACGATGAGCACGACTTCGGACATGAAACCCCTCACGCACAGATGTGCCGAATTGGTGCAATGTGGCCTCTCTCGCTTAACGGCTTATTAAGTTGGCTCGGCAGCGCCGAAGCTGGCGCTGGGATGTGTTGAAAACCTGCCGCTTGCCATCGCACTGCCATGAGCGGCGGCCTAAATGGTGTCCCGACCGCCCGTATTTCCCCAAAAACGATTGCTCCCCATGGCCAAGACCTCGTCCCGAAGAAAGCCCCCAAAAGCCGCCAAGTTCGGCGCGCTACCCGAGTGGAACCTGGACGACCTGTACCCCGGCCTCGATAGTCCGGAGATCAAGCGCGACCTCGAGCAGGCCGACACCGACTGCGCGTTGTTCGAGGAGGCTTACAAGGGTCGCCTGGCCGCGCTGGCGGCGGGCGAGGGGGCAGGCCGCATGCTCGCCGAAGCCGTGCGGCAGTACGAAGCGATCGACGACCGGCTCGGCCGGTTGATTTCCTATGCATCGCTGGTCTACGCCGGCAACACCACCGATCCGATCCGTGCCAAGTTCTACGGCGACATGCAGGAACGCATCACCGCAGCGTCGTTGCACCTGCTGTTCTTCACGCTCGAACTCAACCGCATCGACGATGCACAGCTCGACGCCGCCATGCACGACCCCGCGCTTGGCCATTACCGGCCGTGGATCGAGGATGTGCGCAAGGAGAAGCCCTATCAGCTCGAAGATCGGGTCGAGGAGCTTTTCCATGAGAAGTCGGTGACCGGTTATTCGGCATGGAACCGCCTGTTCGACGAAACCATTGCGGGCTTGCGCTTCAAGGTTTCAGGCAAATTGCTGGCGATCGAACCGACGCTCAATCTGCTGCAAGATGCTGACGGCAAGAAACGCAAGGCTGCGGCTGAGGCACTGGCCAAGACCTTCAAGGACAATTTACGGCCATTCACGCTGATCACCAACACCCTTGCCAAGGATAAGGAGATTTCCGACCGCTGGCGGGGCTTCAAGGACATCGCCGACGCGCGGCATCTGTCGAACCGGGTCGAGCGCGAGGTGGTGGAGGCACTGGTCGCCGCGGTGCGCGCCGCCTACCCGAAATTGTCGCATCGCTACTATTCGCTGAAGGCCAAATGGTTCGGCAAGAAGCGGCTGCCGCATTGGGACCGGAATGCGCCGCTGCCGAAAGTTGCCCAACGCACGATTCCCTGGAACGATGCGCGCGCCACGATCGTTACCGCCTATGGCGCCTTCTCGCCGAAAATGGCTGAGGTTGCCGACCAGTTCTTCGTCAAGAATTGGATCGACGCACCTGTACGCCCCGGCAAGCAGCCGGGCGCCTTCTCGCATCCGACCGTGCCGTCGGCGCATCCTTATGTGCTGCTCAACTACATGGGCAAGCCGCGCGACGTGATGACGCTCGCGCACGAGCTCGGTCACGGCGTGCACCAGGTGCTGGCAGCGCCCAACGGCCCGCTGATGGCGCCGACGCCGCTGACGCTCGCGGAGACTGCGTCGGTGTTCGGGGAAATGCTCACCTTCAAGGAGCTGCTCGCGCAAACCACCGACAAGAAGCAGCGCAAGGCCATGCTCGCTGCCAAGGTCGAAGACATGATCAACACGGTCGTGCGCCAGACAGCGTTCTACAGCTTCGAGCGCAAGGTGCACACCGAGCGCCGCAACGGCGAACTTACCGCTGACAAGATCTGCGAGTTGTGGATGTCGGTGCAGAGTGAAAGCTTAGGACCGGCGATCGAGCTTAAACCGGGCTACGAAACGTTCTGGGCCTATATCCCGCATTTCGTACATTCGCCGTTCTACGTCTACGCCTATGCCTTCGGCGATTGTCTGGTGAATTCGCTTTATGCGGTTTACGAGAAATCCGCAAACGGCTTTGCCGAACGCTATCTGCAAATGCTCTCGGCCGGCGGCACGAAGCATCATTCGGAATTGCTCGCGCCCTTCGGCCTTGATGCGCGCGATCCCAAATTCTGGGATGGCGGCTTAAGCGTGATTGCGAAGCTGATCGACGAATTGGAAGCGCTGGAAGGCCGCTAGTCGCCGTCGCAGCCCTGCCGCCCACCCAGAGTCGAGAGCTGATACTCCATGCATTGCATCGTGATATCGCGCGGTGGTTTATCCTCGCGTTGATAACGATAGACCTTGCGATAGACATCCGTGTCCTCGTCGCGCCCGCAGATCAACTTGGATGTATGAGAGATTCGGCGCGACGATTTCTCGGTCAGTGTCACCTTGCCCTTGGGATCGTCCTTACGCGTGAAGATCATCGTTTTTTCGAACCCACCATTAACATCCTCTGGCACGTATTTGATGCTGGGCGGCGAGCCGGGCGGAAGGTCGAATTCGGTTACGCGCAATTTGCGGACGTCTCCCATCTTCACCTTGGTATCGACGACGATCATCGAAAAGCGGTTGAAAATGATCTGCTGCCCGCCAACCTGGGCCTGGCAACCCCATGCCCAGACCGCGGCGGATGCGCCGGTTGTCGCGGCGAACAGGGCGCAGAGACCGATGATAATCCGCATGATCATGGCTCGTTTCATCTCCGCTGCTTCCTATATTCGTAGCACACTGGTACTCCGAGGTTCATGACCACCGACCGCGAAAAAAACCGCTTCACCGCCCGCGCGCGGCGCTATGCCCGCGTCGGCACAAGAGTCGGCGGTGTGGCGGCGCGCATCGCCGGGCAACGTCTGGTCGGTGCGCAAGGCGGCCGTGCCGGCAATGCCTTCGCTTTGGCGGCCGCGCTTGGCGGGCTGAAGGGCCCGATCATGAAGGTAGCGCAATTACTCGCCACCATTCCCGACGCGTTGCCTGCCGAATACGCCAGCGAGTTGATGAAGCTGCAAAGCCAGGCGCCGCCGATGGGCTGGGCTTTCGTCAAGCGCCGCATGCAGACCGAACTCGGCGCCGGTTGGGAAAACAGATTCAAAAGTTTCGAGCATCATCCGGCGGCGGCGGCCTCGCTCGGCCAGGTGCATCGTGCGACGGCGCTCAGCGGAGCCGAATTGGCCTGCAAGCTGCAATATCCTGACATGCAGTCGGCGGTCGAAGCTGACCTCAATCAGCTGCAGTTGCTAATGTCGATCCGCAAACGCTTCGACCCGGCGATCGACGCCAGCGAAATTGCAGTCGAGATCGGTGCGCGGCTACGCGAAGAGCTCGACTATAAGCGTGAGGCCCGTCACATCGCGTTGTATCAAAACATGCTCAAAGGTCATGACTCGATCCGCGTGCCGAAGGTCTGGCCAGAGCTGTCCACCGGCCGCCTGCTGACGATGGACTGGCTCTCGGGGCGCAAGCTGCTCGAGCACAAGAACGCTTCGCTCGCTGTGCGCAATCGGCTCGCCACCGCCATGTTCACCGCCTGGTGGTTTCCCTTCAGCCGCTTCGGCGTCATTCACGGCGACCCGCATCTCGGTAACTACACCGTCTTCGATGATGCGAAAGGAAAGCCCGCCGGCATAAATCTGCTCGACTACGGCTGCATCCGTATCTTCCCACCGAGCTTCGTTGCCGGTGTGGTCGACCTCTACCGCGGATTGTTGGAAGGCGATGACAGTCTGGTGGTGCACGCATACGAGACCTGGGGCTTCAAGCGGCTCAACCGCGAGCTGATCGATGCGCTCAATATATGGGCACGCTTCATTTACGGCCCACTTCTCGACGATCGCGTGCGCAGCATCGCCGACGGCGTGAAGCCGTCCGAATACGGGCGCAAGGAAGCCTTCCGGGTCCACCAGGCGCTCAAGGCGCGAGGCCCGGTGACGGTGCCACGCGAATTCGTTTTCATGGACCGGGCGGCCATCGGCCTTGGCGCGGTGTTCTTGCATCTGGCCGCGGAACTGAATTTCTATCGATTGTTCAATGAGGCGATCGAGCGTTTTGCAGTTGGCGAGGTCTCCGCGCGACAAAGCGCCGCGCTCACCGAGGTGGGCTTGCAAGCGTCCACCAAAAGCTGAGCCGGGCGGCGTTGCCCTTAGGCCACAATTGCGCTAACCCGTCTGCGCCCGCCTATTGAGCGACTCGGAGAGTTTCCCCCATGGCCGACCACGGCACCGTCGAATACGCCACCGCTACCGGCAACGACTATCCTGCGCACGAGCAAAGCTATGAAAGCTTCGTGCACTTCACGCTTGTCGGCATCCTCTATGTGATCACTATCCTTTTCGGCCTGGCGACCGGCGGTGTAATGGGCCATTGGTTCCTGGCGGCGGCGATTTTTGTCATCGGCGTGCTCGGCGCCATCCCCGGCCTGCTCAGCAAGTCAACTGCGCCAAGTTACGTTGCATTTGCGATCTGCTTCCTGATCTTCGCGTACACCGGGATTTCGCCGCACTGACGAAGTTCACGGCTCGGCGGGGAGGCGCAAATGCGAATTGCCGTACCTCGTGAAACCGACGCGGGTGAACCGCGCGTCGCTGCAACTCCTGAAACGATCAAGAAATTAAAATCGTTCGGCGCCGAGGTCGCGGTTGCGCGTGGTGCCGGCATCGCGTCCGGCATTCCCGATGCCGAATTCGAAGCTGCCGGCGCACAGGTCGCCGATGCCGTGACCAAAGATGCCGATATTGTCCTGAAGGTGCGCCGGCCTGCGCCCAATGAATTGTCCGCATACAAGAAGGGCGCGCTGGTCATAGCCGTGATGGATCCTTACGGCAACGAGACTGCGCTCAAACAGATAGCCGACGCGGGCCTTGCCGCCTTCGCCATGGAACTGATGCCGCGCATTACCCGCGCGCAGTCGATGGACGTCCTTTCCAGCCAGGCCAATCTTGCCGGCTATCGCGCGGTCATCGATGCCGCCGAGGAATATGGCCGCGCGCTGCCGATGATGATGACGGCGGCCGGCACGGTGCCCGCAGCGAAAGTATTCATTATGGGCGTTGGCGTCGCCGGCTTGCAGGCGATCGCGACAGCACGGCGGCTCGGCGCCATTGTTACCGCGACCGACGTGCGTCCTGCGACCAAGGAACAGGTGGAAAGCCTGGGCGCCAAATTTCTTGCTGTTGAAGATGAGGAATTCAAGAACGCGCAGACGGCGGGCGGCTACGCCAAGGAGATGTCGAAAGAGTATCAGGCCAAGCAGGCCGCGCTTACGGCCGAGCACATCAAGAAACAGGACATCGTCATCACCACTGCGCTGATCCCGGGCCGTCCGGCGCCGCGGCTCATTTCGAAAGAAATGGTGGCCTCTATGCGGCCGGGCTCCGTGATCGTCGATCTCGCGGTCGAGCGCGGCGGCAATGTGGAAGGCGCCAAGCCCGGCGAGGTCGCGCAAGTGGGCGGCGTCAAGATCGTCGGCCATCTCAACGTGCCGGGACGTCTGGCGGCTTCCGCGTCGGCACTCTACGCAAAGAATTTGCTGACCTTTGTCGAGACCCTGATCGACAAAAAAGAGAAGAAGCTCGCCGTCAACTGGGACGACGAGCTGGTCAAGGCGACGCTGCTCACCCGCGACGGCGCCGTCGTGCATCCGAACTTCCAGCCGAAGACGACGGCCTGAGGAGATCCCACATGGAACAGATGGCAACCGCAGTCGATCCCTTCGTGTTCCGACTCTCGATCTTCGTTTTGGCAGTGTTCGTCGGCTACTATGTCGTCTGGTCGGTGACGCCGGCGCTGCATACGCCGCTGATGTCGGTGACGAACGCAATCTCGTCGGTGATAGTGGTCGGTGCACTGCTCGCAGTCGGTGTCGCGCTTGTTGCCAACGACAACGGCCCCGTGTGGGCGCGTGCGCTCGGCTTCGTGGCGCTGGTTTTCGCCTCGGTGAATATCTTCGGCGGCTTCCTGGTCACCCAGCGCATGCTGGCGATGTACCAGAAGAAAAAGAAATGAGCGCCGCATGAGCCCCAATCTGGTCGCGCTGCTCTATCTGGTCGCCGGCGTCCTTTTCATCCTGGCGCTGCGCGGGCTGTCGAGCCCGGATTCCAGCCGGCGCGGTAATCAATTCGGCATGATCGGCATGACGATCGCCGTCCTGACCACGCTCGGCTCGCATCCACCGACGGACAGTTTGTCCTGGGTGCTGGTGATCGGTGGCATCGCGGTTGGCGGCGGCATCGGGGCGGTCATTGCGCGACGTGTGCCGATGACCTCGATGCCGGAACTGGTCGCCGCTTTCCACTCGCTGGTCGGCATGGCGGCTGTACTGGTCGCGGCAGGCGCCTTCTACGCCCCCGCGGCCTTCGATATCGGGACCGAAGGCCATATCCATCCGCAAAGCCTGATTGAAATGTCCCTCGGTGTGGCGATTGGCGCTATCACGTTCACCGGCTCCGTTATCGCGTTCCTGAAATTATCCGGCCGCATGAGCGGCAAGCCGATCACGCTGCCCGGACGGCACTTCGTCAATCTTGCACTCGCCGCGGGTTTGATTTTCTTCATCTATGACTTCTTTGTCTCGCAGACCGCGATGGACTTCTGGATCATCGTTGCGCTGTCGCTGACTCTCGGCGTCTTGATCATCATCCCGATCGGCGGCGCCGACATGCCGGTCGTTATCTCGATGCTCAATTCCTATTCGGGATGGGCCGCCGCCGGCATCGGCTTCACGCTCGGCAATTCCGCGCTGATCATCACCGGCGCCCTGGTTGGCTCGTCGGGCGCGATCCTGTCCTACATCATGTGCAAGGGAATGAACCGCTCGTTCATTTCGGTCATTCTCGGCGGCTTCGGCGGCGAGGTGGCAGGGCCGGGGGCGGGTGCAGAGCAGCGGCCGGTGAAACTCGGTTCGGCCGAAGATGCCGCTTACATCATGAAGAACGCCTCCAAGATCATCATCGTGCCCGGCTACGGCATGGCGGTGGCGCAAGCGCAACACGCGCTGCGTGAAATGGCTGACAAACTGAAAAAAGAGGGCGTCGAGGTCAAATA
Organism: uncultured Pseudomonadota bacterium; assembly: GCA_963762485.1. GTDB lineage: Bacteria > Pseudomonadota > Alphaproteobacteria > Rhizobiales > Xanthobacteraceae > Pseudolabrys. The sequence goes on along the minus strand of CAVXLE010000017.1, from coordinate 999,936 downwards.
CGCGATCCATCCGGTTGCAGGCCGCATGCCCGGCCACATGAACGTTCTTCTTGCCGAGGCGAACGTGCCTTACGACGAAGTATTCGAGCTCGAGGACATCAACTCCGAGTTTGCACAGGCCGATGTCGCCTTTGTCATTGGCGCGAACGACGTCACCAATCCGGCGGCTGAAGACGACAAGACCTCTCCCATTTACGGCATGCCGGTGTTGCAGGTGTGGAAAGCCGGTACAGTGATGTTCATCAAACGGTCGCTCGCGTCCGGCTATGCCGGAATCGACAATCCATTGTTCTATCGCGACAACACGATGATGCTGCTCGGTGACGCGAAAAAAATGACCGAGAGCATTGTCAAAACGATGTGAGCAAGTGAGCGCGCTCGCGCTGAATTTTCTCATCTGATTCAAATTTGAAAAGTCGCGCGATGATCTCGTTAACCGCGAGAGGACTCGTCTGAGGATTGTGCGGTGCGGGGTATAGACGGCCGTGCGTCGTTAAATGTCTTATGCGGCCCCGGAGCAGTGGCGTAACCAGTTGGGGAGGGACCGCACCCATGATCCGCGACCATAGCGATGAACGTCGGGGTGAGATTGTCCAATTCGGGCGCAGGCCGATACCACCGAGAGCCTGCATCGTCGAGAACAAGACCCATGTGCGAATGTTCCTGGCCGAGATGCTCGACGAGCTTGGGTTCATCGCGCGCGAGGCCGATACCCTCGATATACGAGCAATGCTGCGTGAGTTCCGCCCCGACCTGATTGTGCTCGGGCCACTCAATGGCATAGGCGAGGTGCGGACAGCTCCTGCGCACGCTGCAGGTCCAGACCTACGGCGGCAAGGTGATGCTGTTCGGCGGCCGCAGCTCGGTCGCGCTGATACGCGCTCATGAATTTGGCGAGCAAGCGGGGCTGGCGATGCTGCCGCCGTTGGGGACGCCATTTCGTGACCGCGACCTCAACGTGAACCTTGCGTGCTTCCTTCCGGTTCGGCCGGCGCCGCCACTTCCAGTCGATGTCCATGAAGCGCTGTGCAACGGCTGGCTCGAATTGTGGTACCAGTCCAAAATCAATCCACGGTCGCTGGTACCAAAAGGCGCGGAGGCGCTCGTCCGTGTGCGTCATCCCACGTGGGGTGTCGTGTCGCCGGCCTATTTCGTGCCGACCGCCAACGATCCGTATCTTCAGCGCCTTGTCCCAGTTTGTAATCGCGCGATCGCTGGCGGATTCCATGCAATTCGCCGCTGCCAATCATCAGGTCCAGATTTCCATCCGCCTGCCGCTGCTGGCGCTGGAAGACATGCAGTTCATCGACGGCATGATGCGGCATCTTCCGGACCAGGTCCGGACAAACGGCTTGCTCATTGCGGTTGATTGCGCCGACCTGATCAACGAGCTTGCGCTGGTGCAACGCGTTGCTGCCCGGCTCGCCTCGCGCAATATCGGGATTTCGATCAACGATATCGACGCGCAGGGCGCATCACTCGCCGGACGCCGGGAGCTGCCGGTCGTCGAGATGAAAGTTGATCGCAAATACATTCGCGGCTGCGCCGATGACCGTATCAAGCAGGCGCATTGCGCGGAAATTGTCGCGATCGCCCGCGATTCCGGTGCCAGGTCGGTCGCCGAAGGCGTAGAGACCCAATCGGATTTCCTCGTCGTCCGAGAGCTGGGCTTCGACCTCCTGCAAGGCCATATGTTTGCCAAGCCCATGGCACCGCATAAATTCGAGCGAGCGATGCTGGCGCGGCGTTACGCTGCGGTGGCCTAGCGTCAGGAAACGGCCGTTCGGCGAACGTACTTCCTGCTCCGCTTTTATTTTACCCACGGAAACAGGACCGCGGGGAAATCGGCCGCATAGCGGCGTTTTTGCGATTGCGGCGGGAAGGTCGGCGGCGGAGCTGCCTGCGGTTCGACGACCTTACGGTAAAGATGCCAGGTCGCGTGGCCGAGCACAGGCACGACTACGGTTAGCCCGAAAAAGAACGGCAGCGAGCCGATCACCAGCAGGGCCGCGACAATCAGGCCCCACACGATCATGGTCAGTGGATTGCGCACGACCGCGCGGATCGACGTCAGGAGTGCTACAGCCGCGCCAACGTCGCGATCGAGCAGCAGAGGGAACGAAACCACGCTGATCGTCAGCACCACGATGGCGAAGAGAAGGCCGACACCGTTGCCGACGATGATGAGCGTCCAACCGGCGCGTGTCGTGAGCACCTCGTAAAGGAATGCCGTGACGGAAGGCGGTGATGCGTAGCCGAAACTAGAGATGTAGATGGCGTTTGCGATCGCCACCCAGATCATGAAAATGGCAAACAGCAGAAATCCCAGCGCGACGATCGCGCCAACCGACGACGACTCGAGCACATCGAGGGCGTGAGTTGCCGAAGTGTCGAGACCTGCTTCCTTGCGCCGGCTCAGTTCGTACAGACCAAGCGCCGCAACGGGGCCAACGAGCGCGAAACCGCTTACCAGCGGATAAAGCAGCGGCAGAATCGAATAGCCAAACGCGAGCCGTGCCAGCACGAAGCCGACAATCGGGTAGATAATGCAGAGGAACATCGCGTGCGTTGGCATCGCATAGAAATCGGCAACGCCTTTGGCCAGGGCATCGCGCAGGTCACTTACGTCAATGCGGCGAATGACCGGCTGTGCCGGACGTGTCCCGGCACCGACCAGAATGTTTGAAGATTGCATGACTCCACCTCCGGAGACTCGTGGCCCGGATGGCGCGGCGCCTGGAGACGGAATTTAACTTTGCTTGCCGGCTCCTGATCGCGTCACGACATGAGCCTTCAGAAACTACTATAACTCCGATCGCGTGCGGCCTCGATCACAAGTGCGCGTGCTTTGTCTCAATTTTCGCTTGCCGGCAACGGTACGGCGCAATGCATGCGCATGCCGTCGCGCGCGTATTCTATTTGGCTCTTTGCCTGGATTTGCCCGGGGAGGACGAATTCCAGAAGCTGCGCGCCGAAGCCTTGTCGGTCTGGCTTTGTGACCGGCGGGCCGCCGCTTTCGACCCAATCGAAGGCAAGCGTGCGGCGTTCGGCCTTTGTGGTGACACTCCATGTCACCTCGACCTTGCCGCCGAAGACCGACAATGCGCCGTATTTCGCAGCGTTGGTGGTGAGCTCATGGATCGCCATGCCGAGCGATACCGCCAACTGAGATGACAAAACGACTTGCGGCCCACGCAACGAGATGCGACGGCCGCTGCCGTCGTCGAAAGCATCGAGCTCGCTGCGCAGGAGGTCGGCGAATTCAGCCGCGCGCTGCTCATCGGCGAGCAGCAGGTGCGTTTTGGAAAGTGATTGTATGCGGCCGAACAACGCGGATTTGAAGTCTTCAATGTTGTCGACCGCGCGTGCAGTCGAGCCCATGATGGCTTGCACCATCGCAAGCGTATTCTTCACGCGGTGATGCAGCTCGCGCACCAGCAGCGCCTGCTGTTCCTCCGCGCGTTTGCGGTCCGTAATATCGACAAGCATGTTCACGGCCCCGATCAGCTTGCCAGTTTCGTCGTGGATCGGGGTCGGATAGGGAATGAACGGCACACGCGTGCCGTCCGGCCGCTCGGCGGCTGCTTCCATGCCGCGCACCGCGCGGTTTTCCTTCAACGCAACCGCCATCGGGCATTCGTCATGGCGTAGAGGAGTTCCATCCGGCCAGAGGAGCTTCCAGGAACCGCACCATTCGCTCGATCCTAGCGGGGGCCGGTGACCCCAGAGTGTGGCGGCAGCGTCGTTGTAATAGGTAATCCGGCCGGCGGCGTCGGTGGTGTAGATGGCCGCGGGCAGGGCGTCGAGCAACTCGCGAAAACGCCGTTCGCGCTCGCGCACGACCGCTTGCGAACGTACAGAATCGGGGATGGGAACGACATTGCCGGCCGCGGGTGGCGCCTGGTTCAGCACCGTTGCTGCCCAGTCGAATTCGCTCTCAAGAAACCCGATTGGCTCGTCCATTTCCGGCCCGGCTCATCACGCAGCATTACTCGCTCATACTCAGAAGTTGGCCACTTCGCGGACGAAGCGAACCCCCGCAGCGGCAACGCGCGCTTGGTCAAATGGTTGCGGGGCGACGCGTATTTTCAGGTATTTGCGCGGCTATCCTTAACAGATGCTGGCTGGCCGGAATATTGAGCCGGATCAGAGACTTCGCATCATCACATAGGCATCGACCTGGCCAAGCCGCGGGTGCCGGAAAGCGCCCGGCAGCCTCCCGACGATGGCAAACCCGAGGTCCTGCCACAGCCTGACCGCTCGTTCGTTCGAGGCGATCACGAAATTGAACTGCATGGCGGCGAAGCCTTGCGCTCGCGCCTGATCGAGCGAGTGCGTGCACATCGCACGCGCCGTGCCCCGTCCGAACGCATGCGGCGCGACGACATAGCCGCAATTCGCCACATGCGCGCCACCACCTCGGTTATTGGCACGCAAATAGTATGTGCCGACGATTGCGCCTGCGTCCTCGGCGACGAACACCGCATGGCCGGGCGACCGCCAATAGGCGAGCGCGTCGCTTCGCGAAATATCGCGCGGAATTGGATAGGTCTCGCCGGCGCGAAAAGTTGGTTCCAGGATATGCCAGATGGCGTCGTCGTCGGCGGACGTGGCCGGACGGATAATCACTATTCCGCCGCGACCTGCACCACTCCTTGTGTGAGCTTGGGGTTGAGCGCACACGCGTCCTCCCAGCTCAGCACGTTGAGAGATTTCACGAACTTGCCGACACCGTCGGTCTGGGCGCAGAGCAGGCCGAGCTCGATGATTTCCTCGTCGCTGAAATGCCCGGACAGATCCTGATAGACCTCGTCCTTATCGATGGCGTGCTCGCCCTGCTTGAATAAATCCGCATAGCGCAGCGCCGCCTTCTCGCGCGGCGTGAAATGCTTGCTGGTCTCGTAAGAGAACAGGTCGTTGATCATCTCCTCGGTCAGCCCTTCCGCCTTGGCGACATTGGAGCGCACCGTGGAACAATAGCCGCACTGATGCGCGACCGAGATCTTGATGCGGCACATTTCCTTCAGCTTGTGCGGCAGCACGCCCTGGTAAAGGACCTTGTTCCAGTATTCGACCCAGCCGGTGCCGACCTTGGAGCGCGTCATGATGCTGACCACGCGTGGGTCGGGCGCGCCCGTCTTCTTGGCGGATTCAATCAGCCCGCTTGTATGCGGGGTCTTTTCGCTCTCCTCGATATAACGCAAGCGCGGCATGGCGGTTCTCCCTGGCGGTTTTCACGAGGCTAGAAGGATCGGACACCCGCGGCAACCCAAGCTAACCCAATGCCAACCCCATGCCGAAGATTCCCGTGCTATGGGAAAGCATGGTCGTCCTGAAATGGCTGCTGATCCTCGTCGTGCTTGGTTACGGCGGGTTGCTCGCACTGATGTATGTCTTTCAGCGCGCGCTGATGTATTTTCCGGATCCGGCGCGCACGCCGCCGGCGGCGGCCGGCTTGCCGCAGGCCGAGGAGGTGGTACTCACCAGCGCCGACGGTGAAAAATTGATCGCCTGGCACGTGCCCCCGCGTGAGACAGCGCCGGTTGTGATTTACTTTCACGGCAACGCGGGAGCGCTCGACCTGCGCGCCGGCCGCTTCAAATGGCTGGTCACCGACGGAACCGGACTCGTGGCGCTGTCATATCGTGGCTATGGCGGATCGAGCGGCAAGCCGAGCGAGGCGGGGCTAATTCGGGATGCGGTCGCAGCCTATGATTTCGCGGCCGCGCGCTATCCTGCCAAACGCATCGTGTTGTGGGGCGAATCGCTCGGCACTGCGGTTGCCATTGCTCTTGCGGCCGAACATGACATCGGCGGGCTTATTCTCGATGCGCCCTTCACATCCATGGCCGACGTCGGCGCGGCTGCCTATCCATTCGCGCCGGTGCGCTGGTTCATCAAGGATACTTTCCGCTCGGACGAGCGCATCGTTCGCGTGAAAGCGCCACTTCTGGTGTTGCATGGGGAGCGCGACGGCATCGTGCCTGTCGCCTTCGGTGAGCGGTTGTTCAAGCTCGCCCCTGAGCCCAAGCGAATGGTCCGTTTCCCGCTCGGTGGTCACGTTGATCTCGACGACCATGGCGCGCCAAAAGTGGTGCAGCAGTTCCTGGGAGAACTGCAAGCGTTGCCCCGGCCGGCTCATTGAGCCACCGCGTATTGCGACATAGGATTGCCGCCGAACCGCAAGAGGAAACGACCATGCTGTTTGGCCCTTGCGCCAACTCTGCCGCCCCGTTCTTGCCCAATGTCGGCTCACTCTGCGCAGGCGGAGCCGGTTTCGTCACTGCCGTGATGGCGACGCTTGCAGCCAGTGCGAGGACTCAGCCGGCGAAAACGCTCGGCCGTGCGGTACCGGAAGTCGACAGGCTCGCGGTGCGCATCGTTACCGATAATATTGTCATCCAGTTTGTGCCGAACGAAAAACGCGACGGACTTACGATCGAACGCCGCGGCGGCAATACAAGGCCCGACCAACCGCCGCGTCACGTGCTCAATGGTGAATGGGGGCTCTCGATGTACGCCCAATCGTTCGTGGGCGATGAGGAGCGCAATGTGTTGGTCGACTTCGGCTACACGCCGGAGGTGCTCACCAACAACATGGCGATTCTCGGCGTTGACCCCTCAACCTTCGACGCCATGGTGTTAAGCCACGGGCACTATGATCATTTCGGCGGGATGGTCGGTTTCCTGAAGGCGAATAAAGGCAAGCTCAAGCCGAGGCTGCCGTTTTATGTCGGCGGTGAAGACTGCTTCTGTATCCGCCGGAATCCCGGCGGCCAGTTCGGAGCGCTTGACCGCAAGGCAATCCTCGACGCCGATCTCTCTTTAATGATGGCAGAAGAGCCGGCGCTCATTGCCGATCATGCCTTCACCACGGGTCGGATCGGACAGACTTCGTTCGAACAGCCGCTGCAGCCCAGCACCGAAATTATCGGCATCTTCGATGGCTTCGGCTGCTACCCGGAAAAGATGCCGGCGGCCAAAAATACCGGCGACTATATCCCCGACGATTTCGAGCATGAGATTGGCACCACTTATCTGGTCAAGGACCGGGGCCTTGTAGTGCTCACATCGTGCAGCCATCGCGGTGTGATCAATACAGTGCGCCAGGCCATGGCCGCCTCCGGCATCGACAAGGTCCACGCCGTGATCGGCGGCTTCCATATCGTGCCGCCACTCGGTGACGACTACATCAACAAGACGATCGAGGAATTCCGCGCGATCGATCCCGATTACCTGATCGTCGGTCATTGTACCGGCGATCGCTTTTACGAGCTGGCGCGCGCGGCGCTCGGCGACAAGGTGATCCACTCGGCGGTGGGAACGCGCCTGGTGTTCGGGAAGGTTTAGGCGGCGCGGGTCTGTCCGGATTTCGGTGCGGACGCGCAAACGAAATATTGGCCGCCCATCGGGAGCCAGCGGAGATATTTCTCGAGCGGGCGAAACGCCGCGAGCTGCTGCGGGAAAAACAGGCAATAGCTCGATTCGTCGACGTTGAGGTGCGCGTTGCGCATGCGATCGATTGTCTCCCGCATGCTGAGCAGCACGGCGTCGGTATCGAACGGGCAGTTCTTGACCAGGTGGCGCGTCACCGGATTGATCGGGTTGTGTTCGAAGATGATGAAATGTCCGCCCGCTTTCAGCCGGCTGTAGCAATACCGTATGGCCATTTGCCGATCCTGCGGCGGGATATGATGGAAGACGCAAGATGCGATCACAAGGTCGAATTTGGAATCCTCGCTGAGTTCATCCATCGACACGAAGCGGCACGTCGGATTCTGTTCGCGCGCCATTTCGAGACTTTCGGCGGAAGGATCGCAGCCGACGATGTCGGCTTTCGGAAAGATTTCGCGCAGGTGCGGCATGCTGCGGCCGATGCCACAGCCAAAATCGAGGACCGCGCCGACATCACCGACCAGCTGCTGCGCCAGCTCGATTTTGTAGCGGGCGAAATAATTGCTGTCGCCGTCGAAGAAATTCGTCTGCGCCGCGAGGATCGCCTCGTACTGTCCGGCATATTGGTCGAAATCGACGCGTGTCACGGAACCGCCTCCTGTGAGGACGAGGGCGGTTGGCCGACAAAGAGTCCACAGCCTCGCCCGCGTATCCGCCGCGAGGGATACGCGAACAAAAATAATAAACAGTTGCGCGAAATAGCCTGAATCGAGCCTCCGTGCGGACACTCGGCGTCTTATTGCTGATTTTTCTGAGGAAAAAGCCTTCAAAAAAACAATAGCGCGGGCGACTTCAGGCCCGCGCCACCATCAACTCGAAATCGTTCAAAACGAAACCGCGATCAGCCGAAACGCGGTGGGCCGCCACGGCCGCGGCCGCCACCACCGGGGCCACCCGGACCACCGGCGCCAGGGACGACGCGGGGTTTCATCGGCAGGAGACCTTCGCGCTGCATCTTCTTGCGCGCGAGCTTGCGGGCCCGGCGGATCGCTTCCGCCTTTTCCCGCGCCTTCTTTTCCGATGGCTTTTCGTAATGGCCGCGAAGCTTCATCTCGCGGAAAATGCCCTCACGCTGCATCTTCTTCTTCAGCGCCTTCAGGGCCTGGTCGACGTTATTGTCGCGAACGAGAACTTGCACGCTTGCTCCTTCGTTGTTGGTCCGACGGGTTAAGGCAAAAGCCCCGTAAACGGGGGCTTTGAGTCGCGCGGCTCTAGCAGAAAAGGCATTAAGAGTCCATTCGGACGTGTCCGATGTGCCAGCCGCGCGGACATTTCCTGATATGGGGTGAGGGGTTAGCCGCCGCCAGCGCTCACCGCGGCCATACCCTGGTCACGTGCCCCATCTTGCGCCGCGGGCGCGCCTCGCCCTTGCCGTAGACGTGCACCGAGGCTCCCGGCACCGTCAGCCAGCGCGCCGTTTCATTGATTTCTGCACCGATCAGATTGGTCATTTCGACACGGCGTCCGAGACGGGCAGGCTTGCCCAGCGGCCAGCCGGCTATTGCGCGGATGTGCTGCTCGAATTGCGATACGGTCGCGCCGTCGATGGTCCAGTGGCCGGAATTGTGCACGCGCGGGGCAATCTCATTCACCAGTACGGTGTGCCGCCGGCCTTTGCGAACGACGAACATCTCCACCGCCAGCACGCCAATATAGTCGAAGGCCTTGGCAATGCGGGTTGCGATCTGGCGGGCTTCGCCGGCAAGCGCGGGTGTCACTTTCGCCGGGACGCGCGAGATCTTCAGGATGTGGTCGCGGTGCTCATTTTCGGTGACCTCGAAGCATTCGACCTTGCCGTCGCGCGTTCGTGCGGCGACCACCGAGACTTCGCGTTCAAAGCCGATGAAGCCTTCCAGGATGCAGGGTGCATTGTGTACCGAGCGCCAGGCCGCGACCGCGTCACCGCCTTTGGCGATCTTGGCCTGCCCCTTGCCGTCGTAGCCGAGCTGGCGAGTCTTGAGCACCGCCGGGAGGCCGACCGCTTTCACCGCCTCAGCGAGTTGCGTTGCGCTGTGCACTGGCGCGTAGGGCGCGGTCGCGATCTTCAGTGCGCTGATGAAATTTTTCTCGACGAGCCGGTCCTGCGTGGTTTCCAGCACTTGCGGGTCGGGCAGCACCGGCCTCCGCCGGGCGAGGAATGCGGCTGTCTTGGCCGGTACATTTTCGAATTCGTAGGTAATGACATCGACCGCGCCTGCGAACCGGCCGAGTGCGGTTTCGTCGTCATAGCCGGCGCAGGTCCCCGCATGCACCACATCGAAAGCGCAGGAATTTTTTTCCGGAGAAAAGACGTGGCAGCGCAAGCCGAGAGGCGCGGCGGCGAGCGCAAGCATGCGGGCGAGTTGGCCGCCGCCGAGAATGCCGATGGTCGCGCCGGGTTTCAGCAAAACACACTCCGTTCATTCCCGCCCCCGCTTACGCGGGGGCAGGCTCCAGCGGGAATCCAAGAGGGGTCCCCGCTGGAGCCTGTGCTCGGGGCAGCCGAAGGCTGCGCCCGAGTACGCGGACGGGCGGGGTGGAGAGCATGTGGCATGCTCAGTCTTTCGGCCGCTTGGTCACGGCCTTTGTCTGCCGCGCGCGCCAGGCATCCAGTCGCTTGGCGACCCGGGCATCCGACAATGCAAGGACGGCGGCCGCGAGCAGCGCGGCGTTGATCGCGCCTGCCTTGCCGATGGCGAGCGTTCCGACCGGAATGCCGCCCGGCATCTGCAGGATCGAAAGCAACGAATCCTTGCCTTCAAGCGCGTGCGTATTCATGGGCACGCCGAACACCGGCAATGGAGTCAGCGAAGCGGTCATGCCGGGCAGATGGGCGGCACCGCCGGCGCCGGCGATAATCACCTTGAAGCCATTCTTGCGCGCGCTGCCGGCGAACTCGTAGAGCCGCTTCGGGGTGCGGTGGGCTGAGACGATGCGCGCCTCGTAGCCGACCTTAAGTGCATCGAGGGTCTTGGCGGCATGCTTCATCGTGGCCCAGTCGGACTGGCTGCCCATGATGATCGCGACAGGTTTTGACGCCATTTTGCTCCCCGAATCCGCATGTCCCCTGCGGAAGGAAGCGGCGGATTATAGGTTGAGGCTCCCCGCTGGCAAGGCGAAACGGGTATTCTCAGGCCCGAACGGTGCGATTCGCGAGGGACGATACGAGGGATGAAATATGGGCCGCCCGCAGGCTGAAGCACGCATAGATGAGACGTTTGCGCCCCCGGCTTCGCTGCTGGCCGAGGTTGAGCGCCTCAAGCGCGAGGTCGCTATCGCGCGCGCACGCATCGTCGAGCTCGAGGCACGAGCCGACGTCGATCCAATGCTCGATATCCTCAACCGGCGCGGTTTCGAGCGCGAACTCAAGCGCGCGCTTGCTCATATGAAGCGTTACGGAACAGAAGCGGCGCTGATGTTCATCGACCTCGATGGATTCAAGGCCGTCAACGATCGCTATGGCCATGGTGCCGGCGATGCGCTTCTCAAGGCGGTAGCGCGCGAGGTGGTCGCCCATGTGCGGGCATCCGACGTGGTCGGGAGGCTCGGCGGTGACGAATTCGGCGTGCTGATCTGGCATGCCGGCGAGGAGAAGGCTCTGGCAAAAGCGCGGGAACTGGAGGCGCTCATCGGACGGGTCGGGGTAGTCCACGGAAAGGCGCGCATTGAGGTCGGTGCCAGCGCGGGGATGACGTTGCTCGTCGCCGATGCCACGCCGGAGCAAATGATCGACGCCGCTGACCAGTCGATGTACGCGCGCAAGAAAGAGCGGCAGGGGGTAATTGGCTACGCAATAATGTCGGGGGTAAGCTGATCCTCGATACGGCGGATCTTGTCGCGCAATACCAGCTTGCGTTTCTTCAGCCGCTGCACCTGGATCAGGTCGGAACCCGGCGAGGTCATCAACGCCTCGATGGCCGCATCGAGGTCGCGGTGTTCCTGTAGCAGGCGCGCCAGCTGTTCCCGCAATGCACGTTCTTCCTCGTCGGTCATTGCCACCGCTGGTTTGCTTGTGCCTGGCCGGCCCGTCTCGGCAGAAGCAGCCTGATTATCGCGTTTTCCACAAGGCATTCAAGCGCCGGGGAAAAGCGACGCCAATCAAAGGCTTTGCGCTGGTTTGCCGCAGTGCCGAGGCGGGTGTACCGTCGCTCTTGTAGCGAGTCTGCGCTACACTTAAATTGCAGAGAGCCACTGATTGAGGAGACATACTGCATGTCGATGCAATCGCACCTTGCGGAATTGGAAAAACGACATCAGGCGCTCGAAGAAGAACTTTCCGAATGCCTGACCCATCCCGCGGTCGATGACTTGAGAGTTGTGGAGCTCAAACGGCGCAAATTACAGGTGAAGGACGAGATCGAAAAGCTGCGTCATAACGGGCACGCCAGCGTGCACTGACCGGATCGATCTCTGGCTCAATATTTTCGGCGAATCTGCCGGCTCAGGCCGAACTCGGGTATGCCCGAGTTCGGCTGGTTTTTTAGAGAATGACTGAAGGCCGAAACATCAAATTCCGATAGCCGCACCGTGGCGGTTCTGCATTTGGGGTCGAGACGCACTGGCCATCCGATTCTCGGCTTATTTGGCGGCTGCCGACAGCCACAGTTCAGAAGCTTTTGTAGACCGCTTTGATCTGCTGACGCAGCCACGCATGCTTTCGGTCTCGTTCGCTACGGGCGTGCCAGGCCATATTGGTGGCAATTTTCCCGACATCGAGTGGGACGCGTCGTTTGAGCAGACCAAACGTTTTTTCGAAGACTTCGGAAGCGAGCTTCGTGAAGACGCCGATCATGTCACTGCCGGCCAGTAGATGCGGCACGGCTGTGAAATTCGATACCGCCACCAAAGCATGACGCTTGAGATTATGACGCGACAGAAGGTCGTCAAAGATGGCGCGCCTGCCGCCGGTGGCGCTTACGATCAGGTGCGGGAACGACAATACGGACTCGATGTTGAATTTTACCTTCGGTTTCAGGATCGGGTGTCCGCGGCGAAAAACGCAATAAAGATACTCGTTGAGCAGAAGCTCCGCATTCAGGTGGCTTGGCATTTCGTCAAACCAGCCGAGAGCGAGATCGATCAGATCCTGATCGAGCAGATCCAGCGCTTGCTGGCGGTCGGCCGTCATCACATGCAAATCCATGTTCGGCGCCAGCCGCCGCAGCCTGTCGAGCAGCGGCGGGACCACGGCCAATGTCAGGCGGTCAGGCGTACTGATCCGGTAGACGCCGGTGGCACCGGCGGGATCAAACGCTGCATCCTGGAAGAAACAATCGTCGACCAGAGCCATGGCCTCGCGCAGAGGGCCGCGCAACGCCTCAGCGCGGCGGGTCAACACCAGTCCGTCAGCGCCCCTCACGAGCAATTTGTCGCCCAACAAGGTTCTGAGCCGGTGAAGTGAATTGCTGACCGCCGGCTGCGAGCGGCGAAGCCGCTTGCCGGCGCGCGTAACGTTGCGTTCGGCGATCAATGCGTCGAGGACCTTGAGAAGATTGAAATCAAAATCTTTGGTCGGCATGTCGGTATTCACCGTATGGATGATCAGCATTTGTACTATCGATTTTGCAAATGCGGAAGCCGGCCGTATGACACGGTTTGCCGCGGCGCGAATGCGAGCGGCCGCGCCTTGGAGGAAAAGTCATGACAATCGTTTCGCGCCGTAGCGTCCTGGGTGGGGCCGTTGCCGCCGCCGCGTCTGCCACCACGACGCCGCTTCCCGCGGCCACACCTCAGAGTGGACAGCAGGCGCCGGGGTACTATCGCTACCGCGTCGGCAGCGTCGAAATAACCGTCGTCAACGACGGCGTCAGCCGTATGCCGATCGGCGACGATTTTGTTGCCAACGCGACGAAGGACCAAATCAACGCCGCGCTCGAGGCGGCTTTCCTGGAAAAGGATTTCTACGCCGGTCCCTACAACCCGATCGTGATCAATAACGGCTCGAAGCTCGCTCTGGTCGATACTGGCACCGGTGAAACTGCGTTCAAATCAAGCAATGGTCTCAATGGCCGCTTGCCGCTCGGTCTCGCGGCCGCCGGTATCGATATGAACGCGATCGATACCGTTATCATCTCGCATTATCACGGCGACCACTTCAACGGCCTCTTAAAGGCCGATGGCTCTCTGGCTTTCCCGAATGCAGAAATCCTGGTGCCTGCTGTCGAGCACAAGTTCTGGATGGATGATGGCGAGATGAGTCGTGCAACGAAGCCGCGCGTCGTCTTCGGCTTCAAGAACACGCGCCGGGTTTTCACGGGCGAGGTCCTTAAGCGTGTGCGGACCTATGAATGGAACAAGGAAGTCATATCCGGCGTCACGGCAATCGGCACTCCGGGTCACACGCCCGGCCACACCTCCCATGTGGTCGCCTCCGGCAACAAGACAGTTTACGTGCAGGCCGACGTCACGCATGCCCCGTTCTTGTTCGCGCGCCATCCTGAATGGCATTTCATGTTGGACGTCGAGCCCATTGAGGCCGAAGCCACCCGGCGCAAGGTCTATGACATGCTCGTGGCCGAGCGGATGCTGGTGCAGGGATTCCACTATCCATTCCCCTCGGTCGGCCACGTCGAGAAGTCCGGCACCGGCTATCGGGAAGTGCTGGTGAACTGGAGCGCAACGATCTGACTTGACCCACTAGGCACCTCGGAATCAGGGCTGATAAGCTTCGTCAACACCCAACGCGACAAAAAGAACGGTGGAGGAAATGAGACATTCATTCAGGCTTTTGGCCGCAATTGCCGTCATCGCATGTGCGCTGGCCGGCAGCGCCTTCGCCGCCGATTACCCGACGCGCAACATCACGCTAGTGGTGCCGTATCCGCCCGGTGGCGGCGTCGACGCCATGGCGCGCGTCGTGGCGCAGAAGCTGTCGGAAGCCTTCCACCAGCAAGTCATCGTGGACAACCGGCCCGGCGCGGGCGGTACCATCGGCACGCGGGTGGTGGTACAGGCTGCGCCCGATGGCTACACGCTGTTGCTTGGCCATACCGGCACGATCTCGATCAATCCCAGCCTCTACGTCCATGCCAACATCGATCCGCGCAAGCAATTTGCGCCGATCGGGCTGGTCGCCTCCATGCCGGTGGCGCTGCTTGCCAATCCGTCGTTCCCCGCAAAGACGGTGGCCGACGTCATCGCGCTCGCAAAGAAGGATCCCGGCAAGCTTAACCTCGGCTCTTCGGCAGTCGGGACCGGTGGTTACATGTGCGCAGAACAGTTCAAGGCGGACGCCGGCGTCGATGTTGCGATCATTCCCTACAAAGGTACGGCACCGGTCATGAACGATCTGCTTGGCGGCCATGTGCCGATGGCCTTCGGCGTGCTGCCGCCCGCGCTTGGCAACATCCAGGCGGGCAAGTTGCGCGTCATCGCGGTCACCAGCAAAAAGCGCTTCTCGCTGCTGCCGGATGTGCCGACTTTCGACGAATCCGGGCTGCCCGGCTTCGAAGCCGTGCTCCATTACGGGCTGCTGGCGCCGGCCGGCACGCCGAAGGCCATCGTCGACAGGCTCAACGAGGAAGTGCGTAAGCTGGTCGATACCGCGGAGGTCCAGAAACAAATTCATAACGAGGGCGGCGATCCGCTGACATCGACGCCCGCCGAATATGCCGCCGATATCGACAAGGAAGAAACGAAGTGGAGCGGGCTGGTGAAAAAGCTTGGGCTCAAAGTGGAGTAAAATTGGGGGAGTGCGTCATGCGCTGGTTGCGGATTTTTGCGCTCGCTATCGTCGCACTCATTGGTGCGCTGGATATAGCCTCTGCTGACGAATATCCGAGCCGGCCGATCACGTTGATCGTGCCGTTTCCGCCCGGCGGCAGCACCACCGTGATGGCCCGCAATGTCGCCGACAAGCTGACCGCCACGCTTGGCCAGCAGATCGTGGTGGAAAATCGCGGCGGTGCCGGTGGCGTGATCGGCACGCGATCCGTCGCCCGCGCCACGCCCGACGGCTACACTATATTGCTGAGCTATACCGCCACGATGGCGATTGCACCCGCCATGAATGTCAATGCCGGCTACGATCCGCGCAAGGATTTCGTGCCAATCGGCATGATTGGCGCCGCGCCGAGCGTGCTCGTGGTGAACCCATCGCTGCCGGTGCATTCGATCGCCGAACTGATTGCCTACGCCAAGGCCGCGCCGGCGCCGCTCCAATACGGTTCGCCGGGTGTCGGCACCGTCAATCATCTCGCCGGTGAATATCTGGCGGCTGAAACCGGAATGAAACTACAGCACGTGCCCTACAAAGGTAATGGTCCGGCCCTGGGCGATCTGCTCGGCGGCCACATTCCGATGATGTTCGTTCCGATTCCGGTCGCGCTCGGCAACATCAAGGCTGGAACCTTGCGCGGGCTGGCGATCGGCAGCGCCAAGCGGACGAGCCTGCTGCCCGATCTTCCGACACTCGCCGAAAGCGGCGTGCCTGGTTTTGAGGTGGCGCTGCGCTACGGGCTGGTGGCGCCGGCCGGTACGCCGCCAGCGATCATCGCGCGCCTCAACAAGGAGCTCAATGCTGCGCTCTCGACCGAGGACGTCAAGAAACGCCTTGCCACGGAAGGCGCCGAATCCTTGCCGGGAACGCCGGAGGCCTACGCTGCTGACATCGACAGGGAAGAAAAGAAGTGGGGCGGACTGGTGAAGAAGCTCGGATTAAAGGTAGAATAGCGGCCTGCCGTCGTGCAGCCATATTGTGCTGCTGGGATTCGCCAACAACAAACGGTACCACCGAGGCCGCCATGAAATTCCGCGCAACATCCCGAGCGTTCATCGCCGCCGCCGCGTTCCTCGCGGCGCTCTATGCTGCGCCCGGCGCGCGCGCTTTCACGATCGAGGATCAAGGCGGCGCCAGCGGCGGCCGCGGCTATGTTGATCTGGACAAGCCGGCGCCAGCGCCGGACCGCCTCACGCCGGTTTCGCCGTACAACACAGATAACGGCGGGAAAACCATCCAGCAGGGCAATGCGACGTTTCAGTTCGGCCAGCAGCGCTCGTTCAACGAACGCTACAACACGAACAATTTGTTCGATCCCTACGCCCGCGAAGGGCGCTGATCGCGCCACCTTTTACCGCTTCCGGTTCAGAAAAGCCGCAAACGCCGCTTGTGCTTCAGGCGAGGCGAGCCGCGTCCTGAACGCTTCGACCTCCTCGTCAATGCGCGCGACGATGTCGTCGACGGAGCCGCGCATCAGCCGCCGCGCGGCCATCACACTTTCAGGCGGCAGGGCCGCGATATCGCGCGCGGTGGCCAGCGACTGCGCATCGAGATCTGCGGCGGGCACAATCGTATTGATGATGCCTGCCGCTTTGGCCTCTTCGGCCGGCAAAGGCTTGCCCATGACCAGCAGCGAAAATGCGCGCGCGTGTCCCATGAGCCGCGGCACAAGCAGGCTGGAGCCCGCTTCCGGCAGCAGGCCGAGCGAGACGAAAGGCGTCATCAGCACTGCGGTGTCGGTCGCGATCACCTGATCGCAATGCAAAAGCATGGTGGTGCCGACGCCGACTGCGGCGCCGCTGACCGCCGCGACGATCGGCTTTTCGCAACGTGCCAATGCATGCAGAAAGCGGACGATCGGCGCACCGAGCGAGCCGCTTCTTGCCATCGCGACGAAATCGTTGAGATCGTTGCCGGCGCAGAAAACATCCAGAGTGCCGGCGATCCTCAGGCAACGCACGCTCGTATTCGTTCCGGCATCCTCGATTTCCGCCGCCATAGCCTCGTACATGGCGAGCGTCAGCGCGTTCTTCTTCTCAGGCCGGTTCATCCGGATCGTGCGGACGGGGCCGTCGTTACTGACGATGATGTCGGGCATCGGGTGTTCCGGCAGAAATCGGGTGGCTGCGAACCGGTTCGATTGCCAAATCAGGCGGACCGAACACGTGGAGCATAGACATGTCGAAGAGCTATTACAGCACCATCTTCGAACAGCCCGCCGAAGACGTCTGGAAAGCCATCCGGGACTTCAACAACTATCCTGTCTGGGTCGACGGCGCCGGAGAAAGCGAGATCGAGGCCGGAAAGTCTGGCGATTCTGTGGGCGCCATACGCAGTGTTCTCTACAACGGCAATCGCAGGCGGCAGGAATTGGTGGCTTTATCGGATATCGACCGGGCGCAGACCTACAGATTTGTCAGTGAGTCGCCGCTCCACACGCGAGACTTTCAGGCGACGCTGCGCGTAACGCCCGTCATCGACGGCAATCGCGCGTTTGTCGAATGGTGGGCCACATTCGACTGCGACCTCGATCGGTCCGGGGAACGGACCGTGTTTTTCCGCGACGCGTTCGCGGGATGGCTGGAATTGTTGCGCCGGCACCTGAGCCGGACATGCGGGGAAATCACACCGCCTTCGCCATCTCGCGCAGCTTGAATTTCTGGATCTTGCCAGTGCTTGTCTTCGGAATGTCTGCGAAGACCACATACCGCGGGCATTTGTAGGCGGCCAAATGCTTGCGGCACCACTGCAAAAGTTCGTCATTGCTTGCCTGCGTGCCTGGCTTGAGTTCGACGAAGGCGCAGGGAGTCTCGCCCCACTTGTCGTCCGGCTTGGCCACCACCGCGGCCGTGCCCACGGCGGGATGCTTGTAGAGCGCGTCCTCCACCTCGATGGATGAAATGTTTTCGCCGCCGGAGATGATGATGTCCTTCGAGCGGTCCTTGAGCTGGATATAGCCGTCAGGGTGCATGACGCCGAGGTCGCCGGTGTGAAACCAGCCGCCGGCGAAGGCCTTCTCCGTGGAGGACTTGTTCTTGAGATAGCCCTTCATCACCACATTGCCGCGCATCATCACTTCGCCCAGGGTTTCGCCGTCGCGTTTGACCGGCGTCATCGCCTCCGGGTCGAGCACGTCGAGTGCCTCCAGCGCACCGTAGCGTACGCCCTGCCGGGCCTTCTTTACGGCCTGTTCGGCCGGGGCAAGCTCGTTCCATTCGGTGTGCCAGTCGTTGACCACGGCAGGCCCGTAGCATTCGGTCAGCCCGTAGAGGTGGGTGACGTTGAAGCCCGCTTCCTTCATCGCGGCGAGAACGGCCTCAGGGGGCGGCGCTGCGGCGGTGAAGAATTCCACCACATGCGGAAGTGGTTTCTTCTCCTGCGTCGGCGCGTTGAGCAGCGTCGCCATCACGATCGGCGCTCCGCACAGGTGCGTGACCTTGTGATTGGCGATCGCGTCGTACATCGCGGCGGCGCGCACCGCGCGCAGGCACACATGCGTGCCGGCGGTGACGGAGATCGACCACGGGAAGCACCAGCCGTTGCAGTGGAACATCGGCAACGTCCACAGGTACACAGGATGCTTTCCCATGGAGCAGGTGACGACGTTGCCGACCGCAAGTAGATGCGCTCCCCGGTGATGATAGACCACGCCCTTGGGATCGCCGGTCGTGCCCGACGTATAGTTGAGCGTGATCGCGTCCCATTCGTCGTCCGGCATTTTCCAGGCGTAGTCCGGATCGCCCTGCGCGATGAAATCTTCGTATTCGATCTGGCCGAGCCGCTCGCCCGCGCCGGTGTATTCGGGGTCGTCGTAGTCGATGACCAGCGGTTTGACCTTGGCCAGAGCGAGCGCCTCCTTCATCACCTTGGAAAATTCGCGATCGGTGATTACTACCTTCGCTTCGGCATGATCGAGCGAGAAGGCGATGATCGGCGCATCGAGCCGCGTGTTGAGGGTGTTGAGCACGGCCCGGCACATCGGCACGCCGTAATGGCATTCGAGCATCGCCGGCGTATTGGCCAGCAAAACCGACACTGTGTCGCCCTGCTTGATGCCGCGCTTCGACAATGCCGAGCCGAGCCGCCGCGCGCGCGCGTAGAACTCTGCGTACGAGCGCCGCATCGGCCCATGGATGATGGCGGTATGGTCGGGGAAGACGGCGGCGGCGCGCTCGAGAAAGCCGAGTGGCGTCAAGGGTTGATAGTTCGCCGGATTGCGATCGAGATCGACATCGTAAGGCGTTTTCGCCATGGCCGTTTCCCCCTCGGCGTCAACGTTAGCCAAGGGCCGGGGGCTTGTCAGCCGCGCAGAATATCCGTCATGCCGCTGCGCACCAGCTCGATCGATATCAGGAACATGATGATCAGCGTGATGCGGTAGAACAGCTCGGTCGGCGTGACGCGCACGACCCAGAAGCCGAACCAGTTGGCCAGCATGGCGAGTGGTAATAGCGCCGCGGACGTCGCCACACCCTTGGTCGAAAACTGGCCGAGCGCGAAGTAGGGGACGACTTTCATCCAGTTCAGCGCGGCAAACACGATCGCGTTGGTGCTGACATAGACCATCTTCGGCAGCTTCATGCCGAGCACGTACATCTGGTAGGGCGGTCCGCCGGCCTGACAGATCGTTGAGGTGAAGCCGGCGATCGAGCCCCAGAACAGGCCAGGGGCGATCGGCGGCTCGCCCTCGTGCGGGACCGGCCGCGGCCCGAACCAATTGTACAGCACGAAGGCAATTGTGGTGACGCCGATAAACACGCGCACGGCCGCGTCGGAAATATGTGCGGCCAGGAGCCAGGCCGCACCCACGCCCAGCACGGCACCGGGCAGCACGATACCGACGATCCGCCCGCTCCATTCCTTGCGGTAAACCCACACGGCAGCGGCGTCCTGCGCGATCATGATCGGCAGGAAGATTGCAGCGGCCTCCAGCGGCGGCATCACCAGCGCCAGCACCGGCGTTGCCATTTGCCCGAGGCCGACAAAGCCGCCTTTGGACAGGCCGAGCGCGATCACCGCAGGGATCGCCAGCGCGTAGAACAGGGGGTCGGTGATGAGGGTCATTTGGGCCGATCGATTGTCATTCCGGGGCGCGGCCTTTTTGCCGCGAACCCGGAATCCATACCCCCGGCGCTGCGGAGTATGGATTCGGGTTCGCTCCCGGAGTTTATCATCGGGCCGCGCTTCGCGCGGACCCGTTGGCTCGCGCCCCGGAATGACGAGAGGATAAATTTGCGCAGGATCAAAGCGTAAGCGTGTGACAAGCGCCAGCCTTGTTTGCGCATGGCCGGCACGACACAATGAGAGCCTATCCCCGTCATCCTGAGGTGCGAGCGAAGCTAGCCTCGAAGGATGACGGCCCGGGACTTTTTTACCCGTCACCCTTCGAGGCCCGCCTGACGGCGGGCACCTCAGGGTGACGGTGAGAGGGGAGATGCAGTCCAATGGACGCCCGCACCAGCCGTTATCACGACGTCTATGCGCATTGGCAGCGCAGTCCGGAGGTGTTCTGGGCGGAAGCGGCGGCCGACATCCACTGGATCGAGAAGCCGAAGAAGATCTTCGACAAGGACGCCGGCATCTATGGACGCTGGTTTGCCGGCGCCACCTGCAACACCTGCTACAACGCGCTCGACCGTCACGTGCTTGCCGGCCGCAATGACCAGCCGGCGCTGATCTACGATTCCCCCGTCACCAATACGGTGAAGACCTTCACCTACGGCCGCATGCTGTCCGAGGTGCAATTGCTCGGCGCAATGCTGCGCGACTTCGGCGTCCAGAAAGGCGACGTCGTCATCATCTATATGCCGATGGTGCCGGAGGCGGTGTTCGCGATGCTCGCCTGCGCGCGCATCGGCGCGGTTCATTCGGTGGTGTTCGGCGGCTTCGCCGCGAAGGAGCTCGCGACCCGCATCGACGACTGCAAGCCGAAGGTGATCCTTTCCGCGAGCTGCGGCATCGAGGGCGCGCGGGTCATCCCCTACAAGCCGCTGCTCGATGACGCGATCAATCTCGCCAGGCACAAGCCGCAGAGCTGCATGATCCTCCAGCGCCCGCAATGCGAGGCGCCGCTGACCGCCGGTCGCGACCATGACTGGCGCAAGGTGTGGGAGAACGCGGTCAACTACGCGAAGACCAGCGAGTGCGTGCCCGTCGCCGCCACCGACCCGCTCTACATCCTCTACACCTCGGGCACGACCGGAATTCCGAAAGGCGTGGTGCGCGACAATGGCGGCCACATGGTCGCGCTGAAATGGTCGATGCAGAACCTTTACGGCGTGAGCCCCGGCGAAGTGTGGTGGTCGGGCTCCGATGTCGGCTGGGTGGTCGGCCACTCGTACATCGTCTATGCGCCGCTGTTCCATGGCTGCACGTCGATCCTGTACGAAGGCAAGCCGGTCGGCACGCCTGATGCCGGCGCGTTCTGGCGCGTGATTTCGCAGCACGGCGTGGTGGCGCTGTTCACCGCGCCCACCGCCTTCCGCGCCATCCGCAAGGAAGACCCGAAGGGCGAGTTCATCGGGAAATACGACCTGTCGAAATTCCGCACGCTGTTCCTCGCCGGTGAACGCGCCGATCCGCCGACCATCCAGTGGGCGGAAGAGGTGCTCAACGTGCCGGTGATCGATCACTGGTGGCAGACCGAGACTGGCTGGTGCATTGCCGGCAATCCGGTCGGCCTTGGCGCGCTGCCGGTGCGCTACGGTTCGGCCTGCGTGCCGATGCCCGGCTATGCGATCGACATCGTGGACGAGGCCTGTCACGTGCAGCCGGTCAACAAGATCGGCTCGATCGTGGTCAAGCTGCCGCTGCCGCCGGCCTGTTTCCCGACGCTGTGGCAGCAGGACGAACGCTTCAGGGAAAGCTACCTCGCGGAATTTCCCGGCTACTACAAGACAGCGGACGCCGGCTACAAGGACGAGGACGGCTACGTCTACGTGATGAGCCGTACCGACGACATCATCAACGTCGCCGGCCACAGGCTTTCGACCGGCGGCATGGAAGAAGTGCTGGCCGGTCACCCGGACGTTGCCGAATGCGCAGTGCTCGGCATCAAGGACGAGCTGAAAGGCGAGGTGCCCTGCGGCTTCATCGTGCTCAAGGCCGGCGTCAACCGCCCGCCGGTGGAGATCGAGAAGGAAATCGTGGCGCTGGTGCGCGAGAAGGTCGGCCCGGTGGCCTCCTTCAAGCTCGCGATCACGGTGGCGCGGCTGCCGAAGACGCGCTCAGGAAAAATTCTACGCGGCACCATCAAGAAGATCGCCGATGGTGAGAAGTGGACGATGCCGGCGACGATCGACGACCCGGCGATTCTCGATGAGATCGGGAGCGCGCTGAAGGGGCATGGGGTGGGGGGTTAGGGCCCCCAAGTACGGGTCGTAGCGGAATTTTCGTTCTCATGATCGAAGTTGGAGCTAGTCGAATTCTGGGCCCAATGAGAGATTTTTGACTCAGCAAAATCTGGGTGGAAATTTTTTGGTCACCCCTATTACGGGTTGCATGCGGTGTTGCGATACCTCATCGTGAGGTTCTTCTATCGGAGGACCACGTGCCCCCGTCCGAACCGCGAGCGTTGCATCTTCACACTTTAGACTCACTGCTGGCGGACCTCGTCAGCGGCCGGACGGTGTTACTCGAATCTGGGAATCCTTTTGGTCTCGCAGATCAGCGCACGCGCAGTGCACTTGATTGGTATCGGAGAAAAGGGATAGCGGCTTGGAACGCTCCCGTGACCGCGCCCAACGCTGAGGATCTGGTCAAAGCCATCCATCAGACGCCGCCAAGCTTGACCGCGCTCCCGGCTCGCGCTGCCAATGCAAACGCTACACGTCTGCGTTTGAAGAAGCTCGTCGCACATCGCTTCGCTGGCCTGCATAAATACGGCACTCCCGACGAAGCGCCGGAGAACTACACACACGAGTTTAAGGCCCCCGTTACGTTGTTCGAAGGGAGGAATGGCGCAGGAAAAACTTCACTGCTCAACGCAATTATTTGGGCACTTACGGGTGATTTGTTACGACCACAGCGTGAGCCGGAGCCTCCTGAAGATTTCGAGTGCTGGGTAGCTCCGGTCGATGCGGGTGGCGAAACAACCGCCCATCGGCTTTCTTCAGTTACTCCCATGCCAAGTGTGGACGAGTATCGGCCCGATCAAGGCTGGGTCCCCGCCGACACGTGGGTTGAGTTGACGTTCGTTGATCAAACGGGCGCGGAATTACCAGTAGTTCGCCGAAGTGTCAGCCGCTCACCGCAAGGAAAGTTGAGGGAAACGCCTCCTGACTTGGGCGCGCTCGGTGTTGATCCCATCGCGATCCGTGTCGGCACGGTTATGCCCGGCCTTCTTCCATTAATTAGGGTGGGATCGGAGTTCTGAGTTGGGGCAGGCGGTATCGCAACTTACCGGCCTTTCAGCGCTTGTCGATTTGGCTGGCCACGTGAGGCGTGCGAAAGCTAAAATAGACGGCGAGTTCGTGAAGGCGAGAGAAGCTGAGCGCGAGACGGCGGATCAAAACTATCAAACCGCAAAGGGCGATCTCGAAAAAATCGTCGCGAACTCATCCAAACCTGAAGCCGTCAATCGTGGTTCCGCAGCCGTCTGACGACAATAAGATTGAGCAGGCGCTGGACCAAATTACTGCGCATTTCGAAGACAAAAAAATGGCGGCGTTTCAATCAGCGCGCGCCATTTTGGGTGAAAATTTTGATCCTTCAAACCCGTCCCTACTCGCCGATCTCGAAAAAAATATCGGCCGAGCACTCGAGCGCGTAAGTCAGCCGCAAATACTTCCATCGGCTTCTCGGTTGGCCGTGCTGTGCAAACTGACAGCCGAGCAACTTGGTGCGGTCGATAGCAAGATCAATGACATACTTGCAGAAGCCCAGAAGCTCGATGAATTGGCGCGTAATCCGTCCGAAGCTGCTCGGATTCGTCTTTATGCGCGCGTGGCGACTTGGATCGCAGACCACCCAGATCCGGACCGGAAGGAGGACTTGTGTCCGGTTTGCGGAGCTAACTTAATTGCCGCCGCTGACCCAGTCACCGGTCGACCGGTGATCGAACATATCCATGATGCTGCCGACGATGCCGCGTTGCTCTCTCAAACAACTAACCGCTGGGCAGAAAGTGCCCAAGGTGAACTTCTACGAACGTTGCCCGAGTCACTGCGCGCGGAAGCGGCGACGAACCTTCCTTCGCACCCGACCGATCTCCTTCGAGTTGCCATTGTTGATGAATTGTTTTCTTTTGAGCCGTTTCGCGGGGTCCTCGGCAGTTTGCAATCGCAGGCGGCGGAGGCATTTGACGCCGTAACTACGGGCCGAGCGGCGTTGGGGAGTCCCGGCAGGTCGATCTGCCGGCTGCTTGCGCATCGCTCTCAGGTACATTGAGCCGCGTTGACCGTGCGGTTCTCTTCGCCCGGTGGCGGCATGAAAATGATGCATTAGCCCTGGAAATTGTATCCAAGGTTCTGGGGCGGCTGAAGTCGGGCGAGAAAACAGAAGGGGGTACCCTTGTCACGAAGCTTCTTGAGCTGCAGACAACGGTGAAGGCAGCCGAACCGATCTCCAATGCGCTCGTCCATTGCGACAGGCTGAAGCAACACCTACAGGCACGACGAAATGCCGAACGGCGGCTGAAAGAGTATGCAGTTGCCAGCGAAGCACTAAAAAACCTAAGTGGTCTTGGTCAACTTGCGGACGAGCAGGTAGATCAACTGCGAAAAAAATTGGCTGTTGATGCGGCCAAGTGGCGATCCCGGATCTATTTGGGAGCATTTCCTGACACCGCGCATGAATTGGTTGGCGCGGAGATGGGTAGGCGTGGTGAGTTAGACTTGTTGGTGCGAGCGAGGGGCGTATCGGCACCCGCGCAGCACGTCACCAATGCGTCGGCCTTGCGGGCAAGCTTGGTCTCCTTTTTCTTTGCGTTTTGGGAATACGTCCTAAACGATCGCGGTGGCATCGCTACTCTTTTGCTCGATGATCCCCAAGAGTTACTCGACGATGAAAATAGAGAGCGCCTTGCTACGGCGCTGGGAACACTTGTAACAGCCGGCGCTCAGCTGATCCTGACTTCGTACGACACCCGATTTTGTGGGCGGATGTCACGATCAAGATTGCCTAACGCAATCGAACATTTGGAGGTTCATCCCGCGACCCAACAGCAGCCTATCGTGCGCACCGTTCCGCCGCTTCCGGTCATCGAACGACGTAAGCAGTTATTTGATGCTGATCGAAACGCAGAGGAGCCTGCGCGAACCTTTGCAGATGGTTGTCGCGTTTTCTTTGAGGCCAAGCTGGGCGACATGTTTGATGACCCGGCGCACTCAGCATGGGCGCTGGCCAACCCCGACCCTACGTTGGCAACGTTTCTCCAACGCCTTCGGCCGCTGGTCAGATCTGGGCCGCAGGGGATGTTTAGTGCGCATGTTTTTCGACGATTTATCGATCATCCAGCACTTGCCGAGGGCTCGCCTGTACTTGAGTTGATGAACAAGGCGCATCATGGCCGCCGCGAGGAGACTAGACCCGCCGATGTTAGTCAATGCGCTACAGAATTGATCGAGCTTCTCGAACTTGTCGAGGAGATGTACGAAGAATGTTATCGCTGGCGGCGCAGGGATGCACCTCGGGGTCAACCCCCCCCTACAGGCGCCCGCCCCGTTGGCTCCGATGAATATACCAGATTTGAACGTCCAAGTTTGCCCCGACCTTGCTGCGTTCATTCGAGCGACGCCTTCAGGTGAAACGCAAGAACAGCCTGAGACCCTCGATGTTGGATTACTAAGCGGTAAGACAGCCTTCTTCTTGCGCCGCCCGAACTTTGGTTTTGCCGCTCCGTCCGGTTCTCTCGCTCTCGTTGAGGCGATGCCTGGACCCACGGCAGATAGGCGATTGGTGATTGCTCGTCACGCCCAGGAGGTGTATGCGCGTCGTCTATTGCGCGGTGCGAACACTGAAGTCGTTGGGCTGACAGCCGAAGTGCCTGACCCGCGCAATCGCTCACCGAAAACCATCTTTTTACAGTCGACGGAAGTGGCCATCCATCAGGTCGTCGGAATAATCTTCGATCATGGAATAGCTGTGGGACATGGCCGCGAAGAAGCTGTGACAGTAGATGCGACCTCAGAACTCAGGAAGATTTCAAATTGCTTTCCGTGTAGCCGATGATAGCGCCGTGCCCTTGGCACTCGAAAACCAAGTCGTTCTGGGTGGCCGCCGCATTGAACTCAATGAACTCGGAGATCATCAAGGAGCGCTTGTTGCACTGACGCTCGACGATGGTTCAAGTATCTTTAAGCGCGTTGGGGCTGCCTTACCGGGCCAGTTGGCTCATCTTCGTCAATTCGAAAGCATTGGGGGCCTGGGCTCCTCCCAAGTGCTCTCTTTAGGCCGACCACACGACGGGTTTTCTATCGTGACTAGTGCGCGCCTGATCATCGGTGTGCTTTATCACGCCTGAACTCGGATCATCTTGGGTGGTAGCGCACCGGTCAACAGGGCCAATTCAATAAAAACTGAGGGTCTCTCACAATGTATTTCGAAAGATTCCATCAGGGAAGCCGCCCATAGAGCAGACGAAGCCACTAGCGAAACGATGGGCGCATATCAGGACGAAACGGCCGATTACGAAGTATCGATTACAGGTGGCCTAGCAGTTGCCCTGAGAACTGCGCTAAATAAAAAGATTAAGGGTTTGAGTTGGTCGGCCCACATATTGAAGACCGGACGTGGCTCCGCCGCGGAAGAGTCGCAGGTGGGTGCCGATTTGATAATTCATGTGAGCCTCAACACGCCGGAGGTGAAATACTCAAAGGGAGTATTGGTACAGGCAAAACGTGTTGAGCCAAACAGTTCAATGGGCAAGGAGCAATACGATGAGCTTGTGAAACAATGTAAGCAGATGCTTGATGTTTCCGCATCTTCATTCGTTTTTGTTTATACGCTGAGCGGGATGAGATGTGCGCCAGCGTCAGTCGTAGCTGCAACTCTGCAAATCGTAGACTTTATGATTTGTGTGTATGGACGCCCTATAGATTTTTTCTTGAACTATTCCGCTGCCCAATTGGTGATCCCAAAATCACGAGCTCAAGAGTGAGTGACTTGCCCGTTCCAAATCGATTGCTTCTGCGGGCAGAAGGTCGTTAGCCCTGTAAGGGAGGTACAGAGCTAAGACCAGTACGTCTCGGCATAACGAAGCCCGCAAAACCACGCGTTCAATTCATCTTATAGACGCACCTTCGCGCGCGAGAGCCCCAAGCCCCTCCCGCGTATCGAGCGCAGGCTTCCATCCAGCCAGCATAAGCTTGGCCGGATCGGCGACCAGCGCTCCGCCCAGGCGCTGCCATTCTTCGGCGCGGCCGAGCGCGCTTGCGGCGAGTGCAATCAGCCCCGGCGGCACAGGCAACAATCCCGGTCTGCGCCCTTCGCCCGCGCGTAGTGCCGTCACAATCTCGGCCAGCGTCAGCGGCGCGGGGTCTGCCACGACGTAGGTCTCGCCTTTCGCCGCGGTCGACGCCACGGCAAAGTGAACGGCGTCGATCAGGTTTCGGCGCGCCAGCAGCGATCGGCGGTTGCGGCAAAGGCCGAGCGGCAGCGGCCACGGTTTTCGCGCAAGCTCCATCAGGCGCGCGAAATTGCCCTTCACACCCGGACCATAAATCAGGACCGGCCGCAGGATCGTGAACGGCACGCCGGCGGCGCGCACGGCGTCCTCGGCGGCAAGCTTGGAGCGTCCATAGGCGTCAGTCGGCTGGGCCACGTCGGTCTCGCGCAGAATGCTGTCGGATGCCGGTCCGCTCTGCGCGCGGATCGACGACATGAAGACCAGGTGCCTGATGCCCATGATTTTCGCCGCGCCTGCCAATTCGGCGGTCGCCAGGCGATTGACCCGATCATAGGCCTGCTCGGCAATCTCCGGTCCGGCATGCGCGATGCCGGCGAGGTGAACCACCGTGTCGATATCCCTGAGCAGCGGACGCCATTCGACCGGGCGCGTCAGATCCGATACGGCGATCACCTCGACCGGCCGGGGGAATATGTCCGCGGGCTGCCGCATCGCCGCGCGCACGGAATGTCCGGTATTCGCGAGCTCCGCGACCAAGGCACGTCCAACAAAGCCCGATGCGCCGGTCACGAGGATGCGCGTCATGGTTTGCCCCGATCAAGACTACCTGTCGCATTGGCTACCTTATCCGATCGAAATCCAGAACGCCGCGCGGAAACGGACATTGCCAGGCTCTTCCACTATCCTTGCTCCCGCCATCGCCATCCCTTGGAAAGCCGACACCGGAGAGCGGAGCTCGTGGCCGAAGACGCGCTCGGGCAAGATCCTGCGCGGCACCATCAAGAAAATTGCCGACGGTGAGAAATGGACCATGCCGGCGACCATCGACGATCCGGCGATCCTGGATGAGATCGGCAGCGCGCTGAAGGGGCATGGGGTGGGCGGCTGACTCGCTCGCCCAATATATTTGTATCTATCTCCGTTCAAATCGCGCATAGTGCTTCGATGCATGGTGACGCAATCGACAGGATGATGACCTATTCCTTTTGGGGGCTGGGGTTGCTGCTCTCGGGCGGAATAGTTCTCGCGATTCTTGTCTGGTGAGCGCGGCGCCGGCACGGTTCGCAATCGTGTCGTTCACCCTGCCATCGAGGACATCGCAATGGTGACACGCACGAAACGCGTGACGTTGACCTTTCAGCATTCCTTTTCGCTCAAAGGAGTCGACCGCAAGCTGGCGGCCGGCGACTATGAAGTGGTGACGGACGAGGAACTGATCGAGGAATTGTCATTCCCGGTCTATCGACGGATCGCGACGATGATCATGCTGCCCGTGGACGCGCGCCGGTCGGCCGTCGAGATGGTGGCTATCGATCCCGCCGATGTCGCGGCGGTTCATGAACGAGATCAGGCGACGGTCTCCTCTGCAGATCAGCTCGCGCCATGAAGAACGGTCTTGAGCGGACGGATTATTCGGTGGTGGTGAAAAACCGCGCCCGCATGCCCAAGCCGTGGCGGTGGGAAATCTATCGCGCCGGCCGGGTCAGCCCGATCGCGCATTCGGACGATTATTTCGAGTCGCGCAGCACGGCGAATCTGGAGGGCAAGGCAGCCCTCGAACAGATGCTGAAGAGACTGGTGTTTTAAGACGCCGCTCGTGCGGCTGCGGCCGTCATTGACCAAAATATTCGCGGCAGTTGCCAATATTCATCACGGTTTCGTGTGTGCGCAAGCGTGGCAATAAATGAATTGCAGGAATGATGGTTCCGCATGCAGTGTCATCGCGCAGAGCCACTGACACGCTGATTGCCAATACTTATTTCGTGTTTTCCCAATCCATAACTTTCTATTGAATTTTGGACCAAATGTTTTCATGGCTGGACGACTTGAGAGTGGAGCAGCACTGCGTCACAAGGCGCGCAACTTGTACGCATCGTCACTCCTGGAAATAACCTGTCATGACTGTTGCCTTCGAAACGCTGCGGCGGGCCGTGTCGCCGGCCGGCGAAGCGGCCCTTGAAAAATCCGCGCCGGCGAACGCGGCTCGCCTCAATTCGATCGATCTCCTGCGCGGTCTGGTCATGATCGTGATGGCGCTCGATCACGCACGCGATTTCTTTGCTGCCGGCGGATTTAATCCGCGCGACGTCGCCGATCCGGCGCTGTTCCTGACGCGCTGGATTACGCATTTCTGCGCGCCAACCTTTATCTTTCTGGCGGGGATTTCGGCGTTTCTGTACGGACAGCGCCGCAGTACCGGCGATGTCAGCCGCTTTCTGTTCACGCGCGGCGTCTGGCTCGTGCTGATCGAATTCACCGTCGTGCGTTTCGGGTGGAGCTTCAGCCTCCATTTCAATCATTTCGTCGCGCAGGTGATTTTCGCAATCGGTGTGTCGATGATCACGCTTGCCGCGCTCGTCCACCTGCCGCGCTGGGCGATCGCCGCAGCCGGTCTCATCATGATCGGTGGGCACAACATGTTCGACGGCATCAAGGCGGCGCAATTCGGTGTGGTCGCGCCTGTCTGGAATTTCCTGCATCAACCGGGTCACTCTGCAGCTCGCGCCGGGAGTCGACCTGGTCGTACTCTATCCGCTGGTTCCGTGGATCGGCGTGATGGCTGCGGGCTATGCGCTCGGGCCGTTATTCACGCGCGATCGTGCGGCGCGTGTTCAGGAGCTGTTCGCGCTTGGCGCCGCGATCACGGTCGGATTTGTACTCCTGCGCGCCACCAACCTCTACGGTGATCCTGCGCCGTGGGCCACGCAGGACGGTCCCGTGGCCACCGTGCTGTCATTCATCAATTGTGAAAAATATCCGCCTTCGTTGCTCTATCTGGCGATGACGCTCGGACCGGCGCTGATGCTGCTGGCGGCCTTCGAAAGGGCCCGTGGGCCTGTCGCCGGTTGGATCGCGATCTACGGACGCGTGCCATTCTTCTATTATGTGGCCCATCTTTTCGTGCTTCACGCGCTCGCAGTTCTGTACGCCTGGACGGTGGTCGGCGATTTCGCCGCGCTGATCGGAACAACCCAAAAGCCGCCCGGCTATGGGCTAGGTCTGGCTGGCATCTACGCTGTGTGGCTCGCCGTTGTCGTTTCTCTCTATCCGCTTTGCCGCTGGTTTGCCGGCATCAAGCGCCGGCGCACCGAATGGTGGTGGAGTTACCTCTAGGGCGGCGATTTAGCCTGGGGCACTTTACGCGGAAAATACGCACTTTCGGCGCTGCGGCCTGACGAGAGACCGCGGAGCGTGGCTCCCGGGCTGAGCCGGTCAGGCACAACCGTGCCGCGCTTTGCAAACGCCCGCGGGACCAAACACAATGGGCCGCGGACTATCATTCGTCATTCCGGGGCCGGACGAAGGCCGGAACCCGGAATCCAGAAACGAATAACGGAGCGTGCGTCTGGATTCCGGGTCCACGCGCTCCGCGCGTGTCCCGGAATGACGAGAAAAAATTTTCATGCCTCTCTTCATCTGCACCGCCTGCGGCACGCAATTTCCCGACAGCGCGCAGCCGCCCGCGCAATGCGTCATCTGCGAGGAGGAGCGGCAATACGTTCCGCCGCGCGGGCAGACCTGGACCACGCTTGAGGCACTTTCGAAAAGCCACATGAATGGCTTTCGCGAACACGAGCCGGGCGTGATCGGAATCGGCGCGGGCTTTGCCATCGGCCAGCGCGCGCTGCTGGTGCGCACGGATGGAGGCAACGTGTTATGGGATTGCGTCGCTACCCTCGACGCCGCGACCGTGAGCATGATCAAGGGCCTCGGCGGGCTCAAAGCGATTGCGATCTCGCATCCGCATTTCTACACGACGATGGTGGAGTGGGCGCACGCATTCAATTGCCCGGTCCATCTCAACGCCGCCGACAAGGATTGGATCATGCGCAAGGGTCCGGCGCTGAAGTTGTGGGAGGGCGACACGCTCAAGCTTTGGGACGGCGTCACTCTTGTGCGGTGTGGCGGGCATTTCCCCGGCGGCACCGTGATGCATTGGAAAGGCGGCGCCGGTGGCCGCGGGGTCGTCTGTGCCGGCGATATCCTCGCCGTGACGACGGACCGCAAGTGGCTGTCGTTCATGCGCAGCTATCCGAATTTCATTCCGCTGTCGGCGCGCGAAGTCGAGCAGATCGGCAAGGCGCTGGTGCCATTCCAGTTCGACGTGATCTACGGGCATTATTTCGATCGCGTGATCGCGACAGATGCGAAGCAGGTGCTGGAAAAATCCATTGCTCGCTATGTCGCGGCGATCGAGGGGGCGAGGGGGTATTGATTGCGCGGCGGAAGCTATTGTCGACGAAGAGGTCCCCCCAAAACTAAGCCGGCCGCGCGGGTGCCGGGTGGGAAGCGGCGGCCGCGCGGCCGGGTGAAAAGCGCCCACAGGAGCGCAACTTCACAGCCACATAGTCGAGCTTGTGGTCGTAAGTTGGTCGCCGCTCGAGAGTCGTCCAACGTGGGGATCGTCTGCCCCACCCGTGAAGGCGCGATTAATTTGGAATTTGCAATAATTCGTATGCGGAACTGAAATCGAGATTCCGCACGTAACACACGCTAAACGCGCCGTTCACTTTATTGCGATCAACGCGCGCGACGCCGTATCGACGTACCCGCGCAACGCGAAGACAATTTGCAGAGAAATTTCCGCAAGTGCGGCAAAAATTGTCGGCCGCGCCTACTCGCCCTCTTTCTCGCTCTTGCCGCCGAGCTGCTTGAGCTTGGCGAACACGGCGCTGACGTCCATATCGCTGCCACCCGGCTTTTTCTGCTCGGCTTCCGCGGCGGCGGCGGCGACTTCCGCCTCCTTGCGCGCGGTCGTCTCGGCGGCCGGAAGCAACGTCGCGCCCGTATCGACAGGTGCCGGCTTTTCCTTGTTGGCGCGCGCCACCTCGAGATCGAGGTCGATCTGCGAGGCCAGCCCGAGCGTCACCGGGTCCATCGGCGTCAGATTGGGCGAGTTCCAGTGCGTACGGTCGCGGATCGAGGCAATGGTCGACTTGGTGGTGCCGACCAGCCGCATGATCGCGCTGTCCTTGAGTTCCGGATGGTTGCGGACCAGCCACAAAATGGCGTTCGGACGGTCCTGGCGGCGCGAAACCGGGGTGTAGCGCGGGCCCTTCTTGCCGCGCTCGGTCGTTGGAACCGAGACTTTCGGCTCAGTCAGCTTTAGCCGGGTTTCCGGATTTTTCTCGGCTTCGGCGATCTGCTCGCGAGTCAGTTGCCCGGTCAAAATCGGGTCGAGGCCTTTGATTCCCTGCGCGGCATCGCCGTCGGCGATGGCCTTCACCTCGAGCGGGTGCAGCTTGCAGAACTCGGCGATCTGGTCGAACGACAGCGCGGTGTTGTCCAGCAGCCAGACGGCGGTCGCCTTTGGCATCAAGGGTGCTGCGGTCGCCATGGCAAAATCTCCTCTATGCTTCGCCCGCCCCTGGGCGAAGCTTCAGATCATCGGTGATGATCGGAAAGTGGCCGGAATATAGGGGCAGATACGGGGTCATGCAACCATTCTGGCTTGACAGGGAAGGCCGGCGCACCCCATGTCGAGGCGTTAACAGGCGCGGAAATTGCGCGCTTTCGAGGACTTAAATGGTAACCGGCTCACCAAAACCCACCTTAAAGGTGCTGCTCTGCTCGCCGCGCGGTTTCTGCGCCGGCGTCGTCCGGGCCATCGAATCGGTGGAACGGGCGCTGGCGATCTACGGGGCGCCGGTCTATGTGCGTCATGAGATCGTGCACAACCGCTACGTGGTCGATAGCCTGCGCACCAAGGGCGCGATCTTCGTCGAAGAGCTCAGCGAGGTGCCGGACAACAAGGCGCCGGTGATCTTCTCGGCGCACGGCGTTGCGCGCGCGATCCCGGAGGAAGCAGCGCGCCGCAATTTGCTCACGCTCGACGCGACCTGTCCGCTGGTGACCAAGGTGCACCGCGAGGCCGAGATCCATTTCCGGCGCCGTCGCGAGATCGTGCTGATTGGCCACGCCGGCCATCCGGAAGTCGTCGGTACGATGGGGCAATTGCCGGCCGGCAGCATCTTCCTCGTCGAGTCGATAGAGGATGCGGAAAAATTCACCCCGCGGGATGCAAACAACCTCGCCTATGTGACGCAGACAACATTGTCGGTGGACGACACAGCGGAAATCGTCGAAGCGCTCAAGCGGCGCTTCCCCAATATCGTCGGCCCGCACAAGGAAGACATCTGCTACGCAACCACCAACCGGCAAGAAGCGGTCAAGCGCGTGGCGCCGATTGTCGACGCCATGATCGTGGTGGGCGCGCCGAATTCGTCCAATTCGCAGCGGCTCAAGGAAGTGGCTGAGCGCGCCGGCTGCCCACGCGCCGTACTGGTCCAGCGTGCCGCGGAAATTAACTGGAGCGATTTCGAAGGGGTTATGCGGCTCGGCATCACCGCCGGTGCCTCCGCGCCCGAAGTGCTGGTCGAGGAGATCATGGGTGCGTTCGCGGCGCGCTACGCGCTCGACGTCGAAACGGTCTCGGCGACCGAGGAGGGCGTGTTCTTCCCGCTACCCCGCCCGCTGCGGGAGCATGAGCCGGCGGAGTGACGCTTCATGGCGGTCTATACGGACGTCTCGGCGGAAGATCTCACCCGCTTTCTTTCCGGCTACGACATCGGCGAATTGCTCTCCTACAAGGGCATCGCGGAGGGCGTGGAGAATTCCAATTTCCTGGTGCACACAGGGGCCGGCAATTTCATTCTCACGCTCTACGAAAAGCGTGTCGCCGAAGGCGACTTGCCATTCTTTCTCGGGCTGATGGAGCACCTGGCGGCGCGTGGCATCACCTGTCCGCAGCCGGTGAAGAACAAGCAAGGCGGCATGCTGGGCAAGATTGCCGGCAGGCCGGCGGCGATCGTCACGTTTCTCGACGGGGTGTGGATCCGGCGGCCAAATCCGGGCCACTGCGCGGCGGTGGGTGATGCGCTGGCGCGGCTGCATCTCGCGGGCGCGGATTTCAAGGTGAGGCGTGAAAACGCTCTTTCCATCGAGAGCTGGCGGCCGCTCTACGAGCACGCGAAAGCGCGTGGCGACAGTGTCCGCCCCGGGCTGTGCGCGGAGATCGCAAAAGAGCTCGATACATTGGAGAAATACTGGCCGCGCGAATTGCCGCAAGGCGTCATCCATGCCGATCTGTTTCCCGACAATGTATTTTTTCTCGGTGACAGGCTGTCGGGGCTGATCGATTTCTATTTCGCCTGCATCGATACGCTCGCTTACGACGTGGCGGTTTGTCTCAATGCGTGGTGCTTCGAGGCGGATCATTCGTACAACGTCACGAAGGGGCGGGCGCTTCTCAACGCTTATGGCAAGGTGCGCGCATTGTCGGCGCGCGAGCGCGACGCATTGCCCATGCTGGCGCGCGGCGCGGCGACCCGCTTCCTGCTCACGCGGTTGGTTGATTGGCTGGCGGTGCCGGACGGCGCCCTGGTCAGGCCGAAAGATCCGCTGGAATATTACCGTAAGCTGCGCTTTCACCAGTCGGTGAAAAGTGCCGAGGACTACGGCATCTCATGAGTGAATTGCGCGTCACCATTCACACCGACGGCGCCTGCTCCGGCAACCCGGGTCCTGGCGGATGGGGCGCCATCCTGACTTTTGGCGATCACGAAAAAGAACTCAAAGGTGGCGAACTCCAAACGACCAACAACCGCATGGAACTGATGGCGGCGATCTCGGCCCTGGAAGCGCTCAAGCGGCCGTGCGCGGTCGACCTGCACACCGACAGCGAATATCTGAAGAATGGCATCACGACGTGGATTCACGGCTGGAAGAAGAATGGCTGGCGCACGTCCGACAAGAAGCCGGTGAAAAACGTAGATTTATGGAAGCGACTGGATGAGGCGCTCGGCCATCACAAGGTGCATTGGCACTGGGTGAAGGGCCATGCCGGTCACGCGATGAACGAGCGTGCCGATGAACTCGCGCGTGAAGGTCTTGTCGCCGCGCGAGCCGGTGCGATCGGCGCGATGTCGACGAAATAACGATCCTGAAAACGAAATGGCCGGGACGTGCCCGGCCATCGCGCCAAATCTTTGCGGAGAAATCTAGAGCTGCGCCAGCAATGCCTGGCCACCCGAAATGTCGCACTTGCCCGGCGCATCCTCGATATTGAGTTTTTTCACGACGCCGTCATCGACCAGCATCGAGTAGCGCTTCGAGCGTGTGCCAAGCCCGTTGCCAGAACCGTCAAAAGCCATATCGATCGCTTTGGCGAATTCCCCGTTTCCGTCCGCGAGAAAATCGATCTTGCCGTCGGCGCCGGTCGATTTCTTCCATGCTTCCATGACGAACACGTCATTGACCCCGGTCACGGCGATCGTGTGCACGCCCTTTGCCTTGATAGCAGCCGCGTTGTTCAGGAAGCTCGGGATGTGCAGGTTGTTGCACGTCGGAGTGAAGGCGCCGGGCACCGCGAACAGCGCTACCTTGCGGCCTTTGAAAACTTCATCGGTCGTTTTCCAGACCGGACCCTCGGTGGTCATGACGCGGAACTTGGCATCGGGCAATCGATCGCCGACCTTGATGGGCATGGGTGTCCTCTCGCGTTGCTTATTAAAACGTTTCCCAGCTGGGCTAATTACGCCCTTGCCGGCGATTAGTCGAGACGGGTTTTGACTTCTACCGCACGCTCACCTGTGATGACAGTAAAGGTCAGCTCGAAACTGCCCTTGGGATCGACGCCGGGTGGCAAGCCATCGAGCTCGAAGCCGAACTGTGCATGGCCAGCCGGGGCACCTTGTGCGGGCGTCGGGATGGGCAATGCCCATTCCGGCGTAGGTCCTTCGACGAACAATTCGACCACCTGTCCGGCAGGCACGGCAAGATCAACGGCGACCAAAGGTTTAGCCGCTGCATTGACACGTCGCGCGGTAAGAGCCAGTTGCGCTGCCGGGACCTGCTCCGGCACGCGCGCCTCGGCGGCCGTCAGGGCTGCATTGTGGGAGCTGTCGCCGGGGGCAAGGCTGAGCTCGGCGCTGCCTTCGGCAGGTACGCACAGTTTTTCGCAGACCGCATAATCGATCTTCATGCGCAACCGCACAGGCTTGCCGGACTGCTGCGGCGTAATCACCAGCGGGAAGATTGCGCTGTCCTTGTAACCGAGCGAATGGCCGGTCTCGTCGGTGAAGAGATGTGGCGCCGGATAAAGCACCCTCGCTGTTTTCAGATTTTCCGAACCCGAAAAATCAAAGCGCGGCGGCACACCGGAATCGCCCGGATAACGCCAGTAGGTTTTCCATCCCGCTTGCATCTTGATTTCGATGCCCCCGCGCAGCGCGGCATCGCTCTTGCCGCTGGTGCCGGCAATCAGCCTGACCGCGGAGCGGACATCATTGCTCCAGGGTGATTCGTCGGCCGCGCGCGCTGACGTGCCTGAGATTGCGGCGATACCGCACGCGGCCAGCAACACGCAAATTGATCTGTGAATATCGCTCATCTCGGACGATTTAGTTGGTAACTGCATGCCGCGCCACTGAATTCATTGTGAGCAGCCATTGACCACGATATGGGCAGGCCGCTGCCACAATTGTCGTATTGAATATGGCGGCGAACAGGTGAATTCTCTGCTGCAAGGTTCGTTTGCAAAGGCATGTCGATCAGGTAACCTTTTGCCATGAAGATTTCACGCAAGGCAACGACGGAGCAGGCCCCCGCCCCCGGACGCGGTTATCTTGACGGGCAAATGCTGATCGCGATGCCGGCAATGAACGACGACCGTTTTGCGCGGGCTGTGATTTATGTCTGCGCGCATTCCACCGAAGGCGCCATGGGCATCGTCGTCAATCACCCGGCAGCCAACATCAAATTTCCTGACCTCCTCGTGCAACTCGAAGTGATTCCGGCCGCCGAGCGCATCCAGCTGCCGACGCGCGCCGAAGACGTGAAAGTGCTCAAGGGAGGTCCGGTCGAAACCGGGCGCGGTTTCGTTCTGCACTCCGCCGATTTCTTCATCGAGAATTCGACGCTGCCGATCGATGAAGGTATTTGCCTTACAGCTACTCTCGACATTCTCAAGGCGATAGCGCGCGGCAAGGGGCCCGCCAGCGCTATCCTCGCGCTCGGCTACGCTGGGTGGGCGCCCGGCCAGCTCGAACAGGAAATCCAGCAAAACGGCTGGCTGCATTGCCCGGCTGATCCCGAGCTCATCTTCGGCACCGACACCGAAACAAAATACGAAAAGGCGCTACGTAAGATCGGTATCGACCTTGGCATGCTGTCGAGCGAAGCTGGCCACGCGTGATGCGCCGCGCATGGATCGCGCGGCCTTCGGCCTTCATTCAGATGCAATCTTGAGCGCGCGCAGCCGGGTCGGCTTGTCGACCAGGAGATCGCGGGCGGCTTCGGCGGACATCGGTTCGCCAAAAGCAAAGCCTTGCGCGTATTCGCAGCCGAGCTGATAAAGTTCGACCGCGTCGGAATCGGTTTCCGCGCCTTCCGCCACCACTTCCATGCCGAGATCGTGCGCGAGCGCGATGATCGAACGCAGGATCACCGGCCGTGTGCCGCGCGGCGTGGTACGGACGAACGACTGGTCAATCTTGATTGTGTCGAACGGGAAGCGCTGCAAATAGGCGAGCGAGGAATGGCCGGTGCCGAAATCGTCCAGCGACAGACCGGCGCCGAGTTCCTTGATGCGTGTGAGCATCTGCGCGGCGTGCTCGGGATTTTCCATGACGAGAGATTCGGTGATTTCCAGCTTGAGCGTGCCGCGCGCCAGCGCCGTGCGCGAGAGCACGCTGCGCAGGTCCTGGATCAGGTCGTGGCGCAGCAATTGCCGCGATGACACGTTCACGCTGGCGAACACTGGCTCGCGGGCGCGGGTCGCCGCCTGCCACTGGGCGAGCTGCCGGGCAGTGTGATCGAGGACGAACAGGCCGAGGTCGACGATCAAGCCGATTTCTTCGGCGATCGAAATGAATTCGGCGGGCGAGAGGCGGCCGAGCTTCGGATGATCCCATCGCGCCAGCGCCTCGAAACCGGCGATGGCCCGGTCTTCCAACCGCACGATCGGCTGATAAAGCACCTTGATTTCTTCGCGCTCGATCGCGCGGCGCAGTTCCAATTCCATGGTCAAACGATCGGTCTTGCGCGAGCGCATCGCCGGCTTGAAGATCTCGATGCGGTCTCCGCCGATGCGCTTGGCATAATACATCGCGAGCTCGGCATCCTTGAGCACTTCCTCGGTGCGATGGGCCTGATTCTCGGCGAGCGCCAATCCGATCGAGGCGGTGAGGAAGATCTCGCGATCATTGAATGCGATAGGTGCGCGCAAGGTGCGCCGAATTGTCTCGGCGAAAGCCACGATGCGTGCCGGCTCACGCTCCGACAACAAGATCAGGGCGAACTGGTCGCCGGAAAGCCGCGCCAATGTATCCTGCGGCTTGAGCAGGCGGGAAAGCCGGCGCGCGATCGTGAGCAGAATCGAATCGCCGACCGCGATGCCGACGGAATCGTTGACTTGTTTGAAGCGGTCGAGGTCGATGACCACGATCGACGGCCGGATTTGCGGGTCGGCACGGGCAAAACCGAAGGCCGCCTCCATGCGATCGATGAACAGCTCGCGGTTGGGCAAACCTGTGAGGTTGTCGTGCACCGCATCGAACAGGAGCCGTTCTTCGGCGTTCTTGAATTCGGTGACGTCAATCATCGTGCCGACGAGACGAACAACCTCACCGTCAGAGCCGACCACCGGGCGCACTTTGAGTGTAAACCAAAGATAATGCCCGTCGGCAGTCTGCAGCCGGAAGTCCTGCGTGAGCCGGCCGCGCCGCTGCTCGACGACACCATCAAGGGCGGAACGGAAACGATCGCGGTCGAGTGGATGCAGCACTTCAAGCCACTTTGCTGCGGGCCCTTCCAGCGTACCGCGCTTAAGGCCCAGCATGTGCTCGGTTTCCGGGCTGGTGAACACCTTGTCGGCGGAAACGTCCCAGTCCCAGATCAGGTCGCCGGCACCGGTGAGCGCAAGCGCGCGACGCTCTACATCGGAAACGATACCGTGGGTAATGCCGCCGGCGAACGCGTGCTGCATGACCGTGAAGCCGATCAGCATCACGATCAACACAAGACCGCCGAGCAGCGCCGGACCAATGATGTCGTTGGTGACAAGACCCGTGATCGCAAGGCCAGCGGCCGCAGTCCACACGACCAGCAGCAGCCATGTTGGGATGAGCAGCACGGCGCGGTCGAAGCCATGGGTGGAAAGGTAGATGACGAGGGCGAGCCCAAAAACGGCAATGCCCGCAAGCGACATACGAGCGATTCCGGCGGCAATCGAGGGATCGAACACTGCGACCGCGATCAACGCTGCGAGCGCGGCAAGCCATGCGATTGTGACGTGTGCATAGCGAACGTGCCAGCGCGACAAATTGAGATAAGCGAACAGAAATACCAGCAGCGTTGCCGACAGTATTGCCTCGCCGCAGGCGCGCCAAACGCGCTCGGCGCCGGCCGACATGTCGAATACCTTGCCCCAGAAACCGAAATC
This sequence comes from uncultured Pseudomonadota bacterium, assembly GCA_963762485.1. Taxonomy (GTDB): domain Bacteria; phylum Pseudomonadota; class Alphaproteobacteria; order Rhizobiales; family Xanthobacteraceae; genus Pseudolabrys. The sequence continues at coordinate 959,778 of CAVXLE010000017.1, read as the reverse complement.
GATGCCGATATAGATCAGCACTGCCCAGCCAAGCGCGGCGGCGGCCGGAAACATCATCGAGCCTTTCACGACGAACAGGATCGTAAGGAATAGCGCCAGCAACCCGGCAATGCCGATGACGATGCCGTAGTACAAGGTGAATGAATTGACCTTGTCCTTGTATGCGTCCGGCTCCCACAGGTAGATCTGCGGCAGCTTGTCGGTGCGCAATTCGGCGACAAAGGTGATGACTGTGCCGGGATCAAGCGTGATGCGAAATACGTCTGCGGTCGTCCCCTCTTGCCGCACAGGGCGATCACCACTCGATGGCGTGATGGCTGCGATGCGCGACAGACCGAGATCGGGCCAAAACAGCCCGGAGCCGACCATGCGATAGTGTGGCACGACGATGAGGCGATCGATCTGTTCGTCGCTGTTATTGGTGAGCGCGAACACCGCCCAATTGGTGTTGCCTTCGCGCGCGCGCACCTCGATGCGCCGCACGATGCCGTCCGGTCCCGGCGCCGTGGACACCTGGATGCGGTCGCCATCGGTCTTTTGAAGTTCCGTGGCCGCGGTTAAGTCAATGGCCGCGGCATCGAGGCGCACGTTCACTGCTTCGACCGCGCGCGCTGTTGAAAGCGCCAGCAGCGTGACGACAAGCGCGAGCGCTACGGCTGCTAAACGGCTAGTCATGGTCAAAATAAAACTCCCGCCCGCGGCAGCGCCTTGCAGCCTGCGGCTCCGGCATCGCCGACGGTGAAAATCCGTAAACAATCGCACCCTGCTGAGCTTTAAGTCTGCCATTGCGCCGATTTCACGGCTTTTGAAGAAACGGACGCCGAGTCAAAGTGTTAGCACGATTTTACCGATATGGGTGCTGCTTTCCATGAGGGCGTGCGCGGCCGGTGCATCGCCCAAGGGAAATGTCTTGTAGATCACCGGCTTGACCTTCCTCGCCGCAACGAGCGGCAGGACATTGTCCTCGACTGCGCGCGCGATCGCGCCTTTGTCGGCGACGGAGCGCGAGCGCAAGGTTGAACCGGTATGGTGCAGCCGTTTGAGCATAATCCGGCGGAAATCCACAGTCGCCTTTGGGCTGCCCTGGAAAGCGATTTGCACGATGCGCCCCTCCACCGCCGCGGCTTCGTAGTTGCGCGCGATGTAGTCCCCACCCACCATGTCCAGTATAACCTCGGCGCCCTTGTCGCCGGTGGCGGTCTTTGTGGCCGCGACGAAGTCCTCGGACTTATAGTTAACGGCGACATCTGCCCCGAGCTTGCGGCAGGCCTCGCATTTTTCTGCCGAACCGGCTGTGGTGACCACGCGCGCGCCGAATGCCTTGGCAAGTTGAATTGCCGTGGTGCCGATACCCGACGTGCCGCCGTGGACCAGCAAGGTTTCACCGCGCTTCAGGCCGCCGCGCTCGAATGCATTATGCCAAACGGTGAAGAATGTTTCCGGGATTGCCGCCGCCTCGACCATGGAGAGCCCGGAGATCGGAAGCGCGTGGCTTTCATGCGCGAGGCAGTATTCGGCGTAACCACCGCCGACGACCAGGGCCATGACCTTGTCGCCAATTTTCCAGCGCTTGACGCCAGCGCCCAACGCGACGACCTCGCCGGCGATTTCAAGCCCGGGAATATCGGGTGCGCCGGGCGGGGGCGGGTAGAGGCCCATGCGCTGCATCACGTCGGGACGGTTCACGCCGGCAGCGGCGGCCTTCACCAGGATCTCGCCGGCGCCGGGGGTCGGGACCGGACGCTGCTCCGGTACCAGCATGTCCGGTCCACCGGCGGACTTGATGCCGATTGCGGTCATTTGGTTCGGAAGCGCGGCCATCGGTTCCTCGTACTTTCTGGCAAATGGATCGCTCTGTGTAGGCGGGCCTCACCGATGTGACAACCCGGGCCGCCGTGGCTAAATTTCGCTGGCAGGAGGCGAACAATGGCGGCGATCGACGAGGACGACAAACCGAAGAAGAAGATTGCGCACGAGATTGGCCAGGACCTTACGTTGCTCTCGGTGGACGAGCTCGCGGCTCGAGTGCAATTGCTGCACGACGAGATCAACCGGATCGAGTCTGACATGGCGCAAAAGCGCGCCTCGCGTTCGGCCGCCGATCAGTTTTTCAAGCGTTGAGGCGACGAAACGTCGGCGCGGGCGAATAGCTATGTGGCGGGACATCGAAAAAATATTTGGCATTGCGCCCAAGTCCTTAAGCTGTCGTTAAGCTTTCTCGACCATTACTGGCATTGTCCATCTTCATGTGGACATTGAGTGGCTCCTGTCCACTCTGTTTGACGCCTCCCTGTTATCACCTTAGAGCCGCCGGTAACGGCGGCTCCTTTTTTTGTCCCAATATGGATCAGTTACTGCTGCAATACGCGGCCGTTCAAACTTGCGCAGAAACTATATCGCAATGTTAACCATATTGCCGTCTGGACAGAGCCTCATCCCACGCGTCATGCTTACCCAATCGTATACGGGGCGCGTATCGGCTCCGCGTGAAGTGAGGCGTCGCGTTATGTCCGAGAACTTATTGAGCGAAGCGCAAACGGTGTCGTTCGGCGAGCGGCTTGCCAGTTCGCAGGCATTCGCCGATTTGTTCCGCGACGGAATGGCGCTGGTCGAAGAGACCGCAACCTATCTCGATGGCCCCGGCCGCCAGGAATCCAAGAAGCTGGAGCGTGCGGCTGCGCTTGCCTATGCCACCGAAAGCATGCGTCTCACCACGCGGCTGATGCAGCTTGCCTCCTGGCTTCTGCTCCACCGCGCCGTGAAGGAAGGCGAGATGTCGCTCGCGCAGGCGGGCAAGGAAAAGAGCAAGGTCAAGCTGGCGGCTGCTGACACCCACGATAACGGCAATATCGAACTGCTGCCCGCAGCTCTGCGCGGCCTGATTGAACGGTCGCAGAAGCTTTACACCAATGTGCGCCGCCTCGATGCGACCATCTACAATCAGAATGCCGCCGAACGGCCCGCGACAGCCAATCCCGTCGAACGTCAGCTTGGCCTGTTGAAGGCCGCCTTCGGGGCCGAAAGCGCTTAAGTACCTACTGTGCCAAAAATAAAAACCCCCGCCTTAAGCGGGGGTTTTTTGTCAGGAATACCAGCCGTGCTTATTTCTTTTCGTCGGTCTTCAAGAAACCCGAGAACTTCTTTTGGAAGCGCGACACGCGGCCGCCGCGGTCGACAAGCTGCTGCTGGCCACCAGTCCAGGCCGGGTGCGACTTCGGGTCGATGTCGAGATGCAGGACATCGCCCTCTTTGCCCCAGGTGGAGCGGGTGGTGAATTCACTGCCATCGGTCATTACCACCTTAATGGTGTGGTAGCCGGGATGGATATCCTGTTTCATCGTTTCGTTTCCAGGGCGCAGACGCGCCAATAAGGGCTGAATTTGGCGGCTGCTATACAGGAAGCGGATGAAAGCGGCAAGCCGCCACAATTGACCGCCATCAAGCCCGCAAGGCATTAATGGGTCGAGCTAGCGGGGCAGTGACAAAGGGCGTCGCATGAGTTTTTCGAGCGATGGGCGGGGCCTCGATGTCGCCGGCGCCCCCGCGGCCGGCGAGCGGCGCAAGGTAAAGCTCAAGCCGCTTTCCCGGCTTATTCCGTACGTCGCGCGATACCGTGGCCGTGCACTGGCGGCGCTGGCTGCGCTGATCGTAGCCGCACTCACCACCCTGGTCGTGCCGGTGGCGGTACGGCGGATGATCGATTTCGGTTTCTCCGACAAGGCGGTGCAGCTAATCGACAGCTATTTTGCGGTGATGATTGCCGTCGTCGCCGTGCTCGCGGTTTCCAGCGCGCTACGCTACTACCTGGTCACGACATTGGGTGAGCGCATCGTCGCCGATCTACGCTCAGACGTGTTCGTTCATCTCACGCGGCTGTCTTCCGCATTTTTCGATTCAGTGCGCGCGGGCGAAATTGTATCGCGCCTCACCGCTGACACGACCCAGATCAAGGCGGCGGTGGGTGCGTCGGTGTCGATCGCTTTGCGTAACCTGGTGTTATTCCTTGGCGGCGCCGGGATGATGGTCGTCACGAGCCCGCGGCTTTCGCTGTTCGTGCTGGCCGCGATACCGGTCATCGTTCTTCCGTTGGTTGGCTTCGGGCGCGCCGTCCGCAAACGCGGACGCGCGGCGCAAGACACGCTTGCCGATGCATCGGGCTACGCCAACGAGCTGATCGGTGCGATGCGCACGCTACAGGCCTTCACCAACGAAAAGCTCGCACAGTCGCGCTTCGGCACTGCGGTCGAGCAGGCATATGCCGCCGCGCGCGGCGCGACGAAAGTGCGCGCGATACTGACGGCTGTCGTCATCTTCCTTGTGTTCGCCAGCATCGTGGTGGTGCTGTGGGTCGGGGCGCAGGATGTGCTCGCCGGCAGTATTACGCCGGGCCGGCTCGGACAATTCGTTCTCTATGCGGTGTTCGCAGCCGGCGGGCTTGGCGAGCTCAGCCAGGTGTGGGGCGAAATCGCGCAGGCTTCCGGCGCGGCCGAGCGGTTGTTCGAGATTTTGAGTATCGAGCCGCAGATCAAGGCACCGCCACGCCCTGTGGCACTGCGCAAGCCGGCGGGCGGCGAGGTTGAATTTCGCGACGTAGACTTTGCTTATCCGGGGCGCCCGAATGTGCCCGTTCTCGATCGTCTTTCATTTCGGGTGGCGCCTGGTGAAAAGCTCGCCCTGGTTGGTCCGTCCGGCGCAGGCAAGAGCACGATCTTCCAGCTTATTCTCCGTTTCTATGATCCGGTGTCGGGTAACGTCAGTTTCGACGGTGTGCGACTCACAGAAGCGGATCCCGCGGCGGTGCGTGCGCGCATCGCGCTTGTACCGCAGGACGCAGCGGTGTTCGGCACAAGCGTCCGGGAGAACATCCAGTTCGGGCGTCCCGGGGCCACCGATGCCGAAATCGAGAAGGCAGCAGAGGCTGCACACGCGTCGGAGTTCATTCGACGGTTACCGTTGGGCTATGAGACGCCCGTCGGCGAGCGCGGCGTTACGCTCTCAGGCGGCCAACGCCAGCGCATCGCAATTGCGCGTGCCATTTTGCGAAAAGCGCCGCTTCTGCTGCTCGACGAAGCGACGTCGTCGCTCGACGCTGAAAGCGAAACATTGGTGCAGCAGGCGCTCAAGCGGCTGATGCTCAACCGCACCAGCATTGTGATCGCGCATCGACTGGCAACGGTGCAGTCCTGCGATCGCATTCTCGTGCTCGACCACGGCCGCATCGTAGAGGAGGGCACTCACGCTTCGCTCGCTTCTGCCGGCGGCCTTTATGCGCGCCTTGCGAAACTGCAGTTCGAGGTGGCGTAAAACTACGCCCGCCACGCCATCCTGTTTACGGCGAGCCCCGAGATGGGGTTCTTGTCTTCTCCGGCATAGACGAAGCCGTGCTTCTCATAGAAACGAATGGCGCGAAAATTGTCCCTGTTGACGAGTAGATTGATGCCCTTTGGCGATAGCCGTTTGGCCTCGTCGAGCAGGGCGAGCGCAACGTCAGAGCCCCAATGTTCCGGCGCGACCACGATCTGGTCGAGATACATCGTCTTTGGATCGATCGTTACAAACCCCACCAGCGTGCCGCCGATTTCCGCAAGTACGATGTGTGCCGCCGGCGCCAATTCCCTGCGCCAGCGCTCGCGCCACCAGGCAACGCGCGCGTTGAAATCGATATGTGGATAGTGCTTCTGCCACGTGCGGTGCCATAGTTCGATCGCCGCGTCCTCATCGGCGGCGGAATAGGTGCGCAGGGTGCAGGATCTCGCTCTCACCGCTCGGTCAGCTTGAACTCGATGCGGCGATTTCGCTTGTACGCGTCTTCGCTCTTGCCCAGATCAATCGGCTGGAATTCGCCGAATCCGGCTGCGACCAGCCGCTGCGGCGACACACCTTTACCGACGAGATACTGCACGACTGAGATCGCGCGCGCCGCCGACAAATCCCAATTGGATTTGAACACGCCGCCGCTGATCGGACGTACGTCGGTGTGACCATCGACCCGTAACACCCAGGCAAGGTCGGCCGGAATCTGTTTCTCCAGTTCGAGCAGTGCATCCGCAACCTTATCGAGTTCGACGCGCCCTTCTGGCTTGAGATCGGCTTTGCCGGTGTCGAAGAACACCTCGGACTGGAGCACGAAGCGGTCGCCGACCACGCGCACGTCGGTGCGGTTGCCGAGAATTTCGCGGAGTTTGCCAAAGAAATCAGAGCGATAGCGCTTCAGCTCGTTAACGCGCTCGGCCAGCGCCAGATTAAGCCGCTGCCCGAGTTCGGTAAGCCGGCTCTGGGATTCCTTGTCCTTCTTCTCCGCGGTGTCGAGGGTCTGTTCGAGTGCGGCCAGCTGACGACGCAATGCCGCGATCTGCTGGTTGAGCACTTCGACCTGCGCCAGGGCGCGCGCGGAGATCTTCTTCTCGCCTTCGAGCTGACCGGTAAGCTCGGAAACCTTTCCTTGGGCGGCGGAGGCTCCGGCCCCGGCACTTTCGGCCGCGCCCTTCAAACGATCGCGCTCGCTTTCGGCGCTTGCTAGCGTCGCGCGCAGCTGTGCGAGCTGGTCTTCGAGATCGGCCTTGCCGGATTTCTCCATCGACAACAGCTCGGTCAGCTGCGCGATCTGCGCGTTCAGCCGATTGAGCGCAGTGTCCTTGCCGGCGACTTCCTGCTGCAAATAGAACTGCACCACCACGAACACCGTGAGCAGGAATATGATGCCGAGGATCAACGTCGACAGTGCGTCGACGAAACCCGGCCAGTAATTCATGCCGCTGTCGCCGCGGCGCGCTCGTGCCAACGCCATAGGTTTCAACTCAACGGTTCACGTTCGCGCCGCACCATGACTTCCAGAAGCTTTTTGATCTCGCGCTGTTGTTCGGCTTGCGAGTCGACCCAGTCGCGGATCATCTGCTGCTCGGTGCGCATGTGATGCACCAGGCCCTGGATAGCCTCGGCCAAATTCGCCATGGCAGCAGATGCCGATTTGCCGGCGCCTGCCTGGTCGACTGCTTCGCGCAGGCGCTCGATCGCGGAACGCACTTCGCCAGGCACACCGGCGGCGACAGCGGGTTCCGCGGCTTGGTCGTAGACGGTGGTCGAGAGCCAGTCCTCGAGTTCAGTGTAGAAACGGTTTTGCGCCTGGCTCGATTGAAGGTCGAGGAAACCGAGTACGAGCGAGCCGGCAAGTCCGAACAGCGAAGATGAAAACGAGATTCCCATTCCGGATAGCGGAGCAGCAAGACCTTCGCGCAACGAGTCGAACATGCTGCCCGCATCGCCGCCCGCCTTGAGGCCCTGAATCACGCCGCCGACCGAGCTCACGGTTTCGATCAGGCCCCAAAAGGTGCCGAGCAGGCCGAGAAACACAAGCAACCCGGTCATGTAGCGGGAAATATCGCGCGCCTCATCGAGCCGAGTGGCGATTGAATCGAGAATGCCCCGCATCAATTGGGCCGACATCGCCATGCGGCCGACCCGGCTGCCGAGGATCGCCGCCATTGGCGCCAGCAGTACCGGCGGACGTTCAACCGCGAGTCCTGGGTCGGCGAGGCGGAAATTGTTTACCCACGCGATTTCCGGATAAAGCCGAAGCACCTGCCGCCCCGACAGTATGATTCCGATCGCCTCCACACCAATGATGAGCGCGTTCAAACCCGGATTGGCCATGAACGCGACCTCGATCTGCTTGAGCAGCACGAAGGCGATCAGTCCAACCAGGACGACGAACACCAGCATCCTGAACAGGAAGACGCGTGGAGATGATAGCTTGAGTGGGTCGAGTTCTTTGGCCATGAGACTCAAATGTCGAATGCAGCCCCTGTCGCACACTATGGCACAGACCAGTGACAGGGAAAAAGCAATCGTGCCGGAACCGCAGGTTGGGTAAAGCCGCCGATTGAGTTGAAATTGCGGTGACTTAAGCCTTGCCGGCCGCTTTAAGCACAGCCAGGAGCTCCTTTTGGATGCTCTCATTGCCCGCGGCGATATGGCTCTTGTGGAACATGTCGTCGCCGCCGTCGCAGTCGGATACGAAGCCGCCGGCTTCCCGCACAAGGATCAGTCCTGCCGCCATATCCCAGGCCTTCAGGTCGCGTTCCCAATAGCCGTCGAGCCGTCCAGCCGCGACCCAGGCGAGATCGAGCGCGGCCGCGCCGAAGCGACGGAGCCCGGCAACATGTTCCTGGACCGCCCCGGTTTCCTTGCGTGAAAGCGCTATGTCGCCGTGGCCGCGATGGGGCAGCCCACAGGCGATAACAGCATCGCTCAGACGCTTTCGGGCGGCGACCCGGATCCGCTGCTCGTTGAGGAATGCTCCCTTGCCGCGCTCGGCAATGAACATTTCCTCATTTGCAGGATTGTAGATTAGGCCGGCCACCACCGTGCCTTCGCGTTCGAGTGCGATTGAGATCGCGAATTGCGGAATGCCGTGGAGAAAATTCGTGGTGCCATCAAGCGGGTCGACGATCCACGTGTGGGTCTTGTCCGCGCCCTCCCGGCGGCCGCCTTCCTCGCCGAGAAAACCGTAGCCGGGTCGTGCCTTCATCAGTTCGGCGTAGAGCGTCTCTTCGGCACGGCGGTCGGCTGCGGTTACAAAGTTGCCCGGGCCCTTCAACGACACCTGCAATTTTTCCAGCTCGCCAAAGTCGCGCTTAAGCGCGCGCGCGGCCTTACGCGCGGCCGCGATCATGACATTGAGGAGGGCAGAGTGATGCATGCCGCGAGCGGTCTGCCCGCGAAGACACGCGACGTCAAGGGCGGGCTGCCGTCGTGGTCGATAACCATTTCTTTGCAGCCGCATCGGCGGCTGCGCGAACGGCCGGGCTTTGTTTTGCGGCAAACACGTCGAGGTCGGGATCGCTGTTGCCGGCGGCCTTGGCCACCATGTGCCATTTAACGGCTTCCGTCGCGTCCGCCGGCATGCCGCGTCCGGCCATCAGAATCCGAGCCAAGCGGTTCTGCGCGATAGGGCTGCCGAGGTGTGCAGCCTTTAGAAACAGCTGCGCGGCGGCGGTCTCGTTCTTGCTGACGCCTTCCCCATTGAATTGCGCGATCGCGAATTCGACCATGGCATCGACGTTGCCGGCGACCGAGGCCTGCTGCATAAGCGCCATCGCCTTGCCGATGTCCTTCAGTACACCGCGGCCTTCCTTGTACATGGTGGCGAGCGCATATTGCGCCTCGGCATTGCCGCCGTCAGCGGCCGCCGCAAATAATTCGCTGGCTCGCTTGAGGTCCTGCGGGAACTGCTGACCTTGCAGATAGAGCAGGCCGAGATCATAGGCGGCACCTGCGTGGCCGAGCTTGGCAGCGCCATCGAGCAATCGCGCGGCCTCTTCCAGGTTTCGGGTACCGGCGCGGCCCTGGAAATTGAACATCGCCAGTGCGAACAGCGCGTCGCGGTCGCCTTTGGCGGCGGCGAGCTTGTACCACTGCGCTGCTTTCGAATCGTCGCGGCCCACGCCAAGTCCTTGCGCGTAGATTTCGCCGAGCAATGTCATGGCGGCAGGATCATTCTGCTGCGCGCGCTTGGCCGCCTCGTTGAATGCGGTGATATAGAGCCCCCGTTGGAAGGCACCGTAAGCCACATCGACGTTACCTTGGTCGGCGCTGGTAGCCGCTTTCGGTGCTGGAGGAGGCAATGGCATCGGCGTCGTGTTTTTGGTGACCTGCGCTGCCGCTAATGAAGCGAAAGTGACAATGATAACGGCACCAAGGATAAACCGGACGCGTAAACTTGAGGTCATGCCGCAGGCTCCGGTAGCCGGAGAAAACGCGCGGCCTCGCATGTCGTCGCCGCGACCGAGTGCATGTCGCGCCATAGAAAATCTCCAAGCGCGACGAAATCTGCACCGGCAGCCACGATAGGCGCGATGTCGTCGAGCGATGCCGCATACCCGACACAGGCGATCTCGAATACTTCCGCCCACCAGGCGATGCGTTCCTCGACCGCCGCGAACGCCGGGCGTTCGCCATTGGCGTCAGGCTCACCGAACATGACGTAGTCAGCGCCTCGCTCCGCCGCGAGCATGGCATCGTGCCGACTTGCGAGTCCGCCGGCGCCTGCGATGCGTTCGGGCTTGAGCTGGTCAAGCGCCTTCGTGAACGCGGCGATGCCGGTTAAATGAGCGCCATCGGCGCCGGCGCGCGCGACCAACTCGGCACGGCCGTCGAGCAATAGTGCCGTGCCTTTATCTTGCACCGGCTCCGCAAGCGTCTTGGCACGGTTGATCAAAGTACGCTCATCGGCGTCAGCCAGCCGCAACAGGACGGCAGCGACATCGCCGGCGTCCATGGCTGTTGCCAGTTGTAGTGAAAAAGCAGACGCGTCCGTGATCGGCGGCGTAATCAGGTAGAGGCGCGGCGCCGGGCGCGGTGTTATCTGTTTGGGTCGCGAAGCCATGGTCTCCGCATGCTAGCTCAATCGGGCGGAAAATTGACCTGCGGCATTTATTCATGCGCAGTGTCTGCGGCTTTCGCAAATGCAGCAAGCTCACGCGCGACGTGAGCTATCACGGTGTCCCAATCTCCGATCTGCGGCTGCCGGAACAGCCGGGCAGTCGGATACCAAGGGCTATCCACGCGTCCGCGCATCCACCGCCAATCCTGGATATGAGACAGCAGAACCCATAACGGCTTAGCCATGGCGCCGGCCAGATGTGCCACCGCGGTATCGACCGTTATTACCAGGTCAAGCTCACCGATCACGGCCGCGGTATCGGCGAAGTCGGTCAACGCCTGGTCGAGGCGAAGAACCGGCAGTCTCTCGAGCATCGGCAGATCGGCCTCGCGGTATTCGCGTTGCAGACTGATGAACGCCACGCCGGCAACAGATAGAAGCGGCTCAAGACGCGACAGTGCAATGCTGCGGTTATGGTCGTTCTTGTGATCGGGCCTGCCTGACCATACCAGCCCCACGCGCGGCTTCGCCGTGCTCGACAGGCGTGTCCGCCATACATCGATGCGCCCGGCAGGCGCATGCAGATAGGGCGCCGATGCCGGAATGCTGGCAAGCGTGGTGCCGAAGGCGAGGGGCAGGCTCATCAGAGGACAGTGCAGGTCAAAGGCAGGCAACTCGCCGCCGCGGGTGATCATAGTTACGCCGCGAGTGAGATCGCCGATGAGCGGCTGGAGACTTTCGGGTACTTCCAGGATGACCCTCGCGCCTTTGGCCTTGACCATAGGCAGGTAGCGCGCGAACTGGATGCTATCCCCGAAGCCCTGCTCGGCGTGCAACAGGATCGTTTTGCCGGTTAAGTCTTCGCCGCGCCACTGCGGTTGCGTGAACCCGCGCGGTACAAGTTCGGTAGCGCCGCGCCAGCGCCATTCGTAGTCGCCCCAGCCCCGCTCGAAATCTCCGAGCGCGAGACACAAGAGAGCCTTGTTCCAATGCCCTTGTGGCAGCCTGGGCTCAAGCGCAATTGCCCGATCAAAGTTTTCGAGTGCCTCATTTGGCCGGTCGAGATAGTTCAGCGCGAGCCCGCGATTAACGAGCGCGGAAGCGTAGGGTTTGTCGGCAATAGCGCGATCATAGTCTACGAGGGCCTCGGCTGGACGATTGAGTTCGACCAACGCGTTTGCGCGGTTCCCATAGGCTTGGGCGAAGTCAGGGCGCATCGCCACGGCGCGATCGTACTCTTTGATTGCGTCGCTGAAAGACCGCATCTCATGGAAAACGTTGCCGCGCGCGACAACAGCCTCGACATAGTTGGGCTTGAGGGCCAGCGCACGGTCGCACGCGACGAGGGCTTCGTTGAAGCGCTTGAGGTCGCGCAAGACCAGGGCGCGGCCGAGGTGGCCCTCCGCATCATCGGGCGCCAGAGCCAACGCGCGATCCAGACTAGTGAGCGCCTCGGTCAGCTGCTTGCGATCGCGCAGGAGATGGCCTCGCTCTTTCAGCGCAGCCGCATGACGGGGCTGGTACGAGAGCGCACGCTCGAAGCTTGCCAGCGCCTCATCTCCACGCTTGAGCGCTATCAGGCATTTGCCGCTATTGACCAAAGCATCGGCGTAACCCGGCTGGCGCTCGAGGGCCCGCTCGTAACTCGCCAGCGCATCCTCGGTGCGGCCCAGCTCGACCAACGCATTGCCGCGATTATTGAGGGCCTCGGCATAGCCGGGAAGGACTGCAATCGCGCGCTCGAAGCTCGCGAGCGCGTCCTGCGTCCGTTGCAGCGCCCGCAGGGCGTTGCCGCGGTTGTTCAGCGCCTCGGCGTAATCGGGCTTTAGTGCGATGGCGCGATCATAGCTTTTGAGCGCGTCTTCGTGCCGTTCGAGCACCGCCAGCACGATGCCGTAGTTGGAATGAGCCGCTGCCGACCGCGCGTTGGTCTTGAGTGCGCGGGCGATCAGCGAGAGCGCTTCGGCCGGTTGGCCGCGCTGATGCATCAGCACGCCGCACAGATGCAGTGCGTCGAAATTATTGGGCTGAATGGCGAGCACCTGCCGATACAGCGCCTCGGCTTCGCTCAATTGTCCACGTTGATGGTACGTGGTCGCGCGCCGCAGCATGTCGGCGAGGTCGGATTTTGGCTGGGCTTGCGGATAGGCCATGACGTTGCGACTTCATGAGCAGACCAACGCAACGGCACAGGAACGGCATACATCGCCGAATCACGACCCGAGACTATTCGGTCGGTAAGCCACGTCCAAGCACACCAAGCCCGTCATGGCCGGGCTTGGCCCCGGCCATCCTGATTTATCTGGCACAGTCGCCGTCTCCCAAGCGAAATCGCCAGGACGCCCGGCGATGACAAGCTGAGATAGCTCCGTGCAAGACTTACGTCGGCATCGGGATCGGACCCATGTCCTTCGGTACCTTGTAGCCCTTCTGCACCGCAGGACGCGCGGCAATGGTCTCATACCAGCGCTTGACGTTCGGGTATTGCTTCATGTCGATGGTCTGCCACTCGAAGCGGGAGATCCAGGGCCAGATTGCGATGTCGGCGATGGAATACTGGTCGGCGACGAATTCGCGGCCCTCAAGGCGCGTATTGAGCACTTTGTAGAGTCGATTTCCTTCTTTCAGGTAGCGCTCCTCCGCGTAGGGTGCCTTGCCCTTGTTGTATTTCACGAAGTGATGCACCTGGCCAAGCATCGGCCCGGGGCCGCCCATCTGCCACATCAACCATTCGATCACGCGGTAGCGGCCTTCGCCGGATTTCGGCATGAGCTTGCCGGTTTTGTCGGCGAGATAAATTAGGATAGCGCCCGACTCCATCAGCGCGATTTTGGTATCGCGGTCGACGATGGCCGGTATACGGTTATTCGGCGCGATCTTGAGAAATTCCGGCGTGAACTGTTCGTCCTTGGAAATGTCAATTGGGTGAACAGTGTAGGGCAGGCCGAATTCTTCCAGCGCGATGGAAACCTTGCGGCCGTTTGGCGTGGTCCAGGTGTAGAGATCGATCACAGATATGTCCTTTGCGTTTTTCAGTCATGGCCGCGATTGTCCCGGCCATCCACCTCTTGAAAATTTCAGGAAGTAACAGAAAGCAAGACGTGGATGCCCGGCACAAGGCCGGGCATGACGTTTTCATTTATCGAAGTTTAAGCCGCACGTCACCCGGCACACGCGAGTTTGATCACGCCGCTTTCTTTTCCATGTCGGCCTTCCATTGGCCGAGCGCAGCAAGACCGTTCATCTTTGCGCGATGCGAAAATGCGCGCTGGGCTGCGGCGACATTTTCGGTCTTGCCTTTCCAGGTCGTCTGCGGCGCGTGCTGGAGAGCGCGGCCATAGGAGAAGGTGAGGTGCCACGGCAGATTGCCGATCTTGTTCATCGCGTCGAGATGGGCGGTGGCCTCCTCGTCGCTCTGGCCACCGGACAGGAAGGCGATGCCCGGCACCGCGCCCGGCACGCAGTTCTTGAGCACCTTAACGGTTTTTGCGGCGACTTCCTCAATCCCGGCGCGTTTGCTGTTCTTCTTGCCTGAGATCACCATATTCGGCTTCAGCACGATGCCTTCGAGCGCGACGCGCTGAAAATAGAGCTCCTCGAACTGGGTCTTCAGGACCAATTCGGTCACCTGGTAGCAGCGATCGATATCGTGATCGCCGTCCATCAAGACTTCTGGCTCGACGATCGGCACGACCTGCGCGGCCTGACACAGCGCAGCGTAGCGCGCCAGCGCATGCGCGTTGGTGCGAATGCAAGTGTAGCTCGGAATACCGGCGCCGATGTCGATCACCGCGCGCCACTTCGCAAAGCGCGCGCCCTGCTCATAATATTTCGGCAGCCGGTCGGCGAGCTTGTCGAGGCCGATGGTAACGACTTCACCCGGGCACATCGGAAGTGGCTTGGTGCCTTCGTCCACCTTGATGCCGGGGATCGAGCCGGCCTTCTTGATGAGTTCAACAAGCGGCGTGCCATCTTTTGCTTTTTGCCAGATGGTCTCGTCGTAAAGTATGACGCCGGAGATGTGCTTCATGCCTTCCGCCGAGCGGAACAGCATCTCGCGGTAGTCGCGGCGATTGTCCTCGGTGGACTCCACGCCGATAGCATCGAAGCGTTTCTTGATGGTGCCGGAGGATTCATCCGCCGCAAGGATGCCTTTGCCGGGCGCCACCATGGCTTGTGCGATTTTGTTCAGTTCATCGAGATTCATGGTTTCCCTCCATCGCATCCGTTGCAATCCCCCCGGATGGCGCTGTTCAATGTCATTTGACCCGCAACACCTCGACCCCGGGCAAGGCCTTGCCCTCTAGCCATTCCAGGAAGGCGCCGCCGGCAGCCGAGACATAAGTGAGCCGGTCGACGACCCCGGCAACGTTGAGCGCGGCTACTGTGTCGCCGCCCCCCGCTACCGAGACAAGCTTTCCGGCCTCGCTCAGTTCCGCAGCGGCCTCCGCAACCTCGACGGTGCCGTTGTCGAATGGTTCCATCTCGAAGGCGCCGAACGGGCCGTTCCACACAAGCGTTTTCGCCCGCGCGAGCACCGAGATCACCTGCTCTACGCTGCGGGGGCCGATATCCAGGATCATGTCGTTGGCGCCGACCTTGTCCACATCGACGACGCGGGAAGGCGCATGCGCTTCGAACTTCTCCGCCACCACGACATCGACTGGCAGCACGATCTCGCGTTTGGCGCTCTTGGCCTGGTCCATAATTTTTTGCGCGGTGTCGATGAGGTCGCGCTCAACAAGGCTTCGCCCAACGGGTTTGTTGAGCGCCAGCAGGAACGTATTGGCCATGGCGCCGCCGATGATGAGCACATCGACCCTTTGTAAAAGATTGCCCAGCAGTTCGAGCTTGGTCGAAATCTTGGCGCCACCGACGATCGCGGCCACCGGCCGCGCCGGCGTATCCAGAACTTTGGTCAGCGCGTCGAGTTCGGCCTGCATGCTGCGCCCGGCATAGGCCGGCAGCTTGTGGCCGAGGCCCTCAGTGGAAGCGTGTGCGCGGTGCGCGGTCGAGAAGGAATCGTTGACCCAGATGTCGCCAAGCTTGGCGAGGGCAGCGACGAATGCGGGATCGTTTTTTTCTTCGCCGGCATGAAATCGGGTGTTCTCGAGGCAGAGGATATCGCCGGGTTTCATGGCGGCGACCGCGCGCTCGGCTACCTCGCCGATGCAATCATCGGCGAATGTCACCGGCCGCTTGATAATATGAGCGACTTCCGCTGCGACCGGCTTGAGCGACTGTTTCGGATCGCGTCCCTTGGGGCGGCCGAAATGCGAGAGCAGGATCACCTTGCCACCCTTGTCGGCGATCTCGGTGATCGCCGAAGCGGCCCGTTCGATGCGTGTCGCATCGGTGACGACGCCGTTCTCGACCGGCACGTTCAGGTCAACGCGTACCAGGACGCGCTTGCCCTTCACGTCAACGTGGTCGAGGGTGCGAAACGCGGTCATGGTCGGCCCGGCGTTCGGCCGTCAGAGCAGCTTGCCCATCGCGACGGCGGTATCGGCCATGCGGTTGGAGAAGCCCCACTCGTTGTCGTACCAGGACATTACCCGCACCAGCGTGCCGTTCATGACCTTGGTCTGGTCCATGTGGAAGGTCGACGAGTGCGGGTCGTGGTTGAAGTCGATCGAGACATTGGGATCGTTGGTGTAGGCAAGGATGCCTTTGAGCTGCTGCTCCGAAGCGCGCTTTACGGCATCGTTGACCTCTTCCTTCGTCGTCGCTTTCTTCGCGACGATCTTGAGGTCGATCACGGACACATTCGGCGTCGGCACGCGGATCGCAACACCATCCAGCTTGCCCTTCAGCTCCGGCAACACGAGGCCGATTGCTTTGGCGGCGCCGGTCGAAGTCGGGATCATGGAAAGAGCAGCCGCGCGCGCGCGATAGAGGTCCTTGTGCATGGTATCGAGCGTCGGCTGGTCGCCGGTGTAGGCGTGGATCGTGGTCATGAAGCCGGTCTCGATCCCGACTGCGTCGTTGAGCACCTTGGCGACCGGCGCCAGGCAATTGGTTGTGCAAGATCCGTTGGAGACGATCTTGTGATCCCTGGTGAGTTTGTCGTGGTTGACGCCGAAGACGACGGTGAGATCGGCGCCGTCAGCTGGCGCCGAGACCAGCACGCGCTTTGCGCCGGCCGTCAAATGTGCAGACGCCTTGTCCTTGGCGGTGAAGATGCCGGTGCATTCCATGGCGATATCGATGCCGAGATCTTTCCATGGCAGTTTCGACGGATCGCGTTCGGCGGTGACCTTGATGGCGCCGTTGCCGAGGCTGATGGTATCGCCCTTGATGGTCACTTCGCGGGGGAAGCGGCCGTGCACGCTGTCATAGCGCAGCAGGTGGGCGTTGGTTTCGACGGGGCCGAGATCGTTAACGGCGACGACCTCGATATCCGTCCGTTCGGCTTCCGCAATTGCGCGCAAGATGTTGCGGCCGATCCGGCCAAACCCGTTAATGGCAACGCGTACTGTCATTTTGGTCGCTCCCGGCTCGTTCAGTCTGCCGTGGCACGATGTACCACGACACATATAGTCTTCCGTTAGATCTTCCCAAGTTTGGTTAGCGCCAATTGTGCGACCGCTTCCGCGGTAATTCCAAACTTCTTGTACAGTTCCTTGTACGGCGCGCTGGCGCCGAACGAGGTCATGCCCACGAAGGCGCCATCGGAACCGATAATGGCGTCCCAGCCCTGGCGCACCGCCGCTTCCACGCCGATCTTAACCTTGGCGTTGCCGATGATGGCGCGGCGGTATTCCTCTTCCTGTTCCATGAACAGCTCAAGGCACGGGACCGAGACCACGCGCGCGGCGACACCGCGCTCCGCGAGCAGCTTTGCGCCGTCGACGGCGATAGCGACCTCGGATCCGGTGGCGAAGATCGAAACGTCGGAGTGGCCGTCGGGTCCGGCGATCTCGTAGGCGCCAGTCGCGCAGATATTTTCGTCGTCGAGCCGGTTGCGCAGCTGCGGCAGGTTCTGCCGCGTGAGCGCCAGCACGCTGGGACGACCTTTTGCCTGGAGCGCGAGCTGCCAGCACTCGGCCGTTTCCACGGCGTCGCAAGGACGGAATACCAGCAAGTTCGGAATCGCGCGCAGTGCGGCGAGTTGCTCGACCGGCTGGTGCGTTGGTCCGTCTTCGCCGAGCCCGATTGAGTCGTGGGTCATCACATGAATGACTCGCTTGCCCATCAACGCGGCGAGCCGGATCGCCGGTCGGCAATAGTCGGAAAACACCAGGAACGTACCCGAATAGGGAATGATGCCCCCGTGCAGCGCCATGCCGTTCATGGCCGCAGCCATTCCGTGCTCGCGCACGCCGTAGTGGATGAAGCGGCCGGAGAAGTCCTCGGGCGAGATCGCCTTCATCGACTTGGTGCGTGTGTTGTTGGAGCCGGTGAGGTCGGCTGAGCCGCCGATCATTTCCGGCAGTGCCGGAATCAGGCTTTCGAGCGCAAATTCGCAGGCCGTGCGTGTGGCAATCTCCTTCGGAGTCGCGGCGAGGCTTTCCTTCACCGTGCGCACCGCGCCATCGAGCGCGTGTTGCGAAATGTCTCCGCGCATGCGGCGCTCGAATTCGGCGCGCTTGGCGCCATCGAGTGCCGCGAGGCGCTTGTTCCAGTCGGCATGCGCGCCTTTGCTGCGCGCACCGGCCGTACGCCAGGAAGAAAGAATTTCGGCCGGTACTTCGAACGGTGCTGACGTCCAGCCAAGTTTTTCACGAGCGCCTTTGACTTCGTCTGCGCCCAATGGTGAGCCGTGTGACGATGATTTGCCTGCCTTGGTCGGCGCGCCGAAGCCGATAGTCGTCTTGCAGGCGATCAGCACCGGCTTGTCCGACTTTTGCGCTTTCTCGAGCGCCGAACCGATTGCCGCTGGATCGTGTCCGTCGACACGCGCGGCACTCCAGCCGGCGGCCTCGAAGCGCTTCACCTGATCGACGCTGTCGGCGAGCGACAACGCGCCGTCGATAGAGATGCCGTTGTCGTCGAACAGTACGATCAGCTTGTTGAGCCTAAGGTGGCCGGCGAGCGCAATCGCTTCCTGGCTGATGCCTTCCATCAGGTCGCCATCGGACGCAACCACGTAGGTCTTGTGGTTGACGATACTGTCGCCAAACACCGCGGCGAGATGTTTCTCTGCGATCGCCATGCCGACTGCATTGGCGAGCCCTTGCCCAAGCGGACCGGTCGTCGTCTCAACGCCTGGTGCGTGCCCGAATTCCGGATGACCGGCCGTGTTCGAGCCGAGCTGGCGGAAGCGTTTGATCTGTTCGATCGTCATCGCTTCGTAGCCGGTCAGATAGAGCAGCGCGTACAACAACATCGAGCCGTGGCCCGCCGAAAGCACGAAGCGGTCGCGGTCGGGCCAGGAGGGGCTCGCGGGATCGAATTTCAAAAACCGCGTGAACAGCACGGTTGCCACGTCGGCCATGCCCATGGGCATTCCGGGATGGCCGGATTTTGCCTGTTCCACCGCGTCCATCGCCAGCGCGCGTATTGCGTTCGCCATGCTCGTGTGGGCAATGGCGGGGCTAGCGGCCGGTTGCTCGCGACGCCCTGCGGGCGCCGCGACTGCCGTCGGCGAGGCTTTTGCACTCATGGAAAGGGCCTTTTGGCGCGCTGGATAGCATGTGAGGCCTTTGAGTCAATGTGACCGCCGCCGTGCAGGCCCGCCATGCACAGGGCGGCGAAAACAGCTGGGCAAATCCTCCGCCGAGCGTTGACGCCATGGTCGCGCAGCACGTAAGATTCTTTCGCTAAATATCTGCTGCCGCAAGAGTTTTTGTGCGGAAGAGGCGATGACAGAGCAAAGCGCAATCGATGCCGCGGTCAAGCGTTTGGCGCTCGCGCTCGACGCGCTCGATGCCGCCGTCGAGCGGCGCAAGCAGGCGGATCGCAATGAAGACGGCCTCGCCGCACAGGTGCAGGCGCTTGGCGTAGACCGCACAAGACTGGCTGCGGCTCTCGATGGCGAGACCGCGCGCTCGCGCCGGCTGGAAACGACCAATCGCGAGATTGCCGAGCGCCTGGATACCGCGATTGCATCTATCCAGTCGGTCCTCGATTTGAACGAGTAAGATCATGGCCCAAGTCATCGCTACCATTGCCGGCCGTCAGTTCCGTCTCGCCTGTGAGGATGGACAAGAGGACCACCTCCAGGCTCTCGCCAAGGACATCGATCAGCGCGTCATCGATCTGCGCCGCAAGTTCGGCGAGATTGGCGATACTCGCCTTACTGTGATGGCAGCGCTGATGCTGGAAGATGAGCTGGTCGAAGCCACGCAGAAGATGCGCCGCCTGGAGGACGAGATCGCCGCCTTGCAGGACGCTCGCCTCGTTGCGGGCGATCGCGCCAAAGCCGCATCCGATGCGGTGGTCGGGGCCTTCAACTCCGCTGCCGAGCGCATTGAAGGCATCACCAAGAAGCTTAACCAAACAGTCGGCAATGGTGGCGTCGCGATCGGTTGAGGCCCTTTTAACCGCTTCTCGGCAAGCGGCGAGGGGCACTGTGGCGCCCGCCCTCCTTAACGACTACATTGTCGAAGCGGGGCTGCGAGGTGCGACGGAGATAATTCCCCGGGGCCTTACGATCCTATCGGGAGCTGTCCCTGGCCGGGACCGTGGTTTCGGTCATATGGCGCCCACCTACTTATGTAGGTTCCCGGGATCACACTCCGACGGCCATCGCGGCTCCGCACTTTTTTCTACTGATGCCAGAAATAACCGAAACGGAATCACCGAAAGCCGCACTCCGCGCCGAAGCGTTGGCGCGACGCGATGCCTTGCCGGCGGCGATGCGCGCGGCCGCGGCGGAGGCGATCGCCGCACGGCCGTTCCCGCTGAAGCTCACGCCAGGCACGATCGTCTCCGGTTTCTCGCCGATGAAGAGCGAGATCAATCCGGTGCCGCTGATGCGAAAGCTCGCGGATGCCGGCGCGCGGCTCGCGCTGCCGGCAATTGCGGGACGCGGCAAACCGCTGATCATGCGCGCGTGGGGCTTCGGCGAACCGCTGGCGTCCGGCCAGTGGGGCATCCGCGAGCCGGTGGCCGGAGCGCCCGAAGTTGCGCCTGACATTCTCATCGTGCCGCTCGCTGCCTTTGATCGCGCCGGCCATCGCATCGGTTACGGTGCCGGCTATTACGATATGACGATCAACGCCCTGCGCGCCTGGAAACCTGTCACTGCCATCGGAATTGCGTTCGCCGCTCAAGAGATTCCGGCCGTGCCCGCCACGGAGCGCGACGCGCGCCTCGATCTCGTGCTAACGGAGCGCGAGATTATCGATTTTCGCAGCGCATGATCCCGAAAATCTTGTCCTCGACTTGAACGGGGATGGGAACCGGTTTTCGGATAAGATCATGCGCAAATGAAAAGTGAATAAAGTGAATAAAGAGATCTGAGAACGCATGCGTATCCTTTTCATCGGCGACGTGGTTGGCCGCTCCGGACGCACAATCGTCACCGAGCGTCTGCCGGGGCTGATCGCCGACTGGAAGCTCGACCTCGTCGTGATCAATGGCGAGAACGCGGCCGGCGGCTTTGGCATCACCGAGGTCATCTACAATGAGCTGATCGATGCCGGGGCCGATGCCATTACGCTCGGCAACCACGCATGGGATCAGCGAGAGGCCCTCGTGTTCATCGAGCGCGCGCCGCGCCTGATCCGTCCGCTCAACTATCCGAAAGGCACGCCCGGACGTGGCGCAGCACTAATCGATACAAAGAACGGCAAGCGCGCGTTGGTGATCAACGCGATGGGTCGGATATTCATGGATCCGCTCGACGACCCCTTCGCCGCGGTCGAGCGCGAACTGGCCGCTTGCGCGCTCAGGTCGGGCGCGGATGCGATCGTTATCGATATGCATTGCGAGGCCACCAGCGAAAAACAGGCGATGGGCTTTTTTTGTGACGGCCGCGCCAGCCTCGTCGTTGGCACGCACACGCATACGCCCACCGCCGACGATCGCATTCTTCCCAACGGTACCGCCTTCGTGTCGGACGTCGGCATGACGGCCGACTACGATTCCATCATCGGCATGAACAAGGACGAGCCGCTCAACCGCTTCTTGCGCAAACTGCCCGGCGCGAAATTCGAGGCATCGAATGGCCCCGCAACGCTGTGTGGCCTCGCTGTCGAGACTGACGACACCGCCGGTCTCGCGCGCAAGGTCGGCGCGGTCCGGCTCGGCGGTATCCTGCAAGAGACGCAGCCGGCGTTTTGGCGCTGACGGTAAAAGCAGAGAACTGTTGACCTCGAATCGCGGCGATGATTCGGTAGGTGAAGTTGATTTGCCGGCATGTGCGGGGTCCGGCAAAGCGACCTCGGCACAGGTGCCCATGAATCTGCACGTCAATAGCAATCTCGCTCTTGAGTTGCTGCCCGACCTCGCCCTCCACGAGCCCACGCCAAAAGCGAAAGCCGATCCGCGCGCCGAGCTTGCCGTTCAATTCATCCCCTCGGGCGCGCACGTGCTCGATCTCAGCGGCGATACGGCCCTGCAGCGCCTGTTGCCGAACGGCTGCAATTATCGCGGTGTGAGCCGCGCCGGCAAGAAGCGTGCAGCGCCTGTCTGCGACTTGAATGCCGGCGACTTCCCGACCGAAGCCGCGTCGCAATGCGATATCATCGTCATGCTCGGTGTGCTTGAGCGGATTGCCGACGTTGAAAGTCTTTTCACGCATCTGCGCTTCTGCAAGCGCGACGTGATCCTGAGCTATCATGCGACAGACTTGGTAAAAGACGTCGATCGTGCGGAGCACGGGTTTGTCAATCGTCTGAGCTTCTATGAATTGGCGCTGATGTTTGATCGCTATGGCTTCCGCATCGCGTGCACGACGCCGATCGATGAAACCCAGGTTCTGATGCGGCTGACGCCAACCGAATGGCTATCACCGACCGCCACGTGCCGTGTCGCTGTGATCTCCAATGACGACGGTGGCGATTTTGGGGGCCGGCTCGGCCGCCACATGATCAACGCACTCTTGCCGGGCGAAGCAGAGGTGGATCATCTGAACTTCCGCACGCTGAACGAGGCGCGCAGCAGCTACGACCTGATTGTGCTCGGCACCGGCAACGGACTGTTTCCGCCGCTCCTCAGCGATGAAGTGCTCAGCGTCGTTTCCCGTGCCAAGGCAGCGATTGGCATTTTCGGGACCCAATGCCGCGAGCTAACGCCGCGTCCGGCCCTCAATCGCTTGATCGACCGGCTCGATACCTGGTTCGCGCGCTATGAGGACGATGTGCTGATGTACGGACGCGGCCGCAGCAATGTTGTTCACCTCGGCGACTGGCTGATCGACCAATTTCCGCTCACGCGGGCAATCAATGACGAGCCGTTGGTGGTCAGCAGCGACCTTGGTCAGGAATTTGCTCTCGACCGCGCTATCCGCACGATTCAGCAGCACAAGCAGGTCTATTCGACAGAGCCGGCGGCGCTGCTTTGCGCGCTCACCTCCGCAGAGCTTGCGGCTTATGCCGAAATACCGGCGCAGGAACCCGATCTTGCGGCTGGTCAGTTCCGCGGCATGTTGATCGATGTTTTCGGTCGCGCCTATCCGGAGAAGAAGTTCTTTATGGTCGACCGGGACGCGGTTGCCCGCTACAAGGCGCGCGTCCACCGTAACGTCGGCAAAGTCCGCGACCGCGTCGGCGCCATCCTGCGCAACGTCGCAGTTGCGGCGGCCTGAAAGAGCCATCATTTCCGATATTTATTTTCTCGGCGCGGCGGCCTATATAGCCGCCTGCAACAACAAACATCGCACATATTTCGTATGGCCGGCCATTCCCAATTCAAGAACATCATGCACCGCAAGGGGAAGCAGGACAAAGTCCGGTCCAAGCTCTTCTCCAAGCTCGCTCGCGAAATCACGGTATCGGCCAAGCTCGGTCTGCCGGATCCTGCGTTCAATCCACGCCTGCGCGCGGCGGTGCTTGCGGCTCGTGCCGAGAACATGCCGAAAGACAATATCGACCGCGCCATCAAGAAGGCATCGGGCAGTGACACGGAAAGCTACGATGAGATCCGCTACGAGGGATATGGGCCGGGCGGAGTGGCGGTGATCGTCGAAGCCTTGACTGACAACCGCAACCGTACCGCCGGTGAAGTGCGTGCAATTTTCACCAAGAACGGCGGCAACCTGGCCGAGACCGGCGCCGTATCGTTCATGTTCAGCCATGTCGGCGTGGTCGAATACGATGCCAAGGTGGCGAGCGCCGACGCCATGCTGGAAGCGGCAATCGAAGCCGGTGCCGAGGATGTGATCTCGAACGAAGACGGGCACCAGGTTTTCACGACGCCGGAAACGCTGCGCGATGTGGCGAAGGCATTGGAAGTTAAATTCGGGGAGCCGCGTAAATCCGCGATGCTGTGGAAGCCACAGAACACGGTCGCCGTCGATGATGAAGCTGGCGAGAAGATTCTCAAGCTCATCGAATCGCTGGATGACAGCGACGACGTGCAGAACGTCTACGCCAACTTCGAAGTGTCCGACGCGCTGGTGCAGAAGATGAGCGCCTAGCGCTTCTTCGTCATGGCCGGGCTCGTCCCGGCCATCCACGCCTGGCTTTCTTTTGAAGACGTGGATGCCCGGCACAAGGCCGGGCATGACGATTCTCAGCCGTTGAACTCCAGAATATAAAGTCCGGCATTGTAATCCGTAGCGTATATGAGCCCGGCGGCATCAACGAACACATCCGCTGACTGAATAACACGCGCGCGATTCGGACGCGTGTCCGCAAGCCGCGCCGGTTGGGGCGGAACCAGCGCACCGACTTCCTTCGGAATGAACGGGTTCGAGATATCGAACGCGCGGATGCCGGCGTTTTGATAGGTGGCGAAAATCAAGGTCGAGGACACGAAGCTGCCGGGCCGGTTTTCGTGAACATTGTGCGGACCGAAATGACCGCCTTTGGCCTTGTAGTCGGCCTCCGCCGGCGTCGGGAAGGTCGATATGCTCACGGGATTCGTCACGACGCGATTGTCGAACACCCAGGTCAGTTTCAATCCGTCTTCTTGATGGTCGAGCACGGCCTCATCGAGAACGACCAGAAGATCACGGTCGGGCAGCGGCAAACAATTGTGCGTGCCGCCGCCGAACGGCGGCGACCAATTCCTGTGCACGATCAGTTTCGGTTTCGAGCGATCGGCGATATCGAGCACGACCATGCCGGCATCACGCCAGGCGGCGTAGGCCCTATCGCCATGAATGATTGCGTGGTGCAGGCCATATCGTCGCGCCGCCGCCCAAGATGGCGTTTCGCCGGCCGCCAAATTCATGCCCGAAATCCACCAGCGTCCGGCCTCATGCGGGTGCGCCGGATCGGTCATGTCTACGGTCATGAAGATGTAGTCGGTGAAGCCGTCGAGCAGCACCGACACGTAGGCCCAGCGGCCGCCGGTGTACCAAATGCGATGGATACCGCCGCCCTCGACGCCCATGAAACCGATCCGGCGCGGCACCTCCGGCTTTGAAATGTCGTAGACGGCAAGCCCGGCGCTCCAGTCGCGGGCACGCTTCGCCTCCGCAGTGCCGACCGTCTTGCCCAGCGCGCCTTTGTAATAGGCGCGCTCGTCGGCGAATTCTGCGGCCGCGAACATGTCCTTGGCATGAATCACCAGCAGCAGGTCGTCATGCACCTGAAGATGGATGTTCCAGGTGTTTGCCGGCGCGGCGATATAGTTCACGGCACGTGGATTTTTTGCATCGCTTACGTCGATGACGGAAAAACCTTTCGAGAACATGTGCCCGACATAAGCAAAGCCACGATACACCATGACCTGCACGCCATCGGGCCGGCCACCCTGATCGGAGTGGCCGACGATGCGCATCTTGCGTGCGTAATCAGGTTTGGGGAGGTCGCTCATTTGTATGCGTCGAGGAAATTCGGCACCGCGATCCAGTCGAGCATGGCGCCATCGCTTTGCAGAAGATCATGCATGCGTCGGTCTTCCTCGGTCTTGAGATTGACGCCGAGATGGGTACCGAGTTTGCGACCGTGCAGCACGATATTGTTACCGATCGGCTGGCGTTCTGCATTGTAGGCTTCGAGCGCGCCGTCGATGTCGTCGTGGTCGCGCAAGGCCTTGGCCAGCGCCTGCGCGTCGGTGCCGGCCTTGGCCATGCCGAAGCCCATATGTGGGCGTGCATTCGCTGCGGCATCGCCGACCATGGCAACACGGCCGAACACAATTGCCGGCGCAGTGAAGTCGTAGATCGGCGTGATGAACGGCTGCTTGATCTTCAATAGTGCGTCGAGCAAGGCAGGCGGCAAAACCTCGCGCGCATCCTTGTACATATCTGCAATCAGATCCTTGCGGATCAGCGGCGGTGGCACCGAGTATTCGTGCTGTACGCCATTTTCGTCCACGTTCATGTCCCGCAGTTTCGCTGCGTCGGCGACGCGATACCAGATGAAATTGAAACGACGCTTGCCCGGACGAAGATCGTTATCGAAGCCGGAGATCGGATAGGTGATCACCTGCTGACGCTTGGGCAAGTAAAACGTGAACAGCGGGTAGATACTATTCAAGGTTTCCGGTTCGAGATCGGCTTCATTGGGCGCGCCGCGCCAGATGTAGTAGCCCGCATAGACCGGCTGGACCTCCGGCGCCATTTGCGCACGGACGCTGGAACGGATTCCATCGCCGCCGATCAGAATGTCGGCGTGCTCGACGCGGCCGCCGGAAAACTGCACGCGCACACCACGCCCGTCCTGGTCGACGCGTTCGAAATTCCAGCCGAGATGGTAGTGCGCCTCGTCAATCGTGTCGCGCAGCAGGCGCTGTAGACGGTCCCAGGAGGTGAGGATTTGCCGCAGTGGCCGCTCGTCGGTGACGCGGCCGTCGCGGTCGACCGCGATGCGCTTGGGCACCTCGATGCCGAGATCCTTGGTGCCGGCACCGCTTGCTTCCAAAGCCTCCAGCAATTCCGGATGGCCGGTAATACCGGCACCGCGCCCGACCAGCTCGACGTTCGAACGTTCGTACACGTCCACGTCCCAGCCGATCTGGCGCAGAAATGCGGCCGAGAACAGGCCCGACATCGAGCCGCCAATAATGACGGCCCGTCGCTTGGCGCGGCGAGTAGAGGGAGAAGAACCCGGCATGGCGACGACTATCCTAGAGCAAGTAGGCCGGCTATTCCGAGTCCGCCAAAGTTGCGGGCGGTTCCCACCACGCCCACGTTGGGCATTGCGCGGCGGTGGGTCCTAGGCGCGGACTGGGCGCGGGGCTATCAACGGACCCGAGATGGGTCACCTGATTCGCATTCTCGGCATCGATCCGGGGCTCCGCCGCACCGGCTGGGGCCTGATTGAGTTCTGACGGCAACCGCCTGATCCATGTCGCCTGTGGCTCAGTGGAAACGCGCGAGCGGGATGAGCTGAGCGCGCGGCTGCTGGCGATCCACGATGGATTGATCGCCGTGATCGAGCGATACCAGCCGCATGAGGCAGCGGTGGAGGCAACGTTCGTCAACACAAACGCGGCGGCCACGCTCAAGCTCGGCCAGGCGCGCGGCATTGCCATGCTGGTGCCGGCCAAAGCGGGCCTGGCGGTCGCCGAATACGCACCGAATGTCGTGAAGAAGACGGTTGTCGGTGCCGGCCACGGCGAGAAAGCGCAAATCCGCATGATGATCGGGGTGCTGCTACCGAAAGCCGATCCGCCGAGCGAAGACGCCGCCGACGCGCTGGCCATCGCAATATGTCATGCGCATCACCGCACGAGCGCGGTACTGAGAGTGGCGGTGTCATGATCGGAAAGCTCAAGGGCATCGTCGACAGTTATGGGGAGGATTTTATCATCCTCGACGTCAACGGTGTCGGGTACCAGGTACACTGTTCGGCGCGCACGCTACAGGCGCTTCCCTCGAGGGGCGAGGCTGCAACGTTGTCGATCGAGACCTACGTGCGTGAAGACCAGCTCAAGCTGTTCGGTTTTGCGAGCGACATCGAGCGTGAATGGTTCCGGTTGCTGCAAACCGTGCAGGGCGTCGGTGCGAAGGTCGCAATGTCTGTGCTTGGTACGCTGAAGCCGTCCGAACTCGCTTCCGCCATTGCCATGCGCGACAAGGCGACGGTGGCGCGCTCGCCCGGTGTCGGTCAGAAAGTGGCAGAGCGCATCGTTACCGAGTTGAAGGACAAGGCGCCGGCCTTTGCGAATATCGACCCGGCGGTCGTGCATCTCGCCGGTGCGCTTGATGAGAAACGGGCGCCAAGGCCGGTCGCTGACGCCGTCTCGGCGCTGATTAATCTTGGTTATGGGCATCCGCAGGCCGCCGCCGCCATTGCCGCCGCCGCGCGCAATGCCGGCGAGGGCGCCGATACGGCGACGCTCATCCGGCAGGGCTTGAAGGAGCTGGCAAAATGAACAGCCCCCGCCGCTTGGTAGCCGCTGACAAGCGCGACGATGATGTCGATGCTTCCTTGCGCCCGCAGCGACTATCCGAATTCATCGGTCAGGAGCAAGCGCGCGCGAACCTGAGCGTGTTCATCGAGGCAGCGGGCGCGCGCAGGGAAGCGCTCGACCATGTGCTCTTCGTCGGTCCGCCCGGTTTGGGCAAGACCACGCTGGCGCAGATCGTCGCGCGCGAATTGGGCGTCAACTTTCGCGCTACGTCTGGACCGGTGATTGCGAAGGCAGGCGACCTTGCCGCGCTGCTCACCAATCTTGAGCCGCGCGACGTCTTGTTCATCGATGAGATTCACCGGCTTAATCCAGCGGTTGAGGAAATCCTCTATCCGGCGATGGAGGATTTTCAGCTCGACCTGATTATCGGTGAAGGGCCGGCAGCGCGGTCGGTGAAGATCGATCTTTCACCCTTCACGTTGGTCGGCGCCACAACGCGCGCAGGGTTGCTGACCAATCCGCTGCGCGACCGCTTCGGCATTCCAGTGCGGCTGAATTTCTATTCCGAGAAGGAACTGGAGGAGATCGTCAATCGCGGCGCCCGCGTGCTCGGAATCGGTATTGCACCCGACGGTGCGAATGAAATCGCGCGCCGTGCACGCGGTACCCCACGCATCGCTGGGCGGTTGCTGCGCCGCGTACGCGATTTCGCCCACGTCGACGGGGCAAAGACGATCGACCGCAAGGCCGCGGACCGCGCGCTCTCGGCACTCGAAGTCGATGCCGCAGGTCTCGACGCCATGGACCGGCGCTATCTCAAGACAATCGCGGAAAACTACGGCGGCGGGCCGGTTGGCGTCGACACGATGGCGGCTGCCCTGTCGGAGCCGCGTGACGCCATCGAGGACATCATCGAGCCATTCCTGATCCAGAAGGGCTTCCTGCAACGCACGCCGCGCGGACGTCTGCTCACTACGCTTGCCTTCCAGCATCTCGGCTTGCCCGAGCCTGCGCGCGACCCAGCACAGTTCGGGTTGTTCGGACAGGACGAGCGGGAGTAGCGCGGTGACGTCCAACGTGCTCGACGGCGAAATCCGCGACGGCCGGCACTATCAGGCCGTGCGCGTGTATTACGAAGACACGGATTTCTCCGGCATCGTCTATCACGCGAGTTACCTGCGCTTCATGGAGCGCGGGCGTACCA
The DNA here is from genome assembly GCA_963762485.1 of uncultured Pseudomonadota bacterium. Classification (GTDB taxonomy): domain Bacteria; phylum Pseudomonadota; class Alphaproteobacteria; order Rhizobiales; family Xanthobacteraceae; genus Pseudolabrys. Next base: position 930,838 of record CAVXLE010000017.1, on the reverse strand, counting down.
ACTATCTGCGGCTGATCGGCGCCGACCATCGCGCGCTGTTCGAGCAGGCGGAGAAGGAGGCGCCGGGTTTCGCCTTCGTGGTCCGCCACATGAGCATCGATTTCAAGAAGCCCGCACGCATGGATGACGTGCTCTCGATCGTCACCGCTCCGGAAGAAGTCAAAGGCGCCTCCGTTACGCTCAATCAGAAAGTCATGCGCGGCGAGGAATTGCTGGTGGAAGCGCACGTGCAGGTCGCCTTCGTCTCTGGCGGCCGCGCCAAGCCGATCCCGAAGCCGCTGCGTGTCGCTATGAAGGCGGATCAGGAATCGGGCGGTGCGGCCTAGGAGCTCGTGTTAATGTGGCTGCGTTATGCCAGAACATAATTTTGCAATGTTCGCGACAACCATCGGCACCTGCGCAATCGTCTGGAGCGTGCGCGGCATTGCCGGCGTGCAATTTCCCGAGGCGAATGAACGCGCAACCCGGGCGCGTGTGTTGCGCCGTTTTGCAGGGGTGCAAGAGGGACAGCCTTCCGCGGAGGTTCAGCACGCAATCGACGGCATCGTCGCTCTGCTGAACGGCGAGCCTCGCGACTTGCGTGACGTGATCATCGACAATGAGGGCGTGCCTGAGTTTAACGTCCGCGTTTACGCCATCGCGCGTACAATTCCGCCAGGGCAGACATTGACTTACGGAGCGATCGCGGAACGGCTCGGCGACCGCACACTCGCGCGCGAGGTCGGAGCAGCGCTTGGGCAAAATCCTTGCCCCATCATCATGCCGTGCCATCGCGTGCTGGCCGCCAGCGGTAAGACTGGCGGTTTTTCGGCGCCTGGCGGCGTTGTGACCAAGCTGCGCCTGCTCACGATCGAAGGCGCGCAGCCGAACGGTCCTACGCTGTTCGAGCGTTTGCCGCTGGTTGCTCCGCGCAGGCAACGCTCGTAGTCGCGCAGCATCGACGCGGCTCCCGCCTTAATGTAAAAGCGATTCACATGAGATGGGGCAAGCGAGGCCATGAGGCCCGCGGCTACCACCACGGCAATCTGAAAGAGGCCCTGGTGCGTGCCGCGCTCGAACTGATTGCCGAGAAGGGCCCGGCGGGATTCACTTTTGCGGATGCCGCGCGTTGGGCGGGCGTAAGCCCGGCGGCGCCGTATCGGCACTTCCGTGACCGCGAGGCGCTGCTGGCCGACGTCGCGCGCCGCGGCTTCGAACTTTTTGCCGCCGCGCTGGCGAAAACCTGGGATGAAGGCAAGCCCGACGTCATGGCTGCATTCGATCGGCTCGGCAAGACCTATCTCGCGTTTGCCAAGAGCGAACCGGCCTATTATTCCGCGATGTTCGAAGCGGGCGTCCCGCTCGACACCGATCCGCTGCTGCGCGAGGCGAGCGAGAATGCTTTCGCCGTTTTGCGCGCGGCGGCCGAGAAACTCGTTGCTTTGATGCCGCAGCAAGGGCGACCACCTGCGCTGATGGTGGCGCTGCATATCTGGTCGATGACGCACGGCATCGCCTCGCTGTTCGGCCGCGGTGACGCGGCGCGACGCGCGCTGCCAATGCCGCCCGAAGAACTGCTGGAAGCCGCCGTCCTGATCTACCTGCGCGGGCTCGGGCTCACCGCGTCGCCGGCGCGGAGTTAGGAAGCGCGTATTTTGCCCGCAGGGCTGGCGTGGCAGGCAGCGATCCCCAATTTAATGTCCGCGCCGCTTGACAGAGCCCTTGGACGGGCCTAGCTATGTAAATGTTATTTACATTCACGCGAGGTCGACAATGCCAATCACCGCAAAGCTCGACGAATTCGGCAAACCCGCCTGGATCGCTCTGATCATCCTTGGGTTCATGGCTTGGTGGCCACTTGGCCTTTGCGTCCTCGCTTTCACTATCGGGAGCGGAAGAATGGGATGCTGCGGATATGGCGGCCACAGCCGCTGGCAAGACAAGATGGAGCGCAAGATGGATTGGATGCGCACCAAGATGAGCGGCGGGCCCTGGAACAACGCGCCCACCAGCGGCAACCGGGCTTTCGATGAATACCGGATGGAAACCCTGCGCCGGCTGGAAGAAGAACAGCGGGAATTCCGCTCTTTCCTGGACCGCCTGCGCTTTGCCAAAGACAAGACCGAGTTCGATCAATTCATGGCCGAGCGCCGCAACCGGCCTTCGCCGGACGCCGAACAGCCGCAGGGCTGAACGGATCGTCGATACAACTGCGGCCGCCCGAAAGGGCGGCCTTCGCGTTTCGGGCGAACGCGTGTTCCCGCGAAAAGTAACGACTCCTTAACCATAATCAGCGCTGTTTAGAGCTGAAAAGCCCGCTTTCGCGCCCAAGTTTGGCCAAGTTTCGCGGGGATTTCGTATGTCGCCGGTGGATGGGACATACGAATTTCGCGAGACGTACGGTCTGCGACTGAGCGCGTGGGCGGCATCATCGCGCGCGCTTGTTGATTTCGGAAATTGCGCCGCGCCGGTTCGACCGAGAGGACCGGATCAAGCGGAAAGGGCGTGCCCATAAATCCTGCCGACGTGGCACAGTCGGTGCTCCCGCTGACCTCATCCGATCTGTCGCTGTTCACGCTGTTCTGGAACGCCCACTGGGTCGTCAAGACAGTCATGGTCGGCCTTCTGGTCTGTTCGGTTTGGGTTTGGGCGATCGCTATCGACAAAACCGTGCTTTACACCCGGACGCGCCGCGCCATGGACCGGTTCGAGCAGGCGTTCTGGTCCGGCCAGTCGCTGGACGAACTCTACCGGTCACTGTCGTCGCGCCCGGTCCACTCCATGGCTGCATTGTTCGTCGCTGCAATGCGCGAATGGAAACGCAGTTTCGAAGGCAGCGCGCGATCGTTCGGCGGACTGCAGATGCGCATCGAGAAAGTGATGGAAGTGACGATTGCGCGGGAGGTCGAGCGCCTTGAAAGGCGTCTGCTCGTGCTTGCCACTGTCGGCTCGGCCGGGCCTTTCGTAGGGCTGTTCGGCACGGTCTGGGGCATCATGACAAGCTTTCAGTCGATTGCCGCGTCCAAAAATACCTCGCTGGCGGTGGTCGCGCCCGGCATCGCCGAGGCGCTGTTTGCGACCGCAATCGGCCTTGTCGCCGCCATACCGGCGACCATTTTCTATAACAAGTTCGCGGCCGAGGTTAACAAGCAGGCGCAGCGCCTGGAGGGCTTTGCCGACGAGTTCGCTGCGATCCTCTCGCGGCAGATCGACGAGCGTGGGTAGTGCATGATCGCGAAAAGTGGGTACCGGTTTTCGGATAAGATTATGCGCCAGCAAAAGGTGCACTAATGGCCGCCAATGCCGGCACACCGGTCATCGGTAGACGCAAGCATCATCGCCAGCGGGTGATGAGCGAGATCAACGTCACGCCGATGGTCGACGTGATGTTGGTGTTGTTGATCATTTTCATGGTGTCCGCGCCATTGCTTACCGTCGGCGTGCCGATCGACCTGCCGCAGAGCCAGGCGAAAAGCCTCGAGCAGGACAAGGAACCCCTTACGATTTCGGTCAACGACAAGGGCCAGATTTTCTTGCAAAATAGTGAAATTGCAGTCGACGATTTGATCCCCAAGATGCAGGCAGTCGCCGAGGCCCGGGGCGGCACCGAGGCTCGCGTTTATGTGCGGGGCGACAAGAAGGTGGATTACGGGACCATGATGAGGGTGATGGGACGGCTGTCATCGGCCGGCTTCCATCGTGTAGCCTTGGTCACCGAATTCGAACAGGGCGCGAAAGCGCAGTGATAAGAAAGGCGACAGCGATTTCGGCAGGCCTGCACGCGGCGGTGCTGCTGTGGGCGACGCTGTCATTTTCCGGGAAGACATTTGACGTTACTCCCGCGGAGTCGCTGCCGGTCGACCTGGTCAGCGAGAAAGACTTCTCGGAAATAACAAAAGGCGTGAAAGACGCTCCGAAGGTCGAGAAGCCCAAGCCACTGGTGGAGAAAAAAGCTGAGGAGCCGCCTCCGAAGCCGGTCGAGGATTCCAAACCCAAAGTCACCGAGAAGAAGGAAATCCAGGCCGCCAAGGAAATCGCGCCGCCGCCCGAACCGCAGCCGCCCAAGCCCGATCCGATCGCTGAAAAACTCAAGCAGCAACCCGAGCCGCAGCAGCAGACCAAGGTTGAGCCGCAGCCGTTGCCGCCGAAGAAACCGCCGCAAAAGCAGCCGCCGAAATTCGACGCCGACAAGATCGCGGCCTTGCTCGACAAGCGGGAGTCGCAGCGCAATGCGGCCACAGGGATCGAGACCAATACCACGCCCTCGCTCGGGACTGCCTCAGGTATGGCCGCCAAGCTGTCGCAGTCGGAGATCGATGCGCTGCGCGCTCGACTGATGGCTCTGTGGAATCCGCCGGTCGGCATGCAGGATGCCGATCAAAGCCAGGTCACAATCAGGATCAGGTTTAAGCGTGATGGAACGCTAGCGACCGGGCCTATGGTCCTCACCAGCGGAAGCGGCGTCCAATTCAACGCGATGCGCGACAGTGCTGTTCGGGCGGTGTTTGTCGGCCAGCCCTACACAATGCTGCGCCCCGAGCACTACGACCAATGGAAAGAAATAGACTTTACCTTCGATACCAAGCAGATGTTTCACGATCTTCCCGCAAGGTAGTCCAATCCCGTGACTGAAATTGCCAATTCCAGGTTAAGTCGTCGCCGTTTGTTGATCGGAGCTGGCGCGCTCGCTGCGCTCGGTCCACGTCCGGCCAACGCGGTCCTCAACATCGACATCAACCAAGGCAATGTGCAGCCGATGCCGATTGCGCTGCCCGACTTCCTGTCCGGGGCACCGACCGAGGGCGATACGGGACGCAACGTCACGGCAGTCATCAGCAACAACCTCCAGCGCAGCGGTTTGTTCGCGCCGATCAATCCGGCCGCATTCATCGAGAAAATTACCAACAGCGACAACGTCCCGCGTTTTCCGGATTGGCGGACGATCAATGCGCAAGCCCTGGTCACCGGCCGCATCACCCGCCAGGGTGATGGGCGGCTGAAGGCCGAGTTCCGATTGTGGGATGTATTCGCCGGCCAGCAACTCGATGGCAAACAGTACTTTACGACGCCCGATAACTGGCGGCGTATCGCCCACATTATCTCCGATGCGATCTATGAGCGCCTCACGGGTGAGAAGGGCTATTTCGATAGCCGCATCGTGTTCGTGGATGAGACCGGGCCGAAGGATCGGCGCGTGAAGCGCCTGGCGATCATGGATCAGGATGGCGCGGGAGTGCGCTACCTGACTCGCGGCGATGATCTGGTACTGACACCGCGCTTCAATCCGTCAACACAAGAGATCACGTATATGTCCTACGGGCAGGGTGATCCGCGCGTTTATCTGCTCAACATTGAGACCGGCCAGCGCGAAATCGTCGGAAATTTCCCCGGCATGACTTTCGCGCCGAGATTTTCACCCGACGGCCAGCGCGTCATCATGAGCCTGCAACAGGGCGGCAACGCCAACCTGTTCGTGATGGATCTGCGTTCAAAACAGACCACGCGTCTCACCGACACGCCGGCGATCGACACTGCGCCGTGCTATTCGCCCGACGGTACCCGCGTGTGTTTCGAGAGCGACCGCGGAGGCACCCAGCAGATTTACGTCATGCCGGCGGGCGGAGGCGCAGCGCAGCGAATCAGTTTCGGGGAGGGGCATCATTCGACGCCCGTCTGGTCACCGCGCGGTGACTACATCGCCTTCACGGGCCAGGCGCGCGGGAATTTTTCCATCGGCATCCTCAAGCCCGATGGTTCGGGGGAACGCGTGCTGACCGAGGGTTTCCACAACGAGGGGCCGACCTTCGCGCCGAACGGGCGAGTGCTAATGTTCTTCCGCGATGTCGGGCAAGGTCCGTCGCTGTTCACGATCGACATCACCGGGCGCAACGAACTAAAGGTTCCAACCCCCAGTTTCGCCTCCGACCCGGCTTGGTCACCGCTATTATCCTGATTGTCGCAAACCGGCCTTATTTTCACTCTGTCTTAACCATCAGAAACGGTTTAAGGGACTCCGACAATTTTAATAGGCCTGCGCAAGGTTCCATCAAGGTTGATGGAACGTTCGCTTAACGAACGGCCTGCTAGACCCACACGCATGCTCCGGTCGGTACGCGTGAATGGAGGCACCGGAATGATCGATATGAAGAAGATAATGCACGGCGCCCGGCTGGCGGCTGTCTTGGCCACGGCTCTGGCGATTTCAGCCTGTGCCAACAAGCCAGGCGACGACGCGCAGGCGAACGCGGCAGGCCAGGCGACACCCGGCAGCCAGCAGGACTTCGTCGTCAATGTCGGCGATCGCGTGTTCTTTGAAACGGACTCGTCCGAACTCACGCCGCAATCGCGTGCAACGCTCGACAAGCAAGCGCAGTGGCTCACGACTTATAGCCAGTATGGCCAGTTCACCGTAGAGGGTCATGCCGATGAGCGCGGCACGCGTGAGTACAACATCGCGCTTGGCGCCCGGCGCGCGCAGGCTGTGCGCGATTATCTGATCTCGCGTGGCATCCAGGCGCAACGCATGCGCACGATCTCCTATGGCAAGGAGCGACCGGTCGCGGTCTGCAATGACATCTCATGTTGGTCGCAGAACCGCCGCGCGGTCACGGTGCTCGGCGTCAGTTCGTAAAAGGCCAGTTACTGAGCAAGAAGATTGATGTCCGGGCGTAGCCCGGCCATCACACTCTTCTTGCTTTGGTGTGGCTGTCCTGAGTGATGCGGGCGTTGCAAAACGTAAGACCGCAGTCACAATTTCGACGCAGGCCGCCTTATGCTACGCCTATCCGGCCAAAGGGGCCGCCGCCGGAACTCATGTGACATGACGCGTTTGCCATCTACGTTTCCTTTCGCGGCGTTCGCTGCGCTGCTGTTTCTGACCGGCCCTGCGCTGGCACAGGACGGGCGTTCGTCCGGCAATTTTCTCGACAACCTGTTCAGCCGTGGCGAGCCGGCGCCTCAATCGCGGGCGGCTCCGCAAGCGCAGCCGCAGGGTAGGGTGGCGCAGACCGACCCCGGCGATCTTTCCGTCCGGCTCGATCGCATGGAAAATGCGATGCGCCAGCTCACCGGCACCATCGAGCAGCTCCAGTATCGGAACCAGCAGCTTGAAATGCAGCTCAAGCGAATGCAGGACGACACCGAGTATCGCTTTCAGCAAATGGGCGTGAAGGGTGGGGCTACGTCGCCTGGACAGGCCGCACCAATGGCTCCAGGCAATGCGCCCGCCAGCCCGCCGCCTCCAGGGACAAATCCCGGCCGCCGTTCCGACGTGTTCGATCCCGCGCAGCATCCGAATGCACCGGGTGCGCCACGCACGCTTGGGAACCAGGCGGTGATCGCTGCGCCGGAACAGGTGCAAGACAGTGGATCGCCGGTCGGCGCTCCAGGCGGACGCGCTGCTGGCGCACCGCTGGATCTATCGACAATTGCAGGAAACGACTCCGCGCCACCGCAAACCGTCGCGCCAGCGCAGATGCCTGCGCCGCCAGCCGCGGTTGCATCCGCAGGTCCGGTGGCAGTGCCGACCGCGCAGTCTGCGGCATCACTGCCTCCGCCGCAGCCCCGCAACGCTGCGCCCGCCGGTCCACAGCTTGCGACGCTACCGCCTTCGGCCACGCCGCAGGACGAATACGACATGGCGTACGGTTACGTACTGCATAAGGATTATTCGCTCGCCGAGCAGGCCTTTCGGGATTTTCTCAAAAAATATCCGAACGAGCGCCTGATGCCGGACGCGCAATATTGGCTGGGCGAAAGCCTCTTCCAGCAGCAGCGGTATCGAGACGCCGCGGAATCATTCTTGAACGTCTCGACCAAGTTCGAACGCGCCGCCAAAGCGCCCGACGCGCTGCTGCGTCTTGGCCAATCGCTTGCCGCGATGGACCAGAAGGAAGCCGCCTGCGCTACGCTTGCTGAAGTTGGCCGCAAATATCCGCGCGCCTCCGCTGGCGTGAAACGCGGCGTGGCGCAGGAACAAAAACGCGCCCACTGCTAAGGTGTGATCCGAAAAGCATGCCCTCGGACCTCATTCGAGGGTAGGAAATCGGTTTTCGGTAGCGATCATGCCCACGCACGAATCGACGGCGATTTCGGAATCGGAAGCCAAAGGGCTTTTCTCCGGTCTGCAAGCATGCCCTGTGCTTATCCTTGCGGTATCCGGCGGGCCGGATTCGACCGCGCTTATGGTGCTGGCGGCGCGATGGCGCGAAGGGCTCGAGGCAAAGCCTAAATTGATTGCGGTCACCATCGATCACGGTCTGCGTAAAGAATCCAAAAGTGAGGCTGCGGCTGTCGCTCGGCTCGCGCGCAAGCTCAAGATCGCACACCGCACACTTCGTTGGACCGGCCGCAAGCCGTCGACCGGCTTGCAAAGTGCGGCACGCCTCGCCCGCTACCGTCTGCTGGGTAATGCCGCCCGCAAAGCGGGCGCGGCGCACATCCTGACTGCGCATACACTCGACGATCAGGCCGAGACTGTGCTGATCCGCATGAGCCGCGGCAGTGGGCTTACCGGTCTGGGAGCGATGACGCGATTGTCGGCATTGCCTGGTGGCGGCGAGAATGCGATCACATTGGTGCGTCCGCTTCTCGATATCCCCAAGGCGCGGCTCGTTGCGACCTTGCTTGCCGAGAATATTGCCTACGCTGACGACCCCTCCAACCGCGATCCGCGCTTTACCCGCGCCCGGCTGCGCAGGCTGATGACCGCGCTTGCGGATGAAGGGCTCGATGCAAGCCGATTGGCACAGCTTGCATACCGCCTCAGGCGAGCGGAGGCCGCGATAGAGGCCGCGGTCGACGGCGCGATTGTCATGGCGGTGGCGTTGTCAAATTCTGGCTCGGTCGCGGTCGAGGCCCGCCGGTTTGCCGATTTGCCGGCTGAAATCGCACTACGGCTGCTCGGCCGCCTGATTGCGAAGGCCGGTAATGAAGGGCCGGTCGAGCTCGGCAAGCTCGAGGCGCTCAAGTCCGCGCTCGATGCTGCCCAAAATACCGCCGACCGGCGCATTCGCCGCACCTTGGCCGGTGCGGTTGTGACGCTTGCAGAACGCCAAGTTATCGTGGAACGGGCGCCCCCGCGCCGTCGCAACCTCTTAACCAAGCGCAGACCTGGGCGAGCAGGCCATTCGAAAACACGCTAGAATATTAAGATTCGAGGCCTTTTCATGGGGGCCGGTGCTGCCTACATTGGTAAGCAGGTCCGACGTGAAGTCGCCACGAACCGGATGCATAAAACACACGGCCGCGGGGCTTGCGCGCGGCGGGGTCAGGACGCCTGATGAACGCTAATCTTCGGAATTTCGCCCTTTGGGTGATCATCGTCCTGCTCTTGTTGGCGCTGTTCACGCTATTCCAGAATCCTGGGCAGCGTACGACTGCGCAAGACATCTCCTTCTCGCAGCTCTTGTCCGAGGTCGATCAGGGCCGCGTCCGTGATGTCGTGATCCAGGGTCCCGACATCCACGGCACCTTCGCCAACGGCACCAGTTTCCAGACCTATGCGCCGAACGATCCGGGCCTGGTGCAGAAGCTCTATTCAAAGGGCGTTTCGATCACCGCGCGGCCACCATCGGACAATGTCCCGTGGTTCGTCTCGCTGCTGGTGTCTTGGCTGCCCTTCATCGCGCTGATCGGCGTGTGGATCTTCCTGTCGCGGCAGATGCAAGGCGCCGGCGGCAAGGCGCTCGGCTTCGGCAAGTCGCGCGCGAAGCTCTTGGCTGAAGCCCATGGCCGCGTGACATTCGAAGACGTCGCAGGCGTCGACGAGGCCAAGCAGGACCTGCAGGAGATCGTCGAATTCCTGCGCGATCCCGGAAAATTCCAGCGCCTGGGCGGACGCATTCCGCGCGGTGTGTTGCTGGTCGGGCCTCCAGGGACCGGCAAGACGTTGATCGCGCGCGCAGTCGCCGGCGAAGCCAACGTTCCGTTCTTCACGATCTCGGGCTCGGACTTCGTCGAAATGTTCGTCGGCGTTGGCGCCAGCCGCGTGCGCGACATGTTCGAACAGGCGAAGAAGAACGCGCCCTGCATCATATTCATTGACGAAATCGATGCCGTCGGCCGTCATCGCGGCGCCGGCCTCGGCGGCGGCAATGACGAGCGTGAACAGACGCTCAATCAATTGCTGGTCGAGATGGATGGCTTCGAAGCCAACGAAGGCATTATTCTCATCGCGGCCACCAACCGGCCCGACGTGCTTGATCCTGCGCTGCTGCGGCCCGGCCGTTTCGATCGCCAGGTGGTGGTCCCGAACCCGGACGTGGTCGGCCGCGAGAACATTCTCAAGGTGCACGTGCGCAAGGTGCCTTTGGCGCCCGACGTGAACCTGAAGACAATCGCGCGTGGAACACCCGGCTTCTCCGGTGCCGACCTCATGAATCTCGTGAACGAAGCGGCGCTAATGGCGGCGCGCCGCAACAAGCGCATGGTGACGCAGGCAGAATTCGAGGATGCCAAGGACAAGGTGATGATGGGCGCCGAGCGCAAGTCGCTGGTGATGACGGAGGAGGAGAAGCTCCTCACCGCCTATCACGAAGGCGGCCATGCTCTCGTTGCGCTCAACGTCAAGGCCACCGATCCGGTGCACAAGGCCACCATCATTCCGCGCGGCCGCGCGCTCGGGATGGTCATGCAATTGCCGGAACGCGACAAACTGTCGATGAGCCGTGAGCAGATGACATCGCGTCTGGCCATAATGATGGGCGGGCGCGTTGCCGAGGAAATGGTGTTCGGCCGAGAAAAGGTCACCTCCGGCGCTGCCTCTGACATCGAGCAGGCGACCAAGCTTGCGCGCCTGATGGTCACGCGGTGGGGCCTGTCCGACAAGCTCGGCACCGTGGCCTATGGCGAGAACCAGGACGAAGTGTTCCTCGGCTATCAGGTGTCGCGCCAGCAGAACATTTCGGAATCGACCGCGCAGACGATCGATGCCGAGGTACGCAAGCTGGTCGAGGCCGGCTATGCCGAGGCAACGCAGATTCTCACCGACAAGCGCGCCGATCTCGAAACGCTGGCGCGCGGTCTGCTCGAGTTCGAGACGCTGAGCGGCGATGAGATTATCGATTTGCTCGCGGGCAAACGTCCGGTTCGTGAATTGGTCATCGAGCCGACCGCGCCGCGCTCTTCGGCGGTACCGCCGGCCGGTAAACCGCGCCCGCGTCCCGACGCGCCCACCGGGGAAGTCGCCCCGCAGCCACAAGCCTGATCGCTTTCTTCATTTGCATGGACGCCCGCCCCTCCTGGCGGGCGTTTTCATTTGCAGCCGAACCCCGCTTACCCGCGATTTTTTATTGATTTCCGTCAATGCGGCGCGGCTGTCTCTCTATACTTACTGATGCACAGGGCTGCATTTGAGGGAGCAAACCAATGACGACGGGCCGTTTGCGCATCGGCGATATAATCAGAATTGGTATCTTGGCTGGAGCAGCCGGCGGGTTAGCCGAGATTGCTTGGGTTTCCCTGTACGCGGTCTTAACCGGCGGAAACGCAGCGATCCTGGCGCGTGGGGTAACCACGGCGGCCGGTGTGACTGCCCTGCTGCCAACGGCGCCCGTCACCACCGGTATTGTTGTGCACATGACGCTTGCGGTCATGCTGGGCGTCGCACTCACCGGTCTGTGGCAGCTGATGCAAACACGGCGCGTCAGCAGCCTCTATATTGTTGCGTTTGCGTTGCTGACTTCGGTTTGGGCGATCAACTTCTTTGTGATTCTGCCAGTCATCAGCCCAGCCTTTGTGCATCTGTTGCCTTTGTCCGTAAGCCTGGTGTCGAAGCTGCTGTTCGGCCTCGCGGCCGCTGAAACATTGCGCCATTGCGCGATTGTTGGCGATGTGAGGGCGGCAGCGACTGTCCGCGTCCGGGCCGTCAATCAGGCTCGGTATCCGGCGCCTTAACGGCGCCCCTGACTGGCCGCATGCTGCGGAGTGCTCTTGCGAGCGCGTATCCCAGCATGTGGCCGGCCTCGCGTCTGATGCGTTACAAGACGCAATGCCTCTTCAAAACCGCGTCGATCCCTTCGGCAAATTGTTCGCAGCGTCCGCACGTGGGACGTTGATGGGCAATCGTGGCGGACGTGTCCATGATGACAAGCAAATGCTTGGCACGCGGCGCTGGGCCTCGAAGCGGTGGATCTGCTGCAAGCTCGAGTTCAACAATCGTCATCGCACCGTTTGGAACGACGGCTACACTGAATTGTTCTTCCTCGATGAGGTGACCGCTCTTGCCGCTGGACACCGGCCCTGTTTCGAATGTCGCCGAAAGGATGCCGATAACTTTGCAACGTTATTCTCGGGTCAGAAAAAGCGCGCATCGGCAGCGACGATGGATGCGGCGCTTCACGCCGAGCGGCTGATCGGCAAGGCCAAGCGAATGCACCGGCGCAAGCTCGACAGGCTGCCCGATGGCGCGATGATTGCGCTCGATGGAGCAGCCTTCGCAGTGCGGGGCAGAGGCTTACTACGGTGGACGCCCACGGGATATCTGCGGGCGATACCGCATGGCCGCGGTATCCACGTCGACCTACTCACGCCGCCGTCGATTGTTTCCGTGCTCGAGCGAGGCTACGTACCGCTTTGGCACGAGAGCTCCGTGCGCTGAATTGCGTGGCGATGTGTCGCGCCGAAACTATGATTCAAATCAATGTGCTACGCCGTTGGCGGGAGCAAAGAGCGCACCATGTCGATGCCAGCAGCTCTGCAACGCCGCCGTGATTATGCCGGTCCAGCGCTATTCGCCTATGGCTTCCGCCCGTTCTTCCTCGCCGCCGGCTTATGGGCGGCATTCGGCATCCTGCTTTGGCTGCCGCAGTATATGGGCGCGCTTACGATACCGACCCATTTCAGCGCGCTCGATTGGCACGTCCACGAGATGCTTTACGGGTATGTCGCCGCGAGCGTCGCCGGGTTCCTCCTGACTGCTATTCCCAACTGGACCGGCCGGTTACCGGTGAGCGGCTGGTCGCTCGCTGCCCTCGCCACACTTTGGCTTGCCGGCCGCGCCGCTATTTTGCTGTCAGCGAAGATCGGCGGGTTCGCAGCGGCTGTCATCGATGTCAGTTTTCTCGTCATTCTCGCCGCTGTCGCGGCCCGTGAGATTGTCGCCGGCAAGAACTGGCGCAACCTGCGTGTTCTGATCGTTCTGGGCGTTCTCATCCTCGGCAACGTTGTCTTCCACGTCGAGGTGTTGCTCACCGGCTCGGCCGACTATGGCACGCGGATCGCCATCGCGGCCGTCATGCTGCTGATCTCTCTAATCGGCGGCCGCATTGTGCCAAGCTTCACCAACAACTGGCTCACGCGCAACAATCCGGGGCGGCTGCCAGTGCCGTTCTCACGGTTTGACATGGCTACACTCGCAGCGAGCGCATGCGCGCTGCTCGGCTGGGTCGCCGCTCCGGCGAATACGGTCACCGGCGCGCTGCTTGTGATCGCCGGTGTTATGCAATCCGTACGGCTTGCCCGCTGGGCTGGCGACCGCGCATTCGCCGACCGACTCGTGCTGGTACTGCATGTCGGCTACGCCTTCATTCCTCTCGGCTTTTTATTGATTGGCCTGTCGACGATGATTATCGAGGTGCCAGCGAGCGCCGGTGTCCACGCCTGGACAGCTGGTGCCATAGGCCTGATGACGCTTGCTGTGATGACGAGGGCGAGCCTCGGCCATACTGGCCAGCCCCTGCGAGCGGGCCGCGCAACCCAGGCCATCTATGTGGCCGTTCTGGTCTCAGCTTTGGCGCGGATCATTGCAGCGTTCGGGGGCTCGTTCGAATTGCTGGAATTCGCCGGTTTCACCTGGATTGCTGGCTTCACTCTGTTCTTGCTGGTCTACGGTCCGCTGCTGGTCGCGCGTAAACCGGCTTGGGCAGAAGAACGCTGCTAGTTCACGCCGGCTCGATCGGGCTCGACGTTTCCTGGCGTGTAGTGCCCGACCAGGCGAGCACGACGATGGTCGCCATAATGACGAGCATCGCCGCCACCAGCGCAACGCAGGCGGACCAACCACCCAGCGTCCAGGCGACGCCGCCGGCCGCCGCGCCGAAGCTGCCGCCTGTATAGAAGGACGTGACATAAAGTCCGACCGCCGAGGAGCGGCCGGCCTTTGCGGTGATCGTCACGTAGCCGGTTGATACCGCCTGGCAGATCAGCCCGCAGCCGGCGCCGAGCGCGAGGCCCACAATGATCAGCGGCAGCGAGGGCGCGAGTGTCAACGCGATGCCGGCAAGCCACAGGGCGATCACCCCCACCACGAAGTGCCGGCGCCCGAACCGTCCGACCGCCCAGCCAGTCCAGGGCGTGAGCACCGAACCAACGAGATAGACGATGAAAATCGCGCCGAGCCAGCTGGCCGAGAGATTGTACGGTGCAGCAGCGAGATGAAAGCTCACGAAGGTGAAGGTGCAGATAAAATTGAACAACACGCCGAACCCGACCGCGAAAGTCGCGAGCAATTGGCCGTTGCGGAAATGCGCCAGCATCTGCCGGCCCGATGCGACCAATCCTTGCGAGCGCACGAAGCGGCGTTCATGCGGTAGCAGGAATGCGACCGCGATCGCGCCGGCGAAGGCGATCGCAGCGAGTGCGGCGAAGCCTGCGCGCCAGCCGACCAGATCGGCGAGGAACCCGGTTACCAGGCGTCCGCTGAATCCGCCGAGGCTCGAGCCCGATGAATAGATACCGGCTGCGGTGGTCGCTTCCTTGGGCGACCACTCATCGCCGATATAGGCAACGGTGACCGCGAATATTGGCGGTAGCACCAATCCCTGTACCGCGCGCCAGAAGACAAGCTGTGAGAGGCTGGTCGCCAACCCAACCATCAATGTCGGCACGACCAGCACGAACATCGCAGCCACGATCACGCGCTTTCTGCCCAGTACGTCGGCGACCGTGCCGGTAAACGGTGCGGTCAGGGCGACTGCGAGCGTGCTGACGGTGATGATGGTGGATATTTCGGCCGCGCTGGCGTGAAATTCCTGGGAGAGCAGCGGCAGGATCGATTGCGGCGAATAGAGGTTGATAAAGGCGCAATAACCGGCGAGCCCGACCGCGAGGTGGCGCGCGGAGAATGTTCGGGATCTTGCGGCATTCATAACGGGGAACCGGCTGACAGGAGCTTATCGCGGATGAAGCTATGCATGGGTTTTGCAGGAAACGCCAAGGGTGTGGGCGGCGGGACAGCGGGTCGCGCAATGCATAGCTGCTTCATTCAAGCTTGAGCATCGCCTTGGCGCGGATGAGGGTTTCGTCGGGCGTGCCCGAGGCATCGACCTTGGACCATTTGATGCGTCCGAGGTCGAGTTCGTCTTGCTTGCGCGCAACACTTGCATCGGCGTCGGAAGCGTCGCCCGCCCGCGTGCCGACGCGGGCGAGGCGGGTTTCAAGGTCGGCAGTGAGGAAAAGGCCGTGGAATTCGGCGCTCCCCGCAACCTTTTCGATCTCGGTGCGCTCGGCGGGTTGAGCGAATACCGCGTCCACAATCGCCGAATGCCCGGCGGCCGTCACGCGCCGTGCTTTTTCAGTAAGCGTTGCGTAAACCTTGGCTGTCGCGTCGCGCGCATAGGCCGATTCAGGCAGCCGCTCGGTTTCGCCCGCGCCGAACAGCGCCTTGCGTTCGACATCGCTGCGCAGAATTACCGCGCCCGAAAATGGCGAAAGGTCTGGCGCCAGCTCGCGCGCGAGCAGCGACTTTCCTGTACCCGAGAGTCCTCCAACGGCGACCAATTGTGGCTTGGCTGGCGCCAGCAGCCTTTGGGCCAGTGTGGCGTAGCCACGTGCACTCACTAACGCCTCTTCGCGCGATCCGCTTTGCTTGCGACGCGCGGCCGTAACCTTGGCGCGGATGGCCGCGCGTACCGACATGAACAGCGGCAGTGCAGCAAGTGCATCGAGATCATGGATGCGCCGTGTTTCCGTCAAATAACGATTGAAGACAATGTTCGCGGCTGAATGAAGCACGCGCTCGATCAGGTCCATCAGTAGAAAGGCGAGGTCGTAGAAGACGTCGCCGGTGGCGATTCGGTCGTCGAATTCGATGGCGTCGAACAGCACCGGTTTGCCGTCAATCAATACGATATTGCCCAGATGCAGGTCACCGTGACAGCGTCGAACCAACCCGGCGCGCTCACGCGCGATCAGCAGCGGTTTCACGCGTTCGAATGCAGCGCGCGTCGCGGCGGCAAGGGCGCGCAGCTCGTGAAGCGGCAACACGTCGGGCTCGCCCGCAAGCTCGGCTTCGTTCTGCGCAATAATTTTGGCAAGTGCCTCGCTGAAATTCGCATCGGTGACCGTCGGCGCCAAACGGTGTGCCGCCGCTACAGCGCGCCCGAGCGCATCGGCGAGTGTGTCATCGATGCGGCCAGCCTCGGCCAGATGATCGAGCGTCTGGTTTTCGTCGAAGCGGCGCATCTCGACCACCCACTCGACCGGTTCGCCTTTGCCGCCGATCGCAAGCTGACCAACGCCGTCGCGCGTGATCGCAATGACGCCACGATAGATCGCCGGGGCAAAAGCGCGGTTGATCGCAATCTCGGATTCGCACGCCCTTTTGCGCTTTTCGAGCGTCGAGAAATCGAGGAACGGAAAGCGCACCGCACGCTTGATCTTGAGCGCCCGGTCGCCAGCCAGGAAAACCGAGGCGGCGTGAGTATCAATGCGCTTGACGGGCATGCCGCCATGGTTGGCAGGATCGCCCAGAAAATCGAACACCGGCTGCTGCGAGGCCTCTGCCGTCATCGTGCCGCGCCCTTCATGCCGGGGTCATAGTGACAAAGGTCAATAAATTCGGGCTGATCCAGATCAATATGCCCTTGCCGGGCTGGGGCATGATGGGCAGCATAGAGTGACCAAGGAGACCAACCGTGACCACCCTGCCACATTCATTCAAACGCATCAGGCTTACGCTCGCTCGCTCCAAAGAGTTCCCACAGGGCTCGCTGTATCATGGCTACGAATTCGTCGCCCCGCTCGACGGCAAGAGCCATATCGACGTTGAGCTCTGGAAGAAGAATCGCGAGCATTGCCGCGTGCGCCGGTTCTGGCAAGGCGAGGACGACCAGCTCGGGTTCCTGGTGCACAAGCCGGGTGGTCCGGAGCACGGTCGCTGGATCTTTGATTACAACGCTGCC
Source organism: uncultured Pseudomonadota bacterium (assembly GCA_963762485.1). Taxonomy (GTDB): domain Bacteria; phylum Pseudomonadota; class Alphaproteobacteria; order Rhizobiales; family Xanthobacteraceae; genus Pseudolabrys. Next base: position 913,739 of record CAVXLE010000017.1, on the reverse strand, counting down.
CGGGCCGATGACGATGAGAGCGGCTATCGTTTTGGCGCGCACGCTTTCCAATTGGGCGAATACGTCTCGATCCGCAGTGAGGACGGCGATACGCATACGTACAAAGTCGCCTCCGTCGAACCTGCCACCTGAGCGGCAAAATCGCCGCGCACACATTCGCAGCATGCAGCTCCCAACCTATTGACCGGCGCGCGCCTTGCCGGAAGAGTGCGCGCCTGACCGCCGCATCAGGCGGCATTTTTCAAGGGAGGAGCATAGTGCTCATCGACCATCGAACCTATCGCATTCTGCCTGGCAGGGTGCCTGCGCAGCTCGACCTCTACAGCAAGCTCGCCTATCCGGTGCAGCTCCGCTACATGGGGGAGCCGCACTATTACCTGGTCAGCGAAAGCGGTCAGCTCAATACGCTGGTGCACGGCTGGATCTATGAGAGCGCCGGCGACCGCGAACAAAAGCGCGCGAAAATGATGCAGGACCCGGACTGGAAGCATTTCCTGTCGGAGAACGCGAAGGCCGGCAACGTGATCGAGCAGTCGAACTGGCTGATGACGCCGACTCCATTCTCGCCGAAGATTCCGCCGGCAAAAATCGTGAAGTAGTTCGATGCGCGGCAAGGACAACGCTCGCACAGGCGGCGAAATCCTGATCGATCAGTTATCGATCCAGGGGGTGCGTCATGCCTTCTGCGTGCCCGGCGAAAGCTATCTTGCCGCGCTCGACGCTTTCCATGGTAGCGACATCAAGCTCACCGTCTGCCGCCACGAAAGCGCCGCCGCCATCATGGCCGAGGCCGTTGGCAAGATAACCGGCCGCCCCGGGATCTGCTTCGTCACGCGTGGGCCCGGCGCCACGAATGCGTCAGCCGGCATTCACATTGCCCGCCAGGATTCTTCGCCCATGATTGTTTTCGTGGGCCAGGTAGGCCGGGGGATGCGCGAGCGTGAGGCCTTCCAGGAGCTCGACTATCGCGCTGTGTTTGGCTCGATCGCCAAATGGGCGACCGAGATTGATGATCCTTCGCGCATTCCGGAAATCGTCTCCCGCGCGTTTCATACCGCCTGCAACGGGCGGCCGGGGCCGGTGGTGATTGCGCTGCCGGAGGACATGCTGCGTGAACGTGTTTCGGTGCCCGATGCCACGGCTTTTGAGCCCGTAGAGATCTGGCCGGGCGCATCCGACATGCGCCGGCTGCAGGATTTATTGAGTTCGGCCAAACGTCCGATCGCTCTCATCGGTGGTAGCCGATGGACGGAGCAGGCCACGATCGCAATGATGCGTTTTGCCGAGCGTTTTGCCTTGCCGGTTGCCACGACCTTTCGCCGCGGGCATCTGTTTGATGCGTTGCATCCTTGTTACGCGGGCGATTTCGGCATCGGACCAAACCCGAAGTTGCTCGCGCGCGTGAAGAATGCCGATCTGGTGCTGCTCATTGGCGGCCGGTTCAGTGAGATGCCGTCGCAAAGTTACAGCGTGTTCGACATTCCCGAACCGCAGATCAAACTGGTGCATGTGCATCCGGGCGCCGAAGAACTCGGCCGCGTTTATCATCCGCATCTCGCCATCAACGCCGCGCCTACGTCGTTTTGTTTGTCGCTCGAAAGCTTGCAGCCGCCGAAAGAAATTGCGTGGCGCGGCGAGAGCGACACTGCTCACGCCGACTATCTCGCCTGGGGCGAGAAGGCGACGCCGGTGCCAGGCGCGGTCAATCTCGGCGAGATCATGGTGTGGCTGCGCGATAACCTGCCGCCGGATGCGATTGTCACACAAGGCGCCGGTAATTTCTCCGGCTGGGTCCATCGTTTTTATCGCGTGCGCAAATTTGGCGGGCTCGTGGGCGCCACCTCGGGGTCAATGGGCTATGGCTTGCCGGCTGCGCTGGCGATGCAGACGCTCTATCGCGACCGCACGGTGGTGTGCGTCGCCGGCGACGGTGACTTCCTCATGACCGGACAGGATTTCGCCACCGCCGTGCAGTATGAGTTGCCGGTGATAGTGCTGGTCGCCGATAACGGAATTTACGGCACGATCCGCATGCACCAGGAGCGCGATTATCCCGGCCGCGTCATTGCTACCGATCTGCGCAATCCGGATTTTGTCGCTTATGCACTTGCGTTTGGCGGCTACGGCGCGGTGGTGGAGAAGACCGCCGATTTCCCGGCTGCATTCGCCGCCGCACGTGCGACCGGCAAGCCATCGATCATCCATCTCAAGATCGACCCCGAGGCAATTACGCCGAGTACAACGCTCACGGGGATTCGGGAGAAGGCACTTTCGGGCGGTGGAAGTGGAAGAACGTAGTTAGTGCTGTCGTCCTCGCGAAAGCGGGGATGACATCTCAACACGCTTGCCTTATCGGCCTGAATCATCGTTCACTCGTTGCATGGCCTATCGTCGCACCGAGAACGTGGTTCGCCGCCTCGCCGAGCGTGAGCAGGCGATTCTCGATGCCGCACGATCGATCGCCGGGGAGGGCGGCATGGGCGCGGTACAGATCGCAGCGGTGGCGCGACGTGCCGATATCGCCGCTGGCACGGTCTATCGCTACTTTCCCTCCAAGGCGCATCTGGTCGCCGATTTGATTTCGGCGAGCGCCGACCGTGAGCTTACTGCCATGCGCGCTGCTGCCGACGCCGCGCCAGGTCCGTTGTCCGCGCTCGCCGCATGCATCGCCACATTCGCAGCTCGCATTTTGCAGGAGCGGCGACTCGCGTGGGCCCTCATTGCAGAACCGGTCGATTCCGATATCGACGCCCTGAGGCTGGAATTTCGGCGCGCGCTGGTCGCTGAACTGGAAACGCGGATCAGCACTGCGCTTGCTGGCCGACATCTGCCTGATCAGGACGCACGCGTCGCCGCGCCTGCAATCATGGGCGCGCTGCTGGAAGGTTTGGTTGGGCGGCTGGCGCCGCCGTCCGGTGCTCCACGCGAAGCAGTGCAAGCTATTACGTTATTTGCATTGCGATCATTGGGAGTTGTTGATGCGCGCGCGCGCGGCCTCGTCGCGCAATGCGTGCTGCCATGAGCTTTGTCAGTGCGCGGTGAGCGCCGGCAGCTCGTGAAGCGGCAGGGTGACGACTTTCACGCCACGCTCGCCGGCATCGTCGGCAACATGAAACCCAAGCTCGGTGCACATCTGCAGCATGGTGGCGTTCTCCGCCAGCACCTGTCCATGTACTGTTTCCAGGTCCTTTTCCTGCGCATAGGCGATCATGTGCTTCATCATCAGCCAGCCCAATCCGTGGCCTTTCAGATGTGAGCGCACCAGAATTGCAAATTCGCCGCCGTCGCCGCGGGCGTCGTCGTGCAGGCGCACAACGCCAAGCATACGGCCACTCGCCTCCGAGATGGCGATGAAAGCCATGGCATGCTCCGGGTCATAATGGATGAGCTTGTCGATCAGCTCTGGGCTAACCTCGCGCATGGGCGCAAAGAAGCGCAGGCGCAGGTCGTCTGCTGTCACCTCGGCGAGGAAGTCGGGATAAAGAGAGGCATCCTCGACCTTGAGCGGCCGGATCAGCACCTTCTCTCCATCGCGTAATGTAACGTGGCGTTCGAGCAAGACGAGTGTCTCTCCACTGTCGTGCCCGCGAATGCGGGGACCCATAATCCCTAACTCATCTGCGGAGAATGGGTCCCGGGCCTCGCTTACACTCGCCCGGGACGACTACATCACTAATGCGACATCAGCACCGGCACCGTCATTGACTCGAGCAAGCCACGGGTCGCGCCCCCGAGAACAAATTCGCGCAGGCGTGAATGGCCGTATCCACCCATCACAATCATATCGGCGGACGAATCCGCTGCATAGGAAAGGATCGTAGAGGGCACGTCGATGTCGGGCGATGTAACCCGCTTGACGTCGACCTTGAGCCCGTGACGCGCGAGGTGCTGGCCAAGGTCGGCGCCGGGTATCTCATCTTTCTTGCCCGGCTTGTCGGAGATGATGACGATCTCCACTTGTTTTGCCTTTTTCAGAAATGGCATCGCATCGGCGATGGCGCGGGTAGCGGCGCGACTGCCGTCCCAGCACACCATGATGCGGTCGAGTTTTATGCCGCCCTTGTGGATGAATGGCACGAAGATCACCGGCCGGCCGGATTCAAACAGCACGCCCTCATCGACCACTTCGTCGGGCAGCGATTTTTGCCGCTCCGGCTGACCGACCACGACCAGATCGAAGCGCCGGCCGATGCGGCCGATCTGGTCGGCAGCTCCCGCAATGCTGGCGCTTATGGTGCGGGTCTCGGCCGAAACGCCCGCGCGTTTCACAGCCTGCTCGAAGCGGCTGATAGCGTCGCGCGCCCTCTTGTTCGATTCAGCGCGCTGCCCCTCGATGATTTCCGGTGGAATGCCGCCCATGACCGTACCGGGGATGACCGGCTCGTATGAGACGGCGACGCCGAGCACGTGGGCTCCAAAGGTCTCTGCCACTGAAATCGCGTAATCGCCGGCGGGATCGCGCGCGCCCAAGCCCAGATTGACGACAATATCCTTAATCATGATGTAGATCTCCTAACTGAGCGATCACGCTCGACGCCTCATGATGCCTGCCGCCCCCGGCGCGGCCTTGACCAAAGTCAAATGCCTTGTGCGCGTCAGACCGCCGCCGATCCTACTTCTTTTTTCCGTCGGGCCCGAACTGCTTGAGATAGGCCCACAGATCGTCAGCTTCCTTCTCATTCTTGATGCCGGGGAAGATCATCTTCGTATTTGGGATCTTGGCGCGCGGGTCCTTGATGTACTCCTTGAAGGTGGCTTCGTTCCACGTGATGCCGGAATTCTTGTTCGCGTCCGAATAATTGTAGTCAGGGGCTGTGCCGGAGTGGCGGCCGTCAATGCCGTTGAGTTCCGGGCCTACTTTGTTCTTCGCCCCTTCGCCGATTGAATGGCAGGGAAAGCATTTCCTGAATGACTGCTCGCCGGCAGCGACGTCGTCCGCACGCGCTGCTTGAGTCATCGCGGCCAAGACCATGGCTGCTGCAAGTACCGGTTTCATTATTCTGCTCCCTCTTAACCCTTAAGTTGCCCCCGGCCAACGCCGGCTGGTCCGGTCTGGTTTCCGCTGGGTTTTGCCAGTCCTATGTGTAATGCGTCAAATGGCTGGTATCGTGACAGCGCATAATCCCGAAGAGTGGGAAACGGTCTTCGGATAAGATCGTGCGCAAATGTAGTGATGTAGGCAGCCGGGAGTTTCATCCGTGTCGGTGCGAATGCCGGAGCCAGATCAGGCGGTGCTGGGGCGCCGCGAGCGTATCGTCGCTGCGTTGCGGACCATCGTCCCCGGCGAGGGCGTGATTGCAGCCGAGCGCGAGATGCGGCCCTATGAAACCGACGGGCTGACCGCCTACCGCCAGCTGCCTATGGTTGTCGTGCTTCCGGAAACGACGCAGCAGGTCGCCGAGGTGCTGCGCTATTGCCACGATGAGGACATCAAGGTGGTTCCGCGCGGCGCCGGCACCTCGCTCTCGGGTGGCGCGCTGCCGCTCGCGGACGGCGTGCTGCTCGGCATGGCTAAATTCAACCGCATCCGCGAAATCGATTTTGACAACCGTGTCGCCGTGGTCGAGCCGGGCGTCACCAACCTGGCGGTAAGCAACGCCGTGGCCGATGCCGGCTTTTATTATGCGCCGGATCCGTCCTCGCAGATCGCCTGCACGATTGGCGGCAATGTGGCGGAAAATTCCGGCGGCGTGCATTGCCTGAAATACGGCATGACCACCAATAACGTTCTCGGCTGCGAGATCGTGCTGATGACCGGCGAAGTTCTTCGCCTTGGCGGCAGGCATCTCGACGCGTCGGGATACGACCTGCTCGGGCTGATCACTGGCTCGGAAGGTCTGCTCGGGGTGGTCACCGAAGTGACCGTACGACTTCTGAAGAAACCGGAGACCGCGCGCGCGGTGCTGGTCGGGTTTCCGTCGTCGGAAGACGCCGGCGAATGCGTCTCGCGTATTATCGCGGGCGGAATTATTCCGGGCGGCATGGAAATAATGGATGGACCGGCCATCGCGGCAGTGGAGGCATTCGTCCACGCAGGTTACCCGCTCGACGTCGAGGCGCTGCTGATCGTCGAGCTCGACGGACCGCCCGCCGAAGTCGATCACCTGATTACACGCGTCGAGGCAATCGCGAGTGATTGCCGCGCCGTGTCATGCAAAGCGTCGCGCTCGGAGGAAGAACGTCTGCTTTTCTGGGCCGGGCGCAAGGCGGCGTTCCCGGCCGTCGGTCGCATCTCACCGGACTACTACTGCATGGATGGCACCATTCCGCGCGCCAAGCTGCCACTGGTGCTCAAGCGCATTCGGGAGCTCTCGGAAAAATACGGCTTGCGCGTCGCCAATGTATTCCACGCCGGGGACGGTAATCTGCACCCGCTCATCCTCTATGACGCCAACGTGCCGGGCGAACTGGAAAAGACCGAGGAATTCGGGGCCGAAATTCTCAAACTCTGTGTCGAGGTTGGTGGTGTGCTGACCGGTGAGCACGGCGTCGGCGTCGAAAAACGCGACCTGATGCCGGTCATGTTCTCCGAAATCGATCTCAATCAGCAGCAGCGCGTGAAGTGCGCCTTTGACTCCAAGGGCCTACTCAATCCCGGTAAGGTTTTCCCGCAACTGCACCGCTGCGCCGAACTGGGCAAACTGCACGTGCACGCTGGCAAGCTGCCATTCCCCGACATTCCAAGGTTCTAATTATGCGTTTCGGACTGTTCTGTTCGCCCAAAGCCGATGTCCCGGGCTTCGGTCCCGAGACCGGCCGTGGCTTCTTCGACTATCTCGATTTCAATATCGAAGCCGAGGCGCTCGGTTTCCATTCGAGCTTTTCGGTGGAGCATCATTTCAGCGGCTGGAACCAGATCTCATCCACGCTGATGTTGCTGAGCGCACTCGCGATGCGCACAACGACACTGCGGCTTGGTACTGCGGTGATCGTTCCGCCGTGGCACAATCCCGTATTGCTCGCCGAAGAGGCGGCGACCCTCGATCTTCTGTCCAAGGGCCGTCTCGACCTGGGTATCGGCAAGGGCTACCGGCACAGCGAATTCAAGGGTTTTCAGATCGCGCCGGAAGAAGCCGAGGCTCGTTTCGAGGAAGCGGTCGAAGTGATGTTGCGCGCGTGGACGACGCGCGAGCGCTTCTCGCACCAAGGCCGGTTCTGGCATTTCGAGGATATTGTGGTGGAGCCGCCGCCGGCGCAATCGCCGCACCCGCCGCTTTGGGTCGCCGCCGGCAATCCGCATACGATCAAGCGCGCGGCCGCGCGTGGTTTCAATCTCATCCTCGATCAATATGCTTCGCCGGCGACGCTGGGCGAGCGCATCGCTATGTACAAAGCCGAACGCGAAGCGAACGGCCGCGGCTTCGATCCGATGCAGGTGACGGTCGCGCGCCAGCTTTATGTTGCGAAAGACAAGGCCGACACGGATGCCGCGCTCATTCGTCAGGCCGAATACACCAAACGCACCATAGATGTCTCGCGTATGCCCGGCGGGAAGCCTGGTGCACATGTGCTTGCTTATGCCGACAAGGCCGGTGCGACGGAAGAGAACGCGCTCTACGGCACGCCCGACGAGATCGCGCGCATGATCGAAGCCTTGCGCGACGCCGGCGTCGGCTATGTGCTGCTCACGATTGCCGGCGGCGTCGACCAGCTGCGGCGATTTGCACGCGAGGTGATGCCCGCTTTCGTGAGTGAGGCCACGGCGCGGGCCGCCGAGTAGGGCGTGAGCAAATAAATGTGTGTCACGCAAAATATTCAACTCTGTCATCACCGGGCTTGTCCCGGTGATCCCGATTGCAATGGCACAGCTGTGCTCATTAAATCGAGATGGCCGGGACAAGCCCGGCCATGACGGAGTCCACGCTCAAACCCCGCGATGGCAAAGAGGTCGAGGACGCCGTACGCTGGGCGCTCGGCAACGACAAATCGCTGGAATTGGCCGGGCAGGGGACCAAGCGTGCGATCGGCCGGCCAAGCCAAACCGATTTGACGCTCGATTTGTCGGGCATTACTGGCGTTACGTTATATGAGCCCGCCGAACTGGTGTTGTCCGCGCGCGCGGGCACGCCAATCGCCGAGATCGAGGCGCTGCTTGAGAAAAACAATCAGGAACTCGCCTTCGAACCGATGGACTATGGCCCGCTGTTTGGCGGTGAGGCGAACCGCGGCACGCTCGGCGGCGCCATCGCCGCCAATCTTTCTGGCCCGCGCCGCATCAAAGCCGGCGCCGCGCGTGATCATTTCCTGGGCCTGACAGCGGTCACGGGCCGCGGCGAAACGATCAAGTCCGGCGGACGCGTGGTGAAGAACGTGACCGGCTACGACCTGTGCAAATTGCTCGCCGGCTCGTGGGGCACGCTTGCTGCCATGACCGATCTCACAGTTAAAGTCCTGCCCAGAGCCGAGACCGAGGCGACGGTGCTCGTTGCAGGCCTCAATGATGCGCGTGCATGCGCCGCCATGACGGCCGCCATGGGCTCATCCTGCGATGTCTCCGGCGCAGCGCATCTGCCCGATCACGTCGCATCCTGGTTCGATGGTTTACCCAAGCCGGAGGCGTCAACGGCGCTGAGACTCGAAGGCTTCGCGCCATCGGTTGCGCACCGCAAGGAGACACTGGCCAAGCTCATGAGGACCATTGGCCCGGTCACACTGCTCGATGAGAACGACTCGCGCACCCTGTGGCGCAGCATCAGGAATGTGAAACCTTTTACGACCGAGGCAGCGTGGGCGCGCCCGCTTTGGCGCATTTCGGTCGCACCGAGCAAAGGCCACGAAATCGCCGCGGCGATTACGCCAGCGGCACAGATGTTCTATGACTGGGCCGGCGGGCTGATCTGGGTGGCGATGCCATTCGCCGGTGAGCCGGACCCTGCTGCAATCCGCGGTGCGGTGGCTGCCGTCGGCGGGTTTGCAATGCTTGTGCGCGCGCCCACGGCGGTGCGCGCCGCCATGGATGTCTTCGCGCCGGAGGAGCCTGCGTCGCACGCGCTGACGAAGCGTGTGAAAGAGAGTTTTGATCCGAAGGCCGTGCTCAATCCCGGCCGCATGTGGGCGGGGGTGTGAAAATGGTGCAATACTTTTCACCGTCGCGCCCGCGCTTGTCGCGGGCATCCACGTCTTTCAAGGCGGCGGTGGGCAAGACGTGGATGGCCGGGACGAGCCCGGCCATGACGACTGAAATGTTGGTGCGTACCTGATGCAGACCAATTTCTCGCTTGCCCAGCTGCTCGATCCGCAGGTCGCCTCGTCCGAGAAGATCCTTCGCGCCTGTGTGCATTGCGGTTTCTGCACGGCGACATGTCCGACTTACGTACTTCTTGGCGACGAACTCGATTCCCCGCGCGGGCGCATCTACCTGATCAAGGAGATGCTCGAACAGGACAAACCCGCGACGCGCGAGGTGGTCAAGCACATCGATCGTTGCCTTTCGTGCCTGGCTTGCATGACCACCTGTCCTTCCGGCGTGCACTATATGCATCTGGTCGACCACGCCCGCGAGCATATCGAGAAAACATACAAGCGCCCGCTCGCCGATCGCGCGATACGCGCATTGCTCGCGCGTGTGCTGGTCGATCCCTCGCTGTTCCGCCTTGCCGCCGTCGCCGGACTGGTCGCGCGGCCGCTGGCGCCGGTGCTTGATCTTCTGGGCTTGCATCGGATGGCCGCGATGCTTCGCCTGACGCCGCGCCGCATGCCGGCGCCGCCGGTTGATCGTGTCGGCAAAGTCTATCCGGCAGAAGGCGCGCGCCGCGGCCGGGTGGCGCTCTTGTCCGGCTGCATCAACCCGGTACTGGCGCCGTCAACCAACCTAGCCGCCATTCGCCTGCTCAATCGCCTTGGGATTGAGGTGGTCGTCGCCGCAGGTGAAGCGTGCTGCGGCTCGCTTGCCCACCACATGGGGCGTGAGGACGAGGCGCTGTCACGGGCTCGCAACAACGTCGACGCGTGGATCCGTGAACTCGAAGGTGAGGAGCTCGACGCCATCCTTGTCACTGTTTCGGGCTGTGGCACGACAATCAAAGATTACGGCTTCATGCTGCGCAACGATCCGGCATACGCGACCAAAGCCGCCCGCGTTTCGGCGCGCGCCCGCGACATCACCGAATATCTGGCGACAGCTCGGTTTGCGTGAAGCGGTGGCGCCGGTGCCGCTCACGGTCGCGTATCATTCCGCCTGCTCGCTGCAGCACGGGCAAAAAGTCATACGCGAGCCGAAAGACCTGCTGTCCAGGTCCGGCTTCGTTGTCAAAGATGTACCAGAAGGCCACTTGTGCTGCGGCTCGGCGGGTACCTACAACATTCTTCAGCCGGCGCTGGCGGAACAGTTGCGAGCGCGCAAAGTTGCCAACATCGAACGGCTCGAGCCGGATGTGATCGCGGCCGGCAATATCGGCTGCATCACACAGCTTGCCGCGGGCACCGCTATTCCAGTCGTGCACACGGTCGAATTGCTCGATTGGGCGACGGGCGGTCCTGTACCGGAGCGGCTCGCGGCGCTAACGACCAGCGAGGCGCCGGCAGGCTAGACGTCACCACAAGAAGTCTGCCGCGCCGCACCATGCCCCCGATTGCATCGACAACACGGGACGCATAGCATGTCGGTTACGAGATGAAGGCTTAAAGGCCGGAACTCTTTAGGATTTTTGCGAACAAGCAATAAGGGAGGCCGCAATGCCGGCAACTTACAAAATTCTGATTATGGGCGCGTCCTACGGGTCGCTGCTCGCCTCCAAGATCTTGTTTGGCGGCCATTCGGTCCATCTGGTTTGCCTGCCGGCCGAAGCGGACCTGATCAACGCGGAAGGCTTCCGCGTGCGTCTGCCGGTGAAGGGTCGCAAGGACCAGATCGAGATCGACTCGCGCAAGTTGCCGGGCAAGGTCACGGCTGGTGGCGCCGCGGGCGTCAATCCCAAGGATTACGATTTGGTCGGCCTCGCAATGCAGGAGCCGCAATACCGCTCACCCGGCGTGCGCGAATTGCTGGACGCAGTCGCGAAATCGAAAGTGCCGTGCATGTCGATCATGAACATGCCGCCGCTGCCTTACGTAAAGCGCATCCCGGGCCTCAACTACGATGCGTTGAAGCCCGCTTACACCGATGCAAGCGTGTGGGATAATTTCGATCCCGGTCTATTGACGCTGTGCAGCCCCGATCCGCAAGCGATCCGCCCGCCCGAGGAAAAGGTCAACGTGTTGCAGGTCACGCTGCCGACCAATTTCAAGGTCGCCAAGTTCGACAACGACATGCATACCGGCATCCTGCGTCAGCTCGAGAAAGATATCGACGCTGTGCGCTTCGATGTGCCGGAGGGCAAGATCGAGCTGCCGGTGAAATTGCGCGTGCACGATTCGATCTTTGTGCCGCTCGCGAAATGGTCGATGCTGCTCGCCGGCAACTATCGCTGCATCACCAAAGACGGCATGCGCACCGCGCAAGAGGCCGTGCATTCGAACATCGAGGAGTCGCGCTCGGTCTACAATTTCGTGTTCGACCTCTGCGTCAAGCTCGGCGCCGCGCCGAGCGACCTGGTGCCGTTCGAAAAATATGCGGCGGCAGCGCAAAGCCTGACGCGCCCGGCCTCGGCGGCGCGTGCGCTGCAGAACGGTGCGCCCAATATCGAGCGCGCCGACAAGCTGGTGCAGTTGATCGCCAAGCAGAAGGGACTGAGCCATCCGGTGATCGATGGGATTGTCGCGCTGGTCGACTCGCGCCTTGAGGCCAACCGCAAGAAAGCGGCTGCCGCCTAGGGCACCGATTCTCGACCGTCGGAAAATCGTTTGTCCGCAAACAATTTGGTGTGGAAAACCCGGCCCTCCGGGCTGGCGGTGCAACCTTGCGTGGCTCCCTAAAGATGGTTTGCGGGCCTATTTTGTGACATTCACGCAACAGCCCAAGTCTTTCTGTCGATAGGAGGTGATTTCGCCTAAAAAGGCAGCAATTGCCACCGTTTTTGGCTTGCCGCGACGGGCCGCCACAGGTCTAAATTCGCTCGTTAATGCAGTCAAAACGCGTACAGGCTGCTCGCACCCGGGGACTTACGGCTCTGTACGCAGGGAAAAGGGGATCGGCCGGAACTTTCGGGCCGATCGATTTAAAAGGGGCAGACTTTATGAAGAAAGTTGTGTTGTCGGTTGTTGCGGCGCTTGCGGTTTCGGCTGCTGTGCCCGCATTCGCGGCTGACATGCCGACGAAGGCTCCCAAGGTGGCTCCCGCAGCGGAACCGAGCCCGTGGGACATCGCCTTCGGCGCGGCCATCATGAACGACTACGTGTTCCGCGGCGTGACCCAGTCGGGGCACAGAGCGTCGGTCGCGGCTTATTTTGAGCCGCGTTACAACATCACCTCCAACGTCCAGCTCTATGCCGGTCTGTCTGGCGAGAGCATCAAATTCGCCAACAACGCGGCGGCGGAAATTGACTTCTACGGCGGCGTTCGCCCGACCATCGGTCCTTTCGCCTTCGACTTTGGCTTCTGGTACTACGACTATCCGGGTGGCAATTGCTATGCACCTGCTGGCGTCGATCCGGCATGCACGGGCGTGATCCCGGTGCAGGGCAACGTCGCGAAGTCCGTTGCCAGCTTCTACGAAATCTACGGCAAGGTTGTTTACACCTGGACCGATTGGGCATTCGGCGGAAACTTCTATTACTCGCCGAACTTCCTGAACACCGGTGCCGAAGGCGAATACCTCTCCGGCACGATCAAGTTCACCGCGCCCGAAAAAATGGCGATCGGTCCGTTCGGCTGGTACGTGTCGGGTGAGTTCGGCCATCAATGGCTGGGCACCAGCGATCGTTTCTACGCTTGCTACGATCGCGGGCGGGTGCCTTGTGGATAGCCCGAACGGCATCGACTACAAGGACTACAACACCTGGAACGTCGGGTTCGGTTTGACCTGGAAGGTGTTCACCCTCGATCTGCGTTACAGCGACACGGATCTCAACAAGGGTGACTGCAACGCCTTCACCAGCGATCCGACCGCGACCGGTGTGTCCAACGTGACCGCTATCAACTTCGGTCCTGGCTCGAGCTGGTGCGGGGCGACCTTCATCGCCAAGCTGTCTGCCGACCTTACGCTTGGCAGCCTGAAATAATCTGAACTACGTCTGTCCCTGAAGGGGCGGCGGCCGTGACCGGTCGCCGCCCTTTCTCTTTTGCGTTTCGTTGCCGATAATTCCGTAGCGAACTTGATACGAATCGATGCACCCGGATGCCGCCGATGATGGATAGCCGCGCTTGGCTTGCCGTGCTCGCCGGCGCCGCTGGCGGCACTGTCGCCATCGGTCTGATGGAAGCCTTTGCAATGCGCAGCGCGGTGCCGTTGATGGCCGTGCCATTCGCAACCTCGATTGTGCTGGTGCTGGGATCGCCGGAGGTCGAGGCCGCGCAGCCGCGAGCGCTGATCGGCGGTCATCTGCTGGCAACGCTGGTCGGCCTTGTGGTCGTCAAACTTGCGGGGCCGCAGCCTTGGGCCGCTGCGGTTGCGGTCGGGATTGCGATGGTGGCGATGCATGCGACGCGCACCTTCCATCCGCCTGCCGGCATCGATCCGCTGCTCGTTGTCGTCAACGATATGTCATGGAGCTTCCTGCTCGTACCGGTGGCGGTTGGTGCACTGGCGCTCGCGACCTTCGCTTACGTCTGGCACCTGGGCGTGCGGCGTTTCAATTGGCCGACGCGCTGGTGGTGATGCGGGTTTGGCTTAGCTGGCCGGTGTCAGGCTTGCCTCCCGCAGGGCGTAGTGATCGCCTTCCCGGTTGAACGCCAGCCGGCGCCGATGGAAAGCGGCAAGCGTTGCGCGGTGACCGATCGAGACAATGGTGGTGCGGGCGAGCTTCTGGTTGAGCAGTTGATATAGTGCGGCTTCGGCTGGCTCATCGAGCGAAGCGGTCGCTTCGTCCAGGAATAGATAGTCCGGCGCATAGAGCAGGGCGCGTGCAATCCCCAACCGTTGCTGCTCGCCGAGCGAGAGCATGCGGTTCCAATGCGCTTCTTCCTCGATGCGGTCAGCGAGCGCGGGCAGGCCGACCGCCGCAATCAACTCTGCGACACGGCCGGCATCGAAGCTGCCGGGTTCGGCGGGATAGGCGACAGCGGCGGCCAGCGGTGCGATCGGGAAGTATGGCCGCTGCGGCAGGATCATCACACGCGCATCCTTCGGCACCGTGATGGTGCCCTCGCCGAACGGCCAGACGCCGGCCAATGCACGGAACAAGGTGGACTTGCCGGCGCCGGAAGGTCCACTCACCAGCACACGCTCGCCGAGCTTGATTGAGAGATTGCTGGCGTTGACCAGCGGCATGCCATTCGGCAGCCGCACCGCCAGATCTTTGAAGCTGACGGCGCTTGCATCGCCCGGCACAACGGTGATGACAGGTGGCGTGGTTGCTGCAGCTTTCGCCGCGGCGATCGATTCGTCGAATCCGGCAAGCCTTTCAACCACTGCGCGCCATTCGGCGAGCTGCCGATAGACATTGACGAAAAACGAGAGGGCTCCTTGTACGCTGCCAAAGGCGGAGGCTGTCTGCATCAAACCGCCAAGTTGAATCGCGCCGGCGAAATAGGCAGGGCTGACGACGACGAACGGAAAAACCGAGGATACCTGCCCGTAACCGGCCGTCAGAAATGTGAGCTTCTTTTGGCGCGTCATGATCGCCATCCAGTTGGCGACAACATTGCCGAACCGGATCAATAGCCGATCACGCTCGGCTTGTTCGCCATCGAGCAGGGCGATCTGTTCGGAGCTTTCGCGCACGCGAACCAGATTAAATCGGAAATCGGCTTCGTAGCGCTGCTGCTGGAAGTTGAGCGCAGTCAGCGCGCGGCCGACCAAATGGGTGAGGATCGTGCCAATGATGGCGTACAACAGCGCTGCCCAGAACAGGTAGCCCGGGATTGCCCATACGGTGCCGAAGATGTGGAGAGGGGCGGTCCCGGACAAATTCCAGAGGATCACTGCGAAGGAGCCAAGCGTTACTACCGAATTCAGTAGCCCCAGACCAATCGGCAAAATTCCGATTCCGGTTACTCCGGCATCGATGAATTGTTTGACGTCCTCGGCGATGCGTTGGTCGGGATTATCGGCGGCATCGCCCAGCAGCTGCATCCGGTAGTGATTAGCGTTGGCTAGCCAGTGGTCCAGATAGGTTCGCGTCAGCCAGCGCCGCCAGCGAATCTGCAGCCATTGATTGAGATAGAGCTGATAGACGGCGAGCAAAATATAGATCGTAGCAAGCACGCAGAAATAGCCGAGCTGATAGATGAAGGCGTCCCAGTTTTTGTCCTGAAGTGCGTTGTAGAAGGTATTGTTCCAGGAATTGAGCAGCACGTTGATCCCGACGATCGACAGTTCGATCGCGACCACCGCCGCCAATAAGATGCGTCCGGGCCAGCGATCTTCGGAATAGAAATACGGGCTGGCAATTCGCCACACGATGGCGAGCGTCGAGAAAATACCTCTCACGGAAGATCCCCTGATTTGTGCCGGTAAAACTGAGCGCAGCACTCAGAATGTTTCGCAATCGCCAATAATTCTGGCGGCCTATGCTGCTTTAGTACAGGCAGGTAGCGAATCCCATTGTTTTTGCTTGGTGATCATTGTTCCAGGACTTCGATATCACCAGCATTGTTTCGACCGGGCGTTGTCCGCTGCTCTCGTTCGATACAAACTAAGTATAGCGCTTACCGCGCCAACCAGCCGGGCAATTCGACAATACGAAGGCGGCAAGAAACCGGCGGCACCTGGGGAGTAAAGGCTATGTGGAATCAAGTTTACAACCCGTTCAACAACACGACTCTGTCAACGATCGCCGCAGCACTGCCGGTCGTGACGCTGCTAGTTCTCATCGCGTCCAATAAGGTGAAAGCGCACGTCGCCGCGATTATTGCACTGATTGTCGCGAACTTTGTCGCGATCGTGATCTTCACGATGCCTGCCAGCATGTCGCTGCGCGCGACCGCGCTTGGCATCGTTACGGGTTTCTTCCCGATTGGCTGGATTGTGCTCAACGTTATCTTTCTCTACCGCTTGACGGTGGAGAAGGGCGCCTTTGAAACGCTGCAAAACACGATCGGCGGCGTGACGACGGACCGGCGCTTGCAGTTGCTGTTGATCGCCTTCTCATTTGGCGCCTTCTTCGAAGGCGCGTCCGGCTTTGGCACACCGGTGGCTGTGACCGGCGCAATTTTGATCGGTTTAGGCTTCTCGCCGCTGGCGGCGTCCGGCCTTTCGCTGATCGCAAATACGGCGCCTGTCGCCTATGGCGCTCTCGGTACTCCGATCGCCGGCCTTGCAAGTGTCACAGGTATCGATCCGTTCCTGCTCGGCGCCATGGTGGGCCGCCAACTCCCGTTCTTTTCGTTGATCGTGCCATTCTGGCTGATCTGGGCCTTCGCGGGCTGGAAGGGCATGAAAGATATCTGGCCGGCCATATTGGTCACCGGTGTGTCGTTTGCGATCCCACAATTCCTGATCTCGAACTTCATCAATCCCTGGATCGTGGATATCGGAGCCTCGCTGGTCTCCATGGCCTGTCTCCTGCTCTTCCTGAAAGTCTGGCAACCGAAGGAAATCTGGACATCGCCGGCTTTGCGCAGTCACGATCCGTCCGCGGGTCGGCCTGTGCCGAAGGGCGGGCGAAAGCCGACCACCGGGCAGGTGTGGATGTCGTTGCTGCCATGGATCATCGTTTGCGCCATCCTGCTGCTGTGGGGCACAAACTGGTTCAAGGGGCAGGTCAATCCATGGGCGACCTGGAATTACGCGGTTCCTGATCTGCACAACATGATCAACAAGGTCGCCCCGATCGTCCCGGCACCGACAAAGGAGGGGGCGGTATTTGCGTTCACATGGCTCACTTATACCGGCTCGGGGATGCTGATCGCCGCGATTATATCGGGAGTGATCATGGGTTTCACACCCGCCGGCTTGGTGAAAGCTTACGGCCAGACCATCAAAGTCTGCGCTTATTCTCTGATCACGATCTCGGCGATGCTGGGCATCGGCACCTTGACTCGCTTATCTGGCATCGACGCCACGCTCGGCCTGGCCTTTGCCGCAACCGGAGTGCTTTATCCATTCTTCGGCACGTTGCTCGGCTGGCTTGGCGTGGCACTGACAGGTTCCGATACTTCATCGAACATTCTGTTCGGCAACCTCCAGGTGATTACATCCACTCAACTTGGCATTTCGCCGATCCTGATGAGCGCGGCGAACTCTTCGGGCGGCGTCATGGGCAAGATGATCGACGCACAATCGATCGTCGTTGCCTCCACTGCGACGAACTGGTTTGGGCACGAGGGCACGATCTTGCGGTTCGTGTTCAAGCACTCGATCGCGCTCGCCTGTCTGGTCGGCATACTCGTGATGCTGCAGGCCTACGTCGTGCCCGGCATGATCGTGCATTGATTTCTTTCCAGGGCACCTGTCTCGGAATTTTGCCCCGCGCCCGCAAGGCGCGGGGTTTTTTCGACGATGTGGAGTGAAATGCTGTTAGCCCTTTCCATTTTGGCTTTGGCTGTGGTCGCCGGCTTCTTCGTCGGGTGTGTCGGTATTGGAGGTGTTCTCCTGGTGCCAGGACTTAACTTGGGCGGTATTGAAATCCACGATGCAATTGCCGTGAGCCTATTGAGTTACGTTGCCTGTGGAGCAGTTGCCGCATGGATTTTTAATCGCAAGGGCTCGATCGATTGGCCTGCTGCGGGATGGTTGTCCATAGCGGCAATGCCGGCAGCACTGGCGGGCGCCGTCGCCGCGACCGAAATACGCGCAAACGTACTCGAAGGCATTATTGGCTTGACCGTTTTGTTCTCGGGTATCCGCGCCTTTGTTCGCAGTCCCGAAAGCAAGGGCAGTGTCGGGCCTCTCTCGCGCGGCCAGCTATTGGCTATCGGCGCGATGACCGGATTTGGGTCGGCCCTGACCGGCACAGGCGGGCCATTCGTGTTGGTGCCGATCCTTGTGTGGTTTGACCTGCCGATCCTTGCGGTGGTGGGGCTCAGCCAGGCGATTCAAGTCCCGATCTCGCTGTTTGCGACCGTCGGAAATTACTTTTATGGCCATATTGATTTCAGGCTTGGCCTTTTGCTGGCCATTGGGTTGTTGGCAGGGACGACGGCGGGCGCGCTCGTCGCCCATATGATGCCGGCGACGGTCTTGCGGCGATTGGTCGGGGTGCTTCTGCTTGCCGCAGGCGTCGTATTCATCGGCCAATTTGCGCAACAGCTTGGCTGGTGATATGCCGCCGCCCGCCGGCCGTTCTATGGGAATTCGCCCTGCTTTTGCCGGCAGGTGGGCAGACTCATGGCCGGATTCGGCTTGTCGTCGGGGCAAAATAGTTACAGACTAAATATGAGGGTACTGGGGTTAGTACTTCCAAAAGCTGAATAATCAGCCACTAACGACATCATGGGAGGGCAAGGAAATGAACAATCACGAAGGTCGGAGTTCGACTGCGAGCCGCCGCAAGTTCCTCGGCGGCGCCGCCGTCGCGGGCGTAGCCGCGGTAACCGCACCGTCCGTCGTCAAGGCGCAGGGGCCGATCAATATGCGGTTCCAGAGCACCTGGCCGTCGAAGGACATCTTCCACGAATACGCGCTTGACTACGCCAAGACCGTCAACGACATGACCGGCGGCGACCTCAAGATCGAAGTGCTGCCCGCGGGCGCCGTGGTGCCTGCATTCGGTCTGCTTGACGCCGTTTCGAAGGGAACGCTCGACGGCGGCCACGGCGTGCTCGTCTATCACTACGGTAAGCAGAACGCGCTGGCGCTGTGGGGCTCGGGCCCTGGCTACGCGATGGACGCCAACATGCTGCTCGCCTGGCACAGGTGGGGCGGCGGCAAGGAGCTTCTTGCCAAGATATTTTCGTCGATCGACGCCAACGTCGTCTCGTTCCCGTACGCGCCGATGCCGACACAGCCGCTCGGCTGGTTCAAGAAGCCGATCACCAAGGCCGAAGACTTTCAGGGCATCAAGTATCGCACGGTCGGTATCTCGATTGACTTGTTCACCGGCTTAGGTGCGGCGGTGAATGCGCTACCCGGCGGCGAAATCGCCTCGGCGATGGATCGCGGCCTGCTCGATGCGGCCGAGTTCAACAATGCCTCGTCCGACCGCCTGCTTGGCCTTGCCGACGTCTCGAAGGTCTGCATGCTGCAAAGCTATCATCAGAATGCCGAGCAGCTCGAGATTTCGTTCAACAAGACCAAATACGACGCGCTGCCGGAGAAGATGAAGTCGATCATCGCCAATGCGGTGGACGCGGCCGGCATGAACATGACTTGGAAGGCGATCGACCGCTACTCCAAGGACTACATCACGCTGCAGACCACCGACAAGGTGAAGTTCTACAAGACCCCGGATTCGGTGCTCAAGCGGCAGCTCGAAATCTACGATGAAGTCGCAAAAAAGTACGCGGACAAAAACCCGCTGTTCAAGGAAATCGTCGAATTGCAATTGGCCTTCGCCAAGCGGGCGACGCAGTGGGAGCAAGACACGGTCGTCAGTCCGCAAGATGGCGTTCGATCACTATTTCGGACCGAACGCGAAGAAGCCGATCTGACGGTAAACTGAAGCGGCAAAGCACCGTTCGGGAAGGGGCCGGATGGTGCTTTGTCATTTCTCATCTTCTCTTTTGAGCGCCTTCTTCCCCCAATAAGCGGCGGCAACGAATGACGGTTCAAAAATTTCTGTTGGCGGTCGACGGCTTCAGTACATGGGTCGGCAAGACCGCAGCCTGGCTGATTATTTTGCTGATGATGGTCGTCTGCGTCGAAGTGTTCAAGCGCTACATCATGAACATGCCGACGGCGTGGATCTTCGACGCCGATAATATGCTGTATGGCACGTTGTTCATGCTGTGCGGGGCGTACACTTTGGCGCAGAACGCCCACGTCCGCGGCGACTTCCTCTACAGCTCGATGAAGCCGCGAATGCAGGCCTCGCTCGATATCGTACTTTATATCGTGTTTTTTCTTCCGGGCGTCGCTGCGCTGATTTATGCGGGTTACGATTACGCCTCGCTCTCGTGGCACATCAACGAACATTCCAACGTGACGGCGGAAGGCCCGCCGGTCTATCACTTCAAGACCGTCATTCCGATCGCCGGCGCTCTCATCTTGATACAGGGCATCGCCGAGATCGTGCGCTGCGTCGTCTGTCTCCGGACCGGCGAATGGCCCGACCGTCTGGCCGACGTCGCGGAAATCGACGTCATCGAGGAACAACTTGCGCATAGCGAATATGTCGACGAGGAATCGCGCAAGATCGCGATCGAAGGCGCGCAAAAGATCGATGAAATAGCGCGCCAGCGCGGTATGGGCGGGGACATGAATACATGAGCGATCCGGCACTTGGGCTCTTGATGCTCACGCTCATCGTGATTGTCATCATGATGGGCTTCCCAACGGCGTTCACGCTGATGGGTTTGGGTATGTTTTTCGGCTATATCGCGTTCTACGACCCGACGCATCCGTGGTTCGACAACCGCGTATTCGATCTGATGGTCGAGCGCACATACGGCGCGATGACTAACGACGTTCTGATCTCGATCCCGTTATTCGTCTTGATGGGATACGTGATGGAGCGCGGCGCGCTGGTCGACAAGATGTTCTATTCGATCCAGCTTGCGTTCCGGAACGTCCCGGCATCGCTCGCCGTCGCCACGTTGATCGTGTGCACGTTCTGGGGCATCGCCAGTGGCCTGGTGGGCGCGGTGGTGGTGTTGATGGGCGTCATCGCGTTCAATCCCATGCTCAAGGCCGGTTATGACGTAAAGCTTGCATCCGGTGTCATCACGGCAGGCGGTACACTCGGCATCCTGATCCCGCCGTCGGTCATGATCATCGTCTACGCGGCGGTGGCCGGTCAGTCGATTGTCAAACTCTACGCGGCAGCGATGTTTCCGGGCTTTTTCCTGTCGCTGCTGTACCTCGTCTATATCGTCGGCTGGGCGATGATCAATCCGAAGATCGCGCCGCGACTGCCGGAAGCGCAAACGAAAGTGCCGGTACCGGCGTGGCTGACGAAATTCGAGGACGCCTACCGTTCGCAGAACATGCTGATCGCGCTGTTCAAGGGGCTGCTCTCGCCGTCGAAGGCAAGGCTGATCGACAACGACGGCCGTCCGGTCAGCTATTGGATGCTGATTACGAATCTTACCTACGCGCTGGTGCCGTTCATGATCGTCGCCGGCACAATGGCGACGGTCTGGTGGTATGTCGTCATTCACCAGCAAGCGGACGTCGAGGCCGCGGTAACCGGCGTGCAGCAGCTTGGAACGCCTGGGCTGGGCACCGGAACGACCGCTCCGGCACAGGAAGGGCCTACGCCGAGGGTTTTTACGCCTGGTTCTGGGGCATCACGGCGGTTCTTGCGCTGCTGCAGGTGCGTTACTACCGCAAGATTGGACGCCGAGCGACTTCAGGTCGTGAAGCTGGTCAGTTCCTCGACCATGCCGCTGGGCATTCTCACCGTCGTCGTGCTCGCCGTCATCCTGTTCGGCATCACGACTGCGACCGAGTCCGCCGGCGTCGGCGCTGCCGGTGCGTTCCTGCTCGCAATTCAGGCGCGCACGCTTGACTGGAAACGCACCAAGGAAGCGGTGTTCCTGACCGCGAAGACCACCGCGATGGTGTGCTGGCTGTTCGTCGGCTCGGCGCTGTTCTCCGGGGTGTTCGCGATCCTCGGCGGACAGGCGCTGCTCGAGCGATTGGGTGCTCTGGCTCAATATGTCGCCGATCTCGTTCATGCTCCTGTCGCAGGCGATCATCTTCGTGCTCGGCTGGCCGCTGGAGTGGACCGAGATCATCATCATCTTCGTGCCGATCTTCCTGCCGATGCTGAAGCACTTCAACATCGACCCGATCCTTTGGGGCACGCTGGTGTTCGTGAACCTGCAGGCGGCGTTCCTGTCGCCGCCGGTGGCGATGTCGGCGTTCTATCTCAAGGGCGTCGCGCCCAAAACACGTCACGCTCAACCAGATCTTCGCCGGCATGATGCCGTACATGATCATCGTGATCATTTGCATGGTCATCATGTATTTCTGGCCCGGCATGACGCTGTGGCTGCCGAACTACCTGTACGGCGGCGGCTGAGACGGGATGGATATTGGACGGGGCGCGTCAATAATGATTTTATTGACGCGCCTTTTCCATAGGAAACCTGCACCTTGTCCCAGTCCGACATAACCGCACTTACGGCAACCGAAGCCGCGGGCGAAATCGCGCGTGGAATCGATTTCGGCTGAGGAGTATACGGCCGCCTGTCTGGAGCGGATTGCGGAGGTGGAGGTGAGGTCCACGCCTTCGCCCATATCGATCCCGAGCACGCGCTGACCCAGGCCCGTGCACTCGACGCAAGAAAGGCAGATGGCGAACGGATCGGCCCGTTGCACGGCATTCCGGTCGGCATCAAGGATATCTTCGACACCGCCGACTATCCGACCGAATGCGGCTCACCAATTCTTGCGGGCCGACGCCCGGAAGCCGACGCCGCCGCGGTTCGTCGTCTGCGCGAGGCTGGCGCAGTCATCATCGGCAAAACGGTGACGACCGAGTTTGCCTATTTCCATCCAGGCAAAACGCGCAATCCACGTGACCTTCAGCGGACGCCCGGCGGCTCGTCATCGGGGTCGGCTGCGGCCGTCGCGGCGGGGATGGTGCCGCTCGCGATCGGCTCGCAGACCAATGGCTCGATGATCCGCCCCGCCGCGTTTTGCGGCGTCTTCGGTGTCAAACCTAGCCACGGTCTGATTTCTCGCGCTGGCGCGCTCACCTTGTCGCGCACGCTCGATCATGTCGGGGCGTTCGCGCGGTCGCTCGACGACCTTGCGCTGGTTCTCGATGTCTTGGCGGGCGAAGATCCGGCCGATCCGGACTCGCGGCCTTACGCTTCACCGAGCTTCCGCGCGACTGCGGCGGAAGAACCGCCAATTCCGCCGACTTTTACGTTGGTCCGTACACCAATGTGGGACAAGGCCGACGTCGACGCGCGCAGCGCGCTCGAGGATTTTGCGAAGGAACTGGGCGCGCGCGAAGTCGACCTGCCGGAAGTATATCGCGATGCCTGGAGCGGTCTGCGTGCGATCATGGCTGCTGACATGGCGCACAATCTTGGCGCCTATCGTCGACGCCGGCGGTGAAGTGAGCAAGCAGTTCCGTGAGCTCATGGAGGAGGGCCGCAAAGTCACCGCGACCGACTATCTGGCAGCCGTGCGGGATGCGCGGCGCTATGCCGACGGGATGGCCAGCATTTTCGAACAACTCTCGGATGCCATCATTACGCTGTCGGCAAGGGGCGTTGCTCCGCAGGGCGTCGATACGACCGGCGATCCCGTATTCTGCACGCTGTGGACGCTTGCCGGATTTCCGTCACTCAATCTGCCGTTATTGGCCAATGACGATGGCCTTCCGATCGGCGTGCAACTGGTCGGGGCGTATGGACGTGATGAGCGCCTGCTGCGCACGGCGCGCGCCATGATCCAAACCCTCGCCGAGGCGGAATGACGCGCGACGCTTTTGTGTGTGGCACCGGTGCCGCAATCTTACTGTTATTGGTGTGTGAAACGGGCGCACCGGCCGAGCCGTTCCCGTTCGATCAGGAACTCGTGCTCGATGCCGCACCGATGCGGCCGGGCAAGCGGATGCCTGTCCTTGCCGTCGAGCCGAATGGCAACGCACGAATAGACCTGTGGTGCAGGACGGTGCTGGCACGAGTTGAAATTTCGGATGCCGCTATCAAGATCGAGACCGGACCTTTGCCCGAAGACTTGCCGGCAATGCAGAGCGCTGGGCAATGCACGCCCGAGCGCATGCAGGCCGATGACGAATTACTGGCGACCTTCACCCAAATGACCATCTGGCGCCGCGACGGTCGGAGCATCATTTTGGACGGGCCGCAGACATTGAAATTCCGCGCCAGCGATCATTGAGCGCTGATCGATGCAGAAACAAAAAGGGCGCGGCCGAAGCCGCGCCCTTGATGCGTTTGCCGTGTGCGGCAGGCTTACATCATGCCGCCCATTCCGCCCATGCCGCCGCCCGGCGGCATTGCCGGAGCCGGCTCCTTCGGCAGTTCGGCGACCATCGCCTCGGTTGTGACCAGCAGGCCGGCGACTGACCCTGCGTCCTGGAGCGCAGTGCGCACAACCTTCGCCGGATCGATGATGCCGGCGTCGACCATGTCGACATACTTTTCGGTCTGGGCATCGAAGCCGTAGGTCTCAGACTTCTCATCCATGATCTTGCCGACCACGATCGAGCCTTCCACGCCGGCATTCTCCGCGATCTGGCGGATCGGCGCTTCCAGTGCCTTCAGCACGATGTTGATACCGGCTTGCACGTCCGGGTTTTCGTCGTGGATACGGCCGACCGCCTTCTTGGCACGCAGCAGGGCGACCCCACCGCCCGGCACGATGCCTTCCTCGACCGCGGCGCGGGTGGCATTGAGTGCGTCTTCGACCCGGTCCTTCTTCTCTTTCACTTCGATCTCGGTGGCGCCGCCGACGCGGATCACAGCAACGCCGCCTGCCAATTTGGCGAGACGCTCCTGCAGTTTCTCACGGTCGTAGTCGGAGGTGGTCTCATCGATCTGCGCCTTGATCTGCTGTACCCGCGCCTCGATGTCCGGCTTCTTGCCGGCGCCGTGCACGATGGTGGTCTTTTCCTTCTCGATGATCACCTTCTTGGCGCGGCCGAGCATCGCCGTGGTGACGTTCTCGAGCTTGATACCGAGATCTTCGGAGATCAGCTGGCCGCCGGTGAGGATCGCGATGTCCTCCAGCATGGCCTTGCGACGATCGCCGAAGCCGGGTGCCTTTACGGCCGCAACTTTCAGGCCGCCGCGAAGCTTGTTGACGACCAATGTTGCAATCGCTTCACCCTCGACGTCCTCGGCGATGATGACGAGCGGCTTGCCCGACTGCACTACCGCTTCCAGCACCGGCAGCATCGACTGCAGGCCGGAGAGCTTCTTCTCGTGCAGAAGAATGTACGCATCTTCCAGCTCGGCGAGCATTTTTTCGGCATTGGTGATGAAGTAGGGGGAGATGTAGCCGCGGTCGAACTGCATGCCCTCGACGATCTCGACCTCGGTCTCCATCGCCTTGGCTTCCTCAACCGTGATGACGCCTTCGTTGCCGACCTTCTGCATCGCCTTTGCGATCATGCTGCCGATATTGCCGTCGCCGTTCGCCGAGACGGTGCCGACCTGGGCGACTTCCGCCGAGGACGAAACTTTCTTGGCGCGTTTTTCGATGTCCTTGACCACCGCAGTAACCGCGATGTCGATGCCGCGCTTGAGATCCATCGGGTTCATACCGGCGGCGACCGACTTGGCGCCTTCCTTTACGATCGCCTGCGCGAGCACCGTCGCGGTCGTGGTGCCATCGCCGGCCAGGTCGTTGGTCTTCTGGGCAACTTCGCGCACCATCTGCGCGCCCATGTTTTCGAACTTGTCCTCGAGCTCGATCTCCTTTGCGACCGTCACGCCATCCTTGGTGATGCGCGGTGCGCCGAATGATTTATCGAGGACAACGTTGCGGCCTTTCGGGCCGAGCGTCACCTTCACGGCATTGGCGAGAATGTCGACCCCCCGCAGCATGCGGTCGCGCGCGTCGCCTGAAAATTTTACGTCTTTGGCAGCCATTTCAAATTACTCCGTTGGATTTTGTGTTAGGCGAGCGAGGTCAGGCGATCACGCCCATGATGTCGGACTCCTTCATGATCAGGAGATCCTCGCCGTCGAGCTTGACCTCGGTGCCCGACCACTTGCCAAACAGCACGCGGTCGCCGGTCTTGACGTCGATCGGAATGAGTTTGCCGGCCTCATCACGGCCGCCCGGGCCGACGGCAATGATCTCGCCCTCCGACGGCTTTTCCTGAGCGGTGTCCGGAATGATGATGCCGCCTTTGGTCTTCTCCAGGGCGGTGATGCGGCGCACAACTACGCGGTCATGCAGGGGACGAAACTTGGTCTTGGCCATGGGCTTCCTTGTGGCGCTAAAGCGCGTGCTTGAGACTGAAAGTGTCGATTTTGCAAGCGATTAGCACTCGTTAACAGAGAGTGCCAATTGCTGCCCCGGAAATATTGCCTTCGCGCCAGGGTGTCAAGGTTAGACGGCCAGCCAAATCTCGAACCGGACTGCCAAACCGTGCTTGCGCTGTGCGTCGAGGCCCTCCAAAGTCGTCTGCCTGCGTCAAGGAGCCGGTATGAGCCACCTCAATCGCCCAGCGCTGTCGAGCGCTCTGCTATTAACCTTTTTCGCGCTTGGGCTTGCCGGTTGTGCCACTGGGCCGCAGCTTGAACAGCCGGCCGCGCCATCGGTCGTGCCGACGCTGCCGCCCGCGTTCCCGCCGCAGGATATTGTCGGGCGCTGGGGACTTGCGGCCTATCACAAGGAGGAGGATCGCGCGCGCACCGAGGCAGCGGCTGCCCGTGGCTGCAATCAGCCCTACGTCATTACGCTGGGCCCGAGCGGCGGCGTCATGATGCATCTCGCCGACGAGGCAACTCCGACTGAATTGCGTCTGAAAGGCGCGCCCGGGGGCAAGACCTACATCGGGCCGGCGGATGCCGAGCCCGGCAGCGCCCAGGATCGGGAGGTGCTCAGTTTCGATGGCCGCGTGCTGATTCTGCGCTGGATGGATTCCGAAGTGCAGGGCCGCTATGGCACAATGGTCTACGTGCGCTGCGGTACCGAAGGCGCCAAGCGGACGGCCAAGCCAAAGGCGGGCACCAAGCCCAAGCCGAGGGCGGCGCCGAAGCCGGTGCAGCCGCCGATCCAGCAACAGCCCTCGCAGCAATTCCAGCAAGAGCCACCGCCGTCGCAGTTCCAGCCCCCGCCGCCGCCCCGGTGACGGCTTGGCGAGCGATCCGCGCATGAGCACGCCGATGCCGGCGTGCTAGAGAAACAAGCGTCATCGTTCGCAGCGGCTGCTCATGACTGCTCTCCGCGACTTCTTTGACGGCCCCTGGCGTGCCGTGCCGGTACTCGGCGTTACGCAGATTTTGTCCTGGGGCACTATTTTTTACACGCCAGTGCTGATCGTGCCGCTGATCGCGGCGGAGCGCGGTTGGTCGATCTCCTTCACCATGGGCGGCTTTTCCGTTGGCCTTTTGATCGCAGGGTTAGTCGCGCCCTTTGTTGGCCGCTCGATCGACCGCTTCGGCGGCCACATCGTGATGACGATCGGCTCACTCATCGGCGCGCTCGGCTTGTTTCTCATTGTCCGTGCTGTTCATCCGGCCGCTTACTACGCGGTCTGGATGGTGCTTGGCGTCGGCATGGCGGCAAACCTCTATGACTCCGCATTCGCCACGCTCGGACGCATATTTGGTATCGGCGCGCGCCGTCCGATTACGGCGCTCACGCTCGCCGGCGGCTTCGCTTCAACAGTGAGCTGGCCGGCGACCCATTTTCTGCTCGATCGAGTAGGCTGGGGCGGCACCTATCTTATCTACGCGGCGCTCCTGGCTTGCATTTCGGCGCCCCTTCATGCCTTGGCACTGCCCTGCAGCCGTTTTGAAGCCGATGTACCGAAGAAATCCGAATCCGAGGCGCCCGTAACAGTGCTGCCGCCGCATGGCTTGCCGTTTATTCTGGTGGCTTCGGCCTTCGCGTCCTATGCCTTCATACCCTCGGGCCTGTCAGCGCACCTCCTGGCGATTTTTGCGCGCGCCGGTATCGATGCGGGCACAGTGGTCTGGATCGGCGCCTTGTTTGGGCCAGCACAAGTCGGCGCCCGGCTGATCGAATTCGCGTTCGGCCGCAATGTGCATCCGCTTTGGGTCGTACGCTTTGCGCTTGGCACGCTGCTGTGCGCATTCGTGATGCTCGCACTGCTCGACGTGTCGACGGCAACGGCGGCGACGTTCGCGCTCATGTTCGGCGGCGCCAATGGTCTCGTCACCATCACGCGTGGCGCTGTTCCACTCGCCTTGTTTGGCGCTTCCGGCTATGGCCGGCTCATGGGCCGGCTTGCCGGACCGTTCCTGCTGATGCAGTCGGCAGCGCCGTTGATCATGGCGTTTGTGATCGAGCGCACGTCAGACGCGGCGGCACTGGCGCTCGCAGCCACCTTCGCATCAATCGCGCTGGTCTGCTTTATCTCGCTCCGGCGTCCGGCCTAGGCGAACATCGCATCGATGTCCTGCTGGCTGACGTGGCCTGTGTCGCCGTCGAGCCGGGGCCCATTGATAAGGTTGCCGGTAGCTGAGCGATTGGCATCAGCTGCGGGGCGGTCTGTCTCGCTGCTGCCGTGGTAGCGCTGGATCATCGTCGCCAGTTGTTCTTCGACCGCGATCAAGGTCGCTATCACTTTGCCGATGCGCTGGCCGGCGAGATCCTGAAAATTGCAGGCTTCGTAGACACGGACGACATGGTCCTGCAGGTCCTGCGTCAGGCCATGATGATAGTCATCGGTCAATGCTGACGCGAGGGTGCGCGCGCACTCGTCGATCGCCTCGGCTGATGCCAAAATCTTTTGCGTAGCCGTCTCCATTCCTTCGACGGCGGCGCCGAGTTCGCCAGCGGCGCGCGACATGCGGCGTTCGTTGCCGTCGTTGATCACCGCGGAGAGTTCGCGCTTGTTGCGCACGATGGCATCGCGGAGGACCGCTAATTCACGTTCAATCGCTGGCCCTGCTTCGGTCGCATCGTGTTCAGAGTGCCGCTGCCGTGGGAAGTCGCGACTGCCCGCAACCAGCTCTTCGATGCGAAAAACTTTGCGCTGCACGCCTGACGTCCCCACGCGAACCCGCGAATGTTCTTACCGAGGTGGCATTAACGTGGCGTTGCGGGCGCGTGGAAACCGCTCATTTACCATGTCGGATCGTGGTTTACGACAATTTACCAATCGGTGTTCGTTTGCCTTTTTACTGCGGGACGCGATTAACAGTGCAAGGTGTGTTGATGCGGGGATCAATTATAGCGGGCGCAGCGCTAGCTGCAGCAGCGATGTCGTTGTCGACTTTGGCGTCGGCGGATCCGATGGCGCGAACGCCGCCGGA
The DNA here is from genome assembly GCA_963762485.1 of uncultured Pseudomonadota bacterium. Classification (GTDB taxonomy): domain Bacteria; phylum Pseudomonadota; class Alphaproteobacteria; order Rhizobiales; family Xanthobacteraceae; genus Pseudolabrys. The sequence continues at coordinate 884,725 of CAVXLE010000017.1, read as the reverse complement.
GGCAGCAGCAGAAACGCCGCCAATGGTAACGGTAGCGTCAGTACCACAGGCGCAAATACAGTCGGGTCTCGGCGGCGGTTTTATCGAATTCCTGTTTGGAGATTCTGGACAGCGGCCCCGTAATGGTTCGCAGACCTGGTATGGCGAGCCGCCCCGCCAGGATTATTACGGCCGGGCGCAAGACACCCAGCAGATGTACGCCAACAGAGGGCCGGTCGATCCCAGGCTGGAGCAGCAAGCAGCGGATTATCAAATCGATCCGCGCTTCCAGCGCCAGGAGGTCGCCTATAACGGAACGGAAAAGCCGGGCACGGTCGTCATCGACACGCCGAACCATTTCCTCTATCTCGTCGAGGCGGACGGCAGGGCGATGCGCTACGGTATCGGCGTTGGCCGCCCCGGCTTCACATGGTCGGGCGTGCATTCAGTCTCGGCAAAGAAGGAATGGCCCGATTGGGTACCGCCCGACGAAATGCTCAAGCGCCAGCCGTACCTGCCGCATTTTGTCGCCGGCGGGCCCGGTAATCCGCTCGGCGCGCGTGCGCTTTATCTCGGCTCGACGATGTACCGCATCCACGGCTCGAACGAGCCCTGGACAATCGGTAAGAACGTGTCGTCGGGATGTATCCGCATGCGCAATGCGGATGTCATTGACCTTTATGAGCGCGTGAAGGTTGGCACCAAGGTTATGGTGTTGTAGGCCGGCTCAGGCGCTATCGCCGCCCCCGAAATCTCCGCCCGCGTCGTCGCCGAAATCGTCGGCAAGGCCCGACGAATCTGCGGAATCATCGGTATCGAATAAGCCTGCTTGCCGCGCGTCACCGCGCGGGGCGCCCCCAATATCGTTAAGACCTGCATCGCGCGCGAGGTCGCTACGGGCGGCGCCGTTGTCCCATGGTGAACTAGATGGCGAACCGGACGTCGGCGGAGCTGCGAACGCGCTGCCGCCATGATGACCGAACATCGCGCTGATGGAGTTGAGCAAGAGTGCGCCGCCGATGACGCCGGCCGCGGATGCCGCAGCGGTGCCAAGGAATGAGCCGCCTTGCGCCGACATCGCCGGCGGAGCCACTGCTGCATTCGTGCCGCCGCTGTTCCAACGCGGATCGGGCTCGGCCGATCCGGTCGGGCGCACACTCGGCACCGAAGTGGCTATGGACCGGCCCGCCAGCGCCTGACGCATGCTGTCGAGAAATCCGCTGCCCGCAGGTGCACCGCCATCTTCTTCGCCGGTGAGTTCGCGGATGCGCGCGTCCGCGCGCTTGAGCGCTTCATCTTGCACCAACACGGTCTGCACAAGAGAATAGATCGCGTTTGGTGCCCGACGAAGACCGTCTGCGATTGCGCGTTCCGCTTCGGCATCGCGCGCGGAGTTTTCGAGCCGTGCAAGCCGGTCGAACAGATTTTCGACAAGTTGACGTTCTTGCGGGGTCATGACGTCCTCCCGTGATTATCGGCACTGCTATCTAGGCGACGCCGCCAATTTCGCCAGTGGGGCGCACCAGAGCGACACCGTGGTCAGCGAGCAATTTCGGGAAATCATCGGAACTAAAGAAGGCAAATTCGTGCGTGCGCAGTGTTGTCAGGGAATCGAGTGCTTTTAGCTCGGCATCGACGAAGCCCGGATGACACATGATCAGCCCGCTATCGGGCAGGCTGGATAGAAAACTGGAGAATATCTTGGCGAATTTGGCCTTCGCATTGAAGGTATAGGTTCCGGCGAAGCCTGTGTTTGTTGCAATGCCCAACAATTTCGCCTTGCGGCGAAAAGCCACGCTCAGAATGTCGAGGGTTAGCGCCTTGGCGTCATGCAGGCGACGTGTCGGGTGCCCACGGCCACATTGCCGTACCCAGGCGCCGGGCGCTCCTTCGGCGACTACTTTGAGAAAGGCGTCCCGCACTTGGGGAAACAGATGCACATGCTGGTGGCCGTCGAGGAAATCGGGCGGACGGCCGAATGCGTCGAGGAAAGTACGCAGCTGGGTGGCGATTTCGATCACAAGCGATTCAGGCCGCAAGCGCCGGGCCACTGCCGCACGCAACATGGCATTGAGCGGCAGAAATCGGCCATGGCGCAGTGGCACGAAGCCTTCGCTTATCGGCTTGAACGGGCCGGTCAGCGTCACGTGCAATCCAAGTGCCGCGCGTTTTTCACCCGAATTGAGCGTATCGAGCGCGGCCGCATCGTCGCTGTTGAAATGCGGCGTCGCCACCATGACGGACGTTGCATTGATGCGCCCGCGCTGGATCAACTCGCGGATCGCGGCGTTAACGCCTGGAGAAATTCCATAGTCGTCGGCGCACAGCCATATGCGGCGGGGGGCCGTGCGCATGGTGCGCCGATCTATTCGGCTGCGCGAGCTGTCACCGGCCGCGCCTTGGCCGATTCGCTCGCCCGCTTCACACTGTGTTCGGCGACGAAATAGACCGGCCGCGCCTTGATCTCGGACAGCATTTTGCCGATGTACTCGCCCAGTACGCCGATCAGAATGAGTTGAACGCCGCCAATGACCATTACACTGACCACCAACGAGGGATAGCCGGGTACGTCCTTGCCGAAGAGAAGAGTTTCCAAAACGATCCAGCTGCCGAAAAACAAAGCAGTCACCGCCAGCAGTACCCCGAGCAAGCTGGCGACACGCAGTGGCGCGACAGAGAACGAGGTCAACCCTTCGATCGATAGTCCGATCAGGGTCCAAACGTTCCAGGTGGTCGCGCCGTGCGCGCGGGCCGCCGGTTCGTAATCCACGCGCACCTGGCGAAAGCCGATCCAGCTCGACAGTCCTTTGAAAAAGCGATTTCGCTCCGGCATCTGCCGTAAAGCCGTCGCAGCGCGCGGTGACAAAAGACGAAAATCTCCGGCATCTTCCGGAATTTTATGGCGCGATCCCCAATTGAGCAGCGCGTAGAACCAATGAACACCTGTCCGCCGCAACCAGGTTTCATTCTCGCGGTGCGCCTTCGCGGTGTAGACGACGTCGTAACCGTCATCGAGCCATCGCGCGACCAATGTTTCGATCATGTCGGGCGGGTGCTGACCGTCGCCGTCCATGAAGAGCACCGCTCCCGGGCGGGCGTGATCGAGACCGGCGAGAAGCGCCGCCTCCTTGCCGAAGTTGCGCGACAAGGTGACAAGCTGAATATCGAGCGGTATCGCCGGCAGGGATTTCGCGACATCGCTGGTGCCGTCGTGGCTCCCGTCGTCGACATAGATGACTTCAAGGTTCAATCCGCGCTTGATCTGCAAGAAACGCGCGACCTCGGCGATGCGCTCGTGCAAGGTGGGGAGGCCCTTGGCCTCATTGAACAGGGGCACGACAATAGACATTGTCGGCGCGGACGATGCTGATCGCGCTCGGGTGCCTGTTTTGGTCGGTTTCACCGCCATCTTTGATTTACCTGTCGCTTCCGTTTAGCCGGCGATCTATACCGCACCGGGATGGCGCTGTCGCGTCCAGCCTACCGGCACCTGATTTGCCGTGCTAAGCGGAAACCGACGATGATCCCGGCGCCCCTGCAAAATATCCTCAAGCGTCTCACTGTGGCCTGGCACGAGCGCGCCATCGCGCTCAAGGCCGCCAGCTTTGCGCTGGTCGGCGTCGTCAATACGGCGGTTGATTTCAGCATTTTTTGGACCGCAGCGACCTATCTGTATTGGCCATTGATCCCTGCTAACGTGCTGGCCTGGCTGGTGGCGGTGACGTGCTCCTACGTGATGAATTCCTTCATCACATTTGGCCCGGAAGTCAGGACGCATCCTGCGTTGGCGTGACTACGCGACCTTCGCGGCCTCGGGCGTCGCCGGCATGATTTCGAGCACGGCAACGCTCTTCGCGCTTTCCTATGTCATCCCCGTGTTGGGGGCGAAGGTACTGTCGATTGCTGTCAGCTTTGCCATTAACTTCTCGCTATCGCATTTCGTGGTGTTCCGCGTGCGCCGGCCGCGCGGTGATGCTGGTTGACGAGTGCCCGCGCGGGAAACGGGATTGGTCATGCGGCACGACGATAATCTGATAGCCAAGCGACCGAGTTTCGTCACGCACCTCGAATGCGCGATGACCGGCGAACGTCACGAGGCGGACCAGGTGCACAACCTGTCACGCGCCGGCAAGCCGCTGTTGGTCCGTTACGATCTCGAGGGCGTTCGCAGGGCACTGAATAAAGACGCTCTCGCGGCACGCCCGGCCGACCTCTGGCGCTATCGCGAGCTACTCCCGGTCCGGAAGGTCGAGGACATCGTCAGCCTGGGCGAGATCATGACGCCGATCGTGCGCATGCCGCGCCTGTCGGCCAAACTGGGCGGTGGCGACATTCTGGTGAAGGATGAGGGCCGTTTGCCGACCGGGTCGTTCAAGGCGCGCGGCCTGGTGATGGCGGTGTCGATGGCCAAAGCGCTCGGCATCAAGCACATGGCGATGCCTACAAACGGTAATGCCGGAGCTGCGCTTGCCGCTTACGCCTCGCGCGCCGGTATCAAGACGACGATATTTTGCCCCGAAGACACACCGGAAGTGAATGTCAGCGAGATCGCGCTGCAAGGCGCCAAGGTCTATCGCGTCAACGGACTGATCGACGACTGCGGCAAGATTGTCGGCGAAGGCAAGGCGAAGGTTGGCTGGTTCGACACCTCGACCTTGAAGGAGCCCTATCGCATCGAAGGCAAGAAGACGATGGGCCTCGAATTGGCCGAGCAGCTCGGCTGGCAGATGCCGGACGCGATCTTCTACCCGACCGGCGGAGGCACCGGGCTGATCGGTATGTGGAAGGCCTTTGCTGAACTGGAGGCTATCGGCTTCATCGGGAAAAAGCGCCCGCGCATGATCGCGGTGCAAGCCGCCGGCTGCGCTCCAATGGTGAGGGCATTTGAAGCGGGTGAAGAGCACGCACCGCGGTGGGAAAATGCGCACACCATCGCGTCGGGCATACGCGTGCCCCAGGCAATCGGTGACTTTCTGATTTTGCGTGCCGTGCGCGAGAGCGGCGGCTTTGCGATTGCGGTCGAAGATCCGGCAATCACCGTGGCGCTCGATGAAATGGCGCGCGAGGAAGGTTTTCTGCTGTGTCCGGAAGGGGCTGCGACCTACGCCGCCTACAAACAGAGTTTGGCGGATGGCCGCGTTAAACGCACCGATCAGGTCGTGCTGTTCAACTGCGCGAGTGGCCTGAAATATCCGCTGCCGAAAATCGAACGCAAACTTGACCGTCACAAGCCGATCGATTTCGCGTCGCTTTGACTGTCGAACGCTAAAGCCCCGCTTCGAGCTTGTGCGTAAAGCGGATTGTCGCGCGAAAACACGTAGTCGAGCTCGGCTACCGCGACCGCCTCGGCGCCGTTTTCGCGCAGGAAGCTGGTGAGCGCATAAACTTGATCGGGGGGACAGTGCAGGGTGAGCATGCCCGTTGCGGTCGGCCCGCCAAACGGGGTCTCTACGCCGAATTTTCGCTTCGCATTTTCGACCAGCATATCCGTACCGGCGGCAAAACGCGCGCGCACCTCGCGGAAAGCTCGCGCGCGTGCCTGTGCCGCCACCCGGTCGAGGATCACGCGCGCAAGATTACGCTCGTTCTTGCCCCAACTCGCTCCGCGCGACGCCACCAGGTTGGCCTGCGAGCGCAGGATGGTCCCATCCTCCACCACCTTCAGCCCGTTCGCCGCGAGCGTCGTGCCAGTTGTGGTGATGTCGACAATCATTTCAGCAGTGCCGGCTGCAGGCGCGCCTTCGGTCGCGCCCGAGCTCTCGACGATGCGATAATCGATGATGCCGTGCGCGGAGAAGAAATCGCGCGTCAGATTGATGTATTTGGTCGCGACCCGCATCTTGCGATCGTGGTGATGCCGGAATGCGGTAGCGACGTCATCGATATCGGACATGGTGCGTACGTCGATCCATGCCTGCGGCACCGCGACGACGACATTGGCAAAGCCAAAGCCGAGGCCTTCAATCAGCACGACGCGCTTGTCGACATCGACAACCATCTCACGAACCAGATCCTCGCCGGTGACGCCGAGATGGACGGCGCCCATTGCGAGCTGGCCGGTGATTTCGGATGCCGACAAATAGGCAATTTCCACGCCGTCGAGACCGGCGATGGTCCCGCGATAGTCGCGTGCACCGCGCGGTTTGAGCAGCGTCAGGCCTGCGCGCGCGAAAAACGCCTCTGCGTTTTCCTGCAAGCGGCCCTTGGCCGGAACAGCAAGCACCAAAGGCGCGGTCATGACGCGCCTCCATAGACGGCCAGCCGCTCGATCCAGATCGCGAAGCCGACAGCGGGAATAGGCTCTGCTGCGCCGAGCCTTGCGAGCAGTTCGTCATAGCGGCCGCCGGCAACGAGCGGATCGCCCGTGCGCGTGGGGTCGGTCAATTCGAATACGAGACCGGTGTAATAGTCGAAACCGCGTCCGAATGCGGTCGAGAAGCGCACGCGCTTCACGTCGACGCCGCGTGCCTCCAGAAATCCCGTGCGGCTTTCGAACTGATCGAGCGCGTCCGCGAGAGCCGATGTCGTATTGGATTCGCTTGCGAGATCTCGCAATGCCGCGGCGGCCTCGTCCGGATTGCCGTGAATGGCGAGGAAACGCTCGATCAGCCCGCGAATGTCGCGCGGCAGCTTCGCGCTGGCGCCGAGCGCGGACTGCTCGAGAAAACGGTCTGCGATCTCGCCGACCGAGCGGCCACCGACCGCGTTGATGCCGGCGATCGACAACAAATCAGTGACGAGCGCATGCGCGCCCTTCGGGTCGGACCCCGCGAGCGCCGCCAGCACGCCCTGATACTCGGGACGCGCATTGTTGCCGCCGAGCACGAGACGATCGAGGTCCTGCGCCAGATTGGCCTTGCGGTTGAAATCCTTGATCAGCCGCCGCTTCCATGCCGGCGGCAGGTCAAGTCCGGCGATCAAGCTCGCAAACAACGCGACGTCGCCAATCTGGATGTCGGGCGCGGTGACGCCATAGTGTGCGGTCGCCTCAAGGCCAAGTGACAGCATCTCGGCGTCGGCGGCCGCTTTGTCGGATCGGCCAAAGGATTCGATACCAGCCTGCAGGAACTCCGCCGGGGCATCGCTGCGGTGACGGAAGACCGGGCCCAGATAGCAATAGTTGGCTGGCTTCCCCGCGAGAGAAGAGGCGAGATAATCGCGCGAGACGGGAATGGTAAGGTCCGGACGCAGGCAATACTCGCCGCCGTCAGGTGCAGTCGTGAGGTAGATGCGACGCCGTATGTCCTCCCCCGAAAGGTCGAGGAATGGCTCCGCTGGTTGCAGCATCGCAGGCGCAACGCGAGCGTAACCGGCGCGCTCATAGGAGGCGATCAATGCCTCCGCCCGCGCGTCGGGTCCTGGCCTTTGTGTTGTCACGCTCGCGTCCATTCTAGGTCCAGAAGCAGCTGCAAATTGGGGAGTTCGCGGCCGGCCTTTAGCATGGTGGTCTTAAGGATTCGACGATGTTTGCCCGCTGGCCTTAACAGTCGGCACGGTCAAATGTTTGTCGTCGTTAATAAAATTTGCGATCCACCGGCGCGAACGGTCGACTGCAGCTCACGGTTACGGTTGCCTTACCATATGTCGTTCTACGGGTAAGGGAATTTCAATACAACCGAGGTTGACTGGCTGTGATGGAAACGAAAGCCACGAGCAACCCGGTCCCGCGCACGGTCGTTGAAGCATTTTACCATGCCCTCGCGAACCGCGACCTGGAGGCGCTTGCAACGTTTCTCGACGATCGGGTGGTCTGGACCATATCCGGACCTGTCGACATTCTGCCGTTCTGCGGCCGGCGCGTCGGCAAGGACGTCGTCATGCAGCTTCTGGCGCGCGATATCCCGACCTTGCTGGAGGACCGCCGCTTCGTCCCGCAAACGATGCTGGTCGATGGTGACCGCGCCGCTGTGCTCGGCAAGCTTACGGCGACAAAGCGTGCCGGCGGCCGTGCCATCAGCTACCGGATCGCGCACTTCATTCAGTTCCGCAATGAAAAGGTCATCGACTATGTGTCGGTCATCGACAGCTTCGATGCAGTCGAGCAGATGCTCGGCTATAGCCTCGATGCGTATGACGGCTATCGGGTCGAAGGCAACGTCGTCACCGTATGACGGCGATGCCGTATATTTCGCTCACGACGTAACGTAACATCATAAAACCTGGACCTCGCCTCGGAGCACAGCCTCATGCGCCGCTGCCACGCTATTGCCTTTGTCCTGCTTTTGTCCGCTTCGCCCGCGCTCGCGCTCGACCTGCCGACACGCAAGGCCGGTCTGTGGGAGCTCAAGATGGAATTCCAGGGCCGCAATCTGCCGGCGCAGCTCATGCAGCAATGCACCGACGCCAACACCGACAAATTGATGACGCTCAATTTCGGCGGGGCAGCCGAGCGCAATTGCCAGAAGCGTGACATGCAGAACAACGGCGGCACCATTACGGTGGACTCGGTCTGCACGTTTGGTGAAGCGACCACGACATCGCATGCCGTGGTCAGCGGCGACTTCAACAGCGCCTACACCGTGCAGATCAATTCGACGCGGCAGGGCGGGCCGTCGATCCCGGGTGTCGCGCCTGGCGGCGAATCGCACATGACAATCGCCGCGAAATACCTGGGGCCTTGCGCCGCCGACCAAAAGCCCGGCGACGTCATGATGGGCAACGGGATGAAGATGAACGTGCTCGACATCCAGAAGATGGGCGGAGCGCCGCCGCAAGGGGCCGGCCTGCCGAAGCGGCCGTAGACTCCTCCGCTCACGCAAGCGGGAATTCAGAGCGCCACCCGTCGCGCATAAGTATTTGCACTGGGTCACCGCTTTCGCGGGGACGAGCGGTTTTGACAAGGAGTTTTAGCTCCGCGCGGTCACGGTGACTTCGACCGTCATGCCGAGAAAATCCGAGCTCGCCCCTGTGTAGCTTCCGGAAATCGGGATCGCCTGCGAAGGATCGCGCGTGACCGCAACGCGGATCAGATTTTCGCCGGCGATCAGCACGTCGGTCGGGTCGTATTCGATCCAGCCGGCGCCCGGCAAATAGACTTCCGCCCACGCGTGCGTGGCCGCGACGGCTTGCGTGGCATCGCCGCGGTCGAGCGCAGGATCGTAGAGATAGCCGCTCACAAAACGCGCACCGAAGCCGAGATAGCGCGCGGCCTCGATGAACACCATGGCGAAGTCCCGGCAGGCGCCGCTTTTTTTCTCGAGCGTTTCATAGGGCGACTGGGTTCCGGCTTCATGCCGCTCGGCATAGACGATGTGCGGCTGGAGTGCGGCATTCATGGCGGCGAGCAGGTCGAGCGTGCGCATCGGCCGTGCGGTGACGAAGCTGTCGGCCCAGCGCGCCAGCACGCCATTGGGGTCGGGATAGTGCTGTTCGAGCAGGCGTCCGAGATCGACACGGTCGCTGCTGGAATAGATGAAAGGATAAAATTCAGCCTCGGGTGCAATCGGGAAGGCGGGGCCTTCGATGCCGTAGCGTTCGATCCTGAGCGTGCTGGCAATCTGCAGTGTGGGGGCCGGCGCCTGGAAACCCACCAGCGCGACCGAGTTGCCGAATACATCGTGCATCCAGCGAATAATTCCGGGCGGCGACAGGGTCAGTTCCGCGCCGACAAGCCGCAAGTCGTGAGAATCGCGCGGGCGCAGCATCAGCCGGTGCTGGCCGAAGGTCACCGGCCGGGCATATCGGTAGGTCGTGGCGTGGCGCACGGTCAGAAGACGCATGGTCTAACCGATGCAAGGGACGCGCCAGACTCGCCGCCGTCATGCCCGCGCTTGTCGCGGGCATCCACGTCTTTGCTGAAAAGGAAGGCGTGGATGGCGTACGCAACTCGGGCCTGCCCGAGTTGCGCAATATTTGTCCCGGAAGTCGGGTAAACCCGACTTCCGGGACAAGCCCGGCCATGACGGCTTTTGAGGCGCTATGAATTCTTCTAGCCTAGCCCGTGACGCGCCAGCAGCTTGCGCACCGCGTCGACCAAGGCACTCTCTTTCACTGCGAATTGGGCTTCGGCCTGCTTCTTCAAATATTCCTCGCGGTCCTTGGTATCGGTAAGCGTAGCGCCGAGGATCAGATCCTTGATCTGAACCTCGCCGCGCGCCTTTTCGTCGCCGCCCTGAATGATCGCGCAGGGTGAATGGCGTTTGTCGGCATATTTCAGCTGCGTGCCGAGGTTGTTTTTCGGATTGCCGAGATAAAGCTCGGCACGGATGTTTGCCGCACGCAAGGTCGTGACCATCGCCTGGTAGTTGGGAATGCGATCGCGGTCGAACACGGTGACGACCACCGGGCCAGGCGCGGGCTTTTCGCCGATCTTGCCGAGGGCGGTGAGTGCCGCCTGGAGGCGCGAGACACCGATCGAGAAGCCAGTCGCCGGCACCGGCTGCCCGCTGAAGCGCGAGACGAGACCATCATAGCGACCGCCGCCGCCGACCGAGCCGAAGCGGACAGGGCGGCCTTTCTCGTCCTTGATCTCGAAAGTAAGTTCTACTTCGTAAACCGGGCCGGTGTAATATTCGAGTCCGCGGACAACCGAGGTATCGATGCGCACGCGCCCGTCGTCGTAGCCGCTCGCGGCGATCAGCTCGGCGATGCCACGCAACTCCATAACGCCATCGATGCCATGATTGGAGCCCGATACCAGCGCTTCGACGCGGCTGAATGTCTCGTCATCGTTGTTCACGGAGGTGCTCAGGAATCCGAGCACAGCATCGCAAGCCTTTTCATTGAGCTCGGCGCCTTTGGTGAAGTCGCCGCTTTCGTCTTTGCGTCCTTTGCCGAGCAACATGCGCACACCGTCCGGACCCAATCGATCAAGTTTGTCGATCGCGCGCAGCACCGTAAGCCGCTTGCCGACATTGGCATCGCCGCCAATTCCGATCGACTCCATGATGCCATCCAACACCTTCCGGTTATTCACCTTCACAACGTAGCTGCCGCGCGGAATTCCCAACGCCTCCATCGTATCGGCGGCGAGCATGCACATCTCGGCATCGGCAGCCATGGAGGCCGCACCGACTGTATCGGCGTCGAATTGCATGAATTGGCGATAGCGCCCCGGGCCCGGTTTCTCGTTCCTGAAGACCCAGCCATAGCGGTAGCTGCGGTAGGGCAGCGCGAGGTTCTGGTAGTTCTCCGCGACGTAACGCGCGAGCGGAGCCGTCAGATCGTAGCGCAGTGACAGCCACTGCTCGTCATCATCCTGGAATGAGAATACGCCTTCATTCGGCCGGTCCTGGTCCGGCAGGAACTTGCCGAGCGCGTCCGTGTATTCAATTGCGGGCGTTTCTACAGGCTCAAAGCCGTAGCGTTCGAACACGACCCGGATCGCTTCCACCATGTGGCGGGTGACGGCGATCTCGGCCGGCCCACGGTCGGCGAGGCCGCGGGGCAGGCGGGCTTTGAGCTTGGTTGGCCTGTTGGGCTTGTCTGCCATTTGCGGTCTACATATCAGACGCGCGCATTACAGCAACGCTGTAAACCGTCATGGCCGGGCTTGTCACCTGAAGTCGGGTTTACCCGACTTCAGGCCCAAATATTGCGCAACTCGGGCAGGCCCGAGTTGCGTATGCCATCCACGCCTATATGAGTAAGGGCCGAAAGTCGTGGATGCCCGGCACAAGGCCGGGCATGACGGCCTCAAACGGTGACAGGTCATGGCAAAAGCCCAAGCGCAGGCAAACATCGGTCTCCCCAACGACCTCGAACCCTACTGGATGCCGTTCACGGCCAACCGCGCCTTCAAGAAGCGGCCGCGGCTCGTCGTCGGCGCCAAGGATATGCACTACATCGCCAGCGACGGGCGCAAGCTCATCGATGGCGCTGCCGGGCTTTGGTGCACAAATGCCGGCCATAACCGCGAACCAATTGTCGCGGCGATCCAGCGGGAAGCCGCAACGCTCGACTACGCGCCGGCCTTTCAATTCAGCCATCCCAAGGCATTCGAGCTGGCGAACCGCATCGCGGCGCTGGCGCCCGGCGATCTCGACCATGTCTTCTTCTGCAACTCCGGCTCCGAGGCGGTCGACACTGCGCTCAAGATTGCGCTCGCGTATCACAATGTGCGGGGCAATGCGTCGCGTGTGCGGCTGATCGGGCGCGAGCGCGGCTATCACGGCGTCGGTTTTGGCGGAATTGCGGTCGGCGGCATCGTCAACAACCGCAAGCAGTTCGGTGCGCTGATGGCCGGCGTCGACCATTTGCCGATGACCTACAATCGCGAGAAGCAGGCCTTCACCATCGGCGAGCCGGAATGGGGCGCGCATCTCGCCGACGAGCTCGACCGCCTCGTCGCGCTGCACGATGCTTCAACGATCGCCGCCGTGATCGTCGAGCCGATGGCGGCATCGACCGGCGTGCTGCCGCCGCCCAAAGGCTATCTCGAGCGGTTGCGCGCGATCTGCGACAAGCACGGAATTCTCTTGATCTTCGACGAGGTGATCACCGGCTATGGCCGCATGGGCTACGCCTTTGCCGCCGAACGCTACGGCGTCGTCCCCGACATGATCACTTTCGCGAAGGGGATCACGTCCGGCAGCGTTCCGATGGGCGGCGTGCTTGTCCGCAAGGGGATCTACGACGCCTTCATGAAGGGGCCGGAGCACGTCATCGAGCTGTTTCACGGTTACACTTATTCGGCCCATCCACTCGCCTGCGCGGCCGGGCTCGCCACGCTTGATCTCTATCGCGAGGAGGGGCTCTTCGAGCGCGCACGCAAACTCGAAGGCGTCTGGGGACAAGCGGCGATGGGGCTAAAAGGCCTGCCGAACGTTCTCGATATCCGCCCGGTCGGCCTGACCGTCGGCATCGACCTCGCCAGCAAGCCTGACGCCGTCGGCAAGCGCGGCATGGAAGCCCTGGAAGCAGGCTTCTTCGAACATGATGTCATGTTCCGTGCGGTCGGCGACACCTTGGCGCTCAGCCCGCCTTTGATCGTCAGCGAAGCCCAGATTGGCGAAATGTTCGACAAGCTCGCGCGCATCATCAAGGCGGTGGCGTAAACAGGCCGGCGCCGCCGGTGGACTTGCGGTACATCAATACAATGCCGTTTTCCGCCGGTAGGTTGACCGGCGTGAAACGACGGCAAATCCTCATTTTCGCGCTCATTGTCGTGCTGGCGGTGGCCACCGCCGGCTGGTGGTATTTTGTGCGCGGCCCGCAGGTCACCGCGGTCGCGGCGGCGCGCGGCACTGCCGTTGAGATCGTTTATGCGACCGGCGGTGTCGAGCCGGTGCATTGGGCCAAGGTGGCGAGTGTCATCCGCGATCGCATCATCGAAATCTGTGACTGCGAGGGTAAATCAGTCGCAAAGGGTGATGTGCTGGCGCGGCTCGACAGCCGCCAGGTGCAAGCCGGCCTCAAGGAGCTCAGGGCGCGCGAAGAATTCCTCCAGCGCGAGATGACGCGGGTGAGCGAATTGATCACGCGCGGCTCTGCGACGACGCAAGCGCACGAGCGCGCTGCCATGGATTTGCAGACCGTGCAGGGCTTGATCTCGGTGCAAACCGAGAAGATCGCCGACTACACCATCCTCGCGCCGATGGACGGGGTTGTGCTGCGCCGCGACGGTGAGATCGGTGAGATCGCCGAGGCCGGGCAGATTCTGTTCCGGATCGGCGTGCCCAGGCCTTTACAGGTTGTGGCCGAGGTCAACGAGGAGGACATCCCTCGCGTTGCCTTGGAGCAGACCGTGCTGTTTCGCACCGATGCATTTCCTGATCGGGCGCTCGAAGGGAAAATCAATGAGATCACGCCCATGGGCGACGTCGCGGCCAAGACGTTCCGCGTCAAGATAGCGTTGCCAGACGATACGCCGCTCAAGCCTGGCATGAGCGTGGAAGCCAACATTATTACGCGTGAAAAACCGAATGCGCTGCTGGTTCCCGCTGACGCGTTGCAGGGGAGCGCCGTTTTTGTCGTCGATGGCGCGCGTGCGCGCAAGCGCCCCGTAACCGTCGGCATTCGCGGAACTCGCGCGGTCGAGATCCTGTCCGGTCTTTCGGACGGCGAGCGTGTCGCCTCGCCAGCGGCGAGCAACCTCAAGGACGGGACCCATCTTCACCTCGTCCCGGCCGCCCAATGAGCCTCATTCTCGACATAGCCTGGACTCACGTGCGCGCCCGCGTTCGTCAGACCGGGTTTGCGGTCGCTGGTGTTGCGACCGGCGTGGGATTCTCGATCATGATGGCCGCGCTGATGCAGGGCTCGCAGGACGATTTCACGCAACGATTGGTCAATACACTGCCCCATATCACCGTATCGGATGAGCGGCGCAATCCGCCGCCGCAGCCTGCCGAAAAAACATTCGCCAGCGCCGAGATCCATGGTCTGAAGCCGGAGGCACGCCGGCCCGGTATCAAGAATCCGATGGCGACGATGGCCGCACTGGAAGCCTGGATTCCAGGCGCTATTGGGCCGTCGGTGAAAGTGCCGGTCATCGTCCGTTATGCGAACCAGGATGTCGCCGTCAGCGTGATCGGCATCGACCCGCGGCGCGAAGGGAAAGATCTCGGATCTGCCGAAGCAAATGCGTGGCACGACGCTCAATGCGCTTTATCGTGCCACGAATGCCATCATCATTGGCGACGGGTTGTCTGCGAAAATTGGCGCACGCATCGGCGCAAACATCACCATCCAGACCAGCGAAGGCGCGCGTATCAGCGCTCAGGTCGTTGGCTTCTTTCACTCCGGCGTGCGCAGCATCGACGAAAGGACAGCCTATGTGCTGACCAAGACAGGCCAGATTCTCGCGCGACAAACAGGGGTGATCAACGAGTTGCGGCTACGCCTGAGCGATCCGATGGGCGCGCGCGAAATCGCTGCGCGGATTGAGAACGATACCAGCTACAAATCCGTGTCCTGGCAGGAATCAAATGAAGACCTGCTCAACACTTTCATCATCCGCAACATCATCATGTTCGCCGTCGTCGGCGCCATTTTGCTGGTGGCGAGCTTCGGCACCTACAACATCATCTCGACAATTACGCACGAGAAAGCGCGCGATATCGCAATCATGAAATCGCTCGGGCTGAGCGAATTTACCGTCCGCTCGATCTTCGTGATAGAGGCGTTGATCATCGGACTTGCCGGCGCGCTTGTCGGCTTCTTGCTCGGCTACATACTTTGTCTGGCGACTTGGGTCGATCCGGATCACGAGTCCGTTTCTCGACACCGATCGGCTGCCGCTGGCTTACACATACGTACACTACGTGCTCGCCGGCATGGTTGCCCTGATCTCATCTGTGGTTGCGGGTTACGGGCCCGCGCGCAAGGCGGCGCGCGTGCATCCTGTCGAAATCATCCGGGGCGCGACATGAGCGAGCGCGCGGAACGGGCGGCGGTCGCGGCGCCATTGATCGAAGCGCGCGGAGTCACCCGCATTTTGCCTGGTATCGTGCCGACGACCCTGGTGCAGGGAATTGATCTGACGATCCGCGACAATGAATTTGTTGCGATTACCGGACCGTCGGGCTCCGGCAAGTCGTCGCTACTCTATCTGCTGGGCCTTCTTGATCTGCCGACAAGCGGAGAGGTGCTGATCCGGGGACACGCCACGGCGCGTATGGATGAAGAAGAGCGCGCCCTCACGCGGCTGACGTTGCTCGGCTTTGTGTTCCAGTTTCACTTTCTGCTGCCGGAATTCACTGTGCTCGACAACGTCATGTTGCCGATGCGCGCGCTGGGGCGGCTGTCCGCCGAAGACATGCGGACGCGTGCGCGCGATCTGCTCGGCTCGCTCGGGCTCGGCGATCACGTGAACAAGCGTCCGGACCAGCTCTCCGGCGGCCAGCGGCAACGGGTGGCCGTAGCTCGCGCATTGGCAAACGAACCGCCAGTCATTCTCGCGGATGAACCGACCGGGTCGCTCGATTCAAAAGCGAGCGAACAGGTATTTGAGGTGCTGCGCGACCTGGTCGAAAAGCACGGCAAGACCGTTGTGGCGGTTACACATGATCTCGGCCTGGCCGAGCGCATGGACCGTCATATCGAGTTGCTCGATGGCCGTGTTATTGGGGATCAACACCATCAGGCCACGGTCACGGCCGGCCGCTAGGCCCGGCGGCATAAGAGGGCCTCGGCTGAAGGATCGCCCAGCCGACATTGAGCATCGAATCTCCGCGCCGATAGTGCAGCAGGAAAGGCGGCTGCACCGCCGCGTCCACTGCAACGGTCCGTAGCCCGGGTGGTACCACCTTCAAATCGCCGGCGGTCCACACGACGAGCGCACCTTTTGACCTCAGATCGGCGAGGTCGATCCACGGCGCCCGTTCGGGCTTGCCATCGATCAGCACGCGCGGATGGTCGGGTGCGTAATGGGCAATGTTGCCGCCGTCCCACATGCTTCCGATCACGTAGACGATCGGCTTGCCGGTCGCGGCGCGGTATCGCTGCGATAACTCGCGCGCAAGATCATCGCCCGGAAAGAAGACCGCGCGGTAGCGGTGGTCGTAGTTCGGCAGGATCGCGTAGTTGGCTATGAATGCGAGCGCAAGGCAGCCGAACACCGCCGCCCATGTGATCAGCACGCGCACGAGTCGGGCGTCGTCGAGCATGCGGCGCGCGATCAGCAAAATCCACATGCCGAGGAACAGCCAGAGCGGATAGCCCCACATTGCGACGGTGCCGCGGCCGCTCAGCGCGGACATTGCAAGAATTGTCGCGATCGGCCCGAACGCGAGCCAGGTCACGATGCGCATATCGAATGAAGCCGGCGAAGGTGCGTCCGCGCTGCGCCGTGGAAAAAACAACGGCAGCGCAATCAGCAACGACGGAATGAGGAAGAACAGCTGGCTGATCGCGAACTGGAGCGGATGCCAGACATGGTCAATTAAGCCGCGCGACGGCAATGCCCGATGTTCGGCGTAGGTGAAGGGCAGGAAGTCGCTCTGCACGAGCCAGACGAGGTGCGGCGCCATGGTCAGGAGTGCGACCGCAGCTGCCACATAAGGGCCGGGCGTTGCCAGGGTCTTCCGCGCGTCGCGGTCGAACAGGATGAAAAGCGCCAGCGGCGCCGCCAGCACTACGACGAAATACTTCGCCCACAGCGACAACCCGAGCGCCATGCCAAGCAGCAGCCAATGCCCGAGCCACCCGCCGCGCAAGGCGCGGTGGAAGGCAAATCCGGCCAGCGCCCAGAAAGGTAGCTGGACGACGTCGTGATTGAACTTCGCGGCGGTGTAGTTGAGGTAGTGCAAACCGTCGACGATCAGCACTGCCACCAGTGCGCCGATCGGGCCGGTGAGCGGCCGCGCCGTCAGCCAGACCAGCCAAAGCGCCGCCACCACGGCTGCTTGCGCCAGCAGGTAATAGGCGAAGTCGTGGCCGGCCAAACGATAGACGATCTCGACCAGCCACCAGGGCAAAGGCGGCAGCTTGTCATAGCCAAGCTGCCATTCCCGGCCGTAGGTCAGCGCCTCGATCAGGTCGAGCGGCAGGTTGGGATAAAGCAGCGTCGGCAGGGCCGTCCATACGGCCGCATGCAGCAACAGGACTGCCGTCAATGCCCGCCCTGGAGCGGCTGCGATCCGGGCCAGTAGGGGAAAACGGGAGGACGCCGACATCGGCTTAGCGGTCCACAATGGCTTAAGTTCCTGGGCCTCAAGTTCCTGCGAATAACGGGCGAATTCGCGCCACCATAGCAAGAGTTCGAGTTGCGCGGGGCCGTGGCGTCATGGACATTGGTGTCCGGCTGCGCGAATCAGCCGGACCGGCGGCATTGCGCCGGCCGCGGGGGTCTACCCAGGATAAACCGCATGCGTCGTATCAGCGCCATCTTCATTGCGGCCTGCGTGGTCCTTATCGCCGCCTCGATTGGCGCCGTGCTCTATCTCGGTTTCGGTGTCGATGCCAGCACATCGGCAATTGTCGCGCTGGCCTGCCTCACCGGGATGGCGCTGTTCAATACTGTCAGCAACCGCCTGCGCGACCGCGGCGATCTCGGTAATCAGATCGCCGATCTGTCGCGCGGCACCGCCGATCTTGCCCGTCAGGTGGCCGAAATCTCGCGCCGACTCAACGCGGCGGAGATCAAGATCGCTTCGCCTGCCCGTGCGCGCGGTGCGACGGATCCGCTGGCCACCGAAATCGGCGAGCTTGGCGGGCTGGTGAAGCAGATCGCCGAGACTGTCGCCGCCCACGCCGCCGCCTTGCAGAAACACGGTGCTTTGTCGCCCCGCGTTGCCCCTGGCGCGCCGAAACCTGAGCCCGCGCGGCCGGTTGAGGGCTCGCTCGGGCTTGGCGAAAATGTCACGGTCAGCAATATAGAGCGCTTCCGTGCACTCTCGCGCGAGAGCATTGCCGACCTGCTCTCCAAAGCAGCCGACGCGAACCGGATCGACCTCTATCTGCAGCCCATCGTGACGCTTCCGCAGCGGAAGGTGCGTTACTACGAAGCGATGTCGCGCCTGCGCAGCGAAGACGGCGACGTCATCCCGGCCATCGATTTTATCGACGTCGCCGAAAGCGTCGGCCTGATGCCGAAGATCGACAATCTTGCGGTGTTCCGTTGCGTGCAAGTGACGCGCCGCCTGCTGTTGAAAAGCCGAGACGTCGGTCTGTTCTGCAACATCAGCGCCGCGACCCTCAACGACGCGGTCATGTTCCAGCAGTTTCTCGATTTCATGGACGCCAATCGTGCGCTTGCTGTCCTCGCTCGTGTTCGAATTCACGCAGGACGCCTATCGCTCCTTCGGTCCGATCGAGCACGAAAGCCTTGCGGCGCTTGCCGAACGCGGCTTCCGTTTCTCCATGGATCACGTTACTGACCTGCACGTGGCGCCGAATGAACTGGCAGACCGTGCGTTCCGTTTCCTGAAGGTGCCGGCCAAATTGCTGCTCAACAAGGTCGCCGGCGTCCAGACCGATATCGATCCGGAAGATCTTTCCGACCTGCTGGCGCGCTCCGGTATCGATCTGATCGCCGAGCGGGTCGAGACCGAGACGACGGTCGTCGACCTGCTCGACTACGATGTGCGTTTCGGGCAGGGGTTCCTGTTCTCGCCGCCGCGGCCGGTGCGGTCCGAGGCGCTGCAGGGTTCAACGACCGAGACAGTCAAGCCGGGTGCGACCGAGAACGAAGGCCCAGGTGCGTTCCTGGCGGCCAGCTGAATTTTTACTTTCAGAAAGTGATGCGGTACCAACTTCTCGTCATTCCCTTGCGCTCGCGCCCCGGAATGACAAGGAATATGACATGAGCGCCGCTTTGCCGCCCCTGATCTCGAAATTCTCCGAGCTTGCACCCGATTATGACGCGCTGTTGTGCGACGTCTGGGGCGTCATACACAATGGCCTTGCGGCTTTCCCGCACGCTTGCGACGCGCTGACGCGTATGCGTGCGCGCGGCGGTGTGGTGATCCTGATCACCAATGCACCGCGACCGAGCGAACAGGTGGCGCGTCAGCTTGAGCGCTTGCATGTTCCGCGCGAAGCTTATGACGCCATTGTTTCTTCCGGTGACCTCACCCGCGGTGTGGTCGAGGAACGGCACGGTCAATCGCTCTATCACCTCGGACCCGAGCGCGACCGCTCGATCTTCAGCGGGTTAGATGTGCACTTTGCCCCACCGGAACGCGCGGACTATGTGGTCTGCACCGGCCTCGAAGACGACGAAGTTGAAACTCCGGACGACTATCGCACGCGACTCGAGTCCATGCTGGAGCGCAAGCTGTTCATGGTCTGCGGCAATCCCGATGTTGTCGTCGAGCGGGGCCCGGCATTGGTCTATTGCGCCGGTGCGATTGCCGACCTCTACGCGACGATGGGCGGAGAAGTGCTTTATGCCGGCAAGCCCTACCGCCCGATCTACGATATGGCCCTGGCAAAGGCCGCCGTCGCTGCCGGCCGCAAGATCGCGCCAGGCCGCGTGATAGCGGTCGGCGAACTCGGTGCGCACCGATCTTAAAGGCGCCCGGACTGCCGGCGTCGATTTCCTGTTTGTGACGTCGGGCATCCACGCCGAGGAGCTGGGCGGCCGCGAGCGGCCTGACAACGCCGCGTTGACGGCGACGTTCACCGCCGCCGGCGGCGCGCCCAAGGCTGTGATGCGGGAGTTGAGGTGGTAGCGCTCAGGCCGCGGGAGCGGAGACTTCGGCGTCCCCGAACACGGCGTCGATCTTGCTCTTGAGCGTCTGCGCGTTGAACGGCTTGACGATATAGTTGGAGACGCCGGCCTTCTTCGCCGCGATCACGTTCTCGGTCTTCGACTCCGCCGTGACCATGATGAACGGAATTTCGGCGAGGGCGGGATCGGCGCGCATTTCCTGCAGCAGGGCGAAGCCGGTCATCGGCTCCATGTTCCAGTCCGATATGACCAGGCCATACTCGCCTTTGCGCAATTTGGCGAGCGCGGTCGAACCGTCATTGGCATCTTCCACACGCTCGAAGCCAAGCTGCTTGAGCAGGTTGTGCATGATGCGAATCATCGTGTTGTAATCGTCCACGACGAGTACCGGCTTGGTCAGGTCGACGGCCATAGCGCATCCGCCCGCAATCGGGCTCTCCCCACAATGGTGGCGATCAATAACAGTGGGCCTTGAATAACCCGTTAATTTGAAAGTTTGTTAACGACGCGCTAACCGTAGCTGCGTCCCGGATGTTCCGGCGATGATAATATGTGCACGTTCTTGACCATCATCCTCTGTAATTGCCCGGAATTCCGATGAGCAGGCCCAACGCGCCCGCAAAAAATTTCCATGTCGCGCGCGGCGGCGCGCAGGGCATCGACGGCGGGCCGCTCGCCGGCGCCGTGGTCGCGATCGGCAATTTCGATGGCGTGCATCGCGGCCATCGCGCCGTGATCGGCGCCGCGCTCAAGCGTGCCCGTGCGCTCGGCCGTAAAGCGGCGGCCATGACATTTATACCACATCCGCGATTGTTCCTGCGGCCGCAGGAGTCTTTGTTTCAGCTCTCCAGCGAGCGCGACAAGTTGCGCCTGCTGGCTGCGACGGGTCTCGACGGCGCCATCGTGATGACTTTCGACGCAGCCTTGGCGGCAACGCCGGCGGAGGATTTCGTCACCAATATTCTTGGCAAGGCGCTTGGCATCGGCGGTGCGGCGATCGGGTTCGATTTTCACTTCGGAAAGAATCGTGGTGGCTCGCCGGCCTTTCTGACTGAACAGGGCGAACGCCTCGGCTTTCCAGTCGACATTGTGCCGCCGCTGGAAGACGAAGGCAGGCCGGTGTCCTCCGGTTCGGTGCGTGCGGCGCTCGCGGCCGGAAGGGTGGTGGAGGCGACCGAGCTTCTGGGCGCGCCGTGGTTCGTCTCAGGCGAGGTCACCCATGGCGACAAGCGCGGGCGCGAGCTCGGCTTTCCCACCGCCAATCTCAAGCTCGACCCGGCCTGCGGCCTCAAGCACGGCATCTATGCGGTGCGGGTGGACATCGCGGGCAAGCGCCATGACGGCGTGGCGAGTTTCGGCCGCCGGCCCATGTTCGATGACGGCGCACCGTTGCTTGAGGTGTTCCTGTTCGACTTTGACGGCGACCTCTACGGGCGGACGGTCGATGTCGCTTTCATCGGGTGGATTCGTCATGAGCAGAAATTCGAATCGATTGAGGTGCTCAAGCGCCACATGACGGCGGATGCCGCCCAGGCCCGCGACGCGCTCAAACGCGCCGGCAAGGCATTCCCGCTGCTGGGTGACATTTGAGGGCTTGTCATGGCCGGGCTTGTCCCGGCCATCTCGCTTAGGGACGCACGGTGCCCGCCCAAGCGGGATCACCGGGACAAGCCCGGTGATGACAGTGTTTTGCGTCTTTCCGCAGCCGAATCCGCCTGCTAGTAAGCGCCCCATGTCGAAGCCCGAGCGCGATTATTCCGAAACGCTGTTCCTGCCGCAGACGGATTTCCCGATGCGCGCCGGCCTGCCGCAGAAGGAGCCGGAAATCCTCGCGCGCTGGGAGAAGGCGGACCTCTACCGCCAGCTTCGGGACGCCGCAAAAGGCCGCGAGAAATTCATCCTGCACGACGGCCCGCCTTACGCGAACGGCAACATCCATATCGGCCATGCACTCAACAAGATCCTCAAGGATGTGGTGACGCGCAGCCAGCAGATGCTCGGCTACGATTCCAACTACGTGCCGGGCTGGGACTGCCACGGCCTGCCGATCGAATGGAAGATCGAGGAAGAAAACTACCGCTCCAAGAACAAGCAGAAGCCGAATTTGTCCGATCCCGCCGCGATGGTCGCATTCCGGCAGGAGTGCCGCGCCTATGCCGAGCACTGGCTCAAGGTGCAACGCGAGGAGTTCAAGCGGCTCGGCGTCGAGGGTGACTGGGCGCATCCCTATACGACGATGGATTTCTTCGCCGAGGCGCAGATCGCGCGCGAGCTGATGAAGTTCGCCGTCAACGGCACGCTGTATCGCGGCTCGAAGCCAGTGATGTGGAGCGTCGTGGAGAAGACGGCGCTGGCCGAAGCTGAGGTCGAGTACGAGGACTACACCAGCGATACGGTGTGGGTGAAGTTTCCGGTTGTGGGAATGCTTCCGCAAGGCGACGCGGCTCCGCTGTCTAAGTTTCCTGGCGGTACGCCTCGAAAGACGTCGCTATCGTTATTTGGACAACGACGCCATGGACGCTGCCAGGCAATCGCGCGATTAGTTTTTCTCCAAAGATCGACTATGCCGTCTACCAAGTGACGTCAGGCGACCTCCGAAAATTGGGCGAAAGCAGGCGATAAGTTTGTCGTTGCTGAAAAGTTGGCCGGACGTGTTCAAGCAAGCACGTGTTACCGCATTCGAAAAAGTGTACTCGCCGATACCAGCGAAGGCATTGAAGCATATGACGTGTGTCAGCATCCGCTCGCGAAGTCAAGGGTTACGATTTCAATGTTCCGCTTCTTGCGGGCGATCACGTCACTGACGACGGACGGCACCGGTTTCGTGCATACCGCGCCGGGCCATGGCCGTGAGGACTTCGAGGTCTGGACCGCCAACCGCGTCACACTGGAGGCGCGTGGTATCAACCCGGCTATCCCTTACACCGTCGACGAAAACGGGGCGTTCACCGACGCCGCGCCCGGCTTCACCGGCAAGCGCGTCATCAATGACAAGGGTGAAAAAGGCGACGCCAACGAAGCGGTGATCAAGGCGCTGGTCGAGGCCGGCAACATCATCGCACGCGGCCGCCTGAAACATCAGTATCCGCATAGCTGGCGGTCGAAGAAACCGATCATCTTCCGCAATACGCCGCAGTGGTTCATCGCGATGGATAAGGACATCGCGAAGAAGGGCGACACGCTGCGCCATCGTGCGCTGTCCGCCATCAAGGTGACACGCTGGGTGCCGGAGCAGGGCGAGAATCGCATCACCGGCATGATCGAGTCACGGCCCGACTGGGTGATCTCGCGTCAGCGCGCCTGGGGCGTGCCGATCGCCGTGTTCGTCAAGGAGAAGCCGGACGGCTCGGTCGAAATCCTGCAAGATCGCGACGTTGAACTGCGTATCGTCGAAGCCTTCGAGAAAGAGGGTGCCGATGCCTGGTACAAGCCCGGTGCGCGCGAACGCTTCCTGGGCAAGCTCGCCAACGACTCTTGGAGGAAGGTCGACGATATTCTCGACGTCTGGTTCGATTCCGGCTCTACGCACGCCTTCGTCCTGGAAGACCCCAAGCATTTTCCGACGCTCGGGGGCATCAAGCGCAAGGTCGATGGCGGCAAGGATACGGTGATGTATCTGGAAGGCAGCGACCAGCACCGCGGCTGGTTTCACTCTTCGCTGCTGGAGTCGTGCGGCACGCGCGGGCGCGCGCCCTTCGACGTGGTGCTGACCCACGGTTTCGTGCTCGACGAGGACGGGCGCAAGATGTCGAAGTCGCTCGGCAACGTCACCGCTCCGCAGGACGTCATCAAGCAATCGGGCGCGGACATCCTGCGCATGTGGGTCTGCGCGTCGGACTATGCCGACGATCTGCGCATCGGTCCGGAAATCCTGAAGACAACGGTCGAGACCTATCGCAAGCTGCGCAACACCGTGCGCTGGATGCTCGGCTCACTCGCGCATTTCCGCGAGGAAGACCGCGTCAAGCTCGACAGGATGCCGGAGCTGGAGCGGCTGATGCTGCACCGGCTGCATGAACTCGACGCGCTGGTGCGCAAGGCCTATGCCGATTTCGACTACAAGCGCATCTTCGCGGCGCTATCGAGTTTCATGACGTCGGATCTGTCGGCGTTCTATTTCGACATCCGCAAGGATACGCTCTACTGCGATCCATTTTCCTCGGTGAAACGCAAAGCCTGTCTCACTGTGCTGGATCATTTGTTCCGCTGCACGGTCACCTGGCTCGCACCGATGCTCTGCTTCACGGCGGAAGAATCCTGGCTCTCGCGCTACGGTGAGGCTGCGAAATCCGTGCATCTTGATACCTTCCCTGACGTGCCGGCCACATGGCGCGACGACAAGCTCGCCGAGAAGTGGCGCAAGATCCGTATCGTCCGTCGCGTGGTCACCGGCGCGCTCGAAATCGAACGTGCGCAAAAGCGCATCGGCTCTTCGCTCGAGGCGCACCCGATCGTGCATGTGTCGAATGCGGAACTGTACGAAGCGGTCGTCGATTGCGATCTTGCCGAGGTGTGCATCACCTCGGCCGCGACGCTTGTGCAGGACGAAGGGCCCGGCGGCGCGTTCCGTCTGCCCGACGTCGCCGGCGTTGCGGTCGTGCCCAATCTCGCGGAAGGCACCAAATGCGCGCGCTCCTGGAAAATCCTCACCAATATTGGCGCCGATCCTGAATATCCGGATGTCTCGCCGCGCGACGCGCAGGCGCTGCGCGAATGGGAAGCCACGCGCAAGGCGGCGGAGTGACTGTTTATGCGGCGCACGACGCCACTCGCTGTCATCACCGGGCTTGGCCCGGTGATCTCGCTTAGGCGGGCAATACTGTGCCACATCGATCGAGATGGCCGGGACAAGCCCGGCCATGACTACAGAAAGGGATGTCGTTGACTTCGATAAGGTCCAATTTGACCGGCCCGTTCACACGGTTTGGCCTCGTCGCAGCGGCAATCGCCTGCGCACTCGATCAGGCCAGCAAAGTTTACCTCCTCTCCGTGTTCGATCTCGCCGCCAATGGGCCGGTGCCGCTCGGCCCTTATTTCGATTTCGTTCTCACGCGCAACACGGGCATCAGCTACGGATTGTTCCAAACGCAGGGCCCGGTCGGGCAGTGGGTTCTGTTGGCCATCAAGGCCATCGCCGTATTGCTGCTCTGGCTCTGGCTTGCGCACGCGAAAGACCGTCTCACGGCGCTTTCCCTCGGCCTTATCGTGGGTGG
The DNA here is from genome assembly GCA_963762485.1 of uncultured Pseudomonadota bacterium. GTDB lineage: Bacteria > Pseudomonadota > Alphaproteobacteria > Rhizobiales > Xanthobacteraceae > Pseudolabrys. The sequence goes on along the minus strand of CAVXLE010000017.1, from coordinate 859,480 downwards.
AGCCGTCGGTAATGCCATCGACCGTTTGGCCTATGGCTGGGTCGCCGATTTCGTGTTTTTTCACATTTCCACGCCGAATTGGCGGTTCAACTGGTATGTTTTTAACCTAGCCGACGTAGCGATCGTTGCCGGTGTTATTGGCCTGCTGTATGAATCCCTTGCCGGGGACCGCGCCGCAAAAGCGCCCTGATCCCCCCGCAAGAGTCGCGACAACCGAGTGGTTCCAGGGTCCGGTTCCGGATGAACACGATGCGTCTGACGAACGTCTTCACCGCGTGCGCCGCCTTCGGCTTGGCGCTCGGGATGGCTACGCTCATGGGTTCTGCGCCGGCGCGTGCCGCCGATGACGAGGTCCCTGTCGACCAGAAAGTCATGCGCAGCATCATGGAAGGGCTCGGCCTCAAGCGGGACGGCGAGGCGACGATTAACTACCAGGAACGCGCGCCGCTCGTTATTCCGCCCAGCCGCGACTTACCGCCGCCGGAGAGAACCGATGCGGTGACAGCCAACAATCCGGCTTGGCCGAAGGATCCTGACGTCGAGCGCCGCAAGCTGGAAGCGGCGATGGAGAAGAATCGCAACATCAGCGACGAACGTGAGCGCGAGCAGAATCCTCTGCGGCCAGATCAACTCACTCCCGGAGGCCGCGCCAAGAAAAAGCAAGCCCGCACCGACGACGGCTATCAGCCGCCGGCTTCCGGCTTCGGCAACCAATTGATGCCGTCCGAGCTCGGCTCCAAGGGCAGCGTGTTCGACGCGATGTTCGGCAGCAAGAAAGAAGAAACGGCGAAATTTACGGGCGAGCCGCCGCGCGCTTCGCTGACCGATCCTCCCGCCGGTTATCAAACGCCGTCTCCGGATCAGCCCTACGGAGTCGGCAAGGCGCCCGCTCCGAAAGCTGCCGACTACTACACCACACACGTTGAACCGGCCCGATAAACGGGACGGCCGTCGATTTAGCTCTGTTGCGTGGCTAGCGGCGTCATGGGAATTCGTGCTGCGGCACGGTCGCAACATATCCAGGTCAGACATCGTGCTTGCCAAGAAACTTGCCAAGATAAATGCCACAGTCGTCGCGCTTGTTACGGCATTCGCAACGTCCGCGCTTGCCGCCGAGCAATCCGGTCCCGAAATCGCCGACTATGCTCTGGCCAACGGTTTGGAGCTGGTGGTTATCCCCGACCATCGTGCGCCGGTGGTTACGCATATGATCTGGTACAAAGTCGGTGCGGCCGACGAAACGCCTGGCAAATCCGGCTTGGCGCATTTCCTCGAGCACCTCATGTTCAAGGGCACCTCGAAAAATCCGACCGGAAAATTCTCGCAGGTCGTTGCGCGCATTGGCGGGCAGGAGAATGCGTTCACGTCGCAGGATTACACAGGCTATTTCCAGCGCGTCCCGAGCGAGCAACTCAAGACAGTCATGGAATTCGAAGCCGACCGCATGACGGGCTTGCAGCTTACTGACGATGTCGTTCTGCCCGAGCGTAATGTCATTCTTGAGGAGCAGAACCAGCGCGTCGGAAACAACCCGCGTGCGCGGCTCACGGAGCAAATCGACGCCGCGCTGTATCTCAATCATCCTTATGGCAAGCCGGTGATCGGCTGGCGTCACGAAATGGAAGAACTGTCGCGCGACGACGCGATTGGATTCTATCGTCGCTTCTACGCGCCCAACAATGCGGTGGTCGTGATCGCCGGCGACGTCGATCCGACGCAAGCGCGCGCCCTTGCGGAAGAGACCTATGGCAAGGTCGCCCGCCATGGCGCGATGACGCCCCGCATACGTGCGCAAGAGCCCCCGCCAGTGGCCGTGCGTTCGCTCACGCTTGCTGATCCACGGGTGGAAATGCCCTCCATGCAGCGCGAATATCTGGTGCCGTCATTCAAGACGGCCAAACGCGGTGAGTCCGAGGCGCTTGAAGTACTCGCCCATATCCTCGGAAGCGGCTCCAACAGCCGGCTTTACCGCGCCCTTGTCGTCGACAAGCAGGTCGCTGTGATGGCCGGCGCCTGGTACGACGCCAGCGCGCTTGATGAGTCCAAGTTCGGCGTTCAGGGTTCGCCGCGCCCCGGTGTCACGCTGCCGCAGCTTGAAGCGGACACCGACGCGGTCATCGCCCAGGTTATCGACAAGGGTGTCACCGACGAAGAGCTGGAGCGCACCAAGACCCGGCTGATCGCCGACGCTCTTTATGCGCAGGACAATCAGGCGAGCATGGCCCGCTGGTATGGAGCGTCCCTGACGACAGGCGCGACCGTCAACGACGTGCGGCATTGGCCGGATCGTATCCGCGCCGTCACGGCCGATCAGGTGCGCGACGCCGCCCGGCATTGGTTGGACAAGCGGCGTTCCGTGACCGGGTATTTGATCAAGGATGTGAGCCCGCAAGCGGAGAAGCGCTCATGAAGCGGCTTGTAGGATCGATCCTTTGTGCGGCCGCGCTGATTGCTGGCCCGCACATCGCATCGGCGATGACGATCGAAAAGATCGTCAGCCCATCAGGAATCGAGGCCTGGCTGGTACGCGAAAAGGCCGTACCGCTGGTCACGCTCAACTATGCTTTCCATGGAGGGGCGACCCAGGACGAGGCGGACAAGTCAGGCACTGCCAACCTTGCCGCCGATATGCTCGATGAAGGCGCCGGCGATCTCGACGGCAAGGCCTATCACGAGCGGCTGGAAAATCATGCGATCGAGATGACGTTCCAGGTCGGTCGGGACTACCTGCACGGTTCGTTACGCTCGCTGAACGAGCACCGCGAAGAAGCTTTCGACCTGTTGCATCTTGCGCTTACAAACCCGCGCTTTGACGCGGACGCGCTCGAGCGCGTGCGCGGCCAGGAGCTGGCAACGCTTCGGCGCGACACGACCAATCCAAACGATCTTGCCAGCCGCCGCTGGTGGTCGACCGCTTTCCCGGGGCATCCTTACGGACGCGAAACCAAGGGCACGCTGGAATCTGTGGCGCGCATCACCGCGGATGACCTGCGCACGTACGTGCACCGCGTGTTCGCGCGCGACGGGTTGAAAGTTTCGATTGTCGGCGACGTCGACGCCAAAGCAGCGGGCGAGCTGATTGACCGTGCGTTTGCCGGACTGCCTGCGAAGAACGACCTCAAGCCGGTTGCGAACGCGACGCCGAGCGGGCTCGGGCGGCGTATCGTTATCAATGTCGACGTACCGCAGGCTGTAGTGACTTTCGGCGGGCAGGGCATCGCAAGACACGATCCCGATTTCATGGCCGCCTATATCGTGAACCATATCCTCGGCGGTGGCAGCTTTTCGTCGCGCCTTTACAAAGAAGTGCGCGAAAAACGCGGCTTGGCCTACGGTGTGTCCGATAGCCTGGTCTGGTTTCAGCGCGCCGCAGTCGTGCTCGGTGGGACCGCCACCCGCGCGGACCGCACAGCCGACGCTCTTGCTGTGATCGAGGAAGAAGTGAAACGCATGGCCGAGAATGGTCCGACGCCGGACGAGCTTGCGGCCGCCAAGTCGTTTCTCAAGGGCTCTTATGCGCTGACGCTCGATACCTCCGCCAAGATCGGGGCGCAGCTGACCCAAATTCAGATCGACGATCTCGGCATCGACTATATTCAGCGCCGGGGTGCACTTATCGACGCGGTAACGATCGAGGACGCCAAGCGGGTGGCGCGTCGCCTTTACAGCGGCGGGCTGCTGGTGACCGTCGCCGGCCGGCCGAAAGGGCTGACTTCGAGCGGAACCGAATAGTCGGCGTTGGGTCGGTCATTACAACCGGACAGCCCGAGTTGATTCTGACGTGTCATGGCCGGGCTTGTCCCGGCCATCTCGCTTAGGTAGGCACGAGCATTGCGTCCCTTATCGGGATGCCGGCACAAGGCCGGGCATGACGCCGGAGGAGCCATGGCTATCAGTCAATCTATCGATGCCGCGCTCGAAAAGAACGTTGGGCCGCATGGCGTCAGCGCGGATGCGCTGAAGGCCGCCCTGGCGAGAGCGGAGGGCGCGCTGGATTGGCTCCGTGCCCGCCATGCCGACCGCAGCCTGCCGCTGCTGCGCTTGCCGGAGACCCACAGCGACCTGGAGGCCATTCGGGATACCGCGCGTCAGCTCGCGGACAGGGCGACCGATGTCGTTGTTCTCGGCACCGGGGGATCCAGCCTCGGCGGGCAAACGCTGGCACAGCTTGCCGGCTTCGCGGTGCCCGGCGTCGGCGCGTTGCGCGCACCGCCCCAGCTTCATTTCATCGACAATCTCGACGCTGAGAGCTTTGGCGCGATGCTCGTCAAACTGCCGCATACGACGACTCGCTTTGTCGCGATTTCAAAATCTGGCGGAACCGCCGAAACGCTGATGCAGACCATCGCCGCCTTGTCGGCAGTGAAAGGCGAGGGCCTGCAAACGCGCATTCCCGATATCTTCCTGGGAATCAGCGAGCCCCCCAAGCCCGGCAAGGCCAATGGCCTGCGCAATCTGCTCGGCAAATACCACGTGCCCGTGCTCGATCACGATCCGGGTGTCGGCGGGCGTTATTCGGCCCTCACTAATGTCGGCCTGCTGCCGGCGGCGATGCTGGGCCTCGACATTGCGGCAATCCGCGAAGGTGCGGGTCTCGCGCTCGCTCCGGTGCTGGCAAAAAAGCCGGCGGCGCAAGTGCCGGCCGCGGTCGGCGCTGCGCTTTCAGTTGCGCTGGCCGAAAGCAAGGGCAAGTCGATCAGTGCGCTGATGGCCTACTGCGATCGTCTCCAGCGTTTCACGCACTGGTATGTGCAGCTCTGGGCGGAGAGCCTCGGCAAGAACGGCAAGGGTACGACGCCGCTCGCGGCGCTCGGGCCTGTCGATCAGCATAGCCAGCTGCAACTGTTCATCGGCGGCCCGCGTGACAAGTTGTTCACGGTCGTAACCGTCGATGGCGCGGGGCTTGGGCCCCGGATCGACGGTGAGCTTGCCAGACTTGCGGGCGAACCTGGTTTCGCCGGCAAGACAATCGGCGATCTGGTCGCAGCGGAAGGCCGTGCGACCGCCGAGACGCTGGCGAAAAACGGCTGTCCGGTGCGCACGTTTCACATCAACAAGCTCGACGAGGAAAGTCTGGGCGAGCTGATGATGCATTTCATGTTGGAGACGATCATCGCCGCACACCTGCTCGGCATCGACGCTTTCGACCAGCCGGCGGTTGAAGAGGGCAAGGTGCTGGCGAAGAAGTATCTTACTTCCTAGTCATTCCGGGACGGCGCCAACGGGTCCGCGCGAAGCGCGGCCCGATGACAGGCTCCGCGCCGGACCCGGAATCCAAAAACCGGTACATCGCTCTGGATTCCGGGTTCGCGGGCTTTGCCCGCGCCCCGGAATGACCGATGATACGCATCATGATCCGCGTCACCGACACAATTTCCATTGACGAATCCGAATTGTCGGAATCGTTCGTGCGTGCTTCCGGTCCGGGTGGCCAGAACGTCAACAAGGTGTCGTCGGCGGTGCAGCTTCGGTTCGATGCACGCCATTCGCCATCCCTGCCGAATGATGTGGCTCTGCGGCTGATGCGGCTGGCAGGCAGGCGGCTGACCAAGGAAGGCGTGATCGTCATCATTGCGCAGCAGCACCGCACCCAGGAGCGAAACCGCGACGATGCACGCGAGCGGCTGTTCGATATGATCCGGCAGGCCGCGGTAAGGCCCACTCCGCGCCGCCCAACGAAAGTGCCGAAGTCCCAGCGCCGCGAGCGCCTTGAGGGAAAAAAGCACCGCTCCACGATCAAAAAACAGCGCAGCGGGAAGGGCTGGGATTAGTACTCCGTCGGTGAGGATATCGGGGCAAAGCCGAAGGTCCTGCCTCGCGGGTTGGCGCTTACGCCTTTAAAGTCGAGGGGAACCCGAATCAGGCGCCTGTATATGCCCGTTCGCCAATTGTCCGAGGCTGTCGTCAATCGCATCGCTGCCGGCGAGGTGGTCGAACGCCCGGCGAGCGTTGTGAAAGAGCTCGTCGAGAACGCACTCGACGCCGGCGCGCGCCGCATTGACGTCCTCACCGACGGCGGCGGCCGCCGCCTCATTCGCGTCACCGATGACGGTGACGGCATGACTCGCGCCGATCTCGAGCTTGCTGTCGAACGGCACGCGACTTCGAAGCTTGAAGGCGACGACCTGCTGTCGATCCGCACGCTGGGATTTCGCGGTGAGGCATTGCCGTCCATAGGCGCGGCAGCGCGCCTGACCATTACTACGCGCCACGCCAGTGAGCCGCATGCGTGGAGCATTACGGTCGACGCCGGAGAAAAGTCGGACGTGAAGCCGGCCGCTTTGTCCAAGGGCACCACCGTCGAGGTGCGTGACCTGTTTTACGCAACACCGGCGCGGCTGAAATTTCTGAAATCCGACCGCAGCGAGGCCGAGGCTGTGCGCGAGATTGTTCGCCGGCTGGCCATGGCACGTCCGGATGTTGCATTCACGATTGCCGGCGAGGACCGGGCATCGGTGACATGGGTGTCGGTGGCCGAGAGCGGCCAGCTCCCGCGGCTCGGCGATGTGCTCGGGGCCGACTTCCGCGCCAACGCCGTAGGTGTCAACGCCGAGCGCGAAGGCGTGCGGGTCGCGGGCTTTGCCGGACTGCCAACGCTCTCGCGCGCCAACTCGCTGGGGCAATATCTGTTCGTGAACGGACGGCCGGTGCGCGACAAGTTGCTATTCGGCGCGGTGCGCGCGGCTTACGCCGACTATCTTCCGCGCGACCGGCATCCGCTTGTCGCACTATTTGTCTCGCTTGATGCGCGCGAAGTGGACGTGAACGTACATCCGGCCAAGACCGAGGTGCGGTTTCGCGACGGCGGGCTCGTGCGTGGTCTCATTGTAAGCGCGCTCAAGGATGCATTGACGCGGGAAGGCCAGCGCGCGGCGACGACCGGCGGCAGCGCGACTATCGCCACGTTCCGCCCGGCATCGACGCCACGGCGCGGCGGTTACGATTGGCGGCGTTCGCCGGCCCGGCCCGCGGGTTTTGCGCCGGTGCGTGGCGGCATGACTTTCGGCTTTGCAGAAGCTGCCCAGACTGCCTTCGATGTTGGCGAACCGGCGGCGGATGCAGCGGTCGCGAGTTTCGAGCCAGCGGCCGACCAAATCGACAAGCCACTTGGTGCAGCGCGCGCGCAGGTTCATGAGACCTACATCGTCGCCCAGACGCGCGATGGGCTCGTGATTGTCGATCAGCACGCTGCGCACGAACGCATCGTCTATGAACGCATGAAAGCCGCCATCGATAAATCCGGGGTCGCCCGGCAGATCCTGCTGATCCCCGAAATCGTCGAACTCGACGAAGCCGACGCTACGCGGCTCGCCGCGCGTGCGGAGGAGCTTGCGCGCTTCGGTCTGGTGATTGAGACGTTCGGTCCTGGCGCCGTCGCGGTGCGCGAAACCCCGTCTATGCTTGGCGAAGTTGATGTAAGAGGACTGATCAACGATCTCGCTCAGCACATGGCGGAATGGGACGATTCCCTGCCGCTGGAACGTCGTCTGCTGCACGTTTCGGCGACGATGGCTTGCCACGGGTCGGTGCGCGCGGGGCGCAGGCTCAAGCCCGAAGAGATGAATGCGCTCTTGCGCGAAATGGAAGTCGTGCCCAATTCCGGCCAGTGCAATCACGGCCGGCCCACATACGTCGAATTGAAGCTGACGGATATCGAACGGCTGTTCGGGCGGCGGTGAGCTAGTTCGATCGCAGAAATATGAATTCGGTGTCGTCGTAGCGGCGGCGTTCCAGTTCGATAAATCCATCCGGCGCCCGGAATGCGGCCTCTGCCGCCTCCTCAACCACGATCAGCGCTTCCGGTTTGAGCCAGCCTCCTTCGCGCGCGGAAACGAGAGCTTTTTTCGCCAGACCCTTGCCATAGGGCGGGTCGAGGAACACAAGTGAAAACGGCTCCAGCGGGTGCGCTGGCCCAAGTTTCGTGGCATCGCGCCGGAATATGCGGGTGACGCCGCCGAGCCCAAGCGCCTCGATGTTATCGCGCAGCAGCGCGCGCGCCTCCACGCCCTCGTCAACGAATAGGGCATAGGCCGCGCCGCGCGAGATCGCCTCGATGCCGAGCGCGCCGGTGCCGGCGAACAGGTCGAGGATGCGTGCGCCGGTGACGGGGTCGCCATAGGAATGCATGAGGATGTTGAACAGCGCTTCGCGCAGCCGGTCCGCGGTAGGGCGTACCGCGTCTGATTTCGGACCCGCGAGAGGCCGCGAGCGAAGCCTGCCTCCGACGACCCGCATTATCTTGGCCTCGGCCGCGACGGGCGAGGCCCACTTGTACGGTCGCGGCGATGGGTCTTTTTCTTGTTGCGGCCGTGTGCCTCCCTTGGTCCGTCATCCTGAGGTGCGGCGCTCCGCCGCGCCTCGAAGGATGGTCGGCCGCCGTGCTTGCCCGGCATCCTTCGAGGCTCGCGCGTTTCACGCGTCCGCGTCCCAGGATGACGGCCGGACGGCGTAGGTAGATCCTCGACCACCAGCGGCGCGTTAAAATCGGCATTCGCTGCCGCCGCGATCTCCGGTCCGAGCGTCTCGCGCAGCTTTTCAGTTTCGATTTCTCGTACCGCGCCGTCGTCGAGGTCGCCAAGATCGAAAGGCCCGAACGCGACACGGATCAGCCGGTTCACTTTCAGTCCGAGTGACTCAAGAACCTTGCGCACTTCGCGGTTCTTGCCCTCCCGAATGCCGAAGGTGAGCCAGACATTGGCGCCCTGTTCGCGGTCGAGTGTCGCTTCGATCGGGCCGTACCGGACACCATCGATGGTGATGCCGCCGCGAAGCCGGTCGAGCGCGTCCTGCTGCACGCGGCCGAGTGCACGCACGCGGTACCGCCGCAGCCAGCCGGTTGCCGGCAATTCCAATATGCGCGCTAACCCGCCGTCATTGGTGAGCAGCAGCAGACCCTCGGTGTTGATGTCGAGCCTGCCAACGCTGATCAGCCGCGGCAGGCCCTTTGGCAGCGCCCGAAAAATGGTATCGCGCCCTTGCGGGTCGGAATGGGTCGTCACCAGCCCGCGCGGCTTGTGGTAGAGAAACAGACGCGTGCGCTCGCGCGCCCTCAATGGCGCACCGTCCACCGTGATGCGGTCGGATGGCCTCACATTGAGCGCGGGCGAGGAAATCACCGCGCCGTTGACCGATACGCGTCCGGCCGCGATCCAGGCCTCGGCTTCGCGCCGGGACGCTAGTCCGGCGCGCGCGATTACCTTGGCGATACGCTCGCCGGACGTTTCGGAATGGCTCTTGTCGGGCATGTGCTCGGATTTCGTCATGCCCGGCCTTGTGCCGGGCATCCACGTCTTTATACACCGTGCGACATAGAAGACGTGGACGGCATGCGCAACTCGGGCCTGCCCGAGTTGCGCACAATTGACACCTGACAAGCCCGGTCGTGACGGTTGATGGCCTCATTTATGTCCATTGCGCTTGAAGAAGCCCGCGCCGCGGGAGCGCGCGGCGAGGTGCCTGTGGGCTGCGCCATCGTCCGTGGTGGCGAGGTGGTTGCGCGAACTGGCAATCGCACGATTGCTGATCGCGATCCGACCGCGCATGCCGAGCTTATCGCCATCCGGGCAGCAGCGGCCGCGCTCGGCAGCGAACGCCTTAGCGACTGTGATCTGTATGTGACGCTGGAGCCCTGCGCGATGTGTGCAACGGCGATGTCGTTCGCGCGTATCCGCAGGCTTTATTTCGGCGCTTCCGATCCCAAGGGGGGCGCGGTTGAACATGGCGTGCGCTTCTTCGCGGCACCAACGTGTCACCACCGGCCCGAGGTCTATGGCGGCATCAATGAAAGCGAATGCGCGGCGCTGCTGAAAGATTTTTTCCAGGCGCGGCGTTAACTCTCAAAATTGATTGCGTCAGGCTAGGCCGTCTTGTCTACGAACTTGCCCATGCCAGGAGGAGGTGGGGCCTGCCTGGTGACAGGCGGAGTCGCGGCCTCGCGTTCGTTGGCCTGCTGCGCCGGCGTCGACTTCGGTGAGGTTCCGGTCTTCGGCATGATGACCTGGATGCCAATACTGCAGTCACTCATGAACTCTGCTTTCAATTGCGGCACCAAAGTAGGGCGCGGGCCTCAATTTTGTACGTAGCCAACCCCTGGAATCCGTGCGGACGCGGAAAGGAATTGTTGACGGTAAATTTTTTCGTCCCGGACGAGCGCTAGCGAGATCCGGGACCCATCAGGCCTGCCGCGCGAAATCCCAGGCTTTGTCGGCGAGCGGGCGGATCATCTCGGCCTTGGCGGGGGCGAACTCGCTTGTGGCGGTGCCGTCCCGCACGCGGCCGATGATGCCCTGCAAGATGGCGGCGATACGGAAAAAATTGTACGCAAGATAAACCGGAAGTGCCGGGCGAGGATCAAGACCCGTGCGCGCGACATAAGCATCAACATAGTCGCTCATCGAAGGAATGCCGAGCGAACGCAGGTCGTGGCCGACCAGCGTGGCTGTGCCTGCCGCGCTTTCGGAATGCGGCATGTGCCACGTCATCAGGTGGTAGCTGAAGTCGGCAAGCGGATCGCCGAGCGTGGACAATTCCCAGTCGAGAACAGCGGCAATTTTCGGCCGATCGCGTGCGACAATCAGATTGTCGAGCCGATAGTCGCCGTGCACCAGCCGCACCGGCCCACCGGCCGGGATATGGTTCGGCAACCACTCGATCAGCCGCTCCATGGCCTCGATCTTTTCGGTCTCGGATGCGCGATATTGCCTCGACCAGCGTTCGACCTGGCGCGCGACATAGTTTTCGCCTTTGCCGAAATCGGCGAGGCCGATCCTGGCGGGATCGAGCGCGTGAAGCTGCGCAATGGTCTCGTTCATGGAATCATAAACCGCGGTGCGCTCCGTTGGATTCGAGCCGGGCATCTGCGGTTCCCAGAATACGCGGCCTTCGACAAAGCCCATCACATAAAAGGGTGTTCCGGCGATGGTGTCGTCGGCGCAATAGATCAGCGGCTCGGCAACGGGAAAGCCTTGTGCGTGCAACGCACGGGTCACGCGATATTCGCGGTCGACCGCGTGTGCCGATGGAAGCAGCTTGCCGGGCGGCTTACGGCGCAGGACGTAGCGACGTGAAGGCGTCTCCAGCTGATAAGTCGGGTTTGACTGACCACCCTTGAATTGCTTGATGGTGAGCGGACCGGAAAAGCCGACAACCGTTGCGGCGAGATAGTGCTCGAGCCGCACGACATCGAGTCGCAATGCAGCTGCCGACTCCTTGGTGCCGGAAAATGCCTGCTGGCGATCGATTGATGTCATCGCCGCAGCCGGATCACTTGCGCATCTCGAACGAGATTGGCGCGTCGGCATAGATCTTGTATTGCTGCGACCTCGGCTTCGCCTTGTCCTCCTCGTTGGCGTACTGGATCGAGCTTTTGCCGGCGAGTTCCCGCGGCAGGATCATCACGCGAATGAACCGGCTCGGCCTGTCGGATGCCGCTTGCGCGAACACGGCGTCGGGCCCGGATTCGTACCACGCGCCGCCCGGACCATAGGACGTCGAGCGGCCGTGCGTGTCGATGCGGATGCCGCCATCGATCAGGCAGCGGATGCCGGGCCCTTGATGGCGATGCAGATAGGCGCAACCGCCCGGCGGGAAGGCCACGCTGTCGCCGCGCATCAGCAGCTCGCCTTTCGGCATTGTCTCGAGATAGGCCGTCAGTTTCTCGTGTGTGATCATTCCGGGGGCATTGGCGGTAGTGCTCCCCTGATCGCCGCGCGCGAGCTCCCAGCGCCAGCACGTCACGCCGCCCGCGCCCGGTTTTACGGTGATCGCCACTTCGCCCTGCCAGGCCTCGCCCTCGTTTAGCGTTACGTCACTTATCGTGGCTGTGCCATGAACCACGAAGATGAAGCGTGGCAGCGGGGGCAGTCGGAACTTGACGTTTTCGGCGCTCGACAGGACATCTTCGTAAAGCCGAAGCACGGGATGCATTCACAACTCCTGATAATCACGCGGCCGTAAAAAATTCCAGCAGGGCCGTTGAGGTGGCTTCGGGATTTTCCTCGGTAAGGAAATGTCCGGAGTCAACTGGCCGGCCTGTGGCATTCGGCGCCCATTGTTGCCAGATTTTCAGCGGGCCACCGGTCTCGTTGGCAATACCGACACCGCCCCACAGCGCCAACAGCGGACAGCCGATCGTTTTTCCGGCAGCGCGGTCGGCCTCGTCATTGGCAAGGTCGGCATAACGGCCGGCACGGTAGTCCTCGCAATGGGCGTGAATGCGTAAAGGATCGGAAAAGGCCGCGCGGTAGTGATCGAGCGCGCGTGGATCGAAGGCGGATAGATTCTTGGCTTTCGTCCAGCTCGCCATTTTCCATTCCAGATATTCGACTGGCGCTTTCGAGATCAGCATTTCCGGCAGCGGCTCCGGTTGCGCCAAAAAGGGCCAGTGCCAGACCTTCATGGCCATGTTCCTGTCCATGCCGTGCCACATGTCGTAGGTCGGAACGATGTCCAGCGTCGCCATGCGCTCGACACGGCCCGGATGATCGAGCGCGAGCCGGTAGGCGACACGGCCGCCGCGGTCATGCCCGGCAAGCCGGAAATGCACATGGCCGAGCTTTTCCATGACCTCGATCATTACCTTCGCCATCGAGCGCTTGTCGTATGGCGCATGCGTTTTGTCTGCTTGTGGCGCCGCCGACCAGCCGTAGCCGGGCAGATCGGAAACGATCAACGAGAAGTGTGTCGCGAGATTTGGCGCTACGCGATGCCACATCACGTTTGTCTGGGTGTAGCCGTGCAGGAGCAACAGCGGCGGTCCCTTGCCGCCGGCGCGCGCGAAAATCTTGCCGACGGACGTATCGATCCAATGTGAGGCAAAACCGGGAAAGAGATCGGCGAGGTCGGGCATGGGTTACTCAATACAGCGATAAGAGGTCAGGAGGACAGCTTACTTCTCGCGATCGATCGCGCGCCAGCCAATGTCCCTGCGGCAAAAGCCGTCTGGCCAGCGGATATGGTCGATTGCCGCATAGGCCCGACTCTGCGCCTCGCGCACACTCTTGCCGCGCGCGCAGATATTAAGAACGCGCCCACCGTTGGCGAGAATGCGGCCGCCGTCGGCCTTGGTGCCGGCGTGGAATATTTCCACGCCTTCGACCTGTGCCGCCGCATCGAGCCCCTCGATGACGGAACCCTTGTTGTAATTTCCCGGGTAACCCTTCGCGGCCATCACCACGGTCAGCGCGGCGTCAGGGTACCAGCGCAAATCGAAATTCTTCAGTTGTCCGTCGCGCGCGGCGAGCAGTGCCGGCACCAGATCCGACATCATGCGCAGCATGAGCACCTGACATTCCGGATCGCCGAAGCGCACATTGTATTCGATCAGCTGCGGACCATCCTTGGTGATCATCAGGCCGGCAAACAGAACGCCCTTGTAAGGCGCGCCCGCACGCTTGAGCGCGCGCACGGTGGGATGAATGATCTCGTCCATCACACGGCGGTTCATGTCGTCGGTCATGATTGGCGCCGGCGAATAGGCGCCCATGCCGCCGGTGTTCGGACCTTTGTCGCCGTCGCCGACGCGCTTGTGGTCTTGCGCGGAGGCAAGCTGGATCGCGGTTTCGCCGTCGCACAGCGCAAAGAACGAGACTTCCTCGCCGATCAGGCACTCTTCGATCACGATTTCCCAAGCCGGCTCGCCGAGACCACCGCCGAACATCATGTCGATGGCGGCTTCGGCCTCTTGAACGTTCTCCGCCACAACCACGCCCTTGCCGGCGGCGAGGCCGTCTGCTTTTACGACAATCGGAGCGCCTTTTTTGCGTACGTAGTCCTTCGCCGCGCTCGCCGCTTTGAAGCGTTCATATGCGGCAGTCGGAATCTTGTTCGCTTTGCACAGGTCCTTGGTGAAACCCTTGGAGCCTTCGAGCCGCGCGGCCCATTTGGTCGGACCGAAGGCCTTGATGCCGGCTGCCTCCAGGTCGTCGACGATGCCGGCGCACAGCGGCACTTCGGGTCCGACCACGACCAGATCGATCTTCTTGTCCTTGGCAAATGCGATGACCGCCTTGTGGTCGGCGAGGTCGAGCGCCGTGCATTCGGCCTCTTGCGCGATGCCGGCATTGCCGGGCGAGCAATAAAGCTTGTCGGTCAGCGGGCTCGCCGCCATTTTCCAGGCTAGCGCATGCTCGCGACCGCCGGAACCAAGGATGAGGATGTTCATGGCGTGAGCGGTCGGGCCTTTAGTGTGCGGTTGTTATTTGGTGTAGCATGTCACTTCACCCCTGCAAGAGATTCGACCCGAATGGCAGAGCCCGCCCTCAATAACGTTGTGGAATGGTCCGTCTCCGAGCTATCGGCGGCGCTCAAGCGCACGGTCGAGGATGCCTACGGCTATGTGCGTGTGCGCGGCGAAGTCTCCGGCTTTAAAGGGGCCTCGCCCTCTGGGCACGTCTACTTCCGCCTCAAGGATGACAAGGCGGTGCTTGAGGCGGTGATCTGGAAGGGCAATTTCGGGCGCATGCGCGTCAAGCCAGAAGAAGGCCTGGACGTAATCGTGTCCGGCAAGCTCACGACGTTCGCTGGCTCGTCGAAATACCAGATTGTGATCGACAGCCTGGAGCCTGCCGGTATCGGCGCGCTGATGAAGCTCCTGGAAGAGCGCAAGAAGAAGCTTACGGCCGAGGGCCTCTTCGACGAAGCGCGCAAGCAGTTGTTGCCGTTCTTGCCACGCGTGATCGGCGTCGTGACATCGCCGACCGGCGCGGTAATTCGCGACATCCTGCATCGCCTCGAAGACCGTTTTCCGCGTCACGTGCTGGTGTGGCCGGTGCGCGTGCAAGGGGAGACGTCAGCCGCCGAGGTTGCTGCCGCCATTCATGGATTCAACGCTTTGCCCGAAAAGGGGCCGTTGCCGCGGCCCGATTTGATTATCGTCGCGCGTGGGGGCGGCTCCCTGGAAGATCTTTGGTCGTTTAACGAGGAGATCGTGGTGCGGGCAGCTGCTGCGAGCATGATCCCGCTCATTTCCGCCGTCGGTCACGAGACCGATGTGACATTGATCGATTTTGCCGCCGACCGGCGGGCGCCGACGCCAACGGCCGCCGCCGAAATGGCGGTGCCGGTCCGCGCCGAGCTCATGTCCACGCTTGCCGATCTCGGGTCACGCAAGCTCGCATGCTGGCAGCGCAACGTCGAACAGCGGCGGAAGGAACTGTATCTCCTTTCGCGCGCGCTGCCGGCGCTCGATGAGTTGCTGGCAGGACCGCGCCAACGGCTCGACGCTTGCGCCGGCCGCTTACCACGTGCGCTGCGCGCCAATGCGCAAATCCACCATACCCATCTCACACGCGTTTCAGCCAAGCTGTCGCCGCGATTGCTAAGGCAGCGACTCACGCGCGGCAATGAAATTGTCGTGTCGCTCGGCGAGCGGTCGAAGCGGGCGAGACGCACCTATCTCGATCAGCGCGCCCAACGCCTGCGGAGCGCCTGGCAACTGCTCAACGCCTATTCATATCGTAAGGTGCTAGAGCGCGGATTTGCGCTGGTTCGCGACGGCGAGGGGCATCCGCTCCGGTCGGCGGCTTCGGTAGGCGCTGGCATGCGACTCGATATCGAGTTTTCCGACGGCCGCGTGGGAGCGACGTCTGACGGCAACCATGCCGAACAACCATCTGCGAGGGTAAAGGCGAAAATACGCAGCAGTGGCGGGGGTTCCGGCGGGCAGGGCAGCCTGTTCGGCTCATAATCTTCGGTCGAGGGTTTCGCTGGCGCGGCCGAACGACTATGTTGCGCAACTTAAGCTAGGAATGGGAGGCCACACTTGCTCAATCGCTACGATCGATCCTCGCCGATGAGCGGAGAGGCGGAGGTGAAATACCTCGATGGCGATTTCCGCGTGGTGCGTCCCGGCGCATTCGTGCGCTGCGCGGTAACCGGCGTTCCGATTCCGCTTGAAGAGCTCAAGTATTGGAGCGTGAATTTGCAGGAAGCCTACGCCACGCCGGAGGCTGTGTTACAGCGCTACCGTGAGCAACACGCGTCCAGGCCATAGGCAACTAGCGCCGCACTTTTGTCACTATAAGCCGGCGCAATTCATCGGCTTCTTCGACTACCATCGTTACCGGCAGCGTGTGAGCGCGCTTGGCCAACGCTTCCAGTAACGGCTCACCTGCCATGCGCGCGCGATCTTTCTCGGTGGTGAGGAGCGCAAGACCGCCGTGTTCGGCATCCATGATGAGTTCACCCGCGTCCTCCGCGGTATAGCGATAATGATCGGCAAATTTCCGGCGTTCTGTCACGGCAATGCCGGCGGCTTGAGCGGTCGCGAAAAACTTTTCCGGATCTCCGATGCCAGCGAAAGCCAGCACGTGACGTCCTTTCAGCGCAGTAGCCGCAGCCAGATCGGGAACCAGGCGGCCGTGCAAGACAGGCAGACCACACGCGCGCGCCTGCGTCACGACACTATCGGCGCCGTTGCCTTCGCCCACGACCAGCAATGCGTCGGTTTGTGCGAGCTGCGCGGCCAGCGGCGCGCGCAAAGGACCGGCTGGAAATGTGCAGCGATTGCCGACGCCACGGCGGGCATCGATCACGGCCAATGTGAAATCCTTTGTCAGTGAGGCGTTCTGCAGCCCGTCATCCATGATGAGGACGCCTGCGCCTTGCGCGCGCGCAAGAGCTGCGCCGGCAACGCGGTTCCGTGCGACGACAGTCGGCGCCGCGTGCGCGAGCAGCAAGGCCTCATCGCCGACTTGAGCAGCGAGGTCTTGGTGAGAATCGACAAGCTTCGGGCCGGTGAGAGTGCCGCCATAGCCGCGCGTCAAACAAAAGGGGTGCTCGCCGGCGGTGGCGAGCATTCGTGCGAGCGCAATGACGGTCGGCGTTTTACCGGCCCCGCCGAGCGTGAAATTGCCGACGCACAGGACCGGCACCCCGGCGCGGGCGCCGTTCCCTGCCATGCGGCGCGCTGCGATTGCTCCATAGATGAGTCCCACCGGTGCCAGCAAACTTGCGACGAAGCCCGCCCTGCGCCACCAGAAGGCCGGCTCACGCATGGCGGCCCCGCTGTCGCAATTGGAGCTGCATCAGATATGGATCGAGGGAGGCCAGCGTGCGGTCAAGCGCACCACCCAGGTTTTCGACCACGGTGCACCCGGTTTCGGCGACGCGGGCGCAGGCCTCCGGGTCGGAGAGCCAAGCGGCAAAATGTGCGGTGAGGCGGTCGGAATCGTCGACCAGCTCGGCGCCGTGGGCGCTATCAAGTGCGGCATAGATCTCGGAAAAATTCCACACATGCGGGCCATGCAGGATGGCGGTACGGAGCTTGGCGGCCTCGATCGGGTTTTGCCCACCGTGCTTGACCAGCGAACCTCCGATGAACACAGCCGGTGCCAGGCGATAGATCAGACCAAGCTCGCCGACCGTGTCGGCGACGTAGATCTCTGTCGCGCGTTTAGGCAATTCGCCCTGCGAGCGCAGGGCCACGCTCAAACCAGCGGCAGCCGCGATCTCGGCAACGCCTGGACCGCGTTCCGGGTGGCGCGGGGCGATCAGTGTCAAAAGCCCAGGAAAGTTAGTGCGCAGGCGGCTATGCGCCTCGATGACAGCGCTCTCTTCACCGACATGCGTGGAAGCGGCTGCAATCACCGGCCGTTCGCGGATAGCGTCCTGCAAGGCGGTCAAGGCTGCGGGATCGGCAGGCGGCGCCGGGACGTCAAGCTTGAGGTTTCCGGTACCCACCACCTGTGCGGCGCCGAGCTCGCTGAAACGTGCGGCGTCCGAGGCGGTGCCCGCGAGGCAAAGGTCGAGCCGCTGCAGCAAGGCGGCGATAGAGTTCGGCAGACGGCGCCAGCGCCGGAATGAATTTTCCGACAGGCGGCCATTGATGAGAACCATCGGTATGCCGCGTGCCGATGCTTCGATCATCATGTTCGGCCACAGATCCGATTCCACGAACAACGCGAGATCCGGCTGCCAATGATCGAGAAAGCGGCGCACGAAACGTGGCACGTCAAGCGGTACGAACTGATGAACCACCCCGCGCGGGAGGCGCTGCTCGGCAAGGCCGCCCGAGGTAACGGTGCCGGTGGTTACCAGCATCGCCATGCCTCGTGCGCGGATACGTTCGATCAGCGGTAGCACACTCGCGAGCTCGCCGACGCTTGCGCCATGCAGCCAGACCATTGGACCGTCCGGGCGCGCGATACGGCTTTCGCCTCGCCGTTCAGGCAGGCGCTGACGATGCTCTTTTCCGCGCTTTACCCGGCGCGCCAGCAGGATCGATGAGAACGGTCCCGCAGCCGCGGACAGCAGCCGGTAAATCCGCAAGCCTGCGGGCAGCCTGCCGCTCACGGTTCGTTGCCCCCAACTTTGTCGGCAAGGTCGTAGGCGCGCTTCGTCAGCTGGTTGAGTTCATCTTCCACGCGTTGCCGTGCGCTTTCGAGAGCGGCATCATCGGCGTCGCGCGGTACGATGATCGGGCCGCTCGCTGCGATGCCGACGCGGCTAAAGGGCAGGTTGATTGCCGTGCGATCCCAATTGTCGAGTTCGATGCGACGGCTGGAAGCCATTGCGACCAGATAAATCGGCCGGCCGGAGTGTTGTGCGAGCTTCACCACCCCGAGGCCGGCGATACGCGCAACCTTTGGAACGTCGGCGGTCATCGCAACATTGTAGCCTTCTTTGAGAGCGTCGAGCATCTCGTTGAAAGCGGCAGCGCCGCCCTTGCGATGGAATTCGCGATTGTGGGCGCCTGAGCCGCGGATGGTACCGATGCCGAGTTTCTCGGCGGCGCGTGCATTGATCTCGCCATCGCGGTGACGCGATATCAACACCTTGGCGCGGTGCCTCTTGGCGTCCTTGATGAAGGGCATCAGGAAATGCTGGCCATGCCAGGCGGCGATGATCGCAGGCGACTCAAGGGTATCATAGAGGGACATCGTACCCGGTTCGACGACTGGACGGCTGGTGAACCAGACGAGCCGCAGATACCACGCGCCCAGCGTACCAATGACACCCTGGAACGTGGGCGAAGCGGTGATCCGCTTGAATGACAGCATCGCTCCCCGCTCTAGCGCGCCACGCGCCCACCGCCTTCGGGATCGAGCAGGCGATGCAGGTGGACAATGAAATAACGCATGTGAGCGTTGTCGACGGTCTTCTGTGCCTTCGCCTTCCACGCGACATAGGCGCTGGCGTAATTCGGATAGACGCCGACGATGTCGACCTTGTCGAGATCCTTGAATTCGGTGCTACCGAGCTCGGTGAGTTCGCCACCGAGGACGAGGTGCAGCAATTGTTTGTTCGTTCCGGGCGAATATGCGGACATGGATTGATCCCTGGTAGGAGCCCCGGCGGCGTGGAGACTAGAGGTTGGCCAGTCTATGCGAATTCGGTTTCGCGGTCGCGCACGAGGTTTATCAATGCGTCATGGCGGCCATGACCGGCCGCGATCAGTGCGCCGTGCTTGCCGTGCGCAGCATTGTAGGTCAGCGGCCGGCTGGCGAAGTCGGTAAGCGTGCCGCCGGCTTCGTGCACCAAAAGATCGGCCGCCGCAAGGTCCCAGTCGTGGCTGCCGGGCGATGCAACGGCGGCATCAAGCGCGCCATGCGCAACGCGCGCGATCCTCAGCGCGAGCGAATGAACTTTGGGTTGGGCAAGTGTGTCCGGCGCCAGGTTGGACAGCCGATCGAGATAGCGCTTTGGCCCTGCAAGTCTGGCACCGCCGAGAACGTCGCCGGGGCTGACCTTGATTGGCGAGCCATTGAGTGTCGCGCCCCCATCTCGCGAAGCGAGAAACATTTCTTCGGTTACCGGCGCGTACAATGCGGCGACCAGCGGGCGGCCGCGTTCAGCGAGTGCCACCGAAATAGTCCAGTCCGCGCGTCCGGAAATATAAGCGCGGGTGCCGTCGATCGGGTCGACGATCCAGGCGAGCGCCAAGGCGTGACCGGGCAAGTCGTCCTGCGATTCCTCCGACAACCAGCCGGCATCCGGTACGAGCGAACCGAGCCGCCCGCGCAACAAATCATTGACGGCAATATCGCCCTCGGTCACGGGCGAATTATCGGATCCCTTGGTCCAGTGCTTGAACGGTCTGCTTGCGGTCGCTCGTGCAAGCTCGCCGGCGTCACGCATTACTGCTTCGAGCCGGCCGCGCAATGCGGTGACGTCACTGGCCGGCAACGGTCAAGCCCTCCACACGTAACGTCGGCGAATTGGTGCCGTAGCGAAATTCAAGATCGTTGGCCGGGGTAATCGTGCGGAATATCTCCAGCAAATGCCCAGCGATGGTGACCTCGCTCACCGGATAGGTGCGCTTGCCATTTTCGATCCAGAAGCCGGAGGCGCCGCGGCTGTAGTCGCCGGTCACCATGTTAACGCCCATGCCGATCATATCCGTGACGTAAAAGCCGTCGGTGATGTCGGCGATCAGCGTTTCGGGGCTGATCCGGCCGGGCTCGAGATGCAGATTGGTAGGCCCCGGCGATGGCACAGATGACGCGCCACGATGAGCGTGGCCGGTGGTGATGAGACCAAGTTCGCGCGCGGTCGCGCTGTCGAGCAGCCAGGAGCGGAGGACGCCGTCATCGACCAGCGTCAGCTTTTTGCCGGCAACGCCTTCGCCATCGAATGGATGCGAACGCAGGCCGCGCTTGCGCAACGGATCGTCAATGATCCGGATGCCGTCGGCGAACAGCTTGGCGCCCATCTTGTCTCTGAGGAAACTCGTCTTGCGCGCGACCGAGGCGCCGTTGGCGGCGCTGGCGAGATGCGAGACCAGCGAACCGGCGGTGCGCGGGTCGAACACCACTGGGACCTTGCGGGTCGCGACTTTGCGAGGGTTGAGCCGAGCGACTGCGCGGTTGGCGGCGCTACGGCCGATTTTTTCCGGGCTTTCCAGATCGGCGGCGTGGCGCACCGAGGAATAATCGTAATCGCGCTCCATGCCGGTGCCTTCACCGGCGATTGCGGTCATCGAGATGCCGTGGCTGGAGCCAAGATAGGCGCCGCGAAAACCTTGGCTGGTGACCAGCACCATTCCACCGATTCCGGCCGAGGCCGAGGCGCCTCCCGATTTACTCACTCCCTTGACCGAGAGCGCCGCCTGCTCGGCGGCGCGGGCCTGCGCTTCGAGTTCGCCGACGGTCGGCAGTTTGGGGTCGATCAGGTCGAGGTCGGGAATGTCGTGAGCCAGCAGGGCCGGATCGGCCAGGCCAGCAAATTTGTCTTCCGGCGCCGCGCGCGCCATAGCCACGGCCCGCTCGGCGAGGGCGGCGGCGCCGTTATCCGCCATGTCATTGGTCGAGACCACGGCCTGACGCCGGCCGACCAGCACGCGCAGGCCGAGATCGTCACCCTCGGCGCGTTCGGATTCTTCGATCTTTCCGTCGCGCAGCTCGATAGCGAGCGACATTGCCCGCAGCGCCACGGCGTCGGCGGAGTCCGCTCCGGCAGCGCGCGCGGCCTTGACCAACCGCTCGGCGCGATCGGTCAGCGCGGTCAGATCCAGAAGGGAGGCGGCAGGAGCGAGCATCGGATGACTTTCACATGGGCGCGGCAGCGGCGCGGTTCAACCGTCGAAACGGACAATTTGCACAGTCACGGCAACCCCTCGTCAATCATGGTTCGCAACGTGGCGTCAATCATGCGTCTCGAAGGCGGCGCAGGTACTTCTGGTTAACCCAGAACTTTAAGCGGATTCGGACGCGTTTCTGCCATGTTTGACGCGCGACCCGGCGAATAAGCCGGGCGCGGGAGAGTTTCGAGGCGTCAAATGCGTAGTGGCGGATGCGCCGGGTCGGGCCGCGCCTTGCGGCTCGACCCGCACGGCTTGCCCGTGCGGTTTTCTGCGAGCGATGCCGCGGCCGACGGGCGGGTCCGCGAAGTCGAGCTGCACCGCGAACGCGTGGTGGTGCGGCGCTCGCTGCACGGCATGCGCATGGCGCTCAATATGCCGGTCGCGGCCTTTACCGGCATCTCGTTGCAGCTTGTCGCGGGTGAGGGTGGGGCGCAGGACGCGTTCGCGGTCGTGCTCGAGCACAACGATCCCTCGCTGAGGCTGCCGCTCTTTCTGACCTCGCATGCCGATGAGGCGCTGGCCGAATGGCGCGCCTGGGGCCAGGTGCTGAGCCTGCCCTTGCTGCTGGCGGGACAAAACGAAGCTTCGCGCGCGCTATGTGCGAGAATAGGGTTGCGTGTCGGTCGCCCACGCCCACGCCGCCGGCGCAGGAGTCCGTTGAAAGGCCGCCGCCCCTCTATTCTTCTTCGGCGCAGCTTTAGCAAGATCGGCAGGACGACGCCGATCCATCGCGGCGAGCGCGAGATCATCGCGCGGGATTAGATCCATCTGTATTTTGTGTTCGGCATGCCCGGGACGACCTGGACATTCCGATTGGCGCGCATGCCGTGCTCTCTAAAACACGATGGCCGGACGAAAGCCCGGCCATGACAAAACCAAATCGCAGAAGATGCTACTTGCAGCGCTGCAGCTTCACTGTGCCGCCGTCCATATTCATCTCGATATGATCCGGATCGACCTTTTTTAGAGTGTATGAACTCTGTGCTGCGCTGATCTGCCCGGTGCTGAACTCATCGGTGACGCGATAGCTCGACGAACCATCCGAGACCACCGACTTGTTACGATAGGCCGGCACCCCACCGTTGCTGTCGGTGCGCTGGTCGCCGCTAAATTCGATCACGCGTTTATTCGTGCAATCGATTGCGCCTTGTTCGGTGCCCGCGCTTTGACCCCATTTGCCCTCGACGGGATAGACCTGTGCCTGCGCCGGAAATGCCAGGGCACTGAGCAGCAAGACGGCTAGAATCGTGGTGCGCATAGAGCAAAGATTTGCGCCGCCCGACCCAAAATCAAGTGCCACGACTACTGATGCTTAACAGTCCGCGCAAACAACCTGCTTCAATTAACGATTATTCGGGGGACCGTAGCCGCCGGCTGTCGGCGTTTGGATGATAATTGCCTCGTTTTCGTCGATGACGGTGGCGTCGCACCCTTCCAGGCGCTCCATTTGCCCGTCTTTGCGGCGCGCCCAGTTTTCGCCGATCTGCCCGGCTTCGCCGCCGGCAAGGCCAAATGGTCGCACCCGGCGGTGGCCGGACAAGATCGTGCATTCCATTTTTTCCAGAAAGCGGATGGTCCGGCGAATGCCGTCGCCGGCATGCCATTGGCCGCGTCCGCCGGAACCGGAACGTATGTGAAAGTCCTCAAGCACGACCGGATAGCGGAACTCCAGCACCTCGGGATCGGTGAGGCGCGTGTTCGTCATGTGCGTGTGGACCGCATCGGTCCCGTTGAAGCCGGGGCCGGCCGGGGATCCTGAACAGATAGTCTCGTAGTACTGATAGCGCGTATTGCCGAAATTGAGGTTGTTCATGGTGCCCTGCGCGGCGGCGAGGGCTCCGAGCGCGCCGAAGAGACAATTCGTCACCGCTTGCGAGGTTTCCACATTGCCGGCCACCACGGCGGCTGGATATTCCGGGGACAGCATCGAGCGCTTGGGAATGACGATGTTGATCGGACGCAGGCACCCCGCGTTCATCGGGATTTCATCGTCGACCATCACGCGGAAGACATAAAGCACTGCTGCCCGTGCCACAGGTTCCGGTGCATTGAAATTGGTCGGCTGCTGCTCGCTCGTGCCGGTAAAATCTACGGTCGCCTCGCGTTTTGCCTTGTCCACGGTGATCTTCACCTTGATCACGGTTCCCTGATCCATTTCGTAGCTGAATTCGGAGTCGTGCAGCCGGTCGATGACGCGGCGGACGCTTTCTGCCGCGTTGTCCTGAACGTGCTGCATGTAGGCCTTCACCACCGGCAGCGTGAAATGCGTGACCATCTTGCGCAGCTCAGCGACGCCCTTTTCGTTGGCGGCGATCTGTGCCTTGATGTCGTTGATGTTCTGCACCGGATTGCGCGCCGGGTATTTGGCGCCCTTGAGCGCTGCCATCAGCTCCTTCTCGCGGAAGCGGTCGCGGTCGAGCAGTTTGAAATTGTCGAGCAGCACGCCTTCCTGCTCGATGGTCGTGGCATTCGGCGACATCGAGCCGGGCGAGATTCCTCCAACATCGGCATGATGACCACGCGACGCAACCCAGAACAGGATTGATTTCTTCCTGTCGTCGAACACGGGCGTGCAGACAGTAATGTCGGGGAGGTGTGTGCCGCCATTGTAAGGTGCGTTGATCGCATAGACGTCGCCGGGCCTGATCTTGCCCGCGTTGTCGCGAATGATCGTTTCTACAGAACGATCCATCGATCCAAGATGTACGGGCATGTGTGGCGCATTGGCGACCAGCGTGCCGTCATGCGCGAAGACCGCGCAGGAAAAATCAAGCCGCTCCTTGATGTTGACCGAATAGGCGGTGTTCTGAAGCGAAACGCCCATCTGTTCGGCGATTGACATGAACAGATTGTTGAACACCTCCAGCATGACAGGGTCGGCATGGGTGCCGATGGCATGCACGCGCCTGAGCTTCTTTGCGCGCGTCAGCAGAAGATGGTTTTTCGCAGTCAGTTCGGCCTGCCAGCCGGGCTCGACCACAATCGTCTGGTGCGGCTCGATGATGATGGCGGCGCCTTTCACCAATGAACCGGGCTTGAGCTGATCGCGCGTGTAGACGTTGGCCTTGTGCCAGGCTCCGGCAGAAAAGAATTGCGTGCGCAACGCCGGCTTCGGCAAGGCGGCCCGCGAGCGCATCATTGCCTTTTCTCTGAATTTTGTGCCGCCGCCGACCGCCTCGACCGACACGGCTTCGACCACCATCTGCTTTGTGCGGTCGATGAAGCCGAAACGCGCCTTGTGCGCTTTTTCGAAAGCACGCTTCATCGCTGTGGCACTGCCGGCGGTCACCACCAAGGCCGTGTCGGTGCCTGCGTATCGGATATGCGCGCGCACGAATATCTTGATCTTGGCCGCCGGCACGCCCTGGCCGGCAACTTCCGCTTTTGTCGTCTTGCCGAGGGATGCGCCCGCGCGGGTGATCGTCTTGAGCGCCTTGTCGCCGAACGGCAGTTCGATTGCCTGCTCGCGCGTGGCTCGAATGTCGGCCAGCCCCATGCCGTAGGCCGACAACAGCGACGAGAAGGGATGGATCAGCACCTTGGTCATGGCGAGGGCATCGGCCACCAGGCAGGCGTGCTGGCCGCCCGCACCACCGAAGCAATTGAGCGCATAACGGGTGACATCGTAGCCGCGCTGAACGGAAATCTTCTTGATCGCGTTGGCCATGTTCTCGACCGCGATCTTGATAAATCCGTCGGCGACTTCTTCGGGCTTGCGGCCCCCGCCGACCTGCTGCGCGAGGTCGGTAAAGGCGTTGTGCACGGCGTGCGCATCGAGCGGAAGATTCTGCGCGGGGCCGAATATCTTCGGGAAGAAATCCGGGATGAGCTTGCCGGCCATCACATTGGCGTCGGTGACCGCCAGCGGGCCGCCGCGGCGGTAGCATTTCGGGCCAGGATTGGCGCCCGCCGAGTCGGGGCCGACGCGAAAGCGCGCACCGTCGAAATGCAGGATCGAGCCGCCACCCGCGGCGACGGTATGGATGAGCATCATCGGCGCCCGCATACGTACGCCGGCGACTTCCGTTTCGAACGCACGCTCGTATTCGCCGTCGAAATGCGAAACGTCTGTCGATGTCCCACCCATATCGAAGCCGATCAGGTGGTCGAAACCGGCCTGTCGTCCGGTTTCCGCCATGCCGACCACGCCACCGGCCGGGCCGGAGAGGATCGCATCCTTGCCCTGGAACAGGTCGGCGGCCGTCAGCCCGCCGGACGACATCATGAACATGAGGCGCGCGGCCGAGTGCTTCGCATCGAGGTCCCTGTCTACTTGTGCCACGTATTGGCGAAGGATCGGTGACAGATAAGCGTCCACGACCGTCGTGTCGCCGCGGCCGACCAGCTTGATGAGCGGCGAAACCTCGTGGCTCACCGATACCTGTGCGAAACCGATCTCGCGCGCGAGCTCGGCGACGCGCTTCTCATGCTGCGGGAACCGGTAGGCATGCATGAACACGATTGCAACGGCCTTGATGCCTTCGGCCTTGGCCGATTCCAGATCGGCGCGCACCGCAGCGAGATTCGGCTCCCGATCAACCGTGCCGTCGGCCCGCACGCGTTCGTCGACTTCGGCCACGCGCTCGTAGAGCATGTCGGGCTTGATGATGTGACGGGCGAATATTTTTGGCCTTGCCTGGTATCCGATCTTCAGCGCGTCGCGAAAACCCTTGGTGATCAGCAAGAGCGTGCGTTCGCCCTTGCGCTCGAGCAGCGCGTTGGTTGCGACCGTGGTGCCCATTTTCACAGCGCCAACGCGGCCCGGCGGAATTGCTTCTCCGGCTTTCAGGCCAAGCAAATCGCGGATGCCTTGCACTGCGGCGTCCGCATAGGCTTCGGGGTTTTCGGATAGCAGCTTGTGCGCCACCAACGTTCCATCGGGACGTCGCCCGACGACGTCGGTGAAGGTGCCGCCGCGGTCGATCCAGAAATCCCAGGTTCGTGAGGCGGCTTTTGCAGGCATGACGTCAAATGTGGAAATGGGCGGAGCACTATGTCCGGCCTGTCGGGGGCAAAACAAGCCTGCTAGGCTCAAGTTCGGGGAAAAAGTGGTGATGCCATGAAGATGCTGATTGCGTTTGCGATAATGTTGCTGGCTGCTGCTTCGGCCGCACAGGCGGCCGAGATCAAGGTTCTGAGCGGAAACGGCGCCAAGGCCGCGGTGCGGGACCTCTGTACACAATTCGAAAAGGTGACCGGCAACACGGTCAATCTTCGTTTCGACGTGAACGCCGATGTGATCAAAAAGGCCGAAGCCGGTGAGGCCTTCGACGTTGTGGTCGGCAATCCGCCGACGATCGAGCAGCTGATCAAATCCGGTAAGGTCGTGCCCGGCAGCCGCGCCGACATCGGGCGCTCCGGCCTCGGCGTAGCGGTGAAGAGTGGCGTGCCGAAGCCCGACATTTCATCGGTCGATGCCTTCAAGCGCACACTCCTCGGCGCGAAAGCGGTTGCTTTTCCCGGCAAGGGTGCCAGCGGGTTGTATTTCGTCAGCCTGCTCGACCGCATGGGCATCAAGGCGGAGATGCAGGGCAAGCTCAAGCCGATGGCCGCCGAAGACACTGTGGAAGTCGTGGCGCGCGGCGATGCCGATATGGTCGTGGTCGTTGCCACCCGCATCTCTGACGTTCCAGGCGTCGATATGGTCGGGCCGATCCCAGAGGAATTGCAGACGAAAATCGGCTTTGCCGCGGGTCTGAGCGCGTCTGCCAGAGAGCCGGACGTGGCCAAGGCGCTGATCCGCTTTCTGACCGCACCCACCGCAGCGCCGACCCTCAGGGCCAAGGGCGTCGAACCGATTTGATTGGCCGTTTGTCGCCCTTGCCACCGCTGGGCCGTTAGCTCCATGCTTGAAGCACAGCGGATAGCCGGAGCGAGAGGGTGCACAAGCTCACGGCGTTCATGGAGGGACCTATGATCAAGTTGGTGCGCGTCTGCGCGGGCCTGTTGTTCGCGTGTGGAGTTGCGACTGCCGCTTCGGCTCAGACCAAATGGGACATGCCGACGCCCTATCCGGACGGAAATTTCCACACCAAGAACGTGATTGAGTTTGCCGCCGATGTGGACAAGGCGACCAATGGCTCCCTCAAGATCACGGTTCATTCCGCCGGCTCGCTGATCAAGCACCCGGAAATTAAACGCAGCGTTCGGCAGGGCACTGCGCCGATTGGTGAAATGCTTGAGTCGCTTTCGTCTAACGAAGCGGCGGTCTATGGGCTCGAACTCGGTGCCGTTCCTCGCCACCGGCTATGACGCTTCGCGCAAACTTTATGCAGCGCAGAAACCCTATCTCGAAAAGCAACTCGCCTCCGAAGGCCTGATGTTGTTATTCTCCGTTCCGTGGCCGCCACAAGGGCTCTATGCCAAGCGCGAAATCAGATCGGTCGACGAACTCAAGGGCCTCAAATTTCGCACCTACAATGCCATGATTGGGCGCATCGCCGCCCTCGCCGGGGCAATCCCGACCCAGATCGAGGTGCCAGACCTTCCGACCGCGTTCGCGACCGGGCGCGTCGACGTGATGATCACCTCGGCCTCGACGGGTGTCGACACCAAGTCACAGGACTACCTCACGCACTACATCGACACTCAGGCCTGGCTGCCGCGGAACATCGTAATCGTGAACAAGGATGCATTCGACAAGCTCTCTGCCGCCGAGAAAAAGGCGCTGGCCGATGCCGCCAAAGTCGCGGAAGACCGCGGCTGGAAAATGTCGATCGAGGAAATGACGATCAAGACAAAAGCGCTGAAGGACGCCGGCATCAAGGTGCTCCCGCCGACGCCCGAGCTTAAGGCAGGCCTTGCCAAGATCGGCGACACGATCGCTTCGGAATGGGAGAAATCCGCTGGCGCTGACGGCGCGGCGATGCTTGCTGCCTATAGGAAGTAAGTGCGGCGCTTTCTCGATACGCTTTATCGCGTCGCGCTGTGGGCTTCGGCCCTCTGTCTGGTCGCAATCGCGCTGATGGTCGGCGTGCAACTTGCCGCACGCCTGATCGACGGCACGCTTGCACTCTTGCATCTGCCGCGTACCGAATTCGTTATCTTGTCGCTCGATGAGATCGGCGGATATTTGCTCGCTGCTGCGAGCTTTTTTGCACTCGGCGGTACGCTGAAGGCGGGCGCCCATATCCGCGTCACATTAGTATTGGCGGCACTCAGTGAGCGCACACGCCGCTACATCGAATTGTGGGCATTCGGTTTTGCGGCGGCTGTTTCTGCCTACATGACCGGGCACCTGGCCAATTTCGCGTGGATCTCATTTCGCTTTCATGAGGTGTCGCCGGGCGTCATTCGCGTGCCGCTGGTCTATCCCCAGACGGCGATGGCAGTGGGTGCGCTGATCCTCACCATCGCATTGATCGACGAACTGTTCGTGGTTTTCACCCGGGGCCGCCCAAGCTTCCGCGCAGCCGAAGACGCCATCACGCTGGGCAAGGAGGGCTAGCGCGATGTCGGTGATCGAACTTTCGCTGATGCTGATGCTGTTGTTGTTCGCGATCCTTGGCTCCGGCGTGTGGATAGCGCTGGCGCTGGCGGTGTGCGGGTTCGCGGCGGTGCTGACAAAAGTGGCGACGCCGGCGGGGCAAGTGCTCGCGACCTCGATGTGGACCGCATCGAACTCCTGGGACCTGACCGCACTTCCGATGTTCATCTGGATGGGCGAAATCCTCTATCGCACCAAATTGTCCGATGACATGTTCGAGGGCCTGGCGCCTTGGCTGCAGAGGCTGCCTGGCCGTTTGCTGCATGTGAATGTGGTGGGTTGCGCGATTTTTGCCGCGGTGTCCGGTTCCTCGGCTGCGACCTGTGCGACCATTGGTCGTATCGCGCTGCCCGAACTCCTCAAGCGCGGATACGACGAACGAATGGCCGTCGGCACGCTCGCAGGATCAGGCACTCTTGGACTTCTGATCCCGCCGTCGATCATCATGATCGTCTACGCGACCGCCACCGATCAGTCGATCGCGCGGCTATTCATTGCCGGCGTCATTCCCGGAATTGTACTCGCCGGATTGTTCATGGGTTTCATCGTGTGTTGGGCGTTGCTCAACAAGTCGCGCATGCCGCCGCCCGAGCCGCCGGTCCCGTTCCGCCAACGCGTCTACGCCTCGCGCCGTTTGATTCCCGTGATGCTATTGATCATGGGCGTTATCGGCTCGATCTATGGCGGGCTTGCCTCCGCCACCGAAGCCGCAGTGGTCGGCGTGTTCCTCGCTTTGGCGCTGTCGTGGTGGTCGGGCACACTTACCTGGCAGGGTTTTATCGACTTGCTGATGGGCGCGACGCGCACCAGCTGCATGATTGCGTTTATTCTGGCAGGCGCGGCCTATCTCACTGCCGCGATGGGCTTCACCGGCATTCCGCGCGCACTTGCCGAATGGATCACCGAATTCAACATGCCGCCTTGGGCATTGCTCTCGGTGTTAACGGCTTTCTACATTTTGCTCGGTTGCTTCCTTGATGGAATCTCGATGGTGGTCCTCACCACCTCGATCATCATCCCGTTGGTGACGAAAGCGGGTTTCGACCTGATCTGGTTCGGCATCTACATCGTGCTCGTGGTCGAGATGGCGCAGATCACGCCGCCGGTCGGATTCAATCTCTACGTCCTGCAAGGCATGACAGGCCGCAACATTTTCACTATCGGCGCGTATGCGCTGCCGTTGTTCTTCCTGATGTGTGTCGCGGTCGTGCTGGTCGCGGCATTTCCCGGACTGGCGCTTTGGCTGCCGTCGACAATGCTCGACGTTAAATAAAATTGCTGCGGTAGAATTTGAGGGGAATGCCACCGTCCTGACGACAGAACTCGGTTTGTGGCAAACTTGACTATAGTCGTTAGCGATTTTTCCAAAGGTCGAGGTTTATTGCAAATGTGAAAGGCTTCACATTCGCCTTTATCGATTCGTAGCAAGCTATCATCACCGAGGGCATGTCCATCTTTATCGGCGAGCGTGGAGAACTAACATGACCGCCGTCGAACCGAGCGCACTACTGGCCGCCGCCGAGTTGAACCGAGCAGAAAACTCAAATCAGCGAAGGCCGGCCGATAGTCAGATACATTCCTCAATATGGTCGCGCTTCAAGAAAGCGATCGTCAAGACCGACCAAGAGTTTTCTATTTTCAAAGGCCTCTCGTTTGTGGGGTTTCTCAGTACGCTGCTTGTTGCATATTTCCAATATCTCTCCGCATACCAGGACAAAGTGAGCACTCAGGCCAAAGAAGACTTAACGGCCGCCACCGCAGCGTTTACGGAGGCTTCAAACGCATTCTCCACGGCTATGACGTTACAACAAATTTTATTTTACGATTACCGCTACATCATATCGAAAGGCCTGGATGGTGATGACAAGGCCATGGAGACCAAGAACGCCCGCGAAATCTACAGTAGCTATGACAGCGCAAGAACTGCCTTGCGCCAAAATATTGATGTGCTCGCGCGCAAGATGGAAATCTACATCGATTGGCCGAGCGATTTGAACCGCGACCCAGCAAAAGACGCCATGCTTGGCGCCGATCCCATGAGCCGACCCATGCTTGGCGCCTACAATTTCGATTGCGACAAGTACATGCCTGATTTCAGCGCGGGAAACTCAGGCGCCGATCTTCCTGTACCCGCGAAAACGCTAAAGGAAAATCCGAAACTGCAGCCACTTCATTTAGACTGGTACAGCGCTAAGCATCACGTACTAGCGCTTCATTATTGCTTCGAAACCGCACACGCGGCATTGGAGATTGCGCGTGCGTGGGCCTCGAATAGCTCCGTCGATGCCGGCACAAAAACAAAATTTGTCGAGCGCGATAGTCTAAAAACGGTACAGAATGATCTCGATCAGCAAGTGCTGAGGCTGAACGCCTTTATGACCCTGGCGATGCGACGGCTGGAGGACATTCGCGTGAAGTACCGGCCGACTGGGTTCTTCTGTCACGTCCCAGTTATCCGCGAGGTGATCGGTGCCTTTGGGGCGCGTTGTCGCCCGATACGCACGGCCGAAAACTGACATCGCCTCAACGGACATTCGCTACTTTTCTCTGCAATGCTTCAGGCAGATGTCGTAGTCAGTTTGGCATGCTGCCTTGGAATGTGCCTTTAAGCAGGCCCGCTGGAAGTCGCGACATGCCTTGCAACTGTCTGCTGCTAGTAAAGGGACCGGGCCACTTACACACGCAATCAGGACAAGCAAAGCAGTGAAAATGACTTTCATGGCAATCTCCTTTGGTTAAGCGGTTCCTCTGCCTGATACTTATCGTTACGGACGTCGATTTCGGCGTGCGTCCATGATTGTTTGTACGAACACAAACAAGCGGAAGCAAAGAAAAAGGGGTATCGCCATACCAAGGCAGGCGAAGGCTCTCTCACATTTTGAATCCGTTTCGATTCATTGAATTAAGATTTTCTGCATCTTGATTAGTGGAATGATTTTTATCGGAATATTCTTTTCTTAAGCTGATGGCTGGCCTGAAAGGCGACGGTGCTCTCGCCTGAGGGCATGGCTGATGCGTGCGGTCCGAGGGTGCTTCAGTCGGATACGAAAGTTTTAGCGAGGCGCGCGGCGCGGCAAAAAGAGAAAGCCGTATTTGACAGTGTGTGAGCTACCTCACCTGCGCGCGGCATATATGTCTACGAAGATATATACGGACAGCGTTTCCATTTAACGGAGGCGACCATGGCGAGGACCGAGCAAAAATCAGTCACGCGGCGCGATGCATTGAAGGGAGCTGCCGCAGGCACGGTCATTGCGGGATTAGGAACGCTGGCCTCAAAGCAGGCAGCCGCCCAGGAAGTGTTTGACGCCGTCGTTATCGGCACGGGGTTCGGCGGCACCGTCGCGACCATTGCGTTGAGCGCGCATGGAAAAAAGACCCTGGTCATCGAGCGCGGAACGTTCTGGATTACACCCGAAACGCTCGGTGCGCCCCTGACGCCCGGCAACGCCATGGCGAATTGGGCAAAAAACCAGAACCTGCGTGTCCAATATTGGCCGCGCCCCGATCATGCGCTGGGATTGCTCGATCTTCTTGCCAATCGCTACCGTGATGACAACCCTTACGGTCTGCACAATTATCGGATGTTTCGTGACGTTCACGTGCTGACGGCGAGCGCTGTTGGCGGCGGCGCTATGATCTATTCCAACGTCAATTTGCGCGCGAAGCAGGTAGTCCTCGATCGTATTGGCTTGAAGGGCATCGATTATGACCGCGCCGAGCGCTTTATGGAGAAATACCGTGGAAAACTGAGCAAAGTTGTCACCAAAATTCCGCTACCTCCAGGCGTTGACCCTGCGCAACTCGGCGCCAAACTTGATCCTGCAAACGACCCCGACAAGCTCGCGAGCAAGGGCTATCTTTTGCTTGATCGCAGTCGCGCGCTGCGTGAAGCATCGGATCAGGTGTCAAAACAACTGGGAATTCAGCTGCCGTGGACGCCGCTCAATCTTTCGATTACGGAATACGTCCATGGAGCCAATGCGGAAGCTGACGGCCTGCATACATTCTGCGAGCGCCAGGGGCGCTGCATGCTCGGGTGTCTTCCCCAGGCGCGTCATACCCTAAACAAAACGCTTTTCAAATTTGTGCTCTCGAAAGATACGAGGGTAACCCTGTCACCCGAATCAGAAGTGCGCACGATCAAGCGGGTCGGCGACGGATATGAGATTTCCTATCTTGATCGCCGTGGCACCAATTTTGAGGGGCAGCCGCGCACCGTGCGTGCGGCGCAAGTTTTCCTTGCAGCCGGTGTCCTCGGTACCACGGAGATCTTGCTCCGATCACGCCGCGATGCAGGACTTGCGCTCAGCGACAAAATTGGCGCTGGTTTTTCAACCAATGGCGACTTCGGTGCGCTTGCAGTTGGCACCGCAATGATGGGCCCCGATGGAAACCCGGTGCTCGGTGCTGATGGAAAACCAGCAAAAGCGAGCGTTTACCCGACACGCGGGCCAATCAATACAGCCGATGTCCGGTTTGAGGTCGATGGCCGCCAATACACGATCGAAGACTGCGGCATTCCTTCCATGTTTGCACGAATTGTTCGGACGGGACTAGACGATCGCAAATCGCTGCTCGCCTTGGCAGATCCGGTCGCTTTTGTTGGTGGTCAGAGCTCGTCGAATATCAATTCGCTGTTCGAAACAATCAAGGAACGCGTATTCGGCAAGAAGAAGCTTGATGCAAGCAGGGACCGTCACGCAACTGAAGCGGAATTGATAGACGACGTATTCTTTTTCAACGCTATGGGTGAAGACGAAGCCAATGGATCGATGACTCTTCGCGCGGATGAACTCGACCTCAGCTGGCCTGCTGACAAGCCGATCGCGAATCAACAGTGTTTCGCCAAAGTCGAAGAAATGATTCAGAGGTTGAGCCGCGCTATGGGCGGCACCTATACGCCGCTGCCGACATGGGAAGGTTTGGAGCCTGTCTTTAATAAGAAGACCCTGATCGTCACGCACCCGCTCGGCGGCTGCCGCATTGGGCCAACTATGGCGGAAGGCGCAGTCAATGACTTTGGCCAGGTGTTCGATGGCAGCAAGAAGGCGACCAATCCGGTCGCCGTCCATCCGGGTCTGTTTGTGGTTGATGGCTCGGTGATGCCGGGCGCGCTCGCCGCCAATCCAACGCTTACGATTTCAGCCCAAGCGATCAAGGCGATTGAACGCGCCGTCGGGCCACTTCCCCTCTAGCAACGCCTAATTGCCAAATCCGATACGGGGGACGAGAAATGGTCGCAAAGCCACCAATCACGCTGACCGAGCTCCGTAAGTACCCGGGGATGACGAGTTGGTTCAGGCCGGATCTGCTCTCAAGGCTGCTCCTGAAAGTTATTATTTCCGATGTGTTCGGCCAATACGCCGACCGCCGGCTGATCGTCGCTGCACTCGACACCGTCAAACCCCATGAGCTTTATGATCGTACAAAGCTCGGCCTTGTTCCCGATGTCGATGGCGCGGTGTGGATCGATTTCGTTGCCGATCTCGGCGATGGATTTGACTCCACTTACGCGGTTGCCACGCTGCTCTCTAAAGAGTGGATGGAGATCGACGGGCAGAAAACGCAGCGTGGTCAACTTCTAGTAATGGGCGGCGATGAAGTCTATCCCGTTGCCTCCGGGCCAAACTATCACACACGGCTTCTCGATCCCTACCGATGGTCATTTCCGGACGCCAATTCGGAATCCGACGACGGAATACCTGTCTATTGCATTCCGGGCAATCACGACTGGTACGATGGGCTCGTATCGTTCCTAGCGATATTTTCGCGCCGTCAGCACCTCCATATGGGCGGCTGGCGGTCGGGCCAGATGCGTAGCTATTTCGCGCTGCAATTGACCGACAAGTGGTGGATCTGGTGCACCGACACCCAGCTTGCCGACGACATCGATCAGCCGCAGAGGGATTATTTCACATTAATCGCAGCGCGGATGCCGGAAGGATCAAAGATCATCCTGTGCGGTCCGGAGCCAGGCTGGCTCTATACCGATAAATCCACTTCATCACTGGAAATACTCGACTACGTGGTCAGCATTGCAACGTCGGCTCGGCGGCAACTTAGCGTGCCGATCCTACTTTCGGGCGATACTCATCATTACAGCCGCTACTACGCGGCCCGCACTGGAACGCATTTCATAACATCAGGCGGCGGCGGGGCATTTCTTCACCCGACGCATCACCTAAAGGACTCGGTTGAAATTCGGTGGCTGGACCGGCCTACGACTTTATCGCTTCTTACAGATCCGGAAGACAGTCTCATGCCATCGATCAATCCCGCTTGTTATCCTACACGCGAAGAAAGCAGGCGCTTGTTGAACGGCGACGTCTGGTTCTGGAAGCAGAACGCGGGATTTTCATTTGTCCTGGGCACCATTTATTGGATTTTTGCGATGGCGCTCGTCGCCCGGCATCATCTCGATGCTTACATAATCGTTTTTTTGTTTCTGACCGGAGGAATGGTTGCGTATTTTGGATACCAAGAGGGCTTTAAGCGACTAAAAGTTTGGGCGGCAGCGATCCTCCATGCCATGGCACATTACGGAGCCGTCATTGCGCTGACTTTGCTATTTGAGCAAATCAATACCGCAAAATTTGGCCTTGAAGGAATTTGGCCGTGGTTTTTCGCCCTCGGCTTTGAGATAGTGCCGAGCGGCCTCATAGTGGGCGGATTGATTTTCGGGCTGTTTCTGCTGATCACGTGCCGCTGGTTCGACATGAATCACAATGACGCTTTCAGCGCGATGAGACTCGACTGTTATCGGCATTTTTTGCGTCTTCGCATCAAAGGCGACGAAGTCACAATTTTTCCGATTGGCTTGGATAAGGCGCCGAAGCGCAATGAATGGCACATTAATACGAAGTGGACCGGAGATGAGCCCGCGGAGCCGGCCTTCCGCACGGAAAATGAATATCAATTGCGCCTGATTGAGAGACCAATTGTGGTGCGTGCGTAGTTCGCTGGCAACTTTATTGACTTTTGGCCGAATAAGAATAAACTAAATGCTGTCGGGCTTGATCGCAGTCGCCCGGCTTATTCAAGGCATTTCGCCCAAGCACTGCACTTCGCCCGCACGTCGGGCCGAGGGCTTGGCGATATGCTTAAACAACACATAGTCCACAATCGCGGCGGCAATAGAGAATTTGCCCGTGCCGGTGCTCGGCGCGTGTTCGGCCTGGGCGCGGATAAAGCTATCGAGCTCGAATAGCACCGGTTCTGTGTCGGGTACACCGCAGGCACCCGGCCACTAAAAGGCATTTCGCCCAAGCTCTGCTCATGGTCCGCCTCCACGCTGCGTTGCTCATAGAGCTTCGCTTGTGTGCTGGCGGCTCGGAGAAAGCAAATGTCAATGAGACCGTTCCGATTCCCACCTGACAAATTCGTCAAGCACGACCAAGTCGACCTCCATGAAGCCAAAAATATCACGACTGGCGAGTCAGTACGCAAACAAAACTGCAATAAATCAATCGACGCTAAGAGCGTCTTGCTTAGAGACGACCACATCGTCTTGTTGGCGATCGATTGTTTACTGGCGCTGCATGCGAGGTTCAAGAACTGGCGACATCGCCGGCGAACCCTGCGGGCGCTTGCACAGCTCTATGAGCGTCAGCTGCGCGATATAGGGCTAACCAGAAGCAAGACTGTCGACGAGATAGCACTTTGGACGCTTAGAAAAGACAGGAGGACAGGATGAAATGGATTACCAGAGAGCGAGTCAAAGTCGATCGCGTGGCTTGCCCGTGGCTCATCAAGAAGTTCGTTGATAAGGATGCCGAATTTTTCTTTGTTCCGGCTGACAAAGTGATGGACGAAGCCAAACGCCTCGATGCAATCCCCTATGACGTCAAAAACGTGGAACTGGGCCATCATGGCAAGGAGTGCTCGTTCGAAGCAATTTTGAAGAAGTACAAACTTACGAATGATCCGGCTCTGGTCCTGCTCGGCAAAATCGTCAACGGTGCCGACACAGACAATTCCCTCTATCGGCAACCGGAAGGGCCTGGACTTGAGGCCATCGCCGAAGGATTTCGGCGTCTGGGCTACAAGGATGACCATGAGCTCAATGCCGCAGAGTGGATCGTCTACGATGCGCTCTATGCGTATTGCCAACAGATGGTCAGCCAGGGAATGCCGAATGGCGAATTCGTAAAATGAGCGCGATTGTCAGGATGTCCTTGGACCTCAAAAATGACAACTGACCAGCCGCGCTCCACGGGTGCTAATATCCTGTTGCTTTATATTGCCCGTGGCGTCCGGGGATTTGGCGATGGGTTTGCCATCATTATTTTGCCGGCCTACCTGTCTGCCATCGGCTTTGGGCCAACGCAAATCGGATTTGTGGTCAGCGCCTCGCTGCTAGGCACCGCTTTGCTCACCCTGACCGTCGGCTTTGTCGCAGCCAAACGCGATCTGCGCAATTTGCTGGTCGTTGGCGCTGCGTTGATGTTCGGGACGGGACTGGCCTTTCCCAATGTTGATCAATTCCTTGTTGTCCTGGTGGTCGCATTCATTGGGACAATCAATCCATCGACCGGTGATCTCGGTGTGCTGGTGCCGCTTGAGCATGCAATGTTGGCACACGGCGCACCCGACCGCGAGCGAACGCGTACTTTTGCGCGCTATAGTCTGATCGGTGCTCTCTCGATGGCGGCCGGTTCGCTTGCTGCGGCGTTGCCCGATTACTTCGCGTTGGCGGGTATCGACAAATCAAGCGCCCTGAAAATCATGTTTTATGCCTATGCTGCGCTCGGGTTTTTGAGTATCGCAATTTATCGGCGCCTGCCGCATGCGCGCATGGACGAAACACGGGCGGCCGCACCGCTCGGGCCGTCACGAAGCGTCGTCTACAAACTGACTGCTCTGTTCAGCCTCGACGCGTTCGCGGGCGGATTCGTTGTCCAGTCGCTATTGGCACTTTGGCTATTTGAACGCTTCGAGATGTCACTTTCGGCGGCAAGCCTGTTCTTTTTCTGGTCGAGTACCTTGAGTGCATTTTCTTATCCAGTTGCCGCGTGGCTCGCAAAGCGCATCGGTCTCGTCAATACAATGGTCTTTACTCACATTCCGTCGAGCATTTTTCTTATTCTGGCGGCGGTCGCGCCGAATTTGGTCCTTGCACTTGCACTGCTTTTGGTGCGCTCCGCATTGTCGCAAATGGATGTACCGACGCGCACCTCCTACGTGATGGCCGTTGTCACGCCGGCCGAACGCGCGGCAGCAGCGAGCGTTACCGCCGTGCCGCGCAGCCTTGCTTCTTCGATAAGTCCAGCTATGGCGGGAGCGTTGCTGGCGACAGGCTTTTCGGGCCTGCCCCTGATTGCATGTGGTGTGCTGAAAATCGCTTACGACGTGGCACTTCTTCTGACATTTCGGCACGTAAAGCCGCCGGAGGAATTCTAGATCCCGCCGCATAAATCCGCGGACCCATGCGGGCACTAAAATTGGCGAGGGCCCGGCGGTTTTTGCCGCCGAGCCCCCTTACAACGTATCAGCCGGCCTGTAAGCCGGGTTCTGTATGGCCCGCGGCGCAAACCGCAGACGTGACGGCCATTCCTCTCGTACGCCGGTTGCCCGGCGCATCAAGCAACCTACCCGAATGACTGGCCCGGACAGGCCTGAGGCTTTCGCCCCAACGTCATTCCTATTCGGTCTTGCTCCCGGTGGGGTTTGCCGTGCCGTTTCCGTCGCCGGAAACGCGGTGCGCTCTTACCGCACCGTTTCACCCTTGCCGCGGCTAAACGCAACGCGCCGAGGCGGTCTGTTCTCTGTGGCACTGTCCCTGGGGTTCGATCCCCGCTTTCGCGAGGACAGGCCCCCGCCGGACGTTATCCGGCACCGCTTGTCCATGGAGCCCGGACTTTCCTCCCCGGCCACCTTTCGGCATTGGCTCGGAGCGGCCGTCCGGCCGACTGACGAACATAGGAATGGGGATAGGGGGCTTGTACGTCAAGGCCAGTCAGGCGACAGGCTTAAAAAGCCTGTAAAAGCCGGCGTCGTCCTGGTCAGCCAAGCGGGGCCGGTCTCGTCTCAATGAGTGCTCGCAGCGTCAGCAGTGTCGAAGGATCGGCGACCCCGTCGACGCGCGCCTGCCGGAAGTGGCGCTGGAATGCCGAAACCGCCGCGCGGGTCGCATCGTCGTAATTGCCGTTTTCAGCGATCCCATAGCCATAGGTGCGCAGCGTGCGCTGCAGGCGCGTGACAGTGTCGCCGCGATCGCCGGGCTTGAGTCCTGTTCCTTCGAGGTCGAGCGGAGCCGCACGGACCCAGTGGCCGATGCCGGATTCGCTCAAGAGACCCCAGGGAAATTTTTCGCCCGGATCCTGCTTGCGCGTCGGTGCTACATCGGAATGGGCGAGAATACGGTCGGCGCTGATCGGACCGCGGCGTGTAATAATCGACTTACAGAGAGAAATGACCGCTGCGATCTGACGCAGCGGAAAATCTTTGTACCCAAATTCATGTCCGGGGTTGACGATCTCGACACCGATCGACCGCGAGTTGATGTCTGTTTCGCCGGCCCAGGACGACTCGCCGGCGTGCCAGGCGCGCTTCTCCTCAGGCACGCATTGTATGATACGGCCGTCCTCGAATACCACGTAGTGGGATGAGACTTTGCTCGCCGCGTCGGTAAGGCGCTTCAAAGCTTCTTCGCCGGTCGGCATGCCCGTGTAGTGCAGCAAAATCATGTCAGGTGGGCGGCCGTCCTTGCGCTCGTCAAAATTTGGCGAGGGGGCGACGTCCGAGACGATAAAAGAATCCGGCGGAAATGCGGACATGGGCCGGACAAAACCGGGTAAGTGAAAGGGCGGGCATCATTCACCGCACCGCATCAAAAAAGCAAGCGCGTAAACGATGCGGCTGCCGCCCGGGCGTTTTGCCCGGGCCGTCGTCCGATTGTTTACCTGGCCGCGCGATAAAATCTAGCGGCTCGCCGGCGGCGTATTGCTCGACGGTCTCATGCCGCCGCCGCCCATCGCACCGCCTGAGCCGGTCGTGCCTGTCGGCCGCGGCGGTTCATAGCGCGCAAAATTCTGCGCCTGCTGAAGTTCGTCCTTGGTTGCGGAGAGCTTGAGCTTGTCCGCCGAACCGTTTTGGCCGGGGATCACGTCGAAGGAATTCGGCGCGAGCGCGACTTCTTTCGAGCCCATGCCGAGGAAGCCACCGACACTGACAACGAAGGCTTCGACCTTTCCTGTCTTGTCAAACAGAATATCGCTGACGTCGCCGATTTTCTGATTGTCGGAGCCAAGCACGTCGGTGCCCTTGAACTTGGACGCCAGCCATTGGTCGGGTTTCTGCGAGGTCACGAAATTTGCCTTGCCGGAACCTTGCGACTGCGCGGCCGGAGCCGGGCTGGACGAACTCGGCGAACTCGGACTTTGCGCAAAAGCGGCCGTCGCCACGACGGCGCTCAGCGCGGTAGATATCATCATTTTTTTCAACATAGGGGCGTCCTCTTGAATTGCGTATGTGTTCCTTGACCCACAACGCGCGGCCATGGGCCGCCGTTCCGCTGCAGCGAAACAATGGCTGGAATTTAAAATTGGAACTCTTATGCGCTTTGCGCTTCGCCGCGATCGTCGGAAACGTTTGTGTCACCGCTTTGCGCGCGTACCACAGTGACTGTGCACGGCGCTTCGGCGACAACGCGCGCCGAAACGCTGCCGAGGTAACGTCGAAGCGCCGAGCTTGCGCGCGCGCCGATCACGATGTGGTCGACGTGGTTGTGACGGGCATACTCGACAAGCTGGCCCGCCGGATCGGTTGATTCCAGAACGTGATAGGTAATGCGCTCGGGCGCTATCGGAATGGCGCGCGCCCAATGCTTGAGTTCGATTAGCCGGCTCAAATGAGGATTGCGCCCCTGCGCATCCTCCAATTTGTCGAGTGCAAGCCGTGCGATCTTCAAGATGTTGACGCAGGCAAGCCGTGCATTTGGCTCGGTCGCTAGGACACGCCGCACAGCGAGCGTCAACGCGTGGCGCAGCGCCTCGTGGCCAGGTTCGAGGTCGATCGCTGCCACCACAATGGGCGCATTGGAGAGATGGCTGGTGAGCGCCTGGGGCCGCCGCAGTGGTGGATTGCGGCGTATGCGCAGCCAGCGCCACGCAACAGTGAAAATGCCGTCACGGCGCATACGGGAGGCGCGCTGGGTGAGCACGACCTGGCCCGGGTGTTGTAGATCGAACGCGAGTTGAGCCGCCGTGGCATACCGGGCCTCGGGATCGACCTCCAGGCAGCGTAGAATAATCTCCTGCAGCCACGGTGGAACGGCAGGATTGCGCCCCCGCGGCGGTACAGGGTCCCGCCACAACCGCTGGCGCCAATTGTCCGCCCGCTGGGGCTCACCAAACGGCCGGTCCCCAGTCGCGAGCAAGTAGAGGATGACACCAAGGGCAAACAAATCACTGCGCGGGTCACCACGCTCGCCGAGCACCTGCTCGGGTGCCACGTAGGCACCGGTTCCAACCGGGCCTTCAGCCTCTTCCCTCACCAGGTCGGGCAGTTGATCGTGCCGCGACAGCCCGAAATCGATCAGCACGACATTGCCGTCGGCGCGCAGAATAACGTTGCTCGGCTTGAGATCGAGATGGATCACGTGCTGGCGATGGATGTTGTGAAGGGCGAAGGCGATCTTCGCGCCGATCGCAGCCACTTCTTCGGGAGGCAGCGGCGTTTTTTCCAGCAAAGATTTGACAGATGGACCGGCGATAAATTCCATCACGATGTAAGGGCGTTCGAAATCGCCGGCGGCGACGAAACGCGGCGCATGCGGCCCGGTGAGCCG
The DNA here is from genome assembly GCA_963762485.1 of uncultured Pseudomonadota bacterium. GTDB lineage: Bacteria > Pseudomonadota > Alphaproteobacteria > Rhizobiales > Xanthobacteraceae > Pseudolabrys. The sequence continues at coordinate 817,684 of CAVXLE010000017.1, read as the reverse complement.
CGGCAAGATCATCTGCTCGACCTCGTATCCGATGATGGTAAGCGGATCTTCGCCAAGCCGAAGCAATGGAATCTTCATTACCATCGGCGCGTCATTGCCTTCGCGCGTCACGCGCCAGAAGCTTGCCATGCCGCCCGATTGCATTGGTTCAATGAGACGAAAGCCATCGACTATCTGTCCGGCTTCGAGCGTGCGTAGATCCACGATTCACGCCCCCTCGATCAAGCGGTGGCTCAGGATCGCCGGCAGGCCAGCTTCGTGCACCTTGCGTGCGGCGGTTTCGTTGTCATAGGGCACGCGCACGTAGACCAGCACATTGCGCTCCGTATCAAGCGCCCCATAACACGCGGCCGGATTATAATCGCGCGGTTGACCCACAGAGCCGATTACAGCAAGCCAGCGTCGATGTGCGAGAAGAGGAATTTCCACGGCTTGCACGGGTTGAAAACCGGCAAGTTTTCCGGTCGGTGACAAATGATAGAGTTCGGGTACATGCACGTGGCCGCAGAACGTTGCCTGTGCACGCGTTGACATGAAGCTGCGCGAGGCGCTCTCCACGCTGGTGACGTACTCCCAGTGCCTTGGCGCATGCGCGCTGGCGTGGACGAATAGCCGGCCGCTTTCCTCAAAAGTGAGCGGCAAGCGGGCGAGGAATTCGCGCTGGGTGGCGTCAAGTTTGGGGCGGGTCCAGTCGATGGCGTCGGCGGCGACTGCGTTCATGCCGGCGGTGCCGACCGCGATGGCAGCGTCGTGATTGCCGGCAAGAGCGACAGCGCCGCGCTCGACCTCACGCATGACAGCGTCAACAGCGAAAGCGGGATCGGCGCCATAACCGACATAGTCGCCTAGAAAGATGAAGCGGCCGATGCCGCCTCGGCGAGCATGGTCGAGGCAGGCCTCAAGCGCCTCCCGATTGGCGTGAATGTCGGTGAAGATTCCAATCCACATAATTTCACCCGGGCCTATCATGGCCGGAAATCACTTGAGGCCCAGCGTGGCCGCAATTCGGCAACGTTTCTTTAAGTTTAACCGCCGTTAATGGCGTTGATCTGCCGCAACTGCGTGCTCGGGGAGGATTTGGGCCGGCTTCTTGACGGCCATATAATCCCATGATATCCCACAATTTCCCAACATGGGACACCACTGCGTTACGGGAAGCCCGGCGCCAACGCTGCACTGGCCCGTGCGCCGTTTCGGAGTGTTCCGACACAGTCATTGGTCGCGTCCGGTTGTTATGGAGTGCGGGGTATGGACCGCTTCGTGGCGAATTTCACGCTGCGGTTGGACTCCAAGGGACGCGTCTCCATCCCTGGTTCGTTTCGTTCGGTGCTCGGCCGCGACGGGTTCGAGGGCCTTTATTGTTACCCGGCGTTGGATCGTCCCGCGATCGACGCCGGTGGGAATGCGCTGATGGCGGAGATCGAGGTGTTGATCGGTCGCTTTACCCCGTTTTCGGACCAGCGCGAGCAATTCGCCCTGGCGCTGTACGGCACCAGCGAGACGCTGAAGATCGACGGCGAGGGGCGGGTGGTGCTGAGCGAGAACCTGAAGCGTCACGCAGGCATTACCGATGCGGTGGCTTTTGTCGGTCTGGGTCACAAGTTTCAGATCTGGGAGCCTGGCCGTTTCCAGAGCGAGCTCGCGGAGGCCACCCAAAAGGTGCGCGCGCTCAAGGCCGAGCTGGGTTCCCAGGTGGCGGCGCGCAACGCGCTTGGAGCACGGGAATGATGGCGGGCCGCGGCGGCTCGGCTGTCGCTGGCGGACCGGCCCTCCACATTCCCGTGCTCGGCCGCCCCGCGGTCGAGTTCCTCAACATTCGTGACGGCGGCGTCTACATCGACGGTACCTTCGGCGCCGGCGGCTATACGCGCGCAATCCTCGACGCGGCCGATTGCACGGTGATCGGAATTGATCGCGACCAGACCGCCATCGCCTCGGGTGCAGGTTTGGTTGAAGACGCGAAGGGCCGCCTGACCCTGATTGAAGACCGCTTCTCGAATATTGATGCGATCGCGCGCGCAGCGGGACACACAAACGTTGACGGCGTGGTGCTTGATCTCGGCGTCTCCTCCATGCAACTCGACACCGCGGGGCGCGGTTTTTCATTCCGTTTCGACGGGCCGCTCGATATGCGGATGGGCGGCGAGGGCGCGAGCGCGGCCGACGTAGTCAATGCGGCAAGCGAACGCGACCTTGCCGATATCATTTTCATTCTCGGTGAAGAGCGTCATTCGCGCAGCGTTGCGCGTGCCATCGTCAAAGCGCGCACTCATGCGCGGATCGACACGACGCGCACGCTCGCCGACATCGTTGCTTCCGTTGTGCGTAGTCGCCCCGGCGACATTCATCCGGCGACACGTACGTTCCAGGCACTGCGAATCTTCGTGAACGACGAACTCGGCGAACTTGTCGCCGCGCTTCAGGCCGCTGAGCGAATTCTCAAATCCGGCGGACGTCTGGCGGTTGTGTCGTTCCATTCGCTCGAGGACCGTATCGTCAAATCGTTTCTCGCCGACCGCAGTGAAACGCGCGGCGGGTCACGCCATGCGCCGGAGGTTGAGCGCCCGGCGCCGGCTTTCCGCGTTCTGACCAAGCGCCCGGTTGTGGCCGATGAAGACGAGGTCGAACGTAATCCGCGCGCACGCTCCGCCAAGTTGCGTGCCGCCGAGCGCACTAAAGCCCCGGCCCACGAAAGCGTGCCACCTGGCCTGATGCCGCGGTTGCCTTCGCTCGCCGATGTACTGAAGGGGCGGTAAATCATGCGCCTCCTCAATATTCTCGTCATATGTACGCTGATCCTGGCAGCGTCCTTCGTCTACAAGATCAAGTTCGACTCTACATTGCAGGCCGAACGGGTGGCCAAGCTGCGCGGCGAATTGCGCCGCGAGCGCAGTGCAATTGCCATCCTGCGGGCCGAATGGGCAAAGCTCGACACGCCGGGCCGCATCCGGGGGCTCGCCGATCGCCACCTGGCGCTCCAGCCGGCTAAGGCTACGCAATTCGACAGCTTCGACCGCCTTCCCGATCGTCCGCCCGCGGTCGTGCCGGCTCCGAACAACGATCCAATCGGCGCCATGCTCGGTCCCGCCCCTGACAGCACCGGCAGCGTACCGCCGGCGACGACGCGGTGACCGCGATGCATGGGCCAAAGAAACCAACCGAAAGCCGCTGGCAGCGCGTTCTGCGCTCGCTGCTTTATGGTCTCGATGTCGATCGCAATGTGAAAGCGAAGGCGCGGTTGGGCCTCGCCATTCTCGCTTTCGCCGGCATCTTTTCGGTAATCGCGCTACGACTGGTGATGTTTGCGACGGCCAGCGACGGCCACGGCGGCCGCCGCAGCATCACACAGGACGCAGTCGCGACCGCCCGCCCCGACATCATCGACCGCAACGGCGAGATCCTCGCGACAGACATCAAGACGCCGTCGCTATTCGCCGAGCCACGCAAGATTATCGACGTGGACGAGGCGGTTGAATTGCTCACCGCAGTTCTCCCGGATCTCGATGCCAGCGAGGTGCGCGAGCGCCTGTCCTCGAAGCGCGGCTTCGTCTGGCTCAAGCGCGAGATCACGCCGAGGCAGCAACAGGAGATCCATCGGCTCGGTATTCCAGGTGTCGGCTTCCTCGCCGAGAACAAGCGCGTCTATCCCAATGGTCCGGTCGTCTCGCATGAGATCGGCCATGTGAATATCGACAACCAGGGCATTGCCGGCATCGAGAAGTGGTTGGACGGGCAGGGGCTCGCGGCATTGCATATGGCCGGCCTCGCTACCGATCAGCTCCAACGTCCCGTCAAGCTCGCGGTCGACCTGCGTGTGCAATATGCGCTGCGCGATGAACTCATCGCTGCGCGCGAAAAATTCAAGGCCAAGGCCGCGGCCGGTTTGATCACCGATGTCAACACCGGCGAGATTATCGCCATGGTGTCGGAGCCGGATTTCGACCCCAATAATCCGCGCGAGGCCAACGATCCCAACCGGCTAAACCGCCTGACGACCGGCGTTTACGAGATGGGCTCGACCTTCAAGGCGCTTACGCTTGCGATGGCGCTCGACAGCGGCCGTATCTCGCTGTCGTCCTCGTTCGATGCGCGCCTGCCGCTACGCTACGGCAAGTTCGAGATTCACGATTATCACGCGCAGAGGCGCGTGCTGTCGGTGCCGGAGATCTTCACGTATTCATCTAATATCGGCACGGCGCGGATGGCGCTCTCGCTTGGCGTCGAATATCACAAGGCGTTCCTGAAGAAGCTCGGCCAGCTTGACCGCTTGCGCACCGAATTACCGGAAAGTGCCGAGCCGCTGGTGCCAAAGCATTGGGGCGAACTCAATACCGTCACCATAGCGTTCGGGCACGGCCTGTCGGTCGCGCCGCTGCAGGCGGTGATGGGCATTTCGGCCCTGGTCAACGGCGGCAGGATGATCCCGCCGACTTTCCTCAAGCGAGACCAGGCCGAGGCGGATCGTCTCGCCCAGCGCGTAATCAAGCCGGAAACCGCCGAGAAAATGCGCTATCTGATGCGTTTGAACGTGGAAAAAGGTACCGCGACGCGCGCCAATGTGCCGGGTTATTATGTCGGCGGCAAAACCGGAACGTCGGAAAAGGTGGTCGGCGGGCGCTATTCCAAGACCAAAGTCTTGACCAGTTTCACCGCCATATTACCGGCCGACAAGCCGCGCTATCAGTTGTTGATCATGCTCGACGAACCAGAGGGTCTGCCCGAGACGCACGGCTTCAGCACATCCGGCTGGAATGCTGTGCCGGTCGGCGCGAAGGTGATCGAGCGAGTGGGACCACTGCTCGACATTCCACCGCGCTTCGATCTGCCCAAGGCCGACCAGATGCTGCTGGTGAGTGCGAAGGATACGCGGTGAGGCTGCGCGATCTTCTGCCCGAGGCGGCGATCGGTGCGCAGCAAGCTGCGGTCGAAATCACCGGAGTTGCCTCCGACAGCCGCAAGATCAAACCCGGTTTTTTGTTTGTCGCCATTTCGGGCGCCAAGGCCGATGGCGCACACTTCGCGAAGCAGGCCGCCGCTGCCGGTGCAGTTGCGGTCGCCGCGGAGCAGCGGCCGGAAGGACTAGCCGACACAGTCGCATTTGTGCCGGTGAACAATGCTCGCCGCACGCTGGCGCTAGCCGCGGCGAAATTCTTCCCGCGTCAACCAGGTATCATCGCCGCCGTCACCGGCACCAGCGGCAAGACTTCGGTCGCCGCATTCACGCGCCAGATCTGGAGCGCGCTCGGGCATCAGGCAGCGAGTATCGGCACGATCGGCGTGGTGTCGCCCAAGGGCGAACGCTATGGCTCATTGACCACGCCCGATCCGGTCGACCTGCACCGTACGCTCGATCAATTGGCAGGCGACGGCGTCACGCATCTTGCGCTGGAAGCGTCCTCGCACGGTCTCGATCAGCATCGGCTCGATGGTGTGCGCATCGCAGCCGGCGCCTTCACTAACTTGTCGCGGGATCACCTCGACTATCATCCGACCATCGAGGCCTATCTCGCCGCCAAGCTTCACCTGTTCGGGAATTTGATCGCGTCCGGCGGCACGGCCGTGATCGGCGTCGACGATTGCTACGCGGGGCAGGTGGTCGAAACTGCCAGAAAACGTGGCCTGAAGATCATGGCGGTTGGCGAACACGGAGACGATATCAGGCTTGCGGGCGGTTCGATCGATGGCTTTGCGCAAATGGTCGCCATCGCGCATGGCGGACGGACGTATAAAGTAAAGTTGCCACTGGTTGGCGCATTCCAGGTCCAGAACGCAGCGATTGCAGCGGGGCTCGCGATCGCGACTGGCGCTGAGCCGCCACGTGTGTTTGCGGCTTTGGAAAAACTCAGCGGCGCCAAAGGCAGACTGGAACTTGCCGGCACATACAACGGCGCGCCTATTTTTATTGACTACGCTCACAAGCCGGATGCCCTCAAGAAGGCGCTCGAAAGTCTCCGTCCCTATGCGCGCGGCAAACTTACCGTGGTCTTCGGTGCCGGCGGCGACCGTGATACCGGCAAACGTCCAATCATGGGTCGCATCGCAGCGGAGAATGCCGACCGCGTTGTCGTCACCGACGACAATCCGCGCAGCGAGAATCCGGCCGCAATTCGTTCCGCCATCCTTGCCGAAGCGCCGGGCGCCACGGAAATTAGCGATCGCGCCGAAGCGATCCGCCAGACTATCGCCGCGCTCAAGGCCGGCGACGTGCTATTGATTGCGGGCAAGGGTCACGAGACCGGACAGATCATCGGCGATCGCGTTGTGCCATTTTCTGATCATGAGGCTGTGGCTGCCGCCTTGCAAGGCAAGGTCGCATGAGCGCGCTGTGGACCGTTGACGCCATGGCGCTGGCGATGCACGCCGGCCGCGCCGGCACTTTGCCGGCGGAGATTTCCGGTGTGTCGATCGACAGTCGCACGGTCGGCAAAGGCGACGCGTTCTTTGCCATCCAGGGCGAGAATCGTGACGGACATGAATTTGTCGACAATGCGCTGAAGGGCGGTGCAAGTCTCGCAGTGGTGGCGAGCAGCCAGAGCGAGCGATTCCCGAATGCGCCGCTGCTTGTCGTTCCTGACGTGCTCGAAGCCCTGCGTGATCTCGGACGCGCGGCGCGCGCCCGATCGCACGCCAAAGTGATTGCCGTTACGGGTTCGGTCGGCAAAACCAGCACAAAGGAGGCGCTGCGATTGGCGCTCTCGGCCGACGGCGAAACGCACGCCTCCATCGCCTCCTACAACAACCAATGGGGTGTGCCGTTGTCGCTTGCGCGCTGGCCGGCAAGCGCGAAATACGCGGTCTTTGAAATTGGCATGAACCACGCCGGCGAAATCACGCCGCTCACGAAGCTGGCGCGTCCGCATGTGGCAATTGTCACCGGTATTGAACCGGTGCATCTGGAATTTTTCGGCTCGCTGGAAAAGATTGCTGACGCCAAGGCAGAAATATTTGCCGGCGTCGAACCGGGCGGTGCTGCCGTGCTCAACCGCGATAACGCGCAATTTGCGCGGCTCGCCGCCGCGGCCAAGGTGGCCGGCATCGAACGGGTGGTTTCTTTCGGTGAGGACAGCAGTGCCGAAGCGAGGCTGCTGCGCGTTTCGCTACAAGCCGACTCTTCGACGGTTGAGGCCAGTATTCTGGGGCAGCCCGTCACTTACAAACTTGGGACACCGGGCCGCCATCTGGTGCTCAATTCGCTCGCCGTGCTTGCCGCAATGTCGCTCGCTGGCGCCGATATTGCTTTGGGCGCACTCGCCCTCAACAGTCTCAACCCCGTAAGCGGGCGCGGTGCGCGCAGTTTTCTGACGGTCCCCGGCGGCAATGCCCTGCTGATCGACGAGAGCTACAACGCCAATCCAGCCTCCATGCGCGCGGCGATAGCGCTGCTCGGCCAGGCGCCGGTCGGGAAACGTGGCCGCCGCATCGCTGTTCTCGGCGACATGCTGGAACTTGGGCCGCCGGGCGCCGAATTGCACCGGGGACTTGTGGACGCGATCGAAACAGCGGGCATCGACCTCGTTTTTTGCTCTGGACCGTTGATGCGGGCGCTATGGGAGGCTCTTCCCTCGCGCGTCCGGGGCGGCTATGCCGAGACGGCTGCGGGGCTGGAACCGGCTGTGCTGGGGGCCATCCGAGCAGGTGACGCAGTGATGGTGAAGGGGTCGCTCGGCTCGAAAATGGGCCCAATCGTGAAAGAGTTGGAAAAGCAATTCCCCAAGCAAGCAACGCTCGAGCAAGCGACGGCACAGGGGTGATTATTCAGGGTTCGACCTAATGTTTTACTGGCTGACCGAGCTTTCCGACAAAGTCTCCTTCTTCAACGTCTTTCGTTACATCACTTTTCGCACTGGTGGCGCCATCGTCACCGCGCTGGTGTTCGTATTCCTGTTCGGCGGACCAATCATCGACGTGTTGCGCCTCAAGCAGGGCAAGGGCCAGCCCATTCGCAGCGACGGCCCGCCGTCGCATCTGGTTACCAAGAAGGGCACGCCGACCATGGGCGGCCTGATGATCTTGTCGGGGCTGCTGGTGTCGACCCTGCTTTGGGCGAACCCGAAGAGTCCCTATGTCTGGGTGGTGCTCGGCGTAACGCTTTCATTCGGACTTATCGGTTTCTATGACGACTACCTCAAGGTGACGAAGCAAACCCATGCCGGGTTTGCCGGCCGCACGCGGCTGCTGGTGGAAGCGCTGATCGCGGTTCTGGCTTGCACGGCGCTGGCGCATCTCGGCCGTGGACCGATCGCAACGTCGCTCGTGTTCCCGTTCTTTAAAGAGCTGGTGATCAATTTCGGCTGGGCTTTCGTTCTGTTCGGCGCGTTCGTGATCGTCGGCGCCGGCAATGCGGTCAATCTCACGGATGGGCTCGATGGCCTGGCGATCGTGCCGGTGATGATCGCGGCCGCGAGCTTCGGTCTGATTTCCTATCTCGCGGGCAACGCTGTCTTCGCCGAATATCTGCAAATCCACTACGTGCCCGGCACAGGCGAGCTTGCGGTGTTGTGCGGCGCCGTCATCGGTGCCGGTCTCGGATTTCTTTGGTTCAATGCCCCGCCGGCGTCGATCTTCATGGGCGACACTGGCTCGCTGTCGCTCGGTGGGATGCTCGGTGCCGTTGCCGTCGCGATCAAGCATGAGATCGTGCTTGCTATCGTGGGCGGATTGTTCGTGCTGGAAGCCGTATCGGTGATCGTCCAGGTCCTTTCGTTCAAGCTCACCGGTAAGCGCGTGTTCAAGATGGCGCCGATCCACCATCACTACGAGCAACTCGGCTGGACCGAGCCGCAGATCGTGATCCGCTTCTGGATTGTCGCCGTCGTGCTGGCGCTCGCCGGCCTGGCGACACTCAAATTGAGATGAGTATTTTGCGTCATTCCGGGGCGCGCCGCAGGCGAGAACCCGGAATCCAGACATATGCGCCGAGCTTGCCTCTGGATTCCGGGTTCGCTCGCCATAGCGCGTCGAAGACGCGCGTAAACGCGCTTGTGGCTCGCGCCCCGGAATGACCGAGGTGTTGAATGATTCCCGTAACGGTCTTCGCCGGTAAAACTGTCGCCGTCTTCGGCCTCGGCAATTCCGGTCTGTTGGCCGCACGCGCCCTGACGGAAGGTGGTGCCGAGGTCGTCGCGTTCGACGATGACGACAAAAAGATCGCTGTCGCGCGAGCGGCCGGACTAAAGACCCAAAATCTCCGCGATCTCGATTGGCCGACGGTCGCCGCTCTGGTGCTGGCGCCGGGGGTACCGCTTACACATCCTACGCCGCATTGGACTGTAGGCCTTGCGCGTAAAGCCGGTGTCGAGGTGATTGGCGACATCGAATTGTTCTGCCGCGAGCGTGCCAAATCAGGCGCCGGCTGCCCGCTGATCGCGATCACCGGCACCAACGGGAAATCGACTACGACCGCGCTAATTGCGCACCTGCTCAAGAGCGCAGGCGTCGATGCGCAAATGGGCGGCAATATCGGCGTGCCGGTGCTGGCGCTCGAACCATTCAGGACGGGGCGCGCCTATGTGCTCGAAGTGTCGTCTTATCAGATCGATCTCGCGTCGACGCTCAGGCCAACGATTGGAATTCTGATCAATATTTCGCCTGATCATCTGGATCGGCATGGCACCTTGGAAAACTACGCTGCTATTAAAGAGCGTCTGGTCGCGAATTCGGAATTGTCTCTTGTCGGAGTGGACGATGAATTGACCGATGCGATCGGTCGCCGCTTGTCCGAACGCAGCGATCTCTATGTCATACCTGTATCGGCGGAGCGCGAGTTGCCGTGGGGCTATTTCGTTTCCGGAACGCGGATCCTCTCAAAGGGTAACGACCAGAAACTAAAGGACGCCGAAGTGCTCGGCGACCTTGCAGGAATTACGACGCTGCGGGGGCGCCATAATGCGCAAAACGCGGCCTTCGCGTGTGGCGCGGTTTGGCATTGCGGCCTTGCGCCAGCGGAGATCGCGCGCGGGCTCAAAACTTTCCCTGGTCTGCCGCACCGTATGGAAGAGGTCGGCAGCAAGGGCAACGTGCTGTTTGTCAACGACTCGAAAGCGACGAATGCCGATTCCGCAGCCAAGGCGCTGGCGAGTTTTCATGACATCTTCTGGATTGCCGGCGGCAAGCCGAAAACGGGTGGCATTGTCAGCCTGGCGGAGTTCTTTCCGCGCATCCGCAAGGCCTACCTGATCGGCGAAGCCGCCATCGAATTCGCAGGCACACTGAACGGCAAGGTGCCATACGAATTGAATGGCGCCATGGCGGCGGCGGTGGCGGCGGCCGCGCGCGACGCGGCAGCGTCGGGTTTGAAGGAACCGGTGGTGTTGCTGTCGCCTGCCTGCGCGTCATTCGACCAGTACCCGAACTTCGAAGTACGCGGCAAAGCCTTCACCGACATTGTGATGGCGATCCCGGGAATTGAAAATATCCCAACCAAATAGCAGTCATGCAGCCGCTCTGTCGGGGTCGGCTCTGCCGAGCGGCGTGCGGCCACCGATTTTGAGGCTAAAGCGGACGTCACGCTGACTTCTCGAAGTGGCCGCCAGTGACTCAAAGCGTGGCTATGAACTAGGCGATTTGACGTTCACGACGCTTGTTTTGTGGGCGGCCAATGCGATCGACGTCTTCGTCATCAATACACAAGAGCGATCATAGAAATGATGGTCAGATACAAAACAGCCAGTAGTTCGTTATTCATAATTCCAAACCTGTTGGTTCAGACGCTGTGGCCGGCAGATAGTGGCTCGCAAAAATCAGGCCAAGAATCCTGCGGCCCGGTTCATATGCCCCGTGGAATGCGTTTAGAACGCGTCATGTCCGCCAATGACCCCCAAAGCGGACATTCCCGATGTCCGCTGGAACGCCCTCTTATCGAGTTTCTCGAAGGCGCGTCATTGTATAAATGGTGGGATATGAAACGCGGTAGCACTGTTTATGACTGACCAGCCGGAAGGATTTTTTCAAGGCACCGAAATGCCGACTGCCGGATGGTGGGAGGCACTCTGGCCCGACCCTGCGGGAGTGCTTGCGGCGGTCGGTCTTCGGTCTGGTATGAACGTGATCGACCTATGCTCGGGTGATGGTTGGTTCACCCTTCAAATAGCGAAGGTCGCACGGCACGTTTCGGCGATTGATATTGACCTGAATTTGCTGGAAGTCGCGCGCCATCGGCTCGTGGAAAACGGAGTAACAAATTGCGCCTTCATAGCCGGTGACGCCTACGACATTGCCAAACTAGCAGGGCCAGCGGACTTTGTTTTCACGGCGAATGCTTTTCATGGCGTCCCTGACCGCTCTCGGCTGGCGCAAGCCGTGGGAAGCGCACTGAAAGTCCACGGCTATTTTGCGATCGTCAATTGGCATAAGCGCCCGCGCGAAGAAACGACCATCCTTGGGGAGCCGCGAGGGCCAAAAACAGAATTAAGAATGTCGCCAGAGGAGACCATAAAGTCGGTGGAAGGGCGCGGATTGAAATTCATAAAAATTGTCGAAGTCCCGCCCTATCACTACGGCGTTGTGTTTCAGCGTTCCGACACTTGAGGCTTCACTATGCCGCCGTTGCTCGACAACAAAAATCCCGCAGCTAAATCAGTATTTGCACCCTCCGCTCTTCTGCGCGAAGCGCGCCGTCAAAAGGGTCTTGCGACGGTAAAAGTGCCGTCAGTCTGCGTCTTGGACCCGGACGGCGACATAGTCCGCCGTCTCAAAGCGACGGGTCAGGCACACCCAGCAAACGACTGGCCTTGCTACCACACGGAACTGTATACGTTCACGGTCGGCACGCAGGTTGTGGGCATTGTAGGTTTTGCAGTAGGTGCGCCGTTTGCCGTGCTAATAGCGGAAGAGCTTTTCGCCAGCGGTTGTCACTTGTTGATTAGTATCACCTCCGCAGGTCAAATCACGCCCGCCGGTAAGCCTCCATATTTCGTCGTGATTGATCGCGCATTGCGCGATGAGGGAACAAGTTACCATTACGCCGCACCTTCAGAATACAGCGAAGCAGACCCGCTGTTGGTTGCCACGGCTGCACATGCATTGAAGGCCAAGGACCTGAACATAGTAACCGGGCCAAGTTGGACCACAGATGCGCCTTTTCGCGAAACAGAGGAAGCAATTGCCGCTGCGCGCTCTAAGGGCGTATTGGCCGTGGAAATGGAAGCCGCGGCCCTTTACGCGTTTGCCCGTGCCACGAACAAAAACGTTTTGTGCTTGGCACATGTCACAAACACGATGGCGGTGGCAGAGCAAGACTTTGAAAAAGGCGAAGCAGACGGCACAGTTGATGCTTTGCGAGTGCTAGAAGCAGTCATTAGCGGGCTTCAACCGTGATGTCCGCTATCGGGCGCAAAGCGGACATTTCGGCACTGCCCACGGCCCGTACGGCGGGTATAGACTTGCCATCCGACTTGCCCATCAGAGGCAGGCAGCACCCGGGAGGATTGCATGACCCAAAAGCACGTCTCGCGCCGCACCGTACTCAAGGCTGGTGTTGCTCTTGGCGCGACGGCCGTTTTTGCGCAACCGCTTAAAGCTGCGGCGCCACCGCCGAGTGCGATTACGCCGGACTTGATCGAGGCGGCGCAAAAAGAAGGCAAGGTTTCTTTTTACACGGCGATGGATCTGCAGTTCGCGGAACGCCTCGGCAAGGCATTCGAGGCGAAGTTCCCCGGCATTGCTGTGCGCGTGGAGCGTTCCGGCGCCGAGCGCGTCTTTACCCGCATTGCTCAGGAATATTCTTCCAACATCCACGCTGTTGACGTCGTCAACACCGCCGACCAGTCGCATTGCATTATCTGGAAACGCAACGACTGGCTCGCGCCGTACCTGCCGGAAGAGGTCGTGAAGTATTACGACAAGCGCTACTACGACCCGGAGGGGCTGAATGTAACGACACGCATTTTGATCTCGCCGCTCGCCTACAACACCAGCCTGGTGAAGAAGGAAGACGCGCCGAAAAGCTTCAAGGACCTGCTCGATCCGAAATGGAAGGGCAAATTGGTCAAGGCGCATCCAGCCTATAGCGGCACGATCATGAACGCGACGTTCGAGATCGCGCGCGATCTGGGCTGGGATTATTTCGTGAAGCTGGCGGCGCAGAATGTCATGCAGGTGCAGTCGGCGACCGACACGCCGAAGAGAGTATCGGTCGGCGAACGCGCGGTCATGGTGGACGGCGCGGGCTACCTCGTCATCCGCTACAAGGAGGCAGGCCAACCGATCGACATAATCTATCCGGAGGAAGGCACGCCTCTCGCCGCCGGCCCAAGCGCGGTCTTTAAGGCTGCCCCCAATCCGAACGCCGCGCGCCTTTTCCAGAACTGGATGCACTCGCGAGAAGGTCAGCAGATGATTGTCGACTACGCCCGCCAATATTCGCCGCACTCCCAGACCGTGGAAAAGCCTGGCATACGTAAACTCGCCGACATCAAACTGATGAAAGAAGATCCGGAAGGGGTCCTTGCGCAGGCAGACGCGGTCAAAAAGCGGTACGCAGAAATTTTCAAGGTGTGATCAACGTCGGCTATCGGGAGCAAAGCGGACGTCACGCGGACAAGGCTTCATGTCTGCATCTGACTTAACTGCCACAAACTGAAAGCGGCGTGGCGCGGCTAAAAAAACCCCGGGCGAAATGCCCGGGGTTTTGAATTTTCTCAGCTGTGCGATGAAGCGCAGCCTTTCGAAGTCGCTTAGAAGAACCGATAGTTCACACCAATCAGGACAGTGGCCTCGGTCGCTTTGGCGCTGAAGGCACACCCGGCCGCACAGACAGTTCCGACTGGACTGAATGCGGTCCCATCGTGTGATCCGAAGTCCATGTAGTTACCTTCCAGAAACGCGGACCAGTGCGGCGCAAACATCCACTCAATGCCACCACCGATCGTCCAGCCTGATCTGGTGTTGGAGGTCTGACCAATTTGAACCCCACCAGCGGTGATGTTTGTACTTGTATCAGCCCAGGCAGCGCCGCCCTGAAAGTAGAGCAACCAGGCAGGTTGAAACGCATACCCGAGGCGGGCCGTCAGCGTGTCGAACCATCGATTGTTGAAGTTAACCACATCGCCTGCGAATGGACCGGTTGCGATCGTTCCACTTTTATCGTTGCTTGTCCCATCGAACATATTGCGGATGCCGACCACCCATCCGCCGCTGAATTGGTAATCGCAGCCAACCTGGCCGCCACCGGCAAAGCCCGAACCGTCTCCTGAGACTTCTCCAGAAGCGCCACTAACACTGGCGTCGCCAAATGCCCCGCCGATGTTGGCGCCGATGTAGCATCCGGTCCAGGTCATTGGCGGAGGAGGCGGTGGTGCGTAAACCGGGCCCTTCCTCGGCAGATCAGCTGCCGATGCTTGACTTCGCAACCAATGCGATGGCCGCGGCAGCAAGCAACATCAAAGAATGTCTTTGCATCGAGGTTCTCCTTCAACGCTTTGCGCCAGACAGGCCGAGGCAGCCCGTCGCTTATGGGTCATTATTACGCGCCCAGACCGTGCAAACCAATCAAGCTGACCAAAAATCAAACATGCCGCCCAATTTTTCACCGTGATGTGGCAGGAATAGCACGTCATCGACGGAAATTCCTTACCGTGATACCGCAAGTGCGTGTGGCATTGCCTCGGCGTAATTCTGTGAAGTGACAAACGACCTTCGCGATCGCGAGGGCGAGATCAGCGGCCGCTAACACGACCAGAGCCACCTTGACGATCGGCCGCGCGACCAAAAAAATGCACTCGATAGTCTTGATTGTTCAGTCATTGCTCCGTTCTTTCGCGAGCCAGTGAAAATTGCGTCAAACCATATTGTGCATCGGGCTGAATCAAATGACAGGCGTAATAACTGCTACGGCTGGAATAACCGAAAAGCGCGTGCGTCATGTCCGCTAATGACCCGTTTCGGACATTCAGGGCGGCACGGACTTGATATCGCTCAGTGGTTTCGCCGAACTGATGCAAAGGGCGATCTATTCAAGAGTTGGTTTCATAGGCCCAACCGTGCGCGCCATAGATGCTTGAGCGTTTCAAGGACGATCAGCACGAAGATGCCGGCAGCGAGGGTCAACGCTAGATCGTCGGCATGCAGCGGGCCAAACCGGAATAGTGCGCTCGCGGCGGGCCAAATGAGACTCAAGCCCAAAATTGCAGTGACCGCTAAAAGAATCCACCTGAGCGCCGGGTTGGGACGGCGAAACGCCGCGACCAGCGACGTGCTGAATGAGCGATTGACCAGAATGAGACTAACGATCGAGAGGACCAGCGCGAAGAACGTCAGCGCCCGCACCTCGTCCTCTGGCATGCCACGTTGGTGAGCGATCACGAAAATCGCGCCAACAAGGCCGAACGCAAGCCCGCCCTGCAATACGCTCCAGCCGATCAGCGGCCATGAGAACAGAGGCTCATCGGGTGCGCGGGGCTTGCGGCGCATCACATCCTCTTCATCCGTCTCGGCCTCGAACACCAGCGAACACACCGGATCGATGACCATTTCGAGGAAGGCGATGTGAATGGGGCTGAAGATGATGGGCAGGCCGAGCATTAGCGGTAGCAGCGCCAGCCCCGCGATGGGAACGTGCACCGCGAAGATGAAACCCATGGCCTTGCGTACATTGTCGTAAATCCGCCGCCCCAGCCGGATTGCGGTGACGATCGATCCGAAATCATCGTCCAGCAGCACGATGGACGAGGCTTCGCGCGCCACATCGGTGCCGCGCCCGCCCATGGCGACGCCGATATGTGCCGCTTTGAGCGAAGGCGCGTCATTCACGCCATCGCCGGTCATTGCGACGATTTCGCCGTCGGCCTTCAGAGCCTGGACGATGCGCAGCTTCTGCTCGGGCATGATGCGCGCGAACACATTTACCGTGCTCGCGCGCCGGGCCAGTTCGGAATCATCGAGATGTTCAATCGCATCGCCTGTCAGTACTTCGGAAGCATCGAGCCCAGCCTGTTGCGCGATGGCGTTCGCGGTCGCCGGATAATCGCCCGTAATCATCACGACCCGGATTTCCGCGGAACGGCATTCCCGCACCGCTTTCGGGGACGCTTGGCCGCAGCGGATCGGCAAGGCCAACCAGACCGAGAAACACGAACGGAAAATCACGCTGCGATTCCGGCCAGTGCTCCCCCTCATGCGCGGCTTTCGCCACACCCAGCACGCGCAGGCCCTCGGCGGCCATGGCATCCACCGCATGACGCACGGTTTCCAGTTCCACAGGTCCAAGACGGCAAAGGTGGACGATGGCTTCGGGCGCGCCCTTGGCTGCGACAGCGAAGGCAGGCGTGTCCTCCTTTCTTTGCCAAAGTTGGGTCATGGCCAGAAGATCGGGCCGCAACCCGTAGCTATGCGCAAGTTTCCAGTCTGGCCCCGGTAGACCATCCGCGACCTCCAGTCCGTCGCGTGCGAATTCGTGGAAGGCTTTTTCCATGGGATCAAATGGCACGGGCGCGCTGGCAAGCAGACCATGCACCGCAAGTTCGCGGAAATTGCCGGGTACTGTGGCATCGGTTGCTTCGTGCAAGCGAAAGATGTCGCCGTCGGGGAGCCGCAATTCAGCGATGGCCATTCGGTTCTCGGTCAGCGTGCCGGTCTTGTCCGTACACAGCACCGTCGCTGAGCCGAGCGTTTCGATAGAAGCGGCGCGCCGGGTGAGCACGCGTGCCTTGGAAATCCGCCACGCCCCCATCGCCATGAATACGGTGAGCACGACCGGAAACTCCTCCGGCAGCATGGACATGCCGATGGTGATCCCAGCGAGCACAGCATCAAGCCATCCACCTCGCAACGTGCCGTAAAGCACGACCGCCACGACGCTGACGGCCGCTCCGCCAAGTGCGGCCAGCCGCACCAGTCGCGCGGTCTGCGCCTGAAGGCGCGGCGGTTCGGTTTCGAGCGCGTGGAGCGATTGGCCGATTTTGCCGATTTCACTGCGCGGCCCGGTGGCCACGACATGCGCAAGGCCGCTGCCCCGCACCACCAGCGCGCCGGAATAGACAAAGGGGAGGTCGTCGCCGCCGGGTCGGGCGCGCTTGGCTGGGATGCCGGGGGCTGCAATCTTGCGCACCGGCACCGACTCACCCGTCAACAGCGATTTATCGGCCTGAAGATCATGCGATTGCGCAAGCACGCCGTCGGCAGGAACGCGGTCGCCCTCGGCGAGCACAAGCAGATCGCCGCGCACCACCTCACGGCCGGCGATACGCCGGCGCGTGCCGTCCCGGATTACCAGCGCGCGGGGACTGGTGAGGTCGCGCAGCGCCTCCAGCACGCGCTCCGTGCGCGTTTCCTGAATGACGGTAATCACCACCGACCCGAGCGCGAATGCGAGCAGGATGAGCGCTTCTTTCAAATCGCCAAGTAGGAGGTAGACAAAGCCGCCGCCGAGCAAGAGGGCGAGCATCGGCTCGCGAAGAACCTCCAGGATGATGCGCAGAGGCGTGCGTCGGTTCTGGCGGGGTAATTCGTTGTATCCCTCCGACTTCAGTCGTCTTTGCGCTTCAGCCTCGCTGAGGCCGGACATGAAGGCGGGTGCGGCATTTCCGTTTGTCATAGAACGTAGAATGCTAAAATTTGGAGCCCTCTCACCGTCTATTATATCGGAATGACCAGATAATGCGGCCCGCGGCCACGTCCGAATAGTTGTCACCTGAATGTCTGGCTATGGCACAGTGCGGACGTTCCATCGTGGCCGCGAATGTCTGCTATCAGACGCATAGCAGACATTGCGCGGACCTGTCGCAAGATTGCCGAGACATGAGAGTACTGGATTGCCCGCTTTCGCGGGTAATGACAGGCGCGCTGGAATAGCCGGCACCGTTAATGCTTCCTAAACCGCGAAGCGTCAGCTTGGGCTGGACGGGGATTTCGGATGCTCTCGCGCGCGCAACGCACGCCCATCGGTGAATGGTGGTGGACGGTCGACCGGCTCACGCTGGCCGCCGTCGGCGCGTTGATGCTGGCTGGCGTGGTTCTTTCGCTCGCCGCCAGCCCGCCGGTTGCCGGACGTCTCGGCCTTGACCCGTTCTATTTCGTCAATCGGCACATTCTTTACCTGCTGCCCGCGATCGCCGTGATGCTGGGCGTGTCGTTCCTCAATCCAAAGCAGATCCGCCGGCTGTCGCTGATTATTTTCGCGGTGAGCGTGGTCATGGTCGCGGTGACACCGTATTTCGGCCCCGAGATCAAGGGCGCGCGGCGCTGGCTGGTGCTACTCGGCCTCAATATCCAGCCGTCCGAGTTTCTTAAGCCTGCCTTTGTCATCCTGATCGCGTGGCTGTTCGGTGAATCGGCCAGGCGCCCCGACATGCCGGCGAACGCGTTCTCGCTTGCACTTCTGTTGGTGGTGGTCGCGCTGCTGGTGGTGCAGCCCGATTTCGGTCAGACCATGCTGATCGCGCTGGTCTGGGGCGCGCTGTTCTTCATGGCGGGCATGCGGATGGTGTGGGTGGCCGGTATCGCCGGTCTCGCCGGCATCGGCCTCTTGAGCGCCTACTACACGGTGCCGCACGTCGCACGCCGCATTCAGCGTTTTCTCGATCCGACCTCCGGCGATACCTTCAACATCGATATCGCGACCGAAAGCTTTATGCGTGGCGGCTGGTTCGGCAAGGGCCCGGGTGAGGGCACGGTGAAACGCTTGCTCCCCGAAAGCCACACCGACTTTGTGTTCGCGGTGGCGGCGGAGGAATTTGGCGTCGCTCTCTGTCTTGCGCTGGTGGCGCTGTTCGCCTTCATTGTCATCCGCATGCTGATACGCGCCATGCGCAATGACGATCCGTTCACCCGCTTTGCTGCCGCCGGTCTTACCATCCTGTTTGCGACCCAGTCGGCCATCAATATGGCGGTGAACTTGCATCTCATTCCGGCCAAGGGCATGACACTGCCGTTCATTTCCTACGGCGGCTCCTCAATGATCTCGCTCGCTTACGCCATGGGCATGTTGCTTGCGCTGACGCGCGAACAGCCGCGCGCGGCGATTACCGCGCCCGATCTCGCGGTAGCCGGGAGCAGAATTTGATGGCCGCGAGCGGCGCGCCGCTCGTCCTGCTCGCTGCCGGCGGAACGGGTGGCCATCTGTTTCCTGCCGAAGCTCTGGCAACTGCCCTCGGCAAGCGAGGCGTGACCGTCGATCTCGCCACCGACCATCGCGCCGCCCATTTCAAGTTTCCCGCGCGTAACGTGTATCTCATTCCGAGCGCGACGCTGCGCGGTCGCAATCCATTCGCTCTCGTCCGCACGGCGTCGTTGCTGGCACTCGGCACGATGAAGGCCTGGAGCCTGATTGGCCGCATCAAGCCGGGCGTGGTTGTCGGCTTTGGCGGTTATCCGACGGTGCCGCCGCTTCTTGCGGCGAGCTGGCGCGGCGTGGCCACCGTGCTGCATGAACAGAATGGCGTGATGGGGCGCGCCAACAGGCTGCTGGCGCCGCGCGTCACAAAGATCGCCACCAGTTTCCCTACGCTCAAAAATCTCGATCCACTTTGGAAGGAGAAGATTGCGTTTACCGGCAATCCCGTGCGCGCGCAGGTGATCGCGGCCGCTGCGTCGCGTTACGCCGCGCCCGCTAATGGCAAGCTGCGACTGCTCGTGTTCGGCGGCAGCCAGGGCGCGCATGTGATGGCCGAGATCGTGCCGAAAGCAATTGAACGCCTGAATACCGATCTGCTCGGGCGGCTGTCGATCATGCAGCAGGCGCGCGCCGAAGATCTCGACGCCGTGCGCGCCACTTATGCCCGCCTTGGCGTCACGGCTGAGATCGCGCAGTTCTTTCCCGACTTGCCGGCGCGGATGGCAGCGGCACATCTGGTGATTTCCCGCTCCGGCGCCTCGACGGTTGCCGAACTTTCCGCCATCGGCCGGCCCGCGATTCTGGTACCGCTCCCGCATGCGCTCGATCAGGACCAACTCGCCAATGCCGGTGTCCTGGAGGCCGCCGGGGGTGCGATCTGCATCGAGCAGCGCAACTTAACGCCTGAACGGCTGGCCACGGAAGTGGCGGCGCTGACGGCCGATGCGGCGCGTCTTGCCCGCATGGCGCAGGCCGCGAAGTCCGCCGGGACCATCGACGCCGCCGAACGGCTGGCCGATCTGGTACTGAAAGTCGCCGCAATTTAAGTTTTCGTCATGGCCGGGCTTGTCACCGCAAGTCGGGTTTACCCGACTTGCGGCATCGATTAACAAGCTTACGCAACTCGGGCAGGTCCGAGTTGCGTCTGCCATCTACGTCTTGCATGTAGGGTAAAAAGACGTGGATGCCCGGCACAGGGCCGGGCATGACGGCGGAGAGGCTGAGGGCTACTTATGAAGCTGCCGCGCGACATCGGTCCGGTGCATTTCGTCGGCATCGGAGGCATCGGCATGAGCGGCATTGCCGAAGTGCTGGCAAACCTCGGCTACAACGTGACCGGCTCCGACGTCGCCGACAGCGCCAATGTGAAGCGCCTGCGCGACAAAGGCATCAAGGTTGCCATCGGCCACAAAGCGGACAACATCGACGGCGCTGACGTCGTCGTCGTCTCGTCGGCCATCAAACGTGACAACCCGGAGCTCATCGCGGCGCGGGCCAAGCGGCTGCCGGTAGTACGCCGCGCCGAGATGCTGGCCGAATTGATGCGGCTGAAAAGTTGCATTGCGATCGCCGGCACGCACGGCAAGACCACGACGACTTCCCTGGTTGCATCGCTGCTCGACGGCGGCGGCCTCGACCCGACCGTTATCAACGGCGGCATCATCAATGCTTACGGCACCAATGCACGGCTCGGCGACGGCGACTGGATGGTTGTCGAGGCCGATGAATCCGACGGCACGTTTCTCAAGCTTCCTGCCGACATCGCGATCGTCACCAATATCGATCCCGAACACCTCGATCATTTCCACACGTTCGATGCGGTGCAGGATGCGTTCCGCGCTTTCATCGAAAATGTGCCGTTCTATGGCTTCGCGGTGATGTGCACAGACCATCCGGTGGTTCAGACGATGGTCGGAAAGCTGGAGGATCGCCGTATTCTTACGTACGGCGAGAACCCGCAAGCCGACGTGCGGCTGGCCGAGCTCGCGCATGACAATGGCGCCTCGCATTTCTCGGTGTTTTTTCGCGACCGGCAAGGCAAGGCGACACACATCATCGACAAGCTCACGCTGCCGATGCCCGGACGGCACAACGCGTTGAATGCGACGGCGGCCGTGGCCGTCGCGCATGAGCTCGGCGTCAAGGACGATGTCATCCGCAAGGCCTTGGCCTCGTTCGGTGGCGTCAAGCGGCGCTTTACCCGCGTGGGTGAATGGAACGGTGCCGTGATCATCGACGACTACGGCCACCACCCGGTGGAGATCGCTGCCGTGCTACGCGCCGCGCGGGAAAGCGCCAGGGGACAGGTGATCGCCGTGATGCAGCCGCATCGCTACACGCGTCTGCACGATCTGTTCGAACAGTTCTGCACGTGCTTCAACGATGCGGATGCGGTGATCATTGCCCCGGTTTATCCGGCCGGCGAGCAGCCTATTCCCGGTGCGGACCGCGATGCGCTGGTGACCGGGCTGCGTGCGCATGGGCACAAGCAGGCTATTCCGCTTGAAGGGCCGGAAAAGCTCGCCGGTCTGATCAAGGGGTTGGCCAAGCCCGGTGACTATATCGTTTGCCTCGGCGCCGGCTCGATCACGCAATGGGCCTATGCGCTGCCGGCGGAATTGAAGGGCACATGAATTTTCCCGACATCGTCCCTGACTTGAGAGCCAGAATGCCCGAATTACGGGGGCGGCTGTTGGCCAATCAGCCGCTCGGCGAATTCACCTGGTTTCGCGTCGGCGGTCCGGCGCAGGCCTTCTTCATGCCGGAAGACGAAAACGATCTTGCGTATTTTTTGCGAAATCTGCCGACGGAAATTCCTGTCACGGTCATTGGCGCCGGCTCAAATCTGATTGTGCGCGATGGCGGTGTCACCGGCGTGGTGATCAGGCTTGGGCGCGGTTTCAACGACGTGAAGATCGAAGATCATCGCGTCACTGCCGGAACCGCGGTTCTCGATGTGATGGTGGCGCGCGCTGCGCAGGCGGCCGGTGTTGCGGGCCTGGCGTTTCTCAGCGGGATCCCCGGCACGATCGGCGGCGCGTTGCGCATGAACGGCGGCGCCTACGGCGGCGAGACCAAGGATGTTCTCATTGAGGCGCGCGGTGTGGATCGAGAGGGCAACCTGCGTAATTTTGCCAATGGCGAGATGGGTTTTGCTTACCGCCACTGTGGCGTGCCCGGCGATGTGATCTTTACGACCGCGGTATTGCAGGGCCGCGCCGGCGACCCGCAGCAAATCGCGGCCGAGATGGCTACGATCAAGAAAAAGCGCGAGGCAAGCCAGCCGCGTAATCGCACGGGCGGTTCTACTTTCAAGAATCCGCCGGGACATAGCGCGTGGAAACTGGTGGATGACGCCGGCTGCCGCGGGCTCACCATCGGTGGTGCGCAAGTGTCCGAGCTTCACAGCAATTTCCTGATCAACCTTGGCGGCGCCAGCGCGGCGGACATCGAGGCATTGGGCGAAACCGTACGCCAGCGCGTGAAGTCGCATTCCGGCGTCGATCTGGAATGGGAAATCAAACGGGTAGGTGTTGGCGTTGAATAGTTCTCGTCATGGCCGGGCTTGTCCGGGCCATCCACGTCTTGCTTGATGCATGGAAAGACGTGGATGCCCGGCACAAGGCCGGGCATTACGGCGGAGAGGTATGAATGAAACACGTTGCGGTCCTCATGGGAGGCTGGTCGGCCGAGCGCGAGATTTCCTTGCGTTCGGGCAAGGCTTGCGCCGACGCGCTGGAGCGGACCGGCTATCGCGTCAGCCGCGTCGACGTCGATCGTGACATTGCGGCGACGCTGCGCGCGCTCAAGCCCGATGCAGCGCTCAACGTGCTCCATGGCCGGCCCGGCGAGGATGGTACGCTGCAAGGCATGCTTGAAATCCTCGGCATACCGTACACGCACTCCGGCGTGCTCGCCTCAGCGCTGGCGATGCAAAAGGACACGGCCAAAACCGTGCTCAAGAGCGCGGGTGTGCCGGTGCCTGGGGGCATGGTGGTGACGCGAACTGAGGCTGCGAAGCGCCATCTGCTGCCACCGCCTTATGTGATCAAACCGATAGCGGAGGGCTCGAGCGTCGGCGTGTTTATCGTGCGCGAGGATCATAAGCACCCGCCGCAGGAATTAACGCGCGCTGATTGGGCCTTCGGCGACCGCGTGCTGGTCGAGCCGTTCATCCCCGGCAAGGAGCTGACCTGTGCGGTCATGGGCGACAAGGCGCTCGGCGTCATCGAGATCGTACCGACCGTGAAGTTCTACGATTACGAGGCCAAATACGCGCCCGGCGGCTCCAAGCATTTGCTTCCGGCGCCAATCAGCCCTGCCGCCTACGTCGAAGTTCAGCGCTTGTCGGTTGCCGCGCATCGCGCGCTCGGTTGCCGCGGTGTTACTCGATCGGACTTCCGTTACGACGATAGCGCCGGCACGAACGGATTGTTCTGCCTGGAGGTCAACACGCAGCCGGGCATGACCGAAACTTCGCTGGTGCCCGAGCTGGCCCAGCACGCCGGCATCACGTTCCAAGACCTGGTGCGCTGGATGGTCGAAGACGCTTCCCTGGACCGCTGAGAGAATAAAAAGGCCGCTGTGGCGGGCGTTTGAGCCGAAATCATTCAAATTTTACTAATCATTTACCAATAGGCCTGAAGACTAGGCATTGGCGGCGCACCGCGCGCTTGGCTGCCGAAAAGTCGTGCGTGCGGACTTCACCGCTGACGGCGGCCTCCGAGGGACGGGGATGGTCTCATGTGAAGCCGGATATCCCGGGCATGACATACGTCATGTCCGTGACGAGGCCTGCGGTTCGCGCAGGCACAACGTGTAAAGAGCAGGTCGCGATGGAAGGCCGAGGAAGCCTCGCTCAATCGCCGAAGTTGAAACGACGCTCATCGTCCGCTTCGTGGCTGCGTGATTGGCGCTGGCCGAGATCGCTGCGCCGTCTGGGTACCACGCTGATCAACTTGAAGGTGCCGCGCGGCGTCGGCTCATCGGCGGCAGCCTTGTTGTTGGTCGCCAGCGTAAGCTACGGCGCAGTCAAAGGCGGCCACGGTCCCCAGATCGCCGAAAATATTCAGAACCTGTGCGACGCTGCCGCCAACAAACTTGGCTTCCGTATTTCCGAGGTCGCGCTGGCCGGCGAACATGAAATCGGCCGCGATGAAATTCTCTTGCTCGCCGGTATAACCGACCGTTCGTCATTGTTGTTTCTCGATGCCGCGCGCACGCGTGCGCGCCTGTTGACCAATCCGTGGATTTCGGATGCCACCGTCCTCAAACTTTATCCCGACCGCCTACGCATCGAGATCAAGGAGCGTCAGCCGTTCGCTCTCTGGCAGAAGGATGGACGCATCGCGCTGATTGCCGCCGATGGCACAATGCTCGAAGCAACCGCGCCGGCCCGCTTTTCCAGGCTTCCGTTGGTGGTGGGCAAGGGCGCCGAGCAAACCGCGCAGGATTTTCTCGCGCTGGTCGCGCACTATCCGGCGATTGCGCATATGACCGAAGCATCGGTGTTCGTGGCCGAGCGGCGCTGGAATCTGCATCTTAAAGGCGGTGTCGAAGTCTTGCTGCCGGAAAGCGAAGCCGAGCAGGCGCTGCGCACCCTTGTCGATCTCGACCAAAGCAAAAAGCTGCTGTCGCGGGACATCGTCGTTGTCGATTTGAGGCTGCCCGACCGCATCACTGTCCGCCAATCCGATGGTGCGGCTGCTGCGCGCGAGCAGGCGCTCAAGGACGCCGAGAAAGCGAAGAAGGCCAAGCGGGGCAAGGGAGGCGAAGCATGACCGTGCTGCGCTTCGGCCTCACCCCGAAGATGAAGCCGGTTTCGCCCAAACGGGCGGCTGTTGTCGCCGCGCTCGATGTTGGTACCAGCAAGGTCGTCTGTCTGATCGCGCGGCTCGAACCACAAGGGCCGCAAGACGTATTGCGTCGGCGCAGCCACGGCGTACGGCTCTTGGCCTTTGCCCATACGGCTGCGAGCGGCATGAAAGCGGGCTCAGTGGTCGATCTGGTCGAGGCCGAGGAGGTGGTCCGCCAGGCCATCGACATCGCCGAAAGCACAGCCGGGGTACAGCTCGAATCTGTAGTCGTGTCGATGTCCGGCGGCCGCCTGGGCAGTGAGCGGTTCAACGCAACGATCGACCTTGACGGCGGCACCGTGGTTGAATCCGATATCGGGCGCGTGCTGGCGGCCGCGAGCCGCCATTCGGTACGCGATGGGCGCGCTGTCCTCCATTCACTGCCGACTGGTTATTCCGTCGACGCAGCCACCGGCATCCGCGAGCCGCGTGGCATGCTTGGCCACCGTCTGGGCGTCGATATGCACATGGTCACCGCGGACGTGGCCACGGTGCGGAACCTGATGCTCACGGTGGAGCGCAGCCATCTTTCTGTGGAGGCCATGGTCGCTTCGCCCTATGTGGCCGGCCTGGCCGCCCTCGCCGATGACGAGGCCGATCTCGGTGCGGCGATGATCGATATGGGGGCCGGGACGACGAGTTTGGCGGTCTTTTCCGGCGGCAAGTTCGTTCACGCCGATGGGTTCGCCCTTGGCGGTCTTCACGTGACCATGGATCTCGCCCGAGGTCTCAACACCCGCGTTGCCGACGCTGAGCGAATCAAAGCGATTTATGGCAGTGTTTTGGCGGGCGGGTCGGATGAGCGTGACATGATTACTGTACCACCGGTCGAGGATGACGAGCGCGAGCCACCGCAATTCGTCTCGCGGGCTTCGCTCGTGCGCATCATCAGGCCGCGGGTCGAAGAGATCCTGGAAATGGTCCGCGATCGCCTGGCCGCTTCGCCCTTCGCGGCGGAGCCGCGCGGGCGCGTGGTGCTGACCGGCGGCGCGAGCCAGCTCACTGGCCTTGCCGATCTCGCCGCTCGCATCTTGCGGCGCCCCGTACGTATTGGCCGCCCGCTTGGTTTGGCTGGCTTGCCCGAGGCGGCCAAAGGGCCGGCCTTCGCGGTGGCGGCGGGCCTGCTCGTCTATCCACAGGCGGCCCATCTCGAACACTTCGAACCGCGGCGAACGCGGCAATTGATGACAGGGACCGGCGGTTACATGGCACGGGTCGGACGATGGCTACGCGAAAGTTTCTGACCCTTCATCAACGGAACCACGAATCGGCCGGTGGCGGACCGGCCCAGTTCGGCGGCGTGCAATTGGGTTGGCGCTTCGGCGCGACGCAAAGCCTGCTGCCCGTGCAATCATGAGGCAAACATGACCATCAACCTGACGATCCCCGACATTCGGGAAATGAAACCTCGCATTACCGTGTTCGGCGTCGGCGGCGCCGGCGGCAATGCCGTCAACAACATGATCACGGCTGGCTTGCAGGGCGTCGATTTCGTCGTCGCCAATACCGATGCCCAGGCGCTGACCATGTCCAAGGCCGAACGCATCATTCAGATGGGCACCCAGGTCACCGAAGGCCTCGGTGCCGGCTCGCAGCCCGAAGTGGGGCGCGCCGCGGCGGAAGAAGTGATCGACGAAATCCGCGATCACCTGACCGGTGCACACATGGTGTTCGTCACGGCCGGCATGGGCGGCGGCACCGGCACAGGGGCTGCGCCGATCATTGCCAAGGTCGCGCGCGAGCTCGGCATTCTCACCGTCGGTGTGGTGACGAAGCCGTTCCACTTCGAGGGCCAGCGCCGCATGCGCTTTGCCGAAACCGGCATCGTTGAGCTGCAGAAGGTGGTGGATACCCTGCTGATCATCCCGAACCAGAACCTGTTCCGGGTCGCCAACGAGAAAACCACATTCGCGGATGCCTTCGCGATGGCTGATCAGGTGCTCTACTCCGGCGTTGCGTGCATCACCGATCTGATGGTCAAGGAAGGCCTTATCAACCTCGACTTTGCCGATGTGCGCGCCGTCATGCGCGAGATGGGCAAGGCGATGATGGGTACCGGCGAGGCATCGGGCGAGAAGCGGGCCCTGACTGCCGCCGAAGCGGCAATCTCCAATCCGCTGATCGATGACGCCTCGATGAAGGGCGCGAAGGGTCTGCTGATCTCGATTACCGGCGGCAAGGACCTCACGCTGTACGAAGTCGACGAAGCGGCCACCCGTATCCGCGAGGAGGTGGATCAGGATGCCAACATCATCGTCGGCGCGACCTTCGACGAAACGCTGGAAGGGATCATCCGCGTCTCCGTGGTGGCGACCGGTATCGACAACACCGGTATCGCGCGTCACGCCCAGCCTGCGGAAAACGCACTCAGGGAACTCGCCGGAAAAATCCGCAACGACAGCCGTCGCATTGCCGACCGCATTGAGCGGCATGCGCCGCCAATGACGGCGCATGCCGCCGCGCCGTCAGTCGAATCGGCGGCGCACGCGGCCGTCGCCGCGGCCATCCTGCCGCCGACCGCGATCGAGGACGTTTCGATTCGGCCAATGCCGATGAAGCCGTCGTTGTTCGAGCCGGCACAGAACGAGGCGCCGATGGCGGAGCCGCCGATGCCGGCGGCGTTCATACCGCCAGCGCCCGAGCGCACGGCACGCACGCCGCGCATGCCTCGAATCGATGAACTGCCATTGCCGGCGCAGAACGAGATTCGGGCGCAGCGCGGCGAACTCGACGACGATCATCCCGAAAAGCGCCGCATGTCGCTGATGCAGAGACTTGCCTCGGTCGGCCTTGGCCGCAAGACGGAAAACGAGGCCCCGGCTGCACCGCCGCCGCGCGCCGCTCGGCCGATGCCGCAATTCGAGCGTCCGCCGCAGCGGCCGAGCGCCCGCCATCCCGAAGGCCGGCCGGCAGAGCCGGTGTCGGAATACGCACGCCGGGCGGCCCCTCAGGGCCTCGATCCGCACGGCCGTTCCGGGCCTGTGCATAATTCGGCCGAGGATGATCAGCTCGACATTCCAGCCTTCCTGCGCCGGCAGGCCAACTAACGATCGTCTGGACCAACAGCGGCCCCGCTCCGAAGTCAGGAGCGGGGCCGTTTGCCGACCGGTTTTGTCTATTAAGCTATTGAATAAACTGCGGAATTCAGGCGAAGGAATGACGCTGCTCTCGGCCCGGCCAGCCCTGCGCTCCGATCCGCGGAAATGCGGTCCAGATATTGGGTATGAACAACGGACCAGATCTGGGATTACGGCGAAAAAGAGTAACAGAAGGTAAGAAAGCGTGAGTTGGAGGAGGCCCGCCGGATGGCCTAAGTTTCAGGAGTGAAAGGGACTTTCGGTCCCTTGGGGACTACCGCCCGCGATAAGAGGGCGTATCAGACTGAAGGCGAAAGTGTGGCCCCGCAGGGGGCTAAGGGGATGGGGCCGCGCGGCACTTAATTGGGCCAGCGGAAGTTGGGTAGATGAAGGGCGCTAAGCAGACAACGCTACGCCACCAGGTTGCCGTTTCCGGCATCGGCGTTCATTCTGGACTCCCAGTTACGCTCACGCTTCATCCCGCCGGCGACGACGCCGGCATCGTCTTCCAGCGCGTTATCGCTGACGGCTCGATTGAGCGCGAAATCCGCGCCGACGTGCGCGCTGTTACCGCGACTGAATTTGCAACGGTCCTCGGCGACGCCAGTGGCCCGCTTTGCTCAACCGCCGAACATCTGCTGGCGGCGTTGCGCGGCCTTTACGTGGACAACGTTGTCGTCGAGATCGACGGGCCGGAAGTGCCGATCATGGACGGCAGCGCCGCAGCTTTCGTTGATGCAATCGATCAGGCTGGCCTCACCGCCCGTGCGCTCCCGCGCCGCTATATCGAAGTGGTCAAACCGGTCTCGGTGACGAAGGACGGCGCTTATGGTGAGTTACGGCCGTACCAGCATGGCTTCCGGGTCGAGGCCGAAATCGAATTCGATCATCCGCTGATCCGCCACCAAGCGCTTTCACTCGATATTGAGCCGGACACTTTCCGCCGCGAAATCGCGCGTGCCCGGACGTTCGGTTTCATGAAGGACGTCGCCAAATTGTGGAGCGCAGGCTACGCGCTCGGCGCCTCGTTCGAGAACACGCTGGTCGTGAGTGAGGATCGCGTGCTCAACCCGGAGGGCCTGCGTTTTGCCGATGAGTTCGTGCGCCACAAGGTGCTCGATGCAATCGGCGATCTTGCGCTCGCAGGTCAGCCGCTGCTCGCCGCCTACAAGACCGTCCGCGGCGGTCACAAGCTCAATCATGCCGTGCTGTCCGCGCTGATGGCCGATCCGAGCGCCTGGCGCGTGGTTGAGGCGGCGGCCGAGCCTGTGCGCCGGGTACGCGGCCACGCGGCCGTCCTTACCGGCCTGGTGGCTCCGGCCTATGGCCCGGAAGTATCCTGAAAACCTCGGGTTTTCGCCTTAACCTTCGCCTTAATCCGGGCCGAATGTCAGCATAGTCGCATGGCGATATAGCGTGTTTTCGGATAAACCGGCGCGGGTAGCCGCGCCTTTTAAGGCCTTTGCAAAGCCGGCTTTCGGGGAAGCAACACGTTCGCGTGGATGAGTTCGTGTTCAACAATTTCATGGCGAAGTACATCGTGCCCAAAAGCGCTGTGCCCAATGGCGCCGCAGGTCTGACCGCGCCGCAAAAACCGGCGGGCTGGACACGGCTCGCACGCGTTCTGGCGGTCGGCTTGCTGGCGGCGAGCCTCGGCGCCTGCTCCAGCTTTGATCTGTTTGCCAAGAAGGATGACACGCCACCCGATGAACCGGCCGATCGGCTGTACAACGAGGGCCTCTACCTCCTCAACGCCAAAAAGGACCCGAAGGAAGCGGTCAAAAAGTTCGAGGAGGTGGATCGGCAACATCCTTACTCCGAGTGGGCGCGCAAATCCCTGATCATGACGTCATTCGCTTACTATCAGGCTGGCGACTATGATGACTGCGTCAATTCGGCCAAACGCTACATCACTCTGCATCCCGGCAGTGCAGATGCCGCCTACGCGCAATTTCTGATTGGCTCGTCCTATTTCGATGAAATCCCTGACATCACCCGTGACCAGGCGCGCACCGAAAAGGCGCTCGCCGCACTCGATGAAGTCATCCGGAAATACCCATCCAGCGAATACGCGGTCAGCGCCAAGCAAAAAATAGAAGTTGCCCGCGACCAACTTGCCGGCAAGGAAATGGAAATTGGGCGCTACTATTTGAAAAAGAAGGATTACACCGGCGCGATCAACCGCTTCAAAGTGGTTGTCACCCGGTATCAAACAACGCGTCACGTCGAAGAAGCACTGATGCGGCTGACCGAGTCATATATGGCGCTCGGCATCGTCGATGAGGCGCAAACCGCGGCCGCCGTGCTCGGACACAATTTCCCCGACAGCACTTGGTACAAACATGCTTATGCGCTGGTGAAGACCGGCGGCGTCGAGCCTAAGGAAAACGAAGGCTCCTGGATCAGCAAGGCCTTCAAGGGTATCGGGCTGGGCTAATTCTTCACGTTATTCCGGGGCGCGCTGAAGGCGCGAACCCGGAATCCAGCAGTAAATTCCATGCTTCGTTCTGGATTCCGGATCGCCGCTACGCGGCGTCCGGAATGACCGCTGGGAACTACCCACAGTGTCATGGCCGGCGCGAGCACAAGCCTTGTGCGGGCCATCCGCGTCTTTAATGATGGCAAATCCTCAGGCTCCTGGACCAGCCGCCGATGCTCTCCCGACTTTCGATCCGCGACATCGTTTTGATCGACCGGCTGGACATCGATTTTGCCGATGGTCTCGCCGTTCTCACCGGCGAGACCGGCGCGGGCAAATCGATTTTGCTCGATGCTTTTGCGTTGGCTCTGGGCGGGCGCGGCGACCAGACCTTGGTGCGGCAGGGCCTGGAGCAGGGCCAGGTGACGGCCGTTTTCGACGTGGCACGCGATCACCCGGTATGGGCGTTGCTTGCAGCCGACGATATTCCCGTGGAGGATGAGCTCATTCTTCGTCGCGTGCAGCTTGCCGATGGGCGCACCCGCGCGTTCGTCAATGATCAGCCGGTGAGCGTGCAGGTGCTCAAGCAGCTCGGCAGCGCACTTGTCGAGATCCATGGCCAACACGACGAACGTGCCTTGGTTGATGCGGCCACCCATCGCCGGCTGCTCGACGCATTTGGAGGCCTTGAGGATCGCGCAGCAAAGGTCGAATCGCTTTGGACGGCGCAGCGCGAAGCGCAGGTGGCGGCTGATACGCATCGGGCAGAGGTTGAGCGAGCAAAACGTGAGGGTGACTGGCTGCGCCACGCGGTCGACGAGCTTAACAAGCTTTCGCCGCAGGCCGGCGAGGAGACGGCTCTCGCCGAACGGCGCACCACCATGATGCAGGCGGAAAAGGTCGCCGAGGACCTGCGCGATGCTCACGAGGTGATTGCCGGTGCGAGTTCCAGCGTCCCCGCGCTTTCAGGCGTGATCCGCCGTCTGGAGCGGCGAGCGGCACAGGCACCGGGACTGGTTGAGCCGACGGTGAAAGCGCTCGATGCGGCGTTGACCGCGCTGGATGAAACACGCGGGCATCTTGAAACAGCCTTGCGCACCGCTGATTTCGACCCGGCCGAACTCGAGCGTATCGAGGAACGCCTGTTTGCGCTGCGTGCGGCGGGCCGGAAATACAGCGTCGCGGTCGATGATCTGGCGGCGCTGGCGCAAAAGTACAACGGCGATATCGCGCTAATTGAGGCCGGCGAGGACAGGCTCAAAGCGCTGGAGGCGGCCGCCATGCAGGCCGAGGCGGCGTACCGGGCCGCGGCTGAAGCACTCTCGCAGGCGCGCGGCAAGGCTGCTGCCGCCCTCGACAAGGCGGTCAACGGTGAGCTCAAGCCGCTCAAGCTTGAGCGCGCCAAAGTTTTCCACCCAGATCGACAGTGATCCGGCTGCCGCCGGGCCGAACGGCATCGATCGTGTGGAATTCTGGGTGCAGACCAATCCGGGGACGCGGCCGGGACCACTCATGAAGGTCGCGTCCGGCGGCGAGCTAGCGCGCTTCCTGTTGGCCTTGAAGGTGGTGCTGGCCGACCGCGGTTCGGCGCCGACGCTGGTGTTTGACGAAATCGACACTGGTGTGGGCGGCGCTGTCGCCGACGCAATCGGCATGCGGCTCGCCAGACTGGGGCGTGGGGTACAAGTTCTCGCCGTCACGCACGCACCGCAGGTGGCGGCACGCGCCGACCGCCACTATCTCATCAGCAAGGATGCGCTGGAAAAAGGCAAACGGGTCGCCACCCGCGTCACCGAACTGGCGGCGGAACGCCGGCGCGAGGAGATCGCCCGCATGCTGGCCGGCGCCGAAATCACCAACGAAGCTCGTGCCGCCGCCGAACGACTGATCAAGGCGGCGAGTTGACGGCGGAGAGTTGCATGCCGTCAAAAGTAAAAACCGACAAGACGCCCGTTGAATTCCTGACCGCCAAACAGGCGAAGGCCGAGCACGCGCGGCTTACGGTAGAAATTTCGGAGCACGACAGACGCTACTACCAGCAGGACCGTCCGACGATTACGGACGCGGCGTACGATGCGCTCCGCGCGCGTTACAGCGCCATCGAGGCGCGCTTCCCGGACTTACGTACGCTGGAATCGCTCTCGCTCAAGGTCGGCGTCGCACCCACTGGCAAATTCAAAAAAGTCCGGCACGCGGTGCCTATGCTTTCGCTCGACAACGCCTTCGTCGAGCAAGACGTCATTGATTTTGGCGCCCGCATCCGCCGCTTTCTCAAGCTGGACGAAGACGAGAGAATCTCATTTTCAGCCGAGCCGAAGATCGACGGGTTGTCGATGTCGCTGCGCTACGAGGACGGCAATCTCGTCACCGCGGCCACCCGCGGCGACGGCGCCGAGGGCGAGGACGTCACCGCCAATATCCGTACGCTCAAGGATGTGCCGCAGCGTCTCAAGGGCAAGCACGTGCCGAAAGTCTGCGAGGTGCGTGGCGAAGTCTATATGACCAAGGCCGATTTTCTGAAGCTTAACGAGCGGCAGAAGGCGGCGGGCGAGCAGATCTTCGCTAATCCGCGCAACTCCGCCGCTGGCTCATTGCGGCAGAAAGATCCGGCGATCACCGCGTCGCGCCCGCTCGGCTTCTTCGCCTATGCGTGGGGCGAAATG
Source organism: uncultured Pseudomonadota bacterium (assembly GCA_963762485.1). Classification (GTDB taxonomy): domain Bacteria; phylum Pseudomonadota; class Alphaproteobacteria; order Rhizobiales; family Xanthobacteraceae; genus Pseudolabrys. The sequence continues at coordinate 784,622 of CAVXLE010000017.1, read as the reverse complement.
AGTGAGATGCCGGCTGACACGCAGTCCGGCATGATCAAGTGGTTCGAGACTTGCGGCTTCAAGACCAACCCGCTCACCAAAGTTTGCCGTTCGACTGAGGAGCTCATCGCCTTCCACCGCAAGATCGAGGAAGGCCGTGCCGAACTCGACTACGACATCGATGGCGTCGTCTACAAAGTCGACCGTATTGATTGGCAGGAGCGGCTTGGGTTCGTCTCGCGTAGCCCGCGTTGGGCGGTTGCTCACAAATTTCCGGCCGAACGCGCCGTCACGGTGCTCAAGGATATCGAAATCCAGGTCGGCCGCACCGGCGCGCTCACGCCGGTCGGGAAGCTCGAGCCTGTCGGCGTCGGCGGCGTTATCGTGCAGAACGTCACGCTGCACAACGAGGATTACATCAAGGGTATCGGCGGTGACGGCGAGCAAATACGCGGAGGCCGCGATATCCGCATCGGCGACACCGTCATTATTCAGCGTGCTGGAGACGTCATCCCGCAGATTGTGGATGTTGTGATCGACAAGCGGCCCAGGGATGCCCGGCCGTATCACTTTCCCAAGAAGTGCCCATGCTACCTGCACACTGAAATCGTGCGCGAGGAGACCGCAACCGGCGAAGAAGGCGCGCGCGCCCGCTGCACCGGCGAGTTCGCTTGCCCATTCCAGAAGATCGAGCACCTGAAGCTGTTCTGTTCGCGCCGTGCCTTCGATATCGAAGGCCTCGGCGAGAAGCAGATCGAATTCTTCTTCGAGCAGGGTTGGATCAAGGAGCCCGCCGACATCTTCACGCTTCCGGCGCGCAACAAGAAGATCAAGCTCGAAGAGGTCGAGGGCTACGGCGAAACCTCGGTGCGCAACCTGTTCGATGCGATCGAGCAGCGGCGCGAAATTTCGCTCGACCGGTTCATCTACGCACTCGGAATCCGTCATGTCGGTGAGACCACAGCGTTGGCCCTGGCGCGCGGTTACGGCTCCTGGAAGGCATTCCACGACGCTGGCCTGAAAGTGGCCAAAGGCGACGCGGAGACGATCGCCGAGATGGACGCGCTCGATCAGATCGGCGACACGGTTATCGAGGCTGTGAAGGCCTATTTCGGTGAAAGCCACAACCGCGGCATCGTCGACCGGTTGACGAAAGAAGTAAAAATCCTCGACGCCGCGAAGCCAAAAAAGGACACCGCTATCGCCGGCAAGACCGTGGTGTTTACAGGCGCGCTGGAAAAAATGACGCGCGAGGAAGCGAAAGCGCAGGCGGAGCGGCTTGGCGCGAAGGCCGCCGGTTCCGTTTCCAAGAAGACAGACTATGTGGTCGCCGGCCCTGGTGCCGGCTCCAAGCTCGCCGACGCCCGAAAGCTCGGCGTGAAGGTCCTGACCGAAGACGAGTGGCTGAATCTCATTTCATAGTCATTCCGGGGGAATGACGGAATGAGACTAGGGCCGCACCAGCGCGACATAGGCTACGCCAGTTGCAAGCACCATGATCACCAGCATCCAGGCCATCGGCATTGCGGTGGGCGCACCGGCAAGCAGCATCGAGACCACCTGCGTCGAGCCGGCGCCGGCCGCCATTTGCACGAAACCGGTCATGCCGGAGGCGGCGCCGGCGGCCTGCGGGCGTATGCTCACCGCGCCGGCGATCGCGTTCGGTAGCAGCAGTCCATTGCCATAGGAGATGACGAGTTGCGGCAGGAAGATGATCGCCGGCCCCGCTTCCCATGCGGCGGCGACCAGCACTGTCGTGAGGCTCGCGCCAATCAATTCAAAGATGATGCCCGCCATGATCATGGCATCGGCGCCGAAGCGCTGCGACAGCCGCGAGGCTGTGAAATTGCCGCTCATATAGCCGAGCGAGGTGACCGCAAACCAAAGGCCGTATTCTGCCGAGGTGCGGCCCATCAGCGTGACGACCACATGCGGCCCGCCGCCAAGAAACGTGAAGAACGGCGCCGAGCCGAGTGCGGCGCACAGCACGTAGCCGTGGAATTTCGCGCTGGCGATCAGCGCCCGCCATTCGTGCCACAGCATTCCGGGCGTGTGCGCCACGCGCGCGGGCCGCGTCTCCGGGAGCACCGGCAGTGCCCATAGCAGCACCGCGCCCGAAAACACCGCGATAAACAGGAAGATCGCCTCCCAGCCGAAGGCGGTATCGAGAATGCCGCCGATCAGCGGCGCGACCATCGGTGCAATCACCATGGCGGTGGTGACCAACCCGATCATGGCGGCGGCGCGATCGCGTTCGTAGAGATCGCGAATGATGGCGCGGCCAATCACGATGCCGGTGGAGGCGCCGATCGCCTGTACGATGCGGGTCGCAATCAGCGCGCCGATCGAGGCGGCAGGCAGCGCCGCCAGCGAGGCAACGACCGAGAGCGTGAGTCCGGCCAGCACCACCGGCCGCCGGCCGAAGCGGTCGGACAAGGGCCCGAGCAGGAGCTGTGCGGTCGCCAGGCTCAACAGATAGAGCGACAACGTCAGCTGCACAGTGCTGGTATTGGTGCCCATCCGTGTGGTCAGGCCCGGCAGCGCCGGCACCAGGATATTGAGCGTGGCCGGGCCGATGGCGGTCATCGCCATCAGCAGCGCCAGGAGCCGCCATGGCGTTGCGGCAGCTTCCGCCTTGGGTTGGAGGTCGTGCACGTCTCGGCCTAAAGCGCCCTCGTTGCCGCGGCGAGCCACGCTTTCGTTGGCGCGTCGATGAGAGGTTCAAGCACCTCATGGACTCGCTCGTGGTAACTGTTGAGCCACGCGCGCTCTTTAGAGCCGAGCATACCGACCTCGATCAACCGCCGGTCAATTGGCGCGAGCGTCAATGTCTCGAACGCATTGAGCGGCTTTTCGGCGCCAACCGGCTCCGGTGCTGCGATCACCAGCACGAGATTCTCGATGCGGATGCCGTAGGCGGCCGTTTTGTAGTAGCCGGGTTCGTTCGACAGGATCATTCCCCGCCGAAGCGCAACGGTACCCAGCTTGGATATTCGGGCGGGGCCCTCATGCACCGACAAATAGCTGCCGACGCCGTGCCCCGTGCCGTGGTCGAAATCGAGCCCGGCCTGCCACAGTGCCGTGCGCGCCAGCGGATCGAGCTGCGCGCCGCTGGTGGTCTCAGGAAAGACTGCGGTGGCGATAGCGATATGCCCCTTGAGCACGCGGGTGAAGCGGTCTCGCATTTCCTCGCTCGGCTCGCCGACGACGATCGTGCGGGTAATATCCGTGGTGCCATCTTCGTATTGCGCACCGGAATCGACCAAAAATAGCTCGTTTTTGCCGATGCGCCGATTGGAGGCGCGGGTTACGCGGTAATGGACGATCGCGCCATTTGGTCCCGCGCCGGCGATGGTCGGGAAGGATATATCCTTGAGCGCTCCGGTATCGCGGCGGAAGCTTTCCAACGCGGCCACGGCGTCGATTTCGGTGAGCTTGCCAGACGGAGCCTCCCGGTCGAGCCACGCGAGGAAGCGCACCACAGCCGCACCATCGCGCTTGTGGGCAGCGCGGCTGCCGTGGATCTCCGCCTGGTTCTTCGTCGCCTTCATGAGCGCAATTGGATCGGCGCCACGTTGCGGCTTGGCGCCCTGCTCGGCGAGCAAGTGCGTCAGCGCGTCGGCTGCGCTCGCCTGATCCACGCGCACGACTTTGTCCTTGAGCTTGCCGAGATCGCGGACCAGATCGTCGGGCGAACGTACGTCAACGAACTCCTCGAGCGCATGACGCACATTGTTGTTGAGCTTGGCGCCTTCTACATAGAGCGCCGGCCGGCCGTCGAGGGGGACCAATGCAAAGGCGAGCGCCAACGGAGTATGTGCGACATCGGCACCGCGGATATTGAATGTCCAGGCGACGTTCTGCGGATCCGAAACAAGCAGCGCGTCGGTACGGAGCTTGGACAGTTCCGCACGGATGCGCCTGACTTTATCCGCCGCGCTTTCTCCGGCGAGCTTGAGATCGCGCAGGGTGACCGCGCCAGTCGGGGACGCCGGCCGTTCGCGCCATAACGCGTCAATCGGATTGCTGTCGGCTGCTACCAACTCCGCGCCTGCGGTCGCGCAAGCTTTCCTGAGTTTTTCCGCTTGGTCGGTCGTGTGCAGCCACGGATCATAGCCGAGCTTGGCGCCTCTGTTCAGACTTTGCTCCAGCCATTGCTCGGGCGGACGATCCACCAGGTGCTCAACCGTGAAAATGGCGCTATCGATTTGCGAGGCCGCCTGCACCGTGTAGCGCCCATCGACGAAAAGAGCGGCACGATCATTCAGCACGACTGCTGCGCCAGCCGAACCGGTAAAGCCGGTAAGCCAAGAGAGCCGCTCTTCACTGGCCGGCAAATATTCGTTCTGCTGACGGTCGGCGCGTGGCACCACGAAGCCGTCAAGCCCGCGTCGTTTCAGTTCGGCGCGCAATGTAGCAACACGTGCGGCACTGTGGCCGCGCTCACTCGAATCATCGAATGACTGGAAGCGAGCTTCAAACATGGGCGGCACTCTAACGCTCCACGCGGACGTAGCAATGCAGGCATGCGAGAAACGGCGCACGCAGCTTGGGCAAGCACTGCCCGAACTTTGTGAAAAATTTTGCTGCGTTGGCGGCCAATTCGGCACCGAATCACTTGTTTGATTCAAAATTGTGCATCGCATCAATTAGACGCAATGATGCCATCGATCTCTATAAGTCATTAATCAATTTATGTTGTATTTACAGGGCATCCATACGCTGCCATGGATAGTTCGCAGTCGCAATATAGACTATGTTGCGTTGCAACAGTCAGACGCAAATCCTGTGACGTTTGCTGACACTTTGTTTTCGAGAAGGAGATACACGATGGTTGCTGTTACCTATGGCGTTGCCCGCGTTCCCGTTACCGATGCCTCCGAGTGCGCGCAAACTGCCGCGCCGCGCAAAGGGTTTTTCACCCGTTTCATGACCGCAATGATGGAGTCGCGCTTGCGGCAGGCCCACCGCGAAATCGCAAGACACGCGCATCTGTTGCCGTACACGCTCGATGAGCGCGGCAACCGGGTGGCCAAGATCAATATTGAAGAGATGCCGTTCGGAGGCTGGTAAGCGTAACTTTCTCACCAGCGAAGCCGCCCCGGTCATCCCCGCCCGGGGCGGTTTTGTCTTGAGCGATTGTCATTTCGGGGCGCGTACGAAGTGCGCGAACCCGGAATCCAGAAACGGCCTCGGAGATTCCATCTGGATTCCGGGTCCGGCGCTAGCGCGCCGTCCCGGAATGACGAGAGGGGCGCCTGAGCACCAGCGTCGCCCAGCCTTCGAGCTGGATGCGCCGTTCAAGCATGAGGCCTTGCGCGCGGTAAATTGCGAGGGCGGCGTTAGCGTGGCCGGGAAGCAGGCCGGAGAGGACGATGCGTGCGCCGGGTGCGGCGAGCTTGCGCAGCGGCACCGCCAGCCGCGTCAGCGGTCCGAGCAGGATGTTGGCGAAGACCAGATCATAAGGCGCAGTGTTTGCGATGACGGGGGTGCTCGTGCCGGCTGCACGCGCAATTCTCATAAACGGAGCTGCGCGATTGAGCCTTGCATTGGCCCGCGCCGCGTGGACCGCGATCGGGTCGGTATCACCGGCGACAACGTGTGTCCGCAACAGGTGGGCCGCTGCAATGGCCAGTACGCCGGTGCCGGTACCGATATCGAGCACGCGCCTGAATTGCCGCCGTTTCGCCAGATCGACGAGTGCGAGCAGGCAGCCGCGGGTCGTCCCATGATGGCCAGTGCCGAAGGCGAGTGCGGCTTCGATCTCGATGCCGATATCATTGGGCTTCAGTCGTGTGCGGTCGTGGGCGCCATGGATGAGGAAGCGGCCGGCGCGCACCGGCCTGAGAGCATCAAGGCTTTGCGCTACCCAGTCGGACGCGGCGACCTGTTCAATGCTAAGCGCATTCGCTATTGCTTCGCCGGCGGCGAGCTCGACCAGCTGGCGCAGGCCGGTCTCGTCTGGAGCGGCACGGAAATGGACCGCCAGCTGCCAGCGTCCATCATCGCCTTCAAAAGCGGCACAGGCAGCGTCCTCGGCATCGAGGCTTTCCGCGAGATAGGTGGCCAGCCGGCGGGCGGTCGTTTCGTCGCAAGTGAGGCGGGCAACGGTGGTGGCTGCGTTCATGCGCCGCAAAATTCGCCCTTCGCATTGGCCTGCGCAATGGCTATTTAGGCGTTTGTGACGATCGAAAGACCCCAATCCGCAGAAATTGACGCGCTCGCCCTGGCTCGTCGCAGTGGCTGGCCGGAGGATTTGCGCGTGCTGATGTCTCGCTACCCGCGCGAGCAATGGGACGCCCATGCAAATCTCGGTGAAATGGCGCGATTTTGGTTATCGCGCCACGCTATGTTCCGCGAGCTTTCCGCCGCGATCGAGCAAATCACGGCGCAATTTCGCGCTCAGGTCGTTCCGCCCGCCGAATTCGCTCGCCAATTTGTGCCGCGGCTCCAGTTCATGCTGGACCAGCTCAACGTCCACCATCAGATAGAGGACCTGCACTACTTCCCGATTTTCCGGGCGGCGGACGCGCGGCTAGCGCGTGGATTTGATGTCCTCGAAAGCGACCATCACCACATCCACGCCGACATGGCGCGCACCGCACAAACCGCCAATGCGCTGTTGCAAGCGCTGCGGGCCGATGCCGACACGCTTCGCCGGAACAGCGCCGAATATGCGGATGCAAGCGGGGCGTTGATCAAAGGGCTGATCCGCCATCTCGATGACGAGGAGGATTTGATCGTGCCGCTCATCCTCGATCGCGGTGAGGAAGCGCTCGGCGTTGCGCATCACGGCTAGCTGCCGCAAGGGCGCGTTGAACGAAGGGGCTGCACTCTTTGCAGTGCCGCCCCTCGTCTTTTGACTGATCAGCGGAAGCTGGTCGTCATAGCTATCGTGATCATGGTCGTGGTCGCGATCCCCGTCATGGTCGAAGCTGTACAAGTTCATCCGATCGCCGATCGCCGGTCCGTTTTGCGGGACGTAGCGGTTATCGTGCCGTTTGGTCGGGTTCGGCAGATTGTCCCGGCCGGGTGCCGTCGCCGAAGAAGTCGAGCGGCTGAAAAATGCCGGTGGAAAATGGCTTAACGGCCACTCGATATCGGCGATGTCACACGACCGACATCAGTGCCGCTTGAAATACTGGATGTCGCGTTCGTGCTGCTGCGCAGCTTTCTTGCTGGTGAAAGTGCCCAGGTTGCGACGCTTGCCGGTGCGGGGATTCTTTTTGCGTGAGTAGAGTCGCCACTTGCCCGGCTTGAGCTTGCGGATCATGGTCGTGCTGCCTTGCGCCGTTTGCGTACCGCCGCCTGCGCCTTCTTGATATTGGTGAGTTGGGCGCGCCGCATCGCCGGCGTCGGCTTTTCGCTTTCGGGGATGTCGCGCCGTGGCTTTGCGCGAAATCGATCGCCGGAAACGTGCACCGGCTCGGACCCGAGCGTCGAAAGCACCTTGCGGGCTTCCGCAGTATCGGCAACAAGACGGTCACCCTCAATATGGGCGTGGGTCTTTTCGACCAGCCATTTGGCTGTATCCCAGGAGCCATTGGCGCGCAGGCCCCCGACGCGTTCGACCCCGCCAGGTGCGCCTACGTCCTGGACCCGGAACGCGACAAACTCCCGGCTCGGCCGCAATTCGATATGGAAGAACCGGCCGCCACCCTTGGCTCCTGGCTTGGCGCGGCGGCGCGTTTTGCCAGCGCCGGCCTTCGTTGCGGATGCCTTTGGACGCCGCGATTTGCCGGCCTTGATCGGCTTGCGCATGGCGTGATGCTCCTGGCTGCCGCCTGATGCGGCAACGAATGGGAGCAAAAGTTCCGGCGCTGGGCGTTGATCTAGCGCAAAGGCCTGAAACTACCAGCCAAACGGGAAGAAGCCGCGACCGTAGTAGCGACGCTGGTAGTATGGCTCCCGATAGTAATATGAGCGCGACTGGCGCGCGCGTGGCTGCGGTGCCTCGGCGACGTCGTCGGCATTATTGCTGTCGTTCCGCACATACGTGCGGTCGTTGTCACGCGTGCGACCCGCATAACGGTCGCTATCGTTGCTGCGGTCGCGACGTGCGACAGGCTCATCAGACATCTTCGGAGCATCGCCGACGAGCCTCACGCGCGTATTGAATACGCCTTCGTCCTGGACCAGCGCATAAAGCGTGGCGGCGTTCTGCGTCGAGAGCCGCACGCAGCCGTGCGATACCGGCCGGCCGAGATTGCGCGCCTCGAAGGTGCCGTGAATGGCGTGGCCGATCTTCGTGAAGAAGATCGAATTCGGCATTGGCGCGTCGTCCCACTCGCGTGAGAAGTGATCGCGCTCCATGCGGAACGGTTGGAATTCGCCAGACGGCGTATCATAGCCGTCGCGGCCGGTAGAAACGGGCCAAGTATAACGCTCCTCGCCGTTGACCGTGACGGTCATCGTCTGCGCGGACTTGTCGATAATGATCATGATGTTGGCGCGCGCCGGCTGGGCGAACGTGAGCGCGGTGAGCGCTGCGGCGAAGGAAAGCGCTAGATGGTGGAGACGCATGCGAATGCTCCAGCCCCGGCCTTTAACCTGCAGGAAGCCTAGCATGCTTGTAGGCGCTGAATGTGGCGGATCACGCAATATTCATGCAGACGAGGGGGAGGCCAGAATACCTTTGGGGGTGAGCATAGACACTGCGCAGTCTCCAGGCACCCGCAGAACCGGAGATCAAAAAGCCCAACGCGACCATTAGATTTCGGTTCCCGGAGCATCGTAGCGCTCGGGCGCATGATAAATGTAAGGTTATTTTCCAATAGCGTCTTCGCCGCGCGCTCACATGATCGGTTTGCCGCGGACGTCGATTGCCTTCTCGATGCGGATCAGCACGCCGATGCCGGCCTCGGCGCCGACATGGGTCTGTTCGCGCGGCAACAACTTTTTGAAAATCGCTTCCCGTATCGGACCCGCTTCGTGCAACTCGACCGACCCGAAGAAACGCAGGAAGCCTGATTCCAAGACGCCATCGCGCTGCGCTTTGAAGTTGGCGTAGATCACGCACACACGCTTGTCGTGGCCCAGATTTTCGAGCACTGCTCGTTTCGAGCGCTCCCACCAGGCGAGATGAGCGTCGTCAAAAACGATCATGCTTCCCTTGGGCGTGATGTTTGGTCCCTGCGGTCCGTGCGTGGCGACCAGGCAGGGATAGCCGTCGTCCCAGGCGTTGAGGATCAGGGTCTTGATCGTGTCGGAGAGGGGCATGGAGGGTACCTGGGCAGGAGTTGGCGCGGGTCCTTTGAGGACTCGCGGCGTCATCGACTTTATCCCGGAAAGGGCGCACGATGGCAACGACCGAAACGCCAGCTCAAAGCGGCCGGGCCTCCTATCCAACTCAGCGACCGGACCCCATCCGGTGTCCGTTGCCCTCGCACCGAGTCCAAACTCGGGCGAAAGGAAAACCCATGAAATTGCCACCGATGCTGCAAGGCGAACAGTTGACGCGTCTCCTGCAAGGTGCCGTCGCCGGCGCCATTGTCACAATGGTTGTCGGCTTTGGCTGGGGCGGCTGGCAGTTACAAAGCAAAGCGGAAAAGCTGGCGCAGCAGAGCACCAACGAAGCGCTGGTCGCGACGCTAGCGCCGATCTGCGTCGACAAGTTTCAGCACGCAACCGACGCCAAGGCCACGCTGGTCGCGTTGAAGGCGACCGATAGCTGGAAACAGGACACCTTCGTGGAGAAGGGCGGCTGGGCGACGTTCCCCGGCAGTGAGCCAAACCGCATGGTCGCCGAGGCCTGCGCCAAAATACTCAGCGACCAGAAATAGGGTCGATCACCTTGGCAGCCTGCTCCGGCTGACGGCGTCAATGCTTCCGCGCGTCGACGCGGAAGCCGATGATGGTCTGCTCGCCCAATGCCTTGGCGGCCTCCAGCCGGTGCAGGCCCTCGACCAGCACGAAACGCGCGCCGTCCGGCCGCACCAGGATCGGTGTCTTCTGGCCGTCCGCGAGCATGCTCTGCGCGATCTCCTCCACGCGTCTTGGGTCGATCGTGGCCCGCCGCTTGACCGGCACGTAGATCGTGTCAACCGCGAAATTTTCGCGCTTCATCATAATGCCGCGGAACATAGCATGCTTCGAGACGGCTAAGGCGGGCCCTTTTTCTGCGTGGGCGTCCTCCCCACATACTCTGGCAGCAACAGGGAGATTCCCGCCGCAATGTCGGAACCACTCGTCGTTATCATTCCCCATGGCCTCGGCAAGGACGAGGCCCTGCGTCGTATCAAGGACGGTCTTGGCCGCGCCAAGACCGAATTCGCCTGGCTGCTGTCATTGGACGAAGAGGTGTGGACCGGCGACCGACTGACCTTCCGCGCATCCGCGCTCGGTCAGCGCGCATCGGGCTTCATCGATGTGTATGGGGCGGCCGTCCGCCTCGAGGTCACGCTGCCGTGGCTGCTTGCACGCTTCGCACACGCGGCGCAGCGGGTCATCGGGTACAAGGGCCAGCTGATGCTGGAGAAGAAGTAACGGCAGTCCGGTCTGGTTTCCCCGCCGCGACGGAATTCTGCTAGCGTTGCACGCTGCGGCGGCAAACGATCGGGCGGGCGCATGACGTTGAATCGGATCTTCTTCGGATATATGGCGATCGTGGGTGCCGCCGCCGGTGCTATCCTGGTCGCTGCCCCGCAGGCTCAGGATTTTGTTATCAAGCCGTATTTTTGGATATTGATCGCGGTCGGCTTGTTCGACGGTGTGGCTTACCTCCTCGGACATGCCGCTCCAGCAACGATGCTGACGATGAATACGCGGTTGATCGGCTTTGGGATCGGGATCGTGTTGATGGTCGCGATCCCTGTGCTGACTGGGGCGCCGGTTCGGTTTGTCTAGCGCAGCCGGGGCTTGACTTCTCCCCGCTCAGTTTCCCAATTCGAGCACCCAGTAACGGTGGCCGTCGCCACCGTCGGCCGACGCGAGGCCATAGCTGGTGACGTCGCGCCGCAGCATATTGGCGCGGTGGCGGGCGGACCTTGCCCACATGCGAATGACGCAGTCTTCGGTCGCGCAGCCAAAGGCAACATTCTCGGCTGCAGTTCCCGAAGTGAGCGAGACGCGCTGCCGGAAACCGTCATGGTCGAGCCGCCGGCGGCCGGCGAGACTGTGGGCATGACTATAAGCTGCGCCCGCGAGTGCTCCGCTCGCAGATAGGGCGGGGAGCCCGTGCTGTGCGCGGAAGGAATTGAGATCGAGCGCGCGGCTTGGGGTTGCCAGAACTATAAAGGCGAGGCCGGCAAGGGCGACAGGAAGCAAATCGCGTTTGATCATGCATGCACCGTTGCGGCCGGGAGGCCGACGGCCGTCTCGCCATTGCTGACGTCGCCGGCCAAAAAATCCGTTCGGACAATCAATTAATTGGACGCGCCAAAATCGATTTTTTTGTGATGGCCAGCACAGCGGCAAACGTCACCTCCGCCTAATCTTAAAATTATAGAGGAGCGCATTGCGCTCGTGGGGACGGACCAGGAGGGAATGATGACCGACATCACCTATCGCACCGATGCCACCGGTATGGTCGCCCACGGAACCACATATTTCGCCCGGATTGCCGCCTGGTGCGGCCAGTTCGCCGAAGGCGCCCGCGAAGGCCAGCAAATAGCTGCGCGCTACCATGAGCTTTCCCAGCTTTCCGGCCCGGACCTCGCCAGCCGCGGCCTGACCCGCCAGACCATCGCGCGTGCGGCTTTGACCGACCACTGAGTATTTCTGCGCGTTTTCTGCTAAGAAGTCCCGGCGCGTTCATGGGCTATTCTGCGCCGGGCACCCGATGGTTTCTCCGCTGCGTTCCACCAACCTGCTTTCGGACCTTCCGGAGCGACTGTCGGCCAGTCTCCTCGCCAATGCCAAGCCGGTAAAGCTGGCGGCCGACGAAGTCCTCTTTCTCGCCGGCGATCCGGGCGATGGATGCTATCGCCTGGAGGAGGGCCTGCTCAAAGTGAGCATGCTCTCGCCCACCGGCGCCGAACGCATTCTCGCGATCCTGGGGCCTGGGTCGATCGTCGGCGACATGGCGATGATCGATGGGCGGCCGAGGTCGGCTTCGGTCTCGGCCTTGCGCGACTGCAAGCTGAGTTTCGTCAGCCGCGCAGTGTTCGAAGCGGTCGCCGCGAAGAATCCTGACATCTACAAACATCTTCTCAGTTTGCTTGCTGCGCGCCTGCGCAACACCGACCAGGTGGTTGCGGCCGGAACATTTCCTGCCGGTCAAAGGCCGCGTGGCGCGCGCGCTGCTCGATTTGGCCAAGGCTTTCGGCAACGAAGTCGACGGCGGTCGCATCGTCATCCGGCAGAAACTGAGCCAAAGTGATGTCGCCGCCATGGCCGGTATCGCGCGCGAAAATGTCAGCCGGATTCTCAACGAGTGGATGCGCCTGAAATTGGTCACCCGCCTGTCGGGCTATTACTGCATCGAGAGCAAGGCGAAGCTCGAAAAGGAGCTCAAACTCTAGCGTTCTCAGGCCTGATTTCTGGCCAATTTCGGCCCCCTAAAAAATGCGCCCTTATGTGATGCCGGTCACAGCGGCGGCTGGGCCGCCGCCCTAGTTTGAGAACCGTAGGGAGCCGGTTGCTCCCGTGACATTCAGGGCCAAAGCCATGCGTAAGACCATCATTCTCGCCATCGCCACTATGTTCATCGCGAGCGCTTCGGTGGTCACAGGCGTCGTCCGCACAGTCGAAGGTCCTAACGGCAACACGATTTTGGCGAGCCTGGTGGTCGGTCCCCACACCATCGGCAGCCTGACGGCCAGGATACTCAAACCCATCTGACCGTCGTCAGGCCTGCCCCTGCCCCGGGGGCAGGCCCCAAATTCTCTGAACCTCCAAACTTCTCAGCGGCCCGAAACGGGCCGCTTTTTCTTTCTCTGGGACGCCGTGAAAATTGCGTCTTTTGTGACCCGGGTCACAGCGGCAGACGGGTGGTCCACTTAATTACATCCTTGCCGGAAGCGAAAACGCTGCGGCAGCACCGGGAAACCCGGGCACGATAGTGGGAGCACGTCATGATACGCACGATCATTATCTCCATCACTGCGTCATTCGTTCTCGTCGGGGCGTGGACCATCAATTTGGTCAGCTATCACCCGGCAAATGATCTGAATCCGCTAGCGCCGCTCAAGACGACGGCGATCTTGAAACAGTAACGCTGTGATCTTCGGATCCACGGCGCGAAGCCGCCAATGGCCTCAGGCCGCTGTATGGGAAGTCAATTCCGATTCATCGGGACCGCGCCCGGACAGAAGTTTTTGTTCAAATTCCGCAGCTGTCATGGGGCGGCCGAAGAAATAACCCTGCCCCTGTTTGCATCCCATCCGCGCCAACAAATTGGCTGTGCCGCGGTCTTCGATGCCTTCAGCTACGACCGATAGCCCAAGCAAAATGCTAAGGCCGATTGTCGAGCTGACGATCGCAGCATTGTCGATATCCGCTCGCAACTGACCCACGAAAGACTTATCGATTTTCAATCCACTGATTGGAAATTTCTTGAGATAGCTCAAGCTGGCATAACCGGTACCGAAGTCGTCCAGCACAATGCGAACGCCTAGATTTCTGATGGCGCGGAAAATCTCTACGGCTTTGTCATCATCGACGAGAATATCCTCGGTCACTTCGAGCTCAAGATGCGTTGGTGAGCAACCGGTTTCCTTCAACGCGGTCTCGACTGCCGTCACGAGATCGTTCGATCGAAGCTGCGACGGTGCAAGATTTACGGCAACCGACAGATCAAATCCTTTCTTCTGCCACAAGCAGGCCTGTTTGCACGCGGTCTGCATCACCCACCGCGCGAGGCGATCAGAAAGTGACGACGTCTTGACCACGTGCATGAACTCTGCCGGCGAAAGAAGGCCGCGATAGGGGTGCTGCCAGCGAATGAGCGCTTCCGCACCGATCATCGTATCATCTTCGAGGCTGACCTTCGGTTGATAGAAGAGTTCAAATTCGTCTCGCTCCAGTGCCTGCGCAAGTTCTGCTTCGAGCCTTGCCCTGACTTCGAGTTCGATCCTGATGCTGCGCTCGAAAACGACGTAGCTGCCTCGCTTTTCCGCCTTTGCGCGGTACAGCGCGAGATGGGCGCTGCTGAGCAACTCGTCGGCCGACCTGCATTCCTGGGGAAAGGCCGCAATCCCGATACTGACGGTGACCAACTGCTGGCGCGTGCCGACCGAAAGTGGGCTTTCGATGAAGCACTGACATATGCGTTTCGCCAGTTTTTTCGCCGCATTCGCGGCGTTGTCGCCCTCGACGATAACGCTGAACTCGTCGCCATCCAGGCGAGCGACGAGTCTCACACCTTCGCAAACGGTGGCCAGCCGATCGGCAACTGCGCAGATCACCTGGTCGCCATAGGCATGGCCGAGCATGTCGATGACGAACTGGAATTTGTCGAGCCCGATGACGAGGAGCGCAATCTCGGTTGCGGTCGATTTCGCCTTGGAAGTGCCGTCACGCAGGTGCGCAGCGAGGGTGTGGCGATTGGCGAGGCCCGTCAGCGCGTCATATTCAGCAAGATAGCGCATGCGCGCAGCCTCCCGCTTGCGGACCGAGATATCTCTGAACACTACTCCGTAGTTGAACCCATCCGTTCCTTGCCAGCCCGAAAAGCAGGCCTCGAGCGCAAAAAACTCGCCGTTCTTTCGCCGTCCCTGGAGCTCGACGAGCTTGCCGCCGGGCGCCTGCAACAACTCGTGTGGCAGGGCGAGTATCGAAAACGAATTTGCCTCCGACGGGTCGTTGCCGCTTGCGTAAATCATGTCGAGTGGACAGCCCAGCATTTCTTCGGATTCAAAACCAAAAATCGCCGTGGCGGTTGGATTCCACACTGTGATCAAGCCGTTCTTGTCGGCGCAGACCAGTCCGTCGCCGAGCGACATGGCGATCCGTTGGAAGCGCCTTTCGGCGATCAGACCGAGCAAGGCGCGAACGTCGATTTCGTCGAGGGCGATGGCGGCCAGATAGGCGGCGATAGCGATGTGCAGCAACGCCGTGTTGAGCATGATCGGCAGATTTGTCTGAATGACCAAAGCGCCAAGTTCCGCTGCGAACGCAAGGCCAAACAGAATGATAACGCGCGTGATCGCCGATGTGCGGCGCCATAACGCGACCATAATGAGAAGGATGAGAACGGGACTGGCAAGGTTTGCGGGCAGCGACAAGCCGCGCAGCAGGCGACCCTGCAAGATGGATTCGGCCGCAAGAGCTTGAAGAACTACGCCGGACACCGTGCGGCCGTTCGGGGTATTGAATCGATCTCCAAGCTCAAGAGCTGTTCCGCCGACGATGACCTTCTTGTCCTTTAGCAGCCTCATTACAGCGGGGTCACCCTTCAGGACATCCCTGTAAGAGACGACCGGAACTGACGCGGGCTGAATGCTGAAATCGATCCAGAGGGGTTCTTTGGTCGTCTCGTAGCGGCCTGTCAGGACCGCGCCCATCGAGGGTAAAAACGCGCCATCGAAGTTCTCCCCGTAAGGATAGCGACGTACAGTGCCGTCCGCTTCGGTTGAAACGTTGACGAGTGCTGGCCATGCATGTTTCGCGAAACTCGGCAGCGGGCGATTGAGATGGATAACTTCGCTGCCTCGCGAGCCGACCAATTGTTCGAATGTCGGGAGGATCGTTGATCCGCCGGCGCGTTCGAGTGCTTCGGCGAAGGCCTGATCGAATTCCGGAGTCGATGGGGTGCTGAAATCGACATCGAATGCGACGTCGGAAGCTCCAGCACTTGTCAGTCTATCGATCAGGTCGGCATGGAGGCGGCGCGGCCAGGGCCAAACGCCGATAGTTTCGATCGAGGGCGAGTCGATCGCCACGACGACGATGCTGCCGCTGGCCTGACGCGGAAACAGGCTGAATCGCAGGTCGATCAGCGCGTTTCTTAATGAGCCAGTCAGTCCGGTCAGCGAAACCGCCACCAGAGCGCATACAACAAAAAGATGCGGCCGGATCCCTTTCACGCGCCACCATCGGGTAGCGCGCGTGCGTCGTGCAGCTGAGGCGCCGGCGCGTCAGTCCTTGCCCTTAGCCTTGCCGTTGCCATTGCTGTTGGCGTTGGCGTTCCCATTCCCATTCCCATTCCCATTCCCGTTCCCGTTTCCGTTCCCATTACCAACGGCGATAGCATTGCTGGCACCATTTCCATTGCCGTTACCATTGCCGTTTCCACCGGCATTGCTGTTAGCGGCAGCGTTGCTGTTGCCTTGGCCGTAACTTTTCGACGCGCCATTGCCTGGCGAAAGCTCGCCGGTATTCCAGATCGTTTGCTTTGCGCTGTTTCGATCCGCGGGCGAAATGACGGCGCCGTGGGCGAGGCCGTCCGTTGCCTTCACGAAATCCAGCGTCACTTCGCCGAGCGGCGCCGTGATACGGACCGCATTCTTGTCGTGGGCGGCATCGGCATGGGAATTGTTGTTGTTCGCGAGATCGATTGTGCCAACAGCGCGAACCGACTTGCCATCCGGAGCGCCGGCAGGCGAGGCAAGGCCGCCTTTAGGCACGGGGATGCGTTCGAAGGGTGACGTGCGCGGTGTTCCCTGCTTGACCGGGCCAGCCCCCGAGCCGCTTAACGAGAGTCCGCCGCGTCCGGATGCTGAGACCTTCGCTGCTTGTCCAGGAAGAACGAGCGCGTTCTGACCGGTCTTGAAATCCGTCACCTCAACCTGGCCGCCGAGCACTTCGACGCCGGCGCCACGCTTGTTCAAGGTCACGCGAAACTGCGTTCCTTTCACGACGGCCGCCAGATAAGGCGTCTCGACCTGAAAGTGTTTGAAGTTGCGCTTTTCGGCCTGGAAGAGAACGGATCCTGCCTGTTCGTAGATCGTAGTGGAGAGACCGTCTTTCTGCTCGGCGGGTAGAGCGATCACCGAGTTTGGCGCGATCAGCATGCTCGCCTCGCCGCGCGTCAGGAGAACGCGGCCGTTGGATCCCGTCCGGATGGTGTCGCCCGGCTTGAGGGCTGCTTCGCTGGTGAGAGAGGCCTCCTGCACGCCAGTCGTCGTCATCCAGACTTGGCCGGATGATTTGCTCACACGCCAAGCGGCGGTGTCTTCGGCGGCTACCTGCGAGCCCGGGTAAAAAGCCACGAATCCAGCCAGCAAAACCGGGGCACAAAAGCTTCTTGTTCTGTTGAACACCGACGCCTCCTGCGCATTTGCTCCGCCTCAAAGCTGAGACGGGCTCCCGATCACCCAGAAGCGCCGGTTTTGCCGGAAATTGTTCAATTTTTAGCTTAGTGCGCCCGGAATAGGCCGGGTGTGACAGTAACAGTTCGTTAACTGTACAAATTTACCATTTGCGCTTGGCTCAGGGGCGAAACCGAACGCGAGAATTCCCACTAATGGCGCGGATTCTCGCGTTTTTTCCGGCGTTTGTACGCGCGCGAAAATTCGCAGGGCGCGCCGGTATCCCGCTCTTCATCTTATTAATAGTTTTGTTGGCGACTGTCGGCTCGAGCACAGCCCAGCAGGCGCCCAGTCAGCCTCGATACGATACGCGCCAAACAGAGAAGAGCCTCGAGGAACTCCAGGCCGGGCAGGAGAGGGCGGGCAAATCGCCCGTAAAGCTGCCGAGCGCACCAAAAATAGAAGTCCGCGCCGATACCAGAGCGCTGTTCAAGCTCCGAGCCGTATCGGTCGAAGGTGCGAACGCCATTCCGCGCGACGCGATCGACGAGACCTACCGGCCCTACATTGGAAAGAAAGTATCGCAAGCCGATCTCGTCGCGATCGCCGGCGCCATCACCGATGTGTATCGGACCGCCGGCTACCACCTGACGCGCGCGTTTGTACCGCCGCAGGACATCAAAGACGGTCGTATCCGCGTCAGAGTGATCGAGGGTTACATCGCGGAGTTTGCGGTGCAGGGCGAGGGCGCGGACCGGTTTGGCGTTCGACCGCTGCTTGCCCCCATCGTCGAGGAGCGCCCCGCGCGGCTGAAAACGCTCGAGCGGCAGCTGATGCTGGTTAATGACAGCCCCGGCGTCCGCATCGTCGACACTGCACTTCAGGAAATCGGAAAAACCTCGGGAAAATTCCGCCTCATCGTCTGGATCAAGACCTGGCAGATTTTCCAGGCGTTGGGGTTCGACAACCAGGGCACCTCGGCCGTCGGTCCATTGGAAGCGTTTTCGTCAACCGCCTTCAATTCGTATTTTCTTCCCGGCGATAGTCTGGGCATCAATGCTTCCACCACGCCCAACGCGTTGCGCGAGTTCGGGTTTGGCCGGCTGTCCTATGATGCGCCGGTCGGAATCGATGGCGCGCGCCTGGGCGCAATGGCGCTCTACAGCAATGTCGCGCCCGGTGACGGCCGGAAACAGCTAAACACGCATACCGTCACTGAAACCTATGAGGTCAAGGGCAGCATCGTCCCCATCGAGACACGGAGATCGTCGCTGTGGCTGACGGCGGCCGCGGACTTCAGCGAGAGTTTAGAGGATGAATCGCAAAGCATGCACTACAAGGACCACATTCGCACTGTAAGCCTGATGGCCGACTACAAGCTCAATGATAGCTTCGCCGGCTGGAACTATTTGAACCTGACATACCGCCAGGGTCTCAACATTTTGGGCGCGTCGCACAGGGATGACGACCTTCTGTCGCGTGCCGGCGCATCGCCGAATTTTTCAGTATTTGATTTTGCATTTTCCCGATATCAGCCGCTTTCGGATGTCTGGTCGGTAAAGATTTCGGCGATTGGCCAATGGGCGTCCGGGCCGCTACTGATTTCCCAGCAATTCTATCTCGGCGATGCTGCCTATGGGCCGGGTTACTACAGCGGGGACAGCGGCATCGCCGCTTATGGGGAGCTGCGTTTTGACCAAAGTGTCTCGAATGCAGTGCTGAAAGGCTATCAGCTCTACGGCTTTTTCGACAAAGGCGCGGTCTGGAGCTTCAATAATGACAGCCAGATCCTTTCCATCGCGTCGGTGGGGGCGGGCATCCGCTTCTTTCTTGCCGAACAATGGCAAGCCGGCATCGGCATAGCCGTACCGGTTCATGCGGGCACTACCGCAAACGACTTTCACGATGTGCGCTTCCTCGTTACCCTGTCGAATTCTTTCAAGCTGTGCCCGCAATGGCCGCAAATGCGGTGTCTCTAATCGCGGGTTTGAATGCAGGAGAGCGGGCCTATGGCAAACGAGGCGGCGAAAGCAAACAGAATTCTGTATCTGAAAATGAGAACGCCGTCGGCGGATGCGGCAACGATGCTCGTGTCGATGATGAAAAACACGCTGCCTATGTTCAAGGCTTTCGGCGATGCGAAGGTCCGCCTGTTGCGCAACGTCGATGATCAGTCGCAATTCCTTCAAGTGATCGAGTACCAGGCGGACCGGGCACTCGAACTCAACCGCCAGAAACTGGCGAGCGAGCCGATGGTGCAGAATTATTTGCATACATGGCGGGCGCTCTTTCCCGGCGCGGTTGAGATCGACGTCTATGAGGACGTGACCGAAAACGCCTAGCGCGCACGCGCGACAATTTGAGCCGTCATCGCGTTGACTTGGATCAACACGTCGTTGCGGCGATTCTCCTAAAGATCAACAACTACCAAACTCACGTGGCGGTGATGTTGGCTGCGAATATCTTTTCCAAATTGGGGTAACTCCTATGCGCAAAACTCTGACAGCAATCGCCATTGCGGCGACGATGACGATTGCGGCCGTGGCCACGCCGCACGAAGCCGAGGCGCGCGACGGGCGCGTTGCTGCGGGCATCATTGGCGGGCTTGCCGCCGGTGCCATTATCGGTTCGATTGCCGCGAACAGGGGCTACTATTACGGCCCCGGTTATTACTACGGCTCGGGCTATTACTATGGTGGGGGCTATTACGACGGACCCGGTTATTACTACGGGCCAGGGCCGTATGCGTACGAGCCACCGCCGCCTCCCGTATATGTGCAACCGGTACCTCGCCCCTATTACCGCGGCGGCGGATGCTGGGTAGCGACCGACACCACACGCGGATACGGCTATTACGGTCCGTGTAACTGACTGTCCGGCGCTCGTCACCCTGGCGAAAATTTTGGCGGCGATTGCGTAACAATGCTTGGCCGCGCTCGGATGGCGGCCTCGTTTTTTCTGCGCGTCGAATGTGGGTGACCCACCGTCTACAGCATCAGGATACCACCGCCGGACTCCGATGGAGCAGCAACGACTTTAGATCGCGCGTGTAAGTACGCCGATACTCGAGCCCAATTCTTGCCGGAAAATTTGATCGGCCACGACCGGCGACAAAGATTCGCCACACGCTGATTTCCCAACTATGCTTTAAACGTCATCGATTGCGCTTTAAAAGACATCATAGGGAGGAAACGATGAAGCGTCTTATCCTTGCGGCATTGATTACCTGTTTCGCTTTCGGCTCGGCGATGGCGCAATCGTGCGAAACCAAAGCGGTGAGCAAGGACGGCAAGCCGCTCTCGGGTGCCGCCAAAACAAGCTTCGTCAAAAAGTGCAAGCAGGATGCCTGCGAGGGCAAGGCCGTCAGCAAGGATGGCAAGCCTCTGTCCGGTGCCGCGAAGAACAGCTTCATGGCGAAGTGCGAGAAGGACGCCTAACGGCTTCAACAGCGCAGTGCCGGGAGTTTGACAATGCGTAGCATTACAGTCGTTTTCTCGGCCATCGTTGGGGCCTCGCTTCTGATTTCTCCGGCGTTCGCTCAACAAAAGACAGTGAAGGCCTGCCAGGACGAATGGCGCGCCAACAGAGCTGCGAATGAGGCGAAGGGAATAACGCAAAAGGCCTACGTCGCGCAGTGCCGTGCAGAAACAGCCGCTGCGAAGCCCGCGGCGGCCCCCGCGGCTTCGAAGAAAAAAACGGCGACGACGCCCGCGCCGGCTGCCACGACACAAAAAACGGTCAGGGCATGCGTGGAGGAATGGCGCGCCAACAGAGCCGCCAATGAAGCCAAGGGGATAACGCAAAAGGCTTACGTCGCGCAGTGCCGTGCAGGCACGACCACCGCGAAGCCTGCGCCCGCTCCTGCGGCGCCGCCACCTCCCGAGAGAAGAACGACGACGGCTCCAACTCCAGCGCCGGCTCCTGCAAGTCCGCCGCCGGCCCGGTCGGCGACGCAGGCGCCTCCTGCCGCGACAGCGCCAACGGGCGCCAACCAGTATTCGACCGAGACGCAAGCCAAGTTGCGATGTGCACTTGGCACGGTCGTCTGGGCCAATCTCGATTCAAAGATCTACCATTTCGCGGGCTACAAAGATTACGGCACGACGAAAACGGGCGCGTATATGTGCGAGCGGGATGCGACCAGCCAGGGAATGCGCGCCGCCAAAAACGAGAAGCATCCCTGAGCGTCTGACGCTCACCCATGGCTGATGCTATGGAGGCTACGATGGGACTTCTGGATCAGATCGGTGGATCGCTGAAGAGCGCACTTGGCTCGATGGCGGCCGGCAAACAGCCGGCCTTAATCTCAGCCTTGTTGGCCAAGACGAACCTTGGCGACCTGCAGGGCCTCGTGACTCAGCTTCAGCAAGGCGGATTGGGCGACCAGGTCAAATCCTGGTTGAGCAATGGCCCCAACATGAATGTCACGCCCGAGCAGCTCCGCGCCGCGCTTAACAGCGATCAGGTGAAGCAGATTGCCCAGCATTTCGGCGTGCCGGTTGATGATGCGCTGAAAATGCTGTCGGAGCATCTCCCCGGCATTGTGGACGCAGCGAGCCCAAACGGGACAATTCAGAAACAGTAAGCGTCGCGTTGCAACACCGCGCATCGGCCGTGTTGCACCTGCGACCTACACCGCCAAGGCTCGATCAGCCTTGCCGGTAATCTCCCGGCCGACCATTTGGGCGTACACCTTGATCGGGAACGGTTTTCCGGTGAGGTATCCCTGCACTTCGTCGCAGCCTTCCTGTTCCAGGAACGATAGCTGGCTCTCGGTTTCGACACCTTCGGCGAGCGTCGGAATGTTGAGGCTATGCCCCAGCGTGATAATGGCGCGCACGATGGCCATCGAATGATGGTTGTGTTCCAGGTCGCCGATGAAGACCCGGTCGATCTTGATCTTTTCGAATGGAAATGCGTGCAGGTAGGACATTGACGAAAATCCCGAGCCGAAATCGTCCAGGGCGATGTGGACGCCGAGTGTCCTGAGCTTGCGCAGCACCGATACTGCGCGCGGAAAATCGTCGATCAAGACGCCTTCGGTGATTTCCAGTTCGAGCCGATCGGGCTTGAGCCCCGTTTCGAGCAGAATCGAATGGACGAGTTTGGGCAAGTCACCGTGATGGAATTGGACGGGAGAAATGTTGACGGCAACCTTCAGAGGCTTCGGCCAGGACGCCGCTTCCCTGCACGCTTCGCGCAGGATCCACTCACCCAAGGTGATGATGTGGCTGCTTTGCTCGGCGATCGGGATAAATGTGTCAGGCGGCACCCAGCCGCGCGTCGGACAATGCCAGCGCGCAAGCGCCTCGAATCCGATGACCTTGCCGAACCTGATGGTTTTTTGTGGCTGGTAGTGCAGCGACAGGTCGCCTTGATCCAGCGCCTTGCGAAGGTCGGTTTGCAGTTCGCGGCGCTCGCGCAAACGCGAGCCGAGTTTTTCCTCGAAGAAGCGGACCGATCCTCGGACCTCTGATTTCGCCTGATAGAGCGCGGCGTCCGCGTTTGCGATCAAGGTCTTCGCATCCGTGCCGTCGGCCGGGTAGATTGCAACGCCGGTGCTCAGGCCAACCTGGATCTGATGGCCGTCGATGTCGAAATTGTTCTTGAACGCCGTAATCAGACGCTCGCCGAGTGCGCCGGCGGCTGCCGTGGGGTCGCCGCCGCCCAGCACTACCATGAATTCGTCGCCGCCGATACGCGCGAGAAATGCACCTGCGGCAGCGGCTTGCAGGCGGCGGGCAGCCTCGCGCAGAAGACCATCGCCAACCAGGTGGCCGTAGACGTCGTTGGCCTCCTTGAAGCGGTCGAGGTCGAGGCACATGACGGCAAATTGCTCTCCGGTCTTCGCAGCCTTTTCCAGCGTCAGAACGAGATATTCGAGGAAGGATGCCCTGTTTGGCAATCCGGTCAGTGAATCATTGTGCGCGAGATACGAGATGTGCTGCTCGGTCCGGCGGCGGTCGGTGATGTCGTCGAGAACGGTCAGAAGATATTGCGGCTCGTCATTGTCGTCCCTGATGGCGATCTTGGTTGCCTTTATCAGGCGAGATCCGTTGGAGGCCGTCTCGATATAGTGCTCAGGCGTATTGATGACCCGGTCGGTCTGTAACGTCTCGTTGTCGGAACGCGAGATCATATCGGCGCGTTCTGGCGGAAATATCTCGTGCGCCTCTTTTCCGATCAGCCGGGTCCGAGAGTCGCCTGTCAACTCCTCATAAGCCCGGTTGAACAGCGTGAAGCGGCTGCCGCGCGCATCTTTGCCGGAGCCTTCGACATCCCTAACGATGATCGGCAGCGGGACGTGTTCGATGACGGTATCCAGGAATATCTTTGTGCGGCGAAGTTCGCTCTCGGCAAGCTTGGTCTTGGTGATGTCGTGGATGACGGTCAGGCGAGCGTGGCGGCCATTGTAAGTGAGCGCCCTTGAATAGACCGCGACGTCGATTACGGAGCCGTCGGCCGTGATGTGCTGGCCGACGTTCTCGTTGAACTGATCGTAGGCCAATCCGCGCAGGAAAGCCGTGAAGTGCTCGCGTTCCTCGATGGGGCGCAGCACGGGGACCGTCATCGACAGGAATTGCTCGCGGCTGTAGCCGTAATGGGCAATGGCAGCCTCGTTGACGGCGAGGAACTGCAGGCTGTCACGGTCGATAACCCACATGGGGACGGGGTTTCCGTCGAACAGCAGGCGGAAGGACTCCTCGCGCTGTCGCGCCTCGGTGATGTCCTGGTGCGTTGCAACCCAGCCGCCATTGCTCATCGGCTGGTGAACGACTGAGACGTAACGGCCGTCGCGCAAGCGGTTGACCGTCTGATACGGCTGATTGACGGTGACCTCGTTCAGCCTCTCCCTGACATAGGCCTCGTGGTCTTCCGGCGCATTTCCGCTCGCTACCCTGTGCGCGAGGATCGTCTCAAGCGGGGTGCCGGGTCTGGTCTGCTCCTCGGTCAATCCGTAGATATCGGCGTATTGCTTGTTGCAGACGATCAGGCGTCGCGACCGATCGAACATGCAGACGCCCTGTGCAATATTCTCGAGCGCGGCATTGAGCTGTTCTTCCTGCCGTTTGATTTCGCCTTCCGCCGCGATCTTCTCGGTGAGGTCCTCGTGGGTCGCGACCCAGCCACCATCCGGCATCGGCTGGTTTACGATCTGGATGATGCGCCCGGCCGGCGTCGGAACGTAATTTTTGGTCAGTTGCCGCTTCGCGATCTGCTTCAAAAGCTTGGCATTATATTCGTTGGGATCGCCGCCGAATGAGCCGCGCTCCTTTCGATGCTGGAGCAATTCGAGCAGCGACAAGCCGGGCTTCACGACGTCAGCCGATAGGCCGTAAATCTGGAGGAAGCGCGTGTTGCAGACAACGAGCTCCGATGACGCATCGAACATCACCAGGCCTTGCGACATGTTGTTCAAGGCCACGTCGAAGCGCAGGCTCTGTTCGCGGAGCTGTTCCGCCCGTTTTCGTTCGCTGCGCGCCTGTTCGAGCGCCTGATAGTTCCGGAACAGGCGGATGAACAGAAACGCGAAGGCCGCGATGACCGCAACGATCAGCGTCGATGCAATGGCAATGTAGGTCGCGGATTTCTGCCAATTGGCAAGTATGGCCGCGGTGGTTTTGGTCGCGCTGGCCACGAGCGGGTAACCGGTCACCCGGTAGGCGGCGACCATACGGAAGAAGCCGTCGATGACCCCTTCGCTCACACCTGCCCCGTGGTCGGCGTTTTGCACAAGCCGCAACGATATTGCGTTCGGATACCGGGTGCCGATCTCGACAGCGTTTGCCGGATAGCGGGCCAGCAATGCGCCGTCGGTCCGGAACAGCGCGAAGCTGCTATCCGGGTTGGATGTGATCTCGCCGAAATAGTTCTGCAGGTAGCGCAAGTCCAACGAGGCCGAGATGACTCCGAGGAATTCTCCGTTCGGTCCGGAGATCCTGCGTGCGAGATGCGTGACCCAGGCGCCGGTGCCACTCTCTCGCGTTGGTCCGCCCAGGTAGGACGTCAGGCCGGGATCGTCTTTGAGCGCCTCGAAGTAGTCCATGTTCGCGGCGTCGAGGTCGGGAATAGGCCAGTGGCGGGAAAAATTGATCAGCTTGCCTTGCGCGTTGAAAATGGCGAGCGCATCGACATAGGGCACACCGGCGGCCTTGTCGCGCAATTTCAGATGGACATCGAGCCCCCGCAGATCGCGCTCAATCGTTTCTTCGTTAATGACCGGCAAGCGCGAAAGGTCTTCGTAGAATCCTCTTTCTACGGTTTCCACTGCCGCGAACGTCTGCTCCATCTGTTTTGCGATGATGAGTGCGGAATTCGAGAGCGTCTGTTCGTTCTCGGCAAGAGCGCGGTGGCGAAGATTATAGATGATGAAGCTGGCGCTGATCACGACGATGAGCGCGAGCGTGAAGGCGCAGATAACAATCAGACGCGTCGGATCGGAAAAATGCAATGGCCCCGGCGCTGCCGCGCTTTGAGCGCGAGCGACCTGCGCAGATGCGAGTTTAGAGAGCCATCGCACTTTGCAGCCGTACCCCGTCATGTGTGGGGTACGGTGGTACTGCAAAGGATTTAATCATTCGCCCTTCGGCGGTGGTTAACCGGAACTTCCGGGAAATGGAAAATTTTAGTTTTCTTCAGCGCGCGTGGCACGACGGTTTGGCGGCAACGCATGCAGAAGAAGGTGTTCTTCAGGACAAGTTATTCACGATATGTGGCGGCGCACGCGCGTCGGCGGGTTCCACTGGCACGCGTAGCTGATGTAATCGCCATAGGCTCGATGAATGCTCGTGATCACCGCGTATTGGTTGAAGCGGCCGCAATTGGCTTGTGCAGTGTCGAGCGCGGCGGCCTCCGCTTCCGGCGACCAGGGAATGATGCCGCCGACGTCGTTTCCCTTCGGGCCGTAAACGCCGCACGAGGCGAGGACCAACCCCAGCACCGCCAACAGGATCACTTGCCTTTTCATATAGCCCCTCCCAGCGCGACGTGCCGTCGACCCGCTGCGGCAATTTAGTGGGAATTGGTGCCGCCGCCAACGGTGCTTACGGGCTGGGCGCCTCTTTTCCCGCTCAAATACAATTCATGTTTGGAGTGGACACAAAAAGACCGCCCTTACGGCGGCCTTTCTGACGTTCGACCGGAGAATTCGCGGATCTTCGTGCCGCTTGCCCCCGCTTCACCCCACTTGGGCGGCGCCGGGCTTCAGGTGGTTGGCCTTGAGGGAAGGCAGGACGTCACGCGACAGTTTGCCATTGCATCGGGCTTCACCACCGGTAGCCGCAATGGCGTTTAGCCGGACGGCTGGTGGCCGGGCCGCACTGCAATGTGACCGAACCAAAAGCTTGCTGGCGGGTTTTCAGTGAAGATGGAGATTGGACCATGACCATGACATTGAGAACGGCCCTTATTGCATTTGCGATGCTCTTGAGCGCGACGACCGTGTCGCTGGCGCAAAGTCTTCCGTACTTCGGTCCGAACGCGCCTTCGACTGGCGACAGCTTCGGTCAACCGCCAAGCGGCACTCACGCTCCCAGGAGCGGTTACCGTGCCTATGCCTATCAACGGCGGCTGCATCAACATCACTATCGCCGCCACTGGCATCGATACTGGTACGAATAGATCGTGCCCGATTTTTTCGACGGCGAGACGTGACAGGCCTGTGACGGTCGCGCGTCCGCAGCGCCTTTGAATATTTGTCGTAAGACGACAAGAAATATGCTTACAGCGACAAGAACGAGCAGCGCGAATTACTTTCCCATTAAATTTTTAGTGAAGTGACCACCGGTCGAGTATTTGTTCTTCTTTGCGCACGAGGAATTCAATTAAGTTGCGCGCGAAAAATTTTGAGGAATCGCGGCGACATGCGAATCGTAGGACGAGGGCTGTTGAGTACAGCCCTCTTGCTCAGCGTTGCAACGGCCGGTCCTGCCGGCGCGCAGCAAGTCAATCAATTCATTGTCTTCGGCGACAGCACGGTCGACAGCGGCTTCTATCGCACGCTGACGAATCCGGGCGGCGGCGTATTCAGTAACGCGCAATGGGCGGCTGCTGTCGCGGCCGGAGCGGGCGCTCCGACAACGAGGCCGGGACTTATGAGTTCGGAGGCGCTTGCCGCGCTGTTCGGCTTGACCGCAACTCCGTCCAACCAGGGCGGCACCAATTTTGCCACGAGTGGCGCCAAGGATGTTGATGCCAACGGCCCTGTGAATGGCGGCTTCACCGCCGCTGTCCCGGTCGCCACACAGATCGCAAATTATCTTGCTGGCACGGGCGGACACGCCAACGCCAATGGGCTCTATCTCATCAGCGCCGGCGCGAACGATGTCTCCTTCGCCACCGGAAACTCCGGCTCCGGCCCGGCTCCTGCCGATCCGGCCGCGTATCTTTCCACTGCCGCAAGCGGGCTCGCCGCCGCGGTCGGGCAGCTCCACGCCGCCGGCGCACAGTTTATTATTGTGCGCGGACTGAACTATTCGTTCGGCGATGCGGCAACGCAGGCCGACCGGCTGCTTTATACCCGGGCGCTCTGGTCGGATCTCCACGCGGCGGGAGTCAATTTTATCCCGTCTGACGCCAATGCGATGCGGCGTGCGGTCGCTGCCGCCCCCTCGGCCTTCGGTTTTCAGTTCGTCGACACCGGCAATCCTGCCTGCACGAAACCCGCGGGCGTGACGACTGCCTGGGCCTTGCTGTGCTCGTCCGCTCCGGGGGCGCCGTCGACATTGGTCGCACCGAACGCGGACCAGACGCGTCTGTTCGCCGACGATCAGCATTTCACCACGGCGGGTCAGAAGATCCTGGCCGATTACGAATACAGCCTGGTGGTGGCGCCGAGCGAAATCTCCTATCTGGCGGAAGTGCCGGTGAAAACGCGCGCGGGCGTCATCAATGCCATCCGCAATCAAATCCCGTTGTCATTCGCTCAAGCCGGCAAATTTCACGGCTGGGTGGCCGGCGATGTATCCTGGCTCAAGATGTCCAACGACACCGGTTTCCCGGACGATCCGGGCACGCCGGCCGCCGTCACGGCAGGTTTCGATTACCGGCTGACTCCGGGATGGCTGGTGGGCGGCGCCATCTCGACCGGATTCACGCGGCAGACCTTCAGCCTCGGCGGAGATTTCAAGGAAGACGAATTTTCCGTAAGCGTCTACGGCGCATGGCGACACGATCCATATTGGTTCAATGGCGTTGCGACCTGGGGTCTGTTGCACTACGACGTCAACCGTCAGGTGCCGATCGGCATTACCGTGCAGCCGAATTCCGGCACGACCTGGGGCAACAATATCTCGTTCGCGGCGGAAGCCGGCTACGATTTCAAATCGGCGCTGGGGACTGGCGCCGCGGGCATACCCGTGAAGGCGGCGCCCGGAACAACCACCGTCACGCACGGCCCGGTGCTCGGCATTGTCTTGCAACGCGTCGACGTGAACAGCTTTACCGAAACCGATCAGTTCGCCTCGGTGGGGGGCTTTACGGCGTTGTCATTCGACAAACAGATCCGATATTCCGCCGTCACCGAGCTGGGCTACCAGGCAAGCGTCGATGTCGGCAAATGGCAGCCCTTCGTCAAGGCGGCGTGGAATCACGAATTCGCCGATCCGAACCGGCTGGTCACCGCGTCGCTGACGAGCGTTGCCGCTCCGAGCTTTTCGATGCCGGCTGTGCAGCTCGGCACGGATTGGGCGACTGGCATCGCCGGCACCCGGTTTGTGCTCGGAGAAGGCACAAGCGCCTATGCCGCCATCGTCAGCGCATTCGCGCAACACCACGTCACCGACTTCGGCGGACAAATCGGCATCAACGTGGCGCTGCATCCGCGAAGCTGATGCGCCGTGTGGGCGCATCAGCCACGCTCTTTGTCACGCAACACAAACGTACTGCGAGGCGCGCATTCCAAGGCGCTCAGCGGCACCCTTCGCAAGGTCAAGCCGCGCGCCCATGCGATAGGCGATTCCCCACGGGCCGGTATCGTTGATCCGGACAGTGATCGAACGGCCATTCTTGGGATTTGTCACGGTCAGGCTTGTGCCAAGTGGCCAGGTTCGCGCCGCTGCCGTGTTTCCGCTCGCGTCGAAGCGTTCGCCGCTGGCGGTACGCTTTCCGGACGAATACGAACTCGCGAGAACTTCCTGTCCCGCGCAATTGCCGGATGGTTTGACGTACTTATGAACTGAGCCCCATCCCGCTGCGTTTGCCGAGGTGATGGTCAGCAGGCCAATGAAAATTCCGATGCCAACGTGCTTCATGCAATTGTTCCTCATTATGTCGTTGTGTCGTTTTGACGTCCCGCTGGACTCCCGGCAGAATTTGCGAGGGTCCCCAGCCCGCCTCAATTTGAGGCGTGTGCGCACGGGTACGGCCCAAGATGGCGGAACCATGGCGATATTGGCGCTGTGGGTATCTTGGTAGGGGTGCTAGCCGTGTTCGGCACCGAAATTGCGATTTCGGCGGCCAAACAGGCATTAACGCCACGCCAAGGTCCGCTGATTGGACGCCGACTTATTTTCGGTCGTCGAGCGGCGATTTGATCGAAAGGCCGATGGAGGGGGTCGTCGAGTCTCGGCTGAGCGGCGTGTAACCCGTCATCTGATCGCCAGCATCGGGCGCCCGGCCGGGCCGCAGATCCAGCGATGAGCCCGGCGGGATAACCGGGACCGGAACCGGGACGGTCAGTGCGTCGAGAGGCACCTTCCGTACGTAGGCGTCCTCCGCATGAAGGCGCTGACCCGCAAAGGAGCCGAGCGCAGCCCCGGCCAGCATGGACAACGCAACCACGTGACGTGTTTTCATCGCGGCCTCTCCGTGTCGTCCATCTTGCCGACCGGTATGAAGCCTACCATCGGACGCTTCAGCGGGTAATAGCCAAAGCGTGGGCCAACACGACGGGAAAGGACATGGACAAAACTCTGAAATTGTAACGCGGTGAATATTGCCAGCCGATTTCAAGGGCCGACCTTGACAGTCCACCCTCTGCGGACACCGGCAGACGGCATTCCTGTCGGACGTATTTACAAGGATTTTATGAGCCGATCGCTTTTGAGAATGGTGCGTTGAGCGGAGGTTAAAGGTTCATAAACCAACTGCGCGCACGATCCGGGTCTACACGCACCTGCTGGTGGGGATTTTGCCCGTGCGGACCAATCGCAACTGGCTCTGCATTGTCGGGGCTGCTTTCTTCAGCATTGCCAACACTCCGCTCCACGCGGAGGACGGCGTATTCAAGGACAAGATCCTGTTCGGGCAGGTCGCGGCGCTGAGCGGGCCGGCGCAGGCGCTCGGCCAAGGCATGCGCGAAGGCATTCTCGCAGCATTCGAGGAAGCCAATCGCGCCGGCGGCGTCAACGGCCGCAAGCTCGAGCTCAAGTCGATCGACGACGGCTACGAGCCTGAGAAAACCATCGAAGCCACCAACAGAGCCATCAAAGAAGACAGGGTCTTCGCGCTTGTCGGTGCGGTGGGAACGCCGACATCGAAGGCGGGCCAGCCCATTGCGACGGCGGCGAAGATGCCATTCATCGGTCCGTTCACCGGCGCGGAATTTCTCCGCAATCCTTTCAACCGCTACGTCGTGAATATCCGCAGCTCTTATTTCCAGGAGACCGAGGCCTGGATCGAGCACCTGACCAATGACCTCGGCATTACGAGAATTGCAATTCTCTACCAGGACGACGCCTTCGGCCTTGCCGGTCTCGCCGGGGTCAAGAAGGCGATGGACAAGCGTAATATGTCGCTGGTCGCCGAGGGAACGTTCAAGCGCAATACGACAGCGATCAAGTCCGCGTTGCTCGAAATCATGAAGAGCCAGCCTCAGGCTGTCGTGACAGTCGGCCCCTACAAGCCAATCGCGGAATTCATCAAGCTCGCGCGTCAGCTCAAGGTCGATGCCGCATTCGTCGCGATTTCATTTGTCGGATCGGACTCGCTCGCGCAGGAGCTCGGCAATCAGGGCGCCGGCGTCATCGTCAGTCAGGTTGTCCCGTTCCCGGCAGACAAGTCGTTGCCGGTGGTGGCGTCCTATCAGGCCGCGCTGGCCGCCGTGAATCCGAAATCGAAACCCGGCTTCGTGTCGCTCGAGGGCTATCTGGTCGGCCAGCTCGCGGTGCAGGCCTTGAAGCGAATTCCGGACGCGCCTTCGCGCGAATCGTTTCTCGATGCCATCGAGAGCGGCCCGTTCGATCTCGGCGGCGTGAAGCTCGCTTTTGGCCCCGCGCAAAATCAGGGGTCAAATCAGGTTTACTTCACCGTGCTTGGGGCCGACGGCTCATTCAGGCCGGTCACGAAGCTCGTAAAGACAGTTGCAAGGTGATGACGAACGGATATTCAAAAAATGCGCGCCGGGTTGGTTAAATCTTCAATTGTACGCGGCCCAAAAGGCACTCAAGACGCGGGCTGGCTTTCGACCATCCGCGGCCGGCTCTATCTGGCCTTTGGCTTTGCAGCCGCCCTGACGATCATCGGTTCGTCGGTTGCCTTCTATGAATTCACCGTCATCGGCATGACGACGAATGAAATAGTTTCCCGCAGCTTGCCGACGACGGCCGTGTCGCTCCGCCTCGCCGAGCAGGCAAGCAGCCTGATTTCCTCAGGCCCGCGTCTGATGACAGCGGCGACCGACAAGGCCCGCGGCGAAATCATGGGTGAGATCAGTCAGCAGGAAAAAAGCCTGGAAAACGGGATCGCGCGTCTCAAGGAACTCGGCATTACGAAAGCCAACGATATTGATGCCAGCCGCAAAGCTCTGTCGGAACGCCTTGAGGCTCTCAATCAAACGGTAGCGAGCCGGATCACGGTATCGAATGAGCGGTCGTACCTGGCCTCGTCGGTCCGGGCCGCCCACGAGGCGCTGCTCATCGGCCTCGCCCCGGCGATTGACGACGCCAATTTCGACCTCATGATGAACGCCAGGCAGGAAGGGGCCGCCGCGCTCGATACGAGGCTCGAATTGCTCCGCCGGCTTCTGCAGGCGGAATCCGAGGCAAACCTTCTCGCCGGGCTTCTGACGGAAGCATCGCTCGTGAGCGACCCGAGCCGCCTGGAGCCGTTGCGCGACCTTATCGACTCCGCGCAGCGGAAAATTTCCAAGAACCTGAATGCGGTCAGCGACCACGCTCAACAGGAAAAACTCCTGGTCCTTTATAAGCAACTCGCCGCGATCGGCTCGGAGGATGGAATTATCGCCGCGCGCAGCTACGAGCTCAATCAACAGCGTGAATCCCAGACGGCGTTCAACGCCGCGCAAACCGAGGCATCCAGGCTCAAGAATGCCGTTGACGAACTCGTCGAACAGCAGCGCAGCACTGCGCGGGAAGTCTCCAACTATGCGGGCCGGCAAATCTACTCCGGACAATTCATTTTGATCATGCTTTCGATCGCGGCGGTGCTCGGCGCGGTATTGGTGGCATGGCTTTATGTCGGCCGCAGCGTGGCCCGGCGCCTGGGCCTTCTGAGCCAGGCCATGCGCCGCATCGCCGATGGCGACCTGAATGTCGATATTCAGGATAACCGCGGCGATGAAATCGCGGACATGGGACGGGCGCTCCTGTTCTTCCGCCAGGCGACTGCGGAGGCGGCGAATGCCCGCAGCAAGGAGACCGAGCAGACTCGCACGCTCGAAACCCGGCGGAAGCTTGTAGAAACCGCCACGCAGGAATTCGAGCGGGCGGTATCCAATATCGTGCAGACGCTCGATCGTGCGGCGGCGGCCATGGATGGTTCCGCGCGCGACATGGCGAATAGCGCCACCCGCAACCAAGAGCAGGCGCTGGCGACAGCGGCGGCCTCCGAGCAGGCGACGACGAACGTCGGAATTGTCGCGACGGCGGCTGAAGAAATTGCCCAGTCGATCGAGCATATCGCGACCCGTGTCGCAAATTCCGCGACGGTCGCGAGTCAGGCAACCGATGAAGCGAAGGCGATCACCGAGGCCGTCGAGAGCCTGTCGGCGTCGGTCGACGAGATTGGTGATGTCAGCGATCTCATCAGCAGCATTGCCGCGCAGACAAATCTGCTTGCGCTGAATGCGACGATCGAAGCGGCCCGCGCCGGGGAAGCTGGCCGCGGCTTTGCCGTTGTCGCCCAGGAGGTCAAGGGCCTCGCCGCGCAGACGGGCAAGGCCACGGACGAAATCACCCGGCACATCGAGTCGATAGAGCAGACGACATCCAGGTCCGTGCAGGCCATACGGAAGATTGCGGCAACGATCACGCAACTCAGCGACGTCGCGAACGATGTCGCGGTCGCGATGCGCCAGCAGGATGTCGTAACCCAGGAAATCGCCCGCAATGCAGGGGCGGCGGCAAAAGGAACGCGTGACGTTTCTGAAAATGTCGCGGAGGTCTCGAATAGCGCCGTCAAAACCGGCCAAGTCGCGGCGACGGTTTTGACCGCGGCAGCCGAGCTGGCGGATCAATCCCACCTGCTGCGGCAGGAGGTCGAGCGCTACCTGGCTCAGGTTCGGGTGGCGTGACGCTGGCTGCGCGGGAAGCCCGCACCGGGCGGCCGTCTCCGGCCCTTTAACAAGCGCTTTTGTGCAATTGAAGCAACTCAATAGCAATTTTAAGCAATTGGCGAAGCTGATCTTAAACAGGCAAAGGTACCCTGCTGCGGCATGAGTCTAAAGGAGTTTGTCAGATGTCGAAAATCTATGCGTTTCTGAAAGACGAGTCCGGCGCTACGGCAATCGAATATGGCCTGATCGCAGCCGGCATTTCGGTGGTCATTATCGCCTCCGTGAATGCAATCGGCTCCACCCTCAACGCCAAGTTCGATTACATCGCGACCCAGCTCAAATAACTTCTTCTTTGTGGCTGCGACCTGGCCGCCGCGGTACGGCGGCTTTTTTTTGTCTGCAGGAAATCCCGCCGATGGCTCCGCGGCTCCCGGCGCTCGCGGTCCAGGCTGCGTGCTCGCCATGCCGGAAAACCGGTCTCGGGAAATAATCAAGCGCGTCTCAAGGACAAATCAAGGCGCCCGCAAAGTCTTGCGGGCCCGCGTTCGCTACGCATGCCCGTATAACGCTGACCGCTCGTCAATCCGGCAAACAAGGCACACCAATGAAACGCTACCTGATCGAACGTGATATTCCGAAAATCGGCAGTCTGAACCGGCTGCAGCTCAAGGATCTCGCTGCGACCTCCAACACTGCGCTCGCCAGGCTCGCTGGCAAGGTGCAGTGGGTGCAATCCTTCATCGCGGCTGACAAGACCTTTTGCGTCTATCTTGCTGACAGCGAGACCCTCGTTCGTGAGCACTCGCGGCTGGCCGGCTTTCCGATCACGAAGATCACTGAAGTGCCGACTGTCATCGATCCGATGACGGGCTTTTCGACTGTGTCGGAAGTTGAGAAGGCGGCCTAGGGCCGGCGCAAGTTCGTCGCTCAGCTGAGAATGCCGACGGCGCGGGATGCCACGAGCGCGATGGTCGCGAGCGATATGCCGGATTCGGCCATCATCAGAAGCTTGGCCCTGGTGGTGAGCGGAAAAGTATCGGCCGGCGAAAACGCCGTTGCGTTCGTGAACGCCAGAAACAGGTAATCGATAAATCCCGGAGACCAGTTCGGAAAGCGCCTCGGCTCGCCGGTTTGTTGTTGAGTGAACAGGAAATCGTTTCCTCGTCCTGTTCCGAGCAGCTTTCCTGCCGGCCCGCCACGATCCAGCGCCCAGAACCACAATGCGAAGATGATGACGTTGGTTGCCCAGATATTGATCGCATCCAGAAGCAGCGTTTGGCCGCTGCCGGCGTGACCCGCCAGTATTGCGGCAATCAGGCGGGCAAGCGCGCCGAAGTTCATCAGCGTCACAACGGCGGTCAGAACGACCGCCAGCCGGCGCACTCTCAGCCGGTCTCGCTCGACCAAAGTCAGTTGCTCCTTTGTCGATGCCTTGTGTTCGCGTCTTTGTGTCCATGCGGTCGCAATCGACAGCGGAATGAGGAGCGCGAGTTCCATTGCAGGTGCCAGCCAGCGCGGACCGATCATCAGGTCATTCACGATCGCGACCTGAAGCGCGACGATGACGACGACAGCGCCGCGCGCCAGCCAGAAATCGAGGGGCCGGGCCGTCAGATGTTTGCGAGCCTGTGCCATGCCGGTGGACTGTATCTTAACCCCATGGCGAGCGGTGCGCAGACACCACCGCACGATTCATATTTTGCATGCCCGTTTTGTAAGCACGACGAAATTTTTGAATGCGCCGCCGCTCCAAGAATCTTGTGGGAACTCGACGAATCAGGGCTAATGAGGCTTGACGACGAATCGGCTGTCAAACTCAACGCTCAACCAAATTTCGAGGGCCCACATGTCAGCAATGCGCTCGCGTCCCGTCCAGGTCATCATCGTCGGTAACGAAAAAGGCGGGTCGGGCAAGTCGACCATCGCAATGCATATTGCCGTGGCGCTGCTGAAGGCCGGCCGGAGCGTGGCCACCATCGACATGGATGCGCGGCAGAAGACGTTCACGACCTATATCGAAAACCGTCGGGCCTGGGCAAGGCACGTCGGCCGCGACCTCGAGCTTCCCGCCCATTATTGTCTGGACGAGACGGTCAATTTCCCGAGCACGGAAGAGCGCGCGGCGGCAGCCAAGGCGCTCACCGACGCCGTCGATGCCATGATATCCGCCAACGATTTTGTCGTGATCGACACGCCCGGCCATGACAGCCACCTGATGCGGCTGGCGCATACGATGGCCGACATTCTGATCACGCCGCTCAACGACAGCTTTGTCGACTTCGACGTGCTCGGCACTGTCGATCCGGAGACTTTCGCGGTCACCGGCACCGGCCACTATTCGCAGATGGTGGACGAGGCGCGTTCGCAGCGCCAGCTTCTCGGGGACCAGCCGATTGACTGGATTGTCCTGCGAAACCGGCTGTCGTCGCTTGGTTCCCGCAACAAGCGGCTGGTCGGCGAGGGGCTTCAGCAGCTCGCGCAGCGGCTGAATTTCCAGACCGTCGAAGGACTGGCGGAGCGGGTCATTTTCCGCGAGCTCTATCCGCGCGGCCTGACTGCGCTCGACGATCTCGACGAGGCCACGCTCGGCACGCGTCCGACAATGTCGCACGTTACCGCACGGTTTGAGGTCGAGGCTCTGCTTGCCGCGATGGGCTTGAGCGAGGCGGCGGCCAGCGGCGAGACCGCCGAGCGAGCCCGCGACGCGGCCTGACAGGCTCGACCGGAGCGAAATGAGGCAGGCGGCGCAGGGAACCTGCAACGCCATCGGTTCCGCCACGGGCGTCATTTGTCCTCGTAGCTACCGTCGTCACTCCTCTCGGCGGCCACCTGGCCGCAACGCCAGCGATCGCCTTGAGATGATGGCCGCCCGATTACGTCGCCGCGGGACATTACGGCTTTTTGATGCAAAACGCCGCGTTGTCCTCGCTGATCAAGCACGGTTTTTGGCTGCGTTTCCGAATTGTTTAGGCAATGCGGAACAATGCTATCCTTGGTCTAACGACATCGGGTATTTTTGAGGTCCCCACAACAAAGATATCTTTCGACGATGAAAAGAGTCGAAGACGGCGAAGCTGCAATTCCCGCACTTGGCGGCGTTCTCCGTGCTGCTGCCTATCTGCTTGAACTTGTCGTCGTCGCTGCGGTTTATTTCGGCCTTGCCGAGTCCGCTCTGTTGCTGCCCTCAATCAATCCGGCCGCAACGCTGTTGTGGCCACCGACCGGGTTCGCACTTGCCCTGATCCTGCTGCGCGGCCACCGAACTCTGGCCCGCGATTTTGTTGGGGGCCGGTTATCCTCATTTTATGGCGGGCCGGTCGCCACTGGAGGCGGGCTCCGTTGCGGTCGGCATTTTGCTTGCAGCGATTGTCGGGGCGCGGCTGATTGGCCGCTGGTCGAGTGGTCAAAAGACATTCACGACGCCTTCAGCGATCGCAAAGTTTGCACTCATTTCTTTTGTCCCGACCGCGTTGATCAGTTCAACCATTGCCGTCGCAGCCCTCGTTATCAGAAACAATCTGGGCTTTGCGGATTCGATCGCTCCCTGGATCACGTGGTGGCTTGCCGACGCGGCCGGAACCTTGATCATTGTTCCAGTTGTCGTGCTGTGGGCGATAACGCCGTTACGCCTTTTTACCAGATGGAGCCTGCTGGAAACGGTTGCGGTCTTCGTTGCCGCGGCCGCCATCGGCATCATCGCTTTCAGTCCGCTCATTGACGGAAATCTTGTCGGCACCGGGCTCAGCGTCCTGCTGCCGTATCGGAGCCTGTCTGGATTCCTTGTCATTCTGCCCATGATGTGGGCTGGCCTGCGCGGCGATCAGCGCAACGCAGCCACGGCTGCGTTCATTTTTTGCGGACTCGCCGTGTGGGGTTTCTCGGCGGGCAGCAGTCCGTTTCCGAAAGCGGATTCGAATGCGGCGCTTTTATCCCTGTTCGTGCTCTCAATGGGCGTCTCGGTGCCGCCGCTCATTCTGGCCGCGGCAATTGCGACTCGCCAAAGTACTGAAGCTCGCCTGCTTGCTGTGCAGGATCAGCTGAACCGTCAGATTGCGGGCACGAACCTGGCTCTCGACAGCGCCAAACGCCATTTCCAGATCCTGATCGAAGGCGTCGTGGACTACGCCATTTTCGTGCTCGACACGGCGGGACGCGTCGCGAGCTGGAACAGTGCCGCCCAGAAAATAATGGGCTACACTTCGGAAGAAATCATCGGCAAGCATTTCGGCATGTTCTATCGGCCGGATGAGCGGCGCGCGGGCGACCCGAACCGGGCGCTGGAATTGGCCGTCCAGCGCGGCAAGCATGAAATCGAGGGATGGCGCATCAAAAAGAGCGGCACGCCTTTCTTTGTCACCGGCTCGGTCGCTTCGATCCGCGATGACGACGGAAATCTGCTTGGTTTTGCCAACATACTGCGGGATGCAACCGAGCGCCGTGACGCGCAGGAAAAGCTGGTCCAGGCGCGCGAACAGCTGGCAATGGCCCAGAAAATGGAGGCCATCGGCAAGCTGACGGGCGGCATCGCGCACGACTTCAACAATCTATTGATGATCATTGGGGGGAACGCCCAGACCTTCAGGCGGCTGCTCGACCCGAAATTGCCGAAAGCAATCGAGGCCATACAGACAGCAGCCAAACGCGGCGAAAGTCTTACGCGCCAATTGCTGACTTTCTCCCGCCGCCAGCATCTCAGCCCGACGGTCATCGATTTGAATGCGGCCATCAAGAACTTGCGGCCGATGATTGAAAGTTCGCTGCGCGGAAACATTGTCTACAATGAAAAGCTTGCTGACGTTGTTTGGCCGGTCAAAGTCGACCTCTCCGAACTGGAACTTGCGATTGTCAATCTTGCCGTCAATGCGCGAGACGCCATGCCGAACGGCGGCACCTTCACGTTGTCCGCCGTCAACGTTGTGGCCAATGACGAGCTCGGTGCCGATCACCTGAGCGGAACCTTCGTTGCGATAGAGTTCAGCGACACCGGGATGGGCATTCCTCCCAATCTTCTGTCCAAGATCTTCGATCCATTTTTCACGACCAAGGAAGTCGGCAAGGGCACCGGGCTCGGCCTGTCGCAGGTTTACGGTTTTGCCCACCAGGCCGGCGGAACTGTAACGGCGGAAAGCAAGGTCGGGCAGGGAACGACAATCACGGTGTACCTGCCCTCCTGTGCCGACGAGCAGATCGCCGACAAGGACGTTTCCGCGGTGGATACCCAGAAATCGCAACGTCCGACCGTTCTCGTTGTGGACGACAGTGCCGAGGTCGCGGAAGTTACATCATCGCTTTTCGAACATCTCGGTTATGACACCGTCTATTGCGACTCGGCGGAAGCGGCATTGAAATTGCTGATGGATGGCGCCAAGTTCGATCTTGTCTTCAGCGACATCGTTATGCCCGGAACGATCGATGGAGTTGGGCTCGCGACTGAAATCCGGTCGCGGTATCCCGATTTGCCGGTGCTATTGACGACCGGCTACAGCGATGCGGCGCAAGCAGCGCCCTCGAATTTGCGGATCCTGCGCAAGCCCTTCGATACAGACACACTGAAAGGCTTCATACAGGATGTGATGGAAGTTGCTTGACGTAGCAATGATGCGGCGGGCCTTCGGCGGCCACAGTTAAAAGCCGTTATTGGAAGCCATTCAAGGCCAAGCCAAGACCAAGACCAAGACCAAGACCAAGACCAAGACCAAGACCAAGACCAAGACCAAGACCCAAGAGCGTGCGACGTCAGCTCGGCATGTTCAGCCATCGCGGAACTCGACGGGTGGCAGAGGCGCCCGGTTGACCTGCAGGTGAAAAATATCCGGCCTCGCGTAGTGACCTGTCACGTCGAGTGAGCGGCGGGATCGGGCGGCCGCCGTAGGGTCGATATCACTGTAGAGCACGGTCTTTTCCCGGTTTAGCGGTCCGGCTTCGACCTTGCCGAACGGCCGTACCACCAAGGCGCCGCCATCGCACAACCATTCGCTGTCATCGCCGAAGAGGCGATCTCGACCGGGAAAAGTTTTCGGCACGTCGCCTGCTTGAATAGCCGTGCCCGTGGCAATGACCCAGCAGCCACCTTCGCGCGCAATGTGTCGCATGCTGGCGATCCATTCCTCCCCGCAGTCCCACGTTGGCGCGACAAGAATTTCCAGGTTCTGCGCATACAAGGCGTAGCGCGCGAGCGGCATATAATTTTCCCAGCAGATCAGGCATCCAATACGCCCGGCCGGCGTGTCGACGACACGAAGGGCGCGCGCGTCGCCGCGTCCCCACACCATGCGCTCCGGATTGGTGGGCAAGAGTTTGCGGTGACAATTGAGAATGAGGCCGTCAGGCCCAATGACGGCCACGCTATTAAAGAGTGTCGTGCCGCTGAACTGCGAGTTGATTTCGTGCAGTCCGCAGACCGTCGTGAGGCCAAGTTTTGCCGAAGCCTCGGTCAGCGGTTTCAGGTCCCCGCGCGCAATGTCGACTGCCTGTTCCCGCAGCCGCGCGTGGATGTCGCCGGCGAGCGCCATGTCACCACCAGGTTTGAGCCGCCAGATCCACGTTGGGTATCCGGGAATATAGGCTTCGGGGAAGACGACAAGCGTGGCCCCGGCTGCCGCAACTTCGGCCATATGCTGCAGCATGCGCGAAATTGTTGCCGTGCGGTCGAGTAAGGTTGGGGGCGCCTGGACTACGGCGACTTTGATTGCCATGCGCGTCTCCCGCAGCATTGCGATAAAGAGTCGACCCTAGCATGATTGCAATTGATCAAAACAACTTCGAAACAGGGCAATCCGTCGAAGGTCTTTCGCGACACCGCCATGCTCGTGAGCTGGATCAATGCGGCAATGCGCAATTTCTAGAAATCATTGTACCCATTCGGCCGACTCATTGGCGGCTCTGGGAAAGTGCATCGAATAGTTACGAATAATTTATTCATAACCGGCTACTCGAATTCCGGTAGGATGCGCTCAGGGGCGCAAAACCCAGAACGAACCCTAGGAGGAAAAATGATCAGACTTTTTTCCCTTGCATTGATCCTCGGTATTGGTGTCGCTGGCGCCGTCAGCGCCCAGGCTATGCCGGCTGCGCCACTCGATGGGGTGCAGTCCGGAATAGCCATTCCTGTCGCCGGCGGCTGCGGGGCCGGCTGGCATCGCGGCCCCCACGGCGGGTGCCGCCGCAACGGCTACTATGGCGGCGTCTATTACGGCGGAGGTCCGGTGGTGGTTGTCCCGGGACCGGCGCCATGTGGCGGCCGCGGCACGCACCGCGTTTGCAATCCCTATCGGTGCTGGCGCGTCTGTAATTAAGCAGAGTGCACGTCCGACATCTTGTTTCTCTTCTTGTTTTCTCTCCCCGGACTCGGACCGCCGCTCTAGCGGGCCGAGTTTCGGGGATGCATTGGCGACGCTCGGCGCGTGCTGAAGCGCCGGACGGCCAATCGCGACCCGCACTCATTGAGCAAGTGTGATCCTACAGTTCGCAGGGTCGCGGCGGAACCAAATGAGTGAGTTAACGGTTTCGGTCAAATGATCGAATCGATCATGTACATGGGGATCGGTTTTCTGTTCGGCGGCCTCATCGGCCTGGCCGTAGTGCCCCTCGTTCACGGCCGCGCGGTGCGTCTGACCACACGGCGGCTGGAAGCCGCTCTTCCGCAATCGATTGCGGAGATCGAGGCCGATAAGGATCTGCTGCGTGCGGATTTCGCGATGTCAATTCGCCGTCTCGAGATGAATCTCGAGCAGGTCAAGAACAAGGCCGCACGTCAGCTTGTCGAATTGGGCATGAAAGGCGATGTCATCAATCGGCTCAAGATCCAGCGCGACGCGCTGAAGGTCGAGGCCATTTCCCTCAGAGCCC
The DNA here is from genome assembly GCA_963762485.1 of uncultured Pseudomonadota bacterium. Lineage (GTDB taxonomy): Bacteria > Pseudomonadota > Alphaproteobacteria > Rhizobiales > Xanthobacteraceae > Pseudolabrys. Next base: position 743,213 of record CAVXLE010000017.1, on the reverse strand, counting down.
AGGTCGAGGCGGGCAAGGAGCGGCGTACGGTCGGCAGACGAGTCGCGTCTGAAGGCGACTTCGTTTCCTATGTGCGCCAATGGATTCCTCACAGGATCCATCACTGACCGGCCGGTGTCAGTCTGCTGCCTGCATTCAAGAAGCGCTGGACGCTAGGCCGAAGAGCTCCCCTGACTCCTTTTTGGTGGAGGCAATGAAAAGGTCTCGTCGAAGATCGGTTTGATGAGCGAATTTTCCGACAGGTACTTGTGGTATTGCGTTACGACCGCTTTTGCTTCTTTCAGCGTCGCGAGTCGCCATTGGATCTCGAGATTTTCGTTTCCGGCGATGCTCTCCACAATCCGGCGCTCTTCGACGAGCAGCTTGAATTCACTCGGCTGTTCGGCGTCCGCGGTGTTCCCCAGTAGGCGCGTTGCGAAATCGATCCGCCCGGTCGCGACCCAATCCCGCTTTACGATTCCTTCGTAAGGCAGTTTTTTCCAGCTTTTCCAGCTGTCTGGAGTTGTCCAGCTTTTCCAACTGTCGGGGTTTGTCATGAAGGTCAGCACGTGAGCCATCGCATTCTCCTTTCTCCGTAGAAACGGACTGGATTCGGATGCGCACGGGAGTTCCCAGTGTTCCTAACGCCGGGGGATACACGGTGGTTTCGTTGAATTCGATGAAATCGCGTAGAGCGGATGCACCGCGGTCTCCGTCCGGCAACCGCATTTTTCCCGTCGCGGGAAAAGTGACATCCGCGAATATCGGCCAATGTCAGCTTTGGGTCATTTGCAGACACGACGGTGTGGGGCCTTTCTACGTCGCGAATAAACGCCGGGTAAATTTGCCTCGGCGCGATCAATACTTCGTGACGGCTTCGCAGGGTTCGGCCTGGCTGCGGTGTTTTTTGTTCAGTCAACACAGAGGAGGGTCATATGCGTAGGCTTCTTCTTGCCTTGGCGGTTTCGTTGCTGCCCTCGCTTGCTCTTGCGCATGGCCATGGTGGAGGTGGTCATGGCGGAGGCGGCCACATCGGCGGCCACATGGGTGGCGGCTGGGGTGGTCATGTCGGTCACGCCAGTGCCGCCTTTGCCGGCGGCCGCATGGGCGGATGGGCCGGTCATACGGCTGGTTTTAGCCACGGCGCATTCCACCACGGCAGGTTTGCGCATCGCCACCATCGCTTCTTCTTCGCCGGAGGGCCGTGGATCGGCGGGTACGGTTACTACGGCAACGATTGCTGGCGCTGGGTATCTACGCCGTGGGGCGCCCGCCGGATCTGGGTCTGCGATTATTACTGATCGGAGCGAAAGCCCCCGCGTCGGCGGGGGCTTTTGTGTTGGCGCAAGGCCGCTCGACTGCAGTTTTGACCGCGGGCTAGGCGCGGCGGGCAATCCCTTCGGGCCCAAGGCGGAAGCCGAACTTCGAAAGAAGGACGAGGCAGCCATAAGCAAGCTGCACGCGCCGCAGCGGCGACAGGATGGAGTGTCGTTCGTAGAAATCACCCGCCAGTATCGTGATCAACTGCTGGCGTGTGTTGAATAGATCGAACGAGGACATGAGAAGGTCGCGCAGGATCGGGTTGTTTATCCGGTAGATAAGCCAGGAAAGAGAATCAAGGCTGAGCCGTATCTTGCGTTCATAGTCGCGGGCCAGGTGCGCGCATGATTCCATCCCATCAAGAAAAGCATCGACCACCGTCGCCCCGAATTCCGCGCTGCTCATTGCCATCATGACGCCGCTCGAAAATAACGGATCAATAAAGGCCGCCGCATCGCCGACGAGGATGTGGTTTTCGCCGACGAAATATCGAGCGTCATAAGAATAGTCTGCGCATGCGACCAAAGGGCCTAACGGCTCGGCATTCGCCATTTGACTGGCCAGGCTGGGGCAGGCGGCGACGGCATCCGCAAACAGCGCGTCGATGTCGGCTTTTCTGGCTTTGAAGAATTCTTGCTTTCCGACGACGCCGACACTCACGACGTCGTCAGGCAACGGGATCATCCAGAACCATCCATGCTCAAACAGATGGACGGCAATCATTCCTGCTTTGTCGCCAGCCAGGCGCGGAACGTTTCGGAAATGCCCGAATACGGCTGCGGTGTTGTTGCACTTGTCGATGCGCTTGAGTTTGAGCCGGCCAGCGAGCAGTGTGTCCCGCCCGGAGGCGTCAACGAGAAAGCGGGCAGTCCATTGAACTGGAATGCCATCCGGGCCGATCGCCGTGACGCAAGGCCGGCGCTGCCCGTCAGTTGTAACGTCGGTGACCCGGGTGCCTTCCAGCACCTCCGCGCCGAGCCGGCGGCTGTTTTCAAGCAGCAGCTTGTCGAAATCGGAGCGCCTCACCTGATAGCTGTAGCCGACGCTCAGGTAGGGATTGTCGGCGAAACGGAAAGTTGTGGCTACGCCGTGCTCGTCGGAGATCAGCTCCGCCCCAGGCTTGTGCACGCCGATGCGCCGCACATCGTCGGCCACGCCCAGGCGTTCGAATAGCGGCACGTTGAGAGGCAGCAACGACTCGCCAATGTGAAAGCGCGGGAAGCGCTCCTTCTCAAACACGACAACATGTCGATGTTTTTGCGCGAGCAGAGCTGCAATGGTGGAACCGGCGGGCCCACCGCCGACGACGGCCACGTCGCACTCTCGATCATTTATCATGCCAGCGAGCCGCAATGATGCACCGGCATGGTGTCGCACGGCTGTGCCGTCATTATGGCAAGAGATATGCTATCGTTCCCGCGCTTCAGGAAGCCGCACTGCGGCTGGACGCGGTACGGCGCCAGAGCATCGGGGCGGCCAACAAGTTTCAAAGGGAGGGAATTGTCATGAATGCCGGACTATCTCGCCGAAGCCTGATCAAGACAGCAGCCGGCTCTGCTCTGCTGGCCGGAATTGGCGCGCCGGCGATCGTCAAGGCGCAGGCCGATGCCATCCGCATCGGGCATCTGACGCCGCTCACCGGATTCCTTGGACCGCTGGGCGAGTATGCCGTCATGGGAATCAAGCTTGCGGCAGAAGAGGTCAACGCGTCCGGCGGCGTGCTGGGCCGCAAAATCGAATTGGTGATGGAGGATTCGATCAACCCGCAAACGGCCGCCGCCAAGGCCGAGCGCCTCATCGAGCGCGACCGGGTCGTCATGATTATTGGCGAGATCTCGTCGGCCTCCGGCCTTGCAATAGGCCAGGTGGCCAACCGGATGAAGACGGTATTCATCAACACAGGCTGCAATTCAGATGCGCTGCGCGGCGCGAGCTGCAATCCCTACATGTTCCACATCGAAGGCGCCAATTCGATGTATGTGATGGCGGTCGGGCAATATCTGCTCCGCGAGAACATGGTGAAGGGCAAGAAATGGTTCTCGCTGACGGCGGACTACGCTTTCGGTCATGACCTTCTGCGCGTCGCCAAGAAATTCATGGAGGCGAACGGCGGCCAATTCGCCGCCGATGAGCTGGTGGCGACCGACGTCAATGACTTTAGCCCCTATCTCTTGAAAATCAGGCAGGCCCAGCCCGACCTCGTGATCTCCAACCTCGCCGGCAATCAGATTACAAATTTTCTCAAGCAATATTCTGAATACGGGCTGAAATTTCCCGTCGCCGGCTTTGGTTTCGACACGGTCGTCGCCTGGGGTGCGGGCAAGGGTAACTTCTCCGGCATCTGGCCGCTCGTATGGCATCACCTCGTCGATACGCCGAGCTCCAAAAAATACGTCGACGCGTTCCAGAAGAAATACGGCAAGCTGCCCGACAACCAGTCGTGGGGCGATTACAACTCGCTCAAGATCGTCGCGCAGTCGATGAACGAAATAAAATTGGCAGATCCGCAGAAGCTTGCCGAGCATCTCCGCAAGGGTGCGAAGTTCGACGTGATGAAGGCGCGCGAGGCCTATTTCCGCCCGTACGACAACCAGATGGTCATGGAGATGTACGCGGTGCGGGCGAAGGAACCAGCAAAGATGAAGGATCAATGGGACATCTACGATGCGCTCGGTACCGTGCCTGAGCCCAACGTGGACATGGAAACCATCGCCCCGCCTAAGGACGGCACCTGCAAGATCGGCTGATTCAGTGAGGTGATCCTGCGCCATTCTGGACGGCCGCCCGGCGATGTCCAGGATGGCGCTGCGGTCTGACCGCAGGGGAATCTGATCGGCCGATTGGCCCGACATCGCGCCAATGATTAGGTAAACAGCACTGCTATTTCCGTGGGCGGGTAATTCCTAACCTCGGCATCTTTCACAAAGCGACAAATATTCGGTCGCTGATGGAATCTCCAAAGGGAGGACGTCATGCTGGGTGCAACGGCAATTGCTGCTCTCAAATCCGGATTGCGCGGAGAACTCATCGAGCCAGGCGACGCGGGGTACGACGCGGCAAGAAAAGTCTACAACGCCATGATCGACCGGAAGCCGCGTCTGATTGTGCGTTGCGCTGACGTTGCAGATGTCATTGCCGCTGTAAAATTCAGCCGTGAGCATAAGCTCCCCGTATCTGTTCGCGGCGGTGGCCACAATGCGGCTGGCTCGGGGGTTTGTGACGATGGTCTCGTTATCGACCTCTCACCGATGAAATATGTCCGCGTAGACCCGAAGAAGCGCACCGTGCTGGCAGGAGGTGGAGCGCTGTGGGGAGATGTAGACCATGCGGCGCACGCATTCGGTCTTGCGGTTCCGGCAGGCATTATCTCGACGACCGGCGTTGGCGGCCTGACGCTTGGCGGGGGGATCGGCCATCTGACGCGGCAATGTGGCCTCACCATTGATAATCTTCTGGCTGTCGACATGGTTCTCGCCGATGGGCGCTTTGTCACGGCAAGCGCGAATGAGAATTCCGATCTCTTCTGGGCAGTGCGTGGGGGCGGCGGCAACTTCGGTATCGTCACATCTTTTCTCTTCAAAGCTCATCCCATTCACACAAACTATGCGGGGCCAATGCTCTGGCCGATGGAAGACGCGACGGAAATCTTGCGTTGGTATCGCGGCGTTATAGCCAAGGCACCCAATGCCCTGAACGGATTTTTTGCTTTTCTTACTGTGCCGCCGGGTCCACCGTTCCCCGAACACCTGCACAACAAAAAAATGTGTGGCGTCGTGTGGTGTTATACCGGGCCGCTTAAGCAGGCGGAGCGCGTGTTCAAGCCGATCCGGAAATTCAAGACACCAGCGCTCGATTTTGTCGGCCCCATTCCGCACCCGGCGCTGCAAAGCATGTTTGATGCGCTCTATCCGCCGGGGCATCAATGGTACTGGAAGGCTGATTTTGTACGCCGGCTAAGTGATGAAGCAATTGCGCTACACGTAAAACACGGCGCAATGCTGCCGACCATGCAATCGACGATGCACCTTTATCCGGTCAACGGCAAAGCAGCCGCTGTCAGGAACAACGCAACACCATGGTCGTACCGCGATGCTACATGGGCGGGAGTTATAGTTGGTGTCGATCCAGACCCCGCGAACAAAGAAAAAATTTCCCAATGGGCAAGGGACTATTGGGATGCGTTGCATCCCTATTCGGCAGGGGGCGCTTACGTCAATTTCATGATGGATGAAGGTGAGGACAGGGTCCGCGCGACATACGGAAAGAACTACAATCGTCTGGCCAGGATCAAGAAGCGCTACGACCCCACCAACCTGTTCCGTGTGAATCAGAACATCGCGCCCGCGAAGTGATCACAAGTCCGCTTTCGGCGCTTGGTGGACATTTTGACTGACTGCGCCCGCTAATGTCCGCTTTCGCGGGCAAAGCGGATACCGCGTTGACTGCTTTGCATATCCGCTCATCACCCGAAGCGGGCATGAGCGCGTTCTGAAACTACGTATTTGTCCTTAGTTCTGAATTTCCTCGTTGTTAGGAATCTCGCCCCCAGATTGGCAAAGCGTGGAGTTTTTGCCATGAACGAACACAGGAAAAGTCAGCGCCGTCGCGTCCTGAAGGCCGGCACGATTTCCATCAATCGTTCCGCAGCCATTGACTGTACGGTTCGAAATCAATCGGGCGCCGGTGCATGTCTCGACGTTGTGAGCCCGCTCGGGATTCCCGACGACTTCGAACTGGTGACCGGCGACGATCACATTCCGCACCCATGCCATGTCGTATGGCGCAGCGAAAAGCGAATTGGCGTCGCCTTTAGATAGGGCTGCCTCCGTTCGCTATTCCATGGCTGTTCGCGATATTGGCGTGATGCCCGCTTGTGGCACAATGCGGACCTGTGACGAATCGGCGGGGGGAGGGAAGCAATGCTCACACGTCGGCTCTTTTGCGGATGTCTCGCCGGAGCGCTTCCGTTTGCCGCAACCGCCGCTCGCGCGCAATCGCCTGAATGCGCGGTTTTCACGCCCGAGCGTCAGAAATCGACCGCGCCTGACGACGCGATCGCGCTCCTCAAGGCCGGCAACGCGCGGTTCACTGCGGGCAAGTCCATCAATTGCGATCTGATGGCGCAGGTGAAGCAGACCGCCAGCAGCCAGTCGCCCTTCGCCGCCATTGTCGGCTGCATCGATTCCCGCGTTCCGCCCGAACTGGTCTTCGATCAACGGATCGGCGACGTATTCTGCGCGCGCGTGGCCGGCGCCATCGTCAACACGGATATTATCGGCAGCCTCGAATATTCGACCAGGGTTGCGGGCGCGAAAGCGATCGTCGTCCTGGGGCACAATTTCTGCGGCGCGATTAAAAGCGCGGTCGATGACGTCAAGCTCGGCAATATCACGGCCTTGCTCAGGAATTTTCAGCCGGCGCTGGCGACTTTGACCAGGGCCGACGGCCACCGTGACTCCCATAACGACGCATTGGTTCAAAAGGTCGCGGTGGCGAGCGCACGCCTGACGGCGGCGAGCCTGACCAGGCGGAGTTCGATCATCAAGGCGCTGGTCGACGCCCGACAACTGAAGATCGCGGCCGCGATGCACGACATTACCACCGGCAAGGTGACCTGGCTTTCCTAGGATTGCGGAAGCGGGTGTCCTTTCGAGCCCGATTTCAATCGAAACAAGGCGCTGCCCGGCCCTGTAAAACACCCCTTCGCAACCCCACATATAGAGGGTTGTTTCAAGGTATTCGCATGGGCGAATGGTCCGGAGGGTAACGTGTCCACATTCGATTATAATGCACCGGCTGAGTTGTATCCGGGGCGCAATCGCAACTGCGCAAGGAAGTCCGGCTATCGCCGTTTCGAAACGGCAGCCGACGCCATTCGTTTTGCGGTCGAGGAGCTTCCGGAGCCGTTGTTGCTTGGAGCATGCATCGAGATTGACGAACGGCGTCTCAATCATCAGGAAATTCAGTCGCTCTACGAGAGCGAGCAATATCCGCTCGAAAAGCCGGCAAACTAAAATAACGCGCCAAGTTGTTTCGAATTCAGCGAGCTGTTCTATGCCAGTTTGCCGGATTGTCTTGCTGCTCGGCATCTACGCTGCATGGGCTGCGCCCGCTTTTGCGGCCGGCCAGCGCGCCTGCCTTGATAGGGCCGAACAGGCCGCGGCGGTCGCCGCGCACCAGGTGATCCCGCTCGCCCAGGCCATAAAAATACTCCGCGAACGCGGTCAGCGCGGCGAAGTCGTGCGCGTTCGCCTGTGCCGCCGCAACGGCGGCCTGGACTACGTCGTGACGATGCTGTCCGGTTCCGGCAAGGTCATCAGCGCAAACATCAACGCAGCCAACGGTGAGCCGATCACCAGCCGCTAAAGGCGGCATTACCTTTTGACGCCGTCGTCGGTTCGCGACGTCCGCTGCGGCTTGTTGATCTGGTAAAGCTGGAAACGGTCGCCGTCCGCCACAAGGCGCAATCGCGAAGGATCCGGGTTGGGCGCGTCGTCCTCGGTAAAGAGGATGTAGAGATAATCGAACTTCGTCCAGTTCAGCCAGAACGCGGGCGTGCCCGGCAACGGATGTTCGGCGGCAAGGATGAGCTGCGCGGTCGAGGGCGGCGTCCCGTCGCGCAGGTCGGCGAACTCGCGATAGTCGGGCCGGACATGCACGATTTGCTTGCCCTGCACGGTGAACAAGGTCGTGACCAGCGACGAACGTTCGATGGTCGCGATGCAGGCTGCATGGACGAGGCCGAGGTCGCGCACGTCCTCACCGGCGGCCGCATTGGCGTATGCGACGAAAACCTTTGAGCCGGGCGCGATCCGGCGCACCGAAGACCGGAATTCACTGGTCGAGTCCGACAGCTGCGACCAGTTGTAGTCGATCTCGAGCATGCGCCCGCCGATCAGGACGATGAGGATGATGAGCGCTCCGCGCCTGACCGTCCGGCGTCGGACTTCAAGATCGCCGCACGCAAAAAGCATGTAGACAACGCCAAGCGGCACGCGTTGATCGGCCATGTAGGTGTCGAACATCACGCGCGGCAGCGCCAGATAGACGGCGGCGCCGACGACGATCAGCACCACCGCAAGTGAATGAAACCGCAGGGCGCGATGCCGCGTCGCCCAAACCGCGCTGGCGACCATGATCGCCAGCAGTGCAAACGCGGCAATGTCGGAATAGTCGGTGATGACGTAGAACAATCCGTCGGTCTTGCCGCGCTGATCCCACGACATGGAGCCGACAAGATCCATCGTCGGGCTGGCATAAAGCAGCGGAATAACCGCGAGAAATGGCAGGCCGCTGAGACAGAACTCGATGATCCGGAGAGGCCAGGGTTCCGCCCGCCGGTCCCAGAGCCGCCAGATCTCGAATGAGAGCAGGCCAACGCCGTAAATACCGAGCGCCGAGAGATGGCAAAAGAACAGGACGACGATGCAGGCCGTGGACAATGCAAATCGTATCGGCCAGATGCGCTCGCGCACAGCGACCCAGCCGGCCAGCGCCCACAACGCGACGCCGATTCCGAAGATGTAATTCATCAACCCGATGAGAAAAATATAATTGTAGAGCAGGGGGATGGCGAACAACGGCAGGAGGGTGAAGCGGCCGATCAAGACGCGGTTCAATACGAGTGTGCCTGAAATGATGAGGGCGAACATCGTAACGAGGTAAGCCTGACCGGCGAGATAGACATTCATGATTCGCGCCAGCGGCGGCACGATGAAGTCCATCGTCAGGTTGGGAATGACCTGCCAGTTGATGTCGTAGAATGTCGCGAGCTGCGGGTTTTTGGGCAGTTGCGCGATCACCTGCATGCGCGCGAGGTGATTGACGTAATCCGAGAGCGGCGGCAGCGGATGCGTCCAGACCGGTATCGAAATGAGCAATGTCAGCGCCGCAAACAGAATCCAGATTTGTGCGGCAGTGAACGCGGACGTGCCGAGTTGCGGCGTCGTCCCGTTTGAAGCAGCTGGTTTATTTTGCCAAAGCATGCGCAATCGCGGTCTATTTCATATCAGCTGATTGCGCCTGAACAGGCAATGAATGGGCCGCGGGTCCCGCATCGGCAAAAGGCAGGTCTTCGGTTTCGACTTGGATTTGACCGTATCTTTAAGGCGGCTTTTGGCCCGAAGCAAATGCCGCACGCTACGGTTGAGCGGGCGAGGTGAGCCCTCGTGGGCGCCGAATTATTCGGGTAGCCCTGCCTGGCGCAAGGCTTGCGAGAACTTCAACCAGACGCTTTCGTGGAGCATCCGCATTCGCGGCATCAGGTTGGAGATCGTGAGATGTGGCTCTATTTTGAGCAATTCTCGAATAGCCTCGCGCGCACGATCCTTCTGCCCCAAACATGCCAGGCTTGCCGCGAGAATCCGAAGTGCAACGGCTGAGCGCGGGTTTTGCGCTAATGCTTTTTGCGTCCAAATAATGGACTCGTCGTACCGACCTGCATTGAAATTCGCTATCCCCAATCCTGTATTGATGAACCACGTCCTCGGATCGCGCGGGCTCAGCCGGTCGGCACGGTGAAGGTGCTCCAGTGCTTTGGCCGGCTCTCCCATGATTGCTTCAATCCAGCCCGTCATTGCCAATGCGATCGCCGAATTGGGATTGAGTTGCAGCGAACGATTGGCGAGCTCTTTTGCCAATTGTGCATCCATCGACAGTTGCCGCGCTGCATAGGCGGCCATCCACAAGACATTGGCGTCGTTCTTTACAAGCTCGACCGCGCGTGCGGCCAGACGAATGCCTTCGGCAGTCTCTCGCTTGCGATCTTCCAGCCAGTCTTGCTGGCTCCGCTCTGCGTAACAATAGGCTGCCAAGGCCATTGCTTGAGCATAGTCAGGATCGAGCGCGAGCGCTTGCTCCACACAGCGAAGCGCTGCGTCGAAGCTTTGCCGTGTAAATTCATATTCGAGCTGTTGGGCACGCAGAAGCAGATCATACGCGTCAAGATTGGCTACAGACTTGTGCTTCATCCGCTCGATTTCCGCGAGCTGAACGTTCGGTTCAATCGCGGCAACAACACTTTCTGCGATGCGGTCCTGTAGTTTGAATACGTCGCTGATTCCCCCGTCGAAACGGTCTGCCCAGATTTGGACCCCCGAAGTCGCATCGACCAGCTGCGCCGTAAATCGAACCAGATCACCCGAGCGCCGGACGCTTCCTTCGAGTACGTAGCGCACGCCGAGTTCGCGTCCGACCTGTCGTACGTCGATTGCCCTGCCTTTGTAGGCAAAGGAGGAGTTCCGCGCGATGACAAACAGCGAGTTGCAGTAAGAAAGCGCCGTAAGTATTTCTTCCGCCATCCCGTCGGCGAAATACTCCTGGGCGGGATCGTCGCTCATATTTTGAAATGGCAAGACGGCAATCGATGGCTTGTCCGGCAGTCTGGGCACTGTGCTTGCGGCACTGCCGGCGATAGGCGGGCTTTCGTCGCCGCGGACCTCACCCACGAAACGAATACCCTTGCGGGCAATCGTGCGGATCAGTCGCTGACGTTCACCATCGTCGCCAATGGCATTCCGCGCCGCAGTAATCCGGCTCGTGAGCGTGGAATCCGAGACGATGCGACCATGCCAGACATGCTCAATCAGATCGTCTTTGCTGACCACCCGTTCGCGATGACGGATGACATATTGAAGAAGGTCGAAAACCTGCGGCTCGACATCGACCAGTTCGACGCCGCGCCGCAATTCCTGGCGGTCGACGTCGAGGGAATAGTCATCGAACGAGTAGATCACCGGACCCCCTGGAACAGACCTTGATCGGCATTCTAGGGGATAAATCGGGGCAAAATCAGCGGTAAATCGGGCGTCCCGCAAGGACTTCGCGATGCGCGGATGGCATGGATGGGCCTCATTTTTCAGGAGGTGCCCATGACTGCGCGTGTCACCGCCGCCAATTTCGCCGCCCCCACTCGGACTTTCGAGGTGCACCGGTACACCGTGGCGGCAAACCCGCTCCACCTGCAGTGCGTGTCCAGATGGTGGCGCCGAATCCGCGAACGCAACGAGCTCAGAACACTCAGCGACCGCGATCTCGCCGATTTCATGTGCAGCAACGCTGATGCCAAAGCAGAAACCAGCAAGTGGTTCTGGGAGGCCTGATCGCCTGACGCGGCGTTATTCACATTGCCGAAGCATGAACAGGAAGAGCCTGCTGATACCCATCAGGCTGAGCGGATCCTCCACGCCTTGTTCGCGAAGCCACGCCACCTGCAGCTCGACGGCTTGCCATTCATATTCGGATACGCAGGTCGCTTTCATGTGATTGAGATATTGCAGATGGTGGACGAGCTCGTGCAGCAATACGCTGCGGTCGTGAAGATCATCGGCGTGCCACCGATCCGATAGATAGATGGTGTGATCTTCGTCGGAGTAGAGCCCTTCGACATGAAAATCCGTCGGCTTCCCGCCGGCGAATATCTTCACCAGGTCGGCGTAAGGGACAAAGCGTATTGGCGGGGCCTCGCGGACGGCCCAGGCAGCCTTTTCGCCTATCCAGGCGACCATAGAGGCGACGTCCTTCGCCGGTTCGACGCCGGCTTTGCTGTCGCTGGCCGGGCGATCGCGGTCGTCTTCGTCGCAGGGAACGATGTCGTACCTGTAATGCGCCAGGGCGGCAGGAATCCTGCTTCGTTGTTCGGCCAGGCCGCTGATGGTTTGACTGCCGGCCACGCAGTGCATCCGGGCTTGCAATGACGGAGCGCCGATGAGCATTCCCAAGGCCAAGGCTAACAGCGCAAGACCCGTGCTGATCGATTTTTCAAGCGGACGTGCGTTCATCGACATGGCCTGCATTGCCCGCGGCTGATCAACAACCAGGCCCTCAGGGCAACTGGCACACCGGTGGCCACAACTTTACTTTGCCTGAATGCGGTAGATGTACTCGGTCAACGCGAGGATACGCGCGTGCACATAGGCGTCGCTATAGGCGTCGTAGAAGCCCTGTCCGGCCTCGATCCTGTAGCGATTGCCCCAAATGGGCATCTGTTTCGTTCCGTGCGCTTTCACGTCCTGCGTGCCGTCAATGGTTTGATAGACGAGCATGTACGGAAATATGCGATCGTTCTTTTTGGAAAGCTCGGTGAGGTTGGGCACGACGGTGCCCGATTTGAGCAGATCGGCATACACTCCATCGCCCTTGCCGCTCACGCCATGACAAACGGCGCAATGCGTCGCGTATTCCTGTTTTCCTATGTCGACAAGCTGCGCCGGGGGACCACTCTGTTGCGCTTGTGCGATTGTGGCGCTGCCGGCCAAAATTGCGCAGGCGATGAATGCCCGGCCTGATGTGGAGCGCATTTTTCCCTCCCGCCGTTCGCGATGAATTGGCGGAAAAGCGGGAGACGCCCTCAAGCAATTGCCACAAGGGGAGGACAATACGCGTTCGAGAGCGTCCCCGCGCTTTGCGCACTGAAGAGATCTTCGAAGCTCCTCAGCAACAAGCCCCTTCAATGCCGGTTTCAAAATACCGGAAACCGCCGATGGCTCCTTGACCTGGATCAATCAGCACCGCTGTCCGTTTGATTTTTTTTCAGGCGCCGTTTTTGAAATGGCGAAAGAGGAGGGGGCCCTCACACCCCCGCCACGAACGAATCCACCACGACGACAGCTGTCTATTTCGCCGCTGCGGCTTTCAGGATCGGCCCCAGCCGCGCGACTTCGCTGTGCACGAGTTCGCCCAGGGCTTTCGGCCCGCGCCGGTCCGGCTCCGCGATTTCGGCGCCGAGATCGCCAAGCCGCTTCTGCACGGCCGGCTCGCTGAGACCCTTGTTGAGCGCGTCGGCGAGCTTGTCGACGATCGCCTTCGGCGTGCCTTTCGGCGCGAACAGCGCATAGAACGGCGCGCAGTCGAATTGCGGCAGTCCCTGCTCGTACGATGTCGGCACGTCTGGCAGCAGCGGGCTGCGTTTCTTTGCGGCGATCGCCAGCGCCTTCACGGTGCCGGCGCGCACGTGCGACAGCGGCCCGAGGATCGGATCGCAATCGTAGTCGATATTCCCGGCGAGGATCGCGTTCATGACCGGCGCGGTGCCGGTGAACGGCACCATCGTCGGCTTGATGCCGATGGCCGAATTGAGCAGCAGGCAGCCGACATAGGACACCGAGCCGACGCCCGCGTGCCCCATGTTCAGCTTGCTCTCGTTGGCCTTGGCGCAGGCGACGAACTCCTTGAGATTGTTGGCGGGGATGTCCTTGCGCACCGCGAGCAATTCCGGCTGTTCGGCGATCAGCCCGACCGGCTCGAAATCCTTCTCGGGGTCGTAGCCGAGGTTCGGATAGAAGAACTGCGCCGCGGCGTGCGTGCCCATGTGGCCGGATATGAGGGTGTAGCCGTCGGGCGCAGCCTTCGCGGCGCGCAGCGACCCGAGCGTGCCGCCGGCGCCGCCGACATTCTCGACCACGAAATTCTGGCCGAGGTGACGGGAGAGGATGTCTGCCGCGATGCGGCCGGTAATGTCGGCCGGCCCGCCGGCTGCGAACGGCACGATGATGGTCACCGTTCTCGCCGGGTAGTCCTGCGCCTGCGCGCCCGTCAGCCCGGCGAGCATCAGAAGCCAGATCGCGATCCTTGCCGCAATCCCAATCCTTGCTGCAACCCATTGTGTTTTTGTCATTGAATCCCCCCGTATCGTTGGCTCTCCCCGCCGGCAAGCATCCCTGTTTTCGCGGCAAGTTTCCAGAACGAACGCTACCGGATGGAACCAATGGTTCCAATCTCTATTGTCCGACAGGAGACACCGCACGCGATGATTGAGTGTGCGATGCAACGACAGGGGTAATGCCATGCGCATCACCGGAGAAAGTCTTCTTGTCATCCTGCTGGTCGGCCTTGTCGCGGGCTGGCTCGCGGGCAGGATTGTCGAGGGCGGCGGATTTGGCCTCATCGGCGATATTGCCGTCGGCATCGTGGGCGCGCTGCTCGGCAGCTGGCTGTTGCCGCAGCTGGGCATTCATATCGCCAGCGGCATTGTTTCTTCGATCATCGTCGCGACGATCGGCGCCGTGCTGCTGTTGCTGATTTTGCGGTTTGCGAGCGGAGCGTTTCCGCAACGCCGCTCTTGGCGTTGGTAGATTTTGGCGTTGGCGGTTCTTGGCACTGGTAGCCCTTGTTGGCTGAAGCCCTTGGCGCTGGTCGCTCCGAGAACCTATATCTGTCGTGACGACGCTTCCCTTGGAAGCGTGAGCGGCCTCTCACGGTAGATCGTCAATGCCAGTCGTATCCCTGTTGCTGAACGTCCTGTGGATCGTGTGCGGCGGCCTTCATATGGCCGTCGCGTGGTGCATTGCCGGCATCATCATGGCGATCACGATCATCGGCCTGCCGTGGACGCGGGCGGCCTTCAATATCGCACTCTATACGCTGCTGCCGTTCGGCCAGAAGGCCGTGCCGCGCGAGCAAGTAACGGGCGCCGAAGACATCGGCACCGGGCCGCTCGGCATGCTGGGCAATATCATCTGGCTGGTGCTCGCCGGCTGGTGGCTGGCGCTGGGGCATCTCATCACCGCGGTTCTTCTCGCCGTCACCTTGATCGGCATTCCCTTCGCCTGGGCGCATTTGAAACTTGCGGGCATCGCGCTCTGGCCGATTGGCAAGATGATCGTGCCGGTGGATGCGGTGGTGAGGTTTTGAGGCAGGCGGACATGAATCCGCCGGTCACACGGATTTGTCGCACGATAACGACGACGGATTAGTGTGTAAGTCGGAAATTAAAAGCTCGGTCTGTCAGCTCATTATCCGAACCTGAAACCAAATATTCCGCCTGTATCTGCTTCATCCGAGAGGCGAGTAGGTACGACAGCCTTAGTTCTGTCGACCGCTTCTGTAAGCGGTAACCGATCAAAAATATCTGAATTCATTGTCACTATATATTGGGATTTAGTCTCGTTCGCAGCTTTTTGCCCGAGACTAAGAGCAATGGCAATCTGCCGTTCATCGACCCCATCGAACATATGGCTGTCGTGGATCAGAAAATGGGGGCCACCAAAATTTTTAGCGGTCAATTTAAATAAGGTGAGATCGAGACAAAAGATTTCCATCTTTGAAATTCCGCCACCGCGGTCGCCCTCGATAGATATGTGGAAATCGGGGCCGTTTTCGGTGGCCTCAACCACGAAGCGCCCGGCTCTATCTTCGTAGAGGCTACTGATCGTATCAGCAACGAGAATGATCGCCTCGTCTAGTTTTTCTTTACGCTCTTGATAATCTTCTTGGAGCCTGCGCTTTAAATTTACGCGGTCAAGGTCAAGTTGAGTTGACTTTCCTTCGAGCAATTCCGCGGTTTTAAAGCGTTCCCGAAGTGACGCTGCTTGGCTTTCTACTGTAGCCAATTCGCGCTGCATGGCCATAAAGTCTTCCAATGCGCCTCTGCCTTCCAGAGAAACTAGTATTTGTCGGCGCTCACTATCTAGTGCGGCAATGCGCCGTTCGCCGGCGGTTATAGACCGCACTATGTCATCTATCTCTTGCTTCAAATGCCCGCGCCTATTTTCAATCAGCGATGAGTAGAACTCGCTTACCTCACTCAATCTACGTAATGCCACTCCTGGCAATTCCACACCCACCGAGGCATAAAGCCGGTCTAGATCCGTTCGGCTCGGCGGTTTTTCATCCGCTAACGCCTGTTGTAAGTGCTCTAGTGTTTCGTTTAATACGACAGCTTCTCTCGCCAAAGATTGCATTTCTGTCTTTGCGCGGGCGGCGCGTCGCGAAAAATCCTTATACGAGTCCAACACTTCAAAGTTAGAAAGTTGCTCCCGAAGCTTTTGCGCTTGGACTTCTGCAATTGTCACTTGAGGACGCAATTCGGCCACCGTGCCGACGATGTCTCCAAATGTTCCTAACTTGGCCGCTCTCTTGAGTTCATCAAGCGTCCCTTCGCGGTCCCGTACGTTTTGGAATTCCAAAGGGATTTCCCAGTTTAGTGACAAAAGATAAGAAAGCTGAACCTGCCAGTCGCCACGTTGTTGTTTTTCGGATTGTCGTTCTGGTCCGAGAAATGCGCCGGAAATTTCTTCTTCGAGCGAAATAAGAAAACATAGAACGAAACGAAGAGGCGCTCCCGGTTCGTCAAAACTTGATGAACCCGCGATCATAGGAAGGTTGAAAAACGTATGGCCAAGATAACTGCGCCAATGCGCGTTAGAAACATAGGTGCGGCCACTTGCCTTCTCGGTCTTTGTTAGTAAGCGGGGATCGCTCCCTTCGAAGACAAAAATTTTTGAAGGATCCGAGCCCGTGCGCTCCACCGTAAATGGCTGCCCTTGGATAACGAAAGTACCTTTGAAAGAAGATGAAATAAGTGCCTGCGTTCTGAACAAAGAATCCTTGTCGCAATTTGCCCCCGTCAAAAAGTGGACTATTTCAACAAAGCTAGTTTTGCCTGCGCTGTTTCGCGTTTTTTTCTCAGATTTTTCCGCGCCCGTGTCGGCGAGGATGACGTTTAGTCCGGGATGCAGACGCATCGTTTGAAATGTCGGGATAGAACTCGTTATTTCTAAAATCATTTCTCTGCCTTGTAGAGAAAAGTCCCGTCAAACTCGATGGCGGCCGTTGCATACAAAAAGGCGACGCCGAGAACGAACCAATCGAAAGAAAGTGGCTGCGCTATTAGATCCCGCTTAAATCGAACCTGCTCCCAAAGTTCGGAAATAGTCGCCCTTCGTCGAGCAACGCCAAGACTTCAGCGCCTACTCCCAGTAGCGCACGATCATGTGTTAAATGCTTGCCTGGTAAAATCATACGGTCGCCTGCATAGGTTTCGTTTCGAAAATATCGCAGGCCTCAAAGAGGTAAGCGAGAAGCGCTTGCGCTGCTACTTGCCTTTGCGGGGATACGCTGCTCTTTCCCGCAACCATCTCGTAGAGAGATGTCATTATGCTTCCCGGAGGGAGATTTCGGCTTTTCAGGTATTGATAGCGAACTCGGAATACTTAGTGATTCTCTTCCGCCGGTAAGCGGGTCCGGATGACGGTCAAAGTAAGTCTTCACCAAATGGGAGTTTTGCCAACCGCCTGCAATGAGCAGGGCCCAGTGGCTTGGCAATTTGTTGTACTCGAGTTTATCTGGTGGAACGGGCCGTATCGCGCTTGGATCAAATTTTGCCTCATCTGCGGCTGCGGAAATATTAGCGACGAGATCGCGAAGTTCGATCGGCTGCAGATTTTTCGTGAAGTTGAGGCTCGTTGGAATTACGCCGAGTAGATCCTCAATTTTATTTTCTTCCAAAGAGAATATTCGCTCTTCAAATCCCTCCAAACCGATAAATCCAAATTTGCGGTCCTTATTGGCTGTCATTAGTTCGTCGAGTTTTTCGATTGCTGGCACAGGCAAGCCATCCACAAAATTGTGGACCATGTGCCATTCTTTCATAATCTTCGAAATTAAATTGAGAGCAGTCGCGAAGTCCGTACCCATTTTATTTATTAGGTATGTGACTTTGCTCTCCTGAGCCCCTAATGATCCGTAGCACTGAAAGACCCGCCCTGTTGATTGGACATAACCATCGCAACCTTTGTCGCCAACTGCGCCATAGGCTCGCACGCGCACAAAGTCGCTGCCGTGAACAGACGCCATCATTGTGGAGAAAATCTTGGAAAGCGTCGCCACTGCTCTTTCGAAGTTTGAGCTCGAGTGCGATACGCCACCAATAACGTTGGTCTGCCGTTATCATTGCAATCCGACCCGCCCCGAGACTTAAAAACGGCAAATTCAACCTATGGTTACACCCTCTCCACAAAACTATCCACCACACGCTTCTCATCCGCCTTGTCGAAGGCGATGGTGAGCTTGGTTGCCGTCCACGGCCACCACGGTGAAACACGCGGTCGCCGCGTCGTTCAGCGGCGACGCTGCCCCGGCGTGGTCAGGGCCTCCGCCACGCTACGGGGACGCCGCCCGCCGATCACCTGGGCGGTGCATTTCTGGTCGAGCGGGCAGTAGACGGTGCAATCGGTGCCGGGGCCGCCCTTGCAGTCGGTGCCGCAGCCAAAGCCCTTGGCGTCCTGCGAGAACTTGCCGCCGGCGCCGTCGCAGACGCTCTTGAGCTGCTCCGCGTTTGTCTTGGGAAAAGTGAGGTCTCTGGCGAGCGCCGCGCCGCTGAGCGCGAGGGCGCCGGTCAGGATGAGCAAGGTGGTCAGGTGTCGCAACGGCGGCCTCCCACAGGTCGGGCCGCCCCCTTTCAATTATGTCACAACTTGCGCAAGCAGGAAGGGGCCTGGTTGCTTGCCCCGTTCATTCCCGCCCCCGCCTGCGCGGGTGCAGGCTCCAGCGGGAATCCAGGGTGGCTGGGTCCCCGCTTTCGCGGGGACGAACGGAGGAAATTTTCCAACGCGCTCCACAAAACTATCCACCACGCGCTTTTCGCCCGCCTTGTCGAAATGAATGGCACGACGCCGCACGCCCGTCTTAACGCCGCTTCTTCTTCAAGCGCACGCCAAGTCCGTCGCCGTTGGTGAATTCGATTCCGGCCTTTTCGAGCGCGCGGCGAATTTTTGCCCGTGTTTCGTCGCGGCCGCCGAGTTCGCCATCATCTTCTGACTCCAGGCCGGCGATCGTTGGCGATGAAACGCCTGAAGCTTCAGCAAGATCGATCTTGCGTCCAGCCCAGCAATTCCCTCGCCGCTTTAATTTGGCGAATTGATACTTTTTAGTATTGACACGACAATCTGCTCCGATTAATAGTAAAAATATCGAAGATACAATTTCGGGGCAACTAAAATGCCGCGCGCTCGCCGTGCGCCGGGCAAACGCCCGCGCACCTGGAAGGACGACTGGATCGTCTGCCCGCCGCCGACGCTCGATGAATTGATCCGCGAAATGGAAAAGCCGTTGAGCGAGGCCATCGGCTTTACCGGCGCGCTGCGCCTGATTGGCGTCGGCCTGAGCGAACGCGACTGCGACGAGGGGAGCGCGATCCTGCGGGTGGTGGAGGCCGTGCGGGAGCGGCTGCGCGGTGTCGAGGAGGCGTGGCTGGGGCTGGTTCAGGCGAAGGGCCGCCGGAAGTGAGGCTGCCCTGGCTGTTGGCGCGCTTATCCTCACACCCTTTCGACGAACGAACCACCACGCGCTTCTCGCCCGCCTTGTAGAAGGCGATGGTGAGCTTGTTGCCGTCCACGGCCACCACATTGCCGTCGCCGAATTTCTGGTGAAAGACGCAGTCCCACTATCGATTACAACGGTAGCGCGCAATCATAAGAGCGGCTGCAAACGGTGCAGGACGCCTGGTTGGGATTGGTTCAGGAGGTGTCCAGTCGTATGGGGCGCGGCCGGAATTAGGCGGCGATAAAGCGGACGACAGAATAATTGCACCGATTTCCGCTCTATTTAGTGGGTGCTATATTGAATGCCTGCATCCCATGCCGCAAGCAGGCGATCGCCGATATTGCGATGTGCTGCTGTGTTCTTGAAATATGCGACAACATCCGGCCTGACCTTTGAAAGAGTGTCACCCGTTTCCTCAAGGATGCGTGTGACGGTCTGCAATGTAAGGTCGCATCGTGTCTGGCCGAGAAGCGTCAGCGCCTTGCGGTCAGGCCAGTTTGTCGATCCGCCCAAAGTGAGCGCCATCGCATCCTTTGGGATATAGGCCTGAGTGCTTACCAGATCGTAGACCGGCGCAAGGCTCGCGGGCTCCATAACATCGGCATAGACGATCCCGAAGTTTTTGAGATGCGCGTCGCCATTGCGGATACAGCAGTTGAGCACGAACAGCTTGAATAAGTCCTCGAACGCACGCCTGCGCTGATCTATACCGATGAACTCGCGGGCCCGCCTGAACAGGCGCGTTTCATATCCGCCGTTGTACTTTTCGGAGGCGGTAAAGCCGTTGAGAACGCAGAAATCCTCGTAGCCGAGATAGGAGCCGTCGGATTTCAGATCGAAGCGTTGCATGACGATGGCAAGGCCATCGTCGGAAAGTTGAAATTCGGGGACGGTTAGACCCAGTTTTTTTGCTGCCGACAGGCAAAAATACTCGTTGGCTGCAAGTTCGGGGTAGTCGTTCGGATCCCAGAGTTTCACGATGTGTGTGGCACTCTTGATGCTTGATGACTGTCTGTCGGCGGTGGTTGACGATCGGGGTTCGTCGATGCCACGGATCATGACTTTCGGTTGAACGCCCGACAGGCCGGAATGCACGGCAAACTTCTCAAGCAGATACTTGAACAGCCCCCCGCCTCGTCGTGCCTGGAGAATCTCGTCGACAGACTGGAAGGGAACGTCCTCATTCAGTTCTGCGTCCGGATCTGAATAGCGAATTCTGCCGATCTGGGTTCGTCCAACGACGCCGAGAAGATCGAAGTCGTCGAAGGTGCCGGTGGCCTTGGCAAAATTTCGCATCAGGTGCGCACGCAGTGCACCTTCGGGAAGGTTCATATCGAAGATGGGTGCAAGGCCGTTTGAAGTATCCCAGGATGCGGTTCGGACTGGCATGGTAACGGAAACCGCACGAGCGCTTTCGACTCTCGGTTCGTAGACGAATGTCGTACCACGGGTACCGTTTCGGTCGAGCAGGCCAGAACGTAGGCTATCGGCCCAGACGCGGAGCATCGTTTATCGCTTCCTCCGCAGTGAGGTCCTCCAGCGTCGGACGGCCGCGGTTGAGTTGAGTAAGACGCAAATCAAGGTCGAGCGCGTTAATGACGCGCATCAGGTGTTTGAATCCGATCTCTGCAATGCGGGCATTTTCGAGCGCCTCGATTCGCGCCCGGCTGACACCAGATTTTTCTGCCAGCTTTGTTTGAGACCAGTCTTTCGCTTTGCGAGTCGCCTTGATCCGCTGGCCGAGTTCAATGAGATCCATTGCTTGCCTCGTATGGTAGGCATTTTTGCTATTTCAGAGCATTTCACCTCATATATAAGGCAACTTGTTCCGATGCAATGCCTCGTAAACAAGGCAGTAAATGGAATTTTACATGTAATGCCTCATAAATGAGGCATGAGGTCGAAAAGCCTCACAAATCAGGCGCTTTGCGCATTTCCTGGCGGAGAGGGAGGAAAGTCCCCGATGGTGAGGCAGGTCGGCGCCTACACCCTGTCGACGAACGAATCCACCACGCGCTTTTCACCCGCCTTGTCGAAGGCGATGGTGAGCTTGTTGCCGTCCACGGCCACCACGTTGCCGTTGCCGAATTTCTGGTGAAATACGCGGTCGCCGACCGTGAAGGACGACGCCGTGCCGGTGGATTTTGCCACCAGCTCGCCTTCGATGACGAGCGCCTTCTTGCAGCCGGCCTCGCGTTTGGCGCTGCCGCAGCGCATCAGGAACGAGCGAATTTAAGTAATGGCGCGTAGTCGTGGTTATCTGCGGCCTTGAGCGCTTCAATATATTTATCTTTGTCTTTGCCGCCCTCTTGCAGGCCGACGGCACCCCACGTGAAGCGTTTTCCACCTTGTTCGACTATCATCAGGTCACCGACCAATCGCGACCAGCGGCCGTTTCCATTTTCAAATGGATGCACTGATACGAGTCGATGCGACAGGCGGATGGCAAGTTCATCTGGTTCGAAGCTCTTGTGTTGGAATGCATACCGCATATCACCGATGATTTGATAAACAGCTGGTTGGATGAGATGGGGCAGTACGCCTATGTTGGTTTCACTTGTCCGATAGCTTCCGGCCCATTGCCATACCTTTTGGAACATTCGTTTGTGCAGACGTCGAAGGAAGTTTTCTTCCAGCACATTTCGCTTGCGGAGAAGGCTCCACGCGTCCGCTTCTCCGATGTTTTTTTGTTCGAGCTCGTTGAGTTCTGAACGCAATGTAACGTGCGTGGGGATAAGGCCTTTGCGCGCTTCGGGGGACAGCGGCGTTGCGCCCTCAACGGCGTCGAACAGGCCAATCATCATTCATCCCAGAGACGCGCGGGATGTTTAAGCAACACTTCAGCAAATTGCCGCCGCACGTCGTCGGTCGCTTTCTTGCTGGTCACGGACTGGTCTTCGAGTCGCATCGTCTGCTGAACTGCTGCAAGTTTCTGCTTGGCAACCTGATCCACGCGCTCTCGCACAGTTCTCTCCAGGGTTTTTTCTGGAATAAGGACATAGACGAGGCGGCAACCAAGTGAGGCAGCCGCTTGTTGCAAAGTGTTGAGCGTTACGGTCCCGGCTGCCTCTGATTTCTCCAGGGCAATAACCCTGGGCTGGGAAACACCTAGCCGTCGCGCAAATTGAGCCGATGTCATCCCTAAAGCGTTCCGGATCGCTCGTAGCCAGCCCATCGAGGGCCGGGGCTGCCGAGCGAGTGGCTTTAAGGCCTTGAATCGCTGGTCAAGATGATGAATTGCATCCTTCATGCAATAACTTATATATTATAATTTGTGCGCATGTCAATAACATATATGTTATCAAATTACCCATAAAAGATAACCTATAGGTAATAGACGTGGGGAGTGGCGGGAGTTAAATGTCCCTCACACCCTCTCAACGAACGAATCCACCACGCGCTTTTCGCCCGCCTTGTCGAAGGCGATGGTGAGCTTGTTGCCGTCCACGGCCACCACGTTGCCGTTGCCGAATTTCTGGTGAAACACGCGGTCGCCGACCGTGAAGGATGACGCCGTGCCGGTGGATTTTGCCACCAGCTCGCCTTCGATGATGAGCCGGCCTTCGCGCTTCGCGCTACGGCGGCCAAGGCGACTTTTGTCCTCGCGCATTGGTCCGGCGAAGCCGGTTTTGTCGGCCACCTTTCCCTTGAGGGGAGGGATGTCCTCCGCATCGGCGTCGTCATCAAACACGCCATCCGGCACGTAGCGCGGCTGGCCGTTCTCGCTGAAACCTCCCATAGGGCCGCGTGCGCGGCCCGTCTCGTCAAAACCACCTCGCCCTTTGCGCGGCTGCGCGCGCTGCCAGCCGGGCGTGGTGTAGCTGGAGCCGAAGGCGTTCATTTCGTCGAAGCGCGAGGCGCCGTAGCCCGACATGCCGAAGCCGCCGGCGCCGCCCGCGGCCTCCTTCACCTCCACATTCGCCTCCGGCAGTTCGTCGAGGAAGCGCGAGGGCACGGTCGAGGTCCACATGCCGTGGATGCGCCGGTTGGTGGCGAAATAGATTCGGGCGCTCTTGCGTGCGCGCGTGAGGCCGACATGGGCGAGGCGGCGCTCTTCCTCCAGGCCGGCGCGGCCGCTCTCGTCGAGCGAGCGTTGATGCGGGAACAGGCCTTCCTCCCAGCCGGGCAGGAACACGCAATCGAATTCCAGCCCCTTGGCGGAATGCAGCGTCATGATGTTGACGGCCTGCTCGGCCTCGGCGCCTTCGCGGTCCATCACCAGCGAGATGTGTTCGAGGAAGCCTTGCAGGTTCTCGAACTCCTCCATGGAGCGCACCAGCTCCTTGAGGTTTTCCAGGCGGCCGGCGGCGTCGGCGGAACGGTCCTTCTGCCACATGTCGGTGTAGCCGGATTCATCGAGCACGATTTCGGCGAGCTCGGTGTGCGGCATTGAATCTTTCTTCGCGCGCCAGCGCTCGAAGCTCGCCATCAGGTCGCGCAGCGCCAGGCGCGGTTTCGGCTTCATCTCGTCGGTGGCGGAGAGGGCGCTGGCTGCTTCCGCGAGCGGGATGCGTTTCTTGCGCGCGTAGTCGTGCAGCATCTGCAGCGTGGCGTCGCCGAGGCCGCGCTTGGGCACGTTGACGATGCGCTCGAAGGCGAGATCGTCGGCCGGCTGCGCGATCACGCGCAGATAGGCGAGGGCGTCGCGGATTTCGGCGCGCTCGTAGAAGCGGGGACCGCCGATCACGCGATAGGGCAGGCCGAGCTGGATGAAGCGGTCTTCGAATTCGCGCATCTGGAACGAGGCGCGCACCAGGATGGCGATCTCGTCGAGCGGATGATCGTGGCCCTGCTCGCGCGCCGCGCGCTGGAGCTGCTCGATTTCCTCGCCGATGGCGCGGGCTTCTTCCTCCGAGTCCCAGGAGCCGATGACCTGCACCTTCTCGCCCAGCACATCTTCGGTGCGCAGCGTCTTGCCGAGGCGGCCTTCGTTGTGGGCGATGAGGTGGGAGGCGGCGGCGAGGATGTGGCCGGTGCTGCGGTAGTTTCTTTCCAGCCGGATGACCTTGGCGCCGGGGAAGTCGTGGTCGAAGCGCAGGATGTTATCGACCTCCGCCCCGCGCCAGCCGTAGATCGACTGGTCGTCGTCACCGACGCAGCAGATGTTCTTGGGGTGGCGGGGAAGTGGCGTCGCTGGCTGCGCGGCATTCTCTTCCGTCATTCCGGGGCCGGCCGGAGGCCGGAACCCGAAATCCAGAGGCTCTGCCGTGGCGCTGGATTCCGGGTCCGCGGCTTCGCCGCGTCCCGGAATGACGGGGAGTGAGCGGCCCGGTGATGACGGGGAAAGGCCGGCGCTCGGCCCACTCGCCGTCTGCGCCAACAACTTCAGCCACAGATACTGCGCGACGTTCGTGTCCTGATACTCGTCCACCAGGATGAATTTGAACCGCTCCTGAAAGGTGCGCAGCACGTCGGCGTTGTTCCTGAACAGCCGGATGTTCTCCAGCAGCAGATCGCCGAAGTCGGCGGCGTTGAGCGTCTTCAGCCGCTCCTGATAGGCCATGTAGAGCTTCTTGCCCTTGCCGTTGGCGAAGCTCGCGGCCTCGCCGGAGGGAACGTTCTCGGGCGTGAGCCCGCGGTTCTTCCAGCCGTCGATCAGCATGGCGAGCACGCGCGCCGGCCAGCGCTTCTCGTCGAGCTTCTCGGCCTCCAGGATCTGCTTCATCACGCGGATCTGGTCGTCGGTGTCGAGGATGGTGAAGTTGTTCTTCAGGCCGACCAGCTCGGCGTGCCGGCGCAGGATCTTCACGCCGATCGAGTGGAAGGTGCCGAGCCACGGCATGCCCTCGACGATCTGCCCGACCATCTGGCCGACGCGGTCCTTCATCTCGCGCGCGGCCTTGTTGGTGAAGGTGACGGCGAGGATCTGGCTCGGATGCGCGCGGCCGAGATTGAGGATGTGCGCGATGCGCGTGGTCAGCACGCGGGTCTTGCCGGTGCCCGCGCCGGCGAGCACCAGCACCGGCCCGTCCAGCGTTTCCACGGCCTCGCGCTGTTCCGGGTTGAGGTCGGCGAGATACGGCGCGGCCCGCGCGCCGAGCGCGCGCGCGGCAATGCCCCCGGCAACAGGTTGCGGGCTCAATGGAGCAGGGTCGTTACGTTTGGGCTCGGCCATGTTGTCCGGTTGAGGGGCGGCATTGGGGCGGCATTTGCGCTGCAATTGGACGGCTTGGGCCGCCGGATCAATTCTTTCCATAGCAAAGATGGCATCCGGAGGTGCCAAATTCGAGGCCGGATGTGCACCCGGTGCGACTTTTAGCCTGTTTGCGCATGATCTTTTCCGAAAACCGGTTCCCACTTTTCGGGATCATGCGATAGCGTTGTTTTCGAGTTTGTTCAGAACAACTTATGGGGGAATTCCGTGCGACTGAAGGACAAGGTGGCGCTCGTTACCGGCGGCGGCCGCGGCATCGGCCGCGATATCGTGCTGGCCTATGCCCGCGAGGGCGCCCACGTCGTCGTCAATGACGTCGATCCCGCGACGGCCGAGGCCACCGCCAAGGAGGCCGCCGCGCTGGGCAGCAAGAGCCTTCCCGTGGTCGCCGACGTGGCCTCGTCCACCGACATCAACGGGCTCGTTGCGACCATCATCAAGGAGCGCGGCCGCATCGACATCGTCGTCAACAACGCCATGAAGATCGTGCCGGGAAAACTCGAAGCGCTGCCGGAAGCGGCCTGGGACACGACGATGGATATCGGCCTGAAGGGTGCGTTCCTTGTCAGCCAGGCGGCGGCCAGGCACATGATCGCGCAGAAGTCCGGCGTCATCGTGAACATCGCGTCCATCGCGGGCCTGTTTCCCTACAACTGGGCCGGCGCCTACAGCGTGGTGAAGGCGGGGCTGATCATGCTGACGAAATTGCAGGCGATGGAGTGGGCGCCTTACGGCATCCGCGCCAACGCGATCACGCCGGGCTACATCCGCACGCCCGGCACCGAGGCGATGTATGCCGACCCGGAAATCTACGAGGGGCGCCGCAAGGGCGTGCCGATGGGGCGCGTTGGATCCGGCGAAGACATTGCGGGGCCCGCCGTCTTTCTCGCTTGCGATGAGTCGCAATACACCACCGGCAGCGTCCTCGGCGCCGACGGCGGCCAGGCTGTCGGTTATTTCCTCACCGTGCCGGGACGGACGCTTTTCGGGCGGAAGGATTGATTGAGGCTTCACTTCGTCATGCCCGCCTTCGTGGGGACGACCGAATTGGATTTGTTCGCCCTGCCTCTCCGCTGTCACGACCGGTGTTGACGCTCTCTGCTGTCGTCCCGGGCGAGCGCGCCAGCGCAACATCCGCCCGCAACGGCAACCAGCGTCACGAACCTGCTCATGCTCAGCCGCGCTCCTAGTTCCGGCGCGAGTGCACTGTCCGGTGTTTCCTGAGAGCGACCGTGTTGGGGACGTACCACGGGCTCGGATTGCAAAAGCCGCGGTTGCCGCCTGTTATAACCGGCGCGCATTCTTCGACGGTGCGATATTGGCAGTCCCAGACTGCGTTACCGTTGCCCATCGACGCGACCGCGCACCAGGGTCCGTCTCCGTAATAGGCCCGGCTCGCCGGAGCGTCGAAGAACAGTGCCGCTGCTACGACAGTGACCGCACTTACCAGCCGCATGGTGGTATTCATTGGGGTCATCCCATAGTTGGCGAAAATTCACTTTTGAGCCGAATTACTTTTTACGCTTTGACCTGGATCAAGCCTACCGCAATGACACCGGCCTGAGCAGTGCAGCGCCAGCTACGGCACGAAACGCGATGAGCCCGTCGCGGGATTTGCGCAACTAGCTTCTTGTTTTCCGGCGTTTGTGCGCTATCCGCTCGTCCACCTTGCCGGACAGCAGCGGCCGAAGGCGCGGCAACTCTTCGATCATGAAATCGAAGAAAGCGCGCACGCGTGGCGTGCGTTTCATGTCCCGGTGCATCAGCAGATAAAATGACGTTGCCATATCCGGAACAGGACCAATAACGCGCACCAGATCCTGTTCGTTTTCGCCCACAATCACCGGCATGGGAGCAAGGCCCGCACCCGATTTCACCGCCAACAGTATCGCCGGCAGACTACTTGCCCGAGCTGCAATCCTGGCATTGGGGGCGACCGACAGCAGCCATCGGGCGCTGTGATGATCGCGCATCTTGCCGTCGAAAAGAACAATTGAGTGACGGTCGATGTCATCTGGTCGTTTTAGACCGCCATAACGCTTGACGTAGGATCGGCTTGCATAAACGGCCCACAGAGAGTCCGCGATCTTGCGGCCGATGAGCGTCTCGTCAACGGGCGCGACACCGCGAAATGCAATATCGGCTTGCCCTTTTGCGAGATCGAGGTTCTTGTCGCTCATCACGAACTCAACGCGCAAAGCCGGATAACGTGCGTTGAATTTGTCGATCAGTCCCGATGCCAGCAAACGGGAGGCGACTGCTTCCGGACACGTGACCTTGACCGTTCCTCGAACGTCTTTCGCCCAGGCAGAGGCGCGGCGCTCGAATTCGGCCACCGTGTCCTCAACGCGCTCTGCGTAGCTTCGCAGCTCCTCGCCGAGTTCAGTGAGGCGGTATCCCGTCGGATGACGCGTCACCAGTTGCTGACCGAGCTGTTTCTCGAGCTCCTCGAGCCGGCGATGCACCGTCGATTGACTGAGACGCAGAGCTTTGGCTGCAGCGAGCGTGCTGCCGCTGCGGGCGACTGCGATAAAATATCTGAGATCGTTCCAGTCAAACACGCCTAGTTATGCACCTTTGCCCGGCGATTTCGCAATATTGCGGCTGTTGGGTTGCGCGATTGTCTGCCTAATTTGCTGCCGTCCACTCGTAGCGAAAGACATCAGATGCGCCAGGCTTTTCGATGTTCCGCGGCCCTGCTGGTCGCCTTGCTCGCAAGCTATGTGATCGCGTTTCACGGGTTTAATGCCGTTGCCAAACAGGTGGTCGAGCAATCGCAATTCCAGCAGGCGGCTGGCCGGCTCGCCGACCTTCACAGGGTAGTTGCCGCCCCGATCGGCTTCTAGACCGTCATGTCTCAGCGTGGTCTACAGCCGATGAACAGAGCCCGGCACAGAGGGGCGGAAGATCGGTTGGAGAGACTGATGAACGTTTTCAGCGGTGGATGTTCGTGCGGGGCAGTGCGCTTCACAGTCAACGACTACCTCTTCGTTCAGGCGTGCCATTGCGATGCCTGCAAAAAGCGAACGGGAAGCGCATACGGTTTGTCGGTCATGATCGACAATGAGAACCTCGCCGATTTCGCGGGGAAGACGGAGACTTTCACGCGTAGCGGAGAAAGCGGCAAGCCTGTCCATTACGAGTTCTGCCCGCGTTGCGGCACCACGGTGCGATGGCATATCGATATCGTCCCGAACCGCCAGGTATTCGCAATGGGCGCATTCGACGAGCCCGGCCAATTCGAGGTCGTCGGTGAGATGTACACCGACCGGGCGCTGCCGTGGGCGCGGCTTGGATGTGACCTCGTTCGGCCGGGAGCCCCCGACGATACGTATCGAAAGGCGCTGATCGCGAAAAGCAGAAAGCCTCGCTAGATGTCGGCCAGAATTGATCAGCTCGCAAGCGAAGGAGATTGGCGGGAGCTTGACCTGCTCCTGCGTGGATTTCAGATTTCGCGCATGTTGCGGCTGGTGGCAGATCTCGGAATTGCCGACAAAGTTGCGGCGGATGGTCCGCTTGCGGTGAATGATCTGGCGGAAGCCTGCGCCGTGCTGCCGGAACAGTTGATCCGTGTCCTGCGCGCGCTGGCGGCGTTCCGAATTTTCCAGATCACGACCGATGGAATTGTTGCTCACACCTCTCGATCGGAGCTTTTGCGTACCGACGTGCCGAACACGATGCACCATAGCGCGCGGTTCTGGACAGCGCCGGGGGCGTGGAAGGCCTGGGGAATGCTGGACGTGGCTATGACCGGCGGCACACCCTATGAGGCAGCGTGGAATATGAGCCGCTTCTCCTATTTACGTCAGAATCCGGACGAGGCCCGCGCGTTCGATTCCATGATGGCCACCTTCCCCGACAATCGCCACGCGGCCATTGCCGCCGCCTACGATTTTTCGAATGCTGGAATGATTGCCGATATCGGTGGCGGCAATGGCGCCGCTTTGCGTCAGATCCTCGCCCGTTTTCCGAAAAACCGCGGTCTGGTGTTCGAGCGCGAGGACGTCATTGCCGCGCTGACGCCCGCGGACCTGATGCAGGGGCGCATCGCCGGTCAGGGTGGAAGCTTTTTCGAGAAAGTACCGGCGGGCGCTGACGCGTACCTCCTCATCCGCGTGTTGCACGACTGGAAAGATGAAGATTGCCTGCGCATCCTGCGCGCCTGTCGCGCGGCAATGCGACCGGACGCCGTTCTGCTGCTGGGTGAAGATATCCTTGACCCCGACCCGGCGCGGGGGAGAGCAGGAACCTATCTCGTCGACATCCAGATGATGGCAATGTTCGGCTACGCTCGGGAGCGAAGCAAAGCTGAACTGAGCAATTTGTTGAAATTGTCCGGATTCATACTGCGGCGTGTCATTCCTACGGCGTCCGCAGTGTCAATCGTCGAGGCGCTGCCGAGCCACGCCTAGATTTCGCCGCGTAATTCTCCTGCTATGATGGCTTGCGGCTTGCATCGGCCGTTCGCAAAGTCGTCTGGAATTCCCCGTTGGATACCCAAGTCATTATTGTCGGCGCAGGCCCCGTCGGGCTGACGCTCGCTATCGATCTTGGCCGCCGCGGCGTGCGCTGCATCCTGCTCGAGCAGAAAGACGCGCCGCAATTCCTGCCCAAGATGGAGCGATGCAACGCCCGCACCATGGAGATCTACCGGCGGCTCGGCATCGCGCAAAAAATCCGCGATGCCGGCTTTCCGCGCGACGCGCCGATGGACGTGTTCATCGTCACCTCGCTGGTCGAGCCGCCGCTGTTGCATCTGCCTTACCCCTCCGTTGCGCAGGCGCAGGCCGAGATTGCCGCGTGCACCGACGGCTCCATGCCGCTCGAGCCCTATCAGCTGATCTCGCAGTACACGCTGGAGCCGCTGCTCAAGTCGGTCGCCGAGACGTTGCCCAGCGTGGACGTGCGCTACGGCTGCGAATTTCTGGACTTCGAGCAGGACGCCGGTGCGGTGCGGGCGCGCGTGAAGGGCCGTGACGGCGCGACGGTGCAGCTTCAGGCGCAATATATGGTCGGTTGCGATGGCGGATCGAGCAACGTGCGGAGGCAGCTCGGCATCAAGCTCTCGGGCGACGCCAATCTGCTGCAATTGCGGCAGGCTTTGTACCGTTGCGACGATCTGTTCGAACGCATCCCGATCGGGAAGGGACGGCATTATCACGTCGCGGATTCGCATTCGACCTTTCTGATCGTGCAGGATTCGACACGCCACTTCACGCTGCACTCGGTCGTCGATAGCGACGACGACATGAAGATGATGTTCGAATCGACCGTCGCCATGAAGGTCGAATACGAGATGCTCTCCTGCGCGCCGTGGCGCCAGAACCTGCTGCTGGCGGACAGTTACGGGCAGGGGCGCGTGTTCCTGGCCGGCGATGCAGTGCATCTGGTGATCCCGACCGGCGGACTCGGCATGAACAGCGGCGTCGGCGACGCCATAGATTTGTCGTGGAAAATTGCGGCGACGCTGAAAGGCTGGGGCGGGCCGGCACTTCTTCGTTCGTACGAGATCGAGCGGCGGCAGATCGGGGCGCGCAATGTCGAAGCCTCGCGGCATGCGTCGCGCGGGCGGCGCGCCTGGCGTGCGGCCTACCGGCCGAACATCCGCGACAAGACGCCGGAGGGCGCCGAGACGCGGGCAAATCTGGCGCGCATTGCCGATGTCGAGCAGCGCAAGAGCAACGAGATGATCGGCGCCGAGCTCGGCTATCGCTATGCCGGTTCTCCGGTGATCTGGCCGGAAGAGGGTGAGATCCCCCAGCCCAATTTCATGCGATACGAGCCGACCACCTGGCCGGGCGCGCGACTGCCGCACGTGTGGCTTGGCAACGGCACGGCCCTGCACGACCGCATCGGCGACGGGTACACGCTTTTGCGTCTTGCCGCCGTTCAAGCGGACAGCGCGGCGCTGGCGCGGGACTTTGCCGCATACGCCGCGCCATTTACAGTTCTCGATATCGGAAACGCGCGCCCGCGCGACATCTACGGCTACGATCTTTTGCTGCTGCGCCCGGACCTGCACGTGGTCTGGCGCGGCAACCGGCTGCCCGACGATCCCGGCAGACTGGCGGCGCTGGCGACGGGGCATTGAAATTGAGTTTGTGCTTCTACCTCTCCACTGTCATTGCCGGGCTTGACCCGGCAATCCCGCTTATGCAGGCAACGCGTCCCTAAGCGGGATCACCGGGACATAGGCGTGCGAAAGCACGCCGTCCTTCGGACGGCTATGCCCGGTGATGACAAGCTGAATGGCAATGATTCAGAACATTAAATCTCGTTCGTCATTCCGGGACGGCGCGTTAGCGCCGGACCGGGAATCCAGATACATAGACGAAGTTTTGATCTGGATTCCGGGTTCGCTCGCGGAGCCTGTCATCGGGCCGCGCTTCGCGCGGACCCGTTGGCTCGCCCCCCGGAATGACGCGAAAAGAGTAATTGCATGCCAAAGAAACTCGCGCTGACCCTCGCCTGCGGTGATTACGAAATCATCCGTCCCTTGCTGAGGGGCAAAGTGGAGGTCGATGGCGTCGACCTGACCGTTCTCACCGACATGGATTCGGCGACGCGCCACTGGCGCTTCCTGAACAACGGCGAATTCGATGTAGCGGAAGTTTCGGGCTCGTCTTATCTCGCGGCGCGCGACAACGACCTGCCGTTCCGCGCCATCCCGGTGTTCCTGCATCGCCGTTTCCGGCACGGCTTCATGTTCATCAATACGTCGAAAGGAATCACCAAGGCCGCCGACCTGCGCGGCCGCAGGATCGGCGTGAAGACGATGATGACGACGGCGGTGCTGTGGATGCGCGGCATCCTCCAGCACGAATATGGCGTGCCGCTCAACAGCATCGAGTGGGTTGCCGAGATCGAAGACGACGTCAAAGTCGCCTTGCCGCCGGACATCAAGTATTCCTGCCTGCCGAACGACAAATCCGTCGAGACCATGCTGGCCGACGGCGAGCTCGACGCGGTTTTCCATTCCGACTTCATCAAGCCCTTTGTCGCCAAGGACCCGCGCGTGGCGCGGCTTTTCCCCGATCACAAGACGGAGGAGATGGCGTACTTCAAGCGCACCGGCATTTTCCCGATCATGCATGTGCTCGGCATCCGCCAGTCGCTGGCGGACGAACATCCGTGGCTCGCCGTCAACCTGTTCAGGGCATTCAATGAAGCGAAGGCCATCGCCATGAAGCGCATGGCGAACCCCCGCATCGTGCCGCTCGCCTGGTATCGCGACGCCTGGGAGGAGCAGGAGCGGATCCTCGGCCCGGATCCGTGGGAATACGGACTCACGGACAAAAACCGCAAGGTGCTGGAAACCCTGGTCGGCTATTCACACGAACAGGGCCTGATCAAAAAGCGGCCGGCGCTGGAGCACCTCTTTCTCAATGTCGACCAGGGCCGCAAGCGCGGCGGCGAGTACAGGATTTAAAGTCCACACTGCTTCCGCTCGTCCCCGCGAAAAATAACCGTAAGGGCGTCCATCAATCCCATTCGTCTCCGCGCACCAACATCGGGTATACCCGATGTTGCCCGTTTGAGTGCGCAAGTCGGCTAGAGCCGACTTGCGATGGGGACCCAGCGCTGGAAGCATCTGGATCCTCTATTGGCCTCTGGATTCCCGCTTGCGCGGGAATGAACGGAGTAGGGCGGACTGGCAGTACCTCTCAACTGTCATGGCCGGGCTTGTCCCGGCCATCCACGTATTGCTTTACTGACTACAAGAAAGAAAGACGTGGATGCCCGGCCCAAGGCCGGGCATGACGAGCCGAAATACATGGAGGATTCATGCTCACGTCACGGAAATCACCGGCTCTTGCTTTTGCCCTTTTGTGCAGTCTTACGAGCGCCAACGCGCAAGAGAAGGTCTGGAAACACGGCATCCTCGAAGCCAAGAGCGATGCCGGTTTCATCGCGATGGTCGACAAAGGCGGCTTCGCCGCCAAGCGCGGATTGAAAGTCGAGATCCTCCAGATCAAGGCCGGTGCAACGTTGATGAAGGCACTGATTTCCGGCGAGATTGACAGCGTCGACATGGGTGCAGCGGAGTCGATTGTGGCCGGCGTGCGCGGCACAGGCGTGAAGATCGTCGGCTGCACCTGGCCCGGCGTGCCGCAGGTCGTTCTCGCCAAGGCGGAGATCAAGACGATGGCCGATCTCAAGGGAAAGACCGTCGCCATTTCGTCTCCGGGCTCGCTGCCCGACCTGCTGTTCCGCGGAATGCTGGACGCCGCCAACGTTCCGTTTTCGGACGTGAAGCTGGCGACGCAAGGCGCCGATCTCGACCGCTACAAGTCGCTGGTCGCCGGTATCACCGACGCCGCAGTGGTCTCGAATGAGTTCGAAGCCGTCATGCCGTCCAACATCAAGGTGCTGGCAAAAGGCGGCAGCGCGGTGCCGAAATTCATCAGGCTGTGCGTGGCCACAAGCAGCAAGGTTCTGACCGAGCGGCGCGACGACCTGGTCAGGTTCATTGCGGCGGAAATGGATGCTTATAAATATGCGGCGACGCACCGCGACGAAACGGTCAAGGTCGCCCAGCAAATGACAAATGCGAAGCCGGACGACAAGCGCGCCGAGTTCATCTCCGACCAGGCAATCCGCGACAAGCAGATCGACCCCACGCTGGCCATTCCAGCCGACCGCATCGAATGGATGCAGCAACTCTTCGTCAAAGCTGGCGTCATTCCGAAGGCTGTGCCGACGGCCACGCTTATTGACACGAGTGTGCACGATGACGCGGCCAAACTGGCGGGGAAGTAGATAAAAAGGCGCAGGACAAAGATCCCGTTCGTCCCCGTGAGCCGTCTACGCAAAGGTGCTTCGACGGGCTGACCCTGCCCGCCGAAGCGTCAGCAAAGGCGGGAGGCGGGGACCCGGCGCCGTCGGCTTCACTTATTGCCGGCCATCTCTTCTGCCAATGTAACCAGCGCTTGCTGAGATGCATTTGTTTTGATTTTTGCAAAGGCACGGAGCAGGCGGATTGCGTGCTGGTTGACAATCAGCCCGGCGATTTCACTGTGGACGGTGTCTTGCGAAACCTCGACACTCTCAAACAGCGAAACGACAGGGATGTTCAGAGCCTCCGCTATTTGGACGAGGCGGCTGCCGCCCGCTCGGTTCGCACCTTTTTCGTATTTCTGCACTTGCTGAAAAGTAACGCCGATGAGTTCGGCAAGCCTGCCTTGCGTGAGCCCGCGGGCGAGGCGATTGGCGCGAATGTTGGTACCAATGAGGCGGTCAATGGTTTTCTCGTTTTTTTCGAGCATATTTGCCTCTGGGAAGATTTTCCGCATGCGATCAACATTCAGCGATTTTGTTTCTTGATCATAACGCCGCCGCTTGCAACCGTGCATGGAATAAAATTGGCGCGACGATGTTTTCTTTGAATCGAAGTGGCCAAGGATCGACAGGACGACAGAGAATCTTTGTAAGACAGTGCCGCAGTCTGGCGGATCATGTTTGAAAGCACATTTTTCGACGTTGTCGACCAGCTGAGCGTGAAAAAACGGCCGAGTGACGATTTCTTGCGATCGATCGCGCGGCGGTATGGCCTGAATCATATTGTCTATTTCACGATGAATTTGCCTGTCGCGACAGACGGTCCGTTTTACGCGACAACGTACAGCCAGCAGTGGGTCTCTCACTATTTCGTTCAGAACTATGCATCCATCGACCCGGCGCTGCATAAGACGCTTGGCGGGATTCTTCCGGTTGATTGGGCGACAATCGACA
The DNA here is from genome assembly GCA_963762485.1 of uncultured Pseudomonadota bacterium. GTDB lineage: Bacteria > Pseudomonadota > Alphaproteobacteria > Rhizobiales > Xanthobacteraceae > Pseudolabrys. Next base: position 707,989 of record CAVXLE010000017.1, on the reverse strand, counting down.
GGAGATCTGCGCACATCCGCAAATTTTTTGGCGAAGCGATGGATTTCGGCGTGGGCAACCAGGGACTGTCATTTCCCATTCGAGGCCTGTACCGCGAAACGGCGGTGTTCTCGCTTGCGGCAAGCCTGACGGATGCCGAATGGCAAGCCTATGCGCGTCACTACATGCGCGATTTTCAAATGATCGGTTACTTTATTCACAATCGGATGTTCGAGGCGCTCGGCGTTGATATATCGCCAGGCTCGCCCTTGCTTGAGCGGGAGCTGGAGTGTCTGCGCTGGTGTGCAACCGGAAAGACAAAATGGGAAACGGGTGAGATCCTCGGCATTTCCGAGCGCACGGTAAAATTTCATCTCGATCAGACGCGCCACAAACTCAACTGTATGAACGTGACGCACGCTGTCGCCAAGGCCCTGGCTATCGGACTGATTACACTCGAGTGAGCGTTAACTGTCCGAACTGACAGGTGACAGGATGCCGCCTCCTCCTCTGAATGACAGCTTCAGATGGGAGGGTGACATGATCAGGCTCATTCAAGGGCGCGACCGCCGCAATTTTCCGCGTGAAATTGACGAGATGTTTCGACTCCGTGCGCACGTGTTTCGTAACCGCATGGGATGGGATGTGGTCGTCAAGGATGGCTGGGAGATCGATCGCTTCGATGAACTCGATCCCTTGTATTTGCTGTGCCTCGACGAGCACGAAACCGTGCGTGGCTCGGTGCGCCTGTTGCCATCGACAGGGCCCAACATGCTCAATGACGTGTTCACCGAGCTGTTGCCGGGGGGCATTCCCGTCCGCAGCGCGCTAATGTGGGAATCCAGCCGATTTTCAGTTGATCACCGTTCGCTTGCTGAACGCACCGAAAACAAGATCAACCGCGTGACTGGCGAATTGCTGATTGGCATCTTCGATGTCGCGGCGCGCGCCGGACTCGAATTCATCGTCTCGGTTTACGATGTGATGATGGGGCGCGTCCTCAAAAGGGCCGGGTGCCACGCTGAGCCGCTTGGTCCTGCGGTACGCATTGGCAAAGCGATAAGCTATGCCGGTTTGTTCGAGGTCGGGCCCGACATGATGTCCAGTCTGCGGGTGGCAAGCGGGATCATGGAAGACGTGATCGAAGTGCAAAGCGCTCGCACAATCGGTTTGGTTGCAGCATGAGCAACAAACCGAGCTACGAAAGGATAGCCATTAGCCTTGGTGATGCGCGCCGCGACGCGGCGGAAATGGGAGACTACGAGATGGAGATTTTGCTTCGCGATGTTCAGGCGATTGCAGTCGACCGGATTTACACGACGTTTGATCAATCCGATTCAGGATCGATCGACTATCCTCCCGGTAAGCGTCGTCTGCGCGTGTTGCAATAGTGAAGCGTCGTCTGATCTTCGTAAAAGTCCCGAACTGACAGCGGGGCCGGCAGCTCGTTAAAGGTCGGCGGCCGGCCCACAATCTCGTCAGCGGCATGACATCGCCATTAGCTCTTCTGCGGCATGACAATGCGCCGTCCTGCGGCTTCCGGCCGCGGCAGTTGCCTGTGCGCCGCTTTCATGCGTGCGAGCGCGCCCATGATTGTTGAGGGAAACGGTGCGACTTTTTTCGTTGCCATGTCGACATGCAAGGTCATGTTTTCCGACGTGGCCGAGACCCAGCCCTCGGTCGCGTGAAACAACTGCTCGAAATAGTGGATCCGCTTTGAATCGTAATCGAGCAGCTGGAACGTCACCCGCACAGGGTCGCCCTCATGCAGCTCGCGCACGTAGCGCACGTGAACCTCGGCGGTGAAGGTCGAATGATTGTGCTGCTTGAGATAGTCGAGGCCAATGCCGATGAGCTCGTAGACCTCGTCCACCGCGCGGTCGAAAAGCACGTTGTAATAGGCCATGTTGAGGTGGCCGTTGTAGTCGATCCATTGCGGCTCGACCCGCATCAATGATGAAACGAAAGGAGCGAAGAAGACCGGTTCGAGGTCGGTGCGGTCGAGCATGTTAGGACGAAACAGAGTTGCTGAATGCGGTGCAACGAGCACAGCGCGCTCCCTCTCCCCATCCGAACTCGGGCTTGCCCGAGTTCGGCATAAAACGCTGCCGAAGTCGGATATATCCGACTTCGGTTGGAGAGGGTTGGGGTGAGGGGGTTACGGACTTTCGGTAGGCCATAACCCCTCACCCGCCCGCCTTCGCAAGTGCTTCGGCGGTCGACCTCTCCCAATGGGAGAGGTGAAGAGTGCCCGTTTCGCTGGCTGTGCTGAAATAACTCATGCGCTGATGGGATAAACTGCCTTCTCGCCGCTCAACACGCGCGCCACATCGCTTGCGCATTTGGTCTGCAGTTCTTCGAGCGCCTCGATCGAATAGAACGCGGTGTGAGGGGAGATAATGACGTTGTCGCGACCGAGCAGCGGCAAGTCCTTCGCGAGCGGTTCCGCCGCCACCACGTCAAGCCCGGCACCGCCGATCTGACCGGAATCGAGCGCGGCGATCAGCGCCGGTTCATCGATCAACGGCCCGCGTGCGGTGTTCACGATGTAGGCGCCTTTCTTCATCTTGGCGAAGGCAGCGGCATTCATCATGCCACGCGTTGCCGGCAGCAATGGCGCGTGCACGGACACGTAGTCGGACATCTTGAAGAGCGTGTCGAGGTCGACGCTCTCGACGCCGGCGGCCTTGAACAGGTCGGGCTTGGCGTAAGGATCAAATGCAATCACCTTGATACCAAAGGCTTGCGCCTTGGGCGCGACCAGGCGCGGAATGTGACCTAAGCCAACGAGCCCGAGAACCGTGCCTTCGATGCGCCGGATCGGCACCACCGCCGGCATTTCCCACCGCCCGCTTTGCACCAGCTTGTTCGAGAGCGGAATCTTCCGGATCAGCGCCAGCAATAGTGCCATTGCGTGGTCCGATACTTCGCGAACGCAGTAATCCGGCACGTAATTGACGGCGATACCTTTTTCTTTCGCGGTGGGCAGATCGATGTTGTCGACCCCGAGACCGAAGCGGCCGATCGCCTTGCAACGCGTGAGCTGGGTGAGAACCTCGCGCGTGAGTTTTGCATAGGTCACCAGAACCGCATCGGCATCCCTGGCCACCGCAACGATGTCGTCGGCGTTGACGCTCTTCGACATGCGATAGGTCGGGTTGAGCCGCGCCAACGCTGCCTTGGCCGGATCGAGCGAGGGGAAAACACTGTCGGTTACAGCAATCACTGGGCCGGCCATCACAAACTCCGAACTGGAAAGGGACAAGACGAGGAACGGAACTGGCGAAAACTACGACAGCGGCGCTTACGCGTCCACCGTTCGGCCAAGGCGGGAGGCCGCAATTTCAATGGCTTACCGGGATTAACCAAAAATTAAGGACAAATGCGCGTGCCGGCTCTATTGGACTATCCTGAAAAAAAAATAAGGAGGCGGCACGGTGGTCGGTACGATAGCTCGCGGAGCATATGTGCTCTTTGTCGCGACGTTGGTCGTCGCATGGGTCTTTTCGCTCAACAAGCCAGCGCCCGCCGAGGCGCAGGAGCCGAGCCAGCAGGTCTGGTACGTCTTTGCCTGACGCCGGCCTTGTCGCTGCTTTGGCGGCAATCGGGTTATTCCCCTGATCCTGCAGGCGGCTGTGGCAGCTGGGACGCGAGACAAGTCTCCATTTTGCCGATTGCCCGGGTAGCGGGCGCACGACAGCTGGCCTCGTTTCATCCCCAAGCCAGCGACAGCTGGCCTCGTTTCATCCCTATGCCGTCCTCTGCTAACGTCTGCCCAATAACAAGCAGAGGACAATCATATGGCTCTGGCCGAAGTCGCCGCAGAGCAGGACAACCGCGATCCGGTGGCGATCAAGAATGTCATTGCCGCGCTGACCGCAGCGTTCGGCAATCGCGTGGTGACCTCGCAAGCGGTCCGTGAACAACACGGCAATACCGTCACCTGGATAGCCAATCAGCCGCCTGACGCCGTGGTCTTTCCGCACAGCACCGAAGAGGTGCAGCAGATCGTTCGCATTTGCGCGGCCAATGGCGTGCCGATGATTCCTTTCGGTGTCGGGACTTCGCTCGAAGGCCACGTCAACGCGCCCCGCGGCGGCGTCTCAATCGACTTTCGCGACATGAACAAGGTGCTCACGGTGCATGCCGAGGATCTCGATTGCGTCATCGAGCCCGGTATCACGCGAAAGGCGCTCAACGAACAGCTGCGCGACAGCGGTCTCTTCTTTCCTATCGATCCCGGCGCCGATGCCTCGCTCGGCGGCATGGCAGCGACCCGCTGCTCCGGCACCAATGCGGTGCGCTATGGCACCATGAAAGACAACGTGCTTGCGCTCAAAGTCGTACTTGCGAATGGGGAAGTGATCGACACCGCCAGGCGAGCCAAGAAGACCGCGGCCGGCTACGATCTCACGCGATTGATTGTCGGTTCGGAAGGCACGCTCGGTGTCATCACCCAATTGACGCTGCGGCTGTCCGGTATTCCGGAAGCGATTTCCGGCGGGACTTGCCCGTTTCCTTCCGTAGAGGCGTGCTGCAACACGGCGATTTACACCATCCAGTCCGGCATTCCCGTAGCCCGCATCGAATTGCTCGACGCGCTGCAGGTACGTGCGTGCAATCTGCATTCCAAGCTGGGCCTTCCCGAAACGCCAATGCTTTTTCTTGAGTTTCACGGCACCGAGGCGTCAGTGGCCGAGCAATCCAGGCGCTTCGGCGAGATTGCCGCGGAATTCGGCGGCGGACCTTTTACGTGGACGACGCGGCCGGAGGAGCGCACCAAATTGTGGGAAGCGCGCCACCATGCCGCGCTATCGAATTTCGCTCTGCGGCCCGGCTCGCAGATGATCTCCACAGATGTGTGCGTGCCGATCTCGCGGTTGGCCGAATGCGTCACCGCAACGCAGGCCGACATCGAGCGAAGCCGGTTGCTGGCGCCAATCGTCGGCCATGTCGGTGACGGTAATTTCCACCTGTCGATCATGATCGACATGAATGACACCGATGAGGTCAAGCGCGCGAAGGGCCTATCCGAGCGGCTGGTGGAACGCGCGCTTGCGATGGACGGCACCTGCACTGGCGAACACGGCGTGGGGCAGGGGAAGATGAAATATCTGGCCGCGGAGCACGGCGCGGCCGCGCTCGCGGTCATGGCCTCGATCAAGCGTGCGCTCGATCCGCAAAACATCATGAACCCGGGAAAGATCGTCGCGGTGGGTTGAGCGGGGCTCCTGTCATTCCGGGGCGTGAGCGAAGCTCGCGAACCCGGAATCCAGACACAACCACGGGACTCGCATCTGGATTCCGGGTCCGGCGCTCACGCGCCGTCCCGGAATGACGAGGAGCCGCGACACAGAATCGCCGCCATAATTCGCCAAAATACAGTAGATTTCACGATGATTGGCCGAGACGCGCGCCGCATGCGGTTCGGCGCTGGAGCTGGCGTTGCAAACCACCCTGCTTGGATTGGCGATTGCGATCATCCTGGCGCTCGTCGCAGCGCTGGTCGGTCCGCTGCTGATCGACTGGGGCAATCATCGGTCGTTGTTCGAGGCTGAAGCGAGCCGACTCATCGGCGTGAATGTGCGCGTGACCGGCGCCATCGATGTACGCCTGCTGCCATCGCCCCGCCTCGTCCTGCACGACATCGTCATCGGCGACAGCACCGATGCGGTCCGCGCCCGATCACTGGGTGTCGAGTTCGCGCTCGGGCCCTTGATGCGCGGTGAATGGCGCGCCGCCGAATTGCACCTTACGGGGCCGCAGATCAGTCTCGGGCTCGACGGGTCCGGTCACGTACGCGCGCCGAATTTGACGGTCGCTTTCAGGCCCGACGAATTGTCGATCGACCGCCTCAGCGTCGAGGATGGCACTATCGCACTCGCGGACGCAGCCAGTGGAACGAACGTTACGCTTGGCCGGGTGTCATTCAATGGGGAGGCGCGCTCGCTCGTCGGCCCGATCAAGGGCGAAGGTGCCGTCACCGTTGGCGGCCAGCTCTATCCATATCGCGTTGCCGTAGGCCGCTTTGGCGATGACGGTGGAGCGCGCGTGCACGTCAATATCGCGCCGGTCGATCATCCGCTCGCGATCGAAGCTGATGGCGCATTGGCATTTGCTGGCGGCGAGCCGCATTTCGACGGAACGATGAGCCTCTCGCGGCCGGTCGGGATCAGCGGCGCGCGCGGCGCGGCGCAGGGCCTCACCCAACCTTGGCGCCTGAGCGGCAAGCTCAAGGCCAGCGGACAATCTGCGCTGATCCAGAATGTCGAGTTCCAATATGGGTCGGATGAGCAGGGGTTCAGATTGGCCGGGGTTGCCGATTTCAGATTCGGTACGCACCCACGTTTCAATGGTGTCTTGTCCGGACGACAGATCGACCTCGATCGCGCGGTTTCAAGCACAGACGGCGCGCGGCAACCGCCAGCGGCCGTCATTCGCAAGCTTGCGGAATTGGCTGCGGCTGCGTTTCGTCCCACGTTGCCGTTTCAGATCGGCCTGGGCATCGACCAGGTCACGCTCGGCGGCAACAGCATCCAGAATTTGCGCGGCGATATCAGCGGCAGCGCAGACGGATGGAATCTCGATCGTCTCGAGTTTCGCGCGCCCGGTTTGACGCAAGTGCGGTTAAGCGGCCGTCTCGCGGTCGCGGCGGACGGCGTTGCCTTCTCCGGGCCGACCGAAATCGACGCCTCCGATCCGAAAACACTGGCCGCCTGGCTGGAGGGCCGCAGTGAAACAGGGCAGGGCGAGCTTCGGCCATTGAGCCTGCATGGTGATTTGACGCTCGCGAGCGATAAGGTCGCCGTCGAGCATCTCAAAGTGGAGCTCGACCGCAAGCCGGCCACCGGACGACTGGCCTATGTCTTTGCTTCGGGGAATCAGCCGGCCCGGGTCGACGCGGAACTCAAGGCGGCCCAATTCGATATCGACGCGGCACTTGATTTTGGCCGAGCACTGGTCGCTGGCTCTACGCTGGCGCAGCCGCGCGAGGTCACGCTGGCCGCCGATATCGGACGCGCCACAATTGCCGGCATCGATGCGCGCGACGTCAGCGCCCGGCTGAAAATCGACGGCGGCGGCCTGCAGATTGATCGCCTGTCGGTCGCCGATTATGGCGGCGGGAGTTTTGCGGCGAGCGGGCGGATCGGAACGGACGGAGGCTCGCCGCGTGGCACACTCTCCATTGACCTCGACGCGAAGCAGACCGCGGCTATTGGAACGATCGTCGCGAAGTTCGCCCCGAAAGCCGCGGGCCCTGTCGCAAACGTCATGGATCGAATCGGGCACGCCAAGTTGCATGGTACGGTCCATATCTCCCGCGAAGGCAAAACGTCCGCCTCCGTGGCCGAAATAACGGTCGCCGGCGACCTTGCCGATACGCACATGGACATACATTCGCGTGTCACCGGCGACTGGCCGAAACGTTCCGTGGCGGACGTCCGTTTTGATGGGACGCTCGACACGTCGGGGAGCGCGCCGCTACTCAAGCTTATGAGTCTCGAACGGATCGTGGAGGCCCAAAAAGGCCCGAGCCAGCTGAAAGTGCGGGTCGCAGGCCCCATCGATGGCGATATGGCGCTCGCCATACAGCTTTCTGGAGTTGGGCTGTCAGCGCAAGCCAACGGACAGGCGCAGTTTTCCGGAGCAACGGGCTCCAGGATTGCAGCGACGTTGCAAGTTCAAGAGGCAGCCCTTCTGCCACCGGCCGGTGGCGGCAGCGAGGGTCCTTTGCCGCTGAGATTGGCATCGCGTGTTGCGATCACAGGCGGCGCCATGACGTTCGATAACATTGACGCAAAGCTCGGCGGATCCAGCATTCGCGGTCACCTTGCAATGGACAATGCATCGCCGCGCCGGATCGATGGAATGATTGAAGCCGATGCGGCGCAAGTGCCGGCATTCATCGCCTGGGTGATCGGTTTGCCCGCGCAAGTTACCCGCACAGGCGCTGCCTGGAATTGGTCGAGCGAACCTTTCGGCGGTGGAATGTTTGGCGAATTTACAGGCCAGGTCGCACTCAAGCTCAAACACGCAGAATTGTTGCCACAACTGACGGCAAGTGAACTCAAAGCGACTTTGCGTCTCGGCAAGGATGAAATCGTATTGGCCGACGCGGACGGTAAGCTCGCCGGCGGGCAGCTTGCCGGGCAAATGACGTTCCGTAGCGCAGAAGATGGTTTGACCGCACACGCCAAGATTTCAATGACTGGCGCCGATGCATCTAAGCTGTTGTCTGCGACGACCCAGCCGCCGGTCAGTGGTTCGATCGGTTTGACGGCTGAAGTAGAAGGTATGGGGATGAGCCCGGTGGCGCTTATCGGATCGCTAAAAGGCTCCGGCAGAGTCGTACTCACCGATGGCCAGATCGCTGGCCTCGACCCCCGCACCTTCGATGTCGTGGTCCTTGCGATAGATCAGGGCCGCACGCCTATTGAGAGCGGCCGCATTTCCGATCTGGTGGGCAAGTCGCTGGAGAGCGGGCCGTTATCTCTCAAGCACGGGGAGGCTGCAATTGGCATCGCCGCCGGTCAGCTTCGGATCGACAAATCCACTATCGAGAGCAAGGACACAATTCTTTCGGCGGCAGGTATCCTCGATCTGACGGACGGCTCGATTGACGCGCGACTGGTGCTCACTGGTCGCAGCGAAGCTGCGGGCGCTCGCCCGGATATTTACGTGGCGTTGAAGGGACCGTTGACCGCACCGTCACGGAGCATTGACGTATCGGCGTTCGTGGGTTGGCTCACGTTGCGTGCTGTTGAAGATCAGGCGAAGCGGCTGCGCACAATCGAAAACGCGCCGCCGCAACAACGCGCGCGACCGGCATCAAAGAACAAGCAAGCGCCAGCTTTGCCGGCTCCGATTGATATCCGGCCAGCGCCCGCGCCGCGAAACGCGGGACGGCCGGCGGCGTCAGTCGGCCCGCAAAACTGACTGCATCATGCGCGGCGAGCTTTGGATGTCGCGAGAATCGCTCTGCACTCTGTGTTCGTCGCCATTGTGCATGCGGTAGTGGTCGAGGACGAAAAGGCGAATCGCGGATGACAGATTGCCATGGCGGCGATCTGTGTCGATCGAAGCCACTAGATCTGACAGGGTCTTCTCCCTGCCATTCGCGATTTCCTTGAGTCCCTTCCAGAATGCATCCTCGAGACTCACGCTCGTCTTATGACCCGCGATAACGATCGAACGTTTGACAACGGGAGATTTCATCAGCGGTCCCCTATTTCAATCCGACACTGATCGAGGTCGCGGCCAGCTTTCGCTTGCCGCGCTTCTTCAAGCTTGCGGACATGTTTCGGTTGACCAAAGGCAACGCGACTGGCGTGAGCACGCTGATCGTCTTGTTGCCGTTTGGCTCGCTTGCGCACGGTCCGAAGATTGATCACTTCAGCCATTCCGTGGACCCTCGAGGGGTAGCCGGATACGTTTCAGTTTGGCGTTCAGCTACTCTCAAACATCGCCGCCAAATGCGCCCACACGTGGGCGAAATTTCGACTTTGCGAAATTTGATTGCAGTTTCCACAAGATTTCATTCTATATTTTGGGGCTAATTTCGACAGTAATTCAATACACGGTTAGTTGACCGAAAAAGTTCCACGCATACGCGCCAGTGAATACAACGACAAATAATAGAAGCTATTATGGAGGTACCATGGGATTGGCCGATGTATATTTAGTCGGCGCGATGGCTTTACTGTCGAACACCTGAAATGAGCGTAACTAAAACCCTAGGGCAGTTTTTTCGCATTGTGGAAATTAGGTGGGCAGCCCAAGTAGAACAGTAGCAGGATACTTACATTGACTTCGGGCGTTGCAGGTAGTTGCGCATCGTACAACTTGCGCCTGTGTCATTAGGTTCCCGAAAAAATATTCAATTCGCGTTTTTTTGCTGCCTCAATCTGTGGCCGTTCCGGCGATCTGCGATCGGTTTATTGGGGTCGCGTCATTTTTTCGGGCCGCACGAGGCGATCAAAGTCCGCCCCGCTCACGAAGCCGAGACGAATAGCTTCTTCGCGCAGCGGCGTGCCATTGACGTGTGCCGCCTTGGCGACCTGTGCGGCTTTGTCGTAGCCAATTTTCGGGGCGAGCGCGGTTACCAACATGAGCGAACGCCGCATAAGCTCACGGATACGCGGTTCATTGGCGCGTATCCCTATGACGCAGTTATCGGTGAACGAATTCACGGCGTCGCCGAGCAGGCGGATTGATTGCAACATGCAATAGGCAAGCACCGGCTTGTAAACGTTGAGCTCGAAATGCCCCTGGCTGCCGGCAATTGTGATCGTCGTGTTATTACCGAAGACCTGGCAGCAGACCATGGTCAGCGCTTCACTCTGGGTCGGATTGGTCTTGCCTGGCATGATCGATGACCCGAGTTCGTTGCTCGGCAGAATAAGTTCGCCAAGGCCGGAGCGCGGACCGGAACCAAGCAGGCGAATATCGTTCGCAATCTTGAACAGGGCAGTGGCGGCAGAATTGATGGCGCCGTGCACAAATACATAGGCATCGTGCCCTGCCATGTGTTCGAACTTGTTGGGTGCGCTTATAAAAGGCAATTTGGTATGCCAAGCAATGCGACGCGCAACCGCTTTTGCGAATTTCGCCTTTGAATTAATCCCGGTGCCGACAGCTGTACCACCCTGTGCGAGAGGATAAAGTTCACGCTGCGCTAGCGTGAGCCGTGCGAGCGCGGATTTCGTTTGCGCTGCATAACCGGAAAATTCCTGACCCAAAGTGATCGGAGTCGCATCCATGGTATGGGTGCGGCCGATTTTTATGATGCTGGCGAATTCTTTCGCCTTTCCGTCGAGTGCCTTGAACAGGTGTGCGAGTGCCGGCTTCAGGTGCCGCTCGATCTCGATCGCCGCAGCGATGTGCATAGCGGTCGGGATCGAGTCGTTTGACGATTGACTCATATTGACGTGATCGTTCGGATGTATGGGCGATTTTGCGCCGAGTGCGCCGCCAAGTTTGAGGTTGGCGGCATTGGCGATCACTTCGTTGACGTTCATGTTGGTCTGGGTGCCCGATCCGGTCTGCCAGACCAGCAGTGGAAAATGCCTGTCGAGTTTGCCGTCGGCGATATCCTGCGCAGACGCGGCAATGGCCACCGCGCGTCTGCGATCGAGCGAGCCCAATGTGCGATTGACTTCGGCCGCCGCGCGCTTGATCACGCCGAGCGCTCGCACGATTTCAATCGGCATACGCTCGGTTCCGATACGAAAATTGTGGAGCGATCGCTGGGTTTGCGCCCCCCAAAGGCTATCGGCCGGAATCTCCAGTGGCCCGAATGCGTCACTCTCTATGCGGGTTTTGACGGATTTTTTGCGCGGCATGGCCATGGAATCTCGTCTAACGCTGCCAAAACCCAACGGTTTCGGCGCAAGGCTACGCCGACTAACGTCAGAAACAAGTCGGGTAGCGAGTAGCGAGAGGGGCGGGACTATTTTTTGCGAAAACGATCAAGGCGAACGACTTCGCCGCCACGATCGGCGGGCTTGTCCGACTTCTCACGCTTGGGCGCAGGCGCGGCCGGACGAAGTGGAGGTGCGCTCTCGGCTATGTCAGCAGCTGCAGGTGGGCCGACCGGCAAACGCTTCTTCTTCGTTGTCGGCGGCTCTTGCACATTCGCCGGCGCTGGCCGCTCCTCGCCCTCGGTGACCTCTTCAAATTGCAGGCCGAATTGTACTGACGGGTCGAAAAAGCCGTTGATCGACTCGAACGGCACCGTGAGCTTTTCAGGTATGCCGCCGAATGACAGCCCGACTTCGAATTCTTCATCCCCCACCTTCAGATCCCAGAACTGGTGCTGCAGGATGATGGTCATCTCGTCCGGATATTGAGCGAGCAATCGGTCCGACAGACGCACGCCGTCGGCACGGGTGTCGAACGAAATGTAGAAGTGGTGGTCGCCCGGCAACCCTTTCTTGGCGGTGTCCGCAAGGACACTGCGCACGACGCCCCGGAGTGCCTGCTGCGTAAGGAGGTCGTAGCGGATCTGATCGGCCATGGAGGTCGGGCCTTTTCGTGAATCGCGCAATGTTACCGCGGCGCATGCGCCCAACGCTATCCCTGCCCAAGCCATGCACCGCCTCGCTGTCATAATCGGGCACCGCTGCGGCGCAAAGGGAAGTGGAGGCTTCTGTTGCCAGGTGCCTCCGGACCCCGCCTGACGGAGCTTAACCCGCCAGGGCTTTAGTTCGGTCTTTCAAACCGCTTACGCGGCCTGAGCAACCGGAGCATAGTTGTCGTTTGCAACTATGAAATGGCCCGATAACGGCGGAACCATGCCGAGCAAAAGCACGCCCTTTACGCCCTCGTCGATCCTATTTCGCCCCCGCCGAAGCCCGTGCCCGCCGGGCTTGGGTGGAGGCGCCGGGTACTGCCCCCGGGTCCGATGGGTTTATTACGACGGCCATTTATCGCCATAGCCGGGTCGCCCCGGCACCTAGGAATATAGGCGCTATTGGTTGACGAAAAAAGACCGGCGCCACCGTTTAATTCCTATTTCCGGGGCCGATTTGCGGCACTTGGCCGTTCGGCGGCTTGCATGGCGCGGCCGCGCTAACTCATCTGGTCGTCTGCATTGGCACGCGGTAATTCTCACTGCAAATGTCCGAATCCGCCGCGCAGCCATCATCCGCCGTTTTGCGCCCTTCCCTCGTCGAGCTTTTCGGTGCCTTCGTAATCGTCTCCGTATCCGGCTTCGGCGGGGCGCTGCCATGGGCCCGACGCAAGATCGTGGATCAGAAGCGCTGGATGACCTCGCAGGAATTCAACGAGGCCTTCGCGCTGTCGCAGTTTCTGCCCGGACCGAACGTTGTGAATTTCTCGGTGGTGTTCGGCTCGCGCTTCGGCGGTGCGCCTGGCGCTGCGGTCGCGCTGGCCGGCCTGATGGGACCGCCGCTCATCATCGTCATGGTGCTGGCGGTGCTCTATGCACGTTTCGGCGATCTTGAAGCGCTTAGCCGCATTCTGTCCGGCATCGCCGCAGCCGCCGCCGGCCTTCTGATCGCGGTGGTCGCCAAGATGGCAGCGCCCATGTTTGTCAAGCGATGGAATTCAGGCCCGCTGGTCGCGATTGTGGCTTTCATCGGCGTTGCGATCCTGCATTGGCCGCTGCCGTGGGTGTTCGTGGGCCTCGCGCCCATCAGCATTGCATTCGCGTGGTTCAAGCGATGAACGACAGCCCACTGCTCACGCTCGCGGGCTACTTCGCGCTGCTGTCGCTGTTCGCGGTTGGAGGGGCCAATGCCGCGATCCCGGAAATGCATCGCATCGCGGTCGACGTTATGCATTGGATGAACGACCGGCAGTTCGCTGACATGTTTGCGATCGCCCAGGTGTCGCCGGGACCGAATATCATCATTGTCACTCTGATCGGCTATCACGTCGCCGGCTTTGCCGGCGCCGCAGTGGCGACCGGTGCAATGTGCGGGCCGACATGCCTGGTGGCGTTCTTTGTCGCGCGCACATGGGATCGTTTTAAGGAGGCGCGCTGGCGCATCGCGATACAGGCCGGCCTGGTCCCGGTCTCGCTCGGCCTGATCGGGGCGAGTGCCTTCGTGCTCGCGCGCAGTGCCGACCACACTATCTATGCGGGTATTTTAACAGCGGCGACTGCCGCGATTGGCTTCGCCACTCGGATAAATCCGCTATGGCTGTTCGCGGCCGGTGGGCTGTTCGGACTTCTCGGTATTTTTTAGATCATTAAATCTGAGCTGGTGCCAAACTTGGCCATGTCTAGTCGCGGCGTGGCGCGGCTTTTTGGGACAAATTGGCGCAACGGCCTTTCAGCTGATTTTTTAGTCGCTTGGCACCTCGGAACCATACTTTCGGCTAGGATGCTGAGTGTGCTAGGCATCATAGAGTGGGGCCCCCGAAGCAAAGTCTTGGGAGCAGTTCGACAACAATAACAACAATAAAAAGAATAGGCGCAGGGAGGGGAATGTAATGGCTAACGGGGCGAAGACCTCCGACAGTGGGGGCGGGTTTCGTTTCAAGGTGCGCGGTCCGCGCGACTTCTACGGTGGCCTGGCGCTCATCGCGCTGGCGATCGTCGCAATTATAACCTCGGGCGATCTGCCCGGCACGCATGGCTTCGCCTTCGGGCCGGGCACCGCGCCGCGCCTGTTCGCCGGCCTGCTGGCGGTTGTCGGTGCGCTCGTGGCGCTGACCGGGCTGTTTACCGACGGCCCGCCGATCGAACGCTACGCGGTGCGCGGCCCGGCCTGGGTGATCCTCGCGATCGTCGCGTTTGCTCTCATGATCCGTGGCGTCAGTCTGGCCAACATCGGGATTGCGTTCACTGTTCCGCCGCTAGGGCTGGTGCCATCCACTTTCGCCGCCTTCATGATTTCGATCTTCGGTTCGACTGAAATGCGCTGGGTGGAAAGTCTGATCGCAGCGGTGGCGATGACCGCGTTCTGCGTCGGGCTGTTCGTCTACCTGCTGCAGTTGCCGTTCCAGCTTTGGCCTTGGATATGAGCGGGAGCTGCCGTCATGAGTGAACTACTCGCCAATCTCGCACTCGGCTTCTCGGTTGCCGCGAATCCTTACAATATCGGCTTTTGTCTCCTCGGCGCTTTGGTCGGCACGCTGGTCGGCGTGCTGCCCGGCATCGGCACTGTGGCGACGGTTGCCATGTTGCTTCCGATCACCTTCGGCCTGCCGCCGGTCGGCGCGCTCATCATGCTCGCCGGCATTTACTACGGCGCGCAGTATGGCGGCTCGACGACCTCGGTGCTGGTGAACATTCCGGGCGAGGCGACCTCAGTGATCACCTGTCTCGACGGTCATCAGATGGCGCGGCAAGGCCGTGCCGGCGCGGCGCTGTCGATTGCCGCCATCGGTTCGTTTTTTGCCGGCTGCGTCTCTACGGTGCTGGTCGCAGCGCTGGGCGTGCCGCTCACCTCGATCGCGCTGCTGTTTGGTCCGGCGGAATATTTCTCGCTGATGTTGCTCGGCCTGATCTTCGCGGTGGTGCTGGCGAAAGGCTCGGTGCTCAAGTCCATCGCCATGGTTCTCACCGGCCTGTTGCTGTCGATGGTCGGCTCGGATCTGGAAACGGGGGCCGGCCGCATGACCTTCGACATCGCGGAATTGTCAGACGGCATCGGCTTCACCAACGTGGCGATGGGCTTGTTCGGCTTCGCCGAGATCATCCGCAACCTGGAAATGTCGCAGGAGAGCCGCGACATTGTGAAAGGCAAGATCAAGGGCCTCATGCCGACGCGGCAGGACCTGATCGATTCCTCCGGCGCGATTGCACGCGGCACCATTCTCGGTTCCATCTTGGGGATTCTGCCCGGCGGCGGCGCGGTGGTGGCCTCATTCGCCGCCTATACCTTCGAGAAGCGCATCTCCAAGCATCCAGAGCGCTTCGGACGCGGCGAGATTAGGGGCGTGGCGGCGCCGGAAAGCGCCAACAATGCCGCGGCGCAGACCTCGTTCATTCCGCTGCTCACGCTCGGCATTCCGCCCAACGCGGTGATGGCGCTGATGGTCGGCGCCATGACCATTCACGGCATCGTGCCGGGCCCGCAAGTGATGACCAAACAGCCCGAGCTGTTCTGGGGCATGATTGCCTCGATGTGGCTTGGCAACCTGATGCTGATCGTCATCAATCTGCCGCTGGTTGGAGTGTGGGTGAGCCTGCTGCGCGTTCCCTACCGGTTGCTCTATCCATCCATCATCGTGTTCTGCTGCATTGGCATCTACTCGATCAACAATTCACCGACCGACGTCGTCATTGCCGCGATTTTCGGTCTATTCGGCTATTGGCTGAACAAGCATGAATTCGAGCCGGCGCCGCTGGTGTTGGCTTTCGTGCTCGGTCCGCTGATGGAGGAAAACCTGCGCCGCGCCATGTTGATCGCGCGCGGCGACGCGACCGTGTTCCTCACCCGACCGATCTCGGCAGGATTGATCGCAGTTGCGGTCGGGCTCCTGGTAATCGCGGCATTGCCGATGATCCGCAAGCGGCGCGAAGAAGTGTTCGTCGAGTAGCGGTGGAGAGATGGGCGCGCGGGTGTTGACCCGCCGCTCCCTTTTTCTCTTAGCCAGCCAACGCTACGCTCCGGTCACCGCCAACAGGCCCGCGGCAAGAATCACCAGCTGAATTGAGAAGACGGTGACGTTGACGTCCCACGCCTTGGCGAATAGCGGGACCGGCGCCTTGAATGGCAGATAGCCGTTGTCGTCATAGGCAGCGCCGCCATAGATCGGCATGGCGATCAACGCCGCAAAGAAAGCGGCATAGACGATCGCGCCCATGATGGCGACGAGATAGAGCCGCTCGACCGCCAGCGGCCCAGGCCACCAGATCAGAGCGAAGGCGAGCAGGCCTATTCCGACATAGCTATTGATTTGCCAGACCACATGAAAGCGCGCGTGTGGCGTCCATTTCGGATTGGTCGCGTGCGTCTTGTTGAAGTCGGCGATCACGGTGGCGAGTGCCCAGCCGGCTGTCATCAGCGTAAACAGGATGCGGGCGATAAGAAGACGATCGAAGCTCATGGCATGACCCCCAAACTGCGATACCGCGATGATATCAAATCTCGGGCGTGCGCGAGTCGCAAAAGGGCCGGGATTTCGGCCGTTGATAAAGACCAGCCAGCGGTTGCCCCCTGCGATAAACTTCCCCATGTTTTGAGTCGCGAGCGGATGAATTGACCGATGCGCCAGTATCTCGATCTGATGGAACTCATTCTTAGCCGGGGCGCGGAAAAGCGCGACCGGACCGGCACCGGCACGCTGTCGGTGTTCGGCCACCAGATGCGCTTTGCGCTCGATGAGGGATTTCCGCTTCTTACGACCAAGAAGCTGCACCTCAAATCAATCATCTACGAGCTGCTCTGGTTTCTGGCTGGCGACACCAATGTCAGATATCTGCAAGAGCACGGCGTCCGTATTTGGGACGAATGGGCCGACGAACGCGGCGACCTCGGGCCGGTCTACGGTCAGCAATGGCGCTCATGGCCGGCGAAGGACGGTAAGACCATCGATCAGATCAGCCACGTCGTCGAGATGATCAAGCGCAATCCGGACTCGCGCCGCCTGATTGTCACTGCGTGGAATCCAGCCGACGTCGACAAGATGGCGCTGCCGCCGTGCCACTGCCTGTTTCAGTTCTACATCGCTGAGGGCAAACTCTCATGTCAGCTCTATCAGCGCTCGGCCGATGTGTTTCTCGGCGTTCCGTTCAATATTGCCTCTTATGCGCTGCTTACACTGATGGTCGCGCAAGTGACCGGCTACAAGCCCGGCGATTTCATCCATACGTTCGGAGACGCGCACTTGTATCTCAATCACATCGAGCAGGCGCGGCTGCAGTTGGGGCGTGCGCCGCGTCGCTTGCCCTCGATACGGCTCAATCCGGCGGTGCGGGATATATTCGCGTTTCGCTATGAGGATTTTGCGATTGAAGACTACGATCCGCACCCGCACATCAAAGCCGCGGTTGCTGTATAGGTGTCTGCCAACACGCGATATGTTTGTTGTCGCTGTTTTTACGCATCGAGCTAAGACGATTTTAAGGGGAACTTCCGCGCATCCCGCAGGCGTTTCTGAAACGCGGTTTCTGCGCAGAGTTGCCGGCCGTTAGTGAAGTGTCAGAACAATTGCTCTATGCAGGTGACCGTGAGATCACCAAGCAATCCCGTGCCGTTTCGATTGCTTCCTGTATCGCTTTTCGATCGACCGTAAAGGCGCGCCGTTATGAAAATCGTGCTGGTCGCAGCGATCGGGGACAATTCGGTTATTGGCCGCGATGGTCAGCTGCCATGGCGTCTGAAATCTGACTTGCAGCACTTCCGGAAGGTGACGCTTAACCGGCCTGTCGTTATGGGACGGAAGACTTTCGAAGTCGATCGGGAAGGCGCTTCCAGGCCGTACCAATATCGTGCTCACGCGCGATCTTAGATTGGTCGCGCCGGGTGCCGTATTGGCCACCAGCCTTGATGCCGCGCTCAGTTTTGCGCGCGCCGATGCGGCCAAGCGTGGCGTCGATGAAATCATGGTGATTGGCGGCAGCGATATATTCTCCGCCACAATGCCGATGGCTGACCGCTTGGAGATCACCCATGTCCACGCCTCCCCGGATGGCGACGCGCTGTTTCCGCCGATCGATCCGGACGTCTGGCAAGAGGTATGGCGTGAGGATCACTATGCCGGACCGGACGATGACGCCGATTTTACTTTGGCGACCTATGTAAGGCGCTGAATAGCCGACAAAATGCAGCATAGTGGCGCGTTGTAACGGGGCTTGGCGTCCCCTATAACCCCTCCCAACTAAAGCCAGCCGGCAAGGACGCCGGCGCGGGAGACAATTCCAATGCCATGGACCAATCAGGGCGGTGGCGGCCCGTGGGGCCCGGGCGGCAAGGGGCCGTGGGGCTCCGGACCGCAATCGTCGGGACCGACGCCGCCGGACCTGGAGGAAATCCTCCGACGCGGCCAGGACAAATTGCGGCGGTATTTGCCCGGCGGCAATCTCGGTGGGCGCGGTTTTGCTCTCATCGTACTTGGCGTCCTTGCGCTCTGGGGTTTTTCCGGCTTCTTCCGGGTCGAGCCTGACGAGCTCGGCGTGGTACTGCGCTTCGGCCAGCAAGTCCGAGAAGTACAGCCCGGGTTGAATTACCATCTGCCGTATCCGGTCGAGAAGGTGCTCACGCCCAAGGCGCTGCGCGTCAACAAGATCGACATTGGCATGCGTGTGGTCGACGATACTCGACGCGGCGGCACCACCACGCGCGACGTGCCCGAGGAAAGCCTGATGCTCACCGGCGACGAGAACATCGTCGACGTTGACTTCTCAGTGCTGTGGAAAGTGAAACCGGCCGGCGTCGGAGATTATTTGTTCAATATCCAGAATCCGGAAGGCACCGTGAAGGCGGTGGCCGAGAGCGCCATGCGTGAAGTGGTCGGCCGCTCCGAAATTCAACCAATCCTCACCGGTGCGCGACAGACTATCGAAAATGCGGTCCAGGAATTGATGCAGAAAACGCTTGACCATTACGGTGCCGGCATTTTCGTTCAACAGGTCCAATTGCAAAAGGTCGATCCACCAACGCAGGTGATCGATTCCTTCCGCGACGTTCAGGCTGCGCGCGCAGACCTCGAGCGCGCCCAGAACGAGGCGCAGACTTACGCCAACCGGGTCGTACCGGAGGCTCGCGGGCGCGTCGCTCAAATTACACAGGCCGCGGAGGCCTATCGTCAGCAGACGGTGGCGGAAGCAACCGGGCAGACGTCCCGCTTCCTGAAGATCTATGAGCAATACAAGAAAGCGCCCGACGTCACCCGCGAGCGCATGTATCTCGAAACCATGGAGCGTGTGCTCGGCGGCGCCGACAAGATTATTCTGGATCCCGGTGCGGGCGGCAGCGGAGTAGTGCCTTATCTGCCGCTCAACGAACTCTCTCGTCCGCCGCAGACGCGCGGCCAGAACCCGACGGGAGGCCGGCCATGAGACTCAATTTCCTTGGCGGCATTGCCGCTGTACTGGCCGTGGCCGCGCTGATCGTTGGCTATTCGTCGCTATTCACCGTTTATCAGACCCAGCAGGCGCTGGTGCTGCGGCTCGGAAGCCCATTGCCGCCGATCACCGAACCCGGCCTGCATGTGAAGGCGCCATTCATTGACTCGGTTGTCTACATCGACAAACGCATTCTCGATCTGGAGGCGCCGTCCCAGGAAGTGATTGCCTCGGACCAGAAGCGGTTGGTCGTCGACGCCTTCGCGCGCTACCGCATCCAGGATCCGCTCCGATTCTATCAGACGCTCGGCTCGATCGCGGGCGCCAATTCCCAACTCTCCATTCTCCTCAATTCGGCTTTGCGCCGCGTGCTCGGCGAAGTGACATTCACCCACGTGGTGCGCGATCAGCGTGCCGACCTTATGGCGCGCATTCGGGAATTGGTTGACCGCGAAGCGACCAGCTACGGCATACAAGTGGTGGACGTGCGTATCCGCCGTGCCGACTTGCCGGAGCAAAATAGTCAGGCAGTCTACCAACGTATGCAAACAGAGCGGCAGCGGGAGGCGGCTGAGTTCCGTGCGCAAGGGGCGCAGCGTGCCCAGGAAATTCGCTCGCGCGCCGACCGCGAAGTCACCGTGCTGGTGGCCGAGGCTACTTCGAAGTCCGAGCAGATTCGTGGCGAAGGCGATGCCACCCGCAACCAGATCTTTGCCGAAGCTTTCAACCAGGATCAGGACTTCTTCGCTTTCTACCGCTCGATGCAGGCCTACGAGTTTGGCCTAAAGCAGAACGACACCCGGTTTGTGCTCAAGCCGGACTCGAGTTTTTTCCGGTATTTCACCAGTCCATCGGGTAAGCCGCAGGCAAATTCGACAGCCGCGCCGGTCACCCCGGCGCCTCCCCGTTAGCGATCACGCGCGACCGGTATGACCGACTTTCTGGCCGCGCTGGGACTGGTTTTTGTCATTGAGGGCTTGATCTTCGCGGCATTTCCCGAGGCGGCCAAGCGCGCAATGACGAGCGTGCTGCAAACCCCGGATGTCACATTACGCCTGATCGGAATAGGTTCGGCCATTATCGGCCTGGTGATGGTCTGGCTGGTGCGGTCATGACGCCGGTAAATAGGGCCTCCGGTGGTATTGAATTGCGGTGCCCTTGAATCGCCTCGAAGTCGGGGCCACTCTCTTTGAAACCTTATCCCCAGGAGATTCGACGCCCATGGGCGCACCCCTCTTCCACTCAACGACCCCTCTCGGCCGTGCCGGCCTGGCCCTCATAACTGCTGCCGCCATCGCCTGGCCGGCCTTGACCGTCTCCGCTGCCGCGCGCGGGCCGGAAGGTATTTCTGACGTTGCTGAGCAGGTGATCGATGCCGTCGTTAACGTCTCCACCAAGCAATCGGTGGATCTGAGCAGTGGAGCGATGCCGCAACTGCCGCCGGGCTCGCCGTTCGAGGAATTCTTCGAGGAATTCTTTAAGAATCGCCGCGGGCAGGGTGGTCAGAACGGACAGGCGCCGTCGCCGCGTCGCGTCAATTCGCTCGGCTCCGGATTCATTATTGACGCCACCGGCTTGGTCGTAACGAACAACCACGTCATCGCCGACGCCGACGAAGTCAACGTCATCCTCAACGATGGTACCACATTGAGAGCCGAAGTCGTCGGTCGAGATCAGAAGACCGACCTCGCGCTGCTCAAGGTTGCGCCAACCAAACCGCTCAGGGCTGTGAAATTTGGCGATAGCGACAAGTTGCGGCTGGGCGAATGGGTCATCGCAATCGGCAATCCGTTCAGTCTTGGTGGCACGGTGACCGCGGGCATCGTATCGGCACGCAACCGCGACATCCAATCGGGACCCTACGACAACTATATTCAAACCGACGCTGCCATTAACCGCGGCAATTCGGGCGGACCGCTGTTCAATCTCAATGGCGAAGTGATCGGCGTCAACACGGCAATCATCTCACCATCCGGTGGTTCGATCGGGATCGGCTTCGCTGTCCCTTCGAAGACCGTGGTGCCCGTGATCGATCAGTTGCGTGAATTCAAGGAGGTGCGCCGCGGCTGGCTCGGCGTGCGCATCCAGCAGGTCAGCGACGAGATCGCCGAAAGCCTGAGCATCAGGCCGGCGCGTGGCGCACTGATCGCCGGAATCGACGATAAAGGTCCGGCCAAGCCCGCAGGCATTGAGCCAGGCGACGTTGTCGTCAGGTTTGATGGCAAGGACATCAAGGAAATGCGTGACCTTCCCAAGATCGTCGCGGATACGCCGGTCGGCAAGGATGTCGAAGTCATCGTCATTCGCAATGGGAAGGAAGAAAAGAAGACCGTCAAGCTTGGACGACTGGAAGATGAGAAGAAGCAAGCCGCGCTCGATACCAAGAAGGATGCAGCGCCGGAGGCAAAGCCGGTCGTAAAGAAAGCGCTCGGCCTCGACCTCGCCAATCTGACCGACGACCTTCGCAAAAAACACAACATCAAAGATAAAGTGAAAGGTGTTCTGATCACGGGCGTTGATCCGAATTCACCAGCCTCCGAGAAACGTCTCGCGCCAGGAATGGTGATCGCGGAGGTGCAGCAGCAGCCGGTTGCGAATGCCGCAGAACTGCAGCAGCGCATCGAGAAACTCAAGAAGGACGGCAAAAAGGCGGCGGTCCTGTTGGTGGTAACGCCCGACGGGGATCCGAGTTTTGTAGCGTTGAGCCTGCAGTAGTTTTTGTTCGCTGCAGTCTGACGGATCAAGTGTCGACGAATTCGTCGCGCCGGTAGCCTTGCACATAGAGCAGCGCCGTAAGATTGCCATAGTCGATACGCGCCGGCGCGACGGCGGCAACCTTCGGCTTGGCGTGGTAGGCGACGCCTAGGCCAGCCTCCAGGATCATGTCGAGATCGTTGGCGCCGTCGCCGATCGCCATCGTCTCATCCTTGGCGAGGCCAAATTCCTGGCGCAACTCGATCAAAGCAGCCCGTTTGCCGTCGCGGCCGAAGATGGGCTCGGCCACCGTGCCCGCGAGCTTGTGTCCATCCACGATTGTGAGGGTGTTAGCGCGGGTCTCTTCGAAGCCGATCATCGCGGCGATGCGGTCGGTGAACAGTGTAAATCCGCCTGAAACCATGCAGGTGTGCGCGCCATGGGCCCGCATGGTCGCTACCAGCGTTCGTGCCCCCGGCGTGAGCTTGATGCGCTCGCGCAGGACTTCCTCGATGACCGATACGGACAGGCCTTCAAGGAGCGCGACCCGCTCCCGTAATGCCGGCTCGAACGCAATATCTCCGCGCATGGCGCGTTCTGTAATCGCCGCCACGTGCGCCTTCAGGCCTGCATAGTCGGCAAGTTCGTCGATGCATTCCTGGCCTATCATTGTAGAATCCATGTCAGCCAGAAACAGCTTCTTGCGACGATCGGTGGACGGCTGCACGACCACGTCGATGCCTGCCGCAAGTCCACGCAGTTGTTCTGCGAGCGTGCGTTGGTCTACGGCTTTTTCTGCGCTAAAGAGGATATCGGCGGCGTCGGGTCCGAGCCGCCGGGGCGCATCGGTATTCCCCAAAACGCTACACACCCGCTCAACGACTAAAGAGTTGAGCGCGCCTGAGGCGCCGATCAGGGTCGCAACATGAGTCATGTGATGCACAATGCCGATCGAGCGGTGCTTATTGCAGGGCCGACAGCCAGCGGCAAGTCGGCGCTGGCGCTTGATCTGGCGGACCGGCTTGGCGGCGCCATCGTTAATGCCGATTCCATGCAGGTGTATCGCGATCTGCGCATCATCACCGCGCGTCCGACGCCGGAGGAGGAGGTGCGGGTCCCGCACAAGCTCTACGGCTTTGTCGACGCAGCAGAAGATTATTCGGTTGGGCGCTGGTGCCGCGACGTCGAAATGGCACTCAAAGAGATTACCGCGCAGGGGCGTATGCCGATCCTGGTCGGCGGCACCGGGCTTTATTTTAAAGCTTTGACTACAGGCCTTGCCGCCGTGCCGCCAATCCCGGCCGACATTCGCGCCGACGTGCGCGACCGATTGCAACGCGAAGGCGCGCCGGCGCTGCACGCCGAGCTGATGCGGCTTGATCCCGCCACGGCGCAAAGGCTCATGGTCAACGATCGCTCGCGCATTTCGCGCGCGCTCGAAGTGATGTTGGCGACCCGGCGTCCACTATCGGATTGGCACAAGGAAGGCATGCCGGCATTGGTCGATCCCGCCAAAGCGGCGAAGATCTTCCTCACTTGCGAGCGCAAGGAACTGGTACATCGCATCGAGACGCGCTTTGCCGCGATGCTGAAGGCGGGCGCGCTCGAGGAGGTGAGGCGGCTTGCCGCCCGCAAGCTCGATCCCTCGCTGCCGGCGATGAAGGCGCACGGCGTGCCCTGGCTGATCCGGCACCTCAACGGCGAAATCTCGATCGAGGAAGCTACTGCAGGCGCCATCATGGATACGCGCCGCTACACCAAACGGCAGGTCACGTGGTTTCGCAACCAGATGAAGGATTGGCCGTGGGTCTCTCCCGCGCAAGCGTTCGACGAAATTCTACGCGCCACCATTTGATCCACTCGCGATTACGACAGCACACCTATTGATGCGGGACGCAGTCCTGCATCAGGTGTGCTGCGTAAAGATTTTTCGAAACCCGCGCAAAATAGTAATCTCGGCTAACAAACTGGAGAACGACAAAACTGGCGCAGGTTTAAGCAAATATAAAATGGCACAAAGCGAAATACATATTCGATTGTTGGGCTTAGGGGGAAATGACAATGCTCGAAAAAACGAGCAAATTTATTGGTGCGATCGCCATCGTTGCCTGCGCCGCCGCGACAACGGCTGCCATGACAACGCGATCGCAAGCCGCAGCTCTCGTTGGCGAGACTCGCACGATCGAGATCGCCAAGCCGCCGAGTCCGACCGCCGACAAGCTGCGTGCCGAATACCGGCGCCCGACGTTTATTCCGTTTCCCAAGGACAACCTGTACACCGCCGAAAAGGCTGCACTCGGCAAGAAGCTCTATTTCGATACGCGTCTGTCAGCGGCCAATCTTTTATCCTGCGCGGCCTGTCACAGTCCGGGCTATGGCTGGGGTGATGGACAGCCGACTGGTGTCGGCCATTTGATGAAACGCCTCGGTCGCCGGTCGCCGACGATCATCAACGCGGCCTACGGGCAAATTTTCATGTGGGACGGCCGCATGCCCTCGCTGGAAGAGCAGGCGCTGGGGCCAATCCAGGCCGAAGTTGAAATGGCGCTGCCGCTCGATGAATTGCTGCAACGCTTGAACAATATCGCGGAGTACAAACCGCTGTTCGAGGCTGCCTTTCCGGGTGAAGGCATCCGCGCGAGCACGGTCGCCAAGGCAATCGCCACTTATGAGCGCACTGTCGTATCCGGTCGAGCGCCGTTTGATGCGTGGGTCGATGGTAATGATACGGCGATTACGGAGAGCGCCAAACGCGGCTTCATGCTGTTCAACAGCAAGGCGCAGTGTAGTTCCTGCCACAGCGGCTGGAAGTTCACGGACGACAGCTTCCACGATATCGGGCTGAAAAGCGAGGATATCGGACGCGGCAAGTTTCTTGAAGGTATTCCGAAGGCGCAACACGGTTTCAAGACGCCGGGCCTACGTGAAATTACGCGCCGCGCGCCGTACATGCACGACGGTTCGATCGCCACGCTTGAAGCAGTGGTCGAGCACTATGACGATGCCGGCATCGAGCGCGACAGCCGGTCTGATTTTATCAAGCCGTTGGGGCTGACCGCGCAGGAGAAGGCTGATCTGGTGGCGTTCTTGCGCACGCTGACCAGCGACGTCGACCCAACGACGGTACCTGTGCTGCCACGCTAACGTTTCCGGAAATATGCAAAGGAAATCGACCATGAATGGATTTCGGATATTGCTGTCCTCTGCCTTCCTCGCAGGCGCAACCTTGGCCTACGCGGTGGTAGCCTATGCGGCGGAACATAACATCATGCAGAAAGGCAAGATGTTTTCGCAGGCCGACATCACCATCAAGATCGGCGACGCGCTGGTATTTGTGAACGACGACAACGTTCCGCACAACGTGTTGTCATTGGATCCAGAGAACAGGTTCAATCTCGGCTCGCTCAAGCCGGGTAGCTCTACGCCAGTCACTTTTAAAACCGCTGGCGATTTTAATATCATCTGCGCAATTCATCCATCGATGAAAATGCACGTGAAAGTCACCAACTAATCAATCTGGCTTGATAGCGGGAAGAATCATGTCCATTCGCCTCAAATTGTTGCTGGCGTTCAGTGCGATCGTTCTTCTTGCCGCCGGTGTCGCCGGCTACGGCTACCAGCTCATCTCGTCGACGAGCGCGATGGTCGTAAAACTTTATGACGGGCCATTAATGGCAGTGAATCATGCACGTTCGGCGCAGCTCAATTTCACTGAAGCGCGGCGCTCGGTCGAAAAGGCAATCGTGCTTCGCGAAGCGGCCAACGAGGCGGATTTCGATCAAATCGAGAAATCGATGGGCCAGTTCGCCACCGACATGAATATCGTGCGCGAGCGCATGGCGGGCGCTGCGGGGTTCAATGAAGGCATCCACAAGATCCTGCCACTTGCGGACGAATGGTACAAAGCGGGCATGAGCTATTTAAAACCGCCGAAGCCAGGCGTCACTCAACTCCCGCTGCCGCAAGTAGTGATAGCCAAGGGTAACGCCGTTCAGGAAGCGATGGACTCGATCGTCGAATACGCCAGCGCCTATGGCTTCAATTTCCGGTCGGAAGCCGAGAACAGCGCCGTAAAATCCGAGAGGAATCTCGATTTTGCTCGCCGCCGTTGCCGTGGTAGTGGGGCTCGTCTTGGCGGTCACGATGGCAGCATCTTTCAGCCGCCCGATCCGCAATGCCATGGCGATCTCGGAAGAAATCGCCAGTGGCAATTTCTCTGTGCAGATTGTGACCAAACGCCGCGACGAGCTAGGCCGACTGTTAGTTTCACTCGATAAGACGCGCGCTTCGCTCGACGAGATGGAAAAGAACAAGGAACGCGAACGCACCGAGCAGCTCGCGATCTTGCGTGCGCAGGTCGAGGACGAACGACAGAAAACGCTCCAGACTCAGAACGAAGCGGCCGAGGAACAGGCGCGCAGAGCCGAGGAGCTGACCCGTCTCGTCGGCATGCTCGGCGAGGGACTGTCACGGCTGTCGCGCGGCGATCTGACCGCGCGCATGAGTGAGTCGGTGACCGAGGACTATCGCAAACTTCAGGACGACTTTAACGTCACAGTTGACCGGCTGGCGGACACCGTGTCCGGCATTATCTCGGCCGCCAACGACGTTTCCAACGCTGCAGCGGAAATCTCGACCAGCACGACCGATCTTTCGCTAAGGACCGAGAAGCAGGCCGCGGGCCTGGCAGAGACCACGTCGTCGCTTCAGGAGATTTCGACCACAGTCAAAAAGAACGCTGAGAATGCGCAGCGCGCCAACGATCTTGCCTCGAGCATGCGGAGTGTGGCCGATAACAGCACGACTGTGGTCGGCAATGCGGTTCAGGCGATGTCAAAAATCGAAGAATTCGTCGCGCAAAATTTCGGAGATCATCATCGTGATCGATGAGATTGCGCGGCAGACCAACCTGTTAGCGCTTAACGCGGCGGTGGAAGCGGCGCGCGCGGGCGAGGCGGGCCGCGGCTTCGCCGTGGTCGCTTCCGAGGTCCGCAGCCTGGCGCAGCGTTCGGCCCAGGCCGCCAAGGACATTAAAGACCTCATCATCAACAGCTCGAGCCAGGTCAAGGACGGCGTCGAGCTTGTCAATAAGGCTGGTGCAGCTCTGAATGAGATCGTGGAATCGATCCGTAACGTTTCGACAACCGTGGCTGACATCGCAACGACAACCAGTGAGCAGGCGCAGGGCATCGATCAAGTCAACAAGGCTCTGGCGGAGTTGGATGAAGTCACTCAGCAAAATTCGGCGCTCGTTGAAGAGAACGCCGCCACCGCCAAGACGCTTGAGCATCAGTCCGGCGACATGGCGGAGCGCGTGTCGTTTTTCAAACTCGAGGTGGAGACGGCCTCGACGGCTGTGCAGCCGCTGGGCAGCGCCAGCCTCAACCGGGCAGCCTAGGCGCGAGGGAGAAATCACCAGCGGCGCGCCTGTATACAAGCGCCTCCCTCATCGGAAGTGCCTCGCGGCTCCTCGTTGGCTTCAAACGCGTAATTTGCGCTTGACCGGGGCTTGAGCTCTTACTATAAACCGCGCAATGAAAGTACGGGTAGGCACCGTGTTACGCAATATTATTACTCTCGTAGTAGAGGTTCGGGCGCGGGCACGGTCCTGAAAAGGGCCGCAGGCAAGCGTCCGGACATGGCCCGCTACGGGCCTTTTTTATTGCCGTCAATGCCGAGGGCGAGACGACGAAAGGGAACGACATGACACGCGAAATGACCGGCGCCGAGATGGTGATCCAGGCGCTCGCCGACCAAGGTGTCGAGCACCTGTTCGGCTATCCGGGCGGCGCGGTTCTGCCAATCTACGACGCCATCTTCGCGCAGAACCAGGTGCGGCACATTCTCGTCCGGCACGAGCAAGGCGCCGTGCACGCGGCAGAAGGTTATGCGCGTTCGACGGGCAAGGTCGGCTGCGTGCTGGTTACCTCCGGCCCCGGTGCGACCAATGCTGTCACCGGCCTGACCGACGCGCTGATGGATTCGATTCCGCTCGTCTGCATCACCGGCCAGGTGCCCACGCATCTCATTGGCAACGACGCCTTCCAGGAAGCCGACACAGTCGGTATCACGCGCCCGTGCACCAAATACAATTACCTGGTCAAGCGCATCGAGGACCTGCCGCGTGTGCTGCACGAGGCTTTCCACATCGCATCGAGCGGTCGCCCCGGGCCGGTTGTGGTCGATGTGCCGAAGGACATCCAGTTCGCCAAGGGTCTCTATTCCAAGCCGAAGGATTTTCCGCACACCGGCTACAAGCCGAAAGTCAAAGGTGACCTGGACAAGATCAAGCACGCGATCGAGCTGATGGCGCATGCCAAGCGGCCGTTGTTCTATACCGGTGGTGGTGTGATCAATTCCGGTAAGGCGGCGAGCGATCTGTTGCGCGAGCTGGTCAAGCTCACCGGTTATCCGATCACCTCGACGCTGATGGGGCTCGGCGCTTTCCCCGGCACCAATCCGCATTGGCTCGGCATGCTGGGCATGCACGGCACGCTGGAAGCCAACATGGCGATGCACGATTGTGATGTGATGATCTGCATCGGCGCACGCTTCGATGATCGCATCACCGGGCGACTCGATGCCTTCTCGCCCGGCTCCAAGAAGATCCACGTCGATATCGACCCGTCGTCGATCAACAAGAACGTCAAGGTTGACGTGCCGATCGTCGGCGACTGCGCGCATGTGCTGGAGGATATGGTGCGGCTGTGGCGCACCAGCGCGCATCATCCCGACAAAAAGTCGCTACAGATGTGGTGGACGCAGATCGACAAATGGCGCGGGCGCAAGTCGCTCGCCTACAAGTCTTCGAACGACGTGATCAAGCCGCAATATGCGATCCAGCGTCTCTACGAGCTGACCAAGGACCGCGACACCTACATCACCACAGAGGTCGGACAGCACCAGATGTGGGCGGCGCAGTTCTACGGCTTCAAGGAGCCAAACCGTTGGATGACGTCCGGCGGCTTGGGTACCATGGGTTACGGCTTGCCGGCCTCGGTGGGCGTACAGCTCGCGCATCCGGATTCGCTGGTCATCGATATTGCTGGTGAAGCCTCGGTGCAGATGACCATGCAGGAACTCTCGACGGCGGTGCAGTACCGGCTGCCGATCAAAATATTCATCCTCAACAACAGCTACATGGGCATGGTGCGGCAGTGGCAGGAATTGCTGCATGGCGGCCGCTATGCCGAGAGCTATTCCGAGGCCCTGCCGGATTTCGTCAAGCTGGCGGAGGCCATGCACGCGCACGGCATCCGCTGTCAGAAGCCGGGCGATCTCGACCGCGCCATCCAGGAGATGATCGAGGTCGACAAGCCCGTGCTGTTCGACTGCGTGGTCGATCCGAAGGAAAACTGCTTCCCGATGATCCCGTCGGGACGCGCGCACAACGAGATGTTGCTCGGTGACGCCGGCGTCAGCGTGGAAGACGCGATCACCGAGGAAGGCAAGGTGATGGTGTAGTCATGAAAATTGCCATCATTGGCGCCGGCAATGTGGGCGGCGCGCTCGGCACCAATTGGGCGCAGAAGGGCCACGACATTGTCTTCGGCGTGCGCGATCCCAAGTCGGAGAAAACGCAAGCGCTGCTGCGAAAGATCGGAGCAAAGGCGCGTGCGGGAACCGTCGCCGAAGCGGCGGCGTCCGCCGACGTGATTGTGCTGTCGACGCCTTGGCCGGCGACCGAAGCAGCGATTCGCTCCATGGGAAGTTTAAAGGGCAAGATCGTCCTTGACGCCACCAACCCGCTGACGCGCGGACCGGACGGCATCGGGCTGGAGATCGGTCACGCTATCTCCGGCGGCGAGAAAGTGCAGGGCTGGGCGGTAGGTGCGTCCGTATTCAAGACGCTAAACACTACTGGCTTCGGCAATATGGCAAATCCGGTCATCAAGGGCATGAAGTCGGTGATGTTCGTTGCCGGCGACGATGCCGCCGCCAAGCCCAAAGTTACCACCCTGGTCGGTGATCTCGGCTTCGAGGTGATCGATGCCGGCCCCTTGCGCAACGCGCGACTGCTCGAAGCGCACGCCATGCTGTGGATCGATCTCGCGCTGGTGCGCGGGCAAGGCCGCGACTTTGCGTTTGGGACTTTGCGACGTTAAGGACACATGCCATGAACGCTCCTTCGACAAGCCATTATCCGTCGGCGCCCACGGCGCAGAAGGCGGAAACCCACACGCTCTCGGTGCTGGTCGACAACGAGCCGGGTGTGCTGGCGCGCGTGATCGGTCTGTTCTCCGGCCGCGGCTACAATATCGAGTCGCTGACCGTGTCGGAGACCGAGCACCGGCAGCATCTTTCCTTGATCACCATCGTTACAACCGGAACCCCGATGGTGATCGAGCAGATTAAGAATCAGCTTGATCGGCAGGTGCCGGTGCATCACGTCGTGGACATGACTCTCGCTGGCAACGCCATCGAGCGCGAACTGGCCATGGTCAAAGTGAAGGGCAAGGGAGAGAACCGGGTCGAGGCGCTTCGGCTGGCCGACGCGTTCCGGGCTCGAGTTCATCGACGCCACGACAGAAAGCTTCGTGTTTGAGATCACCGGCGCTAGCGAAAAGATCGAGCAGTTCATCAGCCTGATGTTGCCGCTCGGCCTCGTTGAGGTGGCGCGCACGGGTATCGCTGCCATTATGCGCGGGCCGGAGGGAATGTAACGGCGGGCTTGTCCCGGCGGCCCATAAAATCTAGAAGCAGCGCGGGAAGAACCAACGGCCCGAAGAGCAGGCCGATGCAGGGGTAAGAATCATGCGTGTTTACTACGATCGCGACGCCGACCTGAACCTGATCAAGGGCAAAAAGGTCGCCATCATCGGCTATGGCAGCCAGGGCCACGCCCATGCGCTCAATCTGCGCGACAGCGGCGTGAAGGAGGTCGCAGTGGCGCTGCGCAAGACCTCTGCCGGTGTGAAAAAGGCGGAAGCCGAGAAGTTCAAGGTCATGGAGGTCGCCGAAGCTGCCAAATGGGCCGACGTGATGATGATGCTTACGCCGGACGAGTTGCAGGGCGATATCTATCGCGATCACCTCGCCAAGAACATGAAGGATGGCGCGGCTCTGATGTTCGCGCACGGCCTCAACGTGCATTTCAACCTGATCGAGCCGCGCTCCGATCTCGACGTGTTGATGATCGCGCCGAAAGGGCCCGGCCACACTGTGCGTTCGGAATATCAGCGCGGCGCCGGCGTGCCGTGTCTGGTCGCCATTCACAAGGACGCCTCGGGCAATGCCCACGATCTTGGCCTGTCGTATGCCTCGGCGATCGGCGGCGGTCGTGCCGGCATCATCGAGACCACGTTCAAGGAAGAATGCGAGACCGACCTGTTCGGCGAGCAGACCGTGCTGTGCGGCGGTCTGGTCGAGTTGATGAAGGCCGGTTACGAGACACTGGTGGAAGCCGGTTACGCGCCTGAGATGGCCTATTTCGAGTGCGTGCACGAAGTGAAATTGATCGTCGACCTGATCTACGAGGGCGGCATCGCCAACATGAATTACTCGGTATCGAACACGGCCGAATATGGCGAGTACGTTTCCGGCCCGCGCGTGATCACGCCCGAGACGAAGGCCGAGATGAAGAAGGTGTTGGCCGACATCCAGTCCGGCCGTTTTACCCGCGACTGGATGCTGGAGAACAAGGTCAACCAGACCTCTTTCAAGGCCACGCGTGCCAAGCTCGCGGAGCATCCGATTGAGCAGGTCGGCGCCAAGTTGCGCGAGATGATGCCGTGGATCAAGCAAGGCGCGCTGGTGGACAAGAGCAAGAATTAGTGCGTCTCCTGCGCGCAGCAACAATAGCCGCGGCCGCCCTCGTTGGGGCGGCCGTTTTTGCTTTTGCAGGCGATCAGGGCGACCCGGATCAATCTTGCGACGGCAGCACCTATGAGATGGTTGAGTGCCTCAAGGCAAAAACAGCGCGGTGGGACAGGCGCATGACGGTCGCTTACCAACGCATGTTGAATGCCGGCGAACCCAGGCAGCGCGAGCAGCTGCGCGTGGCGCAGCGCCTGTGGATCCAGTACCGCGACGCCAACTGTCTCTACTACGGCCTCGGTGAAGGCACTATCGCTCGCATAGAAGCCGGTGATTGCATGCTTCGGATAACGCAGAGCCGCGCCCTCGAGCTGGAAGGCAAGGACGACCGTAACTAGCCGCGGCGCATTTAACGTTTCCTGGCGGCCTCGTTCTTCAGCCACAACGCGACTTCATCGGGTGTGGAAGTGCCATTGGAGGCGCGGGCATTGGCCTCGCGCATCGTTCCGACATCGATTGAATCGATCAGCGGCATGAGCGCGGCAATGAACGTCGCATCGTTTGCCCGTTTGCGCGAAACCAGCAAGATTGCGTCATAAGGCGGGATGGCGTGCTTGTCGTCGGTGAGCACGGTGAGATCGTAGGTCGAGATCTGACCATCGCTTGTGTAGGCGGCAATCGCGTCAACTGTGCCGTCGGCTACGGCTTTATACATGAATTCCGGTTGCATCTGGCGCTGGGTGCGAAAATTGAGGCCATAAGCTTTGCGCAGTGCCGTCCACTCGGGCCGTGCGAAGATTTCGTAGTCGCCGGCAATGGTAAGTTCGCCGGCTTTGGAGGCGATGTCGGAGATCGAATGGATATTCAGTGCTTCGGCTCTTTTGTGCGTCATTGCCAGCGCATAGGCATTCTCGAATCCAAGCGAGCCAAGTACCTGAATGCCGTATTGCGTTGCGAGCGATTTCGACAGGTCAACGAGTAATTGCGCGCGTGGCGGTATGTCCGATCTCTGCATGCGATTTGCCCAAAGCGTTCCGGAATAGTCGACCGCCACGTCGATCTCGCCTGAGGCAAGCGCATCGAACAGCACGTTGGAGCCAAGCCCCGGACGGCGCGTCGCGGTGAGGCCGGCTGCTTCGAGCCGCTGATCAATCAGCGCCGCCAGCACGTATTGCTCGGTGAAGGTCTTGGCACCGATGACATACGTCGCCTTCGGTTGTGCAAGACCCGGGATCAATGCGGCGGAGGTCAACGCAACCAGGCCGAGAGCGGCCAACACTGTGCGCGCGTGGCTGCGGCGGCTCACGCCCGCCTGCATCAGCGCCAGCAATTGATCGACCACGAGCGCCAGCGACGCCGCTGCGACACAACCGAAGATGACGAACACCCAGTTCTGCGTCTGCAGGCCAGTGAAGATGTAGTTGCCGAGGCTGGTTTGCCCGATCGGCGTCGCGAGCGTTGCCGTGCCGATGACCCAGACAGCAGACGTGCGGATGCCGGCCATGATGACCGGCAGCGCAAGCGGTAGTTCGATGTCGCGTAGAAGTCTCCACGGCGGCACGCCAACGACGCGCGCGGCTTCGCTGAGCCGCGCATCGACGCCGTTGAGGCCCGTCACGGTGTTGCGCAGGACCGGCAGCATCGAATAGAGCGCAAGCGCCAGCACCGACGGAAGAAATCCAAGCGCGGAGAAACTTTTGCCGAACGTACGCTCGGACAGGGCGGCAAGCGCCAGCAACAGGGGATAGAACAGTGCGAGCAGCGCCAGGCCAGGAATGGTCTGCACAACGCTGGCGACTGCCAGCAGCGTGCCGCGCAGTATCGGCCGACGCCTCGAAGCGATCGCGACAGGCAGGCTTATGCCAAGCCCGATGGCAAGCGCGGTGAGACTGACCAGCACGTGGCCGCCGAGATAGTCCGGCAGCCGTGCCCACGCGTCGGCAAGGCGGGCGTCGAAGATCATCGCTGCGATGATGGCATGTGAGGCGGGTGCGCGGAACCGATGATTTTCGGGCCTGTTCGGCCCATCCCCTTGGTTAAGATCGTAAAAATCCGATCAGCGGAGGTGCGCCATCTTGCAATGACAGTTTGATTACAGTCTTATGACAGCGGGCCGTGCGCTGGGGAGCCGTGGGGATCGCAGCCGGGCAGGGCCGCCATAGGCCATGTTGTCCGCAGCGTCCGCTCTGCTCAGCCGTCTTGCGCCCACCGAGGCGATCTCGCGCCGCGACGCTTTGGTGCTCGCCATTATCGCAGTTCTGCATCTTGCCGCACTCGTCGTGATGACGGCGACCGAGTTTGATCTCGCGACCAAGGCAACCTTCCTGCTCTTTTGGGCTCTTCTGAATTTCTTCTGGTTGGGCCTGTTGCGACGGCCCGCAACCGCCGGGCTGCTGTCGCTGGCGATGGTGATTATGCTGATCGTGCTGTCGCAGTTCAAGTACGACAAGCTGATGATGACGGTCAATTTCGTCGACCTGATGATCATCGACCCGGATACGTCGGCATTCCTGTTCACGATCATGCCGCGCTTGCGAGGGCCGATCTTGCTCGGTGCGGCGATTGCTGTACCGGTGTTGTTTCTCTTGTGGCGATTTGATCCGTTCCGCGTGCGAATGCGCACAAGCGCTCTTGGCAGCACCCTATGTATGGGCGGCTTGGTGGTTCTGTCGGTTGCGTATCCGGCGGACTTCTACGGCGAATTCTTCAGTCGTGACTATGTCTCGAAGTTCGCGCGCTCGGGCGTCGAGGCAGTCTACGAATTTGCCACGCATGGTTTGCTGGAGTTGGATGCAACCGTCACCGAGCGGCTGAAGCTTCCGGCGACAACGTGCAGCCCCGGCGCAAAACTTCCGCACATCATTCTGCTGCATGACGAGTCGAGTTTCGACATCACCGCAGCGCCGGGAATAAAAGTGCCGGCGGGCTACCAGCGGCACTTCCAATCGTTCGATGGCAAAGCACGCAAGCTGGTGGTGGAAGGCGCTGGCGGTCCCAGCTGGTTCACGGAATACAATGTACTGACCGGCCTATCAGCGCGCTCCTATGGCCGCTTCGCTACGTCTGTGACGCGTATCGCAGCCGGTCACGTGGCCCGCGGCCTGCCGAATGCGCTCAGCCGTTGTGGCTACAAGACATTCAGCCTTTATCCATTCTATGGCGCGTTCCTTGGCTCGCGTAGTTTTCAGACCACAGCGGGCGTTGAGCGCTATCTCGACATGAAGGATCTTGGCGCGCGTGGACTGGAACCTGACAGCTTCTATTTCGATCAAGCGACCAACATCATCGCGCGCGAGCACGGTCAGGGCCCGCTGTTTCTGTTCGTCTATACTGCTGCCAATCATTTTCCTTGGGATTTCCGCTACCGGCCGGAGCTGACTCCTGGCTGGCACGGACTCGGCAACGCGGCAAATATTGATGAATATATTCGACGGCAAACAATGAGCGCGCGGGACTATTCTGCACTGCTCGATCGGCTCAAACGCGATTTCCCGACTGAATCATTTTTGATCGTGCGGTTCGGTGATCACCAGCCCGAATTCGCCTATCGCATCATCGATCCATCGCTTGGCGAAGCCGCGCTCGCACGCCATCTGGAGGCTTTCGATCCAAGGTATTACACGAGCTACTATGCGATCGATGCCGTGAATTTCAAACCGGCCGATTTGTCCTCAGCGCTCAATACACTCGACGCGCCATACATTCCTCTGTTGGTGCAGGAGGCGGCGGGGGTGCCGCTCGATCCCTCCTTTGCCGAGCAGAAGAACATCCTGAAACGTTGTCACGGCCTTTTCTACCGTTGCAGCGGCGGCGCAGAGGCAAGCCGTTTCAATCGAATGCTGATCGATGCCGGCTTGATCAGGGGATTATAGGGCTGGCTTGCATCCGGCTTTGCAAGCCGGATTTGGCCGGATATTTTGCACCCAAGAAACAGAAACGGGGAGGAGCGCATGGCGGACGGCATTGCCGCCGCTCCATATCGTGCAGGAAATGCACCCCCCGTGGCTGCAGTGGCGCTCGGCGAAGTCGTCGTTTCGTTTCGTCTTGCGCACGGCGGCGTGTATACGGCGGTGGAACGTGCAACGCTTAATGTTGCAGACGGCGAATTCGTCGCCATCGTCGGCCCAACCGGGTGCGGCAAGTCCACCCTGCTCAATGTCGCGGCGGGCCTGTTAGTGCCATCGTCCGGCAACGTCGATATATTCGGCGCTCGGCTTGCCGCGCTCAATCGCCAGGCCGGCTACCTGTTCCAGGCCGACGCATTGTTTCCCTGGAAGACCGCGCTTGAAAACGTCGCCATCGGTCTTGAAACCGCGGGAGTGGCCACCGATGAAGCACGCGGGCGCGCGCAACAGTGGTTGACGCGCGTGGGTCTCGGCTCATTCGGCGATCGCTATCCGCATATGCTGTCGGGCGGCCAGCGCAAGCGCGTTGGCCTGGCGCAGGTGCTGATCCGCGATCCGAAGATTCTGCTGATGGACGAACCGTTCGGTCCGCTCGACGCGCAAACCCGTCAGATCATGGGCAACCTGTTGCTTGACCTGTGGACCACCGACCGCAAGGCCGTGCTGTTCGTCACGCACGATCTGGAGGAGGCGATTGCTCTCTCCGATCGCGTCGTCATCATGTCGGCAGGGCCAGCTGCGCGCATCATCGGGGACTGGCGTGTGGCGCTTGCCCGCCCGCGGGACATTTCCGAGGTCAAGCTTGACCCGGCATTCCACGACCTGCATCGCGAGATCTGGCACAGGCTCAAGGCCGAAGTGGTGAAGGGTTATGCACAGGCGGAGAACGTCTGATGTCGCGCACCCAGCTCATCATTCTGCAGGCGCTCGTCGCGGTCGTCTCGATCGCGTTGTGGTACGCGCTTTCGACCTATCCGGTTTTCGGCCACGTGCTCCTGCCGCCGTTCTTCTTTTCGAATCCGGTGGACGTCGCGCAGCAAATCGTGGCCTGGTTCGTCTCCGGGGTGATCTGGAAACACCTCTGGGTGACTCTGATCGAGTCGATCCTGGCGTTTGTCATCGGCTCGATCGGCGGAGTACTGGTCGGCTTCTGGTTCGCGCGCCAGCCGCGCACTGCGGCGGTGTTCGACCCTTACGTTAAAATGATCAATGCGCTGCCGCGCGTGGTGCTGGCGCCGATCTTTACGCTCTGGCTTGGCCTCGGCATCTGGTCGAAGGTCGCGCTCGGCGTTACGCTGGTGTTCTTTATCGTGTTCTTCAACGTCTATCAGGGCGTCAAGGAAGTCAGCCCGACGGTGCTGGCGAATGCGCGCATGCTGGGAATGAGCGAGCGCCATTTGATGCGCCACGTCTATTGGCCGTCAGCACTATCGTGGATGTTCTCCTCGCTGCATACATCGGTTGGCTTCGCCGTGGTGGGCGCCGTGGTGGGAGAATATCTCGGCTCTGCCGCCGGACTCGGTTACCTCATCCAACAGGCGGAGGGCATATTCGATGTTGCGGGCGTTTTTGCCGGCATGTTCGTGCTCGCGGCCTTCGTGATCGTGATCGACGCAATTGTCAGCATGATCGAGAAGCGCCTGCTGGTCT
Source organism: uncultured Pseudomonadota bacterium (assembly GCA_963762485.1). Classification (GTDB taxonomy): domain Bacteria; phylum Pseudomonadota; class Alphaproteobacteria; order Rhizobiales; family Xanthobacteraceae; genus Pseudolabrys. The sequence goes on along the minus strand of CAVXLE010000017.1, from coordinate 670,522 downwards.
GGCGCCCGGCGACGACCGACAGCAGGCCCTAGTCAGCTTCGCCGCGCTGGCCTATCGTCCCGGCCGAATGGCCTGCTGAAAGGCCACATAGAACAAGGGAGGAAGTTATGCCCGCAATGTTCCGGCGGTTTGCCGCGGTGGTTGTTGCGCTTGTGCTGTCGAGCGGCCTCGCATTTGCACAATCCAAAGTCACGCTCGCCGTCGGTGGCGGTGGGTGCCTGTGCTATCTGCCCACCATCCTGGCGAAGCAACTCGGCGAATTCGAAAAGGCCGGTGTCACCGTCGACGTGGTCGATTTCAAGGGCGGCTCGGAGTCGCTCAAGGCCGTCATCGGCGGCAGCGCCGATGTTGTGTCGGGTTATTTCGATCACTGCGTGAATCTCGCCGCCAAGGGGCAGCACCTGCAGGCCTTCGTCGTCTACGATCGCTATCCTGGCCTGGCGCTGGTCGTTTCGCCGAAGCACGCAGACGAGATCAAATCGGTGAAGGACCTCGCCAACAAAAAGGTTGGCGTCAGCGCTCCCGGCTCCTCGACTGATTTCTTCCTTAAGTATCTGCTCAGCAAGAACGGCGTCGATCCCAATTCAGTCGGCGTTGTGGGCGTCGGTCTCGGCGCCACGGCCGTTGCGGCGATGGAGCAAGGCCAGATCGAAGCCGCCGTGATGCTTGATCCTTCCGTCACCATCCTTCAAGGCCGTAACAAGGACCTGAAAATTCTGAGTGATACGCGGACGCAGAAGGACACGCTTGCCGTGTTCGGTGGCGAATATCCCGGCGGTGCGCTCTACACTAAGGCGGACTGGATTGCTGGCCATCAGAAGGAAGTGCAGGGAATGGCGACCGCGATTGTTGCCACGCTAAAGTGGATCCACTCGCACACGCCGGAAGAGATCATGGCCAAGATGCCGCCGGAAATGGTCGGCAAGGACAAGGATCTCTACCTCGCCGCGCTCAAGAACACGATTCCGATGTATTCGGAGACAGGCCGCATGGATCCGAAGGGCGCCGCGGCGGTGCTGGCGGTGTTCAGTCAGTCATCGCCCGACGTAGCCAAGGCCAATATCGACCTGTCGAAGACTTATACCAACGACTTCGTCGATGCGGCGAACAAGAAGATGGGGATGAAGTGAGATTTTTCTGTCGTCCCGGGCGAGCGTAAGCGAGGCCCGGGACCCATAACCCCTGGACTATCGATGGGCTGCGGCGTATGGGTCCCCGCTTTCGCGGGGACGACGACAGCAATATTCGCCGCGGCATGAATATCCTTTCCATCCAGTCGCACGTTGCATACGGCCACGTCGGCAATGACGCTGCCGTATTTTCCCTGCAGCGGATGGGCGTTGAGGTATGGCCAATCCATACCGTGCAATTCTCCAATCATACGGGCTACGGCAACTGGAGGGGCCGTGTGTTCGATTCCGGCATGATCAGCGAGGTGATGGCCGGCATCGAACAGCGCGGCGTGCTCGAGGAATGCGATGGCGTCCTGTCAGGCTACATGGGCTCTGTCGATATCGGAGCTGCCATTTTGGATGCAGTAGGAACAGTGAAGCGTGCCAATCCGGCATCCAGATATTGCTGCGATCCGGTGATCGGCGACGTCGGCCGCGGCATCTTCGTCCGCGAAGGCATTCCGGAATTCATGAAAAATAAGGCGGTGCCCGCCGCCGATGTCATTACACCCAATCAGTTCGAACTCGACTACCTCAGCAAACGCGCCAGCAAGACGTTGCGTCAGGCGCGTGACGCAGTGAAAGCGGTGCACGATCTTGGTCCACGTGCGGTCCTGGTCACCTCGCTGCATACCGAGGAGACGCCGGAAAACTCGATCGACTTGCTGGCATCCGGCGAGAGTGGCTGTTTTGCATTGCGCACGCCCAAGCTGCCCCTCGCGGTGAATGGGGCAGGGGACGCCATCGCGGCATTGTTTTTTGCGTACTATTTGCGCGACGGGAAAGTCGGCGAGGCTCTTTCGCTGGCGGCTTCGGGTGTATTCGGCGTGCTGGCAAAGACGGCGGAGGCGGGTGCGCGCGAAATCCAGTTCGTCGCCGCGCAGGACGAAATTGTAAGACCGAGTCGCATGTTCGAAGCAGAAATGCTCCCCCCATGAGTGACAGGGCATCGGTATTCCACATTGACGCGCTGGATCTTTCGTTCGCGCCGAAGCCCTGGACCTTCGCGATCGAGCGGCGGGCCGAGATCGACGCTTATTTTGCCGCACTCCGCCGCGACAAGCCGTCATTATGGAACGGCCGTGTGTTGCTCATGCACAAACAGGTGCTGGCGGCCGGTGTCCTCCGCGGCGAATATCTCGAAACTGACTATGCGAGCTTTGTGGCATGGCGCAGTTGGGGCCGACCGCATGCAGGGGTTCGCGATTGTTTTGGAGCTGCCGCGCTCCTAGCGGAGGATGGCGGATTTCTGCTTGGCGTGATGGGCCCGGATACTTTCAATGCGGGACTGATCTATTTTCCCTGCGGCACTCCCGATCCGGACGACATCGTCGATGGCAAGGTCGATCTCGATCTCAGCGTAAGGCGCGAGCTGAAGGAGGAGACCGGTCTCGATATTTCCGAATTTGAAGCGGAGCCCGGCTGGACCATGATCGTGGATGGTCCGCTGATTGCGCAGATCAAAGTTCTTCGTTCGAACGAAACAGCTGCCACTCTGCGTGAGCGCGCGCTTGTGCATCTGGCGTCCGAACGGCATCCGGAGCTTTCCGATATCCGCATCGTCCATGGACCTGCCGATGTCGATCCGGCAATGCCACGCTTTGTCACGGCATTTCTGGCCTCGCGATTTGCCGGCGGGTAGAGTGAGGTTATTGTCGGCGCCGGAGAGGCAGCATGACGCTCTACACGATTGCGAAGCGCTTTCGGATCGACAGCCCCGACAAATTCCGGCTGTCGGATTGTGATCCGGCCGAGTGTTACGGGCTTACCGTCGACAAGGCCGAGGCCAAGCAGTTGCTCCAGCAGGGCATCGAGCTCCTGACAGATTTGCAGGAGCGTCTCTACGCATCCGACCGATGGTCAGTGTTGATCGTATTCCAGGCAATGGACGCCGCCGGCAAGGACAGCGTGATCAAGCACGTGATGGCTGGGCTTAATCCGCAAGGTGTCGAGGTACATCCTTTCAAGCAACCCAGCGCGGAGGAGCTCGATCACAATTTTCTGTGGCGCGCCGCTCGCAACCTACCTGAGCGCGGGCGCATCGGTATTTTCAATCGCTCGTATTACGAAGAGGTTTTGGTCGTTCGCGTGCATCAGGAATTGTTGGAGCAACAGAAACTTCCCGAGTCATTGAAGAAGGGCAAGGATATCTGGCAACATCGCTTCGATGACATTTGCGCATTTGAGCGTCATCTTGCCCGCAACGGCACGCTGGTGCTGAAGTTCTTCTTGCACGTGTCGAAGGAGGAGCAGCGCAAGCGTTTTCTCGATCGTATCGAAGAGCCGGCCAAGCGCTGGAAATTTTCGATGAATGACGTGATGGAGCGCAAGCGCTGGGATGACTATCAACATGCCTATGAGGAAATGATCCGGCAAACCAGCCGGCCGGAAGCGCCGTGGTTTGTGGTGCCAGCCGACCACAAATGGTTCACGCGCATGGTGGTCGCCGGTGCTTTGGTACAGGAACTGCAGGGGCTCGGCCTCGATTTTCCCAAAGTCGAAGGCAAGGCCCTCAAGGAGCTGCAAGAGGCGGGCAAGGCCCTGAAGGCAGAGGGCAAGCTTTGAGGTCTTGCCCGGCGACACAGCAATCCGCTAAAAGGGCGTTGTTGGACCGGTTAACGCGGACTTAAATAGTTTCCGCCACCCTAACAGTTGAAGACGAGGGTCATTCGAAAGGCATGTCGACGCGCCCAAATATTTGCGCGATCGAGCGGACGGCGGGATACGCCGGCTGCGTGGCCACCCTCATTCTGGGCTCGCTCCTTCTCCTTATCCGCCCCTGAGAGCCGGCTGGGCCATTTGCGCCTGGGCACTCGGGGGATCGACGGAATGAGCAAGAGAAGCCCGTAGCGCCCAAGTGCGGCGCCTTCGACGAGAAGGAATTATCCGATGAATTCAAAGACCCAGTCCGAAAAGGACCGCGTCGTTATATTCGACACGACCTTGCGTGACGGCGAGCAGTGTCCCGGCGCGACCATGACTCACGAAGAGAAGCTCGAGGTTGCCGAGCTGCTCGACGATATGGGCGTGGACATCATCGAGGCGGGCTTTCCGATTGCCTCGGAGGGCGACTTCGCCGCTGTGCATGAGATCGCGCAGCGTTCCAAGAACTCCGTCATCTGCGGGCTCTCGCGGGCCTCGCCGAAGGACATCGATCGCTGCGCCGAAGCGATCAAGCCGGCCAAGCGCAAGCGTATCCACACCTTTCTGTCTACCTCGCCGGTGCACATGAAATACAAGCTCCAGAAGGAGCCGCACGAGGTCTACGAGATGGTGATCGGGCAGGTGACCCGCGCCCGAAGCCATACCGACGACGTGGAATGGTCGGCTGAGGACGCTACTCGCACCGAGGCCGATTTTCTCTGCCGCTGCGTGGAGGCCGCGATCAATGCCGGTGCCACGACCATCAATATTCCGGACACCGTCGGCTACACGGTGCCGGAGGAGCATTTTGCGTTGTTCAAGATGCTGCGCGAGCGCGTGCCGAATGCCGACAAGGCACGCTTCTCGGTACATTGCCACAACGATCTCGGCATGGCGGTGGCCAATTCGCTCGCCGGCGTGAAGGCGGGTGCGCGCCAGATCGAATGCACCATCAACGGCATCGGTGAACGCGCCGGCAATACCGCGCTGGAAGAAGTCGTGATGGCGATCAAGACCCGCAATGACGTGTTGCCGTTCTGGACCGGCATCGACGCTACGATGTTGACCCGCGCGTCCAAGCTGGTCTCGGCGGCGACCTCGTTCCCGGTGCAGTACAACAAGGCGATCGTCGGCCGTAACGCCTTCGCACATGAGAGCGGCATCCATCAGGACGGCATGCTCAAGAATGCGGAGACCTACGAGATCATGACGCCCGAATTGGTCGGTGTGAAACAAACCTCGTTGGTGATGGGCAAGCATTCCGGCCGCCACGCTTTCGTCCACAAACTGGAAGAACTCGGCTACGAGTTGGCCGGCAATCAGCTCGAGGATGCTTTCGTCCGGTTCAAGGCGCTGGCCGACCGCAAGAAGCAGATTTTCGATGAGGATATCGAGGCGCTGGTCGATGAGGAGATCGCGCACGCTCACGACCGCATCAAGGTGCTGTCGTTGACAGTGATCGCCGGTACCATGGGCCCGCAGACTGCAACGCTCACCCTCGACATCGATGGCGAGCACGTCACAACGCAGTCAACTGGCAATGGTCCAGTGGATGCGATCTTCAAGGCGATACGAACGCTTGTGCCGCACGAGGCCACTCTCGAGCTTTATCAGGTGCACGCGGTGACCGGCGGGACGGACGCGCAGGCGGAAGTGTCCGTACGGCTGTCGGAGAGTGGCCGTTCTTTCACCGCCAAGGGTGCCGATCCCGACACCCTAGTGGCATCCGCCAAGGCCTATCTCGGCGCGCTCAACAAGCTCACCAGCAAGCGTAATAAGACGCCGTCGGTTGAGCACCGCATTCATTCGACTGACGTGGGCTGAACGCCGCACGTTAAGATTAAAATGATGCCGCGCCCGAAACGGGCGCGGCATTTTCTTGTTCTCGTTCACAATGTCGGTAAATAGTTCCTGCCGGAACCCATAAATCACATTTTGTCCGCATTTCGTTCGCTTTCGGGGCTAGATTTCCGGCTACTTGCCCTCACATACCCGTTGGTATTGGGGACTTTCAAAATGAAAATGACTGTACGCGCGGGCGTGTTCGCGCTCGCGACGATTGCCTTGTTGTCGAACGGTTCGCTGGTGCAGGCGAGGGAGATGACCTCCGTCAATGGAGAGCAGGGCCAGCCATCGGCCTCGATCAACATTGCGCGCATCAAGAGCGCACTCAAACTCACCCCGGCGCAGGAGCCGTATTGGGCGCCGGTTGAGGTAGCGCTGCGTGATCTTGCGCGGCAGCAGACGCACGCTGAATCCGACGGCCTGGTGCATCGGATCAGTCACAGGGTTGTATCGGTCGTGCTCAGTAGCGCCGCCGTGCAGCGGCTTGCGGTTGCGGCGCGGCCCTTGATCGCCATGCTTGATGCCGAACAGATGCGAGCTGCCCATGGGCTGGCCGAGGAAATGGGTTTGGGCCCTGTCGTTGCCGCGCTGAGGTGAGCGAGGTGGCGGCGCTTCGTCGCACCCATCTCCAGTTGATGCCCCGGCTTAACCACAACGGCCAAGGTCTACTTGCCGCGGAATCGGTTTAGTGCCACCCTAACCGGCGGAAAAACAAGGTAAAAGCCGGTCCCCAAGCGATCAACTGGAGGAAATTGTCCATGCGCAAGTGGATTCTCGCGGCGGCTGCGGCCGCTATTTTCATGGCACCCGTCGCCGGCATGGCGCAGGCGCCGATCGTCATCAAATTCAGCCACGTGGTGGCTCCCAACACGCCGAAGGGCAAGGGCGCCGAAAAGTTCAAAGAACTCGCCGAGAAATATACCAACGGCAAGGTCAAGGTTGAGGTCTATCCCAACTCGACGCTCTACAAAGACAAGGAAGAGCTGGAAGCGTTGCAACTCGGCGCCGTGCAGATGCTGGCCCCGTCGAACTCCAAGTTCGGCCCGATCGGCATCAAGGACTTCGAGGTGTTCGACCTGCCGTTCCTGCTGCCGAACCTGGCGGCGCTCCGCAAGGTCACCGACGGTCCAATTGGCCAACGCATGCTCAAGTTGCTTGACGCCAAGGGCATGGTTGGGCTCGCCTACTGGGATAACGGCTTCAAGGAAATGAGCGCCAACAAGCCGCTCCACCTGCCGGAGGACTACAAGGGCCAGAAGTTCCGCATCCAGTCGTCGAAGGTGCTGGAAGCGCAATTCCGGCTGCTCGGCGCAACGCCGCAGGTGATGGCATTCTCGGAAGTCTACCAGGCGTTGCAGACCGGCGTGGTCGACGGCCAGGAGAATACGCCGTCGAATATCTACACCCAGAAATTTCATGAGGTGCAGAAGTACACGACGCTCACTAATCACGGTTACATCGGTTACGTCGTCGTCGTGAACAAGAAGTTCTGGGACGGCCTGCCGGCCGACATCCGCGGTCAGCTCGAGAAGGCGATGAACGAAGCGACGGTCTACGCCAACAAAATCTCCGAGCAGGAGAATGCGGAAGCGCTGGACGAAATCAAGAAGTCGGGCAAAACGCAGATCATCATCCCGACTGCCGCCGAAATGGCCGCCATGCAAAAGGCCATGGAGCCGCTCTATCAGGACATGGCAAGCCGCGTCGGCAAGCAATTGATCGACGACGTCCGCAAGACGGCGCAAGGCGTCACCAACTAACAAGAAACGGCGAGCCTCGGCGGGCAACAACCGCCGGGGCTCGTTTCGCGGGCCGGGGGTGGGGGATTCTAAGTTCGACTGGTGGGCCGGTGTGGGGACGCCGCTCGCCGAGGATTTGGGATTGCCGGCCGCCGGGCTCGATCATTCAGTAGCCCTTAGAGTTTGAGGCGGAAGTGTTTCTTCGCATTCTTGACCGGCTTGAAGAAATATCTGATCGCGAGCCTGATCGCGGCGGCCACGCTACTGATCTTTGTTGCCGTCGTGCAGCGCTATCTGGTCGGCATCCCGCTGCTTTATCCGATTGTCTACCACATCAACCTGACCTGGGCTCAGGAACTGTGCATCTACATGTTCGTGTGGATGGCGAAGTTCGGCGCCGCCTATGGCGTGCGGACCGGCATCCATGTCGGCGTCGACGTCGTGGTCAACATGTTGCAGCCGAAAGCGCGCAACAAGGTCGATCCTGTTCGGCCTGTTTTGCGGTGCGTTGTTCACGTTCGTGGTCGGCACCATGGGCGCCAAGTTCGTGATCGAGCTCTATCCCACCGACCAGGTGTCGCCCGACATGGAGATGCCGCGCTGGATCATCTTCCTGTGCGTGCCGCTCGGTTCGTACCTGATGTGCTTCCGTTTCCTGCAGGTCGCCTGGGCCTTCTGGCGCACCGGCGAATTGCCGCACCATGACCCGGGCCACGTCGAAGGCGTGGACGACAATCTTCATCCAGCCAATGTCGCCAAGATGCAGCCAAGGATGGCGCCCGATGAACAGCGCCATAATTTTCGGTCTGCTGATCGCGCTGATGCTCACCGGCATGCCGATCTCGATCGCGCTCGGGCTGACGGTGCTCAGCTTCCTGTTCGTGATGACCACGGTGCCGATCGAGGCGGTGGCGCTCAAGCTCTTCACCGGGATCGAGAGCTTCGAGATCATGGCGATCCCGTTCTTCATCCTGGCCGGCAATTTCCTGACCCACGGCGGCGTCGCTCGCCGCATGATCCGGTTCGCCACCTCGATGGTTGGCCACTGGTACGGCGGTATGGGGCTGGCGGGCGTGATGGCCTGCGCACTGTTTGCGGCGGTGTCGGGTTCATCGCCCGCGACGGTCGTCGCCATCGGCTCGATCATCCTGCCGGCGATGGTGCAGCAGGGCTATCCGAAGCGTTTCGGCGCCGGCGTGATCGCGACCTCCGGCGCGCTCGGAATTCTGATCCCGCCCTCGATCGTGATGGTGCTGTACGCGGTTGCGACCGGCGGCAGCGTGGCGCTCGATCCGGAGGGCAAGCGTGTGCTCTCGGCCTCGGTCGCGCAATTATTCATGGCTGGCGTTGTTCCGGGCATGATCCTCGCCTCGATGCTCGGCCTGACCACCTTCTACCGCGCATTCAAGAATAATTATCCGCGCATGCGAAAGGCGACCTGGCTGGAGACGGCTGCACGCGTTTCGCGAATTCGGTTTGGGGCCTCGCGCTGGTCGTCATTGTGCTTGGCGGTATCTACACCGGCGCCTTCACACCGACCGAAGCCGCCGCGGTGAGCGCAGTCTATGCTTTCGTCATCGCGGTGTTCGTCTATCGCGACATGAAGCTCAAGGACGTGCCGCGCGTGCTGCTCACCTCGGCCAATATGAGCGCGATGATCCTCTACATCATCACCAACGCGGTGCTGTTCTCGTTCCTGATGACGAGTGAGCAGATCCCGCAATCGATCACGGCCTGGATCACCCACGCCGGCATCGGCCAGGTCGAGTTCCTGCTGTTCGTGAACGTAATGTTGCTGATGGCCGGAAACGTGATGGAGCCGTCGTCGATCGTGCTGATCACGGGGCCGATTCTGTTTCCGGTCGCGGTCGGATTGGGCGTCAACCCGATCCACCTCGGAATCTTGATGACAGTGAACATGGAAGTCGGGCTCTGCCATCCGCCGGTCGGGCTAAACCTCTATGTCGCATCCGGCATCGCGCGCATGGGAATCACCGAGCTGACCGTCGCGGTGTGGCCGTGGCTGCTCACCATGCTGGTCTTCCTCGGCATCGTGACCTATGTGCCGGAATTGTCGCTCTGGCTGCCGCGTTTGCTCGGAATGATGTGAATCGCGCCCGCACAAGGTGAACGTTCGTAAATCAACATTGCGGCGGCGTAATCTCTGTCCAAACTTTAACTTGATAAGGCAAGGCTGCGCTCCTCTATTGAGTGGCATCAGGAAATGCCATTGGAGGTGGCCATGTTGAAGACGTTTCTCGCCGGCACGACCGCACTGGCGATCGCCGGCGCCACGCTTGCCTACGCGCAGCAGGGTTCGAGCGAATTCCAGCGCGTGCAGCACTGGCGTCCGAGTGCCGAAGACATCACTGCGTTCGGTGAGGCGCGCATCGCCGCGCTGCATGCAGGGCTCAAGCTCACGGCCGAGCAGGAAAAGAACTGGCCGGCGGTCGAGAGCGCGCTGCGCGACCTCGCCAAGCAGCGTTCCGAGCGGTTTGCCGCGCGTGCCAACGCCGACCGACCGAAGGATCCGATTGAGCGGCTGAACTTGCGTGCCGAGGTGATGGGCCAGCGTGCGGCCGGCCTCAAGAAGCTCGCCGACGCGGCCGGCCCGCTCTACAAGAGCCTCGACGACGGCCAGAAGCATCGCTTTGTCGAGCTTGCACGGCTTGGCGGCCGGGAAGCCGGCGGCTTCCGCGGGCATCGCGGTTTTGGCGGCTGGCACCAACGCGGCCCGCGCGGAATGATGCCGGGCGGTGGCGACGGCCAGCCGTAATAAAGCGCGCCACGGGTAGCGGACGGCGGCCAACGCGGTCTCCCCGACGCGCGCCGCCTCCAGGGAGCCGCCGGATTATTCCGGCGGCTTTTCCTTTGTCTCTCTGAGGCTTGGATGAGAGGCGCGGCTGGACACTGCCGGTGGCCTTTGCTAAGCCTCGCGCGCCCGGCGGGGTCTCCGCCGCGGCAATCCGGGCGCATAGCTCAGTTGGTAGAGCAGCTGACTCTTAATCAGCGGGTCCAAGGTTCGAGTCCTTGTGCGCCCACCATTTAAGCCCCTGATATTCAACAAAAATGCTCAGAAGTCCGACGAAAACGTTATTTGGGCTTTCGACAAATAACTGAATTTGGGGATGCAGAACTCAACCGGTGATCGGGGCGGGGCTGGCCGGTCCAGCCCATTCCTTACCATCCGTCTCGTATTGACAGGCAATTTGAAACTGAAGTCGACCATCGCCATCTATGACGCATGAGCGAAGAATTTGAATTTGACCCAGCCGACTTTTCGGTCGTCGTGAAGTTGCGAGGAAATCCGCCCAAGCCTTGGCGGTGGGAGATTTATCGTGCCGGTCGTGGCGGGCCGATAAAGAGTTCGACCGTCCTTTTTGAGACCATGGCAGCGGCGAGCAAAGAGGGGAAAAAGGCCTTGGCTGAATTGTTGGCCAAACAGGCGGCGTGACGGATCGATTTCCGCTTTCGGGAGCAAAGCGGACATCACGCTGACTTGTCGCCATGTCCGCTAATGACCCAAAGCGGACGTTCGAGCGATGCTGCAAATTGCCCCTCGATTGAGCTCCATGCTGGCTTGCTGGACGAGGCAAATTTCCTCACTGCATGCGCAACCATCAGGAAAGCTTGTCAGAAGCGGACATAACACTCTTGAATGGCTACAGTGGGATGCAGATGGCAGATATCAAAATCCTGAGCACCCACGCTGTCCAGGAGGTACTACGCGAGCTCGGACCTTCGTTCGAGCGGGCAAGTGGGTCTAGCCTCACGATCGATTACGATCCGGCCAATACGCTCAAGCGCAGAATCGAAGACGGCACAGCATTCGATGTGGTGATCGCGACGCGCCCGGTGATCGATGCGTTGGCGCGGCAGGGCAAAGTCCGCCGCGAGACCTGCACAGATATCAGCCGGTCCGGGCTGGGTATCGCGGTGCGTGAGGACGTGGCCCGGCCGGACATCACGACTGTAGATGCGTTCAAGCGCGCGCTGCTCGCCGCGCACTCTCTGGTACGCTCGAAGGAAGGGACCAGCGGTTTGTATTTCGAGACCCTTCTCGATCGGTTTGGCATCGCCGACGACATGCGTGACAAGATCGTTCTCGGCCCGAGCGGACGCGTCGCCGAACTGGTCGCGCGCGGCGAAGCGGAGATGGCGGTGCAACAGATCCCCGAACTGCTGCCTGTCAAAGGCGTTCAGTTCGTTGGGCCGCTACCGGCAGAACTTCAGCTCTACACGATATTCGCGGCGGCCGTCGGCACCGCCGCCGAGGATTATGCCGCCGCAAAGGCCTTCATCGACGCGCTCGCCACGCGATCAGCCGCCGCGCTGTTCGACGCGAAAGGACTTGAGCCGATCCTGCGATGAGCGGCTATGCTGGCCGTCTTGGCGCGGGAGGACAGTATGCGGCCGTTCGAAGGGATCCGGGTAATCGACGTCACCCACGTGCTGGCGGGGCCGTTCGCGACCTATCAATTGGCCGTCCTGGGTGCCGACGTGATTAAGGTTGAGCATCCGGACGATCCTGACCAGAGCCGCGGCAGCGGCACCGACAAGGAGCTCAACAGGCGCAACATGGGCACGGCCTTCCTGACGCAGGCCTCCAATAAGCGTTCGATTACTCTCAATTTGAAGCAAACGAAGGACCGCGACATTTTGAAAAAACTGGTCGCGACTGCCGACGTTTTCGTTGAGAACTACCGGCCGGGCGCATTCGATGCGCTCGGCCTAGGCTACGAGGGTCTTTCCGCTGTTAATCCGCGCCTGATTTACGCTTCGTTCTCGGCTTTCGGTCATGAGGGGCCGCGCGGCGCGCAGACCGCCTATGACCATGTGATCCAGGCCACCTCCGGCATTATGGCGATGACCGGCACGCCGGAGGTCAATCCGGTCAAGTTCGGGTCGCCCGCGGTCGACTACGCTACCGGGATGACCGGCGCCTTCGCATTATCTGCCGCGCTTTACCAGCGCGAGCGGACCGGCAAGGGCCAGCGCATCGACATGGCTATGTTCGACGTGGCGCTTACTCTGATGAGCTCGCATTTGACCGGCTACTTGCGCAACGGCGTCCACCCCAAGCCGAACGGCAACCGCAATCCGCACGCGACCAACAGTGCGTATCAAACGAAAGATGGATTGGTGATGCTTGGCGCGAGCAACTTGAGGCAACAGCGCCGGCTGTGGACGCTGCTCGAGTGTCCAGACATGATCAAAACGACCAACGAAGAGCGTGACGCCGATCGAGTACGTGAGGAGCAGGTGCTCAGTGAGATTATGCTCACGCGCACGGCGGACGAATGGGAAAGCTTCTTGCAAGCGCGCCACGTGCCGGCGGCTCGCGTGCGCACTATGAAAGAGGCGGCGGCCGATCCTCAGCTCGCGAGCCGAGGAATTATCCATCATCACGCGGGCGGCAACGGAGTCGGTGTCAGTTTCGGAGTGCCGCTCGCCGCCTTTACCTTTGCGCACGGCGGCCCGCACATCGACACGCCGCCGCCTGCACTCGGCCAGAACAACGAAGAGATTTTCAGGGAGCTCGGCGTTACTTAACGGAAGTTACTTCGCTTGCGCGCCGGATTTTTTCACCAGCGCTGACCATTTGGTTTCCTCACGGTCGATGTCTGCAGCATATTCGTCCGGCGAAGTCGGCAACGGCTCGGCGCCTTCGTTTGCGATGTGGCCGTGTACCTTGGAATCGCCCAGCGCGGCGCGTAGCGCGACGTTGAGCTTTTCGATAATCGGTCGTGGCGTACCGGCGGGCGCGACGATGCCATAATGCAGGACGGCCTCGAAGCCCGGCAGACCTTGCTCGGCTACGGTCGGCACATCGGGGAACGAAGCCGAGCGCTTCAAGCCGGTGACGCCCAGCGCGCGCAACTTGCCATCTTTCACCAGCCCGATCGCAGGCGGCAGCGAAGAGAAATAAATCTGCACGTGCCCGCCGAGCAGATCCGTTAGCGCCGGCCCGGAGCCCTTGTAGGGAACATGGGTGATCGTGATGCCGGCCGCTTCCGCGAACAGCACAGTGCCGAGATGTATGCCGCTCCCGACGCCGGCCGAGGCATAATTCAGCTTGCCGGGTTGCGCCTTGGCCAGCGCGATGAGCTCCTGCACGCTGTGCGCGGGGACCGACTGATTCACCAGGATGATTAGCGGGCTGGTGGCGATCAGGCCGACCGGCGCAAAATCCTTGCGCGGATCGTAGCCAGCATTCGGATAAAGCGCCGGGTCGATGGCGAGCGTGCCAGTTCCACCGAGCCCGAGGGTGTAGCCGTCGGGCGCGGCTTTGGCGACCTGGCGGGTGCCGACCGAGCCGCCGGCACCACCGTGGTTTTCAATTACCAGCGGCTGGCCGAGCGACTTGCTCATTGGCTCGGCGACGGCGCGCGCCAACACATCGTTGCCGCCGCCGGGGGCATAAGGAACGATTAGCGTGACAGGATGATCCGGATAACTGGCTGCCAGATTTTGCGCGTGCCCCACAAGCGGCCACGTCGCCACTGCGCCGACCAAAAGCAGGATGAATTCGCCGCGTCTCACCGCCTGCCCCCGAGGCTCAGGACAAGCCATATTAGCGGCTCAAACCTGCGCCGGGAAAGCCCCCGTTAGCAAGACCCTAGTGCGGCACTCCCGATCGCTCCATTCCAGCAGGACGCCGGGCGGGAGCACGATCTCGAAGCCTTCCGCCGTGCTGGTTTGGATTGGTCTTTGACAAATCTTCAGAACATCTCAAGAAAATCTCACGCTAACCCAAAGATTAACTTCATGCGGGCCGCTTCATTTGCCGCTATTGGCGCGTGATGAAGTTCGCGCAAATGATCGAGTTGGCGATCCCGGCACTACGGCGTTATGCGCGAGCGCTGACGCGAGATAGGGACGTCGCCGACGATATAGTGCAGGAAACGCTGGTGCGGGCGCTGCGCTCGGAGCACCTATTTCAAGGTACCGACGTCCGCGCTTGGCTTTATACGATCCTCACCAATTTGAATCGCAACCGTCTTCGGTCGCTGGCACGCCGACCACCACTGTCGCCGATTCAGGAAAACGATGTCCCGGGTCTTGCCGGACCCGAGCTAGGCATCCGAGACATCGAGCGCGCAATCGCTGCGCTTACAGAGGATCAGCGCAGCGCATTGCTGTTGGTCGTGCTCGAAGGATTAACCTATCGCGAGGTCGCCGAGGTGCAGGCAGTGCCTGTAGGAACGGTGATGTCACGTTTGGCGCGTGCACGCGCACAGATCAAGACTCATCTTGATGGCGGCCGCCCGGCGCTGCGCCGCGTGAAATGAACGATACGGCGACCCATGACGAAGCGTCACTACTATCGAGATCTCCACGAACCCAGGAACCATCCAATGAAACCCCGCTTGAGAATGCCACTGTTTGCTGCCTCGCTCGCTAGCTTGTTGTTACCTCCGACGCAAACACTCGCTCAACTGCCTGCTGCGATCGCCGCGGGCGGCGAGACGGTCGTTGCCGCCTTCCATGCTGTAGGTGCGCAAGTTTACGAGTGCAAACTGAGTTCGGCGAACAACCTCGCCTGGCAGTTTCGCGAGCCGATCGCTGCGCTTATCCTCGATGGCAAAACGGTTGGCACTCACTATGCGGGACCGAATTGGCAGCATTTCGATGGGAGTGGCGTGCGCGCCAAGACAGTGAGCTCCGTGCCGGGAGCTACGCCCGACGACGTGCCGTGGCTCAAACTGGAGGTTACTGAGCAGCGCGGGGATGGAACCTTGTCGCGCGTATCGACCGTCCAGCGCATCAACACCAGGGGTGGCGCGGCGCAAGGGCCGTGCGAAACCGCAGGCGCATTTCGCAGCGTGCCGTATTCCGCAGACTACCTGTTCCTACGCAAGGACGAGTGACATTCTTGGGACGGCTTATGATGTCCGCTTTGGGTCCTTAGCGGACATCCGAAGATTTCTGCGTCATGTCTTAATCAGCGGGTCCAAGGTTCGAGTCCTTGTGCGCCGGCTATTTAAATCGGGCACTTGAGAAAGACTTCTTCACTGGGCTCGCGAACGGGTCGATGCGCCTGCCGTAGGGCGGTTACTAAAACTGGCGGTCGACTTCATAGTCGTCACGGTGCCTCGGATTATTGACATTACGCGGCTCGCCCGCGAGTAAGCGCAAACCAACTATTACCGCCGCGGCAATCCAAATCAGCGTCAACAAAATGTCGGTAATGACATCGAACAAGGAAAACGCGCTGAGCAAGTTCGTCAAGGTAAGGCGCCGGTCAATATAAGTCCAATAACGAGCCCGATCGTCAGTGCAAACGCTGAACACGTGCCGGCGATTATGAAAACAAGATTGATGACCTGCTTGTGACCAGGGAATTCGCCCATTGCCGCCTCCGCCCAAACTGTGAGCGTTAGTCTGCTATCAATTTCGAGTTGAAAGCTTGGGCTTAGGCGACGACGGCTTTGACTAAAGCGTCGTCCGCTCAGCGGCCCTGGTAGGCCGGCGTGTGCACGATCAGGCCGTCAAGCTCTTCCGTAACTTTGATCTGACAAGAAAGGCGAGACGTCGGTTTCACCTCGAAGGCCGAGTCGAGCATCTCTTCTTCCTCGCTCGAAGGCGGACCAACGATGGCGCTCCACGCCTCGTCGACGTGAACAAGGCAGGTGGCGCAGGTGCAGCCGCCCCCGCATTCCGCGACTATGCTGGCGACGTCGTTCCGTAGTGCCGTTTCCATCACGGTTGAGCCAAGCTCGGCTTCGACGGTGTGGCGTGTCCCATCGTGTTCGATGTAGGTGATTTTCGGCATTGCGGGTCTAGTGTCGTGCTCAAGGAAAGCTATTTTGCATGAACCACCTTCCGCTCATCCCCGCGAAAGCGGGATCCAGAGCAGCCGGTGAGTGACTTGGTGTGGCCCTGGGCCCCACTTTCGCGGGGACGAACGAGGAGGGTTTGGAGTGCGAGGTCGCTTGATCGAAAATCACGCGACGCCCAGTTTCTTCTGCAAGCTGGTCGATGAGGTCGTGTACTGGAACACGAGCTTTTTCTCCGGATATACGTAGCGGTGCGCTTTCTGCGCCATCAAGGCGGCCTCGTGAAAGCCCGATAAAATCAGCTTGAGCTTGCCCGGATAGGTGTTGATATCGCCGACGGCGAACAGGCCGGGAATATTGGTCTCGAACGCGGCGGTGTCGACCGGGATCAGCTCATCGTCCATTTTGATGCCCCAGTCCGCGACCGGGCCGAGCTTCATGGTGAGGCCGAAGAACGGCAACATGGCATCGACTTCGACGCGCGAAACAGAGCCGTCATTGCCCTTGATGGAGCAGGCTGCGAGCTGGCCGTCATTGCCTTCCAGGACGGTCACCTGACCGATTTTCAGATCCATCCCACCGGCCGCAACAAGCGCCCGCATCTTGTTCACGCTATCGGGGGCGCCGCGAAATTCGTCGCGCCGATGCACCAGCGTCAAACGCTTGGCGATCGGCTGCAAATTGAGTGTCCAGTCGAGTGCGCTGTCGCCACCACCCACGACCAGCAGCCGTTTGCCGCGGAACGCATCCATCTTGCGCACCGCGTAGAACACCGATTTTTCCTCGTAAGGCTCGATCCCCTGTATCGGCGGGCGCTTGGGCTGGAATGACCCACCGCCGGCCGCGATCACCACGCATTTTGCTTCGAAGGTCTTGCCGGCGTCGGTGCGCAGGCGGAAAAGCGGCTCGCCGATCTTTTCCAGCGTGGTCACCATCTCGTTCAGATGAAACGTCGGGTGAAACGGCTTGATCTGCTGCGTCAGCGCGTCGGTCAGGCCGTGTCCCGTGATGAAAGGAATGCCGGGGATATCGTAGATCGGCTTTTCCGGGTAAAGCTCCGCGCACTGACCGCCGACTTTGTCGAGAATGTCGACGAGATGCGCCTTGATATCGAGCAGGCCAAGTTCGAACACGGCGAACAGGCCGACCGGCCCCGCTCCGATAATCAGGACGTCGGTCTTGATCGTTTCGCTCATTCTTGTCGTCCCGGCCCCAGCCGGCCCTTCCCTGTAGTTTTCACGCCAATCTCCGGGTATTGCGAGTATCGGGAACTTCGATGAGGTGCAACAGTTCCGCCACGTTCTGCTCCGGCGTCTTTCCGCTGGTGGAAACGGCGAATTCCGCCTTGGCATAAAGGGGTTCGCGGCTGCGGAGGATCGAGATCAGATCCTCCATGGCCCGGGCGCTGTTCGCCATTGGGCGCATGTCGCCTTGCGCCATCACGCGTTTCATATGCTCTTCAGGCTCGGCCCGCACCCACACCGTGAAGCAGGAAGCGAGCAGCAGCTCCAGCGTGCCCGGCTCGGTTACGATGCTCCCGCTGGTGGCGACCACGAAGCTCTTGTGCCGGCGCACTACGTCGTCGAGGGCCTCACGCTCGGCGCGGCGGAAGGTTTCCTGCCCGAACATATCGAACATCGCGCTCAAGGTGGTGCCGCTCCGCTTTTCAATTTCGCGATCGAGCTCGATGAAGGGAACGTCAAGCTGCTCGGCAAGCAGCTTCCCCAAGGTGGATTTGCCGCCGCCGCGCAAACCTATGAGCGCGATGCGCTTGCGGCGGCCATCTTCCGACGGCTCGCTGAAATTCTTGAGCAGCATATTACGCGCTTCTGCAAGTGCTGGCGGCGGGAGCCGCTCGAGAAATTGTGACAGCAAGACCATGTCGAGCGAAGGCTCGGAGCCTTCATGGACCAATTGCGTGACAGGCAGGCCAATGGCGCGCGAGATGCGCCGCAGCAGCACTATCGAGCCGTTACCGAGGCCGGCCTCGAGCTGCGCCAGATAACGTTCCGACACCTTGGCGTGGCGGGCGAGGGCCTTGCGCGTCATGCCGCGCTGGTTGCGAAGCGTGCGGACGCGCTCGCCCAGCCGACGCAGATAGGTGTCCGCATCGCCACCAACTCCGGGATTGGCGCGAGCAAGCTTCATCGGCCTTCGAGTAACATGCAATATAATGCGGGGCAATGGGAGCGCAGGAACCTTGTACCATGGGGGCATGTTGTACGGGCGACATTAGCATGATAATGACATGCAAAATAATGCACAGCGGGAATTGCCGGGCGGTTGGCGCCACAGCCGAATGACTGCGATGCAGACAATCGATTTTCAGACAGACCCTTCGCGCTACCGCCACTGGCGCATCGAATGCGAAGGCGACATCGCCTATCTGATTATGGATGTCGATCAGGCCGGCGGCCTTGGCGACTACGAGCTCAAGCTCAATTCTTACGACCTCGGCGTCGACATCGAACTCAACGACGCCGTACAGCGTCTTCGTTTCGAACATCCCGAAGTGCGTTGCGTCGTTATCAAGTCGGGCAAGGATAATGTGTTTTGCGCCGGCGCCAATATCCGCATGCTCGGCAAATCGACGCACGGCGCTAAGGTGAACTTCTGCAAGTTCACCAACGAGACGCGGCTCGCTATCGAGGACGCCAGCGATAATTCCAGGCAAATTTATATCTGCGCCATCAATGGCAACGCGGCCGGCGGCGGATACGAACTGGCGCTGGCCGCGGATCACATCATGCTGGTGGATGATCGCCGCTCGGCGGTTGCCTTGCCGGAGACGCCGTTGCTCGCCGTGCTGCCCGGCACCGGCGGGCTTACACGCGTTACGGACAAGCGCAAAGTGCGACGCGACCGCGCCGATGTGTTCTGTTCGATCGAGGAGGGTATCCGCGGCAGCAAGGCGGTGGAATGGCGGCTGGTAGACGAGGTGGTACCAAATTCCAAGTGGAAAGACACGGTGGCCGCACGTGCACATGAAATCGCCGCACGTTCGGACCGGCCGAAAGGCGCCAAGGGCATCACGCTGAACCCGCTCGACCGCAAGATTGAGGCCGACCGCGTGTCCTATTCGCACGTGGACGTTGAGATTGATCGCAGCCGCGGCCTTGCGACGGTCACCGTCCGTGGGCCGTTACAGGGCGCGCCGGCCTCCATCGAGGCTGCGCATGCCCTCGGCACGAAATTCTGGCCGCTCACCGTCGCGCGCGAACTCGAAGACGCGATCCTTCATCTGCGTACGAACGAGGCCGCCATCGGCGTCGTGCTGTTCCGCACCGATGGCAACGCGCAGGCGGTCCTGGAGCACGACGATTTCCTCGCGAAAACCGCTGGTGACTGGCTGATGCGGGAAATACGCCATTACCTGAAACGTGTACTCAAGCGCGTGGACGTGACTGCCAAGAGTTTTATTGCGCTGATCGAGCCGGGTTCATGCTTTGCCGGAACGCTGGCCGAACTGGCGTATGCTGCAGACCGGTCGCTAATGCTGATAGGCACGCGCGAGGGCGACAACCGCAAGCCGGCAGCGATCATGCTGGGTCAGGCCAATTTCGGGTTCTACCCGATGGGCAACGGTCTGACGCGCTTGCAGACGCGCTTCCTCGGCGAGCCGGACACATTGGACAAGCTCAAGACCAAAATCGGCGAGCGGATCGAGGGCGAGGAGGCCGCGGAGCTCGGCCTGGTGACGATGGCCTACGAGGATTTCGACTGGGACGACGAGCTCCGCGTCATGCTGGAAGAGCGGACAAGTTTCTCGCCCGACGCCATGACCGGCATGGAGGCAAACCTCCGTTTTGCGGGCCCCGAGACAATGGAAACCAAGATCTTCGGGCGCCTGACCGCCTGGCAGAACTGGATTTTCCAGCGGCCTAATGCGATCGGCGAACAGGGCGCGTTGAAGCTCTACGGCAGCGGTGTGTCGCCTACCTTCGCCAAGGAAAGGGTTTAGTCATGAATATCGCTCAGGTCGACTACGACGGCTTGATCCCCAACAACGTCGCGCTAGGCCAGGACGTGCGCGTCAAGCGCGCGCTGGAGAAATGGCATCCCGGCTATATCAACTGGTGGAAGGACATGGGCCCGGAGGGCTTTCAGGAATCGCTGGTCTATCTGCGGACGGCGGTCAGTGTCGATCCGAAAGGCTGGGCCAAGTTCGACTATGTGCGCATGCCCGAATACCGCTGGGGCGTGCTGCTGGCTCCGCAACAGGAAGGCCGCAAGATTCCCTTCGGGACCCACAAGGGCGAGGATGCGTGGCAGGAAGTACCCGGCGAATACCGCGCCATGCTGCGCCGGTTGGTGGTGATTCAGGGCGACACCGAGCCCGCTTCGGTCGAACAGCAGCGCCATCTCGGCAAGACTGCGCCGTCGCTCTACGACATGCGGAATCTCTTTCAGGTGAATGTGGAAGAGGGCCGCCACCTGTGGGCCATGGTCTATCTGCTGCAAAAGTATTTCGGTACCGACGGCCGCGAGGAGGCCGAGGCCCTCCTTCAGCGCCGTTCCGGCGATCCCGACACGCCGCGCATGCTGGGTGCCTTCAACGAGAAGACGCCGGATTGGCTGTCGTTCTTCATGTTCACTTTTTTCACCGACCGCGACGGAAAAATGCAGCTCGAGGCGCTGGCGCAATCCGGCTTCGATCCGCTCTCGCGCACATGTCGCTTTATGTTGACCGAGGAAGCGCACCATATGTTCGTCGGTGAAACCGGCGTCACCCGCGTCATCCAGCGCACCTGTGAGGCGATGAAGGAAGCAGGAATCAGCGACCCGTATGAGATTGAGAAAGTGCGCAAGCTCGGAGTGATCGATCTCCCGACCATCCAAAAAAAGGCGAACCTGCACTTTTCACTGACGCTCGACCTGTTTGGCAACGAAATCTCGACCAACGCGGCGAATGCCTTCCACGCCGGTCTGAAGGGCCGTTATCGCGAGCACCGGCTCGACGACGACCACCAACTGGAGAGCAATACTTATCCAGTTCTGCGTTTCATCGACGGCAAAATACAGAACGAGGATACGCCCGCGTTATCGGCACTTAACATGCGGTTGCGCGACGACTATGTGGCCGACTGCAACAATGGTGTCGGCCGCTGGAACAAGGTGATCGAGCAGATCGGCATCCCGTTCCAGCTCAAGCTGCCGCACGTGGCCTTTCACCGCCACATCGGTGAGTTCTCGCGCACAAATGCCGATGTCGACGGCAATATCCTTTCGCCCGCCGAATGGACGAAACGAAGGACCGATTTTCTGCCGTCGGCGGCGGACAAGGACTTCATCGAAAGCCTGATGCAGCCTCAGATGGAGCCCGGAAAGTTCGCCAGCTGGATTGCGCCACCGAAAGTTGGCATCGACAACAAGCCGGGCGATTTCGAATACGTGAAGATCGCGTGAGGCTAAACCGTGCGTGCTCGTTAAGAGCATATGCCGTAAACGTCAAATGCCCGTTCGTCCCCGCGAAAGCGGGGACCCAGGGCGGCCAGTCGCGGATCCTGAACTTGTGGCGTTGGATTCCCGCTTACGCGGGAATGAGCGGAGAAGCACGGGCTAGCCGGCGGAAAATTTCGCGATCACATTTTGCGGGATGGCTGCTGCCGCGATCTTGTCCGGATCGTTTTTGTTGCGTACCGCCCAGACCCGCGTTTCTCCGCCATCGACGGCAATTTCGCCGCCGATGCTCAGGCGATGCTCTACATCAAAGCTCGAGCGACGGAATTCGCTAACCCGTGAAGCGATCTCGATCGTGTCGCCGAACTTTGCCGGCTTGAGAAAGTTCGCCCGCGCATCCACAAGAGCGATTCCGATGATGCCGTAGGTCGACGCGAGTTCCTGTTGTCTCACGCCCAGTGCGGTTTCGAACAACATCCATGAATTGGTGTCGAAGAATTCAAAGAATCGAGGATTGAATACGATGCCGGCGGGGTCGCAATGGCCCCATTCGATCGTCAAACGTCTGCGGAATGTCAGTGTCGTCACGCGACTGCCTTCGCTGCTTGTAGCCGGGTGATACTCATGGGCGTGCGCCGTGCGGTAAATTATCAGGAGCGGGCTGATTTCTTTTGGCGTTGAGGCTTCTGCTTGGGTGGAACGGGCCATTCCACCACTTCCTGCGAAAGCAACTCGACCCGCGAGGAGCGGCGGCGTTTACGCATCGCGTGCCTCGGTGCGATTGGCAAATGCGGCGATGTATCGAGATCGACCAAGAGCCAGTCGAGGTCTTCTGGTGCGATGACCCAACTTTTGGGCGTGAAGCGCGCGAGCGAGTATGGTTTCGAAAAAGACAACATCGATTTCTTTCCCCCGGGCAAGCAATACTCGTGCGCATAGGTCATGGCCAGTTCGCGCGCGCTCACATAGATCGGATCGCGCCAGCGCAGAATGGCGTGGTTGGTCTTGCTGATGGCACCCCACAAGCCGCGTTCCTGAAACAGCGCGATGATGTGATCGTGGTCGGCTGGCAGCGCGCGGATGTCCATCAGGAGCGGCGGCCGACCGTGATAGGCGAGCGCTGCGGCAGCGAAAACCGCACCTTCGGCGCAGTGCGCCATGCGAGCGTTGAGGACGCTACGTGGTGACATCGCAGTATCGCCGTTCAGGCTGAAATTGACTGGTAACCTGTCGAGGAAATCCTGAATCTTTTGTGGGGTGTCGAGACGTGCGAACACCCGGTGCTCGCGGGGCGTCAGCAACGCATGCAGCCTGCGTCGGTATGTGGCCATTAGCGGCGGCGTGGTTTTGGAGTGAGCGTCACTTTCCGTGTTTTGCATACGTAAGTGCCGGATTCGAGCAATACCGGCGTTCTCCACAACGGGGAGCCAGAAGGAAATTGTTACGCGTCCTGGGCCCGGAAAAAGCAAATTTCTTCTTATTTTCGGGTACTTATTGCCGTTTGGCAGAATAATCTACTACTTAGCAGCTCCTGTTGCTGGCACGGAGCGCTCCCGATGACCGATTTCCCGCATGAGCCCGAACGCGTTTCGAGGCTGGAAGCCTGGGCGCTCGCATTGGCGACGGCGCTGGTGGCGCTGATCGCCGTTGGCATTGTTCCACACGTTCATTGGTGAAAGGGCAGCCTTTATGACGACCGCGACGACCTGGAACGAAGCCACTCCTGCGCGCGCAGACAATGTCGAACTCGCGCCGCGTATTAGTGAGGATTGGCTGTCGCTCATCATTGGGCTGTTCATCTTCGTGCTGGCACTGGCCGGCATCGCCAATGTCGATTTGCTTGGCTGGGCGGTCACGACGTCGGTATGGATCGACATCGGCAAGGCACTCGGTACGGTTTCGAAATCCTATGCTTCGCTTGGCGGCTTGGGCGCGTTGTTTGCAACTTATGTGGCGCTGCTGGTCGTTTTGAGCGCGGCCGCAGTCGCGCTCAAGAGCGACATCAAGAAGTTTGCATTCGCGTTCACCGCGGTGTTCTGGATCGCCTACGCGAGCTGGGTGGTTGGCAATTTCGCCAATTTTGCCGCCGTGACACCTGCTGAATTGCAGAAGTTCGGAATCGGCTGGTCGCTAAAGCTTACGAATGAAGGCGCCTACATTTTTGCGCTGATTGCAGGGCTGGCAATTGCCAATGTGTTTCCGCGTTTTGCGGAAGCGATCAAGGATGCCGTGCGGCCGGAACTCTACATTAAGATCGCGATCGTGATCCTGGGCGGCTTTTTTGCCGTCACGGCCGCCGGCAAGCTCTCGCTGGCGAGCTCACTGCTTCTGCGTGGCGTCGCCGCGATAATCGAGGCCTATCTGATCTACTGGGCGGTGGTTTACTTCGTTGCCCGCAAATGGTTCGGCTTTAACCGCGAATGGGCGGCGCCTCTTGCTTCGGGCATTTCGATCTGTGGCGTGTCGGCCGCTATCGCGACCGGCGGTGCAATTCGCGCGCGACCACTCATTCCAGTGCTCGTGTCGTCGCTCGTCGTCGTGTTCGCGGTGGTCGAGGTGCTGGTGCTGCCGTTCCTGGCACAGACCTTTCTCTCGCACGAGCCGCTGGTTGCCGGCGCCTGGATGGGACTCGCCATCAAGACTGACGGCGCAGCGGTCGCGGGCGGCGCCATCACCGAGTCTCTGATCCTGGCGCAGAACGCTGCGGAAGGAATCAAATATCAGCCTGGTTGGATTCTCGGCACCGCCGCGACAATCAAGGTGTTCATCGACATCTTCATCGGCATCTGGGCCTTCGTGCTTGGCTATATCTGGACAAATCACATCAATCCGACGTCGGACAAGGCTGGCGTTCGCGAAATCTGGCAGCGCTTCCCGAAATTCGTGATCGGCTTCGTGGTGACCTTCGCCGTCGGACTCTACCTCGCGCTGGCGACGCCGGCAGGTATAGCAGCCAAGGTTCCGGCGGCGATGGGAGAGGCGAACACCATCCGCGTCGTGTTCTTCATCCTGACCTTCTTCTCGATCGGCGTTCTCTCAAACTTCAAGAGGCTTTGGCAGGAAGGCATCGGCAAGCTCGCCGCAGTTTATCTGGTGAGCCTGTTCGGCTTCGTGATCTGGGTCGGCCTTTTGATTTCCTGGCTGTTCTTCAGTGGCGTGAAGCCGCCCCTGGCCAGCTGAGCGAAGGAGCAAACAATGTCGCAAGTCAATGTCGGCGAGGAACTTCGCAAGGCGCAAGCTGAGCCGCTGCTGCCGATTGAAAAGAAGCTGATCGGCTGGAGCTTGGGCCTTGGCATCGCGCTTCTGGTGATCCTCGCCATCGTCAACCACCTGTTCCCGGTGTCGCTCTGACACGACCGCAATGCGACGGCGTCGCGTCGCCGAGAAATGAGAAAGTGATGTCGCCAATTCCGAAGACCGCGCCGTTCGCTGAAGAAGAAATCGATCTTCTTAACCGCGTGGTCGGCCCCGCGAGTCCGATCCAGCGAGCCTGGCTTGCCGGGTTCCTGGCTGGCATCGATGCGTCCGGCGCGACGCTTGTACCGCAGCCCCCCGCGCCCGCGCGCCCGGCAGAGCCGTTGACTGTCGTCTACGCGAGCGAGTCGGGAAATTCCGAAAAGCTCGCCGGCGATCTCGCCAAGGCCGCGCGCAAGAGCGGATTGAAGCCGACAATCATCGATATGGCGGACCTCGATATCGCCACGCTGACGTCTGCCAAGCGGCTCGTCGTTATCGCTGCTACGTGGGGTGAGGGCGAGCCGCCTGCTCGTACGGCGCATGCCTATAACGAGCTGATGGGCGAGGCCGCGCCACGTCTCGACGGTGTCGAATTCGGCGTGCTGGCACTCGGCGATACCGCCTATGCAGAATTTTGCGCCATTGGCAAAAAGATCGACGAGCGTTTGGCCGCGCTCGGAGGCAAGCGCGTGGTCGATCGCATCGATTGCGACCTCGATTTTGCAGAGCCGGCCGCGCGCTGGATCGGCGATGCGGTAAAGGTGCTTACGCCGGCAAACGCCGGTGGCCGGGTGATCGAAGTCGATTTCGGCGCCAAGCCGGCGGCTTCGCCAGGCACCGATATTTTCGAGGCTGAGATCATCGAACATGTCGATCTCAATTCTTCGCGCTCGGACAAGGAAACGGTCCATCTGGCGCTCGCCTTCGAGGGCGGCGCGCCGGCTTACGAGCCGGGCGACTCGCTCGATCTCTACGCCGAGAACGATCCCGATTATGTTAACGAGCTGCTGAAGGCCGCCGGTCTATCGAGCGATGACAACCTGCGCAGTGAGTTCATCAAATCGCGTGACGTGACCACACTCTCGCTCAAGACCGTCGAGACGTATGCTGAAAAGACCGGGCACCAATACGTCAAGGCACTGATTACCGACGGTGAGGCGAAGGAGTGGATTGCAGGGCGGCAACTCATCGATCTGATCACCACTTTTCCCATCGCGCTCGATGCCGACAGGCTGCGCGCGCTGACGCGGCCGCTCGCGCCGCGCGCTTATTCGATTGCTTCTTCGCGTCGTGAGGTGGGCGATGAGGCGCATTTGCTGATTTCCGCGGTGCGCTATCAAAGCCACGGCCGCGATCGCAAGGGCGTTGCATCCAATTTCGTGGCCGAGCGTCTCAAGCGCGGCGGCCACGTGCGGGTGAAGCTCAAGCCGAACCGGCATTTCGGCCTGCCCGCGCCGGACAAGGACATCATCATGGTCGGTCCCGGAACCGGCGTCGCGCCGTTCCGTGCCTTTGTTCAAGAGCGCCGCGCGGCCGAAGCCACTGGCAAGAGCTGGCTGTTCTTCGGGGACCGCACCTTCACGCACGATTTCCTCTACCAGCTCGATTGGCAGGAGGCCCTGAAGGACGGCGCGCTCACGCGCATGGACGTCGCCTTCTCTCGGGACATACCGGAGAAGGTTTACGTCCAGCACAAGATTTGGGACCGCCGTGCCGAGCTGATCGAATGGCTCGATGGAGGCGCGCATTTTTACGTCTGCGGCGATGCCAAGGCGATGGCCAAGGACGTGCGCGCGGCCCTTGTGCGCGCCTATTCCGATGTGAAAGCGTTGTCCCCCGAGGCCGCCGAGCAGGTGGTGGCGACGCTGGAGCGCGAAAAGCGCTATTTGCAGGATGTTTACTGATCCTGCGACGAACGGACCGCCTATGACCAACGAACTATCGCGCAATGAGCGCATCAAGGAAGCGAGCGACTATTTGCGCGGTTCGCTGGCCGAAGGCCTGCGTGAGGAAATCACCGGCGCCATCATCGAAGACGACCAGCAGCTGGTGAAATTCCACGGCATGTATCTGCAGGACGACCGCGACCTGCGGCCGGAACGCACGCGCAAGAAGATGGAGAAGGCCTTCTCCTTCATGATCCGCGTACGTATCCCAGGCGGGGTGCTGACACCACAGCAGTGGCTCACGCTCGACCAAGTTGCGCGCGATTATGCCAACGGCACAATGCGCCTGACGACGCGTCAGACGGTGCAACTGCACGGCATCATCAAGTCAAACCTGAAGGCGACGCTTAAGGCGATTGACGGGGCGCTGCTCAACACCATTGCGGCCTGCGGCGACGTAAACCGCAATGTGATGTGCAATCCCAATCCGCACCAGTCGCACGCGCACGCCGCAGCGATCGAACTCACGCGTGCGATCTCTGATCATCTGTTGCCGCGCACGCCGGCCTATCGCGAGATCTGGCTCGATGGCGAGCGCATTGCCGGTGGCGAGGAGGAGGTGGTCGAGCCGATTTACGGCAAGACCTACCTGCCGCGGAAGTTCAAGGTCGTCGTCGCGGTCCCGCCGTCGAACGATGTCGACATATTCGCGCACGATCTCGGCTACATCGCCATTCTCGGCGAAAACGGCAACGTCGCTGGCTGGAATGTGACTGTCGGCGGCGGCATGGGCATGACCCATGGCGAGCCCGATACCTACCCGCGCACAGCCGACGTCATAGGCTTCTGTACGACTGCTGATGCGGTGAAAATCGCCGAAGCGGTCGTCACAGTGCAGCGCGACTGGGGCGACCGCAAAAACCGCAAGCACGCACGGCTTAAATACACCATCGAAGACCGCGGGCCTGGCGCATTCCGCGCGGAAGTCGAGCGCCGCGCCGGCGTGAAGCTCGCCCCACCAAAGGCCTACACGTTTGCGTCCACCGGAGATCAATATGGCTGGTCGCAGGGCGACGATGGACGCGGCCATCTGACGCTGTTCGTGCAGAACGGACGCGTGCAGGATGTCCCCGGCGCCGCCCAGCAAACCGCCTTGCGCGAGATTGCGCGTATTCACCAGGGCGACTTCCGCATCACACCCAATCAGAACCTGATCATCGCCAATGTGCCGACGGAGCAGCAGGCCGAGATCGAGCGCATCGCACGCGAAGCCGGGTTGCTCGCGCCATGGTCGGGGTTGCGCCGCAACTCGATGGCCTGCGTGGCGCTGCCGACCTGCGGTCTCGCTCTCGCGGAAAGCGAACGCTATTTGCCCGAGCTGATGACCGCGCTCGACGAAAAGCTGGCTGCACACGGGCTATCGGCTGACGACATTGTCATTCGCATGACCGGCTGTCCGAACGGCTGCGCGCGACCTTACCTTGCGGAGATCGGCTTGGTTGGCAAAGGGCCAGGCCGCTACAACCTTTATCTCGGCGCGGCCTTTGACGGATCGCGGCTATCCAAACTTTATGCCGAGGATCTCGATCACAACGGCATCGTGGCCACGCTCGGCCCGGTGTTTGCGGCCTTTGCCGCGGAACGCCAGAAGGGTGAACGCTTCGGCGATTTCACCATCCGCGCTGGCTTCGTCGCCAAGACCGGTAACGGCGCCGATTTCCATGCTAATACCGGAAAGCGGCGGGCGGCATGAGCGACGAGCGCAGACCGCAGGACGCACTGACGTCGCGCATGGGCCCGCTGGCACGGCTTCCGGTGTTTCTGGCGCTCGACGGCAAGCGCGTAGCGCTGGCCGGCGGCAGCGCGGCTGCGGCCTGGAAGGCGGAGTTGTTGTCGGCTTCCGGCGCGCGGGTCGAAGTCTATGCCGAGGATATGTCGGAAGAGATGCACCTGCTGGCCGGCGATCCACCGGGCGGCGCAATTGTCGCACATCGGCGCGTGTGGACAGCGGACGATCTGGTCGGCGCGGCAGTTGCGGTCGGTGCCTTCGAGGATAACGAAAGCGCCGCGGCTTTCGCCGACGCTGCCCGTAGCGCGGGCGTACCGGTAAATGTGATCGACAATCCGGCGTTTTGCGATTTTTCGTTCGGCGCCATCGTCAACCGTTCGCCGCTCGTCATTGGAATCTCGACCGATGGTGCCGCGCCCGTTTTCGCGCAGGCAATTCGGGCGAAACTGGAAGCGCTGCTTCCCAATGGCTTTGCTGCGTGGGCTGCTGCTGCCGCGCGCTGGCGCAACACCGTGAAGGAGTCAGGCCTGTCGTTTTCGGGACGCCGCAAATTCTGGCAGTTGTTTACGGCACATGCGGTTGTAAATCCGGAACAGGAACCAACCCAACACCATTTCGATCGTTTCGCCGCTGAAGTGAGGGGCTTGGGAGTTAGCGTGGAGAACGGTTCGGTGACGCTGGTCGGGGCGGGGCCGGGCGATCCTGAGCTGCTCACGTTGCGCGCGGTCCGCGCGCTGCAATCAGCCGACGTGATACTGTTCGACGATCTGGTCTCGCGTGATGTGCTCGATTTTGCCCGCCGCGAAGCGAAAAAGATGCTGGTCGGCAAGACCGGCTTCGGACCATCGTGCAAGCAAAGCGACATCAACACGTTGATGGTCGGTCTTGCCAAGCAGGGTAAGCGCGTCGTTCGCCTCAAAGGTGGCGATCCTCTGATCTTTGGGCGTGCCGGCGAGGAGATTCGCGCCTGCCGCACGGCGAATATTCCGGTCGAGATCGTCCCCGGCATAACCGCTGCACAAGGTGCCGCTGCAAGACTCGGCCTGCTGTTGACCGACCGCAAGCACGCGCGTCGCCTGCAATACATCACGGGTCACGCGAGTGACGGCAAACTGCCCGGAGACATCGACTGGCAAAGTCTCGCCGATCCTTCGACCACCACGGCGATCTACATGCCGACGCGCACGCTCGCCGCGCTGGTCGCGAAAGCAACGGCTGAAGGCCTCGACCCTGAAACGCCGGCGCTCGCGGTTGCCCGCGCCACCCGGCCGGACCAATCAGTGATCTCTGCGCCAATCCGCGACTTGCCCGCGCGTCTCGCGCAAGCCGCCCTGCCGGGGCCGGTGCTGGTGATGATTGGGGACGTTATGGGCAGCCGCGGCGAAACATCGCAGATCAGCACGCAGCGCACGGCCGCAAATTAATAATCCGCCGTGCCTATTCTTTGAGCGCGCAGAAGCCAGCCAATCCAATTTACCTGCCGCAAATTCAGGCGTTTGCACGGTATTTACCGTCCCGACATCGTGGTTTTGGCGCTCAATTCACATGGAACAGGTCTTGCTT
Organism: uncultured Pseudomonadota bacterium; assembly: GCA_963762485.1. Classification (GTDB taxonomy): domain Bacteria; phylum Pseudomonadota; class Alphaproteobacteria; order Rhizobiales; family Xanthobacteraceae; genus Pseudolabrys. The sequence continues at coordinate 640,468 of CAVXLE010000017.1, read as the reverse complement.
GAAGACAATGGCGGGATGCTATTGGCCGCGGCTCAGGCGAGCGGGATGTCTGCAGGAAAGCGAATTTTGGTTCAGACGCGTAAAGGATCAGATTCGTCCAGCCAAGGTGCGTCGTCCCCCGGGGATCAGCGGGATTCGGCGCTCAAGATCGCCATCGTCGATGAAAGTCCGGTTCGTTCCGCGATCCTCGAAGATGGTTTGCGCGAGGCCGGATTCACGCAAGTCGAACGGATCGCCGAAACGCATAACCTCCTCACGCGGATCTATGCACTCGATCCCGACGTAATCCTGATCGATCTGGAAAATCCGAGCCGTGACGTGCTCGAGCAGATGTTCCAGATGAGCCGTGCAGTAAGGCGGCCGGTCGCCATGTTTGTCGATCAGAGCGACAGCGCTTCGATTCAGGCCGCGGTCGATGCCGGCGTGTCGGCCTATATCGTCGACGGGCTGAAGAAGGAGCGCGTCACCAGCATCCTCGATCTTTGCATTTCACGCTTCAATGCATTCTCCCGTCTGCAAACAGAGCTCGACCATGCTAAAGACGCGCTCGAAGAACGCAAGATCATCGATCGCGCCAAGGGCGTCTTGATGCAGGCCAAGAAACTCACCGAAGAGCAGGCCTATACGCTTTTGCGCAAGACGGCGATGAATGAGAACAAGAAGATCGCGGAAATCGCACAATCGGTGATCACCGCAGCGGAGTTGCTTAAATGACCGAGAAGCTTCGAATTGGCTTTATCCCGTTGGTCGACGCTACGGCCCTCTTGGTCGCCGTCGATGAGGGTTTCGCCGCCGCCGAGGGGTTGAGCATTGAGCTGGTGCGCGAGGTATCCTGGTCGAATGTGCGTGACAAGCTTAACATCGGCCTGTTCGACGCCGCGCACCTGTTATCGCCGGTCGCGATCGCTTCGAGTCTCGGGCTCGGTCACGTGCGGGTGCCGCTCATTGTGCCCTTTAATCTTGGTGTAAACGGTAATGCTATTACTGTATCGCCGAGTTTGTTCTCCGCGCTGTCGAATGTTGCCGATGGCGATCTGACCGATCCAAAGGTGTCAGGGAGAGCGTTGGCCTACGTCGCCGCCGAGCGGAAAAAGCGTGGTTTGGAACCGCTAACCTTCGGCATGACGTTTCCATTCTCCCATCACAACTACCAACTGCGGTTCTGGATGGCGGCGGCCGGCGTCGACCCGGATGAAGATATGCGTTTGGTGGTGCTGCCGCCGCCTTACATGGTGGAAAGTCTCGCCAGCGGTCATGTGGACGGTTTCTGTGTCGGTGCGCCGTGGAATTCGGTGGCCGTGGATTCCGGCGTTGGTCATATCCTGCATTTTGGTTGCGAGATCATGGCGCACGTGTCGGAAAAAGTGCTGGCCCTCCGCGAACGGTGGGCGGAAGACAATTCCGATACGCTGGCAGCACTCGTGCGCGCTCTCTCGCGCGCCAGCGAATTTGCCGAAAAAGCGGACAATCGCTCAACAGTAGCGAACATTGTGGCGCGCAGGCTCGATGTCGCGCCGGAGCTTGTTGTGCGCTCACTCAGCGGCGAGCTCAAGACTGCGCCCGATGGTGCGGTCCGCAAATCTGATAGCTACATCGTCATTGGCCGCGATGGCGCCACGCGGCCTGATCCGGTTCAGGCGGCCTGGGCTTACGCGCAAATCGTACGTTGGGGCCAGGCACCGTTGTCGGAAGATCTACGCATGAGGGCTCAAGGTGTCTTCCGCCCAGATCTTTATGATGCCGCGCTCGGCACAGCGCCTGCGTCTCGTCACTCCGTGGGGCGTGACAGCATTGGTGCGTTCATGGGCCCCGACTTCGATGGTCGTGACATCGGCGGTTATCTGTCGGCATGGCACACCAAGCGTCCGTATCGGCCGCGCCTGTCCCTCGTCCGTTAATTATTGCGCTGCACAAATATTCCGCAGGCTGCGCTGCGCGTAAGCAACGAATCGCAATTTCGCGGGCTACGCGCGGGATGCTGATTTCTAATAACTATATGATCGGTATGTAGTTTTTTGTTTCCACGCGAGTTGGCACGACACTTGAATTGAAGGGCGCGAGGGGCGGCGGCGTTGCCGTCGCTTCTTGGCCCAACGAAGGGCCGCGACCAAAGGCCGTTGTCTTGGGGCTGCGCAATGCCGCGCTTCAAGACTGCGGCTTTTTGTTTGGCGCGAAGGACAAGCGGGACGCGAAGCAAACAGTGAAGCGCACACATCGACCGGGGTCACACAAAAGCAAGGACTTGCGACATGACGACAAAGGCAGACCTGACGAGCAAGTTGAACACGACATGGATTTCGGACTGGGACCCAGAGAATGAAAAGTCCTGGAACTCAAAGGGCAAATTTATTGCCCGACGCAATCTCATCTGGTCGATCGTTGCCGAGCATATCGGCTTTTCGGTATGGCTGATCTGGAGCATCGTTGCAACCAAACTGCCGCAGGCCGGCTTTCACTACACGACCGATCAACTGTTTCAGCTTGTAGCGCTGCCCGGACTGATCGGCTCGCTCATGCGATTTCCGTATACGTTTGCAGTCACAATGTTCGGCGGCCGCAACTGGACGATCTTCAGCGCGTCGGTGCTGTTCATCCCGACAATTGCACTCGCCTATTTCGTGGGCCATCCCGAGACGCCGTTTTGGCTAATGATGCTGGTGGCCGCAACGGCAGGTCTCGGCGGCGGCAACTTTGCCTCGAGCATGACCAATATTTCATTCTTCTATCCGGACCGCATGAAGGGCTGGGCGCTTGGTTTGAACGCGGCCGGCGGAAATATCGGTGTCAGCAGCGTGCAGTTGTTGACGCCCATCTTGATGAGCCTCGGCATTATCAATCTTTACCAGGCAACGCCGGTCGGCGGAGTTTATCTTCAGAACGCGGGACTGATGTGGATGCTGCCGCTCGCCATCGCGGTGTTTGGTGCGTATTTCTTCATGAACAATCTCACTTCGGCGCGATCGAGTTTCAAGGAAGCAATCGCCGTCATCAGGCGCAAACACACCTGGATCATGTCGTACATCTACATCGGGACCTTCGGCTCCTTCATCGGATACTCGGCCGCGTTTCCGCTGTTGATCAAGACCCAATTTCCCGCGGTCACGGTAGCCATCGCGTTCCTTGGGCCGCTTGTGGGTTCGTTGTCCCGTCCGCTCGGCGGCTTGCTTGCTGACAAGGTCGGCGGCGCGATCGTGACGTTCTGGAATTTCATCGTCATGGGTGCCGCGACCATCGGCGTTATGTACTTCGTGGAGGTCAAGGAATTCGCCGGCTTCCTGGCGATGTTCCTCGTACTCTTCGTTGCAACCGGTATCGGCAACGGCTCAACCTATCGAATGATCCCTTCGATCTTCCGTGAACAGAAGCTTCGCGAAGCAAAGGGTTCAGGCGAAGCCGATCGGGCGCTCGCCGTGAACGCGGCCAGAATTGAAAGCGGCGCCGCTCTGGGATTTATCGGCGCAATCGGCGCTTGCGGCGGCTATCTGATCCCGCGCGGCTTCGGCGCATCGATCGCCGCCACCGGTGGTCCGCATCTGGCGCTGGAAATCTATCTGGCATTCTATGCCAGCTGCCTCGCGCTGACCTGGTGGTTCTATCTGCACAAGGGATTCCGTTCGCCGAGGCCGGCAAGTCTCGCTCACGCGCGAGTGTAAGGCATCCACGAAAAGTGACCGCCGGCGTTGCGCTGATCTGACGTGCCGCCGGCGGCCACGTGAACTGTTCTACGAGCGTCATCGCTTCGTCGAGGCGGCTTGATGAGCACGTTTTGCCGGCACATTGGAGGACCGCAATGACACCGAACCAGATCGAGCTTGTCCAGCAGAGCTTCATGAAGGTTGCGCCGATCTCGGACAAGGCCGCCGCATTGTTCTACGGGCGGTTATTCGAGATCGCTCCCGACGTGATGTTGCTGTTTCACGGCGATATGGCGGAGCAGGGCCGCAAGCTGATGGCAACCTTGACGGTGGTCGTGAACGGGCTCGGAAAGCTCGATGCGATCCTGCCCGCGGCTAGCGCGCTCGCGAAGCGGCATGTCGGCTATGGCGTGAAGGCATCGCATTACGCCCCCGTCGGTGCGGCACTTCTGTGGACGCTCGAGCAGGGGTTAGGTCCGGCCTGGACGCCGGAGCTCGCGAACGCATGGACCGTCGCCTACACGACGTTGTCTGGCTTCATGATCGGTGAGGCCTACGGCCGCGGTGCCGCGGCGTGAATTTGCATTCCCGCAGCGGAGCATGCAGGCCGCATTGGCGCTGCGGAGTGCGTTCGAAATCGTTCAGGTCCAAAGGGAACTGCTGATGGGCGAACCGCTCGTCGTCATTGGTAACGGCATGGCCGCGATGCACCTGGTGGAGGAACTCACCAAACGCGCGCTCGGCCGCTACGCAGTCGCCGTGATAGGCGAAGAGCCGCGGCTTGCTTACAATCGCGTGCTGTTGTCGGCGGTGCTGGCGCAGGAAGTGTCGCGCTCGGATATCGAGTTGCGGCCGGCACGCTGGTGGAGCGACCGCGGTGTCACGCTGCTCTATGGCCACACGGCGACCGCCATCGATCCGACCATCCGCCGGGTGCGGCTCGCCGACGGCGCGACGTTGCCTTACGCCAAGTTGGTGCTTGCCACTGGCTCGCGCCCGATCCGGCTTGGTGTCCCGGGCATGGAATTGCCTGGTGTGATTACTTTCCGCGATCTCGGCGATGTCGCCACCATCGAAGCGGCGGCACAGCGGAACGCCCGGGCGGTGGTGATTGGTGGCGGCTTGCTTGGGCTTGAGGCTGCCTATGGCCTGGCCAAGGCAGGCTCGCAAGTCACCGTCGTCCACCTGATGGATCGGCTGATGGAGCGTCAGCTCGACGCGCGCGCCGCCGATATGCTGAAAAACGCCGTCGAGGCGCGCGGTATCACGGTGCACCTCAACGCCGAAACAGTCGGCATTCGCGGCAAAGGCCGTGCGCAGGCCGTGGCGCTCAAAGACGGCCGGCAGCTCGAGGCGGACCTCGTGGTGGTCGCGGCCGGCATCCGCCCAAGTATCGATCTCGCCTGCACCGCCGATCTCCGAACCGACCGCGGTATCCTGGTCGACGATTATCTGCAGACCAGCAGGCCGGGCATCCACGCTATCGGCGAGTGTGCCGAGCATCGCGGCGTTTGCTACGGCCTGGTCGAGCCTGCCTATGAGCAGGCGCGCGTGCTGGCTGCGCATCTCGCCGGTGAAGATGTCCACTATCCCGGCAGTGTCCTCGCCACCAATCTCAAAGTGTCGGGCGTGAACGTGTTTTCTGCCGGCGATTTCCTGGGCGCGCCCGGCACCGAATCAATTGTTCTCTCCGACCCCGGCCTCGGAACTTACAAGAAGCTGGTGATCTCCGAGGGCCGGCTCACCGGCGCTGTGCTGTTTGGCGATACCGCTGATGGACTCTGGTATCTCGATCTCATTCGCACTGCGGCGTCGATTGCGGATGTCCGCGACGATCTCGTGTTCGGGCGTGCGATGGCGTGCGCGGCGGCATGACGCTGCAATGCACAGATATTGGGCGACGGCTGCAATTGGAGGCAGCGAGCAATCGCAAAGCGGGATCGGCCGCGCTGCATGATTGTTGCCAAGTCATTGGGAACGAAAGGAATTTAGCGCCGGCCGTGAGTTGGCACGGCGCTTGTATGGAAGGCCAGCAGTTGGTGGTCAATGAGGATCACCCGCCGGCGCCCGCAACTTGGCGAGCCGCAGCACCGCCGCTGGACCCACGTTCGAGAGACGTGGCCGGCGGCGTTTTTGTTTGCGCAATCGCTCAACCGGGGCCTCGACGAAGGCCTCTCCGCCAAAGGACCTAGGGAGCCACACATGGACTACGCGAAGCCGACAGAGGTCGTTGCAACGATGATCGAAAGCGGGCGCAACAAGCTGCGACTTGAACCGCGCGATCTGCTAATTCGCGGCGCCTTGTCCGGTGCGTTGCTTGGCACCGCGACGAGTTTTGCCTTTACCGGTGCTGTCACCACCGGGCAGCCGTTGGTCGGAGCGCTCATCTTTCCGGTCTCGCTTGTGATGATCGTTATTCTCGGATTGGAGCTTGTCACAGGAAGTTTCGGGTTGCTGCCGATCGCGCGCCTCGAGCAAAACTCGTCGACCGGTTCAATCGTGACGAATTTCGGTTGGGTCTTCATCGGCAATCTGATCGGCAGCGTCGCCTACGGCGTACTGCTCGCCATTGCGCTGACCAATATGTGGTCGGTTGCTCCCAGCGGCGTGGCGGCGCGCATCGTCGCCATCGCGGAGCTAAAGACGACCGCATACGAGGCGATGGGTTTTGCCGGCCTGGTGACGGCCTTCGTCAAGGGGATGCTCTGCAATTGGCTCGTCTGCATGGGCGTGGTGATGGCGATGGCTTCCACATCGACCATTGGCAAGATCGTCGGCGCGTGGTTGCCGATCTCGGTGTTCTTCGCGCAGGGCTTCGAGCATTCGGTCGTCAACATGTTCATCATTCCCACCGGCATGCTCATGGGCGCGAAGATCACCGTCGCCGAATGGTGGATCTGGAATCAAATCCCGGTGACGTTAGGCAATTTGGTCGGCGGATTCATCTTCACCGGACTTGCGCTCTACTTGACGCATCGGCCGAAGTCGGCCGTGGCGCATGTCTCGTCAGTGCCGGTCGCGGCTGAATAGGACGATTGGCAAAGATGAGCAGCGACTTTTCTCCCGAGCAAAAGCGGTATCTCGAGGGCTTCACGTCCGGCCTGCAGGTCGGGCGTGCGGCCCGCGGCCTTCCCACGAGCGGCACGGCCGCCGCCGCGCCGGGCACCAACCCGGTCGGACCTGACGCGGCACATCTTAAGGCGCAGGATCGCCTACTGGCGGCTGGCGGCAAGCTGGCGGACCAGGAGAAGTTCAAGCGCGAGCTGCATCCTTTTGACGGCTACGAACGGTTGAAAGAGCAGGCGCGCAAGAACGAAGCGCCCAAGCCGCCCGACAATTTCCGTTGGCGCTTTTACGGGCTGTTCTACGTGGCACCGGCGCAGACTTCCTATATGTGCCGGCTGCGCATTCCCAACGGTATCCTGAAGCATTGGCAGCTCAACGGCCTCGCTGATTTGGCGGAGTGCTATGCCGGCGGCTATTCGCACGTCACGACGCGCGCCAATCTGCAGATGCGCGAGATCGAGCCGAAAAATGCTGCGGCTATGGTGGAGGCAATTCAGGACCTCGGCCTGTGCTCGCGTGGCTCGGGCGCCGACAACATCCGGAATGTCACCGGTACGCCGACCGCCGGGATTGATCCGCAGGAGCTGATCGATACGCGCCCCTATGCGCGGGAATGGCATTTCCACATTCTCAACGAGCGCGCGCTCTACGGCCTGCCGCGCAAGTTCAATGTCGGATTCGACGGTGCGGGGCGTATTCCCGTGCTGGAAGATACCAATGACATTGGTTTCCAGGCGGTCGCAGTGAAGGATGGCTTTGGCGCGGAGCCCGGCGTCTGGTTCCGTCTCGCCCTCGGTGGAATCACGGGACACAAGGATTTCGCGCGCGACACCGGCGTGATCGTTAAGCCGGAGGAGGCGACGCTCGTCGCTGATTCTGTCGTGCGGGTTTATATCGAGCACGGCAACCGCACCGATCGCACCAAGGCGCGGCTCAAATACGTGCTGGATGCGATGGGCCTCGATAAATTCATTTCCCTTGTGGAGGAAAAGCTCGGCCGCAACCTCACGAAGGTGCCGGCGGAGGCGATCGCGCCGCGTCCGGCCTATGACCGGTCCGCACACGTCGGCGTGCATGCGCAGAAGCATGCCGGCCTCAACTGGATCGGGGTGGTGCTGCCGGTGGCGCGCATGACGGCCGATCAGATGCGAGGCCTTGCCAAGATCGCTCAGGAGCAGGGCGACGGCGACATCCGTCTGACCGTATGGCAGAACCTGCTGATTTCGGGCGTGGCCAACGACAAGGTCGCTGCGGCCGAAGCCGCCGTCGAGGCGCTGGGGCTTGCCACCAAGGCAACGTCGATCCGTGCCGGGCTCGTGGCCTGTACCGGCAATGTCGGCTGCAAGTTCGCGGCTTCTGACACCAAGCGCCACGCCGAAGACATTGCGCAATGGTGTGAGACGCGCGTCGATCTTGATGGGCCGGTGAACATCCATCTTACCGGCTGCCATCATTCCTGCGCGCAGCACTATATCAGCGAGATCGGCCTGCTTGCCTGCAAGGTGGAGGAAGCCGACGAGCAGATTGAGGGCTATCACATCTACATCGGCGGCGGCTTCGGCCCCGATGCCGCGCTCGGCCGCGAGATCTATCGCGACGTCAAGGCGCAAGATGCGCCGCGGACGATTGAGCGCATGGTCAAGGGCTATCTCGCCCATCGCGCTTCACGCGAAGAAACCTTTCTCGCCTTCTCGCGCCGGCACGAGGTCGATGCGCTGAAAGAAATATTTGCGGCGGAGGCGGCCGAATGACGCAAAGCCTGTCGCCTCCAATTCCGTCGCTGGTGCCCGAAACCGCGCCATTCTCCGAAGAGCAGCGCGCCTGGCTCAACGGGTTCTTCGCCGGACTGATTTCGCTCGATGGCTCGGGCGTTACGCCGCTGTCCGGCGACCAGGCGGCGGCTCTGCTCGGGGGCTCGCCGATCGCGACGGGCATCGAAGACGGCGACGGCGGGGCACCCTGGCATGACCAGAGCTTGCCCTTGGCCGAACGCATGAAGCTCGCCGACGGCAAACCATTGCGCTGGCGCATGATGGCGGCGATGGCGCAGCAGGACTGCGGCCAATGCGGCTATGACTGTCGCAACTATTCCGGCGCTATTTTTTCCGGCAAGGAGGAGCGGCTGAACCTGTGCGTGCCGGGCGGCAAGGAAACCGCCCGCGCGCTCAAGAAATTGTACGAAGAGTTCAAGAGCGCGCCGGCTGCGGCACCCAGCGCACCACCGGCTGCTGAACCCGCGCCGGAGGTCGTGCCCCGTTATTCGCGCGATAACCCGGCGATGGCGACCGTGCTGTCGTGCAAGAGGCTCAACAAGCCTGGCTCGAAAAAGGAAACCTGGCACGTCGAATTGAACGTCTCAACGCGTGGGCTCGAGTACACGGTCGGCGATTCCTTCGGTTTGTTTCCGGTGAACGATCCGGCGCTGGTCGACGCAGTGATCAAGGCGCTTGGCGCACCGGCGGACTTTCCGATCGGCGGCCGCACGTTGCGCGAATGTCTGCTTGACGGCGTGTCGCTTTCGCCCGCACCCGACATGCTTTTCCAGCTGTTCTCCTATATCACGGGCGGCGAACGGCGAATAAAGGCGCGCGCTCTCGCCAATGGCGACGATCCGGACGGCGACGCAGCAACGCTCGACGTGCTGGCGGCAATCGAGAAATTCCCCGGCATCCGGCCTGATCCGGAGGCCTTCATCGAATCGCTCGATCCACTGCAGCCTCGGCTCTATTCGATTTCGTCTTCGCCAAAGCTCGATCCGCGCCGGGTCGCGCTCACGGTCGATGCGGTGCGCTATGACATCGGAAATCGCCGGCGGCTCGGCGTCGCGTCCACCTATCTCGCCGAACGCGTCAAGCCCGGCGCGACCGTCAAGATTTACGTGCAGAAGGCGCCCGCCTTCGCGCTGCCGGCCGATCCCGCGGTGCCGATTATCATGATCGGGCCCGGCACCGGCGTGGCGCCGTTCCGTGCCTTCCTGCAGGAGCGTTGGGCGACCCAGGCGCCCGGCCGCAACTGGCTGTTCTTCGGCCATCAGCGTTCCAATTTCGATTTCTTCTACGAGGACGAATTCAAGACTATGAAGACGTCGGGGGTGCTGACACGGCTCACACTCGCCTGGTCGCGCGACAGCGACCAGAAGATCTATGTGCAGGACCGCATGCGCGAAGTCGGTCGAGATCTGTGGGCCTGGCTCACCGATGGCGCACATATTTATGTCTGCGGTGACGCCAAGCGCATGGCCAAAGACGCGGAACTTGCGCTGGTCGATATCGTCGCCCAGCACGGCGCGCGCAGCGCGGAGGAGGCGGCGGCTTTCGTCGGTGAGCTGAAGAAAAAGGGCCGCTACCAGCAGGACGTCTACTGATGAACGCGCCCGCAAAGCATCCGCCGGCCGTGCGCACCACTTGCCCATATTGCGGTGTCGGTTGCGGCGTGCTGGCCAAGCCCGATGGCCGCGGTGGTGCGGTGATCGCCGGAGACCCCGATCACCCGGCGAATTTCGGCAGGCTCTGTTCGAAGGGCTCGGCGCTGGGCGAGACGCTCGGGCTAGGCACGCGCCTGTTGCATCCGATGGTGCGTGACGCGCATGGAATGCTGGCGCACACCTCGTGGGACAATGCACTGGACCGCGTCGCGCAAGGCTTTACAGATATAATTGCAAGGTATGGTCCCGACGCGGTTGCATTCTATCTCTCCGGTCAGTTGCTGACCGAGGACTACTACGCCGCCAACAAGCTGATGAAAGGCTTCATCGGCTCGGCCAATGTCGATACCAATTCACGGTTGTGCATGGCCTCCTCGGTCGCCGGTCATCGCCGCGCCTTCGGTACTGACACTGTGCCTGGCAATTACGAGGATCTCGATCTCGCCGATCTCATTGTGCTCGTCGGCTCAAATGCCGCCTGGTGTCATCCGGTGCTGTACCAGCGCGTTGTCGCCAACAAGCGCGCGCACGGTGCCAAGATCGTGGTGATTGACCCGCGCCGCACCGCGAGCGTCGAAGACGCCGATCTGTTCTTGCCAGTCGCGCCCGGTATGGATACTGCGCTTTTTGCCGGTCTGCTTGTGCATCTCGCCGATACGCACTCGCTCGACTACGGTTATATCGACGCCTACACGTCGGGATTTACCGAAGCCCTCGTGCGAGCTCGCGAAATTGCACCGGATGCGGCGGCGGTTGCGGCTGCAACTGGTATTTCCGAATCCGACGTGGTGTGCTTCTTCGAATTGTTCCGCGCGACGCCGAACGTCGTCACCTGTTTTTCGCAAGGCGTGAACCAGTCGGCGCAGGGAACCGACAAGGTCAACAGCATCATCAACTGTCATCTCTCCACTGGCCGGATCGGCAAACCGGGCATGGGGCCGTTCTCGCTCACAGGTCAGCCGAATGCCATGGGCGGGCGTGAGGTCGGCGGGCTCGCCAATCAGCTTGCCGCGCATATGGGGTTCACGCCGGCCGAGATCGATCGGGTCGGCCGCTTCTGGGGCGCACCGAATATGGTCCAGGGCGAGGGCCTCAAAGCCGTGCAGATGTTCGAAGCAATCGAGCGCGGAAAGATCAAGGCGCTGTGGGTGATGGCGACCAATCCGGCGGTGTCGCTACCGCGCGCGCGCGCGATGCGCGAGGCTCTGGGCAAGCTCGATCTGTTCGTCGTTTCCGACAACGTGGTTTCCAACGACACCATCAACGCTGGCGCGCAGATCCTCCTGCCGGCCGCTGCGTGGGGCGAGAAGGACGGCACCGTCACCAATTCCGAGCGTCGCATTTCGCGGCAGCGGCCATTCCTGCCCCAGCCGGGCGAAGCCCAGTCCGACTGGTGGATGATCTCGCAGGTGGCACGTCGAATGGGGTATGGCGACGCTTTCGACTACCAGTCAGCGGCCGATGTGTTCCGCGAGCATGCGGCATTGTCGACCTTTGAGAACGCGGGGACGCGCGATTTCGATATCGGCGCACTGGCCGGTCTCGATGACGACGCGTTCAATGTGCTTGACCCGGTGCAATGGCCGGCGCGCGGCGATGAGGCGCGTGGTGAGACGCGCTTCTTCGCGAACGGTCAGTTCTTCACACCCGACCGCAAGGCGCGGCTGATTGCACCGCAAAAGCCTGCGCTATATGCGGCCGTTTCTGATCAATTTCCGTTGCGTCTCAATACGGGGCGCGTGCGCGATCAGTGGCACAGCATGACACGCTCTGGTCTCAGCCCCCGGCTTGCGCATCACGCGCCGGAGCCCCTCGTTGAGATACACCCGGACGATGCCGCGGCGACCGGGCTCCGCCACGGTGGCTTCGCGCGCCTGCGTTCGCGGTACGGTTCGTGTGTGCTGAAAGTCGTCGTCACCGACGGCCAACGGCGCGGCTCGCTGTTCGCGCCGATCCACTGGAGCGATGCAACTGCGTCGTCCGCCCGCGTGGGCGAATTGGTGACGCCGGCGACCGATCCCTATTCCGGCCAGCCTGAGGCGAAGGCGACGCCGGTGGCAATCGAGCCGGTCGCATTCACCTATTGCGGCTTTGCGCTGTCCCGCTTACCGCTGGCGCTGGCGGCGGAAACCTGGTGGGCGCGGGTGACGGTCGCGAACGGTTTCGGCCTGTTGCTGGCGAGCAACGATGAGCCTGCCACCTGGCGCGTGCGCGCGACTGCGCTATTCGGCGCGGCGGAGCTCGCCGAATATCTCGACGAGCCGCGGGGAATCTATCGTGCGGCTGCGTTTGACGAGGGGCGGCTTATTGGCTGTCTGTTTCTCGGCAAGGCCGAGGCGTCGCCGCAATGGGACACGGTGAAAGCGCTGTTTGAGAGTGAGGCGCTGGGCCAAATGCAGCGGCGCGCGGTGCTATCGGGCAAATCGACCGACGGCGTTGCCGATCCAGGCCCGGTGATTTGCGCCTGCTTCGGTGTCGGGCTCAACGTCGTCCGCGCGGCGATCGCCAGCGGGCAGGCGGCAAACGTGGACGACATCGGCCGGGCGCTGCGCGCCGGGACCAATTGCGGCTCTTGCCTTCCGGAACTCAAAAGGATCGTTAGTTATGAACGCCTCGCGCAAACCACTTGAAACTGAATCCCCGCGGCTGGGGCGGTTGTCGCGGCTGCCGGTATTTCTTTCGCTGGAGGGCAAGCGCGCGGTGCTGGCGGGCGGCGGTGCGGCCGCGGCCTGGAAGGCGGAGTTGCTGTCGGCGTCGGGTGCGCGGATCGAGGTTTATGCCGAAGATGTGTCAGAGGAGATGCGGCAGGTCGCGGCCGAGCCGCCGGGCGGCGTGATCACCGTGGTTCGGCGTGCATGGACGACGGACGACCTGCTCGGCGCGACGGTTGCGGTCGGCGACTTCGAGGATGATCAGAGCGCCGCGGCCTTTGCCGATGCCGCCCGTAGTACCGGCGTGCCGGTAAACGTGATCGACAAGCCGGCGTTCTGCGATTTCTCCTTCGGTGCCATCGTGAATCGTTCGCCGCTCGTCATCGGAATCTCCACCGACGGTGCCGCACCGGTATTTGCCCAGGCGATCCGTGCCAAGCTGGAAGCCCTGCTACCCAACGGTTTCTCTGCGTGGGCCGCCGCGGCGGCGCGCTGGCGCAGGGCGGTGAAGGCGTCGGGCCTCTCATTCTCGGGCCGCCGCAAATTCTGGCAGTTGTTCACGGCCCATGCCGTCGCCAATCCGGAGCAGGAACCAAGCCCATCCGATTTCGACAGCTTTGTAGCCGAGGTGAGAGGATTTGGGACGGCGGTCGAAAATGGCTCGGTGACGCTGGTCGGGGCAGGGCCCGGCGATCCGGAACTGCTGACCTTGCGCGCCGTGCGTGCGCTGCAGTCGGCTGACGTGATCCTGTTCGACGACTTGGTCTCCGGCGATGTGCTCGATTTTGCTCGTCGCGAAGCGAAGAAGATGCTGGTCGGCAAGACGGGCTTTGGGCCGTCATGCAAGCAAGAAGACATCAATGCCCTGATGGTAGGTCTTGCCAAACAAGGCAAGCGTGTCGTTCGCCTCAAGGGCGGCGATCCGCTGATTTTCGGCCGTGCAGCCGAGGAAATAGACGCTTGCCGGGCGGCGAGCATCGCGATCGACGTGGTGCCCGGCATTACCGCTGCGCAGGGCGCCGCTGCCAGGCTCGGTCTACCGCTGACTGATCGCAAATACGCACGCCGGCTCCAATATGTCACCGGCCATGGCAAGAACGGCGCGTTGCCTCCTGACTTCGATTGGCAGAGCCTCGCTGATCCAGCGACCACGACGGCGATCTACATGCCGACGCATACGCTCGCGGCGCTGGTTGAGAAAGGGGCCGCTCAAGGTCTCGATGCACAAACGCCGGCTTTAGCGATTGCCCGCGCGACCCGGCCTGACCAGGCTGTTATCACTGCACCCATCGGCGAACTGCCAAACCGTCTCGCGCAAGAAAATCTGCCGGGCCCGGTGCTGGTGATGATCGGACACGTCATTGCCGAGCAAATTGCTGGGCTAGGTGCCAAGCGGCGTCACGGCTGACGTCAGCGCTATCGCGTGTTGTAACGGATTGGCACGACGATCGGGATCTGCGCGCCGGATATTTCTGCCGGCGGCGGCGGCATCGGTGATGCGCGCTCGGCCAACGCTATTGTTTCGCGATCGAGAATGTTTGAGCCGGAGCTGTGCATTATCCGAGCGTGATGCACAGCGCCACTTCGGTCGACAGTAAATGCGAGTTGTGCCACGCCATACTCGCCTCGTGACTGCGCTTCCGGCGGGTATCGCTTGTAACGCTCGAGCCGAGCGACCAGCGCCGATTTCCAGTTTGGCAATGCGTCGGGAGTCCGCGAAGCCGCGCCTGGCGTTGGTGCTGCCGCGCGTTCGCGCCGGATGTCTGCCGTGCTGGGAGCGCTGGCGAGGCTTGCGTGCTTCTGCCTCAGCTTGCTCTCTTTCGGTTTCTCAATAGGTGGAGATGGCGCTTCCGGAAGCTCCGCTTCCTTCGCCAGATCGGCTTTGATGTCGGCTTTTTCGATCGGTTTTGGCTGCTCGGGTTCGAGCTGCGCTTCAGCCTGCTGCGCCCCGGGCGGCAACCGGGTCGGGGTGACATTAGGCGCGACCGGCACCGGTGCTAGCTCGATCATGATGACAGGCGCGTTTGCGACCGCATCCGAAGGGTCGTTCCAGCGCGCCAGCAAGGCAACCGCGGCCGCAATATGGATACATAAGGCGACCGCGATGCACGCGCCCCAGCGCAGCACGTCGGGCCGGCCGCTAAGGGACGGAATTTCGCGCGTTGCGATCATCTCTGACTGACTATTCGCTTCCAGTTCGACCATGCCTCGATATGCGTCTAATTGCCGGGGGATCATCACTGTAGCCCAATTATGTTATTCCGCGGGCCGCGAATGTAGAGGTGTCGGTAGAATCCGAAGGCTCCGTTCATCGGCAATTTCAGGCGGCAACTTGTTGAATGTCCATTGTTTTGCAGGCATGGTCCGGCCGTTACCATCAGTCATTGTTCAAGGATGTCAGCGCTATGCCCTTCACTATGTCTCAAGCGTCCCTTCCGGTCTTTGAGATCGGCCTGAATGCCCTTTTGGCCGTGGTCGACAAGGCCGCAGCCCATGTGGCGGCGAAGAAAATTGATCCGTCGGTGCTTGTGGGCTGGCGTCTGGCCCCGGACATGTTCGCATTCGGTCGCCAGGTGCAGGTCGTCTGCGATCAAGCTAAGAATGGCGCGGCGCGTCTTGCCGGCGTTGAGCCGCCGAAATTCGAAGATACCGAGACCACGCTCGATCAGTTCAAGGACCGCATTGCCAAGACCGTCGCTTTTCTCAAGACGCTCGATACCAAAGCGATCGATGCTTCGTCCGATCGCGAGATCACATTTCCGCTCGGCCAGAACAAAGGTCAGATGAAAGGCGGCGACTATCTCAATCACTTCATGCTGCCGAACTTCTATTTCCATCTCACCGCCGCCTACACCTGTGTACGGAATTTTGGCGTCGACGTCGGCAAGCGCGACTTCCTGGGCGCAATCCCCATCAAGCGGATCTGAGTCCATCGGCGAAAAAAGGCCCCGGCAGTACCGGGGCCTTTTGATTGCGTTAAAGCGATGACGATTATTTCAGGCGCTTGGCTGCTTCCTGCGCCAGACTCACATCGACGTATTTCTTGATGTCGATTTTCTTTTTCACGAAGCCGAGATCCTGCGTCATGTCGACATTCCGCTGCAATGCTTCGACATTCGGAAGCAGGTTTGGATCTCGGTAAGTGTCTGCCTTTGTGAACAGCCAGCCGAACCGCTCAGGCGGCACCTTCGTGACGTTGGATGCGATCTTCGCCGCTTCGTCATGGTTTTTCGGGTCGAGATACCAGCGCGTAATGCGCAGCATATCTTCCATGAAGTCGACCATGGCTGCGCGGTTCTTGTCGATAAATGACTTGCGTGCGGTCCAAACGATCATTTGGGTGATGCCAATGGCTTCCCGTTGCTCGAAGAGGATTTTGCCTTCCTCCTTAAGCTTGGGATTGAGCGCGAAGGGCAGCACGGCTGGAACGAGGTCGGCCTTCTTGTCCGAAAGCACGGCGGGCATGGTCGGTAATGGTGCCTCGATCATTGTGTAGTCGCGCTTTTCTTCGAGACCATGCTTCTTCAGCATGGCGCGCATGGCTACGTCGACGGCACTCCCGCCGCCATTGGTTGCGACAACCTTGCCTTTAAGATCCTCAACCTTGTTAATGCCGCTATCCTTGCGAACATAGAACTGCTCGCTGAAATAGCCCGGCACGCCGTCCTGAAATTCATCGGCGATGACGCGGATGTCGTCGAGCCCGGCGTTTTCGATCGCGATGGCAAGCGAGGAATAGGCGAGGTTCGATACTTCCAATTCGTTGTTGGCAATCGCGGTGATCATTTGCGGCGTGCCTTGGTAGCGAACGGACTCGAGCGTGTAGGACTTGCCCATATGCTGGGCCAAATCCTTTTTCTCGAGAATGATCGAGGCCCAGTTTGCGACCGGCGCCACCCATGACATGCGGATTTTTACGGGCTCAGCGCTATTGGCGGGGCTGAGGCCGACGAGGCCGAGCGCGCACGCGCCGGCCAGCGCGAATTTCAGAAAGCGCATGGTTGTCCTCCCACTTTCGCCGGGCTTGCTTGGTCTGTTGGCAAGCTTCTCGTCGCGAACCGGGAAGATTGTCGGAGGTCCAACGGATTTTGGCAAGCCTTCACGGTGCGGCCGAACGCCCGCAATACGGTACACTCAGGCTGTGCTCGGATCGTGCGCTTCCTGGTGCCAGATCAGCAACCTGCGGCGGATGAGGGCCATGGCCTTGACCAGCACGTAGCCGACTACGGCAATTTCGACGATGCCGGCAAATACGCCCACTGAATTGGCAAATCGCGAGGCGGTCATCATGGCGCCGCCGAGGCCGTACCCGCCCATCAGCATTTCCGTCACGACCGCCACGATCAGCGACAGCGGCAGCGCAACCTGCAGCCCCGTCATAATTGTCGGCAGTGCGGCCGGCAGCACGATCTGCCAGAGCAGCTCGCGCTCGTTTGCTCCCATGTTACGGGCTGACCAAATGAGTTCGCGCTCGACACCCTGGATGGCGATCACGGTCGCTGCCACCACCGGGAAAATGGCGTCGAAAACGATCATGGTAATTTTCGACACGTCGAATACGCCGAGCCACAGCATGACCACCGGCAGAAAGGCGATCTTCGGCATCGGGAAGCCAACGGAAATGATTGGATCGAAGAACCATCGCGCGATTGCGTTGCGGGACATCGCCATTCCCAAAACAACTCCGCCGATTGCGGCAATGACGAAGCCGAACATGGCGCGATAGAGCGTGACAGCCGTATTCATGGCGAGATCGCCCGACGCAGCGTCGTTCCATATCCGCTCCAGCACTTTGCTCAGTGCCGGGAGCTGGAATGGAGTGACGACGCCGCTGCGCGCGATCAGCTCCCATGCCGCAAGCAGCAGCGCCACGGAAACGAGCCTCGCGCCCATCCAGGACAGCGTGACCGCCAGCCGCGCGGCTCTCTCGGGCAAACCGTCCGCTCCATCGCTTGCAGTTATTCGCGCCATGCGAGCGCCCGCCTGGTAATGAGGAGATAGGCCCGATCCGCGGCGAAGCCGAGAAATGCGACGCTGAATACCACCGCGTACATCGCGTCATAGGTGCCGTTGGCGCCGAGAAAGCCGATCAGATAGCCGAAGCCCTTCTGCGCCACGATCAATTCCGACGACACCAGCAGGATGAAAGAGAGTGCGAGCGCGGTGCGGATGCCATTGAGCAATTCGGGCATGGCGCTTGGCAGCACCACGTCCCACAACATGCGCAGGCGGCTCGCGCCCATGCTCCGGGCTGACCACACCAGCACTTGTTCGCTCGACCGGGCGCCATTGAAGGCACCGATCGTGACCGGCAGCATGCAGCCGAGGAAGATGAGTAGAATTTTCGAACCGTCACCAAAACCGAGCCAGATCACGGTCACCGGGATAAGCGCCGATTTCGGCAGCGGGTAAAAAATTTCTACGATCGGGGCGACAATCACATTGACCGGTTTCCACCAGGCCATGCCGATGCCAAGCACGGTGCCAATCACGATCGAAAGCGCCAGCCCCGCGCCGGCACGGTAAAGCGATGAAGCGCCGTTGCTTATGAGTTCGCCATCCTTGACCATGTCGATCCAGGCGCCGATCACATCGGACAAGGGCGGCAGCGCTGTGCTCGATACCAGTTCGAGCCGCGCGACCAGCTCCCAGACCGCGGCCAGCAGCAGGAGCGGCAGATAGCGGATCAACGATCGCTTCATCGCTTTACGCCCAAGTGGCTCATGCCCGCTTGCCCTGCGCCTTGATGGCTTCTTCCTTCACCAGATTCCAGATTTCGTCGACCTTCTCGACGAAAAACTTGTTCTTGAAGATGTCGGGGTCATTCTTGTCGAACTTGGTGTCGACGATGGTCTTGATGCGGCCCGGCCGCGCCGACATCACGGCGACCCGATCGGCAAGGTAGACCGCTTCCTGCACATCGTGCGTGACGAAAATCACCGTCTTCGGTGTGCGCTGCCAGATGCGCAATAACTCGATCTGCATCAGGCCGCGTGTCTGCGCGTCGAGCGCGCCGAACGGTTCGTCCATCAACAGTATCTTTGGGTCGAATGCGAGGGTACGTGCGATCGCTGTGCGTTGCTTCATGCCGCCTGACAGCTGAGAAGGATAGCTGTCTTCGAAGCCTTGCAGTCCGACCAGCTCGATGAAATCCATGGCGCGTTTTTCGCGCTCTTCTTTCGGCATGCCTTGCCGTTCGAGGCCATAAAGAATGTTGCCGCGCACTGTCTTCCACGGAAACAGCGCAAAATGTTGAAATACGATGCCGCGGTCGGGGCCCGGGCCGGCAACCTTCTTGCCATCGATGAGGATGGCGCCGGTCTCGACCGGCAAGAAGCCACCAATCAGATAGAGCAGCGTGGATTTGCCACAGCCAGAAGGTCCCAGCAGCGCGACAAACTCTCGATTGGCGACTTCGAGCGAAACCTGATCAAGCGCCAGCACCTCGCGCCCGCGTGGCGGACGATAGAGATGGTTCACGTTATCGACGACAATTTGTGCGGGCGCGGTCATTATGGGTGGAAGCGTCCCTAACCGGAGTGATCTGTCAAGCTTCGTCGTCGCTGGCCCGGCGCCCGCCTTGTCCTATAATGCGGGACACAGTCAGCACTTTTGAGAGGAAACGTCAGTGCCCAATAACCTTCTCGAAGCCCGCCGCGAGCTCGCGCTCGCTAACCGCATCGTCGCCAATGAGGGCATTATCGACGCCTTCGGCCATGTCAGCATGCGGCATCCGGACAATCCCAACCGTTATTTGCTGTCGCGCTCGCGCGCGCCCGAGCTGGTAACGCCGGAAGACTTCATTGAATACGACATCAATTCGCAGCCGCTACGCGATCCGGGTGTCGGCCAATACTCTGAGCGCGTCATCCATGGCGAAATCTACAAAGCACGGCCTGAGGTGAATTCGGTCTGTCACCACCATTGTCCGGCCTTCATGCCGTTGCTCGCCAACGGTATCGACTATGTGCCGGTCTTTCACCTCGGCGCAGTCGGCGGCATACGGCCGCCATTCTGGGATCAACACGACGAATTTGGTGACACCAATATGCTGGTGGTGAAACCGGAAGAGGGCGCCTCGCTTGCGCGCGCGCTCGGCAAGCACTGGATAGTGCTGATGATGCGCCACGGCGTAACGGTTGCCGGCACCAGTGTGAAGGATTGTGTGTTCCGCTGCGTGTTTTCGGCTCGCAATGCGGAGTATCAGGTGCGTGCGCTCAGCCTTGGCAGCAACATTTTCTCGCTGTCGCGCGGGGAGGCGAATTTGGCTGGCTCAATCAGCTCAAAAACCACGGGCCTCACACGCTCATGGGAGTACTGGTCGATGCGAGTGGCCAATAAAACCGGCGTTCCTGGGTCTCCCTCCAAGAAAGCGGCCACGAAGCCTGCCGCCAGGAAAGCCAAGCCTGCGCGCGCCAAAGCCAAGCCAAAACGGGCTACGAAACGGCGGCGCTGACAAATTAGGCTTCCCCGCGGGCAGGTGCCGGTGTTGAATGCCGCCCACCGCGGGGGCGCGAATTCAAATAATTACAATATCAGGGAGGATAATGTATGACGACCATAAAAAGTATCATGGGTGCGCTCGGCCTTGTCGTGCCGCTGGCGCTCAGCGCCGGCGTGGCTTCGGCCGAGGACGCGCTCAAGGTCGCGATCGGACAAATCAACAACTGGGAAAACCAGGCGCCGACGCTCGGTCAGGATGCCGGCATCTTCAAGAAACATGGGCTGGTCCTGGAGAACACCGGGACGGCCGGCGCAGGCGAGACCATGCAGCCGGTTATTTCCGGCAGCGCTGACATCGGCGCCGGCGTCGGCGTGGCCGGCGTGATGCGCGCGTTCGCCAAGGGCGCACCCGTGCGCATTCTCGCGCCAGCCTTCACTGGCACCGGGGATCTGTACTGGTACGTCAAGGCGGATTCCAAAATCCAAAGTCTGAAGGATGCCACCGCCGAGAACACCATTGCCTATTCGACCAACGGGTCGAGCTCGAACAACATTGTCGTCGCCTTCGTCAATGAGCTCGGCGCCAAGGCCAAGCCCACCGCGACTGGCGGTCCTCCGGCGACGCTGACCGCCGTGATGTCGGGCCAGGTCGATATCGGCTGGGCGGCGCCGCCATTCGGTTTGCAGGAAATCAAGGACGGCAAGATCCGCATCGTCGCGCATGGCAGCGACGTGCCCTCGCTGCGCGGCCAGACCGTGCGCGTGTTGATCGTCAATGCCAACGCGCTCAAGACAAAGCACGACGCGATCATGCGTTTCATGGATGCCTATCGCGAAGCGGTGGATTGGATGTATTCCGATCCGAAGGCGGTCGAAATGTATTCTGCCAAGATCAACCGGCCGGTAGACATGCTCAAGGAGTTCGATGGCCAAGTTCCAGCCTAAGGAAGCGCTGCAGACCGACAAAATGGCTGATCTCGACGGTGCCGTTCGCGATGCGGTGGCACTGAAATTCCTGGACAAGCCATTGACCAAAGAGCAACTCGCGGAATTGATCCAGATTCCGCCGCGCAGGAAATAAATCTGACGCGTCAATGGCGTGAAATGGAAACGGGCCGCTGCTGGCAGCGGCCCGTCGTTTTTGCTGTAAGGCTATTTTTGCGGTCTATTTCTTTTTCTTGGCGGCTTTCTTCTTGCCGCCGCCCTTTTTGGCCGCCTTGCACTCACCCGCTTTCGCGGCCGTAGCACCATCCTTCGCCGCGTAACAGGCGTTGAAATAGGTGAACTTCTGGCCGCCCTTGGTCGCGCAAACGGACCCCGGAGGGCTCGCCAAGCAACTCGCCAGTTGCGGTGCCGGTGCTGCTGCTGCCTTCTTCTTTTTGGCTGCTTCGCTGGGCACGGCTGAGCCGACAATAAACGCGACAGCAGCGACCCCAACAAACGCGGCGTAAGCGATATTTCTGATTTTCATGTCATTCCTCCCGACAATTGGACGAAACATAGTAGGAGGTGACATGCGACAATTACAAGAAATTTACGGCTTAGTACGACATCAATCTGAACGTACGTTCATATGGCTGCCGCCTATTTCCGGTCCTTGGCTGCGGCGTTGATCGCGCCCAACATGGCCGCGCGGCCCGATTTCAGGGTTTCCTGGACCTTTTCCTGCTTGCCGATCGTGCCCATTTCGCGCTGGCGCTTGACGGTTGAATCCACCATGAGGGGGTCAAGACCGAGTTCGCGCAAGGTCGCCGCCGACTCTTCCATTTCGGCAGCCCGCCGCTCGCCGTGGCTGGCCATACGCTCAAGATTGTAGTCGGCGATCTTGGTCCAATCGAGTGTCGGGTAGTTATTCTTCAACGAGGCCGTCACCTCCTCGAGCACGCCGGCACGTTCGGCGGCGAGGAAGCACTCGAGCGTCAACGCCTCGATTCCTTTGATCATTACGCTGCGGATCATCTTGATAGCGGCAGCGGACCCAGTTTCGTCGCTGACGACGGTCAACTGCATTTCCAGTTCGCGGAGCAAGGGCGAAATTTCCTCGGCGTGCTGGCCGGAAATCAATAAGGGTGTTCGGTGGCGCGCAGGGTGAATCGGCGCGATTACTGCCACATCGATATAGCGGGCGCGCTCGCCGAGCAGTTTGGCGGTCTCCTGCTTGCGGCCGGGGGATACCGAATTGATGTCCAGATAGTAAGGATTGCCGCTTAGGTGCGGCGCAACAGAACGAGCCGCTTCGAGACTGGATGCGGCGGTGACGGCCGAAATGACCATGTCGGTGTCGGCCACCGCGTCGGCGGCCGATGATGCGGCACGCACGCCGACGGTTTCGCCCGCAGCTTTAAGCCGCGTGCCTGCAGGCTCCGGAAACAAAATATCCCAGGCGGCGATACGTTCGATGCCGGCGTCACGCAAGCCGGACGCGATCGCCTGGCCGGCTTCGCCGAAGCCGATGAAGGAAATCCGTGGTGTGTTGCGGCGGGTCATGATGAAAGGCTCACGGCTCAAGAATCTGGCACGCCTGGTACCGGCGGCGTTCCCTTGGTGTGGAACGATTTGATCGTCTGCAGCCCCCAGGCCTGGCCCTTCTTGCGTTCGGCTTCGGTCCAGCGGATCGGTTTCCAGTCTGGCGCCAGAACCAGCCGCGCACCCGCACAGGCGACTTCGACACGGTTGCCGCCCGGCTCGTACACATAAAGAAAGAAGGTTTGCTGCACGGCGTGCTTGTGTGGACCCGTTTCAATGTAGACACCGTTCTCCAGAAAAATGTCGGCGGCCCGGAGGATTTCCTCTCGCGCGTCGAGCGCGTAGGTCACGTGATGGAGACGGCCCTTGGTGCCGGTGTGATCGCGCGTGTAGGCGAAATCGTAACTCTTGTTGGTGGCCGTCATCCACATTCCGGCTTCGGTGCCGTCATCGAGCACGATCTGCTCGGTGAGCCGGAAGCCGAGATAGTTTTCGAAAAACTCGCGATTGGCCTTGATGTCGGCGGCAAGCCCGTTGAAGTGGTCGATGCGCCGGACGTTGCAGCCGCGTGCCGGATAGCGCTGGGCCTGGTTCTTCAATGCCGGCTTCTTGTCGGCGGGCGGATCGTACCATTCCGTTTCATAGTAGAGCTCGATCACGTGGCCGTCGGGATCCTTGCAGACGAACGTCTTGCCGTGACCGAGGTCGCCGTTGCTCCAGCCAACATCGAAGCCGGAGCCTTTTAACGCGGCAGCGCGCCGCTCCAGCGCCTGTGGCGACCGGGTGCGGAAGGCAACGTGTGCCATTCCCGACGTTTTCGACGCGGTGAGTTTGAGCGAATAACGCTCATAGTCGTCCCAGCCGCGCAGGTAAACACTGTCGCCTTTCTCGCCGCTCTGGGTCATGCCCATCACGTCGATAAAGAATTTGCGGCTCTCCTCGAATTTCGGCGTGAGCATCTCAAGATGGCCGAGATGGGCAATGTCGTAAATCGGTTCGGCTTCCATGGCACCAGGTCTTTTGTGTCGTTGTTTCAATCAATTCTGCCGAACCGTGCGCGCGAATGCCAGCACCAGATTGTTCGCCGGCATGGGCACGATTTCGGCAAGTGAAAGATTAGCCTCGTCTGCGAGTTTACACAGGTCGCGGACATCGCGAACGCCCCATTCCGGATTTTCCGCACGCAGCGTGGCATCAAAAGTTGCGTTGCTTGGCGCCGTATGTCCGCCGTCCCGCATGAATGGACCGTAGACGAGCAGACGGCCGTCCGCGCGCAAAAACCGCCCGGCGCCAGCGAACAAATTCTGCGACACGCGCCATGGCGAGATGTGCAGAACGTTGATGCAGAGCATGGCCGCAAGCGGTTGGCCTGCTTTTTCGCCGGCCTGCCAAGTCCACTCAGGCTCGGTGAGGTCAATGCGCTGAGGCGCGTGCAAATTGGTAAGGCCCTCGTGCTCCGTCCAGGCGGCGATGCTGTCGAGGTGCGAGGGCAAAATGTCGCTCGGCCACCAGTTCAACTGCGGCGTGCGGCGTGCAAAGGCGGCGGCATGCTGTCCAGTGCCACTGCCGAGTTCGAGTGCGTCGCCGGCCAGCGCGCTCAAAAATTTGGCAACGGCAGACCAGATCGCCCCATGATTGCGATGAAAGGCCGGCGCGTCCAGGCGCCCATCAGGGACAGGTGGAGTTCCGGTTTTTGCGAAATCGACGACGAATTTAACCATAGGTGTGGTCCGGACACGTTGCCGGATGCAACTAGGCATGGCCGATTGCCGGGGTCAAAGGCACATTTGACAGGGGTTGGCGGGCGCAGGGAGGATTATGCAGTCGCCTTCGTTGTTTTTAAGGGTACGATCGGGCAAAATTGCCCTTCAGCGGCCAAGCCGCTTTCGGTTCGACGCCTCGTGCGCAATGGACCGACAGAAGAATGAATCTGGGAGGATTACATGCGGAGATTCAATCCGGCACTTGCGGCGCTCGCGGGTATAGCGCTGATGCTGCCAAGTGCGGCCAACGCACAACAAAAGATCGTCATCGGCATACCGACCTCGCCGCCCAATATCGTCCACATGCCGGTCATCGTCGCGAAAGAGCTCGGCCTCTACAAAAAAGCCGGCCTCGACGTGGACATCGTCTCGCTCGGCGACGGCGTGAAGGTTTATCGGGCGCTGCTCGCCGGCAATATTGACTTCGGTCTCACCCCGGGTGCTCCGACCATCATCGGCCGCTCCAACGGCGCGGAAGTGAAAGCCCTCTCGGCCAACCTGCCGAAATTCGAAGCCTCGATGATCGTGCGCGCCGACATCAAGACGATGGCCGATCTGAAGGGCAAGCGTATTGGCATCCAGGAGCCGGGCGGTTTTGCCGATCTTCTGAGCCGCAGCGTGCTGCGCGCGGCGAAGATTGATCCCAAGGAGGTCAACTTCGTCAGTATCGCGAGCGAAGACGTTCCTGCGCTCGTCGCCGATCAGGTCGATACCGCGATTCTGCACGTCGAACAGGAAATGCTGGCGAAGAGCAAGGTTCCGGACCTGCATGCCATCGGGCGCATGTGGGAACTCCAGCCGAAGACGCTCTATACCTTCTTGTCGGCAACAGAGAAGACCATCAAGGCGAAGCCCGACGTTGTGCAGGCGGTCGTGACCGCCAACATCGAGGCGACCCGGATCATGTATACGGACAAGGCCAAGATCATGCCGATCCTGGTCAAGCAAACCGGCTACCCGGAAAAGATTCTGTCTGAAAGCTTCGACTTCATGATCAAGGAATGTATCTGGGACGCCAATAGCGGGCTCAGCCCAGAGCGCGTTAATTTTACCGCCGACCTGATGACCAAAGTCGGCAATATCAAAGAGGGCAAGACGCCCAAATATGACGAAATCGTCGATACGACCTTCGCAAAAAAAGCGATCGAACAGGTCGGCGAATGGAAGGGCCCGGTTTGCCCCACGGCCGCCTTCTAGGCCTGTTTGAACTATCCGGCGGGCGCCGCCTTGCATGGCGGCGCCTGTCGCACTAAAGAGCCGCGAAAGCCGCGAAGAAAGGACCACGATGAGTGTTGCCCATCAGGTTCACACGGGCGCTGTCGCCGAAAGTGCACGTCCGGCCTTGGTTGTGGTCAAGACGCCGTGGTGGGAGCGGCCGGCGCTATTCCGCTACGGCTTCGTCGTTCTAATCCTGATCGTCTGGGAAATCGTCGGCCCATTCATCAATCCAATTTTCTTCACTTATCCGACAAAGATCGCTGCCGCCTTCTATGCGACGACCATGTCCGGCGAATTGCCCTATTTCCTTGGGCAAAGTCTGGAGGTCATGGTCTACGGCCTGACCATCGCGTTAGTAGTAGGCATCCCGCTCGGCATCGCGATGGCGCGCATCCAATGGCTCGACTGGGCGCTCGATCTGCCGATCAACGCGCTTTACGCAACGCCGCTGGTGGCGGTGGTGCCGCTGCTGGTCTTGTGGTTCGGCATCTATCTGAAGGCCAAGATCATCGTCGTATTCCTGTTCGCGGTGTTCCCTGTCCTGATTAATACCTATCAGGGCGTGCGCGAGTGCGACAAGAACATGCTCGAGGTGGCGCGCTCCTTCCGCTCGAGCGAGTGGCGCGTCTGGCGGGACGTGTTGCTACCGTTCGCGGTGCCCTACATCATCGCCGGTATCCGCCTTGCGATCGGCCGCGGCCTCATCGGTATGATCATCGCCGAGTTCTACACCACTATCTCCGGGCTCGGTTTCATGATCACGCGCTACGCCAACGTATTCGAAATGGACAAGACCTTCGTGCCGGTGATCGTGTTGATGGTGCTCGGCGTATCACTGACCTCTGTGCTCAAATGGGTGGGACGCCGCGTCGCGCCCTGGAGCGCCGCGAACCGTTAGGTAGTCGCACGGCTTTTGCCGTATTGTTTTTGTCATTTTCTGGCGTCACATTACGCCCGCCGGCTCTTGCATGCATTGCGGTGGAGGTGCGTCATGATCATTGGCCTCTCGATCTACAATTTCACAATTTTGCACGTAGGCATCACGCTGGTCGCGATCGCAAGCGGCCTCATCGTATTGTTCGGCATGCTCGGCTCGCACCGGCTGCCGGGCTGGACGGCGCTGTTTCTCGTCACCACAGTTCTTACGAGCGTGACCGGGTTCATGTTTCCCATTCACGGCTTCACGCCCGCCTTGGGCGTGGGCATCGTCTCGCTGTTAGTCCTGGCGGTCGCCCTGTTGGCGCTCTATGGCAGGCATCTCACGGGAGCCTGGCGCTGGATCTATGTCGCCACCGCCATCACCGCGCTGTGGTTCAACGTGTTCGTGCTGATCGCACAGGCGTTCCAGAAAATTCCGGCCCTGCACACCCTGGCGCCGACGCAGTCCGAACCGCCATTCCTGATCGCGCAAATTGCGGCGATGGCAGCCTTCATTGTGCTAGGCATTATGGCCGCTTTAAAGTTCCACCCTGTCGCGGGGATTTCGGCCATTGACGCGGGTCGGGCGCGCGGGCCGTAGCGCCAGCTCCCAAAAAGGAAGAAGCCACCGTTGCCGGCGGCTTCAACCAATTCCACCGACGTTTACGGCGATTATTTAAGCTGGGTCGAGATGTAGTCGAACTTGGCGTTCAGGCTCGAGCCGATCGCGTTAACGGCCGCGATAATCACGACCGAAATGCCAGCGGCGATCAGACCATATTCGATCGCGGTGGCGCCGGACTCGTCCTTCAGAAACGCAAAAACCTTAGACATCACGCATCCTCCATGTGGCTGAAACTCAATCTGCAGACGCCATCCAAATGGATGACGGCAACAACGTACCGTCGGCCTATTAAGAAGAAGCTTCGGCGATAGGCGCATAGTCGTGATGAAATTGTTTCAAATTTTACGGAAATTTTTGGCGCGCTGACGCGGGAAGCCCACGAACCATGCGCCGCCATCGCGAATATACGGTTTTCTATCGAATTTACGTTGTGCGCAAATTGGTAGCGAATGGCCGGGGTGCGATGAGCCACCGCGCGGTTAATGGGCCGTTATCCAACCCGAAAAGAGTTCTCCAAGTTTTATCGGCAACGTCATTACAACGTCACAGCCCTACTTTCGTGTGAAAAATCCATCTGAGGATTGTGGAATAACCCCTCTGCGAATGTGGAATGTCTTCACAATTATCGACAACCTGATCGGCGTCCATTTCGCGTGGGGTAGCCGTTTCGACTAGGGGCAGCCGTTCGCCTGGAAATTTCGACAATCGCTGCCGCCGCGATGCGCCCGCCGCCCTCTGCAAAAAGAACCGGCATTCCAAATAAGAAGAAGCCGCCGTTGCCGGCGGCTTCGACCATTCAGTTGATGCTTGTCAGTGACCGATCTTGCTCGTGAAGAAGACGATCTTCTCATTGAGGCTGCCACCGATCATATTGACAGCAGCGATGACAGCGAACGAGACGCCGGCGGCGACGAGACCATACTCGATTGCGGCGCTGCCCGACTCGTTCTTCAGAAACGCAAAAACGTTCGACATTTTAATCTCCCTGTCACTGCGAACGGCGCCACAGTAGCGTCACCGCGTTAAAGCCATGTTCGATGGCGCGTGCGAAATTTCGAAAAATCCGGACCGCTTTACGACAACCGATATCGTTACGAGCGAAATACTTATCGCGTTGCGACAAATGATATCGCCACAAGCACAGTCGATATTGATGGCTCGCTTATTTTAGTCGTGTAGCGTCATCGAACATTCATGGCACGACAGCGACGTGAGCGCTTATTCATCTGCGTATAAAGCGTGGTCTTTGCGCGCCGATGATCAAACATCCTCCGGATGATCGACGTAGACCAATCCGGCTTTCGCGAGCGGCTCGCGCATCTTGTACATGTCGAGGCTCAAAGTGCCGGCTTCCAATTGCTTGCGCTTGCCGTCCTCGTCGTCCTTGCGCTTCTGCGCCTTCTGCGCTGTCTCGACCGCGAGCTTCTTCGGAACCACCACCACGCCGTCGTCATCGGCCACGATGACGTCACCCGGCTCCACGTTCACACCGGCGCACACAACGGGTACGTTGACCGCGCCCAGCGTCGCCTTCACCGTGCCCTTGGCAGAGATCGCCTTTGACCACACGGGAAATCGCATTTCGGAAATCGGCCGGACGTCGCGGCAACCGGCGTCGATGACAAGGCCGATGACGCCGCGTGCACAGAGCGCGGTTGCGAGCAACTCGCCGAACATGCCGTCGGTATTATCAGCTGTGCAGCCGACCACCAGCACGTCGCCTTTCTGACATTGCTCCACGGCGACATGAATCATCCAGTTGTCGCCCGGCTGCGCCAGCACGGTGACGGCGGGGCCTGCGATCTGCGCGCCGGCCCAGATTGGCCGCATATAGGGCTTCATCAGGCCTGAACGGCCGAGCGCCTCGTGAGCAGTGGAGACCCCGACAGCGGCGAGCGTCCCAATGGCATTGCTGTCGGCACGTTTGATGTTGCGGACGACGACGGGCTTCATTTCAGGATCTCCTCGACGGTCGGGAACAGGCGCTGGTAAGCCTCGCCATAGGTCATCGGCACGCCGGTATTACGGCTGCCTTGAATGCCGCGGTTGAGTGCGACCCGTTCATAGTATGCCCAAAGATGTTTCTGCGCAGCGAGGATCTGGAAGGCCTTGTATTTCTGCTCCCACACCTCATCGATTTTTAAAATGAGGTTGGGTCTATAGTTGCACATCTCCGGCTGGTGCGGCTCGAACAGGAACACCGGCGGGGCGGAATATTTATATTTGGCGCCCGGCTTGTGGCCCATTGCCTGGGCCACGACGCGGGTTTCCTGCGCGAAATGGGCGGCGTTCGGATGATCGAAATTGTACGGGTCCTCGAGCGCATGGGTGAGCACGAAGGAGGGGTTGAGTTCGCGGTAGATGTCGACCATGCGGTCGAAATGCTGCTCGTTGAGCTTGAGCGGATAGTCGCCGCAATCGAAAAATTCGATCTCGGCACCGAGCAGAGTGGCAGCGCGTTCGGCCTCGTCCTTGCGGCCGGCCTTTACAGTCGCCAGCGTCGCGCCTGCTTCCTTCCAGGCAAACTGGCTTTCGCCGCGCTCACCAAAAGACATGCAGACGATCTTCACCTTGTAGCCACGTCGGGCATGCAGCGCGATGGCGCCGCCCGCGCGCCAGACGAAATCACCCGGATGGGCGGTGATGACGAGCCCCGTCTTCTGGTCGGACATGAGAACTCCCTTTCCCCTTCCGGCTGGTTAAACTAGGTAGAACGCCCGGAGGTCAAGTCGTCGGGTTGGAGGCATCTCACAATGGCAAATACCGCAGCGACAGACTGCGGTTTGGCAAAGATGCCAACCGGCGATGCTTCGATCTGCCGATTTCCTATTATGCTGGCGTGGCATCGACGAAGCTTGGTCGTGTTCTTGCGCAACGATTGCGCACACGGGAGTGGACGATGAAACAAACCTATACCGGCGGCTGCCAATGCGGCGCCGTCCACTACGAGGTCTCCGCCGACATCGGCGAGGTTATTTCGTGCAATTGCTCGCGCTGCCGCAGGCTCGGATCGTTACTTGCGGCTGCTTCGGCATCCGACTTCAAGCTGATCGCGGGCGACGGCGCGATGACGGACTTTCAATTCAACAAGCATGCCATTCACCATCCGTTCTGCGCGACCTGCGGCATCCAGTCTTACGCCTACGGCAAGGGGTCGGGCGAAAAGGATATGGTCATGGTCAACGTGCGTTGCCTCGATGGCGTCGAGGCGGATCAGTTCAAGGTGATGAAATGCGACGGCGCCAGCATGTAGCGGCGCAAGAAGAGGCGTCCCAAAAGCCATAACGGGCGGACCGTCGTCCACCCGTTACAAGCTCTCGGATCCATTTCCAGCGCGAGCGTGAGCTCAGCACTGGTACCAGTTACTGAGAGCCAGGACCGGCAACCATGGACCACAAGTACTGCAAGCAGCACCCACGTCCCACGCCCGTTCGGCCATGGCGGCCATCCGTGTCCGGCAGAGCCGAAGATGGATGACCTGCGGAAAAGCCTAGCCCCATTGCGCGGAGAGGCAACCCCCAGCGAAAGCTTGTTGATAATTCCGAGGATGAAATACGGCGGTCATGTTTTGAATAAATTCCCAATATTGCGCGCATCGGAAAAGCCGAGGCGCATCGTGGGCGTGCAAAAGATGGCGGCACGCGTTATGCATTGAGACCCGCACGTCATTTGGCCGGATCAATCAGGATTGCAAATGAAGACAATTTCCGCTCGCGAGCGGCTGGAAGCTGCGCTCGACCGCATCGATGACCCGAAAGGCGAGGGCGCGCGTGCGTGCCTTACTGTTTATCGCGAGCAAGCGAAGGCCGCAGCGGATGCCGCTGATGCGCGCGCCAAAGCCGGCATTTCGCTCGGGCCGCTCGACGGCACGATCATGGCCATCAAGGATCTGTTCGATGTCGCCGGCGAGGTAACCCGCGCGGGCTCCAAGGCTTTGGCCGACGAAGCGAACCTTGCTGTAGCCGATGCACCGGTTGTGCGGCGCCTGCGCGCGGCCGGCGCGGTGATCGTTGCCAAAACCAATATGACCGAATTCGCCTATTCCGGCGTCGGGGCCAATCCGCACTTCGGCACGCCTGGCAACCCGGCTGACCGCAGGCGCGTGCCCGGCGGCTCCTCGTCGGGGGCAGCGGTGGCTGCCGCCGACGGAATGTGCGAGATCGCGATTGGCACCGATACGGGCGGCTCGTGCCGCATCCCCGGCGCGCTTTGCGGCATCGTCGGCTACAAGCCAAGCCGCCAGCGTATTCCAACCGACGGCGCGTTCCCCTTGTCGTACAGCATCGACTCGATCGGGCCGATCGCGCGCTCGGTCGAGGCATGCGCCAAAGCCGACGCAATCATGGCGGGTGACGCGTTCGGGGCTCTCGAAATGACGCCGCTCGCCGGGTTGCGTATTGGCATTGCGCAAGGCTCGCCAATCGAGAATTTGGACGAGACGGTAGCGAAACGCTTTCCGGATGCGATCGGGCGGCTGCGCCAGGCCGGTGTGCGGATTTCCGAAGAGAGATTACCGCTCCTTGACGAAATGGCCCAGGTTAACAGCAAAGGTGGGGTACAGCCCGCCGAAGCATTCACCGTGCATCGCGACCTGTTATCGCGGCGCGCCGATGCGATCGATCCGAACGTGCGGGCGCGCCTCGAGCGCGCGTGCAACATCTCCGCCGCCGATTACATTGACATGGTGCGGGAACGCGCGCGACTGATCCGTGCCATGCATGCGCGGCTGGCTGACATCGACGTGCTGGCGATGCCGACCACGCCGATCGTGGCGCCGACCATGCAGGAAGTGGCCGCGGCGGATGATTTTGCCCGAAAGAACGCAATGTTGCTGCGCAACACGGTGATCGCTAATTTTTTCGATCTTTGCGCCATATCAATCCCCGTGCCACGTGACGGCGGCCTGCCAACCGGCCTCATGCTGATCGCACGCAACGGCCATGACCATCGCCTTTTCTGCATCGCTGCGGCCGTTGAGAGGCTTTTTTCGGCCTAGCCATGCATTGCCTTTGCTTGTTCAGCCGAGAGAAAATCCGGCATCATGCCGTTAACCGTCATAGAGCCGACAGGGAGGACATACTATGAGTCGCAAATCGCACTCTGATCGCGCGCGCATTACGCGCCGCACTGTGACTGCTGGCTTGGGCGCAGCCGCCGTCGCTGGCGTTGTGCCTTTCAATATCGTTCGCGCGCAAGGCGCGGCGCTAAAGGTGGGCGTTTTGCTGCCGCGCTCCGGCTACCAGGCCGGCATCGGTCAGGACTGCCAGCGGGGAGTCGACATTGCGCCGGCGATCCTTAAAGACCTGGGTTTGCCGAATCTGCAGATCATAAATGCCGACACCGAAACCAACGTCGATGTCGCCCGTTCACGTGCTGAAAAATTGATAGGCGAGGGCGCGCAACTCCTGGTCGGCGCCTTCGACTCCGGACAGAGTTCAGCAATCGCGCAAGTCGCCGAGCAAAAGGGCATACCCTTCATCATCAACATCGCTGCCGCGCCGCCGATCACGGAACAGGGTTACAAATTCGTGTTTCGCAACTTTCCCACCGCGCCGATGATCTTGCGTGATGCCTTCATCGACCAAAAGGAAGTGTTCGCGGCCGTCGGCGCGGCGCCGAAGACGGCTGTTTTCATGCATGTCAACGACACGTTCGGCACTGCGATGAAAGGCGGTATCGGTGCCGTGATGCCGAAGTTCGACATGCCTTACAAGCTCGTCGAAACCATTGCCTATGATCCGGCCGCGAGAGATCTGTCCGTCGAAATTGCCAAGGCCAAGGCTACCGGAGCCGACGCGTTACTGGTGGTGAGCCGGCTCAACGACGCGATCTTGCTGACACGCGAACTTGTCAAGCAGCGGTGGTCGCCGATGGCGATTTTGAGCATGGGTCCGGGCTGGTATGAGGATCAATATCTTAAAACTCTCGGCAAGCTGTCGGATGGACCGTTGAGCTTCGCGCCCTGGTACGATTCGAACAAGAAGTTGTCGAAGCAGCTCGACGCGGCGCTCGCCAAGGCGCACCCCGGCGTCAATCTCAACACTAACCACGTCTATACCTTTGAGGCGCTGCTGATTGCCGCCGACGCGTACAAGCGCGCCAGCTCCAGCGATCCGAAAGCGCTCGCCGACGCTATTCGCAAGACCGAAATCAAAGACAATGTCAGCATCGGTCCCGGCATCCAGTTTGACGCCAAGGGCCAGAACGACAAGATCCTGGGTGGCGCCATTCAGAACCGCGGCGGCAAACTGGTCACGGTCGCCCCGAAGGAAGCCGCCAACGGCAAGCCGGAATGGCCGCTCAAACCATACGACAAGCGCGGCTAACACAGGCTTTTTTCATTTTGGCGCCGGCCGCCGCCTGTTTTCAGCGGCCGGTGCTTTCATGCACAGGATTGCTGGGTGCCGGCTGATATTTATCTCAACGTAGCCGTCGGCGGAGTCTTGACCGGTCTTGTCTACGGCCTGATGGCGCTCGGGCTGTCGGTGATCTTCGGCGTGGTGCGCGTGGTCAATTTTGCCCACGGCGAAATGATGACCATCGCCATGTATATTGCGGTGACGCTGTTTACCG
Source organism: uncultured Pseudomonadota bacterium (assembly GCA_963762485.1). Classification (GTDB taxonomy): domain Bacteria; phylum Pseudomonadota; class Alphaproteobacteria; order Rhizobiales; family Xanthobacteraceae; genus Pseudolabrys. Next base: position 606,686 of record CAVXLE010000017.1, on the reverse strand, counting down.
CCTTTCACCTCGACCCGTTGGTGATGCTGGTGCCGATCGCGGCGGTGCTGTTCGCATTCGGCTATGTGCTTCAGAAGACGGTCATCAATCGCTTTGTCACCCGGCCTGAATACACCCAGTTCCTGCTCCTGGTGGCTTTGGCGATCATTATCGTCAATGGCTTGCTGATCATTTTCGGCCCCGATGCGCAGAACGTGCAGACCTCCTACGCCTATGACAGTTTCCAGTTCGGCCCGCTTATCGTCGACGCGACCAAGCTCTACGCGGGCCTCGCGGCGATCGTTGTCGCGACCGCGCTGTTTGGCTTTTTCCAATACACGCGGCTCGGTACGGCGATCCGCGCATGCGCCGACAATTACACCGGCGCGTTGGTGGTCGGCCTCGACGTCAAACACCTCTATGCGCTGACCTTCGGCCTGGGTGCGGCCTGCGTCGGTGCTGCCGGCTGCATGCTGCTGCTCATCTTCGACGTCACTCCGGCCGTCGGACCGGCCTATACGCTGCTCGCATTCGTTATCGTTATCACCGGTGGTCTCGGTTCGATGCCAGGCGCATTGATTGGGGGTATGCTCATAGGCTTCACCGAGGCGATGGCCGGCGTGCTGTTCTCGCCGTCGGCCAAGAGCATGTTTGCCTTCGGCATTCTCGTATTGGTGTTGCTGTTCCGCCCGCAGGGCATCATGGGCAAGAGGGCGGGATGATCGAGCGTTTGATCGACGGTACCCCGCGCCGCGTCCTGTTGTTGCTGCTTACATTGCTGGCGACACTTGTGGCTGCGCCTGTTTTTGCCGGCGACTACCTGCTCACCGTGCTCATTCTGATTTTGTATTTTGCGTATGTAGGGCAAGCCTGGAACATCATGATGGGCTTTGCTGGCCAGCTCTCGCTTGGGCACGCCCTTTACGTCGGCCTGGGAGCCTACATAGCGGCCGCGCTATATGTCCATTTTGGCTTGGGGCCGTGGCTCGGCCTCGCGATAGCGGCGCCAGTTGCCGCGGTGGCCGGTGCGTTCATCGGTTTTCTGGCTTTCCGTTTCAGCGTCGCTGGCGTCTATTTCGCAATTCTCACCATTGCGGTCGCCGAATTCGCCCGTGTCGGATTCGATCATTTGGGCTGGACTCGCGGCTCAGCCGGATTGTTTTTGCCGGTCACGCAATATTCGCACAACGACCTCTGGCAACTGCGCGGCCATCCTGTGATGTTCTACTATCTCCTGCTGGCGGCAACCGTGCTCGCTTTTATCGGCTGCCGTGCGCTTCTGCAGAGCCGCGTCGGTTATTTCTGGCTAGCGATCCGCGAGGACGAGGAGGCTGCGCGCGCCGCCGGTGTCGATACCTTCCGATACAAAATGCTGGCGGTGGTGATCTCCGCCGCTATGACGTCATTCGCCGGCGTAATATATGCGTTCTATTACAACAACCTGTTTCCCGAACAGGTGTTTCACATTCTGCGCTCAATCGAAATTATTCTCGCACCGATTGTCGGGGGTGTCGGCACGCTGTTTGGTCCAATCCTTGGCGCATTCCTACTCACGGGCCTGGCGGAGACGCTCACCGCCACGCTTTCTGCGCTTGGAATCGATCTGCCCGGCGCCAAGCAGGTGTTCTATGGCATCTGTCTGCTGCTGGTCATTACGGCGCTGCCGGAGGGCGTGTGGCCGTGGGTTCGCAAACGCGTCGGCATGACGGAGCGAGGCCGATGAACGCGCTTCTTTCCGTCAACAATGTGAGCAAGCGCTTTCGCGGCCTGGTCGCGGTCGACCGGCTCAGTTTCGAGGTCGAGCAGGGCGGAATCTTCGCGGTGATTGGACCGAACGGTGCCGGCAAGACCACGCTTTTCAACATGATCGCGGGAGCTTTCGCGCCCGACAGCGGCATCATCACCTTTGCGGGTGATCAGATCGATGGGCTCGCGTCGGATCGGATTTGCCGGCGCGGCATCGGCCGCACCTTCCAGATCGTGCGGCCGTTTCCAGCGCTCTCGGTCGAGGATAATGTCATTGTCGGTGCGCTGCTGCATCGGCGTCACGTTGTGACGGCGCGTGCACACGCGTATGACGTGCTGCGCCGCCTCGATCTCTATGACAAGCGCGCCCAGCGCGCGTCGGCGCTTACACTGCCAGATCGCAAGCGGCTGGAAATGGCACGCGCCCTTGCCACCGACCCGAAATTGCTGCTGCTCGACGAAGTGATGGCGGGCCTGCGCCCGACCGAGACCGATCACATGGTCGCTATTCTGAAAGAACTCAATCGCGATACGGGCCTCACCATCCTGCTGATCGAGCACGTGATGCGTGCGGTGATGGCTCTTGCCGGGCAGATTCTGGTGATGCACCACGGTGCGGCCATCGCGCAAGGCGCGCCCGGCGAGATCGTACGCGATCGTGCTGTGATCGACAGCTATCTCGGCACCGAGGCGATCAGCGCATGATGCTTAAAGTGGAAAACATCGACGTCTTTCACGGCGATGCCCAGGCGCTCAATGGCGTTTCGCTCGACATCGAGGAGGGCTCAATCGTGGCCATTGTCGGCGCCAATGGCGCCGGCAAGACCTCGCTCATCCGCACCATCGCCGGCATGTACAAGCCAGCGCGCGGACGAATTTTCTTTCGCGGTTTGGATGTTGCCGGCTGGCCGAGTCATAAGGTCTGTGACCTTGGCATCGGGCAAGTGGCGGAAGGCCGTCAGGTATTTTCTTCATTATCCGTAGCGGAAAACCTTGCAATCGGTGCGATGCTGCCGCGTGCCCGAGGGTTACGTGAACAAAATCTTGAAAAAGTCTACGCGTTATTTCCGATGCTGGCCGAGCGCCGACAACAAGCCGCTGGAACGCTTTCCGGCGGCGAACAGCAGATGCTCGCGATTGGTCGTTGCCTGATGGGCGAGCCGGACCTGGTTTTGTTCGATGAACCGTCCCTTGGCCTGGCGCCGGCGATCGTGCAAAGCGTGCTCCGATGCGTTCGCGAACTCAATCGCGAGGGGCTGACCTGTGTTCTGGTGGAACAGAACGTCGCGGTGTCACTCAAGCTCGCAAGTCGTGCCTACGTGCTGGAGAATGGCCGGATCACCCTTGCGGGTTCAGGCGACGAGCTACTCGGCGATGATCGCGTGCGGCAGGCTTACCTAGGGCTATAGCCCTATTTCAGCGGCGAACCGATGGTAACGGTCAGTTTACCGACGCCTTCAACTTCGCATTCGATCTTGTCGCCGGCGACCGTCGCGGCAACTCCCGAAGGAGTGCCGGTCATGATGATGTCTCCGGCTTCGAGCGCCACCATTTCCGACAGCTTCGAAATCGTTTCCGGGACGTTCCAGATCATCTGGTTGAGATCGCCGTCCTGACGCACCTGGCCGTTGACCTTGAGTACGATCTTGCCCTTGGCTGGGTGGCCGATCTTGCTCGCTGGCATCAACGGCCCGCACGGCGCGGAAGCATCGAAAGCCTTGCCGATCTCCCATGGCCGCTTGACGTCGCGTGACGCGATTTGCAGGTCGCGACGGGTCAAGTCGATGCCGACTGCGTAACCGAAAATACAGTCATTGGCCTTGGCGACTGGAATGTTGCGTCCACCGCTCTTCAGCGCGACGACCAGTTCGACCTCGTGGTGCATATCCTTCGTCAGCGACGGATAGGGTACGGTGCCGCCGTCCGGCACGATGGCATCGGCCGGTTTGGCGAAGAAAAACGGCGGCGCGCGCTCGTCCTGCCCCATCTCGCGGATGTGCTCGATGTAATTGCGGCCGACGCACCAGATCCGGCGAACCGGAAATACCTTGTCGGTGCCTGCCACCGCTATGACAGCTTGTGGCGCGGGCGGAATAACGTAGCGGCTGTCGGTCATGATGATTGGCCGTTCGAAATCGTTGTGGTTGGTGGATGGCCCGGTTGCGCGACGAGGCGGCCGGGCGAAAAGATGGCTGTGCGTATCAGGTGTGGTGCGCCGACGTCAACCGCATGTGACTTATGACGTAGCGACCGCCGCGACGGGGTTGCGAGCCTCCTGCTCCTTGAGCTGCAGGCGATAGAACGACGCATAACGGCCGCCCTTCCGCAGGAGTTCGTCGTGGCGGCCAGACTCGACCGCTCGGCCGTCTTCGACGACGTAGATACGGTCAGCGTGCGAGACGGTATGCAAGCGGTGGGCAATCGCAAGGGTCGTGCGGCCTTGGCAAAGATGTTCCATAGCCTCGCGCACCTGCAGTTCTGATTCGGAATCAAGGGCAGCGGTCGCTTCGTCGAGCAATATGATCGGCGCGTTCTTGATCAGTGCACGGGCGATGGCCACCCGTTGGCGTTGCCCCCCCGAAAGTTGCAAACCGTGCTCGCCAACTGGTGTTTCGTAGCCGCGCGGAAACGACACAATGAAATCGTGTGCATAGGCGGCCTTGGCGGCGGCAACGATCTCATCCTCGCTTGCGCCGGGCTTTCCAAATTCGATGTTCTCGCGAATGGTACCTCGGAACAGGAATACATCCTGTCCGACATATGCCACATGCTCACGGAGCGAGCGGCGCGAAATTTCCGCAATATTCTGCTCGTCGATGATGATACTGCCGCGCTGAGTTTCGTAGAACCGTAGCAGCAGATTGAACACGGTTGACTTGCCGCCGCCGGAGGGCCCAACCAAGGCCGTCAGCTTGCCCGGCTCGGCCACAAACGACATGCCGCGCAGCACTGACTCGTCGCTGCGATACGCGAATTGCACGTCTTTAAATTCGAGACGGGCCGTTTTTGTTTGCAGGTCGGGTTTGCTGTCGTCAGGCGGTTCACTTGGCGGGCTGTCGATGACCTCGAACAAGATGCGGACGCCGACCAGGGCACTGTTGAGCTCGATGTTGAGGCGCGCAAGTCGCTTGGCTGGCTCATAGGCCAGTAAAAAGGCGGTGATAAAGGAAAAGAACTGGCCCGGTGTCGCACCAGTTTCGATCACACGATATCCGCCATAGGTGATGGCGATAGCAATGGCGCAGCCGCCTAGCGTCTCCATCAAGGGGCTGGCGCGATTGGACACGCGCGCCATCTTGTTGGCCTCATGCTCTACCGCGGCCACGTTCCGGTCGAAACGCTCGCGCATGATATCTTCGAGCGTGAAAGCCTTCACGATGCGGATGCCCTGGAGTGTTTCTTGCAGTGTCTCGATCGTGCGAGTGCTGCCATGAAATTGAGTGCGAGCGATGTTGTAGATGCGACGAATCAGCTTGCGCAGAACAAAAAGTGCCGGCGGGGCGACCACAAAGCTGAAGAATGACATCAGCGGATCTTGCACCACCATCACGATGATCAGGCCAACCAAAGAAAACAAATCGCGGCCGACTGACGTAATGAGCAGGTTGATGACCTGTGTCGCCGCTGCTGCGCCGGTCGAAAGGCGAGCGATAAATTCTGTCGAATGCCGGTCGGAGAAGAAGCTGAGGCCTTCGTTGAGCAGCTTAACAAAAACCGCACGCTGATTGTCGGCAACGATACGATTGCCGATGCGTGAAAGCATAACGCTGTGGCCGTACGTCGCGATGCCTTTTACAGTGAACAACACGACGGTTATGATTCCGAGCGTAATAATGCCCGGCAAATTACGATTCACGTAGGCCTGGTTGATGACGTCGCCAATCAGATAGGCGCTGAAGGCCGTGCAACCGGCAGCCAGCGCCATCATGGCAAATGCGAGTACGTATTTTCGCCAATGCACCAGACCCTGTTCGGTGAGCAATCGCCGGATCAGGGCAAGGACGCTGTAGCGCTCGTCGTCAGCGGGTAGCAAGCTATGGTCGTTCATCTGCCCTCTGTTGGGCTGAAATTAGCACGGCGGGCAGGAGTGGCCGTTTCCTTGCCCGCGCCAAGAGAAATTTTCAAGCCAAAAACCGTTAAAGCGGCAAAATAGCGCCGATTTCGCCCCGTTGTCAGGCCACCGCGCTTTTGCGCCGGCTCGCCAGTTGCTTTTCCCATGCAAGCGCGTGGGAGACGATAGTGTCGAGATTCTGGAATCGCGGGTGCCAGGGCAGCGTCGCGTGAATGCGATCGACATTGGCCACCAGCGCCGGCGCGTCGCCGGGACGGCGGCCCGAAATCTCGACTGGAAAATCGCGTCCGCTGGCGCGCCGCACAGCATCGATTACTTCGAGCACCGAAGAGCCACGGCCGTATCCGCAATTGAAGGTCGCGCTTGTGCCACCGCTGCGCAAATACGCAAGCGCCACCGAATGGGCCTGCACCAGGTCGCTGACATGGATGTAATCGCGGATGCAGGTGCCATCCGGCGTCGGATAGTCGGTCCCGAACACACTCATTTTCGGACGCTTGCCGACAGCCGTTTCGCAAGCGATTTTAATCAAATGGGTCGCTTGCGGCGACGCTTGTCCCGTACGTAGTTTTGGATCGGCGCCGGCGACATTAAAATATCGCAGGATCACGAAGCGCAGGCCATGCGCCTTGCCCGAGTCATGGATCATGATCTCTGACATCAACTTCGAGGTGCCATAGGGCGAGATTGGCATCGTCGGCGCGTTCTCACGCACGGGGGCATCGCTTGTCTCGCCGTAGACTGCGGCAGTCGACGAAAAGATGAAGTGCTTGACGCCCGCCTTTATTGCAACGTCGAGGAGCGCGCAGGTGTTCATGGTGTTGTTGCTATAGTAGGCAATTGGATCGGAAATCGATTCCGGCACCACGACTGAAGCGGCGAAGTGGATGATGGCGGTGATATTGTGCCGGGCAATGATCTCGCTAACCACTGTACGGTCGCCGGTGCTGCCGGCGACGAAGGGAACGGATGCGGGTATCAGGAAACGTAAGCCGGTCGACAAGTTGTCGAGCACGACGACCGGCTCACCCGCGTCGGCGAGTTCGTGCACCATGTGGCTGCCGATATAGCCGGCGCCGCCTGTTACCAGAATCGTCATTGCACAATGCCCCTCGTCGTTCAGTAAATCTGCCGAATGATCGTAAAACCCGCACCCTAATTGCGCGGCGCGGTGGCATGGTTATGGCGGCCATGCTTAATGACCGGTATATGGGTCCCGCAACCGTGCCATGTCCAACGTTCTTTTCATAAAGACCTCGTCGCTCGGCGATGTCATTCATCACATGCCGGCCCTGGTCGACGCCCGAAAGGCGCATGCTGACGCGGCACTCGCTTGGGTGGTGGAGGAGGCCTTCGCACCGCTGGTGCACCTGCATCCGGCAGTGGGCGAGGTCATTCCGGTGGCGTGGCGACGCTGGCGAAAGTCGCTGTACGCGCCCCGGACCATCGAAGAGATCGGGGAGAGCCTCCGAACAATCCGCGCGCGGAAGTATGACGCTGTCGTCGACAGCCAGGGCCTGCTGCGCTCCGCTGTGATCGCCCGCATGGCGAAGGGCCGGCGTCATGGCTACGATGCTTCAAGTATTCGCGAGCCGCTGGCGTCACTTTTTTACGATGTTCGCTACCGCGTCAGCCGGGATTTGCACGCGGTCGAGCGTAACCGGATTCTGAGTGGGCTGGCGCTCGGCTATACGCCACAGGGTGCGCCGGAGTTTGGGCTCGACCGCGCACGGTTTGCGGTTGGCTCATCACGCTACGCAGTGCTGCTTCACGCGACGGCGCGGCCGGAAAAGCAATGGGCGGACGAGCATTGGATTGCACTCGGCAAGACACTAGGTCGAAAACTTGAGCTGGTATTACCTTGGGGCAACGAGCCGGAGCGGGTCAGGAGCGAACGCATTGCGACTGCGGTGCAGGGCGTGCGCGTTCCCGAGCGCGCGCCACTTGATCAGGTCGCAAAGCTGATTGCCGGAGCGCAATATGTCGTCGGCGTTGATACCGGGCTCATGCACCTTGCTGCTGCGTTTGGCGTTCCGCTCGTTGCAATCTTTACGGGCAGCAAGCCCAGCCTGACTGGGCCAGTCGGGAACGGCCCGATTACTGTTCTCGGCGCGGATGGTGCACCGCCTTCCGTTGACGCCGTGGTCGACGCGGTCGCGAAAATCGACTGGTAAACATAGTTGTTATGCTGCGCCGGCACGCAGCAAATCGTGCACGTGAATAATGCCGACCGGTTTTCCGGCCTCTACCGCGAACAGCGCGGTGACCTTCATCGAATTGAGGATGTCGAGCGTCTCGCTGAGCAACTGCTCGGGACGCACTGTCTTCGGCCCGCGGGTCATGACATCGTCGACACGGGCGTCGAGCAAATTGTCGCGCATATGGCGCCGCAGGTCGCCGTCGGTGATGATGCCAACCAACAGCCCATGTGCATCGGTAATGCCAACGCACCCGAAACCCCTGGCGGTCATTTCAAGGATCGCCTGGGACATACGGGTGCCAAGCGGCGCGAGCGGCATAGCCGCTCCGGTATGCATGATGTCGCGGACCGTTTTCAGCAGCGTCCCAAGTTTGCCGCCAGGGTGCAGGAGGCCAAAATCGACCGCAGTAAAACCATGGCTTTCCAGCAACGCAATTGCCAATGCGTCGCCGAGAGCAAGTTGCATGAGAGACGAAGTCGTCGGCGCGAGATTGTGCGGGCAGGCTTCGCGCGCTTGCGGCAAAGTCAGCACGACGTCAGAAAGCTTGGCGAGCGCGCTTTCCGGAATTGCCGTCATCGCGATCAACTTAATGCCATAGCGGCGCGAATAGTCGGTGATATTTTTCAGCTCCGCCGTTTCACCCGACCACGACAGCGCGAGGATGACGTCATCATTGGCGATCATTCCCAGATCACCATGGCTGGCCTCACTCGGGTGTACGAAAAACGCAGGTGTACCTGTTGACGCAAAAGTCGATGCAATTTTGCGTGCGACGTGCCCAGATTTGCCCATGCCGGTCACGATGACGCGGCCTTGTGCGGCGCGGATCAATTCGATCGCAGCGGAGAAAGCGGCGCCGAGACCGTCTCTTAACGCGGCGGCGAGTGCATCAACACCGCTGCCTTCGGCTTCCAGCGTGCGTAATGCCGATGCAATTGCGGCTTGCGCACGATCGCTGGTCAATAGGGCTGGTTTCGGTCTGGCCATGGCCGTTCTGATAGCACGGAAAGAGGTTCGCGTCAGGCTTGCCGGGCCGAAATTGTTAACGGAGCCGGCCATCTGGTGGTGTCAGCCGCTCATTTCCGGTGATTTTTTGCTTCCGTGAGTAGCTGCCGCACGGCCGCAAGAACGTTTTCGACTGTGACGTCGTCCGTGCGGCGATGGCGCACGGCATCATTGCCTTCGATGCGCGCGCGCGTGCGTGCATCCTCATCGCCCGGCGGTTCGAGGATCGCAGCAATTGGATTGAGCGGTTTCCAGTGCCAGGGGCTGGTCGGGCCAAAAATTGCCACTGTCGGCGTGCCGAGCGCCGCTGACACATGCATCAGCCCGGAATCATTGGTGACGGAGATGTCGCCTGCGGCGAGCGCAAGAATTGCATTGCGCAGATCAGTGCTCGTGAAGTTGCGAACCCTGCTGCCTGCGGCTGCCGCGATTTGTGTCGCGAGAGACGATTCGTTCGGGCCGCCAAGGATCCAAACTGACGCGCCATCTTTTGTGAGGGCCTGTGCCAGTTCGGCATAGTGACCGGCCGGCCACGCTTTGCCGGCGCCGACCGCTCCGGGAGACAGTGTGATGATCGGGCGGCGTTCGTTCACAAGATCCCGTTGTGCGCGCCACGATTCCACTTCTTGAGGCGGCACTTTCAGTTCGGGCAGGGGCCACTCGTTTGGAAGCGGTTCGTTTTTCGGCAGCGCTAATGCGCCCATCTGGTCGATCATGCGCGGCAGTTTGCGCTCGCCGAAGCGCACGTCGTTGAGGAGGCCGAAGCGAAATTCACCGGCGAAGCCTGTGCGGAGAGGGATGTCGGCGAGCCAAGGTGCCAGTGCCGCCTTCCATTTGCGCGACATTACGAGGGCCTGACCATAGTTGGCTTGACGGAGCAGGTCAGCGAGCTGGAGTTGAAGCGCAATGCCTAGTCTTCGGCGTGGCAAATCGACTACGACGGCGCGCCGAACCCCCGGCATGTAGTCTGCGAGCGGTGCGCAAAGCGTGCTGCTAACGATATCTACCGGCCGCTCGGGGATCTGAGCGCGCAGAAGTTTCACGACGGAATGACAGCGGACGAAGTCCCCAATCCAGACGTAGGGGACGATCAAAACAGGTCTGCACGCGGAAGTTGAATCGTAGTTCATTTATTTGCGGCCGCCCCGTTAGCCGCCACCGTTCCGGCCTATAAGACAGCCGTTAGCCTGTGCGGCGCTGGACTGTCCAGCCGCAATTTTTACCGTTTCCTACGCCAAATACAGGCGAACAGAGGCCTATCGTTGCGCCAGCGGCCGGTCTGGGGCAAAGGTTGGCCCAATCCAGAGGCGCGAGGGGCAGGGATGTTCTTGGTCACCGGCGGGGCCGGTTTCATTGGATCAAATATAGTGGCCAGCCTGAATGAGGCAGGGACAACCGACATCGCGGTAAGTGACCTGCTTGGCCACGGCGACGCCAAATGGCGCAACCTTGCCAAGCACCAGATTGTCGACCTCCTGCCACCTGCCGAGCTGATGCGCTGGCTCGGAGGCCGCAAACTCGATGTTGTCATTCACATGGGGGCGATTTCCGACACGACCGCCACCGACGGCGACCTCGTGATGGAAAATAATTTTCGTCTGTCGATGCGTCTGCTCGACTGGTGCACAACGACGCGCACACCGTTCATCTATGCCTCATCGGCTGCGACCTACGGCGACGGAAACGAAGGTTTCGACGACGACTGGTCCATCGACGCATTGCGCAAGCTCAAGCCGATGAATCTTTACGGCTGGAGCAAGCATCTGTTCGATCTAGCATTGGTCGAACGCTATCTAAAAAAAGAAAAAATGCCGCCGCATTGGGTCGGGCTGAAGTTCTTTAACGTGTACGGTCCAAATGAGTACCACAAAGGCCATATGGCAAGTGTGCTGGCCAAGGTATTTGATGTCGCCAAAGGGGGCCAGCCGGTGCGTCTTTTCAAGTCACATCGTGCGGGTATCGCTGACGGCGACCAGCGCCGCGATTTCATCTATGTCGATGACGCTGTGTCCGTGCTGCGCTGGCTTCTGAATGCATCGGGAGTCAATGGCATCTTTAACGTGGGCACCGGCAAGGCGGAAAGCTTTCGCGACATGATCGGCGCCATGTTCAAGGCGCTTCGCCGGCCCGCAAATATTGAATATATCGACATGCCAGAAGCGATCCGCGGGCAATATCAATATTTTACTGAAGCACGGGTCGATCGCTTGCGACGTGCCGGCTATAACGCCGGTTTCACGCCGCTCGAGGCTGCCGTCGGCCAGTACGTTACCGGCTATCTCGATCGCGAAGACCGCTATCGGTAGTGCCATGTATGATTTCGACAAGCATCTGGCCGCGCTGTCCGAACAGACAGTGCTTTGTATAGGCGATCTCATGCTGGATGAGTTCGTCTATGGCGAGGTCTCGCGCATCTCGCCGGAAGCGCCGACGCCGGTCATTGCGGTCAAGCGCACCGATTTGATGATTGGCGGCGCCGGAAATGTCGCGCGCAACCTGGTCGCGCTCGGCGCTCGCTGCATTTTCATCGGCGTGGTTGGCGACGATGAGGCCGGCGGCGCCTTGACCAAGGCGCTCAGCAACCATCCCCTGATAGAATTTCATCTGGTCGTCGATGGAACGCGCCAGACGACGCGCAAGGTTCGCTTCGTATCGGAGCACCACTCGACGCATTTGCTGCGCGCCGATTGGGAAATGGCTTCAGCGATAGACGGCGGCAGCGAAGACGCGCTGATTGGACACGTCGTCAAGGCGATGCCGCGAGTGGGCGCGGTAGTTCTATCCGACTACGCCAAGGGCGCATTGACGCCGCGCGTGATTCGCGCCGTGATTGCCGCTGCTAACGAGCGTGGCAAGCCGGTGGTCGTCGACCCGAAAGGTCGAGACTACAGCAACTATCGTGGGGCAACGCTCGTCACGCCAAATCGGCAGGAGCTTGCCGATGCCACGCACAGCCTCGCGCAAACCGATGATGATATAGCCGAGGCGGCGGCCAGACTTCGCGGTGAGCTGGGCGCGGGAGCGGTTCTGGTGACGCGGAGCGAAGCCGGAATGACGCTCGTAGGCGAGGGTGCGCCGGTGCATGTGCCGGCCTATCCAGTGCGCGTTCGCGATGTCTCCGGAGCCGGCGATACGGTTGTGGCTGTGCTGTCCGCCATGCTGGCGATCGGTGCAGACTTTGAATCTGCGATGCGCGCCGCTAACGCCGCCGCAGCCGTAGTCGTCGGGAAGCGCGGGACAGCGACGGCATCCGTTACCGAGTTGCGCGCGCGCATCTTGCCGTCGTCAACGCTCGCGCCCGAGGAAAAAATTGTGTTCGACTGGGCGCTGCTTGACGAACATCTGGCCGAATGGCGGAAACAGGGTCTTCGCGTTGGCTTCACCAATGGCTGCTTCGACTTGCTGCACCCGGGTCATGTAAAACTGCTGGCCGGTGCCCGCGCGGCCTGCGACCGTCTTGTGGTGGGCTTGAATGGTGATGCGTCGGTCACGCGTCTGAAGGGCGCCGGTCGTCCGGTACAGCCTGTGCAATCACGTGCTGAGGTTCTGGCTGCGCTTGAGGCGGTCGACCTCGTCGTCGTGTTCGACGAAGACACGCCTGAAAAGCTGATCGCCCGGGTAAAGCCGATGGTGCTTGTCAAAGGCGCTGACTATACCCGCGAGCAAGTCGTCGGCGGCGAGCTCGTTGAGGCGCTTGGCGGAGAGATTGTCTTGGTCGACCTTATTCCCGGACATTCAACGACGTCGATGGTCGAACGTACGCGCGTGCCGAAAGTTGGGCGTTAACGATCGCGCTTGATCGGCTTGCTCGGCGGAGCGTGCCAGCCTTGCGTCTCTTCGTAACGCTTGGCGTAGCGATAAAACGTGCCTTCGAAATTCCCAAAGGCAATGACGAAGCCAGCCCAGCCGTCTATGAAACCTAGCTTGAAGATGTAGTGCTTGAGGAAAGACCAGATGGCGTGGCCAAATGCGCTGGCCATCGACACACGTTTGCCCGCGAGTTTAGGTGCACCGAGCGTGGAATAACGGTTCATTTTGTTGATGACTTCTTCCAGGTTGCGGAAGGGAAATTGCCAGATCGCATTTTGCAAGGTTCCGACCGATCGTCCGTCGAGGACTTCAAAGCCCTCGTGTACCGGTTCAAGCGTGTATCGGATGCTGCCTTTGCGAAAGAGTTGCGGCTGACGGAAATTCGGATACCAGCCCGAGCCGCGAATCCATCGACCCATCATATAGCTGCGTCGCGGCACCATATAGATCTCGTGTGGCGGCGAGCCAGCGAAAAGTGCAAGGATTTCGTCGCGTACCTCTTCGGTGCAACGTTCGTCGGCGTCGAGACTAAAGATCCAGTCGAAATTGCAGGCCTCGATTGCGCGATTGCGCAGGTCGCCGAATCCCTTGAACTGAACGTCCACGACGCGCGCTCCTAGCGAGCGAGCGATCTGCGCAGTTCGGTCGACACTGAACGAATCGATCACCACGACTTCGTCGGCCCACAACACACTGGATATGGCAGCCTCGATCTTTTCGGCCTCGTTAAATGTGAGAATATAGGCTGATATTTTTTGCATGCCGGTGGATGCCTGTTGGGCTCTGGGGGTCAAAGCCAAATTAGCATTATGGCGAGTGCAGACCCTAGGGGTTTGTCGACGCGTGCTACATCGGCTAAAGCTTGTCCGAGAGGACATCCGTGGCCGAATTAATCACCGTTATCGTTACGACCTACAATCGCGAAGACGCACTCGACGCGGTATTGCGTTCGCTTGCGAAGCAGAGCGATGCCGATTTCGAGGTCGTTATCGCCGACGACGGTTCGGGGCCAGCCACGGCAAAGGTGATTGAGGCGTGGAAGGCAAAAATTGGGCGCCGCATCGAGCATGTCTGGCACGCCGATCGTGGTTTCCGTGCCGCGGAAATTCGCAACCGGGCGATCATGGCTGCGCGCGGCGTTTATTGCATTTTTCTGGACGGCGATTGCATCGTGCGAGCGGACTTCGTTGCCACTCACCGCCGATTAGCTGAGCCTGGATGGTTTGTTACCGGCAACCGCATTTTGCTTTTGCCCGAACTCACTGCAAGAGTGCTGCGCGAGAGCCTCGTGCCTGAGAACTGGGGCCTTGCGCGCTGGTTCGCCGAACGTCAACGCGGCGGTATCAATCGTTTGTCGGCGCTGCTGCGTTTGCCTCTTGGGCCTTTGCGCCGAATCCGCCAACGGGCGTGGCAGGGCGCGCGATCATGCAATCTTGCTATTTGGCGGGCGGATCTCGAACGCATTGACGGATTTGATGCCGGCTATAGCGGTTGGGGCAAGGAAGACTCGGATATCATTGTGCGATTGCTACATGCCGGCGTGCGCCGCAAAGACGGTGTGTTTGCGACCGGTGTGATCCATCTCTGGCATGAAGGAGCCGACCGCTCGCTGTTGGCCGAGAATGAGCTCAAACTTGGTATCGTGGTATCCGGCGATCGCGTTCGTGCCCAGCGCGGCCTATCTGTGCTTCAAAATATTTCCGCAACCACCATGGCCGCGAGTTAGCTGGGGCGTTCGCTCATGAGAGTCGTTGGCTGCCACATATATTCCCATTGTATGTGCTGTATTGCTTCGCTATGACACCTCTCCTCCCCTAAGAATAGAGGCTGTTTAGATTGAGCATGAATACGCAGACGCCCACTGCCACCATGGCGGATCAGCAGTTCACGTCGGGCCTGCATCGACGCTTGCTGGTGCGCACAATGGTGAATCTGCGCACGAGTTTCACCTGGGCGTGGCTTGACATGAAGTGTCAGTATCGCCGCTCACGAATCGGCCCGCTCTGGGAAACGATTAACGTCGCAATTATGGTATGCGGGCTTGCCGTCGTCACATCGGGACTTTTTGGCGGTAATCTTGGTGATCTGGTCGCCTATATCGGTTTAGGAATCATCATCTGGTCGGCAATATCCACATTAGTGCTTGAGGGGTGCAGCACTTTTGTACGCAACAGCAACCAGATCCTGACGTCAAACATCAGCATCGACCTGTATGTTGGCCGTACTGTGTCGAAGGCATTTATTACCTTCGCGCATCATTTCGTCCTCTATCTGGTTGGATTAGCGCTTGGATTGGCGCCTCTGACTTGGGTCAGTCTGCTGGCACTGCCAGGCATCTTGTTGTTGTTTCTGAACGGAATCTTTGTGGTCACCATCTTCGCGTTTATCTGCGCGCGGTATCGTGACCTCGAACTGATCATACGCAATCTCCTACAACTTGCCTTTCTGGTGACGCCGGTATTTTGGAACTACCAGCAGATCGGCGCGCATCGTCGTTTTATCGTCGACTACAACATCGTTTTCTATTTTATACAGGTCGTTCGCATGCCACTGCTTGGCGAGGTGCCCTCGGTGCAAACCTATCTGGTGGTTGTGGCGACGATACTGTTCACATTTTTTATCGCAGCATTCACGTACAACGGCATGCGCCGCCGGCTTGCGTTCTTCTTATGAGCCACATTTCTCTCAAAAATGCCGGCGTCCGGCTGCCGATTTACGATAGCCATTCGCTGCGGCTGTTGCGATTGCCGTCATTCGGCCGGGCCAAGATTGGTACCCAGGCGGTGAGTCACCGCGGCAGCACAATGATCATACACGCGCTCACCGATGTGAGCCTAGAACTCACCGATGGGGACCGCGTCTGCGTGATCGGGTCTAACGGAGCCGGTAAGACCACGCTATTGCGGCTGCTCGCGGGCATCTATGCGCCAACCAGCGGCAGCATCGGCGTCGAAGGCAAGGTCTATGCCATGCTTGGCAATAACATGCTGCTGAACAACGATGCTACGGGCTATGAAAACATTCAGCTAATCGCCAATCTCTATCATTGGCCTAAAGACAAGATGGCGCACTTCATTCGCGATATTGAGGAATTCACGGAGCTGGGCGAATACCTCTCGCTGCCCGTACGAATCTATTCAGCGGGGATGCAGGCGCGGCTTGCATTCGCTATGGGAACTGCGCACACACCCGACATCCTGCTCATCGACGAAGGCATCGGCGCGGGGGACACGCATTTTCAGGAGCAAGCCCAGGACAGGATCCACCGATTTCTGGGTACGGCCCGCGTCATCGTGATGGCCTCACACTCTGAGGAGCTATGCCGCAAGATTTGTGCGAAAGCGATATTATTGTCGAAAGGACGTGAAGTTTTTTTCGGAGATATTGATGAAGCGTTTCGTCTCTATTCGGGAGCGGCGAATTAGCGTGGCTTGCTCTCTGGCTGCCTGCGGTTCTGCTTCGAATTGGTGGCATCATAAATCGTGTAATTGGACCCCGGGTCCGGTTATAGGCCTTCAAACCGGCCGCCATACGACCAATGAGTAACCTTCGTGGTAGAGGCTGCCGAAACCCGGGCGCCGCTTTAGTACAATTTCGATGCTGCGATTATCGGCCTGAGCTTCGAGCCAAGAGTAATAGCCACTGAGATAGTCACGATGTGTGTGATAACGTATCGCGAGATAGTCGACCAAGGACCGCGGGTTATAGAAATCCAAAATTGGTTCCATGTTGATCACTAATTTGGGACGCTTTGTCAGGAGCCATTCCGCAAAAGCAGTCCAGCGTGATCCCGTTTGCTCCAGTGCCGCAAAGGTCATCACGACACAATCGTTTCGGATCGGTAAATCAGGGTCGGGATCAAAAAAATCAAAGCGGCGCCCCTTCAAATTGAAGCCGTGTTTCGAACCAATATCGTCAACGAGTTGAACTGCAGACAGTGACCAATCGAGTCCCACTAGCTCGATACCCGGAAACATTTGGGCGGCGGTCGCAAGATTGAATCCGCTACCGCAACCGAATTCAAACGCTTTGGACTTACCGGTCAGGTAGCGTGCGAATAGCCACCGACGCATCACCCTGAACCAATGGGTCTCGAACTTCGGATCGTCGGGGCGAGCAAAATCGCCATGGAGTCGCATTACGGGATGAGCACCCATAAATACCGGATCGAGAGCGGCCAGATCGCCCTGTGCATCGAGAAACGCAGTCTTTGCGCCTGACCAACATTCCTCCCAAACTTGCTGGCGATGCGCACCCACCTTCGAGAAGCTATCGAGTTTTTCCAATATCCCAAGGATGACTTGGTCGCGTTCCACTTTCTCAAGCCGACGGTAACTGAAGTTGTATTTGGCCGCTTCCTCGACGATAAGCGCGGACTCTTCTTGCGTAGCGCCGAGATCTCGCATGAAGTCGACGGCGCTATAAACAATGTCGGTGGTCACTGATCAGTTTCCTCGGGTAGCGGACAATCAAGCCAATAGTTGGCTGCATATGAATATAAGTGAGGGCGCGAATACAAGCTCTTTGCAGTAAGAACGCCTGTCATTCTTTAAGCTTGAAAATGCTCGGCAGGGATGCTCACACCAGGAGTGCCGTGCCAACTGGAGGGAGTTTTATTGATGTTCTTCAAGGGCAAATTGTGTTTGGTGACGGGCGGATCCGGTTTTGTCGGCACCCACATGGTCGCGGCCCTGATTGGGCAGGGCGCGAAAGTTAGAGTGCCGCTTCATAATCGCCCCATGAAACTGGCCGACCCTGGTATTGAAATCGTGCGCGGCGATCTATCTCAACAGGACGAATGCCGACGTGTCATGCTGGGCGTCCAGTACGTGTTTCATTGTGCGGGAGCCGTTTCGGCCGCCGGCGTCACTGCCGGTGTCGGAGGGACCAACCCCATGTCGGCCATTACCGCCAATTTAACGCTGACAGCAAATGTGCTGGAGGCGGCCTGGGCGACAGGCGTCGAACGTATCCAGATCTTCGGTTCTTCAACCGGTTATCCGGTCTCGAAGCACCCCATCCGTGAGGATGAAATGTGGAGTGGTCCGACGCACCCGTCCTATTTCGGTTATGGCTGGATGCGCCGCTATCTGGAACGCATGGGCGAATTTGTTCATGACCGCTCCAAGACCAAAGTGACAATCGTTCGGCCGACGGCTACTTATGGCCGATACGACGACTTCGACCCGACGACAGGTCACGTGATCCCCTCACTGATCCGCAGAGCAGTCGCGAAATTGGATCCGTTCGAAGTCTGGGGGACAGGAGACGAGGTGCGCGACTTTCTGCACATCGAAGATCTCACTCGAGGATGTCTGCTCGCTATGGAAAAGTTACCGACCTGCGATCCCGTGAATTTGGGGTATGGGCAGGCGATCACAATCCGCGAAGTGGTTGACACCATTCTGCAAGCTTCCGGACATCACGCGAAAATTCATTTCGACGCCAGCAAGCCAACGACAATTCCGGTGCGGATGGTCGACTGCACAAAGGCCAAGGAGCTCCTCGGTTTTGAGCCGAAAATCAGCTTGCGCGATGGCCTGGCGGATACGGTGTCATGGTATAAAAAGCAGTTGGTCGCAGATGCCATACCTGCAAGCTAAATTTTGCCCATTGCGGCCGCTTGGGACATAGAGGCTTGATGACGACGAGACGTAAAATCGTGCTTGAGACCGAGTGGTTCAGTGTAGAGGTATTGGAGTCGCGGCCCGAATGGAATATCGGAGATCGCCCTTATTACCGTATGCTGTGCCCGGACAGTGTTGCAGTGTTGCCCGTAACCGCGGACGGTAAAATCCTGATGGTTCGGCAATTCAGGCCGGCGCGCAGCAGGACAACGATTGAAATCCCGGCAGGTGCAATTGACGGAGCTGAAACACCACTTGAGGCCGCACATCGCGAATTGCTCGAAGAAACCGGTCATGTAGCGGAAACAATATTCTTTCTCGGCAAGGGTGGCCTTAACCTCTCGCGCGAGAGCGCATGGGTTCATGCCTACGTTGCCTTCGGGGTTCGGCCCCGGGTCGATGCCGCCCGGCGTGACCAGGGAATTGAAGTCGTTGTGTTCAGCTTTGCTGAATTCAACCGCATCGTACAAGCCGGAAGCTTTGAACAATTGTCAGCTCTTGGCGTGGTCGCCATGGCGAAAGCCAAATTCCCGGATGTGCTTGGTCCCCTTCTATCATGACATGACGACGCGGAGAGCGAAGCAGTTCTCCTGAATAGAGGAAAATAATGATCGACGAAAAAATTCTTGGCTCGTTTCGCAGTCGAAATGTTCTCGTCACTGGTGGAACGGGCATGATCGGGCGCGAAATCGTACGTATTCTCGGTGACGCGGGTGCAAAGGTGAGGATTGTCTCTCTCGACAAGTTGGAGGTCGACGCGCGAGCAGAACATGTTTACGGGGACCTGCGCAGCTTCGACCTCTGCCGCGAACTGACCTACGGCATGGATTTCGTCTTTCATGTCGCTGGAATAAAGGGATCGGTCGAGGTGACAAAGGCGAAACCTGCAAGCACGTTCGTTCCATTTCTGATGATGAATACCAATGTGCTCGAGGCCTCTCGACTGAACGGCGTGCAGAAGGTCGTCTATACGAGCACAATCGGCACCTATGCGAGCGCCGAAGTTTTCAGTGAAGATGAATACACCATTCTATCCGAACCCATGGACATGTATCCCGGTTGGGCCAAGAGAATGGCCGAATTGCAATGTCAGGCCTATTTGAAGCAGTACGGGCTGCAATTCTTCAGCGTCGTCCGGCCCTGCAACATTTATGGTCCGGGGGACAATTTCGACCCCGATAATGCCATGGTCATCCCTACACTTATGTCTAGAATCGCCAATGGCGAGAAACCTGTGCGTATCTGGGGAGACGGGACAGCCGTTCGCGACTTTCTATACAGCTATGATGCCGCCAAAGGCTGCATTTTGGCCTTGTACCGGGGGACGCGGGGCTCCTTTGTGAATCTCGGGAGCGGAAAGGGGTATACGATCCGCCAATTGGTCGAAAGCTTGCGGGAATTCCTTGACTTTGAATATGAGTTCGATGTTAGCAAGCCCGCGGGCTTTCCCCGACGGATTATGGACACGAAGAGAGCGAAGGATTGGATTGGATTTGAAGCTTCGACACCACTGATCGAAGGCCTTAAAAAGACATGGGCATGGTTCATGGCTAACCGTGAAGAATATCTCAACCGAAAAAATTATTGGAAGGAAACGTAAGGTGAGCTTGGTGATGCGGGGGTTGTCTTGACGTTTGTAACGGCGCGGACGCCTTTCCGGATTTCATTTTTCGGTGGGGGAACCGATTATCCGGCGTGGTACCGTGAGCACGGCGGGGCGGTGTTGTCGACCGCCATCGATAAATATTGCTACATAACCTGCCGATTTCTTCCGCCATTTTTCCCACAAAGGCATCGCATTGTTTGGTCGCATATCGAGACCGTGAATTCGATCTCTGAGATTCTTCACCCGGCCGTGCGTGAAGGTCTGAAAATGCTCAAGTTCGGAGACGACCGCGGCATTGAACTTCATCATCACGCCGACCTGCCGGCTCGGGCGGGGATGGGGTCGAGTTCGGCCTTCGCTAACGCATTGATCCTGGCGCTGACGGCTTTGCATGGCGAACGATTGAGCCAGCATGCGCTCTTCCGTCTCGCCCTTGATTTGGAGCAGGCAAGGCTGAAGGAGAACGTTGGATCACAGGATCAAGTTGCGACCGCGGTAGGGGGATTGAACCACATTATTTTTCATCCTGATGATCACATCGATGTCTTGCCGCTGGCGATGGATGCGAGTCGTCAGGTTCGTCTGCAGAGCAACCTAATGTTATTTTATACTGGCACCAGCCGTCTTGCCACCGAGATTGCTAGGAACATCATTACGAATATTCCGGCCCGGACCGCTGAACTCATCGCCATGGGTCGATTGGTTGACGATGCGGTAGGGCTGCTGAAAGGCAATGGCGACTTGGACCAATTTGGCGCCATGTTGCACGAAACATGGGAGCGTAAGCGTCGGCTGTCGGCTGAGATTTCGAATGAGGCAATCGACGATATATACCGGAGAGCGCGCGATGCAGGCGCGCTCGGCGGCAAGCTTCTGGGTGCCGGTTCGGCCGGCTTTATGATTTTTTATGTTACGCCTGATCGGCAGGCGGCTGTTCGCGAAGCGCTGCGTACACTGCTTCACGTGCCGTTCGAATTTGATTTTGAGGGCGCAACCCTGGTTCAAACAATGACAGCGCTAATGCCAACCCGCGAACCGGCAAGAATGGCTGTCAAAAGCATGTCGCGCGCAGTATGAAAATTATTCACCCCATTACCTCAGGATAGGTAGCGTTCATCTCGCTGGCAGGAGATACGACAATTGTTCAGCGCCAAGATCACCACATCAAAACTTGACGGCGTGCTGCTCATCGAACCGCCAACCAATTTCGAAGACTTCCGCGGCGAATATGTAGAGCTTTATAACGAAAGGCTCTACAGGGAAGCCGGTATTGCGGCTGACTTTGTGCAGGACGATATTTCTGTATCCTCCCGCCATGTCCTGCGGGGCATCCACGGAGATCACCAGACCACCAAGTTGGTTTCTTGTCTGCATGGGAAGTTCTATCTTGTGGTGGTCAACAATATTAGTGGCCATCGACAGTTCGGGCAGTGGGACGCCTTCACATTGTCGGAGAAGAATAGACTTCAGGTCTTGATCCCGGCCGGGTTTGGCAACGGCCATGTGGTGCTGTCCGAAACCGCGATCTTTCATTACAAGCAAAACGCCTACTATGATCGTGCCAGTCAATTCACGTTAATGTGGAATGACCCTCGTCTGAGCATCTGGTGGCCGATCAAAACGCCAATCATGTCACAACGCGACGAATTTGGTCACTGACGAAGGTATCTCCCCGCTGCACGACGATAGCGAAATAGACTGCGCATCAGCATTCATTTCGCCTAGAATTACTCAAACCCTTACTCACACGAGTGCAATAGTACCGCCAATGTCGCAAGACGCCGCTCCGCTCGTTTCCATTATTTCCTTTTGTCGTAATCGCGCTTCGATGATTCGCCGAAGTATTGAAAGCGTCCTCAATCAAACCTATCCAAACATCGAATTTGTGGTGCAGGATGGTGCCTCGACAGACGGTACGCTCGAGATTTTACGCGAATATGCAGATCGAGACGCGCGGATCAAGCTAATGTCGGAGCCGGACTCCGGTCCAGCGGAGGCCTTCTGGAAAGTCTTGCAACGTTGCCAAGGCGATATCATTGGCACATGTCTTTCCGACGAAGAGCTGCTGCCGGAAGCAGTAAAGACCGCAGTTGAGCGATTTAAGAGGGAACCCAAGCTCGGCGCCATCACCGGCGACGGCCATATTACTGATGAAAATGGCAAGGTTATCGGGGATTTTATTGCCGGCGAATTCGATTTCGTTGGCTATCTCTTTAGCCGATATTGTCCGTTTTGGCCGGGCAGTTTCTTCCGCCGCCAGGCGTTGGTCGACGTCGGCCTTCATGAGCCCGGCTGGAAAATAGATTGTATCGAATTTGAGATCTGGCGCCGTCTTGCGACTGATCATGAGGTCAAATATTTCGCTGGTCCGGTATCCAAATATGCCGTGCATTCAGGTCAGGCCAGCAATACTCCGATCAATTTCAATGAGCATATCGAGGGCCGGCTTCAACTGATCGAAAAAATGTTTTCTGCCGACGGTTTTTTCGGATCGGATGTGGTATTGAAGCTGGAATGTATGATCAATCAGCTTTTCCTTTATTATAATCATGCTCAGGCCTACGAATTAAAGGACGAGGCCGAAAAGTTCAGCGCTCGTATCGAGGCCTTGAACGCAGAACTGGCTTCGAAAAAAACTGCGCCCAGGTATCGAAGTGGACCGAATAAATTGGTCGACGATCGGGCCGCGCAGTTATGGCGACGCCTGAGTTCGAACATCCCAGGTTCGATAAAAGGAAGTATTCCAGCCGGTCTCAAGACGCGTGTCTTTCATTATGTTGAGGAAGCGGTTTCGCTGTTGTTGACAGGGCAGCTGCCGTATATCGAAGCAATGCCCTTAGAAAGACGCCATCAGTACAGGTGGGCGTCACTGGCAGTCGCGACGCCAAACTATATTCGGCGGTTACTGCCGGAGCCGATTAAGAGCACCGTGCGCCTGAGCATCGCGAGAGCGTTCGCGTTCATCGAATTTCTGCCCGCACACGTTCTTTGGCTCGTGCTGCGGCTGGTGTTGGGTAAACCGCCGGTGTCTCACGCGGCGATCGCTGCGCAGACTCAGCCGTTGCATGTCTATCCGACGGTCGCTTTGCTGTACGATGCTCGCGGCCAGATCCAGCAAGCTCTCGATATGTGGCGGCGCGCTGAGCCGCTGGGCGACCCGACGATAGACAGTCTAGCCTGTCAGGCGATCCTCAAGCTGCCGACCGCGACATATCGCAGCATTGCGGATATCCAGCAAAAATGGGCCGATCGTTATGCGCAGCCCATGCCGGCAAAAATCTGGTCATCAATTCAAAACATATGACGGTCGGCGCAAGATCAGAATTGGCTATCACTGCTCCTTCATGGAGGGAGATACAATTCGGTTCATAATGCGCCGTGTGATTGCGGCGCACGACCGCTCGCAATTCGAGGTATACGGATACGCCCCGACGCGGCTCTCGCAAGATATCAAATCAGCTTTCGACGTTGTTCGTGAAACGGGCGGTCTCGACACGGCAGAGTTCATCGATGCCGTGCGCGCCGACGATATCGATGTTTTCGTCGAAATGACGGGGCTGTCTCCCGGACATCGGTACGCAGCAATGGCTTCGCGCTGCGCTCCAGTTCAAGTGTCTTATTTGAACCACCACGGCACCAGTCGCATTCCGGCGGTTGACTATTTCTTAAGCGACGAGATATCTACGCCGACCGGCTCTGATGCCGACCGCACGTTCAGCGAAAAAATTTACCGTCTTCCCGATTGTTTGCTCTGCTACGATTATGAAGGATATCCACATCCCTCCATCGTTGATCCGCCCTCGCGCACGCGTGGCGTCGTCACGTTCGGCTATTTCGGCAGCGGCTCAAAGCTCAACTCCGTCATCATCGGATGGTGGGCGGAATTGCTGCGCCAGGTTCCCAAGTCGACACTTTATTTAAGAAATTATCAGCTTACGCCGGCGGACAATCGGCGTTATCTGATCGACAGATTTCGCTGGTTCGGCATTGGGCCCGAACGTCTTCGCGTTGCGGGGGGAGCCAGCCGCAACTCGCTCGTGAAATGCTATAATGATATCGATATTAGCCTTGATACTTGGCCCTATTGCGGTGGCAACACTATTGGTGAGTCACTTTGGCAGGGTGTTCCGGTAGTGACCCATAAAGGAGACCGTATCTCATCCCGCTATGGCGCCTCGTTGCTGGGTGCGGCTGGTTGCGCTGATTTAGTTGGAGAAACCCTCGAGGAATATATCGATATCGCGGCAGCGCTCGCGTCAGACCCGGATCGTCTTTTGTTCCTGCGGCGGAATTTACGGACAATGTGCAAAGAGCATGGCCTCGGTAATTCGACACGATTTGCCAGAAATCTTGAAAAATTTTATGTTCAAGCGTTGGGCGAACGCATGAGCACGCCGAAAGGCGGCATATCGATCGGGGCGCGAACCTTCGCATGAGGCGTCTCGCGGGCTTGCTCTATCGAGGCACGTTTACGACTCTAGGTAGGGTGATAGCCGAAAAATTCTTTGAGTGTACATATTCGATTTCGTCAACCCTTACTGAGGGGGGGTGGATATCGGAGGAAAATGTGTATTTTCAAACCGAGCTCTCGCAACAGAGCGAGAGGCTGCAAATAAAATGAGCAATCGGTCGAAAGACCAATTTATTTTATTTTGGATACAACTTTTTATGAACGTGAGGTGCATTTTTGTGGTCGAGAGTTAAGCGCTTTTTTTGCCGGGCCATCGGAAGCGCGCCTGAAAAGGCGCCGAGCTCATTTAGTCAGAGCCTATATGACCGGGCGGTCGCCCTTTTTGAGAATAGGCAATTGCCCCAAGCGGCCCGTGTTTTCGACCGTTATTTGAAGTCAGTCGAACGATCTGACCTCATTGCCGCGCGAAACGCGTGGAATATGCCCCAATCAAGATACTTCGCATTGTTCGAACGTCGGTTCCAGCGTTTCCTAAACGAGCGAAATAATGCCTGGATTGAAGGGGGGCGCGTTTTGCCGAACTATCTTCAAGAAAACCCCCGCCGACCGGACGAAAGCGTAAATGGCCGTCTGCGTGTTCTCTTTCTCTTTCCCGAATTTATTAACGTCAGCGATGCGTACACCGAATGTAATTTCAAAGATTTCTTTTTCCAATCTGCCGCCAATGCCGGAGTTAGCGCTGAGTATTTTTTTACCGATCATATCTCGTACACTCATCTTCGTTTCGATGCGCAATTGGCAGATCGGGATCTGCTTGGGTTGCGCGATAAAGTCGCGTTTATGCGTCCCGACATAGTTTTTTTTGATGCAAATTTTCCAGGTGGCGAACATGGCCTTACTTGCGATTTCATGTGCAGACTTAAGTCCGAATTTAAATTTCGAACAATTGGCTATCTTGGCGACGCTTGGGGCGATTACTGGGCCTCAATCGCGGACTATTGGGCGCCGGCCACCAATCTCATGATGCACATTGCCCCAGGCGGTGGGGCGGAGCAAAAGGCTTCAAACTCTAGTATCTTGTTTTGCAGTCCATGCCCCGTCAATCGGCTGAGCTTCTATCCGGTGCACGAAACGGCATACGACTTATCTTTCGTTGGAAGTTATGGCAGTTACCTCCGCCCTTTCTGGCTGACCCATGCCATGATCCAAGCGCAACAGCTGAATCTGCGTCATTGTCTTAATGCTCATCAGCGGACTAATAATTGCCCGACAATGGCCGAATATAGTGCGATTGTCAGACAGTCGCGGATCGTACTTAATTTTTCATCGCGCCTTGAAAATACAAAGGCCATGACTGGCCGTCCTTGGGAGGTGTTGAACGCGGGCAGACTGCTGCTTGAAGAGGAAAATGATCCGATCAAGCATTTCTTTGTGCCGTTCGTTCACTATGTTCCGTTTGAGAATGCTCTGCAATTGCGCCATCTCATCCGCTTCTTTGTGCGTCATCCGGAGATTGCGCAGCGTATCGGCAAGAACGCTGTGGAATTTTGTGATGAATACTATTCGGCAGCATCGATTTGGGCGCGACTTTTTGGGCGCTTGGTCGCCTAGGTCCGTCCAGAAGGCGATTTGGTAAGTAAAATTGTGATATGCCCCATTTCGTATACATGAGCGTGCTTGCGACCCGATAAAATAAATTTGGTATGCTGCCGTTTCCCAGGCATTTTTTAGCTGGTTGCCTATTGAGCGTTGATCAGACCGACTTGATTATGCAGACGGGTTTGGCGTAAAGCAGCCTAGCCAGCTTACATTATTGGTGCGGGCACGTCCTTGTCGGTCGAGTTTGTGCAGCAATGGTACTAATCGTTTGAGGTTCGATGACCCTGATTGACGATCCCGACTTCCGGGCGTGCCATGTGTTTGCCGAACTGCAGACAGCGCCACTAGGGTTCATCGATGTTGGTGCGCGTGGTGGGGTACGAAGCTTCGCCGAGGCGATTGAGCCGCTAGCCGCGGTGCTGGCATTCGAGCCGGACCCGGTAGCAACTGCGGAATTGAGGACTTCATTATCAAAAGGCTGGCGTCTCGCCGAGGTGGAGAGCGCGGCGATTGGCGGTTTCCGCGGCAAGGGCCAATTGAATCTTTTTGCTCACGGCGTCAACCACTCCCTTCTCAAAGTAAATCGGTCGTTTCGTGACCGCTACGGCGTCGGGTCCCTGGCGGAAAAAGGGAGCATCCCGGTTGAGCTGGAAACCATCGATGCGGTTCTATTCGAGCGAAGGCCGGATCAGCCATTCTGGGGAGAGTTGATCAAGTTAGATGTTCAGGGAGCCGAACTGGATACTCTGAAAGCCGCGTCTCGCACGCTGGCGGAACGGACGGTCGCGATCGTCAGTGAGGTGTGTTTTCTAGAAATTTACGCCGATCAACCGCGCTTCTCCCATCTGGAGCAATTCTTGGCCGATGCGGGGTTTACCTTTTACGGTTTCTTCGAAACCCAGGGATGGTCGCAAAAGTTCATTGACAAGCGCGAAGTGTTGGGGCGGGAGAGGGCGTGCTACGCTGATGCCATCTTCCTCAAAGATCCGTTACCGAGTGGCAAGGCCAAGGGTCCGATCAGCCGTCGCCAGTACGCCATGCTTTACCTATGCGCTCTGTTGCTCAAGTACTATGATTTCGCTGTCGAGCTTGCAGCCGAAGGTGATTTTGAGATAGAGGAGGCCGAACGTCTCATCCGCCTTGCCCAGCGCCAGGGCCGGCGGTCGGCCGAGGAGAGCGTTGGCGAGATTGAGGCTCTGCTCGACGCAATGAAGTCTGATCCCACGCAAGCAAATCTCAAATTCATGCGCTTCGTGGGAAAATGGCGAAATTTCGCTGACATCGCGGACGCGTCTCTACCGCGCCGGACCCCGGTTCCCCGCGCTAGACGTTGAGAATTTTCCGCCATCGGCCGCGACAACAATTTTGGCCTTTAGGTTTCAGTATAAGCCCTCGGCTCGCAGTGAATCTCCTTTGGCTAACGACCTGGGCAGTTCAAGGCGAATTTCATCACCTCGCCGGCACTGTGTCAGAAACGGGTTCATCGCCAGTGGCGCAGTTAGTCGGTCGCACCGTTAACGGCGGCATATGTTATTTTCACTGCCAGGGAGCGGAGTTGTACCCAAGTGTGTGGAAGCTTGAATAAACGTCCCAACGTTGATACTCGTGACGTTGGGTATTCTCAAAAAAAACGGAAATGACAGTGTGACAGCGCCCATGAAGTGCCAGCTCTGCGGCCACGACCACTCGGTCGAATTTCTCAATCTCGGAAAGCAGCCGCTAGCGAACAAATATCCGACCGAAGCACAATTCGAAACGGAAGATTTTTTCCCACTCGTGATGTATTTCTGCCCGCGATGCAAGAATGTTCAGCTCGGAACGATTGTCTCGCGTGAAAGGATGTTCGAAGACTACTATTACCTTTCATCGGTCAACGCGGGGCTAGTCCGGCATTTCGAGAAGCTGGCGAAGAAGCTGGCCGGGGCGAAGTTTGTCGTCGATGTCGGCTCGAACGACGGCATTCTACTGAAACCGTTGAAGGAATTAGGTGTAAGGGCGATCGGCGTCGAGCCTTCGATCAATGTTTCTAAAATTGCCAACGACCAGGGGCTGACAACAATCTGCTCGTTCTTCGATGAGGCCGCCGTCGCCGAATTAAAAAAATCTTTCGGCAAGTCGGATGTCGTCGTCGCCAGCAGCGTGTTCACGCATCTGGAGGATCCCCACCAGTTCATAGATGCCGTGGGGAAATTGCTTACCGACGATGGCCGGTTCATCATTGAAGTCGAATATATCGGAAATATCCTGCGCGATGTTCAATTCGAACGCTTTTATCTGGATCGTATATTCTACTACTCACTAACGTCGCTGAAGAACCTGTTTGAAGCGCACGACATGATTATAGCCGAGGTCGAACACATCGAACCGCACGGCGGATCGTTACAGGTAACTATTCAGCGAAAGGGGCAAAGCCTTGCGTCGTCGAGCAATGTTGCTAATCTTCTTAAGAAAGAAGATGAGAACTTGACGGTTGGAAAACTCGAAGAGTTCAAGCGTAACGTTGATACGCAAATAAGCGCATTCTGCGGCCTGCTTGCGAGTTACAAGAAATCTAACTTGAAAGTGGCTGGTTACGGCGCGCCGGCGCGGGTGTCGACGATTTGTAACTATGGCAAGATAGGACCCGATCTTATCGAATTCACGGTCGACGATAGCCCGCTCAAGCAGAACAAATTCACGCCTGGGACCCACATTCCGATCGTCTCCAAGGCGCATTTGGACAGGCACCGACCGGACGTTCTCGTCGTTTTTGCATATGAATATTTCGAAGATATTCGGAAAAAGACGGGTGGTTCATATCGATATCTGATCCCGATCCCTCCAAGAGAAGTAACATGACATTAGTTTCAGCCGATATAAAGCAGGACGACGAGAAGAAGATCGTTGAAAATCTTGGTTCAGATGCGCATCGCTTCTCTGGTAAGACCATTCTCTTGTCCGGCGGCGCCGGTTTTTTGGGGCGGCATTTTATTGCCGTATTTCGCCGTCTCAACAAGGACGTGCTGGCCAAGCCGTGCAAAGTGATATCGGCCGACAATTACATCACGGGTGAGCAGACCGAGTTGTACGAGAGCGGCCACCATGATCCGAATATCCTTGATGTTTGGGCCGACGTTTCATACCCGTTGCCAGTCCGCGAAGATCTGCATTTTATCCTACATGCGGCGGGCGTCGCTTCTCCGGTTTACTATATGAAGTACCCGCTTGAGACGATCGAAAGCGCGGTGCAGGGAACTAAAAACTTGCTTGAGCTGGCACGGAGGAACAAGGAACTGGAGGGATTTCTCTTTTTTAGTTCGAGCGAAATCTACGGCGACCCGGACCCAAAGTCAGTTCCGACTCCTGAAACTTACCACGGCTATGTCTCGAGCGTTGGGCCTCGCGCCTGCTATGACGAATCCAAGCGTCTTGGTGAAACCATCTCGACGATTTATCAGCAGCAGTTCAACGTGCCCGTGAAGATCGTGCGGCCGTTCAACGTGTTCGGTCCGGGCATGAAGCATGATGACCGGCGCGTCATTCCAATGTTCACATTTGAGGCGTTGAATGGCCGCGCGCTTCCCGTTCATGGCGATGGCAAGCAGACGCGGACATTTTGCTACATCACCGACTCGATTTCCGGATTCCTTAAGACGCTACTGAAAGGAAAGCCCGGCGAGGCCTACAACATTGGCAACGCCAATAACGAGATTTCCATGGAAGATCTTGCAAAAATGTATTCTTCAGTGGTGCCGGGTTCGACCGTCCAGTACATCTCGTATCCTGACACTTATCCGGGCGGCGAGCCGCAGCGCCGATGTCCGGACCTCACGAAGGCGGGCAAGGATTTGGGTTACGCTTCACAAATGGACATACAAACGGGGCTTGCCCGCTTTGTGGCATGGGCACGTGGGCAGGACAGTTATAAAGGGTAGTAGGCAAATTTGATTTGTCACTTGCCGAGAGATGGCTTCAAAGGGCTATTTAGATGACTTTGCGGCTTGGGCTCGTCGGGCGCGGGCGCTGGGGACGCAACATCGAGCGTACGCTGCTGTCTTTCCCCGATGTATCGGTGACGAGTATTGCAAAGGGAGAAAAACCATCGGCTGAGCTCGATGGCGTTTTAATTGCTACGCAGGGCGCAACGCACGCGGAAACCGCGCTTCCATACATCAAGGCAGGGATCGCGACCTTCATTGAAAAGCCAATGGCAACGTCGGTTTTTGATGCGGAGCGGATACAAGACGCGGCGAAGCGCTCGGGCGCCCTAGTCTTTGTTGGACACATCTATCTCTATCATCCGGCGTTTCTTGCAGCTTTGGAATTGCTGCCATCGCTGGGTGTAATCCGTTACTTGTTATCCGAGGGGATGAACGACAATCCACGCGCGGATTCTTCCGTCCTGTGGGACTGGCTTCCGCATGATCTCTCGATGGCTCGCGCAATCTTTGGTCGCGAGCCGGATAGCGTCACCGCCTGGAGTCTTGCCGGCGGTACTAAGCCAGAGGCAGCTTTATCGAAATTTCAGTTCGGCGGCACGCCCCTGGTCTCTACGATAAGCTGGCTTTCACCAGTCCGACGCAAGCGGTTGACCATTGTGTGCGAAAAGACAACTTTGATCTTTGACGATAAGGCCGAGCAGCGGCTGGTACTCTATGGCAGGCTAGGCGAACTCACGTATCCAACGTATTCCGACGAGTTACCCCTGACGCGAGAGTTAGAGGCATTTCTGCGGGCAGTTCGGTTGGGCAAGGCGGAAGCTTCCCAAATTGAAATAGCTGCCGGAATTATTCGCGCCATCGTAGCGGCCGAAGAGTCGATTAGTCTTGGAGGCCAATTAGTAAGAATAAAATGATATTCAGCGAGTCAGCTGCACCACGGTCAGACGTCGATCCGGCCGGCTTTAAAAAATCCCTTCACATTACGCGAAGCGCTCAGTACAAGATTTTCCGGAATAGAGCAATTATGCGGCGAACCAGGGCTTGTTGCATCTGGAAATTGCCCTTGTTCAAAATAAAGGTATTTTGGTGACGCGGGCACTGATTACTGGCTTCACTGGTATGGTGGGTTCGCATCTTGCGGACTACCTGCTCGAAAAAACCGGCTGGGATATCTATGGGATGTGCCGCTGGCGTAGCCCGCTTGATAACATTCGTCACCTCGTTCCGCGCGTCAATGCTAGGGATCGAGTGTTCATGGTCGACGCCGATCTGGCCGACTACTCTTCACTGGTGGAAGTCGTTGATCGAGTGCGACCCGACTATGTGTTCCACCTTGCCGCCCAGAGTTATCCCAAAGCCAGCTTCTCGTCGCCATTGGTAACGTTGGATCTGAACATTATCGGCACCGCGCGGCTATTGGACGCTATACTCAAGCATCCCGAGGTCGATCCTGTCATCCATGTCTGCGCCTCATCCGAGGTATTCGGTCGAGTGCCGGCTGACAAGCTGCCCATCAACGAAGAGTGCACCTTCCATCCAGCCTCGCCCTATGCAATTTCAAAGGTCGGGACCGACCTGGTTGGCCGCTATTATGGCGAAGCTTACGGCATGAAGACTCTGACCACGCGAATGTTTACTCATACCGGCCCGCGCCGCGGCGACGTCTTCGCCGAGTCGACCTTCGCTAAGCAGATTGCACTGATCGAAGAAGGGCATCTACCGCCGGTCCTGAAGACGGGTAATCTGAATTCCATGCGCACTTGGGCTGATGTTCGCGACGCCGTGCGCGCCTATCATATGCTGGTGACTATCAATCCCATTCCGGGCGAGTATTACAATATTGGTGGCACTTTCAGCTGCACGGTTGGTGATATGCTCGACCATCTGCTGTCACTGTCCACCCGCCGTGACATAAGGGTTGAAATTGATTCCGAGCGCCTGCGCCCGGTGGATGCCGACCTCCAGGTACCCGATACGTCCAAGTTTACGGCTCACACCGGCTGGAAACCGGAGATTCCGTTTGAAAAGACCATGGCTGATCTGCTTGACTATTGGCGCGGGCAGGTGCGCGCCGGCCTAATTTATCCGCAGCGCTAATGATCGTCGATAATTCAGAGCGTACCGCCGACACCCTCGACGGCAAATGCGTATTCGTGGCCGGCGCCACCGGGCTTGTGGGATCGGCCATAGTGCGCGGGCTGTTGTCGGCTTCATCCAACGTGGTAGTGGTCGGCTCATATCACAGCAATGCAACGGCCCTGGTCGAAAGCGTGCGCGTCCGTTATGTGCGGGCGGACTTGACGACCCGTGAAGGCTGTGCCGCGGCCGTTAACGGTTGCGACCTTGCGGTGCTCGCGGCTGCCGTCACCGGCGGCGCTGCACAGACCCGGCGCGAACCATGGCGCCAAGTCACCGATAATGTGGTGATGGACAGCTTACTCTTGGAAGCGCTGCATACGGCACACGTACGCCGGGTCGTCTACATTGGATCCGCAAGTATCTATCAAGAATTCGATGGCTTTATCCGCGAGGACCAACTGGACTGGAACGTGGACCCGGCGCCTGCATACATGGGCGTCGGCTGGGCCAAGCGCTACATGGAGAAGCAATGCGCATTCTGGCATCAGAGCACCGGCATGGAATTTGCCGTCGTCCGTGCAGCCAATGTCTATGGTCCATTTGCCCAGTTTGATCCCGCCAATTCGAATTTCGTAGCCGCATTGATCCGCAAGGCGGTAGACCGTATGGATCCATTCGAAGTATGGGGAAGTCTCGACGTTGCCCGCGATGTCATCTATACGGATGACTTCTCCGCTGCCGTGATACGCATGCTGGTCAATCGTCGTCCTTTCGATGTGTTCAATGTGGGTTCCGGTAGCAGTACCACGGTTGGCGAGGTGATGAGATTGGCTTTGAGCTGCGCGGGTCATCGGCCAAAGGAGATTCATCGCGTCGGCAAAGCGCCTACGACAATTGCATTACGTGCATTGGACTGTACCAAAGCGCGCACGGAATTGGGCTGGTCCATTAAGGTTCCTCTTGAAGAGGGGGTCAGGCGGACCGTGGAATGGTGGAAGCTCAACAAGGATAATTGGACGCGATGAAGACCGAGAAACACGATGCGATCGTCCTGTCGAGCCAGACCGAGAAGGACGTTCAAAAGGAATTTACCCAACTTCTCAAGAATACGACGATGCCCGATGATGAGGTGCTGGCCAATCTGGGCGTTTTCCTGACTTCGAAAACACTTTCGCGGGTCCTTTTCTTCAATGAGATTTATAAGAAAATAGTCAACACACATGGCATGATTGTTGAATGCGGGGTTCGCTGGGGCCAGACCTTGTCTTTGTTGTCGGCGCTGCGGGGAATTTACGAGCCGTTCAACCGCCACCGCAAAATCGTCGGCTTCGATACTTTCGCCGGCTTTATTGGCATGAACGAAAAGGATGGCGAAAACTGCAAATGCGTCGACGGTTCATTCTCGGTGACGAAGGGCTATGAGGACACGCTGGGACGCATCCTGGCTTGCCAGGAAGCGCTAAACCCGATCTCGCATCTAACCAAGTTCGAGTTGGTAAAGGGCGACGCTACCCAGACAATCCCGGCCTATCTCGCGCGTCATCCGGAGACGGTCATATCTCTCGCTATTTTCGACTTTGATATTTACAAGCCGACCAAGAATGCGCTTGAGGCTCTTAAGCCCTATTTCATCAAAGGGACGGTGCTGGTGTTCGATGAGCTTTGTGATGATATTTTCCCTGGCGAGACCGTCGCGCTGCGTGAAGTCTTCGATATGACCGAGCTCCGTGTGGAGCGCCTGCCAATCACAGCGCGCATTTCGTATGTTGTGTTGTAGGGCGCACGCCAATGAATGATGCAGCCAAGCGCATCCGGCGCAACATCCTTAACATAGCTGCCGCCAGCGGGCACGGTCATATCCCCACCTGCTTTTCGGTAGTTGAAGCGCTGTTGGCGATTTACAAGACGATGCGGCACGACCCGAAAAATCCCGGCTGGAGGGAGCGGGATATTTTTATTCTCTCGAAAGGGCATGCGGCACTCGGGCATTATGCCGTGCTCGCCGAGCTCGGCTATTTTGACGTCGCCGAGGTATATGGGTTCGGTACATATGGCACGCGGTTCGGTTGCCATGCCGATCGCTTGAAAGTTCCCGGAGTTGAAGTATCCACCGGATCGCTCGGCCACGGCATCGGCGTGGCAGTCGGCGTGGCACTCGGTTTGAAAGTGAAGAAGTCGGACCGGCGCATTTTCGCTGTTGTGGGTGACGGCGAAGCCAACGAGGGCACTGTTTGGGAGGCGATCATGGTGGCCACCGACCAAGCGCTTGACAACCTGACCATCATCTACGACGACAACAAGTCGCAGCAACGCTGCCTTGCCATCCTCAATCCTGCCGAGCGGCTGACAGCATTTGGTTGTGACGTACGCATCGCTCCTGGCCATGATATCGACGCATTGACCGCAGCGCTGGTCCGCCGGCCGGGCAAGGTTAATGCGGTCGTCGCTCAAGCCCAGAAGGGTTTCGGCTGCCGCTCTCTGGCGGACAATATTTACGAATGGCACCGCAAATCACCCGACGCCGCCATGCTCGCGCAGCTCATGGAGGAACTCGATGCGTGGCCGCTTTAGAAACGTGGTGACGGAATTGGCGCAGCAAGACGATCGCGTCGTCGTCATTCTGGGTGACGTGAGCGTCTACCAATTCGTCAAATTCAAGCAGGACTTTCCGGGCCGCTTCTACAACATGGGTATTTGCGAAAACACCCTGATCAGCGTGGCCGCTGGGCTCTCAGCCACGGGGTTTCACCCCTTCGTTCATACAATCGCACCCTTCCTCACCGATCGCAGCGTCGAACAGATCAAACTGGATCTCTGCTACAATCGTTTCGGGGCCAACATCGTCACTTGCGGTGCCTCATTTGATTACGCTTGGGACGGGGCGACGCACCACACCTACATCGACCTCGCCACACTGCGTCTGCTTCCCGGCATGGAGGTCCTCCAGCCCGGTTCCGAGGACGAAATGGAGGCGTTGGTGCGCAGCCACTATGCCAATGGCAATCCAACCTATTTCCGCCTGTCCGACCACCCGCACAAGATCAAAACCATTACCGAGCCGGGAAAGGGCACCGTTATGAAAGACGTCGGCGCAGACGTCACGGTGATGACAGCCGGCCCGCTGCTCGCCAATGTGATGGAGGCCTGCGCGGACCTTCCGGTCAATGTGGCTTACTTCCATACGATAAAGCCGATCGATCGCAGTATCGTGGAACGGTTCCGCAATACCCGGATTGTTGTGGTGCACGACGCGTTCGGCCTGCGCGAAGCTATCAACGAGACGCCGGGCCTGTGGACCGTCTACCACGGTATGCCCGACATCTTTTGCGGGTGGTACGGAACAGTCCATGATGTCCGACGCGAACTAGGCCTTGATCCAGCCGGCATTCGCCGGGCCGTGACCCAGCAGATAGAGCAACCAAAGGCCTAGGCAAAAATGTGCCGCGGAGGTCAGCTGCACGCTGTCAGGGCTTGGTTTTTGCGCGGATCGACCGGTGCCACAGGCAGCAGGCGAGGATAGGCTGGTGGCCCAACCGAAAATAACGGTGCTGACTCCCTCTCGCAATCGGGGCGACAAGATCGGTCGTGCATTGCGCAGTGTTCTCGATCAAAATTATCCGGACGTCGAGCATCTCATCCTCGATGGAGGTTCGACGGATGACACGCTGGATATAGTCGCCCGTTTCCCGCACGCCCAGGTCGCTTCGCGTTCCGACACGGGCGCGCAAAACGCGGTGAACAAGGGCTTGGCCGTGGCCACCGGCGATATCGTGGGACTTCTGTGTACTGATGACTGGTATCCGCCCGGCGCTTTTGCCGCCGCTGCCGCTGCATTTACAGCCGATCCCCGCCTTGAAGTTGTGGCTGGCAACACGATTTTTTTCCGCGAAGGGGAGACCGAAGCTTTTTTGGAATGCCGGCACGGAGTTGGGATGGAGATGGGCGCCGAGATTATGTTTGGCGCGCCGTGTCTGGCCAGTTGGTTTATCCGTCGGGATGTGCTGCAAGAACTGGGGGGATACCGCGAAGAATTCGACATTTCGGGTGATCGCGACATGGCGATCAGGCTGTGGTTACGCGGCCGTATTCGTGTAGTGGCCGATGCCCTCTATTGCTACGAAGTGCATCCGAGGTCGCGCACCTTAATGGCGACGGCGGATGCCAATCTGGACATCGTGCGCGAGCATCTGATCATAAGCAGCCGGCTGTCTGAGAATCCCGCCGTTGCATCCGAAGTGCACAGGCTGGCTGGTCTGTGGCACGATTTTGAGTTGGTCAGGGGAATTAACTTCGCTATCAGAGCGGGACAGGGAAGGGAGGCGGTGCGCATGGTCATGGCGCACTTTATGCAAAACCCACTATGGCCGATACGAGCCTTGCTGGCCGTAGGTCAACGCGCCAAGGCGAGAAGGCTCATAACGTGGGCACCGAACTCGGCTCGCCTTCGATAAATGTGATTACGTCGACCTTTTTCAATGATTATGTAACTCATCGCTTACACCCGGTGACGATTCGCATTCGAAAGCGGTCCTGCGGGCAGGACCTGCAGCCATGAATTGTACCAAGTTGGTTCCGCGAAACATAAAACCTCGAATCCCCGCGCGTTCGGCTGCGAGCATATCGTCCTGCTTATCGCCGATTAGGATGCTTTTTTCCTGGTCGATGGGCCAATGTTTCATGAGATCGAGGATCATGCCCGGTTCTGGTTTCCGCCAATCGGATGCACGCGTATAGGAAGCAACACGCCCCTCTATATGATATGGGCAGTAACGAATGTCATCGAGGTGGGCTCCAAAAGCCCGCAATGTCCGTTGCACATAACCATGCAAGATACCGACCTGCTCTTCGCCGTAGAAACCACGGGCGATGCCCGCTTGATTGGTCGTAAGGAAAACATAGAAGCCACGATCGTTCGCTAATTTCACCGCCTCGATCGCTCCGGCAATCCACTCGAAGTCTTCAATCCGGTGGACATAAGCATGATCGACGTTGAGTACGCCATCGCGATCGAGAAACACAGCCGGGCGTTTCTTATTGCGTCTTAAGAGTTCGCCCGCCGCAGCAAATGATTGTGGCGTTCCAATATCGATGAAAAAGCCGTCATAGATCCGACCATAAACCTGTCCTTGCGACGCGAGTGACGGCAGCACATCCCGCTCTAGCGATCCTCTTTCGGGCAGAAAATCGAGGATATCGCGCGACAATAAATAAACGCCGCCGTTAATAACGCCTCCCGTTGGCCCACCGCGCTCGTTGAACCCTGTGACCCGACCAGCGTCGTAGTTGACCAAGCCATAACGCGATGTATCGGCTTGGCTCCGGAGCGCCATGCCGATGAGACAACCCGGTTTATCCGCACAGAATGGAACAAGATCGAGCCAGTTGAAATCAAACATCGAGTCGCCGTTTAGAAGGAAAAAATGAGGTGCAAGCTTTTCCGCGGCAAAGCGCAGTGCGCCAGCTGTGCCCCTCGGTTCTGGTTCAATTACCACGTCAATATTGATCGACGGGTCGAACGGGCGTGACTTGATGTAATCAACGACCAATTCAGCGCAATATCCCGCAAGCAACAAGACGCGGCCGAATCCAAATCGCTTAGCTTGCCAGATTAGTTCGTCAAGGAACGGTCTATTGCCGACCTGCAACAACGGTTTGGGACAGTTGGCCGTCAGTGCACCTAGTCGGGTGCCTAAGCCGCCAACCAAGATCACGCATTGCTCGGGCGCGTCAGCCACGGTCAACGAGCTGCATGAGTTTAGCGTATCGCGTGGGATGGGCGCGTCTGCCAAGTTTAATGCCGGCTATTCGTCAGCACAGCGAATTTGGGGTATCAAACGTCATGGTCAGAATATCCCGTTAGCTCCGCAGCATTCTCTGTGGATCAAACGGTTACCATGATCGAAATCAAATAATCAATGCGTACACTACGGTTTTAATAACCACGCGATTATTTGCGGTAGCACCTTTGGTTGGCGTACCGCGTAAAGCGCTCGATAACCCTCACAGAAATCAGGAAGACGTTTGCCCCGCCTGACAGGAGCCGGCCCGAGTGTTCACCTGAAAACGCGCGCGCCGGCCGACTGCCAGAGCGTCCGGAACGATGCTAGGTTACGTATAGGATATATGCTCAGTGCGGCTAGCACGTAGAGTGCTGCTGCGAGCGGGCGGTGCCTTCGATAGAGCGCCGCGCCGCGCTCGAACAGCAACGAGCTTTGCAATTGTAGCCATTCCGTCCACGAACCGAGCCGCGACAAATGTTTCGTGCCGATGCGCTGTATCGCCTCGAGCACGGGATCGCCAAGTTGGTTTGTCGGCGACGGCTTCGACACCGTGACATAAACATCGGTGAGTGGCTCGGGCACAAAGGCCATCTGATAGCGCTCCGAATAGCGCAAGAGCCAGTCCCAGTCCTCCAGCCGGCGGAAGCCCTCATCGAGTCTGCCGATCTCGTCAAACACGCGACGCGCGGCTACCAAAGTGCTGCCGGGCCCAATGGTACAGCCGAAGAGAATCTCGCGGCGGAATTGCTGTGGCCGTAAGTTCAGGCTGATCGGCAACATGCGGCCGTCCTTGTGCAGGTCATAGCCGCTCACACAGGCCGGAATGCCGGAGCCTTCTTGTTCGAGCACTGCCAGCTGACGCGAGAGTTTCTCAGGCTTCCATGCGTCGTCGGAATCCAGGAACGCAATCCAGCGCCCGCGTGCGGCGGCAATGCCGGTATTTCGGGCCGCAGCGGCGCCACGATTTTGCGGGTGCCTGAGCAATGTCACGTAGCCGCCGTCCCATTGGGTGATAACGTCGACACTGCGGTCGGTGCTGGCGTCGTCGACGGCGATGATTTCGAAATCCTTGAAAGTCTGTACCGCAACACTATCCAGTGCGCGTTGGATTGTCGCTTCACCATTGAAAACAGGGACAATTACGCTCACTAGTGGCGGATTGGATGAGCAAACGCTTTTTTTCGCCATTAGCCGGAGAGCCTGTGCTGTGATCTGATGCCGACCGCGCACCAATACGGTGGTGAATCCGAAAACCTGATCTGCTCAAATCCTGCTTGTAATAGCATTTGCTCAATTTGTGCGCGAGTGAAGCGTTTCTCCAATCGTGTGCAAAACCGATCATAGGCATCGGTTCGCATGACATAGAAAGATTTATCGGCATACCAGGACAGCGGTAGAGTTTGCCGCGATACGCCGAAGCGCGTTAGTACCGCCGCGAGATGCGCGAGAGGCCAATAGATAACTGCGGCAATCGTCTCAGTGAAGACGAGGCGAATGCGATGTGGAAGTCGCGAAACGATGAGCCTTATGCCGTTGCTCAGCGTCCACAGCGTCCGGTACCATGCGGGGCGGTTGTCAAATGCATAATAGAGATAGACCAGGAACGGCGCGCCGCCTTTGAGCTTTTGTGCGATCGCGTCGATGGCGCCTTGCGTGTCGGGTACATGGTGCAGCACCCCAAGCGAGAATGCAAAGTCGAGAGATTTTTCGGGTATGGAAATATCTGCGACGCTGCTGGCATGAAAGGTGACATTATTTTGACCCCTCAGGTTCTCGCGTGCAATAGCGAGTGCATCGGGACTAACATCGATAAGATGTAAATGCGCGACCCGTGGTGCGACCATCATTGACCAGCGTCCGGTGCCGCATCCGATGTCGGCGCCAATGCCGCCATTGAGCGGCAGCAGGTGCCATGGAAATATGGAAAAATAGTTTTCGAATATTGTTTCGCGTTGCTCGCGTGCGAGATTCGTCTCGTCCTGTCGGAATGTCGACCATTCCTCACCGAAGCCGCGGGCGACATCATTATCGACATTCTTGTTCGAGCTGACGCGCATATCGGCCATTGGTAGCAAAACCATCATGCCTAATCTACAGAGGCCGCGTTGTCACTAAGCCCGAAACGCCGGTTATGGAGCTAGATGTACCGCCAAAGAGAATCTCGTGGTGAAATGCATGTGGCTTTATGTTTCGTTCGGAAGGTCGCAGCCGTCGCGCTTTAGCCGCTAGGCAGGACGGCTGCGATCAGATGATTGTGAAGGTTTGGCACCACTTTTGCAGCTGCGAGGGACCGCTTTCGCAGGAACGTTGAGACTTAATTCTCGCCGGATTTCTATCGCTTAACTTGTCGAAGGGGCCGTCATTGCATACACGAGCCT
Organism: uncultured Pseudomonadota bacterium; assembly: GCA_963762485.1. Lineage (GTDB taxonomy): Bacteria > Pseudomonadota > Alphaproteobacteria > Rhizobiales > Xanthobacteraceae > Pseudolabrys. Next base: position 566,473 of record CAVXLE010000017.1, on the reverse strand, counting down.
TGCCTTCGAACACCTGGCCCGCTACGACCACCTCTGGACCTCGACGGGGCATCGCCATGGGGAGCGAGGAATTCATTGCGGGGCACTTTCGGCATTCGGTCGAAACGTTGAAGCGGGCCGCTGACGATCGGAATTTAAATTCTGCGATCGTCGCGATCGCAGGCGCCATTGCGGGTGCGATGCGCAAAGGCGCCAAGCTGTTGGTTGCCGGTAATGGCGGAAGTGCTGCGGACGCCCAGCATATCGCCGGTGAATTTTTGTCTCGACTCAACTTTGAGCGCAATCCGCTTCCGGCGATCGCGCTGACCACCGATACGTCGGTCCTGACGGCGATAGGAAACGATTATGGGTTCGATAGCATATTCGAACGGCAGGTCACGGGTCTTGCTCAGCGTGGCGACATTTTTCTCGCGATCTCCACCTCTGGCCGCTCGCCCAACATCATTGCGGCGCTCAGAGCAGCGCGCCAGATCGGGGTCGCGACGATCGGGTTTACGGGCGACGGTCAACGAGAGATGAATGTATTTTGTGATTATACATTGAGCGCTCCATCGAGCTCCACGCCCCAGATTCAGCAAGTTCATATTGTCGCGGCCCACGCTATTTGCGGTCTGGTCGAACTGCATCTGTTCGGCAATGTAACGGCGAAAGCCGCCGAATGAGCTTGGTCGCAAACAGGTAAGGGCCGTGGTGTTCCTGCTCGAAGGCAAACGGATTTGCGGGACATCGCGGTCTGGTCGGTTCGGCACTCGTGCGCCGTCTGGCCTCACAGCGAAGCGATCGGACCAGACGGAGTGCCACGCAAGGCGCTCGGCTCCTCGCGATCTGCGGCGTCCTGGATGAGTACAAGGTTATCTCGCGACCTTATGCCGGCGGCGACATAGCGACCCGCGTGTTGCTTTCAACTTGGAGGTTTGCCGACTCATATGTTTCGGTAGAGCCGAAGAAATCCGACATCGATTGAGCGGATCGAAATTGATCAAGAGCATACGTTGTTAAAGAATCTGCAAGGCAAGGGTCGGCAATTCATTCGTGCACGTGATGCCATTCCTCGCGCAAAATTTTGCTGGAGCGATATTTGAACCGACTCCTCGAGCCACAGCTCGACCTTTCTCTCATTTGCGGCAAACAGTTACGCCCGTAAGGCGCTTGTGCTTTTCAGAAACCGACTGAACCCCGCGCCCGCGAAAATGATCAAGAAAGGTTCGAGTGGAAGGCGGTAACGAATGGTGCCGACCAAGATCATGTGAACAGCGGTATAGCCGAATCCAAACAGGAGAAGAGGCGATAGCTGCCGCAGATAACGGCGGTTAATGAACAAACCTAGACTTGCGAGTAGGAGCAACGGAACGAATGAGGCAACAGAAATAATAGTGATGCTGGTGCTTCTGTACGCTTCGTTGACAGGCGAAATGCGCCAAACGCGCACGAATTTAAGGACAGCAAGCTCCAGGAATCGTTGTGGATTATGGACGATGTAGTTGATGGCCGCGCTACGTAGCGCGCGGTCGCGCTCGATCGGATCAGTGATATTTGCAAATGCGCTTAGATCGTAGTCCACGCCCAGGTTCCCGCCGCCGGACTGATTGAGCGGGTTGTTTCCGGCATAGAGCACAGTGCCTGCACCGGGCGTCAGCCGTACAAAAGCCCCGTAGGCTCTATAATTGTGAAGCCACCACGGGGTCATTAGGGCACAATAAATAACCGCGTACATGCCCAGTTGCTGTAGGGCCTTTGTCACGGGCAGGCGATGAACGACCAATGCAAACAGCAGGACGAGCAGCGGCGCAAAGAGATCAAACACCGGGCGTGTCAGGACCGCCAGTACGGCCAAAATCGCTGCCACGATAAACCGACCGCGATACCAGCACAGGAAAGCCGCAAGGACTAGCGTTATGAACAGGGTTTCTGACAGGCCCACAACTGAGAAAAAGATGAGGGGCGGGTAGCAGGCTGCCCCCGCGGCGGCGAATATCCGAGCGTACTGATCGGCAAAAAGTTGATCCGCCAGCGCATACACGAGCCACACCGACGTGACCGCAAGAGCTGTGTCGGCGCCAAGCTGACCGATGCCAGGGCCTGTTATCGCGATGAGAAGCGGATAGAGCGGCATCTGGTACAGATTGACTATCTGCCAGTTCTTCAGGAGCTGCGTCGCCGAATCCCGGTAGGCAATCGCATCGACCAGCGCGTGGCTCTGGTCAGGAATAATGACCGCGGCTATGACACGCAGTGCCAGTGTCAGGCCAAGAATAGCGACGACGATGCCGTGTTCTGTTTTGGCGTCGATAGAGAACATCATCGCTTCACTTCAGGGCCATTAAATGTCCAGAGCAGCGCGCCAACGAGGGCGCAGCCTGCTACCAGCATCGTCAGCTGGAATATCGGCGAATTGTTCAAAATGGTCGCCGTGGCAAATCCCACGAGAACGGTATTCACCGCGAACACGCGGCCGACGATCTGAGAAACACTCAAGCCGTTATCGAGTGCGCGCTGATAATAATGGCTTCGGTGCGCCTGCATGACCGGCTCGCCATTTGCGAAACGGCGCAGCAGCGTAATAGTCGCGTCCCCCACATAGTAAAGCGGCAACAGCGCGGCCGCGGCAAGATAGCCACGGCCGGCGAGCAGCACGAGCAGCCAGCCCAGCAACAAGCCAATTGGCAAACTGCCAACGTCGCCCAGAAATAATTGTGCGACAGGTCGATTGAACGGCGCAAAGCCGATCATCGCCCCGCAGAGCCCAAAGGCTACCAGGGTTGCATCGATCGGAAGCGCGCCTGCCAAGCCGAAAAGTGTCAGGCCAGCGGCTACAGGCACGACTTCGGCGACCGTTATCCAGTCGATGCCGTCCATGAAATTGACGAGATTCACAAACCAAAGGATGCCGATGAACAACAGCGCGCGCTCGACCCACCATGGGAGGGCGGCAAGCGCACGCATTTCACCGGGCAGGACAACTATTACCATAGCAACCGCAACGGCTTGCAGCACCAGCCGTGGTATGGCGGCCATCGGCTGGAGGTCATCGCTAATGCCGACGATGGCAAGAGCGATAACGGATGCGTATACGACAGCCAATCGCCAGGATTCGCTTATTAGGGTAGGGTCAGAAATTGCGGCAGCGCCAATCACAACGATCGTCGCCGCGACCACTGCGATGCCCCCGCCCTGCGGTGTAGGCATTTTGTGCGAGGAGCGGGCATTGGGCTTTGCCAGCGCATAACGCGCGAGTACCGGCTTGAGCAAAAGCAGCAGCACAAAGCTGATCGCGGCAGCGGCGAGAAATACGATTCCGCCAAATTCGATTAGCCAGGTCATGGCGTCCCCGATATGTCTCATCACACCATTCATTAGGAGCGAGGGTCTGTTCTGCAGTCCAACATTATCCCCAGCGCTCGCGCCACGCCTCGAGCATTAGCACGTCCCAAAGCAAATATTGCCGATTGTGCTTACCGCTAAGGTGCTCCGCCCAAGTGCGCCGTACATCCGTGACGCTCACAAGGCCGCCGTCGCGCAGGCGTTCTTCCGAAAGCAAGGTCTCCGCCCACTCGCGCAACGGACCACGCAGCCATTCGCCCAGCGGAATGCTGAAACCGGTTTTCGGCCGCTCGATCAGTTCGCGCGGCACATGGCGGTAGAGCACCTGCCGCAAAGGCCACTTAGTGACGCCGTTGCGCATGAGGGTTGATCGCGGGATTCGCCAGGCAAACTCTACCACCCGGTGGTCAAGCAGCGGAACGCGGGCCTCGAGAGCCACCGCCATGCTGGCTCGATCCACTTTGGTGAGTATGTCATCAGGCAGATAGGTCACGAGGTCGAGAAACTGCATGCGCTCGAGCGAGCCTGGAAACTCTCGCTCGAGTTGAGCATCCCAGAGAATGCCTTTTGGCTCGGCGGCGTCGGGCACTATCTGCGCCGGGTCCCAGTGCGTCACCAGCCGGCGGTACAAGTCGGCGCCACCTTCGGCACAAAGCGCCGTCGCAAGCTTGTGCAGCTTGTCGCCGACCTGTCTGGGCCGCATGCTGGCGGGGACGACCGAAAGCATTTGCGACCAGCGATCGGCTGGCACTGCGGTCAACGTTGCTGCAACCGCGCGCCGCAGCGGACGTGGCAGCAGTGAAAGTGATCGCCAGCGTCCCACAGTAAGCTGATAGCGGTTATATCCGCCGAACAACTCATCCCCGCCATCGCCGGAAAGCGCGACGGTGACGTGGCGACGAGTCATCGCTGAAACGAGATGGGTTGGAATTTGCGAGGAGTTCGGCGAACGGCTCGTCATACATGTTCGGCAGTTGCGGTATCACGTCGAGTGCTTCCTTTGCGGTAACTGTGAGCTCGGCATGGTCGGTTCCGAGATGGCGCGCGACGGCCGCTGAATGTGCCGTCTCGTCAAATCCGGGAAGCTCGAATCCAATGGTATAGGTGCGGACGGGGCCCGCATTGGCGGCTTTCATCAACGCTGCCACGGTTGAAGAGTCGATGCCGCCCGACAGAAAAGCTCCAACCGGTACGTCGGCCACCATGCGGCGGCCCACCGCATCGCGTAGCAAGGCCTCCAGGCGATCGGTCAGTTCGGCATCATTGGCTTCCAAGGGGTTAGCAAGACCGGCTCTCGCGACAGCGCGCGCATCCCAAAAGTGCTCGATCCGTGGCTCGCCGTTCGGCCGCAAAGTGAGAATGGTACCGGGTTCGAGCTTATGCACGCCTTCGTAGATCGTGTGAGGAGCCGGAATGTAATTATGCCGCATGAATGCCGCCACGGCCGAGCGATCAATGCGTGGCGTCCAGCCGGGATGCGCACGCAGCGCTTTGAGCTCGGATCCGAACAGAAAAAGCGCGCCGAACTTCGCCCAATACAGCGGCTTGATGCCAAGCCGATCGCGCACCAGCGTCAGCGCGCGCTCGCGCCGATCCCAAACGCCGATGGTGAACATGCCGATGAGGCGTTTCACGGTCGCTTCGACGCCATAGGCGGCGAAAGCTTCCAGCATCACCTCGGTGTCGGAGTGACCGCGAAATTTGATGCCACGCGCCTCGAGTTCGGGACGAAGCTCCTGAAAATTGTAGACCTCGCCATTGTAGGTGATGATGAAACGGCCATCCGATGAAATCATCGGCTGATGGCCGGCCGGCGAGAGGTCGACAATGGATAGGCGCCGGTGTGTCAGCGCGACGCCGGCCTCAGAATCGCTCCAGATTCCGTGATCGTCCGGGCCGCGGTAAGCGAGGCTATCGGCCATCGCAATGGCGTTGCGCTCGAGCTGGTCGCGCGAGCTCGACAAATTCAAAACGCCTGCAATGCCACACATTTTCTTGTCCGGAGGCCGATAAATCGCGCGTTGCCCATCATTGATTAACGTGCGCCACCAATTCCAACAACCGCAATTGCGATGACTAGCCAATTCATTATGGTGTTTCGCTCAAACCGTCGGCAAAGGGCCGATATCCGCAGGAATACGCAATGGCTTCGCCTTCAGGACCAGTCGCACCGCGGCAGAAGCCAGTGCTGGTCTATCTGGTGACCCAGGACTGGTACTTCACCTCTCATCGGGTGCCGATGGCGCTAGCAGCGCAGCGCGCCGGATACGATGTTCACGTTATTACGCATGTCGACAAGGATGGCGCCACCATTGAAGCCCTCGGCTTTCGCTTACACCCGATGGAGTGGCGACGGGGGAGCATCAGTCCGCTTGCGATTCTTCGTCAATATTCGCGCAGTTCGCCAGCTTTATCGTGCGATTGCCCCCGATCTGGTGCACCATGTTGCTTTGCAGCCGACGATTGTTGGCTCCATTGCCGCCACCGGCCTTTCCTGTGTGCGACTGAACGCATTGGCTGGGCTCGGATTTGTATTTACTTCGGCGACATTGAAGGCGCGCTTTGCACGGCCAGTCTTCCGCGCCCTTCTTCGTTATGCCTTGCGCGATACACATGCATCGGTGCTCGTGCAAAATCCCGATGACCGCGCTGCAGTTAAAACTCTTGGCGTCGCCGACAATCGTATTTTTACAATCCCCGGTTCAGGGGTCGAGACCGACAGGCTCACACCACTTCCCGATCCGCCCGAACCGATAACGATCGCGTTTGTCGGGCGATTGCTCGACGATAAGGGCGTCCGCACGTTGGTGACGGCGCATGAAATTCTCGCGCGTCGCGGCCAGTCTGTGCGGCTACTGATCGCGGGTGATACCGATCCTGCCAATCCGGTTTCGATTCCAGACGAGGAAATCGACGAATGGTCGCGCCGGCCCGGAATTGAGGTGCTCGGTCACGTGGCGGATATCACCGAGGTCTGGAAATCTGCTCATATCGCCGTGCTGGCGTCGCGTCGCGAAGGCTTGCCCAAGAGCCTGCTGGAAGCGGCCGCGTGCGCGCGCCCGATCGTTGCTACGGATGTGCCCGGGTGCCGCGAGATTGCGCGCCAGGGCATCAACGCGCTCCTTGTGCCGCCGGACGATGCACAGGCGCTCGCCGACGCCATTGCGCGACTGGCGAATGACAAAGATCTGCGGCGCAAGTTCGGAGAGGCGGGGCGTCGGCTGGTCGAAAGCGAATACTCCGCCGAACGAATCGGGACGGATATCGTTGCGCTTTACGATCGCCTACTTGGCGAGCGGCAATAATCGCCAAACGCCCATTTAAGTCGGCTTTTTAGCAGGACGAAATCCATTGCCGCTCGTGCCACGATCCGGCTAAACAGGCGCGGTTGGAGCAGGGGCCTCAATTGTCGCACACCCGAAAAATCGCCGTTATCGGCCTCGGCTATGTCGGCCTGCCGGTCGCCGTCGCCTTCGCACGCTCGGGTGCGCCGGTGGTCGGCTTTGATATCGATCGCAAGCGCGTGGACGAATTGCGTTCAGGGCGCGACCACACGCTAGAGGTCACTCCGAGCGAACTCAGGCAACCGAGCCTGCGTTTCGAGCATGAACCGGCGGGCCTTGCGGAAGCGGATTTTTACATTGTTACTGTGCCGACGCCGATCGATAGCGTGCGCCGGCCGGATCTCGGCGCCGTGCTGTCAGCCTCCGATACGGTCGGCAAAGTGCTCAAGCGTGGCGATATTGTCGTCTACGAATCGACGGTCTATCCCGGCACAATCGAGGAAGAATGTCTGCCTGTGCTCGAGAAAAAGTCTGGCCTTGCGGGCGGTCGGGATTTTACAGTCGGCTATTCGCCTGAACGGATTAATCCGGGCGACAAGGAGCATCGCTTCGAAACCATCGTGAAAGTGGTGTCCGCGCAAGATGCGCGCACGCTCGATATCGTCGCCGATGTCTACGGCTCGGTCGTGAAGGCAGGCATTCACCGCGCACCATCGATCAAGGTCGCCGAGGCCGCCAAAGTCATCGAGAATACACAGCGGGATCTCAATATCGCTTTCATGAATGAGCTGTCCGCCATTTTTCACCAGCTTGGCATCGACACGGGCGATGTGCTTGCCGCAGCGTCAACCAAATGGAATTTCCTAAATTTTCAGCCAGGACTGGTTGGCGGGCACTGCATCGGGGTTGACCCTTATTATCTGACATACCGGGCCGAAAAGGCCGGCTACCATCCGGAAATCATTCTCGCCGGGCGGCGTATCAATGACAGTATGGGCGAGCGCGTGGCGCGTGAATGTATGCGTGCCCTGCTGCAGAGCGGCCGCGCCAATCCGACTGTGACGATTTTGGGGATGACATTCAAAGAGAACGTTCCCGATATCCGCAATTCCAAGGTCATCGATATTGCGCGGGCGCTTGAGCGCGTGGGCGTCGGCGTGCAGGTAACCGATCCGGTTGCATCCGCAGAGGAAACCAACGATGAATATGGGCTAAAGTTGATACCGATCGAGGCATTGCGTCCGGCCGACGCGGTCATCCTGGCTGTCGCTCACAAGGAATACGTGGCGGGCGGTTGGCCGCTGGTTGCCGGCCTGCTCAACAATCGCCGGGGTATCGTGTTAGATGTGAAGGCGAAGCTCGATCGCCAGAAAAAGCCCGAAGGAATTGATGTGTGGCGGTTATGATTGGAAAGCAACTCACACGGACCGGACGCAATGGCTGACGGTGCGATTCTTGTTACCGGAGCCGCGGGCTTTATCGGCTTTCACGTCGCGAAGCGCCTCTTGCGAGATGGCCACGACGTCATCGGCCTCGACAACATGAATGCCTACTACGACCCCGCGCTCAAGGAAGCGCGGCGCGCGGATCTCGCGAAGTCCAGTCGGTTTCGCTTCGTCAAGCTCGATCTCGCCGATCGCGAGGGGATGGCCGCGCTGTTCAAAGAGCGCCGTTTTCCTTACGTGGTTCACCTCGCGGCGCAGGCTGGCGTTCGATATTCGCTCGTCGAGCCGTTCGCATATGTGGATGCTAATCTTACCGGATTCACCACCATTCTCGAAGGCTGCCGTCACAATGGGTGCCGGCATTTGCTGTACGCGTCGTCATCGTCGGTCTACGGGTCCAACACGAAAATGCCGTTCTCGGTCCACGAGAACGTCGACCATCCTTTGAGTCTTTACGGGGCTTCAAAGAAGGCGAATGAGCTGATGTCGCATGCCTATGCGCATTTGTTCGGCCTGCCAGTGACCGGGTTGCGATTTTTTACTGTGTATGGCCCGTGGGGCCGGCCGGACATGGCGATGTGGATTTTTGCAAAATCAATCATGGCCGGTGAACCGATTAAATTGTTCAACAATGGAAACATGCGGCGCGATTATACGTACGTTGACGACGTGGTGGAGTCGGTTGTGCGGCTGGTCGACCGTCCGCCTGTTGGAAATCAAGAATTTTCGACCGCGTCACCGGATCCGGGTTCGAGCAGCGCGCCGTGGCGCGTTTATAACATCGGCAACAACAAGCCTGTTGATCTTCTGGAGGTTGTACGGCTTCTTGAGGAAGCGATCGGCAAGAAAGCCAAGCGCGAGCTCCTGCCCATGCAGCCCGGTGATGTGCCGGCGACTTACGCCGACGTTGATGATTTGATGCGTGACGTCGGGTTTCGGCCGGACACGCCGATCGCGCGGGGAATCACGCAGTTTGTTGCGTGGTATCGTGACTGGGCTGCCACCAACGCCAGCTAGCCCGACCGGCGTCTAGACATCCACCGCGTGGGCCTTCGCCTCGCGCAGCGAGCGAAGCCGGATGCGGTTGGCGCTGAGGCTCCATGCAATCCCGCCAGCCGCGCCGATGACGAAGCTGCTGGCTCCGAACAAAATGGAGACCAGCAGGCCGTCGCTTTCCGGCAGTCCGGCATACGTGAACGCTGCGATCATCGCACTCTCGCGCACGCCCCATCCGGCGATCGATACGGGGACGGCGGAGATCAGGATGACCGGTGGAATGAGCAACAGTGAATTCAGGAAAGTAAAGGATGAGCCGATCGCTTGCGCGCATAACCACAAGACCACGACGGTCATGAGATGAACGGCAAGCGATATGACCGTCAACACCGGTCCCGTTCTCGCGGAGGTGAGCACTGTCCATACGGTATTTGCGATATCCGCCAGGTGATGAATGGCTTTCCAACGTGCGATTGACGTACCGCCAAGCAGCGACAGCACGAGCAGGCCGGCCGGCGCCGCTGCGCCGGCCACCCCGATCAAAATAAGTGCCGTGCGGCCGATCGGATTGGCGATCAGCACGAGTGACCAGGGCAGGCAAAACAAGACAAGAACAGCGAGCCAGATCAATCCGGCAATTCGATCGATCAAGACCGAAAAGATTGCGTTCTTCCATGCGCGCGCGTCCCTCGCCAGGAGCCAGATGCGCGCGGCGTCGCCGCCGACAGTCGATGGCAAGGCCTGGCTAAAGAACGAGCCGATCAGCGTGTAGAGCATCGCGCGGCCGGCGCTGAGACGTCCGCCACCAAATTCGGCGATGCGCTGCCAGCGCAGCGACACCAGCGCGAGCTGCAGTCCCAGCGTGATGAACGCAGCCACAATCCAGGTATAGTTGAGGCGGTAAAGGCGCTCCCGCAAAACGCCGAAATTGACGAAGTGGACGGCGACATATAACAGCGCCAGCGAGATCGCTATCTTGATTGCGAAGAGTAACAGGCCGCGTGTCCGTCTCATAAGTCTCGGTCTCGGGTTTTCGGGTATGTTCCGAACAATCGAACGAATGTGGCGGGAAGATCGTTTAAAATTAGACAAGAGAGACAATTTCATACCTTGATTGTTCTTCAATGAGAATGGGATAAATTCAGCCTCAGGCGCGAACCTCGAAAAGGTGATAGAGATGACAAAATTGCCGGATCTTAAAGTTAAGTTGTTCACCGATGGTGCCGATAAGGCGCAAATCGTCGAGATGGCCAAACAATCGTGGATCGCCGGATTTACGACCAATCCTTCATTGCTCAAGAAAGCCGGCGTCAGCGATTATGCCGGCTATGCGCGCGAGCTCGTTGCGGCGGTGCCGGATCGGCATATTTCGTTTGAGGTTTTTTCCGATGACGTCTCGGAAATGGTCGCGCAAGCCCGTGTCATCGCGTCGTGGGGCAAGAACGTCTACGTGAAATTGCCGGTGACGAACACGCGTGGTGAACCGTTATTCGAGGCTGTGCGGGCGCTTTCGCGCGACGGCGTCAAAATCAACATAACGGCAATCTTCACGGGTGAGCAGGTCGCCCGGGCTGTCGAGGCTCTCGATGGTGGTGCACCCGCGTGCGTGTCGGTGTTCGCAGGCCGTCTGGCCGATTTCGGCATTGACTACCGACCGATCATGCAGGACGCCATCACGCGCGCCCGGAAAACCCGCAACGTCGAGATAATCTGGGCATCCACGCGCGAAGTTTTCAACGTGGTGGAAGCGGATGTCATGGGATGCCACATCATCACCGCGCCTGCCGACGTGCTCAAAAAACTTCCGGCGCTTGCCACCATGACTGCGGCGGAACTCTCGCTCGCAGCCGTGAAATCATTCCGGGATGATGCCGTTGCGGCGGGGTTGCGACTCGCCGTTCCTGCTTCGCGTGCCGCCGAATAGCTGTGGATATTGCGGCATCAAACGCGTGGAATAGTTCGCCTGTAACGCTTTGAATCAAAACGTGTTCGCCTCGCATTCCGAGGGGTAGTCGCCAGCCGCGTATTGCCATGCTAGTGGATCGATGACGGAATTAGTGGGGCGTGGGGATACCATCGAGACATGATACAGGCTTTTGTACCGAGCGCGGAACGTCCGTTGCGTGTGGGTGTCGTCGGCGTCGGCGTCATGGGCAGCAATCATGCTCGTGTTTTTGCCGGCTTGCCCGGCACTGAGCTCGTCGGCGTCGCCGATCCTGATCGCAAGCAGGCCGAATTTGTTGCGCGCACGCTAGGCTGTGCCGCCGTTGCCGATGTTGGAGAATTGATCGATCGCGATGTCGATGCAATTACCATCGCGGCGCCAACGCACCTCCATCGCGATATCGCGCTGACCTGCATCGCGCGTGGCGTTCACGTCATGGTCGAAAAGCCGATTGCGTCTTCGGTGGATGAAGGGCGCGAGATTATCAATTCGGCGCGGCGCGCCGGCCTGACTTTGATGGTCGGCCATGTCGAGCGCTTTAATCCCGCCGTCGAGGCGATCAAGGAAGCGATCCGTGGCGAGGACATTCTCTCAATCGCCATCACCCGCGTCGGACCGTTCCCGCCGCGCATGTCGAATGTCGGTGTGGTGATTGATCTCGCCGTACACGATATCGACCTGATCCGCTGGTTCACCGATTCCGATATTGTCGAGGTGCAGCCGCAACTTTCCAGCGCCGTTGCCGAACGCGAAGACATCGCGTTGCTGCAATTTCGGACTGCGTCTGGCGTACTTGCGCACATCAACACCAATTGGCTGACGCCATTCAAGGCTAGAAACGTCACCGTCGCGACGCGCGGAAAATATGTCACCGGCGATTTGTTGACGCGGCAGGTGACCGAATGCTTCGGCTTCCAACCGGACGGCAGTTACTCGATGCGCCATCTGTCGGTCGGCCACGCCGAGCCGCTCCGTTCTGAACTTCTCGCCTTCCTGCGCGCCGTTCGTTCGGGCACAGCACCTGCGGTAACTGGGGAAGAGGCCGTGGCGAGCCTCGAGATCGCGACGCGCTGCCTTGCCTCAAGTCCAACTGCAATCGCGCCCGCGCAACGAAATGCCCCGCGCGCCGTCGTCGGCTGACGGGCGCAATCTTCAGTGCGGACGTTTTGATGAATTTGCGCTCCAACCCGCCACCCATTCCGTTCATTGACGTTGCAGCCCAACGCCGCCGGCTTGGGCCTGCCATCGATGCTGCGGTCGGCCGCGTTTTGAATCATTGCCAATTCATTCTGGGCCCGGAGGTGAAAGCTTTCGAGGCTGAGCTTACTGCGTTCTGCGGCGCTCGCCATGTGGTCACCTGCGCAAGCGGGACCGATGCGCTTGTGCTTGCCCTGCGTGCGATGGGGGTTGGCGCTGGAGATGCTGTGTTATGCCCATCGTTTACCTTTTGCGCGACCGCGGAAGTGGCTGTATTGGTTGGCGCAACGCCGGTGTTTGTCGATGTCGACGCAACGACGTTCAATATCGATGCTAAGGGTATTGCTGGTGCGATCGCGATTGCACAAGAAGCCGGACTAAAACCGAAAGCGATCATTCCGGTTGATCTGTTCGGCTTGCCAGCGGATCACGCCGCTATCGCAGCGGCAGCAAAGGCTGAAAACCTTTTGATTCTTGACGATGCCGCGCAGGGTTTTGGTGGCGTCTACGACAACCGCAGACTAGGCACCTTCGGCCAAACTACGGCGACCAGTTTCTTTCCTGCTAAGCCACTCGGTTGTTACGGCGATGGCGGCGCAGTGATGACCGATGACGATGGACTTGCCGAGGCGCTCAGGAGCCTGCGCGTACACGGGCAGGGCAGCGACAAATATGACAATGTGCGCATCGGGCTCGCCTCGCGGCTCGACACAATTCAGGCGGCGATTCTGAGCGAGAAACTCAAGATTTTTCTGGACGAAATCGACGCACGCAACAAAGCTGCCCGCCGCTACAATGAAGGGCTCGGCGATGTCGTGACTGTCCCGACCGTGCCTGCTGGTTCCACCTCCGTTTGGGCGCAGTACACGATCCGCGTCGCTGGTGGCCGACGTGATGCGCTTGCCGCTGCACTAAAGGTTGAGGGCATTCCGACGGCAATCTATTACCCAATCCCGCTGCACCGGCAGGAGGCGTACAAGCATTATCCAGTCGGCAAGGGCGGCGTTGCGGTAAGCGACCGGTTGGCGGCGGAGGTCATCAGTCTGCCGATGCATGCCTATCTTGACGCGGCGACGCAGGACCGCATCATTGATGCCACGCGGCGTGCGCTGAAGAAATGAGCGGTTGACGTTGCGACTGAAAACGGGTGCGGCGCGCAACGCGGGCCTAGCTGCGTTTGTAAATATCCTCGAGCCGCTCGATGTCGTCCTCGCCGAGGTAACTGCCGGTCTGCACCTCGATCAATTCCAGCGGGATCTTTCCCCTGTTTGCCATGCGGTGGACGCTGCCGATCGGGATGTAGACCGATTCGTTTTCGTGCACGGCACGGATTTGCTCGCCGATTGTGACCTCGGCGGTCCCGCGCACCACAATCCAGTGCTCGGAGCGGTGCCGGTGTTTTTGTAATGAAAGAATTCCGCCCGGGATGACGACGATGCGCTTGACTTGAAAACGCTCGCCCATGTCAATCAACTCATAATAGCCCCAGGGCCGATGCACGCGTTTGTGGTCCGTTGCTTCGGGCCTTTTTCCGGCTTTGAGCTTGGTAACCAGTTCGCGCACTTCTTGCGCGCGTGCGCGGGGAACAACCATCACGGCGTCGGATGTGCTCACCACCACCAGGTCCTTGACGCCGACCACCGCGGTCAGGCGCTGGTCGGAATGCACCACGCAATCAGTCGCATCCATGGTCACGACCGGACCTTGCAGCACGTTGCCCGCTGTATCGCGTGGCGTAATATCGAACAGCGCATCCCAGCTGCCAATGTCCGACCAGCGGAAGTCCCCCGCAACGACAGCGGCGCGATCGGTCTTTTCCATCACCGCATAATCGATCGATTTCTGCGGTGCACGCGCGAAGGCCTCCGGCTGCAGGCGCACGAATCCAAGATCGTTGCTGGCATTGGCAACCGCCGCCTTGATCGCCGCCGCCATGTCCGGTTCCAGCCGGTCGAGCTCGGACAACAACACGTCGGCGCGAAAGAGGAAGTTGCCGGAATTCCAGAGATAGCCTTCGCGCATGTAGCGCTCGGCGGTGGCGGCATCCGGTTTTTCGACGAAACTTTTCACTGCATTGACGTTGCTGCTACCGATGGCTTCGCCCGGGAGAATATAGCCGTAGCTGGTCTTTGGCTCGGTCGGCTTGATGCCGAATGTAACAATGCGCCCCGCTTCGGCGGCTGCACGGCCCGCGAGGCAGGTGGCGCGAAATGCCTCGACGTCCAGGATGATGTGGTCGGCGGCAAGCGCGAGCACCACGGCCTGCGGATCGCGGGCGGCGGCAATTGCGGTCGCCGCTGCAATGGCGGGTCCGGAATCGCGGCGCATCGGCTCGATGACAATGGTGGCGTCGACCCCAACTTCCTCGGCCTGTCGGCGGGCAAAAAAATGGAAATTCGGGCCGGTAATGACAATCGGCGGCGCGAACATCGGATCCTGCACACGCAGCAGGGTCTCCTGGTAAGTCGACCTGTCGCCGACCAAAGGCAGGAACTGCTTGGGCAGGGCATCACGCGAAACCGGCCAAAGCCTGGTCCCGGCGCCGCCGGCCAGCAGGATGGGGATGATTGGTGAAGACATGGGCGGCGGCTGGGTCGGGCTCTTTGTTCCGGCGCAGAATTGTCTTAATGCAGTTCCACGCGTCTGACTAACGCTATCGTTGCGTGGGCCTCAAGTCTATCAATTGGCAGCGATTTCGCCCGGCAGCAGGGACATTACTCGATGATCGAACGCATTCTTACCGTCGGTGGTTTCACGCTGCTCTCGCGGATTACCGGCTTCTTTCGCGACATTTTTTTGGCCGCAGTGCTGGGCGCGGGTCCGGTAGCCGATGCATTTTTCGTGGCATTTCGGTTACCCAATCATTTTCGCGCCATATTTGCCGAAGGTGCCTTCAATGCTGCTTTCGTGCCGGCCTATGCCAGAATCCGCGAGCAGGGCGGCGCGGAGCGTGCAGGATTGTTCGCCGACCGCATTTTTACTTTGCTGCTTATCAGTCAAATTGTGCTGCTGGCGGTGGCGCTCCTGTTTACGCCGGCGGTGATCGACGTGCTCGCCCCCGGGTTCGCGAGCGATCCGGAGCGCTTCACGCTCGCTACCGATCTCACCCGCATCACCTTTCCATATTTATTGCTGATCACGCTGGTGACACTCTATGGCGGCATCCTGAACGCGCTTCAGCGCTTTGCTGCCGCCGCCGCCGCATCGACTTTGCTCAATCTTTCGATGATGGTGACGCTTGCGCTTGTCGTATTCTTTCCGTCCGCCGGGCATGCGGCAGCCTGGGGTGTGCTGATTTCCGGCGTATTGCAAGCACTTTTGGTCGGCGGCGACACCTGGCGCGTCGGAGCCATGACCGCATTGCGCTGGCCTGAGCTCGATGCCGATGTGCGGCAATTCTTCCGTGCGCTCGGACCGGCCACGGTCGGCTCGATGGGCGTGCAGCTCGCGTTGTTCGCCGACACCATTATTGCGAGTTTCCTACCGGCTGGTGCGTTGTCCGCACTTTATTATGCCGATCGCCTCAATCAGCTGCCGATCGGCGTCATCGGTATCGCTGCAGGGACCGTCATTCTTCCGGAAATGTCTCGCCGCATTGCTGGCGGTGATCACCGCGGCGCGGCGCATGCGCAGAATCGCGCGATCGAATTCACCTTGTTGCTGTCGATTCCGTGCATCGCTGCGTTTTTCGTCATTCCGGATATCATCATGCGCGCATTGTTTATGCGCGGCGCCTTCACGGCCGCCGACGCTGATGCAGCGGGACGCACGTTGATGGCCTACGCCTTCGGGCTGTTGCCGTTCGTGCTCATTCGCAGCGCGGTCGCGACCTTCTTTTCACGCGGCGATACGGCCACACCGGTGAAGGCGGCGCTGCTCGCGGCGGCAGTCAATATTGCGTTCAAGGTGCTGCTGATGGGTCCGCTCGCGCAAGTCGGATTGGCACTGGCGACATCGATCGGCGCATGGATCAATCTCGGCCTGGTCGTCTGGTTTGCGACACGCGCAGGCCACGTCTCACGCGACGAACGGCTTCGCCAGTCAATGTTCAGGTTTGCCATTGCTGGCGTCGTGCTCGCTGCGGTGTTATGGCTATGCGCCGCTCCGGTCAGTGGATGGCTCGCAAGCTGGCACAACCTGCGCGATCTCGCCACGCTGGCCGTTTTGGCGGCAATCGGAGCTGTATTCTATGGTGGAACAATCTTGATTTTGTTCGGACCCAGTTGGGTCACAGCATTTCGTGCCAGGCGACGCGGCTAAACCCAAGTTTGGTGCGGCTATTGCCGAACTGGTGAATGGACATAGATGCCGGCCGAGGCTATTGGGACGGGCCGACTAATTAAGTCGCCGCCGCAGGAATTCATGAATCCGACACGACTAGTTTCATCATTTTCCTTGATGCATCGAGCTGGAAAGCTCGCATTGCCGTTGGCGCTTGCGACTTTGGTCGCAAGCTGTGGCCAGGGCCAGCAACAAGGCGGTGGGCCGCCTCCGCCGGCGGTGACGGTTGCCAAGCCGGTCAAGCGCACGGTTTTTGACTACGACGAATATGTCGGCCGTTTCACCGCCATTAATTCGGTCGAGGTACGTGCGCGTGTCTCGGGCTATCTCGACGGTCTGCATTTCAAGGACGGGCAGTTGGTCAAGCAGGGCGACTTGCTGTTCACCATCGACAAGCGCCCTTTCCAGAACACGCTTGATCAGGCGCGTGCCAATCTGGTGCAGGCGCAATCCAATCTGGCTTTCACCGAATCCGACTACACGCGCGGCCAGCAGCTTGTGCGCGACAAGACCATCACCGATCAGACCTTCGAGCAGCGTGCGCAAGCCTTCCGTAATGCGAAGGCCTCGGTCAGCAATAATGAAGCAGCTGTACGCCAGGCCGAACTCGATATGGAATTCACCGAGCTGCGCGCACCCGTGAATGGCCGCATCGGGGACCGGCGCGTCTCACCGGGCAATCTTGTCACCGGTGGCACCGGCGGCAACACAACGCTGCTCGCCACAATTGTCTCGACCGATCCGATCTATTTCGAATTCACCTTCGATGAAGCATCTTATCTGCGCTATGAGCGGCTCGCCAAGAACGGCGGACAAGATGTCGCCAGTCGCAACGCGAGCGTGCCTGTCGCACTTAAGCTGATCGACGAGAATGATTTCGAGCACAAAGGCCGCATGGATTTCGTCGACAACGTGATCGACCGGTCGACCGGTACCATCCGTGGTCGTGCTGTGTTTGATAATCCCAATGGCGTACTAACCCCCGGAATGTTCGCTCGGGTGCGTGTACCGGGATCGTCCCCTTACGAGGGTCTGCTCGTCCCAGACGCCGCGATCGGTACTGAGCAGGCACGTAGATTTGTGATTGTCATCGACGCGCAGGACACTGCCCGGCCGAAATACGTAACACTCGGCCAGCTGACGTCGGATAACCTGCGCGTCATCAAGGACGGTATCAGCCCGGACGATCGCATCGTGGTCAGCGGATTAATGCAGGCGCGACCTGGCCAGAAAGTGCGGCCGGAGGAGCAGGGCGCCAAGCCTGCAGCGCCAGTCGGAGCGGCTGGCGCGCCGCCACAGGCCAAGTAGGCGGGGCAAAACAAGCCCATGCGCATCTCGCATTTTTTCATCGACCGGCCGATTTTCGCCTCCGTGGTCTCGATCGTTTTCGTGATCCTTGGCGGCGTAGCGTTTTTCCGCCTGCCGGTTGCGCAATATCCGGAGATCGCACCGCCGACGATCACCGTAACAGGCCAGTATCCTGGCGCGAGCGCCGACGTCGTAGCTGCCACGGTGGTGACGCCGATCGAGCAGCAAATCAACGGCGTCGAGAACATGATCTATCTGTCGTCGAATTCAACCGGCGACGGCCGTTTCTCGATTTCGGTAAGCTTCGATATCGGCACCAACCTCGATATCGCGCAGGTGCAGGTGCAGAACCGTGTCGCCATCGCACAACCGCGATTGCCGGCGGATGTGCGCAATATCGGTGTCACCGTCAACAAGAGTTCGCCCGACCTGATGATGGTCGTGCACCTGTATTCTCCGGACAAGTCGCGAGATACCCTGTTCATTTCCAACTACGCCACCATCGAAATCACCGATACGTTGACTCGCGTCGATGGCGTAGGATCGATCACCGTTTTCGGTAGCCGCGACTACGCGATGCGGGCTTGGCTCGATCCCGACCGGTTGCAATCACTCGGCCTTACCGCAAACGATGTGGTGCTCGCGCTGCAAGGCCAGAACGTACAGGTTGCGTCTGGTGTGCTTAATCAGCCGCCGGTCGACAAGCCTGGCGCATTCCAAATTTCGGTGCAAACGCTCGGGCGGCTCACCAGCACTGAAGAGTTTAGCAACATCGTCATCAAGCAGACGCCGACCGCCGTTGTGCGGGTAAAAGATATCGCAACAGTTGAGCTTGCAGCGCAGGACTATTCCACGAATTCCTACCTCGATCGCAATCCAGCTATCGCACTCGGCGTTTTTCAACGGCCCGGCTCGAACGCGCTAGCGACCGCAAAGGTGATCCAGAGTACGATGGACGAATTGGCCAAGCGTTTCCCGCCCGGCCTCAAATACGACATCGTCTACAATCCAACCCAGTTCATTCAGCAATCAGTGGATGCAGTCGAATCTACGATCGGCGAGGCAATCATACTCGTCGTGCTGGTGGTCATCCTTTTCCTGCAAACGTGGCGTGCAGCGATCATTCCGATCGTCGCGATTCCGGTGTCGCTGATCGGCACCTTCTTTTTCATGGGGTTGTTCGGCTTTACGCTGAACAACCTGTCACTATTCGGCCTCGTACTGGCGATTGGTATTGTTGTCGACGACGCCATCGTCGTGGTGGAGAACGTCGAACGCAATATCGAGACCGGCTTGAGCCCGCACGACGCCGCGATCAAAAGCATGGATGAAGTGGGCGCCGCGCTGATCGCCATCGCCCTGGTGCTGTCATCCGTGTTTATTCCGTCGGCCTTCATCACAGGCATATCCGGCCAATTCTACCGGCAATTCGCGCTGACCATAGCCGGCGCCACCATCATCTCGTTGATCGTGTCGCTGACGCTGTCACCGGCGCTGTGCGCGCTCCTGCTCAAGCCGCATCGCGAGATCGAGGACGGACACTGGTGGAGCAAGCCGATCCACGGATTCTTTAATACCTTCAATCGGTATTTCGACATGCTCACGCATGGCTATGGCAAGCTTTCCGCAAAGCTGGTGCGCATCGCGGTGCTCATGCTTGTGGTCTATGCCGGTGTGATCGCCTTCGGCTTGAACGAATTCCGCAAGACGCCGATCGGCTTTATTCCTCAACTCGACCGTGGCTATCTCATCATCGTCACACAGCTCCCCCCGGCGGCTTCGCTCGCGCGCACCGACGAAGTCAATCGCAAGGCGGTCGAGATTGCGCTGTCAGTACCCGGGATTGCGCATGCCGTGAACATTGTCGGCTTCTCAGGTGCGACTTTCAGCAATGCACCCAACGCTGGTGCAGTTTTCGTGACCCTCGATCCTTTCGAGAAACGTGCGCAGGATCCGCGCCAGTCGGCCGCTGCGATCCAGGGGCAGCTGTTTCAGCGCCTGTCGGCTATTCATGATGGCCTGATTTTCGTCGCGGCGCCGCCGCCGGTCGCCGGCATTGGCAATGCCGGCGGTTTTCGCATGATGGTCGAAGATCGCGCTGGCCGCGGTTCGCAGGCCTTGCAAGGCGTGGTTTACGCGATGATGGGGAGGGCGGCGCAGACCCCAGGTCTGCAGCAGGTATTTTCTCTGTTCGAAAACACGACACCACAGCTCTACCTCGACATCGACCGCACCAAGGCGCAACTGCTCGGCATCAATGTGCCCGACGTGTTCGCAGCGCTCCAGATCTATCTCGGCTCATCCTATGTCAATGACTTCAACCTGTTTGGCCGCACGTATCGCGTCGTCGCCCAGGCGCGTAGCGAGAACCGCAGCGACACCAGCGACGTTCTGAAAATCCGCGTGCGCAATAATATAGGCGACACGGTACCGCTTGGAGCTTTCACCACGGTGCGCACAGTCACGGCCCCTTACCGGGTGCCGCGTTATAATCTGTATCCGGCCGCCGAACTGGATGGTGCGGCAGCGCCCGGCTATAGCCAGGGGCAGGCGATCAAGATTATGGAGCAGCTGGCGGCCGAGACATTGCCGCAAGGATTTTCCTATGAATGGACGACACTCGCCTTCCAGCAAATCCGCGCAGGCAGTACCGCGACGTTTGCCTTCGTGCTGGCGGTGGTGTTCGTGTTTCTCGTGCTGGCGGCCCAGTTCGAGAGCCTGACGCTGCCTTTCGCTGTCATCATGATCGTGCCGATGTGCTTGATTGCATCGATCGTAGGCGTGGTGCTGCGCGGTCAGGATAATAACATTCTCACCCAGGTCGGCTTCGTCGTCTTGATCGGCCTCGCAGCCAAAAACGCTATTCTGATCATCGAGTTTGCCAAACAACTCGAGGACGGCGGCCGTGATCGTTTCGACGCTGCAGTCGAGGCGGCGCACTTGCGGCTTCGGCCGATCCTGATGACGTCCTTTGCCTTCATCCTCGGCGTGACGCCGCTAGTCTGGGCCATCGGCGCCGGCGCAGAACTTCGGCAGACACTGGGCACCGCAGTGTTTTCGGGTATGATCGGCGTCACCACATTCGGCCTGATCTTTACGCCCGTGTTCTATGTTGTCTCGCGCTGGCTAGCGCTGCACCTTTCTGCGCGTCGCCGTCGGTCCCAGCGGCACGCCAAATAGCTCCATTCTCTCGCATACGGCGGCTGCAAAATGACGATGAAATTCGGTTTTGGACAGCCGCTCACCCGCAAAGAAGATGATCCGCTCCTGCGCGGGGCAGGGCGCTATATCGCCGACGTTGCGCCAGGCAACCCGCTGCACGCTGTGATGGTGCGCTCGCCGCACGCGCACGCGCGTTTCCGGATTCACGATCTCGAAAAAGTACGGGCGATGCGCGGTCTGCGACTGGTGCTGACCGCCGCCGATATTTCCACGCTGGGCCCACTGCCGACGCCCGGTGTCCTTCCCGACGTAGACATCAAAGTCCCGGACTATCCGATCCTCGCGAAGGACGTGGTGCGGCATGTTGGCGATGCCATTGCCTTTGTGGTGGCCGACAGCGTCGACCTTGCGAAAGATGCAGCAGAGGCTCTTGCAGTTGACTGGCAGGAGCTGCCGCACGTGATCGGTGCTGTCGCCGCGCTCAAGGCCGGTGCGCCAAAAGTGTGGTCGGATCGACCGAACAATCTCGCTTTCGAAACCGAGGCCGGTGACGCCGGCTCGACTAAAGAGGCCTTCGGCAAAGCGGCACATACCGTCGAACTGACCATCGTCAATCAACGGCTGGTCACCAATTATCTCGACACCCGCGGCGTTGTCGCCGAGTACGACGGCGATCGCTACACGCTCACGCTTGGCAGCCAAGGCAGCCACATCATCCGCGACATCATCGGCGGCGCCGTGATGAAACTGCCGCCGGAAAAGATGCGGGTGGTGACGCCCGATGTGGGCGGTGGCTTCGGCACCAAGCTGTTTCCCTACCGCGAATATGCGCTGGCTGCTGTCGCGGCTGAACGGCTGCGCAGGCCGGTCAAGTGGGTCTGTGAACGCAGCGAACATTTTCTCGGCGACAGCCACGGCCGCGACAATATTTCCACCGCACGGCTGGCGATCGACGAGAAGGGGCGATTCCTTGCGCTTGAGCTCGACATCATCGCCGACATGGGAGCGTATCTGTCTTGCTATGCACCTTATATCCCCTGGCTCGGCGTCGGTATGGCGACGGGCGCCTATGATATTCCGGCCGCACACATAAGGCTGCGCGCAGCCTATACCAACACCGTTCCGGTTGATGCCTATCGCGGTGCCGGCCGGCCGGAGGCGTCCTATCTGATCGAACGAGCAGTCGACGCGGCCGCGCACGATCTCGGCATGGCGCCCGATGTGCTGCGCCGGAAAAACCTGATCAAGCCGAAAGCGCTGCCGTACAAGACGCCGACCGGCAAGGTTTATGACTCGGGCGATTTCGCCGGCACACTCGCGCGAGCGCAGGAGCTCGCGGACTGGGACGGCTTCAACAAGCGTGCTGCCGAATCCCGGCGCGCAGGCAAGCTGCGCGGCATTGGCATCGCCACTTACATTGAGGCTTGCGGCAATAACGGCCCAGAAACTGCGACACTTACCTTGGACCGCGACGGAGGAGTGACGCTGCTGATCGGTTCGCAATCGACCGGCCAGGGTCATGCCACGTCCTACGCGCAACTTATTGCCGAGCGGCTCGATCTTCCGCCTGACCGTGTGCGCGTGGTTCAGGGTGACACCGACCGCATCAGGAGCGGAGCTGGCACCGGCGGATCGAGTTCCATTCCCGTTGGCGGAGTTTCAGTCGATCGCGCGGCCACAACGCTGGCTGAGCAAATCAAGGAGATTGCGGCCGATGCGCTCGAAGCGTCGCCGGGCGATCTGGAAATTTCGGACGGTGCGGTGCGTGTTGCCGGCACCGATCGCGTCATCGCGTTCGCCGAACTTGCGGCGCATCCGGGCGCGACGCCCGAGAAATTGCGCGCGGCAAAAGAATTTAGTGTCGAGCCGCCGACTTATCCGAACGGCACCCATATCGCAGAAGTCGAAATCGATCCCGATACAGGCGCAACGAACATCGTCAATTACGTCATTGTCGACGATTTCGGCGCCACGCTCAACCCGCTGCTGCTTGCGGGGCAGGTGCATGGCGGCGCCGTACAAGGAATAGGTCAGGCGCTGATGGAAGACACCGTCTATGATCCTGCGTCTGGTCAGCTGCTCAGCGCGAGTTTCATGGACTACGCCATGCCGCGCGCGGAGCACGCGCCGGATTTTGTGTTCGAGACACGCAACGTGCGCTGCGAGACTAATCCGCTGGGCGTTAAAGGTGCGGGCGAAGCGGGTGCCATCGGCTCGTGCCCGGCGGTTATTAACGCAATAGTCGATGCGCTCTGGCGAAGCCGTCGTATCCGCCATATCGACATGCCGGCAACTCCGTTGCACGTTTGGGAGGCCATCCAAGCCACCCAAAAACCAGCGGCGGACTAGGCTGGGACCAATCACGAATTCGTGATCGAAGCTCTAATAGAGATTGGTCGAGGCGGAATAACGCTTATAGACCAAGTGTTTGTCAGATCGGCAAATGCCGGGAAATAAGTGAGAAAACTACCAATGACCAGAACTTTAGGAGCGGCCCTCGCAGCGATCTTAATCGTGTTCGGAGCAGGCGCGGTGATAGCGCAGTCTGATCCGATCGCGGGGCGGAAGGCGCTGATGAAAGAGAATAACGACAATGCCGTGATTGTCGTGCGGATGATGCGCGGTCAAATTCCGTTCGACGCGGCCAAGGTCGACGCCGCCTTCGTGCAATGGGCCGACACCGCACAGAAATTGCCAGGCCTGTTCCCGGACAATTCGAAGACCGGAGAGAAGACGCGCGCCGCGCCGAAGATCTGGATCACGAAAGCCGACTTCGACGCCAAGGCTGCGGGCTTCGCCAAAGCGGTCGCGGAAAACCGCGACAAGGCCAAAGCGTCGCTGGACGGATTGCGCGCCGCCATTCCCGTCGTGGGAAACGCCTGCGACACCTGCCACAAGGAGTACCGCCTCGGCCGCCAATAGAGCAAAAGGGACGGGCTCATCGCGGCGGTCCTTCCCCACCGTCCATAGCGTCCAGGTTGCGGGCAAATCGCACCAATCATTGCTAACATCGAATCACAACGACCGCGGGACCAGCCGGATGCTCCGCAAGTTTGCTGCTGTCGCGATTGCCGCGGCCGTACTCGCCGCCGTTCTTGGCGCGGCGGCGCTGTTGCTCTTCACCGCGCCCGAGACGATTCCGGCGAGCGCGCTTGCGCCGCATAGGCCGGATCTTGCCAACGGCCGCATCATGTTCCTGATCGGCGGCTGCTCGTCGTGTCACGCCGTGCCGCGGCAGAAGGACGCCACGCAGCTCGGCGGAGGCCTTGCGCTCAATTCGCCGTTCGGCGTCTTCTATGTGCCGAACATTTCGCCGGACACAAAGGACGGCATCGGCGGCTGGAGCGAAGCAGAATTCGTCACCGCCATGACCAAAGGAACATCTCCCGCCGGCGAGCATCTCTATCCGGCGCTGCCCTACACGTCGTATCAGCGGATGCGCGTCGATGACTTGCGCGACTTGTTCGCCTACCTGAAAACCTTGCCGGCGATTTCCGGCAGAGTGCGCGACCACGACCTGTCATTTCCATTCAACATCCGGCGTACGCTCGGTGTGTGGAAGCTCCTGTTTCTCGATGGCAAGCCGTTTACGCCCGATCCCGCGCAACCGGCACAATGGAATCGCGGGGCCTATCTCGTGAACGGCCCCGGCCACTGCGCCGAATGCCACTCACCGCGCAATGTGTTCGGCGCCATCATCGGCAGCAGGCGTTTCACCGGCGGTCAATTGCTGACAGGGCAGGGCGGCGTCCCCGACATCACGCAGGGCAAGCTTCACGACTGGAAAGTCGAGGATTTCGTCGAGACGCTCGACACCGGCATGACGCCGGATGCCGACCGGGTCGGCGGCCCGATGGTGGAGGTCGTGTCCAACACGAGACAGTTGAGCGCGGCCGAGCGTGAGGCCATTGCGGTCTATCTCAAGTCGCTGCCCTCGCCGAAGTAGTGCGCGCTGCCGATATTTGACGTATGCATGGGCGAATCGTCGGACCGCCTATGCATCCGTTCAAGGCTATCGGGCTCAAGCTGATTTCCGCGCTGTTGTTTGCCGCCATGTCGGCTTTGGTGCGCCAGTTGGGCGACGTCGCGCCAGTCGGGCAGATGGTGTTCTTCCGCAGCGCCTTCGCCATTCTCCCCGTGGTGGTGATCTATGCCTTGCGTGGCGAACTCGCCTCCGCGGTACGCACGGGCCGCCCGCTCGGCCAGCTCGGCCGCGGCATGCTCAGCGTTTGCGGCATGTTCACGAACTTTTCGGCGCTGACGCGGCTGCCGCTCGCCGATGCAACGGCGATTTCATTCGCGTCGCCGCTCATCACCGTGGCGCTTGCCGCCGTCGTGCTGAAGGAGCGCGTGCGCGTCTATCGCTGGTCGGCGGTGGCGATCGGTTTCGCCGGCGTGATCGTGATGCTGATCCCGCATTTCGACATTGGCGCCTATGCCGGGGCTGCCGGCGCGGTCGCGGCGGTCGGCTCGGTGCTCGCGCTCACCTCGGCGTTCTGCAATGCCGGCACCGTGATCCAGACCCGCCGGCTCACGCAGACTGAAACGACGTCGTCCATCGTATTCTATTTCTCGCTGGTCTGCGCCATCGCCGGTGCGCTGACGCTGCCGTTCGCCTGGCATTCTCCCACAGGGCGCGAGCTGACCGCGCTGATTGCGCTCGGCATCCTTGGCGGCCTTGCGCACATCCTGCTGACCGAAAGCTATCGTTTTGCCGCCGCTTCGGTGGTGGCGCCGTTCGATTATTCGTCGATGCTGTGGGCGCTGCTGCTCGGCTACTGGCTGTTCGGCGAATTGCCCGACACGCTGGTCTATCTGGGCGCGGCGATCGTCGCCGGCGCGGGCCTGTTCGTGATCTGGCGCGAGCGGCAGCTCGGTCTCCAGCGCGCCCGCGAGGCGGAAGGGCCGGCGACAGCGGCGTAAGGCATCGCGTATCAAGATATGCACTGGGGACTTTGCACAATGCGCAGCTTCCTGCG
This sequence comes from uncultured Pseudomonadota bacterium, assembly GCA_963762485.1. Classification (GTDB taxonomy): domain Bacteria; phylum Pseudomonadota; class Alphaproteobacteria; order Rhizobiales; family Xanthobacteraceae; genus Pseudolabrys. The sequence goes on along the minus strand of CAVXLE010000017.1, from coordinate 540,555 downwards.
GTCGGCAATAATCATCAGCGTCATAATGCTCGCGCTTTCGTCGCCCGGGCATGCCGTCTGCGGCCCTGGGCATGAAAGCTGCGAACCTTCGGCAGATGAAATGCGGGCCAAGATTGAACAATTGCTCAATTCCGCCTTTCTGACTCCACACACGACGGTCTCATGGCAAAAACTTGATGGTCGTAGCGTTGAGACGCAGGGCCGCAAGAAATATGAAATCCGGATTTCGGCCGTGTTGACTTATTCTGGCGACAGGCTGCGTTGCCGGATGGATCTGTGTCCCGAGTTGCACAATTATCTGGTGGAAATCGACGAGGCCGCAAAGAAAGCAACAGTCTCGGGTTGGCTCTTTTTCGAGCAAGCTGAACGAGGATGGCGCTAAAGCGCGACATAGGTCTGAAATGGAATTGTCCGGCAAGATCGTCGTCGTAACCGGAGGAGGCAGCGGAATTGGCCGCGCCCTCTGCGAGGCAATTCACCGGGCCGGCGCGAAGAAAGTGATCGTTGCGGACATCGATCCGCAGGCTGCCGAGACAGTGGCGGCCGGGATCGGCGGCGCCGCATCACTCTGTGATGTGGCACAGGAAGCGCATGTCGGCTCACTCATCGAAAAAACCGAGTCCCAGTTCGGACCGATTGACCTATTTTGCTCAAATGCAGGCGTCGCGCTCGGGTTCTCTTCGCGCGTGGAAAATGCAGCGGCAGGCCCTAACGAACTTTGGCAGCGAGCCTGGTCTGTCAATGTCATGGGGCATGTCTATGCTGCGCGTCACCTCATTCCACGCATGAAAGCGCGCGGCGGCGGCTATCTGCTCAACACCGTGTCGGCTGCAGGTCTGCTCAGTCAAATTGGAAGCGCAATTTACTCGACGACGAAACACGCCGCGGTCGGCTTTGCCGAGAATGTTGCGATCGCTCACAAAGACGATGGAATCAAAGTATCGATTCTTTGTCCGCAGGCCGTGGACACGCCGCTACTCCGCGGCCTGCCTTCGGGGCCGCAATCCGAAGACGGCATCTTGTCGGCAGAACAAGTGGCGCAGGCCGCAATCCAGGGCCTTAAGATTGAGACCTTCCTGATCCTGCCCCATGCCGAGGTGCAGGGTTACGTTCGGAAGAAAATGGAAGATCGCGATCGCTGGATTGACGGCATGGCGCGGCTCCAGCGCCGCATGTCCGGCTCCGAAACTTAGGCGAGGTGGCGAACGGCAGCGAGCCTTCGGCCGGGCGTCAGGTCTGAAACGCCTTGAAGGTGATGATGGTGTGCGTGTCCTTGATGCCGGGAATGCACTGCACCTTTTCGTTGACGAAATGGCCGATATCGGTTCCGGCATCGACGTAGAATTTCACCAGCAGGTCGTAGTCGCCCGCGGTCGAATAGATCTCGGAGGCGATCTCGGCTTCGGCCAGCGCGTTGGCGACCTGGTAGGACTTGCCGAGCTCACATTTGATCTGGACGAAAAACGGGGTCATCACGTGCCTCCAGGCGCCTATTTCAATCGCGTCGTCTCACATTCCGTTCATTCCCGCGCAAGCGGGAATCCAGGGCCCGGATTGCAAGTCTCAGTGCTTTCGCCCCTGGGTCCCCGCTTTCGCGGGGACGAGCGGACCAACCAATCCCAAAAACAGCGGGTTCTTGCAAGGCGGCTTGCGTTGCGCGCAGCCGCGGAATAGGTATGAGCCAGCAATCTCGTGGGGTGTCCGGTGCTTCCGGACTGAGAGGCCAATCCAGGCCAACCCAACGAACCTGATCCGGGTCATGCCGGCGGAGGGACCAGAGATGCATCACCCGCAAGCAACATCGCGCGATAGCGTGGCGCAATCCGCGCCCGATATTCTTGCGCGCCTGCGTGCGCGCAGTCTGCGCGTCCACTGCATTACCAATGCCGTCGCGCAGAATTTCACCGCCAATGTGCTGCTCGCCGCCGGCTGCGTTCCCTCGATGACGTTGTCGGCGGAGGAGATCGGCCCGTTCGTTGCCGGCGCGCAGGGGCTTCTGGTCAATCTCGGCACTTTCGATCGCGAACGGCGGCAGGCGACCGAAATCGCGGTGGAAACGGCCGCCGCGCACAAATTGCCGTGGGTGCTCGATCCCGTATTCGTCGACCGCGCTCCGTCGCGCGCCGCCTTCGCGCGTGACCTGATCGGCCGCCGGCCGTCGGTCGTGCGCCTCAACCATGCCGAGTTTTCCGCGCTCGCGGGCAATACACCGTCGCGCGATGCCGCGGTTGCCTACGCGCGCGCCAACGGAATCGTCGTCGGGCTTTCGGGCGAAACCGATCTCGTTACCGACGGTGAGCGCGTTGCGGCCATCGCCAATGGACACCCGCTGATGGCCAAGGTGACGGCCATGGGCTGCGCCGGCTCGGCGCTGGTTGCGGCGTGTCTGGCGGTTGAGCCCGACGCATTCCGCGCGACCGCCGCCGCGCTGGTGATCATCGGCGTCGCCGGCGAACTGGCGGCTGAAAAAGCAGCCGGGCCGGGCAGCTTTGCGGCTGCGATCGTCGATGCGCTCTACAATCTCGATGGGTCCGCGCTCATCGCACGAGCAAAGGTAAGCTGATGGACGTCAATCTCAGGCTTTACGCACTTGTCGACCCCGCGGTCGCCGGTGGCCGCACGCTCCCCGATCTCGCCGCCCGCATCGCAGGTAGCGCGACGCTGGTGCAGCTGCGCGACAAGCACGGGTCGACCCGCGCTATGGTCGAGGAGGCGCGCGCCTTGCGTGAGGTTGTCGAGCCCAGGGGCATTCCGCTGCTCGTCAACGATCGCGTCGATGTCGCGCTCGCGGCCGAAGCCGACGGCGTCCACATCGGCCAGGACGATATGGCAGCGGCCGATGCGCGGCTCCTGCTCGGCCGCCGCGCTATCATCGGTCTGAGCGTCAAGACGGTGCAGCAGGCGGAAGCAGCCCCGCTCGCTTTGCTCGATTATGTCGCCATCGGAGGCGTTTACGGCACCACCTCCAAGGACAACACGTCGACGCCCATCGGCCTCACCGGCCTTCGTCGCATCGTCGAGGTGATCCACGCGCGCAAGTCCGGCTTTCCGATCTGCGCGATCGCCGGCATCAATGCCGGCAACGCCGCCGACGTGATCTCCGCCGGCGCAGACGGCGTAGCGGTTATCTCGGCGCTGTCGCTTGCGCCCGATCCGGAAAAAGCCGCGCAAGAATTGCGCGCGGTCGTCGATGGCGCGCTGGCGCGCCGAGGGGCGCCATGACCGCGATCGCCGTCACCATTGCTGGTTCGGATTCGAGCGCCGGCGCCGGCATCCAGGCCGATCTCAAGACTTTTGCAGCGTTGGGTGTCTACGGCGCATCGGTCATCACGGCGCTGACGGCGCAGAATACGAAAGGTGTCAACGCTATCCACGACGTGCCGGCCGGCTTCGTCAAGGCGCAAATCGATGCGGTGTTCAGCGATCTCGACGTTGCGGCCGTGAAGATCGGCATGCTATCGCAAGCCGCCACGATCGAAGCGGTGGTGCAGGGCCTCGACCGGTATCGCGCAAGGAACATCGTGCTCGATCCGGTGATGGTTGCGACGTCCGGCGACCGGCTGCTCGCCGATTCCGCCGTTGAGGCGCTTCGCAAGACGCTCGTCCCACGCGCACTGGTGATAACGCCCAATCTTCCGGAAGCCGCCGCGCTCACCGGCGCGAGCCTTGCGCGCAACGAACAGGAAATGGAAATCCAGGCGCGTGAATTGCTGGCGCTCGGCGCGCGCAATGTCCTGATCAAAGGCGGTCACGGCACCGGCGATGAAAGCGTCGATCTTTTGATAGGGCAGGGCGAGGTGGTGCGCCTTGCCGCCAGGCGCATCGCCACCGGGAATACCCACGGCACCGGCTGCACGTTGTCGTCGGCCATCGCCGCCGGCCTCGCCAAAGACCTCGATCTCAAGACAGCGGTACGCGACGCGAAAACGTATGTCACCGCAGCTATTGCTGCGGCCGACACATTGCACGTCGGCCATGGGCACGGCCCGCTGCATCATTTTCATCACACGTGGTGAATGTTCGCGCGAATGGAAAAGGTTCTAGTTGAATTCGGGAGATGCAAATGACTTCGGCGCAGCTCCCTCTCTCCCATTGGGGAGAGGGTTGGGGTGAGGGGGTTCGGGACTTTCGATAGCCCGTAACCCCTCACCCGCGTCGCTTCGCTCGGCGACCTCTCCCTATGGGAGAGGTGAACCGAGTATGCGGCGGCATCGGAGAAGTTCAGAAAGTGAAGAGGAGTAGACAAATGAAAAGCGTCACGCGCAGGAACCTTATTCAGGCGTCAACCGCCGCCGTCGGTGTTCTTTCGGCGCCTTCGGTTGCGCGGGCGCAAACACAAAAATGGCGCATGGTCACGTCCTGGCCGAAGCGATTGCCCGGGCCCGGAATGTCGGCCGAGCGCATCGCGGACCGCGTGCGTGCATTGTCGGGCGGCAGGCTCGACATCGCCGTGTATGCCGCGGGCGAAGTTGTCCCCGCCTTCGAGGTGCTGGACGCCGTCGGCAATGGCGTCGCGGATATCGGCCACACCGCTTCGTTCTACTGGCAGGGCAAGATGTCGGCGGCGGCCTTTTTCACCACGGTGCCGTTCGGGCTCACGCCGGGCGAGCATGTCGCGTGGATCGATGCCGGCGGCGGACAGGCACTGTGGGATGAGCTTTACGCGCCGTTCGGCGTGAAGCCGTTCATGGGCGGCAATACTGGTGTCTGCATGGGCGGCTGGTTCCGCCGCGAGGTGAAAAGCCTGGCGGACCTGCGCGGCCTCAAGCTGCGCACGCTCGGTCTCGGCGGCGAGGTCTACCGCCGCCTTGGCGTCACGCCGCAGACCACGCCGCCGGCGGAAATTTTGATGAGTCTGCAATCGGGCGTCATCGACGGCGCCGAATTCGTTGGGCCGGGCACCGACATCGCTCTCGGGCTCTATCGTGTCGCGCCGTTCTACTACTATCCCGGCTTCAACAAGCCGAACGGCACCGGCGAATGCATCGTGGCATTGAAAGCCTGGAACGCGCTGTCCGACGAGCTCAAGGCGATCATCGCGCATGCCTGCGCGACAGAAGCGAACTATGCGCTGGCCGAGATGGAACGGCTCAACGCGCAGGCGCTCGCGGCGCTAGTGGACGAGCACAAGGTGAAGCTCGCGGCGTTCCCCGAGGATCTGATCTCTGCCGCCCGCAAGCAGGCAACCGACGTGCTCGGCGAACTCGCCGGGAAAAACGCGGCGACCGGCAAGGTGCATGCGTCCTACGCGGCGTTCCGCGATCGCACGGCGCCCTGGTCGCGGATATCGATCGAGTCGGTTTTGCGGGCGAGGGGGGTGTGAGCCGGCCGGCCCTGGGCCACGAATATCCGCTTTCGGGGACAAGGCGGACTGGCACGGACGAGGCGCCATGTCCGCTAGTACTCAAGGCGGACATGCGGCAAATGACGATGTCGTCTTGTAATTTCAGCATTCACATCGACCGCTGCGGATCATGGATTTTGCGCGAATCGTCAGGTGCCTCTGCGCGATCCGTTATGCCGTAGTCGCGGCTGACGCCTGCGATACGCAGGCGGTAGTCGGCGAAGACACCAGCCCGTCCCTGTATTTGGCTCTTGCGGTGGCTGGAATGGTTGCGCCATTTCTTGACGGCTTCTTCATCACGCCAAAATGACAGTGACAGTAACTTTTTCGGGTCAGCGAGGCTCTGGAATCGCTCGACAGAAATGAAACCGTCGATGTTATTTAGATCGGCGCGCAACGAGGCTGCAATTTCAAGGTAATCGCCCTTGCGGCCATCGGAAGGCCAGACTTCGAAAATGACTGCAATCATAGTGAACTCTCCCCGTCGAGACAGTCTACCGAGCAACAAGCGTCCTTTGGGAGTCGGGGCGCAGTCAGAATTTGCTGCATCAGCCAGCCGTCAGGCAGCAAGTTTCGATTTCAGATAACGGCCGATCAAGAGCGCAGTCGGATAGGCCACTTGCTCCTCAGTCTGGGCGTGGAGCATCAGCTTTTCGGCAAAATGCACAACTTCTGGCTTGTCTTCAATTCTTGCAGCGTCGACGAGCTTCTTTAATGCCGCAACAATATCTTTGTGCTCGGAAAGCATGGTCGGCAACTCCGCTTCGAGCTTGTCCGTCATTTTGAGCACCTCGGTCATGCCCGTCTCGAATTTTCCTTCGGACAGCGCAACCAGGAGGCCGAGCGGAGGCAACGCATATTCCTCTTCTTTAACAAAGTGACTATGCAGCACCTTCGCCACTGCCTTGGCTGCTTCCCCAGTTTGCCCGCCCGCCTTGGTCGCCTTGACGAGATCGGCATGTAGTTCGTCATGCTCAATTTTCATTGGTTTCGGGATTTCGAACTTCATTGCACTCTCCTTTGGTGAAGGCCGGCGCCGTCTCGGCGCCGGCTTTTGGTTGTCTTACTCCTTGTGCTCGTGGCCGGAAGCGCCGTGCGTCGCCTGGCGCAACCCTTCGACATAAGTCACGAAGCCGAGCTCGGCGCTGACGCGCTCACGTGCAGCGGGAACATCTTTTGCCGCTTTCGGCTCCTTCACGCCTTTCTTCGTCTCCAGCACTTGGGCGAACCGGGCGTGCAGGGCATGATCCACCTCTTCGGCGAGCAGCGCTTTGACCTGTGCCAAGTTTCCGGTCCCGATGGCGCGTTCCGCGGCCGGGATGGCAGGTCCATAATCGATCCCGGCAGGCTTTAGCCCCGTATAGGCGGCGCCTTCTCCGGCCCGGTGCAGCCGCACGGTTGTCTCAATGAAGGCGCGGTCGGCGAGCGTCCTGGCTTCCGGCCCGAGTGCGCGGACCTTCAACGATTGTGCAAATGCGGCCTTGATTTCGCTTTCGAACGTAGTCGGAGCGTAGGGCAGCGCCAGATTGACGTTGCCGGTATCAAGAGCCGCCAGTGCGGCCTTGGCTACCGGCCCGTCGATAGAATCGCAGTGGGCTCGCGCACTTTGCGAGCCAAACAGCAGTCCGGCCGCAAGGACGGAGGCCGCCAGCATTTTGATCTTGATCATGTAAGTTCTCCTCAATGAGTGAAACATTGCCTGTTTGAAACATGGCCCGGACAAGCTTGGTTCGCAGCGACTTAAGTCGCTGAAAGGCAAGAAAATCCGGCCCAGAGGAAGCAGACGGTGACCGCGCGTGCTGGAATAGCGACACTGCCCGGCGATCTGCTGGGCCAGATTCCCTACTTCGCTGGACTGGACAGCCGGACGCTCATGGAGATTGGGCGCACCATACGGCGTCGTACCTTGGCGCCGGGTGAGACGGTTCTCGCCGAGGGAAAGCCGTGCGAGGGCCTCTACTTCGTCATCCAGGGACAGGTTCGCCTGATCAGAGGATCAACCGAAGGACGCGAACACGTGCTCCGCGTCCTCGGCCCGGGAGCAACCTTCAACGACGTTGCCGTGTTCGACGGCGGGCCGAATTCGGATGGTGCGGTGGCTGTCGGCCCCACCACCGTCGGCTTTATTCCGAAAGCAAACATGGCAGCGCTCATCGACCGCCACCCCCTGATTGCTAAAGCCGCCCTGAAGCTTTTGTCGTCGCGTCAGCGAACGCTCGGCAGCGTCGTTGAAGATTTGGCATTGCGAGACGTTACGACCCGGGTGGCGCGGCTGCTTCTCGGCTGTATGGGCCAGCACGAGCACATCGTCGAGCAGGCGCCGGAAGCCTGTGCGCGTATTACGCACCAGGAAATCGCGTCCATGGTAGGCTCCGTGCGCGAGGTCGTACAGCGCGTGTTGAAGGATCTTGAACGCGATGGAGCGATTGTGCTTGAGCGCACACGCATCCGAATTCGTGATCAATCCAAGCTCGAACAGCGGGCACACCTGGGTGTATGACGCCGGTCCACTAGATCCCACATGACCGCTTCTGGCACTATGCCGAGAATTAGCGTCAATCGCGCGACGTCGCTCCTTACCAGATTAGCCATGGCCGCTGGCCGGCCGCGGTTGGGCTCTGCGATATCGGCGCCGAGATCGGCCAGCCGCTTTTGCACGGCTTCCTCATTGAGCCCTTTGTTTAGGGGCTTCGGCAACATTGCGCGTCTACCACCGGTTGACTGGGAGGACCACCATCTGGGCAACCTGCACGTGCCGGGGCTGCTCGAGTGCGAACATGATCGAGCGGGCAATGTCTTCCGGCTCAAGTGCCATCTTGAACTGGTCGAAGTATGCCTTTTCTTGTGCGCGATCCCCGCGGTAGCGCGAGAGAATGATGCCGGTTCGGGCGAGGCCGGGCATCATCTCGGTCACCCGGATTCCGGTTTCGGCGAGTTCGCCCCGGATAATGTCGGTCAACATATGAATGCCGGCCTTGCTGGCGCTATAGGGCGCCATATCCGGGACGAGACGTAGGGCGCTGATGGAGCCCATGTTGACGATATCGCCGGTGTTGCGGCGAACCATGTCGGGCAAAATGGCGCGGGTCACCCGCATCAGGCCGATAAGATTAGTTTCGATGATCGCCGACCAATCATCGGCAGATCCAATGTCGAAGCGCTTGCGACCTCCGATATCATGTCCGGCATTATTGATGAGGACATTGATCGGCCGAAAAGCTTCAGGAACGAGTTCGGGGATGCGATCGACCCGTTCATTGTCGGTGACATCGAGTGGGAATGCCGCGGCGCTTGGCCCGAGCTCGTGGGCGATGACCGCCAGTTTTTTCTCATCGCGGTCGGCGAGAATTACGTGATATCCGGCCTTGACCAAGGCGCGGGCGATCGCCGTGCCCATTCCGCCGGCAGCTCCCGTTAGGAATACACTACCCTTGTTTTGCGTCACCTTTAGTCCTCCCGTGATTGGCGGGGGCTAAAGGAAGGATCCCCCGGCGGCTCGAAATGCCACTCACTTCTTTTTGTCAATCTCGGCGAAGACCTCGCGCGCGGTGCGGAACGAGTTGACGCCAGCGGGAACGCCGCAGTAGATCGCGACCTGCAGAAACACCTCGCAAATCTCCTCGCGCGTTAGGCCGTTCCGTAGCGCGCCGGCGACGTGCATCTTCAATTCATGCGGCCGGTTGAGTGCGCTGATCATCGCCAGATTGAGCATGCTGCGCGTCTTGCGTGGCAGGCCTTCGCGGCCCCAGACGTAGCCCCAGCAATATTCAGTGGCGAGCTCCTGCATCGGGCGGTTGAAATCGTCGGCGGTCTTGAACGAATTCTCGACGAACTCGGCTCCGAGCACGGCTTTGCGGATTTCCAGCCCGCGGTCGAACGTAGCTTTATCCATTGTCTCGCTCCATTTGCGTGGGTTTCGATGTCGTTAGATTCACGAGCGCTTGGCCGCCCATGGTTACGTTGCGCCGGACTGGGCAGAGGCGCGACGCACGGTCGCGGACGATGCCCGCGGTAAAACATGATCGAGGGCGTCGAGCAGATAGGGCCGAAAATCCGCATAGTTCTCGATCATCGGGAAATGACCCATGCCTTTCATGAGGGTGTAACGTGCACCAGGAATTGACGATGCGACGGCCTCAGTCATTGCCGGGGTGCATGAATAGTCGTATTCGCCCGTTAGCAGCGCGACCTTGCATTTCGTCGTATCGATTCGCTTGATGTCCTCGCGCGCGTCCCAATCGAGGCTGTAGAAATAGACGTCACCTTGGTAGACGCCGGGGCCGGACTGGCTGTAGTACCACCAGTTCTCGCGCCGGTTCACTTCCGGACTGAAAGGCGAATTGAGCCCGTAGGTATAGCTCGCACACAACTCCCCGCCGTGAATTGCGGGGTGATGAAGAAAGTCGTTATAGCGCCCGGGCGCATAGGCCGAACTTTCGAGGCCGACAATGCCACGCATCTCGTCCTGATAATCGGCCGCCAGTTTCAGCGCGATCGCTCCACCCATCGAGCAACCCAGCACGGCGGGACGCTCGAGTTCGAGCGCGAGCCATAGTGATCGAACAATTTCCAGATAGGACTTCGTCGTGAGGCGAAATTTCTTCAACCACCAGCCTTCGGGTGGCGTGGAACGCCCATGATAGGGCATGTCGAACGCGACCACGCGGAAGCGGCTGGTGATTGCCGGATCGTTCATCATATGGCGAAACTGCCGGCTGTCGTTGCCGGCCGTATGCAGGCACAGCAGTGGGATCCCAATGCCGGCCTCTTCGACGAATATCCTGTGGCGCTCGCCGGCAATATCGACGGTAATGTAGCGCCCGGTGATCGGTTCGAACTCAAGCATGGGGTGCTCCCGTCTCACGCATGATGTTCATCATGCGATGCAGCGCACGCGCGTTCTGCATGGCCGCGAGGCTGTCGCCTTCGAGCGTGAACTCCGGAACGCGCATGAGCATCGCGAAAAAGTCGTGGAACAGCGGCGGTGGATTAGGACTTAAGAATTTTTGCCAAACGTCGACCGGCGCCCTGAATCCGAAGACCGCCCGCACATCGAGGCGCGGCGACGTGATAATGTCGATGATCTTTCCTTTGTCGATCTTGAGCGCGTATCGGCTATCGCCGAACGACAAGGTGAAAGTCGTACTCAACCAATCGCCGATGACGTTCAACTCGGGATCCGCATTGACGCGATCGCGGTACCGCGCAAACCAGGAAGCGCCAGGGTAATCGCTCATAACGCTTAACTCTTAGAACCAGACTGCAAAGTCCCGCGATAGAGCGCTGCTGGGACAGGAGCTTCCGGCGGCCCGGACCGATTGCGGTCAGGCCGCCGGGGTGAGCATCAAGGCTTTCGAGCAGCCATGCAGTTGCGCGATTACTTCGTTGGCCAGACCGCCTTTGCCATGGCGAGTTCGGACGGATAGATCGTCACGGGGACGCCGTTCTGCCATTGGATGATGGTCAAGCTAGCGCCGACCCGGCGGCCGTCAGGCTCGAACTTGATGCTGCCACCCGGATAGTATTTCGACGGTCCGCCATCCATCGTGCGCAGCGCCTGGGCAACCGCTTCACGATCCGCCTTGCCGGCTTTTTCGAGGGCGTCTTTGATGACCAACATGTCCGCGTAGGTCGAGATCGCATTTTGTGTCATCCAGGGCTCGTTGTACTTCTTCTTGAGTTCGGCGATGAGTTCTTCGTGACCTTTTGAGCCCCAACTACCAACGGCGCCGATCATTCCCTGCAGCAAGTCGGGCGACATGGTCTTGAGCATGTCCGGCTCGAACATGGCGATGCCGAACGCGATCGTCGGAACCTTGCCCTTTCCCATTCCGAACTCGTTCATCTTTTCGAGAACGAGCTTGGCGTCGGAGATTACGGTCGGCAGGAAGAAGAACAGATCGGGGCGGGCAGCGCGTATCTTCTGCACCAGCGGCGTCGCATCCGCCAGCGGCGGTGTGAACGTTTCGTCAACAACCAGCTTCAGGCCAAGCTCCTTGAGCAGATGCTCTCGCATCGGCTTGACCGAGGAGACCGAAGCCGCAGTATTGTCGGTGACGATCGCAACAGTCGTTGGGCTGGCGCCGGCGGATTTGGCGGTTGCCATTATCACCGGCAAAGATTGCTCGGCCTGTGAACCCGAAGTTGCCGATGTTTGGAAGATGTATTTGAAACCGCGCTGTGTGATGAGGTCAGAGTATGACAGGGTGAGCATCGGCAATTGCGCCCGTTCCGTCACCTCGGTCACTGCCAAGGTAAAGGAGCTTAGATAAGCGCCGCTGGCTGCCACCATGTCGGGCTCTTCCGCCACCATCCGCTGAGCCGCGTTTTTGGCCTTCTCGGTTGTGTCGCCGCAATCGAGCACAACCAATTTGAGCTTGGCTCCGCCGAGTGCCTTCACACCGCCTTGCGCATTGATGCGCTCGACCGCCATTTCAGCGCCCATGCGCATTACCGCGCCGGGACGTGCATACAATCCGGAAAGCGGCACAATCAGCCCAATCTTGACTTCTTTGGGCTGCTGAGCCTGCACCGAAGGTGTGGTCAGACCTAATGCGAGCGCAGCCGGCAACAGCAGCCGACCGAGATCAAATATTCCTCGTCTCCTGCTTCTCATTTTCGTCTCCTCCGCGTTATCCGCACAGGTGCGGGTTTTTGATTTCCTTGATCACATACCAAGGTAGGCCGCACGGACGCGATCGTCCGCACGCAGCGTTTCGTTGGTTCCTTCAAGCACAACTCGCCCGGCTTCGAGCACATAGCCGTGGTCAGCGGACTCGAGCGCTTCTGCGACCCTTTGCTCGACCAGAAGAATTGTGAGTTTGGTTTGCCGCCTGATTTCAATGAGGCGCTCGAATATGAAATCGGCGATCGCCGGCGCCAGCCCCATTGATGGCTCATCTAACATGAGTAACTTCGGCGACGATGCGAGCCCGCGGCCGATAGCCAGCATCTGCTGCTCGCCGCCAGACAACGTTCCGGCGAACTGCTTGCTGCGCTCCGCCAGGACCGGAAATAGCGTAAGAATATGTTCGAGGTTTTTTCGCCAATCGCGTTGGCCGGCCTCCGTATAGCCGCCCATTTCGAGGTTCTCCATTACCGTGAGCGATGGGAAGACCTGCCGTCCTTCTGGCACGTGAGCGATGCCCAAATGAGGCCGGCGGCTCGGCGGAACGCTGAGAAGATCGACACCCTCGAACTCGATCGCACCTGAGCGCGGCTGAACCACGCCGGAGATAGTCTTGAACAAGGTCGACTTGCCCGCGCCATTCGGCCCGACAACGGAAACAAATTCGCCCGCACCGACCTCGATCGAAACATCATTGAGGACGGGGATGGATGAGTAGCCCGCGCTGATGCGGTCAACTTTGAGCATGGGCGCTCCACTTCGTGCCGAGATAGGCTTCGATGACGCGGGGATCGCGAGTGATAACTTCCGGCGCGCCTTCGACCAGTACGGCGCCGTGATCGAGCACCAGGAAGCGATCGACCAGACGGACCATCGCGTGCATCGTATGTTCGATGATCACGATCGTGATACCCTCCTTGGCGAGGTTGCGGAGGACGGAAACCACCTCGGTCACTTCTGTCGAACCCAATCCCGCTAGCGTCTCGTCGAGTAGTAGGAGGCGTGGCCGGCCCGCCAGCGCGCGGGCAAGCTCCATGAGCCGCAATTGCTTGGTCGTCAGTTCGATCGCCAATTGGTCAGCGACGTCGGAAAGACCGACCCGTGCAACCGCTTTCTCGGCGAGTTGGCGGGCTTCACTGTCGTTTTTTGCATGCACGAAGGCGCCTACCACAGTATTGCCGGTGACCGAGAGCCGAGGGAACGGGCGCATGATCTGAAAGGTGCGGCCTACGCCTGCATTGCACATTGCATGCGGCGTCCAGCCGATCACGCTACGGCCCTGGAGAAGGATTTCACCAGCATCAGGCCGCAGGAAGCCGTTGAGCAAATTGAAAGCGGTCGTCTTGCCTGCACCGTTTGGTCCGATGATGCCGAGAATAGAGCCTTGCGCGACGTCGAAGCTCACGTCCTGCACGGCTTTGAGTCCGCCGAAACTGCGCGAGAGTCCGCGCACAGACAGGATGACATCTCGCGGCCCGCTTTGCGGTTGCTTCGGGAGTAACAGCTCGCGCATCAAGGGGGCAGGGGCCGGCTCAACGGGCTCCGGCGCGACGGGCTTTAACTTGCGTGGGGCCAGCAGAGCCGGCCATCGGCGGCGGACAAGCTCTTGGCCTTTCCAGAAAAGCCCTTCCGGCGCAGCCAGGATGACGACGACGATCGCGAAGCCGAAAATAACGCCCTGAATGCCGGGGAAGCGCGCGCCGAATTGGGCGTGCAGAATCTCGGCTGTCGGGATGAGGATGGCCGAGCCGATTACCGGCCCCCACACCGTTCCGACCCCGCCGAACATCGTCACCGTCAGCGCCTGAGCGGACACCAGCATGCCGAACACCGAGACCGGCGTAACCACCAGCAGGACGACGGCATAAAAGGCACCGGCCGCGCTCGCGACGGCGCCACTAACTGCGATCGCACGCAATTTCCAGAGCAGCGTATTAATTCCGGCCGCTTCCGCTGCGGCTTCGTTCTGCTTAATGGCGATCAACGCCATGCCGAAGCGCGAGCGTTCGATCATGCGCGACAACAGCACGACGACAATCATCATACCCAGCGCTATCAGCGTGTAGATGCGCGGGTCGGTGAACTGCATGTAGGCGAAAGGATTCTCACGCTTCATCGGCAGCGTGACTTCCTGGTAGCCGAGCCACTCAAAGACGTAGAGAACCGCTAGCGGATAGGCCAGCATCGCCAGCGCGAAATAATGGCTACGGAGGCGGAAGGTCGGGAAACCGATGAGCACGCCAGCCACACCGCCGAACATTGCTGCGATGGGGATCAGCAGCCAAGGCGAAAGATCGAAATGCATCTGGCCCAGCGCAGTCGTATAGGCGCCGATGCCAAAGAAGGCGGCGTGGCCGAATGAGATGAGGCCGGTGTAACCGCTGAGGATGTTCCATGAGAGACCAAAGATCGCCCAGACGAGCACCAGCGTCATCATCAGCTGGTAGTAAGAGTTAGTGATGACCACCGTGATCGCGGCATAAATGGCGGCGAAGATCAGGATCGGGAGGAACGAGCGGGCTGCCGACATCGCCTACGTCCTTTCCACGATGCGGCCGAAGAAGCCTTGCGGCCGCAAGAAGACGATGAGGAGGAAGACGGCAAAAATAGCGGAGTTCTGCAATTGCGTAGGCAAAACGAGCGTCGAAAGCTGCTGTACGAGCCCGATGGTCATGCCGCCCCAGAACGGGCCAATGATGCTGCCGAGCCCGCCGAGCACGACACCGGCATACATGATGATGACGTATTCGAGCCCGACATAAGGGTGGAACGGGTAGTTCGGTGCGAGGAGGCCGCCGGCGACGGCCGTGATGCTGATGCCGAGCGCAAACGCGATGCGATGGGCGAAGTCGACATCGATGCCCATGTATGTTGCGGCCGTGGGATTGTCGGCAGACGCGCGCAGTGCCTTGCCGAGGCGGGTGCTGCCGATCAGTACCGTTAGTCCGCCGATGATAAGAATTGAGAGCAGGGCGGCGATGCCGCGGGCCCGATTGATGAAGATCTCGACGAAATCGCCCCAGAGAGGCCCGATTGACCAGGCGCTGCTCGACAGCGGCGTCTGGACCGAAACCAGAATAGACCCGAACACGATCTGGCCAGCATTCTGCAAAATCAATGCGATTCCAAGTGTGAGAATGAGCTGGGCATAATGGCCTTCTCCCTCGAGCTGCGCCGTCCTTGTCCCGCTCACTTTCGAAATTAGGACTTGGTGGGTGAAATAGCCCACCAAGAACAAGAGCGGGCCGGCGAGGAATGCCGCGACATACGGACCGAGGACATTACCGAAAACGCTGTTCACGCCGAGCGCCACAAAGAAATAATAGGCCGCGTACATGCCGAGCATCATGAAATCGCCCTGGGCAAAGTTGATAACTCGCATCACGCCGAAGATGAGCGCCAGGCCGACGCACATCAGACCGTAGATCGCCCCGAGCAGCAGGCCTGCGGCCAGGGACTGCAAAACATTTTCCACAACCTGGGCGACCGGCATGGCGGCGCGCTCAGGCCGGTTGCCGCCATCGATGCGGTGATCGTTTGCTTAGCCAGCATGCGCTGGCGCGGGCCTGAAGCATTGCCGTCCTCCCCGTTTTATCACCGGCGTCGTCGTTATCGCGCGCGCCGGAAGGCCGGACCGTTCCAGTCTATTCTTGTCAGATTGACAGACAGGATTATCGACTGTCAATGTAAAGGCCGCGATTGAGGATGCGTTCATGTCGCAAGCTGCCCACGCAGCTAACGACGAGCGCATTCCGGTGGGCTGACAGGCAAGAGTCTCACGACGTTCGAGCGTGGGCAGCATTGAGGAGCGCGCTTGGCGTGGAAAGAAAAATGAAAATCTCAGCCCCCTTTAGTCGCGCGGCCGAGGCAACCAACATCATGCGCGTCGCGACCATCGCTGCGCCAGTGCGTAGCCAGGTGGTGGAGATGTTGCGCACGGCCATTACCAGCGGGCAATTCGCTCCCGGCCAGCGGCTGGTCGAAAAGGATTTGTGCGATTT
Source organism: uncultured Pseudomonadota bacterium (assembly GCA_963762485.1). Lineage (GTDB taxonomy): Bacteria > Pseudomonadota > Alphaproteobacteria > Rhizobiales > Xanthobacteraceae > Pseudolabrys. Next base: position 524,582 of record CAVXLE010000017.1, on the reverse strand, counting down.
GATGGGCGTGAGCCGCCCTTCCGTGCGGGAGGCGCTGCGACAGGTCGAAAGCGAAGGGCTCATTGTTACCATTCCCAATCGCGGTCCGATCGTGTCGCAGTTGTCCGTGCGCGACGTTGCCAGCATCTACGAGGTGCGCGGCGCGATGGAAGCGCTTGCGGCCCAACTCTTTGCCACGAATGCGAGCGACGAACAGGTGAAAGAAATTGATGCCGCAGTGACGCAGTTGGAGGCCGCCTACAAGACCGGCGATGTAGAAAAGATCGTTGTTGCCAAGCACATTTTCTATGACGTGCTTCTGGAAGGATGCGGCAACAACATACTGCCAACGCTCTTCCGGACCATGAATGCGCGGATCACCCAATTGCGACGAGTATCGCTGTCCTCACCCAAGCGCGCGACCATCAGCTTGCGGGAAATTCGTGCCGTACTGCGAGCGATCAAGCAGCGCGATCCAGAGGCCGCATTCAAGGCTTCGCTCCATCACGTCAAGGAAGCCTCCAAAGTTGCGCTCGCATCTTTGAAACCCTGAATTTGGCTCAACAGATTTCATCGAAGGACACGAGGATGACAGACAAGACTCTCGGATTTATCGGCGTCGGCCGGATGGGCAGCCACATGTCAAGGCGGCTTCTCGCAGCCGGTCACAAAGTCGTGGTCTATGACGCCGACCCCCGTGCGTTGCAGCAGGCGACCGCGGCGGGCGCGAGTGCAGCCCATTCGCCGGCCGACGTCGCGTCCCAGGCCGAGATCGTTATGGCCAGCTTGCCCACTCCCGATATCGTCAAGGCAGTCGCACTCTCGTCGAATGGCGTCGTGACGGGCCGCAAGATCAAGACGTTCATTGACCTCTCGACGACCGGACCGCGTGTCGCCAGCGAGGTCGCCAAAGGTCTGGAAGAGAAGGGGATCGTCGCCGTGGATGCGCCAGTGAGCGGCGGTCCGTCTGGTGCCGAAAAGGGGACGCTTGCGGTCATGGTTTCGGGGCCGAAGCGCCTGACAAACGAATTGACGCCCATTCTTGGAATTATCGGCAAGGTATTTTGGGTCGGCGAGCAGCCGGGTCTCGGTCAGACGATGAAGCTTTGTAATAATCTTCTGTCTGCGACCGCTATTACGATTACGTCGGAGGCCTTAGTGATGGGAACGAAGGCCGGACTCGATCCTGCGGTCATGCTTGACGTCATCAATGCCGGAAGCGGCCGCAACACGGCGACTGCGGATAAGTTTCCACGCTGCGTCCTCCCGCGGAAATTCGATTTCGGATTCGCGACCGAACTTCTCTACAAGGACGTACGGCTTTGCCTGGAAGAGGGTGAGCGGCTCGGTGTGCCGATGATGGTCGGCAATGCCGTGCGCCAGCTTGTCGGCATTGCCAAGGCACTCAAGGGGCCCGGCTCGGACATTACGGAAATCGTTAAGCCCGTTGAGCAATGGGCCGGTGTTGAAGTGAAATCAGCCGGGCAGCGGTAATTGTCATGAGCGACGACGAAACCTACGAAATTTTCGCCGTTCACTACGGCCATCACGATCGCCAATCGACCGAAAACTACATCGGTGGCGATGTGCATGACGAATTGCAGCCGCTCGACTACTACGTTTGGGCAATTGTCGGCCAGAAGGGCACTTACGTTGTTGATACCGGCTTTGATGAGGCGATGGGCAAGAAGCGCAAGCGTACGCTGGTACGGCCAATTGCCGATGGCCTCAAGGCGATCGGAATCCAGCCCGACAGCATCGAGAACGTAATCGTATCGCACCTGCATTACGATCACACCGGAAACTATGACGTTTTCCCGCGCGCGAAATATCATCTGCAGGACACCGAGATGGCTTATGCGACGGGACGTTGCATGTGCCATTCGTTTCTCAAGACGCCGTTCGAGGAAGAAGACGTCGTCGCGATGGTGCGCAAGTTGTTTGTCGGTCGCGTGATATTTCATGATGGCACCGAAGAGGTCGCACCGGGAATCACGGTCCATAAGGTCGGCGGTCACTCTAAGGGCCTGCAATGTGTGCGGGTGAAGACGCGGCGCGGTCATGTCGTGCTCGCATCAGATGCGACGCACCTCTACAACCATTTTGAGAGCGGCCGCGTTTTCCCGACCACCTACAATCCCGCCGAAGTCCTCGAGGGCTATAATCAATTGCGAAAGCTCGGGACGTCGGACGCTCATATCATTCCGGGTCACGATCCGGCGGTGTTGAAGCGATATCCAGCCGCGAAGTCAGGTCTCGAAGGTTGGATCGTGCGGCTTGACGTCGATCCGCGTGAGGGCTGAGCAAAGGACGTCAGGGTTGCGCGGCAAGTGTGCACTCATCACCGGCTCAACCGCGGGTTTGGGTTTTGCGATCGCAGACCGCCTTGCAGCAGAAGGCTGCCGCATTGTTCTCAATGGGCTCGCTGCGCCGGAGGATGGCGAACGGGCACGGAGTGATCTGGCGCGGAAACACGGTGTCGATGTGCGTTTCCACGGTGCCGATCTCACCGTGCCGGCGCAGATTGCAGAGCTGATGCAATTCGCGGCGGATAGTCTTGGCGGCGTCGATATTCTCGTTAACAACGCCGTTGTGCGTCATTTTGCGCCCATCGAAGATTTTCCAGTCGAACGCTGGAATGAAGCTTTGGCCGTCAATCTGTCTGCGGCGTTTCATACAATCCGCATTGCGCTTCCTGCGATGCGCCTGCGTGGGTGGGGTCGAATCATCAATCTCGCCTCGGTCTACAGTTTCGTTGCAGCGGCAAACCGCATCGACTATGTGACAACCAAGACGGCAATCCTCGGCTTAACGCGGGCTGTTGCGTTGGAAACGGCTAGTGCCGAGATCACCTGCAATGCGATTGCGCCGGGCGTATTGCCGACGCCCGCTATCCTCGCCCGTCTTGAAAACATTGCGCGTGATCGAAGTATCTCGACAGAGCAAGTGACGCGCGATTACCTCGTTGATCGGCAACCGGGCGGGAAATTTATTCCAATGGAAAATGTTGCCGCGCTCGTTGCTTTTCTGTGTGGCCCGACAAGTCAGGGTATAACAGGTGCTGTATTTCCAGTTGACGGCGGATGGACAATCAGTTGAGCCTCAACGTGAGCGAATGTCTCGCCGGCTTCGTCGTCGAGACGAAAAGAGACGACGTGCCATGCAATGTGCAGCATGAGGCGAAGCGCTCGCTCCTCAATTTTTTTTGCCACGGCGCTTGGCGGATGCCGAGACGAGGCGGTCGATATTGGATTGGGCGTTTTGACCGACTTTGATCGACGGAAGCGCCATGTCCGCTAATGACCCAAAGCTTGGGAACGTGCTGCATCGGCGTGATGCAAGGCTGACCTAATCGCTCTTTGGTCCACCGCCGTCGTGCTGTTTCTTCCCAAATTGACCCGACACGAGTCCTAGCATTCCCTGCATCGGACTTGTCGCTATCGCGGAACCGCCTTGCGCTTTCCCGCCGCGTAAAATTCTGACCAGACCCGCAATCAATGCCGCGCCGAGGAACAGCAGCATTGGCCAGGGCAAGCCTGCGAGCAAGCGCGTCCATTGCGACGGCGAACCGACAGTGATCATGACATGCTCTTTCCGCAACTCCGGCATCAGTCCGGGATCGCCAAAATCGGGGACGCGGCTGCGGAAACTGTCGCGCGGGTCCCTGGCGCTTGCGGGTGTCACATCCACTGGGTGCTTGAACGTTCCGTCGACGTCAGTGCCTCGGAATGTCACGCTCGCGATATTGCCGGCTTCGAGCTGCTCGAAGAATGCGCTGTATGGCATCAGTGGCGCCTTGGCGGCCTTTTCGAAAACGACGACTCCCAGCATCGCCAGAATTATGCCCAAACCGGCCAACCACCAGATCGTGGGGCCTCGCCACCATGAGTGGTGCGAATGTTGCGGTCCCTCTGCTTGTGTCATGGCGACACCTCGATTTACTCGACCTTGAAAATTGCGGTGACCGGCAACTTGATCCGATCAAAAATGAAGGCGAAGCCGATGGCGGCGACACCTATCGCCGCGATGTCGCCCGCGGCCAACGGCGCCATCAAGATGCCCGACAGTGCCAGTGTCGATACGATTGCGATGTCGAACGCCGACGACGCCAGCACCCAATTGCCAGGCTTGGACGCCCACATGTGACGCCGTTCACGCATCACGTACAGCACCGCCTGGTTGCCAAACACAAGTATGACCAAGGCAAATGTCTGCAATTGCTGTGCGCTAAGACCCAGACGGAACTTTCCGAATGCCAAAAGCGATGTAGAAAACGCGAGCTTGCTCAGCCCAAGCACAATCGCAGCGGAGGTAATGTTACGCATGCGCCAGACGCTGGGGGATGTGGCAAAGCTCGCCCGATCCGTAGTCAGTGACATGCTGAGAAAGTCGTTGGTCACGAACACCAGCACCATCAGTGCTGGCGTCATGACGGCATGGCCGGTCATGGCGAGACCAATTGCCAAGAAGAGGACAATCTCGATTTTCTTGACCAGCATATTGAATGTGTATGTCAAGAGTCGCTGGAATCCGATGCGGCCTTCGCGCACCGCGAACACGATGCCGGCCAGCCCCGGCTCGATCATGACCATCCCGGCCGCGGCCTTCGCGACATCGGTGGCCGACGATACCGCAATACCGATCTGTGCCTGCCGCAGTGCCGGTGCATCGTTGGTGCCGTCGCCGCACATGCCGACGACATGGGCGTGGTCTTGTAGTGCCTTGACCAGTCGGAATTTCTCTTCAGGAACGACGCGCGCAAATACATCGAATTGATCGGTGCTGATGTCGCCAGATATTTGCTCCACGGGGCAAACGCGGCCCAAAATGCCGACCTTGCGCGCGATCGCGGCTGCGGTCACGGCTGAATCTCCAGTCACCATGACCGTACGCACACCGAGTTCGCGCAATTCCGCGATGAGATGCGCGGAATCCTCGCGCGGCGGATCGCTGATGGCGATCAAACCCGCGAGCTTGAGTGCGCCCGGCGCTCCTGCGGCGACCGCAATGATACGATGCCCTTGGCCGGCGAGATCGTCCGCCTGGCGTCTGGCCTCCGCCGGCACGTCCGCCATCGCCGCAATAACCCCGAAGGCGCCCTTGGCGATCCGCAGCTCATTGCCCAGACGATCGTAAACGGTGGCCTCCGAAATCTTGGTTGCCGGGTCGAAGGGAACGAAGCGGGCAAGGCGCGCCTCGTTGTCTGTGATACTGTCTGCAACCGCGCGAATAGCAGCGTCGATCGGATCTTGATCCGCCTCGGAACTCGCCAGCGCCGCCAACGCAACAACCCGAGCTCGATCGAAGCCCGGCATAGCAGCGACTTCGACTATCACCAGCGCATTTTTCGTCAGCGTACCGGTCTTGTCGGCGCACAGCACATCCATGGCGGCGGCTTCGTGCGCAGCCGACAACCGGGTCAGCAAAACGCCGTGGCTCGCCAGAGTCTGTGCGCCAAATGCGGCTGAAAGGGTAAAGGTCGCCGGCAGCGCTACCGGAATTGTTGCGAGCAGTGCGGTCAGGCCAAGGCGGATCAAGTCGCCAGTTGGAAGCGCCATCGCGAAGGCCGAGCCGATAATGATCGCAGCGACCGTCGCGTTGACGATGGCGAGATTTCGCGTGGCCGCAAAAACGGCACCCTGTTCGGTGCTGGTCGAATGGGCGACGCGCACCAGCTCGGCGGCGCGGCCGAATAAAGTCTTGGCGCCGGTCGCTTTCACCGCGGCGACGGCCTGGCCGCGCCGCACCATCGAGCCGGCATAGACTTGGGCGCCGGAAGCGGCGTCGACCGGAACCGACTCGCCGGTGAGCATCGACTGGTCGACCATCACCGAGCCAGACACGATGAGGGCATCGGCCGGCACCAACGCGCCGAGCGGTAATCTGATCACATCACCTGGCACCAGCTCCGCTGCGGGAAGCCTGACCCACGCGCCGTCACGGCGGGCCAGGGCGGTCGGTGCCAGCCGTTTCTTGAGCGCGGCGAGCGCGGCACCCGCGCGGCCTTCCTGAATGAATCCGAGTGTGGCGTTGAACAGCAGCAAGGCGCCGACGACCGCGGCCTCGACATAGGCGCCGATGGCGACCTGAATGACGATCGCAGCTTCGAGCAGCCACGGAATCGGCGCCCAGAATTTTAGGAGGAAAACGCGCCAGCGCGGCGGGAACGCGTTCGCTGACGACATTCGGACCGTGTTCATCGAGCCGCCGACGCGCTTCGGCGCTGGTCAGGCCGGAGGCAGCCGAATCTACGGCCAAGCTTCCTTCGATAACGATTGCCGCTGCTTGTGCCATGCCATGCCAAAACTGGCGGCCTCCGAAAGAGCCGCCCGCATGCGCCCCGCGGCTAACTATCTATCTTTGCACTCATAGCCCGTTGATCTGGCTCAAATTGCAATTTTGAGATGTGCCACCGTGCCATCGCGATATGCAATCGGTAGGACGCACAGTGCTGACATTTAGCTTCGCATGGGGCTGCGGCCGGGCTGTTATCCGGCCGCAGCGCCGATTTCAGATCGCGCCCCGATGCAACATGCCGCCCCGCATCATCATGGGCCCGCGCATCATCATTCCGCCGCCCATCATGCCGCCGTGATTTTTCATCATGGCCGTCTGCAGTGCGGCCATTCCACCGTGCACGAGATCGGTCACTTCGCCCGCGTGCGATTGAAGCGAGGCAACGGTTTGCGGATCGTCGGAGGTCTGCACCACGACAATTCCCTTGGCGGTGGCCTCGTAGGCGCTGTGGATTTTGTCCTTGTCGCGGAAGATCGAATGCAGCATCTCACTCTCGATCGGCAGGCCGGGATCGTCGCCGGCGTCGACGCGCTTACCCATGTCGGCGACGTGCTGCTTGATCAGCCCGGCGAGCGTCGGGTCGTCGAACTCGGTCACGGTGCGGATGCCGTTGGGCAGATTGGTCACCGTGCGCGTGATGCGGTCGTGCTTGACGAGCATTGTGTGGATGACCTGCAACTGAGACATGGTGGCCTCATCATGGGCCATGCCCATCATGCCTTGCCCCATTCCCATCATGCGGGGACCAATTCCATGCATGCCGGACGGACCGAAGCCCGGCCGCCCTTCCTGCGAGTGTGCCGCGAATGCGTAGACACCGACGGCGAGCGCAAAAGCGAGCGCTGCGATGCCGGCCGTTCTGGCTCGGATTTTCATTGAAGACGTCTTTCTCTGTTGACGACGTCGCCCGCTTTGTCGGCTGTGACCGATCGGAACGCATCGCGTCCGATCATGATCATGTTACTGATATCATAACCGAATTGCATTGCCTGCATATGATCTCAATCATATGCAGGTTGGCTCTCGCCCTGTATCGAGGTGTGTTGACGAGCTTAGGCTTTGCCGCAAGGGGCCTAGTGCCGAGCTTAGTTGATCTAAATCAGGACGATTGGCTCGAAGCGCAATAAAAACAGCAGGGAAATCCATCGCTCTCATTTCGTGGAAGGCGTGGAACTCTATGAGCCGTCGAAGCGGTCTTTTGCTAACTATTGCGATCGCGTTGGTCATTGCCGCCGGTGCGATTGCATGGGCGCTGCTTTTCCGTTCGATCGATGTGCAGGCCGCACAGCCCGAGAAAAACGTATTGGTTCAGGTCTTTGGCCTCGGAACCGTTGAGGCGCGCGTCGCGTCCAAGGTTGGCTTCAAAGTAGCCGGCGTACTCATTGATCTACGCGCCGATGTCGGCGACCGCGTCGCCAAGGGCGCCGTGCTCGCCCGCCTCGATGACCGCGAAGAGAGCGCGCGGCTCGCCCGCGCCAAAGCGGCCAGCGAGCAGGCCGAAGCCAACTTGCAGCGTGCCATGGCAAATGTGCAAAAGGCCGAGGCCAATTTCGCTAATGCCAAGACCATCAGTGAGCGTCGGCAAAAATTAGTCCAAAGCGCCACGACCTCGGTCGAATCGGCGGAGACGGCGAAGACCACACAAGACGCCGCGCTTGCCGATGTGAACTTGGCTACTAGCGATGTTGCGGTCGCGCGTGCTGCCATTGGTGATGCGAAGGCACAACTGCAACTGGAAACCGCGACACTCGATTTCCACGCCCTCACGGCGCCGTACGACGGTATGGTGACGACCAGGTCGAAGGAACTCGGCTCGGCGTTGGCCGCCGGCGAGCCAGTGTTCACATTGATCGATCCCAAATCGGTTTGGGTGCTCGCCTTCATAGACGAGAGCAAGGCGGGCGAGATCGAAGTCGGCAAGCCCGCCGACATCGTCCTGCGTTCGCGTCCGAACCAGCGCTTTAGCGGGACGGTCGCCCGCATCGAGCCCGAAAGCGATCGCGTCAATGAGGAAAGGCGGGTTGCAATCGCGTTCGATCACCTGCCGGATAACTTCCATCTGGGCGAGCAGGCCGAGGTTTACATCACGACAGTGCAACTCCCGCAGACCTTATTGGTCCCGGAGGCGGCGATTGTCGGACTAGGCAAAAGCCGCGGAACGGTATGGACCGTCGAGGACGGGCGCTTCCAGCAACACGAGGTGGCGCTCGGACACCGGCTGCTCGACGGCCGCTATGAGATCACCGGCGGCCTGCCGGACAAGGCCACGGTGGTCAGGCAACTGCGCAGCGGAATCCGGGTCGGTCGCGCGGCCACGATCGCGCAAGGGCCAAGCCAATGAATCTGGCATACCGGGACATCAAGCATAATCTTCTGCGCTTCGTACTGACCAACTTCGGCCTGAGCCTGCTGCTCGGCATCGTGATTATGATCACCGGTGTCTACGGAGGCATGATCGATGAAGCATTGCGGCAGGCGCGAGCCCCAAACGTCGATCTCTGGGTGGTTGAGGCCGGAACCAATGGACCCTTTGCCGAATCTTCGCGCATCTCCGGCGACACCAGGGAATTAGTCAGCCGAGTTTATGGTGTGGAACGCGCAGGCTCCGTGACCTATCAATCGGTACAGACCGAATTGAACGGCAAGCCTCTCCGCATGTTCCTGGTAGGCTTCGAACCAGGCCGCCCTGGCGGGCCGCGCAAACTCACGGCCGGGCGCGACATTACGCGCGGCCATTACGAGATGATCGTCGATCGCTCCGCCGGTCTCAAACTCGGGCAGGAAGTGCCACTCGGCACACATGGCCACAAATTCACTGTCGTCGGGTTGATGACCAGGGAGGTCACGGCGTCCGGCGACCCGGTCGGCTACATCACCTTGCGCGACGCGCAAGCGTTGCAGTTCGAGCTCGCTCCTCCAGCTGAGCGGCGCGAACTCGCGCGCGGTGGCCCGTTGCAGACCAACGATCAGATCAACGCCGTCGTGGTCAAGATATCGCCTTACGTGCCCATCGCGGAAGTTGCGGCAGCGTTGGCACGATGGAAGCACCTCACCACGCTCCAGCAGGAACAGCAGGAAACCTTGCTAAGCAAGTTTGTCATTGAGAGAGTGCGCAATCAGCAGTTCCTAATTATGGTGTTGCTGATCATCGTATCGGCGGTGATCATCGCCCTGATCATTTACACGCTGACAATGGACAAGGTCCGCTCGATCGCCACGCTGAAGTTTGTCGGCGCCCCCGACCGCACCATCGTCGGCCTCATCTTGCAGCAGGCACTGTCGATGGGCATCTTCGGTTACTTCACCGGGCTGCTGCTCGTCCTTACTTTCGAACCCTACTTTCCGCGGCGGCTAGTGTTTGATCCGACGAACGTTGCGATCGTTTTTGTCATTACCATTGTGGTTTGCCTTGCTGCCAGCACCCTGGGAATCCGGCTCGCCCTCAAGGTGGATCCGGCGGAAGCGCTCGCGAGCTCGGGCTAGCGCAATGACCGCGCCCACCAAACCACCCGTTGTCCGCGTCGAGCATCTGTCGAAAACTTTCGGGCAGGGCACTGCGCGCGTCGATGCCCTGCGTGACATCAATATGGAAGTCTTTCCAGGGCAGGTGGTCGGGCTGATGGGCCCGAGCGGCTCAGGTAAGACCACGCTCCTGCACTGTATTGCCTGTATTCTCGAGCCGAGCAGCGGGCGCATCACGCTCGATGGTGAGTTAGTCTATGACGACCGCTGGCTCAAAGCCGACCTGCGCCGGCTGCGGCTCGACAAAATCGGCTTCATCTTCCAATACCCGAATCTGCTGCCGTTTCTCGACGGCAGCGACAATGTTGCCGTGGCGATGCACTTGGCCGGACTTGGCGCCTCCGCCGCGCGAACCCGCGCCATCGAGTTGCTCGACTATCTGGAGGTGGGCCACCGCAAGCATGCTTTGCCCAAGCAGCTCTCCGGCGGCGAAGCCCAGCGCGTCGCCATCGCCCGTGCACTCGCCAACAAGCCGCGCATCATCCTCGCTGACGAGCCGACCGCGCCGCTTGACTCGGCGCGCGCCCGCATTGTCATGGATTTGCTGCGCCGGATTGCGGTCGAGCAAAGCGCCGCGATCATCGTCGTTACTCATGACGAAATGATCCTGGATCGGTTTGATCATATCTTCCACCTGCGTGATGGCCGGCTGGAGACCGGAGCCGCCGTCAGCCTTAAAACTGAATCTGCGACTGTCGGCTGAGGAAACCGCACTACCGTTAGTGAGCGAGTGTCAGCTATTGGCACTAAGCGGACGTGCATTCGCCGCCGTTCGATATCCGCCATCGGGGGATAAAGTAGACATTTGGGCCTTACTTCCTCAATGAGTCGGCGCGCTGGTGTTGGCAGCTGTCATTGTCGTGATTCTCATTGCGCTCGAAGCGTGGGCACCATGGCGCGGCGAATTGGGCAACGACGTAGATGGTGACCTGCCAGCCTCGATTCCACCCGGAAAAACAACCATGCGCGCTCAACCTGCTGAATAAAAGGAGCACTCGATGACCGTTAATATGGGAATGCTCGACCGCATTGCGCGCCTAGTTGTTGGCGCCGCACTGCTTGCCTTTGCACTCGGCTACTTCGCGCCTGGCACAGGCTGGAATTGGGTCGGGTGGATCGGAGTTGTGCCGATTCTCACCGCATTGTTTGGCAATTGCCCGGCCTACAGCGTGTTCGGCTGGTCGACACAGTAAGCCCGCGTCAACGGGCTGCACCAATTTGAGCTTTAGCGGTCTGGTACGTCAGCTCACTTTGATTCACGTCAAGGCGGCTCAATCGCGAACGGCTAGGATATTCAAGGTTTTTGTAATTTACCGCGGAAAGGAACACGCTATGCGGTACGTTCGCCTGAAGACCGATGGCGCGGGAGAAAGCCATATCGAGCAGGCAACGCTCGGTCTGGATGAAGCCGATTATAGGCCACCGGCGCCAATGCTGTTTGTGTCGCACAGTTACCGGGCCGACGGCCTACAATTTGTCAGGCTACCTTCGGGTTGGACTGGGGAGTCCATCCATCCACCGAAGACCCAATTTTTGATTTGTTTGAAAGGCCACCTCGAAGTGACAGCCAGTGATGGAGAAAAACGAACGTTCGGTCCTGGCGACAGCATCTTGATGGAGGATACTTCCGGCAAAGGTCATCGAACGCACGTGAAGGGCAGCGAAGAGTGCATCGCGGCAATAATTCCAATTGCTGCCGGCTGATATGCGATGAAATCACTGATGCGATGCCGTTCGTAGTTGGCGGAATGCGCATGGATGGAACTCCATCCGCGCCGCGCTATTTAGGTTAATTGCGAGCATCGCTGGATTTTTTTCATCAGCGAGCGACAATCCCTGCGGCCCGCGATAAGCGCCAACTCAAAAAGGGCGCCCCTGGTTACAGGCCGGGCCGTTATTGTTGGAGCCAGTTATTTCATCCTGAGTAGCCCCGCTGCGGCGGGGCACCTCTTCTTGCTCGTGTAACAAAGTGTAGGCCCGTTCTCGCACGCAATAAAACGATTGCTACGACACGCCGTTCCTTTTTGAGGAGCAATTTCATGGCGGACGTTAAAATCCACGGCCCTGGCGCGCGCAGGGGTATGGCGCGTCTGCTGATCGATCAAGCCCGTGTGGCTTTGCTCTATCTGGGCATCGTCGCCACCTTTGCCGTCGCCAGCGCGATTGCATGCCTGATCTGGCTGCTGATCTGGTGAGGGGACCTGTGGCAGCCGAGCAGTCCGAGCGCGCCGTGGTCTTAAAACGCTGCCATCAGTGCGGCGGCAAATTTGGTCTGGTGCGTTACTATTATATGCGCCGTCCGTTTTGCAGTCGCGCCTGTGTCGAGCGCTTCAAGTCACCGCTGGCCGCGGAGGTGTCGCGCCGCAAGACGCTGGCAAGTTGGTTGCGGCGGCCGTGAGGACGACGGCCGTACGCCGTCGCGATGGTCGTCACGGCGGGCCGTAAGGCTGACAAGCCCAAATTCTTCTGATGCCCCGTATCGTGGTGGCTCGCCAGCACGAATTGTAGCTCGCAACAGGTCCACGGGTATGCTTCCGACGAGTTCCGTCACTGCCATGGTAGCGATCGAATCCACTGAGCACGCCGCTCTTCACACCGCTCTGCACTCCACTTTGAACCTGAGCGAGTGCGTAGGTTGGCAACACCAGGACTGCGGCAACGAGGATCCAATTGCGCAACGGGAATCCTCCTATCCTCACCAGACCATACCAATCCACGGCTGCACGCATTAAGCCACCTGACGTTGCAGATCACTCGATTGTGTAATGGTCGCTTCTGGCACAAGGCGGACGCCGCGTTCATCATGGCGAGGCTTGGCCGACGGGACGACCGCGGCGGGGCAGAGGGATAGCCGTGTTGGCGTTTGATCTATCCCAATGCGGTCGAATTTGACTGAAGGTATTTTTTTCAAGATTTAGTCTGCCTGAGGGAGAGCGCCATGTTGCGACGATTTATTGTCGGCATTGCGACCGTTGCCGCGCTCGGCATTTCGTTTTGTGCAACCGATGCTTTTGCTGGCTGGCATGGAGGCGGCCATGGGGGTGGCCATGGAGGCCGTCACCATGGGGGCGGTTGGCACGGTGGTGGTGCCTATTGGGGCGGTGCTTTTGGCGGCAGTATCTACTATGGTTCCCCCTATTACGGTTACCCCTATGCCTACCCTGGCGGCCCGTATTTCCCCGGCTACGTTCCGGACGACGCGACCTATTGCGATCCAAATAGCGGCACTTACATCGGCGAAGATGGTGCGCGTCATCTCTGTCGATGAGCCGGCCGCCGCGCGTGGCGGGCGGGCGCACACAAGCCGATCGATGGCCTTTGCATGGTGATCACGCGCCCAATTGCAATGATGCCAGACGTTATTCGCAGTACTTGCAGGGCGGAAAATCGCGGCTGTAGACCGGCTGCGCCAGGAACTTCGCCTTGTCATAGGTCCAGAACGTGCCGACGGCAGGATAGGTCTTGATGACCGTGTTCCAGAGCTCGTCCTTGTCGTAGCCGAACATTTTCTTTTTTTCGACTTTCTTGATGTAGATGTCCTGGACCGGACTCTTGGTCGCGGGGTCCAGACGTACCGGACCGCGCGGCGCGTCGATCTTGATGCTCGCCATCGTCTTGATGAACGGGAGGGGCCCCGGATATTTCCCGTTGTGCTTCGCCAGCGTCTTGTCGATCCAGAGCGCAGCCGCGTAGTTCACCTCGGAATAATAGGACGGCACCTTGTCGTACTTGGCGCGGTATTTCTTGACGAAAGCCTCGTTCGCCGGCGTCTGGAGCGCGGCTGAGTACTGCAGCGCCGAGACATCGCCGATCACCTCGTCGCCCATGAAGGGCAGGGCGAACTCGTCATAGCTGGTGCCGCCGCCGACGATCGGCTTCTTGTTGCCGGACGCGCGCAGCTGCTTGGGGAATTGCAGCGACATCGGTCCCACCATCAGCGTGAAGATGGCGTCGACGTCGTTCTTGAGCGTCGGGAGATAGGGTCCGAAATCCTTGGTGCCGAGCGGCACCCAGATCTTCTGCACGATCTTGCCGCCGCAATCCTCGAAGCCTTTCTGGAAACCGCCGAGCTGCTCGTAGCCGAAGGCGTAGTCGGCCGCGATCGCGGCGATGCGCTTGTAGCCCTGGTCGCAGGCCCATTGCCCGAGCGGATGGTTCGGCTGCGACGACACCCAGCCGGAAAGCACCAGATAGGGATATTTGTCGACCTGCCGCTGCGCGAGATCGTCGGCGGTGGAGACGGTGCCCATGTAGAGCATCTTGTATTCGGTGCTGACCGGCGCCAGCGCATAGGCCGAGGAGGCGAGCACGGCGCCGACCAGCATATCCACGTTGTCCTGCAGGATGAGCTTCTTCGCCTTGGTGACGTCCACATCCGGCTTGCCCTGGTCGTCTTCGACGATGAAGGTCACCTTGGCGCCGCCGAGCATGCCATTGTGCTCGTCCAGATACATCTGAAAACCGTTGACCATGTCGGTGCCGAGCTGGGTAAAGATACCCGTGCGCGGCGCCAGGAATCCGATTTTGAGCTCTTGCGCTTGCGCGGGCACCGACGCACCGAACGCACACGCGGCGGCGAGGCACAGCGCCGGCAAAATCCGCGAAAGGTTATTCATCGTCGTTCCCTCCCGAAATTTCTTCCCGAACGTCAGGGACAATGCACGAGAATTTTGCTCGCGAATTGTGCCCCCCAGGCCATTGTGGTGTTGAATGCGTCGGCAGGAATCTGGCTTAATGCCATTCTTTCGGCAGAAGTCATCTCCCGCGGCAAAGCGACATCGAATTTGCATTGCGGCGCGCCGACGAATTTGACAGGAGTTTTCGTGGCGAGTTCGAAGTCGACAAAGATGCTTGGGTCGTAGACTTCGAGCTTCAGCTCCTTCGCTTTCACCGGCGTCTTGAACGGCAACGTGAAGTGCAATGTAAGAATGGAATCCGAGTAGTCGAACCAGTAATCGGACAACGGATCGCTCAACGGCACCTTTTTTCCGTCGGCGGTGGCATGAGTGAAATATTCGAATTCCTTGTACGACTCGACGTCGGCCTTCGCCAGCGGCGCCAGCTCTTCGCTGGTGAGCTTTCCCTTCTCCTTACCTTCAAGTCCCTGGGTAGCGAAGGTGGAAAACATGTCGTCGAATGACCACGCGTGGCGAATGCCGGTGATACTCCCGTCGGACGCGTAGATTAGCTCAGTGTGCATCGTGACCCAAACGTGCGGGTGCGCGTGCGCCGGCATGGCGCAAACGATGACACAATACAGACCGGCGGATAAATTTCGGAGCAATGCACGCATACGTGGCGCAAATATACCAGTAACCGCCGCACCACGGGTAGCATCACGTACGCTGCAAGGTCCGCTGGACACTGACGTGCACCGGGTTGCTGGATCCCGTGTCGGTGATGTCTGTTTTGGACCATTGGGGACATCGCAACATGTCGGCGTCATGTCTGCTTTACCCGCAAGAGTGGACGTTCGTAGTCGCAGATTGCATATCCGCTAAACGCAAATAGCATACATCGTCGTTATCGGCGAACTCTTCAGCCCACGGTCCGTGGGCGATCCACGATCATTTGAACATCCAGCTCTCGTGTCATCGTTCCGAACGATCATCCCGATCTACAGCCGGGCGACGCAGAATACATCTGCGACGCCGCAGCCGAGGTGCGTATCAACAAGAGTTCCGCCCTCGCGCCGTCTGTCCTCGCGTTGGCGCAAACATCTCTCGGATGTGAGTGGGCATCTTCCCAATTTTCAGGCGACAACTTTGTTGCATTGCACTTGCCAGGAAGTGGGACGAAAGCAATTGATCGTCCGGCTTTGATTGCTTCATCTTTATTATCATTTCGGTCGAAAAAACTTTCCTCTTGCTTGAATCCCGGTACGCTCTGAGCCGTGGCAATGCCGCGATAAAACAAATGGGGGAGACGTCAATGGGTGTCCGAAGTCGAATACCATTGTTAGTTGCGTCGTCGTTGCTGGCGGGCGTGGCGATGATCACTCCTGCTCTAGCAAACGACAGAGACGATGACCGTTGCGCCGGCGCGCGCGACGTGAAGTTGGTCAACGGAAAGATTCACACTCTCGACACCCGCAATTCGATCGTATCGTCCGTGACGATCAAGAACGGGAAGTTCGTGTCGGTCGGCGGCGAGGCGCGGTTCGATGACGGCCCCTGCATGCGCGTGATCGACCTCCACGGGCGCACGGCCGTTCCGGGGCTCGTCGACAACCACAATCACTTCTTGCTGCTCGGTTTGCGTCCGGGCCACGACACGCGGCTCGAGACCGCGGCCTCGATCGCCGACGTGCAGGCGGCGATCCGCGCGCGGACCAGAACCGTGAAGGCCGGCGAGTTCATCACCGCCATGGGCGGGTGGACGCCCGCGCAGTTCGCTGAAAACCGCCTGCCGACTCTTGCCGAGCTGGATGCCGCCGCGCCAAATCATCCGGTGCTCATCTTCAATTCGTTCACCGGGCCGGCGTCGACCAATACGCTTGGAAAGACCTTCTTCACCGGCAAAGGCATCGCGGTCGATGCGGCCGGCAATATCGCCGCGAATGGGCCCTCGATCGCCGCCCTGAACGCGCTGCGCGCGATTCAGACCTTCAACGACAAGAAGCAGGGAACGCTCGACGCAATGGCCTATTCGGCGAGCGTCGGCGTGACCACTAATGTCGACATGGGCGGCTTTGTCATTCCGGGAACTCCCAATATCCAGGATTCCTTCGTCTTCGACAGCTTGGCAAGCTGGGACCCCTTCACCGCCTACGATCCGCTCCTCGCGCTTTACGATGAAGGCAAGGTATCGGTGCGCGTGCGCATTTTCTTCCTCAGTATGGACCAGAATTCGGACGTTCCGCTGACCACCCAGCGTGTGCTCAATGCGTTCAGCAATTTCGGCGACGACCTGGTCCGCAGTTCCGGGATTGGGGAGTTCGCCACGAATTGGCCGCTGTTCGGTCCTCCGACATTCCCGACGAACTATATCAACGCGCTGAGCATCGTCGCGCAGCGTGGCTGGGCCTTCCAGCAGCACAGCCTGTCGCTGCTCGAGGACCAGTTCACCGCCGGCGTATTCGAGACGGTGAATAAGACGATCCCAATCGCCGACCTGCGCTGGTCGGTCGCCCACGTGCCGCAAATCGACCAGGCGACGGTCAATCGCCTGAAAGCAATCGGCGCCGGCGTTGCCCTCCACGGGTGGCGCTATCTGAGCGGCGGAAACAGTGGCGGTCCGCCGTACCGTATGATCGTCGATAGTGGCATCCATGCCGGCGCCGGATCGGATTCGGCACAGATCTCGACGTTGAATCCCTGGAACATGCTCTACTACATGGTCACGGGCAAAAACGTTGCCGGAAAACTTGTGAATGCCGGTCAGCAGATTACCCGTGAAGAGGCGATCCGCCTCTACACCGTCGCGAACGGCTGGTTCCTCAAAGAGGAGGCCAAACTGGGCTCGATCGAAGAGGGCAAGCTTGGCGATGTCGTGGTGTTGAGCGACGACTATTTTAACCAGTTGCGGGTTCCCGATGAATCGATCAGGAAACTTCACTCCGTCCTGACGGTCGTCGACGGAAAAGTGGTCTATAACTTGCTGGGTCGGTAATTCGACCCTCCCGTGGGGTAAACCCGCGTTGCGGTTATCATTGGCGTCTCCCCTGCGCAGTCCGGAGGGGAGACGTTTTCTTATTTAAACGTCCGCTAATGCCTAAAGCGGACATTCGAGGCCAACCGCCTGATCTCCGATGTCGAGGGTAAAATGGACGTCGCGCCGAATTGCCGCCATGTCCACTTCAGATTCTGCGTGCGCAAAATTAAACCGCCCGGCTGATGAGCCGGGCGGTGTGATCGTCTCTTGTAACGTGTGAGCCGCGGACCTCAGTGCCGGGCGCGGCGATGACGGCGGCCGTGCGGCGGCGCGACCGGATGCAGCTCGAGCCCGGTCACCGTGGCAACGACATTGAGCCCGGTCTGCCCCTCGACGCTGATCGGCTGGAGCGCGAAGGAGTTGAGCCCGCCCACGAGGCCATTGGCACTAACGCCTACGCCCACCGCTGCTCCGGCGGATACACCGCCATATTCACCGGTCAGCGCTCCGGGAGCCACGTGCGGCGTCGCCGCGAACACGGCCCAGGCCAGGCCGACGTCGCCGCTGACACCGATTTGCGCTCCGAAACGGTGGATGGTGGCGTCATAGCGCTGGACTGGACCGCCAGCGGCTGGCGTGAAGATGCAATTGAATGCGCGCGTCGACACGACGATATAGCCTGCGCTCTCCGGGCTTCGGCAGGTCAACGTACCCACTTCGACGTCTGCGCGGGCGGGTGTCGTCACAGCGAATGCGAGGCCAAACAGCGAAGCGGCTAACGCAGAGCGAACAGCGAATTTGATCGGCATGTTATTCCTTTCCGTCAACGTGAAGGCGACCATTTAGCCCGAATTCCCGCGTGAGTCCCACCGGCCGTCAGGCGAGTTCCGCATAGGAGATCGTCTATTTCCGGGACGGGCCTGTTTCAACGGCATCGACTTTACTGGTAATATCTGGAGGTCGGAGCGGCCGGACGCCCGGCCTTGGCTCCGTTGATCCAGGTCACTGCGGCGGCGGCAGGGAAAATCCAGCCTGTCGAACGCGCAAATCAGACCGGGAGGCCACCATGTTGCGTGCGCTCATTCTTGGAATTCTCCTGTTTGCCGGTCTAGTCGTGAATTTGTCGTGGGCCCAGGACAAAGGTGGACAGCCGGTATCGGGGCCGCCTTATCCGGGCACGTCAGACATTACTTTTCAGTGGGACTATTCCTGCCCGGGCGGCAAAGATTGCTCGTTCACGTGCACGGGAACCGGCGGAGCAAGCCATGTCACGAAGCTGGTTATCTACCTGGGGACGATCCCTGTTGGCCGCAATCAATATGTTCCCGCCGTGCTCTATGAGTTTTCCACGCGGGAGATTCCGCGCGCCAACGGTTTTAGCGTCAGCACGGGGATCAATACGATGTCATGCCAGGTCAATGGTTTGATGCTGGATTATTCCGGTCCGCCGCGCGATGGGCGAAACACGTTTGAAACAACCTCCGGCGTAAAGCAAAACAATAAGTGAGCGCTCACGAAAGAGCCGGCTAAACCGCCAGGTATGTCGCAGCGTCAGTGGCTTTGCCGCGGACCTTCACCATCGCCTGTCAATGTTTCCATGAACGCAACCAGGTCGCGCCGGTCCTGTTCGGTCAACCGGATCGGAAGCAGCATAGGTGAACGGCTTGGGCGATCGATGCCGCCCTTTTCATAATGACGCACCACGTCGGCCAGCGTCGCGATCGACCCATCGTGCATGTACGGCGCGCGCAGCGCCACCGACCGCAGCGTCGGGGTTTTGAAAGCAAAGTTCAGTGCTGCGTCCTTGGTTTCCTTGCCTCGCCCCTGATCGGTTGTGGTCGTGCCGGTGTCGTGAAATTGGTCGTCGGTCAATCGCCAGCCGCCGTGGCAAGCCGCGCAGCCGGCCTTGCCTGAGAACAGCACGAACCCGCGCTTGGCCGATTCCGGGATTGCGGCCTCGTCTCCTGCGATCCACCGGTCGAAAGGTGCAATGCCCGGTTCCAGCGTACGTTCGAACACTGCCACCGCCAGCGCGATCGCATCGACATCGATGGGCCGACCGGGCAGGGCCGCATTGAACTTTGCCGCATAGTCGGGAGCCGATCTGACCCGCGCCTCGATCGTCTCGACTTTGACCGGTGTAGCGGTTTCGCGCATCGACATGGATCCGGTGGCTATCGATGCTTTCGCCTGCGCCTCCAGGGTCGGGCTGCGCCCATCCCACCCGACCGGTGCATGGCCGGCGTAACCCAATCCGATCAATGGCTGCGATTTGCGCGAGGTGCCCTTGCCGGAATCGTTACGCGGATGCGTGTCGGTCACCACGTAACCCAGTTCCGGGTAATGACAACTTGCGCACGACGTGTTGCCCGTTGCGGAAATACGCGTATCAAAGAAAAGCTTGCGGCCGAGATCGGCCAGGGCCTGATTTTCGACAGGGTGCGGGGCGGGGCGCCGATAGTCGCTTTTGATGGCGTCGAGATTTGATCCCGCGCTGAGGCCTTGTGCCTGCGCCACTTCGGCTGGGATCATTACGGGCATACCTGTCGCTACAAGCACACTCGCCGTCGCGATTATTCTAGCGATATTCATGTAACCACTCTGTTTGTTCATCGGCCATGGAATCTCGCCATTCGCGGCGCTGGCTCGGCGTGGTCTGTGGCCTAACTCGCCATTTAAGTCTTGGTGTAAAACGTCATTAAATAGGACTAAAACGACAAAACGCCCGTCGATGCGGTGTTCTGGCGCTTTGCCCCAATAGCAAACAATCCCGTCGCCACAATTAGCGAAGCGATCCGACGGTGCTGAACGCGCTGATCAAAATCCTGGGGCCCGACCGCTTATTACTTGATTGGCCTATCGGCGAAGCTGATCCCCTTGTTTTCGTGGATCGGTGTGCGCACGCTAACGATGCAGAAAAAGTATGATCAAAGGCGGACGGTCGGCCGAACTAGGCGGTCTTCCGTGATCCCGATCCTGAATGTCCGCTTCTGGCACTTAGCGGACATTGCAGTCCGCCCGAAGAATGTCCGCTATTGCGCGTAAAGCGGACGAGATCAGGATAAGTTTTGCTTAAGGCCCGCAACCGATGGGCGTCGGTCGGCAACGACCGTGATGCGACGCTGATCGATGTGATTCAGTAATCCGCTGCCCTGGCTCACCTGTTCTCAAAAAAATAGAACTTGAGCCACACCACCAGGCCAAAAAATCCGAGTGCCGCAGCGAAAATGATCAGGAAGGTGGTGGTGCCGAGTGCTGCCATTGAGCGACCTTTTCCAATCTCCATACTATGCGCCTATAGCGCCGAAATTCAAACTAGGACACCCGCCTGTCCTCTTTCGAGCTTTTTTTGATCTCCCTCAAAGCTCATTATTCGCTGCTGCAGTAGGAGGTTTTCAGTAAAAACATGGAGGTATCCATGGCAACTCAGACTTATCCTCCTGAGGCCCGCGGGAGCGCATTGACAACAGTCGTCGTGCTCGTCGCAATCGCAATTGTCGTCGCGCTTTTCTACTTCTATACGCGGTAAACATAATCCAGATGGGCTCACTGTGTCTGCGTTTGTCCGCTTTCGGATAACGGTGGACAAGCGTGGATTTTGGTTGGCGATGTTTTGTCCGCTAATGACCCAAAGCGGACCTAGTCATTAGGTGTTTCGGGCTCGGCATTGACCTCTCCAGCAGCGAGGCGTCTAGTCAATGAGCAATCCCCAACGCAAAATTGGTGGAGGTATCATCATGGTGGTACGTGAGCACATCGATGAAGCCAAGCTATCTTACGATCAGAAGGAGAAGCTGAAGCTTATCAGTAACGCTGACCTACACGCTGCGTTCAATCAGGTTTTGAAGCAGCGCGGAATTCCGTTGATGGTATTTAATGTCCAGTTTCGGAATCTTCTGGAAGCAGGAAATACGCCGCCAGAGAAAGAGCCGCCAGAGGGCGGCTGCTATTGCTGCATTCGATCGGGCGATGATTGGGCTTGCTACTGCTGCTAGAGCGCGGCAGATGAAAGACAAGTGCGCTATCTGGTCAGTGGGCGGCGCACGACATCCACAGAGTAGGTGACATTCACACAGTGCGCGCGACCGACAATTGCCCGTTGTCGGTCGCGCTGTATATTTTTGGCATTTCGGCTGCGCCCAATGTCCGCTTTCGGGGAAAGCGGACATTGCGCGAAGCGGCGCGACTAGCGATAAATGTACTCAACGCGTCGCGTTGATGGTTCGACTAGAACCGGTACGTTATTGACGTAAGCGTACTCATAGTCGAAGCCCGGCACCGGCGACAGCGCAACGTCTTGCGGTAGACCAACGCCTTCGACCACCTCACCATTCAAATAGACTGGCGCGACCGGATGGCTGACCACGTAAGTGCCAACGGTGGGTGGAGGGGTTACGACCAATGGTTCAGCCGTCGCTGGTCGCGCAACCAGCGTCCCAGTGATTGCTGGGGCCGCAATACCACTACCCGTAGTTTCGATCGGTTCCCGGTATGTCACGGTAGGAATATCGTTAAGCCGTTCCGCAACGATTAGTGAACGACCCGATAGCTGCGCCGTCAGGTATTGGGCGTAAGCCCAGCCTTGTCGGCCATTGTAGCTCACCTGACACCATAAGCTGCCCTGGATGCATCCGATAATTGTTGCGTGGCCACGGTCCGGTATGGCGCCGACAATGCTGTATTGCGGCCCCGGTCCAGAGCGGATGTTGAGAGGCGTGCTAGCCGTTGCAATAGTTGCGGCCGATGCTGAGGTCGACAGCATGGCAAATGCCGAAAGGGCAACGGCAAAAAGCGTTCGCTCGAATTGCATGGCCGATCTCCTTATCGTTGGGATAATGGCGTAACGTCTTGAGCCGTCGGGGTGTTCCGCAATCTGCATTCCATAAGCAAACCAGCGCGCTATTATTTGATTGGTTCCATCACAAGCGCCAACGGTTCCCACACGACATTGATCCCCCGGAGCCCCCGGCATTTACGGTTTGCGCAATCGACGCGCTGCCGTGGGTAGGTCTTCGTGGTGGCAATCCCGATTGCGCTGATGCCCGTTTTTGGCACTGGGCAGACATCACGCTTGGTGCGCGGAACGTCCGCTATTAGGGGTAATGCGGACGTCTCAATTAGGAAATGTGATCGAACGTAGTGGGAACAGAAGCCAAGCTGCACGATGCATGGGTGGCACGGAGGCGTTACATTATTGCCCGTTCGTATTGTGTTGGAGTTTCCAATGGCCCCGCGCGCATACTGGAAAGGCTTCCTGCGCCTTTCGCTTGTGTCCTGTCCCATTCAGCTTTTCCCGGCGACGAGCGAGAGCGAGAAGATAAGGTTCAATCAAATCAACAAAGAGACGGGCAACCGTATTCGCTATCGCAAAGTCGACGAGGAGACCGGCGAAGAAGTGCCGTCGGAGAACATCATCAAAGGTTACGAGATTGCGAAAGGCCAGTACGTCGAGATCACAGACGACGAGCTCGAATCGATTGCGCTCGAAAGCACGAAGATAATCGATATCGATGAATTTGTTCCGAAATCGGAAATCGACGACCTGTACCACATCCGCCCTTACTATATGGCCCCCGATGGGGACATTGGACAGGACGCGTTCGTCGTTATCCGCAATATCATCCAGCAAATGAATATGGTGGCAATTGGTCGCGTCGTTCTGACGAGCCGAGAGCACGTTATTGCACTGGAGCCGCGCGGCAAGGGACTAATGGGAACGCTGCTGCGATACCCGTATGAAGTCCGCGACGAAAACGAGTATTTCGACGACATCGCAGATGTAAAGCTCAGCAAAGACATGCTGGATTTAGCGAAGCATATCGTCCGCACAAAATCAGGACACTTTGAGCCGGATAAGTTTGAGGATCACTACGAAGCAGCTCTGAAAGAGCTGATCGAGAAAAAATCCAAGGGCATTAAAATCGAAGCTCCAAAAGAGCGTCTGCCATCAAAAGTCATCAACCTCATGGACGCGTTGCGTCGAAGCGTGCAGTCGGAGCAACCAACGGCGAAGAAGGTCAAGCGTGGCAAAAAGAGGATCGAGGGCCAGAAGGAGATGCTGTTCCCGATTCCTGGCAAGAAGGCTGCCAAAGAAGAGGCAAAAAGGCCGGCTCGATCGGGTAGTCGCCGCAAAGCAGGCTAAATATCCACTTCTTGGACAAAGCCGGTTGACCACGCGTTTTGGTGAAGGTCTGTCTTTCGGGGGTAAGAGCGGACGCTCGCTGTATCTAGCCACAATTCCGAAGAGTTTTATCGGTAATTGAAGCAGTTCAATCGAAATTTGGATACGTTCACCGAAGCTGATTTTAAAAGTGCGACGGTATCCTGTGCGGCATGACCCAGTTAGTGAGGCGTATCACTCTTAGCGCTGCGGATAAGGTCGAGATCGAACGGGGCATCGTCCTGCCACCTGGCAGCTATGACGCGATTGAACGGCAGGCAGGTCTCGAATTGGTCGATCGTACGCGCTGGAGTGAGCCCGAATATAGAATTGAAATTACTGCGGACCAGCTGGCCCGCATGGGCGCTAAAAACGGCGAACAGCTGCTTTCTATGGAGTACGACGTGACGAAGTTTGTGCGCTGGGGGCAGTTGACGGTCATACGACCAATGCACTGACGCAAAGCGTCAGGAGGCGAGCGATGCGCGAGCTCATGGGAAAAATACCGACCAAAGATCCCAATATCATCGAAGAGGTCTATCTCTCCGAGATTGTCCGTTGCCGTGAGTGCCAGAGGACAGTGCCGATGGGTATTGAGGTGCTCACGGTCAAAAAGGGTGAAGAGTGCAGGGAAGTTCTTAGGCACGAATACTATTGCCGTGCACACGGCATCGATTATGAAGCGAGGGTGCAAAGTCTCCCCATTCGCCCCCATGGCAAGCCGGGCGGTAGCCGGATGATCGAGCGCAATACCGCCGGTAGCGCCGCGAAATTTCGGGATTGGTGCGCCTGATGAAGGCCCTCACAAAGCGGGTGGACCAAACGGTCTGACGTCCGCTTTCGGGGCAATGGCGGATATGACCGCAAGTCCGCGCGGTGTCCGCTTTAGTCCCAACCACAATAATCTGCTGGCCACGATGGTCGTCGCGCAGCCGACACTTGGTTGACGCAGCAACGCGGTCTATCGACGTCGGGTGGCGATCACTCGGCGGTATTGGAAGAACGGTGGAGTTTCGTACGCCTACTCGGTCCCCACCCCACCGTTCCCCGCCACAAAGCTAACGCCCCTCGGCGTTAGCGTGGGACCCCGGTCGCCCGGACCCACAAATATGCTTCTACCTGTTGGTCGCTAAAGATCGGTTAGTGCCGCAAAACTCGTCCGAAAATACCGGCGAGAGCACGTTTCCACGCTTCTATTCGGGCCATGCGCCGCTACAAAGGCGGGCAAAGCGCGGGATCTGTCGAGCGAGATTTTCCACACGGGGTCAGGGCCGGCGCGACGCGTATCGCGGGCTATATTCGGTGGAGCGCCGCCGATTCTGCTCCAGCCGACGACCTCAAAAATATGTTCTCTGCCGTCTAACAACAAAGCCGCCAGGCGGGGATGGGTGCCTGACGGCTTCGCAGTTTCGGAGATTCGGACAGTGGGGACTGTCCTTGAGTTAAATATTATCCCTTTGCTGTGACGGACCAACGAAACTCACGCGTTAATCTAAAGCGTCAACCTTAAAATCTTGCAATGTCCGCTAATGAGCCAAAGCGAACATTTCGACCGCCTGGATTACCAGATCCGGTGATTGTGTTTACGTTGGTTCGCAATTGCCAGGTCCAACTCTTGTGGCGAACAAACCCTAGGCAGCGGTAACTGGCACGGCAGCGTTTTGACTTTTAAATTGCGTGAATGCATCCAACGCATGGGTGGCGTACATCACGGATGGGCCAGCCCCCATGTAAACCGCCATCCCAAGCGCCTCCGTCACTTCCTCGCGACTAGCACCTTGCTGAAGAGCAGCTTTGACATGAAAGGCAATGCAATCGTCGCATCTAATCGCAACCGAGATAGCGAGCGCAATGAGTTCCTTTGTCTTGCTGTCGAGTGCTTTAGGGGCCAGTGCAGCCTGCGCGATGCTTGAGAATGCCTTCATGACTTCAGGCACATCGCCACGTAAGTTGCGTAGTTGTGAAGTGAGTTCGGCGACAGTCTGCGGCCAGTTCTTCATACGAATACTCCGCGCTATTTTGTAATCTTTAGCTTACGTGACGGGTGTAATACATTGATCTAGATCATGTCCGCTTGTGCCACTTGGCGGACATTCCAAAATTGCCGTCTCGGCCGGCACTATTTTCTTACCCAATGTTCTTGCTGGACGTATAGTGCTGCCAGTGCGCAACCCGGCGGGGGTAGCCGTGAAATATTTGCTGGCACTCATAATTCTCGCCGCCGGCACGGTGGCGGCTACGGCTCAATACATCATGCAGCCGAGTTCTGGGCGGCACCTACAGCTATGGCCCTGAGTCAAAACCTGAATATATTCAGCCGATCAAACGAAAGACGAAACAGACGGCTCATCGGCGCGCGGCACGAAACCAACAAGACCAAGGCACCCGCCAACCTCTGTCTCCCTTGCCCAGGCAGTAGGCCGTGCGCAGTGACCCGTCGAGTTGCCGGCAGGGAATAAAGTGGATCAAGAAGTGTCATTTATAGGTTGCGGTCAGGAAAAGCCTGCACCGCGCTCGGACGGCCTGCATCAGACACGTCCAAGTCGCGCAATGCAGCCTGAAGTGACAACGAAATTGGAGGGATGGAAATGTTTCGGACGCGATTCACAGGCTTGGCGGCGGCGATGATCGCGGCCGCATTCGTCACCACAGCCCAGGCGCAGACAACGCCGGTGCCGCCACCATACGCCACCACCAAGGTCGAAGGCACCGACAACGTCTACATCTTCCGCTACGGCGGCTATCTGTCGATGTTCGTCGTCACCAAGGCGGGCGTGATTGTCACCGACCCAATCAGTCTGCGTCGGTCGGCGCAGGTCTATATCGACGAGATCCGCAAAGTCACGAAGGCGCCGATCAAATATATGATCTACAGCCACAGCCATTTCGATCACATCGGCGGCGGCAAGCCATTCAAGGATGTGGGCGCGACCGTTATCGCGCACAAGAACGCCAAGAAGCGGATCCTGGACGTGAAATCGCCCGACGTGGTGGTGCCCGACGAGGTGGTCGATCAAAAGAAGGTCATCAGGCTCGGCGGCACTACGCTTGAATTGCTCTACCTCGGCAAGAACCATTCCGACAGCACGCTGGTGATGCGGCTGCCGAAGGAAAAGATCATCTTCACGGTGGATTGGATTCCGTTGGAATCGCTACCGTTCCGCGTCATGGCTGACAATTACTTGCCCGACTTCAAGGAGGGTCTGAAAAAAGTTATCGCCCTGGATTGGGACCGCATAATCCCGGGACATCCGGGCCGCGGCGGCCGGATGATCGGCACCAAGGATGACGCACGCACCCAGCTTTCCTATCACGAGGACCTTGAGGCAGCCGTCAAGAAAGCCATCGGCGAGGGCAAGAACTACGACGCTGCAGAGAAGGAAATCAAACTGCCGAAATATGAGCAGTGGGGAAATTATGGCTCCAATCTGCCGGGCAATATCGAACGCTATTACGACTACATCAATCGCGGCATTTGATCTTTGTGGGGGCGATGCGCCAGCGATTCGTTGCGCAATGGCGCTTCGCCCCTACGCCCGCGCCGTGCTTCCCGTTGCCTGCTCGGGCTTCTATATCGCTCGACAGTGGTTTCAATGGCTTGTTAATCTCGTCGTGTTCACAAGGTGCCGGGGAGGTCGGTGTGAATTGGGCGAAAGTCGCGTTACGCGCTGTTGCTGAATTTCGATTCGTTTCGCTTGTGGTCGCGTTTGCCGTGGTCGTTGCGGGCCACGCGCATCCGGCAAGAGCGCAGGCGGATTATCCAAATCGTCCCGTTCAGCTCATCATCGCCTATGGTGCGGGCACTATTGGTGATGTGAGCATGCGGATCCTGGCGGAAAAGCTGAGTAGCAAGCTCGGCAAGAATTTCGTCGTCGAAAACCGCCCGGGCGCGGCCGGTGTTGTTGCAGCGAAGGCCGCCGCGACCGCAGCCCCCGATGGTTACACGCTGTTTCTGGTCGGCAATAGCTACGCCATCAGCACCGCCCTGTTTAAATCATTGCCCTATGACGTGCTCAAGGACTTCGCACCAATATCTGCTGTCGCCACTTTCGACTTTCTTGTCGTCACGAGGAAGGATTCAAAGTTCAAGTCGATGCAGGACGTCATCGCCTATGCAAAGGCGAACCCCGGCAAGCTGAACATCGCGACCCTGAGCCCTGGCACCACCCAATATCTTGCCGTTGAGTTGCTTAAGGTCGCTGCCGGAGTTGACGTGACTGCCGTTACTTTCCGCAGCTCTCCGGACGCAGCGAGTGCATTGCTTCGCGGCGATGTCGACATCGATATGGACTCATACGCGCCTTTAAAATCGTTGCTGGATGGGGGCAAAATCGATGTCATTGCGACCACCGGCCGCAACAGGGTTCCTTTCTTGACCGGGGTGCCGACCGTGATCGAAAGCGGCCTGTCAAATTTTGACGTAACAAGCTGGAATGGCATCGCCGCTCCGGCAGCTGTGCCGGCGCCAATCATCGCGAAACTCAACAAGGCCGTGAACGAGGCGCTTCAGTCACCGGAAGCGCAGGAGACCGGCCGAAAGTTGGGCATGGAGATGCGCGGCAGCTCCCCGGACGAGTTGGGGGCGCGATTGAAGGGCGATATTGCCAAATGGTCCGACCTCATCGAGAAGGCGCATATCCCAAGACACGAATAAAGCAGCAGATGCTTCGGCGCCTTTGCATAAGCGCATGGGCGTGCTGTCGGCGATCGCCGAAAGATTGAACATCTGCTTCAGATGAATTTTTTGTAGCGGCCAGACAATCTCCAATGACCCTTCCACGGACAGACAATCGTTTTCCGCTTCCTCTTCGAACGAAGGATTTTCTGGATCCTCGCAGGGCGGCCCTCGTCATGTGGGACATGCAGAAGGGGCTCGCGGGCCGGGCACCCGAGATTTCCAAAATCCGGGAGAATGCGCTCAAGCTCCTCGAAGCCGCAGAGAGGCACGAGCTCCCTGTCATCTGGAGCCGCCATATTCTGCCACCGCTGGAGTTGACCACCGGGCCGTTTCTTTTGTTCTTGATGAAGAAGCAAAAGGTTGATCGTCCCGACAAGCTCGCTCCCACAATGCAGCGCGGTATCGATGAAACGGAGTTCGTCGACGGACTTGCTCCGAAGCCCGATCATATTGTCCTGGAGAAAAGCCAGCCATCGTTGTTTATCGATACGCCTCTTGATCTCCGGTTGAAGACGCTGGGCCGCGATACATTGATAATGGCTGGAGTGGCTACCGACATCGGGATTGAGTTCACTTGCCGACACGCTGCTGCTTTGGGTTACTATTCTGTCGTGGTGGAGGACGCGTGTGGATCCTACTCGCGCGAAGCCCATGAGCGGAGCCTGGCATTTCTTCGTGGCTGGACGACCCCTGTCGTCGATACGCGCAGCGTTTGCGAAACACTGGATTCCGAGGCGAAGGAATAGTCGGATGCTAAGACAAATTCATGCGTTGACATTTATCGCCGCGCTCGTTGTCAGCCCGGCGTCGGGTATCGTATTCGCGCAGGAATTCCCCGCGCGGCCTGTTACCATCATCGTGCCGCAGCCGCCTGGTGGCGGAACGGATATAATAACTCGCATCGTTGGCCAGCAGCTTTCGGCACAGCTTGGCCAACCGTTCGTCATCGAGAATCGCGCCGGCGCCGGCACAGTGGTTGGCAGCGCCACGGCCGCTCATTCGACCGCCGACGGCTACACATTGCTAGCTGGTCTGACTGCAAATATGGCGGTCAACCCGAGCCTGTTTGCGAAGCTATCCTACGATCCTGTTCAGGATTTCGCCCCCGTCGGGATGATGGCGGAATTTCCGTTCGTGCTTTTGGTCAGCAACAGTTTTCCCGCTCACTCAGTCAAGGAACTCATCGCGTTGGCAAAATCCAGACCGGGCGAGATCAATTTTGCATCGGCGGGCAATGGGAGCGGCCAACACTTGTCGGCGGAATTATTCAAGTTGATGAGTGGCGTGAACCTCACGCATGTGCCGTATCGTGGCGCCGCGGCAGCCTATTCCGACGTGATAGGAGGCCGAACGCCGGTATTCTTTGACAATCTGGCGAGCGCGTTGGGACAGATCAAGGCCGGTTCTGTGCGCGCTCTGGCCGTCACCGGCAAGGAACGTTCGCCACTGCTACCGGACGTGCCGACTGTCGCGGAATCCGGCGTGCCGGGCTATCAGAACTATGTTTGGTTTGGACTGTGGGCGCCGAAAAAGACGCCGCAGCCGATCATTGAAATGCTGCACGAGCAGGTGAGGAAAGCGGTCGCAAGTCCGCAGGTGACTCAAAGAATCCTGGCAGATGCCGGTGTGCCGTTGGATATGCCGCTTGGGGACATCGAACCATTCGTCAAGGCCGAGATCGCGAAATGGGCCGATGTGGTCAAACGCGCGAATGTAACCGTCCAGTAGTCTGCTCTCGTGAGGTAGCTTGCCCGGCGTTCCGCGCAACCGGCATCACCGGGGGTGGCCGGTACGGTGCACGAACTGCGATCAGAAAAGCAGCGTGGCAAGGCCGCAGAGCGCAACGCCGACAAGAAGCATCGACCATTCTGAAGGCTTCAGCGCAAACAACCTGCCTTCGCTCACCATGTACGCCATCATCGCGAGTACTCGCTGTTGGATAGTCTCGTAGGCACTATAACGGCCACCGGCCACGGCGGCTGTAGCGCGCACGTCACACACCGGCAAAATCTCACGGAGTGTCATCGGTAGATCGCTACCGGACTCTCGTCGCCAGACTGCAAGTCTGCCTTCTGCTCAGCTTTTGGGTGCCGGCAATACGTAGACCGCCGGATAGACGAAATTGCGCGTGATCGGATTGTTTGTGTCTGATTTTGCAAGAACGGAACGTGTGACGACACACCGGCGCCGCAATTCCGCCGCCTGTCTGAGAAGGTTGTCGGCGCGCGTCATAAGCATTCGCCGCATCGACGGGTTACGGGAAGCCCGCCCGATTGCGTAAAAATCATGCGCCATCTGCCAAAGTTCATCGACGGTAGACATGCGCTGCCTATAGAAGATCCGCCCGGTTTCGTTTTGAGCTAAGTCAAGCGGCCAGTCGCGTCGCCAGGTTCCACAGATCTGCCTATGTTCCAAGGTTCCGATGATGGCCACGGCGGCCAGGAGCACTTCGATGGAGCGAAAGAAAGCATCCGATTTCCCGCGGGAACTCTTGAACCTGTTCGATCGATACGTGCATGGCGGGATTGATCGCCGCCAGTTTCTCGAAGGTGCACAAAAATTTGCTGTCGGTGGTATGACGGCCACGGCACTCTTCGAGATGCTCCGGCCGAATTATGCGTGGGCGATACAAGTTCCGGAAAACGACGGGAGGATCAAGGCCGAGTCCGCAACCGTGCCATCACCGCGGGGCAACGGAAGCATCAGCGGCTACCTGGTACGCCCGGCGAACGCTGCGGGAAAACTGCCCGCGGTCCTGGTCGTCCACGAGAACCGCGGAGTTAATCCATACATAAAAGATGTGGCGCGACGGCTGGCGGTCGCCAGCTTCATTGCATTTGCGCCTGATGGGCTGACGTCTCGAGGCGGCTATCCCGGCGACGACGAGAAAGGTGCGCGGCTTTTTGCTCAGATCGACGGCGCCAAAATGCGAGAAGATTTTCTCGCCGCTGCGACGTGGCTGAAATCGCGTCCGGATTGCACCGGTAAAGTCGGCGCTGTCGGCTTTTGCTTCGGAGGCGCCATTGTCAACCAGCTGGCGGTGCGGATGGGGCCCGACCTTGCCGGTGCGGTTCCATTCTACGGAAGTCAGCCAGGCGCAGCCGACACGGCCAAGATCAGGGCGCCACTCCTTGCGCACTATGGCGAGCTCGACACACGGATTACGTCAGGCTGGCCGGCCTTTGATGCGGCACTGACCGCGGCACACGTCCCGCACAAGGGGTATGTCTATAAGGGTGCCAATCACGGCTTCCACAACGATACGACTCCCCGTTACGACGAAGCCGCGGCCAAACTTGCCTGGCAACGCACGCTCGATTGGTTCGATAAATACCTGCGATCGGCGGGGTAATGAGTGGTGAGGATCGCACCAGAACATCAGCCCGTGACGCTATAACTACGAGGGTCAGAGCGTTGTCCGCCGGTCACGCAAAGCGGGCATCAAGAATAGCACATCTAATGTCTGCTAATGACCCAAAGCGGACATCGCGCAATCGTCACCTTCAGCAATCGCAACGCGTGTATCAGCGCCGACCTGCCCGATTGACTGGGCCTCCGCGATTGACGTCACCGACGCCAGTGGTTTCGCGGTTTTCGCGGATCGCCTCATTTCGGACGGGTGCCACGACGCGCGGCCTAAGAACGACGCCCGGTCTCGCGACGCAACCCACAGGATAATCGGTATATTGACAGTACACCACGGCACCGGCCTTTTCGGTGCTTGCAGCTATGAACCCGGTTATCAGCAACGCCGATAACGCGATCAAGAATTTCATTTCCGCCTCCATCTGCTGAATTCAGTTTTTTTCTTGTCTAGATTTCAGGCAGACGCATTGACATAGGACAATAAATTATTGCGGAAGCGTTG
Source organism: uncultured Pseudomonadota bacterium (assembly GCA_963762485.1). GTDB lineage: Bacteria > Pseudomonadota > Alphaproteobacteria > Rhizobiales > Xanthobacteraceae > Pseudolabrys. The sequence continues at coordinate 492,485 of CAVXLE010000017.1, read as the reverse complement.
AAGTTATTTCGCCAGCGTCGCTACTCGTGGCAGCCGAAAGGTATTTGAATAAGGTTACACATCCGCAATGGCAAAAGCGGACACCTCATGGCTGCCTCCAATAAAAATATGACTCGCCGTGACGCATTGCACGGCTCGATCCACTCTCCCGCGTCAAACTGCGCTGTGCCCATTTTGCGGCCACAGGAGTTGTCGATCATGAATATCAATCGCAGCATGCTTGCGGCCACGGGTCTTCTCACCCTCGGTTGCGTCTCGACATTGGCCCAACAAATTACGGGCACTCCCGGTTTGCCGGGCGCCACCACCACGATTGACGGAAAACAGCTTCCGCCACCGGCATCGAAATTCGGCGGCGTGATCAAGGAGAAGGCCGGAGTCGAAGGCCTGTTCCGGTGTGCCCGGTCAATGTCCGCTTCCGGGCGGTAAAGCGGGACATCGCGCGCATATCATCTCGTTATGCCGGCGCAGCCAGCAATATCAGCCATTTTTCCGCATGCTTTCTTGAGGGTTAGCGGCGCTGGACCCCGCTGCGCTCCTGCGGTATTTATGAGTGGGCGCTAACGTTTCGTTAACCATAAGCCGGTGGCGCCCCGTTACTCGCAAGTCTTGAGCAGGTCTTGAGCAAGCCTTGGCGTGAGTGGGTGGGGGTTAACGATGGCGGCAGAAGTACCTTTCGGCGTCATCTATGGCGGTTTGGCCGCGTTCAGGAAGCGGCTGGAATATTGCATCATCTTTTTTTCGTTGATCGCGGGCGTGATCGCTGCGGCGGTCTGGTTCATCTGGCACAGCCTGACCTGGATCGAGATCTCGAGCTTTCTGATCGGCTACACCGTCATCAACATCGGCATTGGAATGGCGATGCATCGCCATTTCTCCCACAAGAGCTTCGACACTTATCCGGCTGTCCGCTATGTGCTCGGCGCCTTCGCCAGTATGGCGTGCGAGGGCTCGATCCTCAAATGGGCGGCCGATCACCGGCGTCATCACGCCCAGGCCGATCATTGCGGCGATCTGCACAGCCCGCACATCGACGGGCATTGCCACGATGTCTCGAAGAGTTGGAAGGGCTTGTGGAACGGGCATATCGGCTGGATCTTCGACGACGCCACGTCGGACATGGCCATCTATGGCAAGGGGCTGGACGATGATCCGGTCGTGATGTTCTACGACCGCACGCGCTGGTACTGGTTCGCCGCCTCGTTGTTCGTTCTTCCCGGCCTCTACGGCTACGTCTTTGGCGGCGTCGAGCACATGATCGGGTCGATCTTGTTCGGCGGATTTGTGCGTACATTTTTCTTTTTGAACTGCGTCATGGGCGTGAACTCGATCTGCCATTGCTGGGGATCGGAACGGTACCCGCAGGACAACCATTCGAAGAACAATTTTTGGCTCGCCTTGCTGACCTTCGGCGACGGTTTCCATAACAACCATCACTATTTTCCTCGCGCTGCCATGGCCGGGCACCGCTGGTGGGAAATCGACATCAACGGCTACCTGATCCACGGGCTGGAGAAACTCGGCCTTGCCTGGAACGTGGTGCGGGTACCCGAAAATGTGCTGTCTGGCGGCGCGAGCGCCGGCGAGCCGGCCCAGCAGGACAACAATCCTCCCGCCGCCAAGTCTGTGGCGTGATCGAGCCTGTAGCGTAAGGGCGTCGCCAAGGTTTTCGCCAAGTGCGGTGGCGCAGGCGGAGTCTATCGTCCGATTAATAAATTCTTCACCGGCAGCTATCTTCTGTACACCTGCTCAGCGGTACGCGAGAAGGATCGGCGGGTCGCCGCTGCCCGAGAACGGCGCAAGGTTGTAGAAATTCGAGCTGCATGTTAAAAGTTGCCTGCGGAGCATCTTCAAGATGTCTGTAGCCGGTTATCCCGAAGGCGCGGCAGCCGCAATCGAAGCACATCGTGATCTGCCGCCTGGCGTCATCATTGGCGGGCCGCTCGTCCGCGCCAAGCGCCTCGAGAGCTTGGCTCTTTTCGCTGTTTTCCTGATTGGATCTGTCGCCGGCCTCGCATGGGCCTTCACCGAAGGCGTGGGGTGGATCGAGTGGTCGCTGTTCGCGATCATGTATGCGCTGACGACGATCGGAATTGGCGTCAGCGTCCATCGCATGCTCGTGCACCGCAGTTTCCGTTGCAACGCAGGCGTCAAATTTTTCCTGTGCGCCATCGGCCAGATGGCGTGTCAGGGCTCGCTACTGAAATGGGTGGGCAATCATCGGCGTCATCACCTTTACGCCGACCACGTCGGAGATCCGCACAGTCCCTATGTCGACGGCAAGGGCTTCGCAATCACACGGAAGCTCAAAAGCTGGCTGCACGCCCAGAACGGCTGGCTGTTCGACGACACGATGACCGACAGCAATGTCTACGCCAAAGACATGCTCGCCGATCCGATGGTGATGATGTTCACCAGGACCCGCTGGTTCTGGTACATGCTGTCCATGGCCGGAATACCGGCCCTCTGGGGCGATATTTTCGGCGGCGTTCACGCCATGCTGGGCACGATCCTGTTTGCGGGCTTCTTCCGCGCCTACGTCGTCGTCATGACAAGTGTTGCCGTCGGCTCGGTATGCCACCGGATCGGTTATCGCCGCTTCGACGAGACCAAAGACGAATCCACCAACCAGCTTGTGATGGCGCTCATTACCTTCGGCGAAGGATTGCACAACAACCATCACCGCTATCCGCGCGATGCCTATATCTCGCACGCGTGGTACGAATTCGATCTCAACGGGCTGGTTATCCGGGGCCTCGAGAAGCTCGGCCTCGTCTATGACGTCGTGAACGTCTCGAAGGTTTAACGAGGGCGTTGCACGGTGCATCCCGCACGCAGGTCCGGTGCCTTTCACGCAAATCCCTGAGCCGTCAGAGGTGCAGGCACATTCCATCCAAAGCCGCCAATGTCCGCTTTCGGGGGCAAAGCGGACACAGCGATTGCGGCCCAAAATGTCTGCTAATGACCCAAAGCGGACATCCGATGCTACGCCAGATCAATGCTTTGGCGCGGCGTTGCTTATCACTATTTCTTGCTGCTGCCGCCACTGCCGCGCTCTATAACCGGCTGCTTGCTGCCACCGGTTTGTTTGCTACCGTCGACGGAAACGGGTTTGAGATCATTAACGGGGCGCTTGCCTTTGGGCGGTTGGCCTGTCGTCTTTCCCGAGTTCGTACGAGCCAACCCTACCTACGCAATTTGCGAAATTCGTATCACATCTATCCTGACATTTTCCGAGGCCCTCGGAGTTAAGCTGGTGTGCATCGTAGGTGTTCTGGCATCGATCGTTGCATGATTTAGAACCAGAATTGCACTTCGCCATGTCCGACTTACCTACCGAACTCAACGGTCTTGCCGTTGCCGACCCTATTGACCCGATCCCCGCCGCGTGAAGCAGTACCCCCGCACACAGCGCAATTGAAAGCTTCTCGCGCGTCAAATAAATCATAACGGGCCCCCGCTGTTTGGTTACTCCGCCACAATAGTACGTTGCACGGGCAGGAGCTATGGGAGTCTGGTTGAGGGTTTGGGATGCCCCGACGGGATCGCTTTGGCTTCAACGGCGGCGCATCGATATTCTAAAGAGGTGCGAAATCTTTAGAGCGTCCTTCACAACGCGGTCTTTCTTATTGGCAAACGTAGTTCGGGAATGTCCGCTATTAGCCCATAGAAGGACATTCCAGTTGCGCTCTCGAATGTCCGCTTTTGGGGGTAAAGCACGGACATCAATGTCAGAAGCCTTTACTTCTGGCTTTTGACCCAAAGCGAACATTCGTGCGGCGCTGAACAAAACGATGCAAAAGGTTTGGCGCTAAGCTTAGGTCAACTATGCTTACCGTATTTCTCCCTTGCTGATTTATCTTTGAAATAATCGCACATTGAGTGACGCACAGCACAGTGCGCCACTGCATTTTCAGCTAGGTTTCTTAAATGCGTTGCTCTGTTTCTCATTGAACCTGATCAATTTGCAACGCGACCAAGGGTTATGCATCCACGGAGGTCGCCATGAGACAGCATTTAATCTCATCGAAAGCTAAATACGTTGTCGCTGCACTGGTCACTGGGGTACTTGTCGTTTCGATGGCGAATTCGGCCTATGCCGGAAAAGGTGGCGCCGCTAGCGGTATTAACACGGGGGTGACTGGCAGCTACAACGGACGTCCAGTGCGCGACCACCGAGGTGAACCACCGCCAGTCGCAACTTGTACGCAGCATCATTGCGCGCCTGGCACCCATCGTCAGTTCAATGCTGGGCTCGATTTCGGTGGTAATGCGCGTGACCACCGGTGATCTGTCCAACAACCAAGGAGGCTGCAGTGCGTAAATTCATCATCACAATTGGGATTGCAATCGCCGGGCTCGCGTTTGTCGCAAAGCACGTTGACGCCAAGACATTCACGCTCACCGAAAGTGAGGTCAAGAAAGCTTGCGGAGACCAACTGCGAAGCGGCGGTGGAGCGTTTGGATGTACGAAAGCCGGCGGTGGCCATGTCCGCGACTATGGGTGCAACTCTGACCCGAAGAATGGCAACACCGGATGTCGGGAAATTATTCTTCGGAAGGCTCCCGACCCGGGTAAAGGTCAACCCGTAACTTCCGGCGGCACCAAGCAATCCGGAGGTGAATACACACCGCCGAAACATCGGACACCTGTGACGCCAGTTAATGGTGGCGCTACCCAAGGCAGATCTGGCGGCACAACCACGGGCCAGTCCAGCAACAGCGGCAAACACTAACACAATCCGATCCCCTTAGTCTTTCAATCGGCGGTAGTTTAACTCGCTCGACGGCGGGAGGAGCGCCGCGAGTGCGTGCGTTCGGATTTCTGTGAGCATGGTTTTTCGCTAAAAGAAAGCCCGGGCAATGTCCCGAGCTTTTCATTGATGGATATTCGGCTCGCTATGTCCGCTATTGGCACTTAGCGGACATTTCTAAGTCGCTCGCCAATGTCCGCTTTCGGGGTAGGAGCGGACATCAAGAATTTGACATTGCCATGTCTGCTAATGACCCAAAGCGACATTGGGGGCTGTATTATTGATACAAATAGACAAGCAGCTGAGTGATGAGAGCAATCGCGGCGCAACCCGCCCCCCCAAAGAAGCCATCTTATATTCGCGGGAGCTGTAAAAACAAACGCTGAGGCAGTCCAAATTAGCAATGCAAGCGCGTAAAACACCCAGACGACCGATTGCAAGAAAATTGGAATCATAAATTCTTCGTTCCGTGGGTCACAAATGCGATGATGTCGTTAGAGGCTCCTCACTGCCGCTTCAGGCTGATGATATAGTCGATTATGTTATCTGTATCTGATTTTGAGATTATAAAGTTCGGCATCTGTTTATGGCTTGATTGGAGGAACACTTTTAGGGAAAGACGGGTAGTGGACGGCAGTTTGGCGATCTCCTTAAAGCTTGGAGGATATCGATGCAGCAAGGGGAATGGCGGACGAGCTTGATGACAATCGCCGCAAAGCTCTGTCGCCAATCGACGCCCCGCAGCCCTTTCGCCAGGCTGGGCAAGTGCCGCGACTGACAACGTTAACCCCGCGGCGACGAGGAGACTAAAGAATACGGGCTGGCGCATGGGTCCCTCACAAAATGCGTGCAGCTCAGATCAGCACCGTCGCTTCCACGCGAAAATGACCTATGTCAATTGGAAGCCGCCGTCGCAGCCGCCGCGATGCGCCCTACCGGGCGCTGACTGCATCTGCAATCAGCATTACAACATGGCGCGATGCCGGATGTTGGCACTTAGCGGACATTCGCAGCAAGTCATCGGGATTCCTGTTCTTCGGCCTAAAGCTGTTATGCTGGATCCGGTAGAAGGGTTTGTCCGGTCCGGCTGATGCTCACGCTACGCCAAATCGAAGTGATCCGCGCGATCATGGTGACTGGCACTGTCGGTGGCGCGGCGCGTCTGTTGAACGTCTCGTCGCCCGGCATCAGCCGCATCATGAAGCACGCCGAGGCGTCGGTCGGTGTAAAGCTGTTCAGCCGCAGGGGAGGGCGCTACAGCCCGACGCCGCAAGCCAACGCCATCTTCAACCAGATCAATGGCGTCTACGACAAGGTCGAGGATCTGCAATTCGTCCTGTCCCGGATCAAGCATGGCGCAAATACCGAGCTCAAGATCGGCTCGGTGCCGAGCATCGCAACCGTGATGGTGCCGCGCGCAATCGCCGACCTGCGCAGGGCGCTGCCCAATCTCCTGATCGAAGTTGATATTCTGAAGATCGAGGATGCCGTCGACTATCTGTTGCTCGGCAAAGGCGAGCTGGTGGCGTTGAGCTACAAGCTCGATCACTCGATGCTCGCCCTCGAACCCTTGTCGCGCGGGCGGCTCAAATGCATCGTGCCGGAAGGACATCCGCTCGCGCGCCGCCCACGCGTGACGGCGGACGAAATCGTGAAGTATCCGCTGATCGGCGTCGACCCGAACGACCCCTATGGGCGAATCATGGCGGGCCTCTTCGCCAGCCGCGCCTTGAACTATGATGTCACGATCCGCGCTCGTTTCGGCTCAACCGTCTGCGCGCTGGTATCGCTCGGGCTGGGCATCGCCATCGTCGACGAATTCACGCTGGCCGCCGAACAATGGCCGCGGCTGCGGGCGCTCGATATTGTCGAGCCGACCGCGTTCCAGACCTACGTGGTGCACCGCAAGGATGTGGCGCTCTCGGCCCATGCGGCGCGATTTGTCGCGGCTTTGCGCAGCCAAATGGACGCAGTAACGCGGCTGCGCGGTTCCCGAAAGAAATAACATCATGTTAAGTTTCATGCACGTCTTGGTTATTGACCTCGCCCGAATGGATTAGCAAGGTCGCAGAGATTGGCGGTGACAGGCCCCCCGGGACGCGGGCCACCCCGCTGCCAGAAGCCCGATCCAACGGGCCGCGTCCTACCAGAAGGAGGGAACTTCCCATGTTTCGCCCAGGTCTATTTGCGTCTGTGATTGTGGCGGGTGTCGGTTTGACGAGCCCGGTCCTTGCGCAATCAACCGTCTACATTCCTGCAATTCTCGAACTGTCCGGCGCCGGTGCGGTGTCCGGCACGAATTTCCGCGACGGCATGTTGCTGGCAATCGATGAAATCAACGCAAAGGGCGGCATCCTCGGCAAGAAGATCGACACGCCATTGCTCGATACGCAAAGCGAGGCCGGCATTTCGCGCGCTCAGGTGCAGAAGGTGCTCGACAACAAGCCCTACGTCATTCTCGGTCCGGTTTTCTCCGGCTCGGTGCTGGTGGACATGCTGCTCACGCAGCAGGCTGAAGTCCCGGAAATCGTCGGCGGCGAAGCCGCGGCGATCACCCAGAAGGGAAATCCTTACGTCTTCCGCACCTCGTTCGGGCAGCAATTCAGCATGCCGAAGATCGCCAATTACATGCGCGATGGCGTCAAGGCGAAGACCGTTGCCGTCCTTTGGGTCAATAACGATTTCGGCAAAGGTGGTCGCGACACCTTCATCAAGGAAGTCAATTCGCGTGGCATCAAGGTGGTCGCCGATATCTCGACAGAGTCAGGGCAAGCCGACTTCTCGGCCGACGTCGTCAAGCTCAAGGGCGCCAATGCCGATGCAATCTTCGTTTATCTGAACGAGGAAGAAAGCGCGCGTTTTCTGCGTGAGGCCAGGAAACAGGGCATCGACAAGCCATTGATCGGCGAGACCACGTTGCTTGGCCAGAAGGTGATCGACCTCGCCGGTGTAGCAGCCAACGGCGTGCGCGGTCATGTTGGCCTCACTGTCGATGCGCCGGTGCCGGCCGTGCAGGAGTTTGCCGCGAAGTTCAAAAAGCGGTTCAACTATGCCTGCGATCACAACGGCATCAAGGGCTATACGGCCGTCTATTTCATCAAGCACGTCACGGAAAAAATCGGCAAGTTCGACAGCAAGGCTTTTGCGCAAGCCGCGCACGGCATGACCATCACGCCCAAGGACGAGCCGGGGATCCTGATGGAGGCGACCTGGGACAACAACGGCGACATCGACCGGATCAGCTTCCTGGGCGAAGTCGTCGACGGCAAACAGAAGATCGTCGAAACCTTGCCGAAGCTCGGCAAGTAATCCAACGTTGAAGTTCTTCCGCCCGGCGCGATGGCCGGGCGGAAGCCAAAGGCCCCGCCAATGGCTTCCTTTATTCAGCTTTTGGTATCCGGCCTCGCGACCGGTGCGATTTACGCGTTGATTGCGGTCGGGTTCACGCTGCTCTGGCAGACGTCGCAAACAATCAATTTTGCCCAGGGCGAGTTCGTCATGCTGCCGGCATTCTTCGTGCTGGCGGCGATGAACGCGGGAGCGCCATTCTGGCTGGCGGCGATAATCGGCATTGCGCTGTCGATCGTGGTTCTCGGCATCCTGTTCAAGATCGTCATCGTCGATCCGATGCTCAAATACGGCGTCCTGCCGCTGGTCATTTCAACGATCGCGTTGTCGCTGTTCCTGAAGGAAAGCGCCAAGGATTTCTACAGCTCGCAGGCGCAGCCTTTCCCCGCGTTGGTGCCGGCGATCGACATCCATTTTTTTGATGCGGTGGTGTCGACACAAAGCCTGGCGGTGCTGGCGGCCGCCATCGTCACCGTCGTTGCGTTGAATCTCCTTCTGAACAAGACCCGGCTCGGCCGCCAGATGCAGGCAACTGCGCAGAACGCGACCTTGGCACGCATCCTGGGTGTGCCGGTGCGCCGGATGGTGCTCTACACCTTCCTGCTCAACGCCATCCTGGTGGCGATTGCCTCGATCCTGGTGAGCCCGATCTACCTGGCGAAATTCACCAATGGTGAGACGCTCGGCATAGCGGCGTTCATCGCCGCGATCATCGGTGGTTTCAACCAGGTTCGCGGCGCCATCCTCGGCGGCGTCATTCTCGGCGTACTCGACAACCTGTCTGCCGCCTATGTTTCCTCGCAATATCGCGGCGCATTTCCCCTGATCATTCTCATCATCGTCATTCTGGTGCGCCCGCAAGGCCTGCTCGGGCGCGTCGAGGAGCGCGCGGTATGAGGCGGCAGGGCGCCATCGCCGTCGCAGTTGCGCTGGCCGCCGCCATCGCCGCGCCGTTCTTCCTCAAGCCGTTCGGCATTTTCCTGATCTCGACCTGGGTCGTCCTCACCATCGCAGCCATCGGTCTCAATTTGACGCTCGGCTATGCCGGGCAGATTTCGCTGGCGCAGGGTGCCTTTGTCGGGATCGGCGCGTATACGGTGGCGCTGCTAACGCCGGTGGGCGTGCCGTTCTTTGCAGCTTTCATCGCCGCCGGGCTTCTGTGCTTTGCAATCGGCTGGGTGCTTGGCTATCCGGCGCTGCGCGTGCAGCACCACTATCTCGCCTTCGTCACGCTTGCTTTCACCACGCTCGTTTTCCTCGTGCTGCGCAACGAGGAATGGCTGACCAATGGCATCTACGGCATCGCCGGTACGCCGCGCCCGACATTGCTGGGATGGGCGACCAGTGGCGCGCGGGATTTCTATTTCCTGTGCCTTGGTGCGCTTGCGCTGCTGTCGCTCGCAACCTGGTGGATGCTTCGCTCGCCCTGGGGCCGTGCCTTTGTTGCCTTGCGCGAAAATCCGATCCGCGCGCTATCGCTCGGCCTCGATACGCGACGCTACACCTTGATGGCCTTTGCCATCGGATCGAGCCTCGGCGGCCTGTCCGGTGCCCTCTACGCGCCGCTGGTGCAATTCATCGAGCCGAACTCATTTGCGCTCGGCCTGTCATTCAACCTGCTGCTCATGGTGATCGTCGGCGGTAGCGGCAACTTCTTCGGACCCTTCGTCGGTGCACTGATCGCCGTGCTGTTGCCGGAATGGCTGCGCATCACGCAAGGGTACTATCTCATCGTCTATGCGGCCGCGGTCATGGTGATGATGGCGTTCTGTCCCGCGGGCGTGCTCGGCCTCATCGAGCAGGCCGCCAGGGCGCTGGGCGGCCGGCGCAAGATGGAAGCCGCGAGATCGGCTCGTCCTGAAGGTGCCGGCCCATGACCGCTGTGCTCGAAGTCTCCAACCTGCGCAAAACCTTCGGCGGCATCATCGCGGTCGATAGCGTGTCATTCGAAGTCCGCACCGGAGAAATCCTCGGCATCATCGGGCCGAACGGGTCGGGAAAATCCACGCTGTTCAATTGCGTGCTCGGCCAATTGCAGCCGAGCGCAGGCGACGTGCGCATCGACGGGCGGCCGACGACGGGCATGCGGCCCTGCGATCTCAACCGGCTGGGTGTCAGCCGGACCTTTCAGCTGCTCCAGGTATTTCCGCAGCTTTCGGTGCGCGACAATCTTATTCTTGCCGGCCAGGAACATCAGGGTTCGATGGCGTCGCGCCTGTTCGGTCGCGCCGACGCGGGGCTTGGCGAAGCCGCCGCACAAATGATCGAATTCTTCCGGCTGTCGCATGTCGCGGACGAGCAGGCCGGTTCGCTGAGTTACGGCCAGCAAAAACTGCTCGATGCCGCAATGGCCTTCATGGCCGGCCCGCGGCTGGTGTTGCTCGACGAGCCGGCCGGCGGCGTCAACCTGACGATGCTCGGGCATTTGCGCGAGAGACTGCATGCCTATCACGCCGAGCGAAGCGCCACATTTGTGGTGATCGAGCACCAGATGGAATTCGTCATGGCGCTCTGCACGCGCGTGCTCGTCCTGGCCGAAGGGCGCCTGATCGCCGAGGGTACGCCGCAGGACATCCGTCGCAATCCAGCTGTCATCGAGGCCTATCTTGGACACTGAAAGTCGACACATGAACACGGCGGATCCGCTTCTCGTTCTCGATGAGGTCTTCGCCGGCTATGGGAAAATGACGATTCTCAACGGCACAACCGCGCGCATCCGCCGCGGTGCGATTGACTACGGTGATCGGTCCGAACGGCGCCGGCAAGTCGACGATGTTCAAGACGATTTTCGGGCTGCTGCCGGTGCGCAGCGGCAGGATCACATTCAATGGCCGCGCCATGACGAATTTCGCGCCGCGCCAGATTCTCGATGCCGGCGTCGCCTATATCCCGCAAGGCCGCAATATCTTTCCGGAGCTGAGCGTCCGGCACAACCTGGAACTCGGCGGCGTCGCGCTTGTCGGATCAGGCGAGCCTGCCGGACCGCATCGAACAGATCATGAGCAGGTTTCCGATGCTGCGCCAGAAGGCCGATACCCAGGCCTCGACGCTGTCCGGCGGGCAGCAGAAATTGCTCGAAGTCGCGCGTGGATTGCTGCTCGATCCCCAGCTGATCCTGATCGATGAGCCGTCGATCGGACTGTCGCCGCTGATGGTGCAGGAGGTCTTCGCGATCCTCAAATCTCTGCGCGACAAGGGCGTCACCATTCTGCTGATCGAACAGAACGCCAAGCAGGCGCTCGCAGATTTCGGATTACGGGCTGGTGCTGGAGCAGGGCCAGACACGCATCGAGGATACTGCGCCGAACATTCTCGCCGATCCGCGGATCGCGCAGCTTTTTCTCGGCGGCGGTTTGGCCCAGCCGGAGCGCGTATGATGACCGGACGCAGGATTTTGCTGGGGCTGATCGGCGCGAACATCATGGGTTCGCTGTCGCCGGCGCTGTTTGCCGATGCTTTCGAGGCGGCGGGGATCGAGGGCTTCTATCATCTGATGGACGTCGACCGTCTGCCGGGGCGGCAGCTGCCGCAGCTGCTCGACGCGATCAAGACGGCCGGTTTCGCCGGCACCAACATCACCTATCCATTCAAGCAGGACATTCTGGCGCTGCTTGATGCGGTGGATCCCGAGGCCGCCCAGATCGGCGCGATCAACACCGTCGCCATCGCGCCGGATGGCCGCACCACCGGTTACAATTTCGACCGGCGTGGATGGCGTCATAGTTTCGAGGAGACGCTTCGGACGCCGACAGCGCGCGAGGTGCAACGGTCGTGCTGATCGGCGCCGGAGGCGCCGGGCACGCCGTCGCATTCGCCCTGATGGATCTCGGTGTCGGGCTCCTTGTCGTGCATGATCGCGACGGCGCGCGCGCGCAATGCGCTTTGCGGCAGATCTCGCCGCAGCATTATGGGGCATCGCGCTGCCGCATCGCGCGCGATCTTGAACGCGAAATCGCGGCTGCCGACGGTATCGTCAATGCGACGCAAGTGGGGATGCGCGGCTTTCCCGGCAATCCCGTGCCGGCATCCGCGCATCAAGCCGACGCATTGGGCCGCCGACGTCATCTACACGCCGATCGACACCGAATTCATCAAGGCCGCGGCCGCGAAGGGCGCCCGCGTGATGAGCGGCGACGGAATGTGCGTGCACCAGGCGGTCGAGGCATTTCGGCTGTTCACCGGAATTACGCCCGATCTCGCCCGCCTTCATCGTGCGTTTGCCGCTGGCCTATGCGGCGCGTGAAGCGGCGCTCGTCGCTGCGAATTGATGCTGCCGAAACCGGAGGACAAAGCCATGAAGACCTCGATTGCCACGGTTTGTCTCAGCGGCGGCCTGAGCGAAAAGCTGCAAGCGATTGCGGCGGCCGGCTTCCGCGGCGTTGAAATTTTCGAAAGCGATCTGCTCTCCTATAACGGCACGCCGGCCGATGTCGCCAAGGAAATGTCCGATCTCGGCTTGCGCGTCATCACCTTCCAGCCGTTTCGCGATTTCGAAGGCATGCCGGATCCGCAACGTCAGCGCACCTTCGACCGCGCCGAGCGCAAATTCGACCTCATGCAGGAGCTCGGCTGCGATCTGCTGATGGTGTGCAGCAATGTATCTCCGGACTCCCTTGGCGGCATCGATCGCAGCGCCGCGGATTTCCGCGAGCTTGGCGATCGCGCGGCAAAGCGCGGCTTGCGCGTCGGCTTCGAGGCGCTGGCCTGGGGGCGTCATATCAACGACTACCGCGACGCGTGGGAAGTGGTGCGGCGCGCCGATCATCCGGCGATCGGGCTCGTGCTCGACACCTTCCACACTTTCGCCCGCAAGACCGATCTCAAGCCGTTGCTTGCAATTCCCGGCGACCGGATTTTCCTCGTCCAGCTTGCCGACGCGCCATGGCTCGACATGGATGTGTTGAGCTGGAGCCGGCATTTCCGCTGCTTTCCGGGGCAGGGCGACATGCCGATCCTCGATTTCATGGTGGCGGTGCAGGCGACCGGCTACCAGGGCGATCTGTCGCTGGAGATTTTCAACGACCAGTTCCGTGCCGGCTCGCCGCGCTCGGTCGCCGTCGATGGCCAGCGGTCGCTGGTCTATCTGATGGACCAGTTGCGCGCAAAAGAACGGGAAAGCGGCGTCCGATCTTCCAGTGCTGCCGCCGCGATCAAAATGCCTCGGCGTCGAATTCATCGAATTCGCGGTCGATGACCGCACCGCCGACGAACTCGCGCGATTTCTCGCCGGCCTCGGATTTCGCAACGTCGGCGCATCACAAGTCGAAAGCGGTGTCGCGGTGGGCGCAGGGCGCAATCAATCTGGTCATCAACAAGGAAAAAGAAGGCTTCGCGCACTCGCATTACATCACGCATGGGCCATCGGTCTGCGCCATCGGTCTGAAGGTCGATAGCGCGGCGGCGACGCTCGACCGTGCGGAAAAGCTGCGCGATACGCCGTTCCGGCAAAAGGTCGGCCCGGGCGAACTCGAAATCCCGGCGGTGCGCGGCATGGGCGGCAGCCTGCTCTATTTCCTCGACCCAACGAGCAAGCTGGCCAAGGTCTGGGACGTCGAATTCGAGCCGGTGACGGCAGACAAAAGCGCCGACGTTGGCCTCACGGTCGTCGATCACATTTCGCAATCGATGCACTACGAGGACATGCTGTCGTGGCTGTTGTTTTACACGTCGCTGCTCGATGTGCAGAAGACGCCGCAGGTCGATATCACCGATCCCGGCGGCATTGTGCGCAGTCAGGTCGTGGAGACCGCGGACGGAACCTTGCGGATCGCTCTCAACGCATCGCAAAGTACACGCACGCAATCGTCGCGCTTCCTCAATGAATATTTCGGGTCCGGCGTCCAGCACATCGCCTTTGCCACAGACGATATCCTTGCCACGGCTGCCCGGTTGAAGGCGAATGGCGTCGAGACACTGCGCATTCCGGAAAATTACTACGACGATCTCGATGCCCGCGTCCGATCTCGATGCGACCCGGCTGAAGCTGCTGAAGGCCAACAACATCCTCTACGACAAGGATAGCAGCGGCGAATACCTTCAGCTCTACACCCGGAGCTTCAAGGACCTGTTCTTTCTCGAAATCGTGCAACGGCGCGGATACAAGGGATTCGGCGCTATCAATGCGCCCATTCGCCTAAACGCACAGTCGCGGTTGGCGGGCGGCCCCGCGGCGTCCGGCCTGTGATGAAGCCGTTGCGCATCGCTGTCGCAGGGGCGGGCGCATAAATTGATATAAATTGGTTCAAGGCCAAGCATCTTCCGCCGATGCATCTGTCAGTCCGCCGCAGGCAAAACCATTGACGGCATAGCCGCCGGCCGCGCCGTGCTCTGTTGCAATCGGGCCGACAGTCCGGTCGAGCCGGTGTCCGGGTGTGGCATCTGCGCGCCGCCGGTTTGCGGGCCTTTAACCGTCCAACGGACTAATGTCGTATGCACTGTATCGTGCGTCACACAGCACAAGCGGATTCGCGGCGTATACACGGCGACAGGTGATGACAACGGTCGTCATCAAGACAACAATGGAGTGTCGCCATGAAGAAGCTCATTGGAATCCTCATTACCGCGACGAGCATTGGTACATCGCCGGCATTGGCCCAATCGTTCGATCCCGATAATGGAACTGGAAATCTGGTAACTGCAATCACCGTGGCCCCGGCGCCCGCCGATTCGAAGATTGTCGCTCGCCATCCTGGCGAAGAGGCCTACGCGATGTCCGCGCGCAGGAAAGTCGACACCGGTGCCGCATACAACGCCGATCCGGGATACCCGGACAGCGGCAATACCGGTGGTGGCAGCGCCGGCTACAACGAGATGCTGCGCAACTGGTAGACCTTGGCAGGTCGAACGGGGGAGGCGGGCTGAAGGGTCCGCCTCCTTTCATTCTGCAATCCGGGCTAGTGCTTCCAGATGTAAAATGCCTGCTTTCGGTACAAAGCGGGCATCCAGGGATCGCCGCGCAGCCGCAATACCGAACATGTGCAGCGTCAGAGCGTTAGTCTAAAGTGCGAGGTAGAGGCGAGCGCCACGTGACGGCGGACGGCGTTGTTGAGAGCGACATTCCGGCGCGGCTCGACCGGCTGCCCTGGGGCCGCTTCCATACGCTCGTGGTGGCGGCACTTGGCGTTACCTGGATTCTCGATGGGCTGGAGGTAACGCTGGCGGGCTCGCTTGCCGGCGCGCTCAAAGACAGCACGGCGCTGCGCTTCACCAACACCGACATCGGGCTTGCGAGCAGTGCCTATCTCGCCGGAGCAGTCATCGGCGCCGTCTTTTTTGGCTGGCTGACCGATCGCCTCGGCCGTAAAAAGTTGTTCTTTATTACCGTCACCGTCTACCTTGTTGGCACTGCGGCCACCGCTGCTTCCTGGAATCTTGCAAGCTTTGCGCTGTTCCGTTTCGTGACCGGCGCCGGGATCGGCGGCGAATACGCGGCGATCAATTCCACCATCCAGGAGCTGATCCCGGCGCGCGTGCGCGGCTGGAGCGATCTCGTCATCAACGGCAGCTTTTGGGTCGGCGCAGCCTTGGGCGCGCTCGGCTCGCTTCTGGTGCTCAATCCGGCCATCTTCAATCCGGAAATCGGCTGGCGCCTCGCCTTCCTTGTAGGCGCCGCGCTCGCGCTGGTGATTTTCTACATGCGGTTATGGCTGCCGGAGAGCCCTCGCTGGCTGATGATCCATGGCCATATCCACGAAGCACAGCGTGTCATTGAAGGCATAGAGCGCCAATTCGAAAATTTAGCGCCCGCCCGCGACCTGCCGCGCGTACGGCTGCGCGCACGCAAACATACGCCGTTGTGGGAAGTGGCGCAGACACTGCTCAAGCGCCACCGCCAGCGTACTTATGTCGGTCTCGCATTAATGGTGGCACAGGCGTTTTTCTACAACGCCATCTTCTTCACCTACGCACTCATCCTCACAGACTTTTACGGAGTTCGTTCGGACCATGTCGGTTATTACCTCCTGCCATTTGCGGCGGGCAACTTTCTGGGACCGGTGCTGATCGGACGCCTGTTCGACACGCAAGGCCGCCGGCCAATGATCGCCTTCACCTATATTGTTTCGGGTCTTCTGCTCGCGGTCACCGGCTTCCTTTTCGCGCGAGACTTGATCACGGCGCAGACACAGACACTGTGCTGGATGACCGTCTTCTTCTTCGCTTCTGCCGCCGCCAGCTCGGCCTACCTGACGGTGAGTGAGACCTTCCCGCTGGAAATCCGCGCTCTAGCGATCGCTATTTTCTACGCGGTTGGCACTGGAAGCGGCGGCATTGTGGCGCCCTGGCTATTCGGTGCACTTATCGACACCGGCTCGCGCGTGAGCGTATTTGGCGGCTATCTGCTCGGCTCGCTACTGATGGTGCTGAGCGGCGTGGTCGCGTGGCGCTGGGGCGTCGCCGCCGAGCGCAAACCGCTGGAAATGGTGGCCAGGCCACTGACATTTATCGATATCGATTGAGGGCCTGCACTGCCGTTGGAACGCCACATGCGAGCTCGCCATCGCTTGACTAAGCGGGCAGCGGGCCGAAGATGAACCGATGCTGAGTTTGAAATCGGCCACCGCCGAAGCGACGCCCTGTAAAATATGCCAGCAACCCTCTGCGCTGTTCGGCTTCGTCGACTTCAATAGAAACTGTCAGATCCCCGGCGGCGTGAAACTGCCGCCCATGGGCACGTCTGTCTATTATCGCCGCTGTAGCGCCTGCGGATTCCTCTTCACCGATGCGTTCGACAACTGGAGCCAGGACGACTTCAAAACGCACATCTACAACGCGGGTTATCTTGCGGTCGATCCCGGATATCTGGAGGAACGGCCGCGCAGCAATGCCGCCCTCGTGCAGCATTTATTCGGCGCACACAAGGAGACTGTGCGTCTGCTCGACTATGGTGGCGGCAACGACGTGCTCTGCTCCGAACTGCGGGCTTCAGGATTTGCGGTCGCCACGACTTATGATCCATTCGTACCTGAATACGCGAAGCCGCCTGAGGGCAAATTCAACCTCGTCACCTGCTTCGAGACGCTCGAGCACATGCCTGATCCGCTCGCGGGCATCGGTGCAATCGTGGCGAACCTGGCGGACCCAGGGCTGGTTCTGTATTCGACGCTGCTGCAGCCGCCGGATTTCGACAAGCTCGCCATGAACTGGTGGTATGTCGGCCCGCGCAACGGCCACATTTCGATGTTCAGCCGCGGCGCCCTCATCAAGGCATGGCGTTCCTACGGCTGCCAAACGGGCTCATTCGACAACAACCTGCACGTCGCGTTCCGCACGGTCCCGGAATTTGCCAGGCGCTTGATCCCAGGAAACCCGCCTTGAAAAACGCCTCATAGGTCTTCACCCGATCTTTGGTCTCTTGCGAGAGCGGACGGGGCGAGCGGCAGGGCGCACCGAATTGTTCAATGCCACAGCGGCGCGAATGAGGGACTTCAACGCCTTTTCGTCGATCTTGTCGCCTTCATGGATATCGATGGCGCGCCTGGCGTTGCCTTCGAGGCTGGCGTTGAAGAGACCTGAAGGGTCCTTGAGCGAGGCGCCCTTGGCGAAGGTCATCTTCACGACAGCCTTGTACGTCTCGGCGGTACATATGATGCCGTCGTGTTCCCACACCGGAACTCCTCGCATCGCGTTCGACGACTTTCTCCATTTCACCTCCTCGACGACGTTGGGATCGGCCTCTTTGATGAGAGCGCGGACCCGGGCGAGCGTCTCGCCCCGCCAGTCACCGAGTTCCTTGATTCTGGCGTCGATCAGCCGGGAAGGAGGGTCTCCCATTTTTCCGGCCTTCGAGCCGTTGTTCCGCAGGGCTGCTTTGGCCATCGCGTTCACTCCAACCGGTTGGCGACATGCATCAAAATTTTTTCGCCGGGCATGTCACACTGCCAAATCCTGCCTCGTCATGTCGGAACCAACAGAAGGAAGCCGATTATGACAGCCAAACTCAACCCCTTTACGGCGGCCCCTGAACTGATGAAGGACTGGCAGCGCGTATCCGTCGCCATCTCGTCCAGTCTCGATCCGAGTCTCTGCGCGCTTGTCGAAATTCGCGCCTCGCAGATCAACGGCTGCGCCAACTGCCTCAATATGCATACGGTCTTCGCGCGTGACCACGGCGAAACCGAGCAGCGTATCTACCTGCTGTCGGCCTGGCGCGAGGCCCCATGCTATACTGATCATGAACGTGCCGCGCTCGGCTGGACCGACGCGCTCACGCGGCTCTCCGAAGGGCATACGCATGCGGCCGCCTACGAAGCCCTGAAGGCTCACTTCACCGAGGAGGAGCAAGTGAAGCTCACACTGATGATCAACATCATCAACGGATGGAACCGCATCGCGGTCGGCTTCAATGCCTGGGCCGATCCGGCAGCCGTAAAATCCGCAGCCAAGGCGATTGCCGCGTGACGGCGAACTCACGACCCGGGGACGCAGCGGAGAGCTTCGATCCGCTGCGTCCAAAGCTTATGCGCGTCGCTTACCGCATGCTGGGCTCCGTGGCCGACGCCGAGGACGTTGTACAGGAGGCCTTCATCCGTTGGATGGGGGCCGATCGTGGAGACGTCCGCGAACCCGAAGCGTTTCTGCGCCGCACGGTCACGCGCCTCTGTCTCGATCAGCTCAAGTCAGCGCAACGTCGGCGTGAGACCTATATCGGCCCGTGGCTTCCCGATCCGGTGCTCGAAGAGGAGGAAGAAGAGGACGTCACCTTGCCGCTGATGCTTGCGCTGGAACGTCTTTCTCCGCTCGAGCGGGCTGCCTTCCTGCTGCATGATGTGTTCGGGCTGGAATTTGAGGAAGTCGCCGCCACCATTCAACGTGACCCCGCGACCTGTCGTCAGCTCGCTGCCCGGGCGCGCACCCATGTCCGCGAAGCAAGACCGCGCTTTCATATCGACAAGCAACATGGCCTTGAGCTTGCCAGGGCTTTCTTCACCGCATCGCGGAGCGGCGACATGAAAGCGCTTGCTGCGATGTTGGCGGCCGATGTCAGTCTTCATGCGGACGGCGGCGGCAAGCGTCCGGCAGCCATGCAACCGATCGTCGGCTTCGATGCCGTCATGAAGGCCCATGAATATCTGGCGGACCTTTTCCGGAAGAATGTCTCGAAATTTGTTCGTGCCGGATTCGTCAACGGATTGCCTGGATTCGTCACCGTGGAGGCCGATGGTGAACTGCAGACGACCGCACTCGAAATCGAGGACGGAAAGGTCACAGCAATCTATGTGGTGCGGAACCCCGACAAGCTGAGGCATTTGCACTAGTCAGCACTCGGTACCATCGCAGCCGGCCGGCCTTGGGCACCGGGGTGATGCCAATTAATGTCCGAAATCGGTGTGAGAGCGGACGTCCAATGAGCTTTCAATTTGTTCGTTGGTTCACGAGTTAGGCACTACTCTCGATCCTCGTCAGGCCGCCAGACGAGGCGAAATTGACCAACATTATTTCCCTCCCATGCGAACAACTCCCTTTCGCACAGGACGCACTTAAAAGGCCGCGTTTCCCTAGAGGGACCTGTAGTCTTGATCACCTCGTAGATCGCGCCGCATATGCACGTGACCCTGAGGTCGGCCATGACATATATTATGCCCCCGTTTGCCGTGCGCCGCTACGGGCGTGAAATGCCGGGGACCGCATTGAAACGACCGGTCTGGAACGTCGCGACGTACTATCAACAGCGAGACCTTCCTGCTTATTTCTCGCATGATTCCACACCCTATTTTACTGAACCTACTGGCCACATGACGCGACCAATCGGTTAGAATTGATTAGGGGGCTCCCGGTCATAATTGCGATTGTATTGCTGCGGGCTTTACTCGCCGCATGTGTGTGCGTCCGGATAGGACCAGATTTGAAAGCGAGATCGACCATGCGAGGCACTGCAGGATTGAGGACAAAGCGTTTCGGCCAGGCACATATCTCGCTATTCTTCGCATGTCTTTGCATTTTGATGTTCGCAGCCGGGTGCTCAAAGTCCCCGCAACAAGCGGACGGCACGCTCGATACCAGCCGGCTGCCGCGGGTCGCCGGCGCCAAGGAAATCCTTGCGAGTGCGGCAAGCACGATCTTCACATCGCCTGTCTCGGTTGCGCAGACTGCCGATACGATCGACAAGGCGCTCGCCGCCGAGGGCTGGCAGAAATACCTTGCTCCGAACACCTCCGTGGCGGCGAATGAAAACCAGCGGGCTCTGTCGCTCAAGAAAGGGCCGCTTGCGCTCGGCGTGTTCATCACTGTTGCGCCTGCGCAAAACAACGCGACGAGTGTGCAATACAACGCGTCGCTGCTCAAAAACGATCTGCCGTTTCCAAAAGATGCCGCCAACATCGAGTTCGATCCGAACAAGCTGCTGCTGACCCTGGTCACCGCGGAACCAATCGACAAGACGTTGGATTTTTACCGCAAGGAGCTTGGCCCGTTGGGCTGGGCGCTCTGGTCTCAAAAACTGAACGGGGTTCAACCGGCGGGCGGTCCCGCCGGCGACCTGACCAAGAGTGGTGCGTCTGCGTACTACGTGCGAGACACCAAACGGCTGGCGGTGCTCCAGTTGGAACGCGCGGAGGGAGGCAAGGTCAAGGTAAAATTTGAAGAACTGGCGCTCGGAATGCTGGAATATCTGCAGAAGCAATATTTCAACAGCGACAATGTCGGCGCGGCGCAGGTCGACGTCGACCAGTTGCCGCGTCTCGAAGGCGCTAAGGTAGACGCTGCTCGCTCGTCATCAGACAGTTTGGTCTATTCCGTTACGGGCTCGCTCGCGAAAACAGTTGCGGCGACCAGGCAGATGTTGGCTGCCGACGGCTGGAAGCAATATGTGGTCCCCTTGGAGTCCCAGAGCACTTTATTCCTCAAAAAGGGACCGCAGGGATTGTCGGTGTCCTTTACAATTCAAGTGGGGAAAAACGACCTGACCAGCGAGGTCACGACCGTCTGGTACTCGCCGACCAGGCTGATATTCGCCCTGGCGTTACCTGCCGACGCAACCGACGTCGTGTTCGATGCGAACCGGCCATATCTCAACTGCATCACCGCCGGGACGATTGATGCGACCCAGGAGTTTTACCGCAAGGAACTCGGCGCTTTAGGCTGGACGTCATTGTCCGCGGCAGATGCTGCAAAACAATGGCCAACTGCGAAACTCGACGAGAAGATTCCGAATGGCGTCGCCACGTACTTCATTCGCGGAACGCAACGGCCAATTTTGTTGTCGCTGCAACGCCGCGATGACAACAAGACCGTAGTCGAAATCAAGGTCCCGCCGTTTGCGGAACCGCAAGTTCTTGAAGGCGCGCGGGAAGTCTTTGGCCTGCCGGTACCGAAAACGAGCAAGACCTCCGGCGGTGAAGGCGGTGACACCGAGCATACGGCGTATGCCCATGTGCCGGCCGAAGTCGGCACCGTGCTGGCGTTCTATCGGCGTGAGCTCGCGGCGCGCAACTGGAAAGAGGAAACACAGGGCGCTGTCCTTAAACCGGACGAGGTCGTTCTCAATTTCACCGCGCCGGAAGGCCCGGCGGTTCTGAAGCTCGGTCACAAATACGACCTGACGATCGCAAGTCTTGTGCTGCACATCCCGAAAGCCGTTGCCAAGGTTGAACCGGCCGCCAAAGCCGCACCGGCTTCCCAAGGCGGCTCCGTCGACGATGTGATGAAAGAGATGCAGCAGATGATGCGCGAGGCCGCCGCGGACGCCGTAGCCGGCGCAAAATCGCCGGCCGCGCCACCAGCGTCGAAAACCTCAGGCCCGGCCTTGCGGGTGCTCGCGGAAAACAAAGCGCCGATTCCCATGCCAGATTCAGCGGAAGACATCGAATTCGACGGTGACGATGGCACGCTCGAGTTCAGCAGCGCATCCAGCTTCCAAAGCGTGGCCGATTTCTATCGCTCGACCATGAAAGCGCAGGGATGGGAATCGCGTTCATCGGTGATCAACAATCCCAATATGGTCGTGCTCAACTTCGCGAAAAGCGGAAAGTCCGTGTCGTTCACGATCATGCGGATGGGCAACACGACCAAGGTCTCCGCGGAAGGCTCCGCGCTGAAAATTGCGGCGGCCAATGCCGCGAAAGCGCCCGGGCAAGCCAGCGCGCAGGATCTCGAGGCGGAAGAGAGCGAGGGCCTGCCGGTTCCAAAGCGGCACACCATGAGCGAGGGTACGAAGACTCCATTCCGCCGCGAGCTCAAGGCCAGCGTGCCGCTCGAACTTAACGACGTGCTCGGCTTCTATCGCCGCGAGCTCGGCAAGCTCAACTGGAAGGAAGAAACCAGGGGAGCAAAGGTCGCGGCCGACAGTGCAGCCATCGCCTTCACGTCCCCCGAGGGTCCGGCGGTGCTCAAGCTTGGCCGCAAGGACGACGCGACCAGCGTGAGCCTGTCGGTGAAAAACCCGGATGCGGCCGCCAAGGCAGGCGTCATGCCGAAACCGGGTCAGGCCAAGGTCTTCTTCGGCAACATCAATGACGCAGCGGCCGCGATGACGTTCAACAACAAGACGATCAATGTGGCGGCCGGTGTCGGCGTCAAGAACCCGGACGGCCCGTCGCTCGAGCTGCCGCCGGGTAAGTACAAATACTCGATAAAACTGCCGGGCAAGCCGGTGCAGAGCGACGACGTTGAGCTCGGCGCCGACGAAACCTGGGGGCTGATGATCGGTCCCGGCGGTGTGCTGGCTTTGCAGGCCTATTGAGGCGGCGGCCATGCGGCCCCACGCCATTAAGAACTGATTAAGCGGTTTATATGATGGTTAAGCGGCCGTTAACGCGAGCGATTCGACGGCTGGAGGGGGGCGCTCGGCCGCATTTTGCAGCCGGGATCCACAGACTAAGATGCGCGAAGTCAATTTCGACGATCCGTCCAACCGCGCCGTCAACAGGCGAGGCTCGACAAAACGGAACAGGAGTTCCGTTGAGCCTCAGCTTGCTGCCGATGAGCGGCGTTGGCCTGTCGTCCTGGTCCCCCAGCGAAATGACTTCGTCACACTTGAAGAAACGATCGCGAAGCAATCGGCGGAATTGAATCTGCGCTGTACGCAGGTTGCCGATCTCTACAACATCCAGCAACGGCAGGCGAACGAGCTGCAGACCGCGTGCGAAGAAATCGATCGTCTCAGCCGCACGATTTCGACGCTCGTGGAAACAGCGGCGCAACACGAAGCCGAGGCGGCGGCGGCGAAGAAAAAAGTCGCATTTTTGGAGAATGAACGGACGGAGTTGCGGACTCAACTCCATAAGGCTTTAAAAGAGTCCAGCGAACTGTCGCAACGGCTGCTCGCAATCGAGACCGTATTCAACGACCGGGAAACAACCATCGCCTCGACTTTGGAAAAAGTCGAGTTGCTGAACGCGGAATTGATCGCGGCGGCGGCAGAGAGATTCAAGTTGGTGGCGGCGGGCGAAGGCGAAAAGCAACGCTATCGCGGCGAGCTCTATCAGCAGAAATCGACTTTCGAGAGCCAGATCAGGAAACTCGAGGCCATCGCCGAAAATCAAGGCAGGCAGATCAGCAGTCTTGAAGAGGCGCGCGACAAGCTGGCCAGGCGCGTCGATGTCCTCGAGATCCTGCGAAACAGCGAGCGCGAGGCCGCGGAGCTGAAGATAAAACAATTGAGCCAAGAGCTTCAACGCGAGCGCCAGGGGCATTCTGCCGCCGACCGTGCGTCAGCGGAGATGCGCAAGGAAATTGTCTTTCTTTTGCCAAAGCTTGAAGCGCAACGGAACCAGCCGAACGCGCCAGAACCGGGCACCGACGTGCCCCACAACAATGCAGCGTAGCTTTCGCGAAAGCAGTCGCTTCGCGCGTATCTAATTCTCCGTAGCGTAAAGTTCACAGTTCAAGAATCCGCGGCCAACAGCGGCCCGGCCGGCCGTGTCATTCAGGAGATCACACAATGAATCGTTTCATCCTCAATATGAGTTTATGTGCGTTTGCCTTGATATTGGCGGCACCGTCCTTTGCGGCCGATATGCCCCGCGGATACAGGGATGACTACGTCGCGCCGATATTCGGCTGGGGTGGGGTTTATGTGGGCCTCAATGGCGGATACGGCTGGGGCCAGACCGACTGGAGCAGCAGCGCCACCACCGGCTCCAACAGCCCGGCGGGTGGTCTGTTCGGTGGAACGATCGGCTTCAACGCGCAAAGCGGAGCTTTCGTCTTTGGCGCGGAAGGCGATGTCGACGGCAATTGGATGAGAGACTCAAACAGCACGGGCAGGGGCATTTGCGGCGCGCCCGGCTGCGGAATCCAGACGAGCTGGTTTGCGACAGCGCGCGGCCGCGTCGGCTACGCTTTTGATCGCGTATTGCTCTACGCCACCGCCGGCGCTGCATTCGGCGACATTCAGATGCAGGCGAACGGCTTGAGCGCAACCACGGACCGTGCCGGCTGGACTGCTGGTGTGGGCATCGAATATGCGTTTCTCGGTCCTTGGTCCGCGAAAGCCGAATATCTGTATTCCGATCTTGGCAGCGCCAGCTGTGGCGCCGCCACCTGCGGCATCGACACGACGGTGAGCTTCAAGACCAACATGCTGCGGCTCGGCGTAAACTACCGGTTCTGGTAGCTCGCATCGCCACCGCGCGAGCACGCAAATGCAAAGACCCCGGGCAACGTCCCGGGGTTTTTATTGGAT
Source organism: uncultured Pseudomonadota bacterium (assembly GCA_963762485.1). GTDB lineage: Bacteria > Pseudomonadota > Alphaproteobacteria > Rhizobiales > Xanthobacteraceae > Pseudolabrys. The sequence goes on along the minus strand of CAVXLE010000017.1, from coordinate 467,762 downwards.
GCCATTCGCTGCAGAGAATTCACTTAACCACCGAATGTCCCCTTTCGGAGGAGAGCGGGCATCACAATCGGACGACGCTATCATTTGTTGTGAAAAAAGTACCGCCGTTTCCGGCGGGTTGAGTTTGGGACGTTAGAGCCCGAAGACCCCATCAAGCTGTACGCACCGCATTTTTCGATATCGCGCGCGATGCGTCGCGTCCGCGGATCAACGAGCACCACATGGTCGTTCACATGGCGAACGATAGCTGGCGCATTAACGATCAGTCACAGACGCGAACGCGACGAATGTGGATGCGGCCGTATCCGTCTTCAACTTGTTGCCGCTCGGTGTGGCAGCGGCCGTAGACGGGTTGATAGCCCGATTCATAGTAACCTGGGCCACCGTAATAGCCGCGATTGGCCTGCGAGCCGATGATCGCGCCGACAGCCAGACCGCCGACGACTCCAGCGGCGACTGCACCGCCATTGCCACCCGCGAAAGCAGGCTGCGAGGATGACGTGACCGCCAACGCCAGGGCAGCGATGGCCGTAAGCGTAATGAATTTCAACATGTTTTATTCCTTCAGTGGTGGGTGTTAGTCGATGATCTGAACGATGCGCCGCGTGCGCGGATCAACCAGCACGGCATGGTCATTCACATAGGTGTAACGATAACCGGTGACGTGGTACTCGGCCGGGACATCGTAATAGGTGACGCCGCTTTCAGGCAGCACCGCGCCCACGACGAATTCATCGGTGTAGCGATAGGACGGCACCCGTTCGCGGACGACATATTCGTGAAAGCGCGGGCGATCCTCGACGCCGAGAATGCCGCCGACCGTGCCGGTGACCGCGCCGACCGCTCCGCCAACGACCGCGCCGATCGGGCCGGCATCGTGGTCACCTTGCACCGCGCCGCGTTCCATTCCGCGAACGGTACCTTGCGATTGTGCCGCCACCGGTAGTGCCAGGATGGCGAGTAGCATCGTCGATACCAAAAGCTTGGTTTGCATATGTCGCTCCAAAGGTTGGGATTCCAACCATCTAGGGCTGGACGCAACACCAACCTTCCAGCGGACTCTTTCGTTCCCCCTCGGGGAACTATCTTTTGCGCGAATTGGCCAATTAAGGCGCAACCGCACGGCTTCAGACATCTTGCTGAAAATCGACCCGGCTGTTCGCACGGTCACTGCGTATATGTCCACTATTGGCACACAGCGAACACGCGAGAGATTCCGGGCAATGTCCTCGTTCGGCGGGAACAGCGGATATTGCGACTGTCCCTCTGTCCGCGAATTGGAGTGCCGGGCGGCTTCCGCCGGTGGCCGATTGCGCGCCGGCATTCGGCTATCTGGGAGCTGCTTCCCGGGGCGCCCGGCAGCTATGGTACTGAATCGTCAGGTCCGGATATTGACAGGCCGCAACCTCGATGCCTGCGCGGTGGGTACTCGCTTAGAGAGGTGGAAATACGGTGATCACGTTTGTGAGCGTCCGACAAAAAGCGGACGCGCGAACTGTCGATCAATGTCCGCTCTTGGGGCAGTTCCTGGGGCAGTTCCTGGGCAGTTCTTGGGGCAGTTCCTGGGGTAAGAGCCAACCTTCTATGGCGCCGCAACACTTATCGGTGCGTCCAGCGCCGCGTCGATTATCCGCCCTGCGGCATAACCCGTTGCCGTGAGTTGATAGCGATAGCGGTTTCGTAGATCGATGGTAATCCAGTTGTTCGCGACCGCCTTGTTAATCCCGCGCTGGAAATCACCATCGCGCACGTTAAAAAAATTATTTCGCTGAAGAATGCCACTCGCTGATATCCGATGACGCATGAAAACGCAGAGGATTTCGCGACTGACGTCCTCGTCGGAGGGTCGGTTAGGCATGGCTCACCAATGTTCAAGAGACGGGTTCAGTAGCATTAAACCAAGGTATGCCCGCCGTACGGTGGTTCTGGTACTTTCTCGAATGTTATCCACCTTATACGCAGCCATTCGCGTCGCGGCATTGTAAACGAAGGAAGAAGTTGACATTAAGCGGAAGGCTTCCATCGATATAAGAGGATAGACTGGCCATCTTCAGCAGTGATTCTCTGCCGGGAGTTACCAAAGATGTGGGTGGTCCTGGGTTTCGTCCTTGCAGCCGCGATCGGCCTGGTGGTGGTGCTTGCCGTGGGCCGTCGTGGCCTAGCGCGAAGCAAAAGCTATCCATGGCAACTCTACGCCACGGCAAATGTGCACGTCGGGATCATGGGCGGCCTCGCCGGCGTTGCTTTCACCGGGGTCGTGCTTGTCGTGACCCTCGCGCGAGAACGGCCTGACACCGTGGCGAATTCGCTCGATACGGTTATCGTGATGTTCTTGGTGGCCTTCCTTTGGTGGGTCGGCAACGCCTTCCTGATTTCTTACATTCCGCACGACGAGACGAGCGGCGAGTTAGTGCCGCGGGTCCATTTCAGCCTTGCCTCGACGATCGAATATCGCACGGTCTTTCTGTCCTGGTTTGCGCTGTTGCCGCTCCTCGAGGCAAATGGACTTGGACGCCTCGGTTACGTGCTCTATTTTCTTTTACCCGCATCTCTGTTTTTCGGGTCCGTGCTCATCGCAATGTGTGCCGATGGCCTGGGTCTCTTGCGGCTATGGGAAACGTATCTTTCAGCGGCCGTGGGCACGGTTCTCGCGCTCGGATACGCCACCATCGTCGCACTCGCGGTTCCCGCCGCTCGGTCCCCGTCCTCCGCGCTGTACATCACGCTTGTCATCTTCTGCGTCAACGGCGTGGGCTTCGCACTAGCGGCGCTCACGCCACTTTCACCGCAATATGTCGGCATTAGACGATTTTACAAACAACATGGCAGGCGGATTGTCATTGCCGACATGCAACTGACAATGGCGTCGCTCGCATTTCTCTGGCTTTGTGTCGTCGGAGCAATCTGATTTGGTGGTAGCAAAAGCAAAGTGACAGCCACTTAAACCTTTCCGGGAAAATCTGTATTGAACTTTACGATTTCGGGGCCTTGGGGGCTGCATGGAAAGCGCATATCAGCCAGAGTTGTGGCGTGATCTATACGTAATGCTGGGCACATCCTCGGCCGGACTTATCGGCCTGCTGTTCATTGCGTCGTCGCTTCATCTCGACGATATGAAAAATGAGGTGTTCCGGCTTCGGGCAAGCAACAATACGCTTTGCCTACTTATCATGCTCATTCAAGCGGCGGTGATTTTGGTCCCACAGCCGACATTTATGCTCGGTCTTGAGCTTACTGTCAGCAATTTGCTTGGGCTGATGATTCCACTCAGCTTTACCTATAAGGTACACCTCCAGAACAAATCAGTTGGCAGCCGCGGCGGATATTCGATCTATCGGGCGGTCGGGTATATGGGTGGTTATTTGCTTGGAGTCGGTGGCGGCATAGCCCTCATCAACCTGTCGTATTGGGGCATGTATTTGGTCACTGTCTCTTACGTGGGTGTTCTTGCCGCCGTCATTTGGAATGCTTGGATAATTATGTTTGGGCTGCGACGACGGACCTTCAAAAAGGGGTGACATCGATGTCCGATTCAGCGGAGCGTATTCGCGCGCATTATGGACAGGTGGGCCTCATAAGCCGCATTGATGCGGCGCTCAAACAAGCCGGCATCGATCCTCAAAAACCCCGTTATCAGGATTTCTTCGCGTTTGACCAGTTGCACAGCCGTGGCATTGCAGCCACCAAGGACCACGCCGACCGGGCGGGCCTCGGCCCGAAGATGCATGTGCTTGACCTCGGGTGTGGCATTGGTGGCTCGTCACGTTATCTGGCCGCGGAGCGGGAATGCCGGGTGACCGGTGTCGACCTGACACCGGAATTCATAGAGGTCGCACAGGAATTGGCCCGGCGGTGCGGCCTCGATGGCAATATCGAGTTTCGGCAGGCGAACGCCTTGGCGCTGCCTTTCGCTGACGAAACGTTCGATCATGTCTGGTGCCACTACGTCACCATGAACATTCCGGACAAAACCGGATTGGCGAAAGAAGTTGCGCGCGTTCTGAAACGCGGCGGCCGATTTTCTTGCGCCGAGGTTGCGCAAGGCCCTGCGGGTCCGCCGGACTATCCGTTGCCGTGGGCGAGGGACGCGGACGCCAATTTCCTGGCGGCGCCGGAGAAATTGCGGGCGGCAGTAGAGCACGCGGGCCTGAACATCATTGAGTTTGTCGATACGACTGCGGCAGTCCTGGACTATGCAAGGCAAATTTCCGCGCGGGTCGCTCAAGGCCAATCCCAGCCGGTCGGCCACGCATTCATTATGGGAGATGATTTCCCGGTCCGGGTCAGAAATTCATCGAATGGATTTTCTCAGGGAAAACTGCTCGATCAATTTCTCCTTGCACAGCGGATGTAGAAGACCGCGGCGAGGTGGCCTGTTTGCGTCAATAGTGTCCGGGGTAAAGCGGACATCGGGCGGTTAGGCGAACAGCCCCGCGCACATAGATGGCGGGGCTTTTTTCCTATCATTTCGTGCATATATACATCGTGCGTCGACGCTATGGGGCCGCATTTCTGCGCCCGTAGCAGCTTCAATTAACACTGCAATGAAAGGGGCTGTGTCGGAACAGACACGCCGCAAAGGAGATATTGTGACGAATTCAAAGGAAGCTCTGAAGAAGCGAGCAGATGCACGCTTCAAGAAAGACGAGCGGGTTCGCGAAGGCAAGAAGGCAATGTTGCAATATGAGGCGGAGGGTCGCGCCGTTCGCGAAAAAACTGCACGGTTAAGAGCGCTTCGATTGGACAAGGAGGCGGCGGAGAAAAACGAAGGGGTCGCAGCCGGCGCCGGTCAGCCCTTGATTGCCAGAAAAAAGGTGAAACATGGCTGCTAGTAGCAAGAATACGCGAATGCAATCGCGGTTGGAGAAGGCTGCACGGGAAAATCACAATCTCAGCGTGGACTACGAAGTCCAAGCAAAGATTATTCGAGAGAAGACCGCGCGACTGAAGGCTCTCCGGTTGGCTAAAGAAGCGGCCGAGAAGAAAAACTCGAGCGCTTAAACTTTCTGCCTCACCATTAGCGGACTATGTTGCAATGGCAAACGTCGATGAACTTTGGCAGATGGCGACCGACCTCTATGCGCGGGGGCAATCGTCTAATGATCCGTCAATAAAGCAAATGCTCATGAGGGCGGCTCACGACTGTCTTAAACAGGCAGAAGAAGTGCGACGCGGCGCTCAATTACCACCGCCGAGACCTTGCCCTGTTTGCAAGGTGACAATGGTGCTCGAGCGTGGCGACCCGTCGCTCGGGTACGATGTTTTCGTCTGCCTCAAGTGCAGCACCAAGTTTCCAGTTCGCCACCCAACGCCTGACAGCGAAGACAACGACTAGCAGCTCGTTTCGCGAATGTCCGCTTTTGGGGTAACGGCGGACATGAAGATTTGACGCCGTCACGTCCGCTTATGACCCAAAGCGGACGTTCCAATGAGCCTCACCATTGTCCGCTATTGAAGGTAAAACGGACATCTCAAGTCGGATGACCGGTTTCGCACGCATTTTAATTTTTTCCCCAGTGTGAGCTGCGTCACGCAGGAGTTACGTTCTGGCGGCGTAGTTTCGCATCCATGCGGTTCAAGCTTGAATTTAGTCGCTGCTGCGAAATTGTCGGCCGGACTTCAGCGATTGTCACGCTCGCTGGCTTGGGATCGTTTGTTTTCGTAGCAACCGCAATCGACGTTTTCCACCAGCCGAACGTTCGGCTGATCTGCGAAATCTGAGGGAGATAATTTAAACCGGGAGGAGTGCCTTTCATGAAATCGGTCTTCGCTCAAAATCATCATGTTTCGACCGACGCACCGTTTGACGCAGTACAGGGCGTCATTCAAGCGCTGACCGGCTCAGCGCGCGGTAGGTTGGAGGAGATGGGGCGTGAGTTTAGCGAAATTCGCCCGATTCAGGAAGCGCACCGGCAAGAGTTACGCAAGCTGCTCGGCGATGACGGCTATGATGAGCTTCGCTCGCTGCGCAAGCGACCTAGCGAAATGCCGAGAGGACCAGGAAAGCAACCGGAATCGCAAAGCGATATGCGTGCCCGACGCGCCAACCGGTTAGCGCGTGTACAAGCGCTTCTTTCGGAACTTAAAGTAAGTCCAGAAAAATTGCGTGCCGTTAACCGGGATTCACGGGCAAAGGTTGCATACACAATTCCGCCCCCTCCGCGCCAGGACGGCCAACTCGTTACTCTCCTGCGACCGTATGACATCCCTAGCGAGATTCGGGACGCCAAAGCAAACCCGTGGACAGTCGTACGACCGCCATTCCCCGACTGGTCATGGTACTACACAGGCTGGCATGAGGGCTTCGGCTTCGCGCCAACGCTCTTCCTAAATTCCGATACCGGAAACGTCGGTAACGACAACTATCTATTCGACACCGACGCAAGCGACTTCGATCACGCACAAATTGAGTACAATGCGTCGGTTGGCTTCTGGTACCAGATGCCGGCGAACGGCCGCCTGGACATTTGGATCGAGGCAAATTCGCAGGAGGCGATGCATCAACTCTCGCTGGTCGACGAGTGGGGTGTCTCAGATGCTTTCTCCTGGCAGGAGAACTACCTAGCGATCAAAGTCGACGGGCTGGCGAATGACCCTTGGCAGAAGGCGCTGACGTCTTGGTTCAAGTACGAAGATGATCAAGAAGGTTACTGGAACAACACCTACATTCCTCATGGGACGGTATGGTGGGCGCATCTCGTCACGCAAAATTGGTTTCCCAAAGATTCCTGGGTCCACATCACCGCTGGGAGCACATCCTGGCATCGGGCCACGACTAACGATATGAAGATATGGAGCAACCTGCGTTTCAATTGGTTCATTAAGTCGGTCTGGGTCGAGCCGATCGGCTAGTCGCTGGGCCGTGTCCTACGGCGGCAAATACCAAGGAGTGGAGCTCGCTTCCGGCATAAAAAGACGTCGCACGGATTTGTAAGTATGTCCGCTATTGGCACTAAGCGGACGCGCCCGCTAGTACCCACGCCGCCGGATCTTTTTTGCGGCCTTGCGTGCTGCATAGCGGGCATCGCGCTCGGCTTTTTGCTCCACGGCCAGCGCCGCATCGCGCTCGGCCGCTTCAGCCTTAGCGAGCGCCTCGGCTTTCTCGGCCTCGCGCTGGACCTGCGCGGCGAGTTCGGCGGCACGCGCCGCTTGCGCGGCTAGTTCAGCCTCACGCGCCTTCTTCGCGGTCTCGCGCTCGGCAGCGCGGGCGGCGCGCGCCTCATTTACGGCGATCCTTTTAAGGCGCTGCTGTTCGAAAGCGGGGTCTTGGCGAGTGGCGCGAAACTTTTCCAGCATCATTTTTTTGACAATGGCGGCATTATTCCGACGTTCTAGAAGGTCGGGGCTTCTGAAGCTGCTCATTCATTCTCCTAAGGGGAAATTCGAGACCCGTGATATATGGCGTTCTACTATGGCATCCACAATGTCGCATAGGCGGAATTCACCGGTTTAAAGGCCACGAAGCGGTATTTCTTTTTCGCGCAGATCGCTTCACGGATTTCCGCTATTGGCACTAAGCGGACGTGTCGGTCGCATTGACGAATGTCCGCTATTCGGGGGTAAAGCGGACCTGGCGCCGACGTGCGGCAATGTCGGCTACTGACCCTTAGCAGACAAAATCTCGGCTTACTTGAATTCAAGGCAGATCTCGGCGCGAACGATTGCCCTGCAGCGGGAACGAGCGCGAGGTCGAGTTGACAATCAATTTCGTCGACGTATGCGATGGCGGGCCATCTCATCGAGCCGCGCACGCACAAAGGCCTGAAACCGGTCCGCAGCCGGTGACAACTTGGCGTCTCGAACACGAAGCAGTGAGACGATGTTACGTACATTCCATCCGCGAACGTTGATGATAGCCAATGATCCGGTTCGCAGCTCGGCGGCGACAACGTAGCGACTGATGGCAGCAATCCCATAGCCTCGTTTCAGCGCATAGAGGAGTGCCTCATTGGATGCTAGCTCAAGCCGGCGTGTGGGAATGATACCCAGCCGCGCCAACGCCGCGTCGGACGAGATTCGCGTCGCAGATCCCTCCTCCCGCGAAATCCAGGTCAATTTTTCCAGACTGTCGTGCGATGGCCGCCGCGGGATAAGCCTTGGCTTGGCGACGATCACGACTTCGTACTCCAACAGGGGTTCAGTTTCGATCTCTGGAGCCGCGACGGCCCCCGCTACGAAACCGAGCTCTGCGCGATGCGATCGAAGTAGTTCGACCGCCTGCACGGCCGTTCCGATCTGCAAAGTAACGCGCACTCCTGGATGAGAGTGTTGAAACTCTGCGATGATCTCCGGCAACAGATATGTCCCCGTGAGCGATGATGCCGCGACTGCCACGAAACCAGAGCCGGTCTTCCTGAATTGGGCGGCCCCGATGCCTGCTTGCACCAGAAGGGCCTCGGCTCGAAGCACATAGTTGGCAACGAAATCACCGGCACATGTAAGCGCGCCATCACGCCGTGCTCGGTCCACCAATTTAAGGCCCAATGCGTGCTCGAGTTCGGCGATGTGCTTCGAGATCGCCGGCTGACTGATGCGCAGGTCCGCAGCGGCGGCCGAGAATGACCTTTGCCGCGCAAATGCTGCAAAGGCGCGCAAGCGTGCTTCCAGCCTCATAACTCAAGCTTATACTAATGCACCGATTATGTATTTTTTTCTTGGGCCGATCCTCGGTACGGTCGCGGCATGTCAACCAACTTGAGTTGGGCTGATCCGGATGGGGTCCGTGCAGCCAAAGGAGGAAACCCATGCCTGCCTTCATCTGCTCGACCTGTGGTACGCAGTATCCGCCAGGCGAAGCTCCGCCAGCTCATTGCCCGGTGTGCGAGGACGAGCGTCAATTCATTCCGCCCGAGGGCCAGTCGTGGACAACGCTAGAGCGGCTGAGGATTTCGCACCACAACGGATTTCGCCAGTACGAGCCAGGTCTCATCGGCATCGGCACGACTCCCAAATTCGCCATCGGGCAGCGCGCACTGCTCTTGTGTACGCCTGAAGGGAACGTCCTCTGGGATTGCATCTCCCTGATCGACGACGCGACGGTCACCTTGATCAACGGACTTGGCGGATTGCGCGCCATTGCCATTTCGCATCCGCACTTCTACACGACGCTTGTTGATTGGAGCCGGGCTTTCGGGAATGTGCCGGTGCATCTTCACGCCGACGACGCCAAATGGGTGAGGCAGCCGGATAGCTGCATCAAGTTCTGGCAAGGCGAAAGATTCGAGTTGCAGAAGGGTATCACGCTGGTCCGCGGCGGCGGGCATTTCCCCGGTGGAGCGATGCTGCATTGGGCGGCCGGAGCGGGAGGCAAGGGGGTGGTGTGCTCGGCCGACATGGCCATCGCGAACCTGGATCGTAAATCCTTCTCGTTCATGCGCAGCATTCCGAACTTCATTCCGCTTTCTGAAAAGGCCGTCCGTGCGGTCGGTACTGCGCTGATGCCCCTCGCGTTCGATCGGGTGTACAGTCACCACTTCGAACGGATGATCCATTCGGGCGCCAAGCAGATCTTGCAAAGTTCCGTAGAGCGCTACGTTGCTGCGATCGGGGGCGCCTATGACCGGGCGTGAAGTCAAGAACGGCGACGCCCGCTTCTGGCACTTAGCGGACATTGCGCGGAGTTATCGCTGTATCCGCTAATGACCCAAAGCGGACATAGCAATCGCGCTTGACACCCGCGCGCTTCCAGATCACCAGCAGCGCCAAGCGCGGCGAATTACCCGGTGGCCATTACGCCAAGCTCGGACAGGCACCCGACCGCAACTCGGGCCGTAGAAATAGGGGTTACCGATGCCCCAACCGACTCCAGGACCCCATGGGCCCCAGCCCCATCCGCCCCACTGCCCGCAACCGCCGTAATAGCCACTGCGGCAACGTGCTTCAGCGTTGCCGGGCGCGAAGGCAACAACGCCAGCGATCAATATGACGGCTGCGAAAATTTTCACGAACTTAGACATGGATGTATCTCCGCGGCAATGATGGAAACCTACTTCGCTTGCAGCGTGTAAATGTACTCGGTCAACGCAAGAATTTTGGCGCGCGCGAGGGCTTCAGGCGTCTGGTAGGGGTTGAGTTCAAGGTTCTTGGTACTGAACTCTCTGCCCCAAATGGGCATGTCCCGCGTGCCGTGGGCCTTCATCTCCTCCGCTCCATTGATCAGTCTGGACACCCGCGCGAACGGGAATACACCGTTGTTCTTCTTCGAAAGCTCCGTCAGGTCGGGCACCTTGGTGCCTCTTTCGAGCCGCTCCGCATAAAATCCATCGCCCTTGCCCATCGAACCATGGCACGCGGCGCAATTTCCCTCGTATAAATATTTGCCCACATCGACGCTTTGTCCTGCAGGGCCACTCTGTTGCGCATGTGCCATTGTCGCAGCGCCAACCACGCATACGCCGATTGCGAAAGTTCTGAGCAATTTTGGATGCACTTTTTTCCAGCGAAGCGAACGAATAATTTTTTTTAATGAGATCACCTAAATCACCAAGCGCATTGATTTGGGTCAAAAGCGTCCGGTAAATAGTCAGAGCGATCCGGCGGCTTACGCGTTGACGGCTCGTTCATAAGCAAACGCAAGGAATAGGCCGCCTCTGTTTGCGGCCTTCTTATTTATTTCGGGCCGCAGACATCCGAATAACGCCAATCAATGTCCGCTTTCGGGAGTAAAGCGGACATGACATGGACATCGCAGAATGTCGACATCATGCTGACCTGTCGCCATGCCGGGGTCCGTATCGTCGTACCTATGCGGTTTGAGCGATTTCGTCGCTCGATGATCCTGGCCCAACTAGGGTTACCATGACCGCCCGAAGCTGAGCGAGCGTAAAGGGCTTCTGCAGCACAGGCACCATCTCGTGGCGAGGTTCTACGAGATAATCGTAGCCTGTTACGAAGGCGAAGGGGACACCGGTTTCCTGTAGAAGGTCTGCTAGCTCGAACTGGTAGTGGCCATCCAAACCGATGTCGAGTAGCGCTGCATCGAAGTTGCGTTTTGCAAATTCGTGACGCGCCATGGCGAGTGTGTGCGCGACCCCGGAAACCCGATAGCCAATCTCTCGGACCATTTCCACCATAAACAGCGCAATCAGAAGTTCATCCTCTAGGACTAGGATGCGCGGAGGGTGGGTAGCCACAGGCCGGGTGCGAAGCTTGGCCATTGCGCGCGCTATTCGGTTCCTTTGCCCCCAAAGTCTTCAAGAAACGCGACTGATCGAGACAAGGTTCCTTAGTGCCGAGAGCCTCGCCAACGATAGGCGATCTCTCGCTCGGCCACCGTTACTGGAGCGTAGTGCCTTTGGAACTTCCAGTTTTTCGATTGGAGTGATCCCGCCCGTCCCCGCATAGCCAGCACTCTAAATGACGCCCAAACAGCGCGCGGAACAGCCCCCGCCGGCGCGCGTTGGTGGCCGAGTGCCAACCCTAAGGGGTAGGCCGTGTCGCACGCGATGCGGTGGAATAACGACGCTTAGGACTGGTCGCGATGCCCCGCTTTGGATTTCCCCGTCGAGAATTCGACGAGCGAACAAATGCAGTTTCGCAGATTAATTGGCGGCGCGGATTATTTCGCGTCTGGCTGCTATTGTCGGTCGCATGGATTATGGGATGGCTCGTCTATTTGATTCTTTATGGGATACAGGGCGGCTTCCAAAGCTCTGGTGACGTCCTTGCAATCCCGGTCCTGTTGATCGGCCCGCCCATTGCGCTTTTGCTATTCGGATTTGTTGCGCGATGGGCATTTCGCGGGTTCAAGCCGGAATAAATTTTGCATTGCGTGCGGCTAGACCAATTGGGTTGGACACCCCAACATAAGGTGATCACTGACACGGCCCTAGGGCACAGGCGTCAGTGGCTGAGAGTTCGGTAGCGCTCCCGCCTGTGTAGGGAGCGCGTCATGTCCACTCTTGAGATCCCCCTAAGGTAGTCACAGCGCCGGTAATCGATGTCGTTTTCGACGCTCCGTCCGTGCTCAAGGCGAGCGAACATTCTGCGTTCCCCGAGCAGGTGGCAAAACGCTTCCGGTTAGTGCCGAACTTTTTTGTGTCGGCTCCGGACGCACCTGAGATCGTCGAAAGACTGTGGGCTTTTGCAGAAGCAGCGTACCTCGACAATCCGATCCCAACACTCTTTAAAGAACGGCTTTTTGTTTTCCTCTCGCGTTTCTGTCCGATCCGCTACTGCGTTGTGCGTCACTGCGGATTTCTTGTGGGCTACGGGCAGGAGGCGGGCGACTCCGCGGCTCGGGTGCAAACCATTGAGCAGGTGGTCAAGCTTCTCCAAACGCGAACGGGACGGGGTTAGCTTCGACTGAGACGACGTCGATTTGCTCGCACCTTCCGCCGAAACACATTGGAAGCCGATTTTGCCGCCTCAGCCATTCCGGCACCCATTGTCATTCTCGCTGCTGCTGTCATCTGGGCCTCCGCAATCGCTTGGCCCTTCTCCGCTACCATCCTTTGCATCTCACGTTGAGCTAAGGCGCCGCCGGAAGCCAGTCGCATTATACGCATAGCGATCACAGCGTTCGCATCCAACCCGATTTGAGCCAACCGAAAATACCCCTGCCAAAATTGGAGCACGATATCCCTCCACCAGAAGCCGCTTTCGGGAGCCTAGCTGACCAAATCGCGTTTCTTGTCGGCATCGCGAGCGAGCCGCAATCGCCTCAACTCTCGGGTCCTGTCGCGCGCCGCCTGCTCGGCCGCATGATAATCTGCAGTTGCTTTTGGAGCGTCAGCTTTTTGCAGCTCGCGCGTTTTGAAGAGCCGCTCAGCGCGGGCTGCGTTTTCATGTTGGGACATGCTTATCTAACGCGCGAAGGCACCTAAAGTTCGCGGATAACCCAAAGCAGGCGCCTCCGCTCTTTAGGGGAATTGATCTACCTTTTCTTGATCCCTGCCTTCTCGATCACCTGCGACCATTTCGCGACGTCGCTCTTGATGCGGTTGCGCAGGTCGTCGGATGACATACTGCGCGCGTCCATGCCGGCCTCGTTCGAGAACTTCTGCACTTCGGGCGACTTCAGCGCTTTGTCCACGGCGCCGTTGAGCAGCGTGACAATTTCGGCAGGCGTTTTTGAGGGGACGGCGAGTCCATTCCAGCTTGTCACTTCGTAGCCGGCCAGGCCGCTTTCGACCACGGTTGGAATGTTGGGCAGGTTGCTCGCGCGCTCGCGCCCGGTGGTGGCAAGGACAGCCATCTGGTCGTTGGTGATGGGCGACTGGAAACCGACGTAGTATTCGAACGCGACGTCGACGTCACCGCGCAAGACGGCGTTCGCCAGGTCGGGTGTCGTCTTGTACGGAATGATCGTGACGTCGAGTCCGGCAATGGTCCGGAACAACTCCGCTGAAAGATTCTGCGCGCTGCCGGCATTGATTGTGCCGAAGTTCAACGTGCCGGGATGGGCTTTGGCGGCGGCGATCACGTCGTTGGTCGTCTTGTACGGCGAGCCGGCTTTGGTTGCGATCACGAGGCCGTAGGACGCCGTGGTCGAAATCGGCGCGAAATCGGTCTCGATATTGTAGGGCAGGGACTTGAACAATGCCTTGGCGATGGTGAGGCCGCCGCCGACCATGACAAGCGTGTATCCGTCGGCCGGGGCTTCCCGCGCCGCCTGCATGCCGACGACGCCACCGGCGCCCGGCCGGTTTTCGATAAAGAACTGCTGGCCAAAATGCTGACTGAGATTTTGCGCAACCAGCCGCATAGTCACGTCGGCGATGCCGCCGGGGCCGTAGGGAACGATGATGCGCACCGGCTTCGACGGGTAGGTATCCGCGCGCGCGGGAGCGAAAGCCATGGCGACCGCCAGCGCGAGCGCCATTCCGCAGACGGCATTTGTCATAGGTTTCAAGGCGCGGCTGGCAGCGAGAGCAATCGAAGGTGGCATCGTTTCCTCGCGAAGGTTCGACCGGCGCGGACAATAGGTAGGCGCGACGCGTCAGACAACCCGGTTCGAAGGATGTGCGTCATGCATTGCTGGCCGTCCGGCGATGCTGCTTTACGGTGACGACCTGTTGCTCTACGGAAGACGGTCGCTCCCGGGTTGCGGGGGGCGCCGCCTCCCATCAATGCCGGACGACCGGGCTATGACCACGATCGATATCCACCCGCACATCATCGCCAGCGATGCCACGTGTTATCCGTTGGCGCCACTCGGCGGCCATCAGTCAGACTGGTCGCGCACGCGCCCGGTGACGGTGGAGCAGTTGGTTGCCGCTATGGATGAGGCCGGTGTCCAAAAGGCTGCGATCGTTCAGGCTTCGACCTGCTATGGCCATGACAATTCCTATGTCGCCGACGCGGTCGCCGCCTACCCGCAGCGGTTCACCGGCGTATTTTCCGTCGATGTGCTGGCCGCCGACGCGCCGGCACAGATGCGCCGCTGGCGCGCAAGAGGGCTCACGGGCCTAAGGCTTTTCACGTTCGGGAGCACGATGTCGGAGCAGGCCAACTGGCTCGACGATCCGAAGTCCTATCCAGCCTGGGCTTGCGCGGGCGAGCTTGGCCTTTCGATCTGCTTGCAGATGTCGGCCAAGGCCATCCCGCAAGCAGCCAGCATGGCCGAGCGTTTCCCGAGCGTACGAATTATTCTCGATCATGGCGCGCGGCCAGTGCTGGAGGACGGGCCGCCCTACAATGCCGCCGTCAGCCTGTTCGGCCTCGCGCGCTACCCCAATATCTACATCAAGCTCACGCCGCGCATTTTCGCCGAATCCCGCCGCGGCCTGGCAACGCCGGAGACCTTTTTCCCGCAACTGGTCGCCGAGTTCGGTGCGTCGCGGCTGGCATGGGGGTCGAACTATCCGTCCAGCGAGGGCACATTGCCGGAACTCCTGGCCGTGGCACGCGAGTCTCTCGCCAGTTTGCCAAAGGCCGATCGGGAATGGATCTTTGCCAGGACGGCGCAGACGCTTTACCCGGCGCTGGCGGATTGAGGAGACAATCAGTGACGTCGACCATCGAGAAAACCAGGTTGTACACGCTGCTCGGAAGCTATCCGAACGCGATGGCGCTCAAGAACGGCGAGGTGACCTCCAATCTCGTCGATTTTGACTTCGCTAACGTGAAAGTGTCGAACACCGCGTTCAAGCCGTTGGTGCGCGAAGCGAAGTTCGATGTTGGCGAATTGGCGATCGTCACCTTTCTGCAGGCGAAGGCCTACAACAAGCCCTACGTGCTCATCCCGGTTACCGTGCTCGGCCGCGGCCAGCACCACACCATCGCCTACAATCCGCAACGCGGGCCTTTGAGTGCCTCCGAACTCACGGGCAAGCGCGTCGGCGTGCGTGCCTATACGCAGACGACGGGCGCCTGGGTGCGTGGCTTCCTTGCTGACGATTACGGCGTCGATCCAGCGAAAGTCCGCTGGGTGACGTTCGAAGATCCGCACCTCGCCGAATACAAGGACCCGGAATTCGTGTCGCGCGCGCCTGAGAGCAAGTCGTTGACGCAGATGCTTCTCGACGGCGAGCTCGATGCCGCCATCGTCGGCGACAAGCTGCCCGATCCGGCGCTGGCGCCGCTTATTCCCGACGCCGATGCGGTGGCGCGCAAGTGGGCACAGACGCACGGCGGCGTGCCGATCAATCACATGATGGTGGTTCGCGACACGATCTCGAAATCCCGGCCCGATGTCGTGAAGGAGATTTACCGCATGCTGCGCGAGAGCCGGAGCGCGGTTCCGCCGCCGCCGGACAACGGTGTGCTCGACCCGTGGCGTTTCGGGATCGAGGCCAACCGCCGCTCGCTCGAGATCATCATCGACTACAGCTTCCGCCAGAAGTTGATCCCGCGAAAATTCTCGGTCGATGAACTGTTCGACGACTGCACGCGGGCGCTGGCATAAGTTTGCTCTACCGGGGACGCCGGCTATTTGTCCCAAAGCAGACGTTGGTTTGCATTAGGACTGCGGCGCCGAGCTCGCGTCATGGCACGTCTCCGGGGAGCGAAGGGCGTGTTGCAAGAGCAGTGCTTCCAACCGCCATGGCGAGCGCGGCAACGATCAGAATCCCCGCGACCGCGAACGTGATCCGCATCCCGGTGGCAACGGCCTCGGGACGTGCCGCTGTGATGTCGATCGTTCCCGATGCGAGCGCGAACACGGCGCCCATGACGGATGCACCGGTGATGAGCCCGAGATTGCGCGATAGATTGAGCATGCCGGAAATGACACCCCGTTGGTCCGGGCGGATATCTGTCATGACGGCGGTATTGTTGGCGGTCTGGAACAGCGCATAGCCAGCGGTGATGACGACGATGGGGGCGATGTAGCCGGAGATGCCGAGCGTCGCTGGCAGCACGATTGGACCCCGGATACTTTGTTAAACAAGGCGGTGCTCGTTCATGAGTTCGTGCACTATCTTCAAGAAATGAACAATGTGGCGGCGCCGTGTGAGCGCGCACATGAGGCTGGAAGTTATCATTTAGAATTAGCCTGGCTGAGCGAACAAGGCATCGATGATCCCTATTCGTATTTACAGACCAATGAGCTTGCAATAATGCTTCGCTCAATATGTCTCGATTGAGAGACGTAAATGTCCGCTATTGGCACTTAACGGACATGGCTTTGATCGAGGCTGTGCAATTTGATTGCACCTTGTTTGCTCCCGCCACTTACGGTGAATTGGCCGAGAAAAGTTATTTCAGCTTTGATTCGGTCCACGTATCAGCTTGATAGCCGCTTCGATATGTCTCCACGTCTCTGCCTCTTTGACGTTTCCTTTTTCTTCAAAAGAGCGAGCCTTTTTTGCGGCTACAACAACGGCTTTATCGCCATGCATGTCTAGTAATTGCTGAGCGTATTCCTGAGTTTCGATTTGTTGCATTGTGGACCCCATTGCGCAGGCGATTGCGTCAAAAGCAACGAACCGGATTGGTCCGGCGCATGTAATGAATTTTGATAAGATGAACCGAGAATTGCTGGAAAGTCTTTGACCAAAATCAGACAGTACTATTGCCACATTATTCGAGGTCTGAACTTGGTCCGAGGTCGTGCGGTATCAAAGTCACCCGCGAATGTCCGTTATCGGGGGTAGAGCAGACATCGCGGGCTCGGTGCCAAGTTCGCTAATGTTCAATTTAGAAATCAGCGCGAGCCGCGAAATTGGCAGACCATTGAGTAAGGCTCTCGTCAGCCCCTCGCGACGGCGATTTCCAATGGAAAATCGTCAACGACTTCGTGCCCGCTATCGGTGACGATGAATGTGTGTCCGAGGAAAATGCCGAAAAGGCCGTCGGCCGTGATCGGATTGGGTTCCGCCATGATCACCATGCCAGGCTTGAGCACCTCTTCGAATTTTTCGGCGGAGACATGCTCCGCGACGATGTGCGGCTTGTCGGTGACCAGATCGATGCCGTGGCACTGGGTCGGCCGCGACTGGTAGCCGTTGTCGCGGAAGAATTTGCTTGCGGTACGCATGGCTTCCACCGGCTTTCCCGGCGCGATTTCGGCAATGATGCGCCGATAGCCGGGCAGCGTGACGTCGTTCCAGAACTTTTTCACCATTTCCGTGGGCTCGCCGACACAGATGGGCGAACCGATCTGCGCCGTGTAGCCGCGATAGCCGGCGGCGAGCTCCATATTGATGATGTCGCCTTTTTGCAGCATACGGCCGGAGGGCCGGGGGTTGCCGAAGATCATCGCCGGGTTTGCCATCGGCGTTGAGCCAATGATCAGGAAGTCGATATCGCCGCCGCCGTCCATGATGGCAGCGCCCGCCGCCGCGCGGAGTTCGTACTCCTTCACCCCCGGACGAGCCCGCGCCACCATCGCGTCCATTGCGTTGCGGCACAAAACGCCGGCCTTGCGGACGCAGTCGAGCTCTTCGGCGCTATGGATCGACAGCAGCTCGTGCAAAAAGCCCTTGGTGAATACCAGCTCCGTATCGGGGAGATTTTCGCGCAACACATTGTACTGGTTGACCGGAAGATAGTCGGCGTGCCGCGGGTCGATCTCCATCAGGCCGATGCGGCCGCGTTCAAGTCTTAACTCGCGGATGCGCTCGACCATGATGTCGGCATAGCGGCCATTGCGACTATGTCGGACGTCCCTGACCGCGACTTCAACCTGCCGGCGCACGGCTTCGGCGTGCGTGCCGCCCATCGAATAGATCAAGGTGGGTTCACCGACAAGCGGAACCAGGACGTAGCTCGATAGCGCGTGCCATTCCCAGTGGCCGGTCAGCCACAGCATCCCGCCGCCAAAGCTCCAATGGCTGGGGCCGCCGGGCACGATCACCGCGTCGAGTTTGTGCTCGCGCATTTTTTCACGCAATGCACGATAGCGGCGGTCATATTCGGCCTTCGAGAACTGCTCCCAGACGGCATCGCGATAGTAGGGCGTATCGCGCATGTTGGCGAAAGGCAGCGACTGGTCGAGCTTCGTGCGCACGACATCCCACGGCTGCGGGCCGATACGCGGCGGGGCGATAGTCATTGTGAGTTTTCCTTTTTGGCGATCATCGTGCCCGCGGGCGGCAAATCGAAGCCGACGCTAGTCGAGTGGTTGGATATTGGCCTCTTTGGCGAGCTGCGCCGTCGCGGCGAGGTCATCCTTAAAGAATTGCGAGAATTCTTCGACGCTTATCTGCTTTGGCTCGACTCCGAGCTTGGCCAGTTTTTCCCGAAGAGCCGGAAGAGTCAGGGCCTTGTTGGTTGCATCGTGTAATTTTTTTACGATCTCGGGTGGTGTTTTTGCCGGCGCCGACAATCCATTCCAAAAACGGAAGACGGCGTCCGGGTAACCGGCCTCAACGATCGACGGCACGTTCGGCAGAAGCGCCACGCGGGTCGGCGAGCTCACCGCCAATACCACCAGCTTGTCATTTCCAAGCGCCGAGACCGCTGCCGCCAGCGGAATGAAATAGAAGTCGATGCGGCCGGCCATCACTTCGGTCAGTCCGCCCTGGCGGAATGGAACATGGTGGACGTCGATCTTGGCGGCGAGACGGAATCGCTCGGCGGCCATGTGCGAGGAGGAGCCGATGCCGGCGGACGCAAACGTCAGGGCTCCAGGCTTGCTCCTGGCGGCCGCAACAAGGTCAGCCACCGTCTTGAACCCGCTCTCTTTCGAAACGACCAGCACGTTCGGCGACGTTCCAATCAAAACAACCTGAATGAAATCGCGAACAGGATCGTAGGGGAGGGTCTTGTGCAGCACGCGTTCGGTGGCCATCGACGACGAGCTCGTCACAAGCGTGTAGCCATCGGGATCGGACCTCGCGACAGCACCAAAGCCAAGGCTCCCGCCGGCGCCGGGGCGTGTCTCGATGATCACCGGCTGCCCGAGCAGTTGCGATACCTCGTCAAGCACGACGCGGCTGACGGTATCGGAAGCGCTTCCCGGAGGGTACGGGCTGATCACCCGAATTGGCCTGGTTGGCCATTCCTGCGCATTCGCCGATGCCGCTGCAACTATAAGGAATGCCGGCAGGGCGACCCAGCGCAAAGCGCGAAGGGGGCGCACGAGAAGTTTCTTGAGCACGGTCATCATGATTCAGTCTCGGAATGGTTCCTGGGTCTAGACAGGAAATGTGACTGGAGTCCGAGGATTAGCCGAGCTGTTGGTGCTTGCTTGTCAATTTCATCGCATATGCCTTGAAAGTTGGCAACGCGTGCCAATGGCGTGCGCGCCCTTGAAGACGTTTGCGGACGTCGGTGGATTGAGACTTGGCGACGAGCACGCACGCGCACCGCTTCCCGTGCGTTCTGGTTGTGACAGCCAGGTGCGACCTCACACCGGTAGAGACCGGGCCGCGCCGTGGTGCCCTGCGAAATGTGAGCAGGCTCACTATGGCGGTGCATAACCTGTGCTAGCCGTCTCCGCGAACCAAGCGAACTTGGTAGACGCGTCTGACGGTCGGCCGGACTGAACAGGGGGAGCCCCCCGCAAGGTGGCCAACATATGCTAGTGTCTGGCGAGCCAACGTACCCCACCGCACGGTTCTTCATGAACAAACGCGAGGAAGCGACGCGCGCAATTGATGCCGAGGCCCCGATGCGCGACCGCGTCAGCACTTCCCCCGGCTCATGGTCTTGGTTAAGTGCGGTCGGTCGCGATTGCCTGAAGGACGCGACAGTCGGCCTCGTGGCGTCAGTGGTTCTGATTGCCAACATCATTTCGTTTGGCGCACTCATGTTTCCGGGCGAGCTCGGCGTCGGCATCCCGACGGCGATCTGGGCAATGCTGGTCGGCAGCGGTATCGGCGGCATATGGATCGCGCTGGCGACATCGCTGCCGCCAATCGCAACCGGAATCGATTCACCAACGGGCACCGTTCTCGTCCTGTTGAGCGCCACGGCGGGGTCCAGCGTCATGGCATCCGGTGGCAGCCCGCAGACGGCCGTTCAGACCGTGATGCTGGTTTTCACGGCGGCGACGGTCCTGTCGGGTGTGCTGCTTTACGGCCTTGGCGTCTGCCGTTGGGGATCATACTTCCGCTTCGTGCCCTATTTCGTCGTCGGCGGATTCCTGGCCGCTACCGGCTGGTTTCTGATTGCCGGCGGGTTTCGAATGACGACAGGCCGGACGCTCGCTCTCAGCAGCCTTTCCACACCGTTGACGATGATCGACGGCGCGAAGCTCGCAACCGCCGTTGCGGCGCTGATTGTGTTGGAGTCCGCGCGCGGCTGGATCAAGTCGCCCTTCGCCATGCCAGTTGCGCTCCTTGTGATGTGGTTGGCGGGGGTCATCGTACTTCGAATCCTGGGGCTTTCCGGCCAGGAGCATGGCTGGTACCTGCCTTCACTCGCAACCCTGACCAAATGGTTGCCGTTCGAGGCCGCACGCACATCGCATCTGAACTGGTCGATGATGACCTGGCTCATCCCTGAGCTGTTCGCAGTGACTGTCGTGGCGCTGATCTCGCTGGTCACCAAGGTATCGAGCATCGAAGTCGCGCGTCAGGTATCTGGTGATCTCGATTGCGAATTACGCGCACATGGTATTGCGAGCCTGGCCGCTGCGCCCTTTGGCGGCATCATCAGCAGCCTGCAGATCGGAACGAGCCGTTTGCTGGGGCACGTCGGTGGCGCATCACGAATGAGTGGCGTCGTTTGTGCGCTGATCTTGGGCGCCGTGGGCGTTGCGAATTTCGATCTGCCGGGCCTGGTGCCGATCCCCATTATTGCGGGTCTCGTCTTCTATCTTGGCTACACTTTCTTCATCGATGCGTTGTGGCGGCCTTACGCCCAGCGCGCCTGGCTCGATCTGCTGCTGGCGATCAGCATCATGGTCGTGTGCACCAGGTACGGTTACCTTGTCGGGGTGTTGGCCGGCATTGTGAGTGCCTGCGTCCTGTTTGCCATCAGTTATGCCAGGATCGGCGTCGTGCGCCGGCGCGTCACGCGGGCCGAGTTCGGAAGTTATGTCGACCGCTCGGCGGAGGCGTCCAGGTATTTGCGTGAGACCGGTGACGCCATCCAGCTCTACTGGTTGTCTGGCTACATATTCTTTGGGTCTTCGGAGAGCCTGTTCGAGCGTATCCGCAATGATGTCGAGCCGCTGCCCGCTCACCGGGTCGAGTACATTATCCTGGATTTCGGATTGGTGTCCGGCACCGACTCCTCGGCCATCGCCAGCCTCACCAAGTTGCACAACTTTTGCGACCGGCGTGGCACGACACTTGTTTACGCCACACTGTCACCGCCAAATCGTGTGGCCCTCGAGCGTGGCGGATTCTTTGGCGGCAAGACGCAACACCGGGCGTTCACCGATCTCAACCTCGCGATGGCGTGGTGCGAGGACCGGCTGCTTGCCAAGGCAAAGCTTGATACGGATGCAGGCCTCTCGAGCTTCGAGGCGTGGCTCCAGCATCAGCTTGGCGCGGGCGTCAGCGTCGCCGACCTTGTCGGTTATCTCGAGCGCAAGGACCTCGATAGCTCGCAAATTCTCTATCGCGAAGGAGAGCCCGCCGACACCATCGATCTTGTCGTCACCGGCAATCTTGCGATCGATGTCGCAAGGGGAAATGGCGAGAATCTGCGCGTGCGGCGCATCACCACGCACACAGTCGTTGGAGAAATGGGCTTCTTCCGCCGCTCCATGCGCTCGGCGACCGTATCCTCTGACGGGGCGACGACAGTGTTCACCCTGACACGCGCCAATTTTGAACGCATGCGCCGCGAGCGCCCTGACTTGGCCATCGCTTTCGATGATTTCATTTTGCGTGTCCTCGCCGACCGCACCGATTTTGCAAATCGCACAGTCGCGGCGATGACTCCCTGAACCGCCCGTGCGCGCGGCGTTGCCGCAGGCACATGCACCGGCTTGGGAATTGGCACTTGGGGTCATCCTTCATTGCCGATGCGGGTCCGCACGACACATCAATGTTACGGACATAAAGGCGGGTTTTGCCCGCGAAAATGCCCATTTGGGCAAAAATCGTTTGGATATCGACGAATTGCCGTTGCATTGCGATATAGAAAATGCTGCAATGCAACATCCCGTGAATTCGGGAGGCAAAAATGGCTTCTTTGAAATTCTTCAAAAGACAGGCTGAACGGTGCGCCGATCTGGCGCGCCGGACGCACGACGAAGACAGTCGGCAAAGGTGCGAGCAGCTGCAACGGACCTATCATCAACTCGCTGAAATGGAAGAGCAGCAAACCAGCGAGTTGAATGCGCCTTCTGACGACATTGGACCCAGGCCTGCCCATTAATCGCAGGCTTCTCAGGTTGCCGGAGTACGACGGCATTCGCCTAGGCGGCGCGGGTCTCGCGCTCGTTATGCGCCGCCGATTGGCTTTTGACCCAAAGCGGGCGAACTCGGTCGGCAATAATCAGAACAATTCGGGTGGCGACGATCCGCCGACGTTGAGCCGGCGCAGCTTGGCGCTTCCGATAGGTACGTACTTGCACTCACAATGGTTACGCGTGCATCCAGCGAGCGGCAGCCGCGGCACAATGTTGCCTGCGTGCTCTGCGCCGGCCTGGGACCGTGCCGTCTCGCAGGCATCGGGCCCGGGCGTGATACGAACGCCTCGCAGCAAGCCGAGCTTGTGTGCATTTCGGAAAGCGCGCAGTGAGCGGGCGATTTGGCGGATGGACTTTTCCATCGATCCCGGCCGTCAGCAAAACATTCAGGTAAGAACCACGGCGAATGACGTCTATTCCGCGTCCAGAAACAAATTTTCGATCTGGCTAAAGACAGCCCGGTCAAATCAAACTTCGTTCGCACGCAAACGAGGGTGACTGAGCTTGACGGTCCGTCACGGTAACTCCATGCGGCGGTCATGAGCCAATCGCAAGTGACGCGCTTCACACTCAAGGGCGGCTACTGGTGTATCTTTCGTACTACCGTAAGTAGGCTTGCATAGGGAGTTATCTCATGAGACGAGCGATCACTCTGGCAGGCGGTGGACCTGCCGCGGGGCTGCATCACGGCGCGCTGCAACGTCTGGTAAAATCGGGAATCAATTTCGACGTAAACACTACAAGTCGAAGTAAAATATACAAATCAGGGGTTTGACTTCCGCGTGACGTGATGGCGATCGGCAACCCGCGGCGTTCTTCACGAACGTCCACGCGCGCGAACCCATTTTATTTTTTCACAGTGTGAAGTGGGTCACGCGGCACTCGCGCCATGCCGGCCTAGCTTCGTGCCATGCCGTTCAGATCTTCCATCAATCGTTACTGCGAAGCGGTCGGCCGGACTTCCGCGTTCGTCATGCTGGCCGGCCTGGGATCATTTGTTTTCATCGCGACCGCGGTTGATATTTTCCGCTAATCCATCCGCACTGGCCCGCCAGCGTGGTTCGTTTCCGCGGCTAGACGTGCCGGACGCCAGGAAAATCTCGGTACGACATTCCTCTGCTGACCTCCGAGCGCCGGGAGCGTCTGCATGCGCGCCACCGGCCGGATTTGGCCTAGTCGCGCTCGTCTGGGCTGTGACCGAGTTGATCACGCGACGGCAACGACCCGAACGAAGGATCCACGTGTTGTAAAAATCGGAGAGGCGAGCCGCGCGCTCGCCGCAAGGCCCTTGTTGCCAATCCCAAAGTCGGGCAGCTTTCCGGCGCACTTTTTCAACTTGTCTGGATCGCCCCGGGGGATGCTTATGAAAATTTTGTTTCTCTCGATGTTGCTTGCTGGCACCGCATCGCTCTCAATCGCCGCGCAACCCGCAAACGCCGCCCCGTGCATGATGGTGACATTGACGGGGACGCAGAGCGGACCGCCTGTTTTCAATGGGGTTGCAGGCGCCGGGACCCTGGTCCGTTACGGAGACGACAGCAACAATTGTAGCGTCCTTAGGCTCCAATTCGACGCCGGGCGAGGAACGCTCCTGCGTTTGTCGCAAGTTGGCGTGCTTCCCGGACAACTCAATGCAGTCTTCTTTACGCACATGCACTCGGACCACACCGAGGGATTTGCCGAGATCATGCAGCTGCGCTGGAATTTCAGCTATAAAGAGCCCAAGCTTGACGTGGTTTGCAGTTCCGACGCGCTGACGCCACTCGGCTTCACTCTGAGCTGCAAGAAATTCGTCGCTCACATCGCTGACCCATTGATCCAGTCGGGCGAGATCGCACAACGCATTTCCGAGGATAAGGCGCGTCCTCCCGGCGGGCCGGCCGAGTTGACCAACGTCATTACATTCGATCCGAAGGATGACGCGCAAGTGGTGTGGACATCGGGCGACGTGAAAGTCAGCGCCGTCCGCTCAACTCATATTGCGGGGCACGCGTCGTACCGGGTGGACACCCCGGCGGGCAGTGTGGTGATCGGCGGTGATGCCGGCAATGATGTAACCGCGCCGCCGCGTCCGACGTCGACCTCCGATCAGGTCGAAAGACTGGCCACGGGTGTGGACATCATCGTGCATTCAACGATGCATCCGGCCATGGCTCCGGACAAGGACAGCGGGATGCCGCCGCCGGTCTATTACCGCCAGGCTGCGACCGCAGATCTCGGCGCCATGGCCAAGCGGGTGGGGGCAAAAGTCCTGATGCTCACCCATCTCGCCCCGCAGCCCGGTGCCATGCGCCACGGCCCGTACAAGATACCGGGCGGTCCTCTGACCGCGGACGATTTCAAAAAGGTCGTCGAGGCGAGCGGATATACGGGGACTGTAATTGTCGGTCCCGATCTTGCGACAGTCCGGATTCCGGCGAAGTAGACGCACGGCGAACAAAAAAAACGAGCCGCCCATAACGGGCGGCTCGCTCAATCCAAGCTATCGAGAAATTTTCGTCAGGCCGCGCCGGCCTTGGCGACCTTGCCGCCCTGGGCAAAAAACTGCCGGATCTCGTTGGCGGGCCGGGCATGGCTGAAGAGATAGCCTTGCATCTCGGTGCAGCCGATCGCCTGCAGAACATCCATTTGCTGCTGCGTTTCCACGCCTTCGGCGGTCGACGTCATGTTGAGACATTTGGCGAGGCCTGCGACGGCATTCACGATCGCCAGCGGCTCGGCGCCGTTGGAGAGATCCTGAATGAACGACCGGTCGATCTTGATCTTGTCGAACGGGAAGCTGCGCAGATAGCTGAGCGAGGAATATCCCGTTCCGAAATCGTCCAGCGCGATCTGCACCCCCATCTTGCGGAGTTCGTGCAGCGTTGCCAGCGTCGTGAACGTGTTCTGGAGCAACACGGTCTCGGTGATTTCAAGCTGCAGCCTGTGCGGCGGCATGCCTGTTTCCTCGAGCGTCGTCTTGACCATGCTCACCAGGTTGCGGCTGTTGAGCTGGGCAGGCGAAAGATTGACCGCAACCTTGATGTGCTCCGGCCAATCGACTGCCTCGACGCAGGCTGCATTGAGCACCCATTCGCCGAGCGGAACGATGAGCCCGGTCTCTTCCGCGATCGGGATAAAATCGGCCGGCGATACCAGCCCGCGTGTGGGGTGATTCCACCGCAGCAGGGCTTCGAAACCATTGACCTCATTCGTTTCCAGGGTAACGAGCGGCTGATAGTGCAGTTGGAACTGTTCGGTCGCCAATGCCCTGCGGAGATCCATTTCCAGTTCGCGCCGCACCTTCATGCGCGTATTCATCTCGGGCTCGAAGAACCGGAACGTCCCGCGCCCGTCGCCTTTGGCGTCGTAGAGCGCCATATCGGCGTTCCGCAGGAGCTCGGTTGAATTGACGGCATCCATGGGCGCTACTGAAATGCCAATGCTGATGTCCGTGACGATCTGGTGGCCTTCGATCTGATACGGCTTGATCACCGAGTTGCGGATGCGCTTCGAGAGCGTGGCGGCATCGGCCGCTTGCTCCATCTGGGTCATGATGATGGCGAACTCGTCGCCGCCCATACGAGCGACAATGTCGAGCTCGCGCGTGCAGCCGCGCAGGCGCTCGCCGACGAGTTTCAGCAGCTCGTCGCCGATATGGTGGCCGAGCGCATCGTTGACGCTCTTGAATTGATCGAGATCGAGGCACAGCACCGCCAGGCACTCGCCGCGCTTCACACGCTTGATCTCGTGATTGAGCTGTTCGAGCAGCAGCACGCGATTGGGCAGGTCGGTCAGCGCATCGTGGCGCGCCATATGCGCGATCCGGTCTTCCGAGCGTTGGCGTTCGGTCACGTCTTCGTGGGTGGCGAGCCAGCCGCCGCCCGGTATCGGTTTGTTGACGACGGAAAAGGCGCGGCCATCCGGTAAGTTCACGATCTGGCTGAAGGTCTTTCCTTCAGCGATGCCGTCTTTGAGCCTGGCGACGTATTCGTCGACATCGCCGGAGAAGGTCCCCAACTCCGTTCGATGCTGGAGCAGATCGCGCAGCTGGCAGCCGGCCTTAACGACTTCCGGAGAAAGTCCGTACAATTCTACATAACGTTTGTTGCAGAAAATTAGGCGTGTTTCCGAATCGAACATCAGAACGCCCTGGGACATGTTGTTCAGGACAGTCTGCAATAGCTGTTCGTCCTTCCGTGTCATGTGCGGAAACGCCAAGATATCGGCGCGCAACGACTGCTGCTTTTTCTGATCCATTATGAGGCCCCTGGCAAAAGAGGTATCCGGGTCGGCGCTCATACTTACGAATGTTCTGTGTGGAAGCCCTTAGGGAAATCTTGCTGGTTTTAATTAAAAAAGGCGACGTTCTCGGACGGTTGCGCGCCGCAGTTTTGACAGCCGACGCGACCGCTTCGTTTGTATTTCACAAACTCTGATCTCAGTGCGGAAGCGGCCGTTTGATTGGCCTAATGCCCCGCATCCCAGCGCTTTTCCAAAACCGCTTTTTTGTGACGGGTGACACAGCGGGCTGGGGGGACTCTGCCTATTCTCACAATCAACCGAGAGCGACGGGCTCCCGGGCCAGATCCGGGGCCAGTCCCGAGCACCGAAAGGAGACCTCCAATGCGTACCGTCCTCGTCCTCGCCTGTGCAGTCGCTTTCCTTTTCTCAGCCTGGTCGAACATGCCGACGACCGCCGCAAAATGGACCGGCAATACGACGATCAGCCCGGTCGACATGATGACAACCACAACCAACCTGCCCACCGAGCAGTTCGACGCATTCTGATCGGAGAAAACGCCAGCTCGAAACGGCAAATGGCCGGGCAATGCCCGGCCTTTTCCTTTATGCCGCGCTCTGTCACCGGCCGTCGGGTCTCCATGGGGAGAGCCAGCCACCAATTAGGCTACGGGTCGCTCAATAGCAGACGCGGACCAATCTCAATACGCGATGACCATAACGGTTGACGACCCATCGCCGCCTCATGACGCAGTCACCGGCATAGGCGTAGGGGCCGCCGTAGTATGGGCCACCATAGTAGCCGCCGTAATAGGGAGCGCCGAAGCCGAGTGCCAATCCGGAACCGAAGCCCCAGCCGAAGCCGCCCCAGCCGCCATGACCGCCGCGCCAATGGCCGCCGCCGCCATGCCAGTGATGCTGAGCCTGGGCCGCGCCCGGAAGCGCCGCTGTAGTTCCCGTGATCGCGACTGCAGCGGCAGCCGCAATCCCGATTTTTCTTAATGACGCACGCATACGTTTCTCCTCCAAAGACATGATCGCCCTGTCTGTTCAATAACGCTTGCTGGAACTCGTTCCGTGGAACCGCTGGCCGGAACCGGTTGCGTAGCCACGATCATTTGAATGTGCGGTCCCGGGCCTGGATTCTCCCGTTCCGGTCAAGCTTGCAGCACCATCACCGGGGTGCCGAGCGGCACCCGATTGTAGAGATCGATGATGTCTTGATTGAACAGGCGGATGCAGCCGCTCGACACGGCGCTGCCGATGCTTTCCGGTTCGTTGGTGCCGTGCAGGCGGAAATATGTGTCCCGCTTGTCGCGATAGAGGTAGAGCGCTCGCGCGCCGAGCGGGTTTTCCAGGCCGCCTGGCATGCCGCCGGCATAAGCAGCGTAGCGCGGAATTCGCGCGATCATGCTCGCCGTGGGCGTCCAGCGCGGCCAGACTTCTTTATTGCCGATCACCGCACTGCCGTGAAAATTCAGCGCCTCCTCACGACCGACGCCGACTGCATACTGCAACGCACGCCCGCCGCCCTTGATGAAATAGAGCCGTCGTTCGGCGGTGGCGACGACGATGCTGCCCGGCCGTTGCAGTCCGTGCCAGGGGATTTCCTGGCGCAAAAGATTTTGATCCACGGTTGAAAGGTCAAGAGCCGGTATTGTGATCGCGCCATCGGCCATCTCGCCGTAACGCCCGCTGACCGGCGTCAATGACGCTGGCAAATCGAAACGGCTGGAACTGGCACAGCCGGCGGCGAGCAAAGGCAGGCCAATGAGAACCGCCCGGCGACTAATTCCATTGCTCGGAGCCAAGCCAGTCATAATGCACATCACGCAATTTGAGGCGTGGCCTACAGGTACAGTGCAGCATCGGAAATCCATAAATCGCGAGCATTGATGTGCCTCAACACGCGCGTTTGGACAGTTTTTCGTAATCGGTGAGCCCGCTCTTCAATTTTGAATAGACCCAAGAGGGCAGGGCGTTTTGCGAATGCTTTCGGTTGATCCAAATCAACGGGGAATTGACGGCGCGCGCTAGCTTTCAGCGAAATCGAAAACTGTTTCCGATGCTTCTGGATAAGGAGGCGGCTCATGAAGAAAACACTTATCGCGCTCGCCGCAGCCGCAATGATCGGTCTGACGTCTGTCGCCACACCGACGAAAGTGGAAGCGCACTCGAATGGCTGGTGGATTCCCGGCGCGATTATTGGCGGTCTCGCGCTCGGAGCCATTGCTTCCGGTGCGTACTACGGTGCCCCGTACTATTATGGTCCGCGCCCGTACTACTATTATGGCCCCGGTCCGTACTATTACGGCGGTCCCTACTATTATGGGCCGCGCTATTACTACGGCCCTCGCTATTACCGGCACTACCGGTATCGGCACTATCGTCGGTACTACCGCTAATCCGAGCAGCTGCTGAATGGCCCGAAGGCCGCGCGCCCGCGCGTGGTTCAATCTTGCGTCTCTATGGCGCCGCGTGGCGATCTCTCTTGACCGCTGACTTTCATTTCAATAATTATTGAAATATGAGAAAGCACGATGCTGTCGCCATTCTGGCGGCACTGGCGCAGGACAACCGCCTCGATGTATTTCGCCTTCTGGTGGAGGCGGGGCCGGAAGGCATGCCGGCCGGCCATATCGCCACCAGCCTGCGACTGCCCCCAACGCCCCGACATTTCATCTGGACCGGCTGCGCGACGCGGGCCTCGTCACGGCGCGCCGCGACGGCCGCTCGATGATCTATGCGGCGCAATTCCAGGCAATGAATTCACTGGTCTCTTACCTGACCGATCATTGCTGCCAGGGCCGCCCCGAGCTGTGCAAACCGCAGGTCGGTAGGGCAGCGCGGCGCGCCGCTGCGCAAAAATCCAAATCCGCGCGATGTGCATAGGGATCTCATCATGATCAACCGGCCGTTCAACGTCTTGTTTCTCTGCACCGGCAATTCAGCGCGTTCAATCATGGCTGAAGCGATTCTCAACAAAATCGGTGCGGGAAAATTCTCGGCCTTCAGCGCCGGAAGCCAGCCGAAAGGCCATGTCCATCCGGAGACGATGGCGCTGTTACGAAGCCTTGGTTTCGATACAACGGGTCTTCGCTCAAAGTCATGGAACGAATTCGCCACGTCCGGCGCACCGGCACTCGATTTCGTGTTCACCGTTTGTGACAATGCTGCCGGTGAAGCCTGCCCCTTCTGGCCGGGCCAACCGATGACAGCGCATTGGGGAATTCCTGATCCGGCAGCTGCCGAGGGCTCGGCCGCCGAGATCGCGCTCGCGTTCAAGGATGCATACCGGATGCTGTCGCAGCGAATTGGCGTTTTCGCCGCGCTGCCGATCCGCTCGCTCGACCGGTTGAGCCTGCAGGCGAAACTCAAAGAGATCGGCCGGATGAAAGGCGCAAGCGCGAAGATCAAAGTGCCCGGCTGATGCCGACATTGGCGCAACGGGCGATGTCCGAATTTCTGGGCACCGCCTTCCTGCTTGCAGCCGTGGTCGGCTCTGGAATCATGGCGCAGCGCCTTGCCGGCGGCAATGTCGCGCTGGCCTTGCTGTGTAATACCCTTGCGACCGGCGCAATCCTTCCCGTCATTATCCTGATGTTCGGTTCCGTTTCGGGCGCGCACTTCAATCCCGCCGTGAGTTCTCGCCTTCGCATTGCGTGGCGAGCTTTCGTGGCGGATCGCATTCATCTACGTGGCCGTTCAGGCCACCGCGGCGATCGCGGGGGTATGGATCGCGCATCTGATGTTTGATTTGCCGGTCTGGCAAATATCGACGACCGTTCGTTCGGGAGCGGGGCAGTGGCTTGCCGAAGGCGTTGCCACTTTCGGCCTGCTGCTCACGATATTTGGTTGTCTGGCGCGCGCGCCTTCAGCCATCCCTTATGCGGTCGGTCTTTACATTACGTCGGCTTATTGGTTCACGGCATCGACGTCTTTTGCCAACCCGGCGGTGACTATCGCTCGCTCGCTATCGGACACTTTTGCCGGTATCGACCCGGCAGGAGCGCCGGCATTTATGGCGGCCCAATTTGCAGGCATGTTCGCCGCCGTGGCGGTCGCGCGGACGCTTTGGCGAGCCTAGCTAGTGTGCGACGGCTTTTCGCAAAGTGAGGATTTCCTGATCCCGTTCCGCAAGAACCTGTTCGAGTCGCCCGATATTCTCGAATAGACGTGCGGTCGATAAGCGGAGAAAATAGAATCCGAATTTCGGATTCTGATAATAAAGTTCCTCGATCTTTTCGTATGCGATTTCCAGAACGATACCACTCTCGATGCATTCGAGCGTTTGCGTGCGTGTGCGCGCGGGGGCCAACATGCCAAGCTCGCCGACCACCGAGCCGGGCAGGATATCGATATCGATCTCCTGGAGATGCAGCCGTCCGGTGACGACGAAATACATGTGATTGGCTACGCCGCCTTTGCGAAACAAGACTTCTCCGGCCTCGACCGTTCGCTTGTTCATAAATGGCTTGATCCAGTCCAGGGACATATCTCCCTTACTCGCGGCTTCGACATTCTTGATAAGGTTGAACATCTCCCGCAGCCGAAAGATATTGAGCGGCAGGAGAATGCCGTGCAGCATCACCGTCGGAATGCTGCCGAACAGAATGCCGTAACTGATGAACGCAACATTGCTTGCGATGCCGATCATGCGCAGCGGAATCATTGTGCGCATCGACAGTGTTGCAATTACGAGTCCGGCCGCAATAAATCCGATGACTGTCACATAGTTCATGGCTGTCCCCCCGGGCAGCGTTTGCTTGCCGACAGGGTACCAAAGATCACCGGGCGAAAAATCCCAGGTCCGAGACCTTAACTGGTATGGTGGAGGGGCTGGCTGCCTGTGGCAGCCCGATTTGTAGGCGCGGGCCTTGGGAAACCGGCATTTTCGGCGGCCGCCCGCGCTTCCGGAACCGCGTGGGTGTGATGACCACCGCGATGCCTCAGGCCGACCCGGAAGGCCGTGGACGCATAGTGACCAACTTCACTCGATTGCCCTTCGGGCGCGCGCTAATATAAATCAGCTATGCCTTTCGGCGGACTAGGGTGGGGAGCATGATTAGCGCGAGTTTGGATTCGGCCATCAATAGCATCGCCGATTTTGCGGGTAACTTGGGGGTCGACAAGCTGTTTCTTCAGTTTGGTTTTGACCCTGCCCACATGACCTACGATGCGGTGTCTCACCGTCTGGTGGAACTCGCAGTGCAAAACATCAATACCGCGAACATGCTGGCGCTGGCCGGCGCAATGTTTTACGTCGCCACGCTGATGATGCGCACAATCGTGCCGCTTCGCGTGATCGGCATCATCAGCATCGCATTTTTCATGGCGTACGGCCTTGTCGCCGGTGCCGTGGGGACATTCCTGCTCTATCTCCTTTCGCTGCCGGTCAACGTTATTCGCCTTCGCCAGATGCTGATGTTGGTCAAAAAGGCGCGGACGTCAGCGCAGGGCGATTTATCCATGGACTGGCTCAGGCCCTATATGACGCCCCGAAAATATCGCAAGGGCGAGATTCTGTTCCGTAAAGGCGACGTGGCCAATGAGATGTTTCTGACGGTCACTGGAAAATTTCTCGTGACTGAAATCGGCATTGAGTTGCCGCCGGGGCGCATTATGGGCGAACTTGGTTTCGTTGCGCCCAAAAACCGGCGCACACAGACGATCCAGTGCATCGAGAACGGTGACGTTCTGGCCATCACTTACGAAACGCTACTTGAGCTTTATTTCCAGAATCCGGAATTTGGCTATTACCTGCTGAGTCTCACCAGCGAGCGTCTCCTGCAAAATATTTCGCGGCTTGAAGGAGTCGTCGAGGACTACAAGAAGAGACTGGATCAAAGGGACTTGCGCCAAGCCGGCGTCCCGAATGCCGGTGCCACTCTAGCGGCCGGCTAAATTAAAGAGGCCACCGTCTGCGGTGGCCTCGGCCTTTGCATACATGTGGACCTTCACTTGAGCTACATGTGGTCCTTCACCTGCGTCACAGGCAAACGCTTCATATCCGGGTTGTCTATGTACAGCTGAATGACGCTGATGTTGGGATGATTCTTGAGAGCCTCTTTGACGCAATCTCTGACGTATGACCTGCTCGCGGGCCAATGGATCTTCTTTCCTTTCGCTTCCGCCTTGCATGAGGCGGTCGCTTGTTTCAGGGCCGCCTTGTCTTCCTTGGACAACGTGGCAGCCCCGGCGTGCATGGGCATGAGTGCCGCGCCACCTACAACCGCCGCTGCGACGATGCCGGTAAATAATCCTCTGGCGAAATGAGACATGATGTGCTCCCCTTTAGCGCGACCTTTTAAAAGTATGCAGTATTATCGGATAAAGTTGCAAGCACAGCGAGCCGGCTCCATTGACAGATCGAGGTCTTGATTCATTTGATCGGGGCTGCTGCAACCGCCGGCAATAACAGAAAATCCAAGGGAGGATGCGCGATGGTGCGAACTGGACATGTGATCGGTATGCTTGCTGCGGTAGCCGCAGCAACAGTGGGCACACCGGCATCGGCGCAGGTGCGCGACGCGGTCTATCGCGGCACGCTGCTGTGCGACAAATTGCCGTTTTCAGCAGGCAAGAGCCGGGAGGCCATCGAGGTCACGATCGCCGGCGGTGCGGTGCACTACAATCATATTGTGCGGTTAGGCAATGTTGCCGAGGCAACTCCGGAGCAAGGGGCCGGAACGCTCAGCGGCGACAACATCAGCCTGCAAGGGTCCTGGAAAGGCGGCAACCGCCAATATGAGGCGAAATACAGTGGCACGTTTGTGCGGCGCCATGCCGACCTCAAGGGGACCCAGACCTGGACCGACAGCGGCAAGACTTTGACCCGCGCCTGCGCCGGCACGATCAAGCGGCCGTTCAAGGTTTTCCTCCCGCGTGACAAAAAGTAGCCAATAAACTTGTGATAAAATCAAACTGGACTGGACGTATACCGGGTGCGCATGCTCCTTCGGGAACCAGAACCACCCCGTTCGCAGTTAAGGCGGGCGACGAGTTTTCTTCGTCTTCCAACACGAACTGAATGGGAATATGGCCTTGCAGCGAGCATTTGCCCCGTTATCGCTATTTTCGCCGGCCGCCTTGGCCGGTTGCTTCCTGATGGCCACGATTTCGGTCTTCTGCATTCCGCTACCTCCCGCTTGCGCGGAGGAAGGGCCTTTCCATGATTTTGCCGGCAGCTGGACGGGAACGGGTACGCTTCGGCCCAGCAACGGCGCCGCCGAACGCATTCGCTGCAACGCGAGTTACCGCCAGCGCGGCAGCAGCCAGCACGAAATCGATCTCCAGTTGCGCTGCGCCAGCGACAGCTACAATTTCGATCTGACCGGGCAGTTCACGGCCGATGAGCAAAATCAGGTTTCGGGTCGCTGGACTGAACGCACCCGCAGCATCGGCGGTACGGCCGTCGGAAACGCGCGTGGCGATCGCTTGCAGATTCACGTCGAAAGTTCGGGCTTTGCCGCCGATCTGGTGATGCAGACCCGCAACCGGCGCCAAAGCGTAACAATCGACTCGCAAGGCGGCGGGCAGATCGTAAAGGCATCCATCACGCTTAGCCGCTAGTTGACCGGTCCCGCACGGGCACGGAAGGGTTTGAAGGCTCCATGGAGAACAGCGCCCGCTACACCCTCATTGGTGCCTTCGCGCTGGCGTGCCTGGTGGCCGCCTTCAGCTTCGTTTACTGGATCAAGAACGTCGGCGGCATCGGAAAGCGAGCGGTCTACGAAATCCGCTTCGAGCAACCTGTTTCGGGCCTGGCCATCGGAGGAAATGTGTTGTTCAACGGCATTCGTGCCGGTGCCGTGACGCGCATCGTACTCGATCCGAACAATCCCAAGCGTGTCACCATCACGATTGCCCTCGACCCCGAGACTCCCGTTCGAACCGACACCCAGGTCGACGTTTCCTACCAGGGGCTTACGGGCATTTCGTCGATCGCACTGAAGGGCGGATCGTCTGAGGCACCGCGGCTGACGTCGAACAACGGCCAGCCGCCGCTCCTCATCGCGGGAGCCGATGTTGGCCGCAGCCTGACCGACTCGGCGCAGGATACGCTGCGCCACATCGACGGCATCCTGGATCAGAATGCAAAGCCGCTGAACACGGCAATTACGGGCATCGCGGCCTTTGCCGATATGCTCGGGCGCAATTCGCAACGCCTCGAAGGTCTCATCGGCGGGTTGGAGAATCTGACCGGCAGCGGCACGCCAAAGCCGGGCCCCGCGATTTACGATCTCACGCCCGCGACCGCCTTTCCGCAGATTACCAAAACGATCAAGGGTCAACTCGTGGTCCCGGATCCCAGCGCGATCATTCTGTTCGAACTCGCAGAAGATCCTGATCCGCAACGGCGAGGGGACTTACACCAATATCAACAATGCGCAGTGGGCCGACAATCTGCCGAAGCTGATTCAGGCCAGAATCGTGCAGAGCTTCGAGAATGCGCGACAGCTCAATGCGGTGAGCCGCCCGCTTGATCAGCTCAACGCGGATTACCGGCTGGAGCTCGCGATTCGCAGCTTCCAGATCACGCTGGTGCCTTCGCCGAAAGCGGTGGTCGACGTCACCGCGCGTCTCGTCAGCGACAAAGGTACGGTCGCCGACGCGCGTGCGTTCACGGCGAGTGTCCCGGCGAAAAGCACCGAAGCGCCGGATGCTGTCGCGGCGCTCAACCAGGCCTTCACGCAGATTGCCAGCGACATTGTGACCTGGACGGTCGGCGCAATTTAATTTCAACGGGAATTTTCTGGAGTGTGTGTGAGGCCGCTCACAAACTTTTTGTGCGGTCGGGACAATTATTCGCGCCGGGGTTTGGGGGTCAGCCTATGCAGGAGGACCTTATGCAACGCGCGATTACCGTTACAGCCGTTATCGTTGTGATCCTGACAGGCGTCGCGATAAAGGTCATGGTGGAACCGAGCAAGACCATCGCCGCTACGCACGAGACGAACGGGCCTATCCAGGGCGCCATGTCGATCTACGATCTTCATACTGCGTATCCTGATATGAAGACCATGCCGGTCGAGCAAGCACCAATGCCCTGAACGCGGGCGCGTTCCAGACGGAACCAAGCGAGATTCTGACTGCCCTCCCTGCCGGGCCGGACTCAGGACCGGTTCGGACTGCCGCAATTCTGCGAGCGCCTGAGGCATTCCCCGCCCAAAAGCGCCCGCGCGCCGAACCTGGGGGACCCAGCAAAAAATCGCGTTTTTGGTGACGCCCATCACAGTGCGGTAACCCGCCTTGCCCTAAGTTCCAATCAGCAAGAAAGCTCTGCCGTGGAGGCAAAAATGGAAAGGGTATCTGCACTGATGGCGTATGTGGTGAACGAGGGACGGCTGTGCGCGCTGAAACCCTCGGAGTGGTCGCTGCTGCTCGCCGGGGTGGCGCTCTGCGGGTTCGCGACCCTGCTTTTTCTGCTGGCCCACTTATAGCCGCTGCATTTTCCGGATATCAGGCCAATCGGCCCAAGTATCTGGCCCAACTCGAAAATTTATCAGTCGGTCGCGGCCCAGCCTTGGATATATGGCTGGCTGGGTGGACTGCGTCCCCAAAAGGAAAAGCCGCCGTCAATCCGGCGGCTTTTAGCATTGCAGCGACGCAGAAATCTTACTTCAGCGTGGTGGCGATGTAGTCGAACTTGGCGTTGAGCGTGGAGCCGATTGCATTCACGGAGGCGATAATCACCACCGAAATGCCGGCTGCGATCAGACCGTATTCGATCGCGGTAGCCCCTGACTCGTCTTTCAGAAACGCAATAACTTTCGACATCTGACAGGCTCCTGTGGGTCAATACCGCAGCACGCTACCGTCTGACCGATTAAGAAGAACTGGCTCAGCTGTCTCAAAATCGCGGCTGAATTTCCTCAAATGCGAATACAGTCATTTTGTGCCATTGCCGCAAGGATTCTCAGCCGGTGAACCCGGTGTGCCTATATTTCTCGCATGCCTTTTTACGGTTAGCATTTTGGAAAGACCTAGACGTTTGACGCGAAAAACAGGAAGGACACAATGAGAGCGTTCATTTCCGAGAACCCGCGCCGCTGAGCGGGCGCGCGTCCACGCAAAGCTTGCAGGCCATCAGCGTTACGTTGCGGTGGCGCAGGCGGTGAATTCCGAGGGGCTGTCCGGTGTTATTACAAGGTCGAACACGGAGATTGACCATGGTCCGGGTGATTTTCGCCGCTGGCGCCGCCTTTGTTCTTGTTGGACTCGGTTTGCAGCCGGCAGCCGCCGACTATTACGGGGCGCCCTGGTGTGCGGTGATGTCGATGGGCGACGGCGACATGCAATGGGATTGCGAGTATCGTTCCGTCGAGGAATGCCGGCCGAATGTGCTGTCGGGTAACCGCGGCTGGTGCAATCCGAATCCGTATTTCGCAAATGCGTAAGCGCCGGCAGAACGTCAACGTCACCGGAAACGCCACTTGAGCGCGCAGTAGCGCCTCACGCGGCGCTTGCCTGCCGCCGCGTGGCTGCAAGCGCCCGTAGATACGACAGACCTTCTGCTATCTCGCGCGCTTCCGCATCCCGTCCCATGCGCTCAAAATTCGCGGCGGCTTTCAGCATCTGCTCGCGTGAACTTTGAACGCGAAGCGACTCAGCCATTGTCCGG
Source organism: uncultured Pseudomonadota bacterium (assembly GCA_963762485.1). Classification (GTDB taxonomy): domain Bacteria; phylum Pseudomonadota; class Alphaproteobacteria; order Rhizobiales; family Xanthobacteraceae; genus Pseudolabrys. The sequence goes on along the minus strand of CAVXLE010000017.1, from coordinate 430,224 downwards.
CATTCGTGCGCCCGCGCGCGACACCTTCGGCTTTCCGGAATGGGTATTGATAAAGCCATGATCGTCTCAGGCCTGGCCGACACTCACCTGAGAAACCCTGCACGACGAAAACGGTTCCAATCAGGCCAAAATGAGGTCTCGGCCTCAATGCGATGGCTGATCTATGTCAAGGCGGGTAGCCCCGCGATACCGCCGTCGGTGTCGATCGTGGTGCACGACCCGCAATCGCGGTGGATACTACCTGCCGAGAACCAGGCACCAGTAGCGGATGCCGCCACTGGCCGCCGATGCCAGCCCGTAATTGCGGACGTCGGACAACAGCATATTCTCGCGGTGTCCTGACGATTCCGTCCAAAGTCCGATGGCACAGCTTTCGGTGCCGCATCCCGCGGCCACATTTTCGGCGCGGGCACCGGCCCGTCCGTGCTCGGTATAGAAGTCTGCATGATCCATTGAGTGACGCGCCGCCATGCTTCTGGCGTGACGCTGAGCCATCGCCTGCATGGCCCCGCTGTGATGGAGCGCCGGCAACCCGTGAGCATGCCTGAAGGAATTGAGCGTCTCGGCCAGCACCGGCGAGCAGCAGGCTGCAAGTCCGACCAGCGAGATCAGGACACGTAACATTCGCCGATACTCCCCATGGGTCGTTGTAGATGGGCCGGTCTCAATTGGCCGTTCCTGGGAAACCAATTGACCGAGATCAAAACTGGCCGAATGACCGATCCTATTATTCGAAACGATGCTGAACGCGAGTCAATCACACATTCCGACGGAGGTTTATCTCGATTTTCTGGGAAGAACGATTCCCATTCACTGGAGTTACCACGCGATTCTGATGGTCGGCATCTGGTTCATTCTTGTGCCGGTGTGCATTATCACGATCAGATACGGCAAGCCTAAACCAACGCCCTATGGCATCAGGGAAGAGATCAGGCTCACGAATATCGCCTGGTGGTGGTTCAGCGTTCACAAGTTCGGATTTTACTTTGCGATCGGACTATCGGTTGTGGGCGCGGCTGTGGCGCTGACGGTCAGCCGCGGCTTCAGCGGTTCTGTGCATTCGATGTTCGGAATTACGACGATCATTCTCGGATGCTTGCAGATCGTTTCGGCCTGGCTTCGAGGGACGCACGGTGGCAGATACTACTTCAAAGCCGATCCGGATGATCCCGCGACATGGCACGGCGACCATTTCAACATGACGCCGCGCAGGCGGAAGTTCGAGGCGTATCACAAGACCGCCGGCTATTTCGCCGGCTTTTTTGCGGTCGGCGCAGTAGCCTCCGGCCTGATGCAATACCCGATGCCGGCGCTGGCAGGTGCCATTCTGATAGTCGCGCTTGTCGTCCTCGTGCTGTGCATCGTGCTGGAGCACAAAGGGCTGCGATACGACGGCTATCGTGCGGCCTTCGGCAACAACCCCGATCACCCCCACAACAAAGCGCGCAAAGACCTGTAACGACGGCGATGCGCGCCGAAACGTTCCGCTATCGCGCGCTCTTCATGACGTCGATGCCTGCCCGCCGCGTTGAAGGCGGCACGGTGTTTGGTTCGGTGCGTCGAGTGGTTTGCATCCGGTCCACGAGTTGTTGCAGCGCTTGTACCAGCCGCTCGTTCGGCTCCGGCGGTCTCGCCGGTCTTGGAGCGGGTCGCCCTTCGGCGGGGTCAAACGTTCTGATTGGTCTCGGGGCAGGCCGCCTTGTCAATTCGGATTGCGTTGCCTGCGAAACGCGGATGCGAGGTGCGGGCGCGTTCAAGGCGACCACCGGCGCCCATCGCGGCGGTTTGAAATTGATGGTTTCACGCTGATGTCGTTGCCGATGTGTGAAATGAAGGATTGGCCCTGTTACCGCGAGCAGTGCAAACATGACCATAAGCAGGGCGAAGGTGTGATCGATCTCGGCGGGCTTTGGCGGCACAGCGGACGGTGAGGATCGTGAGGCCGCAGACCGCTGTGGCCTTTCGGCATGGATGCTCTCTGTCGGCGAAGGATCGCTCATGTCGGCGGGGGCAACGTTGCTGACAGGCTCCGTCGAGTTGTTCGTGTTGGCCTCTGGCAGCGCTCGCTGCACGGTGTGCAGCAGATCCGGCAATTTCGCCGCGTCGGGCCAAAGCACTGGGGCCGCACCGACAGCATCAGTGGTGTCGGGTGCGGCCTCGGCATGCGCGGCTGCCTGTGCTGCGGTCACCGGCCGCAGCATGCGAGAGGGTATCGCCGGCTGCGCGATCACCTCAGCCGTCGACCGATTTTCGTTTTGAGGCGTGCTCTTCTGGACAGGAAGTCCTTCCGGCGCCAGTCGCCAGCATTGACGGTTATTGTTGGAGTGGTCGATCCGGTAATACCAATGCTGGCCTTGTGGTGCCGGCGAGTTTGGCTGAGCGAGGCATTCGTCGTCGGCGCGCGCACTGCGCGTCGGTTGAGTGGATAAGGCGGCGAGAAAAACAAGAACGAACATGGCCGACGGCAGGATTGTTCTGCGTCCTGGCATGCGTCCCCCTCCTAACTGTGTACAAAGCAACGCAACTGGGATTTGAAACGAAGGTGAGCGGTGCTGATTGGAGATGGGGATTGGGGCTGTAATACGTTGCAAATTCGGCAAACGCGGACGCGCGCCGATCACGCTCCGATGGTAGCGCGGTGTGCGGCCGGGATTGGCAGGCTATTTTTCACCGCGAAATCGCCATCAGTCGGCCGCGGCTGAAGCGCGGCTACTGCGCCTGGCCGACATATTCGACCTTCACCTTGCTCAATCCGTCGTCGTAGAACCCCAGTACCTTCGCCGTCTTTGCCGACACATCGATGACACGGCCGCTGACGTAAGGGCCGCGGTCATTGACGCGTACTACGATCGAGCGGTGGTTGACGAGATTGGTCACACGTACATTGCATGGCAGCGGCAGGGAAGGATGCGCCGCCGAGAGCGAATTCATATTGAAGGTTTCCCCGTTGGCGGTTTGCCGTCCCTGAAAGTCCTCGCCGTACCATGACGCCACGCCGACCACGCTGTATTTGGCGATTCCCTGCGCGGCGTGTTCGTGTGTGCCAGCCACGGCAGGCTTGCGGCTGATGCTCACGCTCTTTGGGGACGTCTCTCCAGTCGCGAGCATGCGCGAGCTGACAGCAGCGACGTGTTTGCGATCGGCCCGGCTTGCAACATTGTCGGTGGTGCAGTTGGCAAGCGCGAGGCAAGCCGCGCCCAAACCGAGCGGCCGCGCGATGCGGCTAACTCTGCGGTTACGCCAGAATCCCATCCTCAGCAGACGCCCCGGTTCGAAACGGCCTGAAGCCGCTCCCCCCGATCCCCGACAATGAGGCTATCGCGCTTCAGCAGGGCGTGGCGGTGCTGTGGTAGCGGTCAATTGCGATCAACAGGAATCCCGGCGGGTGATGCATTTAAGCATCAGGTACAAATATTTTGAGTCAATTGCCGTCGGGAACTTACGGTTTCGGTAGCGACAGCTCGGCGCCGGCCTTCAGGCCCCAACTGTCGAGATGCGCGGTCGACTTGCCGTCAGGCGAGACCCAATGGCTGTGCGTGCGCGCGCCGCCATGACTCACGATACCGACCAGATCGCGCGACGCGTAAATGCCCGAGACCATGCCCGCAATGGCGTTGCCCTTGATCTCCATCGTGATGGCAATCGGCTGGCCCATGCCGTGTGGGCCTTTGGTCGGCTCGGCATTCACGTGCATGACGTAGGACGAGAGCGTGCCGCGGATCTGAAACGGGAAGGGGCCTTCCTGGTTGATGCCGTGCGCCGCTGCCGTTCGCGCGATAAAATTTTCGATGTCGTCGGGCGCAACGTCCTGCTCGACTTTGACCGACTGCCATTCGGCAACAATGCCGGTCGCGAGCAGCGCGGCGCGTTCGGTCTCGGCAGGCGGATGCGGCGTATCTTTGCCGTAGCTGACGATCAGCTTGCCATCGTGAATGGTGATCTCGCCGCGAGCGTCCGCCAGCGCGCCGAGCCCGGTTGTCGGATGCTTGGCCATCACCGTGTCGATGGAAACCTTCGGACTGAAATCGCCCTCGAGGATGAGCATGCGGAACGCGCCGAAGGCCTCGATGTCGTAGCGCTGGCGTTGCGTGTGGAGTCCGGAATCGCTCCCCGATGGTGTCTGTGCCGCCGCCGGCGCGAGCGTGGCAAGCAAGGCAATGCAAAGTGCATTGCGCATGAATCCCCCCATTAGCCATTTGGCCGCGGCAATAAATGCGTCGGCCCGTCCGGGCAACGCATAAAATTACCATACACATTTTCACGGTGCGGCAGTTTGCGGAAAATCGTCGTCTTTGCCGAGCCAGCGGCGGGCCGGCCTGCCGTAAGCAGGTTTTCCTGAGGGCAATTTTCACATTTCCGACCCAGTTTGGACCAACTAAAGCCAGTCGCCGTCCGGCATCATAAATGCTAGGTTTTGGCTGCTTTTTTAACAGCGACGCCCATTTTCGGGCGGGGGTGGGGGCGGGGGTGGGGGCGAAGGCGATGGAATGCCACGGGCGGGGCGGGGCCTCGACATATCGGCGCGGGACCGCTTCAATCATATTGGATGCTGTTGAGCGCGTGTGGCTTGGCGCGAGGCGCACCGCGATTCGATCGCGCAAAAATCAGCAAAGGTGATTACGCGACGGGCAGGATCGTTTCGTTGAGTGGCGTTCAGGGGGTAGCGTTATGAGTACACCGGTCAAACCCGAAGTGTCTGACCCAAAGAGTCCGGAATATTACGCGCCGCGTAATTTGCGCGACATTCTGGCTGACCCGCCATCGATCCAGCCTCAGGTGGAAGCGAACGCGCCGGTGCGTCAGCGGCGATCGTTCTTCGACCGGCGGCGGCGTGTCGACAACGGCATATCGACGGAGCCGTTTCCGGAATCATTGCGAACTTTCATGCGGTCTGACTATCGTGCGGTCCCGCGCCGCCTCTGGCGCAAGGCGGCATTGGCCATTCTTGCGGGTTCTGTTGTGGCCGGCGGCATCGCCGTCGCAGTCGTCTATTTCGACGGAAGCAAACTGGCTGAGCCGCAGGATCGCTCGCTCCTGTTGAAAGACGCCAAGGCTTCTCTGGCGGAGCGGTTGCAGGCGGCCAATGCCGAACTGGATCGGAGACCGGTTAAAGCGCCGCCGCCGACACTTGGTGTTGAGGACCAGAGCGGGAAAATCAACGCGCCGTTGCCGATCGGCGTCGACGTTGCAAATCCAACACCCGGCGCCACTGTGAAGCTCGGCGGCCTCCTGCCGGGAACAGCATTGAGCGCGGGCGCTGCGTCGGGCCCGGGAGAATGGCGCATCGGCGTCGGCGATTTGTCCAAGGCGTTGATGACCCCGCCGCGCGACTATGTCGGCTCGATGGCCATCGTGGCCGAATTGCAGGGCGGTGATGGCCAGGTGATCGTGCGCAGTCGCATCCGCTATGCCTGGAAACAACCAGTTGTCGAATCCCGAGAGCGTGTGGACGTGGCGCCGGCGGCAGCCAAACCACCGGCCGCTGTCAAAGCCGAAGCGCCAAAGACGGAGGCGCCCGCGGCCGCGAAGGCCGAAGCCTCTCCGCCGACAAGACAGATCGACCCGGCTGAAGTCGCCCTGCTTTTAAAACGAAGCGAGGAGCTTCTCACAAGCGGTGACCTGGCAGCCGCGCGCCTTTTGCTGGAACGGGTTGCCGAAACACACAACGCTCGAGCAGCGCTTGAATTGGGCGCCACCTACGATCCGATCGTGATCAAGCAACGGGGCATATTCAGTGCCGCGCCTGACCCGGCGCTTGCACAAGCCTGGTACCAGCGCGCACGTGATTGGGGTTCTGTCGAGGCGTCAAAGCAGCTCGAAGCGCTCGCGAGCAGCGCGCGTCGATAGCTTTCCGGAAATGCTGAGGGGCTTGCACGAATTGTCACTTCCAGATGGCGAAGCCGATCTGGTTCACATAGTAAAGGTTGCCACGGGGGAGAAATACACGATGACAAAGTTCATTCGATGGACGGTGCTTGCGGCGGCGGCGCTGGGTCTGGTTGGTGCGACTTCGGTCAGCCGAGCCGAGCAGGGCGAAGTCGACCCCGGTCAGGTGAGCGAAGGCCTGAAGGCAATCTTCAGCTTCGGGCGCGCAAGCGAAAAAACAAAGGCGGTTCTCAACGCCAATACAACGACAATCATTACCGGCACGATCGGCGGAACGTATGTCCAGATCGGCGCCGATCTCGCCTCAATGCTCGATGATGGCGACAATCTTCGTGTCTTGCCGATCGTAGGACGAGGTTCGGTTCAGAGTATTGCGGATATCCTGTATCTGAAGGGAGTCGACCTCGGGATCATCCGGTCCGACACGCTCGACTATCTGGAAAAACAAGGCTACGCGACGAACCTCAAGAGCCAGCTTACATTCGTTACCAAGCTCTATAACGAGGAAATGCACGTGGTTGCGCCGAAAGCGATTGCGAAGCTTTCCGATCTCGATGGGAAAGCCGTTGCTGTCGATCTGCCCAATGGCGGGACCTTCATCACCGCAATCACGGTTTTCGAACGTCTGGGGATCAAGCCGAAATTTGTCTACATCGAACAGCGGCTTGCTTATGAAAAACTGCGGAAGGGCGAGATCGACGCGATGGTCGCCGTTCAGGGCGTGCCTTCAAAGTTCACGACGACAATCAAAGACGAAAGATTCCATCTGGTTCCGATCGACTACGCACGGCCGCTTCAGGCCGACTATCTGCCATCTCAGCTGAAGGCAGAGGACTATCCCTCATTGATCCCGGCCGGACAGCGGATCGATACGATCGCGGTCCCCGCAATTCTGGCTGCCTATAACTGGAAGCCTGGTACGGATCGATACAGCAAAGTCGAACGCTTCGTTCGGACCTTCTTCGACAAGTTCGAAGATTTCCAGAAGCCGCCATTCCATCCCAAATGGAAGGAAGTCGTGCTCAGTGCACCTTTGAACGGATGGAAGCGCTTCCCGGCGGCGCAAACCTGGCTCGACCAGCACGCCACGACAGCGTCGGCGGACACGCGGCAGCAGTTCGATCAGTTCATGGCGACGCGCGCACCCAAATCCGGGGCGGCGGCTGCGACGACGCCCGAACAGAACCAGGCGTTGTTCGAGCAATTCCTGAGATGGCAGAAAGAGTCCGCGGGCAGGCCCACCGGACGTCTGCCGAAAAATGCCCAGAACCATTAGTAGACAGCTTTAGTGCCACGAAAAACGAGACCCCGGGCGAAAACGCCCGGGGTTTTGTTTTGTTTCACCGGTTGCCGGTTCGCGCGCGGCAATGACGTGTGTTGGCCGAACTTGTCGCATGCGGTCGGGTGAGGGCCAAAGGCGAAAGCAGAGGATTACTTGAAGGTGATCAATTAGTGCGTGTACTGTTCCTTATGACTTAATCATTGGTGGGGCGTTTTATGCCAGATCGCTTATTTGTTGGCGTATTAGGGCATCGCCGAGCCAGCAAAAGCTACACATGGAACACACTATTCGGAGAACCAGTCAAAACGGGCGATAACTCGAGAATGCTCGAATTGCGCGCCAACGAATGCGTAGAAGTTTTTTTGATCAGTGGTTCACCTGAAGAACGAAATCTGTATGCGGGCAAAATATTAAAAAGCAAAAGGGCCCGCATCATACTTTGCTCGATGCAGTATGTGGAGCACGTTGCCGATACACTTAATTATATTTTTGATGAAGATTTCTGGGTCTACGTCCAGTGGCTGAATCCTGGGCGCAATGATCCGACAGAATATCCTGATTATCTTGGACTGGGACATCGCTTGATGTTCTCAGGAGCCACAATCGCAGTCAGGTCCGGCCGAGATAATGCGAGAAGCCGCGTAAATGAGTTGCGGGAGTTTATTTATGGATGGGCTTCATTTCGCGGACTAGTCATCCCTTGCTGATCAACGTGTGAAGCGCTGAAGCGGAATCTACCGCGCCCGGCGGTGTTCCGGTGATGATGATGTCGTCGGACCACATCACTCACGAACGGCGCGGTTGCTTCTTCTTCAGGCGTACGCCCGGCTCGTCGCCGTCGAGGAATACGACGCCGGCTTTTTCGAGCGCGCGCTGGATTTTTATCATCGTGCTGGCGTATCCGCCGGACTGTCCAGTCTCCAGACGCGAAATAGTCATGGGCGCAACACCGGCCAACTTGCCTAATTCGCGCACGCCCAGCCGAAGAGCCGCCCTTGCCATGCGAATTTGATCACCGTCTATCATGTAGCCGAAGTTGTTGACTGTGTATTCGACTTGAGGTTAGATACATTGTATTAGATTCGGGCTCGGAGTCCTCATGCCGCCTAAGCATGTGGCGCGCCCTCGTGGGCGCGCGCGCCGTTCGCAGGCAAAGCGAATTCTCAGCCGTGCCCTCGATATCGAGGAGCCGCTGCGCGAGGCGAGGGACTTCATTCACGCGCTCCAGCAGATCGGCAACGGTGTGATGAGCATGAGCGAGGACGAGGGCCGGCCCATCGTCGCGGTTGCCCGCGCGGCGGGCGAACGGCTCGACCGTTTGCACGAGGCGTGGGTTGATTTGGTGAGGGCGGCGAGGGGGTAACGGGCGCACCCCGGTGGCATCCCGCGGCGGCGCTGATATAGTAGCGCAACCATGGCGTGTGCGCCGTAATGCATTGATTTATTGATTGGAATTCCAGCTTCTTGAAAAACTTATCATCAGGTGATAAGTCTGAAACGGAGAAAGATGACCCGTCGTTGCAACGGCTCCTCGATCTCGATGGCGAAATCATGGAAGTCGGTTGTGGTTATTGGGTTGAGTTCCGCGCGCGGCGCGTCCCGCCGACGCCGGCCAAGCCACAGGGCATTGATTACGCCTTGTCTCTGTTCGGCCCGAACGGAAAGCGGCTTGTCGGCTACGACAATGCGCACCCCGTTTCCACCGGGCGTGCGCCGTCGCGGAAAAAACGCAAGAGGCGATCATCGGCACGAACGAAGCAGGGCCAAGCCCTACGACTATGCCGACGCGGAAACGCTGGTGCAGGATTTCTGGGCGGACGTGGAGCGTGTGTTGAAATCGGAGGGCATTCCATGAGCGGCAGAACGAAAATCCTCCGCATCGGCATTGCCTCGCGCGCGCAGATGAGGGCGCGCACGCTTGCGGTCGTGCGCGGCAAGCACAAGCCGGGCCTGGATGAGCCGAAGGTGTGGTTCACCTCCATGGAGTCGCTAGCGCAGATTTTGTCGAGCAAGAACACGCTGCTGCTGGAGATGATCCGGCGCGCGCGCCCGGCTTCGCTCACCGAACTCGCCGAACTCACCGGTCGCCAGCTGAGCAATCTGTCGCGCACGCTGCGCACCATGGAGCGCTACGGGCTGGTCAAGCTCGAACGCTCGGCGGAAGGCACGCTGGTTCCCACCGTGCCGTATGACCGGCTGGCGCTGGAGCATGAGCTTGGGGCCGCGGGGTGAAGAAGGGAAAGTGCCTAACCAATGCCCGACCCATGAGGTCGTTAAACTAGGACCAAATTAAAATGACCGCGCATAAAGCGACCCGCAGCTCTGGAAATGTCTTCGAAGACATTGGCGTCGCCAATCCCGAACAACATCTCCTAAAGGCCAAGGTCGTTCACTTCCTCGGCAAACTGATCGAGCACAGTGGAATGACGCAATCAGCCGCCGCCAAGCAGATTGGGATTAAACAAACAGATCTGTCAAAAGTCCTTCGAGGAAACATCACCGGGTTTTCTCTCGAACGGCTTTTGCTGGCTGCCAATGCCATGGGCGCTGACTTTGAAATTCAATTCAAAAAGCCGGCGGCAAAGCGGCCGGGGCGGGCGGTTGTGCGCGAATATGAGCTGACGTGAGACTCCTTCCTGTCATTCCGGGGCGCGCGCAACGGGTCCGCGCGAAGCGCGGCCCGATGACAGGCTCGGGCGCGAACCCGGAATCCATAAACCCGGCGCTGCGGAGTATGGCTTCCGGGTTCACGCGCTGCGCGCGTGTCCCGGAATGACCGGCTTTATTTTCCCGCCACGATCTTCTGCTTCTGCTCGCCCAGCTTGTCGATGCCGAGCGTGACCACGTCGCCAACTTTCAGGAACACTGGTGCAGGCTTCATGCCGAGCGCAACGCCGGCGTGCCGGCGATGATGATGTCGAGCAATACCGCACCAGGTGTTCGGCCCCGAAGATCGTGGTCTTCGTCTTGCTGCGCTGGCGATTCTCGCCGTCGATGTCGATCGAACGAAATGTTCAGGTTCTGCGGGTCACGCCTTGTCCCACTGGCCGTCCGAACGCTCGATCGGAAAGAGAGCCCGCGCCTGAGCAAGCAGGTGCGCCGCACGACGTTTTTTCATTGATGCCTTGAAGCCGGCCGCCGTCTTTGCTAGCGCCTTGTCCACATCACGAACTTCATGGACCATTGTGAGAAGGTAATTGCCGGACCATGCGCATTGCAGCCATCAACAGCCCACAGGGTAAGATTTTCGGCATAGTTCAGGACGACAGCTTTCGTCCTTTTTCGATCGGCAGGGCATCGGTGCGCGATTTACGCCATGTCATCAGGCTGCTCGGCGAGGGGACGCCTCCGGAATATGGTGAGCCGGTTGCGCTCAGTCGCGTCAAACTTGCCGCGCCGGTCGGACCGTTGGCGAAAAACGTCATCTGCGTCGGGAAGAACTATCATGACCATGCCCAGGAGTTCGCCCGCAGCGGTGTCGATCAGTCCGGCGACAAGCAGGAGGTCCCAGCCGATCCGGTCATCTTCACCAAGTCCACCTCCTCGCTCGCCGATCCGTTCCAGAAGATCTCCGCCTCGTCCGACCCGACCCACACGGTGGACTACGAAGGCGAGCTCGGCGTGGTTATTGGCAAACGCTGCAAGAACATAAAGCGCAGTGAGGCGCTCGATTGCGTTTTCGCTTACACCATCGTCAACGATGTCACCGCGCGCGCCGTGCAGCAGCGCCACAAGCAATGGTTTCTCGGCAAAAGCCTGGACAGTTTCTGTCCGGTCGGGCCATGGCTTGTGACGCGCGATGAATTCGGCGTGCCGGATGCCCAAGAGCTTGCTACATTCGTGAATGGGGAACGCCGGCAGTTCGCGAAGCTGCGTGACATGATTTTCGACGTGCCGACGTTTATCGAAACGGTCACGACCTATGTCACGCTGGAGCCTGGCGACCTGCTCGCGACCGGCACGCCGGCTGGCGTCGGCATTGGCTTTAGTCCGCCGCGTTACCTTGTCGCCGGCGATGAAGTTCGCGTCTCGATTTCCGGCATCGGCGAGCTCACTAATCCGGTGGTTTGAGCCGCGCAAACTCTCTATTGTGAGGGCTCTACCCAATAGGAATTTCGGCCGGTCCGTGAGATATATCAATCAATGGCAGCAGCGAAAGTAGTCTGGTCGTCTCGATCTTTCTGGCCTGGCTGGCCTGGAAAAAACGTCTCAAAATCACCCTAACCACCCATGCGAGAGGAGTAAAAAGATGGCAAATCAACCGTGGAAAACGGACGACTGGTTCGTCAGCGAGTGGAATTATGCGCCGGAGGTCACCAAGGACTTCAAGTTCGCGAAGAATATTAAAATTCATGATGTCACTCTGCGTGACGGCGAACAGCAAACCGGCGTCATCCTGAGCAAGGACGAGAAGATCCGTATTGCTGAGGCGCTGGCGGAGGCCGGCGTGCACCGGATCGAAGCCGGCATGCCGATTGTCTCCCCGTCCGACAACGCGGCAATCAAAGAGATCGTCAAGCGCGACCTCGGCCCGCAAATCTTCTCCTTCGCCCGCTGCATGAAGGAAGACGTGCAACGCGCCATCGACACCGGCGTCAACGGCGTGGTGATGGAAATCCCGTCAAGCAAGCACATGGTCGATCTGGCCTATCGCTGGCCGATGGAGAAGGCGATCGAGACCTCGATCGAGGCGACCGCCTACGCGCACAAGAACGGCCTCGAGGTGGTGTTCTTCCCGATCGACTTCTCGCGCGCTGAGCTGAAATGGGCCATCGACCTGATCGAGAGGGTCGGCAAGGACGGCCACATGGACGCGCTCGCCTTGGTCGACACCTTCGGTGTGCTGTCGCCCCACGCCATGAAATATTTCGTCACCCAGGTGCAGAGCCGCATCAAGAAGCGGCTGGAAGCGCACTTCCACCAGGACTTCGGCATGGGCGTGGCCAACACTATCATGGCGCTGTCGCTCGGCGTCGAGGTGATGCACACGACCGTGCTCGGTATCGGCGAACGCTCCGGCAACGCGCCGATGGAAGAGATCGTGATGGCGCTCAAGACCATGTACGGCGTCGACGTCGGCATTGACACCACCAAGCTCACGCCGCTGGCGAACCTCGTGCAGCGGCTCACCGGCGTGGTGGTGCCGACCAATAAGGCGATCGTCGGCTCCGGCCTCTATCAGATCGAGTCCGGCATCATCGCGTCGTGGTTCAAGAACTGCGGCGAGAAGAACGCCACCGAGCTGTTCCCGATCCGCTGGTCGGCGGTTGGCCAGCCGCCGGCGGAAGTGGTGATGGGCAAGGGCTCGGGCATCGACTCGGTCAACATGTGGCTGAAGGACGTCGGCATGCAGGTGTCGGAAGAGGACGCCATGAAGGTGCTGCAGGCGGTCAAGCTGCATTCGCTGACCAACAAGAAGATGCTCTCGCACGCGGAATTCCGCGATGTGGCCCGGGTCACGCTCGGCCGGACGCAGCAGGCGGCGGAGTGAGGCTAGCGCGAATTACGAATGCCGAAGCCCCGGGGCAAAACCCCGGGGCTTTTTTGTCTTCCTCGCCTCATCCTCCGTGCAGCGGATGTGAAGCGTGCGTGGCGGCGACCGTGCCCCGGAATGACAACTGTCACATCTTGAATGGCACGACCTTCTGGCGCTGCTCGCCCAGCCCCGCGATGCCGAGCGTGACCACGTCGCCGGCCTTGAGATAAATCGGCGCCGGCTTCATGCCGAGGCCGACGCCCGACGGCGTGCCGGTGATGATGACGTCGCCCGGCTCCAGCACAAAGAATTGCGAACAGTACCAGACCAGGTGCAAGCAATCGAAGATCATAGTCCTGGTATTGCCGCGCTGGCGTTTCTCACCATTGACGTCGAGCCACATATCGAGGCTCTGCGGGTCCCTGATCTCGTCCTTGGTGACGAACCAGGGCCCGAGCGGGCCGAAGGTCTCCGAGCTCTTGCCCTTGACCCACTGGCCGCTGCGCTCGACCTGAAAAGCGCGCTCGGATACGTCGTTGGCGAGACAATAGCCGGCGATGGCGTCCTTGGCCTTGTCCTTGGCGAGATAGCGCGCGCGCTTGCCGATGACGATGCCGAGCTCGACCTCCCAATCGAGCTTGGCGGCGTCCTTAGGGATCATGGTGTCGTCATTGGGGCCGCAGATGCTGCTTGGCGCCTTGTTGAAAATCACCGGTTCCTTCGGGATCGGGTTGCCGCCCTCGGCAGCATGGTCGGAATAGTTGAGCCCGATGGCGATGAAATGGCGCACATGGCCAATGCAGGGGCCGAGCCGCGGCTTGCCGGGGACGGGTTTCATCCGCTTGAGGTTCGCCTTGCGGATCTTGGCAAGGCCGCCCGAAGCCAGCATCTCGCCGTCGATGTCCTTCACGAGGCGCGACAGGTCGCGGATCTTGCCGTCGTCACCAATGATGCCGGGTTTCTCGCGGCCGGGCGCGCCATAGCGGACGAGCTTCATTTTCAGTTGTCTCCCGTGAGCGTTTGTTGTTTGAGCCTTGAGGTTATCCCGTTTGCGTCGGACCACACTCCGCTCGTTCCCGCGCAAGCGGGAATCCAAAATCGAGCTTGCTGGGTGAGCGGCTCTCCGCCCTGGGTCCCCGTTTTCGCAGGGACGAGCGGAGTTTGCGTGGATTGATTCATACGAACGAAACATACTCTGGCAGGTCGGCGACATCATGCATGGCCGCGAGGAGGGGGCAACCCTCCCTTGCGGGCCGCGCATGGACGGCGCGCTCGCAAAAGCCGAGGCGGATCAGGGACTTTGCCGGCTCCCCGCGCATGGTTAGCGAATTCATAAGCTTTTGTGCGGTTTTTGATGATCAGTTTCACCGCCCGATAATTGGGCAGACCTAAAGTGCGATCCGGTGTTTCCGTCAGGCATTCAATGCGAGCGTCGGTCTTTTGGGCGCGCGCGGGTCGTAGGCTCGGCGGAGACGCCGGAATTGGAAAATACAGTCAACGGCAATGGACGAAAGACGCAAAGCACAGCGCTTACGCGCACTCAAAGGTGGCACCATCGCGTTTAACCGCGCCACCGCCGGCATCGACTGCCGCGTGCGAAATATGTCGAAGGTCGGCGCTTGCCTGGAAGTGGCGAGCCATCTCGGCATCCCGGACGAATTCGTGCTGGTGGTTGGCTACGACAAACTCAAGCACCCGTGCCACGTGATCTGGCGTTCGGACGCGCGGATGGGAGTCGAATTCCGCGCCGCCTGAGGCGATGACCACGCACCCGGCGGCACGTGCGAAGCGGACGGTATTTTTATCGCCCGACGCAAGGAGGCTGATGACCACCCCAATACCCGTGGTCCACCTAACTCTTTGACGGGCAATCGTATCTTGAGTTGTTGCAGCGCGGCAAAGTCGCTGTGTCGTCTTCGCAACAGCTGCGCTAATTCTGCTTAAGCTCGCGCAATTCCAGCACTTTTTACCGCTGCGCCTATTGTCCGCTGCATAACGTCCCGTCACGATATCGATAAACGCGGTGGGAATGCGCGTTATTGGGGGACGACATGGCGCTTCGGGGCTGGGTAAACATCCTGCGCGCAAGCAGCGCGCTCGGACTTTTGGTAATCGCCACCGCGCAAGCGAGCGCCGGTGCACTCGCAGTTCACGAACAAAGCTCGTTCGGGCAGGGCGCATCATGGGCCGGCGTCGCGGCCGGCGGCTCGCTGTCCACGATGTTCTGGAATCCGGCGGTGATGACCCAGTTTGCCGGCGTTCAGAGTGCGTCGAGCTATACGGGTTTCTATCCGAACGTAAAGAATACTCCGGCCGCCGGCAGCACGTATTTTGGATCACCTGGTATTGTGCAGGGCCCCACTAACAATACCTACCAGGCTGCGCTTATCCCGGCCGGTTACTTTTCCTACCAGCTCAATCCGAACCTTTGGCTCGGCATGTCGCTGAACTCGCCGTTTGGTCTCTCGGTCGGTTTTCCCGAGAATTGGGTCGGGCGCGATTATGCTGCGGGAGATACGTGGCTGCACACTTACAATGCGGCGCCCAGCATCGCGTATCGGATCAATGACTGGATCAGCGTCGGCGTGGGCGTGCAAATTCAGTACGCCAAAGCCAGCCTCAATCATGGTGTGAGTACCGCTAACGCCAACTTTTGTCGCGGCGTAGTTGGCTTTGGCCCGCCTTGTCCCGCGGGTGACGGAAACCTATCGGGCGATGGCTGGGGCTACGGGTTCACCGCAGGCGTCACCTTAACGCCGACACCAACGACCTCAGTCGGTATCGGTTATCGTTCCGGCATAAACCAGAAGCTCAACGGCATCTTGACGACACCCTTGGGCGCAGCTGCAGCGAACACCACGGTGGATCTGCCCGGCATGGTTTCGCTCGGGATCCGGCAGCGTGTTGACCCACAATGGACCTTGCTCGGCACGGTCGAATGGACCAACTGGAGCCGGATCGGGACGTCCAATGTCGTTGCCAACGGCGTTACGGCCACGACCTTGCCGTTTCAATACCGGGATGGATGGCTGTTTTCGGCCGGCGTCGAATATCAGTTCAATGAGCGGCTGACGTTACGCACCGGTTTCGGTTACGAGATAGGAGCGATCGACGATCAAGTACGCACACCACTGATACCGGACACCAACCGGGTCTGGGCGTCAGTCGGTGCGAGCTACGTGATCATCAAGGGCCTGAAGGCTGATCTGGCCTATTCACATGTGTTCGAACCCGACGCATCGGTCAATATATCTGCAACGTCCGGCAATCCATGGTTCGCGACCACCGGAGTCACCTATATCGGTAACGCGCAAACTCACGCCGATATCCTGTCGATTGGCATAAATTGGAAATGGGATGACGTCTTTAAATAGGCGCACATAATCGTGATTTTAAAAAGGCCGGCGGCGACGCCGGCCTTTGCGTTTTCAGAATGCCCCGTTGAATGTGCCGCCGTCGATCAGCAGGTTCTGTCCGGTGATGTAGCCGCCGTGCGTCGAGCACAGGAATGCGCAGGCCGCGCCGAATTCGTCCGGATTGCCGAAGCGTCTGGCGGGAATGGTGGCGATGCGCTCGGCAGCGACCTGGTCGGCGCTCTTGCCTTTCTGCTCTGCGGTCTTGCTCAGCACGCCGCGCAACCGGTCGGTATCGAACGCGCCCGGCAAAATATTGTTGATGGTCACATTCTTGTCGGCCACCGTGCGCGCGACGCCGGCAAGGAAGGCAGTTAGCCCGGCGCGCGCGCCTGAGGACAGATCGAGCCCCGCCAGCGGCATTTTCACCGAGCCCGACGTGATGTTGACGATGCGCCCGAATTTGCGCTGGCACATCGGATCGATCACTTTCTGGATGAGCTCGACCGCGACCACCATGTTGGCGATGACGCCGTCGATCATCTGCGCGCGGGTGAGCTCGCGGAAATCGCGCATCGGAGGGCCGGCATTGTTGTTGACCAGAATGTCCGGCTGCGGGCAGGCGGCCAGCAGCGCTTTCTGACCATCAGGCGTCGCAACGTCGGCGGCTACTGGGATCACCTTGGCGCCGGTCAGGCTGGCGAACTCGGCGGCCGCAGCTTCCAGCTTCTTGACGTCCCGTCCATTGATCACCACTTCGCAGCCGGCTTCCGCCAATGCGCGCGCGCAGGCTTTCCCAAGCCCGCGGCTCGATGCGCAGACGATCGCCTTGCGGCCGGCAATTCCAAGATTTATGAGCTTTCCTCGTTTTTCGCGTGGTGATTGGCGCGAGTGTCAGGGCCGGGGACCAAAGCGTCAAGGTCATGCTCTCCCCACAGGAGGGAGGGGAGCAGCAGTAAGGCCGCCCGACAAAGGCGTGTCGCCTGACTGTCGCACTCGATTGCTACCTCCGGACGCAAATTCGCTGTCCTGATTCTGGAGGCATGCATGTTCCGCGATCCAGCCAAAGACGTCATGGAGAAAGCCTATGCCCGCTGGGCGCCTGTCTCGGCCGGTTCCTAACGACGTGCGCGCCCGCCCACGAAAGTCGGCGGGCGGATTCTCGAAATCGGAGTCGGCACTGGCCTGTCCTTCGACGATTACGACGACACAACGGAGATCACCGGGATCGACATTTCGGAGCCGATGATCGCGCGCGCACGTGAACGCGCGAAAACGGGGCGATATCCGTTCGTCAGGGAACTGGTCGTGATGGACGCGCACGAGCTCAGATATGCGGATGCCTTGTTCGACTGCGTGGTGGGACAATTCGTAATCACGCTGGTGGAAGATCCGGAGCGCGTTCTGTCTGAGTGCGCGAGGGTGGTGCGGCCCGACGGGCAAATCATCCTGGTCAATCATCTTTATTCCGAGCGCGGGCTTGCCGCCGCGCTCGAGCGCTTGCTGGCGCAGAAGGCGCACAAGCTGGGTTTGCGGCCGGAATTCCCGTTCCAGCGGCTGGCGGCGTGGGCCCAAGCACATGGGGGCACCGAGCTCGTCGAACGGCGCAAGGTCAAGCCGTTCGGCGTCTACACTTTGGTGCGCTTTCGTCGCGCGGAAATGCGCCGTGCTGCGGCCTGAGAGTGTGAAATAGGTAAACAACGCTGTCATAAAACTGAAATGAGCGGCTGGTACATGTCACGCATGACCATTCCACCGGAGAGCGTCGTATCGTGACGTCCAACGCCACGCGACGGTTTCGCGCGCTGTTCATCTCCGACGTCCACCTGGGAACGCGCGGCTGTCAGGCCGACAGGTTGCTCGACTTTCTCCGCCATCACGAAGCCGAAACAATTTACCTGGTCGGCGATATCGTCGACGGCTGGGCGCTTCGGTCATCCTGGTACTGGCCTCAGGCGCACAATGACGTGGTGCAGAAACTCTTGCGCCAGGCGCGCAAGGGCGCACGGGTCTTCTACATCCCCGGCAACCACGATGAATTCCTGCGTGGCTACTACGGCACGCACTTTGGCGGCATCGAAGTCGTCGAGAATACGATTCACGATGGACTCGATGGCCGCCGCTATCTGGTCGTTCACGGCGACATCTTCGATCTCGTGGTGACGCAGGCACGCTGGCTGGCATTGCTGGGCGACAAGGCCTACGAATTCGCGCTCACCGCCAATCGCGTATTCAATGCATTCCGCCGTGTGTTTGGCGCGCCCTACTGGTCGCTATCCAAATGGGCCAAGCTCAAGGTGAAGAACGCCGTCAACTATATCGGCGCTTTCGAGAAGGCTTTGGCGACCGAGGCGAGGCATCATCAAGCTGAGGGCGTGATCTGCGGGCACATTCACACCGCTGCCATGCGTGACGATTACGGGCTGCGTTACATCAACTGCGGCGACTGGGTGGAAAGCTGCACCGCGGTAGCCGAGGGCCACGATGGCCAGTTCGAGATCATCACATGGACCCACACCGGCGACGACCGGGAAGCGGCCGAGACGCTGCAGCGGCCAGCAGCCAAGGCAGCCTGATTGCATGAAAATTCTGGTCGCCACCGACGCCTGGCATCCGCAGGTCAACGGCGTCGTGCGTACCTTGGGACACGTGGCGCGCGAGGCGCGAACCCTCGGCGCCGAACTGGAATTTCTTGGTCCGGACCAGTTTTGGACACTGCCGATGCCGAGCTATCCCGAAATCCGGCTGGCGCTTGTCGCACCTGGTGACATCGAGCGCCGAATTGAGCGGGTGCAGCCTGACGCTATTCATGTCGCAACCGAAGGTCCGCTCGGCCACGCCATGCGGCGTGTCTGTTTGCGGCGGGGTTTGCCCTTCACCACGAGTCTCCATACCCGCTTTCCCGATTATCTCGCCGAGCGGCTGCCGCTGGCCGGGCGCTGGACCAGCGAGGTGACCTGGGCGTGGCTGCGACGCTTTCATTCCGCTGGCGCCGCGGTGCTGGCGGCGACGCCAACTCTTGCTTCCGAACTCACCAGCCGTGGCTTCAGGAATGTGAAACTCTGGCCGCGCGGCGTCGATGCCACCTTGTTCCGGCCGCATGTGGGACCCGATCTCAAGCTGCAGCGGCCAATTTTCCTGACGGTCGGGCGATTGGCGGTAGAGAAGAATCTCGAGGCCTTTCTCAAGCTCGATCTGCCTGGCACAAAGGTTGTCGTCGGCAATGGGCCGGCACGAAACGCGCTGGCGCGAAAATTCCCGGACGCAGTATTTCTCGGTTCGCGGTCCGGTGAAGCGCTGGCTCAAATCTACGCCGCCGCCGATGTGTTCGTATTCCCGAGTCGCACCGACACGTTCGGCCTCGTGCTTCTGGAAGCTCTTGCCAGCGGCGTGCCGGTGGCGGCATTCCCGGCTGCGGCGCCGCGCGACGTGATCGGGGAAGCCAATGTCGGGGTGCTCGATGCAGATCTTCAACGCGCATGTCTCGCCGCACTGGAATGTCCGCGGCAGGATTGCCGCGATTTCGCCCTCC
Organism: uncultured Pseudomonadota bacterium; assembly: GCA_963762485.1. GTDB lineage: Bacteria > Pseudomonadota > Alphaproteobacteria > Rhizobiales > Xanthobacteraceae > Pseudolabrys. The sequence continues at coordinate 410,695 of CAVXLE010000017.1, read as the reverse complement.
GTATGACCTGGGCCGAGAGCGCGCGCATCTTCCTGAAGCATGTGGCGGAAGCGGGCAGGTCGGGTCGGGGCAAGCTCTCACGAATCGCGGCTTGATCGCCTGACGGCGGACGCGGTTACCGTTTTTCGGGATCATGCACTCTTGCCGTCGTGCGCGCCGCGGCGTTAGCCTTGCCTGTCATGGGCGCAATCGACAACTCCATCCTGCCGACTGTGGCCGACATTGAGGCGGCGGCAAAACGGCTTGCTGGCGTTGCTGTACGCACGCCCCTGATCAACGCGCCAGTCCTGGATGAAGCGCTTGGCGCGCGCGTTTTCCTAAAGGCGGAAACGCTGCAGCGCACCGGCTCCTTCAAGTTCCGCGGCGCTTACAACAAGATTTCCTCCATTCCGCCGGAACGGCGCGCGGCCGGCGTTGTGGCCTATTCGAGCGGCAATCATGCGCAGGGGGTCGCGGCTGCGGCGCGCCTGCTTGGCATGCGAGCGACTATTGTCATGCCAAGCGATGCACCGAAGGCGAAACGTGAACGCACGTTGGCGCTCGGCGCCGAAGTCGTGCCTTACGATCGCAACTCGGAAGACCGTGCCGCGATCGCCAGAAAAATCATGGCCGAGCGCAATGCGACGCTGGTGCCGCCCTATGACGATCCGCTCATTATCGCGGGCCAGGGCACCATTGGCGTTGAAATTGTCGATGACCTCGCACGCCTCTCGCTCAAGCCCGAGATTGTCGTCATTGGGGCCTCCGGTGGCGGGCTTGCGGCCGGGATTTCATTGGGCATGAAATCGCGGGTGCCGTCGGCGAAGTTCTATGTCGCCGAGCCCGAGGGTTTTGACGATACGATACGCTCGTTCGCAAGTGGCAAACGCGAGGCCAATCCGCGCATGAGCGGCACGATTTGCGATGCGCTGATGAGCAATTCGCCGGGCGAACTGACTTTTCCCATCACTCGCGATCTGATCGGGCAGGGCACGACCGTCAGTGACGCCGAGGTCGCACGCGCGGTGCGCTATGCTTTCAACGAATTGAAGCTGGTCGTGGAGCCCGGCGGCGCTATTGGCCTGGCGGCCCTGCTCGCAGGCAAGCTTGAGGTGAAAGACCGGATCGTGGTTGGCATCCTGTCGGGCGGCAACGTGGATGCCGATGTATTCGCGCGGCTCATCGCCGCGTGAACGCCCGACTATTCAGGTAAACAGGGCCAGCCGCTCTTCTTCCTTCAACGCCATGATCGATGCCAGCGGGTTTAAGGGCTTGGCGGGCTTTGCGGCCAGCACCGCAGCCAGCATTGCTTGCGCAGGGTCCGATATCGCTGCGTCGATCTTTTGCATCTCGACTGTGACCGATATTGGTTGAACATCGGGCAGTGGAGGCGCAGGCGGCGGCTCGGGCGGCGGTTCGGGTAGCGGCTCGACAAAAACCACCTCCGCCATGATCGCCTCGCTGCGCACAAGGGCTATTGATGGCGGTTGCGTTGCGACCGGCGACGGGATGGGCAATTCCGGCTGCTCAGGTGTCGGAACGATGGCCAGATGTGTACGTTCGACGACGTCGATCGGTTCATCGGTCAAACTCGGTCCGATGACCTCGGCCTCAGCCGGCAGCGGGCTCCCAGTGTGCGCCAGAGCCACAATATCCCCGATGCGCCGCTCGACCAGCGCGACCAACTCCGCAAGCTTGGTTGCCCTGATTGCGACGACGCTGGCCTCCAGATCCTTTTGTACGGCGCTAATCTCATCGAGCAGTGCGCGCAATTTCAATTTGATCAAGTCGCTGGCCAGCGATGCCGGACTGGCCGTCACCGACGTCTGCAGTCTCGCGATCGCGGCGAGCAGCTGCTCTGTGTCGGCATTGCGATTTCGTCGGGCATATTCAGAGAGGAAGGCGCGCCCGCGCGCGCTCGCGGAGAGCGCGTCACAGAATGCTTCGTAATCGCCTGCATCGGACGGCGACTGTACCGCCCGTGCGGTGGTCTCGGTCGGCATGTGCAATCCCAGTGGGGCCGTTTATCAATCATGCGGCTTGATTCGGCCAGCACCGATTCGCACCGGCGATCGGCGCGATGATCAAAAAGATGTCGTCTAGGCAACATGTTAGGTGGAACTGAACCGGCGCCATGCGGCCTGCATTTGCGACCTTTTGGGGCTTCGTGCCACGGCTTGCGGCCTTCTATGCCGCCTTGTTCATTTTGCCCGGCATTCAGATGCCCTTCTTCCCTGTCTGGCTCAAGGCCAAGGGTCTGGACGCCGGGATGATCGGCATTGTGCTGGCCGTGCCGATGGTCGCGCGGGTCCTGGCAATTCCGGTCGTTACGCGTACGGCCGACCGGCGCAATGCCGTCCGTGCGGTCTTGCTGCTAGCCTGCATTGCGAGCGTCGCCGGCTATACCCTGGTGGGCCTGTCGGCCGGCGTCACCGCGATCTTCATCGCGTATACGCTCACGTCGCTGGCTTCGACGCCCGTGATGCCGCTCGCGGAGACCTATGCGCTCAAAGGGCTTTCGGCACACGGGCGGGCGTATGGACCGGTGCGGCTGTGGGGCTCTTTTGCCTACATCATCGGTAATTTCGCCGCCGGTTTTGCAGCCGATGTAATGCCCGCCCGCGATCTCATCTGGCTGATGGTGGCGGCGACGCTTCTGCTGGCGCTTGCATCAGCGATGTTGCCATCGCTCCCATCGCACGCTCCGCATGCGATGGAACCAGGCGCTCAATCAGCGCCGCGTCGCGTGTCGCTGCGCGACCCTGCGTTCATCGCCGTGCTTGCAGCGGCGAGCCTTATTCAAGCGAGCCACGCATTTTTCTACGGCTTTTCGGCGATGCAATGGCGCGCCGCCGGTCTCGACGGCACCGTTATCGCGGGACTCTGGGCGCTCGGCGTGGCGGCGGAGATCGTGCTGTTCGCAATGCAGGCCCGGCTTCCGCCGTTCTTCGAGCCGACGGTGCTGCTGATGGTTGGCGCGTCTGGAGCTGTGCTTCGCTGGCTTGGAATGGCGCTCGATCCACCGGCGTTCGTGCTGCCGTGGCTGCAGTTGCTGCACGCGTTGTCGTTCGGCGCGACGCATCTCGGCGCCCTGATGTTTCTCATGCGTCATGCGCCGCCGGGACAAGCAGCGACTGCGCAAGGTTATCTCGCGATTGCACTTGGCCTGGCGATGGCCGCCGCGACGGCGGTTTCGGGTCTGCTGTACGAAGACTTCGGCAGTCGCGCTTACGCGGCGATGGCGCTAGCGGCTCTCGCTGGAGGCGCTTGCGGATTCGTAGCGCACAGGACGCGGCGCGAGGCGCTGTACTGAGCGCGCCCGGTAGCGCTCGTCTCGATCACAGCTCGCCACGATGCCGCCGAGTTCGCGGCCCTCAAGGAAGATCATCTTGCGTGACAATCCTCCATGCCGGTTGATCCAGCGTCGCACGGAAGCCGGATAAATATTCCAGAGCGCCTGAGTGCCGAGCGGGCTCGTCACGGGACGCCCGTCACGGTCCGGCATCCAGGCTGCATGAAAGCCAAAGCGCGCTCGCTGTGTGGCGCAAATACGATCTCGCGGGACCAGGCCAAGCACCAGCGTGCAAGCCGACAGGCAATTTCCGTCGATGACGACACTTTCGCCTGAAGTTCGCAACACTGCGAAAGCTTCAAGATAATGACCAATTTGGCCGCCGCGATCTTCCGAGATCCGCATAGTCGCGGACGCCGACGATACGCCGAGCGCCAGCACGATAGCGCTGAACACGAGTCCCCGAATTTGCATTTCCCCGTCCCGTTATCGTCGCCCTGCCAAAAGCGGCGGTGCGATTTTGAACCAAGTCTAAGCCAAGCGAGTAGGAAACGGAAAGCATTGGTTGCAGTTGCCCAACTAAAGATTGGGCACATTACATGAACGAAATCAGGCGGATGCCGGAACCCGGGTCCTGGCTCTGTGGACAGCCAGGGCTTTCCGGTGATGGGCCGAGAGTTCCATGGGTCCGGCCTCAGCCCCACAGCGCCGCCGTGGGCGGGAACACCAGACTGTCGACATAGCGCAGGCCGTCCGGGCGGTCCCTGCTGAGCAGCAGCGGTCCGTCGAGGTCGACGAAGTGCGCTCTTTGCGCGAGCAGCATGGCTGGCGCCATAGCCAAAGACGTTGCAACCATGCATCCAACTATGACTGTGAATTTCCGCTGCTCGGCATCGGCGAGCATTGCCAGTGCCTCAGTCAATCCACCGGCCTTGTCGAGTTTTATATTGATCGCATCGTATTTTCCGACGAGCGCCGGAAGAAAAGTACGGTCGTGGACGCTCTCGTCGGCGCAGACTGGAAGAGGGCGTCTCATGTCCGCAAGCGCTTCGTCGCGGCCGTCCGGCAGCGGTTGTTCCACCAGCGCTACGCCAGCCTGCGCGCAGGCATCGAGGTTTGCTGCAAGATTACTCTCGTTCCAGCCTTCATTGGCGTCGACGATCAATGTCGCGTTCGGTGCGGCTGAGCGTACTGCGCGAATGCGGGCGGGGTCGCCGTCGGCGCCGAGCTTGATTTTGAGCAAGTTACGGTTCGCGGCGCGTGCAGCTGCTTGCGCCATTTCGGCTGGCGCGGCCAGCGAAATGGTGTAAGCGGTCGTGACCGGTCGGACCGCGGGTAAACCGGCAAGTTCATGCACGGGCCGTCCGCTACGCTTGGCCTCCAGGTCCCAAAAGGCGCAATCGAGCGCATTGCGTGCCGCACCCGGCGGCATGGCTTTTTGCAAGGCGTTGCGATCGAGGCCCTGTTGTAGTTGCGGCCGCATGCGGTCGAGAACGACGGTAACGCCCTCAACGGATTCGCCATAGCGCGCATAGGGCACACATTCGCCGCGGCCGCGCACATTGCCGTCCGAAAGTTCCGCAACCACGACCACGGCCTCTGTTTTTGCGCCGCGGCTGATGGCGAACGAGCCGAGAATCGGCCAGCGCTCGACGGCGAGGGTGAGCATCAGGGGTGGGTTCACGGAGAAATCCAAGGACCTGGCGGTATTGGAGCGAGCGGTGTTTCCGCCAAACCCTCGACAGGTTCATATGGCTTGGTCAAGTATGACCTTGGCCCGCTGGGTGGGCCGATCGCGCAGAAATCAGAGGTTGACCAGATGAGCGACCGATTGCTCGAGGGCACTACGAGCGGCGAGCAGCTCAAAATCGCCGCTGCAGGCGCCTGGACTGCCGAGAATTCCCGGGATTTAGAGGTTCTGATCGACGGCGAAACGAGGCGAGATGGCGCCATCACGCGCGTGGACATCGACATGGGCCATGTCGAGCGGCTGGATACGTTCGGCGCGTGGCTGCTCGAGCGGCTGGTGAGGGCTTTTTCCGCGCGCGGCTGCGAGACCAAGATAACAGGGCTCAACGATGACTACCGGGCCCTGGTCGACGAGGTGCGCGGGGTCAAGCCGGAGCCAAAAGCCGGGCCAAGCGGCAATCGGGTTGTGCATTTCCTCGGTTCGGTGGGCCTCAGCATTGTTTCGGTCGGGCATACGTTCGTGGCCATCGTCAACATGATCGGTGCGCTCAGCATTGCGCTCGCGCGCGTGCTGGCGCGCCCACGTTCATTCCGCTTCACTTCGATGGTGCACCAACTCGACAATGTCGGCTGGCGCGCGGTGCCCATCATTGTCCTCATCACCTTTTTGATCGGGTGCATTATCGCCCAACAGGGCATTTTCCATTTCCGAAAGTTTGGCGCCGACATCTACGTTGTCGACATGGTCGGAATACTGGTGCTTCGCGAGATTGGTGTGTTGATCGTCACCATCATGGTGGCTGGCCGTTCAGGCAGCGCCTACACCGCGGAGCTCGGCTCGATGAAGATGCGCGAGGAGATCGACGCACTTCGTACGATGGGCTTTGACCCGATCGAGGTGCTGATCCTGCCGCGCATGGTGGCGCTCATTATCGGTGTCCCAATTCTCACGTTCCTTGGCTCAATGGCCGCACTCTATGGCGGTGGTCTGGTATGCTGGCTCTATGGCGGCATCGACCCGGACATTTTCGTGCAACGCCTGAAGGAGGCGATTTCCCTCGATACGTTCAAGGTCGGCATTATCAAGGCGCCGTTCATGGCGCTGGTCATCGGCATTGTCGCTTGCGTCGAGGGCTTTGCAGTGAAAGGCAGTGCGGAGTCACTCGGTCTCCAGACGACGGCATCCGTCGTAGAGTCGATTTTCCTGGTGATCGTGCTCGACGGCTGTTTTGCCATCTTCTTCGCTTCGATCGGGATGTAAACGATGGCGGGCAGAAACGGCAAAGAGGTGGTGATCGAGGTACGCGATCTTGTCGTCGGCTTCGGCGACCATATCGTGCTCGATCACGTCGATCTCGACGTCTATCGTGGCGAGATTCTCGGTTTCGTCGGTGGCTCGGGCGCCGGCAAATCGGTCCTGATGCGTACCGTCATCGGGTTGCTGCCGAAGCGAAGCGGTACAATCAAGGTGTTTGGCGTCGATCTTGCGACGGCTTCGGATGCCGAACGCCACGCGGTCGAGCGGCGCTGGGGAGTGCTGTTTCAGCAAGGCGCGCTGTTTTCTTCGCTGAACGTGCGGGAAAACCTTCAATTTCCGATCCGTGAATATTTAAAGCTTTCGCAGCAGCTGCTCGATGAGCTGGCCATTGCGAAACTTGAAATGGTGGGACTCGATGCCAGCGTACTTCAGAAATTTCCATCGGAGCTGTCGGGTGGCATGACCAAGCGCGTCGCACTGGCACGCGCTCTAGCGCTCGACCCGGAAATCGTCTTTCTCGACGAGCCGACCTCCGGCCTCGATCCTATCGGGGCGGGTGAGTTCGATAGTTTGATCGCGACGTTGCAGCGCACGTTGGGTCTGACAGTGTTCATGGTGACTCACGATCTCGACAGCCTGCACACAGTGTGCGACCGCATCGCCGTCTTGGCCGACCATAAAGTGATCGCCGCTGGAACGATGGATACGATGCTGGCGTCCGACCATCCGTGGTTGAAGGCTTATTTCCACGGCACTAGATCGCGGGCGGGCACGCAAAAGCATGGAGCGACGACGGCCCACCCGGGGTCGGCTTAACCGAAGCCAACGCGAATTCTACGGCGAGCGGCTGTCGAGGTTCAGCTCATCGTTCCCAGCGCGCTGCTGGCGGCAGGCACCGGCTCCAGCGCCTTGGCGTCGAGCTCCACGACCTCGGGCTCGCCGGCCTCGATCCGACGCCGGTAAACCACCCAGTATCCGATTGTCAGCAGCACCGGCACGCAAGCCGCCGAGGCGATGCTGTAGTTGGGTACGAACAGGGCGACCAGCGCGAACGCCGCGTTCGCCCCGCGGATGGTCCAATCGATCGCCGGCTTGTCGGAGAACCGCGCCTGGAAGGTGAATGACATTCCGATGGTCGCGATGCCGACCAGGAAGGCGGCGCCGATCTGGTCGATGCCCGGCTTGATCACCAGCTCCGGGTGGATGAACACGGCCACCATCAGCGTGAACAGGGAGATGCAGATCTGCATCGCCCGGTTGAGCACCGAATAGAAATTGGCGTTGGCGATCTTGGCCGTGACGGCGGCGACCAGCGAAGTTGGCGGCGTCAGCTCGCCGAAGCAGGCGAGGAAGAAGGCGAAGAAGTGCACCACCCACGGATTGACGCCGGCCTGGATCATCGGCGGCGCGATCACGATGGCGACCAGGATGTAGGTCGGCGCCGGCGGCAGGCCGGTGCCGAGGATGCAGCCGAAGATGAAGGCCATGAACACCATGGCGGCGAGATTGACGCCCGCGGCCGCGATCAGCAGGGCGCCGAGCTTGGTCGGCACGCCGGTGATCACCAGCGCCGCCGTCATGATCGACAGCGTCGCCAGCAGCAGCGTCAGATCGCAGACCATGTCCATGTAGGCGTCGAGGAATATGCGCACCGGCTTGATGAAGGTGGCGAAGGTCCACTCCTGCAGCCGCACCAGGTCGGCGGTGTGGATCGCCAGCAGCGCGGCGCCGACGACGCAGAACATGTAGAGCGCGGCAAACATCGGCGCGAGGAAGAAGATCGCCATCAGCGCGACGAGGCCGCCGACGGTCACGACGAACGCCACGAGATTGACGATGTCGCGCCAGGCCAGGCCGTCGAATTTGGTGATGACGACGCGCGTGCGGAAGGTGATGGCCAGCAGATAGACCGAGGTGGACACCGTTGCGTAGTAGATCAGCGCCGGCACCCAGCCGCGCGCCACCACGTCGAAATAGTCGACGCCGAGGAACTCGGCCATCAGGAAGGCGGCGATGCCCATCACCGGCGGCATCAGTTGCCCGCCGAGCGAGGAGGCGGATTCGATCGCCGCCGCGGTTGCCGGCGGGATGTTGGAGGCGATCATCGCCGGGATCGTGGCCGAACCGATGGTGATGGCGTTGGCGGCGCCCGAGCCGCTCACCATGCCGACGCACATCGAGCCGACCACCGCCGACTGCGGAATGGCGTGCGCGGAACGGAACGCCACGCGCTTGGTGGCGCGCAGCAGCGACTGGATACAGCCGAAGCCGCGCAGCAGGCTCAGCACCAGCAGGAAGGAGCCGACGGTGGTGAGCGCAACCTGCGGCAGGCGCGAGAAGATTCCGGTCGATACTTCGACGCTGCTCGCCGTGATGAGCCGCTCCCAGGTCATGCCGGCGTGATAGAACATGCCCGGCACCCAGTTTCCGTAGATGGCGTAGAGGATGAGCACGATGTTGAGGATGAACAGCGGCATGTGGCGTTTGCGCGCGTATTCCATGATCAGCAGCGTCATCACGCCGCCCATGATCAAGTCCGTGGCGTTCCAGGCGCCGGCGCGCTCGAGGCCGAGCGCCATGTATTCGGTATTCATGTAGTAGGCGCAGTAGAACGAGAAGGTGCAGTAGGCGAGGGCGATCACGTAATTCGCGATCGGCGGTAGGGCTGGGTAGAGGTCGTTGTCGCGCAGCGCTTGCAGCGTGAACATGACGTAGACCACAGGAACCAGCGTCATCGCGAGCAACGTGGGTCCGCCCGTGCCGGTCCAGTAGTACCAGAAGATCACGAGGAACAGCGGGATCGACACCGCGTAGAAAATGACGTCGAGAATGCTTGGCGGCCGTTTGGCAATAGTATCGGTCATGTCGGACCCATCTCTGGATGAGCTGTGAAGCGAATTATTCCGATCGAATCAAAATCCCACCTGGCATTTTTTCTTCTTGTGCATTTCTTCTTGTGATCTTGCCGCGAAGGCGGGTACGTCGCCGCACCCGCCTCCGGTTTCCCTCGCAAGCTAGCCGATCACATCGTGGCGACTTTGGAGTCCCACTTCGCGTTCCACTTGCCTTTTTCCTTCAGGAATTTAGCCAGGCCCGGGTGGATCGGAATGAGGTCCCAGGTCTGTTCCATCGCCTTGACCTGGAAATCGGCGAACTTGCCGCCGGCGATCTGCGCGAAGTCGCCATCGAGCTTGGCCAGATTATCGGCGTTCTTGTCGACGATGGTCAGCATCTTGTAGACGTCGTCGGTCGACATGTTCATGCCGATGTCGAAGCCCCAGTAGAACGGTGACAGCCTCAGCTTCTTGACGTGAATGTCTTTCTTGCCGAGCTTGTCGCCATCGACTTCTTCGATGGCGAAGCCTTTTTTCTTCAGGGTGGCGAGTTCGTCCGCGCTAGGGTTAAGGCCGGCCCAATCCACCGCCAGCGAAGCCTGCGATAGCCACGGCGCCGGCACGACGCCGCCGGTGTAGTAGACGATCGTGGCGTCGATGGAGCCGGCATCGAGCTGTGAGCCCACAGTCGACAGGTCGACCTGCGTGTAGATGTGCTTGGCGCCGACCGCGGCCAGCGCGTTCTCGAGATGCAGGCGAGTGTCGAACGGTAGCGGGCCGGTGTAGACCTTCTTGCCGGTCAGGTCGCCCCACTTTTTGATCTTGTCGGCATTGCTGGCCTTGATGGCGAGGCCGACGTCGAGCGTGAACACCCACATCGACTGCACCGGCTGGCGCTTCATGGCCGCCTTGAAGCCCTTGAAGCGGCCGCTATCGGCGGCGAATTCACGCAACGCGTCATCGGACGCGTACATCGCGTCGATTTGGTCGGTGGCATAGCCCTTCACCGTCATCACGGCGCCGGGCATCGGCAGAACAGTGATGCGGTATTCGGGCATCTCCTTGTTGAGGACGTCGGCCAAGACCACGAGCGCCTTGTGGCCGACGGAGCCAACCGGGCCGGTGCCCCATTTGATATCTTTCGGCTCCGACCGCGCAGTCGAAGTCGATAAACCGATCAGTGAAAGTGTGAACCCTGCAAAAAGTGCCGCCACGAAGACGCGTGCAAAAAAAGCACGTGTCGAAATAACACGCTTGCGCATGGCTTTTCCTCCCAGAATAGCCTGTTTGTCATGGACGCCACGCTTGGGCGCCAATTCCCCTCCGCTCTAAATTGTTCTTGTTGTTGGCCGAGAAAACTCTCCGCTGCGCTGACATCGCCCCACGCGACAGCGACAGCGTACTATCCGTCAGATATTTGTCGGTGGCAATTCGATTTTTGCGGATTGAACGGCAAAATGACCTCGGGCGGCTCGTAACTAAGCCGCGCCTAAAATTTGGTCGGCAGTTCTTATTTCAGTCGAACCGGCCGGCCGCGTGCGCCAGCATGGTGTAAACCTTGCCGGTTTCTGAGGTCAGGTAGGTCCTTGCCACCACCTGGCCGCGATCGTCGCGAGAAACCTCGTCGAGCAAACGTTCGAATTCGCTGATGTAACGGTCCACCGTTTGTTTGAACTCGCGGTCGGCGCGGTACTTCTTGCGGATGTCATCGAACGCCTGCTGGCCCTGCAATGTATAGAGCCGGCGGGTGAAGACATTGCGTTCGCCGCGCTTGTAGCGGTCCCACAGGTCTGCGGCGGCGTCGTGGTCGATCATGCGGGCGATATCGACCGAGAGAGAATCCAGCGATTCGATCGTATGCCGGGGCGGGCGGTCCTCATTCCCGCGCGCGGGCGCAGCCTCACGGGCGATTTCCCGCGGCGGTGCCTGCTGCTCACGCGGCATTTCCCGTGGAGTTTCCCTTGGCGGCTCGTTCTCGTCGCGTGAGGCGCGGTTCAGCAGGTCAGTCAGCCAGCCACGTCCGGGTGCCACAGGTGTCGGCGTCAGGGACGGCGCTTCGGGGCGGCGCACCGGCGCCGGCGCAAAACTGGCAGGTTCACTGCGCTGCGTCGGCGCAAAACTGGTAGGTTCGCTGCGCTGCGTCGGCGCGAAACTCGCGGCCTCAGTGCGCTGTACCGGCCGCGGCAGAATTTCGTTGCGTTGAGGGATCGTTTCATTGCGCTGAGCGATGTCGCTTCGGCCGCCCACAACGGCAAGCGCCGGCTCCTCGCGTGTCCGGCGCACCGGCTCCACCGCGTCGAGATTGCGGCCGTGACGGGCGACGATGCGATTGAGCTCGGCCAATGCTTCGATCTGGTCGACGATGACCCGGCGCATCTGCGCGGCGCTTTCGGCCGTTTCCTGCGGCAACTCGAAGACGCCGCGGCGCAGCTCGCCGCGCGTGGCTTCGAGCTCGTGCTGCATCTCGGCAGCCATCTGCTTCATACCCTTTACCGCCTCCGCAAAACGCTCATTGGCGCTGCGGAATAGCTCCTGCGTGTCGCCGGCGGTTTGTTCGTAGATCGCCCGCATTGCCTCGGCGGAGCGCTGGCGCTCTTCCTCGGCGTTTTCGCGCACGCGCTCGTATTGCTCGCTAATCGCGCGGGTCCCTTCGGCGCTCGCCTCCGATACGAGGCGGGCCACTTCGCGGGCGCGTGTGGAGGCGGCTTCGAGGGATTCGTCGAGCAGCCCCGAGAAGCGGCTCAGGCGCTTTTCGAGGTCTTCGGTGCGAATATCGAGGGTTGCAACCAGTGAATTGAGCTGAACGCGACGCTCGTTGACGCTGTCTTCTGTGCGTTGGTTGCTGTGATCGATGACTTCGACGGCCTTGGTGAGTTCGCGTCCATGGATATCGAACTGACGGGCCAGTTGACCGAGGTCGCTGATGACCTGGGTGGTGATATCGCGGAAATTGGCGATGTTCGTCTCCACCCGGCCGGTGACGTCGCCGGTCGAGGCTGTAACCTCATTCATCGCCGTAACGAATTCCGATACCCGCAGCATCAGGGTGTTTTCGAGCGCGCCCATATTTTCGTGGGCGCCGCTGAGCACTTCCTGCAGCATGATATTGGCTTCGCGCAGCCGCTCGAACAGGGCGGTGGTGTCGGCACGCAGCATGGTGTGCGTTTCCAACATTTCCTTGACCGTCGAGGTCGCTGTCTCCTTAGACTGCGCGATCGCCTTTTGCGCGGTGTCGTGGAGCTCGTTCATTGTGCGAGCGACAGTATTCGTTGCTGATTCACCCGCGCTGTTGATCATGCGGGAAATCTCGCTGCTGTTGTCCAACATCGAGCGCGTGAAGGCGAAGCCCTTCTCCTCGATCGCCTTGACCGCCTGATCGGTTGCACTCGTGACCTCACGGGTGAATTGCGCGCTCTTTTCCGTGATGGCAGCGAGAACGCCTCCGCTCTTTTCGGATAAGACCGTCGTCATTTCATTGGCGCGGCGAGTAACTGCGATCGCGATCTCGTCGGCTTTGCCGACGAAGCTGCGCGCCACTTCCTCGCTCACGCCGAGGAGCGTGCGCTCGGCATCGCCGGCGCTGGTGCGAATTGCCTCCGTGGTAGAGAGCGCGAGTTGGCCGAGCGAACGTTCGGCTTCAGAGGAATTGACCTTGATGGCCTGGCTCAGTTGCTCCAGGCGGGCATTGAGCGCATCGGCGGCGGCCTTGCTCCGCGTCTCGATCTGGCTGGCGACGGTCTCGGCACGGCCAACCAGAAGCTCCTCGAAGCGGTCTATGCGACTGTCGAGATTGTTGGCGACCTCGATTGCGCGCGTGCCTAGAGTTTGATCGATCTCACCGATCTTGGCGCCGATCGCATCGGCGACTTCCGTGCCGCGCGAATTGATTGCGCCGGCCACCTCGTTGATACGCTGGTCAAGGGCGCCAACGACTTCCTTGCCGCCTTCGCTGAGCGTTTTGGCGAGATCGGAGACGCGAGAGCCGAGCACGGTCTCGAATTGCGAGAGACGCTGATCGAGCGTTCCGGTGATCTCGCCGGTCCGCGCGCTCACGCGTTGATCGAACGTATCGACGTAGTTGCGTAGAGCTTCCGCGACATCCTGAGTGCGCTGTCCAAGCCGTCCGACCAGCTCGCCGCCATAGTTCTTTACGGTGTGATCGAATTCGGTGATGTGGCGGGTAATCAGGTTGCCCAGGTTGCTGGCGTCGCGCGAGATCTTTTCAGTGATCTCGGTGCCACCCTTGTTGAACATTTCCTCGAAGGCCTGCAGGCGGGCTGCCAGCATGTCTTTGACCGCTTCGCCTCGGCTGTTGAGCGCTGTGACAAGCAACTCCGCGCTCTCACGGAAGGTGTCTGCGACGGTATTGCTGCGGTTCGTAATAGTGTCCGTGATGCGGGTGCCGGTCTGCTCGAGTTTCGAGACGACGTCGCCGCCGCGCAGGGACAGGTCGAGAATCAGGGAGTCTCCCGTCGAGCGAAGGCTCGTATTGACCTCTTCCGCCCGCGAGGCAATCGACTCGGCCAGGCGCGCGGTGCTGTCGGTTATGGCATCGGTGAATTGCTGCGACCGGGTCGCCATGGTCTCAATGGTGACGGACGACTTCTGCGCAAAACTCTGTGCAACCTGATCGAGGCGGGCACTCATCATCTGTTGCAAGCGAGCGGCAAGCTCGGCGAACTCGTCGTGTACATGCTCAGTCTTGAAATTCAGGCTGGCGGAGAGCCGGTCGCTGGCAGACGAAATGGCGGTGGTAGCATGATCGCTCGTCGTCTCCAGCCGGTCGAGCAGCGTCGACCCGCGTTCGCTCAAGGCGTCAATCATGGAATCGCCGGCGTGGCCGAGGGCCAACGTAATGTGTTCGCCTTTCTCGGTGAGGGACCGCGTAACGCGTTGGGCCACTTCATTGACTTTGTCGGCCACCAGATCGCCGACCGACGTGATGTCATGGGCAAGATCAAGGTGAACGCTGGCTATGGCGTTGCGCACTTGCTCTGCCTGATTGACCAGAGTTTCGCGTTGATTGCTCAACTCGGTGAGCAGGTCTCGAATGCGAACTTCGTTATCGTTATAGGCGCGCTCGAGCGCGGAAACTTCATTGTGGACCAGCGCTTCCAGCTCAGCGGCACGGGCGAGCGCCCGCTCGACACCATCGCCCATGGCGGCGACTTCGCGGCGGATCGCTTGACCGACTGTCACAATCGACTCGCGCGCGACGGTTTCGGGCTGGGCAAGGCGCATGGCTACTTCGGCCATGGATTCGGCGACTACGCGCATGTCCTGGGCGCGGTTGAACATATGGGCGAGGACGAAGAAGAAGATCACAGGTACGGAAATTGCGGCGGCGAGCGCGACCATGGCCGCAAGGCCGGTACCTGCGCTCCCAAACGCGGCGTGGATTTCACCGCTGTAAAGGGTGGAGATGGCAAGCCCGCCGGCAACCCAGATGAATCCGGCAACCCCGGCAGCGACATAGGGCGCCCGCGCTGAGCGCTGGCGCAGAGCCTGCAAAATCTGGCCGATGCCGGCGCGATCATCGTTGGCGGCGCGGCGCGGCGTCGTCTCTCCGGCCGGCCACGCGGCTGGCGGGGCGTCCTGGGGGAAAAGATCAGCGGAGGCCGGCGGATTGGCGGCATCAGCCTCGGCAGCTGTGCCGAAAGGCGCGCCGGTCCGCTGCTCTGGCGGGCGAATACTGAGGGCCTCCTGGATGGCGTTAAGCGCCTCGTCCGTCACGTCTTTTGTTTTCTGTGGAATATTCGCCATGTCGGTCGTCGCCTCGTCATTACGCCGGACTGTCGCCGCGGCCCGATCCGTCACGATAGCCGCGGAAAGCTATGCCACGCGCCTGGCGCCGTTACGCCCGCTGCGGTGCAAAACACCCCGATCTATCGCCCGGCAGTCATCCTATCGCCTTGGCAACGCGAAAGAAACCACGCTGGTAAGGACTTTTTAATCATCGTTAACCGATTGCTAACCATAGCGAACGCGGCCCATGTCCTGGCGACAGCCTCGATCATGGCTGCCAAATTGAGGCCGCGGTACGGCTAAACGAATGGCGCGAAACGAATTGGAGGTGCGCGATTACATCGCCTTAACCACCACCACTGTTGGAGGACAAAAGAGGACGTCCGGCGGCCCCTCGTTTACCTGGATTTGGTCCCGATCAGGCCAAAATCCCCGGCAACAATAAAGACATTGGGAGGCCGAAATGGCGCAAGCCGCGGTCGAAGTTTTCGAAAGCGCGCCGGGCGAGGCACCGGAAACCGTGGTGATAGACCGCGGCCATCTTTCGCGCATGACCTTCGGCGACCATAGCCTGGAACGGGAAGTGTTGCAGTTGTTCGACCGGCAGGCCGAGTTGCTAATGGGGCGGATGCGCGCGTGCGAGCCCGCCGCGGTCGCCACACTTGCGCACACGCTGAAGGGGTCGGCCGTCGGGATCGGCGCCAGGCGCGTCGCGCGTGCCGCCGGTGCCGCCGAACTGGCTGCGAGCCGCACGCCCGACGAATGCAGTCTGGCAATCGCGGAGCTCGCACAGACGGTTGAAGAGGCTCGGGCACAGATCGCAGGGTTGCTACGGACGCATTGACGGATTGCCGCCTCCGCGCGAATGACTATATAGAAGCCCGTCACCTCCGCAGTCCTGTTCCCCTTCCGTATGCCGAAGATCACTTTTACCGACTCTGGCGGCACTGCCCGCACAGTCGAAGCCGAGATCGGCTCGACCGTGATGGAAACCGCGATCCGCAACAATATTCCTGGCATCGAAGCGGAATGCGGAGGTGCGTGTGCCTGCGCGACCTGCCACGTCTACATTGACGAGGCATGGCGGGACAAAGTTGGTGGCCCTTCGCCGATGGAAGAGGATATGCTCGACTTCGGTTATGACGTGCGGCCGAATTCCCGCCTCTCATGCCAGATCAAGGTGACCGACGAGCTCGACGGGCTAATGGTGACGACACCGGACAAGCAGGCATAATCGCGATTTAGGGTTTCATCCCTGCCGGGGCGACCTGCGAAGACTTGAGTCCCATTTCATCCAGCGCCTTGCGGACGAGGCCGGACGCTTTTGCTTCCTCGATGAAGTCGCTCACATAGGCCAGCGCGGCTGGTTTGCCTTTGGGCACGCAGACGGCGGTGCTAGAATTGAGAAATGCATCGTCGAGGATGCGCGAGCCGGCAATCTTTCCGACCAGGCCGGACAACAATTCGCGCGAGAGTGCGATCGCCTCGATCTTGCCTTCACGCATCGCGGCAACCGCGGCATCGACGGCGGAAAAATCGATATGTGTAGCGTTGGTGGTCGCTTTCTTGGCGGCGCGGAAAGTCGCGGTGTTGGCAACACCGCCGATACCGATAGCTTTCGCATCGGCGTCTTTCACCGATTGTATTTTAGAGCCGGACGTGACCAGGAAAGTGCTCTGCAGCAGATGATAGGCGTTGCCGAATTCGACAAATTTCTTGCGTTCGTCGTCGACCGGGAGAAAGGCGACGTCCCAGCGGTTGCTTGACGCGGAATTCTGGATTTCGCCCGACCCCTGATGGGGGATGATCTCCAGCGGGACGCCAAGTTTTGCAGCCAATGCGCGCCCAAGTGTAACGGCAACACCGCGGTAGCTATCGCCATCCTTGATAGCAAATTGAGCGGAAGGCGACGGAGCAACGGCGATTGCAAGGCGAAGCTTTCCGGTGGGCGCGAGTTCTTTCAATGCGGCTGCATCGGCCATTGGTCCGCTCCAAAAAACAAGGCGGCGAACGCCGCCAGCCGCTCTCGAATAGCACGTCGTGCCTATGGTTTCATCCCGGCAGGCGCCACTTGCGAATTTTTCAGGTTCATGGCGTCGAAAGCCTTGCGCACCAATCCGCTAGCCTTGGCGTCCTCGACAAATTGGCTGACATAAGCAAGTGCTGCGGGCTTGCCCTTCGGCACCGCCACGGCGGTGGATGAGTTGAGAAAGCCGCCATCGAGAACGCGGGAGCCGGGGATTTTCGCAGCAAGGCCGGAAAGCAACTCCCGCGAAAGGGCGATGCAATCGATTTCGCCTGCTTTCATAGCGGCGACAGCGGCGTCAACGCCGGCCACGGTGACAAAAGTCGCCTTTGGCGCTGTGCGCTGAGCGGCGCGGAATGTTGCGGTGTTCGCGACGCCGCCGATGCGAACCACTGGTTCGTTAGTGTCCTCGACTTTCGCGAGCTTGGAGCCCGGCGCCACAAGATACGTACTTTGCAACAGGTGATAGGCATTGCCGAAGTCGACGAATCTCTTGCGCTCCTCGTCGACTGGCATGAAGGTCACGTCCCATTTGCCGCTCGCCGCCGAATTCTGGATTTCACCGGAAGCAAGATGCGGCAGGAATTCCACAGGTACCCCAAGTTTCTGCCCCAACGCCGTGCCGAGATCGACGGCGACGCCTCGGAATTTGCCGGTTGTCGCATCCTTGACCGTGTAGAGGGCAGAGGGTGCCGGCGCGACCGCAATCGCGACGCGCAACGTCCCGGTGGGAACGAGCTCCCTCATGACCGCATCCATTGCGGGGTCAGCCGAGCCCGCAGATGGGGCGCTGCAAGCAAGCAAGAGTGCCAATAATCCGGTTCGCGGTCGTATGGCCACGAGGCCTCCAAAAAGAACGATTATGATCAATATCGTCGGCGCGCGAAGCTTAGGCGATGTCAGACTGCGATCCAAGGCGATCGATGAGGGGTACGAGAGCGACCGCGACTGCGAAGATAGCTATCCAGATCAGCCGTGCGCCATAGCGATCGTGAGGATTCGACATTGCACCGCAGATGAAAGCGTTGGCGAGAAGCGCGAGTGCACAAACGGCCGCGAGCTCGCCAAATTCCGCCGGAATTTTCAGCCGCCACGCCAGTACGATGATCACCGGTAACAGCGCCATCGACAGAAGCGCGACCGGATAGTGAATCCGATTGATGACTGTGAACGAAATCTCGCCGCGCTGCTGGTGTGCGGCATCCATTGGCGCCACCACGTGCGGTGTGAAGCGCCGGATCGTTCCATAAGTGTGCCAAATCGAATTGAGCACGCCTTCGCCGGTGTGCACTGCCACGAGCTGTCGCGCAGTATCGAAAGCCGCGGATTTGATTTGCAGGCCGGGGTAGTCGATCACGCTGGCCACCGCGATCTCGGCCATTTCCTGGTCGAGCCCGGCGAAGCGCCCAAGCTTGTCGAACAGAGGGCTACCCCAAAACCAGACATCGGCGTCGTCGGGAAGCTCGTTCTTGTAGGTACAGAGCGTGAGTTTTGGATCAGGGCAGTGATCATCGAGATATTTCTTGACGATGCCATCTTGCAGCATGCGCCCGAACGACAATGCGAACCCGCCGGGTGTCCAGGCCAAGCGCTTTGCCACCACAAAATCTGCGGCAAAGACCAGCACGGCACCGAGCGCAAGCGCGAGCACACCGTTGCCAACGCGCGCGAGAGGCAACTGTTGAGGCTGGGCGAGCCACACCAAAACGCCTGCCAGTATCAATGCCAGGAGGACCGCAATCGTGGCGGCATGCGTGGCCGCGCAGACCGCGATCAGCGCAATCAGCGCGAAACGTTCGCTGCGGCTGAGGCTTCCGGGCCGGAGCAACAAAAGATAAAGCGCGATGACGCCAAGACCAGCGAAGATATCGGTGAGCAGGATTGATGTCAGCCAGGGCAGGGTAGAAAGCACAGACAAAAAGACAACAATGCTGATCAGGAGCCGCGGCCGTCCCGCCAATCCGTGCGCACGCAGTGTTAGCGAGATGACCCAGACGGTAAGGGCAGCTTGCACCGCTACAACCGGCCAAAATGCAGCGGGTGCGCCGGCATTGAGCATGAGGCCGTAAACCACCGCGCGGCTGGGCACGAGCGTGCCTTCGTACCATCGCGCGAGATAGCCACCGGTGTCGTACTGCAGCAGTGGAAAGCCATTCCAGATGGCGGGTGCGGCCAGCAGCGCGATCGACAAAATAACGGCAAGCGCCCAAAGGGCGCGGTCGCGCGCGTTCATTCCAGAATCCCCCGGCCTTCCTATTGGCCGGTTTTATCCCGGCCATCCACGTTTTTATTGCTGCACTGTCCTAAGACGTGGGCGTCCTGGTCAAGCCCGGGCATCCCAGAGGAGGGCGCTTGACGGACGCTCTGGCTAGGGCGAATTGTCGCGTATGTTCGTCAGCTTTTTCATCGAACTCAAAAACGCCGGGGTGCCGGTGACCTTGCGCGAATATTTGACGCTGATGCAGGGGATGGATTCCGATCTCCCATCGCGTCGGGTGGAGGGATTCTATTATCTGGCGCGCGCGACCTTGGTGAAGGACGAACGCAATCTCGACAAGTTCGATCGTGTGTTCGGCCACGTGTTTAATGGGCTGGAATCACTTGAAGGTGCGGCCGAGGTCGATATCCCGGCTGAATGGCTGAAAAAACTCGCCGAGAAATACCTGACGGAGGAAGAAAAAAAGCAGATCGAGGCCATGGGTGGTCTCGATAAATTACTGGAGACGCTACGCAAGCGTCTCGCCGAGCAAAAAGGCCGTCATCAAGGCGGCTCGAAATGGATCGGCACTGCCGGCACGTCTCCTTACGGCGCGTATGGCTACAATCCGGAAGGCGTGCGTATCGGTCAGGACACCAATCGTAATTTTCGCGCGGTCAAGGTGTGGGACAAGCGAGAATTCAAGGATCTCGATGACGAGGTCGAACTCGGCACGCGTAATATAAAAATCGCGCTACGCCGCTTGCGGAAATTCGCGCGCACCGGCGCACCTGAGGAACTGGATCTCGACGGCACCGTTAAGGGGACCGCACACAAGGGCTACCTCGATATCCTGATGCGGCCGGAACGGCACAACGCCGTGAAGGTCCTGCTCTTCTTCGATATCGGCGGCTCCATGGATTGGCACATCAAAGCGACCGAGGAATTGTTTTCGGCCGCGCGCTCCGAGTTCAAGCACATGGAGCATTTTTACTTCCATAATTGTCTTTATGAGCGCGTATGGAAGGAGAACCGCCGCCGCTTCCAGGCCACTACACCCACTTGGGACGTGCTGCATACCTACCCGCACGACTACAAGGTCGTATTTGTTGGCGACGCCTCGATGTCGCCATACGAGATCACTGCTCCGGGCGGTTCTGTTGAACACTACAACGACGAGGCGGGTGCGCTTTGGCTCGAGCGCGTCACGCGTACTTATCCAGCCGCCGTTTGGCTCAACCCGGTCCCTGAGCGGGAATGGGATTTCACCCATTCGATCACGATGGTCCGCCAGCTTATGGGCGGACGGATGTTCCCGCTGACATTGGAAGGTCTAGACCGCGCGATGCGCGAGCTCGTGCGGTAATCATATCTGGTTGCGCTGGATCAAAGCGGCACAGGCCGGGTTGGTCCATAAAGCAAACCATGAACCGCTTTCTAAAATTCCAACCCGCGGGCCCGCCAGAGCCAAGCCCTGGCCATGTGCACAATATGGCGGCCATGGTCGGCCGGTTTGGCCTCTCTACAGTTCCGGCGGCGTGGCCCCGGGGCGTGTCGCAATTCGCGCAAGCAATTGATGCCTGCCAGCGATGCGACACCGCGGTTGGCTGCGCTGACTGGCTCAAGCGTGCGCCCGCGACAGTCGAATTGCCGCCGGCATTTTGCCCGAACGCGACGTTTAAATCCGCAAAATCAGGCAAATAGCTGGGCTAGACCGCCACCGAATGGCGTTTCTCCGCAGCTGCGAGATAGGCGTCGAAGGCCGACGCAGCAATACGCAGGTACGGGCGTCCAGGTTCGGTAACAGCGATGCGGTTGCCGCTTATCTGCAGCAAACCTTGCTCGCAAAGCGGAAGCAGTGCCGCGAGCTCCGTTGCGAATTGGCCCTGGCCGCCAAAGGTTTCGAGATCGACGGCGAGATCGCACATCAGCCGCTCAATGATGGCCCCGCGCATGCGGTCACTCTCGGAAAGGGCCAGACCTTTAACCGTGGCGAAGCGCCCGGCGCTGACAGCGCGCGAATAGCCGGCGAGATCGGATGCATTTTGCACAAAGCCTTGCGGCAGCCTGCCGATTGCGCTGGCACCAAGGCCAATCAGCGCATCGGCCTCGTCGGTGGTATAGCCTTGAAAATTGCGGTGAAGACGTTCTTCGTTTGCCGCGATTGCGAGTTCGTCGTCCGGCAGAGCGAAGTGATCGAGGCCGATAGCCTGATAGCCGAGACCAATCAGCGTCTCCGCGGCAACTTTCGCCTGCTCGAGCCGTTCGCTCAAACCTGGCAGTGTTGCCTCATCGATCAGCCGTTGATGCCGCTTGAACCACGGCACGTGCGCATAGCCGAACAAGGCGAGCCGCTGCGCGCCGAGCGAGGCGGCAAGCTCCGCGCTACGGGCGACGTCGCGGACGGTTTGCGTTGGTAACCCGTACATCAGGTCGACATTGAGCCGGTCAATGCCGGCGTCGCGCAGCCAGTCGGCGGCCTGTCTGACCAGATCGAATGGCTGGATGCGGCCGATGGCGTGCTGAACCTGCGGGGAAGCGTCCTGCATGCCGAGGCTGGCACGGGTGATGCCGATCGCATGAAGTGTGCGCACGAGCGACTTGTCGATCCGGCGCGGATCGAGCTCGATTGCGTGTTCCCTCACCGTGGAGCGGTCGAACAACGAGCCCAATCTGTCCGTGATGGTTTCGAGCCATCGTGCGCCAACGATCGTGGGCGTGCCGCCGCCCCAATGCAGATGGATAAGCTCGCGGCCGGCAAGGTCGCGCAGCAGCGTTATCTCGTCGACGATCCGTTGCGCATAGGCCTCTATTGGCTCGCGCTTGCGCACCGCGCGCGTGTTGCAGCCGCAATACAGGCAGAGCTCGGTGCAGAACGGAATGTGGATATAGAACGAGAGGGTGCCGTCCCGCGGCAGTGCGGCAAGCCATTCGCCGTAGGTCTCTGCGCTGACCGTTGAAGAAAAATGCGGTGCGGTCGGATAGGAGGTGTACCGAGGAAGGTTCCGTTCGGCCAGGGATAGGGATGCGGTCATGGATTGCGCGGAGCCCACATGTTGCCGGATTTGACGTAGGAGCGTTTAACCGCGGCCCATGCAATCATATGTGCGCGCTTTTCCCGGTCGAACTCACCGGCATGGGCGGCATAGGCGTGATTGAATGCTCCGCGGTAGATGTCCTGCGCGTGCTTTGGCAAATGACTACGAACGCGCGGCGGCAGATCGGCATTGACGCGATACGGCATTGCACGAAAGCTCTGGCCCCCGCCCGGATGTTGCCGCCAGCCTAATCAGGCCCAGCGGACGCTTTCCTTGCGCTAAATCAATCTCCAGCACGAACGGTTCCCGCCGTCGCAACAAAGCGCCAGCGCAAATGCCTACCGCCAGCTTACTGATTGCTTCAGCCAGCAGGTGCCAACGAAGACGCCCGAATTGGTGCGAAAAGCCGCGACCTTCTGACGCGGTGCGTCGGGAAAACGCGAAGGCGCCGGACCTGACGGTCCGACGCCTATGAATCCGCTCATTAGATGTCTATGCGGCGTTGGCCGGACGCAGGCGCGCAGGGTCATCCGGGGCGGCCTGGTCGCGTTGCAGCGCCATTGCCTCGCGCATAAGCCGGGCGAAATCTTTGCGGGCTGTCTCCAAAGCCCCTTCCACCACGGAGCACTGCATCTGCTCACGGCGCAACGAAGCGCCAAGTTCCTCGATTCTCTGTTCAGAAGCCTGCTTTTCGGCCGCCCGGGCCGATTCAATAGCAGCGACCTGTTCGTTTAGCGCTGCGATAGTATCTTCCGCACGTGTCAGTGCGGCTTCTTTGGCGGTAAAGGCGCGGGCGAGCGCGGCGCTGCGCTCCATGAGCGTTGCGCGCGCCTGGTCTACTTCCGTGAACTCGGATTCGCGCTGGATTCTCTCCGCTTCAAGATCGGATATGCGCGCCTGCAGGGCGTCACGTTCCAGCGCGAGTTCGCCAGTGCGCCTGTCGTAGATGCGGATTTCGTCAGCACGTGCGAGCAAATGCTCACGCGCTTCGCCCAGAAGTTTTTCGCTGGCGGCTGCGCGCGCTTGCAAGGCGTCAAACCGCATGCGCTGGGTCGTGAGTTCATGCTCATGGCGTTCGTTTGATTCGTCGATCGCATTGGCAAGCCGGGCTCGCTCAGTGCTTAATTCGGCAAAATTGCCTTCCACGTGGCGCAGGCGGCCTTGTGTGGCCGTCAGGCTGGCCTCGGTCTCGGCAAGCTTGCGCGAAACACGTGCAGCCTCCACGCTGATTTTGTCGAGCGAGATCTGCTGCGAGCGCTTCTCGTCCTCGATCATCAGGAGTCGTTGACGCGCAGCGTTGAGTTCCGATTCGAGCGAAACGACGCGCTTGTCGGCATTGGACAGCCGTTCGTCGAGACGGCGGTTTTCCTCGCGCAACGCCTTGCCTTCGCCGGTCTCCTGCGCGAGCCGCGCCTCCAAATCCGCAATTTGCGCGCGGCGAGCCGCAATATCGATGGAGATTTCCGCTTTGGTGGCTTCCAGCGTGCGGAGCACGTTCTGGGTCGTGGTGAGTTCCTGGCGCAGCGCCTGACATTCTTTTTCTGAAAAGTTGGCCTTCTTTTCGAGCTCGGCAACTTCGTTGCGCAGCTTTCCGTACGCCGTGCGTGTGTTGTTAAGCACCGTCTGCAGGCTGATCTTTTCGGACTTTTCGGCTTCGAACGCGCGCAGCGCCTTACTTACCGGGTCAACCAGCTTGCCGACCGCATTTTTGATGGTGTCGAGTTCGCCGATTTTCGCATTGGCGTCGAGCAGGAGATTGCGCAGAGACTCATTCTCGCCGCCGAGCTGAGCGCCAAGCGCGGAAAACAATTCTTCGTCGAGTTCGAGCGGGTTGTCGGTCGGAGCGGCGTTACGTGGCGCTGCTGTCTCGGCCGGTTTGTCGTAAAGGCCGGCCTTGCGGGCGAAAAAGCCCCCGAATTTGCTCATTGCGTGATCCCCTTAACGCCGATTCGCCCGGCCGAAGCGACGCCGAATCACTCGTTAACTGATCCTAACGGAATATGAATTTGGGTGGGTAAATGAAAGGTTAACGGGCTGCTGCCTTTGCCAAAAACAATATATTTTTCATGTGCTTGCGGCGTTGGCCGCAGGTAAGAACGCCGCGCATTTTCGCGCCGGCCAGCGCATCGGAATTGCCTGTAACCGGGTCGCCAAGAGCAAGCTCCGGACTCCTAAGTCTGGTTGGCCCGTCTGTGAATAACTCCATACGGCATCATTCTACCGCTCGACTCGTCTGGCGAAGCAGCCCACAAATTCGGCCCCTGTTGAGGCAATTCCGACCGGGAGTATTGGGAATGAACCGAAAACTTGTCGTTCTTGCCGCTGCGATTGCGGCTTTCGCCTTCACAGCGCAAGTTGCCGATGCCAAATCGCGCCGGCAAGTTGACGACCGTATCACCGGTGTCGCGATCGGCGTCGGTGCGGCTTCGACCGCGGCTTTTTTCGCGCTCAACGACTGGCATTTCAATCATTGGGACAGCGGCCGTCATGGCATTACCAGCCTAGGTGCTTGGGGCTTGACCGCAGCCGGCTGTGCGGCCGCATCGCCGATAGTAGCAACCGCGGTCCTCAATCGTCCGCTATCGTATCGCGAGGCGCACATACTGGTCGGTTCTTGCGTGATCCCGATCGTCGGTGGCTGGCTCGTCAATGAAGCCTACAATGCACACATCTTGTGGGCGCCTGATGAAAAGACGGAACCCGCTAAACACCAAAAGAAAAAGAAAATGTAGCGTTGGCGGCAAGATTTTCAGGTGAATGCCGGTGCCGAATAAACTCGGCACCGGCATTTTATTTTTGGTTCCGGTCTAGCTGCGCTTGTTTATGAACAGGCCTTCGCAAAGGCGGAAGGTGAGCTCCGCTCCCGCGCCTTGCGGCTCCAATGTCGCTTTCACCTCGGGCGTGACCTGCGCAAGCATCGCGCGTAGCAAAGCCTGCATCGTATCGTCGTGACGGCTGGCCCAGCTTTTGAATTCCATCTTTTTGTACAGTTGCTCTTCGTGTGCGATCGCAAACCCGTGCTTCTTCAGCGCTGCGCGCCACTCATCCATAGTCCATGCGCGCAGATGGCTCGGATCGCGGAATCTTTCGAACGCATTCACGTAGTCGCCGACGCTACCGTCGGGCACGACATTGTCGACCACGGCGAACAGGCCGTTCGGCTTGAGCACGCGGTGCACCTCGCTGAGGAATTCAGGAATTGAATCGAAGTGATGTGGCGCGATACGGCAGGTGACCAGATCGAAACTCGCATCTTCGAATGGCAGCGCTTCGGCTTTGGCGTAAGCAGTACGGATATTGGCAAGGCCGCGCTTATGAGCCTCGGTCTTCACCAGATCGAGCATTTCCTGGGTGATATCGGTCGCCCATACACGTGCGACATGTGGCGCAAAAGCGTAGGCGACATGTCCGCCCCCGGTGGCAACATCAAGCGAATGCCAGCTCTTTTGCGGGGAGGTGAGAGCAACGAGCCGCTCCAGGCTCTTGCCGAGTGCATGCGGCGTGCTGGTCAAATAGCTGGCCGCGGTCTTGCCAAATTGCTCTTGAACGAGGGTTTTATTCATAGCCGTTCCCAATATCGGTGCAGTAGCGGGCATTCATAGCCTGTCCCGCGCTCGCGCGCGATATATCGATGATAACGAGTTCGGGATGGTGCCGTGCGGCCGTCAGCTCGCGTTGCTGTCGCCGCCGCTCAAGTCGTCATAGCCATGCCGGCTGCTGTAAAACACAAGCGCCATGAGGCCGCCACCGATTAGAAGCGAGAACAGCACGCCGCCGACGATGGCAACATAGCCGTAAATCGGAATTGTATCGCCACCCAAGTGTTCCCAGGCCGCGACGGCAAACCAGACCGCCAGCGCGAGCAGCGCAGACAATGCGATAACGAGAAGCGCACGCATTGCCGACATATAAGACGGGCGAGCCCCTTTGTCAGGGCGCTCGCCATCAGGCTTCGTCAGGAATCCGTCAACTGGAGTAAGTGCAGAACCTGTGTCCCGTGCTCAATCCCCAGCGGCTCTGATCGGAATCGGCGCCTTGCCACCGGCTTCGATCGGTGAGGGCTCGGCACTTCTGCCCTTCTTGCCCTTGGGCGGTGCCTCGTCATTAGCAGCCTCGACGGGCGGCGCTGGCGTGTCATCGAGCGGTGCGCCGCGGCGCAACGTCGAGCGCAACGCGCCAACTTCGCTTTGTAGGCGGGAATTGTCCTTGCGCGCGGCTTCCAGCGCGCCCTCAACAACAGCACGTTCCATGCGTTCGCGCTGGAGCGCTGAATTAAGATCCTCGACCCGCTTTTCGATGTTCGTGCGGCTAACCTGTATATCCGCTTCCAGATGCCCATTGCGCTCGGTCAGCGCTGCGATCTTTTCTTCAGCTCGCGCTAGCATTGTTTCTCGCGCCTTCAGCGTCTTGGTCAAAGCGTTATTTCGTTCCGTGAGGGCCGTGCGCGCCTGTTCGTGATCCTTAATCTGCCGCTCTCGTGTATCATGTTGGGCTTCCATCTGGGCGAGCCGTTTTTCCGAATTGTTGCGCGCGATCGTGGCTTCGACGGATTTCCGATCAAAGGCGCGCACCTCTTCGGTGCGGGCTATAAGGTTCTGTCGTGCCTCGGACAGCAGCCGCTCGGCCGTTGCGGCGCGTGACTGCAATGCGTCAAGCCGCATGTTCAGGCTATTGCGTTCGGCCTGATGCTGCTCTTTGGCCTCATCAAGCGCAGCACCTAAGCGTCCGCGTTCGGCATAGGCTTCAGCGAAGCTCGCTTCGACCTTGCCGAGCTGAGCGCGCGTTGCCGTCAACGTATTTTCGCTTTCGGTCAATCGCCGTGTCAGCCGTGCGGTCTCGTTGAGCGCGTGGTCCACCGCGATCTGTAGCGAGCGTTTCTCGTCCTCTAAAAGAGCCAGCTTTTCGCGCGCTGCGGCAAGCTCGCCCTCAAGGACGATGATGCGTTTTTCGGCAAGATCGTACTGGTCCTGCAACGCCCGGCGGGCTTCACCCAGGGCCCGGCGCTGGGTTGTTTCCTGCGTCAGCTGGCGGTCGAGTTCGTTGATTTGGGCGTGGCGTGCGTTGATGTCATCGGTGAGTTCAAGGCGCGCACTTTCCAACGCG
This sequence comes from uncultured Pseudomonadota bacterium, assembly GCA_963762485.1. Taxonomy (GTDB): domain Bacteria; phylum Pseudomonadota; class Alphaproteobacteria; order Rhizobiales; family Xanthobacteraceae; genus Pseudolabrys. The sequence goes on along the minus strand of CAVXLE010000017.1, from coordinate 383,534 downwards.
CGATTGTTTTCGCGGGACAACTCGAGATCCTCGCGCAGTTTTTCCGCTTCAGCTTCGAGTGCCGTCGCCTTTTTGTCGACCTGGTAGAACTCAGTGCGCAGCGTTTCGTATGCCGTGCGGGCTTCCGCCAGCATTCCGGAAAGGCTCAGCGTCTGGGATTTTTCCTGCTCCAGCGCCCGTAGCGTACTGTTGAATGGCGCGACCAGTTTATCGAAGGCCTCTTTGAGGTCGTCGAGTTCGCTGATCTTGCGGCCGGTATCGGTCAGCAGATTGCGTAGGACTTCATTCTCTTCGCCCATCCGTGAGCCGACGTCGGACAAGTTTTCGACGGAGATATGGTTGCCACCGTTCCCAATTCGCCCGGTAAGTTTGTCGGGGTCGGCCGCAATGCCCTTTCGGCCAAACAAATCCGACAACTTCGCCATGACGACGCCTCCAACCCCAAAACGCTTACAAAACAGCCCCAAACGCCGCTATATTAAGTGGAGCCTATTATATCGGTCCGACCTTGGAAACACTGGTGAGCCTTACTTGTTGGCGTAATACACATGCTAATTGACGCGATAAGCCTATGGACACATGGCCGCGGGTTGCCCCAAAGGTTTGAGTTGCTTACTCAAATCGAAAATCGAATCTGCCCGCCGCCGCACCAAGGCAGGTCCCCAGCGATCGCCGGACCGCCTCGGGACCGAAAAACTACCATGGCAATATTGAAATGCAGCAATGGTGTCGCCGCATGGCATTCTTATGGTGTCGCCGCATGGCATTCTTAGGGTAATGCCATTGCGGCAAAACCTATTGCGGATCGGCCGTCCTCGCACAAAATTTCATCCGCCGGGCTGCCTACGTGAAATATTCCTCTGCGTTCACAAGGCGATGCCGGGTTCGTGAACTGGGCGGCAGAGTCCGTGACGTTAACGTGGATTGAGAGTGAGGGGCCTTCCGTCCAGATGACGTGCAGCAAGAACTGGTTCTTGCCTCAGACACGGAGAATGAAAATGAAGACCCTCACCAAGCTCGTTGCCGCTTCGATCCTGGCGCTGTCAGTTGCCCCGGCATTCGCTGCCGAGGAAAACACGCTCCTCGAGCGTAATACCTACGTTCAGCATAACACTGTCCAGGCGCACCGCGCTGTCGATGCGTTCGCGTTTGCGCCGGCCGGCGTCGCGGCCAACAACGGTCAAGACTTCGGTATCGGAAGCCAGCGCTAATCGACCGACAAACTTCGCCGAACTGGAAAGGGGCCGTCGTCAGGGCGGCCTCTTTTCCTTGCTGAATGCTAGTTGCGCACCACTAGCACCGAACATTTGGCGTAGCGTACAACGTGCCCCGCGTTAGAGCCGAGAAAATAGGTCCGCATCGCCGGCCGGTGTGAACTCATTACAATCAAGTCAGCGGCGAACGCCTTCGCTTCCTCGAGCACCTCGTGATAGATGCCGCCCTGGCGTACGGTTGCAGAAACATGCGCAGCATCGAGACCGCATTCACGGGCGATGATGCCGAGCGCTTCCTCGGCCGATTTACGCTGCTGCACGTCGAAGTCCGGCGGCACGTATTCCGCAAGCATCACGGGTGTCATTGCAAGTACATTCACCAGACGCACAGACCCGCTCGATGCGCGCGCCATCTCGATCGCGGTTGTAATGGCAGGCTTGACCAAGTCTGTATCGGCGAGATCGACCGGCACCAGAATCTTCTTGTACATGACAGCGCCCCTCATTTCGCTGCGAGGCATCAATGATGGCATGTTTTCCGCCGCGCGTTGAGTGGGGCTTGTTGCCTCAACTCGCCGACATACCCAGCGATTTTGGGGTTATGAAGCGTTCAAGGCGCCCGGACTGCGGGTGCAGCTTGGCCCATTCGTCGAAGGCAAAATCGATGATTACAAGGCCTGAAGTAGGCAGCTTCTCGCGCAGTTGCTCGCGCGTCTCGATATCGCCCGAGGCGACGAGCATGAGTGCGAGTTCGTGTAGGCCCGGGTTGTGACCGACAATAAGGAGGGTATGCGCGCTCGCCGGGGCCTCTTTTATGACCCCAAGGATTGAATGTGGGGTGGCGTCATAGAGTTGCTCAACGGAGGTTCCAGCCGGTGCAGACCGGAATGCGGCGGTGGCGAATTTCCAGGTTTCCAGGGTGCGCGCCGACGGGGATATCATGACCCGATCAGGAATGAGAGCATGAGTTGCCATATAGGATCCGATCCTGGCCGCATCCTTGCGGCCGCGTTCGATCAACTTGCGGCTACGGTCTTCCATGCCGGGTTCGGAGCGTTCGGCCTTGGCGTGACGAAATAGCAATAGGCGGCGCATGGTCATGCTATGGATGTCGGCGGCGGCGCAGCCGCGGTTTAACGTGCGCCCATGGGGTGGAGCGCCGAGATACATAGCGTAGCGGAGCCAATGAACGAAAGCGACAGCATGGAAGCGGGTTGGTACGAGGCGACCAGGGTTGCTCGCCCGGATCGGCCGCGGCTGAACCTCGATCTCGATGTTGATGTCTGTGTGATTGGCGCGGGGCTCGCAGGGCTCACGGTCGCGCGTGAGGTTGCCCAGCGCGGTTGGTCGGTGGCAGTGCTGGAGGCGGGCCACGTCGCGTGGGCAGCGTCGGGACGCAATCTGGGTTTTGTGTTGCCGGGGTTTTCCGAAAATATTGACGACATTGTCGAGCGCGTCGGCCTCGACCATGCAAAGCAACTATGGGCCCTGTCGGAACAGGGGCTCGATTATGTCCGACGTACGATCCTGGACACGCAAATGCCGGGTGTTGATCTCATCAACGGCTGGCTGCACGTGTCAAAAACAAACAACACCGGCGAATTGCGCGCCGAGGTCGAGCGCATGCGCTGGATCGGTGCCGATATCGAGTTCTGGCCTGCCGCACGCGTGCGCGAGCAATTGCACAGCCCGCACTATTTCGATGCGGTGCATTATCGGCAGGCATTCCACATGGACCCATACAACTATGCGCTCGGGCTTGCGGCACTGGCGGAGAAAGCGGGCGCTCGAATTTTCGAAGACACGCCGGCGGTTTCGCTCGACCCGGCCGGGGTTCGCAAGCGCATCGTCACACCTGCCGGCCGCGTACGCGCCGCACAGGTTGTGCTCGCCGGCAATATTCATCTCGGCGCACTCATGCCAAAGCTTGCGGCGACTCTTTTGCCGGTCACGACATACGTGATGGTCACTCAGCCGATCGGCGAGATCTTGCACGAGGTGGTGCGCTACCGTGGCGCGGTCAGCGATACCAATCGTGCGGACAACCACTATCGGATTGTTGGGGGCGACCGCTTGCAGTGGTCGGGGCGCATGCGCGCCTGGGAGGCCAATCCAAGCTTTATCGCGCGGGGCCTCGCCAATGATATCCGGCGGACATTTCCGGATCTCGGAAAAATAGAAATCGCGCATTTGTGGCGCGGGACGCTCGGTCGCACGGTTCATCGCATGCCGCAAATCGGGGAAATCGAGCGCGGCTTATGGATTGCAAGTGGCTTTGGCGGCCATGGGCTCAACACCAGCGCCCTGGGAGGCGAACTCGTGGCGCGCGGCATCGTCGAGGGCGATCAAACCTGGCGCCTTTTCGCCCCCTATGAGCTCGTATGGGCCGGCGGCGTGCTTGGACGCATCCTGGCGCAAGGCATTTATTGGGGTACAAGACCTATCGAGCGCGTCAAACAGGAATTTGCCCGCTATCGTGCGCGCGCGCGTTCGCGCAAGGACGCGCGCGCATCACGCAAGAATTCCGAGGTGGTGCCGTAAAGCCTGCTGGGCGGGCGGGGTGAACTAGCGGTTTTCCCGGCGCGCCATGAAGGCGAGCCTTTCGAACAAATGCACATCCTGCTCATTCTTGAGCAGCGCGCCGTGAAGCGGCGGAATGAGCTTCTTGGGGTCGCGCTCGCGTAAGGTCTCTGGGCCGATGTCTTCGACCATCAGCAGCTTGAGCCAGTCCAAAAGCTCCGACGTGGACGGCTTCTTCTTCATTCCCGGCACGTCGCGAATTTCATAGAAGAGCCGCAGGGCTTCCGCGACAAGCCTTTGTTTAATACCGGGAAAATGCACTTCTATGATCGCGCGCATGGTCTCGGCATCGGGAAATCGGATGTAGTGAAAGAAGCAGCGGCGCAAAAAGGCGTCCGGCAGTTCCTTCTCGTTATTCGAGGTGATGACCACAATCGGCCGGCGGCGCGCCTTCACCGTCTCGCCCGTTTCATAGACAAAGAATTCCATCCGATCGAGCTCCTGCAACAGGTCATTGGGAAACTCGATGTCGGCTTTATCTATCTCATCAATGAGCAACACCGGCCGCTCGTCGGCAACGAAAGCGTCCCATAGCTTGCCGCGCTTGATGTAATTGCGAATGTCCTTAACACGTTCTTCACCGAGTTGGCTGTCGCGCAACCGCGAGACCGCGTCGTACTCATAAAGGCCCTGCAGAGCCTTGGTGGTGGATTTGATGTGCCATTCAATGAGTGGCGCTCCGATCGCTTTGGCGATTTCCAGGGCCAAGACTGTCTTGCCGGTGCCAGGCTCACCTTTGACCAGCAAGGGCCGCTCAAGGGTGATCGCGGCATTGACCGCGACTTTGAGGTCGTCGGTCGCGACGTAGGCCTTGGTGCCGTCAAATCTCATGAAAATACTCGTTTCGCATCGGGATAGGACAACCTTTCCGTGACGGCTCGAATAGTTCGCGGGACATTATCGGGCGTCCGTTGGCGTCACCAATAGGTTAGCGGGCGGTGTCGCAAGTCGCCAGCAACCTCTGACCTGCTCTAAGCGATTCCTTTTTCAATCTTCTTCGCGAGAAGATGACATTCGGCACAGGCGAGTCTTGATGCGCCGAAGCCCCGGTAAGTAAAAAATTAAAACAGATTAACAAGCCAATTAACAAGCGGCTTGCAAGCGGCAGTACACGCGTCGCCGAGTTAGAGAGGATTAACTTGTGTGTGCAAATCTGCGTGAAGCAAGGGTCGGGGTGTTCTTCATCCATTCGCGATGGGTGAGCCGGCAGGACAAATTTTGTCGCACAGGAGTGCGTTAGATGACTGTTATTTCGGCGCTCACGCCCAACCAGATTGCCGGTCTTTCGACCACCGTCGTACAAGGCCTTACCACCACCGATATTCAGTCTCTTGCGACGACGCAGGTGGCCGCGCTGACCGCCGCCCAAGTCAACTCGTTGAATTCAACCGATATCAAGGCATTGTTTGCAACGCAAGTTGCAGCCCTTTCCCCGACCATCATTAGCGCCCTGCTGACGCTGCAGATCCAAAACCTTGTGAATACGCAAGTCAGCGCCCTGACCGGAACCCAGATAAGCAAGCTTACGTCCTCGGAAATCGATCAGCTCACCGCGACCGAGTTGCAGAACCTGTCGACGACGCAGGCCAATGCGCTGACCGCCACGCAGATTGGCACGCTGACCACCACGGTGCTCAACAACCTGAGCACGACGCAGATCGGCGCACTGTCGAGCGCGCAGGTTCAGGGCCTGACCACGACCCAGCTCAACGGCATCGGCACCACCAACCTTGATGCACTCAATGTCGCCAGGCTGAGCACCACGCAGCTCACGGGTCTGACCACGACCGCATTCGGCAACCTGACCTCGACGCAGGTCTCCACGCTCACCGCCACCGAGATCTCCAAGCTGAGCGCCGGCCAGCTCGGTGCGCTGACCACGACCGAGTTGCAGAACCTGTCGACCACGCAGCTCAACGCGCTCACCGCCACGCAGATCGACGGCCTGACGCTGACCACGACCGAGTTGCAGAGCCTGTCGACGACGCAGGCCACCGCGCTCACCGCCGCACAGATCGGCACCTTGACCACCACGGTGCTCAACAACCTGAGCACGACGCAGATCGCGGCGCTGTCGAGCGCGCAGGTTCAGGGCCTGACCACGACCCAGCTCAACGGCATCGGCACCACCAACCTTGATGCGCTCAGCGTCGCCAAGCTGAGCACCGCGCAGGTCGCCGGCCTGACCACCACCGCGTTCGGCAACCTGACCTCGACCCAGGTCTCCACGCTCACCGCAACCGAGATCGCCAAGCTGAGCGCCGCGCAGATCAGCACGCTGAACTCGACCGAGTTGCAGAACCTGTCGACGACGCAGGCCAATGCGCTGACCGCCACGCAGATCGGCACGCTGACCACCACGGTGCTCAACAACCTGAGCACGACGCAGATCGGCGCACTGTCGACCGCGCAGGTTCAGGGCCTGACCACGACCCAGCTCAACGGCATCGGCACCACCAACCTTGATGCGCTCAATGTCGCCAGGCTGAGCACCACGCAGCTCACGGGTCTGACCACGACCGCATTCGGCAACCTGACCTCGACGCAGGTCTCCACGCTCACCGCCACCGAGATCTCCAAGCTGAGCGCCGGCCAGCTCGGTGCGCTGACCACGACCGAGTTGCAGAACCTGTCGACCACGCAGCTCAACGCGCTCACCGCCACGCAGATCGACGGCCTGACGCTGACCACGACCGAGTTGCAGAGCCTGTCGACGACGCAGGCCACCGCGCTCACCGCCGCACAGATCGGCACCTTGACCACCACGGTGCTCAACAACCTGAGCACGACGCAGATCGCGGCGCTGTCGAGCGCGCAGGTTCAGGGCCTGACCACGACCCAGCTCAACGGCATCGGCACCACCAACCTTGATGCGCTCAGCGTCGCCAAGCTGAGCACCGCGCAGGTCGCCGGCCTGACCACCACCGCGTTCGGCAACCTGACCTCGACCCAGGTCTCCACGCTCACCGCAACCGAGATCGCCAAGCTGAGCGCCGGCCAGATCAGCACGCTGAACTCGACTGAGTTGCAGAACCTGTCGACGACGCAGGCCAATGCGCTGACCGCCACGCAGATTGGCACGCTGACCACCACGGTGCTCAACAACCTGAGCACGACGCAGATCGCGGCGCTGTCGAGCGCGCAGGTTCAGGGCCTGACCACGACCCAGCTCAACGGCATCGGCACCACCAACCTTGATGCGCTCAATGTCGCCAGGCTGAGCACCACGCAGCTCACGGGTCTGACCACGACCGCATTCGGCAACCTGACCTCGACGCAGGTCTCCACGCTTACCGCCACCGAGATCTCCAAGCTCAGTGCCGGACAGCTCGGTGCGCTGACCACGACCGAGTTGCAGAACCTGTCGACCACGCAGCTCAACGCGCTCACCGCCACGCAGATCGACGGCCTGACGCTGACCACGACCGAGTTGCAGAGCCTGTCGACGACGCAGGCCACCGCGCTCACCGCCGCACAGATCGGCACCTTGACCACCACGGTGCTCAACAACCTGAGCACGACGCAGATCGCGGCGCTGTCGAGCGCGCAGGTTCAGGGCCTGACCACGACCCAGCTCAACGGCATCGGCACCACCAACCTTGATGCGCTCAGCGTCGCCAAGCTGAGCACCGCGCAGGTCGCCGGCCTGACCACCACCGCGTTCGGCAACCTGACCTCGACCCAGGTCTCCACGCTCACCGCAACCGAGATCGCCAAGCTGAGCGCCGCGCAGATCAGCACGCTGAACTCGACTGAGTTGCAGAACCTGTCGACGACGCAGGCCAATGCGCTGACCGCCACGCAGATCGGCACGCTGACCACCACGGTGCTCAACAACCTGAGCACGACGCAGATCGGCGCACTGTCGACCGCGCAGGTTCAGGGCCTGACCACGACCCAGCTCAACGGCATCGGCACCACCAACCTTGATGCACTCAATGTCGCCAGGCTGAGCACCACGCAGCTCACGGGTCTGACCACGACCGCATTCGGCAACCTGACCTCGACGCAGGTCTCCACGCTCACCGCCACCGAGATCTCCAAGCTGAGCGCCGGCCAGCTCGGTGCGCTGACCACGACCGAGTTGCAGAACCTGTCGACCACGCAGCTCAACGCGCTCACCGCCACGCAGATCGACGGCCTGACGCTGACCACGACCGAGTTGCAGAGCCTGTCGACGACGCAGGCCACCGCGCTCACCGCCGCACAGATCGGCACCTTGACCACCACGGTGCTCAACAACCTGAGCACGACGCAGATCGCGGCGCTGTCGAGCGCGCAGGTTCAGGGCCTGACCACGACCCAGCTCAACGGCATCGGCACCACCAACCTTGATGCGCTCAGCGTCGCCAAGCTGAGCACCGCGCAGGTCGCCGGCCTGACCACCACCGCGTTCGGCAACCTGACCTCGACCCAGGTCTCCACGCTCACCGCAACCGAGATCGCCAAGCTGAGCGCCGCGCAGATCAGCACGCTGAACTCGACCGAGTTGCAGAACCTGTCGACGACGCAGGCCAATGCGCTGACCGCCACGCAGATCGGCACGCTGACCACCACGGTGCTCAACAACCTGAGCACGACGCAGATCGGCGCACTGTCGACCGCGCAGGTTCAGGGCCTGACCACGACCCAGCTCAACGGCATCGGCACCACCAACCTTGATGCGCTCAATGTCGCCAGGCTGAGCACCACGCAGCTCACGGGTCTGACCACGACCGCATTCGGCAACCTGACCTCGACGCAGGTCTCCACGCTCACCGCCACCGAGATCTCCAAGCTGAGCGCCGGCCAGCTCGGTGCGCTGACCACGACCGAGTTGCAGAACCTGTCGACCACGCAGCTCAACGCGCTCACCGCCACGCAGATCGACGGCCTGACGCTGACCACGACCGAGTTGCAGAGCCTGTCGACGACGCAGGCCACCGCGCTCACCGCCGCACAGATCGGCACCTTGACCACCACGGTGCTCAACAACCTGAGCACGACGCAGATCGCGGCGCTGTCGAGCGCGCAGGTTCAGGGCCTGACCACGACCCAGCTCAACGGCATCGGCACCACCAACCTTGATGCGCTCAGCGTCGCCAAGCTGAGCACCGCGCAGGTCGCCGGCCTGACCACCACCGCGTTCGGCAACCTGACCTCGACCCAGGTCTCCACGCTCACCGCAACCGAGATCGGGGCATTGTCGGTCGGGGCGATTGGTCAATTGACGACGACTGAGATCAGTGCGCTCACGGGCGCTCAGGTCAGCGGATTGACCAGCACACAGATCGGCAGCTTGTCGACGGCCAAGTTCGATGCGCTGACCAGCACGACCGGGATACCTGCGATCAGCGTAGCGGCAATCGCTGGGTTGACGACGACCGAAATCAGTTCGTTGACCACGACGCAGGGCAATGCATTCACTCCGGCACAGATCAACGCAATGTCGATCGCTCAATTGAATGCCTTGCTAACTCTCGTCGGGTAATGAGTTGGTCCGTACAAGTGGCTTGGGCCTCCCAACAAGGCCCAAGCAACTGCCGAGTAGAGGCGTACTGTAGCGCGTAGCGTAATGCGTATCCTGAGCGGCCTGCATTGACGGCCGTATCGCGTTCGCAACTTCAACGCTTATAGGACGTCATCATGCTGTCCCAGCCTGCCGAATTGAACGCCGCAACAGATCTTTTCCAGAACGCGCTGAATCGGGCGATAAGCCATCAGCTTCCAATCTCTGACCTGGTCAATTGCGCAGCTCAGCTGGAATCATTCGGTCAGAAGCAGTTTGTCGCCGACCTGTACAAGACCTGGATTGCGCACAATTCAAGCGACGGTCTGTTGCATGCGGTGTATTTCAACTACGGCGTCGTTCTGGCGGATATCGGGGACCGGTCCGGCGCCATAATTGCCTTCCAGGAGTGCATTCGGCTGAGGCCGGATTTCCGGCCGAGCTACATCAATCTCGGTCGCGTATTCGAGGACAGCGGGCAGACCGGTGCGGCGGTCACGCAATGGCTTAAGCTTGTCCAGGATCTTTCTGCCATCAACGGTGAGTCCGTCGCGCACAAGGTCACTGCGCTGGAGCAGATCGCTCGTGTTCTGGAGGCTGCAATCAACGATGCGCCCGCCGAAGACGCTCTCAAGCAAAGCCTCGACATCAACCCCCACCAGCCCAAGGTATTGCAGCACTGGATTTCATTGCGGCAACGGCAGTGCAAATGGCCGGTGCTCGCCGAGTGGGAACACGTCAGCCGAAAGCATCTGCTGACGGGAATATCGTCGCTGTCGCTGCAATGCCTCGCCGACGATCCCATGTTCCAGTTGGCAACGGCTTACAAATACGCCAAAACGGCGATTGGCATGCCGGCGCCCATGCAGCATACGCCGGCCGGCCGCCACGATCGGGGCAGGCTGCGTATTGGCTATGTGTCGTCGGACTTACGCGCACACGCCGTCGGTTTCGCCATGACCGATGTCATTGAGCAGCACAATCGGGAAAACGTCGAGGTCTTCGCCTACTACTGCGGCATCAATGCTACCGACGCCACCCAACAGCGCACCATGAAGGCCGTCGATCATTGGACTGATATCAACAATCTCGATGATGCTCAGGCAGCCGCAAAGATTGCAGCCGACGGAATCGATATTCTTGTCGACCTCAATGGCTACACAAAAGATGCGCGCACCAAGGTATTCGCCCGGAGGCCGGCACCGATCGCGGTGAACTGGTTTGGCTTTCCCGGCACGACGGGGACGCCGTATCACCATTACATCATTGCCGATTCCGCGATCATTCCGCCGGAGCATGAAATCTATTTTTCAGAGAAGGTGCTGCGGCTGCCATGTTACCAGCCGAACGACCGAAAGCGGGTCGTCGCTGCACAGCGCCCATCGCGCGTGGATGCAGGGCTTCCGGAAAACGCCTTTGTCTTCTGCTCGCTCAATGGCATGCAGAAGACGACCCCGCGTACCTTCCGCCGCTGGATGATGATTCTCGGCAGTGTCCCGGATAGCGTGCTTTGGCTGCTCAGTGCTACGGACGAGGCCAATGAGCGGCTACGCCAGGCGGCCGCCATGGCCGGGATTGCTCCCGAACGCATCGTTTTCGCTCAGAAATTGCCCAATCCTGAACATCTTGCACGTTATCCGCTTGCTGATCTCTTTCTCGACAGCAGTCCTTACGGGGCCCATACGACCGCCGCCGATTCTCTCTGGATGGGCGTGCCGATCGTGACGTTTGCCGGGCGGACTTTTGCCGCCCGAGTTTGCGCATCCGTGGTCCGCGCGGCGGGTGTTGAAGAACTCGATTGTCAGACGCCGGAAGCCTATGTGGCGAAAGCGATCGAGCTTGCGCACAACCGGGATAAGCTGGCTGCAATCAAGACCAAACTCGTTGCCGGCCGCGACAACTGTCTTCTTTTCGATACGCCACGGCTTGTCGGCGCGCTTGAGGATCTTTACCGGCAGATGTGGAGTGATTTTAAGCGCGGGACTTTGCCCGTGCCCGATTTGCATAATCTGGACATCTATCATGAGATCGGCCTTGGGCTCGATCTCGAGAACATCGAAGCGCTCTCCGACGAAGCATATATTTCGCTTTACAGAGAGAAGCTCGCAGAGTGGGATAGCTCCTATCCGATCAGGCCCGATGACCGTCTCTGGCGTGAGACGGTGAGGGAAGGGACTCCACGCATCGCACGGTTGGCGGTTGCGTAGAGCGTTTCGGCCTAAATCGGCCAGTTGCCCGCCGCGCGACCGCTGTTCTCAATTACCAAATTCGGGCCGAGACTGTCCTCGCATCAACGTGATTGGCAGTTGATGCCGAGTTGACTAGCCTTTGCGCGGAAAACGTCTATGTCTTGCGCATGATAAATCGGCGTGCCCTACTAACTGCCGGCTTGACGCTTTCAGCGGTTTCAGCGGCCGTTAAATTTGGCAAGGCAGAACCCATGACCGCGAGCGATACCATCGACTATCGTAATTTGTCGGATACGGACTGGCGCAAGCGGCTCACGGCGAACCAGTACATGGTATTGCGCCAGCACGGTACGGAGCGCGCCGGCAGCAGCCCGTTGAACAAAGAGAAACGCAAGGGCGTGTTCGTCTGCGCCGGCTGCGATTTGCCTTTGTTCTCCTCCGATACCAAATTTGAAAGTGGTACCGGCTGGCCGAGTTTTTACCAACCATTGTCGAACGCGGTCGATACCAAAACTGACCGTTCGTTTTTTATGACGCGCACCGAGGTACATTGTGCGCGCTGTCTCGGTCACCTCGGTCATGTGTTTGACGATGGCCCGCCGCCGACTGGGCTGCGCTATTGCATGAATGGCGTCGCGATGAAGTTCCTGCCGGAATCTGCTGGCGCTTCTTGAGATTGCTTGCGCGCGCGCGGCTCACAAAATTCTTGTCCTTCAAAAATTTCAGCTCGGCAAAAACTGCCGCGTTACGGAAGAAAGCGCCCGTGGACACACCCGCTTCGGGGTGTCTTCATCGATATAAGCTATTGATTATACTAATTAATCTATGTGGCACGGCGATTGCGATGAACTGCCCATGAATTCGTTTTGAGGGCCCCAGCCGGGGCGGCGTATCTCGTTTGCGGAGATGAAGTCATGGGTTTGTTCGACGCTCTTACGACTGCGGTGAGTGGTTTGCAGGCGCAATCCTTCGCCATGCAAAATATATCCGGCAACATCGCGAACTCTCAGACGACGGCCTACAAGGGCATCGACACCAACTTCGCGGATCTCATTCCAGGAGACTCGCTGCCCGCGCACCAAATCGCCGGCGGCGTGATCGCCAATTCGCGCGCGACGAACAATGTCCAAGGCACAATCCAAAGCACAACGTCCACCACGGACATGGCAATCAACGGCAATGGCTATTTCATCGTGCAAGCGCCGACCGGGTTCAACGGGAGCCAGCCATTATTTGGCGGCATCGACAGCTATACGCGACGCGGCGACTTCCAGTTGGATGCGAACGGGTATTTGGTCAACGGCGCCGGCTATTTTCTCGAAGGCATCCCGATCGATCCGACGACTGGCAATCCGGTCGGTAGCGTTGCCGCCCCATTGCAATTTCAGGGCAATTTCTTGCCTGCAAGCGCGACAACCCAGATCAACTATGGGATCAACCTTCCCTCAAAACCGGCTACGAATGCCTTTACTCCGACGACGCCGAACTCCGAACTGCTTAATCCTGCGGACTTTGGTACAAATCCCACGATTGCCGGAACGGGAACTGTTGTCGGGAGTGACGTAGCGACCTTCGTCAACGAATCGATCGATGGCGGCTCGGTGACGATCTATGACCCAATTGGCTCACCAGCCAATCTCCAGCTGCGGTGGGCCAAGACAGACAGCGTCGCTGCCGGTGGCCAGGATACCTGGGAGCTGTTTTATCAAACAAATTCGACAGCGACCGGCGCTCAGGTCGCATGGCAAAATTCGGGCACTAGTTTCGTATTCGATTCAACTGGCCAATTGAATCCTCCGATTACCAACCTGACGCTCACCGGCGTTACCATCAACGGGACCGCGCTCGGCAATATCGCGATAAGCAGCCCCACGGGCGGCGTCACGCAGTTCTCCAACACCAGCGGTGTGGCGACCGTCAATAACCTGCAGCAGAACGGTTTCGCGGCCGGTCAGTTGAAGTCGATCTCTGTCAGCGACGCGGGCGATATCATTGGCAATTTCTCCAATGGGCAAAATGTTGCACTCGCTCAGGTGCCGCTGGTCCACTTTAACAGTCCCAACAATCTGAAGGCCCTCGACGGCGGTGCCTATCAATTGACGGACGAGTCCGGCCCGGCGATCGCAGGTTCATCGGGCAAGATCATCGGACAATCGCTGGAAGCCTCGAATACAGATATTGCGACCGAGTTCACCAAATTGATTGTGACGCAACAGGCCTATTCCGCGAACACCAAGGTGATCACGACGGCCAACTCGATGTCGCAAGATCTTTTGAACGTAATACGGTAGATGTCGTGAACGTCGGGCAAGAACGCGCATCTCGAGTAATTGAGATCGGCATATGAGTCTGACGCAAGCGCTCAGTTCCGCGCTATCGGGTCTGCAGGTCAATCAGGCCAGCATCTCGATGGTCGCGGCCAACGTCGCCAATGCTGATACACCTGGGTATACGCGCAAGGTTGTCAATCAAGTCGCGACGGGCGGCAGCAGCAGCATCGGAGTTCGCGTCAGCGATATCCAGCGCGAGATTGACCTATACATACAGCGCCAGCTGCGTGTCGAAAACGCCGGCGCCTCTTTTGCCGATACTCGTGCGCGGATGTATTCCCAATTGCAGGACCTCTATGGCCAGCCAGGCGCCGATACCGCACTGGAGTCGGTGTACAACAGTTTCACGTCTGCACTTCAGGTCCTTTCGACAAGTCCGGATGATCCTGGGGCACGCACCGCAGTCATAAACAGCGGGCAGCTGCTCGCGCAGCAGCTCAATCAACTCAGCAACAATATTCAGGGATTGCGTGCGAACGCGGAGCTTGGAATCTCAGATGCCGTGAACAAAGCCAACGGCGCAATGGCTCAGATCGCTACCCTCAACCAGCAAATTGCGGCCTCGACACCCGGCGACAGCGCCACCGCAGCCCTGCTGGACCAGCGCGATTCTTATATCGATCAGTTGTCCCAGTTGATGGACATCAACGTTCAGCAAGGCGACCGTAATCAGGTCAGCATTTTCACCAATTCGGGAATTCAGATTGTCGGCACGCAAGCGGCGCAGTTAAGCTTTGACGCCGTCGGTACCATAACGCCGGCTTCGCACTGGAGCGCAAATCCTGCTGATCGTGGCGTCGGTACCATTACGCTTATTCCGCCTTCGGGCGCTCCGGTCGACCTGATCCAGGATCGTGCAATTCGCTCCGGGACGATCGCCGCTTATCTCCAGATGCGCGACCAGGACCTCGTGCAAGCGCAAAATCAGCTTGATGCACTCGCTGCGGGCATGGCGTCAGCGCTTTCTGACAAGATAACCGCGGGCACGCCGGTATCTGCCCCACCGCAAAACGGGTTCGATGTCGATATCGGCGCTTTGTCCGCCGGCAATACGGTCACCATCAACTACACCGACACCCTGACGAACACGCCGCACACCATGACGTTGGTGCGTGTCGACGACCCTTCCGCTCTGCCGCTGTCCAACACTGCGACCGCCGCGGGGAATGACACGGTATTCGGCATCGATTTCGCCGGCGGCATGGGCTCGGTGATCACGCAGATCAATGCTGCGCTCGCCGGGACTGGCATGGTGGCATCGAACCCAGCGGGAACGACACTCGAAGTCCTCGACGATGGCCTCGGCAATACAGTCGTCAATTCCGTTTCAGCGACTGCGACCGTTACTTCGCTTGCCGGTGGCAGCGCGGAATTTCCGCTGTTTACCGATGGGTCGACGCTATACACCGGGGCAATCACTTCGCGTGGTTCGGAGAGCATTGGCCTGGCGGGCCGCATTGCCATCAACCCCGCGGTCGCGGCCGATCCCTCCACCCTAATTGCCTATAAAGCTGGTACGGCTGCCGGCGACAACACCCGGCCCAACTTCATTGTTCAGCAACTCACCCAGGCCGCACAGACGTTTTCACCGAATACTGGTATCGGCACCGTGACTGCGCCATTTACCGGGTCACTCACCACTTATTTACGCCAGGTCATCAGCCAGCAAGGCGAAGCGGCAAGTTCGGCTAACAACCTGAAGCAAGGCCAGGACGTGGTCCTCAATTCGCTGCAGCAGCGTTTCAACGATACTTCCGGCGTCAATGTCGACCAGGAGATGGCGAACTTGCTCTCGCTTCAAAATTCCTACTCCGCGAATGCGCGCGTGCTGTCGGCGGTGAAGGATATGTTAGATACCCTGATCAAGATGTGAGGATGACATGAGCGTTTCCTCAATCGGAGCCCAATCGCAGCTCGCCATACAGCAAATGGTGCAGATGCGCGCGCAGTTTGATGATTTGCAGCGGCAGCTTAGCACCGGTCAAAAATCGGCTACTTATGCCGGTCTCGGCATTGATCGTGGCGTCACAGTCAGTCTGAATGCGCAATTATCTGCCATCAGCGGATTCAACGACACCATCGACAATGTGATGGCCCGCACCAATCTTATGAATACGGCGCTCGGCAATATGATCGACGTCACCAGTACGGTGAAGTCTGCGATGGTCCAGGCCAACGGCGTCAGTAACGGCGGCGGCGCGCAGGTGGCGCAACAGACCGCGTTGTCTTCACTCGACCAGTTGATTGGTCTGCTCAATTCCCAGGCTGGCGACCGCTATCTATTCTCAGGCCGTGCTACCGATCAGCCGGCAGTGGAAACGCTCGATCACATTCTAAACGGCGATGGCACCCGTGCCGGCCTCAAGCAGCTCATCTCGGAACGTAACCAGGCGGACCTTGGCGTCGATGGCCTTGGCCGGCTGGTCATCAGTGCGCCGACCGCCACGTCAGTGCAGGTAGACGAAGATTCAGCATCACCGTTTGGTTTCAAGCTGGCCTCGATCACCAGCAATCTGACCGGCGGCACAGCGTCTGGGCCGGGCGGCTCGCCTGCCTCGATGAGCATTGATTTTTCAGCTGTGCCAAATCCAGGCGAAACAGCCACCCTGCGATTTAATCTGCCCGATGGCACCAGCGAGAATTTAACGCTGACCGCCACGACCGATTCACCGCCAGGTGCCAACGAGTTCACGATAGGCGCCACGCCTGCGCAAACCGCCGCTAATTTCCAGGCAGCGCTCACGACCGCGATCGGAACGCTTGGCAGTACGGCTCTGACGGCCGCGTCCGCAGTCGCGGCGTCAAACGATTTCTTCAATGCCGATGCCACCAATCCGCCCCAACGTGTAGGCGGGTCACCACCGTTCTATGCGGCGACCGGCATGGTGCCCGGCACTGCCGCAAATACGGTGATCTGGTACACGGGCGAGACCGGCACCGACCCGGCACGTTCAACTGCCACGGCACGTATCGATCAGTCCTTGTCGGTTTCATATGGTGCCCGCGCGAATGAGCAAGCCATCCGCAATCTGGTGCAGAACGTCGCAACGCTCGCTGCCGTGACGATCTCGTCAACCACCCCAAATGGTGTAGGCCTCAGCGCCGCGCTGGACCAACGGCTAACCGTCAACCTCGGTGCGCCCGGTCAGCAGAGCATCGCCGATATCGAGACTGATCTCGCCAGCGCCCAAACTTCGCTAAAGGCGGCCAAGAGCCGGCACCAGCAAGCCAGATCCACCTTGAACGATTTTTTGCAGCAAATTGACGGCGTATCGAATGAGGACGTCGGCGCGAAGCTTCTCACGCTTCAGACACGTATGCAGGCGTCGATGCAGATCACTTCGATGCTGTTCCAGACCAGTCTGGTGAACTACATTAAATAATCGATTTTAACCGGCAGCCCGCGCCTATTGGCGTTAGAAAAAGACCGCGGTTTGACCGCGGTCTTTTTCATGCTGCTGAGTTTGCAATTCAGGCGCGGCCGAGCAGTCCCGCCGCCAATTCGCGATTGATATTGATCAACGAGCCGAGGCTTTCAGGCCGCGGGTTGGCCATGATCGCCAACGTGTGATTGAAAACAAATAACCCCAGATTGGCGACATTTTGCCGGACACCTGCCGGCAGCGGATTCTCCGGGCTAGTCGCCGAGGTCACGAAAATCGACCAGAGCTTGCGATTGTAGACAAGCGCGGCATCAAGCTCGGGCCGCTTGGCGTCCCAACCATCGTGGATCGCTTGCAGTCGTGCGGCCGCGTTCAGAAGCAGATCTGCTTCCAGCTCACGCGGATTTGCGGTCTGTTTGGCGACCGCGCCGTAAGTTTGTGCTGCCGCGTGTTGCATTGTCGACAAGCTCCTTTTCGTAAGCAATGAGGGCCTTGGCGCTTTTGAGCGCCTTGTACATTTCACCTGCCAAAATGTGATTACTTACAGCTACGATGTGCGGCCAAGTGCTCGGCGCAGCCTGGACAAGCTCGCGCATCAGGACGAAATACGTATCGTGATGCAGCCGCGGATCGCGGGCGGTATACATCAGCTGGACGGCGAGATAGATGCGTTTGGCTGGCGTATTAGCCTGCTGCGCGGTCATAATGTCTTTTTCGCGCAGGATCGGCGCATCGCCTTCGATCAATAGCCTGGTGCGCTGACTGCCATTCGTGACAAGGCACTCGCCGACAATGAAGCGCTCGCCTGCTTTCAGTTCAACTTTGAGACCCATTTAGTGCCGCTCCTTGCGGCCGCCTATTTGACCTGGCGCGGCGCGGGACGATTTGCCTCCGCCGCTTTACGTCGATGTAATTAACGGAACAGCCGCAGCACGTTCTGGTCAGCCTGCGCGGCCAGCGACAGCGCGGTGGTCGACAATTGTTGCCGGGTTTGCAGGGCAAGCAGGTTTGCGCCCTCTTCATTGCTATCGGCCAGCGTGAGGCTGTCGGCACCGGTATTCAGCGTGTTGATCATCGCCTTGGTGAATTCCTGGCGGATCTGCACAGTCGACAAGTTGGAGCTCAACGCCTGCGCTTGAGACCGCAGAGTCACCAGCGCTGTTTTCAGGTTGGCGCCGGCCGCTGTGATATCGGTGGTGTTTGCCCAAGCGTTCGTGGAGCCTGCGATTGCAAGGTCGCCGGCGGCAGTATCGTTGTAGGCGGTGACCACTACGGTCGACGTGCCATCATCGTTCATTGTAATCGTGAGATTGTTGCCACCGAGCAGATTGATGCCATTGAAGCCGGAGTCTGCCGCGAGCTGATCGATTTGAGGCAACAGGGCGTCGAATTGGCTGGCCAACGTTGCGCGCACGGTCGTATCGGCGGTTTGCTGAGCCTGGCTAACCAGCGCCTGCGCCGACTGCACCAGCTTGGTGATTGCCGATATGCCGTTATTGGCGGCTTGAATTGTATTGATGCCAGAGGACATGGCGTCGAGCAGGGCGTTGAGATCGTTGGCACGCACGGACAGGCCCTGAGCGGTGAAAAAGTTGATCGGGTTATCGAGCGCGGAATTGACGCGCTTGCCCGTAGCGAGCCGTGTCTGCGTCTGCGTGATCAAATTCGATGTCTGCTGCAATTGCAGAAGATTGGAACGGACACCGCCTGAAAGTACAATGTCACTCATGGCAGACTCCTTGCCTGCTTAGGGCCAAATCGATCAGGCGCGATAATGAAACGTTAGGGTTGATAGACGGTTAAAAAGCGCATTTTAATAATTAATTAACCACAATCTCGCGAGACGAAAAAAAACGGCGGCCTGAAGGCCGCCGTTTTCCAGTGTTGTATGTCGATATGATTTAGCGGAACAGCCGGAGGACGTTCTGGTCGGCTTGCGAGGCCAATGACAGAGCTGTGGTCGACAACTGCTGGCGGGTCTGCAAGGCGAGCAAGTTGGCGCCTTCCTGGTTCGAGTCGGCCAGCGTGAGGTCGGCAGAGCCGGTCTGCAGCGTATTGATTGTCGCCTTTGTGAAGTCCTGACGGATCTGCACAGTCGACAAGTTCGCGCTGAGGGTCTGTGATTCCGAACGCAACGTCGTGAGGGCGGCGGTCAGGTTGGTGGTCGCGGCCGTAATATCGGCAGCGTTGGCCCAGGCATTGGCCGACGCAGCGATGCCAAGACCGGTGGTCGCGTTGGTATAGTCAACGCCGGTCACGCTGGTGCTCGAGCTCCCGGTTTCGTCCAGAACGACGGTCAGCGTATTGCCTGCGAGCAGGTTGATGCCGTTGAAGCCCGAGTCGGTCGCAAGCTGGCCGATCTGGGTCACGAGCGAGTCAAACTGCGAAGCCAAGCTCGCGCGCACCGTGGTGTCGGAAGTCTGGTTGGCCTGGCTGGTGAGCGATTCCGCCGATTGCACCAGCTTGGTGATCGCCGAAATACCATTGTTGGCCGCCTGAATCGTGTTGATCGCATTGGACATGGAGTCCAGCAGCGAGTTCAGGTCGTTGGCGCGGTTGTCGAGGCCCTGGGCGGTGAAGAAGTTGATGGCGTTGTCGAGCGCTGAGTTGACCCGCTTGCCTGTCGCCAGCCGGGTCTGAGTTTGCGTGATCAAGTCCGACGTCTGCTGCAACTGCAGCAGGTTGGACCGCACGCCTGCGGATAGAACGATGTCAGACATCTTACGTACCTTTCTGGTCTATTTGCCGTACTGGCAGTTACACACGTGTCGATCCAGTGGATCGGAAAATTCATCGCATATACCGCCAAACGGCCAGTAAAAGTTCATGGTTAACAAGCAGTCGCAATTGAAGTGCCCCCGATGACCTCAAAGTTAGGAGCTGGGGAGAGCGGCCTCCGTGAGATGACATGGTTAGCGATTTGCTAACGGTCAGACTTTGTTAATTTTTTCGGTGCATTCTGTCGCACTTCAAATGCGTTGTTCGGTATGTCCTCAGTCATAAGTCCAACCGCGGTCAATTATAGTTCGCTCTTCAGCGCGAGCGGCGCTTCGACTTGGCTCGGCGACGCTTTCACCGCAATCCAGAACCAGGCGAACGAGGGTGGTCTCCTGGGTATGCTCGCCAATTCGGGTGGCGACGGCAGCATCAATTCATTTCTCGGTTCGAGCCAGAACACCGCAAACGCGTTTGCGCTCATTTCGCAAAACAGCGTCACGAACTCGTCCAGTCTTTTTGCGCAAATAGCCACGCAGAATGCACAGCAGCAAAGTGCAAAGAAGCAGCAGGAATTGATGGACGCGCTTTCGGCAACACAGCAAATGGTGCAGCCGAAGAATGTACTGGACCCCGTCATTTTCTTCGCAAATGGGTCGAGCCTCGATACCAACAGCAACATCATGACGATGTCGGACGGTACGCAGATCGACACGACGACGGGGACAAAAGTCATAGATACTGCGTCGATCATTCAAATGGCGAATGGTGCCTACCTCGACACTAAAAATAATATTCTCACCATGTCTGATGGTACGCAGATCGACACGGTGACGGGTCTGAAAATATCGGTAACCGCATAGCTTCGCCTCGAGCGCGCCACCCGTCGGCGCCCCCGATGATATCTTCGAAGAACGAATAGTCAGAGTGTGCGGCTGATCGCCAGCGGTGGACTTGCTTTGGTGCTTGGCGCCTGCGCTCGTCCTGAAGCGCCGTAGGTCGATGGTGCCTGTTTGCGGGCAAGCTCGCCCGATACGCCGCGGATGATTCCTTCCGAAACGGCATGCGCGGTTGCCAGCACCGTCAAGTTTGTTCGCAGCAAACCTTGAAAAAACTCGTGCCGTCGGCGCAGACGATCAAGTGCTTCGGGTGCCAGCCGCGCAATGGCATTTCGGGCCGTCTTTACGCAGTCGCTTTCGATGGCATAGAGGCGCGCGAATTCAATTTTGGCCTCACCCAGGCTCGCTGCTTCGTGGAGTCGTCCGGCGCGTACACGCTCTGTTTCTGCCGTGACGGTATGCTCCAGCCGGTCCATTATGCTTTCCAAATTTGCGATGGCTTTTTCGGCCTCTATTGAGTCGGTAATGGATTTTCTCGCGCCGGGCGAAGTCATTGGCGTGCCTCCTGTTGCGCCATCAGCGTACGATAGACCTGGTCGGCTATCCCTATCCCGCCAGCTTTGGCGAACGATTTGGAATATTCGTCGGTCAGCATGGAGCGCCAAACTCCGATGGCGCCGCTTCCACCGAATGGACCTTCACCACTAATTCCGGTGAACATGTTTTGGAACATGGAATTCAGAAATACCGCCTCGAAATCCTGTGCCGCCGCGCGCGCTTTTGCTGGGCCCGATGCTTTGAGCTTGCTCGGGGCCTCGGTGCTTGTGAGCAGATCCAGCGGCTTTAGACCGGGGCCGGGAAGGGAGAATGTGCTTGCCACTACATCACCTCGATGTCGGCTTGGATCGCGCCTGCGGCTTTGATTGCTTGTAGGATTGCAATCAGATCGCGCGGACCGATGCCAAGCGCATTTAGACCATCGACGAGTTGCTGCAGCGAGACCCCTTCCTTCACCAATGCAAGCTTCTTCCCATCCTCTTGCACACCAATGCGGGTGCGCGGTACCACGGTTGTGGTGCCGCCGCGCGTGAATGGTAACGGCTGACTCACCTGCGGAGTCTCTGAGATGGTGACGGTCAGATTGCCTTGCGCAACCGCCACCATCGATACTCGCACGTCGCGGCCCATGACGATGATGCCCGACCGCTCGTCGATGACGATTTTGGCGCCAAGGTCTGGCTCGATCTGAAGCTGCTCCACCTCGGTCAGTAGTGAGATGACGTTGCCCTGATATTTAGGGGGAATGGTGATGCCGACGGTGGACGGATCCAGCGGTTCCGCTGTTGGCGCACCGATGTAGTCGTTGATCGCGGCCGCAATTCGTTTGGCGGTGGTAAAATCGGGATTGCGTAGAGCCATGCGCAGTTGGCTCAGGCGATTCAAAGTGAATTCGATCTCCCGCTCGATCAGCGCACCGTTTGCGATACGGCCAACGGTTGGCACGCCGCGAACGATTTTGGCTGCATCACCTTCGGCCTGAAATCCGCCGATCGCCAGTGATCCCTGTGCAACGGCATAAACGTTTCCATCCGCGCCAAGCAGTGGCGTCACCAGCAGGGTGCCACCCTGCAGGCTCTTGGCATCGCCTAGCGCGGAGGCAGTGACGTCGATGCGGGTGCCTTGAGTACCGAAGGGTGGCAGGTTGGCCGTCACCATCACCGCGGCGACGTTGCCGGTGCGCAGCGTTTGCCCGCGGATGTTCACACCGAGCCGCTCGAGCATCGCCGTGAGCGACTGCTTGGTGAAAGGAATGTTGTTGAGGGTGTCGCCGGTGCCGTTTAGCCCGACGACCAAGCCATAACCGATCAACTGGTTCTGTCGCACGCCCTCGATATTCGCGAGGTCCTTAATGCGCGAGGTTGCCCCGGCGCTAACCGGGACCCACAACGCTAAGACCACCGCCAGGCATGCGGCCTGCAAAGTCCTCGTCATCACTGCTCCCCAATGTGACGGTTGACTGCAATGGCTATGCGAACGGCGTGCCAATGCCGACTCGTCACCGAAGGGCTTGGCAACGCTTGAGTTTTCCGGTTGCCGCTAAACCAGGCCGGCGCCGGCGAGGGGGCATGAACGGCCCTGAGCGGTAATTTTTGCCGGGTTTTTACCGCGTATTAACCATACCAGAGCAGGCTTTACGGTATTCGGGGACCGATCCATTTTCGGTGGGGGCTAGCGGTCATGCGCATTTACGGACCAAATGGAACCGCACGGGCGGTGGCGCCGACGACTGCCCGCCGCGCCGACGGTGGCACCTTCACGGTCAGCGAGCAGGAGGCGCCCCGAAGTTCCCCGGCCGCGGCCTCATTGCGCGCAATCTCGACGATGGATGCGTTGATTGCCCTTCAAGGGATTGAAGATCCAACAGAGCGCAAGAAGCGCGCCGTCGCCAAGGGCCGCAACGCGCTTGATGTGCTCGATAAACTCAAAATCGGCCTGCTCGATGGAAGTGTGGACCAATCCACGCTAGCGCGTCTGAAAGTAGCTGCCGAGGGCCTAACCGATGCGTCGGGCGATACAGGCCTCGACGGTGTGCTCGGCGAGATCGAGCTGCGCGTTGCGGTGGAGCTAGCCAAAGCCGGCATTCGCTAGCCTTACGCTCAAGCTCTTCAGAGCCCCGGTTTTGCCCGAAGTCATTGAACTGTCATTTAAATTCTGAAAAGTGGCGGGTCTTACTTGGTTATTGTCCGCCGGTTGGTGGGCGTATATAAGCCTGCCGCGCGGAGCGGGCGGAGACTCCGCGCCGAAAAATAGAAGAAACCAGGGAGTAGGTGGGATGTTGGCCAAAACCAAGAACTATCGGCCGTCCGACAAGGAGCCGTTCATGAACGAGCGCCAGCGCGAATATTTCCGCGCGAAGCTGCTGACCTGGCGGGAAGACATCCTCAAGGAGGCCAAGGAAACGCTGCAGCACCTCCAGGAAGAAAATCAAAATCATCCTGACCTCGCCGACCGCGCTTCCTCGGAGACCGACCGCGCCATTGAGCTGCGCGCCCGCGACCGCCAGCGCAAATTGATCGCCAAGATCGACGAGGCGTTAACGCGGATCGATGACGGTTCGTATGGCTACTGTGAGGAAACCGGCGAGCCGATTTCTTTGCGCCGGCTGGAAGCGCGCCCGATTGCGACGCTGTCCGTGGAAGCGCAGGAGCGACATGAGCGACGTGAACGCGTCTACCGCGACGACTGAGATTCCGACGTCCGATTTGCGATGTGGCGATGCCCGGCTCAAGGCCGGGCATTTCTATATGTGGCCCAAAAAATCACGCGGCCTCCGGCCGGGGAGCAGCCGGAGACCGCGTCGTTGACGCCGTTTACGCTCGCGCGATGCGAATACGGCGCGGGAGGCCTAAAACCAAACTTACGCAACTAACTAGAACGGCAGCAGAACGTCGAATAGCTGTTCGCCATAGCGGTTTTGCTGCATGTCGGTAATCTGACCACGTCCCCCATACGCGATACGGGCCTGAGCGATCTTGGTCGAATCGATAGTGTTGTCGCTCTCGATATCCTCTGGCCGCACGATGCCAGCTACAATCAACTCACGCACTTCGAAGTTGACACGGATCTCTTGCTTGCCCTCGACGACAAGATTTCCGTTTGGCAGGACCTGCGTCACGACGCCAGCGACGTTCGTCTGCAATGCTTCGGATCGGTTTACCGAGCCTTTGCCGTCCTGCGTCGTATTGGAATCGGCGGTGAAGATGCGCGTTGGCACAGGCGTATTCATGATCGGCACTTTAGGCTTGCCGAAGAAAT
This sequence comes from uncultured Pseudomonadota bacterium, assembly GCA_963762485.1. Taxonomy (GTDB): domain Bacteria; phylum Pseudomonadota; class Alphaproteobacteria; order Rhizobiales; family Xanthobacteraceae; genus Pseudolabrys. The sequence goes on along the minus strand of CAVXLE010000017.1, from coordinate 358,980 downwards.
TGGTAATGCCGGAGTCTTCGGTCATCGCTCGGCTGCGCTTGGTCTCGTTATCGATATTGGCCTTATCGGTGATATTGACCTTCACCGTGAGAATATCGCCGACCTGGTGCGCGCGCTGATCTTTGAAAAAGGCTCGGGAGCCATTGCGCCAGAGTGAATTCGGATTGTAGGCCGCGGGCTGAGCGGCCGGCATTGGCATCTGCACAGGCTTGTATCCTGGGCGCGTGGTCGGATTGTCGACCGATGTCAACGGAGGCTGTTGACCAATGGTTTTGAGACGGTCGATGGCCGCGCAACCATTGAGCAGAGCGCTTGCGAGCGCGGCTAAAACCGCATGACGCACAACTGTGACAACTTTCATGACTTTGCTTTCACTGGTAGTGCACGGGACCCGTGTCGTGGTTGAATTGAATCCAGAACTCGAAGCGACAGGCCTTGTTTCCTCATGGCCATTCAAAAAGTGCAAACTCAGGAACTAGCGCGTATCGGCATTGGCGGCGGACTTCGTCGTATAGTTGGAGGCGACCAACGGCGAACCATTATTTATGACCACGCGTCCCGGTCCGACGATGACGCCCTGGACGGTCCGCTTGGATTGCTCGTTGAGCACATTGATCACGTCGCCTTCGGCACCGCCTTCGGCTGCCTTGCCGCGTATCGTGAGCACAACGCCGGGCACTTCATAGATCAGGGTCACGGTCTCATTGCGCTGAACCAGATCGGGCTTCATCAGCTCGGCGGTGCGAATAGGACGGCCGGGTTGTAGACCGGTGCGCGCGGCCAGGCCCACGGCCTGCTCTCGCTTAGAAATTGCGTCCCGGCCGACTTCAGCACGCGGCCGCCGCTCCATCAGTACATCCGAGTCCTTGAGAACGGCGCCGCGATCGAGCGTTCGTGCGGCTGTCGCAACCTCAATTGTAGCGGTCGCGCGGCCGGAGATTTGCGTTGTGCTGCGTTTGCCGGCGCCGGCGGGGATCTCGATCGTGGCGTCGAAGCGGCCGCTGCGTGTGTCGAAGTCGATGTGAGTGACCCGCAGCTCGCCCTTGGCGGAGGGTTCGACGTATATCGCGCGTATATCACGCGCAAAGTTCACGACGATGTCTTTGCTGGGGCCAAGATCAAATCGCGCCGACAACGTTCGGCTGATCGCTTGTTCGACCTCATTGGCGGGGATAGTCCGGCTCGCCCGCGTCACGACAATGTCCTGCACATCGGTGGCGTCAACACCAATGAGGGCATGCTTGCGGACCGCCTCAATAACGGCGTCAGCCGAAACGGTGCCGGTGTAGCCAAGATCGGGAGCGCGGAAAATCGGCACAGATGCAACAATTCCCGCATGTTCGACGAGATCGCCGATACGCACGATATCGCCGTTTATGATTGCTTCCGATTTCAACTTCGGCCGTTCCGGAACGGGTTGGCCGGCGACTTGCGCGTTTCCGGAAGTGCTTATCGCAACGAGCGCTACGAATGCGGCAAGGATTGAGCGGATCATGGCGAAACCTCATCGCATCAGGTTGGAGGTGGCCGACAGCATTTGATCGGCGGCGGTAATGACCTTTGCATTCATCTCGTAGGCGCGTTGGGCGGCAATCAGATCTGATATTTCGCTCACCGCCTCGACATTCGCCTGTTCGAGAAACCCTTGCTGTAGATTGCCGAAACCCTCGGTCGTGGGGTTGCCGTTCTGAGGCGCGCCGGACGCTGGCGTTTCCAGATACAGGTTGTCGCCCATGCTTTGCAGGCCAGCCTTGTTGACGAAGATCGACAGTTCAAGCTGTCCGACCTGACTTGGCGTATTCGAACCGGGTACCGTCGCGAATACCTGACCTTGGGTATTGACGGAGACCGAGGTTGCATTCTGCGGAATTGTGATACCGGGCTGCACGAGATTGCCTTGGGCAGTCACCAGCCGTCCTTGGGCATCGAGCTCGAAGGAACCGTCGCGGGTATAGGCCGTGCGGCCGTCAGGCAGGAGAATTTTGAAAAACCCTTCGCCTCGAATGGCCAGGTCAAAGTCCTTCCCGGTCTGTGTCAGTTCACCTTGGCTCATCAGCCGTGGCGTGCCGACTGTTTTAACGCCGGACCCAAGTTCAATTCCGGCAGGAAGAATATTGCCCTGGGAAGAGGTCTGTGTACCAACGCGGTTGACGTATTCGTACAAGAGGTCCTGAAATTCCGCGCGCTGGCGCTTGTAGCCAGTGGTCCGCATATTGGCGATGTTGTTGGAGATGACCTGAACATTAAGTTCCTGGGCCATCATCCCTGTTGCCGCTGTGTGAAGCGCTCGCATCGGCTATTCTCCCGCCACCAACATTCAGTTTGGTACTTCGGCGAGCTTCTCGATCGCCGTACGTTGCAAGTCAGACTGCTGCGACAGCATGGCGGCGACCTGAGTGTAGGTGCGCGTCACTTCGATCATGCGCGTCATTTCCATTACCGAGCGCACGTTGGATTTTTCGATCGTGCCTTGCACAATGCGCGAGGTCTTGTCGGCCTGGGCCGTGAGATTTGCGGGCGCCTGGAAGACGCCGGTGCCGTCTTTCTGCAATCTGCCAGGCTGGTCAAAGCTCGCGATGCGCAGTTGGCCACGCTGGGATTCGGTCGCAGCGTTATTTCCTTCGCGCACGCTGATAGTGCCGTCCTCGCTGATCGTGATGTTGCGATCTTTGGGCTGAAACGTAATGGGGCCTGATGCGCCTAGCACCTGATAGCCCTCACTGGTGACCAGCTCGCCGTTATTGTTAATCTGCATGGCGCCGTTGCGTGTGTAGCGCTCGCCGCGCGGCGTCTGCACGACCAAAAATCCGCTGCCGTTAACAGCTACATCCAACGGATTGTTGGTTCGCTCGAGAGGTCCCTGACTAAGGTCGATCCACGTTGCGCGATCTTGAACAAAGCTCACCCGGCGATCGGCGCCCAAAAAAGTTTCGCCGCGCGCGGTCGGGCTGATGAATTCCTCAAACACCGCGCCATCGCTTTTGAAGCCGGTGGTGTTGAGGTTAGCAATGTTATTGGCAACCACGTCCAATTCGCGCCCAAGCGCGACCTGGCGTGACAGTCCGACCAGAAGTGCATTCTGCATCGGTAACTCCCCTTGCAGTTCGGCAAGGTTCGGCCCTCCCGAGGCCGGCCTTAGTCCGCATCGTTGCCGTAAGCTCTCCCAAGCCGACGGCTGATCGGGGTATTGCAGCCGCCGTGCCAACAGATAAACTGATTATAATTCAGATACTTACGATAAAATTGACTGCTGGGACCGAGGCAAAAAGAACCGCTTCGGCGGCTCACCCGGCAAAAGATTCCGGTCGGAAAGTATCTGTTAACCATACGGACCTACCTTCGATCTTAGGGGCGCGTGAGGTCGCGCAGCCGCGAATTTTGGGCGGAACGGCGACATATGCCGGCCCGCCCAATGTCGCGAACCGGGGTCATTCATGGCAGCCAAGGCGAAGCAGGCGGACGTCGAAGAAGACGACAAGCCGGAAGGTGAAAACGAACAGCCGGCAGCAAAGTCGAAATTTGGCTTTTTGAAATTCAAGCTGCCGCCGCTGAAGTGGATGATCATCGGCGCGGCGGGTCTATTGGTTCTCGTTGGTGGTGGCGGCGGCGCCTATTTTTTCTTTAAGGGACCGAGCCACAAGGAACCACCCGTCGCCGCCAAGCCTGCGACTTTTGTCGATCTGCCCGATGTGTTGGTCAATCTGTCGAATGCCGGGGGAGACCGAACTCAGTATCTCAAGGTCAAGATTGTGCTCGAACTTCCGGACTCAACTCTCGTTCCGCAAATCCAGCCGCTTATGCCCAGGGTTATGGACGCATTCCAGACATACCTGCGCGAGTTGCGACCGACTGATCTTGATGGCTCTGCCGGCCTTTATCGGCTCAAGGAAGAATTGACTCGCCGTGTAAACGCCGCGGTTGCTCCTAACCGTGTCACGGCCGTTTTGTTTAAGGAGATCGTCGTTCAGTGACGACTCCATAACAAGAAGGTTCGCGGTTCCTAAAAATGGCGACAAAAGACCAAATCGACCAAGACGCGCTGGCTGCGGAGTGGGGCCTGGCGTTGGAGTCGGATTCAAGCGGGACTCCCGCGAATACGGAAGCTCCGACAGCCCCCGGTAGCACTGAGGAAGCAGCAGCCCAATGGGCTGCGATGGTCGATGACGGCGGCGGCTTGCAGTCGGCTAAAGGCGGTGCTGAACGTATTCTCAATCAGGAAGAAATCGATAGCCTGCTGGGCTTCAGCCTGGCCGATGTCTCTCTTAACGACAATTCCGGCATCCGCGCCATCATCGACTCGGCGATGGTTTCATACGAGCGGTTGCCGATGCTGGAAATCGTCTTCGACCGCCTCGTGCGGCTGATGACGACCAGCTTGCGCAACTTTACGTCCGATAACGTCGAAGTCTCGCTCGACCGCATTACCTCGGTGCGCTTCGGAGATTACCTCAATTCAATTCCGTTGCCGGCAATTCTGGCCGTATTCAAGGCGGAGGAATGGGACAACTTCGGGCTGGCAACGGTCAATTCGAGCCTGATCTATTCGATCATCGATGTATTGCTCGGCGGCCGGCGCGGACAGAGCACAATCCGAGTTGAAGGACGGCCGTATACAACAATCGAGACCAATCTCGTCAAGCGTATGATCGAAGTTGTGCTGGCAGATGCCGAGCTCGCGTTCAAGCCGCTATCGCCGGTCAAGTTCAACATCGATCGACTCGAAACTAATCCGCGCTTTGCCGCAATCTCCAGGCCAGCCAACGCTGCGATTTTGGTGCGGCTGCGCATCGATATGGAAGATCGCGGCGGTACGATTGAGCTGCTGCTTCCATACGCAACAATCGAGCCGATCCGTGCCGTCCTGCTCCAGATGTTCATGGGCGAAAAGTTCGGCCGCGATCCAATCTGGGAAGGGCATCTCGCGACCGAAATCGGACAGGCGCAGATCGGCGTTGATGCCGTGCTGTACGAGGCTCGACTGCCTTTGCGCCAGATGATGGGTCTCAATGTCGGCGACACGCTCATGCTCGAGATCAAGCCGGATGCGATGGTCACTGTGCGCTGCGGCGATATCACGCTTACTGAGGGCCGCATGGGACGAGTTGGCGACCGGGTTGCCGTCCGAGTCGCCAAGCCTTTGCGCAAACCGCGGACCACGTTCGCGATGTTTGAAAAAGCAGACGAGACAACCAGTCCAATGGAGGTACCGTGAGCTACCACTACGGATTCCTGGTCGAGACCATGGTCTCGATCCTGCTTCTGCTCACGATCTTGTATTGCGTTCGGCTCAACAAGCAGCTCCGGCTGCTGAAATCCGATGAGCAGTCACTGCGTGCGACCATTTCGGAATTGGTCACCGCTACCGAAATCGCTGACCGCGCTATCGCCGGCCTGAAGTCAACGATGCAGGAAGGTGAGCAGGCTTTGAGCGAGCGGCTGGAGAGAGGCGAACATCTTGCCGCCGAGCTCGATCTGCACCTCACTGCGGGCAATCAACTATTGGCGCGCCTTGTGCGTATTGCCGGAGTAACGCGGCCGGCTAGTGAGCCAGCCCAGGTCCAGGACGCCAAAGCCGTGGCGGCCGCGGCACAGGCCTTCGCCGATCGCACGCGCTCACGACTGAGCGGTCAAGCCGCATGATCCGCTTGATGCGCGACCTGCGGCTAATTCCGATCGTGCTTTTCGCCACGATCAGCTTGTTCGCGCTCAAAGTGTCGGGTCTTGTTTTCGACGGCGGCTATACGTTCGCTGAGCGAATGGAGGCACGCTACAGGTCCAGCACCCAGCCCGCTACGCAAGACAGCGTGCCGGAATATCCCGGGGCCATCATTCCCGACAAGCAGGATAGGTCCGACGTGCCGCGATCGAAAAAATCCTGGGCTCAAGATATGCTCAATTACAAGGAAGCCCGTAACGGCGATATCACTGGATCGGCCGGTGCAGAGGAAAAGTCGAGTGAGCCGGCGCTCAAGGTCAGCGACAAGCCGCCGGATCCGCCAAAACTGGAAGTCGCTGGAGCCGCAATTCCGCTTGAGCCGGGTCGCATCGCTTCACCCGGCGAGCGCGCGGTCCTTGAGCGCCTGCAAAGCCGCCGACAAGAACTCGACACCCGCAACCGCGAACTGGAGATGCGCGAAAGCTTGCTCAAGGCCGCCGAGAAACGGCTGGAGGACAAAGTCGGCGAACTCAAGGATGCGGAAGGCCGCATTAATACCGCGATGGGAACTCGCGACAAGGTGGGAACTGAGCGCTTCAAAAGCATTGTCTCTATGTATGAGAACATGAAGGCGAAGGACGCTGCGCAAATCTTCGACCGCCTCGACCTGAAAATTCTGGTGGATGTTTCGACCGAGATGAATCCGCGTAAAATGTCGGAAATACTTGGGCAAATGTCGTCAGATGCGGCCGAGCGCCTGACCGTCGAGCTCGCTAACAGAGCCAGCGCAAAGCCGATAACGCAAAGTCCCGATCAGCTGCCCAAAATCGAGGGCACGCCGACCGGGAACTGACCGCCACGGTTAACGCCACGTTAAACGCCGATCCTTAGGCTGTTGCCACCGGTAGTGTCGGCGGGAACCGCCTCATGACGTTTTTGCCAATCAGGCTGAAGCGGGTGCTTCTGCGTAACCTGGCGTGGTCCTGTTCCGCTGGCCGCGCGTGGGCCGCAGCTTTCATGCTGGCATCGCTCTCCTTGCTCTCGGTCGCACCGGTCCACACCGCGCGTGCCGACGACCCGATCAAAGGCGAAGTCAAAGCTGTCGTCGATGGCGGCTACCTGAGACTGTTGTTTCAGTTCGACGAAGGGGTAGAGGCCAGTGCGCGGATTTCCGGTGCGATCATTGTAATAAGCTTCAACAAACCGGTAGCGATCGCGGTCGAACGCCTCAACGTCAACGCTCCCGATTATATCAGTGCGGCACGGCGCGATCCCGACGGCAGCGCGATCCGCATCGCACTGACGCGAAAATTGAAAGTCAATACGATCGCTGCGGGTGAGCGGCTCTATGTCGATCTCCTGCCCGAAACATGGAAGGGCCCGATGCCGGGTCTCCCGCAGGAGGTGATCGACGAACTCGTCCGTCGGGCGCGCGAAGCCGAACGTCAATTGCACCAGCAGCGAGCCGCCGAGAAGAACAAAAAGCCGCCTCTCGTTCGAGTTAAAGTTGCGAACCAACCGACCTTCGTCCGTTACGTCTTTACAATGCCTGGCACAGTCAACGTTGTGCCCGAGCGCGCTGACGGCAGGCTTACGCTTAATTTTGATCAGCAGGTCAACTGGGATCTGGCAGACGCCAAGGCCGCGCTGCCGCCGACCCTGAAATCGATTGAATCAGAAATCGATTTCGATTCTGTCGCCGTCGTCTTTACGCTTAGCGGTACGCCCGAAGTTCGAGCGTTCCGGGAGGATCGCAACATCGTGGTCGACATTGGCCTCGATGGTGCCAAGCCGAAGCAAGCGGAAGAGGGCGGCGCTGTGAAACAAGCGGCGCCTTCGGATAGGTCGCCGACGATATCGTCGCCGCAAACGGTGCCCGCGAAAGATGCGGCACCGCCGACACCAGCACCGAAAGTAACTGTGGCGCCGAAAGCTGATGCAGCCGCGCCGCCTTCAGATGGTGCGGCGCCTGCCGCGCCAATGGCTGCGCGCGCCGCACCAAAAGAGGCCGAGCACTCGCAGGCTGCGCCGGTTGTGGCGCCGGCCACTCAGCAAGCCGCGGCTCCTGCAGCAGCGCCCGCCGCGCCGACACAACCTCCCGCCACAGCTGAGAATGCAGCCGCCGCAGCGCCGCAACCGGCACCACCGCCCGTTGTGCAGCCGCCTGCGTCCGTCCCATCGCCGCCTGCGGCAGCCGCATCTGCTCCCGCCGCCATAGACGCGCCAAAAACGTCGCCGCAACCCGCTGCAAGCGCCGAATCCGAGCGGCCTGCACCCAACCCGAAAGCGACTGTGGTGGCTGGCGTGCATCAATCCGGGAACGATCTTCGCATCGAATTTCCTTTCGCCGTGCCGACGCCCGCATCGGTTTTTTATCGCGCCGACGCACTGTGGCTTGTATTCGATAGTGCTGCGCAGATCGACCTCACGGCGCTTCGGAGCGACAATGAGAATGGCGTACGGGAGGCTGTATTTGAACGCGCGGAAGACGGCGCAGCGATTGTGCGCATCAAACTGACGCGGCCGCGCATGGCCAGCGTCGAAACCGACGGCCCCGGCTGGATCGTCGATATCGCCGATGTTGCAACGGTACCCACGCGCCCGCTTGTCATCGCACGCAGCGTCGCCGCCAAAAATCGCGCAACCATTGCCATACCGTTCGATGGCCCTCGCGCCATTCATAAAATCCGCGATCCGGAAGTCGGCGATCGACTGATGGTGATTACGGCGCTGGCGCCGGCGCGCGGGTTCCTCAAGGAGCAGGATTTCGTTGAGCTGCGGGCGCTGCCATCAGTTCATGGCGTTATAGTGCAGCCGATTGCCGACGACGTCACGGCGGAGCTTGCGGCAGACAAGATCACGATCAGCCGGCCGGACGGACTCTCATTGTCCGCGACTTCGCTCGGCCAACAGCAAGTCTCGATCAGCTTCCGCGCGTACACCTTCGATACCCAACTCTGGGGCTTCGATCGGGATGCGCCTTTCAATGCGCGTCAGTCGGAGTTGATCCGGCTTGCCGCGGCGGCGCCTTTAACCAAGCGCCGGCAGGCAAGGCTCAATCTTGCGCGCTTTTATCTTGCGAAAGACATGGCGCCGGAGGCCAAGGCTGTACTCGACGTTGCGCTCTCCGATCAGCGCGGGTCCGAAGACGTAACTGGCAGTGTGCTCACGGCAGTTGCCGACGTAATGCTTGATCGCCCTGAAGATGCGCTCAAGGAATTGGCCAAACCACAGGTTGGTGACCAGCAGGATGCTCCGATCTGGCGGGCGATCGCCTATGCCCGTCAGGGCCGCTGGGCCGATGCGCGTGACATATTCAAGACCGTCGCCGCGTCAATCGGTGCCCTACCGATTGAATTGCAGAGAATGGCGATGAAGGAGGCGCTTCGGTCGGCTGTCGAGGTGCACGACTTTAACAATGCCACACGGCTCGCCAATGAATTCGAGACGGTCGGCGTAACGCCGGAGCTTGAGCCAACGGTCAATGTGCTCATTGGCCGGCTTTATGAAGGCCTTGGACGTAATGAGGATGCGCTTATGAGCTATCGCGCGGCGGCAGCATCGAAAGACCGCCGTGCCGCTGCGCAGGGGAGGCTGCGCGAGACCGTACTCACGTTCGCGACCGGCGGCATGGGTCGCAAGGACGTCATAAACGACCTCGAAACGCTCACGACTGTCTGGCGCGGTGACGAGACCGAAACCGAAGGTCTCAAGCTGCTTGCTCACCTTTATACCGAAGATAGCCGCTATCGCGACGCCTTCCACGTCATGCGGACAGCACTGCTTGCGCATCCCAATTCCGACATGACCCGCAAGATTCAGGACGAGGCAGCGGCCACTTTCGAAAGCCTTTTCCTCGGCGGCAAGGGCGAGACGCTGCCACCCATCGAGGCGCTTGGCCTGTTTTATGATTTCCGTGAGCTGACACCGATCGGGCGCCGTGGCGACGAGATGATCCGAAGACTCGCCGATCGTCTGGTATCCGTCGACCTCCTCGACCAGGCAGCCGAGCTGCTTCAGCACCAGGTTGATCATCGCCTGCAAGGCGCCGCCCGTTCACAGGTCGCGACCCGTCTTGCAGTCGTCTACCTCATGAACCGAAAGCCGGATCGCGCGCTCGCCACCTTGCAGGCCACTCGCGTCGCGGATCTGTCGAATGATTTACGCGACCAGCGGCTGCTGCTTGAAGCGCGCGCCATGTCGAATCTTGGGCGGCATGACCTGGCATTGGAATTGATCACAAATATCAATAGTCGCGAAGCGCTGCGGCTCCGCTCGGACGTTTTGTGGGCGGCGCGGCGCTGGCGGGAGGCAGGAGAGCAGATTGAACTGCTTTATGGCGAGCGCTGGCGCGAATTCGCGCCTTTGAACGATACCGAACGATCCGATATTTTGCGCGCGGCAATCGGTTACGCGCTGGGCGAGGAAACGATCGGGCTGGCACGCTTGCGCGAAAAATACGGAGCCAAATTTGCCGACGGCCCGGATCGCCGCGCTTTCGAGATTGTATCCGCGCCAATCGGGACCAGCGGTGTTGAGTTCCAGAACATCGCCAAGAAGGTGGCGAGCGTCGATACACTCGATGCCTTCCTGCGTGACCTGCGTGCGCGTTATCCGGAATCCGCCGCGATCTCTCCAGTTGGAGCGGCGGGCGAGGGGCCTGCTGCGCCATCGGCGGACGACAAGTCGAAGGGCCCTGTCGCAAATTCCACAGCGCCGCCCGGCCAGCCTGGCCAAAATGCACCCGCGACGCGCGATGCAGGATCGTCGCCACTGCCGCCGAAAGTGCCGGCCGGTGTGCCGGTCAAGCCTGACACGGAGCCGACTGGCTCGATCCCTCGGTTACCTGTGATGAGCATACGCGCGCGATAGTACCAATCGCGCTGCGGCAATAGCGCTGCTCTGCATTCTAATTCGATTGCGAATGAGCTTAGCGAACATTCCTGCGCTACAGCTATCCGCCATAGCTCTGGATCAGCGAGCCTGCGACCAGGCTCCAGCCGTCAACCAGCACAAAAAAGATCAGCTTGAATGGCAGCGACACCACTACCGGCGGCAACATCATCATGCCCATCGACATCAGGACGGATGCGACGACAAGATCGATGATCAGGAACGGCAGGAACAGCAGAAAGCCGATTTCAAACGCGCGCTTAAGCTCCGAAATCATGAAGGCCGGAACCAGGACCCGCAGCGATAGATCCTCTGGCTTGGCTGGTTCGGCTTCCTTCGCCATGTCGACGAACAGCTTCAGATCCTTCTCGCGCACGTTCTTCTGCATGAAGGCGCGCAGAGGCTGTGAACCGCGCTCGAAGGCCTGTTCGGCCGTGATTTCATTGGCGACCAGCGGCCGAATGCCGGTGTCATATGCACGCTGCAGGGCCGGGCCCATCACGAATGCCGTCAGGAATAGCGCGAGCGACACGATCACCGCGTTGGGCGGTGCCGTTGCGGTGCCAAGTGCAGTGCGTAGCAGCGACAGCACGACCACGATGCGGGTGAACGACGTCATCATGACGAGGATAGACGGCGCGAGCGACAGCACTGTCAGCAGCGCGATCATCTGGATCACGCGCTCGGTCAGGCCGTTGCCCTGTCCGAAGTTGACGCTGATATCCTGAGCAGCGGCTGGTGCCGTCGCAGCGAGAATCAGCCCGGCTACTCCGACCGCCACCGTCACAAGACGGACACGGCGGTCGGAAGTGGCTGTCACGATTTTCCTGGCGGACGGCCCAGCAAGCTGGCCATCTCCTCTTCGAGATTTTCGTAGAGATTCTTGCCGGGCGTTGCCGCGGGCTCGGTGCGGGGTTCGGGTTTGACTTCGAATTTGGGCTCGGGCTTGGCGTCGAATTTTGGTTCCGGCTTTGCCTCGAACTTCGGCTCCACGCGTGCCTTTATATCGCGACCAAGCCCGCGCGCCGACATGTCGGCGGCTTTGGCCCCCGCGATCTGAACGGCCAACGGATCAGTCACGGGCGGACGGCTTTCCGGCACCGGTGCGCGGCGTAGTGCGGCTTCAAGCTGTTGTGCCATCTCCGCAAGATTGTGATCGGCTTGGGCCGCCGCCGCGGTGGGTTCGCTGATTGGCGCGCGCGGCGGAGGTTCACTGCGCGCAACAGGCGCGCCGAGATCGGACGGGGTGAGACGGGCCGATAATTCGGTAGCAAGCCCCGTGAGGCTGTCGGCGGGCCGCGCACGCGCGCCTGGCTCTGCCGCAAGCCAAGGCTCTTCGGTTGCAGCCGAACGATAGGGAGGACGGGGTGACGGCGCGGGTGCGGGCTCGCCCGCCGGCTGCAATGGCCAGCCATTATCGATTGGTGGCGTAGCACGCACCGCTGGCTCGTTCGCAGGGCGCGCCGGCTCGCGTGCCACTTCGCGGGCGCCGACTGCGCGCACGATATTCGGTTCCACGACCAGATCGGTTGGACCGCCGATCATCAACAGATGCTCGATGTTGTCGCGGCGGATGAGCACCAGGCGCCGGCGTCCGTCGACGGTCGCGGCATCGATCACCGCGAGCCGCGGCTGACGTCCACGCGTGGCGTTACCGAGACGGCTTGCGCCGAACCGGCGTACCAACCACGCGGTCAGCCCGATAAGCGCCAGCACCACCAGAAAGGCGATGAAGAAGCGAGCCGCTAGCGGCATTTCCGAGCCGAACAAGCTCTCGAACATCAAAGCACTCCGTTCCTCGTGCTGCTGCCCATAAGATGGGAATCGCCCGAATGGTTAACTTGATTAGGCACTATTTGCCGCCCTGAATACTAACAGAGTATTAACAAATAAAGTGGCATTTTACGGTCGCCGCCCAATACCGCGCTATTTCAGCGGCGGCGGCGGGACTGGCATCTAGTTCCCGCAACTCATTTTTACCGCCCATTAACCATACCCCCGGCAAAGTCTGCCTAGTGCGACGGTTCTGCGGTGCAGGACGTCTTTAGGGGGAGCCGACAATGGCGATTACCGACATTCCGATCCTGTCGATGCTGCGTACCCGACTCGATTGGTCGCAGGCCCGCCAGCGCGTACTGGCCGAAAACGTCGCAAATTCCGATACGCCCAAATACCGCGCGCACGACCTCGCCCCATTGAAATTCGAGGATCCGCCGCTCGCCAGTCCCAGCACGGTCTCCGCCGTTTCTCTTACGCGCACTGCGGATAGCCATATCGCCGGGGCCGGCATGAGTAAATCGCCCTTCCGCGCTGCGAACACGCGCGATTTCGAAGTTCGCCCAGCCGGCAATGCGGTGAACCTCGAAGAGGAGATGATGAAGGTGGCGGCCAACCAAATGGATTTCCAGACAGCAACCGCGCTCTACACCCGCAGTCTCAATCTTATCAAGACCGCGCTCGGCAAGCGCTAAGCGCGAAGACGCCGCCTGAGGAGGGCAATGGTGGATTTCATCAAGACACTCACAATCGCGGCGTCCGGCTTGCGCGCTCAGGCCGGCCGCATGCGAATCATTTCGGAAAACATCGCCAATGCCGACTCGACGCCGCAGCGACCGGGCGCAGATCCCTACCGCCGCAAGATTCCGACCTTTCGCAGCGAACTCGATCGCACGCTCGACACCCAGTTGGTCGAGCTCGGCAAAGTGCAGACCGACAGCTCGGATTTCCGGCTGAAATACGAGCCGGGCCATCCCGCCGCCGACAGCAACGGCAACGTCAAATATCCCAACGTCAATCCGTTGGTGGAAATGACGGATATGCGCGAAGCCCAGCGATCCTATGAAGCGAATATCAACGTCATCAGCGCCACGCGGCGCATGATCCAACGCACCATCGACATCCTCAAAGCCTGAAAGGCGTAAATCCACCATGGCCTCACCGCTCGCCGCCGCCAGCGCCTATGCCAGCGTCGCACGCATCGCGTCCGACTCCTCCTCTCTCGCTCTTGTTCGCCAGCCCGGCGCCGAAACGAACGGCGAGGCGAGCTTTGCTTCAGTGCTCAAGGAGGCAATTGGCGCAGTCGCTGAAATGGGACGCAAGTCCGATGCGCAGACCCGCGCAGCGGCTAACGGAAAAGCCAATATCGTCGATGTCGTCACCGCGGTTTCCGAGACAGAAGTTGCGATCGATGCCGTCGTCGCCGTGCGCGACCGCGTCATCGCCGCCTATGAAGACATCATGAAGATGCCGATCTAGGCATCGATCATGACCGGTCCCGAAGTTCTCGATGTTTCCCGCGACGCAATCTATACGCTCATCGTTGTCTCCAGTCCGGTGATGCTGGTTGGACTTGCAGTCGGCGTCGCTATTTCGCTCTTGCAGGCTCTCACGCAAATCCAGGAAATGACGCTCGCCTTCGTGCCAAAAATACTTGCGATCTTTATCTCATTGCTCATTGCACTGCCGTTTATGGCTGAGAAGATGCACGCCGAAATGTTGCGGATCGCGGCGCGTATCGTGAGCGGGTAGACGCGGACGGGACCAATGCGGATTGATATTTCATTCTTGCCGGCCCTGGCGACGGCCTTCTTGCTGACCTTTGCGCGCGTCGGCGCAATGCTCATGCTTATGCCCGGCATTGGCGAGATGAATGTACCGTCGCGCGTGCGTCTCGCGATCGCTCTGGTTCTTACTGCAATTCTGCTGCCCGCCCACCAGAAGGCATACGCAGTCGATCTCAAGACATTCGGGCCGGTGCTGGTGCTGCTGTTTCAGGAACTTGTCATTGGCGCAGTGCTCGGTCTCACCGCGCGGTTGGCAATTTCCGCTCTTCAGGTCACCGGCTCAGTCGTCGCTCAGCAACTGGGGCTGGGCTTCGTCACCGCCGTCGATCCGACGCAGAACCAGCAAGGCCTTCTGGTCGGAAATTTTTTGACGCTGCTCGGTGTCACGCTGGTGTTCGCGACCGATCTGCACCATTTGGCGATCGCGGCGATGAATGACAGCTATACGATCTTCCAACCGGGCGAGCTTCCTCTCATGGGCGACGCGGCGCAGCACGTGACGCGTATCATCGCCGCCGCATTTCGTATTGGCATTCAGCTCTCGGCGCCGTTTCTTGTATTCGGATTGCTGTTCAATTTCGGGCTAGGCGTTTTGTCACGGCTCATGCCGCAAATGCAGGTCTTTTTCATCGGTCTTCCGCTGTCGATCCTGCTCGGATTGCTGCTGCTCCTGTTGGTCATTGGAGCGATGATGGGGACGTTCGTAGGATATCTCGAAGGTGTCCTTGCCGAACTTGCGCCGCACGGCTGAACGGGAGCGCCTATGGCGGACGAATTCGGCGATGCCGATAAAACAGAAGAACCGACGCAAAAGCGTCTTGATGAGGCGCTCAAACGCGGCGACGTGGTCAAAAGCCAGGAAGTCAACACCTGGTTTGTGATTGCCGGCGCTGCTCTCGTGCTGATGGCGTTCTCCGGCACGATGGGCAGAGACCTGACCGCGACGATGCGCGGGCTTATTGCCAACTCCTACGACATCAGCGTGGATGGTCCGGCGTTGCCCCGGTTATTCCAGAAAATCGGCAGCGAGATGATCGCGGCCGTGGCCATTCCATTCTTGATATTGGTGCTGGCGGCACTCTGCGGCAACATCATCCAGCACCGCCTCGTGTGGTCCTTCGAGGCTCTGGCGCCAAAACTATCCAAGATCTCGCCGGCGGCCGGGTTCAAGCGGTTGTTCTCCAAGCAGGCGCTTGCCAATCTCGGCAAGGGACTCGTCAAGCTGCTGCTGATCGGCAGCGTACTCACCGCGCTGATGTGGCCGGAGCGTGGACAACTCGAAGCGCTCACGCGTAGCGATCCGTCGGTGATCATACCGGTATCTCTATCATTGACGCTCAAGCTGCTCGGAGCCGTTGTCGCCATGCTCGCGGTGGTGGCTGCTGCGGACTACCTCTTCCAGTACCGGCAATGGTACGAACGCCAGAAGATGTCGCTGCGGGAATTGAAGGATGAGTTCAAGCAGACGGAAGGCGATCCGGCCATCAAGGGCAGGATGAAGCAGGTCCGGCAGATCCGCATGCGCCGTCGTATGATTGCGGCAGTCCCCAAAGCCGCAGTGGTCATCACAAACCCGACGCACTACGCGATTGCACTCGAATACGAACGCGGCATGGATGCGCCCGTCTGCGTCGCCAAGGGTGTCAACTCCATGGCCCTGAAAATCAGGGAGGTTGCCAGCGAGCACTCGGTTCCGATCGTTGAAAATCCGCCCCTTGCCCGGGCACTGCATGCTACGGTCCAAATTGACCAGCAAATCCCGCCCGAGCACTATAAAGCCGTTGCCGAGGTGATTGGCTATGTCATGCGGCTGCGCCGCATGATGTCGGTCAGGCGATGACAAGGACTAGTTATCCAATGGCCGGAATTCGCCGAGTCCGGCCCTTGCGCCGATAGGGCGCCTTAAGGCACTCAGGGGCTATGGCAATTGATGATCCGGCAGCGCTGACACAAGCGCGCGACCGTGCAGAAGGGCACGAGCGCAAGGCCTTCGACAAAAGCCAAAATGCACCGGCTGGATCGATCAGCCTGGTGCTCCTGGTTGCGGCGGCCCTGATTGGCGCTGCCGGCGGCCTGATTTTTGTCGGCGGCGACTATGTCGAAGCCTATGTTCTGATGTTGCTGGCTGCGCTGGGTACCGTAGGAGTATTCGCGCTGTTCGCGACGGCCTCCGGAATCATGAGGTTTGCGGGCAGGGAGCAGGGCAATCCTCTGCTCAAGGCCGTTGTCGACGGAGCCTTTGACGGCATTCTGGTCACCGACCAATCGGGCCGCGTGCTTTATGCCAACGCCACTTACCTCGATCTCATCGACGCAGCCGACATTCATGATGTACGGCCGATCGAACGGGTATTCATCGGCGATCCGGACGTTTCCGAATCGATCTACCGGCTTCTCAAGGCCGCGCGTGAGGGACGCCGCCTGCAAGAGGAAGTCCGGATTACGGGAGCGGCCGGCGAGGGCGCCCGTTGGTTGCGCTTGCGTGTGCGCCCGCTCGCCGAGGACCGGCGCAATGCACGGATTACGGTGTGGTCAATAGCCGACGTCACGCGCGACCGCGAACGGCAAGAGAATGTCTTCCAGGAACTGCAGCACGCCATCGACTATCTCGATCACGCTCCGGCCGGCTTTTTCTCTGTCGATGCTGCCGGCGACGTTGTCTATTTGAACGCAACGCTCGCGGCCTGGCTCGATCACGACCTCGCGCAGGTTGGTGCCGGATCGCTCAAGCTCGGCGATATCGTCGCGGGTGAGGGCGCGGCTCTGCTCACGACATTCGGCGCGGCACCCGGTGAAGTGAAAACGGAAGTCCTCGATCTCGATCTCAAGACCCGGGGCGGCAAGCCGGTGCCGGTACGCCTGTTCCACAAGGTTGCGTTCGGCGCCGATGGCACGCCGGGCGCCTCGCGTACACTGGTCCTTAACCGCGCAAAGGACGAAGGCAGCGATCCGCAGCGCGCTGCGGAAGTGCGTTTCATGCGCTTTTTCCAGAACACGCCTATGGCAATTGCCACAGTCGACAAGACCGGCCGGATTGCACGCAGCAATGCTCGCTTCGCGAGTGCCTTCGAAGGATTGCTCAAGAGCAATGACCGTTCAATCCTGTCGGTCGTGGTCGAGCGTGACCGGCCGGTGCTCGAAGCGGCGATCCGCAAAGCCGCGGAAGGGCAGAGCGATATTGCGCCGGTGGAAGCGCCGTTGACCGGCAGCCTCGATCGCTGGGCCAATTTCTTCGTCATTGCCGTCGAGGAGGAAGATCGCGATGGCGAGGCCGCAATTGTCTACGCGTTAGAGACGACGGCGCAGCGCACGCTCGAGAATCGCGTCCAGCAGCAGCAAAAGATGGAGTCCGTCGGCCAGCTCGCGGGCGGCATTGCGCACGATTTCAACAATGTTCTGTCCGCCATCATGATGGCGACCGATTTTCTGCTGAACGCGCACAAGCCAACCGATCCGTCCTTTAAGGACATCATGCAGATCAAGCAGAACGCCAATCGCGCGGCCGCACTCGTGCGGCAGCTACTGGCGTTCTCGCGCAAACAGACCCTGCGTCCGCAGGTGCTCGACCTCGCCGAAACCTTGAGCGACCTCGGCATGCTTCTCAAGCGGCTCATCGGCGAGAAAGTGGCGCTGGAAATCGTGCACGGGCGCGATCTTTGGCCGGTAAAAGTCGACATTTCGCAGTTCGAACAGGTGATCGTAAATCTGGCGGTCAATGCCCGCGACGCCATGCCGGACGGCGGCAAACTCACCGTGCGCACGGCGAACGTGTCGGCCGAAGAATGCGCCAAATTTGCCTACAAAGGCATGCCCAAAGCCAACTACGTGCTGGTCGAGGTGAGCGACACCGGGACCGGTATTCCACCCGACATTATCGACAAGATCTTCGAGCCGTTTTTCACCACCAAGGAAGTCGGCAAGGGCACCGGGCTCGGACTTTCCACGGTGTATGGCATTGTCAAACAGACCGGCGGGTTTATCTACGCTGACTCGGAACCGGGGCGGACCTCATTCCGGATCTTTCTGCCACGTCATGTCCCCGGCGCCGAAGAAGTGCTCGCGCAAATTCCGGCGGCGGAAGCCCCGGCGATTGCCGATGCGATGTCGGCGGCCGATACCATGGCGCGTGCTGCGACCGCCGACCTCACTGGGCAGGGTACGATCCTGCTAGTCGAGGACGAGGAAGGACTGCGCGCACTGAACGCACGCGGGCTGTCCTCGCGCGGGTACACCGTGCTGGAAGCCGGCAATGGCGTTGAGGCTATCGAAGCCTTCGACAAGCACGGCCATGTCGATCTGGTGGTTTCAGACGTGGTGATGCCGGAAATGGACGGCCCGACGCTGCTCAAGGAGCTGCGCCGGCGCGATCCGGACGTGAAGATTATTTTCGTTTCGGGCTACGCCGAAGAGGCTTTCAGCAAGAACCTCCCCGACCAGGAGCAATATGCGTTCCTGGCCAAGCCATTCACGCTGAAGCAACTCGTCGCCGAAGTGAAGAAGACGTTGGTGCGATAGTCAGGGCTAGACGCGACCGGTCAGCGCCAGCACCAGCACCACGATCAACAACACGCCGACGATACCTGAGGGGCCGTAACCCCAACCAGAGTTGTAGCCCCAGCGCGGGAAAGCGCCGACCAGCGCCAGGATCAGCAGAATAACAAGGATCGTACCGAGCATTTTTGCGCCCCAATAGTTTGTGCCTGCGGCCGAACATTCGGCCGAGGTTGTCGCCATTGCGACGTTCGGAGAAATAACGTTTTTAACGTCGCTCGGTTCCGGAGCGGGAGCGGCAGGAAAGTCAATGGCATGACGAAGCGAGATGCGTTTTATCGAAAACGATCAGCGGCAAGCGGCACGGAAAACCGCCAGCGTTAAACTGCAGTTGCGGAGCTTGAAAATAGTCACGCTCCTGCGTGGCGCCGGCCGCACCGGTATTGATGTCGGAGTTGTTGAGCGCAAGCGTAGGCCGTGGGCGTTCGATGGGCGCGGGTTTTGCAACAGAGGCCGCGCCGGAGGCCAAAAGCAGCGAGATCGCAATCAGGGCTTTCATCGGCCGGTCTCTCCTCACGTCGACACAACAACCAATCGCCGGGAGTGGCGGCCTGTTCCGCGCTACTCATAATATCTACGTGATTGGGGCTAAGTCGGCCTTCACCACCGCGTCGTTGCGGCGCATGCGTGCCCCTTACAAAATGTTCCCGGCATGCATATTGTTCTGACTGCCGATTTGCCGGGAGAACGCCTATGATTCGTCGCCATTTTCTGGTTGCGCTTGCCGCGATTGCGACCGTATTGGTGCTCTTTGCCGCGGATGCGAATGCGCGCGCCGGCGGCGGCTTCTCCGGCGGCAGCCGTGGCATGCGGACGTTTTCCGCGCCGCCCGTGACACGGGCAGCGCCCAATACAGCCAGCCCGATTCAGCGCAGCATCACCCAGCCCGGTAGTGCGGGCACAGTTGGTCAGGCAGCGCGCCCCGGTCTATTCGGTGGTGGTCTATTCGGTGGTCTTGCTGCCGGCTTCCTTGGCGCCGGTTTGTTCGGCCTTCTGTTTGGGCACGGATTGTTCGGCGGCATGGCCGGCTTCGCCTCTCTGCTCGGCCTGGTGCTGCAAATTGCGCTGATCGTCATCGTGGCGCGGCTATTGTTTTCCTGGTGGCAGCGCCGCAACGCGCCGGCCTACGCGGCCGCGCATCCGGCCACGGGCCATTCCTTTAGCGGTCTCGGTGGCATGTTCGCCGCCAATGCGCCCGCGGGCGAGCCGCTCACGATCGGAAAGTCGGACTACGATACGTTTGAACGCCTGCTCGGCGAAATCCAGGCCGCCTATTCAGCCGAGGATCTCAATGCTCTGCGCGCGAAGGTGACGCCGGAAATGCTGTCGTATTTTTCCGAACAGCTCGCCGAAAACGCCAGCCGCGGTCTTGTCAACAAAGTCAGTAATGTGAGGCTTGAGCAGGGCGACCTGGCGGAAGCCTGGCGCGAAGGCGGAGCCGAATTTGCGACCGTCGCGATGCGTTTTGCTCTCGTCGATCAGATGGTCGAACGGGCGAGTGGACGCACTGTCGAAGGTGGCGCGCCCAGCGAAGTCACCGAACTGTGGACCTTCATGCGCGCGCGCGGCGGCGATTGGCTCCTTTCGGCCATCCAGCAGTCCTGAGGAATTGAGGATCAGGCGCCGCTTTCAGCGCGCTCGGTTTCTTTTGGGGCAGCCTCAGCGCCGGGGTTATCTTTGGGCGCCTTGGTCGCCCGCACGCGCTCATCGAGCCACGTTTCAAATTTTACACCGACCTGACGCGGTTTGCGCCATATCACACGGCACCGCCGTCGCGCTGCGCCATTCTCCGCCAGCAACAACAGGAAATTGTCGGGAATTGTTTCAGAATCGTGGACGTTGATGCGGGCGCCCCTATCCGAAATATCGGACAAGGCACATTCGCAACGCTGGCCACCGTCGAGCACGAGCCATGCGTCATGGCGCATGCGGTGGCGCCTTGCTTTCCGTTTGTCTCCGCGCATATTGCCCCGCCGCCGCCACATTCGGCCGGCGCACCGCGTTTTCACAATCTGTTAAGACTGGCGCCAAAGCCGTGCACGACATTAGCGAGATGCGATTACGAATTCATAAAACGTTATCTGACATCGGCGATCGCATGCGGAACCGTTGACGTTGCAGCGAAATCCGTCTATGTCGCCGCCCGCAACCTGGTTTTCGGCCTCACCTTGCTGCCACGCTCCCGGTTTTGGGCTGCGCCTCAAGTGAAATCCAAAACTTGGCTTGTGACCGCCGACGCGATGAGCGCGTGGGCGTTCAACAGGAAGCGTGAAAGGAACTCTTGATGCCTGTCGGAACTGTGAAATTTTTCAATACCCAAAAAGGCTACGGCTTCATTCAACCGGATGATGGCTCCAAGGATGTGTTCGTGCACATCACCGCAGTAGAGCGCGCTGGATTGCGTTCGCTGAACGAGGGCCAGAAGGTCAGCTTCGAAATCGTAACCGAGCGCGGCAAGCAGGCCGCCGGCAATTTGCAGCCGCTCTGACGTCCCACGATCGTTTGCCTAGAAGTCGAAGCCCGGCGGCGACGCCGGGCTTTTTTATGTGGGTCAAGCTAGACTATTGCAGGCAGCCGCTAGAGCGCTGCGTCGTCAGGGAGGAACTGAAATGGACATCATTGCTTGCGGATCGCGGCCGTCACGCCGGATGGGCGCTCCGAGTTTCACCGGCACGGTATGGCAGGACCCAATTATTCAGGCGCCAGATCCGGCCCGTATTCGGTCGGCGTGGGTTCGATTCGAACCGGGCGCGCGCACCGCTTGGCACACCCATCCGCTTGGGCAGACGCTCGCGGTGGTGTCCGGCATCGGCCGGGTGCAGACTTGGGGCGGACCGGTGCGCGAGATTCGCGCCGGGGACACTGTCTGGATTCCGCCGGGCGAGAAGCATTGGCACGGCGCGACCGCCGAGCACGGCATGGAACATATTGCGATGCAGGAGGCTGAGGGCGGCGAGCACGTGACCTGGCTCGAGCCCGTAACCGACGCGCAATATTCCGGTAAGCCCGGCTAAGTTGCGACATCAAGGATACGTGAACTCAGGAATAGAAATTCGGCGTCGGTGTTGTCCACTCCCGATGGCAAGGCGACGGGCCTTCGCCAATGTCGGGCGGTAATTATATGACGGCCGTTCGAAATTGTGTGCCACTCGCTGCGTGTCTCGCGCTTCTTTCTGCTGCACCTGCGCCAGCGCAACAGGCGAATATGCCATTCTTTGTGACCAGCGCGGGGCCGGGCAAGGGCGCCGACCTCGGCGGACTAGCCGGCGCAGACAAGCACTGCCAGGAACTCGCGCAATCGGCGGGCGCAGGCGCAAAGACCTGGCACGCTTACCTGTCGACGCAAGGCGCCGGTGCCGTCAACGCGCGTGATCGCATCGGCAAGGGTCCCTGGATGAACGCCAAAGGCGTGGTCGTCGCCACCAGCGTCGATGACTTGCACAGCGCCAATAACAAGCTCAGCAAGCAAAACAATCTTTCGGAAAAAGGCGAGGTGATCAACGGCCGCGGCGACAAGCCAAACCGGCATGACATTCTGACCGGCTCGACGGCGGACGGCAAAGCCTTTCCGGCCGATAAGGACATGACTTGGAAGAACTATACGAGCAGCACGCAGGGTTCGGGCATGCTCGGCCATAACGACCGGCAGGGCACGACTGACGACGAAGCGGGCAGGTCATGGAACTCGTCGCATCCGTCGGGAGGTTCGGAAGGCGGCTGTTCGCAGGCCGATCTGCGCAGCACGGGTGGTGACGGATTGCTTTACTGCTTCGCGGTCAACTAGCCGCCGAATATCCAAGAACACCAAGTTCAGCGCGGGTAACGTGTGGAATTTCTGCGCGTTGCCCGCGCTTCTTGCTTTTTCGGGCGAATTGTCCGTGATATCGATGTCCGGGGTCCGGATATTCAGGCTGGTTCATTGGCCATGTCCGGAGAAAGGGTGGGGAGCCTAACGCTGTGTCGGGCGGCGTCGGCGACAGACGATAATGCCTGAACTCGAGAACGTTCTGCTCCTTATAGGAGACGCGCTCCTCTATTTCCTGGCGCTGTCCGCTCTGCTGAGGGCGCGCACCCGCATCGGGCTTGGCGCATTCTTCTGCGCGCTCGGGGTGATGCATTTCCTCGAGACCTACCTCGCCAGCATCCTCTACGTTTCGCTGCCGTTCGGCATCGTCACCTCGCCCGGGTCGACCGTTCTGTTCACCGGCAAACTGATGATGCTGCTCCTCCTCTATATTCGCGAGGATGCAGTAGTCGTTCGGCAGCCGATCTACGGGCTCCTGTTCGGCAACGTGTTGCTGTTTGCGCTTGCTTTCGTCATGCGCAAACACGTCGCAGTGGCGCTGGCACCCGGCCGCGCAACCGATTTTGCCTTCCTTAACGAGATGGGCGCGCTGATGGTGTGGGGAACGGCGATCCTGTTCTTCGACTGCATCATCATCATCCTGCTCTATGAGCGTTCGCGCGATTGGTTCGGCGATCGGGTATTTCCACGGCTGGCTTTGTCCAGCGCGCTGGTGCTGACCTTCGACCAGGCGGCGTTCTTTGCGGGTCTCCATATGTTGACCGGCGCCGGCGTCGAGGTGCTGATCGGCGGCTGGTTTGCCAAAATGGGCGCGGTTGCGCTCTATACGGCTCTCGCCGGCACTTATCTGGTTTATTTCGAAAGACCGATCCGCCGCCGAACCGACGCGCCGCGCATTTGGGACGTATTCGACACGCTGACCTACCGCGAGCGCTACGAGGATCTGCTGGCGCGCACAGGCTGCGACGCGCTCACCGGCGCGCTCGACCGGCATTCCCTGGAAGCTCATGGCCGCCGCGCCGTCGAGCATGCAGCCGCTGCCGGACGTCCATTGGCGCTGCTGCTCGTCGATATCGATCATTTCAAATCGTTCAATGACAAGTTCGGGCACGCCGCCGGCGACAAAATGCTCAAACGGATCGCGCTCGACATCATGGCGGCCGCACGCGTATCCGATTTCACGTATCGTTACGGCGGTGAGGAATTTGTCGTCATCGCGGACGGTGTTAATCCGGACGATGCCGTCGCCCTTGCCGAGCGGATCCGGCGGCGCATTGCCGGTGCAGGCGCCAGCGATCCGGATGCCCGAGTGACGGTGAGCATCGGCATTGCCACCTGCGCGCGCGATGCCATCGATTATGACAGGCTTTTCGAGATCGCAGACAAGCGGCTATATCAGGCGAAGGCCGCCGGCAGGAACTGCGTGGTTGGTAGCGACAAGTCTGTTCGCCTGGTACAGACGGGCTGAAACGCCGCGCTCCAGTGCGCTTGAATTTGTCATGGCCGGGCTTGTCACCGCAAGTCGGGTTTTCCCGACTTGCGGCGGTCAATTTGTGAGTTGTGGAAGTCGGGTTTACTCGACTTCCACTGCCATCCACGTCTTGCTTCAATACCGAATGGACGACGTGGATGCCCGCGACAAGCGCGGGCATGACGCCGCAAATGGGTGTCGCCATGCGCTACCAGCTGTTCTATTGGCCTGATATCCAGGGCCGCGGCGAATTTGTTCGGCTCGCGCTTGAAGATGCCGGTTCCTCCTATGACGATGTCGCACGCAAGTCCGGCGGCATGGACCGGATGCTTGCGATGATGAACGGCGGGCGCGACAAACGTCCGCCATTTGCGCCGCCGTTCCTGAAAGCGGGCAAGCTGGTGATCGCGCAGGTCGCCAATATCCTGTTTTACCTGGGTCCCCGCCTGAAACTTGCTCCGCGCGACGGGGCGAGCCGGCTCTGGCTGCATCAGCTGCAGCTCACAGTCACCGATTTCGTGAAGGAGATCCACGATACCCATCATCCGGTCGGTTCCGGGCTCTATTACGAGGACCAGAAGCCGGAGGCCAAACGCTATGCGGAAAGTTTCCTCGACGAGCGCGTGCCAAAATATCTCGGCTACTTCGAGACAGTCCTGAAGAAGAGCGGGGGACCTTACCTGCTCGGCCGCAAGGCAACCTATATCGATCTGTCGATGTTTCAGCTCGTCGAAGGGCTTCGCTATGCGTTCCCGCATGCGATGAAGGAGATTGAGCGAAAGTTGCCGGGCATCGTCGACATTCGCGACCGCGTTGCCGTGCGCCCCGGCATCAAGAAATATCTCGCCTCGGAGCGGCGCATTCCGTTCAACGAGTTGGGGATATTCCGGCACTACCCGGAATTGGACCGGTGAGGCACCGGGTTGTCGTCCCCGCGGGCCGACACGGATATATCCGATGTCGGCGTCAATCAGTGCGCAAGTCGGCTGAAGCCGACTTGCGATGGGGACCCATACGCCGTGACCTAGCTATAAACTGCGGCGTATGGGTCCCGGCCCTCGCGCTGTGCGCTCGACGGGGACGACGGAAGAATTAACCCTGCGCAGCAAGTGTCTTGCCGCCCGCGGTCACCGACTTCGCCGAGATCAGCGTGAAAGCGACGATGCACGGCTCTTTGCCGTTGTTTATCCAATTGTGGATGGTGCCGCGCTGCACGAGCACATCGCCCGCCTTCAGGTGGACGATCGTGCCGTCGAGGTCCATGTCAATCTCGCCTGACATCACGACTGCATAGTCGATCGAATCGGTGCGGTGATTGCGTGGCGCCACGCCGGGGCCAAAGCTCACGATGCGGAACACCGTTCCGTCTGAAATGGTCGTGGCGATCTTCTTTCCGGAGGGATCCACATCGCCGTCGTTATTGACCGGGAAACCCTCGCTCGACCAGATCACGCTGTAGAGCGCACCGGGACGCTGCGACGATACGTTTTTCACGGTTTCGTCGATCAACACCTTGGCGCGGCCCTGATCGTCATGGCCGGTGACGACGCGTCGGATATTCAGGCTCATCGATCTCACTCCCTCGGATTTTGTTGTGGCGATTGACGGCGCAATGGCGGTGCGATGGCAATGTGTGCAGGCTTAATCGGTGGCAAGCGGTTTTTTGGCGGTCTCGTGCCATAGCAGGAACAGGCCGGAGCCGACCACAATCGCGGAGCCGCCCAGCAGCGCAAGCGTCGGCACGTCTCCCCAGAACACAAAGCCAAGAGCGGCCGACCACACCAGCATGAGATAGTAGAACGGACCGACCGCGGAAGGTGGCGCCAGCGACAATGCGCGTGTCCACCAGTATTGGCCGACCGCATTGATGATGCCATTGCCGATCATTGCCAACGCGTCCATCGATGTCGGCCAGGTAAAGAAAAACGGCAGAGCCAGCGTAAAAAACAGTGTCAGAAAGATCATCTGATACATGGTGAGCGTTTCGGCCAATTCGGTCGTGGTCATGCCGCGCACCGCCGCGGTGACGCTGCCGAACAGCACCGCATTGCCGAGCGCGAACAGCGCACCCATGCGGAAGCTGTCGGCGCCCGGCGCGGCCACCAGCACCACACCGAGGAAGCCAACGACCAGCGCACTGGCGCGCGCGACGCCTACTTTTTCCTTCAGCCAAAGTGCCGCGAACAACGTTGCGAACAGCGGCGAGGAAAAGTTGATGGCGACCGCACCGGCCAGAGGCATCAAACCGAACGCAATGATGATCAGGCTCTGCGCGGTGGCCTGTGTCGCGCTACGACCGAGATGGTCGCGCAGGCGCCTTGTGCGGAACACTGCAAGGCCGGTGCCCGGCAAGATCAAAGCGCCACAGGTGACTAGCGAGGCCACGGCCCGGAAAAACAGCACCTCCACGAAGGAATAGCTTGCGACCTGCCAT
Source organism: uncultured Pseudomonadota bacterium (assembly GCA_963762485.1). Classification (GTDB taxonomy): domain Bacteria; phylum Pseudomonadota; class Alphaproteobacteria; order Rhizobiales; family Xanthobacteraceae; genus Pseudolabrys. The sequence goes on along the minus strand of CAVXLE010000017.1, from coordinate 332,607 downwards.
TTCGACAGCGCGCTGGAGAGCGCGAACATGACGGTCGCGCCCAGCATGAACAGAATGCCGAGGGGGATACGGTCCGCGCGCAAACTCGCGCGGTGCTCAACTCTGTCGGAGGTCAAGAAAGGCCCCAGCGAATTCCCGCGTTTGCCTAGCACGGGCAATTGAGGGCGGGCAGGGGCAAAATCGAATGGGAGGATTGCTCGGTCAATACCCGCCAGGCCGGGACGGCATCATTTCGTCCGGCGCTTGGCCGTCCGGCGCTGCCGTCGCTCGCGGGCAAGGCGGGCAGCCCGGCGTTTGTTCAAAGCCCGCGCTTCGCGCTGTTTGCGCGCTCGCCGCCGGCGGCAACGGCTGCATTGGCAGCGCGAGCGGCCGATGACGTATTTGAGATAGTCGTTGCCGTAATCGTAGGTGATTTCCTCGTCCGGCTTGATCTTTCGCAGGGCGCGGATGAACACGCGCCCGCCATAGGTGTAGGTCTCCGCGTTCGGATTGCAGGAATGATTCGCGTAACGCGCGACATTGCTGCGCGGCGTGCCGTCAATGGTGACGCGAGGATTGATCTCGTACAGGTAGCGGTTGCCACGCCGTTCAAGCCGGCCGGCCTCCTCCGCGTTGACGCGGGGGCCTTTGTATTCGGCGATTTTCTCGCGTTTCTTGATCAACCTGACAGCGAATAAGCCGAGGCCGGTTAACGAGCGGCCGACGCGGAATGATCTTCGGGGCATTGCTGAACTGACGATGAGGAAGGAATGGGTTGCGGATGACAGATGAAACGCCGCGCGTCAATCGTCGATTTGGGCGGAGAACGAAAAGCGAGGCCTGGCGCGGGTTGATAGGACTATAAGCAGGACGGGGGGATGGCGCGCACCTGTCTCTTGGAAATCAATCGGTCCAAAATTGCTGGGGCAGTGCGTTGCGGATCCGCCGCGATCTTTCTAGTGCAAGTGCTGTCCCATCCAGGCGAGGACCGCATTGAATTGATCGGGATAGATCAAAAAATAAATTATGAGCGCGACCGGAGCCAACATGAATATCGCGTCTCGCATGCGACGTCCCCGCGCTGAGAGTTGAAATCAGTGTATGCCTTTTCCAAACCAGTCACCGGAAGGCGTCAATAAAGCGCACATAAAAAAATCGGTGGAGGCACAAAAATAACCGACCCTTGGACCCGAGCTCTCAGAATTAGCTTTGCCGGTAATTAGGTGCCAAATGGTTTCATGATACCGCGGAACATGTGTTTTCCGGGTCACGGTTGCCAATTTTCAAGCAGGAACTCGCTAGAAGTTATTTCGGATTGATTGTCGCGCCAATCGCGCGCGCGTATTTTTTTTCCCAATTTCTTTCAGAGTGAAAACCAATGCACCGTCTGGTTGTTGGAATGCTGACGACAAGCGCGCTTGTTGCATTTTCTGTTTCTGCATCGGCTGCTGATCTGCCGGCCCGAATGCCGACCAAAGCTCCGCCTTACGTGCCGCCGTATAGCTGGAGCGGGTTGTACGTCGGCGTGAACCTCGGCGGCAGCTGGGGGCGCCAGGACAATACGCTGGAAACCATCACGGGCGTCATCGATGCAACCAATTCCAATCACATCGACGGCGTCATTGGCGGCGGACAGATTGGTTTCAATTGGCAGTATAACCAGTGGGTCGTGGGCCTTGAGGCGGACATCCAGGGGTCGGGACAAAAAGGCGACGGCAGCTTCTTCATTCCGGCCGTCATCGGAGCGACGGTCGTGCCGGCGACGTCGATTTCCTATGAAGACAAGCTCAACTGGTTTGGCACCGTGCGCGGCCGTATAGGCTGGGCGTTTGACCGCTGGATGCCTTATTTCACCGGCGGCTGGGCCTTCGGTCATGGCGAAGTCAATGGCACGACGGCCATTGGTGCCACGGCGACATCGTTCAGCGGCAGCAAGGACTACAGCGGCTGGACCGTCGGCGGCGGCGTGGAATGGGCGTTCTACGATCGTTGGAGCGCCAAGCTTGAATATCTCTACATCGACTTTGGGGACGGACCGACAGTGGCGGTGAGCCCGACGCGCAACATCCTCAGCGACAAGCTGACGGATAACATCGTGCGCGCCGGGTTGAACTACAAATTCTACTAAACTGACCGTTCAGTTGTCTGGGGACGTTGAGGCCGCCTCGTTTGGCGGCCTCTTTTTCATGCCCAGGGCAATAGCGCCGGCTGCGCGCAGCACGTAGAAATGAGGGGAGGCCGGCGCAGACAGTTCCAGGGGGCAGTGTTGCTCGCAGGCTCGGCGAGAGCCGTTATCCTTTTATCTGCTATGGCGGCAACCGCGGCGTATTCGAACAACGCGCGTGCGGCTGGCGCGGCCTATGCCGTCGATACGGCGGAGGTGAGCGAACCCGGCGCCTGCAAGGTCGAATCGTGGATGTCCGCCGCCGGCAATCACGATTTTTTTGCAGCAACTACGCCGACCTGCGTGGCCAACATTTTCCGCCCCGTGGAATTGAGCGCGCAGCTCAGCCGCGCACGTGCCGACGAGGAATGGACCACCGGAGTGCTCCCGAAGTTCAAGACCAATCTGGTGCCGAGCGCGATCGGCAGCTGGGGTATCGCGCTTTCGGGCACAGCCGCCTATGATTTCACGACCCAGCAAAACACCGCGTTGTTTGTCACCGTTCCCGCGACGTTACGGCTGTCGAATGTGGTGCGCATCAATCTCAATGGCGGCTGGGAGTGGGACCGCGTCGCCGGCCGGCACTACTTCACCTACGGTGCAGGCGTTGACTGGCGCACGCCGGACAACGTCTGGACGCTGACCGCGGAGGTTTTCGGCCAGCTCGGCGCGCAGCAAGACCCCATCGGTGTGACCGAGCCGCGCTTTCAGGTTGGGCTGCGCTGGCGACCGATCGACGACTTCAACGTGGATTTGATTTACGGCCGGAACATCTATGGCGAAAACGCCAACTGGATCACGCTCGCTACCGTGGTTCGCTTTCAGGTCGGGCGGTGAGGGAGCAGGCGACATGGTGTCACCACCAACGATAGCCAAGCGCTGGCCCGACCTCCCTTATGCGGCGTGGAAAGAAACTCGCGACACGCTGCATCTGTGGACACAGGTTGTCGGAAAGATCCGGCTCGCGCTCACACCCTGGCTCAACCACTCCTGGCATGTCGCGCTTTACGTCACCGCAAATGGCCTGACGACGTCGCCAATTCCATGGCAGGGCGGCAGCTTCCAGATTGACTTTGATTTCATCGACCATGTGCTGTGGGTGCGCACCAGCGGCGGCCATTTTCGCCAGCTCATGCTCAAGCCGATGAGTGTGGCGGAATTCTACACTGCGCTGATGAGCGCGCTGCGCGAACTCGGCATCGACGTGCGCATCACGACGATGCCGTGCGAGATCGCCGATTGCATTGCGTTTGAGCAGGATACGATGCATGCCGCCTATGACGCCGACTATGCCAACCGCTTCTGGCGTGTGCTCGCTTCGGCGCATGAGGTCTTCAGCGCCTTCCGCACCGGCTTTCTCGGCAAGACGAGTCCGGTGCATTTCTTCTGGGGCAGTTTCGATCTCGCTGTGACGCGCTTTTCCGGCCGCCGTGCGCCGCGGCATCCCGGTGGCGTGCCGCATCTGCCAAACGCCGTCGCGCAAGAGGCCTATTCGCACGAAGTGTCGAGCGCCGGTTTCTGGCCGGGTGGCGGCGGGCCGATCGATTATGCGGCTTTCTATTCCTATGCCTATCCGGCGCCGGAAGGATTTGCGGCCGCGCGCGTTAAGCCCGATGCGGCGTTTTTCGGCAAGGAGCTGGGCGAATTTCTGTTGCCCTATGACGCCGTGCGCAGCGCGCGCGATCCCGACGCCGCGCTGATGGAATTCCTGCAAAGCACCTACGAAGCCGCGGCGGACCTCGCACAATGGGATCGCGCGGCGCTCGACTGCGCGGTCGGAATGCCAAACCGGCCGCGGCCGGTATGAGCGGCGCGCCGTCTAAGGCAGTTCGGCCACCAGTTTCGCGTACTCCTCCATCGGCCATGCGCGGGCGGTGCGGCTGCGCACATTGCCCTGGCTGCCGAGTGCGAGCGCGAACTTGGCCATGTTGTCGCCGTTCGCTGTATCGGCGATGACGACAAGATCGGAATCGCCGGACGTCAGATACACGTGCTTGATCTCGACGCCGACTTTTTTGGCAAGCTCGCGCGCCGCCTGTGCCCGCTTGGGCGCATCCTTGATGTTACGGATTCCCTGCTCGGTGAAGTTCAAGGACATGATGAAAAGCATGACTGTCCTCCCTGGAGAGGCGTTCGCCCTCCGCCGCCATTGTCCGGCAAATTGCGGGCGCGGAGCAAGGTGCGTCAGAGGCGTGGCGCATCCGAACGTGGCCAATATTCTAGCGGTTGCCGACAATCTGGACCGGGATACCGCGCTTGATCGAGTTGCTGACCGCCGAGATGTCCCGCGCTCGGGCGATGACGGCGTCCACATTCGCGCTCTTGTCGGAAGCAGTGACGGCAACGCGCATTTCGGCGTTTGTGGCGAGAAGCGGACTTCCCTCAAAGGTTACCGTAACATCCACCCCGACTGAGACCAGGCGGACGCCCATGTCGTGGGCGACATAGTGCAGGTCGTTGCAAAAGCAGCCGCCGATCGCCAGACCAAGCAACTGGCCGCCGTTAAAGCCGAGACCCATACCGCCGGCTTTTCCGTCCAGACGATCAACAACGATCGTGTGTCCTTCCGCCCAGCCAACAGCGGCTTGCGTGTCGGGAACGCTGCGGAGTTGGACCGTCATTGTGGGCATCCGGGCCCCCCCTGATGTTACGTGTGCGTGGTGTGGCGCTGAACTGCCCCCACCGCTCATGCCCGCGAAAGCGGGCATCCAGTTTGAGAACCACGCTGCTGGATCCCCGCTTGCGCGGGGATGAGCGGAGCAAGGTTCACCCGCTCTACTTGCTGTCCTCCACCGTCACCAGGCCGACTTGGTTGGCCAGACTGTTGGCGATGACCGGATTGCCATCCGGCGTCACATCCATGTTGCGCACGATGTCGCCGCCGCCCGGGATCGCCCAGCTCTGGAATTTTTCCGTTCCCGGTTCGAAACGCACGATGGTATTCGGCTTTGCGCCGGTTTCGGCGTACCAAAGCGCACCTTTGGTGAAGACGATGCCGTAGGGCTCGGACTTCTGCCCGCTCGGCGATTGCCATTCCTTCACGTCACCGGTCTTGAGGTCGAGGCGGCCGAGAATGCCGCGCGGAAAATCCGTGTACCAGATGGTGTCGTCATCGGAAAAGGCGAGGCGGCGCGGCCGTGCAGCATCGTTCGGCAGCTTGTATTCCTTGATTGCCATCGTCTGTGGATCAATGCTGGCGATCTTCGGTGCGCCGAATTCGACAAAATAGGGAATGCCCTTCGAATTGATCATGAGCCCGTAAGGCCGCGATTTCTCGGTTGGCGAGGTGACCAGCTTGATGTCGCCGTTGTGCGGATCGAGCCGGCCGATCATATTGCCGCCCTGCACGGTGAACCACACCATACCGTCCGGCGCGATGTTGATCGTGTGCGGGTCCTTTGCCGATTTGTCAGGCAGCGGATATTCGGTGGTGACGCCGGTTTTCGGGTCGAGCTTGCCGATCAGGCCGAGCGCGTTGCCGGTGAACCAGATATTGCCGTCCTTGTCTTCCGCCAGGCCGTGCGGGCCGGTGTGCGGCGACTTCAAGGTGTATTCGCGGATCGCGCCCGTCTTTGGGTCGATGCGTCCGAGCTTGTTGGCCAGCTGACCGGTCCACCAGATTGATCCGTCCTTTGCGGCGCGCGGATCGTGTGGACGCGAGCCCTGCGTCGGCACGTCCCACACATCGACGCGCGCCTTCACCGGACCGGGCAGGATCACCGCCGGCGGGCGTTGCCGCTCGGGAAAATTTATCATGAGATATTCGGCCATCGCTGGCCATTCGTCCGCTGGCACCGGTGCATCGAAGTTCTGCATCATGCGCACGATGGTGAGCCAGCCCGCCGGCGTGTAACCGACGCGGACGCGGTTGATGTCGTGGCATGCGCCGCAGGTCTCGGTGAAGCGCTGCTTCATCGCCCCTTCCGGCCATTCCTTAGCGGTGTATTGCGCGGAAGCTGGGACGACTTGCGCGAGCAGAGCGAGCGTGAGCAGCGAACAGCCGGTGAATAGCTTGAACGTGATTGGCATGGGTGTTCTCCCTGCGAGCGGCATTTTTTTGCAGCTTGGCGCAAAAGCAGGACGAATGCTAATGACGGTGTTGTTGCTATCGCTCCCGAAGGATTCTTCTGGTAATTCTCTTTCGCTGCAAAAACGAGTTCCACAGCCCCATGAACGCCCCAGTCACGCCCCCGACCATCCCGCCCTACCACCACACGCCGCTGTTTCCGCTCGGCCCCGACAAGACGCCCTATCGCAAGCTCGATGTCGGCGGCATCAAGGTCGAGAAGGTGATGGGCAAGGACATGCTGGTGGTCAGCCATGAGACGCTGCGCGCGCTGTCCGAGGCTGCGTTCACCGATATCAATCATCTGCTGCGCCCGGCGCACCTGAAGCAGCTACGCAAAATTCTCGACGATCCGGAGGCGAGCGACAACGACAAGTTTGTCGCCTACGACTTCCTCAAGAACGCGAATATCGCCGCCGGCGGCGTGCTGCCGATGTGCCAGGACACCGGCACGGCGATCATCATGGGCAAGAAGGGCCGCATGGTGTTCACCGCTGGCGACGACGAGGCCGCGCTCGCCGAGGGCGCGCGCGATGCGTATCTCAAACGCAATTTGCGCTATTCGCAGCTCGCGCCGATTTCCATGTTCGAGGAGAAGAACACCAGGTCGAACATGCCGGCGCAGGTCGAGATCTATGCGGAGGGTGACGACGCCTACAAGTTCCTGTTCATCGCCAAGGGCGGCGGTTCGGCCAACAAGGCGTTCCTGTTTCAGGCAACTCCGTCGATTTTGACCCACGACCGCATGCTCGCGTTCCTGAAGGAGAAGGTGCTCACGCTCGGCACCGCGGCGTGCCCGCCCTATCATCTCGCGATCGTCATCGGCGGTACGAGTGCGGAGCTCACGATGAAAACCGTGAAGCTCGCTTCAACGCATTATTATGACGAACTGCCGACCAAGGGCAGCGAGGACGGCCACGCTTTCCGCGATCTCGATATGGAAGCGGAAGTGCTGAAGATGACGCAGTCGACCGGCGTCGGCGCGCAGTTCGGCGGAAAGTATTTTTGCCATGACGTGCGCGTGATCCGGCTGCCGCGGCACGGTGCTTCATTGCCGATCGGGCTCGGTGTGTCCTGCGCGGCCGACCGGCAGGCGCTCGGCAAGATCACCAAAGACGGCGTGTTCCTGGAGGAGCTTGAGCACCATCCCGCGCAATATCTGCCGGAGATCGACCAGGAAAAGCTCGGCGGGCAGGTGGTGAAGGTCGACCTGCGCCGGCCGATGAAGGAAATTCTTGCCCAGTTGTCGAAATATCCGGTGAAGACGCGGCTCTCGCTCACCGGCACCATGATCGTCGCGCGCGATCTCGCGCACGCAAAATTGCGCGAGCGGCTTGAAGCAGGGAAGGGGCTGCCCGACTATTTCAAGAACCACCCGATCTACTACGCGGGGCCTGCGAAGACGCCTGCGGGCTACGCCTCAGGCGCATTCGGTCCCACCACCGCGGGGCGGATGGATTCATATATCGACCAGTTTCAGGAAGCCGGCGGCTCGATGATCTCGCTTGCGAAGGGCAACCGCTCGGCGCAGGTGCGCGACGCCTGCAAGAAGCACGGCGGGTTCTACCTCGCCTCGATCGGCGGCAGCGCAGCGAACCTGGCCGAGCATTGCATCAAGAAAGTCGAGGTGCAGGAATATCCCGAACTCGGCATGGAAGCGATCTGGAAGATCGAGGTCGAGGATTTCCCCGCCTTCATCGTCATCGACGACAAGGGCAATGATTTTTTCAAGGAACTTAATCTGGGGTAACCCTCACGACGAAATCAGCCCGTCTTGGCCGGCCTCGTGCCGGCCATCTCGTTTAGAGAAGCAGTGCGCTCCTACGCGCGATCACCGGGACACGGCGCTGCGCGCCGGCCGGTGAAGACAATTCAAATCTCTCCGATGCGACCGCAAGCCCCAAAATTCATTTGCACGCAAAGTAATTCGGACAATCGAATAAACAATTTCGAATGAGAAAATTCGACAAGCAAAATCTGTACGTTTCGCGCTTGCCGACTCAAGCGTCGCCGTTCACGTTGGTGCCAACGACAATGATCGCGACGGACAGACTGGGGGATGAAATTCGGAATGCCTGATATCGAGATCGACTTCAACGCCTCAAATCTTGGCAAGCGTATCGAGACGCTCAATCAGTCCGAAATCGACCAGCTTCCCTTCGGCGTCATTCTGCTTAACCGCGAAGGTACAGTTCTTTACTACAGCGCGACTGAGGCGCGTCTGTCGGGGTACGGCGAAAATCCGATCGGCTGCAATATGTTCGAAATTTCAGCCTGCATGGGCAGCGACAATTTCCGCGGCCGCATCGCGCGCGCGATGGAACAAGGCCCGGTCGATCTTGAATTTGGTTGGCCCGGCGATTTTGGGGATCCAAAGCGCGAGCTACGGATTCGCGTTCAATCGTCGCGCAGCGGCGGGGTATGGATGTTCATCGAGCGCGACTAAGCGCGCGTTCAACGCAACGGCAACCGATGAACTGGCCGCAGCCGCATCCTCAGCCGATCGCTGCTACTGTCACCATCAACAGCGAGATGCCGACGTATTTTGCGGTCTGCGTCACATCGGGCAATTGATCGGCAAAGCCGACCAGCCAGAGCAGGCTCGCCACCGCGATGATCGAATATCTCACCGCCGGGATCGCGGTGTACTTCTTGAAAGCCTTCAACATGACACTCCGTTCCGCCGCGCCCCGGCCCATCGCGGCATTCAACAAACTAATGCAGTGCAATACTACATATTGCACTGCAATATGGCAAATCCGTTAATGTCCGGACATACCCCGGCGACGCCAAAAGCCAGTGTAATCCGTTCGAATCCGCTCGGGATCAGCTGGCAAAGCGGCTCGGGGCCCTGAGCACCGGTGAAGGTCCATCAGCGGTGAATTCGGTACGTCCCGCGGGCGCACTCGGATTGAGACGGCCTTGGGTGGATTCCGGCCTGTTCATCCGTGCGTGGAAATAACTGAACACGAACACACGGATCGCCGACGACAGGTTGCAGCTATTGCGGTCGTGATCGATTTTTCCAACGAGCGTCGACAGCGCCGTACCTTCCCGGCCGGCGATCTCACGCAATGCGTCCCAGAACTCGTTTTCCAACGACACGCTGGTCTTGTGTCCGTTGAGGACGATTGAGCGTTTAATGACGGCGGTCTGCATGGTTTTTCCTCGCACCGCCATATGGGTTGGACGTTCGCGGTGCATGATCAATTTTCGCCTGTAAATTTATCAATCGCTCGATCGGAGTTTTTGAGCGAGATCAACTCGGCCAAAGAAATTTATCGAGTTGTCCTATTTTTCCGACGCGTCCCCGGGCCGCTGCTTGCGCAGCTTCGACTCACGGATCGTGGTCTCGCACGTCAGACACTGGAAGACGTCGAATTCGGTGAGGTTATCCCATGACTTAGCGGCTTGCATGGCTATACCGCAGATCGGGCAATGGCGGACAGAAGGGCGGCGGTGCGTCGTCATCAAAAATACATCGACGGAATTAACGGCTCCGCCATTGATCCAGATCAATGCAGAAACTGGACGCACCCGCGGCGAGCTGTCGCGGCCACGCGTCGCAATGGCGATCTGATCTAGATCAAGGCGCAGCTGGACGTTGCGCCCAGACTTCAAAAATGTGGGAATCCGTTTCGACTGCGCCATTTGAACGCGATCTGGAGCTCGCCGTGATCGACCTTGATGGTCCGCACGCGCTGGTTTTTCCGTGCCGGCGGATTGCCGGCGGCTGGATGAACGTGGAAACCAAGGAGCGGCTTGACGTGCGTCCGACCCATTGGCGCCTATGGACAGACAAACACTAGCGTTGCCGGCGCGCTTTTTCCGGTGGCTTGGGGTCGGTCAGTTTGGCTTCTTCCTCGGCCAATAGCCGCATCAGGACCTGACGACGCGCTTCGTCGGTTTCGACAGCGAGGAGCCGCCGATAATGCTCAATATTCAGGCGAGCCACGGTTCTGTCCATGGCGTGGCTCCGTTCCGGCTCGCCCCGCGCCAATCTAGCCGTGGCGGAAATTAATTCAACCGTGCCGGGAGGCAGGCATCGGCCGTAAATAAATATCCAGAAACCGCACTAACGCAGGGATGCCGCGTGCGGCTGCGAACCAAGCTTTCCGCCCGCATTTTTTGGCACTGCAACCAGAACGCATACGGTCAACAGCGTAACCATCGCCACCAGCGAAAGGATCTTCGTCATGAACGTATGTGTCATGGCCGCCCTCCCGATCAGTTGCCGTTCGCGAGCGAACGCGCCGCGAAGCCGAATGTTCCGGGCGCCCGGATTAATTTTCGTCCGGGCATTCCAATACCGCAACGGTGGCGCCGGACAGCGTCGACAAAAGGGCTCCCTGTGGAGAGCGGCCTTCGCGACGAGTGGTGGACGCAAACCTTGCGGCGGCACGCGCAATGGTTTGTCACCTTTTTCTGCGTGTACTGCGCGATTTGCCCTTGAACGGAATAACCTTCGCAGTTTTGTCGGCACTTCTGCGCAGTGCTTCTCTCAGGCTGGCCGGGCGGCCGTGCTTTTTTAGAAGATCATTGAAGGCTTCATCTGCGAGTTCCTGGAACGACTTCATGCTCTCGGCCGCGACGACCTGAAGTTCTTGCCAGGTCTCGTCGTGAAATTGCACGCGCTTCCCGATCATGACTTTAAGTCCAAAAAATATGGTTGAGTAAATTCAATCCGGTCGCGCTCCGGTTTGAAATGAGAATGCTGGCGGGGACTAGGTCTTGCGATTTGGATCGGCTTCTTTTCTAAGCGGTGTTTCGTAAGTAACGTCGAGATGGCTGTTCCGCTCGGCCTGATCGGCCAGAAGCATATAGGCCCGCGCCAGGTTTTCGAACTCGGTTTTTTGTTCGGGGTCGTTTTCAATCTGAGCTTTGGCGCGAAATTCTGCAGCCATGCGCCGATAGTCGTCCCCCGCGGTCATCATGACGCGACCCGTGTCGAATTACGTACCGCCCATATGGCTAACGGAGCCATCACGAATTCGTTCCAAGCGCCGGCACCCGCCCTCGGTGCTCGCCGCAATAGGCCAATGGCCAATTCAAAGTAGGCCATTGGGTACGAAAGCAGGGCAGCACCCACATCCTCGGTGTTGAGGGGCCAGCACCTCGAAAAGAACATATTGCGAACGAAGAACAAATGGGGTACATTGCCTACCTTCAGTCGATTCCGGCGGTGCGGCGGGGCCGCGTTGTCGGGGGGTCGAATCCCGGCCATAAGGAGCTCAATTATGAGTCAGCCTGCACTGCGTCTCGTTGAAGGATCATCCATGGACAAATCGAAAGCCCTTTCTGCCGCGCTCAGCCAGATTGAGCGTCAGTTCGGCAAGGGCTCGGTCATGAAGCTCGGTAAGAACGACAAGGCCATGGATATAGAAGCCATTTCTTCGGGCTCGCTCGGGCTCGACATCGCGCTCGGTATCGGCGGCCTGCCGCGCGGCCGGGTGGTGGAAATTTACGGGCCGGAATCCTCCGGCAAAACGACCCTCGCGCTGCACACAATTGCGGAAGCCCAGAAGAAGGGCGGCATCTGCGCCTTTGTCGACGCCGAACACGCGCTCGATCCGATCTATGCCCGCAAGCTCGGCGTCAATGTGGACGAACTCCTGATCTCCCAGCCGGACGCCGGTGAGCAGGCGCTGGAAATTGCAGACACGCTGGTGCGCTCTGGCGCGATCGACGTGCTGGTGGTCGACTCTGTGGCCGCTCTTGTGCCGCGCTCCGAGCTCGAAGGCGAGATGGGCGACGTGCAGCCGGGCAGCCAGGCGCGGCTGATGAGCCAGGCGCTGCGCAAGCTCACCGCCTCGATCTCGAAATCGCGCACCATGGTGATTTTCATCAACCAGATCCGCATGAAAATCGGCGTGATGTATGGCTCGCCGGAGACGACGTCGGGCGGCAATGCGCTGAAATTTTACGCGTCTGTCCGCCTGGACATCCGCCGCATCGGCGCGATTAAGGAACGCGATGAGGTGATTGGCAATCAAACCCGCGTCAAGGTGGTCAAGAACAAGCTGGCGCCTCCGTTCAAGCAGGTCGAATTCGACATCATGTACGGCGAGGGCGTGTCCAAGCTCGGCGAGCTGATCGACCTTGGCGTCAAAGCGAACGTCGTCGAGAAGTCCGGTGCATGGTTCTCCTACGACAGCCAGCGCATCGGCCAAGGCCGCGAGAATGCCAAGCAATTCCTCAAGGAGAATCCCGACGTCGCCGCCAAGATCGAGGCCGCCGTACGACAGAACGCCGGACTGATCGCCGAGGCGATCATGGCGGGCGAGCCCGAGAATAAGGATAGCGATGACGACGAGGCCGCGGAGGCTTGAAAGGATGATGGGCTGCCGGACTCTAGCGATCTGACGCTAGCGCCCGGTGCCGGTCACGGCGGCGAGGGTGACGCCTCGCTCCAAGGACCGGCGCAGGAAGAAGAGCTTCCTGCATCGCCCAAGCCGACCCAAACTGAAGTAACGACCGACAAATCAGGCGCCGTGATCGCGCTTGCGGCGCGCGCGACGAAACCGGAAGCGGACGATCTGGTGACCGTTCGCCCCAAACCCGAGAAACGCAAGAACGCCAAAGAGAGGGCGAAGGACAAACGAACGAAACCGGAAGCGGCTGAAGATGCCGCCGTGACGCCTGAGGTGAACGGTCTTTCCACCGCCCACCCGAAGCCCGAGAAACGAAAGAACGCCAAAGAACGAGCGAAGGAAAAATACACCAGGAATTCGACCGAGGGCGGGACCACGCCGATGACGGCAAAGGCGAAGTCAAAGGTCGAAACCAAAAAGGCCAAAAAGGCAAAGCCGAGCAAGGCCGCGAAAGCTGCCTGAGTTTTCAGTACCTGTGTAACCGCATCGCCCCCGTCGGCACCCGGCTGCGTAAAGCGGCCGCCACCGAGGACGGGGGCGAAGGCGTTTTGAGGCGATGGAGGAGCTTTTTCCGCTCGTCCCCGCGGATGCGGGGACCCAGTTCTGGATTCCCGCTTTCGCGGGAATGAGCGGATGTGGCTTCCGTCCGCCGCTTTCTGGACTCTCGGTAACCCCGCCGCTAAATAGCCTCCTGAAAACATCAAGCCCGACGGGGATTTAAGCCTCGTGGGGGCGCATGATGCCGAAAAGCATGTCCTCGACCCCGATCGGGGACGGTGACCGGTTTTCGGAAAAGATCATGCGCAAACGAAAATAAAAGGCTCGCACGGTTCGAAATGAGCGGCGTCAACGATATCCGCAAAAGTTTCATTGATTTCTTCGCCCGCAACGACCATCAGGTCGTGGCGTCGTCTGCGTTGGTGCCGCGCAATGACCCCACCTTGATGTTCACCAATGCCGGCATGGTGCAGTTCAAGAATGTGTTCACCGGCCTGGAAAAGCGGTCTTACTCGCGCGCGGTGAGCGCGCAAAAATGCGTGCGCGCGGGCGGCAAGCACAACGATCTCGACAATGTTGGCTACACTGCGCGCCACCACACCTTCTTTGAGATGCTCGGGAACTTCTCGTTCGGCGACTACTTCAAGGAACGCGCCATCGAGCTGGCCTGGACACTCGTCACCAAGGATTTCGCGCTCCCCAAGGACCGGCTGCTGATCACCGTCTACATCGACGATGATGACGCCTTCAAGCTTTGGAAAAAGATCGCAGGACTTCCCGACAACAAAATCCTTCGCATCGCCGGGTCCGACAATTTCTGGGCCATGGGCGACACCGGGCCCTGTGGCCCGTGCTCGGAAATCTTTTTCGACCACGGCGACAAGATCCCCGGCGGGCCGCCAGGATCGGCCGACTCAGAAGGCGATCGTTTCATCGAGATCTGGAATCTCGTGTTCATGCAGTACGAGCAGATCGAGGGTGGCAAGCGTGTCGACCTTCCGCGGCGATCGATCGACACCGGTATGGGGCTTGAGCGCATCGCCGCCGTTCTGCAAGGCACTCACGACAACTATGCGATCGACCTGTTCCGCGCGCTGATCCAGACCATTGCCGATCTGACCAAGGTGTCGCCGAACGGGCCGCACAAGGCATCGCATCGCGTCATCGCCGACCACTTGCGCGCATCGGCATTCCTGATTGCCGATGGAGTGCTGCCGTCGAATGAAGGCCGAGGCTACGTGCTTCGCCGTATCATGCGCCGTGCCATGCGCCACGCCGAACTGCTCGGAGCAAAAGAACCGCTGATGTGGAAACTGGTCCCCACGCTCACGCGGGAAATGGGTCAGGCCTATCCCGAACTCACGCGCGCCGAGGCTTTGATCACCGAGACGCTCAGGCTGGAAGAGACGCGTTTCCGCCGCACGCTCGAGCGCGGCCTCGCCATCCTCGACGAGAAAAGTGCCGGGCTGAAAGCGGGTGCCATGTTCGACGGCGATACCGCCTTCACGCTCTACGACACTTACGGCTTCCCGCTCGACCTGACACAGGATGCACTGCGCGCACGGGGCATCAGTGTCGATCTTGCGAGCTTCGATGACGCCATGCAGCGGCAGCGCGAGAAGGCGCGGGCGTCCTGGGCAGGCTCGGGCGACGCGGCGCAGGAAACCGTCTGGTTTACCCTGCGCGAGAAGATCGGCGCGACCGAATTCCTCGGCTACGAGACCGAGAGTGCCGAAGGCGTGGTCGCGGCGCTGGTCAAGGATGGCAAGGAAGTTTCCGAACTCAAGAAAGGCGAGAGCGGCGCAGTGGTGATGAACCAGACGCCGTTCTACGGCGAAAGCGGCGGTCAGGTCGGCGACACCGGTGAAATGCGCCGCGAGGGCGTCAAGCTCACCGTCTCTGACACGCAGAAGAAAGCCGGCGACGTGTTCGCGCATTTGGTGAAGGTGGAGCAGGGCGCGGTTAAGGTCGGCGATCCGCTGTTGCTCGACGTCGATCACACGCGCCGTGGCGCGATCCGCCAGAACCATTCCGCCACCCATCTTCTTCACGAGGCGCTGCGGCAGGTGCTCGGCGATCACGTTGCACAGAAGGGGTCATTGGTCGCGCCAGACCGGCTGCGCTTTGACTTCTCGCATCCCAAGCCGATCTCCGCCGAAGAGCTCGAACGCGTCGAAGACATCGCCAATGACATCGTTCTTCAGAACGCGCCGGTCACTACCCGCCTGATGGCGGTCGATGACGCGATCGCATCGGGCGCGCGCGCACTGTTCGGCGAGAAGTACGGGGACGAGGTCCGCGTGGTGGCCATGGGTCAGGGGTCCGGCAACACCCTGGGTTGGTCGGTGGAACTGTGCGGCGGCACCCATGTCCGCCGGACCGGCGACATCGGCCTCATTTCGGTGGTCGGCGAGGCAGGGGTGGCGGCTGGCGTACGCCGGATCGAGGCGCTGACCGGAAAAGGTGCTCGAAAGGCCGCTAATAAACAGCTTCAAGTCGTTAAAGCAGCCGCGGCGGAGCTTAAAGTTCCACTTGAAGAGATGCCCGGACGTATCGGGGTCCTCTTGGACGAGCGCAAGAAGCTCGAGCGCGAGCTATCCGATGCCAAAAAGAAACTGGCCATGGGCGGTGGCGGCGCTACAGCGGACGCAAAAGGCGACGTCACCGAAATTCAAGGCGTGAAGGTAATTGCCAAGGAACTCACGGGTGTAAAATTTAGTGATCTTCGGAGCATTGCAGACAACTTCAAGAAACAGTTGGGATCCGGTGTCGTAATTCTGTCGACTAGTTCCGAAGACGGAAAAGTCAGTCTCGTTGTGGGCGTGACTCCCGACCTGACCTCGTCAAACAATGCTGTTCAGATGGTCCAAGCCGGTGTTCCGTTGATCGGTGGGTCAGGAGGGGGCGGTAGACCCGATATGGCCCAAGGCGGTGGGACCAATCCGAGTGGATCGACAAAAGCATTTGACGAAATCAAGCAACTAGTTCGGCCGGCATCTGTAACGTCCAAAAGCGAATAATTTACAGACACACACCGCCATTGATGCGTCGCGGATTCGCGCTAGGATTTCTGGCATGGCGCAAGTTCATTTCACGAGCTGGTTACGCCAAGTCGTGCCCGATGGCCCATTGCAGGTCGCGGGGGCAACGGTCGGCGATGCGCTCGGTGTTTTATTTTCCGAGCGGCCGCACGTGCGCGGCTATGTGCTCGACGAGCAGGGCCGTCTGCGCAAGCACGTCTGTATCTTCGCTGACGGCGTGCGGCTGCCGCATCAGGCGGCGCTCGGCAAAACCATTCGCGCCGACTCTACGCTCTATGTGATGCAGGCTTTGTCGGGAGGCTAGCGCATGATTCCGAAAAGCATGTCCTCGACGAGATCGGGGACGGACATCGGTTGCTGGACAAGATCATTTGCAAGGGAAAACCGTCATGAGTGATCGGATGCTGCTGGCGACCCGCAAGGGCCTCATCTCACTCGCGCGGAAAAATGGCGGATGGGCGATCACGCGCACGAACTTCCCGGGAGTCGCAGTGACAGCAACGCTCCATGACAAGCGCGACGGCACGCTTTATGCCATGCTCAAGCACGGGCATTTCGGCAGCAAGCTGCACCGCTCCGACGATGCGGGACAATCTTGGTCGGAGTTACCTGCGCCGGCCTTTGCGCCTGACGCGGCCGGCGCGCCCGCGCTGTTCCAGGTCTGGACGCTCGAAGCAGGTGGCGCCAACGAGCCAGGACGGCTGTGGGCCGGGGCGCTACCGGCCGGCCTGTTCTTTTCCGACGATCGTGGCGAGAGCTGGCAACAGGTGAGCGCGCTCTGGGATGTGCCGGAGCGTGCGAAGTGGTTCGGCGGCGGCTACGACGATGCCGGCATCCATACAATCTTGCCGGATCCGCGCGACTCCGCCCGCGTGTTCGTGGCGATATCGTGCGGCGGTGTATGGGAGACCCGTAACAGCGGCAAGAGCTGGTCGCTGCTCGGCGATGGATTGGTGGCAGCCTATATGCCGCCGGAGCAGGCGGGGGTGCGCGAGACGCAAGACCCGCACCGCGTTGCGCGCTGCGCCGCCGCGCCCGACACGATGTGGATGCAGCACCATTGCGGCATCTTCCGCTCTACCGACACCGGCGCGACTTGGGCGCAGCTCAAATTGCCTGTCGACGATTTCGGTTTTGCGGTTGCCGCACACCCGAAGGACGCCCGCACCGCCTGGTTCGTGCCCGCGATCAAGGACGAATTGCGCGTGCCGCGCGATGGGGCGCTGACCGTGACGCGCACCCGCGATGGAGGGTCGACGTGGGAGACGTTCACGGACGGCTTGCCGCAGAGTGACGCCTACGACCTGATTTACCGGCATGGCCTCGATATCGACGACACCGGCACCCAACTCGCGATGGGCTCGACCACCGGCAGCCTTTGGGTGAGCGACAATTCGGGCGAAAAGTGGCAGTTGATCAACGCGCATTTGCCCCCGGTTTACGCGGTCCGGCTTTACTAAGCCTTCGGTGTTTGCTTGATCGATCGCAAGGCGCTTCGACAGTGTATTAATATCCTCACGATACCAGCAGGGTGATCCGCGGCATGGCACGCAACCGCCTCAGGGATCTGCGCCATCGCGTCTATCAGGTGCTCGAGCAGGGGCCGGTAGGCGACCACATCAGCACGTGGGTCGACCGGCTGCTGGTCGCGCTGATCATCGTGAACTTGATCGCGGTGGCGCTCGAATCGATTCCGGAATACGAGGCGCACTATGCAAATGCCTTCGCGCTGATCGAGTATTTTTCACTCGCCGTGTTCACGATCGAATACGCCCTGCGGCTTTGGTGCGCGGTCGAGCACGGTCCGAACCGGCATTTGCCGCATATGCGCGCGCGCATGAAATATGCACTCAGTGCCGCCGGTATTGTCGACCTCATTGCGGTGCTGCCGTTCTGGTTCGCCGTGGTGCTGCCCAGCGACTTCCGTTTCGTGCTGGTTTTCCGAATGGTCCGGTTCTTCAAGATTGCGCGCTATTCGCCGGCCATGCGCTCGTTGCTCGACGTGCTCTATAGCGAACGGCGCGCGCTGTTCGGCTGCCTGGTGATCGCGCTCGGCAGCGCGCTCGTTGCGGCCTCGCTGATGCATCTGGCGGAGGGGAAGGTCCAGCCGGATAAACTTGGCACAATCCCCGAGGCGTTATGGTGGGCGATCGTGACCATCGGCACGATCGGCTATGGCGACGTGGTTCCGGTGACTGCGGTCGGCAAGTTGATCGCCACGGGCACGATCTTCGTCGGGCTGGTGATGATGGCGTTGCCGGTCGGCATCATTGCGACGTCCTTCGCCGAACAAATCCATCGCCGAGACTTTATCGTCACCTGGGGCATGATTTCACGGGTGCCTTTGTTTGCAGAGCTCGATGCGGCCGAAATATCCGACATCATGGAGCTGCTGCGGGCGCAGGTCGCCGAGCCCGGCGAGGTTGTCGTGCGCGAAGGCGATGCCGCGCACTCGATGTATTTCATCGCTGCGGGTGAAGTTGAAATCACCTTCAAAGGGAAAAGGGAGCCGCTGCGCCTCAGCGTCGGGCAGTTCTTCGGCGAGGTGGCGGTCCTGCGCCGTGCGCGGCGCTCGGCGACAGTGATCGCGCTCGCCCGCACCAATCTCCTCGTGCTCGATGCCCACGATCTGCATGCGTTGATGCAGCGCGACCCGCGGATCGCTGCGCGTATCAAGGACGTGGTGGAAAAGCGCGTCGGCCGCGAGATGGTTTCGGCCAAGGGCGATATCGTGCCCGAAGAGATTCGATGACCTCATGCACGATATATACCGATCTCGGGCATGCCCGAGATCGGACGGGTCGCCTCATCCTTCGAGACGCGCCCTGCGGGCGCTCGTCAGCGGGCTACGCGGCCATCGCCTTCTTCAGGTTCTCGTCGACCTTGTCGAGGAAGCCCGTGGTGGAGAGCCACTTCTGGTCGGCGCCGACCAGGAGCGCTAGGTCCTTGGTCATGAAACCTGACTGGACCGTGTCGACGCAGACCTTCTCGAGCGTAGCGGAGAACTTTGCCAGCGCCTGATTATTGTCGAGCTTGGCGCGATGGGCGAGGCCGCGCGTCCAGGCGAAGATCGAGGCCACCGAGTTGGTCGAAGTCTCCTTGCCCTTCTGGTGCTCGCGGTAGTGCCGCGTCACGGTGCCGTGTGCGGCTTCCGACTCCACGATCTTGCCGTCCGGCGTCATCAGCACCGAGCTCATCAGGCCGAGCGAGCCGAAGCCTTGGGCGACGACGTCCGACTGCACGTCGCCATCGTAGTTCTTGCAGGCCCAGACGTAGCCGCCGGACCATTTCATCGCGGCCGCGACCATGTCGTCGATCAGGCGGTGCTCGTAGACGAGCTTCCTCTTGTCGAATTCGACCTTGAAGTCCTTGTCGAAGACTTCCTGGAAGAGATCCTTGAAGCGGCCGTCATAGACCTTGAGGATGGTATTCTTGGTCGACAGATAGACCGGATAGCCGCGCATCAGCCCGTAGTTGAATGAGGCACGCGCGAAATCGCGGATCGAGTTCATCGAGATTGTACATCGCCATGGCGACGCCCGAGCTGGGGAATTCGAACACCTCGTGCTCGACCTTCTTGCCGTCCGGGGTGACGTAGCTCAGCGTGAGCTTGGCCTTTTCCGGCACGCGGATGTCGGTCGCGCGGTATTGGTCGCCATAGGCATGGCGGCCGATCACGATCGGCTGCGTCCATCCCGGCACCAGGCGCGGGACGTTCTTGCAGATGATCGGCTCGCGGAAAATCACGCCCCCGATGATGTTACGGATGGTGCCGTTGGGCGAACGCCACATCTTCTTGAGGTTGAATTCCTTCACCCGCGCCTCGTCCGGGGTGATGGTGGCGCATTTCACTGCGACGCCGACTTCTTTCGTCTTATTGGCAGCGTCGATGGTGATCTGATCGTCGGTCTCGTCGCGCTTCTGGACGCTGAGATCGTAATAAAGAAGGTTGATATCGAGATAAGGGTGGATCAGCTTGTCTTTGATCAGCTGCCAGATAATGCGCGTCATCTCGTCGCCGTCCATTTCGACGACGGGGTTTGCCACCTTGATCTTCGCCATTGCGGATAAAACCTTTTGAAAGTTGCGCGGACAGGAAGGAAAGGCTTCCGGCGCGCGCCCTATAGCACCCCGTTTCGGGCGGCGAAAGCGGCGATTTCCGGCATTCTTTCCTAGCGCACGCAAGGCAGGTATACCGCGCGCACGGAGGTACATATGCCCGGTGCCGGTACTGACAAAACCAAGCGGTGGGTCGAGACGCCGGCGCCCATCGTCGTGCTGGTCGAGCCGCAGCTCGGCGAGAATATCGGTGCCGCTGCGCGCGCCATGGCCAATTTCGGGCTATCGCGCCTGAGGCTGGTGAAGCCACAACAGGGCTGGCCGAACGAGAGGGCGCGCGTAATGGCTGCGGGCGCCGACCGCGTCCTCGATGGCGCTGCGCTATTCGACAGCCTCCATGATGCGATCGGCGATTGCAACTTCGTGTTCGCCACCACTGCGCGCAATCACGACCAGGCCAAGCCGGTAATTTCCCCGGAGGCGGCGGCGTCAGAAATGGCGCCGCGTGTGGCGGCGGGCGAGACCGTGGCCATCGTGTTCGGTCGCGAGCGCATCGGGCTTGAAAACCACGAGGTCGCGCTGGCCGATCGCATCGTCACACTGCCGGTCAATCCGGCCTTTGCCTCGCTCAATCTGGCGCAGGCGGTGGTCGTCGTCGCTTATGAGTGGTTCAAGCGCGCCGGGGGCGGGGAGCTGCCATTCTCAATGCCGGAGAAATCGCCGCCGGCGCCCAAGCAGCAGCTTGATGCATTCTTCGCCGATCTCGAACGCGAGCTGGAGCGTGTTGAGTTCTTCCGGCCGGAAGAAAAGCGCGGCACCATGAGCGTGAACTTGCGCAATATTTTCCAGCGCATGGCGCCGACGCAGCAAGACATCCGCACGCTGCACGGCGTGATGAATGCGATCGCGCAAGGACGTAAAGGGCCGGCACGTGGCGGCGTTCTCGATGCAGTGGAAGCTCAGAAGCTGCGCGATCTTTTGGCGGAGCATACTGGCGGGCGCGTACCGGGTGAGCGCGGGCCGGTGCGCGGTCTGGCGCGGTTGCTGCGGCGAAATCCGACCGAAGCCGAGCGCGTACTGTGGCAGGCGCTGGTGAATGACCGCCGCTTCGCGGGACGCGGGTTCAAGCGTCAGGTGCCGATTGGTCCGCACATCACCGATTTCGTCTCGTTTCCGCTCAAGTGCGTCATCGATCTTGTGCCGGCGGCCGAGCCCGAAGAGGCGGCGCGCACGCGAGCCGAGCGGCGCGCTTATCTCGCTGATCGCGGGTATCGCGTCAGCGAGGTGACAGCGCGGGACGTGGAGATGGATGTGGGGAAAGTGCTCGACGACCTCTCAACTGTCATCACCGGGCCGCCATCCAAGTCGACTATAGCCGACTTGGACAAATAAAATTCTGATCTCAGGTAAACCTGAGATCAGATGCGGCGAGACCCGGTGATCCCGATTCAATTGGCAGCGCAGTGCGTCTCCATGGCCGGGACAGGCCCGGCCATGACCGAATACGAAAATCGTCCTGATAGCGGCTTGCGCGGGAATGGGCGGAGTGTGGGACTAGCTACCCCTTCAACCCCTTTAGCTGAGCCACGGTGGCCTCGCGTAGGGTTGTCTGGTCGTTGCCGGCGACGATGAAGCGGAAACCGCGCTTGGCCATTGCGAGCGCGCTTGCGACATCGCGGCAGTAGATACCGGGAATCTTGCCGGCCTTCTTCGCCGCAGCGCAGATCTTGTCGATGGCCTGCTCGACTTCCGGAGCCTGCATATTCTGTGCAGCGCCAGCGCTCAGCGCCGTGGACAGATCGTATGGACCGATGAACAGCGCGTCGATGCCATCCGTTGCCGCGATCGCGTCGACATTGCCCAGCGCTGTTGTGGTCTCGATCATCGCAAGCGTCAGCGTGCCGTCATTTGCCTCACGGATATAGTCGACCGGTGCGGTGCGGCCTTGCAGCGCCATGGCGCGGATCGGGCCCCAGCTGCGTTCGCCGAGCGGAGGATATTTCGCCGCCGCCACGAATTGGCGGGCATCGGCGGCATTGTTGATCATCGGCGCGATGATCGCCTCGGCCCCGAAATCGAGTGCGCGGGAAACCAGAGCGAAATCATTGAGCGGCACCCGCACCGCCGGCGTGGACTCGGCATGATGGAGTCCACCGACGCCAGCGATGAGTGCTGAGGTGTCCCACAGGCCGTGCTGGGCATCGAGCACCACGGCAGCGAAGCCTTCGCGCGCGATCGTTTCCGCAACGATGGAGGAGCCGATCATGCACCAGGCAGCGTAGACCGTTTCGCCCGCGCGCAAGCGCCTGGCGAGAGCGAAAGCCGACACCTCAGCCGCTCTTCTTGATCTGGTCGATTGCCGCCGTCAGCAGCTCAGCCATTTGCGCGCGAATTTGCTGCTCGGTGATGCCCTTGGGCTCCAGATCTCTGGTGACCCTGTGGACGACGTCCTTGTCGGTATTTTCCTCAAAGTCGGCCATCACGATCTGCTTGGCGTAAGCTTCCGCGTCAGCGCCCGTTTTGCCAAGGATTCCGGCCGCCCACAGGCCCAGCATTTTATTGCGGCGGGCCATGGCCTTGAAGCGCAACTCCTCGTCATGCGCGAATTTCTTCTCGAAGCCTTCCTCGCGCTTGTCGAATGTCGTGGTCATGCCGGCCTCGTTGAACGCGCGCTGATCTTATCCGAAAACTGGTGCCCACTTTTCGGGATCAGGCGCTGGTGATACTTAAAATCGTTTGCATACTTTCATTGCGGCCTTGCATATCGCCGTAATAGCGTCAAGGCAACATCGGGCCGCTTTTTTGCGGCGAAAATACGGAGTGGAAAACGTGACCGTAGCTCGATTGTGCTGCCTCTACGTATCGGCTAGGTTGAATCGGTGTCCGGACCGCTGGCGCGGCCAGCGTTTCCGTCCGGTCCCGCAGCCGCGGATCTGCAAAGTCGCACAATAAGGAGCCACGGCAATCCGATGGACTTTCACAAATCACGGTACACGCCCATGAGCCGCCGTCGCCGTATTTACGAGGGCAAGGCGAAGGTCCTTTATGAAGGTCCGGAGCCAGGAACGCTGATTCAGCATTTCAAGGATGACGCGACCGCCTTCAATGCAAAAAAGCATGAGGTGATCGAGGGCAAGGGCGTCCTCAACAACCGGATCTCGGAATACGTATTCCAGCACCTCAACGATATCGGGGTGCCGACTCACTTTATCCGCCGGCTCAATATGCGCGAGCAGTTGATCCGGGAGGTGGAGATCATTCCGCTCGAGGTCGTGGTGCGTAATGTCGCCGCAGGCTCGCTGGCGCAGCGCCTTGGCATCGAGGAGGGCACCCAGCTGCCGCGCTCGATCATCGAGTTCTACTACAAGAATGACAAACTCAACGATCCGATGGTATCGGAAGAGCACATCACCGCCTTCGGTTGGGCCTCTCCGCAGGAGATCGACGACATCATGGCGCTGGCCATTCGCGTCAACGATTTCCTCTCGGGGCTTTTCCTCGGCGTCGGCATCCGTCTGGTGGATTTCAAGATGGAAACTGGCCGGCTGTGGGAAAACGACGTGATGCGTATCGTCGTGGCCGACGAGATTTCCCCCGACAGCTGCCGGCTATGGGACATCAAGACGAACGACAAGCTCGACAAGGACCGCTTCCGCCGCGATCTCGGTGGCTTGCTCGAGGCCTACACCGAAGTCGCCAAGCGCCTCGGCATCATGAGCGAGGGCGAGCGGCCGCAGGGCACCGGACCGGTGCTGGTGAAGGGCTGAATTAGATTTAGGACGCAGCGAATAACACAATGGCCGGGCTTGTCCCGGCCATTGGCGTTTTACGCACGGTATGTGCGTCTAGGACTTATTGGCCAGCGCGACCAGTCCCATCATCAGCGTGTTGCTGAAATCGGGATGCCTCGCTCTTTTTCTCCGCGCGTCACCTGATCGGAGGACGCGCTCCCGTTTCCCACCGAGTATGTGGCGCGTCGGCAAAGCTTAAGCCGGTGCACATACGCAAGCATCGATCGTCGAGACCAATTGTGAACATTGTCGAACCAATTCTCTTTCAGGCGAGGCACGATCCGCCAGCTCCGGCTTTATGTGCTCCCGGCACCGCATTGGGCGTCGCCACCTATGCGCGGCTGGCGCGCTTCATCCACAACGTCGGACACCGTGCCGTTCATCATGGCATCGCGTCGGGACACGTGGTCGGAATCCAGGTTAAGGACCACATCTTTCACACCGCGCTCGCGTTGGGCTTAATGAATGTCGGCGCGGCCACCATTTCGGTGGGCGCATCGTTTCCGCCCGGCCTGCGCGTGGATGTTATCCTCACCGATACGCCGCAGTCGTACCGAAAGGGTGATGCGAAAATCGTCGCGGTGGATCTGACGTGGATGTCGGGCAAAGGCGTACCCATCGAGAAACGCGTGTATCGCGGCAGTGGCAACGACATTTGCCGCATCGCGCTGACGTCAGGGTCCACTGGCGAAGCGAAAGCCGTCGGGTTCACGCACAACAATCAGCTGGCGCGGCTCGCGCGCTACAATCACGTGTTCGGAAACAAGTTTCCGGAGTGCTCGCGTTTTTTCAGCGACTACGGCATGGGCTCGAGCGCCGGATTCCTGCACATCCTCTACGTGTTGTCGCGCGGCGGCACGATGTTCTTTCCCGGAGCATCGCCGATGGAAACCCTGCAGATGTTCGAGCTCTACAAGGTGCAAGGGCTGATTGCATCGCCCGGCGGCCTCGGCGGCTTCCTGAACTTTTATGATTCCAACAGAGACTTTCGCTGCGGCTTCGAGGTCATCATTTCGGCCGGAAGCCCGCTGCCCGATTCCTTGTCGGAACGGGTGCGGGCGCGCATGTGTTCAAACCTGATTATTTACTACGGCACGACCGAAACCTCGACCATCTCGTCCGCGCCGGCTCATGCGCTGTCCGGTGTGGCGGGTGGTGCTGGATACGTCTTGCCCGACGTATCGGTTCAGATCGTCGATGACGCAGGGGCGCCGCTGCCGCATGGCCGCGAAGGCTCCATTCGTGTTCGTACGCCGGTGAGTATCAGCCGTTATCTTGATGACGACGAACAGACAGCAAAGCCATTCCCCGACGGATACTTCGATACCGGCGACATCGGATACCTGACCGCAGAAAAGCTTCTGGCGATCACGGGCCGGAAGAGAGAGGTTCTCAATCTCGGCGGCGACAAGGTCAGCCCCCGGATCATAGAAGAGACGCTGACTGCTTTTTATGGTGTCCGCGAAGCGGTGGCCTTTACTGTGCCGAACGAGCTCGGCATCGACGAAGTATGGGTGCTCGTCGTGTACAACGGGATGTCGGACGAGGAGGGGCTGCGCAAGCACTGCCAGGAAAAACTCGCGCAGACGCACGTTCCGGTTCGCTTCATCGGTGTTGCGGAACTGCCGCGGAATGCCAATGGCAAGATCGAGCGGCAGCGGTTGAGCGCCGTGGCGCGGGAAATTGCGGGCTAGGGACGTCGGCCGAACGGACGTCGATTCAGCGAATTGTCGTTCCCCGCGAAGGCGGGGCCCATACGCCGCAGCCTATCGCTCGGCCGGTGGTTATGGGTCCCGGGCCTCGCTTCGCTCGCCCGGGACGACAACAAGAAGGTTCGGGGCGTAGGCGGGACCGAAAGCCCCCCGCCTTGAAATCAGGCACCGCCACGATGACCTGTGTAGGGCCCATCCGCACGGTTGAGGCGGCCTGTGGCGGATGCTAGGTCAGGTCCTTGAGGCCGGAATCGCCTGAAAAGCCGAATATGAAAGCCCGAAGTCACCGTCACACTGAAATCCGGCATCCTCGACCCCCAGGGCAAGGCGATCGAAGGCGCGCTGCGCTCGCTCGGGCTCGCCGGCGTGTCCAGCGTCCGCCAGGGCAAGGTCTTCGACATCGAAATCGAGGGCGGCGACCGCGCCAAGGCCGAGGCCCTGCTCAAGCAGGCCGCCGACAAGCTGCTCGCGAATACGGTGATCGAAAACTACAAAGTGGACGTGCTGGGATGAATCTTTTCTTTCCCTCTCCCCTTGTGGGAGAGGGTGGCGAGCGAAGCGAGCCGGGTGAGGGGGTTTCGCTTCGAAAAAAAGTTACCCCTCACCCGGTCCTCATGTCGCAAGCGACATTCGGACCACCCTCTCCCACAAGGGGAGAGGGTAAAGAAGCAGGTGCATCTTTCGAATGAAAGCCGCAGTCCTCGTCTTCCCCGGCATCAATCGCGAACGCGACATGGCGCGCACGCTTCGCCTCATTTCGGGGCACGAGCCGGCCGTGGTCTGGCATGCGAATACGGAACTTCCGGCCGGCACCGATCTGGTCGTGATTCCCGGTGGGTTCTCCTACGGCGATTACCTGCGCTGCGGCGCAATCGCGGCGCGCAGCCCTATCATGGACGCGGTGCGCGCCTACGCAGCCAATGGCGGGCTGGTACTCGGCGTCTGCAACGGCTTCCAGATTTTGTGCGAAGCGGGCCTGCTGCCCGGCGTGCTCATGCGCAACGAAAATCTGCGCTTCATCTGCCGCGACGTGTATTTGCGCGTGGAGCGCTCGGATACTCCTTTCACGCGCGGTTATAACGCCGGCCAGGTGGTCCGCGTGCCGGTCGCGCACGGCGAAGGCAATTACATCGCCGATGGCGAGACCATCGCGCGGCTGGAAGGCGAGGGGCGCGTGCTGTTCCGTTATTCGTCGCCTGACGGCATGATCGACCCGAACTGGAACCACAATGGCGCGATCAACGCCATCGCCGGCATTATCAATGAGCGCGGCAACGTACTCGGCATGATGCCGCATCCCGAAAATCACGTCGAAGCCGCAATCGGCCCGACCGACGGCCGCGGTTTGTTTGCCGGGCTGGTCGAGACACTGGAGCGCGCGGCGTAATCGTGATCCCGAACGACGTCCGCATCACGCCCGAGTTGATTGCCGAGCACGGCCTCAAGCCCGACGAATACGACCGAATCCTTAAACTGATCGGCCGCGAGCCTTCGCTCACGGAGCTCGGCATTTTTTCGGCCATGTGGAACGAGCACTGCTCATACAAGTCCTCCAAAGTTCATCTGCGTACGCTGCCGACCAAAGGTCCTTGGGTGATCCAGGGCCCCGGTGAGAATGCGGGTGTCATCGACATCGGCGATGGGCTCGCCTGCGTGTTCAAGATGGAGAGCCACAACCATCCGAGCTACATCGAGCCCTATCAGGGCGCGGCGACCGGCGTCGGCGGCATCCTGCGCGATGTGTTCACAATGGGAGCGCGGCCGATCGCCTGCCTGAACGCGCTGTCATTCGGCGCTCCATCGCATTCGAAGACGCGCCATCTCGTCGGCGGTGTTGTTGCCGGTATCGGCGGCTACGGCAATTCCTTTGGCGTGCCCACCGTCGGTGGCTCGGTGCGCTTCCATGCGCGCTATGACGGCAACTGCCTCGTTAACGCCATGGCAGTCGGCATAGCGCGCAAGGACCAGATCTTCTACGCGGCGGCGTCCGGCGTCGGCATGCCGATCGTCTATCTGGGCTCAAAGACCGGGCGTGACGGCATTCACGGCGCGTCGATGGCCTCGGCCGAATTCGATGAGGACTCCGAAGCCAAACGCCCGACCGTGCAGGTTGGCGATCCGTTTTCGGAGAAACTGCTGCTCGAAGCCTGCCTCGAGATCATGCAGAAAGGTTGCGTGATCGCCATTCAGGACATGGGCGCGGCGGGGCTCACCTGCTCGGCCGTGGAGATGGGAGCAAAAGGCGATCTTGGCGTTACGCTCGATCTCGACAAGGTGCCATGCCGCGAAGAGGGCATGAGCGCGTACGAGATGATGCTCTCGGAGAGCCAGGAGCGGATGCTCATGGTGCTCAAGCCGGAAAAGGAACAAGAGGCCGAGGCCATCTTCCGCAAGTGGGGGTTGGATTTCGCGGTGGTCGGCGAGACCACGCCGACCAAGCGCTTCATCGTGCGCCACGGCGGTGATGTGATGGCCGACTTGCCGATCAAGGAACTCGGTGACCAGGCACCGGAATACAAGCGGCCATTCGTGAGTGCGGCCAAGCCGGAAGAAATCGAGGCCGAGAGCATCACCGCGCCGGTTGGCACTGTTGAGGCCCTGGAGAAACTTTTGGCTTCGCCCGATCTCTGCTCCAAGCGTTGGGTTTGGGAGCAATACGACCACGTCATTCTCGGCAATACCGTCCAGCGTCCCGGCGGCGATGCCGCCGTGCTGCGCATCGAGGAAGGGCCGAAGGGCCTCGCGCTCACAACCGATGTGACACCGCGCTACTGCGAAGCGGATCCGTTCGAGGGCGGCAAGCAGGCTGTGGCGGAGTGCTGGCGCAACTTGACGGCGGTCGGCGCAAAGCCGCTCGCCATTACCGATAATCTGAATTTCGGTAATCCGGAGCGGCCCGAGATCATGGGCCAGTTCGTTGGCTGCATCCGCGGCATCGCGGAAGCCTGCAAAGCTTTGGCGTTCCCCGTCGTGTCCGGAAACGTCTCGCTCTACAACGAAACCAATGGCCGGGCGATTTTGCCAACGCCGTCGATCGGTGGCGTCGGCCTCATTGACGATTTCACGAAATCGGCGACGCTGGCCTTCAAGCGCGCGGATGAGACCATCCTGCTGGTCGGCGAAACCACCGGTTGGCTCGGCCAATCGATGTATTTGCGCGAAGTGTGCGGGCGGGAAGAAGGCGCGCCTCCGCCGGTCGATCTCACCGAGGAGCGCGAGAACGGCGATTTCGTGCGCGCGCTGATTCTCGACGGTACACTAACAGCGGCGCACGATCTTTCCGACGGCGGCCTGCTGGTCGGTCTCGCCGAGATGGCGATGGCTTCCGGCATCGGCGCAGTGCTTGCCGCCGCGCCTACGGATATTCCCGCTCATGCCCATTGGTTCGGTGAGGATCAGGCGCGCTACCTCGTCACCGTACCGGCGGCAAAAGTAAATGCCGTACTGGATCGGGCCAGAACGGCAAATGTGCCGGTGTGGACTGTCGGCAAGACCGGCGGCGACACATTGACGCTTTCTGGCGAGCGTCCCATCCTAGTCGCGATTCTGCGCGAGCGTTTCGAAGCCTGGCTGCCGGCCTATATGGCCGGCGAGCTGTGAGCGATCTACGAGGTCCGGCCGATGGCTATGGACGCCGGTGAAATCGAGCGATTGATCAAGGCGCATATTCCGGACGCCCAGGTGAGCATCCGCGACCTCGCCGGCGACGGTGACCATTACGCCGCGACGGTCATCTCCGCCTCGTTCAAAGGCAAGACGCGGGTGCAGCAGCATCAGTTGGTCTACGAGGCGCTCAAAAGCCAGATGGGCGGCGTGCTGCACGCGCTGGCGTTGCAGACCGGCACGCCCTGATGAAATCCGGAAGCGGCGTCCGTATTCTCTCTCCGAAAGGTGCGATTGCGCCCACCGGCACCTGGAGCCTGGGGGCGCGCGCTGGCGACTTTGTGTTTATAGCGGGCATGCGCGGCATCGATCCGGCAACCAATACGCTTGTCGGGGGCGATGAGGCGCGCATCAGACAGACTTTCATGAACATGAAGATGATCGCCGAATCGGAGGGCGCGGGCCTTTCCGACTGCGTGCGGCTGACCGTTTTCGTGACTGACATGGGCCGCTTGCGCCCACTCGTGAACAAGGTTCAGGAGGAGCTATGGCGCGGCGGGCCTTATCCGCCCCGGACCATCGTGGAGGTAGCCAAGCTCAACCAGGACGACATTTTCGAGGTGGAAGGTACCTTTTACACTCCAAATATACGATGAATCCCCAAGCCCTCTTGGGTTGGAAGCGCCTTCTAGGTTACATATATCGGTAGTCGAGGCGGCGCCGCCGCTGCACAGGATGGGATTCCATGGGCATCGAGCAATTCATCGACAACGAAGTGAAGGGAAATGACGTGGTGCTGTTCATGAAGGGCACGCCGCAGTTTCCGATGTGTGGGTTTTCCGGGCAGGTGGTGCAGATCCTTGACCACCTCGGTGTCGCCTATAAAGGCATCAACGTGCTGGAATCCGATGATATCCGGAACGGCATCAAGACTTATTCGAATTGGCCGACCATTCCGCAGCTCTACGTGAAGGGCGAGTTCGTTGGGGGCTGCGACATCGTGCGCGAGATGTTCCAGGCCGGCGAATTGCAGCAAACCCTCAAAGAGAAGGGTGTGTCCGTCCGGCAGACAGCCTGACGCGGCGCCCGCTCGTGACGATGTTGCTGCTTGTCGTTGCGACGATCGCAGACCTTGGGCTCGCGGCGCTGCTGGTCGCCGTGTCGGGGTTTATGTTCGGCGCCGGCCCCGAAAGCATGCATGCCGGAAATCTGGTGGCGGCGGGTTACGTTGTCGCGGTGATTGGCTGCGTGGCGGCACCGATTGCCGGTTTTGTTTTCAATAGGCGGGGCAAAACCGGCGTTGGCCTGGCGGCGGCCTGGCTGCCGATTGCGGGAGCGCTGGGCGCACTGATGGTCCCGGCGCCTTATTAGGCGACTGGCACAAAGCGGTACGCAGTATCTTTCCGTTCGACGATCCCAAGCCCGGGATATGGCAGATGGAAGCCGATCAGCTTGGAGTGGTCGGTGGCGATCCTGTCTAGGAGCTTGCGGCGTGTTGCTGCGGCCTGGTCGGGTATGTGGTCGGCGGTAGGCCTCCATTCCGGATGCAGGAACGAAATCGATGGGTGCGTGAGGACATCCCCGCCCACGATCAAGCCGTCGGTACCCGCGAGCTCAAGTGAAACGTGGCCTTGGGTGTGGCCGGGCGTGTCGATAAGGCGCAAGCCGGCAATGATCTCGTCGCCCGGCTTCACCATTTTCACCTTGTCCTTGATCGCCGTGTAGTTGCGCCGAGCTCCCGTTACGAAACCGGCGCGGTCGGGTGGCAAGCCTCGCGTCGCATTATCGCCGGTCCAGAAGTCCCATTCGGCGCTGGCTACGAAAAACGTCGCATCTGGTGTCACAAGATCGTCAAGTTCGTCGACGGTGCCCCAGAGATGGTCGGGATGGCCGTGCGTGAAGATCACCTTGGTGATCCTGGCCCTGTCGATGCCGGCCGCCTTGAGATTATCCCACAGCTTGCCGGCGCTCGGCATGAAGCGGTCGCCGGAGCCCATGTCGACCAGGATCAGGTCGTCGGTAGTCCGGATCAGGGTGACATTTGTAGGCGAATTGTATTGCTCGCCGGTTTGTCCGGCGGCATTGAGCAGCGCGTCGCGCTCGGCTGGCGGTGCATCCGGGGCGAGGAAGCTCGTCGGCAGCACCAAATGGCCGTCGCTGACGACTACTAGCTCAAAGGCACCATGCTTGAACGAATAAGGCGCAGCCGCCAAGGCGGGCAGGGCACGCGTTGCGATACTTGCAGCGGTGGCGGCGAGAAGGGTACGGCGGCTTAGCTTCGGCATTGTATGGCGGAACCGGCTTTTTTTGCGTAATTCGCTGCCGTCTTACGCCAAAGCCGGGTTGCCCGCTACTTGTGCGGCGTTGCGCCGAGGATCGTACTGCCCGTCTAGCCTAACGCGGACGCTTCAGGCGACTCATAATCACGTAGATAAGGCCGAGGATCAGCGCCAATCCAATGAGGCTCGGTGTCGGCACCGCACTGGCGAATTTCGTTACGTTATCCGCCACCGACAAGACAAATACGCCGGAGCCTTGTCCGAGGATCAAGTAGATCAGCATAATCGCGAGAATGCTGACGAAGCCCAGCTCAACGAACTCCCACAGAACCAGTTTTGCAGTGGTCATGAATTGCCGCATGGCGGAACCTCATGATGACACGGACAACGACACGGGTGGGGAGGCTGGCCCCCCACCCTGATTGCGCCAGCAATGCTGTCTACGCTGCGTGCACGCGGGCGTCAGGCCATTTTCCGGTTCGAGAACAGCCAGAGAACGATCCCGAGAGTGATCAGACCGACGAGACCGTTTCCGCCCATGTCTTTCACCCAACCCATGATGTTCGCTGTCACGGCGCCGAAGAACGGCAAGTTCGCACCGACGAGCAGCGAAAGCACAATCGCCAATGCCAGCAGCATCAGCGCCAATTCCGTCAACGCCCCGACCCACTCCTTGATGGTATCGATCCCTTTCATTGCGGAGTCTCCCTAGGCATGTCCTGTGATTCGAGGACCGCATGCCGTTATTAGCGCTTTTTACCTACTAAATGTAGAAAATTGTCGAGGTGCTGCCACAAAATAAGCCGTGCGCTACATCTTTAGTCGGGGATAACTTTTGAAAACGCGCCATCTTTGGCACGGGCCCAACCGGCAACGGATTTTGGTAGTTCGGTTCTTCGACCAAGCCGCCAGCAACCGACGCAAGGTTGCGCCGGTTGCGGATTTTTGGGCGGTCGCCCGTGGCTGATTCGCGCCTTAGCGCGAGTAGTATTCCACCACGAGATGCGGCTCCATCTGTACCGCGTAGGGCACGTCGGTGAGTACCGGAATACGCGTGAACTTGGCTGTCAATTTTGAGGTGTCGACCTCGATGTAGTCAGGCACATCGCGTTCGGCCAAAGCTTGGGCTTCCATAACCAGCGCCAGTTGCTTCGACTTTTCCTTCACTTCAACAACATCGCCGACCTTGACCCGATAGCTCGGGATGGTCACGCGCTTGCCGTTCACACGGATATGGCCGTGGTTGATGAACTGGCGTGCGGCAAAAACAGTCGGCACGAATTTGGCGCGGAAGATGACGGCGTCGAGCCGCCGTTCCAGGAGACCGATCATATGCGCGCCGCTATCGCCCTTCAGCCGCCGGGCTTCCTGGTAGATGCCGCGGAACTGGCGTTCGGAAATGTTGCCGTAATATCCCCGCAGCTTCTGCTTGGCCTTGAGTTGCACGCCGTAGTCAGAGAGCTTGCTCTTACGGCGTTGGCCATGCTGGCCGGGGCCGTACTCGCGCCGGTTGACCGGACTTTTCGGCCGGCCCCAGATGTTCTCTCCCATCCGGCGGTCGATCTTGTACTTGGATTCCATGCGCTTGGTCATTCGCGTCCTCGATTGTCGTTGCTGAGGATCGCGCCCTCCTTTGTCCCGGCAGGGCCGGGACCGACAGGCATAGCCTCGTAAGCGCAAGGCCTTGCCGCGGGTCGCGAAACGCCGCGCGGGCCGAAGGGCCCGCGCAACGGCAGGGTTCTAGGGCGAAACCGCAATTGTTGTCAAATTCCTTGATTTTGAAAGGGTTTGATCGCGGTCATGATCTGGTTGCGCAGCCAGCGGTGAGCCGGATGCTGATCGTGCCGCCGGTGCCAATACAGCTTGATTTCCGGTTGGGGCAGCTCGACGGGGGGTCGGTACATTGCAAGTTTGAGGTCCTTGGACACCGCGTTTGCAATCTCGACCGGCAGGGTTGCAATCAGATGGCCTTCAGCCACAGCAAGCGCGATGGCGTGGAAGTGCGGCAGCGCGAGTACGACCCGGCGCGACGCACCAGCCTTTTGCAGTTCCTCGTCGACGATGCCCGACATCGTGCCGTCGATCGAGCGGATGGCATGCGGAAGAT
This sequence comes from uncultured Pseudomonadota bacterium, assembly GCA_963762485.1. Taxonomy (GTDB): domain Bacteria; phylum Pseudomonadota; class Alphaproteobacteria; order Rhizobiales; family Xanthobacteraceae; genus Pseudolabrys. Next base: position 298,937 of record CAVXLE010000017.1, on the reverse strand, counting down.
CGCAGAACAGCGGCAACGGGAACCTGTCGCCCGGCTTGAGGCCGGCCTTGCGGATCGCCGTGTGACCGCGCGCGGCGGCTATGATGAAGGTGGAGCGGAACATCAGCTGAGCCGAAACCCAGTCCGGCATATCGAGGGGGCGCTCGAGCGCGACGTCGATGACGTTGTCGCGCAACAGGCGCTCTACATCGCCGCTCGCACTGTCCAAAAGGCGCAATGAAATGCCCGGCGCCATCGTGGCCATATGGCGCGCGAAGGCCGGCATGAACTGCATGGAAAACATGTCGGAGCCGAACAAAGTGAAAATGCGCGCGGCGTTTTCCGGATTGAAGCTGGCATCGCCGACGATCACCTGCTCCATCTGAGCCAGCGCATCGCGAATAGGTTCTGCAATCGCCTCGGCACGTGGCGTCGGCACCATGTCGTTGCCGCGTCGCACGAACAACTCGTCCTTTAACGCGTGACGCAGGCGATTGAGCGCGTTGCTCACTGCTGGCTGGCTAAGCCCCACCATATCGCCGGCGCGTGTGGCGCTGCGCTCGCGCATCAGCGCGTCAAACACGCGCAGCAGATTTAGGTCGAAGGCGGCGAAATTCATGGTCGTCAATTCACGGCCGTGATGGGCTCCATACGATCATTCGATTTCCCGCGCCGCCTGCGAGCGCCTAGTTAAGCCCGTATCGAATACGCGCGAGCGGATCAATTCACACAAGTCTGCCGTGCGAAATTGTTTCAACCGTAGCAAAGCGGCGCCGACGCACGCAACACGCCTGCGCGGCCGCAAGAGAGGAGACAGACGATGACCGCCCGCTGCAGAAAGGAGAAACTCTGGTTTCTCGATAGCCTCGCGACCATCCACGTCGGACGGGATGACACCCGTGGACTGACCGTGGTTGAGCAATTCGTGCCGCAGGATATGTCGCCGCCGCTGCACGTCCACCGCGGCGAAGATGTGATTTTCCACATGCTCGCCGGAGAGGCCCGTTTCGTGGTCGATGGCGAGGATATGCGAGCCCATCCCGGCGATACGGTTATGGTTCAGCGAGGGACGCCCTACACTTATCTGGTGACTTCAGCCGAAGGCGCGCGCTGGCTCAGCCTCACCAACGGCGGCGCCTTCGAGCGCATGTTGCGCACGGTGAGCCGCCGCGCCGAACGCGACGCGCTGCCGCCGCCCGCGGGACATCCCACGCCGTCGCAAATTTTTGCGTTGGAGACGGCCTGCCGCGAGAACCAAATCGAATTCGTTGGGCTGCCGCTCTCGGCCGCGCCGGCTGCCGAACGCGCCAATGCATAAGGCCGCGTCAAGTCCGCCAAGGAGATACGCCGATGAACAAATCGTCCGAAATCGAAAAGCTCTGGTTTCTTGACACTTTGGTCAAGATTCGTATTGCCGGAGACGCCAACGCCGACGGCATGAGCGTGATCGAACACGCAGCGCCGCACGGCTCTTCGCCACCGCTGCACATCCACCACCGCGAGGATGAGATTTTCCACATGCTCTCGGGCGAGGCGTGCTTCGTTGTTGATGGCAAGGAAATTCACGTGCGCGCCGGCGACACGTTGCTCGCACCCAAGGGCAAGCCGCACAGTTTCCTGGTGACTTCGGCCTCCGGCGCAAACTGGCTGACGTTGACCAACCGCGGCGACTTCGAGCGCATGGTGCGCACTGTCAGTCGCCCGGCCGAGCGCGATGAGTTGCCGAAGCGGGGCGGCCGTCCCACCCGGGAACAGGCGGAAGCGCTGGAAGCAGCGTGCCGCGAGAACCGCATTGAGTTGATAGGGCCGCCGTTGGTTTGAGCGTTCACCGGTCGATCGACCGAACATCATCAAGGAGAATGGAAATGAATACGTCCGTCAGGAGAGGGAATTCAATCAGGGCATCGTCGGTCAGCTTTGTCGCCGCCGTGCTCATGGTGCTCACGGGCATGGCCTGGGGCATCACGATGGCAATCGCGCAGGATCACTCGGCGATGCCGGCGCATGCCCATCTTAATCTCCTTGGCTGGGTATCGTTGTTCCTCTTTGGTATTTTCTATCATCTCCATCCAGCGATAGACCGCACCCGTGTGGCGCTGGCGCAGGTGATCGTCTGGATCGCGGCCACGATCGTCATGGTCACCGGGGTTGCGCTGATTCATACTGGGCACGACATCGGCGAGCCGATTGCCGCAGTGGGCTCAATAGCGGTGCTTGCCGATACGCTTTTATTCGGCTGGCTGGTGCTGCGGCGTTCCCGTTTCGGGGAAGCCGGGGCGGTGGGGCGGATGACCCTGGCGCCAGCCGAGTGAGACGACAGCCTGGGCGGCGGGAGTATGCGGCTGTTGCGCAAGCGATCGTTTCTAAACCTTGCGGAACCGCAACTGCGACGCCATTTTAGCGGCAGTCAGGCCGGGCCCCTCTGGCAGCCCAAAGGCTGCGATGTCGGACTGACCGATCATGGGGGCCCATATGAATAGCCTATTCGCCTTCACGCCCGACCTGGCCGCTGCCTTCTTTCAGGTCATGGCGATCGACCTGGTGCTGGCCGGTGACAATGCGGTCGTTATCGGTCTTGCTGCCGCCGGCTTGCCGCGGGAAAGCCGGGCGCGGGCCATTTTGGTTGGCATTATCGCTGCCACCGCGTTGCGCCTGGCTTTTGCGGCGGTGGCAATCGAGTTGCTGGCGATCGTCGGTTTGCTGCTCGCAGGCGGCATCCTGCTCCTCTGGGTATGCTGGAAAATGTGGCGTGAGCTGCGTGGACCGGGCGCGGAAGATACCGAGGCAGCGCTCACGGCAGGCGACGCGCACATTCCCAGCAAGACCTTCGCGCAGGCCGCATGGCAGATCTTAGTGGCTGATGTCTCGATGTCGCTCGACAACGTGCTGGCGGTGGCAGGCGCAGCACGCGAGCATCCGGCGGCGCTGGTGTTCGGGCTCGGCCTATCGATCGTACTGATGGGATTTGCCGCCAGTTTCATCGCACGGCTGCTCAACAGGCACCGGTGGATTGCCTATGTGGGCCTGGCGATCATTCTCTATGTTGCGCTCGATATGATCTGGCGCGGCTTTCTGGAAGTGCAGCCTCACCTGTTTGGCTAAAAGCCATAACGCGTGAGCGCCGCGGCGAGTTGGGGCGAGGGCGTGCGGCCGGACGTGAATCTGATTTGCGGCGCAGGAGGTGGATCGCCTGGCAGCTGCGCGCGCATCAGATCAGCAACGCGACGCGCTATCGCCGGTGCGGGATCGAGCCAGGTGACCGGCCACGGCGCATTAGCACGTAAGCGATCCAGCAGCAGCGGGTAATGCGTGCAAGCGAGAACTATCGTGTCGGTGCGGCGTGCGTCCGAGTCGATGAAGCAGTCCGATATCTCAGTCTTGATCGACGCGTCGTCTATCGGTTCGCCCGCCAACTCAGACTCGGCATAAGCGGCGAGCCGCGGCGATCCTACCAGGTGCACGTCGCACCCCGAGGCAAACTCGCGGATGAGTGTACGCGTATATTCGCGCCCCACGGTGGCCTGCGTACCCAGTACTGAGACGCGCTTCGATACCGACTGCGCGCAAGCCGGCTTGATTGCGGGTACAGTCCCGACGAAAGGCACGGAAAATCGGGCACGCAACTCGGCAAGCGCAAGAGTGGACGCGGTGTTGCAAGCCACGACGACAAGATCGGGTTTGTGTTCGGCGATGGCCTTTCCGATGACGTGGACGATGCGCGTAATCAGAGCTTCTTCGGGCATGTCGCCATAGGGAAAGGCGGCATCATCCGCAACATAGACATAGTGCGCGTCGGGCCGCGCGGCAGCGACTTCGCGGTAGACGGTGAGCCCGCCGAGGCCGGAATTGAATATGACAATGGTCGGGGCGGTCGCCACGTCAGGCCTCAATTCGCTCGATCAGCCGGCCCAGCAATAACAGACCCTGCGGCCAGTAACCGAGCCGCGAGACACTGTTGATGTGCCCAAGGTCCGGCAGTTCGCAGTAATCCGCGCCCCACGCTTCGGCGAATTCACGCGCGCGCTTCGGCGTCACGTACGTGTCGTCTGTCGATGCAATCACGAGTGCTGGCACAGGAAAGCGACGTCGTGGCATCGGCAGGAAATCGCGTGTCGCAGGCGGAGCGTCGGGCCGTTCGAGGTCAGACGGTGCGACCAGCAGCACGGCCTTGATACGGCCGGCACGGGCGCGCTGCGCCCAATGCGCGGCGAGAGTGCAGGAGAGGCTGTGGCAGATGAGGACCGCTGGCCGCGTGCCGTTGGCAACTGCGACGTCGAGTCGCTTAAGCCAGGATGCAAGCGTCGGTTTGTCCCAGTCGTCCTGCAAAACGCGCGAAGCGTTACGAAATGCCAGGCACCAATAGGACTGCCAGTGATCGACCCCGGAATTGCCTAGGCCCGGCAGAATAAGAAAATCGAAATCGGCGGTAGCGTCGCGCACGGCGTCAGGCGGTTTCCAAACCGCGCATGATCTCGTCGGAAAATCGGCTTCCACCAATCATGCGCCAAATACTCGCTTGAAGATGGTATCGACGTGCTTGAAGTGATGGTCGAGGTTGAAGTTTGCCTCGAGCTCCTTGTCGGAAAGTTTTGCCCGCACGTCCTTATCGCCTTTGAGAAGCGATAGAAAATCGCTTTCGCCACCCCAGACTTTCATGGCATTGCGCTGCACGAGCCGATAGGCATCCTCGCGCGGGACGCCTTTTTGCGTGAGCGCGATCAGCACGCGCTGCGAGTGAATGAGCCCGCCGAGCTTGTCGAGGTTCTTCTGCATAGTGGCGGGATAGACGACGAGCTTGTCTATGATCGACGCAAGCCGCGCCAGCGCGAAGTCGAGCGTCACCGTGGAGTCCGGCCCGATCATGCGCTCGACCGAAGAATGCGAGATATCGCGCTCGTGCCAAAGTGCGACGTTTTCCATAGCGGGCAGGGCATAGGCGCGCACCATACGGGCGAGCCCGGTAACATTTTCCGACAGCACCGGGTTGCGCTTGTGCGGCATTGCTGATGAGCCCTTCTGCTTTTCGGAGAAGAACTCTTCCGCTTCCAGCACTTCGGTGCGCTGCAGGTGGCGAATTTCAGTGGCGAGCCTTTCAATTGACGAGGCGACGACAGCGAGCGTTGCAAAGTACATCGCATGGCGGTCACGCGGAATGATCTGCGTCGAGACGGGTTCCACGACCAGCCCCATCGCCTTTGCCACGTGTTCTTCGACGCGCGGATCGACCTGGGCGAAAGTGCCGACCGCCCCGGAAATGGCGCAAGTAGCAACTTCCTTGCGCGCGGCAACAAGCCGGTCCCGCGCGCGTGCGAATTCTGCGTAGGCATATGCGAGTTTGAGGCCAAAGGTGGTCGGTTCGGCATGGATGCCATGCGAGCGGCCGACGGTGGGTGTGAGCTTGTATTCGAGCGCGCGGCGCTTGAGCGCGGCGAGCAGGGCATCGACATCGGCAATCAGGATGTCAGCGGCACGCACGAGCTGCACATTAAAACAAGTATCGAGCACGTCCGACGAGGTCATGCCGGAGTGCACGAAACGCGCTTCCGGCCCGATAATTTCGGAAAGATGCGTGAGGAAGGCGATGACGTCGTGTTTCACCTCCGCTTCGATTGCATCAATGCGAGCAACGTCGAACTTCGCGGTCTTGCCCTTTTCCCAGATCTTCTTTGCGGCTTCCTTCGGAATGATTCCAAGGTTGGCCATGGCTTCGGCCGCATGCGCCTCGATCTCGAACCAGATGCGGAATTTTGTCTCCGGAGACCAGATCGCAACCATCTCGGGTCGGGAGTAGCGGGCGATTGTCACGCAGCTTCCCCGCGCGCAGTTGCCGCCGCGTTGCGGATCGCGGCGATATTGGCCTTGTAATTTCCGCCCTTGAATACAGCCGAGCCGGCGACCAGCACGTTGGCGCCGGCCCGTACAACACGGGCGACGTTTTCTGGCGTCACACCGCCATCGACTTCGATGTCGATCGGCCGCCCGCCGACTAGCGCGCGCAGGTCAGCGATCTTATCGATCGCTGCCGGAATGAAGGCCTGGCCGCCGAAGCCGGGATTGACCGACATCACCAGAACAAGGTCGACCAGATCGATAAGATGCGCAACGCTTGAGGCTGGCGTGCCAGGATTCATGCTCACGCCCACCTTCTTGCCCAGCGCGCGAATTGCCTGCAGCGAGCGGTGCACATGCGGGCCTGCCTCAACATGCACCGTGATGATGTCGGAGCCGGCTTTGGCGAAGGCTTCAAGATAGGGATCGCACGGGGCGATCATCAGATGAACGTCGAGCGTGGTCTTCGCGATCGGGCGGAGCGCCTTCACCACTTCGGGGCCGATCGAGATATTGGGCACAAAGTGGCCATCCATCACATCGACATGGATCCAGTTGGCGCCGGCGGCTTCAACCGCGCGCACTTCTTCGCCAAGCTTGGCGAAGTCGGCCGCGAGAATTGACGGCGCGATGATGAGAGGACGCATTGCCGGTCTCCAGAAGCCCACCGGGTATCATGCGGCGAGACAGCGGGCAACGTTGGACGCGGCAAAGTGGCACCGCTGTTAACGCTTTTCCGCCAAACGGCGCGCCAGCGGCCGCAGGATCGCAGGCATCAGATAGATCGGCACTTGCGCCATGGCGAAGTAGAACCAGGCCAGGTCGGGGAGCGATGCCCCAAGCGTCGCCATCACGAGGCCGATATTCCGGAAGCCGGAGAGCAGGCCGATCACCAGGCCGCGGTCGATCCCCGCGCGTCGAAATGCTAGCACGCTGAGCCCGATCTGTGCGCAGGTGAGAACAATGATGAACGCGAGGAGCTCCAGCGCAAACAGCGGGTCCGCCATCACATGGCGAGGCACGCCGTCCATGGCCGCAATCGCAAAAAGAAAGACGGCAATCACGTTGAGGCCGTCGATCCGCTCCGACTGGCGCTCGATCCAAACCTGGCCCGCGATGCGGCGAATGGCGAAGGCCAGCGCACCGACGCTGCCGAAAAAGAGGAACAGTTTGACGCCGAGTTCGAGCGGGGAGAACAGCGACGATCCGAGGAACAGGTAGCTGAATGCAACGCTCGTGACCGGCGAAAGCGCGTTGCACACAATCAGCGCGGCCAGCGAAAGCGCGACATCGAGGCCGATCAGTGCCGCAAATGCCGCCGAGGACGTAATCGGCGTGATAGCAAGCTGCAGGATCATGATGGTATAGAGCGCGGGCAGTGCTTCGCGGATGCCCGACAGCACATAAGCCGTTCCGAATAGTAACGGTATCGCCACCATGACCCAGAACGAGACCAGAATGGTCAGGCCCGGCGATCTGAGATGGCGGCCGAAGGCGGTGGGATCGGTACGCAGATAGGAAAACAGCAGGAGCACGAACACCGATTCACCGAGATATGGCTTGACGTAGGCGGCGAGCGGCGGGAGGGCGAGGCCGAAAAAGATAGAAACCGCGAGTGCGCGCGTGCCCTGCCGGCCCAGCCACGCTAGCGCTGCGGCCAGCCCATTTAAAATTGGCATGGATAAAGGGTCTCCGGCACCGAACGGGTCATAGCGTGCGGCCCCGATCCGATCCATATAAAAGACGTCCGCCATGGAAGCGGCAGACCAGGACGAACATGGCACGTACCGACGCAATTGTTCTCGGCGCAGGCATCGTCGGGGTGTCGGTGGCGGTTCACCTCGCGAAACGCGGGCTATCGGTAGCGCTGATCGAACGGGCGGGCCTCGGCGAGCAAACGTCCTATGGCAATGCCGGTATTATCGAAGGCAACACGGTCTTTCCGCCGGCATTTCCTTCCGGTCTGGGGGCGATGGCGCGCATCGCTCTCAAGCGTGCCGGCGAAGCTAATTATCATTTGTCGTTCCTGCCGAAAGTGATGCCTTGGCTGCTTGCATTCCGTGCCGCATCGCAGCCGCAACGCCTTGCCGACACGGCACGGTTAATCCGTCCGCTATTCTCGCGCGCAGTCGCCGAACATGAGGCGCTGATGGCGGAGGCGGGCGCCACTCATTACTTGCGCAAAACCGGCTGGCTGAAAATTTACCGGGGCGAAAAAAGTTTCGCTGCCCTTGCAGCAGAATTCGATATGGCCGCGAAATTCGGGTTGCCCCTGAAAGCGCTGGATATGGCGGGCGCGCAGGCGCTCGAGCCATCGCTTAACCCCGTGTTCGCGCACGCGGTGTTCTGGCCGCAGGCGGCCAGTGTCAGCAATCCGCTCGGCGTGACGCGGGCCTATGCTGCGCGTTTTGCCGCGCTCGGCGGCGTCACGCTTGTTGGGGATGCGCGGTCGTTGCATAGGGCCGGCAGTCGCTGGCGCGTGGAAACCGACTTGGGTGCGATCGACGCACCGGAATGCGTGATTGCGCTGGGTCCATGGGCGCCGGATTTGCTCAGGCCGCTCGGAATTAAGCTTCCGCTCGCCATCAAGCGTGGCTACCACCGGCACTTCCGGTCACAAGGCAATGCGGGGTTGTCGCGCCCCGTGCTCGATGCAGAGGCCGGCTATCTGGTTACGCCGATGGAGCAGGGCATACGAATGACGACCGGCGCCGAGTTTGCCGCGCGCGATGCTGTGCCGACACCTGTACAATTCGACCGCATCGTACCGGCGGCACGCGAATTGTTTTCGTTAGGTGAGCGCGCAGATGACAAGACTTGGCTCGGGAGCCGGCCCTGCTTTCCAGATTCACGACCCGTGATCGGTCGCGCACCGGGGCATGGCGGTCTTTGGCTTGCGATCGGCCACGCGCATTGGGGTCTCACGCTTGGCCCGGCCACCGGACGGATGATCGCAGAAATGATGGCGGGCGCGCCGCCGTTTTGTGATCCGGCGCCATATCGCGCGGAGCGGTTCGACTAGCGTGCCAACGTGAGTTCCCGGAAATCGTAGCGATCGCGGATATAGCTGTTGAAGAAAGTGCCTTTCGAGAATGCCGACCGGAACGATGCCGCCACCTCTGACGGAACATCGACGTATTCATAGATTCGTCCGGTCACGAACGTAACGGTTAGCCGCTCGCGGCGGTCGTCATAACCAATGGTTGCGATGGCGGTCGACGGCATATTCCGACAACGCGCAAACCAGCTTCCGGTTCGGCCTTAGCCGAAACGATCGCGCCAGCTTGGTAGCGCGCCGGGGAACGGTAAAGCCGTTGCTTCGTAGACGCCGCGGGCGACTGCGCGCGCCATCACATTAGCAGCGACCATGCCAAGTTCGGCCAGGCCGTAGAACGGATCAGTGAGCGGTTTTGCGCCTGTCGCTGCGCCAAATACCACGTCGCCGTCGAGTGGGGTGTGCACCGGATAGATCGCACGTGCGAGTCCGTCATGCGCCATGACGGCCAGCCGATTGCATTGCGCCTTGGTCAATTTCGCGTCGGTTGCGATGACCGCAATTGTCGTATTTTCCTGCGGTCCACCTTTGGCGCGGATCGCGAGGTCGCTGGGCGAAATCTGTGCGGGCCAGCCGCGACCGCCAAATTCCTTGTTCTGCTCGAATGGCGCGGCCCAGAAATGCGGCCCGTCGCCGATCACGGTGGTGCCAACGGCGTTGACAACGACAAGTGCGCCGACAGTGATCCCGCGCGTCGTTGCCGACGCCGAGCCGACGCCACCTTTCAGGGTGGCGGTGGTTGCGCCGAGCCCGGCTCCTGCGCTGCCGAGTGTAAAGTCGCTGCCGGCGCCTTGCGCGGCCTGGTAGCCAAGCTCTCGATAGGGTGGATAGCGTCCCCAATTCTTGTCGCCGCCGTTGAGCAGGTCGAACATGATCGCGCCAGGTACGATCGGCACCACCGCGTCGCGGATACGGAAGCCCCGCCCTTGTTCGCGCAAGAGGGCCTGCACGCCGGAAGCGGCGTCGAGCCCGAAAGCAGAGCCCCCGGACAGCACGATGGTATCGATGCCTTCGACAGTCTGCGCAGGATCAAGGAGCGCGGTCTCGCGGGTCCCCGGGCCGCCGCCGCGAACGTCGACGCTGGCGACGACCGGCGCGTCAAACACGACAGCGGTCACGCCGGAGCCGAGCTTGGGATCGCCTGCCTGGCCTACCCGTATGCCGGATACATCGGTGATGAGATTGCGCGCCATAATATCTCCTCGATGCGAAGCCTATCACGTCCAATCACGTTCCGGAGAAGCGGTCGAACGGCGCTTGCAAGCTAGCGCAATGCATCGCATCTAGAGGCCCCATGAACGGCGACGTAACCTTCCTGGCCGCTTTGGTTGCCGGCCTGGTCAGTTTTCTCTCCCCCTGCGTGCTCCCGCTGGTGCCGCCCTATCTTGTCTTTCTGGCGGGCACCTCGCTTGAGCGTTTTGCGGACAAGGAGCCGGAGCCGAGGGTCAAACGTGAAACGGTTGCGGCTGCGGCCCTGTTCGTTCTCGGTTTTTCCACCGTATTTGTTGCACTCGGCGCCAGTGCGAGTGTCATTGGTTCACTCATCCGAGTCTATTCGGGCCCTCTCGCGACGATTGCCGGTGTCGTCATTATCATCATGGGCCTGCACTTTCTTGGTGTGACACCGATTGCGCTTTTGCATCGGCAAAAGCGGCTCGAAGTCGCCAAGCCAGTTGGGCTATGGGGCGCCTACGTCATCGGGCTGGCTTTTGCTTTTGGCTGGACACCATGCATCGGGCCGATCCTCGCCGCCATTCTGGCGGTGGCAGCGTCCGAACAGACTGTAACAAAGGGAGCGAGCCTGCTGGCCGTTTATTCGCTCGGTCTTGGAATTCCATTCATCGTTGCGGCCTTTGCAATCGAGCCGTTTGCGGCATTTCTTTCGCGCTTCCGTAATTATCTCCATCGCGTGGAGCAGGCGATGGGCGCGCTGCTGGTCCTGACCGGAATTGCGTTCCTCACTGGAAGTCTCAACCAAATGAGTGTGTGGCTGCTGGACGTGTTTCCGACCCTCGGGAGGATCGGCTGAAAAAGAAAAGCCCGCCGTTTGGCGGGCTTTTAATTAGCACGACGCGCTTTGGATTATTTCATCTTCGTGCAGTCGGAGCCCGGACACTCGACGTACGTGATCTTGCCGCTGGCGTCCTTCTTCCAGATATACATCACATAGTCGATTTTGGTGATATCGCCCTTCTTGTCGAAGGAGAGGTCGCCGAGCACGGTCTTGAACTGCATGCCGGAATGCATTTTCTCGGCAACTTTCTTGGGATCGAGCGACTTGGCCGCTTCGGCTGCTTGCTTGATGACCTGCACGCCCGCGTAGCTATAGAGCGTGTAGGCTTCCGGCTCGAATTTCTTGGCGCGGAATTCTTCCACAACTTTCTTGGCGTCCGGTTTATTGCGGGGGTCAGGCCCGTAAGTCATCAGCGTGCCTTCCACCCCTGGGCCGCCGACAGAGGCAAACTCGTCCGAGGTGATGCCGTCGCCGCCCATAAGGGGTGCCTTGACGCCTTGGTCGCGCATCTGCCGCACAATTAGACCGCCTTCGGTATAGAGCCCGCCGAAATAGACAAGATCTGCACCCGATTGCTTGATCTTGGACACCAGCGCCGAATAGTCCTTCTCGCCGGTGTTGATGCCCTCGTAGAGCACTTCTTTGATGCCACCTTTGTTGATTGCCTTCTTGGTTTCATCGGCGAGACCTTTGCCGTAGGTGGTCTTGTCGTGGACCACGGCGATCTTCTTGCCCTTCATGTGATTCACGATGTAGTCGCCGGCCACCTTGCCCTGCTGATCGTCGCGCCCGCAGACGCGGAAGATGTTCCACATCTTGCGTTCGGTGACGGTCGGATTGGTGGAGGCTGGAGTGATCTCCAGGATTCCGTTCTCCTGGTAAACCTCCGACGACGGGATGGTGACGCCGGAGTTGTAATTGCCGATGACGAATTTGACGCCGTCGGCGGCGAATTTGTTGGCGACCGAAACTCCCTGCTTAGGATCGGAGACATCGTCGCCATATTCGACCGTGATCTTCTGGCCGAGAATGCCGCCGGCGGCGTTGATGTCGGCTGCGGCCTGATCGACGCCGTTCTTCATTTGCGCGCCGGTTGCAGCGCTCGGACCGGTGATCGGGCCGGCCATGCCAAACTTGACTTGCGCCGAGGCGGTTCCCGCCAACGCAATTCCAATGCCCAGCGTGAGGCCGAGCGTCGCAATTCTCTTCATCGTCTGTTCCCCTTCAGGTGGAGCCCGGCAGGCTCGAATAGTGCCGGAATGTTACGTCAGGGCCGCTTGCTACGCCAGCGCATCGGCCCGTCCGGCTCGTTGATCCAGCGATATTGCACGACCATTTGCGAGGCACGGGCCGCCCTGAAGCCCAATAATCCGAACGCCAAACAGAATGCGCTGTCGACCAGATAATAATGGAGCGAAAGAAAAGTGCCGCCGAACAGGCTGAAATGAATGAATCGGACGGCGCCGCCGAGGATCAGCGTGTAGAGCATGATCTGCCAGCGCGCCCGCCAGGTCGCGGCGATTGCGCGGCCGGTAAGTACCGCCGCGCCGCCGCCGAGAACGACGGTCACCAACAGAAACACGCCGAACGAGCCTTCTTCATAGAGCAGCTCGGGGACCGAGAAAGCGGTCGCGACCTCGTTCAATGCCGGCCCCCTTCGAGATAGGCCGACTTGATCTCCGGCCGCTCCAACAATTCGCGCCCTGTGCCGGAAAGGGTGATCTGTCCGTTGACCATGACGTAGCCGCGGTGCGCGAGTTTGAGCGCATGATAGGCGTTCTGCTCAACCAGGAACACGGTGAGGCCGTCATTGGCGTTGAGCGCTTTGATGGCGTCGAAAATTTGCTGGACCACAAGTGGAGCAAGACCGAGCGAGGGCTCATCGAGAAGCAGCAACCGTGGCCGGCTCATTAGCGCGCGCGCTATCGCGAGCATCTGCTGTTCGCCGCCCGAGAGTGTGCCGCCACGCTGGCCGAGGCGCTGCTTCAGGATCGGGAAGAGGGCGAGTACGCGATCGCGATCGCGATCGAATTCCTTCACATCGGCGACAGTCGCGCCCATCTGCAGGTTTTCCAGTACCGTCATGCGCGAAAAGATACGCCGGCCTTCGGGTGCTTGCGCCAGCTTCAGCCGGGCGATTTCGTGGGTCGCCAGGTGTGTGATGTCGCGGCCATCGAAAAAAATTGAACCTGTACGTGCGCGCGGATTTCCGCAGATCGTCATCATCAATGTCGATTTCCCGGCACCATTGGCACCTATCAATGTGATGATTTCGCCATTGTTGACCTCCATGTTGACGCCTTTGAGCGCCATGACGTGGCCATAGAACGTCTTTACTTCGCGCACGGTGAGTAGCGGCTTACTCACAGGCCGACCTCCGCCTCGACTTTTGCGACTTCCTTGTCGGCGACACCGAGATACGCTGCGATGACCTTTGGATTATCGCGAATAGACGCCGGTGAGCCATCGGCGATTTTAACTCCATAGTCGAGCACGACCACCTGGTCGGAAATCTCCATCACGACAGACATGTCGTGCTCTATCAACAAAATTGAAATTCCATGTTCGTTACGAATAGTCAGCAACAAATCATTGAGTTCCGCGCTTTCATGAGGATTGAGGCCGGCGGCTGGCTCATCAAGGCACAGTAGGGCCGGTTCGGTGCACATGGCGCGGGCGATCTCGAGGCGCCGCTGTGCGCCGTAAGGCAATTCGCCGGCGGCGTCATCCGCCCGTTCGGTAAGCCCAACGCGATCGAGCCACACTCGTGCCTTGTCGATTGCTGCACGTTCGGCAACTTTGTAGGTGGGGAAGCCGAGTACGCCGAGGAGCGTGTAGCCGGAGGCGAGCATGAGCCGATTGTGCTGGGCGACCAGGAGGTTTTCCAACGCGGTCATTCCCGGAAACAGGCGAATATTCTGGAACGTGCGCGCTACACGCGCCTGCTGTGCGACAAGATAGTCGGGCATGCGTTCAAGCAGATAGATAGCGCCGCCGGCGTGCGCGCGACCACGCTCGCCGCCGTTGGTCAGCTCCTCTAACGCTCCCCACGCTGCAGCATCGCCGTGGCGAAGTGCGAGGCGGCCCTCGCTTGGCTTGTAGAATCCGGTGATGCAGTTGAAGACAGTTGTCTTGCCGGCACCATTCGGTCCGATCAACGCGGTAATTTCACCTTCCTGTGCGACAAACGACAAATCGTCGACGGCAACGAGCCCGCCGAAGCGCATGGTCAGATGGTCTACGCGGAGCAATGTTTTGTCTGTGCTGGCCATCAACCGCGTCCTTCCTTGACCAGGTCGGCCGCGATCACTTTACGCTCGTGCAGAACGGTTGACGGTTCGCGTGTTGCAATAAGACCGCGCGGCCGCCAGATCATAATCAGCACCATGGCCAGCCCGAACAGCAACATGCGGTACTGTGTCGGATCGAAGGTCGGACCAAAAATGTATTTAAGGAAGTCGAGGTCACGCATGATTTCGGTGCCGCCGATCATTGCAATGGCCGCGATGGCCACGCCGACCTGACTTCCCATGCCTCCAAGTACAACGATCGACAGGATCGTGGCGGATTCCAGAAATGTGAACGAGTTGGGTGAGATAAAACCCTGACGTGCCGCGAAAAACGACCCTGCAAACCCCGCAAACATTGCACCCATCGCGAAGGCAGTGAGCTTGGTGTTGGTCGTGTTGATGCCAAGTGAGCGGCAGGCGATTTCGTCCTCACGCAACGCCTCCCAAGCGCGCCCAACCGGCAGGCGGCGCAAGCGCGTTGTGACGAAAGCGGTGAGGAATGCGAGGGCCAGGATCAGGTAATAAAGAAAAATTGTTCGATAGAGCGGGGAGAATTCGAGGCCAAACACGGCGGCGAATCCGTCGTCATCGGCATTGAAAGGAATACCGAAGAAAGTCGGACGCGGAATGCCGGTGATGCCTGCATAACCGTTGGTCAGATCCACCCAGTTTATGAGGACGATGCGGATAATTTCGCCGAAAGCGAGTGTGACGATCGCGAGATAGTCACCGCGCAGGCGTAGCACGGGAAAGCCGAGCAGGATTCCCCAAAATGAGGCAAGAATGCCGGCGAGCGGCAAAAGTATCCAGAAGGCCAAACCGAACGTCTTGGCAAGAAGTGCGTAGGCGTAGGCGCCGACGGCGTAAAAGGCGACATAGCCCAGGTCGAGCAATCCAGCGAGGCCGACGACGATGTTCAGGCCCCAGCCGAGCATCACGTAGATCAAGATTTGAATGCCGAAATTGTCGATCCATTTTACCGCCCGGCCGAACCCGGCAGTGCCAATGACGATCGCGGGATAAGCAACGACGAATCCGATTGCAAACGGGATGAACCACTTTTTTACCTTTGCGCGCCAGACCAGAGGGGCAGTCGGTGGTTTTAACGCGCGTTGCTTGAGCCACGGATCAATCGCAAGCGAAAAGGCCAGGCGGCCAACGCCAACGAAAACGGCGACGGCAAGTAGCAGCGGCCAACGTGTCGTAAGGATCAGGTCGTTGCGGATGTTGGTAGCGGTTTGGAAGCCAATCAGCGGCAGGAACAAACCGAAAGCGACTAATGCGGTAACGCCCGCGTCCCGCAACGCGCGAATTGTGTCGACGCGCCCGTCTTGCGCGGCGCCAGCCATGTCAGACCTTTTCGACATCCGGCCGGCCAAACAAACCTTGCGGCAAGAAAATCAGGGTGATGGCGAGAACCGAAAAGGCGGCAACATCTTTGTAGTCGATGGAGAAGTATGCCGACCAAAGGGTTTCGATCAGCCCGATCAAGATTCCGCCGATTACTGCACCGGGGAGCGATCCGATGCCGCCGAGCACAGCCGCGGTGAATGCTTTGACGCCCGGAACAAAACCGTCCGCAAAACTGACGACGCCGTAATACATCAGGTACATCGTTCCGGCGACGGCAGCGAGCGCGGCAGCAATGACGAAAGTCATTGAAATGGTACGATCGACGTCGACGCCGACCAACGCCGCCATTTTCTGATCTTGCTCGCACGCGCGTTGGGCGCGGCCGAGCGGAGTTTTTGCGACCAGATACCAGAAACACGCAAGCAGGACCGCGGTGACGGCCCAGATGATCAATTGCTTGAACGACAGCGTCACCGCATAATCGTTTTTCGTGAAAAGCACGAAATCGCCTTGCACCATCGGCGGGATCGATTTGTTGCGCGGTCCCTGCGTTAATTGCACGAAGTTCGACAGGAAGATCGACATACCGATCGCCGAGATCAACGGTGCCAGCCGAAATGAACCGCGTAGCGGACGGTAGGCCAGCCGCTCGATCGTCCAGTTGACGAGCGACGTGAACAGCATCGCAACGATCAGTACAATGAGCAGCGCGAGTGCAATCGATGAGACGCCGAGCATGGTCACCAGGATCAAATAGGCGATCAGGGCAATGAAGGCCGACACCATGAACACGTCGCCATGGGCGAAATTCACCATGCCGATAATGCCGAACACCATGGTGTAGCCGATGGCGATCAGACCATAGATCGAGCCGAGCGTAATGCCGTTAATAAGTTGCTGGACGAAGACTTCCATTCCGTCCCCTACGCGCCTTCCCGAAGTCGTCCGGCTGACGACCCGTGATCCCCGATCTTAAAGGCTTAACAGGGCATGGCAGGAGCGGCAACGTCGCGGCGGCGGCGTGTTATTAAGTCCGCCTGCTCGACGTGAACCCATGCCGGCCGTGGGCTCGAAATGCGGCAATATGTGCAAGTTCGTTGCGGTTAGATTGGCGGTATCGCCTCTCTTTTAGCGGCGCGTATGAGCACGTCGAAGCGGTGGACCTTCGACGTGTCGCCCTCAATGCAGACCGCCAAAGATCCAGATCAAGGCCAGAATCGGAATTGGCACCCCAATCAACCACAGCAGCAGATAACGTCCCATCGTCGGTTCCTCCTCTTTGCAAGATGGAAACTCGCTGCACCGACAGCAGGTTCCGAACACATTTTCTTCAAAGTTGAGCGGGCCCGTAAAAAGGAACGAATGCAGCGGCCGCGCATTGTCATTCACGACGGGGCGCGGGCGATCGAGAACTTCAAACCAATGTTGGAGAGGAAAGAGCGATGAATCAGAATCCAAACCAGAAGCCCGGCCAGCAGCAGCAAGGTGGTCAGCAGCAGGGCGGACAACAGGGCGGCGGACAGCAGAAGCCCGGCCAACAGCAGCAACAGCAACCGGGTCGTCCCGGCCAAGGCGGTCAGCAGAACCAGCAGGGTCAGCACAGCCGCTAACGCGCAGTTGATGAAATCGTGAAAGCCCCGCCTTGCGGCGGGGTTGTCATTTTTATTCACGGCGCCGTGGTGTTGGCCTTTGGAAGTCCTCTCGCATATGCTCGGCGCATGGGGACCGTGTCGGCGCTACCGCTGTTTCATCTTTATGGCGATCCGCCAGACGATTTTGCATTTGATTTCATCCATATCGAGACAATCGCGTCGCGCTCGTCGGCCCACGATTGGACGATCCGCACGCACCGCCATCGTAACCTGTTTCAGGTGTTGCTGATCGAAAAGGGCGGTGGCGAGATGAGCTTCGAGACCGCGACCGTGCCGTTCTCGGCGCCCGCCGCGATCCTCGTGCCGGCGACGACCGCGCACGGCTTTCGCTTTACCCCTGAGGTGACCGACGGCTGGGTGGTGAGCTTCACCGAGGACGTAGCCGACGCGCTTGGCGACCAGTCCGGCGAAGCCATGGCACGGCTCAAAGCGGTGGCGACCGATCCGCTGGTGCCGCTCGACGACGCCTCGGAAGCAAAGCGCCTGTCGGCGCTGTGTGCGGATCTCAATGAAGAGGCGTCACTCGCACGCGAGGGCTTCCGTCTTGCCATGCGGGGTTTGTTGACGCTGATCGCAATAGAAGTTGTGCGCCTCGCAGTCAGCCGTGCGCGCTCGGGCACCGTGACACTGACTCGCAAGGATGCGCGTGTTGAGGAATTGCGGCGCCTGCTAGACGAGCACTTTCGTAAGGAACGCCTGATCAGTTTCTATGCCGGGAAGCTAGCGATGACCGCCGACCGGCTCAACGATCACGTAAAGCGTGTAACTGGCGTGACGGCCGGCCACATGATCCGCCAGCGCGTGCTAACCGAGGCCAAGCGCCAGCTCGTCTTCACCACCCAGGCGATCCACGAGATCGCCTACGATTTGTCGTTCTCGGATCCCTCGCACTTCACCCGCTTTTTCCGCAAGCAGACCGGTATGACGCCGCAGGCATTTCGCGAGGGCCGCGCCGGCTAGGCTCGGTCACGGCTTGGCGTGCAGTGAGTTGCGTCGGATGAAGGCGAGAGCGATCGCCGCGCCGATCAATTCGGCCGCACTACTGCCGGTCAGTGCCGCGCGTAAACCGGGCAGGAATCCATCTCCAGCGGTCGCGTCTTGACCTGCATGAGCGGCGAATACAGCGCCCAGAATTGCGACGCCGAGAGTAGCGCCGACCATGCGCGAGGTATTGAGTACGCCAGATGCGGTGCCGGACCGCTCCGGCGGCAGCGCTGCAACGGCAACACCATTCACCGGAGCCGTATTCAGCCCCAGACCGACGCCGACAACCGTCAACGCAAGTTCGATAGGAAGTAGATTTGTGCTTTCGCCTATGAGCGCCAACGATAACGCGCCGATGCCCATGCACGCCATCCCGGCCGTCATTACGACGCGCGGACCTAGACGATTGTTGAGATGGCCGACGTTTTGAGAGACGAGGAAAAAGCTTACCGGCATCGGCAGCAGTTCGAGGCCGGCGATCAGTGGGGTTGCGCCACGCATCGTCTGAAAATAGAGCGGCATGACGAACAGGAGAGCGTACATCCCAAATGTCATAAGGCCGGCAATGGCGAGCGTTGCTGAAAACACGGGCCGCCGCAGAAATTCGAGCGGCAACAAGGGCCCCGGGGTGCGCGCTTCGACCCTGACAAAAAGTGTGAGCGCTGCCACTGCAATGCCAGCGATCGAAAGAATCATCGGCGACGTCCATCCCCAATGTGATCCCTCGATTGTTGCGAAGGCAAAGGCGCCAAGTCCGACAATGGCGAGTCCCTGGCCAGGCAGGTCAAGTCGGCGGCCTTTAGGCTCGGAACTTTCGCGGACGGCCGCATAGGTGAGGGCCACAGCGGCCGTGCAAATCGGCAGGATCAGGTAGAAGATGCTACGCCAGCCAACCGTATCGACCAGCCAGCCACCGAGCATAGGCCCGATGATGAAGGCAAGTGCGTTGCAACTTGCCCATATGCCCAAGGCATGCGCGCGCTCCTTGCGTTCGGGATAAGCAAGCGTGAGCAACACCAGCGACATTGGAACCTCGAAGGCGGCACCTGTGCCGCTGACGATGCGCCCCAAGATCAGGATTCCTGCATTGGGCGCGAGGGCGCAGATCAAGGTGCCCATAATGAAAAGAACGATTCCAAAAACGAAAATCCGCCGCCGGCCGTAAAGATCGCCGAGCGTTCCTCCGGTCAGCAATAAGCACGCATATATAAGATTGTACGAATCGACGACCCACTGCATCTCGCTGACGCCGGCATGCAAATCGCCGGCAATGCTTTTTACGGCGAGGTTGACCACGGACGTGTCAATTTGCGCGAACAGCACGCCGAGCGAGGTTGCGATCAGAACCAGTCGAGGGCGCGCACTGTCCGTCGTGCCGTTAAGCCACGTTGAAACCAGGGTCATGACGTTCCTTTCTCTTGGTCGCGTTCATTTCAGTCCGCCCCTGGCCCACTCAATTCCGCGCAGAAATTCTCCGGTTTTCACCTATTGCCCTGCGCAGACTGATTAGTGAAACGAATGTTTGTCATCCAATCGATCACGCACAATGATTTTCCATAGCGTCTCGTTTCACTCGCGCAGGCGCCGTTGACCGCCGGAATATTGCGTCGGTTCTGTTTGAAAACGCGATTTAGGAATTCATGTTCGCCGCGCCCACCCATTTCCTGTCACGGGCTCAAGGGAACTCGCGGACCTGTTGGTTAATCGCGCAGGGTTAAACGCCTAACCGGTAAGGTAAAATTTCGGTTTCTTTTGAAATTCACATTTGAAGGGCTTACGCAGGATCCAAGCGTGAGGAGGAATCCGTGCGAAAGTTCTCAACGGCCACTGTAGCTACGATTGTCGCAATTGCGCTCTATTTCACCCTGATCTGGGGCTATGACGCCTTGCGCGTTCTCGCGTCGCCAAGCTATGGGCTCGACGATGTTTGGCGCTCGCAATTCATCTTCGGCATCGGTCGCATATTCAGCCTTGGGCCGATCGGGCTGATCAAGCTCGCCGCTTTTTTCGCAACTCTCAAGCTCGCGGTCGCCTGCATATGCGCCTACCACATCGTGGACCGGTTCCGTTGCATGACTCGCGGCCAGGCAGATTCGGAAATCCTTGAAGCCGGCCTTATCCTGGTGGTGTTGATCAGTATTGCGTCGGTTGGCCCAGCGGCCTGGTCGCATAGTACCGATCTCATGCGCGAGCATACAGTCCAGCTCTTGTTTGCCGGACTTGCAGTCGCCCTGTGCATTGTCGAGCGGATGTATATTCGCAAGGACGAACCGGCGGTCGCCACCGCCGTTGCCGCTCCGAAAAACGCGAACTGGTATTCGATCTGGCGCTGAACACCGGCTAATTCTTCTGCGCGGCCACTATTTCGGGCGAGCCTCGTGCAAGCCGCGATCAGGTGGCTGCAATTTTCCGCTGCGTCGATCCTTGACCGCCTGCACGAGTGCGCGCGCTGCATTGCGGACATCGTCCTGCAAATCGGTGTCGCGGTCGAGATCGTCATGACTTGTCGCATAGGGTGTCAGGTATCCGAGATATCGATCGATTAGCGCCAGATGGCCCGACGGAATCATTCCGATATCCATCAGCCAGTCGGTCAGGATGCGCCGCAAGTTCTCGGTACCTGCGGCGTCGCCATGTACGACGACCGAGAACACGCGGCCTTCGAGGTGGCGCGGATAAGGCCAGCCGGCGAGTTCCAGTTTCTTTGCTTTGACCGGGTCCTTGCCGCCGGTCGACGTGATATCCGGATTGCCGCCATCTGCGCACACCAGGCGGTCGATCATCAGCTTAAGCGAGGAGGGCGCCTGGTACCAGTTCACCGGGCATACGATCATGATGCCATGTGCGGCGACCCACTTTGGATAGATCTCGGCCATCCAGTCTCCGGTCTGGCCGAGTGCGTGATTGGGATAGCAGCTGCACGGCCAATGGCAGAGCGGCTGCGCGGTCGAAACGCAGGCCTTGCACGGATAAATCACCTTTCCATATTCGGCAGTAAGCCGCGACAGATCGAGGATCTCAACCTCGAAGCCCCGGGATTTTTCGATCACTTCTTTCGCCAAAGTCGCCATTCGCCAGGTTTTTGAAATTTCCCCCGGACACGTCTGGTCGTTGCGCGATGAGCCGTTGACGATCAGAACCCGCGATGGCGATTTCGGATTTTTCTGAAGCAATTCGGCGGCATGCACATCGGTGCGTGTCTGCAACCATTCTATCGGCGTGTCAAAATCAGGATCGACGAAGCCCTTGCCGGCTTTTCTCGTGCGAGGTGACTTGTGATATTCGTCGTACGTGACCCACGCGGTTTCGACAATCTTGTCGATCTCGCGTGTCAACGACTCGTATGCCGGATCGTAAAATCTCGCCAGAAAGCGCTTCTTGAATTCATGCTTGTCGAGCTGAACGCTCGGCATGCCCTTGCGCACTTTGATCTTGGCCATGGCTCGTCCCCTCGAATGGGCCACGGCTTACATTGAAGCCCTTTCAACTCGAAATGACGAGAGCGTCACCGTCACGTGATGGCTATTTGGCCTTCACTTCGCCGATCACTTCCGCAGCTTCCTTGAAGGCGTGGTTGGCAGCCGGCACGCCGCAATAGATTGCTTGCTGCAAAATAATTTCCTTGATGTCGTCCGACGTGAAGCCGCCCTCGGTGAGCGCCGCGCGCACGTGCATGCGGAACTCCTCCCATTTGTCGAGAGCGAGCATGGTTCCGATCACGAGAATTCGCCGCGTCCGCTCGTCGTAGTGCGGGCGCGTCCAAATCTCTCCCCAGGCGGCTCTGGTGATGAAGTCCTGGAATTCCTCGTTAAACGAGGTCTTTTTTGCGTTGGCACGGTCAACCCAGGCATTGCCGAGAATCTTCCGGCGTCGGGCCATACCGAGTTCATAACGTTCCTTGTCGTCCATGGCTCGCTCCTCCGGCGTCAACGTCAGCCGCGCAAAAAGTTGAGTACCGTTTCAGTGTACAGCTTCGGCTGTTCGATGTTGGCGATATGCGCGGCGTCAAGGCCAACGATTTTGGCGCCTTTGATTTGCTTTTGAATTGATTCGCCGGCTGATGGTGGCGTCGCCGGATCCTGGTTGCCCACGATGACCAAAGTCGGCGCGCTGATGCGTGGGTTGGATGCGGTGAAATCCATGTCACGGATCGCTTCGCAGCTTGCGATATAGCCGGCAGGATTGGTGGCAAGGAACATTTCCTTCATGCGGGCGATCGCCTGCGGCGCTCGCGCACGGAATTCCTTGGTGAACCAGCGTTCCATGTTCGGGTCGACGAGTTCGGCAAGGCCCTTTTCCCGCACGAACTTGATGCGATCGTTCCATGGCGTCTTGTCGGCGTAATTATAGTTCGTGTTGGAGAGGATGAGCTTCTCGATACGGTCGGGCTGCATTCGCTCCGAGCCACTGTCCGACCATGCCGCCCATAGATAACCCGCACCAGTTGATCTTTTGGATCTTGAGCGCGTCGAGCACCGACAGCACGTCGCGGCCGAACCGAGCCATGGAGTAGGGGCCCTTGGGGACGCCCGATTGGCCATGACCGCGGCGGTCGTAGCGCACCAACCGGAAGTGTTTGGAAAGTTCGGGAGCCTGATCGTCCCACATGTGCAGGTTGGTGCCGAGAGAATTCGACAACATCAGCACGGGCGCGCCGTCGCGGCCTTCAATCTCGACATGGATAGGGCAGCCGTCGTCGGCGTTGATCATTGGCATTAAAGTTCTCCCCTAAGGCGATGTTATGATTGGTGAGGTGTGGCGTGGCCGACACCCTTAATGTGCCGCGCGCCCTCTGCAAAGCTCTTTTCATCGCCGCTGTGAGGGCTTAAGCCGAGGCTGCCGGGCCAGGCTTGGCCGATTGTAAGGGAGATGCGTCGATGGCGATGACAATGACGGGCGAGGTCCAGCTTCCGGCCAGCCGTGATGTTGTATGGGCGAAGCTCAACGACCCGGAAGTTCTGAAGGCCTGTATTCCGGGTTGTGAGGAGCTCAACAAGACCTCGGATACCGAATTTCAGGCCGTTGCGATCACCAAGATCGGCCCTGTGAAGGCGCGCTTCAAAGGCAAGGTCCACCTGACCGACCTGAACCCTCCAAACGGCTACAAGATTTCCGGTGAAGGCGATGGCGGCGTCGCCGGCTTCGCCAAAGGCGGCGCTACGGTTGCACTTACCGAAAAGGACGGTGGGACTTTGCTGACCTATAATGTCGAGGCACAGATCGGTGGTAAGCTCGCCCAGCTGGGCCAGCGCCTGGTCAACGGCGCCGCCAAGAAGATTGCCGACGACTTTTTCCGGAATTTCGCCTCGACCGTTGCAGCCACATGATGAGTTGGCCACTGCACCTTATTGCGGTTTTCACGATTTGAATCCCTTGACCCGAGCCGCAATCGGGGTTCAGACTTATTAGTGTTCCAAGGCGCGATTGGGCCAAAATCGGGTCGATTCCGCAGCCGAACCGCCGCCGTCGGGGTGGAGCGGGGCGAAAAGAGGGCCTTTGGCCCCAAATTGGGAGGAAGTACATGCCTGCCGTATCGATGACGGTGAACGGCAAAGCCGTCACTGGCGATGTCGAAGCGCGCACCTTGCTGGTGCAATTCCTGCGCGAAAATCTGCGGCTCACAGGCACACACGTGGGCTGCGATACGTCTCAATGCGGCGCCTGCGTCGTCCATATCGACGGCATCGCAGCCAAGTCCTGCACAACCCTGGCTTTGCAGTGTGAGGGGGCCAAGATCACCACAATCGAGGGCCTGGCCGAGCCCAACGGACCGCTGCATCCAATGCAGGAAGCCTTTCGCGAGCACCACGGACTGCAATGCGGTTTCTGTACGCCCGGAATGATCATGGCGGCACTCGATATCGTCCGCCGTCGCGGCAATGATCTTGATGAACATACGATCCGCGAACAACTCGACGGCAATATTTGTCGTTGCACGGGCTACCACAACATCGTCAAAGCCATCGCCGCGGGAGCGAAAGCCATGGCCAAGGGCGGTGCGCGTCAAGCTGCCGAATAGCGTTTAAAAAATTTACGGGAGGAGACCGCCATGAGCGCGACGGGTATCGGCGCGGCGGTGCGCCGAAAGGAAGACTTCCGCTTCATCACGGGGAAGGGCCAATATACGGACGACGTGATCCGGCCGGGCGAAACCCGCGCGGTATTCGTGCGGTCGCCGCACGCTCACGCCAAAATCAAACTGATCGATGTCAGTGCCGCAAAATCCCTGCCGGGCATCGTTGCCATCCTCACGGGCGCCGAACTGGCCAACGACAAGATTGGCAACCTGATCTGCGGCTGGATGATCCATTCCAAAGACGGCACGCCGATGAAAATGGCGCCGCACCCGGCACTCGCATCGGGCAAGGTCAACCACGAGGGGGATGCGGTCGCTGTAGTCATCGCTGAAACGTTGGCCCAGGCCCTCGATGCTGCCGAGAAGGTGCGCGTTGACTATGAGCCGCTGGCGGCGGTGACTGATCCCGCCAAGGCCAAGTCGGGTCCGCAAATTCACGAGGTCGCGCCCAAGAACACGATCTACGAATGGTCGCTTGGCGATGCCAAGGCAGTGGATGCGGCGTTCGCCACCGCCAATCACGTCACCAAGCTCGACATTGTAAACAATCGCCTCGTTCCCAACGCCATCGAGCCCCGCGCCGCGTTGGCAGAGTACGATGCCGGCACTGATAACCTCACTTTGTGGAACACCTCGCAGAACCCGCACGTATCGCGGCTGGTTATCTCAGCCTTCGTCGGCATGGCGCCAGAACACAAATTGCGCGTCATTGCACCGGATGTCGGCGGCGGATTCGGTTCGAAGATTTTCATTTATCCCGAAGAAGTCGTCTGCCTTTGGGCCGCGCGCAAGGTCGGCCGGCCGGTAAAATGGACAGCCGACCGGTCGGAGTCGTTCGTCACCGACGCGCATGGCCGCGACCATGTCACCCATGCGGAACTTGCGCTCGACTCCAACGGCAAAATTCTGGCGCTGCGCGCTAAGACCATCGCCAATCTCGGCGCCTATATGTCCACCTTCTCTTCTTCGGTGCCGACATATCTCTATGCGACGCTGCTGTCGGGCCAATACGACATCCCGCACATCTATTGTGAGGTGGATGCCGTCTACACAAATACCGTGCCTGTCGACGCCTATCGCGGCGCCGGCCGCCCCGAAGCAACCTTCGTAGTCGAGCGACTGGTGGAAGTGGCTGCCCGTCAGATGGGCATCGACCCAGCGGATTTGCGCAAACGAAATTTCATCAAGTCGTTCCCGCACCAGACGCCGGTCATCATGGCTTACGATGCAGGCGACTATAACGCCTCGCTCAAGAAGGCGCTGGAACTCGCCGACGTGAAGGGCTTCAACAAGCGCAAGCGCGAAGCGGCGCGCCACGGCAAGCTGCGCGGGCTCGGGTATTCGACCTACATTGAGGCTTGCGGAATTGCGCCGTCGCAGGCTGTCGGTTCGCTCGGCTGCGGCGTTGGCTTGTGGGAATCCGCCGAAGTGCGGGTCAACCCTACCGGGAGCGTGGAAGTCCTCACCGGCACGCACGCGCATGGTCAGGGCCACGAAACCACATTTGCGCAACTTGTTTCGGAGCGGCTTGGCATTCCGTTCGAGAACATCTCAATTGTGCATGGCGACACCGACAAGGTGCAATTCGGTATGGGCACATATGGATCGCGTTCGGGTGCGGTCGGTATGTCCGCGATCGTGAAAGCGCTCGACAAGATCGAAGCCAAGGCCAAGAAAGTCGCTGCCCATATGCTTGAGGCGGCGGAAGGTGACATTGTCTTCAAGGACGGCAAGTTCACCGTCGCCGGCACCGACAAGTCGGCTGCCTGGGGCGATGTCGCGCTCAACGCCTATATCGCTCACAAGTTCGCTGGCCAGGAACTCGAACCCGGATTGAAAGAGACGAGCTTTTACGACCCGACCAATTTCACATTCCCGGCCGGATGTCATATCTGCGAGGTTGAGGTCGATCGCGACACCGGCAAGGCCGATATCGTCAACTGGACTGCGATTGACGACTTCGGGACCGTGATCAATCCGATGATCGTGGAAGGGCAAGTGCATGGCGGAATCGCTCAGGGGATCGGCCAGGCGCTGCTGGAAGGCGCGGTCTATGACAAGGAAGGCCAGCTCTTGACCGGATCGCTGATGGACTACTGTATGCCACACGCCCATGACCTGCCGTCATTCAAGGTCGGCATGACAGAAACCAAGTCGCCGTCCAATCCGCTCGGTATCAAAGGTTGCGGCGAAGCCGGTGCGATCGCCGCACCTGCCGCAGTGATCAATGCCATTACGGATGCGATCGGTACTGAAGAATTAGCCATGCCGGCGACCGCTCAGGCGGTGTGGTCGGCGCTCAAGCGCGCACAACCGCGCCAGGCGGCATAATCACAGGAGACGTCGATGTACAATTTTACCTTCCATCGTCCGACCACGGTCCGCCAGGCGGCCGGTCTGCTGGCGCGCAATCCAGAGGCCAAACTTTTGGCCGGCGGCCATTCGCTGCTGCCAGTGATGAAGCAACGATTGGCGCAGCCGTCGGCGCTAATCGATCTTTCCCTGGTCGAAGGGCTAAGCGGCGTCGAACAGAAAGGGCGATCGATTGTCATCGGCGCCATGACACGCCACGCAGACGCGGCCAACTCGACGGTGCTTCAGCAAGCATTACCAGGTCTTGCGTCGGTGCCGGCTTCGGTTGGAGACCCGCAAGTGCGCAACCGCGGCACGATCGGTGGTTCGCTCGCCAACAACGACCCGAACGCTGACTATCCGGCGGCGGTGTTGGGGCTCGGCGCGACCATCATTACCAACAAGCGGCGCATTGCAGCGGATGATTTCTTCACTGGCATGTTCTCGACCGCGCTGGAGGAGGGCGAGATCATTACCAAGGTGAATTTTCCAATTGCGAAGAAGGCGGCCTACGAAAAATTCAAACATCCGGCCTCAGGCTTCGCGCTGGTCGGTGTGTTCGTGTCCAAGCGCGGCTCTGATATCCGCGTGGCTGTGACAGGCGCCGGCGCCAATGGTGTGTTCCGGGTGAAGTCGTTCGAGGAAGCGCTCAAGAAGCGCTTCTCAGCGAAGTCGCTCGAAGGCCTGACCATTCCGGCAACGGGCATGAACAGCGATATTCATGCGAGCGCGGAATATCGGGCGCATCTTGTCGGTGTGCTCGCGCGGCGCGCGTTGGCAAAGGCGACGGCGTAAGCGGCGGGCGGCTAGGCCGCGAGCCCGACCAGTTCGGCGACCCTGCCGCCCTTGATCATCGCCTTGTCGGCCTCGCCAATCGCGGTACAACCATCGACGAAGCCGATCGGATTGGCTTCGCCGATCGGCCAATCCGAGCCGAGTACGAGGCGTTCCGGCCCGACAATTTTGACCAGCGCGCTGAGCACGGCCGGGTCGTAGAGACACGTGTCGTAATAGACGTTCTTGAGAAACTCGCTCGGCTTGCGCGTGATGTTTTTCATGCTGTGCGGGGCGTTTTTCACGTTGCGGTCGAGACGTCCCATGTTGTGCGGGAAGTAGCCGCCGCCGTGGGCGATAACGAGCTTCAATTTCGGATACCGTTCAAGAACGCCCTGATAGATGACAGAGGCCATAAACTTCGCCTCTTCTAACGACTGGCCGAGCGAATTCCACATTCCGTACTGGAAAAACCAGGGGTCTTTGGCGCCATCGGGATGCATGAAGACGACGAGATTCAAATCGGTCGCGGCCTGCCAGAACGCCTCAAATTGTGGGTCACCGAGGTAGGCGCCACGCACTTCGGCGGGAATGTTCACGATCTTGAGTCCGAGCTCGTGCGTCGCTCGCCGCAGTTCGAGCAACGCGAGATCCATGGCCTGCAGCGGCAACACAAAGCTGCCGATTATCCGCTTGGGCGAAGCATGCGCCCAGGCCGCGGCGGTATCGTTAAGCCGCTGCGCCAGTTTGAGCGCAGCAGACGGCTCGGCCCAATGCAGCGGCAGGAGCACAGCCGGAGACGAGATCACCGCCACGTCCACGCGCAGCATGTCCATGCCCTCCATGATGCCCTCGGCAGTCATCATTTTCTCGAACAGCGCCTGAAGGTGCGGCGGCAATTGATGGTGGCCACGGTTGGTCGCGACTGCGTGCGGAAGGCATTGCTCCATCACGTCGCGCACCAAGAAGTGCGTGTGAAAATCGATGATCGGTGGGCTCATGGCGGATGCCATCGTCGGACGGCGCGAATTCGCGCGCCGGCGATCTTATACCAGTCCGCCGTGCAGGGAAGAGTAGGCTCCTGCGCGAGTCCGTGCCCGGATTTTAACTGCGGTCCAACTCCGCCAGCAGGTCATGCAGGTCGAGCGGGTGAGTGAACATCTGTAAGGACCCATCCGGCTTCTTCGGCCATTTTTCCTTCGGCCGGTCCCAATAAAGTTCGACGCCGTTATCGTCCGGGTCGCGCAGATAAAGGGCCTCGCTCACGCCGTGGTCGCTCGCGCCCTCCAGCGGGATCTTGGCGACGATCAGCCGCCGCAACGCATCCGCGAGCAGCTTGCGAGTCGGGTAAAGAATGGCGGTATGGTAAAGGCCGGTGGTGCCCGGGGCCGGCGGCGAGCCGCCAAGGCTCTCCCAGGTGTTGAGCCCGAGATGGTGGTGATAGCCGCCCGCCGAAATAAAGGCCGCGCCCGGCCGGCTGGTGGTCAGCGTAAAACCCAACACCCCGCAATAGAAATCGAGCGCCCGCTTGAGGTCGGCGACCTTCAGATGGACATGGCCGATCCGCACCCCCGGATCGATGGTGGGGAATTGCAGGGCCTCTTTCTCAAGGGTCATTGGCTTGGTCATGGGCTTTAATCCTGGCTGACAGGGCCTTCGATCCCCACATGTAAGATAGACGCGTGGTAGGATAAAGTCCCCGCATGGCAGACAAGACCCTTCCGAATTCGATCAATTCAACCCTCGACCTGCTGGCGAAGGCCGACTACATGGCCGACCGCTCGCTGGCGACGGTGCTGTATCTTGCGCTCAAGATGGGCCGGCCGCTGTTCGTCGAGGGTGAAGCCGGCGTCGGCAAGACCGAAATCGCCAAGGTGCTGAGCCAGACGCTCGGGCGCCGCCTGATCCGTCTGCAATGTTACGAGGGTCTCGACGTTTCCGCCGCCGTCTACGAGTGGAACTACGGTGCCCAGATGATTGCCATTCGTCTGGCGGAA
Source organism: uncultured Pseudomonadota bacterium (assembly GCA_963762485.1). GTDB lineage: Bacteria > Pseudomonadota > Alphaproteobacteria > Rhizobiales > Xanthobacteraceae > Pseudolabrys. The sequence goes on along the minus strand of CAVXLE010000017.1, from coordinate 269,582 downwards.
GCCGAAGGTGAGGGTGATCGTGCGCGCATCGAGCATGACGTATTTTCCGAACGCTTCCTGATCAAACGCCCGTTGTTGCAGGCGCTCGAGCCGGATCCGGCAGGTCGCCCCGGTGCTGTCTGATCGACGAGATCGACCGCACCGACGAGGCGTTCGAAGCGTTCCTGCTGGAAGTGCTGGCCGACTTCCAGGTGACTGTCCCGGAGCTTGGGCACCGTAAAGGCGGCGCACCCGCCGATTGTGGTGGTCACCTCCAACCGCACGCGCGAAGTGCACGACGCGCTCAAGCGCCGCTGCCTGTATCACTGGGTCGGCTATCCCAATGCCGAGCGCGAATTGAAAATTCTTCGCGCCAAGGTGCCAAGCATCGCCAAGAAATTGTCCGAGCAGGTCGTCGCCTTCGTGCAGGCGCTGCGCAAGGAAGACCTGTTTAAATCGCCCGGCGTGGCCGAGACGCTGGATTGGGCCTCCGCACTTACTGAGCTCGACGTGGTCGCTCTCGATCCAGCGACCGTGTCGGATACGCTCGGGGTATTGCTCAAATATCAGGACGATATTGCCCGGCTCGACGGCACCAAGATCAAGCACCTGCTCGACGAGGTGAAGTCGGAGCTGCGCGCGGCGGAGTAATGTCATGGCCGAGCCCCAAGGCCGTCTCGCCGAAAATATTCTCTACTTCGCGCGCGCGTTGCGTGCAGCGGGGATTCCGGTAGGTCCAGGCGCGGTGCTCGACGCACTGGAGGCGCTTAGTGTTGCCCACGTCGGCGCGCGCGATGACTTTTATTGGACGCTTCATTCGGTATTCGTAAAGCGGCACGAGCACACAACTTTGTTCGATCAGGCGTTTCGGATTTTCTTTCGAAAGCGCGGGTATATCGAAAAGATGATCACGTCGATGCTGCCCGAAACCCAGGCTGGAGCACCGAAGGCGCCGCCACCGGGTGCGCAACGCATTCAGGAGGCATTGTTCTCTAATCTCAATGCGCGCGATGAAGAGAAACCAGATGTCGAGATTGACGCGCGGCTCACGGTGTCCGACCGCGAAGTGTTACAGAAGAAAGACTTCGCGCAGATGACGGCCGCGGAAATTGCGGCGGCAAAGGAGGCCATTGCCCGACTGACGCTGCCGCTCGATGAGGTCCGCACGCGTCGGATGGCCGCCAGCCGGCGCGGTCACCTGATCGACATTCGCCGCACCTTGCGCGCCAGCATGAAGGCGGGCGGGGCTGTGATCGATCTGAAATATCTGGGCCCACGCGTTAAGGAGCCACCGATTGTGGCGCTGCTCGATATTTCCGGTTCGATGAGCGAGTACACGCGGCTGTTCTTGCATTTCCTGCACGCGGTCACCGATGCGCGCAAACGCGTGACCACATTTCTATTCGGTACGCGTTTGACGAATGTCACGCGCGCAATTCGCCAGCGCGATCCTGATGAGGCGCTTGCCGCGTGTTCGGCCGATGTTGCGGATTGGTCTGGCGGCACGCGCATTGCTTCATCGTTGCGCATCTTCAATAAGCAATGGGCACGCCGGGTACTTAGCCAGGGCGCCGTTGTGCTCCTGATCACCGATGGGCTTGAGCGCGACGCCGATGACACGCTATCTTTCGAGATGGACCGGCTGCATCGCTCGTGCCGTCGGCTCATCTGGCTCAATCCGCTTTTGCGCTTCGACGGTTTCGAGGCGCGCGCCAAGGGCGTGCGGACCATGCTGCCGCATGTTGATGAACTGCGGCCGATTCACAATCTGCAATCTATGGGCGAATTGGTGCGCGCTCTGTCGGGTGCGGCGGCCAAGGGTTACGATCCAAAAGAAATGCTCAGGCAAGTGGCTTGATGGAGGAATTCAATGCTGGCTCGCGACGAAGACATTCTCAAAGCTGCCGAAGAGTGGCGTAAATCCGGACGCGGCGTGGCACTGGCGACGGTGGTCGAAACTTGGGGTTCGGCGCCTCGCCCGGTCGGTTCCAATCTGGTGATCGACAACGAAGGCAATTTCCTGGGATCTGTTTCCGGCGGTTGCGTCGAGGGTGCGGTTGTCACTGAAGCCATGGACGTAATCGGCAGTGGAAAGCCCAAAATGCTCGAATTTGGTATCGCCGACGAAACTGCCTGGAAAGTCGGTTTGTCCTGTGGCGGTACCATCCGTGTCTACGTGGAAAAGGTAAGCTGACGTGAAGCTCGACGTTCTGCACGCGCTCAATGCGGAACGCGCGGCGCGGCGCGCGGCGGTGCTTGTCACCGAGGTGGCAAGCGGCGAACAGCGCCTGGTAAAGGCCGGCGATGTGGCCAAGGATCCACTCAGGGACGTGCTCGAAAAACGTTTGCGCATGGCCAAAAGTGGTATGGAGGACACGTCACAAGGACGTTTCTTTCTCACCGTCTATGTGCCGTCGCCAAAACTGGTCATTACCGGCGCGGTGCATATCAGCCAGGCGCTGGCGCCGATGGGGCAGCTGCTCGGCTATGACGTAACCATCGTCGACCCGCGAACCGCCTTCGCTTCGATCGAACGCTTTCCGGACGTTAAAGTGATCGCGGAGTGGCCGGACGTTGCTTTGCCTCCGCTCGGCATCGACCATTACACCGCCTTCGTTGCGCTAACCCACGATCCGAAGATCGACGATCCCGCCCTCAAACATGCGCTCGCCCGCGACTGTTTCTATATCGGTGCGCTGGGTTCAAAGAAGACCCATGCCAAGCGGGTGGAGCGGCTGAAGCAGGCGGGTCTCAACGATACCGATATTGCGCGTATCCATGCGCCGATCGGGCTCGATATCGATGCCGTGTCGCCAGCCGAAATTGCAGTCGCCATCATGGGCGAGATCACGCAGGTACTGCGCCAGAAGGCGGAGGCGGCATGAAGTTCGGCGCCGTCCCCGTGGCTGACGCAATCGGTGCGACCGCAGTGCATTCGATCCGCCAGGGCGAACTCGTGCTCAAAAAGGGTACGTTGATCGGGCCCGCCCATGTTGCCGCACTCAAGGCCGCCGGCGTCAAGGAAATCACCGTAGCGCGGCTCGATCCGGGCGATGTTTCGGAAGATCAGCGCCGCTGCCGATATCGCCGCGGCAGTGAAGGGCGAGGGCGCGCGTGCTGACCGTGCTTTTACCGGCCGCTGTAATCTGTTCGCCGAACGTGCCGGCGTGCTGGTCATCGACAAGGATGCGATTGATACGCTCAATCGCATCGATGAGGCGATTACCGTAGCGACACTGCCGGCCTACAAGCCGGTGGTGGAAGGCGAAATGGTCGCTACGATAAAGATTATCCCTTTTGCCGTGCCCGGGGCTGCGCGCGACAAAGCCGTGGCTGAAGCCGAAAAGGCAAAGCCGGTCGTTCGGATCGCGCCCTACAAAGTGCGCAAGATCGGCGTTGTGTCGACGCTGCTGCCCGGTCTTTCGCCGAAGGTCATCGACAAGACGCTCAAGATTACCGGCGCGCGTATTGCGCCGGCCGGCGCCAGCATTGTTGCCGAACGGCGCGTGCCACACGAGCAGGCGGCGCTCGCAAAAGCGATCGACGAAGTGTTCAAAGCCGGTGCCGAGGCAATAATTGTGTTTGGCGCTTCGGCAATTGCGGATCGCCGCGATGTGATACCGGCTGCGATTCAGGCAGCGGGTGGGGAGATCGAACATTTCGGCATGCCGGTTGACCCCGGAAATTTGATGTTGATCGGAAGACTGCGGGGCCTACCGGTGTTGGGCGCGCCTGGTTGCGCACGCAGCCCTAAGGAAAATGGGTTCGACTGGGTGCTCATGCGTTTGCTCGCCGGCTTGCCGGTAACGCGTGCAGATGTGACCGGCATGGGAGTTGGCGGTTTATTGATGGAGATCGTCACGCGTCCGCAACCGCGCGAGGAGCCGGCGCCGGAAAAGGGCCGCCGCGTCGCCGCTGTGGTGCTTGCTGCCGGGCGCTCAACGCGCATGGGCGCGATCAACAAGATGCTGGCCGAAATTGGCGGCAAACCGTTGGTGCGGATCGCCGCCGAACAGGCCATCGCCTCTCTCGCAAAACCCGTGATCGTCGTCACAGGCCACGAGCGGCAGAAAGTGGAATCTGCCTTGAAAGGATTGCCGTTGCGGCTGGTGCACAATCCGGATTTTGCTGAAGGTCTCGGCACGTCACTTAAAGTCGGCATCGCCGCAGTGCCAGAAGATGCCGACGCCGCGATTGTCTGCCTCGGTGATATGCCTCAGGTTGACGCCGCTTTGATTAATCGACTGGTCGCAGCATTCGATCCGGAACGCGGCGCGCTGGTCGTAGTGCCGAGTATCGATGGTCGGCGTGGCAATCCTGTCGTGTGGTCGCGCCGCTTCTTCCACGATCTGATGTCTATTCAGGGTGACATCGGCGCACGCCACCTGATCGGCAGTTATGCCGAGGCGGTCATCGAAGTACCGGTCTTGGGCGAGGCGGCGCTAACCGATGTGGACACTCCCGAGTCGCTTTCTGCCGTCAAGTCAGAAATCGAGCGCGCTTAAGACTTCGAATCATTGATCGCACCACCCGACTCAGCCCTATCTGATTACGACCCTCGGGTAGGGACGGGCGATGAGCGACATTTATGCGCCCATGATGCGCGCGCTTGTGGTTGCAGCCTTGGTGCTCGCGATGGCGACACTGATGTTTGTGACCGTAAATACTGCGCGCGCCACAGCTCGCCTCGCGATGATGCGCGCGGGACATTCGACAATTAACGCGCCGCCTGCAGTGCCTGAAAAGCAGATCTCTCGGCCGCCTCCGCTAAGTAGTTGACAGTCATAATGAAATGACGTGTTGCGCCGGGCCTGTTTTTGCGCTAGTAAATGACTGACCAGTCAGTCAGTTCGTGGTGTAGCGATGTTGCGGCCAACCAGGTCCCGAAAATCAAGGACGCACAGAACAAGCCGCCGCAAGCGGGCAACCGATGCCGCTCGAACTGCTGGCGTCCCATCGAGCGCGACGCGCAAGGCGCGCAGCCTCGATCGCCGCGATGCAATTCTTGCCGCTGCCCTCGATGAGTTCTCCAGCCGCGGTTTCGAGGCCGCGCGGCTCGACGACGTGGCGCGGCGCGCCGGCGTCGCCAAGGGCACGATCTATCTCTACTTCCGCGACAAGGAGAGCCTGTTCCAGGAACTGATACGCGCCATGCTTACGCCCCTGGTCGGCACCATTGAGGCTTTGGGCGAGGCCGACCTGCCGCTCCCGGCGCTCGCAGATCGCATCGTCGAATTGTTTGTGCGTGAGGTTTACGAGACGCGGCGTAAGGATGTCGTCCGTCTCATGATTTCGGAGGGACGTCGTTTCCCGAAGCTCGCCGAATTTTATTATCGCGAGGTGCTTTCGCGCATCATTGCCGCGGTGAGGTCATTGCTGCGCCGGGCCGCGGCGCGCGGCGAAGTTCCGGAGGGCCTTGCGGAATTTCCGCAAATTATTGCGGCGCCCGGTCTGGTCGCAATCATCTGGAGCGGGTTATTCGAACGTTTCGAGCCGCTGGACGTTCGCAAGATGATGAAGACCCATGTCGACCTTCTGTTCTCAGCGAGGAGGGCAACATGAGGATGATGCTTGCGAGACAAATGGCAGCGTTCATCGCCGTGCTCGTGCTTGCCGGATGCAACAGCAGCAACGACAACGTTTTGCAGGGCTGGGTCGAGGCCGAGTTGATTTTCGTTTCACCCGACGAGCAGGGCCGGGTGGAGACGCTGAGGGTGCGTGAAGGCGATCAGGTGAAAAAAGGAGATGTCTTATTCACAGTCGATGATGACCTGCAAAAAGCCGACGTGGTTGTGAGAAATACGGCTGTCATAAATGCGCAGCAATCTTTCGATCGCGCGAAGGAATTGTTGAAATCGGCGGCGGGAACGCAGAAGACCTATGACGATGCTGAAGCCGCACTGCGCCAGGCTAAAGCCAATCTTGAATGGTCGCAGACGAGGCTCGGGCGGCGCAACGCTTACAGCCCAAGTGATAGCACTGTTGAGCAGATCTATTACCGGCCAGGCGAGACCGTGCCGGCAGGTCGGCCGGTAGTGGCGCTATTGCCGCCGGGAAACCTGAAATTCCGCTTCTTCGCGCCTCAGGCCATCCTGCCCGAAATCAAGTATGGACAGAGTGTCGAAATTTCCTGTGACGGTTGCGAAAAGGGTCTGACAGCGAAGGTTAGCTTCATCGCGCGCAGTGCCGAGTTTACTCCACCGGTGATCTACAGCCTCGAGGAACGCGCGAAACTCGTATTTCTGATCGAGGCGCGGCCAGAGCATCCTGAAAAATTCCGCGTTGGTCAGCCGGTTACTGTCACACTGCCGAAAGAGCCAGCGAAATGAGTACCCCCGACATCGTCATCGATGTCCACGGTCTGACCAAAAAATTCGATGGCCGCGCTGTAGTGCGTAACCTGTCCATGCAGGTCACGCGCGGCACAATCTATGGCTTCCTCGGACCCAATGGCTCCGGCAAAACCACAACCATCCGGATGCTGTGCGGCTTGCTCACGCCTGACGAGGGTACGGGCACGTGTCTCGGTTATGACATCCGCACGGAAACAGACAAGATCAAGCGTCAAGTCGGTTACATGACTCAGCACTTCAGTCTGTATCAGGACCTTTCGGTGCGCGAGAATCTGGAATTCATCGGTCGAGTCTATGGCATCGATCAGCCGGTCGCCGCCGCACGCGCGGCGATTGAGCGGCTCGGCCTTGTCGGCCGGGAAGGGCAGATTGCGGGCGAACTCTCGGGCGGATGGAAGCAACGATTGGCCCTGGGCGCCTGCACGCTCCCCAGCCCGCAATTGCTCCTGCTCGATGAGCCGACCGCCGGCGTCGATCCGAAAGCGCGGCGCGAATTCTGGAATGAAATCCATGCGCTTGCAGCCGACGGCCTCACCGTTTTGGTGTCCACCCACTACATGGACGAGGCCGAGCGCTGTCATGAAATCGCTTATATCGCCTATGGCGAATTGTTGGTGCACGGGACAGTCGAACAGGTGATCGAAGCTTCTCATCTGACGACTTACATCGTCAGTTCCGAGGAAGGCCAAGGCCTCAATGCGCTCGCCGACGAACTCAACACGAAGCCGGGCATCGACATGGTGGCGCCGTTCGGAACAAATCTGCATGTGTCCGGCCGTGATGCCGCAGCGCTCGAGGCTGCGGTTGCGCCTTATCGCAAACGCAAAGGTCTGGATTGGCGGCGGTCTGAACCCTCTCTTGAGGACGTGTTTATCGACTTGATGGGCAAGGCGCAGGACAATTTCCAATGACGCATCTTCTCCCAACCCATGCCGCGCGCCGCCTACCTGGTGAAGGCTTCTGGCGCAAGACCTGGGCGATGCTTGTGAAGGAATTCATCCAGCTCAAACGTGACCGCGTCTCGTTCGCCATGATCATCATGATCCCATTGGTGCAGTTGATGTTATTCGGTTACGCCATCAACACCATGCCGCGCGATCTTCCCACCGCGGTGTTGATGCAGGAAAGCAGCGATCTGTCGCGTTCCATCCTGGCGGCGCTGGAGAACACAAAGTTCTTCAAGGTTACCAAGCTGCCCCATAGCGAAGCCGAGGTCGACCAACTGCTGGCATCGGGTGCCGTGCTGTTTGCGATTGAATTCCCGGCAAATTTCGAACGCTCGGTGCGCCGCGGCGACAATCCGGCAATGCTGGTCGCGGCAGACGCCACCGATCCCGTGGCTTCCGGCACTGCGCTCGGCGCACTCAATCAGGTATTGCAGACGGCGCTTTCGCACGACCGCGACGTTCCCGCGAGCCCCACGATGCCGTTCGAGATCCGCACCCACGCTCGCTACAACCCCGCGGGCGTAACTCAGCTCAATATCGTCCCGGGCTTGGTCGGCACAATTCTGACCATGACAATGTTGATCTTTACCGCGCTGTCGGTGACGCGCGAGATCGAGCGCGGAACGATGGAAAGCCTTCTGTCGATGCCGATCACGCCGGTCGAGATCATGTTGGGCAAGATCGTGCCCTATATTCTCGTTGGATTTGTCCAGGCTGCATTGATCATCAGTATTGGGGTCACTTTGTTTGGCGTGCCCGTTATTGGCAATCTCGCCGTTCTTGCGGCGCTCAGCACGCTGTTTATCGCTACCAATTTGTCGATCGGCTACACGTTTTCGACGATCGCGCAGAATCAATTGCAAGCAATGCAAATGTCCATGATGTTCTTCCTGCCGAATATTCTTTTGTCCGGGTTCATGTTTCCGTTCGCCGGCATGCCTGTCTGGGCGCAGTATATTGGCGAGGCGCTGCCCCTGACGCATTTCCTACGCATTGTACGCGCGATCATGCTCAAAGGATCGGGTTTGTCCGACTTACGTTACGATGCGGTGGCGATGTTCGTGTTGATGCTAGTCGCCATGACCATCGCCGTCACACGCTTCCGGCGTACGCTCGATTAGTTTTCATTGGCGCTTTAGAACGTTCAGTCGCAAATACACGCTCGATCGGCCGTCGGAGTCTTTTGCCCAGCCACCGCCGGCCGACCATTCGACATCGTCCGTTTTCATTGTCGTGATATGCGCACCCAGCCGCAAATGCCGGTAGCCTTCGGAACCGAAATATTGAATTTCCGGGCCTACATAAACGCCACCGAGCATGTCTTCGAGGACACGCCAGCCGTAGGCAGCGCGGGCCGAATTGCTGGTCGCAATCGATGATAGCGAAACGTCTGCGGCGACCATCGTGGCAAGCGTGGGCTCGTACCAGATTTCGGCAGCTATGCGCAGGCCTAACGAACTGCCGCGGAGCTTATTATCCGGATCGTCGGGCCACAGCCGATGTTTTTGGATGTCAGCCCCCATGAAGAACTTGAACTCGGCATCACCTCGTTTGATCCGCCAGCCGGGGAGCACTTGTGCGAGCCACTCGGCGCCGATCACGCGCTCGCCGCCGAGGTTTTTTGCGTCATAACGGTAGAGCCCGCCCGACAATAAGACTTTGAGAAGCAGCCCATCCTGATCGAGCCCGCCGGGCGCAAAAACGAATCCGCCATAGCCGAAGGCTCCATTGCGCCAGATGTCGCGACCTGAAAACAAAATGATCCGCGCGTCCTCGTCCTCGCTTGCTGATGCCGGACAAGTCGTCACATAAACGCAACAAATGAAGGCCGCGACGGCGAAAACCGCCGCGCAGACGCGCCTCCAAAAACTCATTATAAACCCGAGCCTTGATACCCAGTGATTGTATATCGATATCAGCGCAACTAAAGCGGGTTTACAACCATAAGTCGAGTCTGGACAGGTAAGCGCTCGTTAGGACAAAGGTCTATCTATAGGTATATGCAGGCAATGACTCGCGTTTGCCGGATAGCACTCGAATGACCGCCGCCTCCGCCAGCCAGAGTCCATTTGCGGAAGATTTGGCCCGCCGTCGGCGCTCAATCGCCTTCCTCAACTGGGCGCATGCGCTCGATCATTTCGTGCTGCTGATCTACCCGACCGTGGTGATCGGGTTGGAGATCGTCTACCAGCGGCCGTATTCCGAGCTCATCGCGTTGTCGACGACGGCTTTCGTTGCCTTCGGCGTATTTTCGCTGCCAGCCGGGTGGCTTGCCGATCGGTGGAGCCGCCGCAACATGATGGCAGCCTTCTATATCGGCTGCGGCGTCTCGCTCGCTGGCGTCTCGTTCGCGCCTGATTTGACCAGCCTTGCCGCCGCAATGTTTGCGCTCGGCATGTTTGCCTCGATCTATCATCCGGTCGGCATGGCGATGCTGATCGAAGCTTCGCAGGCGCGCGGGCGCACGCTCGCGTTCAACGGGGTTTGCGGCAATCTCGGCGTCTCGCTGGCTGCCGGTATCAGCGCGCTGCTCGCAACCTGGCTGGGTTGGCGTGCGGCATTTCTGGCGCCAGCCGCGGTTTCGGTTGCGACTGGCATACTCTATCTGTGGCTGACGCCAGATGACGGCCAGCACGCCAAGAGCCGCCAATCGGTCCCCGCCGTTCCGTTAACTGCGCGCCACGCTACGATGCTGTTCGGCCTGTTCATCGTCATCGCGCTCACGGCAGGAACCACCTTCAATCTGCTTACCATTGCCCTGCCGAAGATCGTCAACGAACGGCTTGCGGCCAATGTGCCGCTGCTGCTTGCCGGCAGCGTCGCGACCGTTGTGCTGATCTGCGGCGGACTTGCGCAACTCAGCGTCGGCCGGCTGGTGGAGCGTTTTTCGCCGCATAGCATGTTCGCTGCCATTACCGGGCTCGGGTTTCTCGGCAATCTGTGGGCGGCCTATGCCGATGGCATCGCGCTGATGATCGCGCTGGCGGTCGCGATTGCAGCAATCTACGGGCAGGTTACGGTCAACGACATGGTGCTCGCACGCTATACCGCCGACGCCTGGCGCGGCCGTGTGTACGCCGTACGCTATTTCCTGCTTTTCATCAGCGCAGCCGTTGCCATCGGCATGATCTCGTTGCTGCACGAACGTGGCGGTTTCACCTTGGTGCTCGCCGTCAATGCCGTGATCGCGTTTGCGATGTTCATTGCGACGACCGCTCTTGCTTTGTTGATTTCCAGCGTCGAAGCGCGGCACGCCGAGGCTGCACCGGCGGAATAATCAAAATAATGGCGGAATCAGATCCTCGACCTTGATCCGCATGCGCTTCTTCACATTCGCAACGATACGGCTGCGGTGACACGTTTTCGGATTGCGGCAATAGCAGAGCAAGGCAACGCGTTTGCCGGATTTTATCAGCGCGAGCAGCTCTCCCAGCTCGTCTTGCGCAGTTTTCGTATTGATATGCTTGTCGTAGATGCGCCAGAGCGCATCGGTGTCGCCGCTGCGAGCCGCCGCGCGGCCTTCCGCCGGCGTGCCGAGCTTCTGTAGATGGATATAGCCAATTCCGGCCTCGTCGAGCGACGCAGCGAGCTGGCGTTTCGAAAAGCCGGGGCGCCGCGACGCGGCAACCGCGCGCGTATCGACGAGGAGCTGCACTCTTGCGCGCGTGAGCTCATCGAGCACCGCCGCAGGCTTGGCCTGCTCGTAGCCGATGGTGAACAGCGGCTGCGCTTTCGTCCTGATCGTCTTCCTTTTTTTGGCGGTCATGAGAGCCTTTCGATCAAGGCCATAGCGGCTGCGGGCGCACGCAATTTCGCTTCGTGGATGAAGTAAATAAAGACATCGCGAGGCTTTTTCTCCGCGGATTTCTTGTCGATGCGCGGAAGGTCCTCTGGCTCGCCGCCTTGTGCCCATGTCTTGGTTCGCGCAGCCCAATCATCCAGCGCATTCGGCGGATAGCCGGCCTTGAGCTTTTCATTGCCCTTTTGCAGCCGCGCATAGACGAAATCGCCGCTCAGGTCAGCAATTGACGGATAGGTTTCGTGTTCCGCAAACACGACCGGAGTCGAGAACTTGCGCAGCAGCGCAAGGAAAGCCGGTGTCTTGAAGCTGTCGTGGCGCACTTCGATCACGTGACGCAAAGCGCGGCCATTGAAATTCGCGGGCAGCAATTCGAGAAAACCGCCGAAGTCTGCTTCGTCAAATTTCTTGGTCGGCGCGAATTGCCAGAGCAGGGGGCCAAGGCGGGTACCGAGCTCCGTGACGCCGGAATCGAGAAAGCGCGTGATTGAATTGCCGGCCTCCTTAAGGATGCGGCGGTTGACCGCGTAGCGCGGGCCCTTGAGCGAGAAGACAAATCCGTCCGGAACCTCGGAGGCCCATTTGCGAAAGGTGGCCGGGGTCTGGGTGCGGTAGAAGGTGCCGTTGATCTCGATCGAGGTCAGGTGTTCCCCGGCATAGCTGAGTTCGCGCGCGTGCGGCAGGCCCCTCGGATAGAAAACGCCGCGCCACGGCTCATAGGTCCAGCCCCCGATTCCGACGTAAATGTTGCCCTTCCGTTTTGTCATGCCGGTGTCATGTCGGAGGCGTAATGTAATTTGCAAGTAGCGATCGGTATTTGCATCGCTACGACGGCCACTGCGACGAGGCGACGCCGGATGAACGCGCGCCTTTTCGTGTGTGGTCGTTTCTTATTTTGCCTTCAGTAATTTGTCATGGCTGTGACAAGCGGGGCATGACGAAACAAATAGCAAAAGGCCCGGGATTTATCCCGGGCCTTCGCATTTTCGTAGCGATGGAACGATGGATTAGAAATCCATCCCGCCCATGCCGCCGCCGCCCGGCATCGCCGGAGCCGCGTTCTGCTTTTTCGGCACTTCGGCGACCATGGCCTCGGTGGTGATCAGAAGGCCGGCGACGGATGCCGCATTCTGGATCGCCGCACGCACGACCTTGGTCGGGTCGATGATGCCCTTGGTCATGAGGTTGCCGTACTCGCCGTTCTGCGCATCGAAGCCGTAGGAGTACTGATCCTTCTCCAGCAGCTTGCCGACCACAACCGAGCCGTCAGCGCCGGCATTAGTCGCGATCTGGCGGGCCGGCGCCTGGATCGCCTTGCGGACGATATCGATGCCGTGCTTCTGGTCCTCGTTGTCGACCTTGATGCGCTTGAGAGCCTCGACCGAGCGCAGCAGGGCGACACCGCCGCCCGGCAGGATGCCTTCCTCGACCGCGGCGCGGGTCGCGTGCATCGCGTCGTCGACGCGATCCTTGCGCTCCTTCACCTCGATCTCGGTGGCGCCACCGACGCGGATCACCGCAACACCGCCGGCGAGCTTGGCCAGCCGCTCCTGCAGTTTCTCACGATCGTAATCCGAGGTTGTCTCCTCGATCTGCGCCTTGATCTGCGATACGCGGCCCTCAATGTCGGCCTTCTTGCCGGCACCGTGCACGATGGTCGTGTTTTCCTTGTCGATCATCACCTTCTTGGCGCGGCCAAGCATGTTGATCGTGACGTTCTCGAGCTTGATGCCGAGATCTTCACTGATCGCCTGACCACCGGTGAGGATCGCGATGTCCTGCAACATGGCCTTGCGGCGATCGCCGAAGCCCGGCGCTTTCACTGCAGCGACCTTGAGGCCACCGCGCAGCTTGTTGACCACGAGGGTGGCGAGAGCCTCGCCCTCGACGTCCTCAGCCACGATCAGCAGCGGCTTGCCGGTCTGCACGACTGAACTCGAGCAGAGGCAGAAGCTCCTGCAGGCCCGACAGCTTCTTTTCGTAGATGAGGATGTAGGGGTCTTCCATCTCCGTGCGCATCTTGTCGGCATTGGTGATGAAGTAGGGGGAGATGTAGCCGCGGTCGAACTGCATGCCTTCGACAACATCGAGTTCGGTCTCGAGCGACTTCGCCTCTTCAACCGTGATCACGCCCTCGTTGCCGACCTTCTGCATGGCCTTGGCGAGGAAGTTGCCGATCTCGGTATCGCCATTGGCCGATATGGTGCCGACCTGGGCGATTTCTTCGTTCGAGGTGACCTTCTTCGAATTGGCCTTCAGATGCTCGACGATCGCCTCGACGGCAAGATCGACGCCGCGCTTCAGGTCCATCGGATTCATGCCGGCAGCAACCGCCTTGGAGCCTTCCTTGACGATCGCGGCGGCCAGCACGGTGGCGGTGGTGGTGCCGTCACCGGCGAAGTCCGACGACTTCGAAGCGACTTCGCGCACCATCTGCGCGCCCATGTTCTCGAACTTGTCTTCGAGCTCGATTTCCTTGGCGACCGTCACACCATCCTTGGTGATGCGCGGAGCGCCGAAAGATTTATCGAGTACGACGTTGCGGCCCTTCGGGCCGAGCGTCACCCTCACCGCATTGGCGAGGATGTCGACACCGCGCAGCATACGGTCGCGGGCATCGACGGAAAATTTGACGTCTTTCGCAGCCATTGTTTCGTTTCCTTCAGGTTTCGGTCCTCATCCTGCGGAGCGCGTCGTCGCCCTTCGGGCTGTGACGCGCGTCTCGATGGATGAGCTGTTTGATTCGTCGCCCTCGTCCTTCGAGACGCGCCCACAAGGGCGCCCCTCGATGCACGAGGATTGCCCTAGGCGGCTTTCTTCTTGGCGGCGCTGCCGCCTTCGATCACGCCCATGATGTCGGACTCCTTCATGATCAGGAGATCCTGGCCGTCGATCTTCACTTCGGTGCCCGACCATTTGCCGAACAGCACGGTATCGCCGACCTTCAAATCGATCGGGATCAACTTGCCGCTCTCGTCGCGGCCACCCGGGCCGACGGCGATGATTTCGCCCTGCGAGGGCTTCTCCTTGGCGGTGTCGGGAATGATGATGCCGCCGGCAGTCTTTTCCTCGGCATCGATGCGCTTGACGACGACGCGGTCGTGAAGCGGACGGAACTTCATGGCAGTCCTCCTTAAAATATTGAACGATCTAAGTTTTTTGGTAGCTGACCGGTACCCCCGCCAGTACCTGTGCGCCACATGGGTGGCGGCTTTTTTGCCCGCAAGGGGCACCGGGAAATTTTTTAGCACTCATTTGAACTGAGTGCCAACAACTCCCGAAAAGCCAGTATCGCCAATGGTTAACGGCGATGTGACGGGAACGGTATTTGGCTCCCTCACGTTAGCTCTGGCGACCGGCATACGGCCGGCGGCGGGCCTGTTAGCAGGTGCGTGTCCTTGCTGCTAGTGCCTTGATTTTAAACAATTTGTTTACCTTTTCGGCTTGCAATGGAGAGTGCCGGAAATGGAAACTTTGAGTCCGACCAAGACGGAGGACGCGAATGCTTTCAGAGGATTTCCGTAAACAAGTCAGTGGTTATGGCCTGACGACCGCGCACATCCTGTACAGGCGTCCCGATCATCGCTGGCTGCTCCAGTCCTACGTCTGGCAGAACTACGATCTGTTTCCCGAATTTCCCGAGCTGCATCGCTTTCTGAACTTCTGGAAGGAGAAGCTTGAAGGCCCGCTGCATTCCGTGCGCGTGGCACATTGCAAGCTGATCAAGCCAGCGGAGATCAAGGCGATCGACGGCGAGTTCAGGCTGCATTGAGGCGCGCGCAGCACACCCGGCGTCATGCGCGGGCTTGACCCCGTTCGCGCACACAAAACCCCCCGCTCGTCCCCGCGAAAGCGGGGACGTTGCACGCTCTGCCCGCCTTACTGATTTAATTTTCAAACAGCCAACGCAGCGCGCGCTGGCTTTGGCCGGTTCGCGCCAGGACGCAACAAGACAAGCGTCATCGCCCGGATTTTTGGACAGGCGTCGGGAGCCGCCTGCATATTAAACTTGCGCGTCACCCGGAAAAAGAACCGAGGGCGCGCGGGACGCCAGGGGTCGCAGGCGCACGCAAGTTTACGCCGTGTGCGCAAACAAGGGTGCTCGGACCCACGGGCCTCGACGCCTCGCGACATCGAGGCTTGTCGAGTGTCGTTGAGTGCCAGCCTTCGCTCGCTAATGAGCGCGGCCAGGCACGCCGCAAGTCCGCCAAACCCAAGGCGTCCCGCGCGCGGTGTTTGTAGGCTTGCTCCGCATCGCCCCCGGTGGGCATACCTTTTCACCCACCGCTGCGGGCCCAGACGGGGTCGGCTCACCTTTGACCGGTTTGCCGGCGCCCACCATCAACGGGGCCCAGTGACGCGCGGCCGGCGCGCCGGGACGAAGCGGCTTGGACCGCCGGGCCATGACACCGCATCTCCGATGCATGGAATTCCCCGGCCACCGCTCCCCGCCCCGCGTCTGGAGACGCTGATCAGACACCCCTCGGTAACGGGGCGGGATCAACAAGGCATATAGTCGCACTTATATACTTGACAAAAGTGCGGAAATATTCCTAAAGGGCAGTCCGTGACAGGGCAGCCAATATAAGTGCGAAATAGGAATATCCGCAGCATTATAACCTTGACAAAGCAGGCCACATAACCTAGTATCCTGACTATCAGGAGAGCGTGTCATGTCTGCCAATTTGCAAAACCCGATCTTTCAAGACGAAACTAAAGCCCGTGAGTGGCTTGAGCGTCGGGTTTGGCCGAAAGGGCCGATCTGCTCGCATTGTGGTGCCACTGGCGACGATGTGACCAAGCTAGAGGCGGGCACACACCGTCCCGGCCTATATCAGTGCAACCAGTGCCGTGAGCAATTCACGGTTACTGTCGGAACCGTATTTGAGCGCAGCAAAATTCCACTTTCCAAGTGGCTTGCCGCGCTATTCCTGCTTACGGCTTCCAAGAAAGGCGTTTCCGCCCATCAAATCCATCGCTCGCTTGGCATTTCGTACAAGTCGAGTTGGTTCATGATGCATCGCCTGCGTGAGGCCATGCGTACTGGCGGCCTAGAGCCGCTAGGTGGCAAAGGCAAAGTCGTGGAAGCCGATGAAACGTATTTCGGCAAGACCGAAGTTCATCGCGTATCCAAGCAGCGCCGTGGCCGTCCCTATAAGACCGGCTCACGCGGCCCAAAGGATAAGCGCCCTATCGTTGCGCTAGTCGAGCGTGGCGGTAGCGTTCGCTCATTCCATGTGCCAGTAGCAGACGCAGCCAATGTGGCGGCAATCGTGCGCGGTAATGTGCATCGTGAGACACATCTACATACCGACGAAAGCCGTTTATATCCCGGCGTTGGCGGTGACTTTGCCGCCCATGAAACCGTCAAGCACTCGGCTGGCGAGTATGTACGCG
This sequence comes from uncultured Pseudomonadota bacterium, assembly GCA_963762485.1. GTDB lineage: Bacteria > Pseudomonadota > Alphaproteobacteria > Rhizobiales > Xanthobacteraceae > Pseudolabrys. The sequence continues at coordinate 253,107 of CAVXLE010000017.1, read as the reverse complement.
GCCAAGTCCATACGAATACCGTTGAAGGCTATTTCTCAGTGTTCAAGCGCGGTATGCGTGGCGTTTATCAGCACTGCAAGGAAAAGCACCTGCATCGCTATTTGGCCGAATACGATTTCCGCTACAACAATCGTGAAGCGTTGGGCGTGAATGACCTGATGCGCGCCGAAATTCTGGCGTCCAGCATCCAAGGCAAGCGCCTGACCTATCGACGGCCTTACCAAGCCTAACTTTAGCTTCGCCGCTAAGCGTTTCATCCGCTGGCGCAAGAAGCAGCGTAAGACGAAGCCTAAATTCGTGAAATATTGGCAGTCCCGTAAGCCTGTGGATTAAGGACTCCAACACTCGCGTATTTCCGGCTACCGTGCGAATCGGCAGTCATTTTGACTACTGCCTAATCCAGTCTCCCCCATCGGCGCGCTTCTCAGGACTTGGCGCAATGGTGCGGCCAGGAGCGCGAAACTCACATTTCGCAAGGGAGATTAGTCATTGTCTAATTTGACTTGCCCGCTCTACAAGCCGGTGTTTGTAACGCCTTACACGCGTTACCGCTTCGGCAGACTAGAGCTAGTGAAAGCCCACTGTAGGAAACTACCCAGCCGCTAGTCGGTTGACCGAGTAGTTTCTCTACAAGAGTAGCGAACCGGAGATCGGCGGGGGCCTCCGCCGGTCTCCACCTTACGAATCAAGAAAGAGATTAGAACTCAGACTGATTAATACAATATGCGTTTTTGCATTAGCCCATATTGCGTTTGCGGGTCTTTTTACTTTTCGATTTTTTCGCTTTTCGATGCTGCGGCGGGCTTTTCGCCACAACATCAATGGCGCGCTCAAAGCGCGACCAAGCATCTGGTCGCAATTCCGCTTCGCCCCTGTCTTTCCTTGTCTTCATGGGTCCAACAATGGGTGAACTTATAACGGTTGGTAAGCTAGAAGCCGCACGGCGGCAATTACAAACAGCATTGACGCTATGGTTCAATGGCGGCGACGAGGTATCGATACACACCCTGGCCCACGCCGCATATGAAATTATTCATGTGGTCAGCAAAGAGAGAAACCCCAATAGGCGCGACCTTCTTTTCGATGGAAGTTTTATAAAAGATAAATATCGGGGCGAAGTGAATAAGTTTTTCAAAAAGCCGGGGAGCTTTTTTAAACACGCTAAAAAAGACGGAGAGGCCACTATTGAGTTCACGCCATTGTTAACAGAACTATTTCTAATCTGCGCCGTTTTGGGCGTCGAATTGTGCAACGAAAAACATAACGCCGAAGAAGGCGCATTTCAGCAATGGCTATATATCCATCGACCAGATCTGATGGCGGACGAATGGAGAAAACTTTTTGAGGAGCATATTACGACTGATCTTCTGGCCGCGATGCGATCGATCCAAAAGAATGAGTTTCTGCAAACCTATAAGGACGCGCTCGCTCTGAGAGCGCGACTCTGAGTGCTGCCCTGTCTGGGCCGAACTATATTCAGGGCCTTGCTTTGTCAAGGTTATAATCCTGAATATCCGCCTACCGTGAAGGCTATGAGTGCGTGCCTAGAAAGGAAGGCGCGCAATGGACGAAAAGAAAATCACGCGCAGTTGGTCGGGGGCACTCCGCGCCCTCGCTGGAAATGATATTCTCTTGTCTGACGTTTTCAGAAACTTGGGATTTAACATCAATGCCCTCCCAACAAAAACAGAACGATATGGAAGAGACCGTCCGGCTAATGCGCGCGTTGGTCAAAAAACCCCCGAAAACTCACGAAGATCTGAAGGATAAAAAGAAAAAGGCCACGAAAACTGGCCGCCGCCGCGGCAAACATGAATAAGCGAAGAGATTTAAAGGTCCGCGCGCTCTTGGAAACATGGCGCGCCGAACTTGACCGTCCGGTTTTGAAGGCTCCTGAACTCAAGACAGTTATGGACGGGCATCGCCGTAATTTACGGCGCGTGCACGATCTCACCCATTTTCCTATGGCGCTAGTCAATGGACTAACGCTTGTTACCAGAGTCACCGGTGACGTTTATCAAGAAATAAGAGAGGAATACAAAGCGAAGGATGGCGAACCGTCCCGAGATGAATTTAAAGAACGCGTAACCAAAGCTCTTCTAGAGGCGGCTGACGAGCGTGACCGTCTTTTGAAAGACCCTGGTAGTGAGTTGCGCGAGGAGGAAGAGCGCTATTCAACACCTATAGGAATATTGTCAAGGACAGTTTCGTGACGGCGCATGACCATGTGGAGGAATCGCTTGGCGCCATTGCCAATGCCGGGGCACTCGCGAAAGATGCGCCGCCGGGGCCAGAGCAACCAAGATGCTGACGGGAGAACACCGTGGCCCGCATCCGCTTCGATTTCGGAACGCTGACTCTCGACGCCGAATTGCTCGAAACGCCCACCGCCAAGGCGATTGCTGCAGCGCTGCCGCTATCGTCGTCGGCGCTCACCTGGGGCGAGGAGGTCTATTTCGACGTGCCGGTTGAAATCGCGCGTGAGCCGGACGCGCGCGCCGTCATCACGCCCGGCGAGATCGCCTATTGGCCGCAGGGACCGGCCATCGCAATCGGCTTTGGCCGCACACCGATTTCAAAAGGCAACGAGACGCGGCTCGCCAGTCCCTGCAACGTGTTCGCCAAGGCGATCGGCAGCGTGAAAGTTCTCGCCAAGATCAAGACCGGCATTGAGGTGAAGGTCAGTAAGCTTGATTAGTCCGATGATCGTTCGCCGGCATGGCGCCGGACCATCGACAAAGTGAGATCCCAGGCATTCCGGATGTTGACAACCGCCAGCAACATTAATTCGCCGGCTAGCACCTCAAGCGCCAGATGAAATAGCGCGCTGGAAAACGAATCCCTGGTTGGTGTTGGTACTTTTTTTAGAAAACAGTACCAACACATTCCGTCTTGCGCGACAGTCGCTGGACAACGCTCGATCGACGGCAATCCCCCGAGCGACCAGCCGACGCCTATGATGCCGTCGGCGTCATGGCTGCTGTACTCAAGCGACAGAGATGGGACGACGCCGGCGGTGCCGGGCGGAACAGGGCGATTGACGGCATCGAAGGGCGACCGGGCTACTCGCCATTGGCTGGGCTCCTCTGCCTAGTTCGACGATCGTTCACCGGCATGGTGCCGGACCATCGACAAAGTGAGATCCCAGGCATTCCGGACGTTGATAACCGCCAGCGACAGCAATCCACCGGCCAGCACTTCAAGCGCGTAGTCCAGTCCGAAGTAAATCATGATGCCTGCGGCCAGCAGCGCAAGATAGGCAAGGACCGGCAGCAATCCATAGGCGAAATAATCCGGCAGGTATTGTGTCATGTCGGTACGCACGACCAAAACGCTGATGACGATCGACACGGCGGCCCCTATGACGGCAGTCGCTCCGATCAACACGGCAAAAAACGTTGGCCCGTGGGATGGCACCAGACACACCGCAGAGAGAAAAAACACGCTGGTGAAATGAATCACCACCGGACTCATAAAGACGCGTGTCCCTCGTTGATTCTCACTGTTTAGATATCCGGTGCCGAGCGACACGGCGACAAACAAAAGCGCGAGCAGCGTGGCGCCGGCCGTGCCGAGCAGGATGTAGAATTCATGCCACGCGTGGAGCGCTTCCATTGGAAATCAACCCCGGCCAACGAACGGCATCTTGTTGGCCATGACCGTCATGAACAAGACATTCGTATCGAGTGGCAGGCCCGCCATATAGACGACGGCGTTGCCGACATGATCGGCCTCCATGCGCGGCTCGATTTTCTTGCTGCCGTCGGGCTGCAAGACGCCTTCGCCCTGCACCATGCGTTCGGTCAGCGGCGTCGCCGCGTTGCCAATATCAACCTGGCCGCAGCAGATGTCGTATTGCCGGCAATCGAGCGATGTGGATTTGGTGAGACCGGTAACGGCGTGCTTGGTTGACGTGTAGGCGACCGAATAAGGCCGCGGCGCGTGTGCCGAGATTGAACCGTTGTTGATGATGCGGCCGCCACGTGGGTTCTGGCTTTTCATGATCTTGATCGCTTCCTGGGTGCACAGGAACATGCCGGTCAGGTTGGTCGCGACGACGTTCTGCCAGGTCTCGAACGGCAAATCTTCCAGCGGTACCGCAGGTGCGCCGATGCCGGCATTATTGAACAGAACGTCGAGGCGGCCGAAAGTCGATTTGATCGTGGCGAACAGATGGACAATCGACTCGCGCTTCGACACGTCGGTCGGAACGGCCAATGCCTGCGCGCCCGTGGCGTTGATCTCGCCGGCGACCTTGTCGAGCATCTCCTTGCGGCGGCCGGCCAGCACGAGATTGTAGCCGGCCTTTGCGAGAGCGATGGCCACCGCTCGGCCTACGCCGGTTCCGGCCCCGGTCACCAGCGCAATTTTCGCGGACGCAGCCATTGGATGTCCTTTCCTGTCGGGAATTTGGAGATGCCGCAATATCACAAAAGTGCGCGCGCGCCATCACCGGCGCCGCCGATGTGATCATGTCGGGCAGAATGAGACTTTAGCTCGCCAGGGCTTCCGGGACGTCGCTTGGCTGGAAAGCGCCTGGCGATTGCAGGCGGGCGGTGATCTCGGCGACTGTCACCGGCTTGCCGAAGCGGTAGCCCTGCATCGAATGCACGCCGGCTGCGCGCAGGAATAGCTGCTGGTCGGCGGTTTCCACACCCTCGGCGGTCACCTTCATACCGAGACCGCGTCCAAGGCTGACAATGGCGTGCACGATAGCGGCGGCGTCCGCCGCCTTTTCGATCGAACGCACGAAACTGCGGTCGATCTTGAGCTTGTCGAACGGGAAACGGCGCAAATAGAGCAAGCTGGAATAGCCGGTCCCGAAATCGTCGAGCGCGAGGCGTACACCGAGCGCCTTGAGCCGCAGCATCGCGTCTTCCGCGCTGTCGACATTGCCGAGCAGCACGCTTTCGGTCAGCTCCAGTTCGAGCCGTGTCGGGTCGAAATGGGTGTCTTCCAGGATACGCTGAACCACCTCGACGAAGTCGATACGGCGGAACTGAAGCGAGGAAACGTTGACGGCGATGGTCAATTCCGGCCAGGCCATGCCGTCGATGCAGGCCCGGCGCAGCACCCAGTTTCCGAGATCGATGATCAGGCCGCTGTGCTCGGCGATTGCAATGAATTCGCTTGGCGGGATTTCGCCGCGGGTCGGATGTGTCCATCGGCACAGCGCTTCGACGCCGATGACGCTCTCGCCGCTCTTGTTGACGATCGGCTGATACAGCAATTGCAGCTGATCGTTCTCGATTGCCTCGCGCAGGTCCGCCTCGAGCAGCTTGCGGGTGGAGAGATCCGCGTCCATCGCCGCGTCGTAGATACAGGCACGGTTACGGCCTTCGTTCTTGGCGCGATAGAGCGCCATGTCGGCATAACGCATGATGTCGGTTGCGGTACCGCAGTTCTTGTCGATCACGGCGATGCCGATCGATGCGCCGATAATAATGTTTTGGCCGCTGATGGAGTAGGGCGCGCAGATCGCGGAGATGATCCGCCCCGCGAGCCCCATCATCGCCTCGCTGTCGCCTGCAATCGAGGAGATCACCGCGAACTCGTCGCCGCCGAGCCGCGCCACAAGATCGCCGCCACGAAGCGTATGCGAGAGCCGCAAGGTAACGTTGCGGATAAGCTCATCGCCGACATGATGGCCGAGCGTGTCGTTGACGTCCTTGAAATGATCGAGATCGATGTAGAATACCGCCGCCGGAGCGCTGCCGCTGCGAACTTCCTCGATCACGGCTTCCAGACGTTCGCCGAAGAAGATGCGGTTTGGCAGGCCGCAGAGCGGGTCGTGCATCGCGAGATGGCGCAGGCGCGATTCACCCGCCGCAATGGCCGCGGCAGTGCGGCGCATATAACGCAACACGAAGGCGGCGAGCAGCGCAAAGCCGGTGAGGGCGACCGCGATGAACGGCACCACGTTGTGCACGATCTCGGCGCCCGGCTGTTTCGGCGTCCACGCGAAGCGCGCGATGGTGCTGCCGTCGGGGCCGCTGAGATCATAGGCAAGATCGCCGCTCGGAACCGGACCCTGATCGATCTTGCGCAAATTGGTCAGCCGCAGCTGCGCCGCGATGCTCGAGAGAGCGCCGTCATCGATGAACTTCACGGACATGATGATTGGTGCAGCACCATCGGGTTCGCCGACTGCGCTTGCGGCAAGCACCGCGGGCCGGTCCAGCAGACGTCGGATGATTGCAGCTTGCGGATGCGCGCTGCCTTCGGCCAGGCTCAAATGGTTGAGGGGGATCGCGCCGCGCAGGCTCGTATCGCGACCGCGCATATAGTCGAGCACCGAAGCAAGTTCGGGCCGTGCGGTTGCAAGCCACTTCGTGTCGACCGGTCGATGGCCGACCATCGAATAGGTCAGTTTGTCATTGCGATCGAAGATCAAGATGTAGTCGTGATCGAAATACGTCTCCAGCCACGTGCCGACACGCAGCTGGGCCCATTGCGGATCGAACGAGTGACGGATGTTCTGGATCGCGCCTTCCGATGAAGCGACGCTCTCGACTTCACGCAACACGCGTTCGCCAAAGTTGGTGAGCGCGCGCGAGAACAGTTGCTTCTCGTGATCGACGGCCACGACGTCGGCGCGCTGGGCGGACGACAGCACGGCAACGACAATGCAGACGATGGCGACGGCAACAATGACGCCGATGGGGACAACCACGCTCAGTCGAGCGCGGTCCCAACTCGTATATTGCCGCGCGTCGGAAGCACGCGGGCGACCCACAGCCGGCACGATTGATGTCCCTTAAAGCGTCCTGCCCATTAGGCTTTTCGGGCCGGAAGCTAGGGGACAAAGCTTGCTATTCGCTTTCGTTTTGCCGCGCACACAGCTGCATTGCGCAAGTAACCGGCAATTCGCGCGGTTCTGTTAACCTGCGGTAAAAATGTATGCCGGCGGCTTTGTCTATATAACTATTTGAAGATAAAAAAGTATTTGCGTATTTCACATCTGTGAAATTGTCAGGTCGGGCTGCGATAGGGTGGACGCGGTATTGCAATGTGAGCCGCGCGTAGCGCGGCCGACCAGCGTTCGCGCAGGTCCTGGAAGTAGGGTTCGCCCGGCTCGATCCGGTAGTTCACCTCGGCGGTGCAGGTGTCCCGGCGTGCCACCAGAATATCGATGGGAAGCCCGACCCCAAGGTTGGAGCGCATGGTCGAATCCATCGAGATCAGCCCGATCTTGAGTGAGTCGTAGAGGTCGGTGTCGAAGCCGATGGCACGGTCAAGCACCGGCTTGCCGTATTTGTGCTCACCGATCTGCAGGTAGGGCGTGTCCGTGGTGCATTCGATGAAATTGCCCGCGGAGTAGATCATGTACAGGCGCATCGGCCCGCCCTTGATCTGACCGCCGAACAGGAACGCGACTTCGTGTTCGACCTCGGCCGCAGCGAGCGCCTTGCCCTCCATGTTCTGCACATTGCGGACGGTACGCCCGATGCGCTGCGCGGCCTGGAACATGGTTGGCGCATTCAACAACGTTTCAAGTTCGCCGGTCTCCGGATTTTCCACTCCCTCAGTCAGTGTCGCGCGCACCGACTGGCTGAGCGACAAATTGCCGGAGGAGGCGATCGCCATGATGCGCTCGCCCGGCTGAGTTGTAGACATGAAGCTTGCGAAAGGTGGATACGTTGTCGAGGCCTGCATTGGTACGCGTATCGGCGATCATAACGAGGCCGGTGCGCACGAGGATTCCGCAGCAATAGGTCATGGGCGTCCGATTTTTTTCCTCGCAGGCCCGACCGCAGGGTTATAGCGATGCAGGGGGCTTTCGGGCAATGCATTAACTTTGCGCCTGCTGGCGCGCCTGGTCGACGCGCACCGCTACTTTCAGGGTTTCGCCGCCGCCACCATAGCGCGTGCCACGCACGGGAGCGGCACCAAGGTAATCGAGCCCGACCGCAACTCGCACGTGGGCTTCTGTCGTACAAATGCCATTGGTCGGATCGAAGCCAACCCAGCCCAGGTGCTCGATATGCGCTTCTGCCCAGGCGTGGCCAGCATCTTGCGCAGTCACCCCGTCCGCACGGTGGAAGTGGCCGCCGATATAGCGCGCGGGAATGCCGAGCGCGCGGGTGGCCGCGACGAAGATATGGGTGAGATCCTGGCAGACGCCGCGCCGTAGCGAAAAAGCTTCCGCCGCTGTCGTGGCAGCGTGGGTCGGATCGGTATCGAAAGCGATCTCGCGATTGAGTGCGCCGAGCAGCCCGTGCAGCAGCGTCAGCGTGTCGCCGCCGGCGCCGGCGCGGGTGGTTTGTGCAAAATCGACGATCGCGGCGTCGGCTTGCGTCAGGGCGGTTTCGCGCAGGTAGAGTTCGGGCGGAAAACGTTCGATCGCGCCCTTCACCAGGCCACCCATGTCCTGGGTATCGACCTCGCCGTCGACTGCAACCGTCAATTCGCTGAATGGCCCTTCGGCGGTGAAGGAATGAATGATGTTGCCGAAGGCGTCCTCGTGCTGGTGCAGCAGGGAATCTTCCGACAGATCGATGCGCCAGGCGAGCACGTGCTGCCCGTCGTGATCGCGCGGGGTGAGGCGAAGTACCTGCGTAACCACCTTGGGCGGCGCGTCGTAGGCGTAGGTGGTCGCGTGGGAGATGCGAATCCGCATGGGGTAAAGTTACGATTTCAGTGCAGTGGAGCACCGTCATGCCCGGCCTTGTGCCGGGCATCCACGTCTTTCTGCGCAGCACATTAAAGGCGTGGATGGCATTGGAAGTCGAGTGCACTCGACTTCCACAGCTATTTAATAACATGCCGCAAGTCGGGTAAACCCGACTTGCGGTGACAAGCCCGGCCATGACGAGTCGTTACACGCGCTCATGTCAGGAATTGCTCGGTGACCAGCGCGCCGAGGCGATTGTTCTCGGTGATGAATTCTCCGATGAACTCGTGCAATCCGCGCTGAAAAATGCCGTCCATGCGGCTGTTTTGCAGGCGCGTGCGTATGCCTCGCGCCTGGCGCTGCGCCGGACCCTGTCGGCCATAGGCGCCGGCAATCTGGTCGAGGTCGCGCACGATCGTCTCGTAGCAGGAGGCGAGCGAGCGTGGCATTTCATCGCGCAGGATCAGCAGGTCGGCGACCAGCCAGGGCTTCAGGCTTTCGCGATAGACCCAATGATAGGCTGTGAGCGCCGACACTGAGCGCAGGATTGCCGCCCACTGGAAATAGTCGAGCGGGCCGCCGACGCGTTCGTTCTCCGGCAGCAGCAGGTGGTACTTCACGTCGAGAATTCGCGCGGTGTTGTCGGCACGCTCGATATAGACGCCAAGGCGCGAGAACCAGTAAGCATCATTGCGCAGCATTGTGCGGTAAGCGGAGCCGTCATAGCGCAGCGAGGATTCCTGCACCCAGCGCAAAAAGCGCGAAAACTCCTCGCGCGACGTCGGTCCGTTGCCGTAGCGCTTCAATTCGAGCCATGTGCCGTTGATGGCGTCCCACATTTCCATGGTGAGTGCGGTACGCACGGCGCGCGCATTGCCGCGCGCGAGCTCGAAGCATGACCGGATCGACGACGTATTGGCGGTGGAGAAAGCGAGAAAGTCGGTGACGTTTTCCTCGTTGGCTTCTTCGTATTGCTTGAAAAAGGCGGTGGCGCAGCCGGCGGTCGCAACCGCGGATTCCCATTCGTTGCTGGTGCCGACGTAAGCGAGGGGAAGTGCTGAAAGTCTCTGCGTGGCGTCAAGGATGCGTGCGAGATATTCCGCGCGCTCCACATAGCGCGAGAGCCAGTACAGGTTGTCGGCGGTGCGCGAGAGCATCTTAGCCGTCCAGCACCCACGTATCTTTGGTTCCGCCGCCCTGGCTGGAATTGACGACCAGGGAGCCTTCTTTCAGCGCCACCCGCGTGAGGCCGCCGGGCACGATGCGTACGCGGTCGCGGCCGGTGAGCACGAAGGGTCGCAGGTCGACATGGCGCGGCGCCACGCCTTGCTCGACGCAGGTCGGGCAGGTGGACAGTGCCAGCGTCGGCTGCGCGATGAAATTCTTCGGCGCGGTTTTCAGCTTGGCCCGGAATTGCTCGATCGCAACCTTGCTGGCGGTGGGGCCAATCAGCATGCCGTAGCCGCCAGATCCATGCACTTCCTTCACCACCAGCTCGTGCAGGTGATCGAGCACATATGCGAGGTGTTCTTCCTCACGACAGCGCCAGGTTGGCACATTCTTCAGGATTGGCTCTTCGCCGAGATAGAACTTCACGATCGCAGGCATGAAACTGTAGACCGCCTTGTCGTCGGCGATGCCGGTGCCGACTGCATTGGCGAGCGTTACGTTGCCGGCCTGATAGGCCGACATCAGGCCCGGCACCCCGAGCGCGGAATCAGGACGGAAGGTGAGGGGATCGAGATAGTCGTCGTCGATACGACGGTAAATGACGTCGACGCGGTGCGGGCCCTGGGTCGTGCGCATATAGACGATCTCGTCTTTCACGAAGAGATCGCGGCCCTCGACCAGTTCGACGCCGAGCTTGTCGGCAAGGAACGAGTGCTCGTAATAGGCGGAGTTGAATACGCCGGGCGTGAGCAGCACGACGTTGGGATCGCGCGCGGTCGACAATGGAGCGACCGAATTCAGGGTGGCAAGCAATTCGTCCGGATAGTTCTCGACCGGCGCGATGCGGTGGCGCGAGAACAATTCCGGGAACAACCGCATCATGATCTCGCGGTTCTCCAGCATGTAGGAGACGCCGGACGGCGTTCGCACGTTGTCTTCGAGCACATAGAAGGTGTCGGCGTCGACGCGCACGATGTCGATGCCGGCGACTTGCACATAAATGTCGTGCGGCACTTTCTGTCCGCTCATCTCCGGCCGGAAAGCGGGATTACGGAACACCAGGTCGTCCGGCACCACGCCCGCACGCAGGAGCTCGCGTGCGCCGTAAATATCCTTGATGAATGCGTTGAGCGCGTTGACGCGCTGCGTGAGGCCCTTTTCCAGGAGCCGCCATTCGGCGCCGGACATGATGCGCGGGATGACATCGAACGGGATCAGCCGTTCCTGTGCGTCGGCTTCGCCGTAAACCGCAAAGGTGATGCCGATGCGGCGGAAGATCAATTCAGCCTCGCGCCGCCGGTAGTCGAGCACGTCGGGCGGCACCTCGGCGAGCCAACGCGAGAGTTCGCCATAGGCCGGGCGCACGCCGCCGTTATGGCCCTTCATCTCATCGAAGGCGGTAGTCATCGCGAACCCCCAGCAAACGCCTTACGACCGTTCTCCCCAGAACCTGTCCCCATATTTCCCCGCCGGAGCGGCGGGGTTCCCTGGCGTTCAAACCTGGCGTTCAATGCTGCAAGCTTCAGGCCAAGAATACGCCGGGAAAAACCGCAGGAATTACGGGTATTTCCGCCGGTCGGCGCCGCCGGGTGCTGCCTATTTATTGGGCGGCTCACGATTTAGGGGGACGGCGCGTCCCGGCACAATGATTCAGGTCAACTTGAGCGGTTGCCGGGGCCACGCTAGGTGTTCCACTCAAGTGCCAAGGACGACATGACCGCCATGAACAGCGCAAACCGTGAGATCGTTACCGCTGCCGTGCTGGTCATCGGCGATGAGATCCTGTCGGGACGCACCAAGGACAAGAACATCGGCTACATCGCCGACTATCTCACCGCGATCGGCATCGACCTGAAGGAAGTGCGGGTGATCTCCGATGATGAGGCCGCGATCGTCGAGGCGCTCAACGCGTTGCGCGCAAAATTCACTTACGTCTTCACCACCGGCGGCATCGGGCCGACGCACGACGACATCACCGCCGATTGCGTGGCCAAGGCTTTCGGAGTTGCGCTCGAGTTTCACCCCGAAGCGGTAGCGATCCTGAAGGAACGGCTCGCCAAGACCGGAGGTGAACTCAACGAGGCGCGCATGCGCATGGCGCGCATTCCACGCGGCGCGGCGTTGGTCGCGAACAAGGTTTCGGGCGCGCCGGGGTTCTGGATTGGCAACGTGATCACGATGGCGGGTATCCCGGCGGTCATGCAGGGCATGCTCGATGAGGTTGCGCCGAAGCTCAAGACCGGAACCAAATTGCTGTCGGAGACGATCCGCGCCGACGCCAAGGAAGGCGATGTCGGCACCGAGCTCGGCGCGATCGCAAAGGCACATCCAGAGGCGATCATCGGAAGCTATCCGTTCATCGATGAGACGCACGGACCCAACACGAATATCGTGGTGCGCTCGCGCGATGCCGAAAAACTTGCGGTGGTGAAGGCCGAGGTTGAGATCATGCTTGCAAAGGTAAAATCACAACTAGGGGCATCTCGGTAGGAATGTCGGTCGTGCAGCAAACCCCGCTCATTCCCGCGCAAGCGGGAATCCAGTTTTCTTTTGTGGAATCGACAAGCTTTTCTCTGGGTCCCCGCTTTCGCGGGGACGAGCGGTTTGAGTGAGATGGATGGCTAACTCAACTCCCAACAAGCCACTATCGCCGGAAAAAATCTTCCCCGTCTCGTGGGATCAGTTTCATCGCGACTCGCGCGCGCTGGCATGGCGGCTGCACGAAGCCGGGCCATTCGAAGCGATCGTCTGCATAACGCGTGGTGGGCTGGTGCCGGCGGCGATCGTCGCGCGTGAATTGAACGTGCGGATGATCGAGACCGTATGCGTGGTGAGCTACCGCGAATACAAGAACCAGGGTGATCTCGCCGTGCTCAAGGGCATATCGCCTGAAGTGACCGGGCTGCATAAGAGCGGCAAGCGGGTGCTGATCGTCGACGACCTCGTCGACACCGGCCAGACCGCACGCGTGGTGCGCGACCTGTTGCCGAATGCGCATTTTGCGACGGTCTACGCCAAGCCGATGGGGCGGCCGCTGGTCGATACTTTCGTTACCGAGGTCTCGCAGGACACCTGGATTTATTTTCCGTGGGATACCGGGCTGGCCTTCCAGCCGCCGATCCGCGAGGGTGGGGACTGACAGAGCATGATCCCGAAAAGCATGTCCTCGACCCCGACCGGGGATGGACGCCGGTTTTCGGATAAGATCATGCTCAAATGAAAAACTGATAAGTCTGGAGGAAGCGCAATGCTGACGCGACGTCATCTGCTTGCGAGTGCCGGCGCAGTTGCGCTGACCGCAGCTACGGGCGAGGCCAATGCGGAATCGAGCTACGCGAACCAGCCCGTTCACATCCTCGTCGGCTACGCGGCCGGAGGCGGCGTCGATATCATTGCGCGGCTGTTGCAGGAACCGCTGAAGGCTGCGCTCGGACAGCCGATCATTATCGAAAACCGGACAGGCGCAAGCGCGATGCTGGCGACCGGCGCGGTCGCAAAAGCGGCGCCCGACGGTTACACGCTGCTGGCATGCGCATCCGGCGAAGTGGCGATCAACCATTTCCTGTTCAAGGAGCGGATGTCCTACGACCCGGCGAAGGAGCTGGTGCCGATCGCGCTGGTTGGCATTGTCCCATGCGTGGTTGTCGTCGCCGACGCAACACCGGTGCACAATCCGCAAGAGCTGATCGCCTACATCAAGGCAAATCCGGGGAAACTGTCGTTCTCTTCATCGGGCATCGGAAATCCGCAGCAGCTGGCGGGCGAATTGATGAACACCATGGCCGGCACGCAGGTGCTGCACGTGCCTTATCGCGGCTCGGCACCGGCGGTGACAGATGTTGCGACCGGAGCCGTAACGATGAGCTTTTCGAGTCTGGCGGCGGCCCTGCCGTTGATACAGGCTGGCAAGCTCCGCGCGGTGGCCGTCACCTCGCGCGAGCGCATGCCGCAACTGCCCGACGTGCCGCCGCTGAGTGAAGGCGCGCCCGGTCTTGCAGGTTACGAGCTGCTCAACTGGTTTGCGATATTCGGGACCGCCGGCACTCCGCCGGATATCGTCGAGAGGCTCAACGGCATCGTGAACGCCGCGCTCAAGGACCCGGCCATCTCCGACAGGCTGCTGCCGCAGGGGATCGTTCCGAAGCCGATGAAGGTCGCCGAGTTCAAGGCCTTTGTGGACGCCGAACGCACGAAATTCGGAAAGATCGTCGAGCAGGCCAATATCAAATTGAGCAACTGATCCCGTTTGGGTGTATCATCAATCAAAGCCAGAAAATGCCCTGCCGGGGAGGACATCGATGAACGTCAAGCCCAATACCCAAAACGCAAAGCCGGTCGCGGACCTGCTGTCGAAGGTCGTGCGCGCCAAGGATATGCCGTGGCAGAAGATGCGGTTCCCCGGCTGCGAGATGAAGACGCTGCTGTTCGATCCCACCAGCGGACTTGCCACCATGCTGATGCGGATGGAGCCGGGCGCGGTGCTGCCCGATCATGAGCATGTTTTGATCGAACAGACTTACGTGCTCGAAGGCTCGCTGGTCGACAAAGAGGGTCCCGATGCCGGGATCGAAGTCGGCGCCGGCGAATTCGTCTGGCGTCCGGCCGGCAGCCGTCACACAGCATGGAGCCCGAACGGCGGCATGTTCATCGCCATATTCCAGATCCCCAACAAGTTCTTCGATGTCGACGGCAAGGTGGTGGACGCCAGCGGCAAAGAGTGGGACCCGGCCTGGGCGCACTTATTACCGGCCTGATTTAAACGCCGCCGCGTGGGCTACCGCCGCGCGCGGCGGATTAAGCCCACGCGCGGACGTGGCGGAATGGTAGACGCAAGGGACTTAAAAGCTCCGTCCGCAAGGCTCTAAGTTGTTGGAAGTAAAAGAACTTTCTATTCTCTAGCCTCACCACTAGCCTCGCCCCCATGGCGGAACTGGTAGACGCAGCAGACTTAAAATCTGCAGCCACACTTGGCGTGCCTGTTCGAGTCAGGCTGGGGGCACCAAATTAATTTGCGGAATGGATGACTACCATGACGCCCAAATACGCGAAATATGTGTCAGGCGGTATTCCAAACGAGAAATTCGCTCAAATGTTTTTCATTTGGGTCAAAGACTTAAGAGGAAGGGCGGCACAGATACTCCCCTTGGTAGGGGAATTCAAAACGTTACAGCCTTGTAAAACAATGGCTTAAGGGATTTTGGGTTGCTCGTTAACGAGTGAGCTTGCGTGGGACGCAAAACTTCCCCCCCATACCCCTTGTCCACCGACGCTGATTCTTAATGGCGAGGTGTGACATGTCCCCTGAAAAACAACCGCCCCACGCACTATTTGTGCGTTGGGGAAAATTTGAAATTCAAGCACTCGGCTTCCCTGCCGTTATTGCCGTGGTCATCTTCACGGTGGTTGGTGCGCGATGGCTTGGACTGATTTGAGGAGAGTGAGATGATTGATTGGCCGCTTGCAATTTCAACAGCGTCACACGCAATAAAACTCGTTAATGACTTGCGCGGCATTGATAAGGAGTTGGGGCAAGCTGAATTGAAACTAAAGATAGCGGACGTGACAACCGCGTTGGCCGATTTGAAGATAACATTGACGGAAGCGAGGGGCGAGGCCGCGGAGAAGGACGCAGAAATCGCCCGTCTAAAGGAACTACAGCGTCGCCTGAAAGACGATACTGTCGAACTATACGGATACAAATATCGGAAGCGAAAAGATGGCAAAGAGGGAGGAGCTGGCAATCCTTTTTGCGACGTATGTCTTCAGAAATCTGGCTTGCTGATAGAAACCTCGCGCATGCATGAGGTGGGCAGGCCACTCCAATGTCCGAATTGCAAAGCTAGGTACGGAGACCTTCGGACTTATACTGATTGACTAGCGGTGGGCGGCTAGCCGAATTTCTTTAGCAGCTCTTCCAACTGCCAAAGCGTGACATAGTAATCGTTCTTGTCTCCGACGACTTGGTGCTTACTTTGTGCGAAAGATAGAGAGCTGGAATAAATATTCATTCCGAAATCTGCGATAATCTCTCCAACCTTCGGCTTGACTGCGTCGCGCAAGAATGGCCACACCAACTCGATGGTTTCATTCATAGCGCGGGCTGCAATAATATCTGCTTTGTCAGATACCGTAGCTTTCGGTTGCACGGTGTCCCATTTCCACTCCCATGCTTTCTGTCCAATTTCTTTCATAAATCTTTCGCTCGAACGTGCACCCGCTAGTGACAGGTGCACACTCGAACGCACTAGCTTTTAATATCTCTATTGAATCACGTATAACAAAACACGCAAGCGTTGCTGTCCCCAAGGGAAAAAAGCTCACTTTGAGACTCCGTATAGCCTGAGCCAGATAGTTCACTGGGCCGGCGTGAAAGTTGATTTTCAGGGATTTTTGCTCTCTTAATTTCGCGAAGAGGGACTTAAAATCCCTTGGGAGTAAT
This sequence comes from uncultured Pseudomonadota bacterium, assembly GCA_963762485.1. Lineage (GTDB taxonomy): Bacteria > Pseudomonadota > Alphaproteobacteria > Rhizobiales > Xanthobacteraceae > Pseudolabrys. The sequence continues at coordinate 236,884 of CAVXLE010000017.1, read as the reverse complement.
CCCGTCCGGGTTCGAGTCCCGGCGTCCGCACCAATAAAATCAATTTTTTTCCCATACGGAACAGGAGGCGGATTACGGCGGCTTTCCGTGTCTGCGCTGTGTCCACACTTGGTTCCACCAATAGCGGACATTCGTCGGTACAGGCAGCATGTTACTGCCAAAAGCAGACAACAGGGGCTAAGCCGTACGGACGCGTAAAGTACGTCCGTACGGAAGATATGGAATTCAGGAGCGATGGCCCATCTTCGTCGGCGGGAGCACTAGAACTCAATTGCCATGCACGACGACTGTTTGCGGCCCGCCGCGATAAGCGTGCGCCGCCTTGGCTTTTGGCGCCATCGCGAAGGCTTGCTCCCAACTTGTCACTTGCCTTGTGGCATGGGGAATGCTCGATCCAGGCCCGCCCTGATACACATGCGTGGTCAGGCGGGGCGTGTCCTGTGCCAGGGCGGAGGCCACCAGGAATGGCGCGATAAGCGCTACTGCGATGATGTGTTTCATAAATTTTCTCCGGCTTTTTTCGACGGCGCGGGTTGCGCGCCCTCATTTCAGCCTCGTTTGCGGTCATTGGATGTATTTCTTTGTCATTCGCAAACGATCTAATTTTAAATAGAATGACAATTCCGTATGATGCGCTTTGACATTGATCAAAGATCACTTGTCGTTGACGTGTGAATTGATGGTTGGCAACAAAGGTCTAGGATGCGTATCGCAAAAATGATCCTGGTCATTTTGGTCGGCGTGTCGGTGGCGGTGCTGCCGGCAGCGGCCGGTTTTGCCGGCGCGCCGCAAGCGGCGACTGCGTCCGTGTCCATGCCCGATTGCGACCATCACATGCACACGCCGGACGGCAAGACGCAAAAGTCTGATAGCGATTGCATGTCTATGGCGGCCTGCGTGTTCCACTGTTTCAGTGTGACCGGGGTCGCGACAGCCGCTGTCTCGTTTGTGCCGGCCGTCGGTACAGCGCTTCAACCGTTGCGGGCCAGTGATCGTCTTTCGCCGCAAACAGGCTCGCTTCCCTTTCGGCCTCCTCGCGTCTGATCTCCAGCAAGTGTGAAGGCGGGCTTCAGGCCCGCGCCCGTATTCGGCTGCGTCCGACTTCTGTCGCGCGCGCCGTCAATGCAGATTCACGAGGAGATCGATCATGCCTGCCAAATACCTGCTCGCGGCCGCTTGTGCGGTTGCGCTTAACCTGACCGCTGTCGCGGCTCTCGCTGGCGCGAATGATTACACGTTCGAACCGGTGGCGGCCGAAATCAAGAAAGGCGACGACGTCGTCGTCGCGCTGCGTCTCACCCATAAGCCGAGCGGCAAGCCGGTTGCGGACGCGGTCATCATCCGTACCCGTGTCGATATGGCGCCTGACGGCATGGCTGACATGGTGTCGCCCGTCGCGCAAATGCCGGCCACCGAACCTGGCGTCTACACATTCAAGACCGATCTGCCGATGGCGGGCCGGTACCTGGTCAGCGTTGCTGCCAAGGTGCAGGGCGAAGCGGAAACCGTCGTCGGCAAGGTCATCGTCAAAGCGGTCAAGTGAGCAAACGGGGGATCCTCATGACACCACGTTTTGCAATATTCGCCCTGGCGCTCGGCGTCTCGTTGTCTGCCGTGGCCGGTTACGCAATCTGGTATGGGCCAGTGACATCGGCTGGTGTTGCCCGGGTCACGATGGCCACAGCAGCCGAGCGGAAAGTCCTGTACTACCGCGACCCGGGCGGGGCACCGTCCTGGTCGGCCACTCCGAAGAAGGATGCGCAGGGACGCGCATTCCTTCCGGTCTATGACGATGCGGAGCCCACATTCGACCTGCCTGCAACCCCGGCGGTCGCACAAAGCGGCCGCAAGGTTCTTTTCTATCGCAATCCCATGGGACTGCCCGACACCTCGCCAGTGCCGAAGAAGGACTCGATGGGGATGGATTACATCCCGGTCTACGACGGCGATGTGCAGGAACAGGGCAGTACCATCAAGTTAAGCGTCGAGCGCATTCAGCGCAGTGGCGTACGCACTGAACCGGCGAAATCTCTTGTGTTGGCGCAGCCGGTGCACGCTGTTGGCGCAGTGGCTCTTGATGAGCGACGTCTCACCGTCGTGTCGATGCGGTCGGAAGGCTATGTCGAAGATCTTTTCGTCGACACGACCGGCCAGACTGTACGCAAAGGGGAGGCGTTGTTCCGTGTTTACAGCCCTGACATTCAACAGGCGCTGGCCGATCTGCTCGTTGTTTCGAGCCGCGGACAGCCGGCTCCGGCATTGGGGCAGTCGAGCCTCAACGGCACGATGCGCCGGCTGCTCAATCTCGGCGTTCCTGAGGACCGTATCCAGCAACTGCGTGAAAGCGGCGTCAATCCGCGGACAATCGATTGGCCGTCGCCTGCATCCGGGACCATCATCAGCAAGCGCATCATCAACGGCCAACGTATCAGTGCCGGCGATGAACTTTATCGTATCGCCGACCTGTCGCAGGTTTGGGTCATCGCTGATGTCGCAGAAGGCGATCTCGCTGATATTAAACCAGGCACCCGCGCGAGCGTAACCTTCCGCGCCTATATGGGCGAGCCCGTCCAGGGCGTCGTCACCTTCATCTATCCGGAAATGCGCGCAGAGACGCGCACGGCTCGGGTCCGCATCGAGGTGCCCAATCCGGATGGCCGGCTCAAGACCGACATGTATGCCGACGTCGTTTTCCATATTGAAGGGAGCGGTATCCCGGTTGCGACGGTTCCTTCCAGCGCCATCATCGATAGCGGGTCGCGTCAGGTCGTGCTGGTGGCCAAGGGCGAAGGTCGCTTTGAGCCACGCGCGGTCAAACTCGGCCGCCGCGGCGATGGCCGCGTCGAGATCGTCGAAGGGTTGGCGGCCGGTGAAGAGGTCGTCACATCCGCAACTTTTCTGATCGACGCGGAAAGTAATCTGCAGACGGCGCTCAAGGCGTTCACTCAACCTGGGCCGGCCAAATGATCGCTTCCTTGATCCGCGGATCGGCGCGCAACCCTTTCCTTATCGGATTGACGGCATTCTTTCTCACGCTCGCCGGGCTTTACGCGGTGGCGCGCGTGCCGCTTGACGCAATTCCAGATCTCTCCGATGTGCAGGTCATCGTCTACACGGAATATCCCGGGCAGGCGCCGCAGGTGGTCGAGGATCTCGTCACCTATCCGCTCACCACTGCGATGCTCAGCGTGCCGAAATCGCGGGTGGTCCGCGGTTTCTCGTTCTTCGGCGTCTCCTTCGTTTACGTCATCTTTGAGGATGGCACCGATCTCTATTGGGCGCGCTCACGTGTGCTGGAATATCTCAATTCCGCGACCCGTCGATTGCCCTCCGGAGTTGCACCCAGCCTCGGTCCGGACGCCACCGGGGTCGGCTGGGTCTATCAATACGTCGTGCGTGGAGCACAAAAGAATCTCGCCGAACTGCGCAGCATCCAGGACTGGCAGCTGCGCTTCGGCTTGATCAAAGCGGAAGGCGTTGCGGAAGTTGCCGCCGTCGGCGGGTTCGTCAAGCAATACAGCGTCGTGATCGATCCGCGCCGGCTGCAATCGCTCGGAATTTCTCTTGCCAAAGTGCGCGATGCGTTGCGCGCGAGCAATATCGATGTCGGCGGCCGCACGGTCGAGCTTGCGGAAACTGAATTTGCCGTGCGCGGCCGCGGTTACATCAAGTCGATCGCCGATATCGAGCAGATTGCCGTCAAGAATGAGCGTGGCGTGCCGGTACGGCTCCGCGATGTCGCGCGCATCGAGTTGGTACCGGATGAACGCCGTGGCATCACCGAAATGAACGGCGAGGGAGAAGTAGTCACTGGCATTGCGATTCAGCGCTTTGGCGAGAATGCCCTGACTGTGATCAAGAACGTGAAAGCAACGTCTTGCCGAACTGGCGCCAAGCCTGCCGGAAGGCGTTACCGTCGATGCTGTATACGACCGTTCGGAATTGATCTACCGCGCGATCGATACGCTCAAGCGCACGCTGGCTGAAGAAAGCTTCATTGTTGCCCTGGTCTGCGTCGTCTTTCTGCTGCACGCGCGCAGTGCACTGGTAGCGATCATCACGTTGCCGCTCGGCATCCTCATCGCCTACCTGTGCATGTATCTGCTGGGCTTGAGCTCGAACATCATGAGTTTGGGCGGCATCGCAATCGCCATTGGTGCAATGGTCGACGCTGCCATCGTTATGATTGAAAACGCCCATAAGCATCTGGAGCGCGCAGCGCCGGACAAGCCGCGCAGCGAGGTACTGATCGAGGCCGCAATCGAAGTCGGACCTGCGCTGTTCTTCAGTCTCCTCGTCATCACCGTCTCGTTCCTGCCGATTTTCGCTTTGGAAGCGCAGGAAGGACGCATGTTCAAGCCCCTCGCGTACACAAAGACCTTCTCCATGGCGGCCGCGGCATTGCTATCCGTGACGCTGGTACCGGCGCTGATGCTTCTGTTCGTGCGCGGTCGCATCATTCCCGAACATCGCAATCCGGTGAACCGGGCTTTGATGTGGATTTACCGGCCTGTAATTCGCGTCGCGTTGCGATTCAAGGCAGCCACCATCGCAATCGCAGTGCTTGTCCTGCTGGTCAGCCTGTGGCCGGCATCCCGTCTCGGCAGCGAGTTCATGCCGACGCTGAATGAGGGCACGCTGTTCTACATGCCGACAACTTTACCGGGGCTTTCGGTTACCAAGGCGGCGGAGCTTGTGCAAACGCAAGACAAGATCATCAAGAGTTTCCCCGAGGTAGCTTCGGTGTGGGGCAAGGCGGGGCGTGCAAATACCGCCACCGATCCGGCGCCGACCGAAATGTTCGAGACGATCATCAACCTGAAGCCGGAGCAGGAGTGGCGGAAAGGGCTGACGGTCGAAAAGCTCATCGCCGAAATGGACAAGGCGCTGCAGTTCCCCGGCGTATCCAACGCCTGGACCATGCCGATCAAGGCGCGCATCGATATGCTCGCGACCGGTATCCGCACTCCCGTCGGGATCAAGGTCTATGGCTCCGACCTCGCCGAATTGGAGCGGCTCGCCCGTCTGGTTGAGGCGGCGGTGAGAACGGTCCCCGGAACAACCAGCGCTTTCGCCGAACGCATTATTGGCGGCTACTATCTCAATATCGACCCGGATCGCGCGCAGCTTGCCCGTTACGGTTTGATGATCACCGACGTGCAGGACATGATTGCGAGCGCGCTCGGCGCCGATGCGGTGACCACGACAGTCGAGGGGCGCGAGCGCTACACCGTGAGCCTGCGCTATCCGCGCGAATTGCGTAGCGATCCGCGATCGATTGCAAGCGAGGTGCTCATTCCTTTGCCCAATGGCGGCACTGTTCCGCTCGGCCAGGTTGCCAAGGTGGAGCTTGCCAAGGGGCCGGCGACCATCCGGACCGAGAATTCGCAGCTCGCCGCCTACATCTATGTTGATCTCCGTGACCGCGACCTCGGTGGCTACGTCGCTGACGCGCAGAAAGCAGTCGCGACACAGGTCAAATTCCCGCCCGGGTACTACGTCACCTGGAGCGGGCAGTTCGAATATCTGGAGCGGGCCACGGCGCGGCTCAAGATCGTTGTACCGGTAACTCTGCTCATCATTTTTCTCTTGCTTTACCTGAATTTCCGTCGCGTAACCGAAACGCTGATCGTCATGCTTTCGGTGCCGTTCGCCTTGGCTGGCGGTCTGTGGCTCATGTGGTGGCTTGGCTTCAACCTGTCGGTTGCCGTGGCGGTTGGGTTCATCGCGCTAGCCGGGGTCGCGGCTGAAACCGGCGTGGTGATGCTGATCTACCTCGACAACGCGCTCACTGCACTGCAAACGCAACGCGCCGCGGAAGGCGGGCCCTTTACGCATGAAGACCTCTATGCCGCGGTCATGACTGGTGCTGTAGAGCGCGTGCGGCCGAAAATGATGACCGTCGCCGCTATTATGGCCGGGCTGTTGCCGATCATGTGGAGTCACGGCGCCGGCGCCGAGGTAATGCAGCGTATTGCCGTACCGATGATTGGCGGCATGGTGTCATCGACGGTCCTCACGCTCGTCGTCATTCCGGCGATTTACGCTGCGATAAAAGGCATCGCGATCCGCACAACGCATTCAGTCCCAGCGCACCAGCGGCCTTAAAGCTTTAGGATAGCGGCTTTGGATGACGTACGACTTGGATCATTGCGGACACAGGCTAGGTCCAAATAACGGCGATGCTTTGCAACAACTCTCCGGTTTGTATAGATGAGAGACACAGCGAACTCCGTAAGAACCCAATGACCCACCTTCGATCGTTCTTCGCTATAATAACCGTTGCGGTGGGCATAGTTATTCTTGGCGCCGCAGTCTTTATCTTCACGGCGAGCTACAACGTCGCTGCAACCGATCCGCATAGCAGACTGATGCAATGGATGTTGCATACAACAATGCACCGATCGGTCACCGCGCGAGCGAACTCCATTACACGCCCCGGCACAATTTACACAGGAACAGGTGCGCGAGGGGGCCTTAGAGTTTGGCGAAATGTGCGCGCCATGCCACGGCGCGCCGGGCAAGGAACGCGGAGAGATGGGCAAGGGGCTCAATCCGTCACCTCCCGACCTTGTCGAGGTGGCGTCACAGTGGTCCAACGCCGAGATTTTTTGGATTGTAAAGAACGGCATTAAGATGACCGGTATGCCGGCTTTTGGACCCACGCATCCTGATGACATTCTATGGTCGATCGTCGCTTTCGTAAGGCAACTTCCACAAGTGACCCCCGAAGACTACAGAAAAACTCGAGAACACTCTTTCACAGGAGCGTCCTACCAACGAGCATGACCACACACACGAGCGCGATCATCAGCATTAGGGGAGGTAGAGGGTTGTTCTTTCAACGTCCGCTACATGCCAATGGGGGACATTCGCCTTCCAAGCTGTAACGTCTCCACGGCATGCGATGCTAAACGACCGCCTTGCTTCCACTGAGGAGCCGCAGCCCGTTTAGCACAACCAACAATGATGCTCCTGTGTCGGCTGCAATCGCGGCCCACAAGCTCGCCATTCCAACAAAGGTCAGCAGAACAAACACAGCCTTTATGGCGAGAGCGAAAGTGATGTTCTGACGGATGATTGCGAGTGTCCGCTTGGAGTGGCGCACAAGCCAAGGCAGTTTGGAAATATCATCGGTCATGAGCGCTATATCTGCCGTCTCGATTGCGGTATCCGAACCAATTGCACCCATGGCGATGCCGAGATTAGCGCGCGCCAAGGCCGGTGCATCGTTCACGCCGTCGCCCACCATTGCCACATTGCTGTAGCGCGCGATGACCTCCTCCAGCTTCTTTACCTTATTTTCGGGCAGCAGTTCGGCATGAACCTCGTCGATGCCAACCTCGCGTGCGATGGCTTCTGCGGTAATGCGGTTGTCGCCGGTCAGCATGACTACATGCGCAATTCCGGCAGCATGAAGTTGCCGCACGATTTCTCGCGCCGCTGGACGAATAGTATCGGCAACCGCAATAAGGCCACAGACATGCCGCGAGTTTCCAACGACGATGACGGTTTTGCCATCGGCCTCTAGAGCTTCTGCCTGTCGAGCAACTCCCGGCGCGTCTTGACCACGTTCAACCACATAGCGGTGGGAGCCGAGCCAGAATGGCTCGCCATCGAAAATTCCAGTCAGCCCCTTGCCTCTCAACACTTGCACATCGGCTGCTGGAGCTGGCGCAATGCCCTTGCGTTTGGCGTAGCGGTGAATTGCGCGCGCCAGCGGATGCGTGGACCGGGCCTCGAGAGCCGCTGCGCGGGATATAAGCTCGCTTTCAGTGTGATTATCGAGCGGAATGACCTGCACCACCTCCGGCTCGGCACTCGTTATGGTCCCGGTCTTGTCCATGGCGATTGCCCCGAGCCGCGCCGGTAGCTCGATAAATGCTCCACCCTTGACCAGCACGCCTGCACGGGCGGCGGCGGCGAGCGAAGCAACGATTGACACGGGAGTTGAAATTACGAGTGCGCATGGGCAGGCAATCACAAGCAGGACGAGCGCGCGGTAAAACCATTCATCCCAACCCTGGCCAAGCACGATGGGCGGCAGCAGAAACGTGAGGAACGCAATCCCCATAACGGCCGGAGTGTAAATGCGAGCAAAGCGCTCTACCCATTGCTCGGAGGGGGCGCGGCGCGCGTGCGCCTCCTCGACCATGTGGATTATGCGGGCAAGCGTGGTGTCCTCGGCACTCTTGGTTGCCCGGATCGTTAGCGTGCCGTCGCCGTTGATCGTACCCGCAAAGACTTCTGCGCCAGGCTGTTTCTCAACCGGGACACTCTCGCCGGTGATGGGTGCCTGATTGACGGCGCTGGCACCTGCTGTGACGCGGCCATCGAGCGGGATGCGTTCGCCAGCCGGAACGATGAAGCGGCTCCCAAGCCTGAGCTCGTTCACCGGCACCGTTTCTTCCGCGCCGTTTGGCCGGAGTACGCGAGCGGTTGGCGGGGCGAGGTCAAGTAGCGCTGCAATTGCCCGTCGTGCGCGCCCGACGCTCCAGCTTTCCAGCGCCAGTGACAGCGCAAAAAGAAACGATACGGTTGCAGCCTCGAACCACTCGCCAATTGTCATGGCACCGGCAACCGCGATGGTCATGAGCAAGTGCATGTCGGGTCGCAAATTGCGCGCAGCAAACACTGCCTTGATCACGACGAACCGCGCCCCGAGGAGAACCGCCGCGAAATACGCGAAAATCGCCGGCAACGGCGTGGATACGCTGGCGTGGCTACCAAGGAGCCGCCAAGCCTGCGTGAAGCCGCCAGCAAGAGCGACATGAAGGCCGAAGCCGATGAGCAATGCTATGCCGCTTGCTGCGGTAAACAGCACCTGCTGGCGGCGATGGTTGTCGGCGTCATCCGTTTTCGCGTGGGGCGCCCACGCGACAGCGCTCATTCCAGTAGTAGCTATGGCTTTGAAGATGGCCTCATCCGCGACTTCATGTGCGTCGGCAACGACCGTCATTCGGCCGTTCAAGACATCGAAAGCGAGCCGATCCTCGCCTCCGACGAGAGGCCCAACGGCCTGCTTGAGCACCGCAATTTCTTCCGCGCAATCAAGCCCGCGGACCTTATAGGCACGATTGTGTTCCACTGCGGAGATATAGCAACGGGTGAACAGGTTACACTATCACTGGATTGACCTGCTTTTTGTAACGGGTGCCGACCTATATTTTAGGAATGTCCGCTTTGGGTCATTAGCGGACATGGGAACCAGTCCGCGCAATGTCGGTTTACCCCCAATAGCGGACATTGAGTTGGCCGCTGTCATTGCATTTAGCGACGGCCGTGACGCGCTGAGGCTTTTCTGGTCGGCCGTGCTCCAGCATTTTTTTCCGGCGCCGTGTATTCACGCCGCCGGCCGCTGCTGGAGGTCGAGGCCCGTCAGCAATTTGACGAGAAGCAAGTCTTCGGGTGACAGCGTGTTCAGCCAGGCTTGGCGGTCATGCCAATCAAGAGATGGCTTGGCACCGGGCGGCGGCACTTCGCCATGTTGCCGGTAAATGTGTTCCATCATGCAAAGATAATTGACAGTCGGGTGCGGCACGACGGCGGGCTTGGGAAGCCTGTGGTACAGCAACAGATAGAACAAATGATCGCCGGATTCCGACAGTTCTCGCGGCATCGTGCACCAGTGGTGCAGAAGAAAATATGAGCGCGGGAAAAAAAAGTAGCAATTCGTGTCGATGTGCTCGTCGTTGGGCACTTCCGCCGGCCTGACTTTCGCCATCACCGAGCCGTCCGGGCGCACAAATCGGCGTTGCGCGGCCGCATATATGGTCCCCGGGTTTTGTTTCAGCGCCGCAAGGCAGCTTTCGATATGATTGTTATCGTACCAGTTGTCGGCGTCCAGAAATGCGATGCCGCTGTACTTTTCCGCGACCGCCATCATCGCGCCGATGCCGCGCGCGAGATTGCCATAGTCGGCATGCGGGCGGTCGAGAATGATATGGCGGACCGGCTTTGTTGATATCCATTCCTGCGGGAATCCATCCGCAACAAGGATGTGATCGACCGGCACGGTTTGCCGCGCGACGCTCTCCATGCAGCGATTCAACATCGCTGTGTCTTCCTTGAAGTAGGGTGTAATGACGCAATAGCGCGTGCGACTTGCGTCCATGTTCTCGCCCCTGGGCTTGTCGTGCCACCGACGCAATGCCCGCATAGGTGGCCCGACAGTGGTTTGTTCACGCCGCGCGCAACAGTATGGTCAACTAACTGATTCGGGGATGATTCGGGGTAGAAATAGTGTCGCCGAATCAGGTCTGGGATGTTCGAATCGCGTTGGCAGGCGCCAAAAAAATCGTTTAGCCGAGCCGCGGGTCAATGAATAAAATTGCTCTCGAAAATGAATTCATCCGGAGCGAGTGCCAGCGCACAGGCGTGGCGCCGGCTGCGCTCAATACGTTCATCAGCGAAACCTATGCCCAGCAGAACGAAGACCTGATTGTCGAGGCGCTGCTCATGCCGGTGCTTCGCCGGCTCGGGCGCCCGCCCGCCAGCATTTTCTATTTTGAGATCGGGGCTAACCACCCGTTCCAAACCAGCAACACCTATCTGTTCTATCGCAAGCACGGCGCGAAGGGCGTGCTGGTCGAGGCCAATCACATTCTGGCGTTGCAGCTCAAAGCCTCGCGTCCGGAAGACGAGGTGGTCGAGGCCGCAGTCAGCGCGCGCCACGACGAGACGATCACGTTTCACCAGTGCGACATCTCCGAACTCTCGGGGCTGAACGAGGCGCACATCCATTCCTTCGGAAAAAACGCGCCGGTCCATCAGGTGACGGTCGCCAACCTGCATATCAATGGCTTGCTGGAGCGTTACGCCAGCCGCCAGATCGACTACCTGTCCATCGATGTCGAAGGCGTCGATTTCGAAGTGCTCGGCGCCTTGGATTTCAACCGCTTCCGCCCTTATCTCATCCAATGCGAACCAAGCGAGCATTTCATTCCCGGCGCATCGGACAAGCTCGCTGCTCTGATGGAGGCCAAGGGCTATTTTCTCGTCGCGCGCACCGACATCAATCTCATTTTTGCCGATCGCGCCGTCTTGCTGCCTGCTTCCGGATACCGGCGGAATGTCCGGAGTTTCGATATTTTTGACACATTGATCGCACGCAACTGCATCGACCCCCATCGCATCTTCGAACGTGTTGAGCGCGTTACCCAACAGGCCGGCTTTGCCGGTGACCGCGTGAGCGCCGAACAGCGCGTCGCCGGCCGTACCTACAATCTCGACGACATCTATAACGAGCTGGCAAAGGCGAGGGGCTGGCCGCAGTCCGTGCGGGATGCGGTGCAGGCCGCCGAAATCGAAGCGGAACTGGATGCGGTGGTGCCGATCGCCGAGAATCTCGCGCAGGTGCGGGACGGAGATCTCATGGTCTCGGACATGTATCTGCCGGAGCAGGTCATCCGGAGCTTGCTGAAGAAGGCCGGGCTTTCAAAGGAATTCGGGCTGATTCTGACATCGCACGGCAAGAGATCCGGAGAGGTGTGGCCGTCCCTGCTTGCCAATTATCATATCGAACAGCATCTCGGCGACAACGTCGTTTCCGATATCCAGTCTCCGGCGCGCTTCGGGATCGCGAGCAAACATACCGCGATATCTTCTCCCGATTACGTCGAGGCATGGCTTCTCAATCTCGGACTGCGCGACCTCGCGCAAATCATCAGGCGAGGGCGCCTTTCGCACTGGCATGGAAACACCACGATCCGGCAGTTGCAGGTGATGCAGTCGTCTTTCAATTTTCCGATCCTGGCGCTGTCCTCGATTTTGCTGGCCCGCTTTATCGCCGCAAACGGCATTCGAAACGTGCTGTTCTGCAGCCGCGACTGCAATCTGTGGCTGGAAATTTTCCGCGTGGTCTGCGAAAAAATGAACGTTCAGGCGAACGCGCGTTATTTTTACACGAGCCGCCAGGCGCGCCTTAAGTCCTCGCCGTCTTACCTGCGCTACGCCGGCGAAATGCTGGCAAGCGACAGCGTCGTCGTTGACGTTTGCGGAACGGGCTGGTCGCTCGCCCAGATGATGCAAAAGCTCGGCGTGCAGGTGCCGCTGTATTTTATTCACCAGTTGCCAAAGCGCGCCGACTACGAAAAATTACGGCCGACGCCCGAAGGTGTCGCCGTGCATTCGATTGTGAAGCCGGAATCGGCAGGCGTGGCGAATAATTTCATCGAAATGACCAATTACGCGGATCATCCGCAGATTGACGACGTCAGCTATGTCCTCAATGCGGCCCATCCCTGTTTCGCACCCGAGCGGCGTTCCGACGCGACGCTCGGCATGGTGCGAGAGCAGCAGACAATATTTCGCCGGATGGTCGCGTTGTGTGAGTTGGAGGGACTGGCCGAGACTTTGACGGTCCCCGACGATGCACTCGCCAAGATTATTCTGGAATTGTACAAATCGCTTTGCACCCAGAATGCGTTGCCGTTAATTTATGAGCGGATGCACATGGATGAAGAAGCCGATCAAATGCGCGCGCTCGCGTCGCTGGCTTGAACTCCGGGAGTAAATCCCGTCCGCGTTTGAATCCCGGCATTCGCGCCAATAAAATCAATACGTTAGCGCGCGTCCTGAATCCAAGATTGAAGGTGAGCGGGGAGGAATCCGCTGTAGATCAGGGAACCTGTGACAAACGAATGGGAGGAACACGATGCGCGTAGATCCGTGGACGAAGATCGTGTTGACAATCATTGCCTGCTCCTTGGCTGTCATCGCATGGAAATTGCCAATGTCGGGGACAAGCTATGCGCAAAGTGGCGTGTGCGGGGGCACCGGTTTCAACCCTTGCTATGTCGCGACGGCAGGCGAAGATTATCTGAACGTCAGAGTCATAAAGCGGTGAAGAGAAATTCGGTTCGGGTTCGAGTTTCGGCATCAGCGCCAACGGATTTCCGCTTTCATCGTTGATCGCACACAGGCTTTGCACATGCGGATGACGATCAACTGCGATATGGGCGAGGGGTTCGGCTTGTATCGCCTCGGGGATGATACGGCGATGATGCCGCACATCGACCTCGCAAATGTTGCTTGCGGGTTTCATGCCTCCGACCCGACAACGATGCGCGAAACGGTGCGTCTTGCGAAAAAACACACCGTCAAGGTCGGTGCGCACCCATCGCTGCCGGATCTTCAGGGCTTTGGCCGCCGCGCAATGGTCATGTCGCCTGCGGAAGTAACCGACCTGGTGACATATCAAGTTGGCGCGCTGAAGGCGTTCCTTGATGCAGAAGACGTTCCGCTCAATCACGTCAAGCCGCACGGCGCGCTTTATGGCATGGCTGCTCGCGACGAAAAAATTGCTGCGGCGATTGCCGATGCTGTACTTCCATTCGGGGTCCCAATTCTCGGGATGGCCTTTACGGCGCACGAAACGGCTTACAAGGACAAGGGCATCGAACTCATTCCGGAATTTTATGCGGACCTCGAATACGATGGAGAAGGCAACCTGATCCTCAGCCGCGTGCACGATGCCGTCGATCCGGCCAAGGCGGCAGCGAGAGTGTTGCGGGTGATGAAAGAACACGTTGTGACGACGACAGCGGGCAAAGATATACCGGTCAGGGCCGCGACCGTGTGCGTACATTCCGATACCCCGGCTGCCGTCGCCATTGCCGCGGAATTAAGCCGGGTTCTTCGACAGACTTCTGCTGGAGCGTAACCGGTTGTATATGCGCGCCTTGGTCAGCAAGATGTTGATTCACATCAATTTATTTTGACCTGGACTGAGAGAAAAAGGTTCTAATTAACTGAGGAGCGTCACTCCGGCGTCCCACAACTCTTAAGCGGGCGAAGACAAGAATGGATGAGAAGGTCTTCACCGCCCAGTCCCTCACGAAAGTGTACGCCACCGGCGAGGTCGAAGTGCTCGCATTGCGCGGTGTCGACCTTGAAGTCCGGCCCGCCGAAGTGGTCGTCTTGCTCGGACCGTCCGGCAGCGGGAAATCGACCCTCCTCAACATTATGGGGGGTCTCGATCGTGCAAGCAGCGGCCATTTGTTTTTCAAGGGTCTCGAGCTTACGGGCCTCGATGAGCGCCGCCTCACCGCATATCGTCGCAAGTCCGTAGGGTTCGTATTTCAATTCTACAACTTGGTCCCGAGCCTGACGGCGTACGAAAATGTCGCGCTAGTGACCGAGATCTCGGACAATCCGATGCGGCCTGATGAGGCTCTCGCGCTCGTGGGCCTCGAGAGCAGGGCGGATCATTTCCCTTCCCAGTTATCAGGTGGCGAACAGCAGCGCGTGGCTATTGCCCGTGCGATCGCGAAGCGGCCAGAAGTTTTACTTTGCGACGAGCCAACCGGTGCTCTGGATTCCAAGACAGGCATTCGCGTCATTGAGGCTCTGCTGAGTATCAATGCGCAGCTCGGGACGACGACGCTCATCATCACGCACAACGCAAGTATCCAGGATGTCGCCCACCGCGTTCTGTTCTTCGCGGATGGACAAATTTCCAGGATACAAACGAACGCAACTCGTCAATCTGCAGCGTCATTGAGCTGGTAAGCCATGCACATGCTCGATCGCAAACTCTTCCGGGACGTCAGACGGCTCTGGGCACAGGTCCTGGCTATTGCGTTTGTGACTGGCGGAGGCGTTGCGACCCTGATGCTCGCAGTGGGGTCTTATCGATCACTTGATGAGACACGCACTGCGTATTACGAGCGCTATAGATTTGCGGATGTTTTTGCAGTTGTCACTCGCGCACCAAAGACGGTCATCGATCAGGTGGCTGAAATTCCCGGTGTCGCTGCCGCCGACGCGCGGATCGCCAAGCTGGCGCTGCTCGATATACCTAATTTTGCGGAGCCTGCGACAGCTCAGGTCATTTCCTTGCCCGACATCGGTGAGCCCCAGCTAAACCGGCTGTACATGCGGCTCGGGCGCACGCCGGAGCCGGGGCGGGAGGACGAGGTCGTCGTCAATGAGACCTTCGCCAAAGCCCACGGATTTGCTCTCGGCTCGCGTTTTTCTGCCATTTTGAACGGGCGCAAGCGGCAACTGATGATTGTTGGAACCGCGTTGTCACCGGAATTCATCTACACCGTGGGGCCGGGCGACCTCATGCCGGACGACCGCCGCTTCGGAATCATCTGGATGTCCGAGAAAGCTCTCGCCGGCGCCTACAATCTCGACGGCGCATTTTCGTCAATTAGTGTGAAGCTGCTCCGGAATGCATCGGAGCGGGAAGTCATCACGCGCCTTGACGCTTTGCTCGATCGCTACGGTGGCCGCGCGGCCTATGGGAGGAAAGACCAGACCTCGCACGCGTGGATCGATCACGAACTCGACATGCTCAACAACATGAGCCGCACACTGACCCCTATATTTCTTCTGGTTTCTGCATTCCTCATGAATCTCACTCTTAGCAGGCTTGTTGCTTTAGAGCGCGAGCAAATCGGGTTGTTGAAGGCGCTCGGATATCGCAACAGCGCGATTGCATTTCACTACATCAAGTTCGTCATCATCATTGTGGCTCTCGGAGTTGGGATCGGCAGCGCAGCCGGGACGTGGCTGGGCGCGTACGTCACCCGCCTGTTCGGAGAGTTTTTTCACTTTCCATTTTTGGTGTTTGTGAAGAGTCCTGATCTCTACACCATCGCCGCGGCCCTGAGCTTGCTGGCAGCCGTCATTGGAGCCGGTCGAGCTTTGCGCGAGGTCGCTACGCTCGCTCCGGCCGTCGCCATGCAACCGCCTACCCCGCCACAGTTCCGAAAGCTCCTGCCGGCGAGCCTAAGTCTTGATAAGTTTGTTTCCCAGCCGATCGTGATGATGTTGCGTAATCTCACGCACCATCCAATCCGGGCAGCATTCACGTTGATCGGGATGGCGTCGGCGACCGCGATCCTCATCGTCTCGATGTTTCTGTCGGATACAATGGAATCGCTCATCGACGTGACCTATTTCATGGCCGACCGCCAGGATGCGACCGTTAGCTTCGTCGAGAAGCGCTCAAGCGACGTGCTCTTGCAGGTGGCTCGGCTCCCCGGCGTTCTTGTGGCCGAGCCCTATCGTGAGGTACCTGTCCGCATACGAAACGGCAGTATCGAACGGCGGGTGATTATCAGCGGCAGGCCGCGCGATGCCGACCTCAATCGCATTATCGATATTGATTTGAAGCCCGTCGTGCTTCCGGAATCAGGGCTGGCCATCTCAAGCATGCTGGGCCAGGTCCTTGGCGTGAAAGTCGGCGACTTTGTCGAGATCGACCTGCTGGATGGCGCACGACGAACTGTATCTCTTCCGGTGACCGCATTGGTCGAGGACTACTTCGGCATGAAGGGTATGATGGACGCCGAAGCGCTTGCCCAGCTGATGCGCGAGCGCCCCGTCGTCACTAGCGTAAATCTAAGCTTCGATCAGAATCAGCGCGCAGCGTTCTATACCGCGATCAAGAACATGCCAACGGTGAGTGGTTTGGGACTGCAGCGTGTCTCCCTTGCGAACTTTCGACAGTCAGTCGCTCTGCTGATTACCACGATGGCTGGCATCTATACGGGGTTGGCTGCTGTGATCGCGTTCGGCGTCATTTACAACAGCGCACGCATTTCGCTGTCTGAGCGCGCTCGCGAGCTAGCGAGTTTGCGCGTTCTCGGGTTCACGCCTGGAGAAGTGCTTTGGATTTTGCTGCTTGAGCTCGCACTCCTGACGTTAATCGCGCAGCCCCCTGGATGGATATTGGGTTATGGTCTCGGCTGGATCATGAAGACACAGCTCGCTGGCGAATTAATGCGGGTCCGCGGCGTTGTTTCATCCGCCACCTACGTCCTTGCCAGTACGATAGTCATTATCGCGGCCGTGTTCTCCGGTCTTATCGTCCGGAAGCGTATCAATCGGCTGGACCTTGTTTCGGTCCTCAAGACCAGAGATTGAGCCATGCCTATGAGTTGGAAAAAGCGAGCAGTCTGGGGCCTTTTGTTAGCGGTGATAGTCGTTGGCCTCGCCTGGTTCGCCTGGCCGAAGCCGATCCCCGTGGATCTTGCGACTGCCTCCAAGGGGCCGATGGAGGTGACAGTAGACGACGAGGGCAAGACCCACGTGCGCCATATCTACACGGTTTCTGCTCCGATTGCCGGCAAGGTTCTTAGGATCTCTCATCCATTAGCTGAACACAGCACCTCGATTCATGTCGGCGATCGGGTCAAGGCAGCGGAGACGGTCGTTGCCGTAATGCAGCCCACGGCCCCAAGCTTCCTCGATGTGCGTTCTCGGGAAGAACTGCAGGCAATGCTGACCGCCGCCGATGCGGCTGTTGCGCTAGCGGAAGCCGAGGTGCGACGCATAGAAGCTGCGCTCGAGTTTTCGCGCAGCGAACTTCGACGATCGGAGGCGCTTGCGCGTACGAATTCAATTCCCGAGCGGAGTCTGGAAAAGGCGCGACTCGACGTAACGACCAACGAAGCGGCGCTGGCGAGCGCGAAGGCGCAACGAGATGTACGGCGCAGCGAGCGTGCAAGCGTGGCTGCCCGTCTCATAAACCCATCGACTGCGGCACCGGAGATAAGTTCTGACTGCTGCATTCAAATTCGTGCGCCCGTTACAGGGGTCGTACTGAAGATCATCCAGGACAGTGAAGCTGTGGTCCAAGCGGGTGCGCCATTGATCGATATCGGCGACCCTCTCGACCTCGAAGTAGTGGCCGATCTACTGTCCACGGACGCCGTTCAGATCAAGGTCGGGGCGCCAGTGCGGATCGATGGATGGGGCGGGTCTTCGATTGGCGGGCGAGTGGTCAGGGTAGACCCGGCAGGCTTTCTCAAGGTCTCCGCGCTCGGCATAGAAGAGCAGCGGGTCCGCACCACAATCGATTTTTCCAGTCCGGCCGAAGAATGGTCCCGGCTCGGACATGACTATCGCGTCATTGTGCATGTCACCGTGTGGGCAGGGGATGTGCTGAGTGTGCCCGTGGCCGCACTTTTTCGGCAGGGAGAACAATGGGCTGTGTATTCGGTGAAGGATGGGCGCGCGCAGGTGACTGAAGTCACGATTGGTCATCGAAATAATCGGCGCGCGGAAGTCCTCTCGGGTCTATCAGCAGGAGACAAAGTCGTCTTGCACCCGAGCGATAGAATCAGGGGCGGAATTGCGGTTACACAGCGCGAGACGCAATGAGCGTGATCATGCCGCGTTCAAATTCAACTTGATTTCAAGCTCTTCCTGGGGCGATTTCAATGAAGGCTAGCAAACATCATTTTGCCTTCTCGATTTTAGTCACGACGAACTGACCATTCACGTGCTCGGCGTCGAATTTCACTTTGTCGCCGGCTTTCACGGCCTGAAGCATTGCCGGATCTTTGGCGCGATAGACCATCGTCATCCCGTCCTCCATGTCGAATTTAGGCATAGGACCATGCTTGATGGTGATCTTGCCCGCTGAAGTATCGACCTTCGTGATCAGTCCGTCGGTTAGCGACTGTGCCCAGACACCTGGCGCAACTAGGCTCAGTGCAATTGCCAGCATCGATATCGACTTTCTCATCGTCAATCTCCTTCTATTGTGCCGATGCGATGCTTCACTTCACATTGATTGTGCCGTGCATGCCGGCTTCGCGATGACCGGGGATGAGGCAGGCAAACTCAAATGTGCCGGTTTTGCTGAACCGCCAAAGGATTTCCGCGCTCTTGCCCGGATCGACGCTTTTTGCGTTCGGGTCGTCGTGCTCCATATCTGGATATTTCTTCATCAGCTCGGCATGCTTGTTGTTGTCCTCAATGCTGGCCAACGTAAACTCGTGCTTGAGCGCGCCCTTGTTTTCGATAAAGAAATGAACTTGTTCTCCTTTTTTGACTTGGAGACGATCGGGGATGAACCGCATCGTTCCGTCGCTGTCGCTCATAACGACGGTCACCGTGCGCGCTGGCTTCTTCGGGTTGCCTGGTTCACCTGCCGAAAAATGTTCGCCTTCGTGGGCGGCAGCGAATGTCGTTGCGCCCATTAACAAGCCAATGGCCACGGACGTCAGACTCGATCTTTTCATTCTCATGCTCCTCGTCAATGTTGGTCTTTCTGGCCGCCCGTTTTCGGCTTCACGACCGTAACTTCGATCTCATCATGCGTTGGAGTGACAGCGCCTTGGCGTCTCGGAGCCTCGGGCGCGGGGCCCTTGACTTCGTAGGAGACGGAGCCCGGCGGGTGCTGATACCAGCCGGGATCTTTGTAATCGTCGCGCGCCAGTCCCTCACGCACCTTCATGAGCGAGAACATGCCGCCCATCTCAATTGGTCCGAATTGTCCGAAGCCGGTCATCATCGGCAGCGTGTTGTCAGGCATCGGCATTTCCATGGAGCCCATTTCCGCCATGCCGGCCGAGCCCATCGGCGTGTAGTCCGGCAGGAGCTTGCGGATGCTCTTGGTGAGATCGCGCTGGGGCACGCCGATGAATGTTTTTACGTCGTGGCCCATGGCATTCATCGTGTGGTGCGACTTGTGACAATGGATTGCCCAATCGCCCGGTTCATCGGCGATGAGCTCGAAGGCGCGCATGGCGCCAACCGGTACGTCGGTTGTCACTTCCGGCAAGCGCGCGCTCTCCGGCACCCAGCCGCCGTCGGTGCACGTCACCTCGAATGCCTGACCGTGCAAATGGATGGGATGGTTGGTCATGGTGAGATTGCCGATGCGCACGCGCACCCGGTCGCCGCGCCGCACGACCAACGGGTCGATGCCCGGGAAGACCCGGCTGTTCCATGTCCACAGATTGAATTCGGTCATCGTGGTGACCTTGGGTAGATAGCTGCCCGGGTCGATGTCGTAGGTGCTCATGAGGAAGACAAAATCGCGATCGACGCGATGCAGGTTCGGATCGCGCGGATGGACGACAATAAAACCCATCATCCCCATGGCCATTTGCACCATCTCGTCCGCGTGCGGGTGGTACATGAAAGTCCCGCTTTTGCGGATTGCGAATTCGTAGACAAAGGTCTGGCCCGGCTTGATTTGCGGCTGCGTCAAACCACCAACGCCGTCCATTCCGTTCGGCACGAGCATGCCGTGCCAATGGACGGACGTGTGCTCGGGCAGCTTGTTGGTGACAAAAATGCGGACTTTGTCGCCCTCGACGCATTCGATCGTAGGTCCAGGCGACTGGCCATTGTAGCCCCATAGGTGCGCCTTCATGCCGGGTGCCATCTCGCGCACTACAGGCTCGGCGACGAGATGAAACTCCTTCCACTCGCCGTTCATCCGCCACGGCAGCGTCCAGCCATTGAGCGTTACGACCGGCTGATAGAAAGGCCCGCTCGACGGAGCGAGCGGCGGCTGCATGGCCGGTGAGGTTGAGATGACGGCTTCTGGAATAGCAGCGGCTTGCACGCGGCCGCTGACCGCTGCTGCGCCGGCGAGGATGGCGCTGCCGCCGATGAGATTGCGTCGTGAGATCATGATTGTCTCCTGGTCGTTATCAGTGGCCCGCCGCCCCGCCAGGCGCGGGCATGGCGACATTCGTTGCTTCACTGTCTGTTCCGCCGCCGACAGTCACCGCGGACAAATCGGTGGTTGCGAGCCAGAATTCGCGTAGCGCGTCGATCGCTGCCGCGTTCACGGTGAGCTTCTGCTGCGCCTCGATGAGAAGCATGAATATGTCGATCTGCATGGCGCCATAGCGAAGCATGAGCTCATCCGAGATAATCTTGCGCAGCGGCAGCACGTCACGCTGATAGTGCCGCGCGATATCGTATGTGGATCGATAATTGCGATAGGCGTCGCGCGCCTCTGACCGTACATTGACCGCTTTTTGCGCGAGCCGGTTGACCGCCTGCAGGTAAGTCTGTTCGGCCTCCCGCACACGGGCCTCGCCGAAATCGAATATGGGAACTTCGAATGTGACCGTGAAGCCGCGGTCGTGGATGCGGTTTCCAGTTTCGCTGTCCTTGGTGATCTTGTCGGCGTAGCCTGCGTCCAAAACGTTGACGAAGCGGGTGGCGCTTGTCAGGCCGTAAGATTTGCCGAGCGTATCGAGCTCGATGCGCGCGATCTGCAGGTCGACGCGCCGTTGCACCGCGTCTTGCTCTACGGCAGGCAGGGCAAGGGCGCGCCTGGGTAAAGCGGGCAGGGCTTTAGGCAACTTGAAATCGAGGTCGTCGCCCCACAGGCCAAGTGCGCGGATCAGCCGCTCGCGCTCCCGCGATGCACGCTGCCGGGCGCTGGCAAGGCGAGTCGTGAGGTCGGAGTAGAACGCCTGCTCGCGTGCCTGATCGAGTTTGTTCATGGCGCCGGTCTCGCCAAGTCGTTTGGCGAGCTGAGCCGATGTCGCCGCAGCTGAATTTGCCTGTGTGAACAGGTTGACGAGTTCCTGTACCGCGACTGCGCGGTAGAATGCCCGGCGTGTTTCGGCGGCAACGCGCAGTGTCTCTAGGGCTGCAACGAGCTGTGCCTGGCGGAAGCGATCGGCGGCGATTTCACTGCGCGCAGGCAGTGTTGCCAGTGCAAGAATGCTGGCGACGATCTGTCGATCGATCTCTGTTTCAGCCGAGCTGGAGATGCGCGTGATCGAAATTGCCGGGTTCGGCGGCAGCGATTGCTGTACCTTGACCGCCTCGGCGATCCCGAGCTCGTTGTAGGCGGCCTGCAGGCCGCGGTTGTTGAGAAGGGCTATTTGCACGGCCGTTTCGGCCGTCAATGGCCGCTTGAGCAGGCGCTCGACTTCGGCGCGCACCGCCGCCGCTTCGCCTTCGGTGCGGATCGCGGTTATTTCTTTATTGAGGTGACTTCCGGCGATCTCGGCCGGCAGCGACATGCCGCCGTCGGGCGATAACGTCTGGCAGCCCGCCAACAGCCCTGCGCAGGCGATCGCCGCTAGCCCACGGATCAATGACCGGTTTCGTATCATTGTCCGTTTTTCTTCGGCTGTGGCTCGGCGCCGTCGTTGCGCTGGCGCCATGGCTCCGGCTCGCGCGGCCGCGCGCCGTGAAAGTCACCAAGGCCGGACCGATAGGCCACGGCCGGAATGCGGACGCGCGGGTCGGCAGCGTCAGGTCCCACCAGCGGGCGCGGCGGTGTCGCCACGCAGCCTTGGATGGTCAGTGCGGTCGCGATCAGGAGGAAACGGCACCGGTCACGCGTGCGACCCGTCTGCCGCCTTGCGGCAAACGGCATCGGCCGGGAGTGCGAGGACATGAGAATCCCTCATCTGTCGATTGATGACCCGCACGCACGGCGAGGCTTCGCCGTCGTGCAGCAACTCAAAGCGGCAGGAAGGCTCTCGGAGGACGATCGATTTGGTCGAAGCCGCGCCCAACCAGGCTTTCAGAGCGTGAGAATGCGATACTCGTTGGTGCGCTCAATTCTATAGCCGTGAGATCGAAACTTGGTGCCAGGGCGGTTACCCCGAAAAGCCCGCAGCACTTTTCACCTTGGCTGTGCTCATTGTCGGTCGGGCCAGAATGATGGTGGCCAGTATGCTTGGCGGAAGCATCATGCGTCGCGAAGGCGTAGGTTTCATCCATGCAATGCGCGAACGAGGGGTCAGCGGGGAAAGCAACCGCGCTTACCGGCACCGCCAAGGTGAACGCATAAAGTAAGACGAGGATTGCGCCGACTCGCCGCCGCCAATTTCCAAGCGAGATAGTCAGCATAAAATCTGGTCACTAACCTCTAGGCGGCATCAAGTGCCACCGGGACATAGCCGTGCAAAATACAGATTCTTTAGGCCCGGACCAAGGCCTCGCTTGTAATTCTGCGACCATCACGCGGAAATACTTGATTATTATAGGAGACCAAAACCCGTTGGGAAATCCTGTGAGTGTTCAAGCCTGCATCCGCACCACCCCATTGCCAGAATCGTGCGATAGCTGAATGGCGATGATCGGCGAAGGGACAATCCGGAACCTGATTGCGGTGCTCGCGGCCGCGGCGGTGTGCGGCTGCGCCTCCGAGGACACCGCCGGCCGCTTCCTGGTTCAGCCTGGCAAGTATGTGCTCTACAACTGCACGGAGCTTGCTACGGCAATGCAGGCGAATGCCGGTCGCCAGCATGAATTGGAAGGTCTGATGGCGAAGGCGGCAACCGGTTCGGGCGGTGAGATCGTAAGCGATCTGGCGTACCGGCCGGAATATGTACAGCTTCGCGGTGAAATGAATGAATTGCGCAAATCCATCGTCGAGAAGAACTGCAAACCCTCACCTGCCACCGCCAGCCCAACCGGGCGCGCAAGCGACCAAATCATCCGCTGAGCGTGGCCTCGGCCCGCATGGAACTTTTTTGGCTCGGCGCACTTGCTAGCGTGGAGCCCGCCACGACCGTGGCATTATCAGGGGACGAGCATGGGTATTTTAATCAGTATTCTGATTACGTTTCTCGTAATCGTTCTGGTGCTCTATCTCATCAACATGTTGCCGATCGACGGACGCGCAAAACAGATCGTGCGCGTCATCGTCATTATCATCGGAATTCTGTCGCTGCTGAAATACCTGGCGGTCTACTAGCGGCGCTCAAGCGCGACGCGGCGCAATCGCAACGCGTTGCCAACGACGCTGACGGACGACAGCGCCATCGCCGCTGCGGCTATGATCGGCGATAGCAGAATTCCGAATATCGGGTAGAGCACTCCGGCTGCGACCGGTACGCCGAGCGAATTGTAGATGAAGGCAAAGAACAGATTCTGCCGGATGTTGCTCATGACGGCAGCAGAAAGGGCGCGTGCCTTCACAATGCCGGTGAGATCGCCCTTGAGCAGCGTGATGCCGGCGCTTTCAATCGCGACATCGGCACCAGTGCCCATGGCGATGCCGACTTCGGCGGCCGCGAGCGCGGGCGCATCGTTGACGCCGTCGCCGGCCATGGCCACGATGCGGCCCTCGCCCCGCAATTTTTCGACGATCGCATTCTTCTGATCGGGCAGCACCTCCGCCTCGACCTCGGCGATGCCAAGACGCCGGGCGACGGCCTGTGCCGTGGTGCGATTGTCGCCGGTCAACATGACGACGCGGATGCCCTCGGCAGCGAGCGCCTTGAGCGCATCGGGCGTGGTCGCCTTGACCGGATCGGCAATGGCGATGACACCGGCAGTCTTGCCGTTCACGGCGAGGAAGATAGCGGTGGCGCCGTCGCTGCGCAGGCGTTCGGCTTCCGCCGAGAGGGCGGCCGTATCGATTCCCAATTCGCCGAGGAATTTTGCATTGCCCGAGGCAAGCCGCTTGCCTTCGACCATTCCGATTACGCCTTTTCCGGCGGGTGCGTCGAAGCCGCGCACCGGTGAAAGTTCGAGCTTGCGTTCGGCTGCGGCTGCAACAATCGCCGCGGCGAGTGGATGTTCGCTGCCGCGTTCTACGCTCGCCGCAAGCTGTAAGACCTGTGCTTCGTCGAAATCGGTGGCAGGCGTAACCACAACGACTTTGGGCTTGCCTTCCGTGAGGGTACCAGTCTTGTCGATAACGAGCGTATCGATCTTTTCCATCCGCTCGAGGGCCTCGGCGTTCTTGATCAGCACGCCGGCCTGCGCGCCGCGGCCGACGCCGACCATGATCGACATCGGCGTGGCAAGGCCAAGCGCGCAAGGACAGGCGATGATCAGCACGCTCACGGCGGCCACCAGGCCGAAGGCAAAGCGCGGCTCGGGGCCGAATGTGGCCCACGCCGCAAAAGCGAGCAGGGCCACCGCGATCACCGCCGGCACGAACCATGCCGACACCTGATCCGCCAGGCGCTGGATCGGCGCGCGGCTGCGCTGTGCGCTCGCCACCATCTGTACGATCTGGGACAGCAAGGTATCGCGCCCGACTTTGTCGGCGCGCATGACGAAGCTTCCGCTCTTGTTGAGCGTACCGCCGATCACGCGTGAATCCTTTTCCTTCGTCACCGGCATGGATTCGCCTGTCACCATGGATTCATCGAGCGAGGAACGGCCCTCCAGCACGATGCCGTCAACCGGCACCTTGTCGCCGGGGCGAACGCGCAACCGGTCGCCGGCCTGTACGAAGTTCGAGCGAGACTTCCTCGTCGTTGCCGTCTTCCTTCACGCGGTGCGCCGTCTTGGGCGCGAGATCGAGCAAGGCGCGGATGGCGCCCGATGTCGCCTCGCGCGCGCGCAACTCCAGCATCTGACCAAGCAGTACCAGGACCGTAATGACGGCGGCAGCTTCGAAATAGACGGCGACCGCACCTTCGGGGTCGCGGAATGCCGCTGGAAACAGGTCAGGTACGGCAACGCCGACAACACTGTAAATCCATGCGACGCCGGTCCCCATGGCGATCAAGGTGAACATGTTGAGGTTGCGCGTGACGAGGGATTGCCAGCCGCGCACGAAGAACGGCCAGCCGGCCCACAGCACAACCGGTGTCGCCAGCACGAACTGAATCCAGTTCGAGGTGCTCTTCCCAAGCAACATATGCAGGTTGGTGAGATGGCCGCCCATTTCCAATGCGAGCACTGGCAGCGTGAGCACGAGGCCGATCCAGAACCGGCGCGTCATATCGACGAGTTCGGGATTGGGGCCGATTTCGGTGCCCGCGATTTCGGGTTCGAGTGCCATGCCGCAGATCGGGCAGGAGCCGGGTCCGACTTGCCGGATCTGCGGATGCATCGGGCAAGTGTAGATGGTGCCTGTGGCCACCGGTTCAGGTTCACGCGCGGCGAGATATTTCCGCGGATCGGCGACGAACTTCGTGCGACAGCCCGCCGAACAGAAATAATACGTGTGCCCGTGGTAATCAGCGCGATGTTTGGCGGTGTGCGGGTCGACCGTCATGCCGCAGACCGGATCGAGCACACCGCCGGCGGTTGGCGCTGCGTGTTCGTGCGTGTGTGCAGGTGGTTTGGAAGCGGATAATGCTACTTTATCGTCCATTGAAACGATCTCTTGCTTTCTCCGCCCAAGCCCTGGATCTGCAATTCAAAGGACTTGATGGGTTCGTTCGGTTTGGGAAAGCGCAGAACGCCCTTTCGATGGTGCCCGCCGGGCGGGTCGCCTTGCCAGGCTAGCGGTATGTAGTGGCGACCGCTGTCATCCACAATCACCGCAGTCTTGGTCAGGTCGCTATCGAGCGGCTTGGTGTGGGTGTCCATTGTGACCTCGAATTCCCAAGCCGATCCTGCAGCAATGGCCTTTGGCTTGACGACGACCCGGACACCGCCGGCGTCGTTGCTAACGGGCGCAAGCGCCGATGTTCCGGCTGCTTGCGCCGTCGCCAATGGCGAGAGCCAGAGAGCCAAAACGGTGGCGGCGATTGCCAATTGTTTTGATGGTTTCATGTTGGTCTTCCCGCGCTGACGATTCTGCTGCCGATGAAAATGATTCCGGCCAAGTTGAACGCCAAGCCGACCCAGAACAATTGAACCTGATACTGCGCAACCAGTGTGACGACGCCGGCCGCGCCGATCACAGGCAAAATGTTGGCGAGATAGTGAGTGCAGCACGCCAGCATGGCGCCTGTTGATGTCGCTCCCGAAGCGACCACCATTTTTCCGCCGGCGTGATGATGTTCCAGCCGCTGCCTCAGATAGACATACAAGCCCATCTGGATGCCGAACCCAACCGCAAGCGAGAGCACGTAATACTTAAACCGTCCGAATTCGGAGACAGTGAAATCCCATCCGGAAAGCAGAGTGAGCACTCCGAAGTAAACGGCGAGCATTGCCAGGACAGCAATGGTCCCAACAACCAAAGGCTTGATTGCGGCAGGGCTATCGGTTGCCATTGAAGAAATTGAAAATTGGAGCGAAGACGAGGCCACTGACAAAGCCGTATACGAAGCTCTCGACGAGACCGATCAGCATTCCCTGCCATGTCCAGGCAAATCCCGGATAAAATTGCAGCCACGGACTGTGCAATCCGCGATCTGGAACGACCAGCGAAAGCGTCAGGCAGGCAAGATACCCAACGACCAAAAAGCTGCCGAGGCTCAGAGCCATTGGGACCGGCCGCAGGGAACAGGTTTCCGTTGTCACTTTGGATTCTCCTGTTTGGTCCCGTGCCCGTGATGATGCCCGAACAGGTGCATGAGCGGGCACGCGAGAAGGAAGAGGTAAGGCACAGCGAGGAGTACGTGTCCCGTATGCGTCCACAGCAAGTATGCGCCCAAAGCGGCAAGCGCGAGCGTGAACGCCAATCCAAGTCCCGATCCGATAAAACGGCGAAACCTCTCGATAAGCATGATCGGATTGCCTCCTGCCATGCCCGCCCGACAGCTGATCAAATATAGTGAGGAGGACGTTGTCCCGCTTTGACGTGGATCAAGCGGGACGTTTGCGGTTGCGCCGCCATATTACCTGAAGCGCTGCCGCGCCAATTCGGCGCCCTTGCCGAGCGCAATCAGCTTCGCCTCGGCAATCTCGCGCCGCATCGGCGCCATGCCGCAATTCGTGCAGGCGACGATCTTCTCTTTCGGCACGAATTTCGTAACCTCGCCGATCACCTGTGCCACGCGATCGGCAGTCTCGATTTCGTCACTGGCGACGTCGATCACGCCGATGAGCACGTCCTTGCCTTCGAGCAGGGACAAAAGCTTGAGAGGCACGCGAGAATTGATGCATTCGACCGACACCTGGCCGATGCGGCTTTTCGCGAGCGCCGGAAAAATCTCTTCATATTGGCGCCATTCGCCGCCGAGCGAATTTTTCCAGTCGATATTGGCCTTTATGCCGTAGCCGTAGCAGATGTGCACGGCGGTCGTGCATTTGAGTCCGTCGATGGCGCGGTGCAGCGCTTCGATGCCCCAGCCTGCGACCTCGCCCATGAACACGTTGAAGGCGGGTTCGTCGAACTGGATGACGTCGACGCCATCGCTTTCGAGTGCGCGCGCTTCCTTGTTGAGCAAGTCGGCGAAGGCCATCGCCATTTTGATTTTGTCGCCATAGTGCGCGTCGGCGATCGTGTCCGAGATTGTCATCGGTCCCGGCAGCGTGATCTTGAGCTTGCGTTTGGTGTGGGCGCGGGCATGGCGTGCTTCCGCCTGATGCACGCGTCCCTTGAGGTAGAGTTCTCCGCGCACCACCGGCACCATGGCTTTATAGCGGTCGGCGCGGATGCCCATTTCGACCTTGTGCGCGAAGTCGATGCCGTCGACGAATTCAAGAAAGCCATGCACGAAATGTTGGCGCGACTGCTCGCCATCGCCGACAATATCGATGCCTGCGTCTTCCTGCCATTTGATTGCGAGCAACGTGGCGTCGAGTTTCGCCGCGGCGAGCTCGGCTCCTTGCAGGCGCCATTGCGGCCACAGCTTGTTCGGCTCGGCGAGCCAGGATGGCTTCGGCAGGCTGCCGGCAACGGTCGACGGAAACATCATCTGATTGAACTCTTCCTATGCGCGATCTTTTCCGGAAACCGGTTTCCACTCTTCGGGATCATGCATTGTAACGTTCAGGCGGACGCCAACTATAGAGCCAATCGTAGCGCGCGCGCAGTCTTTCTCCGCCCATCGCCCGCATTGCCAGATTGCGAACGAAAGCCTCGGGGCCGCTCAGCCCATAGATGCGGGCCTGGCGGCGCGCGGCTTGTTGGGCGCGCATGGTGCGATGCCAACGGGCGCCTTCGTAGGCGCGCAGAGCATCGGAAGGATTATCACGATATTTGCCGAACATATCGGCGAGCACGGCGGCGTCCTCGATCGCCATGGCGGCACCCTGGGCGAGGAAAGGCAGCATCGGGTGGGCCGCGTCCCCAATCAACGTCACAGGGGTGTTGCCGCCGCGGAAAGGCGTATTGCGATCGAACAGCGCCCACTTCAGCCAGCGACCGGGAACGGCGATGAGCGCGCGCGCCTTCTCCGACCATGTCCAGCGCGCGAAGTGACGCAATATTTCGGCGCGGTCGCCGGCCGCAGACCACCCAGCGTCATTCCATTCATCGTGCACGATGCCGACGATGTTGATGAGACGGCCAGCCTTCACCGGATAATGCACGAGATGAGCGTCTTGGCCGAGCCAGAGATGCACGAATGGCTCGCGGAATTCCGCCGGCGCCGCGTCGGCGGGAATGAGTGCTCGCCAGGCGGTCCGATGACGGAACGTCGGAGGTTGCTGCTGGCTCAATCGTGCGGCAACGGTCGACCAAATACCGTCCGCGCCAATCAGCGCGACGCCGCGTTCGTCCAGCACTTGCGTTCCGCGCTTGCCGAGCACGCTGACGCCTTTGACGTGAGATGCAAAATCGTCAACGTGGACTCCCAGATTGATTTTGATGTCGAGCTCTTTCTCAACCGCGTCGGCGAGGGCCAATTGCAGGTCGCCGCGATGCATCGACCAATACGGCGCTCCGTAGCGGTGCTCCGCGTCGTCTCCCAACGGAATCTGCACAATCTCCCGGCCGGAGCCGCCGGCCATGATGCGAATTGCCCGGGGTGCGACCGCGAGTGGTTCAAGGCGCGCGCGCAGGCCCAGTGCGATCAGCACGCGGCTGGCATTCGGTGAAAGCTGGAGGCCGGCACCGGTCTCTTCCAGTTTCTCGGCTTGCTCGAACACCGTTACGCGCATGCCCGCGCGCGCCAGCGCGAGCGCCGCCGTCAAACCGCCGATGCCGGCGCCGGCGACGATGACATGACGCGCAGGCGCCATGGCTGGAGGTCCCGACAGCGTTCAGGCGGCGGCGGAATGCGGCAATGCGCATTGCGGCGGATTGGCCGCATGCGAATCAAGCGCCGGCTGAAAACGATAGAGCGTTGAGCAGTAGGGGCAGATGATCTCGTTGTCCTCGCCCATGTCGAGGAACACATGCGGATGGTCGTATGGAGGCGTCGCGCCCACGCACATGAACTCCTTGGCGCCGATTTCGATCACCGGCACGCCGGGGTCGTTGTGGAAGTGGGGGACGACATGTTCCGCCATAACAGCTCCTTGGCAAGTCCTCATGCGCGCCGCGCGTCGGCGGCGAATTCCGGCGCACCATAGCGAGGCGGGCGCACAATGCCTAGGTGGATTGCGAAACGTTTCACCGGCAATGCCGCCGAAACGCCTTGGTTGCCGGTCACAGCAGTAGCCAAAGTTACTGTGGGTCTTGGGCGGGTATTGGGGATGCCGGAGACAGAGTTGGGACGGTTGCCGCAAAGCACGGTTCCGCGCGTCGGGCCGGTCATGCTCGCCGTGGCGCTGCTTGCATTGGCCGCGGCCTGTGCAGTGCCGCGGGCAGTCTCGGCTTTTGCAGGCCTCGATGATCCGGGACGTATCGCCGACCGTGCGCTCGACGGAAAATTCGATGAGGCGGTAGTGCAACGCGAGATCGAGGCCGCGCTCGCCGTCCATGATGCCGATCTTGCGCAGAGCTTCGTCGATCTTGCCGCCGATCGCCACGTGGCGGTCGATTCCGTGCTGGCAGAAAAAGTGCGGACGGCAACCGCGGTTTCTGCCACCATGCGGCATAAGGCGGAAAGCTTTGCACGTGGCCTGATCACCGGCGAACCGAACGATATGGCTGCACTGGCCGGCACCACGGTCGGTGATCTGTTCGTATTCGGCGATATCCGTGATGCGCTGCGTGAAGGCAAGCGCCTTGCGGCGGGCGAGCCGGCCGACGAGCTGGTGCTGGGTCTCGCCTGTGTCGGAATTGCGATCACTGCCGGCACTTACGCAACCCTCGGCGCCGGAGCTCCAGCGCGTGTCGGTTTGACCCTGGTCAAAGTCGCGCGCAAGACCGGAAGCATCAGCGCTGAGTTTGCCGCAAGCCTCGGACGTTTGCTGCGCGGGGCGGTTGACTGGCGTCAGCTGCGCCGGGCCGCAACGACCGTGTCGCTCACCGATCCGGCGCTGGCAGCACGCGCCGCGCGCGAAGCGGTAAAGGTCGAACGGGCCGGCGGCTTGCTGCAGCTTGCACGCGATGTCGGCCGTGTCGAAACCGCCACCGGTGGCCGCGCCGCGCTCGACGCGTTGAAGATCGCCAAAGACCCGCGCGATGTCGCGCGCGTTGCCAGGCTCGCCGAGAAAGAGGGGAGCCGCACCCGCGCAATTCTGAAAATTGCAGGCCGCGGAGCGATTGCAGTTACGGCATTCGCCGTCGATGCAGCCGTTTGGCTGCTGGGCGCAATGTTTGCTATTCTAGGTTTCGTGTCTACGCTCAAGAATGCGACGGAGCGCATGGCCTTGCGTTTTTTCCGCCGCCGCAGGCAGCGGCGCAGATACCGGGAAATGCAGGCATTTGCCGCCGCACCGGCGCACATCTAGAAATCGCATATGGCAAGTTTCGGAAACGGCGGCGTCGAGATCGCGTATCTCGACGAGGGTGACGGCGAGCCGATTGTGCTTGTGCACGGCTTTGCAGCCACCAAGGAGGTGAACTGGCTAGACCCCGGCTGGTTTGAGACGCTCACGCGTGATGGTCGGCGTGTGATTGCGCTCGACAATCGCGGTCATGGTGAGTCGAGCAAGCTCTACGATCCTTCCGCCTATCATAGCACCAGCATGGCGGACGATGTGCGCGCGTTACTCGACCACCTCAAAATCGAACGTGCTGATGTGATGGGCTATTCCATGGGCGCGCGCATCACGGCATTTCTGGCCGTGCATCATCCCGAACGCGTGCGCTCGGCGATTTTTGGCGGGCTCGGCATCCGGCTGGTGGAGGGTGCCGGCATCCCTGCAAGTATTGCCGAAGCGCTCGAGGCGCCGTCGCTCGATGACGTGCGCGATCCGACCGGACGCGTATTCCGCATCTTCGCGGATCAGACCAAATCGGACTTGCGCGCGCTTGCGGCCTGTATTCGTGGTTCGCGGCAGACACTCAGCCGAACAGAGGTGGCCTCTATCCGCGCGCCGGTTCTGATCGCCGTCGGGACGAGGGATCCAGTCGCTGGAAGTGCCCAGGAATTGGCCGCGCTCATTCCAGGAGCACGTGCGCTCGATATTCCCGACCGCGACCACATGCTGGCGGTGGGCGATAAAGTGTTCAAAAGCGGCGTCATCGACTTCCTTAACCAACGCGCATGAGCCATGCGCCGGGCGCTTTGGCCGGGGCTCTTCGCACCTGCGAAATTATGATAAAAGGCTTATGTAGGGGATCGAGAGGCGCCGGGAGAACGTAAGTCATGGCTCAATATCAGACGCGGCCCGTACGGGGCCTCGACAAGGTCGATCCGGTCTGGGGGCGCATCCGCAGCGAGGCGGAGGATGTCGCGCGCCGTGAGCCGGAGCTTGCCACCTTCATCTACGAAAACATACTTCATCACGACACGCTCGAGGCTGCGATCGCGCACCGTGTCAGCCAGCGCCTCGACCATGCCGACGTATCGGCCGATTTGATCCGGCAAGCTTATGACGATGCGCTCGACGATCAGCCTGCGCTGGGCGAAACCTTCCGTGCCGACATCGTCGCCACGGTCGACCGCGATCCGGCCACGAGCAGGTTCATCGAGCCGGTGCTCTACTACAAAGGTTTCCACGCCATCCAGACTCATCGCCTCGCGCATTGGCTTTATGGCAAAGGCCGCAAGGATTTCGCGCTTTACCTGCAAAGCCGTTCCTCGTCGGTGTTTCAGTGCGACATCAATCCGGCCGCGAAAATCGGTCGCGGCATATTCCTCGATCATGCGACCGGCCTTGTCGTCGGCGAAACCGCAGTGATCGAGGACGACGTCTCGATCCTGCACGACGTGACGCTCGGCGGCACCGGCAAGGAACACGAGGACCGCCATCCGAAAATCCGCCGCGGCGTGATGATCGGCGCCGGCGCCAAGATCCTCGGCAATATCGAGGTCGGCCATTGCGCGCGCATTGCGGCGGGTTCGGTTGTCATCAAACCGGTGCCGAACAATGTCACGGTTGCCGGCGTGCCGGCCAAGGTGGTCGGCGAGGCCGGCTGCCCCGAGCCTTCGCGTGCCATGGACCAGATGCTTTATGGCATCATGCTCGATGGGTGAGGTTTTTTTGCGTTGCGCATGATCTTGTCCGACCTTCTTTCGCCCGCCGAAGCGGGCTTCGCGAAGGCGGGAAACCGGTGCCCACTTTTCATGCGCTAATGCTTGCACCTGGCCCGCCGATCGGGCAATGAGACGTTGCATTTGAGACAGGAGTGACCCGGTGGACGTTCAGGAAGTCAGACAACTCGACGGTTATCTGAAGAAGCTGTTCGGCAACACGAATATTCGCGTTGTGCCGAAGGGCTCCGATACCGCCGAGATTTTCGTTGGTGAGGATGACCTCGGCGAACTCACCGTCGATGACGAGGAAGGCGAACGTTCATATAATTTCCGGATGGTCATTCAGGTCGGCAACGATCCCAGCATCCAGCCAGTGCCGACGCTCAACGCTTACCTGCGGAACAAATTCGACAACGAAAATATCCGCGTCGTGACACGCCCGAAGAAAACCGACTCTCTGGAAGTCTATATGGGCGAGGAATTCATCGGCGTGTTGTTTCTTGAAATCGAGAAAGGCCGCCGGTCGTACATTCTCGAATTGCCGATCCTCGACGTCGACCTGGTCGATTAGCGGCATCCCACCTATTACGTTTCGTCATGGCCGGGCTTGTCCCGGCCATCCACGTCTTAGGGTGAGCGAGTGAAGCAAGACGTGGATGCCCGGCACAAGGCCGGGCATGACGAGGAGAGACCGACTAATTCGTCGCTGGATGCAGACGCGCGATCAGGTGGTCGATACCGCCCGCGACGTTTTGCCAATCGGTCAGCCAATCACGCGGAAAACGGAAGGTGATGTCGGCATTGCCGATACGCCGCTCCAGAAGGCAGATACCCGCATTGTTGACGCCCTTGCGCGAGCATCGCGAGAGGAAATGCTCGGGAGTGGATGATTCGAAGACCAGGTCCTCGCCCTGATAAGGCGTGCCATCGCGAAAGCCGCGAAAGGTGAGGCCCGGCGGGCCGGCGACCGGTTCGGCGACAAGGTAGCGCGGGTAAATCGTCTGCACGCGCTCCATCAGCGGTAGCGTGGCTTCACCGGACGCGATGGTGACGAAAAGACGCTCATTCGGATCGACCGGCGCGCCCACCGTAGGCTTGATGGCGGGATCCGGTGGCACCAGCGAAGGCCACACGTAGGACAGGTCGACGCGCTCGTGCGTGCCCGGGCGGCGTTGCACGTTCATGCGGATTGCCGCCGACTCGATATTGAAGGGCACACCTGAAATCACGATCGGCAGCGACGGGGCATCGAGCGCCACCGGCGCTTCGGGCCAGCGAGGCCAGAGGACGTATGCAACGTAGACCGCCGCGATGACAGCGACAGCGGCGAATACGGCAAGAGGCGCGAGCAGGGGGTTATGCCGACCATGCCGCCGACGTGAGCGGCTACGCCGGTGCTCCTGCGCGAGAATGGCCAATGCCGCCTCCGTTTGACGCCTAAGACGATCCCGGCTTCGCGAAGACGGGAAACCGGTTCCCACCCCCGGATTCCGAGGGCAAACATTCGCGGGATCATGCACCCGGACAAATCGCAGGGGATTATGCCACGTCGCCAGCCGCGGCCCCGGGACGCGGCCATTTACCATTCGTTAAGGATTGGCTGGCGCCGCAAAGCCCGGTTTGCAACAGATGGCCCTGGTATTGCGTCGAGGCTGTTGATGACCCCGGAATCGGTACAAATGCTGTTCTCGCTGGCGCTCGGCTTTGCCGTGGCCGGTATGTGCAGCTCCGGCTACCAGCTGGCGACCACCCGCCTGCCGAGCTTCAGCCAGCTCAGCGCCGGCCCGGGCCCGGCCACTTTCGCGGCCATCCCGCTGCTGGTCCTCTCGGCCCCGTTTCTGATCATGCGCAACACGATCCTTGGCCGCCGGCACGAAGGCCGCCGCTTTGAATTCGTTTTCCTGGCTACGCTGATCGCCGGCTTCTGGAGCCTGATGTCGGGCCTGGTGATGGTCATGACCTTGCAGGCCTGCGGCGTCCTGCTCGCGTAAGACGCTTTCCTCGCCACCGCTGTTCAGGCAATTTCGCGCTTCCGCAAGGAGATGCGAATGCCGATTTATGAACTCGACGGTCAATCGCCGGAATTTCCCGGCGCGGGCCAATATTACGTTGCCGATACTGCAGTGCTGATCGGCCGGGTCCGGCTCAAGGCCGAGGCCAGCGTCTGGTTCGGCGCGATCCTGCGTGGCGACAATGAATGGATCGAGCTCGGCGAGCGCTCGCAAATCCAGGATAATGCCACGCTGCATAGCGATCCAGGATTTCCCATGACGGTCGGCGACGATTGCGTCGTTGGCCACAATGTCATCCTGCATGGCTGCACGATCGGAGATAGCTCTTTGATCGGCATGGGTGCGATCCTGCTCAACGGCGCCAGGATTGGCAAAAATTCTCTGGTCGCCGCCGGCAGCGTCGTGACCGAAGGCAAAAGCTTTCCCGATAACTCATTGATCGTGGGCGCGCCCGCGCGTGTCATCCGCACGATCGACGAGAAGGGCACGTCTATGATCCGCGCCGGCGCCGACATTTATGTGCGGCGCTGGAAACAATATGCAAAAAGTTTGAAGCGAATCGGCTGAGTTCAGGCGGCCGCTTTTCTGCTTTCGACTTGCGGGGTAGCGCGGAGCGCGATCGCAAGCCGGTTCCACATGTTGATGGCGACGGCCGCGGCCGTGAGATCGATGATCTCTTTTTCCGAGAAGTGCTTGCGTACCTCGTCGAACACTTCGTCGGGGACGTGGTCCTGCGCGACCAGCGTGATGGCTTCGGTCCATCCCAACGCCGCGCGCTCGCGTTCGCTAAATATCGGGGCTTCGCGCCAAGCATCGAGCAGATGCATGCGCTCGTCGCTTTCGCCGAGCTTGCGCGCATCGCGCGTGTGCATCGCCAGACAGTAGGCGCAGCCGTTGATCTGCGAAGCGCGGATCTTGATGAGCTCGCGCAATTTCGCATCGAGTCCGGATTTATCGACATAGCCTTGCAGGGCGCTCGCTGCCTGAAGGGCGGCTGGACTCACTTTGGTGACGTCAATTCGCTGTCGCATGGGCCGGCTCCCAATTCGTGGTCGCTCCCGTGCCTATCATGGTCTCAAAATTGGCCGACAGTCTGGCTGCACCGTGACAATCGGAAGGAATCGACGACCCGAAAAAGGTGCGGCCGGCCCTTGGGGGAGGGCCGGCCGCTCGCGAACCCGGTCTGGGGACGGGGAGGGGTGGGGACGTGACCGGGGACGCGAATTCCTTTCCTGTCAGCGCGCCGAAACCGTCGCAGGTGCGACGCGCGGTTCGCCGAGCGAAACCCAAAGGTTCGGATCAGATTGGGATTGCCGTTTCACGAAGCGGTAGCCAGTCTTGTTCCAGGTCAGAACCTGAGGTTCCTGGTTGTCGAGAACGAATTCGCCGTGGTCGGTCTTGACGGTGAGCACGGCGTGGCCGTCGCCCTTCTTGTCGCGCACCACGGTGATCAACAGCGCTTCGCGCGGCCAACCGGCCTGCATCAACATCTGCCGTTTCAGGAGGACGTAGTCTTCGCAATCGCCGTAACCATCGTCGGGGTAGCTCCAGCGCTCGACCACGCCCCAATGTTCGAGGTCGGTGATTGGCTTGATCGCCTCGTTCACCCACGCGTTGACCTTGACCATGTCGGCCCAGGCCTTCTGGGTGAGCACAACGTCGCGCGGCGCAGACGGCTGCGTGGCGCATTCCGACTTGTATTCGATGCAGAACTCGACCCAGCCGATCGGTGGCCGTGTGGATTCTCCGACCACGGCGTAGACGGAGCGCTCAGCTGGCGCCGACGATCCACCGAGAGACGCGGTGTGTTCGCCTGCCATGGCACCTCCAGCCGGGGCAGCGAGAATTGCTACGCCAGCCAGAACCAGCATTCTGCCGGCCTGAAGTGCCTGTTGGAGACGCCTAGCCATTCGTGGCCCCTTCCCGTCTTGTCGGGGCCACATTTCCCACAAACAATTTGTATTGGCGCTAAGCGGCGCAAGTCATTTTGAGAAGAACTAAAGTAAAACGAGAGGCTAATACTTATAAAACTGGAGCTTTATTCGATTAAAATCTTATCGAATACAATTAAGCTAAAATTGTCGGCATTAACATCTTGCAGGCAAAATAGTACAGCTGCGCGAGGGTTCGCGCGTGGACGTTTACGTTTGACGATGTCCGATTTTGGTCTGCCGCGCCCCGGCGAACGGTTGTTCGCTTACATGGCCATTGCGGCCACTGCGCACAATTTCGAGCCAGGATTTACGGAGCGGTGACGCTATCCGCCGGTCACGTTTTCTTCGACGAAATCGGGGTGTTGCAGCCGCATGAATTCGATGGCGAAGCCATCCTCGATGTGACGGACGACGCGGCCCTGCGTTTTGCCGACGGTAACCACGACGCCGACGGGCGGCCGCAGCTCCGGTGCAATGGCAATTGCAGCACCCGATTGCGACAGGTCGATCACGCGGCAAGCGACGTTGGTGCCATTCGGCAGAACCAGTCGTGCCATTGCATTTCGCGGTGCGAAGCGGCCATGGCGGCGATCTTCTGGCAGATTGAGGATTTGCCGATTTGCGAGCCATGTGAGCTGCGCAGCGAGTTTGTCCCGCTTTCGCAGCGTGGCCGAGATGGTCATGGCGAATCCATTCTCGAACGTACGCGCGACTTTGCCCTCGAGGCGGCCAATATGATCGATATAGGCGATTACTCTTTCGCCAGGCTGTCCGGCCATCGGGGCGATCACTGCCATGCCGCCGGGCGACATATCAGTCACCTGGCAAGGATATTCCCGCCGGTCCGCCAACATGTAACGGCCGAGCAGGTTAACCTTCACGCGCTGATGGCGCCGGCGTTCCTCGGCCAGAGGTAGAATCACCGGTTTGGTCAGTGGCATTGCCATAGGTGTCGGGATCGGAAAGCCTTTTCCGCAATCAACAACCCTATTAGCCTATCGTTAACGATGCGTTAGCCGGCACGCCCACCGGGGTGCTCTCGTCCGCCGGTATAAACCGTGAAGCCGTGCTGTACGCGGCCGCCTTCGTGTGGCTGCCCGAAACGTGGAGCGGACGCGTCCGGCTGCGCCGCGCCAATATGGCGCAGCGTTTTCAGCTCGAGTTCCACGACAGGCTGTTCGCCTAACCAATAGGGCGGAACGATGGGGGCCAGCACGCCGAGTGCGCGAATGCGGCCAGTGTGGGCCAGCGGCAACAGCAGCAATTCCAATTCGACTTCGGAGCCGTCTTCTGTGCGCCCGATAATACCAGCGACTACACCGGCATTTTCTTTGACAACGGCGGTCAGCAGATCTTCGACGTGCTCGCTGCTTGGCCTGTTCCACAAGGCATTGAATGCTTCACCTTTGATTTCGCGGGCGAACAGCGCGCAGACCCGGGTACCCGCAAGCCGAAATCTGATCGCATCGACGAAATCCGCTGCGAGCATGAAGGTGTCGCCAAGAACATGGCGTATGTCGGCTGGATCGATATCAGAACGGTCGGGCGCCGGGCGTCTGCCTCGCCGTCGGTTCCAATATTCGAATAATGTGCGCGTCGAGGCGTGCTTCATCATGAGACCTGTTTCATCGCGACACGCAAACTGTTGCGTCTGTCCCCGATCGGGACAGGCGCGCCGGCTTTTTTGCCGCGACGTCGCATATGGAGCAGGGTCCGTGCCGCTGGCGCACCATCCGGCGGACCGACGGCGGTTAGTGTTAAGACCAGTGTCGGGTTGGCAGCCTCGGCGAGCTTGCCTATGGTGGCGCCGATCCATTTGGCAGACCGGTGGCAAATCTCCGCGCGCCGGACATAAGAGTTGGGAGCCCGGGGAGGCGAGGGGATGTGACCAAGCCGTAAAGGCGCGGCAATAACCCCGCAACGCGGCTCAAGGGAGGGCGAAAGCCCTCCCTTTTTCTTTGGTGCTGCAGACGATGCGACTTGCGGCGGGGCGGTGAAGCTGTGTAATTCAAGCGTCCCATCGGGCCCTCCCTGTGAAACGCGAGCCGCTTTTCAACATCCCGCCGGTTGTGATCGCTGTGCTGGCTGTGCTGGCTCTTGTTCATGCCATGCGCACCTTCGTGCTGAGTGAGCAGCAGGATCAATTGTTCCTGTACACGTTCGCTTTCATTCCGGTCCGTTACGATACTTCGCTTGTTCTTGGCGGATCACTGCCTGGCGGATTTGGGGCGGAGCTGTGGACCTTCGTTACGTATTCGCTGATTCACGCCGACTGGGTACATCTCGGCGTCAACGCTGTGTGGCTGTTGCCATTCGGTAGTGCAGTGGCTCGACGCTTCGGCGCGCTGAGGTTTCTCGCATTCTTTGCGGCGGCGGCAGCAGCGGGCGCGTTGGCATTCCTGCTCGCAAATTTGGGAGCTCAGTCGATCGTTATCGGTGCGTCCGCATCGATCTCGGGCACGATGGCGGCGGCAATGCGTTTCGCATTCCAGCACGGGGGACCGCTCGGATTTGTGCGGGGCGCCGATGAACGCGCCTATCGCGTGCCAGCGATCCCGCTGAGCGGCATGTTGCGCGACGCCCGTGTCCTGCTTTTCCTCGCAGTATGGTTCGGTATCAATATCCTGTTCGGGCTTGGGTCGTTTTCGATTTCGGGTAGCGAGCAACCGGTCGCCTGGCAGGCGCATATCGGCGGCTTCCTCGCAGGATTGCTGCTGTTTTCCTGGTTCGACCCAAAACCGGATTTGCCGCAATTTGAGGATTCTGCTGCAACGCCACATTAGGTAATTGCGTGTTGCAGCCCTGTTGTTGCTCATTTGCGCCTTGACGGAACCGCTGGATCGGCGGGATCGTTCCTTCATCGGTTGCGCGTGACCTTTGCTGAGAACAATCATGCGCCAGGGAGGCTGCCATGAACGTCAAAGCGATCCTGGCCGCCAAGGAACGTAACTTGGGCGGCGACGTTGTTTGCATCGAGCCGGCGGCGGATTTAGCGGCGGCGGCAAAGTTACTCACCACACATCGCATCGGTGCGGTCGTGATCCGCGGCGCGGGAGGTCGCCTCGCCGGCATATTGTCGGAGCGCGACATCATGCGCGCGCTTTCCCAGCACGGTGCCGATGCGCTCGCATTGCCAGTCGGCCAGGTGATGACGCGCGACATCGAGACATGCGGTGAGGACGATACTGTCGCCAGCATCATGGAGCGCATGACGGCTGGACGATTCCGCCACATGCCGGTGGTATCGAAGGGCAAGCTCGTGGGCCTGATTTCAATCGGCGACGTCGTCAAGCAGCGCGTCGATGAGGTCGAGCGCGAGTCAGAGGCGATGCGCGATTATATTCGGACCGCGTAAGTCCGGCCTAGAGAGCGCTGCCGTTTGTTGGCTGCGAGAGCGCGGTTACCGCCTCGCTGACGGCGTCGATTGCTTTTTCGGCAGCCTCGGCGCCTATATTGATCGCTTCGCCTGCGCGGTGGAAATCGAACCAGCCGACGCCGCCAAGACGCGGACTGATCAGCACGTCGGGTGGGTCGCCGGCCAGACGCGCGCGAGTGATGCGGTCTTGCATCACATTGAACGCTTCGACCATGACAGTCGGAAGGCCAGGGCGGCCGCGTCGGCCGAAAAACTGCCGGCGCAGCGAGCGCTCTCCGCTGAACATGCCGCGGAAGCCGTTGGGTTTGGCTGCCGCATTGACGAGGTCGCTGTCATCGGAGCCGTGACTGGCGATGATCGTTCCGCGTCCGAAGAGATCGGAATTAAGATTGACCGCGATTACCATGCGCGCTCCAAGCGCGCGTGCGGCCGACACGGGCACTGGATTGACGAGGGCGCCGTCCACCAGCCATCGCCCTCCGATCAGCACCGGCGGAAAGATGCCCGGCAGCGAATAGGACGCGCGCAATGCGTCACTCAATCGCCCGCGTGTGAGCCAGATTTCATGGCCGGTGTTGAATTCGGTTGCAATTGCGGCGAAACGGATCGGTAGATCGTCGATGCGGCTGTCCTTGAGGCCGGCTTCCAGTTGAGTGGCGAGATGGCCGCCGCTGATCAAACCAGCGCCGGACAGGCTGATGTCGAGATAGCTGAGCACGCCGCGCACGGTGAGTGTGCGCGCCCAGCTTTCCAGATTGTCCATTTCTTTGGCCGCATAGCAGCCGCCGACCACAGCGCCGATTGACGTGCCGACAATAACGTCGGGCACAATTCCGTGTGCCAGCAAGGTCCGCATGACGCCGATATGGGCAAAGCCGCGCGCCGCACCGCCGCCAAGAGCGAGGCCGATCGTCGGACGTAAGACTGACGGTCGCGGTTGCGTCGTGGCTTCCGCCGCACGATCGCCGTTGCGCGCTCGCGCGAATATGCCCTCGAATACCAAAAGCGGTTACTCCTGTCCCCCCGGTTCGTCAGGCCGGGAAAATGCCTCGCACGAGCGTGTTACTCCAACAAGCCGAAGATTGCTGGCGGAGTCTTGTGACCGAAACGTGACGGGGGGAGCGTGCGCCTGCCGGATTACGTAAAAGTTAAATGTCGTAGCCTGCCAATTGGTTCCTTAACCGCCGAACCTTGTCACAATGGCCTCCAGCTTGGGCCGGTCGCGATCTTCAGGCAGCTTTACAGGGCGTCCGATATGCACGAAACCTGCAATACGTTCATTCGCGCCAACTCCAAGAGCGTCGAGCACGCGCCGGTCGTAGGCATACCATTCGGTGATCCAGCTTGCGGCGTAGCCCATCGCATGTGCAGCGATGACCAGGCTCATTGCAGACGCCCCGGCAGAGAGTTGCTGCTCCCATTCCGGAATCTTTACATGCGGGCCGGCTCGGCTGACTACGGCGATCACCAGCGGTGCACGCGCGAGCCGTTTGCGCTCGAAGTCGATCTGGTCGGGAGTGGCGTCTGGACGGTCGGCGCGGAATGCGGAAGCGATCGCCTCACCGGCGGTCGATCGGGCATCGCCCTCGAACAGGATGAATCGCCAAGGCGCAAGCTTGCCGTGATCCGGTACGCGCGAAGCGATTTTCAGAAGGGTGTCGATCTCGGATGCAGTCGGGCCGGGACTGGCCAATTCCATTGGCTTAACCGATCGTCGATTCTTTAATAGTTCTAGAGCATCGGGCATCAGCGGGCCTCGTGAAAAAACGCGCAATGCGCCTACCACGGCGTTAACACAGCCACAAACACGCTGAGAGCGTGGCTTGAAATCGCCTCGATTTGGGCAGAAAACTCCAAGGTCATGGAAAGGGCACCCGCAATCCCCACCGTGCGTGGCCGGCTATGGCCGGCACTTATGCTTGCCCTTGTTGCAGTCGCGCCGTCGGCTGCCGTGGCGCAGTCGCTGGGACAGAACTCATTGTTTTCGGCCACGCCGTCGACCGGTCTGATATCGCCGGTGCCGGCAACGCGCGGCGATATGTTCGGGCCAAGTAACTTTCCGCCGCCATCGCCGCCAGCGCAATCGCCAACGTCGGCTCCGAATTCGGGCGGCTCGACAGCTTCGATTCCGATGGTGCCGGCCGGACAAGTGGCGCTCGCTCTCAGCGCGCGATTCGGCAAGGATGCACAGCCGATCGGCGGTGGGTTGACCTGGCGCGTCTATGCCGCCAAAGCCGATGCGAACGGCAATTTCAGACTGGTGAAGGAAGACAAGTCACCGACGCCGACACTTGTGCTTCCTGCCGGCACCTACATCGTGCATGTCGGCTTCGGGCTCGCTACAGCGGTCAAGCCGGTCGATTTGCACGGGCCGAGTATGCGCGAGGAATTCGAACTTCCGGCCGGCGGCCTGCGGATCGAAGGCAAGGTCGGCGACGTGCGTATTCCGGCTGGGCAAATATCATTCGATGTCTACAAAGGCAGTCAATTTGAAGCAGGTGACCGCCGCCCGATCGCCGAACGCGTGATGACCAGTGACGTGGTTGTCGTGCCGGAAGGCACCTATTACATTGTGTCGAACTATGGTGACGCAAATTCGGTCGTGCGGTCCGATATTCGTGTACAGGCCGGTAAGCTCACCGATATAACCGTCACGCACCGCGCTGCCGCCATCACGCTTAAGCTTGTGAGCGCCCGCGGCGGCGAAGCACTCGCTAACACCGCTTGGTCGGTCCTCACACCGGGCGGTGACGTGATTAAGGAATTGATCGGCGCCTTTCCGCGCGTGATCCTCGCGGAGGGCGAATACCGCGCTATCGCCCGCAATGAGGGAAAAGTCTACGAGCGCGAGTTCAAGGTCGTCACTGGCGTCGACGGTGATGTTGAGGTGCAGGCCCGCTGAAACGTTGGCGATCTCCGAACTTTCTCGTACCGGACGGAATTATAGTAGTGCACGCAATTGCCAACGACCCGGTCATGGATGTTTTCGCCAACCTTGATTTGAATACGGTTGCCCTTTTGCTCGATGTGGACGGTACGATCATCGATATTGGTCCGTCACCAACCGAAGTGCAGGTTTCCGGCGCATTGCTCGAATCCCTCAAGCGCCTGTTCGATCTGACGGGCGGTGCGGTCGCACTGGTGAGCGGCCGGCCAATTGCCGATCTCGATCGCCTGTTCGCACCGTTGCATTTACCTGCTGTCGGCTGCCACGGAGCGGAGATGCGCGTGCGCGACAATGAGGTGTTCTACTGGGCAAAGCCATTGCCTCAGGACTTGCGACGGCAGTTGGCCAACGCGGCGAGCATAGGCCCAGGTATTGTTGTCGAGGACAAGAGTTATTCGCTCGCTCTGCACTACCGCAAGGCACCGCAGCAGGCGGAGCGCTTGCGCCGTCACGTGGCGGCCAGCCGTACGGCGTTTCCCGCTGAGCCGACCGAACTGCTGCTCGGTAAGGCGGTGTTTGAGGTCAAGCGCCCGGGCATCAGCAAAGGCGACAGTATTTGCAAGCTGATGGCACACCAGCCTTTCGCCGGCCGTGCGCCAATCTTTATTGGCGATGACATCACCGATGAATCGGTTTTTGAGGTGTTGCCTAAAATCGATGGCAAGGGCTTTAGCGTCAGCCGCTATTTTCCCGGGCTCACGGGAATATTCAAAGATCCAGCCCAGGTGCGCAGCGCTCTGCAATCTCTTGCAGCCAAAGGGCAGGCCGGCCCATGACCGACTATGGTCTTGATCTGGCGGTCATCGGTAACGGGCGCACAGCGGCGCTTCTGGAGCCGTCCTCGCGCATCGTGTGGTGGTGTATGCCGCGGTATGACGGCGATCCTGTCTTTTGCCGTCTGCTCGCCGGCGACGAGGAAAAAGGTTTCACTGACGTGGTGCTCGATGGCCAGGTCGAGACCCGCTCGGACTATGTCCGCAATACCGCAACCGTCGTTACCGAGTTGATCGACGACAAAGGCGGTGCCGTTCGGATCACCGATTTCGCGCCGCGTTTTCAGATCTTCGGCCGCACGTTCCGCCCGCCCCAAATTATGCGGATCATTGAGCCGATCGGCGGCATGCCGCGCATTACCATTCGTTTCCGTACCACGCACCGTTATGGAGAGCCGGTCACCTCACGTTCTTCCGGCAGTAATCACATCCGCTACTGGCGCGACGAGGTACCGGTCAGGCTGACGACCGACGCGCCGCTTTCGTATATCGAGAACGAAGCTTCGTTTGTGCTGACGCGACCAGTGCATCTGGTTTTCGGCACTGATGAACCGTTCGAGGGTTCGCTTGAAACGACGTGTCGGGATTTTTGCGAACGCACCCGCGACTACTGGTTTGAGTGGGTGAGGCGGCTTGCCTTTTCGATCGACTGGCAGGACGAGATCATTCGCGCCGGCATCACCCTTAAGCTCTGCAATTATGAGGAGACCGGCGCGATCGTCGCGGCGCTGACCACATCAATTCCCGAAGTACCAGGTTCGGGGCGCAACTGGGACTATCGATATTGCTGGATGCGCGATGCATTTTTCGTCGTACGCGCCCTCAATCGCATTGGTGCGACCCGCACCATGGAGGATTTCATTTCCTACATCCTTAGCGTCGCAGTTGGACGCGCCGATCAGGTACGGCCGCTTTACGGCATCGTG
The DNA here is from genome assembly GCA_963762485.1 of uncultured Pseudomonadota bacterium. Taxonomy (GTDB): domain Bacteria; phylum Pseudomonadota; class Alphaproteobacteria; order Rhizobiales; family Xanthobacteraceae; genus Pseudolabrys. The sequence continues at coordinate 192,130 of CAVXLE010000017.1, read as the reverse complement.
CACACTGATTTGCTCGAGGAGCGCACAGCGCCGGCGCTTGCCGGATATGGTGGCGATGGGCCGGTGCGCATCGGCAATGCCGCAGTCAATCAGAGCCAGCATGATGTCTACGGCAGTATCATCATGGCCGCGACGCCGATGTTTTTTGATCGCAGGCTGCCTCGACCGGGCGATGCGGCGCTGTTTCACACAATCGAACCGCTCGGCGAACAGGCGGCAAAGCTCGCACTCGAGCCCGATTCCGGCATTTGGGAATACCGCGGGCGCAAGCGCGTGCATACGCATTCGGCGGCAATGTGCTGGGCCGGCTGCCAGCGGCTTGAAGCGATTGCGAGCAACCTCAACTTGTCGGAACGCGCGACCTATTGGGGCGGAGTAGCCAACCGCATTAAAGAGCAGGTGCTCAAGCGTGCCTGGAATCCCAAACGCAAGGCGTTTTCCGCCGCTTTCGACAGCGAAGACCTCGACGCCAGTGCACTGCTGCTAGCTGAGTTAGGGCTGGTTGCGCCCGACGATCCGCGGTTCGCGGCAACCGTCGAGGCAATCGGCCATGAACTTCGGCGCGGCAATCACGTTATGAGATATGTCGCTGCCGACGATTTTGGCCCTCCGGAATCCGCCTTTTTGATTTGCCGGTTCTGGCTGATCGATGCATTGTGGGAAATTGGCCGGCAGGATGAGGCGCGTGACATGTTCGTCGATGCGCTTCGTTTGCGAAACCGATACGGCCTTTTGTCGGAGGACGTACACCCGGTTACCGGAAAATTGTGGGGGAATTTTCCTCAGACTTATTCAATGTCAGGACTGACTTTGACGGCAATCAAGCTGTCGCGAAGCTGGGGAGACCGGTATTGGCGCGGCTCGTCATAGTATCGAACAGGGTTGCTGTTCCTGATCGCGGCGCGCGGGCCGGCGGGCTCGAAGTGGCGATCCGGCCGGCGCTTAAGCGCTATGGCGGCCTGTGGTTTGGCTGGAGCGGGCGCGTTGCCGAAGATTTGCCGCGGACGGTGAAGTCCGTCACTCACGAGAACATCACCTACGCCACGGTCGATCTCAGCAAGGATGATTATCAGGAGTTCTACAACGGCTTCGCCAACCGTGTGCTGTGGCCGATCCTGCACTATCGGCTTGATCTCGCCGAATTCACACGACGCGATCTGGGCGGTTATTTCCGGGTCAACCAATATTTTGCTGGTCACCTCGAAACATTGCTGAAGCCCGACGATGTGGTGTGGGTGCATGACTATCATTTAATTCCACTCGCCAAGGCGCTACGCGATCGCGGTCACAACAACAAGATCGGCTTCTTCATTCACATTCCATTTCCGCCGCCTGAAATCATAACAGCCTTGCCAAATCACGATCAGCTCATTCCGGCGCTCTGTCACTACGACCTGGTCGGGTTTCAGACCGAGGTCGATGCGGCTAACTTCTCCCGCTACGTCGCTAATGAATGCGGATTGCCGTGGGGGAGCGGCAACAGCTTCCAGTTCGGTAACCGTTCCGTGCATGTCGGCACGTTCCCGGTCGGAGTAGAGACGGAAGCCTTCTCGCGCCTGGCGCGTCGCGCCATCGAAACGGATTTTGTACGCGGCGTGCTGGAGAGTCTCTCCGGCCGGGCAATGATCATTGGCGTCGACCGACTCGATTACAGTAAAGGCATTCCGGAGCGCATGAATGCGTTCGAGCGCTTCCTCACCAACTTTCCCGAGTGGCGTGGCAAAGTCACTTACCTTCAGATCACGCCGCGCAGCCGCACCGGTATTCCCGAATACGCCGATATGGGCCGTTCGGTGGGAGAGGCGGTCGGACGCATCAATGGCACTTTTGGCGAGGCCTCATGGACTCCGGTGCGTTACATCAACAAGGCGCACAGCCGCACCGCGCTCGCCGGTCTTTATCGCGCTGCGCGTGCCGGTTTGGTGACGCCCTTGCGCGACGGCATGAACCTGGTCGCGAAGGAATATGTCGCGGCGCAAAACGCGGACGACCCTGGCGTGCTGATTCTTTCGCGCTTTGCCGGCGCTGCATACGAATGTACGGCAGCGCTGCTGGTCAACCCGTATGATTCCGAGGGCGTCGGCAACGCTATCAATCGCGCGCTGTCGATGCCACTGGATGAGCGACGCCAGCGTCATGCGGCCAACTTCAAGGTGCTGGTGCGCAATGATCTCAGCCATTGGTCGGAGCGCTTTCTGCGTATGCTCGAGCACCCACCCGGCGGCGCCGGCGCGACGGCGCTCGTGCGCGCCGCCGGCGGGCGCTGACGCTTCCCTCAAACAAAGGTCCAAGCGGACAACGACCGCGCCGACGTATATGATGATTCTGCAACAACCGCCGGGGTTCCTGCCAATGAGTCGAGCAATTGCCGCGCTGATTTTCCTGATTCTTGCCGCAGCGCTGACGGACAGCACCTTCGCGGCCGACGCGCGCAAGGGCGAAACACTCGCCAAGCGCTGGTGCGCTACTTGTCATATAGTGGCGTCCGATCAGCAGCGCGGCACCACGCAGTCTCCACCGTTTTCAGCCATCGCAGCGAAGCCCGGCTTCAATGAGACGACGCTCGCCTACTTCTTGCTGACGCCCCATCCGCGAATGCCGGATATGAATTTGTCGCGCAGCGAGGCGGCGGACCTCGCGGCCTACATAAACCTGCAAAAGTAATCGCTTAAGCCGCAGCCTTCGTCCGCCGCACATCCGGTGGCACGGCTTCGTCGGCGAGGGCCTTGAGCGCCGCGTCGAGCGGCATAACCTGCTGGCTTTCCTTGCCAAGGCGGCGGATCGAGACTGTGCGCTCAGCCGCTTCTTTTTTCCCGACGACGAGCAGGACGGGTACTTTGGCGAGCGAGTGCTCACGCACTTTGTAGTTTATCTTCTCGTTGCGCAGATCACTTTCAATACGAAGGCCGCTCTTGCGCGCGGCTTCGATTGCCTCGCGCGCGAAGTCGTCGGCGTCCGAAGTAATGGTGGCGACCACCGCTTGCACTGGCGACAGCCATAGTGGCAGGTGACCGGCATAATGCTCGATCAGGATGCCGGTGAAGCGTTCGAGCGAGCCGAACATGGCGCGATGGAGCATCACCGGCGTGACCTTGTTTGAACGTTCATCGATGTAGAACGCGCCGAGCCGGCCGGGCAGGTTGAGGTCAACCTGTACGGTCCCGCATTGCCAGTCGCGGCCGATGGCGTCACGCAAGACGTATTCGAGCTTGGGCCCGTAGAATGCGCCTTCGCCCTTGTTCAGCGTCCATGGCCGCCCTGAGGCTTTCAGCGCTGCCATCAGCGCCGCTTCCGCCTTATCCCAGACCGCGTCGTCGCCGATGCGCTTGTCGGGCCGGTCCGAGAACTTGATGCGCACGTCGGAGAAGCCGAAATCCTCGTAAATCGAGAGGATCAGGTCGTTAATTTTGAGCGATTCCTCGGCGATCTGGCCTTCGGTAATGAAGACATGAGCATCGTCCTGGGTGAAGGCGCGCACGCGCATCAGCCCGTGCAACGCGCCCGATGGCTCGAAGCGGTGTACCTTGCCGAACTCAGCAATCTTGACCGGCAGTTCGCGATAACTGCGCAGGCCGTTCTTGAAGATCTGCACGTGGCCGGGGCAGTTCATCGGCTTTACCGCGTAGACACGTTCGTCCTCTTCACGCTTTTGCGTCAGGAAGATCATGTCCGAATAGGTCGGAATGTGACCCGTGGTTTCCCATAGCGTCTTGTCCATGAGCTGCGGCGAGTTGACCTCGACATAGCCGGCGGCGCTCTGTTGGCGGCGAATGTAGTTCTCGAGTGCCTGGAACAGCGTCCAGCCTTTCGAATGCCAGAACACAGCGCCGGGCGCTTCCTCCTGGAAATGAAACAAGTCCATCTCGCGCCCCAGGCGGCGGTGATCGCGCTTCTCGGCCTCTTCGATCTGCTTGAGATAAGCGTCGAGCTCTTCCTGTCTAGCGAAGGCGGTGCCGTAGATGCGGGTGAGCATCGGGTTTTTGGCGTCGCCGCGCCAATAGGCGCCGGCTACCTTCATCAGCTTGAAGGCATTGCCGACCTTGCCCACTGAAGTCATATGCGGGCCACGGCAGAGATCGAACCAGTCGCCTTGTTTATAGATCTTGATCTGCTGGTCGGCCGGAATGGCATCCACGAGTTCGACCTTGAAGGCCTCACCCATGTCGCGGAAGGTTTTCTTCGTCTGGTCGCGCGACCACACCTCTTTCGTGAAGGGTTTGTCGCGCGCGATAATCTCCCGCATCTTCTTTTCGATCAACGGCAGATCTTCGGGCGTGAATGGCTGGTTGCGGAAAAAGTCATAATAGAAGCCATTCTCGATCACCGGACCGATGGTCACCTGCGTGCCCGGCCACAGTGCCTGCACCGCTTCTGCGAGCACATGGGCGGCATCGTGCCGGATGAGTTCGAGCGCGCGCGGATCCTCGCGGGAAATAAATTCGATCTTGGCGTCATGGTCGATCGGGTCGCTCAAATCGGCGAGGCCGCCGTCGAGCGCCATCGCCACTGTCCGCTTCGCAAGCGAGGGCGAAATGCCCTTGGCGACGTCCAGCCCGGTTGTGCCTGAGGGGTATTCGCGGCGTGCGCCGTCGGGAAAGGTCAACGCGACACTTTGCGCCATCGCATCATCTCCTTGCTCACTCGCTGCCTACGAATGCAGGTAAGCGTGATTTGAGAGGGGATATAACAGCCGGCTTAAGCGATGCAACCGCTTTTAGTGCTTATCGGGCAGCGTTGGCCCGGCCCGATAAACGGCCAGCACGATGACTACGCCGACCGCTACCAGCAGGCCGCTGAGGTTGGCGAGAAATTGACTGGCGGCGTCGATATTGTTGCCGACGGCAAACCCGAGACCGAGATAGGCCGAAGTCCAGATCAGTCGGCCTAGCAGCGCGAACCCCAGAAATTGCGGTAGCGGGTAGCGGCCGACCCCGGCCAGCAAGCTGACAATCGAACTCAGCGAGGATGTCAGGGTGCGCGAAACAATGACGGAGGCACCACCCCATCGCTTGAGAAGCGATTGAACGTGGTCGGCGCGCTTCGGATTGTACCCGATCCAGCGGCCATGGCGCGCGAGGAAACTATCACTGACCGCGCGCCCAATTCCGTAGGCGATGATATCACCCGCAAACGATGCTATGACAGCGGTCACTGCCGCCCATTCCCAACGAAGATTTCCCAGCGCTGCCAGCGAGCCTGCCAGAACTGCGGCAACGCCGATCGGCAATGGCAGTCCAATTGCACCGAGCAGCAATGTGGCAGCGAGCGCCGGATAGCCATAGATCAGAAGCGCGGAAAGGATACGGTCCGCCAATCCGCCGGAGCTTTGACCGTCGACGGGTGCGGCTGGTGAAGTCACAGCACTCATGTCGCTGATCGCGCGCTGCACATCGCGCACGAAATTGAACCGCGGTATGTTGCGCCGGTCGGCGATGATTTTGAGAGTGTCCGTGCGATCGGTGTCCGCCGGCAGTTCGAGCCTTGCGATGAGAGCATCCGCGGGCACGCGATAGGTTGCGGCCACATGATCGAGCGTCATCCAGGCGCGCAGGCTGCTGACTTGCGGCCGACCGACCTCATATGCGGATCGCAGCAACAGGAAAGAACCGTAACTGCGCAAGCCGAAAAAGATCGACGCGGCGATGCCTGCGATGATCATTGCCGACAGAATACTGCGTGTGGGGCCGCTCACGGCTGTTCGACGCAAGCGTTTGTTCCGCGCCAGCGCCCGTAGCGCCAGGGCAGGAACCAGCGTGCACTCTCGGGCAACGCTACAGGCACGAAATCCAGACCTGAGGTCCCCCAGGGGTGGCACCGCAGCGTACGTGCAAGTGCCATCCAGCCACCCGCCCACAGCCCAAACCGGCCAATCGCCTCATCGGCGTACTCCGAGCAGGTTGGAAGGTGCCGGCAGCGGGGGCCTATCAGCGGGGACAGTGTAAAGCGGTACAGGCCAACAAGCGCCCGTCCGACGAGGCGGGGCAGGCGGGCCATCGAATGACTTTGGCTCTTATTGTCGTGCATGGCCTAAATTCAAGTTTAAGTGAAAGTTTAAGAGCCCCTGGGTTCCATCAAAAGTTCCAAATGCCCAGAACTATTGAGGTTTTGATTTGGAGCAATGCCAATAGCGACTTTTTTACACTAGACCCGAATCTCGCAACTGCACTAAGAATTACAAGCGTCGGGGGTATCAGCGCCGCCCAAGCCCAGCCAGAACGTGGACGACCACGCAAGAAGAAGGGCTCGGTGGCGAGACAGGGGAAGAATGAGCCGTTCCCTTTTGCCTGCTTTTTCGCTCGCTTTGGCGGCGTCGCTGACGCTGTTGCCGTCACAACTGCGTGCTGGCGATCGCGCGTTGCCGATGCACTTCGATCTGCGCGTGCAAGGGCCCGCGGGCTGCGGTGCAAACTGTAAAGTCCTTATCGCGGCGTCCGGCGCTATCACTGCGGACACGCCGCGCAATTTTCTCGACTTCGCGCAAAACCATGATCTGACGGGCGCCACAATTGCGATCGATTCAGACGGTGGCTCCGTCCTCGGCGCCATAGCCTTGGGGCGTGAAATCCGAAGTCTCAAGCTTGCCACCACCGTTGGCCGCGTCGTCGATCTCCCGGTGGAAGGGCAAGATGAATCACGCGCGACGCTTTCGCCGAACGCCGATTGCGAATCCATGTGTGCCTTCGTCCTGCTCGGAGGCGTGCGTCGGTCGGTTCCGGTCGATGCGCGCGTGATGGTCCATCAGATTTGGCTCGGTGACCGCCGTGACGATCCGACCGCCGCCAGCTACTCGGCAGAAGATCTTGTTTTGGTCCAGCGCGACATTGGTCGGCTGGCGCAATATGCCGCTGATATGGGCGCTTCCGTTGATCTGCTCGATCTGGCGCTTCGCATTCCACCTTGGGAGCCAATGCACGCGATGACGCGTGAGGAATTACGGCGCACGCGGCTGACAACGGAAGAGCTTGACACGCCGGATGAGGCAACCGTCGCGACGTCCTCGCCCGCGCCGGCAGTGCAACCGGCATCCCGCGTGACGAACGGCCTGCACGCGTCGGCGATCAGCGAGCAGCGGTGGGCTTTGGTCGACCGCTCAGGCGTCGCTACGCTCGCTCGGCGGCATCCACTCACCGTTGAAGGCGAGGAAATCGGCAGTTTCGATCTGGTGGTTGCTTGCGTCGCCGGTGGCGACGGTTACGAAGTAAGTTATATCGAGCGGCGCCACAGCGCGGAACAGACCCCGTTACCTGACACCCTCGGCACCATCAGCCTGCGTGTCGGCAGCAACTCCGCAACGCTCAAGATCGTTTCCTCGGAGCACCGCAACGCTCCCGATGAGCTCGTGACTTACGCCGCCGGGCGAGTGCCGGCCGAATTGATCGGCGCCTTCGCGGCCGTCGGCAGTCACTCGATGTTGATCAAGACGGAAAGCGCGCACCAGGTCACCGGAATACGACTGGGCAATACCGGTGCCGCGCAAAATCTTCCACGGCTGGCTGCCGGCTGTATCAAGCCTCTCGGCGATCGTGCCGAGCTGCCGAGAATGAAGACGGGCGGTCTGGCGGCGGCGAAATAGCTATTCGGCCGCTTGCGCGCGTTTGCTGTCCGACTTCGCTTCGATCTGGTCGAGCGCGGAAACCACTGCATCGAAGGTCAACAACGTGGAGGCGTGACGCGCCTTGTACTCGCGTACCGGCTCGAGCACGGCGATATCAGCCCATTTGCCGGTCGGAGGCGGGCCATTTTCCTTCAACATCTTGCGTACGGTTTCACGCAGCTCACGTAGTTCGGCTGGCTTCGCCCCGATGACATGGCGCGCCATGATGGATGAAGAGGCCTGGCCGAGCGCGCAGGCTTTCACATCGTGAGCAAAATCGGTGACTTCTCCGCCGTTCATCTTGAGGTCAACGGTGACGGTCGATCCGCAGAGCTTCGAATGAGCGGTGGCGGTGGCGTCGGGCGCAGGCAACCGCCCCAGGCGGGGGATATTCCCCGCCAGTTCGAGGATTCGGGCGTTGTAAACCTCGTTAAGCATTGAAGTTTTACCGATTATGCCAGATCGGCGGATTGCCTCGGCCGTGTAAACGAATATATAGGTGTTGACCCGATGGCGCGAGAAGGGGTTCTCGGCGCCGACATGGCGCAAGCCATGCGGAATGGGAATGCAGCGTCCAGCTGCCGCGGTATGGCCGAAGTGGCCCTTCGCGGATTATCTGACGCGGCCAACCCGGTGACACTCCCGGCACTGCCTTCGGGCGAGCGCCGGTCGAACGGAGAGACCCGTCATGGACGTGAAAAATACCAACGTGAAGCCGTGGCCGAAGCAGGGCCTATCCGATCATGTGCGGACAGCGCCTGCGCCGATCGAACCGCGGCCCTCGCGCGAGCAGGCGGAAGCCGCCGTGCGTACGCTGATCGCCTATACCGGCGACGATCCGAAGCGCGAGGGCGTGCTGGAGACGCCGAAGCGTGTCATCGATGCATTCGAGGAAATCTACCAGGGCTATCGCGAATGTCCGGCGGAGGTGCTCGATCGCACCTTCAGCGAGACCGGTGGCTACGACGATTTCGTGTTGGTCCGCGACATTGGTTTCAACTCCCATTGCGAACACCATATGATGCCGTTCTTCGGCAAGGCGCATGTCGCCTATATGCCGACGGACCGGGTGGTGGGCCTGTCGAAGCTCGCGCGGTTGGTCGATGTCTATGCGCTCCGGCTGCAGACGCAGGAGCACCTGACCTCGCAGGTAGCAACTGCGATCGACGAGATCCTCAAACCGCGCGGCGTTGCGGTGATGATCGAGGCCGAGCACATGTGCATGTCGCTGCGCGGAGTGCAGAAGCCCGGCGCGTTGACTGTGACAACGCATTTCACCGGCGCATTCCGCGATGACGCCAGCGAGCAGGTTCGTTTCATGACGATGCTGCGCGGCGGGCAGCGGTAAATTCTCGTCCGCGTTTGTTTCAGTCGTATTTCTCCGTCATCCTGAGGTGCGCGCCGCAAGCGCGCCTCATAGGATGACGGGCACCCACTTGGCCGATCGCCCTTCGAGGTTCGCGCATCGCGCTCGCACCTCAGGGTCACGGCGAAAGGCAGGAGCCAGCCTTGTCCTCATCCACGCATGACACAGAAGAGGGATTGGCGTTCACGCCAAAATTTGACGCCGATGGGTTGATCACCGCGGTCGCAACCGATGCCAGATCGGGCGACGTGCTGATGGTCGCGTATATGAATGACGAAGCGTTGCGCAAGACCATCGCGAGCGGGGAGGCCTGGTACTACAGCCGCTCGCGTAAGGCGCTGTGGAAGAAGGGCGAAACATCTGGCCATGTTCAGCGTGTAGTCGAATTGCGCGTCGATTGCGATCAGGATGCGCTTTGGCTGAAAGTCGAGCAGAAGGGCCCCGGCGCCTGCCACACCGGCCGGCGTTCGTGTTTCTATCGTGCCGTTCCGATCGGCAAAGCCGGGGGCTCGATGCTCGAATTCCGCGAGGTTGAAAAGGCGTTCGACCCAAGCAAGGTCTACAAGTAACAGGCCTTTTAGCGCTTTATGCGGTCCAGCAATTGTTGCGCGCGCACGAGATGCGGCCGGTCGTACATCTTGCCGTCGATGCCGACTGCGCCGGCGCCCGGCTGCGCAGCAAAGGCCGCGACCACTGCCTTTGCCTTTTCGATTTGCGCCGCCGTGGGTGTGAACACGTCATTGATCACCGGCACTTGTGCCGGGTGGATGGCAAGCCGCCCGGTGAAGCCGTCGCGACGTGACGCTTCAGTGTCGCGGCGTAATCCTTCGGCATTGCGAAAGTCCACATACACGGTCTCGATCGCGGGCAGCTTTGCCGCCGCGGCCGCGTAAAGGCAAACCGAACGAGCGAGGCGATAAGGCTCCGTCAACTCGCCTTCTGCATCGCGGTTTGTTTCCGCGCCCAATTCGGCTGACAGATCCTCTGGGCCCCAGGTCAGGCCAATCAGCCGGGTGCTTGCATTGCGGAACGTACCGGCGGCAAACAGGCCGGCGGCAAATTCCACTGCTTGCGCCAGTATTTTGATCTGGCCTTCCGGTAAGCCGGCGATCGCTTCCCGAGCGGTGAGCTTGGCATCGAGGTGCACGACGCTCGCGCCGCCTTCTGCTTTCGGAAACACGACGGCGTCCGGCTTGCCCGCTACGATCGCATCAAGATCGGCGTCCGTCATGCCGGTGTCGAGGCCGTTGATGCGCACCAGCAGGCGCGGGCGCGCCTTGGCTGCTCCGGCTCGCTTGAGAAATTCCAAGGCCGCCGTCCGGGCCTGCACCTTGCGCTCCGGCGTAATGGAATCTTCCAGATCGACGATGACGGCGTCGGTGCCGCTCGCCACCGCCTTGTCGAGTTTGGTCCCGCCATCGGCCGGTACGAAAAGAAACGAGCGCATCATTTCGGGAGCATCCGCATGAAAGCCTGACGGTGGCATTCGGCCACCAAAGTGCCATCCTGCTTGAAAGCCTTGTGATGGAACTCGACGATGCCCGCGCCGGGCCGCGATTTTGACTCGCGTTTGCTAATCACTTCTGTAGTGCAATGCACGGTGTCGCCTTCGAACAGGGGGTTCGGAAATTTGACATCGGTCATGCCGAGATTGGCGATGGTGGTGCCGACTGTCATGTCGGAAACCTGAATGCCGATCATGAGTCCGAGCGTAAACAGCGAGTTCATCAGTGGCTGACCCCATTCGGTCTCGGTCTCGCAGAAATGACGATCGATATGCAGCGGCTGCGGGTTGAGTGTCATATTGGAGAACAGCATGTTGTCCATTTGGGTCACCGTGCGCGTGTAGCGGTGCTCGTAGGTCTTGCCGACCTCGAAATCCTCGAAATACAGGCCGCCGCGCTTGTGCCGCTGGATCGTGTCAGCCATCGCTTTCCTCCGAAAAATCCTTCCAAAATAGGGCCTTGCGAGCCCCATTTACGGTTCGTTTACCATAATTCCCCATGGTCGGTAGGCCCGCGAGAGCCGTTGCGTCCGCGTTTACACCCATAAGCCCAGAAATTCGCAAGGCGCAACACGATGGCCGTTCATCCGGCTACTGCCAGCGGGGTACCGCAGATCACCGGGGCGATTCGCCAGGCGGCGCAATCGACCGGCATCAGCTTCGAATATCTGCTCACCACCGCGCAGATTGAATCCAACATGAATCCGTCTGCGCAGGCTTCGACCTCGTCGGCGAAGGGCCTCTATCAATTTATCGACCAGACCTGGCTCGGCACCATGAAGCAGGATGGAGCCGCGTTGGGGCTCGGCCAGTATGCCGACGCCATCACGCGGTCGTCCGACGGGCACTATCAGGTGTCGGACCCCGCCATGCGGGCGGCCATTCTGCGGCTGCGCAACGACCCGCAAGCGAGTGCGATGCTGGCAGGGGCGCTCACGCGTAACAACGCGACTCTGGTCAGTTCGAATATTGGCCGCCAACCAACGCAATGGTGAGCTCTACATCGCGCATTTTCTGGGCGCCGACGGCGCCGGTAAGCTGATCAATGCTGCATCGAGCCGGCCGCAGGCCAGCGCTGCCGCCATGTTTCCGAACGCCGCAGCGGCAAACCGCAATATTTTCTATGAGCACTCCGGCCGCGCGCGCAGCGTCGGCGAGGTCTACGGCAAGCTGACCAGGCTTTTTGACACGGCCCGCACGGTCGCTTTTGCGCCGCTCGGCGGCGTTACCAATATCGCGAGCGCCTCGCTGCCTGCGGCTGCACCGCCGCTGCCGCCCGCAATGACGGTGGCAGCTGCGCCTCCGATTAAGTCGGTGCCAAAGGCGCACGTCGCACGGTTTGCATCTGCGGCGATACCGCGCCCGCCAGCACCCATTCCAACCCCAACTCCGATCCCAGCCCACGATACTGCCGGCACGACGCAGGCATTTGCGAAGGCCAGCGAACAGCTGCCAGCCCCGCCTGTCACGCGAGCGTCATTCGAATCCATGTTCACAGACCGTGTACGCCAGCCTTTAACGCAGACCGTAAGCACACTCTGGGGTCCTACGACGGACGGGACACCACCATCGAGCCAGACCGCGCCGGTGTTTGATTTGTTCACGGACCCCCGGCCCAATACCCGCAAATTATCTGGCGACAAGGCCTGATTTTGCTGGGCAATTCGAGCCCGCATGCTTAACAGCCGATCAATTTCTATGGTGAACGCTTTGTTAAGCGTCGTTCGTTAGGCTGACGCACTGCCGTCAGTGGGGGCGGCCTCGTAGCGTCGGTTGCGCCATGATCGTTCGTCAGTTTCTGCATTGGGTACGCCAGGCCCCGGCCGGGGAGCGCGCAGAGGCCACATCCGCGCTAGCGCGCGCCTATCTTTATTCGGACCTATCGCCCGATGATCTCGCCGCCGCAGAAGGCGCGATGATCATGTTGTTGGACGACCCGTCGCCCTTGGTCCGGCGTGCGCTCTCCGACGTGTTTGCGTCGGCTGAGAAGGCGCCGCGGATTGTCGTGCATGCACTCGCATCAGATCAGGCGGACGTCGCATTGCCGGTGCTTGGTCATTCGCCGTTGTTAGTTGAAGACGATCTCGTAGACTTGATCGCTACCGGTGATGCGAACGTACAGGTCGCAATTGCCGGCCGATCGCCAATACCACGAGCGCTGGCCGCCGCCATCGCCGAAGTTGGCGTGGCCGAGGCGTGCCTCACGCTTCTGGAAAATTCCGGCGCCGATATAGCGCTTTTCTCTGTGGACCGCATTGTCGATCGCTTCGGCCATCTGGCGCCGATCCGCGAGAACCTGATGGCTCGGGACGACATACCGATGGCGATGCGTCAGACGCTACTTGCAAAGTTGTCCAAAACGCTCGCCGGCTTCGTCACTGCGCGACAATGGCTCGGACCGGAGCATGCGGAATACACGGCAAAAGAGGCTTGCGAAAAGGCAACCGTCGCGCTTGCAGCCGATACTCCTTGCGAGGAAGTCGGAGCGCTCGTGCAGCACTTGTGTCAAAGCGGTCAGCTCACCGCGGGTATGCTTCTGCGCGCGTTACTGTCCGGCAATGTGGTGCTGTTCGAGGAGGCACTTGCTGAGCTGTCGAGCGTTCCGATTGACCGCGTTACCGGCTATATCCACGATAAAAACATTTCCGGTTTTCGAGCGCTTTACCGCAAGGCCGGGCTGCCAGATGTCGCCTATCCGGCCTTCCGCGAAGCATTGGCTGCGATCCGCGGCGGCATGCTGATCGGCGAGCAGGGTGGGGCGGCGCGGCTCAAGCGGCGCATGGTCGAGCGCGTGCTGAGCGCTTGCGCTTATGATCGCGACGAGGGCAGCACATCACTATTGGCATTGCTGCGACGCTTTGCTGTGGAGGCCGCCCGTGAGGAAGCACGCCTGTTCTGCGACGATCTGGTCGCTGACGCCTACATTGTTTCAGCTGACAGAAATTTCGAGGTAGAGCAGTTGGCTGCGGCCTAGCGCCTTTCCGCAACTTCTATTCGGGCACGATCGATGGACCCTTGAGCTGCTCGAGCACCTCAGGGCGATCGCGATTTTCGTGAGTTCAGGAAACCGTCGGTAACATCGCGCAGCCGTTTCGTCAGCATGGCAGCCAGCTCTTTGGCATCAGATCGTGCATATTCCCGATAGATCGCACGCACCGCGTCCACATGCTGGTCGATCAGCTTCACCGGGATACGGGTCACATCGGGCGTGTGCTCGATGAGCCGGCAAAGACTGTCCGCTGCGGACGCCACCGCCGGGTAGCCAAACGTCGCCGCTTCACCCTTGATGTCATGGGCCGCGTGGAACAGCGCGACTTTGGTGGAATCGGAGTAGCCGTCTTTGAGCAGGTCGCGGCGGGCCTGGTCGAGCCGGTCGCATTCGGAGTCCATCCAGCTGGCGAATTCCGGCGATAGCTCCGCCAGTGCTTTTTCGGCGCGCGCGATTGGATCCTCACTTCCGGCGCCGGCTTCTTCTTTCGAGACTACCCCGCGTAGTTTGTTTTCCGGCACGATTACCTCGTGATCGCCGTAAGTGACGATCGCTGCAGTGTCTTTGGAGCGGGACATTGCGGGTTGCCTTTGTCAGACCGGAGCGCGAGCTTTGTCCAGCAAGGGAGTCTGTCTGATGACATCTGCCTTGCCGCCTTTTCGACGTTCCGGACCGATATAGTTTGAAGTGATGTTGCGTCGACGGTCGGGGCCGAAATAGGTCTTCGTCTTGATGAACGGGCGTGGATTGGCGACCACGTTGATGATCCGCTGGTAGAGTCCTTTCGCCGATATTGGCTTGGCCAGAAATTCGGTAACGCCGGCGTCACGCGCGGCGGTCACGCGTTTCTTTTCGGAATGGCCGGTCAGCATGATGATTGCCACGTATGGATTTGCGTTCGCACCCGGCTGGCGGATCATTTGCATGAGTTCCAGCCCGTCAAAGATCGGCATTGCCCAGTCGGTGATGACGATGTCAGGGAGGTAGTGCGTAAATGCTTCCAGGCCGGCCGCGCCATCTTCCGCTTCATAGACTTCGCGGGCGCCAAAGCCATGCAACAGCGTACGCAATATGCGTCGCATATGCGTATTGTCGTCGATGACGAGGAAACGCAAGCGGTTGAAATCGATGCGGACCATGCTGCCCCCGGCCTCGGGCACGCCTGGAGCCCGATACCGTGCCACGGAAGCTAGCCGGGCCCCGTTAACGAATGGTTTAGGAACGCGGCGCGCTATTCTTTCAGCAGCGCGCCCATGATCCGCTCCCGCGTCAGCGGCAAATCTCGGATACGGGCGCCGAGCGCGTGAGAGACGGCATTGCCGATCGCCGCCGCGGTTGGGCCGGCGGTGACCTCGCCGACGCCGAGGGGCACCTCATCTTTCGTGTTGATGAGTTCGATTTCGATCTCCGGCACTTCGCTGAATTTCAGGACGGGATAGGTTTCCCAATCGAATGAAGCGACACCGTCGTCGAAGCGGACCTGCTCCTTGAGGACCCAACTTGCCGACTGGATGATTCCGCCTTCTAGCTGGTTGATCACGCCGTCCGGACTGATCACGAGCCCAGCATCGGTCGCACACCAAACGCGATTCAGGCGGATTTCCTCCTCGACCGAGAGGTCGACAACCACTGCGGAATACGCGGCGCGATTCTTGTAGCGCGCGAAGGCAATGCCCCGGCCGCGGCCTGATCCACCCGGCTCTTTTGGATTCCAGCGCGCCATAGCGGCCACTTTCTCGATCACAGCGCGTGCACGTCCGTCAGCGGTAATCGAAAGCCGGTATTGAACGGGGTCTTGTCCCGCGCGTGCGGCCAACTCGTCGATGCAGCATTCGAGCGCGAATACGTTCGGCATGGCGCCGAGTCCGCGCAACGCCGAAGTGCGTACAGGCGCTTCTGTCACCAAATGGTGCAGGATGCGTTTGGCCGGAATGTCGTATAGCGGCTCGGCATTGCGGGTAGCCCCGCCACCATTGGCCTCCGGTACATCATTCGGCGGCGGCTCAGGCGGCGGATCGGGCAGGGCAAGGGCGCCGAGCAGATTTCCACCGGCGCCTGGTCTCAGATTGTGGGTCGGGCTCCAGATTTCCTGTGTCCAGTCGACAGGCTTGCCGTCGTCATCGATCAACGCACGCACCTTGACGATCATCGCCGGGGTCTTCGGCTCGTATATGAATTCTTCCTCGCGCCGCCACCGCACGCGGATCGGTTGCCCTGGCTTTTGCATGGCGGTGATGGCGGCGTCGGCGGCGGCATCGTCGGCACCGTTGTGACCGTAGCAGCCGGAGCCCTGCACATGATGCACGATGATCGAGGAGGCGTCGAGTTTCAGCGTCTTCGCCAGAGCCGCGCGTAGCGGATAGACGCCCTGGCAGTGGGTCCACACCGTCAGCTTGCCGTCCTTGTAGACTGCAAGGCCGCACGAGGGCGAGATCGACGCGTGGGCCAGATACCCGCGCGTGTACGTCGATTCGAAGCGATGCTTGCCTTGCGGATTTCCGGCATCTGGCGCGCCGAAGACCCGATCAACAGCAGGCCGTTGCAGCAGCCAATTGGCCTCCTGCTGGATCGGAGTCGGTGCCTCGACATTCTGCCATGCAACGTGATCAACGGCCGCGGCGCCTGCCGCTTCGACGGCAGTTTCGTCATCGCCGACGATTGCAAGAAAATTGCCGTTGCGCACGAATTCGACCGGGCCCTTAGCGGCGCGGCGGATGGCTTTCTCATCGATCGAACCGATCGTTGCGCCGCGGTTCGGCTGGCGCACCACGCGGGCGTGCACCATGCCGTCGATCTGCATGTCGTGGATGAAGACTGCATCTCCAAAGATTTTTGCCGGAAGATCGAGACGGGCGCTGCTTGCACCGATGTTCTTAAGGTCGGTAACGCGCTTGCATACCCCATTTCCCGTCGCCTTGACGGCGAGATCGATCGCGCCAGCGAGAGTCCAGTAGTCCTGTCCGGTCGATGTGCTCCCGCGATAGAACTTCCCGTCGCGAATAGATAATTCGCTCACGTTGCAGCCGAGCACTTTCGCGGCCTGTTCGAGGAACAGCGCGCGCACGTCAGCGCAGGCTTGGCGCATGGCGACGCCGCCGAACTGGATCGACTGGCTGCCGGCGGTGTAGCCCTCGTTCGGCGCTTTTTCCGTGTCGCCGGAACGCATCGTGATGCGCTCCATTGCGATGTCGAGTTCGTCGGCAGCAATTTGTGCCATCGCAGTGAGCACGCCCTGGCCAAGCTCGACCCGGCCGGTGAGCACGATCACCTTGCCAGGCGCCGGGAAGGCAACCCACCGGTCGAGATTGGGATTGTCGTTGAGGGGGCCGGGCAGAGGAGCGTTCATGGCATTTTTCCACTGCGCATGATCTCGTCCGAAAGTCGATATCCACTTTTCGGGATCATGCGCCGGCTCCCGCGCGCATGGCCACCGCCGCTTTTTCCACCGCGCGGATAATGCGGTTATGTGAGCCGCAGCGGCAGATGTTTCCGTCGAGTGCGGCCGCGATCTCCGCCCGCGTTGGCTTCGGATTCTTGTCGAGCAGCGCCTTGGCCGAAATCAAAATGCCGGCGAGACAGTAACCGCATTGGCCGGCTTGCTCATCGATAAAGGCCTGTTGCAGAGGGTGAGGGCGCGCTGTGCTGCCCAGACCCTCAATGGTCACGACATTTTTCCCCGCGATGCTCCAGACCGGCTTGGTGCAGCACTTCTCCGGTGTGCCGTCGATCAGCACCATGCAGCAGCCGCACTGTTCAAGCCCGCAGCCAAAGCGGGTGCCCATCAGGCCAAGTTCATTGCGCAACACGTTGAGCAGCGGCGTCTCTTCGTTGTCGAGCGATATTCTGACGGGTTTTCCGTTCACCGAAAAGTCGAACTTTTTGGACACGCGTGCTCCTAAAAACCAAACTGCTCGCGAAGGATACGTTCGTCGAGATTGTGGCCGGGGTCGAACAGCATGTTGATCGATATATCGTGGTCCATGCGAATGTCTACGTTGCGTACAGAACGAACTTCGTCATGGTCGGCGACGGCGGCGACCGGGCGTTTGTCGGCTTCCGCTACCTCGATGGTGACTTTGGCTTTGTTGGGGAGCAGTGCACCGCGCCATCGCCGCGGCCGGAACGGGCTGATCGGCGTAAGCGCGAGCAGCGGAGCGTTGATCGGAATGATCGCGCCTTGCACCGACAGATTATAGGCGGTCGAGCCTGCCGGCGTTGCCACCAGGACGCCGTCGGCGACCAGTTCGGCGAGTCTTTCCTGACCGTCGATCAGGATGCGCAGATGCGCCGCCTGCGCGCTTTGCCGGAACAGCGATACTTCGTTGATGGCACGATGCTCGTGGGTGCGGCCTTGCGCATCCCGTGCGTGCATAACCAGGGGATGGATGACCGTGATATGCGCCGCGGCCAGCCTTTCGACCAGCCGATCCTCCGAGAATTCGTTCATCAGGAAGCCGACAGTGCCGCGATGCATGCCGTAGATCGGCTTGCCGGATTTCATGAACTTGTGCAGGGTTTGCAGCATCAAACCGTCGCCGCCGAGTGCGACAATCACGTCCGCCTTGGTGGGGTCGGTATTGCCGTATCGCTTTTCAAGCCGTGAATAGGCCTCACGCGCCTCCGGTGTCTGGCCAGCGACGAAGGCGATGTGCTCGAAACGCTTGGCTGGCGGGCTCATGAGAGGACCTGAGATGGAACGCGCGGTGCTCGTCTATACGACTTGGCCATCGATTGTCGAGGCGGAGCGGGCAGGGCGCGCCATCGTCGAGCGGCGGCTGGCGGCTTGCGTCAACATCCTGCCGGGCATGATTTCGCAGTATTGGTGGGAGGGCAAGATCGAGCGGGCCGAGGAGGTGGTCATGATATTCAAGACCCGCGCCACACTGGCCGAGCGCGTGCGCGGGGCCGTGAAGGAGCTCCACAGCTATACAACCCCGGCCATCATGACGCTGCCCGTAGAAAACGTCGATCCGGACTACCACGCCTGGATCGTGAAAGAGACCTCCCCATAGCATCATGCCCGGCGCGAGGCCGGGCACGAAGTCGTCGGAGCGTCGCCGTGCCGTCAGTAGGTCGCCGTGCCGTCGATCACGGCCCTGAGTTGGCGATATTCTTCACAGCTGGTGTTGCCGCAGATCAGCTGCACCTTCTGCAGGTCGTCGAGCGCCTTGAGCCGGTTGCCCTGCTCCATCTGCCACATGCCGTAGTAGGACCAGGTGCGCACATGGTTCGGGTCAGCGGCGAGCGCTTTTTCGTACCAGACCTTCGAATCATTGTAGTCGCCGAGCTTGCGGTAGGCGTAGCCAATATAATTAGCGACATCCGGATGCTCATCGTGACCGATTGCGTGCATAGCAGCGATGCCGCCTTGATAATTGCCGTTGAGGATCATCGCGCGCGCGGCACGGTAATCGCGGAGAAATTTCTCCTGCGCCAGTTGCGGCTCTTGCTGCTCGATGACGCTGTTGTCTTTCTTCTTCTTTTTCTTCTTGCCGTCGTCGGCCGGCGCCGGCGGACTGTCGGTGCCCATGGCAAAGACTGCCACCGGCTTGATGCTGACGGCGGTCACGAGCAACGCAGCGGCGGCAAACACACCTGCGCGGCGAAGGGCCTGGGTCAAATTCATGGCGGAAGCTCTCCTGCAAAAAAACCGGATTGGCGCATCGATACGACAAAACCGGCGGATACGAGAAAAACAATCTGTGATCGGTGCTTAGTCCTTGGAAAGATTAAATAACGAGATCGTGAAACGGCCCGCCGGGGCCGGGGCTGGGCGGTCTCGCTTGACTCATCTCAGCGTTCAAGAGAACATTTTATCGTGCTGGTTCCCCGAGTCACTTCGGGGACGAAAGAGGGAACACGGACACTACGAATTCGATTTCTCGAATTTGAAGCAATCCGTGGCTGCCCCCGCAACTGTGAGCGGCGAGCCCGCGTCCGATAGGCCACTGGGAAACCGGGAAGGCTGGACGCAACTGGGCAACGACCCGCGAGCCAGGAGACCTGCCAGCGCGGTCACCCAACCGGTGGACGGGGCGTCCATACGGAGCGGTCTTTCGCAGCGGTGACGGCAATGCCGGTGCGAAGGCCGTGAGAGCAAAATCTCCCACGACATTCCGCACGTGAGCCCCGCGCGTCGCTGCATGGGTATCTCACTGCGTCCTTCGCATCGGGCCTGGTCATCACCCGATGCGTTCGCATGCGCGAACGCAAACGAAGGAACGTTTGTGTCATGGGACTCAATCTGTCTCGATTGAGCACAATTTTGGTGCTCACACCGCTACTTGCTCAACCTGCTGTCGCGCAGAGCAATACGCAGGTTCTTCCAACCGTCGATGTCTGGGCGAGCCGCACCGGTACCGGAATCACCGGCGCTTCAACCAGCGTCGTCACGGCAGAAGATATCGTTCGCTCGCCGGGGACGACGATCCAGGACGTCCTGTCGCGGGAAGTCGGCATCCAGACCTGGAGCACAAGTGGCGGCAAGAATGGCGCGGGCACCACGGTTGATCTTCGCGGCTTCGGCGCGACCGCCTCGTCAAACACGCTCGTTTTGCTGAACGGCCGCCGGCTGACCGATATCGACCTCTCCGGTGTCGACCTCAGTACGATTCCGCGCGAGAGCATTGAGCGCATTGAGATCACCCGCGGAAACAGCGGTGCGGTGCTTTACGGCGACGGCGCTGTCGGCGGTGTCATCAATATCATCACCAAAACCGGTGTGACGCTGCCTCCGACCGCACGCATTGAAGGCGGCTTCGGCTCGTTCAATCAGCACGAGGTCAATGGTTCGGCCGCGGTCTCGCATGGACCGTTTGCGGTCTCCGTCTTTGCCAATGGCGTTAATTCCGACGGCTATCGCATCAACGACTATGTGCGCCAGCGTAACGCCGTCGGCGACCTGCGCTACACCGGTGACGAGGGCAAAGCCTGGCTGAATATCTCCGGCGACGATCAGCACCTCGGCTTGCCGGGCGCGCGGCTGGTCGACCAGTCCGCAGGCATCAACGAACTCGTCAGCGACCGCCGCGGCGCCACTACGCCGGACGCGTTTTCATCCAAAACCGGCGAAAACCTGACGCTCGGCGTCTCGCGCATGATCGGGCAAAATGTTGAACTGATTCTGGATGGCAATTTACGCCGCAAGAACCAGACGATCTTCTCAAGTCTATTTGGGTTCGATACCTCGGATATCCGCGAGCTCACGACGGCTTCGATTACGCCGCGAGCGAATATCGACGCCCAAATATTCGGTTTTCCGACGAAAGCGACGGTGGGCGTCGACTATTACAATTCCGCGCTCGAGGCCAAGCGCAGCGCCGAGCTCAGCGACCCACCGTTTCATACCTACAATCTCAGGCAGCAGTCGACGGGCATTTATGCACAGCAAACAGTCGGCGTTCTGCCGACCACCGACGTGTCGTGGGGCGGGCGACTGCAGCAAACCCGACTTTCCGCGCGCGACCAATTCGATCCGACTGCGCCGGGTGGTGCATTCGACGCGCAAGCAACGCCGCTTAATTCCGTCGAGACGAACTACGCTCTGCATCTCGGTTTTGAGCATCGATTTTCGTCAATGTTGGGCGTATTCGGCCGCGTCGCGCACAGTTTTCGCACACCGAATGTCGATGAACGCATCGGCGTGAATGCCTTCCCGGTTGATTTCAACCTGAAAACACAGACCTCTCGCGACATTGAGGGCGGGGTGCGCGGCCGTTTCGGCGGCCTCGAATGGCAATCGAGTATCTACGAAATGGAGCTCAACAACGAAATCCTGTTCATCCCGTTTCCTCCGATCGGCGCCAATATCAATCTCGATCCGACCCGGCGTTTCGGCGTTGAGACCAGCGCGTCATACGCGGTCAGCGACCGGCTGCGGCTGAAGGGTGGGGTGACCTATACGCGCGCTACGTTCAGGGAAGGGATTTATGCCGGCAATGACGTCCCACTTGTTTCACGCTGGTGGGGAAACGTCGGTCTGTCCGCCGACCTTTATCCGAAGCTCGCCGTGTTCGACGTAGTGCTGCGCTATGCTGGCGAGCGCCGCATGGACAACGACCAGGCAAATTTTCAGCCGCTGATCCCGGCGCATACCACGCTCGATGTCCGGCTTGGCGGCCAAATGCAAAACTTGTTTTGGTCGGTTGCGGTGCAGAATCTCTTTAACGTTCTGTACTTCGATTATGCGGTCGCAAGTTCTGCGACCTTCGGCCGCTACAATGCTTATCCGCTGCCGGGGCGGACCTTCATGGCGAAGGCGGGCGTGACGTTTTAAAAAAGGCACGGCCGGCTACATCACCCGGTCGCGTCAGCTAAATTTTATGCGTCCGGGGGTGCCGAATCATAATGCGTTCTGGCGCGACTCGATGGCCGCATTGCGTCTGCTGTCGATGTCGAGAAACTGATCTAGATCAAAGCTAGGGGCATTTCCTGCGGACATTGATTTAACTGGCCGGGCTTCGCTGATACGGAGCCCACACCCATGGAAGGATAATTTAAATGATGAAGAAATCTGTCGTTGTTTTGGCCGGCCTCACCCTTGTCGCTTTGGCTACCGCTCCGGCGCACGCCCGCGTGCGTGCGGGCATGCTCACTTGCGAAGTGGCGCCGGGCGTAAGCTTTATTGTCGGCTCGCAGAAGACGGTGAACTGCAACTACAAGTCAGTGAAAGGCTGGCACGAGCGCTATTCGGGGCGCATTACTCGTATTGGTCTGGACGTCGGCTTTACCACAGGCGGCAAGATCGCATGGGCAGTATACGCACCCTCGCGAGGCGGCCATGGTGCGCTTGCCGGCGTCTATGGCGGTGCCAGCGGTGAGGCGACCGTGGGCGGCGGCGTTGGCGCCAATGTGCTGGTCGGCGGCTTCCAACGCTCCATCAGCCTGCAGCCGCTTTCGGTCGGTGCTCAAAAGGGGCTCGATCTTGCGGTGGCGGTTGGCGGCCTCGAGCTTGAGGCAACACGCTAACCCGCTTCGCCACTGAATGATCTAAGGCCGCCCGGACGGGCGGCTTTTTCGTTCGTCAGAGTGGTTGCCATTCGACCGGCACCAGCTCGTATCCGGTCGCCGTCTTCACCATGTGGCCGCACGCGGGGAAGGGGAAATGATAGGCCTCGACCAGCATTCGGTCAGCGACGACACGGTCGAGCATTTGGCGGCGCGCCGCTACTGCCTGAGCGCCGTCCATGTCAAAGGTCGGCTGCCAATCCGGGTGGCGGGCGAACAGATAAGGGTTACGCACGGTGTCGCTCATCGCAAGCATCGACTGATTGCCTGAATGAATGGCGAAAGCGGTGTGACCGGGTGTGTGGCCATAGGCAGGGACCGAAACAATGCCCGGCGCCACTTCGTCACCAGGTCTGAACCGGCGCACCTCCTTGGCAATGTCATTGAAGATGCGTCGCGAATTGAGGAAGTAGCGCTTCACCGCGCGCTTTGCTTGCCCCATGTTGCCATCGTCCATCCAAAATGCCCATTCGGGCTCCGGCACGAGAATCTCGGCATTCGGAAAAACTTTCTCGCCTTCTTTGGTTTTGATGCCGTCGATGTGATCGGGGTGGAAATGCGAAATCAGAATCGTGTCGATTGCCTTCGGTTCAACTCCGGCGACCTTGAGATTGTCGAGCATGCTGCCTGCTGTGTCGGCAACTTGCCCGGCGGTTCCTGTGTCGATGAGCACCAGTTTTGTGCCGGTGTTCACCATCAGTGCCGTGAACGAAATTGGCAAAACACTCGACGGCAGGAATGCCGCTGCGAGAGCTTGGTTCACGTCTGCTCCGCTGGCGTTGCGCACGAACTTGTCATCGATCGGCAGGTACCACATGCCGTCAAAAAGCGCGGTCAGTTGATAAGTCCCGAGATTGAACCGATAAACTCCGGGGCCTTGCGTTTTTTGCGTTATGCCTGTCGCGACGGAGGTTATTGGCAATGCCGCGGCGCCAAGCGCAAACGCGGACCGGGTCAACAACGAGCGGCGGCTGAGAGCAGTCATGGTCTTCGTCTCGCACGTGAGCTAGGCGTGTTTTTGGTGTTCGGCAATGAGTGTAACCCCGGGAGGCCGCCTGCCATCCCTAGCCGGACGGGCGCGAGCCGCTATGATCGCAACGGTGGGCGCAGGTAGAGCAATGTGGAGAAGGCGGATGCGATGGTTACCGCTACTGGTGGCCACATTGGCTGCAATCGCGCTGGCGGGCTGCGCCACCGAGGTTGGACCGAGTGCGAGCGAACTGAAGGCGCGATGGGACGCGGAAAATGTTTATCCCCAAGCCTACCGGCAAGACCTGCTCGCTTATCTGCGCACCTATCTTAACGATCCTACACATGTCCGCGGCGCGGCCGTATCACAGCCGCAACTCAAATTTATCGGACCGGGCGATCGGTACGTTGCGTGCGTTCGCTTCAACGCGCGCAATAGCGACGGAAAATATCTCGGGTCAAAAGATGGCGCGGCTGTCTACGTGGCAGGGAAGCTCGACCGTTTCTTCGATGTTCCGAAGGATGTGCGCGAGCTTTGCAAGGAAGCGACTTTTGCGCCGTTCCCCGAGTTGGAAAAGCTTACGCGTTAGCGCGTCAGATCGCGAGAAGACGCGGACGTGCGTCAGCCGCCGGGCTCAAGCAGCTCGGCGGCGCCAGGTTCAGACAGAGCGGTCGAAAGTAGCCTCGGGCGTCGAGGTCACTTAACCTTGAGGTTCTCCGCGGACGTCTTCCCGCGGTTCTCGACGAGTTCAAACTGAACGGTCTGACCCTCGTTCAGAGTGCTAAGGCCGGCGCGTTCGACCGCCGAGATGTGCACGAACACATCCTTCCCGCCTTCTTGGGGCTGGATGAAGCCATAGCCCTTCGTCGGATTGAACCACTTTACGGTGCCCTGAGGCATGCTAGATCTCCGAAGTATTACCTGTAACGTGGCTAGTTTGGCACACTCAGCAACCGCCGAACAAGGTCCCGGATGGGCCGTGAAACGACACTTTCGGGTATTTTTTTAAGGGGGCGGAAGGCAAAATTCCGGTGCCGGGTGAGGGAATTGAACCCCCGACCAACGGTTTACAAAACCGCTGCTCTACCGCTGAGCTAACCCGGCAAGCCGTAGGAATGTGAATCGCTTAGCACTGAAGCGGTAATGTGTGAAACCTACATTAGCTGCAGGTTCGCTACCATTTCCCAAATATCTGCGACCCGATCGACCTCGCAATGTTCTCGACGCGGGCAGTCAAGGTCGTCTGGGGCACCCCAACGGCGCCGACCGGAGGCGGCGAGGAGGTATTCCGATTGCCGCTAATAGAGCCCCATGCGCCGCCGCTGAGGTCGGACGCATGTGCCTTTTCCAAATATCCATCGTCCTGAGCGCTGTTGCTTAGGCCAGGAAAATCCCCGGGATAAGAAGCCTCAGCTATATCTTTTTCTGGCGAAATCTTTGCCACTTAGACCTTGTCAGCCGACATCAGCAGGCAGCCATATTGAATGGCGGTGAAGAAAAGCATCAGAAGTCCCCAACCAATCAGTTCGATGCCGAGCATGGTTTTTCTCCTCAAATGCCTTGGTTCTCTGAGCCCAAAATAGGAACCCCCTGAGGGTGGGGCTGTGTCAGCCGTCACAAAAATGCGGATTCTGCCTGGTGGGGTTTGTGACGCTGATTTCCCCCGGAAATAGCCGGCCCAGAATTGGCGCAGGCATAGCCTGGGGGTTAAGAGCCGGGCCTCCACCGGCCAGCCACGCTTTATCGCGGCACAAAAAAAGCCCCGCACCAACGGTGCGGGGCCCAAAGAAGGATGGGGGAGGGCGGCTGTACGCGGCCGTCCTCCTCCCGCTTACATCTGGGTGATGTCGCGGTCCTTGGTCTCAGGCAGGAAGATCAGCCCGACGATGAAGCTCATCGCCGCGACTACGATCGGATACCAGAGGCCAGAGTAGATGTTGCCCGTTGCCGCCACGATGGCGAACACGGTCGCCGGCAGGAAGCCGCCGAACCAGCCGTTGCCGATGTGATAGGGCAGCGACAGACCCGAGTAACGAATGCGGGTCGGGAAAAGCTCAACCAGCCAGGCGGCGATTGGCGCGTACACCATGGTGACGTAAATCACCAGGATGGTCAGCAGAATCACCGTCATGACGTAGTTGATCTCAGCCGGGTTCGCACTTGGCGGATAGCCGTGCTTGGTAATTGCGTCACCGAGCTGCTTCGCGAAGTCCGGCGCGGTCGCCTGAATGACCTGATCGCCGACCTTCACGCTCGCTTTCGTTCCTGCCGGAGCCGCCTCGTTCTGATAGTTCACCGAACGGCCGACCAGCGCCGACTTGGCGATGTCGCACGAGGTGGTGAACTTGGCG
This sequence comes from uncultured Pseudomonadota bacterium, assembly GCA_963762485.1. Taxonomy (GTDB): domain Bacteria; phylum Pseudomonadota; class Alphaproteobacteria; order Rhizobiales; family Xanthobacteraceae; genus Pseudolabrys. Next base: position 166,350 of record CAVXLE010000017.1, on the reverse strand, counting down.
ACGCCGACCGGATTGAACTGGAACGAACATTCGCTCGGATCGGCAATGACCGTCACCGGCGCAGACGCCAGTGCCGCTTCCAGCTTCGGATTGGTGAAGTGGACCAAGCCCTGGAAGATGGGGAAGTAAGTCACGACCGCCAGCGCAAAGCCCGCCAGGATGATCGGTTTGCGGCCGATCCTGTCCGAAAGCCATCCGAAGATGATGAAGAACGGCGTGCCGAGCGCGAGTGAGGCAGCGATCATGATTTGCGCTGGGATCGCCGGCACCTTCGCCGTCAGCAGCAGGAAGAACAGCGCATAGAACTGTCCACCGTACCACACCACGGCTTCACCGGCGGTGGCACCGAGCAGCGCGAAGATCGCGATCTTGGCATTCGTCCAATTGGCGAAGGCCTCGGTCAGCGGCTGCTTGGAGCCTTTGCCGAGTTCCTTCATCCGCTGGAACAGCGGCGACTCATTGAGCCTGAGCCGGATCCAGATCGAGACCGCGAGCAGGACCGCCGACAGCAGGAACGGAATGCGCCAGCCCCAGGCCGCGAAGGTCGGTTCGCCCTGGTACGAGCGGATGCCGAGCACGAGCAGCAGAGCCATGAACAGTCCGAGCGTCGCCGTGGTCTGAATCCACGACGTGTACAGACCGCGCTTGTTCTTCGGTGCATGTTCGGCGACGTAGATCGCGGCGCCGCCGTATTCGCCGCCGAGCGCGAGACCTTGGGCCAGACGCAGGCCGATCAGGATTATCGGCGCGATGATGCCGGCCGATGCATAGGACGGCAGCACGCCGATGAAGAACGTGCCGACGCCCATCAGCGTCATAGTGATGAGGAAGGTATATTTGCGGCCGATGAGATCGCCGAGCCGGCCGAAGAACAGCGCACCGAATGGACGCACAGCGAAGCCGGCGGCGAAAGCGAGCAATGTGAAGATGAAGGCCGCCGTCGGATTGACGCCGGAGAAGAATTGCGCCGCCAGAATGGGCGCCAACGTGCCGTAGATATAGAAATCGTACCACTCGAATACAGTGCCGAGCGACGAAGCGAAGATGACCATCCGTTCCTCGGACGTCATCCCGCCCTCGCGGTACGTATTAGCAGTCATTGCTGTCATGGGCGTTGTCCCCGTTTCCTCATTTATTTAGATTTCTTGTTGGGGACAGCCTGCCACCTTGTCGCGTAAGACTGCCCCAAGCCAGAAATACGCCCGACAACATTGCGCGTCTGTGCATCTCAGGTCTTACGCCTAAAGTCGTAATAGACTTTTATATAGTTCTGATTCCAAGAAAAAAGTCGGATGCCGAAAGCATCGTACGATGCCGCACGGTCCGCTTTGATCACAACGAACTGGCGAGCTTCTCCAATATGTCGATCAACCAGGCCGCGGCGTGTAGCACCGCCAGACGCCCGGCCAGCTTTTCCTTGCGATAGATGTCGTTGAGCAACTTCAGCGCGCGCTTGTAGCCGGGATGGTGCCGCGCGGCTTCGCCAAGCAGATGCAATCTCGCTGATAGCTCGGCGCGGCGGATTTCCAGATCGTCATAGCGCTGGCGAAAGCTCTGCCGCTTCGTCAGTTGTGACTTGCCTGAAGCGGAGCTGTGTCGGCGAGAGTGCATGGCGGTTAACTTTATTGGCGTTGCATTATATAGCGGAATTGCAGTCGAAATTGCTTGCGGCAAGTTCAAGGGCTGACGGTCATGATTAATATTACCGGGCGATTGAGCGGGGAGTCCTAAAGTCTTCGTATAAACTGCAGGCCTATTCGTTACAAATTGGAGCTGCATCAATGCGCAGTTTTTTCCCTCGCGCAATTTTGCTCGGTGCCCTCGGTGCTGCGTGTGCCGTCGGCGTCGCATGTGCAGCCGATGTTCCGAGCGACCGCAGCGCTGTCGGCAACCCCGGATATTATTCTGAGTATGGCACGCGTATCGAGCCGGTGGTGATTTATGACACTCAGCCGGGCGTGATTGGGCGCTCTTATTGGTACGCACCTTGGGCCAATCGCCACTATTTTCCGAAGACCGGCCGGCGGCCGAAGGTCGGACGCCGTGAACACATACCCGCGCGTCGCATTTCGAAAGCGGAAGATCACTTTCGGTTTTGGTCGGCTTCGTCGGTCTTCTTTCCTGAGATTCCAGTTGGCCTCGCGCCCAGATTCGGCATACCGCCGGCGCCGTCTACGGAACAGCCCTAGTCTGGCGTCGTTTGCGCGTGAGTGGGCGATCGCGCAGCGAGCGCTTCAGCGGAACTATCCGCCTCGCAAATGCTGGCTCGCGACATAAAGCGCCAGTGCGGCGGCGTTTGAAACGTTCAGGCTCTTGATTTCGCCGGGCAGGTCGATGCGGGCAACATGATCACACGTTGCCTTGGTCAATTGCCTTAAGCCCTTGCCCTCGGCGCCGAGCACCAGAGCGAGCGGTGAGCGCAACGGAAGTTCGGCAAGATCCGCGTCGCCCGTGCTGTCGAGCCCAACGACGAGAAACCCGCTCTGCTTAAGAGCGGCAAGGGCGCGTGCCAGATTCTGTACGTTGATCAATGGCACATGTTCCAATGCTCCCGATGCGGCCTTCGCCAGCGCCCCGGTCGCCTCGGGGCTGTGGCGCTGCGTCGTTACGATCGCTGTTGCCCCGAATGCCGCGGCCGAACGGAAAATTGCGCCGACGTTGTGCGGATCGGTAATCTGGTCGAGCACCAACACCACGCCTTCTGCAGGCAATTCCTCGATGGCAGGTGAGGGCAGCGGATCGGTTTCAAGATAAAGACCCTGATGGACGGCGTCGGGTAAGAGCCGCTCGGCGATCGCCGATGGCCGCACGACCTCCGGCGCCACCCGAGGCGTAACGCCTTCGTCAGACAATCGCCGAGCGGCGTTCTCTGTGGCGAGCAGCTTGCGAATATGCCGCGCCGGGTTTTGCAGGGCGGCGATCACCGTGTGCCAGCCATACATCACGACCGGGCCGTCGGCAGCGCCTCGCAGGCTCTCGCGGCGGGCGCGCTCAAAGCGCTCGCGCCGCTCAATCTGCTCACGGGTGGCGCCCGGTTTGGCACCGGAGCGGGGCCGGCCGGCGGATTGTCGTGTCATATTGCTATTGTCCATGCTCCACCGCCCAATCTGGCACGAGCCGGGCGGCGGGGTTTACGGGTGCCTTAACTGATCCGCCGCGGGTGGAATAGCCTCCATTGACTTAAGGGGGGCAGGTCCCCATAAAACCGGCAAATCCCGACCGGCCGGCGGGCGAAGCCGATTGTCTTTCGAGATCAATACGGTGCGACGGCTTCGGGGGAGTGTCCCGAGCGGCAAAGGGGGCGGACTGTAAATCCGCTGGCTATGCCTTCGTAGGTTCGAGTCCTACCTCCCCCACCAATTTGAAAAATCGTTGTTGTTTTGATTCGGATTTTCGCTCTAGCGCCCGCACCGCCGCTGACAATTGATTTTCGCGTTTCGGCGCACGATAAACTCGTCGCGGTTTACTGGAATGTGTGAGTTGGGTCAGGCTAGGATGTCGAGGCTTCCGACCTCAATCGATTGCCCGCTTATCGCAGGCATCAATTTGCGGCGCCGCGAAAGTGCAGGCATTCATCGCTGCGATCGCGCTGCCAGGCAAACCTAATAGCGCTATTTTGACATACAGAGCGTCCGCAAATCTGAACATCCTGGAAACGTTCTGCTAGGAGGAAGAAGATTTTAGACTTCCCGTGATGTGGGTGATCGAGCAGGCAACGGTATACCGGCTGAAGGCCGTGTCACAGTTTTTTGATATTTAAATGAGCGGAACTGTTCCGCTCCGCATTTTGGGATCGCACACTTAACGTTAATTGGTCAGGATATTAACGGGATTTAATTGGCACAATGAGTGCGAGCGTATGTTGACGTCATGAATAAGTTGGGCATGGCGCGTTACTTAGGGTAATAATAAATAATACTGGCGACGTGGACCAATTTGGGGCCCCTCTGTTTCTTGCCGCGAGGTTCACGCTGGGAATACCGTTAACTAAACACGCAATGTCGCATGTCTGATTCATAAGCAATATTCTAAAAATTCACTCGATCAACCTTACGACCTACAATTCGCTGGTGATGCTGGGCGATCAAATCAATGATGCGCGCGACGAAACAACGGCAGACAAAGGTATCTCACCTGATAGAAGCGGGGTATCACCGCCTGCGTCAAACGGCAGCGTTTCGAAGTCTGCGCCGGACGCGTCTCGCCAGAGAGCTTGTGCAGGTTATGGCTTTGATCAGCAACCCAGCCTACCGCGAGGCGAACCGGCAGGCGCGGGCTGACTTTAATGTCTTTTGCTCGAAGTTCGGGGGGGCGGGTCTTGACGCCACACTACTGCCTCGGGGCAAGCGGAAGACGGCGCTTATTATCCGGAATATCAGCATCCCTTACGCTAAGATTGAAGTGCTTCTAGTGAAGGCGCTGCAATTGGCCGGCTTCGAGTGCGTCGCTGTCACTCAGCGAACATATGACTTCCTGAGATTCGATTGGCTCGTCGGCAACAAGGTCGGCTACCTGCTAAGCGATTTTGATACCATCGGGGATCCGCAGTGGGTAAAGCAGCAGATGTCGAGGCTCGGAACGACACGCGACTGGCTGGACCTGGTCTATCGGGGTGTGCGAGTGGGGCAATTCGTACTTGCATCGACCCTTCGTGCGCGTAGGGAAGGGCAGTTGGACTTCGGAGATCCGAAGGTTCAATCCATGCTCACCGAATGCCTCACCCGAAGTGTTAGCGCTGTCATCGCGGCGTCTCGTTTGCTTGACGAAGTCAAGCCGGATTGCCTGCTGTTCATGGACAGGGCCTATGCTGGCTGGGGCGAGATCTTTGATCTGGCATTGCAAAGGGGATTGGACACCATAACTTGGAATGTCGGTTACAAGAGCAATCGCCTAGTGTTGAAACGATACAATCCCCGCAACGGTCGCGACCATCCCCTCTGTCCGTCCGCTGAATCTTGGAGCCAAATGCGCGCGAGCCCCTGGAGTCGGTCACACGGTGACGCCGTGCGTAAGGAAATTTTGGAATCCTACAAAAGCGAAGATTGGTTCAGTAGTGTGGGAACGCAATTCAACAAACAAATTCTGTCGCGTGACGCCACGCGGCGCGAGCTCGGACTTTCCAGGGACAGGAAAGTTGCCGTAATTTTCCCGCATATCCTATGGGACGGCTCGTTCTTTTATGGAGAGGATCTCTTCCAAGACTACACTGAATGGTTCGTTGAGACGATCAAAGCGGCGTGCGCGAACGACCGTGTTCAATGGGTGGTTAAGCTGCATCCAGCGCACGTGGTTAAGGCAACACAGGAGGGGCGTCCCGGCAGACCAGCTGAGCTTGCCGTTTTAGAGGGCATTGTTGACAAGCTGCCGCCACACGTGACGCTGTTACAACCTGATGCTCCGATAAGTACGTATTCACTTTTCCAAATTGCGGACTATGTGATCACCGTGCGAGGGACCGTCGGAATCGAAGCTGCTTTGTTCGGGGTTCCGGTTGTCACCGCTGGAACCGGCCGATACGACGGCCGCGGCTTCACACTCGACTCATCGACGCGAGATGAATACATTGCGCGGCTTTCTAAGCTAGAGACGTATCCTCGAATGACGCAAGACCAGATCGAGCTTGCGGAGCGATACGCTTTCTATGTTTTTCTTTGCAGACCGTTGCGGCTCTCGTGCGCTTCGCTCGAATACGCGCGGAACGGCAAGGCTACTCCGATAGTGACGGTGAATTGCCGGTCGCCACAACAATGGTTGGAGTCGCCCGATGTGATTTCGGTCGCGAAATGGTTTGAGGACGGGACTATTGAGGACTTCATCGGCGCGCCCATTAGCGCGATGGCTCCAGGAGATGCCGAGGTTGAGAAGCCTTGCTATCAAGAGGCCGGCTGGGAAGCGGACCTGAACCAACAAGAAAGCTCGAACAAAGTCGCGAGCGCGAGGTGAGCCTTGAACGCATGAAAGCCGTAATATCTGATGAACCAGTACAGCAGTTAGCGTCTCGAAAAGACGAAGGACGACTATCAGCGCAGACGTTCGATCAAACAGTGGAATCGGACGTGACTATTATTAGAGCCGGACAAGGGAGTCGGCACTACCTCCAAGATCTTTGGCGCTATAGGGAGCTTTTTGTCTTCCTTGCGTGGCGGGACTTTGTCGTACGATACCGCCAGACGGTCGTGGGAATCGCGTGGTCAATCATTCGGCCGGTTCTCACCATGTTAATTCTGGTGCTTGTGTTCGGGAAGCTTGGCAAAATGCCATCGGGAGGTGTGCCGTATCCACTACTTGTGTTTTGTGGATTGCTTCCGTGGCAATTTTTCAGTTCTGCGGTTGCATCGGGCGGAGAGAGTTTGGTTAGCAACGCTGCACTGGTTTCGAAAGTGTACTTTCCGCGCCTCCTCATCCCGGCTGGAAGCATCTCCGTTGTTCTGGTCGACTTTACGATATCGTTCGGACTGCTCGTTGCGCTTTTGATTTTTTATAGGTGGCTACCGCCGGCTGCGATCGTCTGGCTGCCGTGCTTCGTGCTGCTAGCAGTTTCGGCTGCGTTGGGGGTAGGAATCTGGATCGCCGCATTGATGGTACAATATAGAGATTTCCGTTTTATCGTCCCATTCACCATCCAGCTCGGGCTTTACATTTCTCCCGTCGGTTTCCAAAGCAGCGTGGTGCCTGAGCAGTACCAGCTGCTGTACGCGCTAAATCCGATGGTAGGTGTGATCGATGGATTTCGGGCAACTATCCTTGGCGGAGAACATACACTCCATGCTTATAGCGTTCTTTTTTCCATTTTCAGCATCCTTGTGCTGATTACTAGCGGGTTCTGGTATTTTCGGCGCACCGAGCGGAAGTTCGCAGATCTAATCTAATGATACTCGACATTCGATCTTCCCATTCGATCAGCTTCGGACCGGAGCATACATGAGTACTGCTATAGCCGTAGCGGGCTTGAGCAAAAAGTACGTGCTTGGTCGCGTTCGCTCCGCGGACGATGGGCTGCGCCACGTCATCGAAAAGGCTGTGCGGGCACCTGCCAATTGGCTCCGGCCGAATCGACGCAAATGTACTGTGAAGCAGGAGAAAGAGTTCTGGGCACTTCGGGATGTTTCGTTCACGGTCGCTTCCGGTGAGGCCGTAGGGATTATCGGAAGGAATGGCGCGGGGAAGTCCACGCTCCTCAAAATCCTTAGTCGGATTACCGAGCCAACGCTTGGCGAGATCCGGTACAAGGGTCGACTTGCAAGTCTGTTGGAGGTGGGGACAGGCTTTCATCCCGAGCTGACGGGTCGCGAAAACATCTATCTCAACGCCGCGATTCTGGGAATGAAGGGCGCGGAGATAAATCGGCGGTTTGATGAAATTGTCGCGTTTTCGGAGGTCGAGAAATTTCTGGATACTCCCGTCAAACGGTACTCAAGCGGAATGTACGTTCGCCTAGCGTTCGCTGTGGCGGCTCACCTCGAGCCGGACATACTTATCGTCGACGAGGTCCTCGCTGTTGGGGACGCCGCCTTTCAGCAAAAGTGCCTCGGGAGAATGGGGGACGTCGTCCAGCAAGGGCGCACCGTGCTGTTTGTAAGCCACAACATGGCCGCGATTTCCGCATTATGCAGTCGGGCCTTGCTAATTCACGGCGGTCGTCTCGAATATTCGGACAGGCCCCAGGCTGTTATCGACGAGTATCTGCGTACGGTGCGCAACGTTGCTGATGTTGCCCTCTCTGAACGCAACGACCGACAGGGGAATGGCCGTGTGCGCTTCACAAGCGTGCAGTTACTCGGCAGCCGAGGGGAGCCGGTCGAGACTGTGAGTTCCGGCCAAGACATAGCAATCCAAATCAATTACGACGTAGCTGGAGCCATGCCGCTTCACAACGCGGTAGTGCAACTCAAGTTCGCGGGGAGCATGGGCCAGCCATTATTCGCGTGCCGGTCCGAAGCAGCAACTTCCCAGCCGCTCGTTCTTCTTCCTGGAGGACGCTTGATTTGCCGCATTCCGCGGCTGCCGCTAATGGCTGGGGTCTACACATATACACTGTGGTGCACGGTGGGTTCCGTCCTGGAAGACTTTGTTAGCGACGCAGGGAGTGTGTCAGTAGTGGAGGGGGATTTTTTTGGAACGGGCAAACTGCCTCCTAATACTGTAGGCGACTTCCTCGTTGCGCATACATGGGAAACGACATGAGCGGGTTTGCGCTTGGGGCCCGATTCATTGGCGACGGACATCCGTGTCTAGTGGTCGCTGAGGTCGCTCAGGCCCACGACGGCTCGCTTGGAGCGGCGCACGCCTATATCGACGCGGCGGCCAACGCTGGAGCGGACGCCGTCAAATTCCAAACACATATTGCGGCCGCCGAGTCCACTCCCGACGAGCCGTTTAGAGTGAACTTTTCCCGGCAGGACTCCAGTCGATATGACTACTGGAAGCGAATGGAGTTCACCGAGACCCAGTGGGTCGGACTGTCGGAGCATGCGCGAGAGAAGGGGCTTATTTTTCTGTCGAGCCCGTTCTCGGTCGAAGCTGTTGAGCTCTTGTCGCGAATCGGAGTTCCGGGTTGGAAAATCGGCGCGGGGGAACTGGGCAATCTTCGAATGCTGGAAATCATGAGGGAATCCGATCTCCCGATTATCCTTTCGAGCGGCCTATCGGGGTGGAGCGAATTGGACGAGGTTGTTCGGATGTTCCCGGGACGCTGTGCGGTACTTCAATGCACGTCATCCTATCCATGCCCGCCGGAGAAACTGGGTCTCAATGTCATACAGCAGCTGCGTGAGCGTTACGATTGCCCGGTTGGGTTGTCCGATCATTCCGGCACTGTTTTCGCTGGGCTTGCGGCCGTAACCCTGGGAGCGAATATTGTCGAGGTTCACCAGGTATTCTCGCGCGAATGTTTTGGTCCCGATACAAGTTCGTCGCTGACCACATCTGAATTGAAGCAATTAATTGAAGGAATACGGTTCATTGAAAAGGCGCAAACAAACCCGGTAGACAAAAATGAAATGGCTGAATCGCTTGCGGCGTTGCGTCTTCAGTTCGGGAGAAGCCTCGTGGCGGCGAGGGACCTTTCCGTCGGCACGAAGCTGACCCGGAGCGACATCGCACTGAAAAAGCCTGGTACAGGCATCGCCGCAACCAGGTTGGATGAAATTGTAGGCCGCCGTTTGGTACGCGCTCTCAGTAGAGATTCATTATTCGCGGAGACGGACTTTGAATAGCGCACGGAGAAAGGTCTGCATTGTCCTGGTAGATCGCGCGAACTATGGGCGCTTGAAGCCCGTGATGGGCGCTATTCGAAGTCGCCCTGAGCTTATTCTGCAAGTCATATGTGCTGGCACCATGGTTTTGGAGCGATTTGATCAGCCGGTGACTATAGTGCGAGAGGACGGCTTTCAGGTTGACGGCGAGATATATACCGAGTTGGAAGGATCAACTCCCACGACAATGGCAAAGTCGCTAGGCTTTGGTGTGGTCGAGTTCGCTTCAGAGTTTCGGCGGCTTTCTCCCGACGTGGTGGTGATCATTGGTGATCGCTACGAAGCTCTGTCGGCGGCGCTTGCGGCAGCGTACATGAATCTCCCAATTCTTCACCTTCAGGGCGGTGAGGTAAGCGGATCGATTGATGAAAGCGCGCGGCATTGCATCACCAAGCTCGCGCAGTTTCATTACCCTGCGACGCGACGGGCGGCCGAATATCTTTTGCGTATGGGCGAGCGTCGGGACACGGTACTCGGGGTAGGTTGTCCATCGAGTGATATTGCGCGAGAGCTCGATCGGCGTCTATCGCCGTCCGTGCTCAATGCTCGTGGCGCGGGCGTAGCGATCGATCCGGAAAGCGCGTTTCTCTTAGCGGTTTTCCACCCCGTAACCACCGAGTTCGGGGGTGAAAGCACGCAGATGCGCGACCTACTCGCGGCCATACGCGAGGTTAATACGCCAACGCTGCTGTTATGGCCAAATGTTGATGCTGGTGCAGACCACATCAGCAAAAGCATACGACAGTTCCGGGTTTCTCATCCTGAGATTCCACTGAGGACCCTTACCAATTTGACTCCGGAGAATTACCTCAGGACGCTCGCGTCTTGCGCTTGCGCGATCGGGAACTCCAGCAGCTTCGTTCGGGACGCGGGCTATTTCGGAACGCCGGTTGTACTAGTCGGCTCACGACAAGATGAGCGCGAACACGATGTGCACGTCACCAAGGCGCCTCCGAAGCGTGATGCGATCACGAAAGCTTTGCGGGCTCAACTGGCCCATGGACGGTATCCGGAAAGCACCCTGTATGGAGATGGTTACGTGTCGCAGCGGATCGCGGCGGCGCTAGTAGATGTTGACCTCTACGTGCAAAAGCAGCTCGCCTATCCTCAGGAATCCTCGGTGCGCTCCTAACGATCGTCGCGATATTGCTTTTCTGCCGGGTCGCAGGTTGGGTTTTGCGGACGAAGTAATTGGTGGGCATGTGGCGGCGTGCTTGGTTTTAAGTAGTACTCGGGGAGGCGTATGTGAGGGTGTTGGGAATTATTCCTGCGCGTGCGGGCTCCAAGCGCGTACCTCGAAAAAACGTGCGCCTCCTGGCTGGTAAGTCGCTGGTCGCTCGTTCTATTGAGGCGTGTCTCGGTGCACGAACACTGACCAAAACGGTTGTGTCATCAGATGACGAAGATGCTCTGCGGATCGCGGAAGGTTATCCCGAGATTATTGCGCTTTCGAGACCATCAGAGATCGCTACGGATGAGGCGCCGGCCCTGGAATATGTCAAGCATGCGCTCGGCGTGATGGAGCGTCCCGGGGATGCGCGATACGATGCGATCGCGATAGTGCAACCAAGCTCACCATTCACGATGCCCGAAGACATAGACGGGTGTGTTGCTCTCCTGCACACAGCAGGTAGCGCGGACTCTGTAGTAAGCGTCGTCGAGGTGGATCAATTTGTCCATCCATTAAAGCTAAAACGGTTAGACGGAGTTAGGCTCGTCCCGCTCATCGAGGACGAACGCGGACGAATGGCAGCGCACGAATTACCGAAGGTCTACGTACGCAACGGCTCTGTGTATGCATCCCGCCGATCGACAATCGATGGGGGTTCCATTGTCGGAGATAAATCATATGCATACATCATGCCCCGTACGCGCTCACTGGATATAAACGACGAACTCGACTGGCGTTTTGCGGAGTTTATGGTCGCCGAAGCCTCACTTGGAAAAGATAAGCGTACTTGAAACACTTGTACTCCGGGGTTTGGCAGAGCCCAAAAATACGATCTAGCGTTCATCGTGATAGACTTGGTGTGCGCTTTGCCAACTAAGCGATTTACGACACTTGAATCTTTAAGCCGCGGCGCGCGGAGGTCTAGGCGTTCGACTCAATTTGGCGTATTTACTCAAGCCTTCACAATTTTCGAATCTTTGACGCCACTCCGAGCGCAAACGTTCCTGGTATCGACGATAAGCTTTGAATGACGAACGACATGAGGCCAATCAATCGCGTCATGATCGGTCGCGATTAGAACCGCGTCATAGGATGATAGCGCGTCTGATGAAATGTCCTTGGACCGTCTCCCGGCGAGTGGGGCGTGCTGTCGTGTGAGCGGGATCTCTGGAACAAACGGGTCGTGGTAATCGACAGCCGCACCGCGCCGCTCTAGCAACTCGATTAGTTTTAGCGAAGGGCTCTCTCGCGTATCGTCGACGTTCTTTTTGTAAGACATGCCTACGAGTAGAATTCGAGCGCTATTAAGCCCGCGGCTTGCAGTCCGATCAAGGGCTTCGGCAAGGCGATCTACCACGTAATTCGGCATGCTGGTGTTTATTTGTCCGGCAAGCTCAATGAAATGCGTGGCTACATCAAATTCCCGGGCCTTCCAGGTCAGGTAAAATGGATCGATCGGAATGCAGTGGCCGCCAAGCCCGGGCCCCGGATAAAACGGCATGTAGCCGAATGGCTTTGATTTTGCCGCTTCGATCACTTCCCATATGTCGATGCCCATCTTGTCGAAAATTAATTTCAGCTCGTTTACAAGCGCTATATTGACCGATCGAAAAATGTTCTCCGTGAGCTTTACCGCCTCGGCAGCTGCGGCAGATGACACGGCAACAGTGCGCACCACTAGCGCGTTATAGAAAGCGCATGCGACCTTTTGCGAGGCTGGGTCGTCGGCGCCCACCACTTTTGGAATTGTTGCAGTACCAAACTTTTCATTGCCAGGATCTTCCCGTTCGGGCGAAAACGCAAGGTAGAAGTCCCTCCCTACCTTGAGGCCCGTCGCATCCTCCAACAGCGGTTGCATGACTTCCCGTGTTGTACCCGGCCAAGTCGTTGATTCCAAAATAACAAGTTGGTCCGGACGCAATGCCTTAGAAATTGCTCGCGCGCTATTCTCAACAAAGGAAAGATCGGGCTCGCGATTGCGGTTGAGAGGCGTGGGCACGGCGATGACGATCGCATCTGGTTTGGCTAGCTCCGAGAAATCACTCGTCGCGCGAAATCGTCCGCAATCTATCGCTTTCTTGATGCTTTCATTCGGCACATGCTTTATGCCGCTTTCGCCGCGCGTTAACAGCGCGACGCGCGATGCGTCTGTATCGAAGCCAATGACTCTAAATCCACAACTGACAGAGAGCATGGCCAGCGGCAGGCCGACATAGCCAAGCCCCATCACGCCGACGGTAAATTCACGCCTATCGATCCGGCTGAGAATGGCATCAAGTTCTGCAACATCCGTTGTCGCTTCAGTCTCGTCTGAAGCCTGCGTCGAAACCACGACATCTGTCATCGGCTACTCTTCACTGGTCTAGACAACTATACCTGCACAACCGGCGCGCGGTTTACAAAATATCGCTTGCATCGATGGATGCTGCGTTTCCACATAGAGACCTTTGCCCAAAATCGCGATTACGAACAGATCAAATTGCAATCCAGCAGGTGTGCGAATCGGAATAGCGTAAGCATCGCTTTTTGGTTGGTGCCGTTTGTGCGGGGCGATCATGCGCGCGCTTTGAGTCCAATCGCAATTCCAATCGGTATTCCCTGATGAAATGAATGATTCCGCGGTTAATCAGATTGCGCTTAAGGTTACTTTGTCAGGTTACCTGCCAGATTTAGTTGAGCCAGGGCACGCGGCCAGCTACCGATATAGAGCCTTCGGGCTTAAGCCACAAAAGTCCCGATGGCCGGCGAAGTCTTCAATCAGTTTGCTGTTTGGGGACTTCGTCTGGTTCAGTTTCATGACCTTGAAATTTAGAGGCCGCTGAATTCTCGTCGGAGGTTCGGTGGCCTCATTATTTTTGCGCAATGGGCCGCAGGAATACCGATGGTGTTTGATTATAGCCTGCAGCGCACAAATTCAAATTAACAGAATATTAGCTCCGCGAGGAGACTCTATTAACGGGTGAAAGAAAATTTCCCCTGTAAGTCTCACAGCGACGGATATGTCTGCAAATGGGGGCGATGTTCGCGATAATGACTACGCTCATCGGCGCCATGCTTGGATTGCGGTTCAAGGTGCTTATCCTTGTCCCGGCCATCGTTACTAGCTTCCTTGCCATTTTTGGTATCGGTATTGCGCATGGCGTGGGTCTTTGGGCCAGTCTGCTTGCTACGCTGTTGACCATAACAACGCTGCAGATCGGCTATCTTGCCGGAGCAGCTGTCCGTTTTGGCGTCGCGAGAGCGCGCGCACGCAAAAATCCCGTGGGCATCATTGCGGTAGAGTAAAGGCGCTAGGTCGATTTTCTTCAGGGTGTCAGCAAAACCGATCTCCTCGCTAGCGAGCAAGGCCTTGTGAGATCACCAATACCTATGCATCCTTACGGGTAGGCCCATAGGGAATTAAATTACCCGTATGTCGTTCATACTGCTCATTCTCGTTTTGCTGATCTTGGCAACGCCCGTAACTATCATTTTTGACGGGCCAATCATTCAAGGTTTAGTCGCTGCAGTCGCGGCGATAATGGCTGGCGTTGTTGCTCTACGAATTCGTCCGGGTGAAGCTGGTTTTTTGTCGACGGTCATTCGCCCGATGGCTCTCATTGCAGCCGTTCCGGCAATTTGGATGTTGATTCAAATAATGCCCTTACAGAGTGTTGGGTTCGCCCATCCGATTTGGGAAAGCGCGGCGGCAGCACTTGGGAAGCCATTGGCCGGAACCATTAGCGTCGATCCAGGTGACACTGTCGTCTCGTTCGTCCGATATCTTTCGGCGATAGCAATCGCTTTCGTCGCGGCGGCGGCCGCTATTGACCGGCGGCGTGCCGAATGGGTCCTGATTGCACTCACTGTGGCGACGACTTCGATTGCGTTGATCGCACTTGCGGCTAACCTGGGAGCCTTTGCATTCGTTAGCTTTGGCAGTGGGCAGGTGAGGGTTGCTGCGACCAACTGTGCGGGTCTGGGGGTCATTTTCGCGTCGGCAGCAGCTCTCCACACATATGAGCGCGGTAATACGCGGCGATCGGACAGTTCGATCACCTGGAGCTCACCGACCATTCCTGCTTGTGTTGTTGCCCTCACAATATGTTCACTGGCCGTTGTAACCGGTGCGACAAGTCAGACTTATTTCGCAATCGTCTGTAGTCTCGCGACGCTCGCTGTCGCGGTCATGATTCGCCGATTTAGTTTTGGACCGTGGGGGATTGCAGCTGTTATATCGATAGCATTGTTCGTTGTAATTGCTGCCATTGCCCAAGCCAACAGCAGAACTGTAGCGTTGACACTTGCATTTGCAACTCAGGCCCCCGCGCGCCTGATTGCACTCACTCAGCGTATTTTGACAGAGTCGAATTGGACTGGGACTGGAGCTGGTACATTTGCCGCCGTCCTGCCCATCTATCGAAACATAGATGAATTGGCCATCGGAGACGTAGCGCCAACTGCCGCGGCTGCCATTGCCGTCGAAATGGGACGCCCGTTTTTCTGGGCGACCATGTTGGCGGCGATCGTCCTCATCGTTGCGCTCATGCGCGGTGCATTACGCCGGCAAAGAGATTCATTCTATTCGGTAGCTGGAGCGAGTTGCATTGTTGCCGTCGCGTTGTTGTCGTTCGGTAACTCGGCTTTGCTAGGCACAACATTTTTGATAATCGTCGCGGTGGCCATCGGTATGGCGGTTGCTCAAAGCAAGAGCCGCTTGATCTGATATGTGTTGCACGTGCGTTTGCCCAATTATTTTCAATGTTTTTGGGATCGACTTGGCGATTCGGAGCAATAGCGGTCTTGTTTGATCACGGGCCTGCGGTACGAATCTGATGATTGCCCTTGGACCTTCAACGTCACGAAAAAAACCGCGTGTACCCGGTGGTGTGCGGGTTTATGCGGTCGGCGATATCCATGGGCGTGCGGATCTTCTGGATGCAGTGCTCAAGCGCATCGATGCAGATCTGGAACAAAATCGCATATCGGTTAGCATTGAAGTGTATCTTGGCGACTATGTTGATCGCGGGCCGGCTTCGCGGGAGGTGATCGATAGATTGGTAGCGCGTAACCGAACCTTTCGTGCAGTTTTTCTCAAAGGCAACCACGAGGCTTATTTGACCGGTATTGCGACCAATCCACTACTACTTGCGGACTGGCAGCAGTTCGGGGGGCTAGAGACGCTAATGTCTTATGGGATTGTGCCGTCAATCTATGCGGGCGCGGACGCGCAGGTGCGACTTGCAGCCGCTTTTGACCAGGCATTACCCGCCACTCACCGACGATTTCTCAGCAATTTGAAATTGTTCTTCACGTGCGGGGATTTCTTTTTTGTCCATGCGGGAATACGGCCAGGCGTCCCGTTGACTAAGCAGCGCGAAGACGACCTGCTGTGGATTCGTCAAGATTTTCTTCTTTGCGAGGAGGAATTCAGCAAAATAATCGTTCACGGGCACACCCCCGTGCCGGAACCAGATATTCACCCGAACCGTATCAACATCGATACTGGAGCCTACGCAACGGGACGGTTAACCTGCCTGCGACTGGAAGACGATCGCATCGAATTCATTTAATGTAATGGGAAGAGGCCGCGATGACGATATTCGTCAGTTTGACTGGATCAGACGGTACAGCAAGCTATTAGACCATGAGCGAAATTCGAACGACTGGGTCCCCTAACAAAACATTCCGCGTCACGGTATTGTTGTTTGCGTGCACTCTTGGCAGTCTTGCGGTTTGGATCCTGGCCGCAGAAGTGTTGCGGCCAACCGGTATCGAATTTACGACGGACGCTCAATTAGCTGTTTCAAATTACGGGCGCCGGGATGCCGCGATTTTGGCCGCCCGGATCGGCCTTGTACGTGGCGACTTATGGTCCAAAGCTGCCTTTGCCTACGGTGATATTCTTTTGAACGAAGGCAAAGGTACGTCGAATGTAAAAGTGGCGCCGTTCCAACAGACGCAGGCGGTGACGGAACAAGCGATCGCATATGCGCCGCATGACTCACGGCTGTGGCTCCTTCTTGCTGCCAATTATTTTCGTTTTGATTGGCTCAACGAGAGGGCGGCGGCGTCATTAAAAATGGCCTACTATACCGGCTCGAATACGTTAGCGGTTGTACCGGAGCGTCTATTATTGGCGATACAGAGCCATGCGATTGGGGATGAAGAATTTCAGGACCTCGTCCGCCACGATATTCGCATCGCCGTCACCCACAAATCCGAGTTGATGTCGGCACTCGTCGCTGCCTATAAAAATGCGCCGCAATCGGGTCGGCAATTTTTTGAAAAAGCCGTCGGTGAAATTGATCCGAGCGTTATTACCTCAATCCGGTCCGAAGAAGAGCGTCACTAAGGCTTTGCTACATTCAAGAAATTGCAACCATCGTTTAGGCAATATGCGCGATGCGCTCGGGTCAAACCTGCTCTTTGCAGGCCCGTTATTCACAGGTTGGGGCTACCCAGTTGGCCAGCTTACGACCGCAGCTGGATGAAATCTGCATGTTTGAGGGCACATAGTCCGCGGCTCGGCCGGAAACTGTTGCTATAAGGCAACAAGTTCTTCCAGAATGCTCTTGACCGGCTTGAAGGGCAGGAAATGCCCGTGTTAGCGGGGTAATGTGGCGACGTAAACGGGTGGGGCCCAGCGATTGAGGCGGTTATTCAATAGCTTCGCAAGAAACTACGCGATAGTAGCAGCGTTGTTTTTGAGCGCTTGTGGGATTACGCCGGCAAGCGGGCCGTCGAGTATTGCAGTCCAGAATGACGCTGACACGCTTCCCTACGCCTATGTAAAGCTGACGCGCGAGGTCGTAGAAAAACTAGGTCAGTACACACCGCGAATTTCAAATACATTTACTGACAGGCGCCCTCCGACAGCATTCGTATTTGGCGTGGGCGACGTTGTGAGTGTGACGATATTTGAGGCGGCCGCCGGCGGCCTGTTTATTCCGGCGGAAGCAGGCGTGCGCCCTGGCAACTTCATCAGCCTGCCGAATCAGGAAGTCGACAACAATGGCAATATTTCTGTGCCTTATGCAGGCAACATCCGAGCAAAGGGGCGCACTCCGGTTCAGGTTCAGCAGGCCATAGTCGATGCGCTCAAGAACAGGGCAATTGAGCCGCAGGCTGTAGTCTCCTTGGCTACGCAGCGAACATCTCTGATAACCGTACTGGGCGACGTGGGTAAGCCGGAGGTATTAACGGCAATGCCCGCCGGCGAGCGCATTCTTGATTCGATCACGCGGGCAGGAGGTCCAAGGGCTTCAGGCTATGACACAATGGTTATGCTTGAGCGAGGTGGCCATCGAGCAACGGGCCCCTTTGGCGCGCTTGTTTATCAACCTGTCAATAATATCTACTCGCACCCCGGCGATACGATTTACGTTTACACGGAGCCACAGACATTTCTTGCTTTCGGCGCTTCTGGAGCGCAGGGACAATTCAAGTTCGACGCATGGCGGCTTTCGTTGGCGGAGGCTGTGGCCAAGGCCGGCGGACTTAGCGATGGAGCGGCGGACCCGGCGTTCGTATTTCTTTATCGTGGCGAGATGCGGGAAGTGGCAGAGCGCCTCGGAATTGACTGCTCCAAATTTTCCGGACCGATTATCCCAGTCATCTATAATTTAAATCTACGCGATCCCGCTGGCTATTTCTTGGCCACCAACTTCGAAGTACGCAACAAGGATGTCATCTTCACGGCAAACGCCGTTTCAGTTGAGGTTACCAAGTTCCTGACGTTCTTGAGAACGATCATGGCAACAGTCAATGACCCGATCATCTACGCTACCAATTACTATGCGTTGCTAAACATTTCAAAAGGGACCGGTGGCGGCAGCACGATAATAACCACTCCGACTCCCATAGTGTCGGGCGGTACTACGGTTGTTACGGGTCACTAGCTGATCTGGCCCCCGCGAGCCGGTGGCGGCAGCATCATCGCTCATGAGAGCACGTTAGTTGCGATTCATGTTTTTAAGCGCAGCTATAAGCACGCTGCGAAACTGACACGCGTTGAGTGCGCCAATGTTCAAACTGGTGAATCGTGATTGACAGCCAGCCCGAAAATTTTTTTAGCGAAGCAATTCAGGTCGTAATGTTCTAGATGTGTGCTTTGCCGAGCGAATTTTAGTCGCGATTGCGTAGATTTTTGGAAGTCGCTCACTTTGGCACATCGGTTCACTCAGTTTTATTTCTTTTCCCTTTGGACACGTCTTTACGTTCCCTCCGAAGATTAGGTTGGAATATTTGAGCCGCAGAACGGGGAATGAGCAGTTAAGGCCTTGGCACATTGTCATTAATACTAATACTGGAATCTGAACGACGTGTATTTAAATTGATTTGTGGGGTCGAATTAAAAATATCAAAACGTTCCAAGTGCTCGCCTCTATTTTGACAGGGGCGTGCGAGGCTCGTGCATCACAAGCCAAGCACCGCCGGTCAAAATCGCCAAAAACTCACTTATGAGGGGAACCGACGGGCGACTGAGTGCAAACGTATTGCCGATGGGGGTCATGGCTAACAGGGACGCACGACGATCTCAAAGACTTGAATTAATATGAATTACCGCAGAATATGGTCCGCAAGCTGCGATTGCAACGCTTACAAATCTGCTTCAACGCACGAAGTTGAGAGGTTGAGACCGTGAAAACTTTTCTCGTGCCACCTCCTGTGTGCCAGCCATTGATTAATTGGCCCTGATGTCGTCTGCCGTCCAGAAAACTAAGGACAAGTCCCGTACTCCAATATGTGTCGATCTCGACGGGACACTGGTCAAGACCGACGTGCTGATTGAGTCCATTTTCTCAATCTTTTCGAGCATACATGGTGTGTCGCGTCTGCCGAAGCTGTTCACGTTGAGCCGGGCTGATTTCAAACAACGGGTCAGCAAATTTGTTGATCTTAGAGCAGACCTTCTGCCTTTTAACACTGAGCTGATCACGTTCTTGCGGCAGCAAAAGCAATCGGGACACCCAATCATACTGGTAACTGCTGCAGATCGCCAAATGGCGGAGGCGGTAGCAAAGCATCTCGATCTCTTTGATGAAATTATCGCTTCCGATGGGGTTCGCAATCTTAAGGGAGCGGTGAAATCGCAGGAATTGGTACGTAGATTTGGGTCGAAAGGCTTTGATTACGTTGGCAACGACCGTGCGGATCTCGCAGTTTGGCGGGAAGCGAATGGCATCGTCATCGTCAACGCATCGCGGGCGGTATTGCGCGAGGCTCGTAAACTCGGAAATGTGCTGGCTGAGTTTTCTAACCAGCCACCTGTGTTGTTGCCGGCACTCCGTGCCATGCGACCATATCAGTGGGTCAAGAACTTTCTCGTTTTTGTGCCCTTGCTGGCATCCAGATCATTCGGCGATTTGTTCGGCCTGCTTGGCGCGCTTTGCATATTCGCGAGCTTCTGCTTGACCGCATCTGGCATTTATCTCGTAAATGACCTGTTGGACCTTACCGCAGATCGGCATCATCCGAACAAACGCAATCGTCCTTTTGCGAGCGGTGCGCTGCCGGTGTCATTAGGCGTTTGGCTTGCAGGATTGCTTATCGCGATCGGGATTGGTCTTGCGCTAATAGTCAATAGTGTCGTCTTTGTTGTGGCTTATGCGGCGGTGTCACTTAGCTATTCGTTTCTGTTTAAGCAGTATCCGTTGTTGGACGTATTCATTCTTGCAGGTCTCTACACGGTGCGCATCCTCGCAGGTGGCGTTGCATCGCACCATATCACTACTTTATGGCTATTGGCATTTTCGGGGTTTACGTTCTTAAGTCTTGCTTTCGTCAAGCGAGCGGGGGAGTTGAGTAACCCAAAGAGCCCGCCTTCTGATCGTGCATCCGCACGTCGTGGCTATTCTTCAGAGGATCGTCCTGTCCTGCTGATGTTTGGCATCGCCTCGGCATTTGCATCGAGCGTCGTCCTAGCGCTGTTTGTCAGCAGCACTGCCGCAGAACAACAATATCAATCCTTTGAAATCCTATGGGTGTTGGTGCCGTTGGTGCTTTTCTGGCAGTGCAGATTGTGGCTGTCCACCGCGAGAGGGAATATGCACGACGATCCGATCCTCTTTGCGTTTCGCGATTGGGTGTCGTGGATGGTCTTTGGCGGTATGGTCGCAATAATGATTTTAGCATCTGGGGCTTTTTGGTAATATTGCATACGTGTACTGAATGTCGTCAGGTTCGGCAGCGCTTGTTATTTTTAGCGTAATGCTATCTGCCTTTGCGCAGGTGGCGTTCAAGTATGGTATCGAGTCCGCAACGAGTTCGGTGGTCCGTAGTGCATCCGGTCCACGGTCGGTGCTTTCTGCGCCAGGGGTAATGCTCGGTCTCGGTCTGTATGCCGTTAGCACACTGATATGGCTCAACGTCCTCGGAAAGGTCGAGCTTTCGCAACCATATCCGTTTGTCGGCTTAGGGTTTGCACTGACCACGCTTGCCGGTCGGTGGCTCTTCGGAGATACCCTGTCGTATCAGCGTTTGGCTGGGACCGTCTTAATGGCCGCGGGTGCGTTGCAATCATCGCGCGGAACTAATCGCTTGTCACGTCAAAGCATTGAAGAGGGTATCTATTCGTTTCGCGAGCGCCTGAACAGGAAGGCCGAAAATGCAAACGATTGGCGTCACTAGCAAGAACAATGGATCGTTGATAGAGCGTGGATACGCAACTCTTCACAGAGAAGCGATTAACCGACCACTCCTCTTCATACTTGCAGCAGGCTTTGCGCTTCGCGCCTTGGCAGCCGTGCTCACTTCCGGCGCAATCGATGGAGAAGGGGCAGAATACGCACGCATTGCTCAAAATTTGCTGCAAGGCAACGGATACACCGGGATCGCGGAAGAAGGCACGCAATTATTTTTCCCACCGTTGTTTCCCTTTGCGATTGCCGCAATATCGTTGGTAACTCGTGATGCAGAAATAGCTGGTCGTATGATTTCTGTGATCATGGGTACATTAACTGTTGTCCCTACCTACCTTATCGCCTTGCGGATGTATGATCGTCGAACAGCGATTGTCGCCGCTATATTTGTGAGTTGCTTCCCGTATTTGATTTTTTTGTCAACGACGGTCAATTGTGAGATTAGCTATTTGACGCTTATTTTGACAGCTCTCTATTTAGCGATCTCGGCGGTCGAAAGCCCGACGCGGCTAAGGCTCACCTCTAGTGGAGTGTTTTATGCATTGGCCTACCTCGTAAGGCCCGACGCAATTGCTTACATGTTGACGTCTGTCACCCTAATTTTCCTCAATATGATCGTTAGGCGTCGCGCTGGTGCGATGTTTTCACTCGGCCGCATCGGCATGATGATCGGCAGCTTTTGCCTCGTTGCCACCCCATATGTCGCTTGGTTGTCGATACAGACTGGGCAATTTCGTATCGAAGGAAAAAGCCCACTCAACATTACAACTGAGAGACGTATTCAATTGGGGGAAATTCCGGCTGCAGCGGCATTTGGCGTAAATAAGTTAGGGCAGGAGCGTGGAGTTTGGAATCAACCCAATCTTGTCATAATTAAAAACTATTCTTTCGGCTTTACAGAAATAATCAGCTACATCCGCGCAAAAACGAATTCGGTTTTCACGAACGCTCGCGAAGCATTAGTTAATTCGTTTGTTTTTGGTGGACCAATACTGTTCGCCTTGGTCATTCTGGGCCTTCTTGCGCGCCCTTGGCCTCCGCTTCTTGCAATCTACCAATTCCAGATTTTTGGGTTTCTTGCCCTCATGATCTTTGGAACCTATTTCATCTACTACAATCAAGCTCGCTTCTATGTGCTACTTGTTCCGTTGTATTGTATTTGGGGCGCAGCAGGTCTTTATAAAGTAGTGTCATGGTGGATTGCGACGGAATCGGCAATAGGGTTGTCCCACCGCTACCGCGTCGTCCTTCGCTCGTTTGTCTGGGCGATTGGCGTGGGTTCGCTGTTGGGAGGAACTGTTGGATCCGCCGGCTTTTCAGCGGCTCGCGCCGAACGTGCTGAGAAGATTGCAGGCGAATGGCTTCGTACCACATTTAAGCAACCGATCCACCTTCTCGATTCTTCGACCGTCATATCTTTTCACGCCAACGCATTGCATTTTTGGTTGCCCTATTGTGACGAAGAGACCGCACTCAAATATATTCAGAATAAAAATATCAACGCAGTTGTCATCCGGGAATCCGACGGTGACTCACGGCCATATTTGAAGAGTTGGGTGGACAATGGAATTCCAATATCGACAGCGGCGCTCGTCTATTCTTTTGAGCTAGGCGCGCGGGATAAAATTAAGATTTACCGTATCGGCCAATAGCGTGACAGGTGTTATCGAATCAAAGAGACTGTTTCAAAAATTAGAGGATCGAGATGAAGCGTACTCTTGGCGGGATTGCAATTGTGGCTGCATTCGTTCTTATCCTTTCAACTTATGGGGCGATCCGCCTTTCAAACGCTGGAAAGTCGCCTTCCGAGCTTTTGCGTGTGCTGTCCTGGCGAATCCAAATTTATTTAATGAAGGCGCGCGGCGACGTTCCAGAATTGTCATGGGGCGATCTTTGGGCGATGACCTCGATTGAGGGAGGGTTTGGTTTGGAGGATGTGATCAAAGTTGGCATAAGCGTGCCAGCCGCCGTCTCCAATCCGTATGTTCGTCGCGAAGATAACGAAGCCGGTGCGCAAATCTTCAAATCTCGGTGCGCGCTGTGCCACGGAGAAAACGGAAGAGGTTTCCACGCGCCACCGCTCGATCGATTGCACCTCAAGCACGGCGATAACGATTTGGACATCTATCGGATTTTAGAAGGCGGTATCAATGGTACCGAGATGGCAGCAGCTGACCTGTCATTTTTGGAACGTTGGCGAGTTGTCGGTTATCTGCGAACTCTGCGAGCCCGCAGTGCTGGCCTGAATGAGCGCCAGGCATTTGGTCGGGACATCCAGGTAACCAGCCATCAAATTGAAATGCCCGATAATAATACTGACAAATGGCTAACATATTCTGGTTCTCTAAATGGTTGGCGGTACGCCGCTCTATCTGAGATAACTCCTGCAAATGTATCGCAACTTCGGATGCGGTGGGTGCATCAGTTTAACACGAATGAGCAAAAGTTTGAATCAACCCCGCTTGTGGCAGACGGGGTAATGTTTATCACGGAGCCGCCCGCAAGTGTGGTTGCTTTGAATGCAATGACGGGCGAAGAAATTTGGAGATATGACCGATCTATCCCAGCCGGACTGCCAGTATGCTGCGGCAATGTAAATCGCGGCCTCGCGGTGCTCGGCAATACTCTTTTTTTTGGAAGTCTCGATGGGTATTTGGTTGCTATCAACGCAAATACCGGACGCCAAATTTGGCAAGCGAGGGTCGCCAAGCCATCCGACGGTTATTCGCTGACCGGGGCACCGCTCGTAGTTAATCACTCAGTTGTCATCGGGGTGTCTGGAGGAGAATTCGGTATTCGCGGATTTCTCGCTGCCTACGATACAGCAACTGGCGAGATGCGGTGGAAGTTCGAAACCATTCCCGGCCCTGGCGAGCCTGGCCATGAGACATGGGAAAGTGATGCGTGGCGGATCGGTGGCGGGCCGACCTGGGTTACCGGAAGTTATGACCCGGTCCACGACATTCTTTTTTGGGGCGTCGGCAATCCCTCTCCTCCATTCTCGGGTGAGGAACGCCCCGGAGATAATCTGTATACAGACAGCGTGATCGCATTGAACGCAACCACGGGGAAACTCGCCTGGCATTTTCAGTTCACGCCCCACGATGAGCATGACTGGGACTCAACCCAGACCCCCATCTTGGCAAACCTTTTAATAAACGGTGCGGAACGGCAGGTGATTTGTTGGCCCAACAGAAATGGGTTCTATTATGTGCTCGACAGACTCACCGGAGAATTTTTGGTGGGGACGCCATTTGTAGAACAAAATTGGGCGACTGGTCTCAATTCGGCGGGACGACCAATCCTTGCAGTGGAGAATGAAAAGGTCGGTCATATTGTGAGGCCAGGCTACGGTGGAGTTAACTGGCAGCCTTCCGCTTTCGATCCAACAAAAGGGATAATTTACATACCAGCTACCGAAGACGCGGCGATATTTACAAAGTCCGCTAAACAGCGAATTAGGCGCGGAAATACGGGTGCGTTGGTAGGCAGTGGCGCGTCAAGTTTAGGGCCGCGTTTCAAGACAGTACGCGCGCTAGACGCTGCTACTGGCGCGAAACGATGGGAATACCGACTCCCACCGTCGGAAACGTACGATTCGAGCGGCTTGCTTGCAACTGCGGGAGGCGTTGTCTTTGGGGCGTTCGATAAGACGCTGTTTGCGCTCGATTCTGCAAGCGGAGTTGAACTTTGGCATGTAGTCCTCGGAGGTGAGGTTTTCGCCCCCCCGATCTCATTCACACTCGGTGGAAAGCAGGTGATTGCTGTGTTGGCGGGCCGGGCAATGTTTATGTTTGGCTTGTAGCTATCGAACTGTATTGCGAACAACGTGGTGTTGGGGCGAGAATATTATCCGAGTGGTAAACAAGCTTCGTGGGCTTCACGTGACCAACACTGCTAAAGTCAGAAGCGGTCGTCTTTGCCAAGGATGCTGCTGACAAATTAACACTTAATACCAATGTTGGTGGTCTTTGCGAATTCGTATGATAATTTTAGCTTGAAGACTGTCGATGCTTAATTGCAACGCGGTCGGGAAATATATCCCATATGATCAACCAAAGTATCGGAGACGTTTTTCGGAGAGCGTCTAATGATAAAGGCGTTCGCGATGAAAATCGGTGCCAATGGCCTGCAGAGCCGAGTTAGGGAGGTTCTCTTTGCCAGCAGGCCCGCCATATTCATTCTAATTCTTATTATTGGTGTGGCTGCGGGCTATGCGTATCGGCTGCGGACGGAAGGTATTTTTTCCTGCCAAGCTGACGGGTACGCCTTCAATAGCTACCTCGCATATTGCAATGGAGCAGATTTTGGTGACTACGAACATGGCGCTTTATGGTTTGATTTGGAGCCGTCGGTAAAAAAGCTCGCGAGTGGCGCGGACGTAATATTTCTTGGGGATAGCCACATCCAGTTTGGGTTCTCGACTGACGCGACAAGTCAATGGTTCTCTTCAATGTCTTCCCGCTATTACCTACTAGGATTTGCCTACGCCGAGAACGTGCTTTTTGGACAGGAAATTCTGCGCAAGCTTAGGCCCCGCGCCAAGATGTATGTAATTGCAGTGAATTTTTTTGAGGAATCCGAGACGTTACCCGTAAAAGAAATAATGCACGATCCCACGTCACGCTATCGGTATGAGGCGAAGTACCTTTGGCAGCTGGTCCACATTCAAATTTGCGAAAAATTACCCGCAGTCTGCGGGCATAAGCCTGCTATATTTCGATCCAGGGAAACTGGAGCGTACCTCAGGAGCGGTAGAATTGGGGGCACGCTCGAGGGCACTCCAGTGCACTATGAACATGACCTAAACTTGGAAAAGATAAGCCATTATTCTGAGTCAGGACGGCGTTTCCTGTCGTACCTGCCGGTAGGACGCGACTGTATTATTCTGACAACCGTTCCAACGGTTCGTGCAAATGATTTCGCATATGCGTCTTCGCTCGAAACAGCGGAAGCTGTTGCGAAAGAACTCAAGATAAGTTTTGTCCCAGCAGCAATTGACGGTTTGCGAACGTACGATGGATCTCACCTTGACCAATCTAGCGCAGAGCGCTGGTCAAAAGCTTTTTTTCAAGCAGCAGAGCCGCAGATTCTGAGGTGCATAAAAGAATCTTCGAAGCCGCGCAGGTAGATGATCCCATGAATATGCAAGAGATTGACTTGCGTGGCCGGACTCAAACAGACTTTGAATTCTATGTCCGTTGCAGCTTTATTCGCAAATTCGAAAACCAACTGCTCGAACTTTTTTCGAAGGGCAGAATAGCGGGTACGACCCATACGGCGATAGGACAGGAGGCTAACGCAGTCGGTATCGCGGCCGCTTGCAGGGAAACGGATGTTTTTGTCAGCAACCATCGCTGCCATGCCCACTTGCTCGCGCATATTGGTGAACCTGAGAGATTGCTTTGGGAGATCATGGGTAGCGAGCGTGGTTTCTGTGGTGGTCTGGGTGGAAGTCAACACATTTGCGTTCCGGGCAGGTTCTATTCGAACGGTGTGCAGGGTGGAATCGGACCGTTAGCCACGGGCCTCGCCTTTGCAAAAAAACGCGCCAAAACCCGTGATATTGTCTGTCTGTTTATCGGCGACGGGACGACCGGCGAAGGTGCGCTCTATGAATCGCTCAACCTCGCAGGACTGCTGCGACTTCCTTTACTTGTGATAGTCGAGGATAACGGGATCGCCCAGACCACTCCGACGAAGGAAACTGTGGCGGGATCATTGGCGCCACGTCTAGAGAGCTTCGCTATTGCCACACACGCCATCGATTATCCGACCGCCGCAGAGCTTCATGAGTTTGCAGGTCCTATCGTGGCCAACGTCCGGGCCGGGATACCATCTGCGATTATCATCAAATCCGCGCGTCTAGGGCCGCATAGCAAGGGCGATGATACACGCGATCCGGTGGAAATAGCGGCATGCCAAGCTAAGGATCCGTTGCGGCGTATGGCTCAATCGCTGAGCCAGGCCGGACGACTTGATGAGGCCGAAGCAATGGCAGACGCTCAAATAAGGGTGCTCGATCCGGTGCGCGACGGCAGTGTCATTGTCGCGCAAGTGCCTCCCGCGAAATATGGGCCGCTAGAAATAGACAAGTCTGATCTTGAGGAAATCGACGGATCAATGTTTGTCGAGCGGTTGAATCGTTATGTGATCAAATTTATGGAGGATGAGCGCGCTATTTTGCTGGGCGAGGATATCGGCGATCCTTATGGCGGTGCCTTTAAGGTGACCAAGGGCCTCCAGACGCGATTTCCGACGCAAGTATTTCAGATGCCAATTAGCGAGCAGGGTTTTACCGGCATGGCAGCTGGTTTGGCGTTATCAGGCTGGCGCCCCATGGTCGAAATCATGTTCGGCGATTTCGTTACGCTCGCCTTCGACCAATTGGTCAATCACGCTGCTAAATATCAATTAATGTACAATGAGCAGGTCAATTGCCCGCTTGTCGTGCGCCTCCCGATGGGGGGCGGACGCGGATATGGACCAACCCATTCGCAGAGTCTCGAGAAGCACATTTGCGGCGTACCGAATTTGCAGGTCCTCGCGGTCTCGCCATATTTGCCGATCGGACCTTTCTTTCGCGCAATCGATGCGATGCAGAGTCCAATAGTTCTGGTCGAATACAAGCAAGATTACACACGCAAAGCTGCCTTGACGGATTCATTGCTGAGTGACTTCGATCTAATTCCCCGCGGACATTCGGTAGAGTTCGTTCTGAAAGGTTGCGACGAAGCGCCGATCGTAATTTTTGCGTATGGCGGCATGATCTCACTTGCGCTGGAGGCGGCACGCCGGCTTCTTATAGAAGAGGAACTGCCGGCGACAGTGCTGGCGGTTGGTCAGATTCATCCATTAAATCTCGACCACTTTATCAACGCGCGTAAAGCAGACCTTGTCCTCGCCGTAACTATTGAAGAAAACTCAGTAGGGTGGGGGTTCGGTGCGGAAGTATCTGCCGTAGTGGCGTCTTCTCAGAAATTCTCGCGATGTCCAAGATTGCTCCGCATCGGGGCGGCCGACACTATCATCCCTGCAAGTCGAGAGGCAGAGAAGTCGACTTTGCCGGGCGACGTGAACCGAGTTGTCGAGCAGATCGTTCGTGGTTTTCGGAAGGACAAATCGGATGAGTGATAATGTCGTCCATATCACAGCCGAACAACTCAATGCCAACGACGAATCCATCACCATTGTCGAGGTTCATTGTGAGCACGGTACTTTCGTGAGCAAGGGCGCCCATGTGCTGACTATTGAAACGTCGAAAGCTGCTGCCGAGATACATTCGCCAACCGAGGGCTACATCGCGCTCGCGGGCAAGGTCGGAACGGTCATCGGGGTGGGCAAGAACATCGCTACGATATATCCAACTCGCGACGCGTTGTTGGTGAACCAAACTGCTATCAGTGCGGAGCAGTCGGCAAAGGCAGATGAGCGCGAAAGGTTAGCCGACGCACCACGCGCTACGCGCAAAGCGATCGAATTAGCACGCGAACTTGGGGTGAATGTCGCCGAAATTCAGAAGGTTGGTTTCATACGCGAAGATGATGTTCGTCAATATGCCGCGCAGGCAAGCAAGATCTCCAGTCGCGACCGCATAGATTTATCACGTGTGAAAAAGGCAGCCGTTAAGACGCTGGAGATCAGTCGGAATACAATCATTCCCGCTTGTCTCCTTGCGGAATTTCAATTCACGCCGCCTGCGGGCAGAAAGGTCGATGTCTTCGATTTAGTAATCCATCGCGCTTCTCGTTTGATCGCAGAGAGATATCCAGACTGCAATGCCCACTTTGACGGTGATGCCATCGTTCGATCCCCGCGTGTAGAGTTCGGCTTCATGGTTGATGTCGATGGCGACATCTTTATGCCAGTGATCCGCAACGCTGAAAGGTTATCGTTGGAAGACATCGCGGCGGCCCGCGCCGAGATCATTCTTGCCCTTTTCCGCGGAGAACGGACTCAAGATATGTTGGCCGAGCCAACGGTCTGCGCGAGTGGGCTCAATGGTCG
Source organism: uncultured Pseudomonadota bacterium (assembly GCA_963762485.1). Classification (GTDB taxonomy): domain Bacteria; phylum Pseudomonadota; class Alphaproteobacteria; order Rhizobiales; family Xanthobacteraceae; genus Pseudolabrys. The sequence continues at coordinate 137,296 of CAVXLE010000017.1, read as the reverse complement.
TCATCTCACATTTCAGATGCCGGTAGTCTATCCAACGACCAGTCTGATTATCGGGATAAATCAAAGAGTCGTGGCAGGCGCACAAAAGACGCCCGTTTATCTTACGATTGCCTACGATCACCGTGTACTATCTGGCTTTATCGTATCGCGTTTTGTTGATGATCTCATCGACTCCGTGCTCGGAGGGTCGTGAGATTGCTTTTCAACTCGATACAGTTCATCGTAATATTTTTACCGATCAGCCTACTCGCATTTAATTTCTTCGAGCGGTGCTATGGTCGCTTGCCCACAATCGCTGTGATGATTGTCTCGTCGTTGGTTTTTTATGCCAGCTGGTATCCGCCCTATCTCTTGATTTTGCTGACGTCGATTTGCGGAAATTCCTTATTGGGAAATCTCATCGAGCGGCAAGCCCATAGCCCGACGCGAGTGTCATTACTCATCTTGGCAATCGGCGGGAATCTCCTGCTACTATTTTATTTTAAGTACTTTCTATACGTCGCCGGATTGATCGGTGTTAATGTTGAAAACACGGACTCGTGGATTTTCCGTAGTCATTTTCTACCACTCGGGATTTCCTTTTGGACCTTTCAGCAAATTAATTTTTTGGTCGAACGCTACAATCGGCGACAAGATATGCCGGGCTTCCTGGACTATTTCTCGATCGTCAGCTTTTTTCCCCATCTTATTGCTGGCCCAATCGTTCGTGTTTCAGAGCTTGGACCTCAAATAGCTGCAGTTGGTTCGCGGGATCGTGACCGCTGGCACGATGCGGCAGTGGGTCTTTCCCTTTTCGTTTTTGGGCTTGCCAAGAAGTGTTTGATCGCCGATCGAATCAGTGTGATTCCCGAAGCAGTGTTTGGCGGCAAATTGGAACTCTCTATGTGGTCATGCTGGCTTGCTGCCATAAGCTATATGCTGCAGCTTTATTTCGATTTTTCCGGCTATTGCGACATGGGCATGGGTCTCGCCCGGATGTACGGATTTAATTTTCCTATCAATTTTAACTCGCCACTCAAGGCCAAGTCTTTCGTCGAATTTTGGCGAACGTGGCACATAACGTTGACCCGTTTTTTCACGGATACGCTGTATTTACCCTTGGCAATGTTGCTAATGCGTCGGTTTGGCCATCACTATCTGCCGATTTTTCAGCAGGTGATGACCGTCTCAGTGCCGGTCTTCGTCATATTCTTGCTGACGGGAATCTGGCATGGGGCGGGCAACCAGTTTCTGGTCTTCGGTGTACTGAACGGTTTGCTCATGGCGGTCGGGGTCTCTGTCCCGAGTAGATGGGGATCTATATTGCCGGGTCCGATTGCGAGTATTCTGACCTTCATGTTGGTTTCCGCGGTTTTCGTATTTTTTCGAGCCAATAACCTGGCTGATGCGATAGCAATATGTGAGCGCCTGTTTTGGATACCGCAAAGCGGCGATCTCGGCCGCCTCGGTGTTTGGTTGGCGAGTCATAAATCCGCAGCAGTTATGACGAGTGCTGCAGCGTTCATTGCGCTTTGCGCCCCTAATCTCTATGAATTTTTTGCGGGGGTGCATCAGCCGATTGGCTTCAAACCCCGTCTAAAAATTTCATCAGTGGCGGCGTTCCAGCCAAACCTACTTTGGGGCGCAATTACGGGACTGTTATTTGCATGGTGCATATTGGAATTATTGAAGGGTCAGGAGACCCCATTCTTGTATTTCCAATTCTAGGAGGGCGACGATGGCTAATCCAGAATTGTTTTCTAAAGTGGCGGCTGAAGTGGCGGCCATTCTTCGATGTGATGTCTCGCACATTATTCCGACGACTTGCGCCGCAGATATCAAGAGCTGGGATTCGCTAAACAACGTAAAGTTGCTCATCCACCTTGAGAGGCACTTTAAAATCCGCTTCGCGGGTATCGAGGCATCAACACTACAAAACGTAGGCGAATTGGTCGATTTGATCGCGCGTAAGGTCGAGAGCTAGTTTACAAAAGGATCGCGGGCAGGGGAGACAGCGAGTGAGTTATCAGTCTCCAAGAAATTCGAAATCACCCGCTTGGTCGACCAGTCCAAAGTCCAGACAGACCAAATATTGGGCAAGATCGAGATTCGGCCCGCGACATTTTTCTATAGTATGACCGCTGCCAGACCGGTAGGTATGAAGCCGCACCAGAAAGGACAGTGTTTGACAGCGAGGCTCGGGCCTCTCTGGGCTAGTTGGCTACAGAGAAATGGGGCGCAAACAACGAATTAATCTATATAGCCATACCGAGAATAATGTTCGTTGCGATCGTATCTTCCACTACTGTCGTACCGCTGAATAGTGTCCATATCGGTTTTGTTCAATATGCCACCGATGAGACCATCATAAATTTTAGGCGCACCCCTGAGTGACTGCTGTATTGCATCGATCTTGGTACGGCCCCACTCAACCGTTAACAGGTAGGCGTCTACGAAATGGGTAGACGCGCGAACATCGATAATTGGCGAAAGGGGCGGGAGATCCACCAATATGTAGTTATAGTTTTGACGCAATACTTCGAACAGCTTGCCTATCGACTCGCCACCAAGAATCTCGCTCGTCAGAAACAGCGGTATCCTTTTCCCTGCTGGCAAAAATGCGATGTTGGACTTCGGATCTTTTAAGATCGCGTCCGGCGCCGACGCCCTTCTAGCCACAACGTCGAATACGCCAGCAGCCGCACCCCGTGAAAGCATGCGGGACAACGTGGGATTGCGGAGATCGCAGTCGACGAGGAGAACGCGCCCACCGACTTGCGCTATAAGATGTCCCAGGGCAGCTGCAATTGTCGACTTCCCTTCATTGGGAAGTGTGGAGGTAAAACCGATTACTTTGCACGGCCGGGCGTCCATGTGCAGATCGATCGATAGTTTGATTGAACGAATTGCCTCGGAAAAGCTCGATAATGGTGCGTTGACGACGGTCCTAAATACTTCGGGAACGCCAGCAGCTGCTTTTTGGTTTGATGCATCGCGATTTTGGATTGCTTGGTGCCATGGTCTTTTTGTTTTTTCATCTTTTACCAAAGGAACCAATGCTACACAGGGAATTTGAAGTTCTGCCTCAAACTGCTTCGCGGTCCGAAAAACGCGGTCCATTACATCTCGAAATAGTCCAAGACCGATTCCCAATCCAGTGCCACCAACTAGGCTTAACGCGAGAACGATGCTGATTTTGGGTTTGCTCCGTTCCAGCGGGGGGAAGCGATCGAAAGCACGCGTGCTTCTGTAATCGGAAATGTGGCTTGTTGCGTCGGCCCCATATATTGCTGGAGAAAACCGTCGTATAGTTTACGGTATGCGCTAGCCGCACTATCAAGTCCGGCTAACGTAATTTGAGCTTGGCTCGTCGATTGCGTTTGTGCGACGGTTTTTGCTAATTGCTTTTCAATTTCTTCCTGGCGCTGCTTTGCAATTTCGTAGTCGTTTTTGGCCGTTTCAGCAGCTTGACGCAATTCCTCAAATAGCGAATTGCGGATTTCTTGCATACGACTGCGTAAGTTGACGACTGCAAGGTGGTCTTTCCCAAAGCGAACCGACCATTCGCTTTCACGTCGAGCCATTTCAGAATATTGCTGACGCAAACTCGTTGCGATCGGGCTGTTAATCCCTGCTATTGCTCCATCAATATGCGCATCCGATGGGCCAGCTTTAACAGTTTCCTGAAGTCTATTGACGCGAGCTAGAGCGTCAGATGTTTGAGTACGTGCAGCGACAAGGCGATTATTTAGCTCGGCTATCTGCACATTATCTAATAGCTTGCCATCTGTAGTGACGATGTCGTTTTGTTTCTTGAATGAATCAACAGCGCGCTGAGCAGCATCGGCCTGCTCCCGAAGCTGTTGTTGGCGTTCTTGCAACCAATTGGTTGCAATGCGATTGGCTTGATATTTTGCCTCCAACTGATCAGTGATATACGCATTGGCGATCGCATTCGCGATCTGCGCAGCCCGCTCCGGATTCGCAGAACTGTATTTGATTGTGACCACTCGCCCGCCGGCCGGTTCGACAGTAAGACCACCCTCGAACGCTGTAATCATTTCGTCCATAGGGTCGGCTGACGTAGATCTGTTTGTGCCGAATAGGAATTTCAAAAAATCGAATATATTATCATTTTTGTCTGATCCAGACTCCAGAGGTTTTACGAGCTGAAGTTTTTTGATGACCGACGATGCAATGGCTTTCGATTTTATTATTTGAATCTCGGTCTCAATTTCGATTGGGTCATTTCCGAAAATTTGCCGTTGCTGGTCCAAGGGATTCTTGTGCGGGTCAATATAAAGGCTGGTTTCTGCCGTGTAGAGTGGTTTCGCCACGGCGAGATAAATAAGCCCTGCTCCCATTCCAAGTGCCGCTACAAACAAGACCACCAGATATTGTCGGCGTAACAGGGCAATCGCCCAGTCAAAAAGGTCAGCCAACCCCTCCTGTTGGGGTACGCCGGGTTGAATGTCGTCTATTATTGCCCGCGTCTTGTTGTCCTGAAGCATATGCAGTCTGTCTTGAAGCATCTGGATTCCTGAGACTATATGCAACCCGCGCCAAGCGGTTGCACTTTGGTAAATCGATCCAACTTCAAGATCCCTCCTGACAATTGGGGCTTACGCCCGGCGCAATACCAGAACGGCTTTTATAGTATAGCTTAAACACGCCAGTAGTCTATTTCGCGACAGGACCGCGAATAAGTCGAATTAACCTGAATGAACCGGGGCGTATAGCATTAGCGCCTTAATCGATATCCTCGTCTCTGGGCCTGTAGATGTGGAACAGCCGGCGAAGCAAACCTAAGCCCCCGCTTTGGACTGAACTCCTATCAGTTGGCTTCGAGTTCCCACAGCTTGCATGCTGCATCGTCTGCCCCTGTGCCCAACGTTAGGGATAACGACTCGTCCCCAAATCTTTCCGCAAGATTCTCGGACCTCTAGTGTTGTCAGTCCGGCAAGGTAGTGTAACATTACTCACGACTACACAAAAACGTCCGACGTTACAGCGGAATAACTTTGTAAGCCAAATATTAAATTGGGGCCTACTGGCGGTAATTCCTTTTAAGGTACGGAGTGTGCGATGCGCGTTTTGGTAACAGGACATTTGGGCTACATTGGCACCGTTTTGACGCCTATGCTGGTTCGGGCTGGCCACGAAGTTGTCGGCTTGGACAGTGATCTATATTCACGCTGTACCTACTCGCCCGGGGGTCAAATCTACGATGTGACGACCATCCGAAAAGACGTGCGGGACGCTGTAGCGGAAGACCTTGCCGGTTTTGACGGCATCCTGCATCTGGCGGCCCTCTCGAACGATCCACTCGGAAATCTGAAACCGGGTCTTACGGACGAGATCAATCATCGCGCAAGCGTGCGAATTGCGACGCTTGCCAAGAAGGCCGGTGTCCGCCGTTTCGTGTTCGCCTCGTCCTGCAGTAACTATGGTCAGGCGGGCGAAACGATGATAGACGAGACCGGCGAACTTAATCCGGTTACGGCCTACGGCGAATCGAAGGTGATGTCAGAGCGCGACATCTCTCGCCTTGCCGGGGACGGCTTCTGTCCGGTTTATTTGCGGCCAGCGACCGCTTATGGTCTATCACCCCGGTTGCGCTTCGACATCGTCCTGAACAATCTCGTTGCCTGGGCATTTACAACGGGGAAAATCCACCTGAAGTCGGATGGCACGCCGTGGCGACCGATCGTGCACATTGAAGATATCTCACGCGCGTTCATTGCTGCCCTCGAGGCGCCCACAGATCAGGTATTCAATGAAGCATTCAATGTTGGCCAGACCGAGCACAACTACCGTATTCGCGATTTGGCCGAGATTGTCGCAAAGGTCGTGCCCGGATGCACAATAGAGTTTGCGGATGATGCTGGGCCTGATAAGCGGTCATATCGTGTCAATTTCGAAAAAATTGTTCGCAAGCTTGCCGGCATTTAAACCGCAATGGGACGCGCGCAAGGGTGCTGAGCAACTCTATCAAGCCTTTCGCGGATCCGGCCTGACCCTGGAGGAATTTGAGGGGCCGCGCTATCAGCGCATAGGTCACATCAAGATGCTATTGGCAAATCACACCCTCGACAGTGACTTGCGCCACACTCGGTCTGCGCACGACAGGGCCGATGAGTCACCGATTGCATCTGCGCTCTCCGCGACGGAGTGAGCAGAGCGGGGCCCCTCGGCGTGGGATTATGGAGCTCCAAAAAAACTTCAGCGAGCAACTCGTATCTGACGGCATAGGCGAACAAATCTTCGCCCTTGCCGCCAAGCTATATCCGATTTGCCGCAGCATTACCGGGAATGGCGTGCGGGAGACATTGCGCGAGATCGGCACGCATATAGCACTTAACGTGCACGAGGTGCCGACAGGGACCGCGGTCTTCGATTGGACTATACCCCGCGAATGGAATATTCGGGACGCATACATCAAAAATGAGCAAGGTGAAAAAATTGTCGACTTTGCCCGGTCGAACCTGCACGTCGTTAGCTATAGCGTGCCCGTACGACGGCGGGTCTCGCTGGCGGAGCTCAAGAAACATCTTCATACGCTGCCTGAGCAGCCCGATCTGATCCCCTATCGAACATCCTATTACACCGAAAACTGGGGATTTTGCATGTCTCATCGTCAGTTCGAAAGTCTGCGAGATGAGACCTATGAAGTGGTGATTGACTCAAGTCTTGAAGACGGATTTTTGACCTATGGCGAGTATCTGCACAAGGGCGAAACAGAAGAGGAGTTTTTGCTTTCAGCCCATGTCTGCCACCCATCATTGGCCAATGATAACTGCTCAGGCGTGGCGTTGCTCACGCACCTTGCGAAGCAAATGGTAGGCCTGCGGACGCGATACAGTTACCGCTTTCTTGTTTGCGCCCGGCACGATCGGTGCAATCACGTGGCTCTCGCGCAACGAAGATAAAAGCCAGCACATCAAGCACGGGCTCGTGATCGCGATGGTAGGCGATGGGGGCGGGCCAACCTATAAGAAAAGCCGACGTGGCAACGCGGCGATCGATCGAGCCGTTGCACACATTTTTCAGCCATTCGGGGTTGATGCCGACGATGGTCGATTTCTTCCCCTACGGCTACGATGAACGCCAGTTTTGTTCACCAGGTTTCAACTTACCAGTTGGACTTTTCCAGCGGAGTATGTTTGGCCAGATTCCTCAATATCATACCTCAGCGGACAATCTCGAATTTATCAGCGCAGATCACCTGGCACAGTCCTTTAACCTCATAACCGCGACTCTTGATGTAATTGAAAATGACACCGTCTACCTCAACACGATGCCGCGATGCGAACCCCAACTCGGCAAGCGTGGGCTCTATCGGTTGATTGGCCAAGAAAAGGGTGCTGAGGCGGCAAATCTGGCCTTGCTTTGGATTCTCAATCTCTCCGACGGCGCACATTCGTTGCTTGATATCGCAGAGCGCGCGAATCTGCCTTTTCCTGTGGTCTTCAGGACAGCGCAATTACTCCAACGACATGGCCTTTTGGAAAGTCGCGCCCTGACCTAGGGGGGTCTGTCTAACGCGGCGCGCGCCAGTAATCGTTGAAAGGTACTTGCCAGGCACCGATTTCCGGTGTTCGCAGCAGTTAATTATTTGAGGCAACTTTCGCGAGACCACAGGTGAATGATGCGAGCGTTTATGCAACGAAATTAGGCCAATGCAAATCTTTCGGCGATATTTCGGTCACAGGGATGGGCCAAGTAATTCCAAATATCGGGTCGTTATAGCGAACGCCGCAGGCCGACTGCGGCGAGTAAGATTCCGAAATGAGATAGCTGACCTCGACATCATCGCTGAGCGTTTGGAAGCCGTGGGCGAATCCCTTTGGAATGTAAAGTTGATCCCCTGTCGCGCTCGATAGCTCAAAATTCTGCCAGCGGCGATAAGTCGGAGAGTCAGGTCTGATGTCGATGATAACGTCCCAGATAATCCCTTTGGCGCAACGCACCACCTTTACTTCACTGTGAGGCTCGCGCTGATAGTGCATGCCACGCAAGGTCCCTCTGCGAGCTGAAAAGGAAACACTGTGCTGTGGGTAGCTGGTTTCGAGCCCGTGTGCAGCGAACTCTTCAACACTGAATGTTCGAGCAAAGAACCCCCGGCTGTCGAATGCCGGCTCCAATTGAATGAGCCACGCATCACGAAACATTGTTGAATTAAATCTCATGGGTATTAGTAAAGTTTTTCGGTTATGTTTTGATCATTGGCCTGATATGGAGATCAGTTACTTCTGCGGTACGCGGCAGGCTAAGAGCGTTCAGTATCACAGAGGCTACGTCTTCGGGCTGCAACAAAAGTTCTGGACGGTAAGGTCTTTCTTCCATCCGGGAAATACTCTCTTGCATTTCACTGGCAGTTCGTCCGAGGTAAACGCTTAATACGCGAACGCCGTGCACATTTACTTCGCCTCGTAAGCTGTCAGCGATTGCCTTGAGAGCATGCTTGGTGGCATCATATTGTGCAGTCATGGGCTTTGCAGCAATACCACTGCTTGAATTGATAAACACGACCTGACCACGGCGTTTCTTTAACGTTGGTAACAGAGCCTGCGTCAAGACGTAGGGAGCGCGCATATTTGTTTGATACAGCCTATCAAAATCTGTAGGGGAAGCGTGCTCGATTGAACCAGTGAAATGAACCCCAGCGCTCTGTATGAGGATATCGACGTGCGGAAGATCGCGAATCAGGTTTTGCGAAAGTTCAAGTTGGCCAAAGTTACTGGCAAGATCAGCTGAATAACATCTGGCTTCAGTTCCTAAACTGCGCGCCTTTGCGGCGACAGATTCCAATACGTCCGGTCTGCGACCAATCAGGTGAATCTTAGCTCCCTCCATTGCGAGGGCGAGAGCTATCGCAGATCCTACTCCGGTTCCGCCTCCGGTAATGACGGCTATTTGGTCCTTGAACATGTACATTTATTTGCCGCCTTCGTGCAATCTAGACTATTAAGTGTGTGGAACGCCGGCTGCAGAAAAATGCGCTTTCGCAAAATGTTCTTGCGATTAGTCTAAAACATGCACGCGTGTTCAATCGCGAACAATCTAATGGCCGATCAACCGCCATCTTCAATAGCTCCTGCTCGGCGCCGATTTGGGGGCGTCAGCCATACCTAATTGGACGATCCATTCTGGCGTCATCATTATCTGAACGTCATTATGAAATCGTGTGACTAATCGCTGCCCATAATTTTATCTAGGCGGCAGGCTCAAGTGAAGCCACTCAAAGTATTTTGTAGATATGGACCCCATAACCCTCAAAAGAGTCTTCGAATACGCCGTCCGTTATCGATATGCTACGGTCCTCGCCGATTACGATTGCTTTGGTTGCGTCGAAGCCTTTAATTGCAAATCTTGGCTTCGAAGCAGAATTATTCATTGCAACCGCAAAGACATAAATAACGTTTTCGTGTTGCTTCACCATTGTAGCAATCGGCGTACTAATTGATTGTACCGTTAATTTGCCAGCCACGCCCGGGGTACTTAGTGGTATTGCCAACGATTTGATGAGGGCGTTTGTTTTGGCAACTTCCTGAGCGACATCGGGATGACGGAAGATGGCATCCTCACGAAATGCCGGTGCGAATTCGTGCACAAAATACACGATACCCGTTGCGCCATGAATGATGGCCATCCAAACTTCGGAGCGAACCTGAGCGGGAGTAACGGCATGTTTTGGATCAAGTGCAGTGGTCTCGATCACGGTCCAGACTTTTTGGTGATTGACGGCCAGATTAATCAAATTCGTTACGCCGCGTGCAACATATTCCAGTTTACCTTTGATCTGCGGGGTATCTGATCCGACAGGATAGATATCGAAAGACAGAATATCCGCATCTTGAGCTGCGATGGAATAATATGCTTTATCACCAGTGCAGGGGCCGCGGCCCCGCCAGAATTCGTTCGCGACGCCCTGTCCGAAGTTGATCATCACCGGTCGGGTTGGGTCCCGGGATTTCATTTTTTGGGTTCGACGAACGACGGTCGTCGCGGGAATGCACGTGCCGTAAAGTCCCAATGCGATAGGCTGGGCATTATCGGGCTCATCCGCATGCAGCCACCCTTTGATGATGCCTCGATTAACCGATGCCAGCGCGACCTCATTTTGTGAGGCGACGACGAACATTTCGTTTTTCGCGAGTTCGGCGAGCTGTACTTCCGTGGGACCGTTCGAAAGCCCAACGAAGGTATTAATGCCGATCGCTTTGTAATTCCGGGCACGCGCAGGGGATTGTAACCATACCCCGATGGGAAAAAAACCTGGGTCGCTTGGAAACCCGTTCGGATACGAGGGCTGAGCAGAAGCTGAATCTAAGTTACTAATCAGCAGGGCGCCAATGCAAATTTGGCGAAGAAATCTGAAGGGGAACATATAGGCTAACACGTGCTGTAAATGGACCGTTTTTCAAGGTTGAGCGAGAATACAATTACAAACTATGAAGTTTACCATCTTGGCCGGCTGTCATGCAAAGTCCATCGATTGTGCGATATTAAGTTGGCTTGTGCGCTAAGCGCTCGATAGAAACGAATAGTAAAAGCTGTTCAGCCGCAAGGTAAGTATTATGATGTCACCGGCCAATCAAGTTAGACCGTTTTATTCGGCCGACCAAGAGCACCCAATTGTGAACCACGTCACACTGCGGCACCGAAATTGTCGACTGTGTAATGCTTCGCTCGCGACGACTTTTGTCAATTTGGGAATGTCTCCGCTCTGCGAAAGTTTCCTCGCTGCGAGCGAGATCAACCAAATGGAGCCCTACTATCCACTACATGTGCTTGTATGCGGTGAATGTTTCCTGGTGCAACTGCAGGAATACGTGAAGCCGGAACATATCTTCACGGAATACGCATATTTTTCCTCCTATTCCACGTCTTGGGTGGAACATGCACGTCAGTATTGCAATATGATAGCCAATCGGTTTGGTCTCGGGCCAAATAGCCAAGTCTACGAAATTGCAAGCAACGATGGATATCTGCTTCAGCATTTCCTCCCATTTGGTATCCCCGTTACGGGCATTGAGCCAGCCGCTAATGTCGCTGAAGTTGCGCGCCAGAAAGATATCCCGACACTTGTTGAATTCTTTGGTCTGAAACTTGCCAAGCGCCTGATCTCCGAGGGGCGGCCGGCAGATCTTATCATTGGCAACAACGTCCTGGCGCAGGTGCCCGACCTTAACGACTTCACCGCGGGGATGGCGCACCTTCTGGCGCCAAACGGGGTGATTACACTCGAGTTTCCTCACCTCGAGCGGCTGATCAACGAAAACCAATTCGATACGATTTATCACGAGCACTTTTCATATTTTTCGCTGGTGACGATTGATCGACTCGCGACCAAACACGGCCTTAGAGTGTTTGATGTCGAGCATCTTTCCACCCATGGCGGCTCACTGCGGGTGTACCTTTGCCGAGCCGGCGCCAAGCACTCGACGCTGCCAAGAGTAGGTGCTTTACTCGCTCACGAACGCACTATCGGCTTCGAGAACATTGGCTACTACTCACGTTTTGCCGCGCAGGTTTACCGCACCAAGCGCCAGCTCCTGTCATTCTTGATTGAATGCAAAGAGCAGGGCGCCAAGATTTGTGGATATGGCGCGCCCGGCAAAGGAAACACCTTGCTCAACTATTGCGGGATTGGAACCGACATCCTCGACTTCACTGTTGACCGCAACCCGTACAAACACGGTCGCTACACGCCAGGAATGCACATACCAATTTATCCGGTTTCCGCCATCGACGAAGCGCGGCCAGATTACCTGCTCATCTTGCCGTGGAACTTGAAGAATGAAATCGTTACAAGCATGCGCCACGTTGGCGAATGGGGTTGCAAGTTCATTATTCCAATCCCCAGCGTTGGCGTGATTGATCCACGAGAACTGGCGTCATGAAGGTCGTCTTGTTCTGTGGCGGGCTCGGCACGCGCATCCGCGACTACGCGGAGAACATTCCAAAGCCGATGATTCCGGTGGGTCACCAGCCAATCCTTTGGCACGTCATGCAGTACTATAGCCAATATGGGCATCAAGATTTCGTCCTGTGCCTCGGCTACAAGGCAAACGTGGTCAAAGACTATTTTCTAAACTACGATCAGACGACCAACAACGACTGCATCATTTCCGATTTCGGCAAGAAAATCGAAATCCTCGGCGAACCGCCGCCGGATTGGCGTATCACGTTGATCGACACGGGGATCTGGCGCAATATTGGCGAACGCTTGTTGGCGGTGAAGCGCCTCGTGGCTGACGAGGAGATTTTCCTTGCTAATTATAGCGACGGGCTGACCGATGCACCGTTACCGGAAATGATCGAGCGCTTCAAAAGCAGCCAAGCGATCGGTTGCTTCATCGCGGTTCGCCCCCCGTTCAGCTTTCACCTCGTAGAGTTTGACGACAAGAATGCAGTGCGCAATTTCCGTATGAGCGACCAGTCGGAAGTCTGGATCAATGGCGGGTATTTTATTTTTCGTAACAAGATCTTTGATTATATCCGCGACGGGGAAGAGCTCGTCCTTGAGCCGTTCAACCGCCTGATCGGGGAAGGGCGTCTGATGGCGTACAAGTACGACGGATTCTGGCGGGCAATGGATACGCTCCGAGATCGGCAGGCGCTTGAGGAAATGGTGGAGCGCGGGGAGACGCCGTGGCGTGTCTCCCAAGGCGTGCCGCCGTCGAGGTGAATTGGTGATGAAGGCGCTGCAACTTGCAACAGCCGGCAAACGCCTGTCGGTCCTCTGTCTGGGAGCTCATTCGGACGACATCGAGATCGGCGCGGGTGGAACCCTTTTGAACCTGGTCGAGCGCGGCGCGCTGCTCGATGTCCATTGGTGCGTCCTCAGCGGGGTCGGCGAGCGCGAGATAGAGGCGAGGGCATCGGCTGCGGACTTTCTGATGGGGGCGGCGAAGACGCAGGTCGAAATCATGTCGTTTCGGGACGGCTTTTTTCCGGAGCAAGGGGAAGCAGTGAAGCTTTGGTTCGAAGCGCTTAAATCGCGGGTCAATCCCGACGTGATTTTCACACATCGTCGCGACGACGCGCACCAGGATCATCGTCAAGTTTGTCGTCTGACCTGGAACACGTTTCGAGACCACTTCATTCTCGAATATGAAGTTCCCAAGTGGGATGGCGATATGGGGCAACCGAACATGTACGTGCCTGTTTCGGCGGCTACCCTGGAGCGCAAGATCGAGTTATTGAATACGCACTTTGGCAGCCAACGGTCCAAGCAGTGGTTCGATGCCGACACATTTCTTGGACTAGCTCGGTTAAGGGGCATGGAATGCAGGGCGCCGGAGCGCTATGCTGAAGCGTTCCATGCACGAAAGATCGTGGCAGTCTGACACGCGCAGGACGCATTGGGTTAACGCAGTACACGAAAGCGAAATTGTATTTCTGCGGCCGGTGTGAAGTGCGATAGTGCTTTGACGATGAATTTGGAATGCAAGCGTAAGCAATCGATCCACTTTGAGAAATTATATGCCCTCGTGTCTAATTATCGTAGAGAATTTACCCGTGCCATTTGACCGCCGCGTCTGGCAGGAGGCCAAGGCGCTGGCCAGCGCTGGTTGGGATGTCAGCGTTATATGTCCAAAGTCTGCTATGCATCCGCAGGATGAAGAGGTCATCGACGGAATTTTTATTTATCGTCATCCTGCTCCGTTAGAAGCAAGAGGTCGCGCGGGATTCATTTTCGAATATGCGAGTGCGCTTTGGCACGAAACCTGCCTGGCGTGGAAAGTGTTCAGACGACATGGCATAGACGTAATTCAAGTTTGTAACCCGCCAGACCTTTTATTCCTCGTTGCGATGCAATTTAGATTACTGAACGTAAAGTTTGTCTATGACCAGCACGATCTTTGTCCGGAGTTATACATCGCCAAGTTCCGCCGCCGCGGGCTCGGTTATTGGGCAACTCGTCTATGCGAATGGCTGAGTTATCGCTGTGCCGATCTGGTAATCACCGCGAATGAGTCTTTCAGAGCGCTGTGTTTGAAACGTATTCAAAAGCGGAAAAACGATACTATAGTCATTCGGAGTTTTCCTGATACCGCTATTCTTTCTCCGCTCACGCTTGGTTCAGAATCACCAGATCGCCGAAAGTTAACGATCGGATACGTAGGCATTATTGGCGAACAGGATGGCGTCGAAATGCTGGTTCGCGCGGTTGCTGTGCTGCGGAAGCAGCACCGGATAGATAATTTCGTATGCCGAATTGTGGGTGACGGACCAAGCTATCCTTCTGTCAAAGCTTTGGCGCAGAAAGAGAACCTTTTGGATTGTGTAGAATTCACAGGCTATCTGAGGGGCCGCGAATTTCTCACCAATTTATCAAGTTTTGATATCGGAGTGATTCCTGATCCCAAGAATTCGTATACTGACAACATTACGATGAACAAGGTCTTCGAATACATGTTTTTGGCGAAGCCAGTTGTGGGTTTCCAACTTCGCGAAACGATGGATCTAGTGGGGCCGTGCGGTATATTCGCCGACGAAGAGACCCCGGAAGCGTTAGCCAGAGCTATCCTTGTTCTAATAGAAGATTCAACGCTCCGCCTTAAACTTGGCGAAAGTGCGCGCGCGCGCGCGCTCAAGCAATTTTCATGGCCCGCCGAAGCTGACAAACTTGTCAAGGCCTACGAGATTCTCAGGCCAGAACTAAGCAATGGTCGAGTGCCGGTTTGATAGAGCCAATTCAGATTGCAGTCGAGCACGCGCGGGGGTTTCTTCTGTCCCGAAGGAGTGATGTAAACTAAATAATTTGATTATGCGTCCGTAGAGTCTTGGTACGAACTATGATCGTCAGTATCCTAATTCCGACATATCGGCGAAATGACCTGTTGGTAAAAGCAATACATAGTTGCCTAAACCAAGCGAACATCAGGCCCGAGGATTTTGAAATCGTAATTGTTGACAACTGCCCGACTAAGAGCGCCCAAAGCGTTGTTGCTGGTCTCATGCGTCATCAGCCGACCATTGCGTACGTCCATGAACCCAGACGCGGGGTCACTTTTGCTCGCAACACGGGGGTTGCTGCAGCGCGTGGCGAATACATCGCATTTCTTGACGATGACGAATGCGCAACATCAACCTGGCTGTACGAATTGCTCAAACATGGTTTGCAGGGTGGTGCAGCGGTTTTCGGTCCAATACGCGAAACCATCGACGATGCTCTCAGACACAAGCGTGAATTCATTGAATTTTTCGATCGTTAGCAGATTTTTTGATCGATCAGACGGTGATGACATTTCCGATTGCCTCTATGACCTTGGCACGGGAAATTCCATGTTCAACAAACGTCAATGCTTCGGTGCTCAAAACAAATTCGACGAACGATATAATTTTATTGGTGGCGAAGACATAGAATTTTTGTCTCGTCTACGTGACAGAAAAATAAAATTCATTTGGGCAGCAAATGCCTGGGTTGACGAATACGTTCCGGAAGAACGCCTAACCACGCGCTATTTGATGAAGCGTCGGTTTCATGCAGGCCAAGTGCGTACAATCGTCGAATCGAAGAATGGTCGCTTGGGGTTCGTGCAAAGTCCTCCTTTGGATGGGCAGTAGGTTGCATGCAAATGCTATACTATTCGGTTGGCTATTTATTGCACTCATTCAAGGACGCGATACAACGAATTACGCTGCTCGAATTGCTGGCGGTGCGGGAAAGTTCCTGTTTTTTTATCGTCCGAATAAGTCCGCAAGCTGAAACGCGCCGACGCGGAGAAAACAATGTGTGGTATAGCCGGCTGGTATGGCGGGGCACCAAATGCGCGGGACGAACGCGTTCTCGATGAAATGCTGCGTCAAATTATTCATCGCGGGCCGGACGGCGAAGGTCGATTTCAGACCGTATCATCCTCTGGTGAAGCGGTGGCACTCGGTCATCGCCGGCTAGCAATCATCGATTTGGGCGGCGGCGCCCAGCCGATGTCAACGGAGCAGATGTCGCACGTCATCTCCTATAATGGAGAGCTCTACAACTACAAGGACCTAAGAAAGGAACTCATCCAACGCGGAGAGGTGTTCTTGACTGACTCGGACACCGAGGTCGTTCTGCGTGCTTACGCACATTGGGGAGAACGCTGTTTCGAAAGATTCCGCGGCATGTTCGCTTTGGCGATATGGGACGCGTTAAATGACCGTCTCGTACTCGCGCGAGACCAGTTTGGAAAAAAGCCGTTATATTATGCCGAAATAAACGGCGTCCTAATTTTCTCGTCCGAACTGTCGAGCCTTATTTCTCATCCATCCTGCACCGCAACCTTGGATGTCGATTCCGTTTATGAGTATCTGCGATTCCGATATGTCCCGGGGCCGCACACATTTGTCACTTCAATCAAGAAATTGCCGCCGGGACATTTTTTGTCAATGTCAAATCGCGGCCTACACATTGAGAGATTTTTCTGTCCCGTCTATCAGGACGCGAAAATCCAATCAAAAGAATTGGAAGATGGCGAGGGCGAGGCCATATTCTTCAATTTGCTTGAAGAGAGCGTTAGATTGCGGATGCAGAGTGACGTGCCATATGGTGCATTTTTGTCGGGGGGCATCGACTCATCATCGATCGTAGCCCTCATGGCGAGAAACTCCGGTCTGCCGATAAAAACATTTTCAATCGGGTTTCAGGAGGAACAATATAGCGAGCTCGGGCACGCCAAGCGAGTGGCTGAGGCCTTCAAAACGCAGCATCACGAAATTATTGTCAGCTACGGAGATATCGTCGGCCATTTGGAGAATTTAACCCGCAACCGGTGCGCTCCAATTAGCGAGCCTGCGGATATTCCAATTTACATGTTGTCTAAATTCGCGGCCCAGGATGTCAAAGTCGTATTGAGTGGCGAGGGGTCTGATGAACTCCTGGCGGGCTACCCCAAACATAACGTCGAGCGTTGGGTTGCGGGTCGTGAATTGTTGTTGAGCAATCCGGTGGTCCGAAAGACCGGGTCGACGCTACTCGATTTGCTACCTGGCGAGCATAGGCGGACGAGGACCGCATGGAACGCAATAACAGAGGGCTGTTTCGAGGATCGCATGGCCACCTGGTTCGGCTCCTTCAGCGAGCAGTCACGTGCAGAAATTTGGTCGAATGGCGCCTACGCGCGCGAATTGGACGACACACCGTTTAGCACTCAGGCAAAGTGGTCAAGCTTGCGTCGGATCCTGCATTTTGATCAGACGTCGTGGTTGCCCGACAACCTGCTCGAGCGAGGCGATCGAATGACTATGGCCGGTTCATTGGAGGCTCGCATGCCTTTCATGGATGTCGAACTCGCTCGTTTTGTCGCCACACTTCCGGACAGTGCGTTTTTGCGAAGGGGGACGTCAAAGTACATTTTGCGGAAATGCATGCAGTCATTACTGCCGCGGGAGACACTCTCAAGGGAGAAGGTTGGCTTTAGGGTGCCGGTGGATGAGTGGTTTCGCAATGACTTGCGTGAATTTGTTTGGGACCACATTTGTAATAGCGCATCGCGGATAGCACGTTTCATCGATATCAATCGTGTGAAGGACATCGTAGCCAGTCATCAAGATGGAACGCGGAATTGTGAAAAACAAATTTGGGCCCTGCTCAACTTGGAGATTTTCCTGCAGGCATTTAACCTATGAATTTGTGGTATCGCCCCTTTAGTAAAATGGAAGTCAGATGGACAACGCTGAACCAAACGGGCAATTTCCTCAACTTTCTATTGTCATAATCAGTTATGATACGATCGACCTTACCCTAGATTGCCTTCGCTCTATCTATGAAGAGGCAATTGACAATTCTTTCGAGGTGATCGTTCTTGACAACGCTTCATCGGATGGGTCGGCGACAAAGATCGCAGAGCACTTTCCACAGGTGCGGCTGATCAAGAGTGCGAAGAATCATGGCTTTGCCATTGGCAACAATATCGCGGCCGCGGAGGCGCGGGGCGAATGGATGTTGCTATTAAATCCGGATACGGTTGTACGGGATCATGCCATCGACATTCTCCTGAAAGTTTGCGCGCGAGCATTTGGAAGCGTCAATTTTTGGGGGCCGAACACTATTCGCGGATGGTACGCTTAATCCGACGTCGTGCTGGGCACGGCCAACCCTGTGGAGCAGCTTTTGCAACGGGGTGGGACTCGCGGCCTTATTTCCACGCTCCAAGATCCTTAATCCCGAGTCCATGGGTGATTGGCCTCGCGATTCAGTTCGCGAAGTCGATATTGTCACCGGGTGCTTCTTTTTGTTGCGTAAAAGTGACTGGCAGGCCCTTGGTGGCTTTAACGCAGATTATTTCATGTACGGAGAGGAAGCGGACATGTGCCTGCGTGCCGCCCAGCGTGGTCTTAAGTGTTTGATATGCCCTGAAGCCCAAATCATCCACTATGGCGGCGCTTCGGAGAAGGCGCGCTCTGACAAAATGGTGCGGCTGTTCTGTGCCAAATCAAAATTATTCCAGGCGCATTGGAATCCCGTTGCCGCAAAGCTGGGAATTCTGACGCTTGATTTGTGGGCCCTTGTAAGGTTGGTGGCTTACGGCCTCAGCCAAGCCGTAACAAATTCCAAAGTAGAACACTTAGAAACGTGGCGACGAGTGTGGAAAGATCGAAGGGAGTGGCATCGGGCGGTGCCTTGAGGTGGCAACGCGTGGCGCAGTTCAATTTGCATCTGAGCTCTGATTCGCTTCAGAAACTCTTTCTAACCAAACTTCACGCCACCACGAATAGATGCCTCGCGGGCAAAACATTCGGCATTCACTGTACCTGGATTGGCACCACACCCCCTCCAAGATCACGGCCGGTGTCTTCATCGTTGACATTTTTCCGGTCTTCTCATTTATGAATTTGGACAACCGTGTTCGGACTCGATAGAGGCCTCCACAGTAAGGGACAAGTTCTGCGTCGAAATCCAATCCTCGATTCTTTATTCCATCGAGTGTTGCAAGAATCTCTTTGTACGACTTGACTCGAACTAGTTCGCCAGGCTGCAAATTTAATGTGCCGACCGGGGCGGATTGGCCGGCAGAATTGCTTCCGATCCGTCGCGGAAAGGGCACACCCCCTATGAGCGCTTGAAATCGATCGTAAATCCAGCGAGCAGGGCGTCCTATTCTACGCCTCTTTGCCAATAAGTTGTAAAAGCTAGAATACGCGAAGCCACGTAACATGGCGCCCAATGTTGCGTTTCCTGACACATAGTCTTCGAAATATTGCCTGATGTCCCACCAAGAAAGTGGCGCGGTGAAATAGGGTAATTGGGTGGCTTGGCAGCGATACCTCGTCTCGTCACCTTCTCCAATTCTGGTTGCATGCCAAACGTCGTCCTCCGTGCAGCCGATTTGATTGGGTAAGCCATTAGGTCGACCGTCAGATAAGAATTCTAACGAGTGAGTCTTATCGGTTTGCTTTACTGGCTTGAGCCATGCCTCCTTCCAAAAAATCAAGCAAGCCGCCTGGCACCCGCCATAGGCATTGCCATCGCAACGGAGCTCCAGATGCACTGCATCGGCGAGCCGCCGTCCCGCAACAGGATTAACTGTGTCACACGTTTTGTGTGCTCGTTTGAAGATCTTGAAGCGCTTGCCGCAATATTGAAACATCTGCGGCATGAAGGGGAGTTCCTGCAACCGACCATTTTTGTCGAGTGATCTTAGGATCTCCTCCTTACTCCGCACTTCCACCCAATCACCGGCGCGTAACTTCATGTTCACTCTCAATGGCAGCTAGGAAAGAGATGCCTCTGGCCCCTTTATTATAGTGGGCGAGGATGCCCCTCGCAGCGTTCTCAGGAGATCCAAATATAGGGTCCTTTGTTCCGAGGCTAAAAAAACCAATACAAAGTACACAGTTGCCATAATAACACCTGCCACCAAAAGCCTTAATGCCGGAGAAGCCAAGTCGCCAATTAAAAATTGGGCTCCAATTGCAAAAGCGGCCGCAACGAGCGCCGAAAAAAACGGTCTACTTGTTGCTACAACAAGGTCCCACGGGGAAATCGGCGTACCGTATAGGCACCACAGAACGTGGGGAATAAGCCATAGCGTCATCGTCGCAGAGTAGGCGAATGCGACACCAGTGGGCCCATAAGGTAAAGCGATGACATAGGCTGTAACGACTAGAGGGACGATGACAAGCGAAATTGCTAAGCTGCGTCCCTGTAGCCGGATCGACTGCAGCAGCCATGCCAACGGATTAATAACTCCAAAGATCAATACGGTGGGAGTCAGCAAGCGGAAAATAGGGATTGCAGCTGTCCATTTTGATCCGAGGATGACCAGAACCAGATCATTGGCAAACAGGGCACAGAAAATAGTACAAGGGATCGTGAGTGAGTTGGCCAAAGAGTAACTTTTCAAGAACAAGCTCTTATAACGGATGGGATCATTTTGAAGTCGCGATAGGGCGGAAAATGCGACTCCCCCAATCGCTGAGTTAAGGTTTTCGGTTGGAATATTGATGAGCTGGTATGCCCTACCATATAACCCGAGCACATCGGGTCCCCAAAAGCGTCCCAAAAGAATCTTTTCAATATTGTACGCGACGTACACGACCACGCCGTTCAAGGTAACGGTGCCTCCGAAGCGAAGCATAGAGCCGATTTCGACCTTGAGACGCGGTGGTCCCGGAATCCATTGAGTGACAACCCAAACGCAAATTAGGAATATTAAGAGCGAGGTGATTGTTGCAAATGCGAGCGACCAATATCCAAATCCGGCGACGGCCATGACCACGCCAACTATGAAGCCACCAAGCTGGGATAGCGTTTCAATTATTGCTAGGGCGACATAGCGCAAATGGCGCTGCAGTAGCGCACAATGCTGCACAGCGGCCGCATTAAGGATGAATCCCATTGCGACAATCACCGTCAGCCACAATAAACGGGGCTCATCATAGAACTTGACGAGCATTGGCGCGGTCAACACGCACAGAAAAGCCAAAAATGCCCCAACGATAAAGTTGATCCAGAATAAATTTGAAATCTGTTCGTTGGTGATGGTGGGAGTCTGGATGGCGGCGGCTGAGAGGCCTGTGAATGTAAAAATTCCATACAGCCCTGTAAAAGCAGTAACCATGGCAACTAACCCAAAATCTTTTGGATCTAGGAGACGCGCCATGACTATCACGTAGCAAAAACGAAAGACCAAATTTGCTGCTTGGCCGCAAAACTTGGCGGCGCCACTGCGAACGGTTCTTTCCTTGAAATCTTTCATCTAAATTTGCCGAACATCAGAATACCTAGGTTCGCACCGCGGTCACAGCAGTACGCTGCAGGGGTCAAACTCAGCAACACTCGAACTCGCTCGCGAGAGACGCAGCAGCGAGGCCACGAACATTAGTATAAAGGGGTGTGCCAAGGTATTAGATTCGCTCTAATTTTTACCATATAGTTGATTTTACGGTTGTACCGATGGCAAACGCAGTTTATGTAGTCCGCAATTTCTCGACCAGCTGTCGTAGCCTCGGGAGAGACTCCCCGTTCGCGCATTTTGCTAAGGCAGTATGGATTTGGTTCAGCACGTGTATGTTGCTGTATCTCCAAAGTGGGGGTGCTCTCAAGCGTTGGATTCTATAGGTACTCCTCCATGAGAATAGCAAGGCCTCCACTGGTTAGTGTAGTGACACCCGTTTACAATGGTGATTTATATTTAAGGAAATGCATTGATAGCATTCTGGCGCAGACGCACTCCAACTGGGAATACACAATTGTTAATAACTGCAGTACCGACGAAACATTAGCAATCGCGAAGGAATATGCAGAGAAAGATAAACGGATTCGCGTTCACGATAACGAAGAATTTTTAGACGTTATTGCCAGTCACAATTTGGCATTTCGCCTTATTTCTCCAAACAGCAAGTATTGCAAAGTCGTATCTGCAGATGACTGGCTTTTCCCGGAATGCATCGCGCAAATGGTTGCCATTGCGGACGCGAACCCATCAGTCAGTATCGTTGGTTCCTACCAGCTAAGCGGTGGTTCTTCGAATTGGCACGTGCAATGGGATGAACTTCCATACCCCAGCACAGTCCTTCCTGGAAGGGAAGCATGCCGTCGCCATTTGCTCGGGTCGAACGTATTTGCGAATCCGACTTCTCTTTTGTATCGATCGGACTTGGTTAGAGGGCAGCAGCGCTTTTATCCAAATTCGAGGTCGGGCGCAGATACAAGTGCATGCTTAAAATATTTGCAGCAGACTGATTTTGGCTTTGTACACCAAGTCCTTTCTTACGAGAGAAATCACGAAGCGGCAGTTAGTGCAAAGTGCAGGTATTTAAATTCCTTTATTGTAGATAGGCTCTACGATCTTATCGAGTATGGTCCAATTTATCTCACGCCAGACGAATTTGGCGAGTGTCTAAACAGCACTTTGGCTGCCTATTATCAATTTCTTGCTACAAGCATCTTTCATTTTAGGGACAAAGAGTTTTGGAATTATCACAAGCGAAGTATTGCCGAATGCGGGCAGTTCTCGCGTTTGAAATTAGCGACGGCCGTTTGCGCCCAAGTCGCAGACTGGGCGCTTAACCCAAAGCAAACAGTCGAAAAGGTACTAAAGCGTGGTGCCATTATTAATTAATTTAGCGGCGACCTAAAATCGCCTTGCGTGCGGGGAATTTCAGACATGCGCGATGATTGCAAGATCAGCGCAATCATACCGACTTATAACCGCGCCCAGATGCTTAGACGGGCGATCGACAGTGTGCTTGCACAGGCGTACGCACCGTCTGAGATTATCGTGATTGACGACGGTTCGATCGACAACACGCGCGAGGTTGCGGAGTTGTACGGGCAAGCAGTGCACTACGTATATCAATCGAATTCAGGAGTTTCCGCGGCGCGGAACCGGGGGGTAAAAGAGGCAAAGTGTGAATGGATTGCATTTCTGGATTCCGATGACTGCTGGGTTCCCGACCATCTCAGTCGAATTGTGCGCGCTATCGGCGATACAAAGGGACGTGCCGCTCTTTATTTCGCAGATCTCCAGGTACCTCAGGACGAAGGCGGAAATCGTTATTGGGTTAACTGCGGGTTCAAGATAGACGGAGATTGGGAATTTAGACGCGATGCTGGAGAATGGGCATTGATGCGGACCCAACCGATGATGCTGCAGGCAAGCGTGCTCTCCCGAAACGCGTATATTGAAATTGGCGGTCTTCCTGATCATCTTCGAACCAGGGAGGACACGCTTTTGTTTTACAAGCTGGGCTTGCAATATCCCGTCTGCGCGGTGGCGGGATGTGGGACAGTTATGAATTCCGATGACAGCTTTCGGCTGGGCCAGGCGTACAACTCAGATTCGTTAGTGTATCAAGAGGCGACAATTGGTCTTTATCTCGAACTGCTTGCTAGTTTAAAAAATATTAGTCGCGAGCGCCGTCAGATCCTTACTGAGTCATTAGGAAGGTCATATTACAGTATGGGGAGGATACTGTTTCGACAAAAAAACTATTTGAACGCATTCAATGAAATGGCCATGGCATTTCGCGTTAACCCTTCAATATTCGTAAAGGAAGCGTGCGGATCCTTAATACGGAACCTTTTTAGGCCGAGCCCGGAAGGTAACTCGTGAAGCCCGAACAAGCCATTCTTTCAGACAAAAGCAATGCGCTTTCTGAATTGCCGCTCGTTTCGGTTGTCATGTGTGTTTTCAACGCAGGAGAATATCTGCGACCGGCGATTCTCAGCATAATTGGTCAGACCTATCGAAAATTGGATATCATAATCATAGACGATGGCAGCACGGATGGCTGCTTTAATACAGTCGAAGATCTACTAGCCGATGATCGCGTTCGCGTTTTCCATCAAGTGAACGCCGGCAAGCCTGTTGCGATGAACCGTGCACTGGACCTCGTTCGAGGCGAATTCTACGCGATCCAAGATGCCGATGACGTTAGCGATGCGACGCGAATTGAGAAGCAGGTTCATGCCATGCTCGAATGGCCGCAGGTGGCCGCGGTCTTCTGCGGTCACGAGCTTCTTATGAACGGGAGATCCATGGCGCCTGGGTTTGCGCCAAAATGGGAAGCCGAGTGCAAACGTGACATCGACGCGTTTCGGATGCCAGCCCTTGATCCGACGGGAATGTTTCGAATGGCACTCATCGGTGATCTGCGATTTGAACCCTCGTTACCAATCGGGGAAACGTTGGACTATATTTTAAGGGTGGGCGAGCGGCATCCAATGATCGTATTGGGAGAGTGCCTATATGGGTACCGCATCTTGCCGAGTTCCCTCACCAGGCGCGACTCTCTCCGGCGGGAGGAGCTCGTAGCCAACGTAGAGCGGAGAGCATGTGAACGGCGGGGCTTGTCCTATGACAAGGTATCCCAGCAAGGGACGTACCGCGCCCGTCTGTCAAAAAACAGTCTCATGGACAATAATTTAGCGGCGGATTTTATAAAGAGCGTGTTCGATCAATGCCGAGCAGGGCGCCGCTGGGGTGCCGTACGAACGGGTTGGGATTGTGTTCGGTTACACCCATTGGATCCTCACTATTACAAAGCTCTTGTCTATGCGCTGGCGTCACCTCGCGTCGTCGACTACGTTCGACGAAGTATACCTGCGTCTCTCACGGCATTGAAGAAATGATCGGATTATGTGGGCGACATTAAACTCGCAATCATGCGGCGCACCCCGGTTTGTAACACAGGGCTGCTGCGGGCTTGAAAGTCTCGAAACGCGCGTCCGCGCTTGCATAAGATCAATTGCAGGCGTCTCACTGTTGTACTGTCGCTAATTATCGGGAACCGCTTGGTCGGAGTTTTGGGAGGCATCCACATTGACCGAACATTCCTTAGGGCGAGGGTCCGCAGTTCGATCCGCCTACGTTCATGATCACCGACAGCTACCAATTCGTCGCACCGCGGCCGGCTCGCTATCGAGTGACGAGCTGTATCTCAAATTGTTGATGGCCGCGCTGTTCCTCCCAGAAGGGCTGTCATTCTTCGTCGGAGATTTTCGTCTTTCGGCCGCTCGAGTACTACTTATTATTCTTTCCATTACGGCAGCATCTCGCCTTAGCCGGCGCATTAACACATCCAACTTCGTCTTCGTCCCATCCGATATGATGGCCCTGGCTGCAGGCATCTGGATGGTCTTAGCAGCCGTGGCCACCGGCGGGTTCGCGGGCCTCAAAGGAGCCGGGATCGCTGCCATCGAATTCACTTGCGCTTATTTTGTGTTCCGAATCCTTCTTGGTCCTGTCAATAGTTCAGTGCGACTAATACAATTCTCCTGCAAATTAATGGTTCTTGCGGTCGTTGTCGCGTTGCTCGACCCTTTAACTGGAAAACTATTCACGTATGATTTTGTCAAAGGGATTACCGGTTACACGATAGCAGGTTTGGAGGGGCCATTAGTCGCGCTAAACACCGCAGTGTTTAGGAATGGGTTGGTCCGCGCGATGGGACCATTCGAACATTCGATATTATTTGGCGCCATTTGTATTTGGTTCGGATCCTTGGCCTTGATCACATTTCCGTCCCGGCTATTTGGTTGGTCGATCGCCGGCCTTGCACTTATCGGTGTGTGGTTTTCTCAGGCCCGAGGTCCGTTACTGGCTTATATCATCGCGTGTGCCCTGGCACTTTTCTATATTGTCGCCAAGCGCTTCCCAGCGCGATGGACAGTGCTCGGGTCGTTCGTCGGCGTCGGTCTGGCTGTCATTATTACCTTCGTTAGAAATCCCCTCGCGAGAATTGTAACGCTTGGTGGGTTGATAGACCCGCAGACAGGTTGGTACCGACAAGCGATCTGGAACGCAGCAGGCGCCTTAGTGCTCCAGTCGCCTCTATTTGGCATAGGTTTGACTGGAAATTGGGACTGGCGTGCAAGCCGCGCGCTAATAAGTGCGAGCGTGGACGCCTTCTGGCTCAGGGCTGCAATGATGTTCGGAATTCCCGGCAGCCTATTGATTTTTTTGACAATGGCGGCCGCATTCTGGCTGGGCTCCGTCGATGGGTCGCGTTATCTTTCCCGCGAAGAAAAGCTGTTGTCAGTAGCACTTGGCATCGTGATCACGAGCGCTGTTTTTCTAGGGTTCACGGTGCACTATTGGGGTACTTGCTGGATTCTTCTTGGGATTTTTCCCGCAATACGCGCGAACCTTGCGGAAGCTGCGATCCTGCGTCACCGAGCTGTACGTGCTGTGGGACCGAGGCGCGGTTGAGAGGCTCGTTCAGGTGTTTGCGGCACCCAAAGTGTGAAGCGAAATCGACAAACCTGAGTGCGAAGATTGCCCTTCGGAGCGGCGTTACCGATCCTACAACGCGACATGTATTAGTTGGCTCGAGACCGGGCCTGTCATTGACCAGAGTTGAATAAGCAAGATTGCTTACAAAGATGGTTCACCGAGACGGATAAGGAAGTCACATCGGCTCAGCTAGAGGTCTAAACGCTGACGAGACTATGAGCTATGAAAGTTTCCGTTGTAATACGAACGTACAATCGTGGATATGTCATTGGCGAAGCGATTGCGAGCGCTTTAGGCCAAACATACGACAATTTTGAAATCATTGTCGTTGATGACGGATCCACAGACAACACCGCGGAAGTTGTGAAGCAATTCCGGAACGACAAAATTAGATATGTTAAACATGACCGGAACCGAGGAGTAAGTGCAGCAGGCAACACCGGTATTAGAAATGCGACTGGGGACGTAATTGCGCATTTGGATTCAGATGACCTTTGGAAACCTGAGATGCTTGGCACCCTGGTTGATTTTCTGAACCGCCATCCTGAGGCTGGCGCCGTATTTTGCGATGTTGAAGTTATCCGAAATGGAGGATCAGTATCGTCGATTGCTGCAAGTATGGATGCATTTCCAAAACTGCTTGCGCTGCACTCTAATGCCGACGATATCGTTTTTACCGGCCGCGAGATGTATCTGTGCTTATTGGAGGAAGTTCCAATAAAGCCGACCGCGGTATTGATTCGACGTAATGTTCTTGACACCGTCGGAGGGTACGACCATTCGTGGTTGTCAGGAGAAGATTGGGAACTATATTTAAGAATTTCGAGAGGTTTTCGATTCGGATATCATAATCGTAAACTTGCGACGATGCGAGTTTACAGCGACTCGACTCTTTTAAAATTCCAAGAACAAGACAAAATTTCTTTGCTACGATTGGAAATCAGAGAAAAGAAAGAAGTCCGTGGGGACCCCGAAGCTCTCCGGGCGATCAATCGCGCGATGTCTCGGCACTACAAAGACTTAGGTTATATATATCTGCATTCAGGTAGACGAATGAAATCCCTTTTAACCTATGCCCAAGGGTTCGCTAATACAGGGCACGTCAATCTTGCGATGCGAGGTGCACTGGCTCTGATGCCCGCATTCTTGAGAGCCCGTTTGAAACGTCTGGTGGCAGGGTAGACATAGTCTCAAAAGATGATGAGCCCTATCCGAGTTGGATGGCTGACGGCTGAGAAGCCCATGCATCTGACCGCAGGTCAAAAAGCAAGCGAGAAGTTAACGTTTAGACGATCCGCGATGGAGCTCCTGATTACTGCAGCGCATAATCAGGACGAGAGAACTGAGACTACGACCACCGGAATCGCGGTAATTCGGCCTCGATGCCGGGCCCCTTGGTAAGCCGGAAAGCAACGGAGGTCGTGCACGAGGTCGATGCCTACGCGCGCACCTTCCCGGGAGCGCGACCATAGTGAACCGTTGCAATCAATCTTCCGCTCGCGTAATAAGTGTTTTTTGGAAGTGTTGCTTTTCGGTGGCCACTAGAACCGAGTCATAGAACTGCAAGGTGTTCGATGAGATTTCTTTGGATCGCCTGCGAGTCATCGGAGTGGCGGACGTATGGGCCGTGATAGTCAACGGACGCGCCGCTCCTACAACTCTAATCAACTTGCGCTCGTTTTCTTTAGAGCATGCCTACTAACAGAATTCGAACCCCGTCGAGTCCGCGGTATGCTGTCCGATCAGGGGCCTCAGGCAACCAATCCTCCACGCAGTTTAGCCCCTCAAGAGGGTTGCTGAGAGAAGCCCCGCCGAGGTGGCTTGGACTGTTGGGTGGGCTTCCATCGTGTTCCGCAGCAGCTCCTGTGTTTAAGTATTTGATCTCGTTATAAAATAAATTGTTTGAAAAAATGTCCAAAAACAACCGAAAAGCCCATAAAGCGTCCCAAAATTGCCCCAGGTGAAGTTCCAGATATCTTAAGATTCATGACTTTTGCCGCTTCAACGCGGCGTAGGCCATGGATCAGGGGATATTTCGTTTGGAAGTCATAGTGCTAGCGTGCCGCGTGGCCTGATTTGGGCGGCAACGAACCGGATTCCGGAGACTTCAAGAGGGGGCTTATTGTGAAAAAATCAAAGCGTTGCGCGCTAAAACTTTATCCCTTTTTCCAACAACATTTTCAATCCTGGAACTTACCGTTGGCTAATGGCTACAGGGGCGTTTGCCTGAAGGTCCAACGGTAGGTGAGCATGTCGAAAGCGCCAGCGACCAAATCATCATTGTTTAAACATGGCGTTTCGGGCGACGGTTCGATCGCGAGTGATGCGATCGACAACTTTGGTCTGATGACGGCTGACGCAATCGGAGAAGGGACTTCTACTGGCGCTGCCAACCATCAGGTCACAGGGGATATCGGCGGTAACGGCGGCTTTTCGGCGATCGTGCCGACGCTCACGGACGGAATAGTCAACTCGTCGTTGTTGCAGGGCAATCTGGCAGGCGGCAGCGTGGCCGCCACCGCGGTGTCGCTTGATACTAACGGTGGGTCCTCGCTGGGCCTGGCGCTTACGATGGAAGGGCCGGCACCGTTCAGCGTCGGCACAGCAGCGACGGTCACCGTTGCCGATGGCGCCACCGTCGAGATTGATGGTGCCAGCGCACAATCGGTGACCTTCACAGGCACGACCGGCACGCTCAAGCTTGATAACCCGCTTGCCTTCACGGGCGAGATCTCGGGACTAGCGGGATCCGACGCGATCGATCTTGCCAGTATAAAGTATGGAAGCAATACGACAGCGGCGTTCTCGGGTGGTGCCAATTCCGGCACGCTAACGGTCACCGACGGGACCAATACAGCGCACATCGACCTGCTCGGCGACTACCTGCATTCCGGCTGGACGTTGTCGAGCGACGGGAATGGCGGGACCCTTGTGGTCGATCCTCCGCTATTTCCTGATGCCACGACCACAGGCGTTCCTGCCGGGAAAACGCTCACCACATACAACGGCACTTTGATCGTCACCACGCCAGGGGCTGTCATCGATGGCCTTAATATTACCGGCGGCGTGGTCATCGAAGCACCCAATGTGACGATACAGAACTGCGTCATAACTGGCAGTTCCTGGTTCGTCGTGCTTTTCGACAGCAGCTCCGGGGCGACAAACGGCACTGTACTCAATTGTCAGATCTATGGTGGCGGTAGCGGCGCCGCGCCGGGACAACATGGCGTGGTGGGCGGCCATCTGATTCAAGGAAACAACATCCACGACGTCGAGCAGGGAATAGCTCCGGAATCGGGATCAACGATTCAAGGCAACTACATTCACGACTTAAACAATCCCCAGGCCGACCCGCACTATGACGGCATATTAATTCTGGGCGGCAGTTCTGACATTACCATTCAGAACAATACGATTAACAATCCGCATAATCAGACCGACGCCATAATGATACAAAACTACAATGGCCCGATCTCGAACATCATTGTCAATAATAACCAGCTCATCGGCGGCGGCTACACGGTCTATTCCGATGCCTCGCACGGCACCGACGCAATTACCGGGGTTCAGGTCACAAACAACTACATTGGTGGCGGAGCTTTCGGCTACGTCTATTTCACTGGCAACTCGCCTTTATACGCGGGCAATGTCGATGAGTTCACCGGCCAGTTGCTGCCCGGCCAGGACGCGGCGGCGCTGGCGATCACGGCATTCTCGACAGACAGTAATATCGTCGGTGACGGTATCACCAATGACAACACGCTCACCCTGTCGGGTAACGCGCCTGCCAACAGCACTATAAAAGTATTCGATGGTACGACGCAGATCGGCACCACGACGGCAAACGCGAGTGGGACGTGGAGCTATAACACTGCAACGCTGGCGGACGGCAGCCACGGCTTTAGCATCTCCGCCACGTCGAACGGCACGACCGCGACCTCGACGGCACTCACCGTCAAGGTCGACACAAAGGCGCCCAGCGCTCCGACAATCACGTCGTTCGCACCGGACACCGGTACGGTTGGCGACGGCGTGACCACTTCGAACACGCTCACGCTGACCGGTTCAGCGGAAGCAAACAGCACGGTGAAGGTATCGGACGGGACGACCCAGATCGGCACTGCCACCGCAAACGCCAGCGGAGTCTGGAATCTTACGACCGGTACGCTGTCGAATGCCACTCACGCCTTCACTGCGGTGGCGTTGGATGCGGCCGGCAACACCAGCGGCGTTTCCACCGCTTTGAACGTGACGGTAAACGCCCCGCCGAATCTGGTGGTCAACGGCAACTTCGAGACCGGCGACTTCACCGGATGGACGCTTGGCGGCAATTACGGCATGAGCTGGGCCGGGGCGCAGACTTCGGTTGACAGCCAAGCGGAGAGTGGTCAATACGCCGCCGCCATCGGTGCGATGGGAAGCGATGCGACCCTCAGCCAGACCCTGCAGACAGTTGCCGGCAAGCAGTACACGCTGAGCTTTTGGCTTGCGAATAACGGCGCGGGCACCAACGATTTTACCGTCAAATGGAATGGCGCAACTGTCATGGCGCTGGCCAATGCGCCGGCGCAAGGCTACACGCAGTACACCTTCACCGTTACTGCAACTGGCGCCACCTCGACTTTAGAATTTGACGGTCGACAAGACCCCTCGAGTTGGCGTTTGGACAATATCTCGGTGACGGGAATCGGTACGCAAGCGTCGTCCGTCCCGACCATCACCTCGTTCACGCCTGATACGGGCGTTGTCGGCGATGGTATCACCGACCCGGCAGTCCTGACGCTGACCGGCACCGCCGTGGCGAACAGCACGGTGAATGTGTACGACGGCACGAAGCTGCTGGGCACGGCGACGGCGAACGCCAGCGGGGCCTGGAGCTTTACCACGGCCGCCTTGCCGGACGGGGCGCACAGCTTCACCGCGACCGATACGGTCTCGGGCGTTACCAGTGCGCCTTCAGCCGTGATGAACGTCACGATTGACACGGTAGCACCTGTTGCGCCGACCATTGCCTCGTTCACGACCGACAGTGGTACGGTGGGCGACCACATTACCAACGACGCCTCGTTGACCCTGACGGGCACGGCGGAGGCGAACTCAACGGTCAAGGTCTTTGACGGGACGACGCTGCTCGGCAGTGCGACCGCAAATGCAAGCGGGGCCTGGACTTATACCACCGCAACGCTGGCCAACGGCACGCACAACCTGACGGCGACGGCGAGCGATGCAGCAGCCAATACCAGTGCTGCGTCTGCGCCACTCAGCGTCACCGTCGACACCACGGCGCCGGTGGCGCCCGTCATTGTCGGCGATGCCATCAGCGGCACGGACCAGGTCATCCTTAACGGCACGGCCGAAGCAAACAGCATCGTGAAAGTGTTTGAGGGAACGACGCTGCTCGGCACGACTACGGCCGACAGCAGCGGATCCTGGACCGTTACGACGCCATCCTTGGCGGCCGGCAAACATGATTTCACGGCCACCGCGACCGACGCGGCCGGAAATACCAGCGTGCTCTCGGCGCCGCTCGATCCGGTTATTGGTACAGCGTCGACGGGCTTTCCGGATGCCACCAACACGGGCGTACCGGCCGGGGTAGCGCTCACCGTCTACAACGGCGATTTGGTCATCACCACGCCGGGCGCGGTAATCCAGGGCCTGGATATTCACGGCAGCGTGACTATTGCTGCCGACAACGTCACGCTGCTGAATTGCAAAATAACGACCTCCGAGCAGTTCGACGTCAATTGCCGGGGCGTGACCGGTACCATTGTCCAGAACTGCGAGATTAATGGTCTTGGCGCAACAAGCAATTCAATGGGCATCATTGGAAGCCAGGGATCATTCATTGGCAACAACATCTACAACGTTGAGAACGGCATCTGCGTCGAGGGCAGCGGCACCCTTATCCAAGACAACTTCATTCACGATCTCAGCGCATCCGGGTCGCCGCATTACGACGGCATCCAGATGTCGGGTGGCTTTAGCAACATTACCATTCTCCACAACACCATTATCGGAATCAACAATGGTGCCGTCTATCTCACCAACGATTTTGGCGGCATCAGCAATGTCGTCATTGACGACAATCAACTAGAAGGCGGCGCGTTCCCTTGCTTTGTCGACTACAAATCCGCCAAGGCCGGTACGCTCACGAACATTCAGTTCACCAACAACGTCATTGCGCCGGGAATCTTCGTCACGGATCACGGCGGCTATCTGACGTTCCTGCAGGACGGCACCCGCAGCCAAACGCTCATTAACACGCTTGGCTGGACGGGAAATACCGACCTTGCCACGGGCGAGGCTTTGGCGAATGACGGCACGCTTACGCCGCTGACGAATGTGCCCCTCATCACGGCGTTCACAACGGACAGCAACATTGTCGGCGACGGGGTCACCAGTGACGCCACGCTGGTGTTGACCGGCACCGCGCCGGCCAACAGTACGGTGAATGTCTACGACGGTACAACCAAACTGGGCACGGCGGCGGCCGACGCGAGTGGGGCCTGGAACTTTACCACAGCTGCCTTAACGGACGGCACCCATAGCTTCACCGCGACCGATACGGTGTCCGGCACCACCAGCGCCGCGTCGCCTGCGGTGAACGTGACGATCGACACAAAGGCGCCCAGCGCTCCCACAATCACGTCGTACACGACCGACAGCGGCACAGTGGGCGATGGCGTCACCAATGACGCCACGCTGACGCTCACCGGCACGGCGGAGGCCAACGCGACGGTCAAAGTCTATGACGGTACGACCCTGCTGGGCACGGCGACCGCCAATGGCAGTGGGGCATGGAGCTACACCACCGCCGCGCTGGCAAGCGGTCCCCACAGTCTGACGGCAAAGGCGACCGATGCGGCCGGCAATACCGGTGTAGCCTCGGCGGCACTGAGCGTGACCATCGATACCACGGCGCCGACCGGTGGCACGCCGGACCTCATTGCGGCGTCGGACTCCGGCGCTTCAACTACCGATAACATCACCGACATTACCAGCCCGACTTTCACGGTTGCGCTCAATCCGACGGTTGCAGTCGGCGACACGGTCCAACTACTGCTCGGCGGGTCGGCGCTAGCGCACAACGTGACGCACACCATCACCTCTGCCGACATCGCGGCCGGCAGCGTGAGCCTGGTGGTGACGGCGGGCGATCTCGGGTTGGACGGCAGCAAGTCAATTTCGGCGAAGTTCACCGATACGGCGGGAAACACCTCGACCACCTCGGCGCTGGCAGTCATGCTCGACACCACGGCGCCGACAGTGGCGTCGGTGGTGGCGTCCGGCGCTGGAATCAGCAGCGGGGCGGGCGCTCTCAATGCTGGCGACGTCGTCACGCTGACGCTGAACCTGAGCGCCGCGGTGACGGTCACGGGTGGGACGCCGACGCTGACGCTCAACGATGGCGGCACCGCGACCTATACCGGCGGCTCGGGCACCAATACCTTGACCTTCAGCTACACCGTGGCGGCCGGGCAGAACACGTCTGACCTGACGGTGACGGCGGTCAACTTCAATTCGGCGACCGTTGCCGACGCGGCCGGCAATGTCGCCAATCTCGCTGGCGCGGTGACCAATCCGGCCGGCACTCTGCGGATTGATACGACGGCGCCGGTGGCACCGAGCATTGCCTCGTTCTCGACCGACAGCGGCACGGTGGGCGATCACATCACCAATGACACTACGCTGATCCTGACCGGGACGGCGGAGGCCAACTCAACGGTGAAGGTCTATGACGGCGCGACGCTGCTGGGCAGTGCCACGGTTAATGGCAGCGGAGCCTGGACCTATACGACAGCCGCACTGGCCAATGGTGCCCACAGCCTGACCGCGACGGCGACCGATGCGGCCGGCAATACCGGCGTGGCATCTTCGGTGCAGAGCGTGACCGTCGATACTGTCGCGCCAAAGGCGCCCGTCATAACGAGTGACGCTATCGTCAATACAAACGAGGTCTTGCTGACCGGCACAGCTGAGGTAGGCAGCACAGTCAAAATATTTGAAGGCGCGACCTTGCTCGGCGCTGCGGCGGTGAACGGCAGTGGTGCTTGGAGTTACACGACTAGCCCACTGGCAGATGGCCCTCATGCCTTCACCGCCACCGCCACAGATGCAGCAGGTAACACAAGCCTCGCGTCGCAGTACATCGATCCGGTAGTCGGAACTGGAACGGTGATTGACTCGAGTGGCGTGACCAGCCTGACCGACATTGCAAAGCATTATTATCTTTTGGACAGCACCAGTACGGGCCCGTCGCTGAAATACGGCGGCGCGGACTATGTGGAAGGGCAGTTTGGCACCTGGACGCCGATTGGGGCGGAGAAGACGGCAACCGGGTATGAGGTTGCCTGGCATGATACGAGCAGTGGTCAGTACACGGTTTGGAACACGGATAGTAACGGCAACTGGATTTCAAATATCGCCCCGGTGTCGGGAACAGGCGCTGCGTTGGAATCACTCGAGACCAGTTTCAATCAGGATCTCAATGGCGATGGGCAGATTGGTCTTGCCAAGACGGTGATCGAGGCGAATGGCGCGACCAGCCTGACTCAAGTTGCGGACCATTTTTTCCTTTATGACAGCACTAGCGCCGGTCCTTCGCTGAAATTCGGCGGCGCGGACTATGTGGAAGGGCAGTTTGGCGCCTGGACGCCGATTGGGGCGGAGAAGACGGCAACCGGGTATGAGGTTGCCTGGCATGATACGAGCAGTGGTCAGTACACGGTTTGGAACACGGGTAGTAACGGCAACTGGATCTCAAATATCGCCCCGGTGTCGGGGACAGGCGCTGCGTTGGAATCACTCGAGACCAGTTTCAATCAGGATCTCAATGGCGATGGGCAGATTGGTCTTGCCAAGACGGTGATCGAGGCGAATGGCGCGACCAGCCTGACTCAAGTTGCGGACCATTTTTTCCTTTATGACAGCACTAGCGCCGGTCCTTCGCTGAAATTCGGCGGCGCGGACTTTATGGCCGGTCAGTTAGGTACTTGGACGCCGATTGGCGCGGAGAAAACGGCAACCGGCTACGAGGTTGCCTGGAAGACCGCAGGCGCCGATCAATATACGGTTTGGAACACCGACAACAACGGCAGCTACGTCTCAAATATCCCCGTTGTTTCGGGAACAGGCGCTGCGTTGGAATCGCTCGAGCCCGGTTTCCACCAAGACTTGAATGGCGACGGGTATATTGGTCTCGTGCTGAACGGAACCTCCGGTGGTCAGACCCTCAACGCTGGTAGCAGCCCGACGACGCTCATCGGCGGGCCGAACGACATTCTCAATGGCGGCGCCGGTGCCGACACCTTCGTATTCCCGACTAACTTTGGACACAACACGGTCAACAATTTCACGCCGAACGCGGACGCGCTTCAATTCAGCCAATCGATGTTCGCCACTGTCGCTGCCGTGCTGAGCGATGCCCAGCAGGTCGGATCAAATGTCGTTATCACACATGATGCACAGAACGCGGTGACGCTACAGAATATGCTGCTCTCCAACCTGCACGCATCGGACATCCATATCGTCTGAGTTCGTGCTGACTTAACAATTTTGACTCCAGCGCGCGCTCGCAATGGCTGCTTAATGAGCGAAGCGCCGTAGCACCGACCGGTTAAGCGTCAATAGACAAGTAATAATATATTGGTCCAACGCGAACACGGCGTGGCCACCGGACAATCCCGCATTGATAATGATGTTAGGGCGGGCGGTAACTCTTCGTTTACCTGCGGCACCAGACAATCCAACCTGTGCCAGAATGACTCGTAATGGCGTTGTCTTTGCATAAGACTTCAATGCAGGACATTAGCAGCGACGAACCGTTTCTATGTCATTGAACCTTATTCTTGATTATGAAAGTTCAGCCGTTGCGGCGCCCCAGAGCTTCAGGGACGCGATGCAAACGGCCGCCAATATTTTGGATTCGGTAATAACCAACAATATCACGGTCACAATCCGCGTCGGCTATGGTGATTGGGACAATAATCTAGACACAGGTATCACGACCGGCGCCGAGGGCGGCGATTTAAACGGTGTCTTGGAATCCTACACCAGCTTAAGAGCATCGCTGGCAAGCCATGAAACATCTGCCTTCGATCAGACTTTCGTTAACTCGTTGCCGAACGCGGCATCGCTGAATGGCGTTTCGAATTTTTATGTCCCCTCGGCTGTTGGCAAAGCGCTAGGGTTCATTTCTCCGACAAGCTCAGTCGTTGATGGCGCGGTCGGCATCGGGACTCAAATCCCCAGTAACCTCCTTGTCGGCGTCGCACTGCACGAATTTACGCATGCGATGGGTAGAGAACCCGGGGTGGGGCCTTTTGATCTTCTGCGCTACACGAGCCCGGGAAACCACCTTTTTTCGTCGGGGAGCACGGCAGTTGCGGCATATTTTTCGATCGATGGTGGCAACACCAAGCTCGCAGATTTCGGTCAGACGTCCGATCCGAGCGATTTCCTCAACAGTGGCGTGCAAGGCGCTACGGACTCGTTCGATGAATTTTACAGCAGCAACACAATTCAAAATCTCACGGCCGTGGACAAAGAATTCCTAGATGTCCTTGGCTTCAGCACAACGGTTCCTGTTACGACGGTGATCGAGTCAGCGGGCGTGACCAGCCTGAGCGAGATTGCGAACCATTTTTATCTTTATAACAGCACCGGCGCGGGCCCCTCGCTGAAATATGCCGGCACGGACTTTTTGGCCGGCCAGTTGGGTACCTGGGCGCCGATTGGCGCGGAGAAGACGACAACAGGCTACGAGGTTGCCTGGAAGGTCACCGGCGCCGATCAGTATACGGTTTGGAACACCGACAGCAACGGCAACTACGTCTCAAATATCCCTGTTGTGTCGGGAACGAGCGCTGCGTTGGAATCGCTCGAGCCCAGTTTCCAGCAGGACCTCAATGGCGACGGCGTGATCGGTCTTCCGCTGTTGACTACGACCGTGATTGAGTTCGAGTGGCTCGACCAGCCTGACCGAGATCAGCAACCATTTTTATCTTTATAACAGCACCGGCGCGGGCCCCTCGCTGAAATATGCCGGCACGGACTTTTTGGCCGGCCAGTTGGGTACTTGGGCGCCGATTGGCGCGGAGAAGACGACAACAGGCTACGAGGTTGCCTGGAAGGTCACCGGCGCCGATCAGTACACGGTTTGGAACACCGACAGCAACGGCAACTACGTCTCAAATATCCCTGTTGTGTCGGGAACGAGCGCTGCGTTGGAATCGCTCGAGCCCAGTTTCCAGCAGGACCTGAATGGCGACGGCGTGATCGGTCTTCCGTTGACTACGACCGTGATTGAGTCGAGTGGCTCGACCAGCCTGACCGAGATCAGCAACCATTTTTATCTTTATAACGGCACCGGCGCGGGCCCTTCGCTGAAATATGCCGGCGCGGACTTTTTGGCCGGCCAGTTGGGTACTTGGGCGGCGATTGGCGCGGAGAAGACGACAACAGGCTACGAGGTTGCCTGGAAGGTCACTGGCGCCGATCAGTACACGGTTTGGAACACCGACAGCAACGGCAACTACGTCTCAAATATCCCCGTTGTCTCGGGAACGAGCGCTGCGTTGGAATCGCTCGAGCCCAGTTTCCAGCAGGACCTGAATGGCGACGGCGTGATCGGTATTCCCGCGACGGTGGCCGCCGGATACGTGGGTGGTCAGACGCTCACCGCTAGCGGCGGCCCCACGACCCTGATCGGCGGACCGAACGATATTCTCAATGGTGGCGCTGGGGCCGACACCTTCGTATTCCCGACCAACTTTGGACACAACACGGTCAACAATTTCACGCCGAACACGGACGCGCTACAGTTTAACCAATCGATGTTCGCCGCTGTTGCTGCGGTGCTAAACGATGCTCAGCAGGTCGGATCAAACGTCGTGATCACACACGATCCGCAGAATGTCGTAACGCTGCAGAATATGCAGCTCTCCAACCTGCACGCATCCGACATCCATATCGTCTGAGGTCGCGCTGATAGATCAAAGATCTCAGCGCTGCCGCGCTGCTAGGGTAGCAAGAATTCAAAAATTACAGTTCAAACCGACTCTGGATGGGAACGTGGGGCCATACGGAATGAGCAAGAATGCTCGGGCCACCGGCAGAAGAGATGCTCGCCTCTCAACAGCTGGGTTCTGCGAAATGACCCACTCGAGGTCGCCACATAGCCGGTCTGGGCGCTGGAAAAAGCCGATCTAGCTATATGCGGGTGCCTCAAGTGGGACCTTGGACGACGTTCGTGGTAACGCCATATCGGCGGCAGAGGTCGACGCGTCGAGACCAACGCCTGCGGTCAGTACGAACGACGCGCAATCATCGCGAACCTGCAAAACAACGCTACCAGAACCTAAGTAATAACAAGTTTATGCGCTGTTTATCCAGATTTAGTACTTCGATTTCAGCAAGATGCTGTTCCACTATACTATTTAAGATTGTAGTAGTCGAAGCAAAATGCTCGCATCGCGCAAACTCGGGCTTGGCATTGTTGCGTTTTAAGCTTCAGCTTTAAAAATATGCTGTTCCATTCTGACACAATTGAGCCATAATACGTTAAGTAAATTTGCCGTTTTTCGTATGCATCAAGCGGCAAAGCGACGGGGCGGATCGGACGGGGCGAGTCGGATGTATTTGTCACTGCGCACGCAGCAATCCAGAAACATCTGGCTTTCTAGTTTAGAAAATAAAGACATTCGCATTGTATACGAGTTCGATCAGGGTTGATCGGGCTTGAGCAGTCCTGCGCTGGAACTTCCGTCAGCGTCATAAGAAGTTTGGTCTGACTAACCCTGCATCATCAGAGCAGGCGGGCGGTGATAAAATTGACAATTTCGACCAGCAACGAAAAAGCAGGACGGCTTCGCCTCGCGGCTAACAGTGCGTTGGCGTTCTGCGGACACGTATTTTCGCAACTTGGTTTTGCAGACGTCAAAAGCAATGAGCCAAGTGTTGCGCGTGCTTCCTTGCAACGCAATATATCGGACTCCAACGCCACATCTGCAACGGTACAGCCCACGATCCGTGCTGCCCTGGAGTCCTGTCGCAGTATATTCCTGAGTCTCGGATTGATTAGTGGTGTCATCAATATTCTGATGCTCACCGGCTCGTTTTTTATGTTGCAAGTCTATGATCGCGTGCTTCCAAGCCAGAGTGTGCCAACATTAGTCGGGCTAGCAGTCCTTGCGACGGCTCTTTTCGTCCTTCAAGGAGCTCTCGAAGTAATTAGAAACCGAGTCAATGTAAGGATCGGCGCACATCTCGACTACACACTTAGTTCTCGTGTTTACGACGCGCTTGTCCGTCTTCCATTGAAGACGCGCGGCGATGGCGATGGCCTGCAACCGCTCCGTGATCTTGACTATGTGCGAAGTTTTCTATCTGGCGGAGGGCCGGCAGCGTTCTTTGATCTACCGTGGCTGCCGGTCTATCTCGGCATTTGTTTTCTTTTTCACTTTTGGATTGGCGTGACGGCATTGGCAGGATCACTTGTCCTTGTTGTGCTGGCTTTGGTGACCGAATATCGCATGCGAGCACCGACCAAGGAGGCAGCGCGTTTTGCCACGACACGCACGGCATTCGCTGCGGCGGGTCGACGCAATGCTGAAGTTTTGAAAGCCATGGGTATGGGCCGCCATGTCGGCGATCGCTGGAGTGCGGCTAATCGCGACTATCTCGTCGCGAATGAGCGCGCAAGCGATATTGCGAGTGGCCTCGGTGGCATCTCGAAAGTTTTTCGTACAATTTTGCAATCAGCTGTGCTTGGGGTCGGCGCTTATCTTGTGATCCATCAAGAATCGACAGCGGGAATAATAATTGCAAGTTCGATCCTGACGTCGCGCGCACTTGCGCCCGTTGAGCTAGCGATTGCAAATTGGAAAGGATTTGTCGCAGCCCGCCAAGGTGCACAGCGACTGTACAAATTGCTTGAACTGTTGCCGGCCGAACAGGAGCCCATGCGGCTGCCGAAACCGAAATCAGTTCTCTCAGTTACGAATGTTGCGGTACTGCCGCCAGGTAGCGACAAGTTGGTGGTCAGTGACATCTCGTTTGAGCTCAAGAGCGGTCAAGGATTAGCGATTATCGGCCCCAGCGGTTCAGGAAAATCATCGTTGGCGCGCGCTCTTGTCGGCGTTTGGCAACCCGCGCGCGGCAATGTTCGCTTAGACCGCGCGACACTCGATCAATGGTCATCGGAAGTCCTCGGCCAACATATCGGATATCTGCCGCAAGACGTCGAGCTATTTGACGGGACCGTGGCCAGCAACATTGGCCGTTTTGATGTGCGGGCAAAGCCAGAAGCAATTTTGGAGGCGGCGCAAGCGGCCGGTGTACATGACTTGATTTTGTCGCTACCCGGCGGATACGCGACCCCGATTGGCGAGCTTGGAATGGCTATTTCGGGCGGACAGCGACAGCGCATTGCGCTAGCGCGCGCACTATATGGAAATCCATTTCTTATCGTGCTTGATGAACCAAGCTCAAACCTTGATTCTGACGGCGAGGGTGCATTAACGCAGGCTATCATGAATGTGCGCGCTCGTGGTGGCATTGTTATCGTCGTCGCTCACAGGCCGAGCGCACTCGCTGGCGTTGATCAAGTATTGGTTATGCGAGACGGCAAACTGCAGATTATTGGCGCCAAAGATGAGGTTATGAGTAAATTGATGCGGCCTGCAGTCCCGGTCGCGACGCCGGTCAGGGTGACGATGTGAGCTCGTGGGAAGTCGGATGAACGCGGCCTTCACGCCATACGAATCGATTAAGCGATCGTTGACGGCAGGTTTCGTCATCATCGCGTTTCTTGTATTTGGAATTGGAGGCTGGGCGGCAACGATCCCGCTCGAAGGCGCGGTGGTCGCGCAGGGATCGTTGGTTGTCGATTCCAATGTCAAAAAGGTTCAGCATCTTTCTGGCGGTATAGTCAAAGAAATTCGCGTCCGAGAGGGCGACCATGTCAAAGCCGGTGACATTTTGGTGCGTCTCGATGAGACGCAGACTAAAGCGTCAAATTCAGTCGTTATTACAAATCTAGATGAACTTATCGCCCAACAGGCGCGTCTCGAAGCAGAAAGAGACGGCGGAGATCATGTTGATTTTCCGGCCACGCTAACGGCGAGGGCGCAGGACCCGAACTCCTATGCTGCGCGCACGATGATTGCCGAACAGAAACTTTTTGAGTTACGGCGGGAAGCCCGAGACGGAAAAAAAGCACAGCTTAAAGAACGTATTGCCCAACTAAAGAAAGAAATCCAAGGATATATCGGACAGACGGCAGCGAAAGAACGCGAAATTGGGCTTATTAACAAAGAGCTCGAGGGAGTTCGAGAGCTTCGCGAAAAAAACTTGGTTCCTCTTACCAGATTGACTGCACTGGAGCGAGACGCGGCGCGAATCGAAGGCGAGCGAAATCAATTGATCGCGACGGCAGCACAATCTGAAGGGAAAGTCACGGAAACCGAACTTCAGATTATTCAGGTTGACCAGGACCTCCGAAGCGAGGTCGCTAAAGATCTTGCGGAAACGCGCGCAAAAGTCTCGGAATTTGTCGAGCGAAAAGTTGCAACCGATGATCAACTCAAGCGCACGGACATTCGCGCCCCGCAGAATGGAATAGTCCAACAATTAACGGTGCACACCGTCGGTGGTGTTGTTGCGGCGGGTGATTCGATCATGTTGATTGTCCCCGACGCGGATACACTCATGGTCGAAGTCAAAATTACACCGCAGGATATCGATCAACTATATCTTGGGCAGTTAGCGACGCTTCGATTTTCTGCATTCAACATGCGGACGACGCCCGAAATCAAGGGCACCGTAAGCTTTATATCGGCAGACATTACTCAAGATCAGAGAACCGGAGTTAGCTATTACGTTGCTCGCATCACACTGAGTCCATCGGAAGTTGAACGGCTTGGCGAGGTCAAACTCATTCCAGGCATGCCGGTTGTTGCTTTTATTAAGACGAGTGAACGGACGATGCTTTCTTATCTTACAAAGCCGCTCAGGGACCAGGTTGAAAGGGCATTTAAGGAGAAGTGAGGAGTGGCGGTATAAGGGCAATGAACCTGCCCTATTGAGTTTTTTTATCGGGCTGAAATGAATTCCAATCTAGGTATTGCAATAACTTTGCTGAGGCGACTGTGGCTTAGGTTCAGGTCGTCCACTGCAAAAAAATGCGGATTTTTCTTACGCCATTCGCAGTAAATGCAGCGCAATCCATATCAACAGCGCGACCCAAATAAGCGTCAACGTGGCCCCAATTATAACAACTGCACTTGGCCACTGATCGATGATCTTTGTAATTGCGAATCTTCGAAATGCCATTTTAAGCAACGTGTGCGCAGCATTTATTTCGATATGCTTGCGCACAACTGTCGGTATTTCACATAAATGATCAATCTGATCTCCGATAAACTATTAATATTATTGGTTTAATTGTGCGAATCGTCGACTAGACAAGGGCCACGCTAAGGCTAAGTGCCCGAGAGGGCAGGCACCCGCCACGCCGCAATGTCATAAATCGGCTGTTCTAAGTGGGTTCCCAGGGCGGCCGAGTGCCATTTCCGCTACATTCTGTTCCCAAATAACCTTACCCCCAGAAGCCACCGCATATTCGATTGCCCGGACATTTTGATATAAAGTATAGCTTAATGTGATCGAAGACGGAGGATAACCTTCATCTTGTTTCAATGTGGCTTTTGGCGATGCGACGCGTGGGTCCGATGTTTCAAAAAAACTATGCGCTGAACGAGAGTCAAATCCCGATAATCCGTTCGACATTTGATGAGTCGGACCGTGTTGCGGGCGATTCGGCGGCCGCCATCCACCTAAATACTGCGCTTACAGTATACGCGATGGTCGAATTTCTTGCGGTCGCTTGTTCAGCGTATTTTGCGAGCACAATTTATCATTTCGTCACTTATAGTTCATTGCAGACGAGCACTGCGTACGTTCTCGCGGCTGTGGGAATTGCAGCATTAGTTCTGTTCATATCTATCGCGTTCCACAACTTCTTCGCGTTTCGAAGGCAGTCTCGGCATATATTTTTATGGAGAGGCATTGGGGTAGTTGCGCTTGCATTCTCAACATTTTTAACGGTTCTTTTTTTCACACAGTCCGCCGAAGTATATTCACGTGGCAGCTTAATAGCCCAGATTATCTGTGTCGGCAGCACTGTGATCTTTGCGCGGACCATGTTCTATTCTTGGCTTCAGTCCGCAATTGCGTCAAATCGAATTGAGGCTCGACGTGTCGTCCTAATCGGCGACGGCTCTCACTGTTCTAAATTCGCGGGTCGCCTAAAGGCGAGTGGTATCAAAACCGTCGGCTCTTTTCGCTTGCCCACCATTGGCCACAAAAAGGATGGGTCTGTTGGCAGTCAGACAATTCGAAAAATAATTTCTGAGCTTCGGGTACTTCGAACGGACGACGTCATTGTCTTGGCGAATAACGAATTCTTGCCCGTAACTTTTGAATTCACATCATCGTTGGCTGAGCTGCCTGTGGGCGTCCATATAGTTCCAGTCGATGCGCTCAATGTTCTCGCAAGCTCACAAATTGCTGAATTCGGTAACTTGCAAACAATTCAGGTTTGTCAGCCTCCGCTGTCGAAATTTGATCAAATTGTTAAACGGGCGTTCGACGTCACCTTTGCACTTGCTGGCTTAGTTGTGCTTTCGCCATTATTTCTGATTATTTCAATTGCTATCAAACTCGATACACCGGGACCTGTTTTTTTCCGCAACACCCGTCATGGGTTCAACAACAATAAAATCCGTGTTCTAAAGTTCCGGTCAATGACGACAATCGAGGATGGCAACCAGTTCACACAGGCGAAAGAAAATGATCCGCGTGTGACCCGCATTGGACGCATTATTCGCCGCACCAACATTGATGAATTGCCGCAACTTATAAATGTATTGCATGGCGAAATGTCACTCGTCGGACCGCGTCCGCACGCCACTGCTCACAACGCTCTGTACAATAATGTGATCGTTCCATTTTCTCGTCGCCACAACGTCAAGCCGGGGATTACAGGCTGGGCGCAAGTTAACGGTTGCCGTGGGGCGACTGACGTACTTGAGAAAATGCAACAGCGCATAGAATACGATCTTTATTATATTGATAATTGGTCTTTCATGTTCGACTTGAAGATCATAGTGATGACCTTATTTTCAAGAAAAGCGTATCTAAACGCGTACTAGCGTTGCTTTCATAAATTTGAAATTTAGAAGCCAATAAAAATAAAAAGGGCGTGGAATGTCGATGCAATCGATTGAAATGCGGCGTGCAAACGCATTTCGCGTCGGTCTTGTTGGGCTCGCCGGGGCGTTACTGGCTTTGGTCGCATTCAGCGGCACGCTCGCGCAACTGGCTGATCGATGGGCGAGCCAGGAAGAGTACAGCCACGGCTTTTTGATACCGATAGTGGCAATTTGGCTGTTTTGGATGCGTCGCACTGCGATGGATGCGAGTCTCGATCGTCCGGTCTGGACCGGTCCGATTTTAGTGTTGCTCGCAGCTATTATGCACATAATTGGTTTGATGAGTGCGATTGCTATCCTTTCGC
This sequence comes from uncultured Pseudomonadota bacterium, assembly GCA_963762485.1. Taxonomy (GTDB): domain Bacteria; phylum Pseudomonadota; class Alphaproteobacteria; order Rhizobiales; family Xanthobacteraceae; genus Pseudolabrys. The sequence continues at coordinate 92,563 of CAVXLE010000017.1, read as the reverse complement.
AGCTCGGCTTTGTTCTGGCGATTGTCGGTCTAGTTCTTGGACTGGGCGGATATCCGCTGCTCCGAACCGCACTATTTCCAATACTATTTCTGCTGTTCGCGATCCCGATGCCGCGCTTTATCGATTATACGATGTCGCTCCAACTTCAGCTCATTTCGTCCGAACTCGGTGCACTTTTCATCAGATTGTTTGGGATCCCAGTTTATTTGGACGGGAATGTTATCGATCTGGGTTACTACAAGGTCCAGATTGTCGAGGCGTGCAGTGGACTAAGATACATTTATCCTCTTCTAAGTCTTAGTTTTCTTGCGGCATATTTTTTCAAGGCCGCCCTCTGGCAGCGCGCTTTAGTATTTTTTTCGGCCATTCCGCTCACCATTGTGATGAACAGTGTTAGGATTGGTTTAGTCGGCGTGACCGTTAATCATTGGGGCACTCAAGCAGCTGATGGGTTTCTTCATTTTTTTGAGGGCTGGTTTATATTTCTTGCGTGCGGCGGAATGTTAGCGCTTGAGATCTATGTATTAGCGCGCTTTTCCGGCAAGTCTTTTTTCGAAGTATTTTCCTTCCCGATTCTCGACGTCACGCATCGAGAGAAGGTCAAACTGGAAAATCAAGGGCCGCTCGTAGCTTCACTACTTCTTTTATGTGTAACCGGACTAGCCGGATTTTACATTTCTGGCCGCGTGGAACTCATCCCAGATCGCCCGCGCTTTGTCGCGTTTCCAGAGCAGATCGGGCCATGGCAAGGACATGCGTTGCTACTTGATGCGGATACCGAACGCTTAGTTCGTCCTGATGATTATCTGTTGTCTGACTACAAGGGATCGGATGGCGAGGTAGTTAACCTTTACGTCGCGTATTATGCATCGCAAAGAAAAAACTATACGCCTCACTCCCCCAGTGAGTGTATTCCAGCTAGCGGTTGGAATATCACAAAAGTCGAACGACCCACTTACAGTGATAGTCGAACGACATGGTCGCTGAATCGAGTGATCATCGAAAAAAACTCGATCAAGCAATTAGTCTACTACTGGTTCGATGAACGGGGCAGGAAGGTGGCTAGCCAGTATTTAGCTAAGTGGTATCTGCATGCCGACGCCATTGTGATGAACCGAACTGATGGCGCGTTAGTTCGGCTGGTTACGCAGATCAGTCGCGATGAAACTGAGAGCGACGCTGATCGGCGGCTGCAGGCTTTCATGCGCGACTCCATACCGACCTTGTCTGAATTTTTGCCTTCCGGGGTTGTTTCTCAGATCAGGTCGGTCCGGTTTGGTCAATTATAGGGAATATCAACATTGCCGTTGCGTAAAGCTCAATTCACCAAGACATGTTTGGCTCTGTTCGGCCTGGCTATTCTCGGGTCTTTGGTCGTAGCTTTTTTTCGACTTTCAGAGCCTGGATCGCCCGACGACCGAGCACAGGTCTATTATGAACACGGCGTGAAACTGGCCGAGCAGCACGACTATGCGAGAGCCGCGATCGAACTTCGAAACGCGCTTCGGACAAAGAATAACATGCTGGCGGCGTGGCGTTTGCTTGCCCAGATTGAGGAATCCACCCAACACTGGGGTGACCTGATTCGAAGTTTACAATCGATCGTGCGTCTTGCTCCTGGTGACGTTGGCGCCCGCATCAAGCTTGTCAAGCTGCTTGCTCTCAGTGGCCAAGTCTATCAAGCACTCGAGCTGATCAATGTCGATAATGACGTCGACAGCCAAAATGCAAAAATACTCGGGCTGAAAGCAGCTATATATTACAAACTCAACGATAAATTCGCTGCAGTTCGGGAAGCGCAAAAAACTCTCGCGCTCGATCCAGGTAATGCGGACGCTTTGGTCGTTCTTGCGACGGAGCGAAGGGCGAGCGGTGATCCAAAAGGCGCATTGCAGATTCTTGCAAAGGCCACGTCGATCGAAGGGGCCGATCTTGGGGTTGAACTATTAAAACTGAAAATATTTGAGGAATTAGGGGATATGCAGCAGTTCGAATCCCTGCTGCGGAACCTTGCGAGAGCTCATCCCGAACAAATTGCATTCCAAAAGCAACTGGTCAAATTCTATGTCGACCGAAACCGAGGGGCCGATGCCGAAAAGGAACTTCGGGCAATGGTCGAGGCCAATCCGTCTAATCCTGAAGCCGAGTTGGACCTGGTGCATTTTTTATATGCGAGTAAAGGGCCAAATGCTGCCAGGCAGGAACTCGTTGGACGTATCGATGCTGGTGGTGAGGTGTTCGAATATCAGATTGCATTAGCGGACTTTGACTTTTCTCAGGGCAATTTTGCGGACGCGGAGCAACGAGTTCAGAATCTGGTGAGTCGTGCTCGGTCGACTGACCAGACCGTTGCCGCGCAGATCAAGCTTGCGGAAATGGCTTTCAAGAGGAACAAAATTGATGCGGCTGAGGCACTCGTCTCTGAAATTTTGCGTAAGGACAGCCGTAATACAAATGCCTTAAAAGTGCGAGCCTCCGTTCGAATAGTCCGTGGGGAATTTGATTTAGCCATAAACGACTTGCAGCAGGCGCTTAGCGACCAACCCCGATCGTCGGAAATTCTATTGCTGTTGGGACTTGCATACGAGCGCAGTGGATCGGTCGGGCTTGCAGAAAAACAATATGCGGACGCAGTAAGAATTTCGAACTTCAATTCGAATGTAGGCCTCAATTACGTAAGCTTCCTCTTGCGTCGGGGAAATATTGATCGAGCAGAGCAGTTTCTGACCGAGTTGAGTAAGCGTTCACCGAGAAATTTAGAGATTTTGTCGGCATTGGCACAAGTTGAGTTGAAACGCGGGGATTGGGCCGCCGCACAGGGAGTTGCGGATTCGATCCGCAATACGAGTGGCGGCCGTATCATTGGTGATCAGTTCCTGGGGGCGGCGCTCCTTGGGCAACAAAAATACGACGAGAGCATCTCCATTTTCCAGAGCGTGGTCAATGAGGCTCCGTCAGCCGTGCAACCGATGATCGCTTTGGTGCGGGCCCTTGTGCGTGCGCAGAAGGCGGACAAGGCGATGGCTTTCGTACAATCGATTCTTCGGGCAAATCCCGACAATGCTGAAGCACAGGTCCTTATGGGCGAAGTTCAGATCGCGACCGGTGCTCGCAACCAGGCATTAGAAAGTTTTGAATTGGCTATCCAAAAACAACCGAAGAATGCTGCCGGTTATCAGGCGCTTGCCAGCTTGTACGCTAGTGAAAAAAATTACGATAAAGCAATTACGGTAATTCAATCGGGACTTCAAATGCAGCCCGACAGCATAAACCTGCAGTTAGCAATAGCAGATGCGTTTGAACACACACATCAATATGAAGCCGCGATCAGTGCATACGAGCAGATATTGAGGAAGCAACCCGGCTCAATGATTGTGGCAAACAACTTGGCAAGTCTGCTTTCCGATCATCGCAATGACAAAGCCAGCCTTGAGAGAGCGCGCATTCTTGCGGCAAGCCTGCGGGATACGCAGATAGCCCAATTTAAAGATACGCTTGGTTGGGTCAGCTATCGCCGGGATGACTATGTGACCGCGGTTCCGCTGCTCGAAAAGGCCGCTGCCGCGCTGCCTAATATAGCTTTAGTACGTTACCATCTTGCGATGAGTTATATTGCCCTTAGGCAAACCACAAAAGCGTCTGAACAGCTTAGAGCAGCGCTGTCACTCTCTCCAGATTCTGACTTGGAGAGGAAAATACAGGACGCACTGGGAAAATTACAGACCAACTAGCTCTTCAGCCCGTCGGACGTCCACGTCATCGTTTAGTTTTGGTAGTAGCGCGCGACATTAAGCATGCGTGTGTAGACGATAGAAAAACAACCTGTAGTTGTACATGATATTAACTACCCCACGACAAAGTCATCGTTTGGCCCACGTAAACCGCAGCAAACGCTCGATAAAGGCTGCCGCTCGGGTCAGACGACGTTGACAAAAATCATAAAAAACATATGGTTTTAATGTGGCGCTTTGGTGGAGCGTTTTCCGTGCACATAATCAAAAAATTGGCGGCTAAAACCGCGACGGTTTCCTTTGTCATTGCGGCGTCGATAGTGTCGTTTGCGCCCGCTGCTAATGCGGTCAGCTACACGACGTCGGGTTTTTCGCTGAGCGGCCTCGGCGATACAATTGGCAGTGGATATGATTGGCTGACAGGGTCGGCCGTCACCGGCACGCTGAGCGATCCCGGCACAATAGTGCTCAATAACCTGCAGTTTACCGCGGGCGTAAATGCGATTGTGCCGCACGATTACAAAGGCGTGTATTCGATCGCAGAAACGATGACGATTGGCAGCACTGCGCAACAGATTCAAATTCCGTTCAACCTCAGCATTAGCTATTCGGATACGCTGACCGTTGTCGGCGGAGCCACGTTTTCATTCCTCGATGGCGGTACCCTGTGGCAAGTTGTGGTGAACGGGTTGACGCTTGGGCCTAACCCAGGCGGCACAATGGCTGGTTTGTTAACTGCGCGGGTAACAGATCCTCCGTCAGCGGCTCCGCTTCCTGCCGCATTCCCACTTTTTGCCTCTGGGTTAGGCGCTATGGGTCTATTTTCCTGGTGGCGGAAGCGGAAAAGCAGCGCGGCTGCTGCAGCCGCCTGATCAAAACGCTTGCGCTTTCGTTATAGCCTCATCAGCCTCTACGGCGGCTATCTGGCCGTCGTCCAAAACGGTTGTGTAGCTGCTGCCTGCGCCTGAAGCTTTATTGAACCGGCGAAGACTTTGCTTTCCGCGCGTTAGACAGCGTGCAAGCACTGTCTCAACAAAACCACTGACGTTGGCGCCGCGGCTAACTCGTCGATGGCTTCCTTTGAGCTTCGTGTGCCTCAAAAACGGCCTCGGCGTTACTCCCCAGACCAGATTAAGGCGTGTTTGCATTGCCAGCGTGGCAAGTTTGTATATCTCGATCCGAGCACGATACCGTCCGTTCGGGCAGTCTAATGATTTCCGGGTTTCGAGTGAATTTTAGCCGGTGTGTGAGAGCGGTTGTGGACATAGCGACGAAGACTATGAAACGTGATTTCCGTGAAATTGTTTGGTTTGCCAGTCTGCTGATCACAGTAGCGGCCATCCTGGCAGCGTTTTTATGGCTTGATCGACCTGTAGCATTGTTAGTCCACGATTATTTTCGAAATCAGCATCGCGAAGTTGTCGACGGAGCCTCCCACTTTCCAAATCCGCTTGTTCTGTTGGCAATAATATTGACGGTGATCTTTGGCTTGCGGATGATCTTCGGCCGACCTTTATCACGAAATCAGGCCAACACGTTCGTTTGTAGTTTGAGCGTGCTCTTCACCGAGGTAACAAAAGATGCGCTCAAGTTCATTTTTGGCCGCACGTGGCCGGAAACCTGGGTCGACAATAACCCATCATTTATTCACGACGGTGTTTATGGATTCTACTTCATGCACGGTGGTGCCGCGTATCAATCATTTCCGTCGGGCCACATGGCTGCAGCGTGTACCGTAATTTCGGTGCTGTGGATTCGCTATCCGCACTTTAGAGGATTTTATTTAATCGTTGGCCTGCTCGTTGGCACGGGTCTCGTTGGAGCAAACTATCATTTTTTAAGTGATGTTATCGCGGGCGCCTTCGTCGGCTTTTCAAGCGGCTGGATAGCGACGGTCATTTGGGATCGCGTGGTCGGCGCTCGCCGCTCGCTGCAGGCGACGGCCCTACGACCGCCATCGGCGGACCGAATGATCTCCTGAATGGTGGCGCCTGATCGTTGGCACATTCGTCGAGTGAGGGCGATTTTTGTGAGTTTCGAGCTGTGACGCTTGCGTTACAGCGAGTTAGTGCTTGGTAATTTCACGCTTCCTCTAAGCCATGCTGATACGACCGATCTTTGGGCAAGCGCGCGCATTTCGATGTAGTGCCAGGAGAGAATGGCGAGTAGCAGCGTGATAGGTAGCGACAATGTAATCATAACAGCCGGCGTGCATTCCGTATAAACGGCTGCAATAACTTGCTGCACCGGAAATGCGTAAATATAGGTCCCATAGGAGTAGTCGCCGAGTCGGTTGTAATTGAGCAATGGTTCGTATTGCAGAAAGCCAAGATAGAAAACACCGTAGGCCCAAGTCAGAACAAACAGCTCGTGGAACCACGGACTTCCATGGGACATTGCTGAGGTCGTCGCGAGCAACACAAGTAACGGGAGCCGCAGTGGAAGGTGTTGACGAAACTGGAACAGTGCCATTCCCATCACAAAGGGAAGGGTAAGGAGATGAATATCGTACAAGATTACGCGGTGGCCGTAGTTGCTCAGCACCAGGGGTGCCGCAATGTACCAGATCGCATATACCACCAAGAAACCGGCGAAGCGCCACCGATTGAGCGCTAACCCTGCGATCCCGACAAGGGCCACCATGGCGTAACAGCCGACCTCATAAGCCAATGTCCAAAGCGACCCATTTATCGCTTTGGGGTAGGGATTGTCGCCGAATACGCCAGGTAGCTCGTATTGCAACGGCCAGAGACGGAGATTTCTGGGAATGTAGAGCAGCGTTTCACGATCAGTGAAATAGGCGGAAAGCTCAAGTTTGGTAAAAACCGGCCCCAGGGCGAATACGGTTAGTACGAGCACTGCAAGAAGACCGGGATAGATCCTTAGCGCTCGTGCAACTGTGAACTCGACGATGCTGTGCCTGTTGTTAAAGCTCTGCGAAATGAAATATCCGGAAATAGCGAAAAAGGTTAACACCGCCAGTGTGCCGAGATCCATACCGAGGGCGCGTTCAAGAGGCTCCGGAGTGCCTCGCCCGAGTGAGAGCGGATATGCGTGGGAAACTAGCACGGCGCCTGCCGCGACAATGCGCAAGAGATTGAAATTATTGTTTCTATCAGTAGGTTGCTTTGTCTGCAAAGTCATTACTCAATAGCCTCTCCGAGAGACAACAACTCCCGCAATTCAGCTCCTGCCTGTTTATGCCGTCCCGATTTTATTATTTATCCGAGGCAAATTCTTTCTGCATTCCCGCCGACATTCAGGCGTTACGCTTGTATTCTATATCAATAAAGCAGACCCTGAGGTTGCAGCGCTAGCATTAACATTACTGGGTGAGATTACTCAACGGGTAGGTTAGATTGGCGATTTGAAAACCAAGGGTCACTAACACAAGGCTGGGAGATGTCGGTCCATCGATTCTGTAGTGGTCTTCTAAATTTTAGAGGCAAATCGGAATGAAATTGAATGTTCTGTCTTTATCGCTACCAGATGTGAAACTTATTCGCACTGAACGCATTGGAGACCTGCGTGGCTATTTCGTAGAGGCCTATGTTCGTCGAGATTTTGTAGCGGCCGGTATTACTGATGAATTCGTCCAGGACAATCAATCGTTTTCGATCGCTACTGGAACGGTGCGAGGACTTCACTTCCAGATACCGCCATTGACGCAAACAAAGCTCGTACGGGTATTGCGCGGAAAAATTCTAGATGTCGTTGTTGACCTTCGCCGAAACTCTGCAACGTTTGGGAGGCATCTCGCCGTCGAATTGACCGCGGAGGGTGGTGATCAGCTATTCGTACCCGTCGGTTTTGCCCATGGATTCTGTACTCTGGCGCCCGACACTGAGGTCTTCTATAAAGTTAATAATGTCTATTCTTCCGCGCACGACCGGGGTCTCAACTGGGCTGATCCAGCGTTGGGCATTCATTGGCCAGTTAACGAAAGCCAAGCTATTTTGTCCGAGAAGGATAGGGCGCTCCCGATGCTGAGCGCGCTGCCTGTCTATTTCTAATGACAATGGGACAATTTAAGATGCGCGTGTTGGTAACCGGGGGTGCAGGATTTATTGGCTCGGCCGTGTGCCGGTTGCTGGTTGGCGGTCAAGGCATCGAAGTCGTCAACGTTGACAAGCTTACCTACGCCGCAAATCTGCGATCGCTTGATCCGATCGCGAACGAATCAAAATATAAGTTCGTGCGAGCAGATATCTGCGATCGATCTGCAATGGACGCGGTATTTAAAACATATGAGCCGACTGCTGTCCTGCATTTAGCGGCCGAGAGTCATGTCGATCGCTCAATCACCGGTGCGAGCGCTTTTATTGAAACCAACATCATCGGAAGCTATCAATTGCTCGAAGCCGCGCGGGACTACTTCGAGCGCCTTGCCCCCGATGTTCGCGCTCGCTTTCGATTCGTGCATGTGTCTACCGATGAAGTTTATGGTTCCCTCGGTGCCAGCGGTCGATTTCATGAGACGTCGCCCTATCAGCCGAGCTCACCTTACTCGGCCAGCAAGGCAGCGTCCGATCACCTTGCGCACGCATGGTATAGAACATACGGCCTGCCGGTGATCGTGTCGAATTGTTCAAATAATTATGGGCCTTATCAGTTTCCGGAAAAACTCATACCTTTAACGATCTTGAATGCACTCGAGGGCAAGCCATTGCCCGTCTATGGTACAGGCTCGAATGTCCGAGACTGGCTCTATGTCGACGATCATGCGCGCGGACTTGCGATTCTGCTTGAGCGCGGCAAACCAGGAGAAAAGTACAATTTTGGCGGTGATAGCGAACGCACGAACCTGACTGTTGTCGAATTAATCTGTGACACCCTGGATAAAATTGTTCCGTCTGGTCAGCCGCGGCGCTCGCTGATCACTTTCGTCAAAGATCGCCCCGGGCATGATCTGCGATACGCTGTCGACGCATCGTACGCGCATAGGCAGCTTGGTTGGAGGCCCCGCGAGAGTTTTGACAGCGGCTTAGAGCGCACTATTCGGTGGTATCTCGACCACCAGGGATGGTGGGAGCCATTGCGTCAATCCGTCTATAGCGGAGAGCGCCTCGGTCTGCTCCAAACTGTGTAATAAATCCGGTGATGCAAAATAGGCGTTCGATATTTGTCGCTGGCAGAACGGGTCAGTTGGCACGGGCGTTGGTCGCGTTGGCCGATGAACGCAAGTTGCCGCTGTCTGCGGGTGGGCGTCCGGAATTCGACCTCAGCGATGCGGGATCAGTTGATCGATTCGTAAACGCTCGTTTTCCCCGCGCTATTGTGAATGCCGCAGCGTACACATTTGTCGATAAGGCCGAATCGGAAATGGATTTAGCTTTCAAGATCAACTGCGACGGCGCTGCACATCTTGCGCGGGTGGCGGCGCAGCTGCAAATCCCCTTCATCCACGTGTCAACGGATTATGTGTTTGATGGCAATAAGCCGACGCCGTACCAGGAAAATGATCGGCCATCACCACTTGGCGTTTACGGCCGATCGAAACGCGAGGGAGAAATTGCGGTTCTCGATTCATATCCCGCGGCCGTTATAATACGAACGTCCTGGGTATATAGCCCTTATGGGCAGAACTTCGTAAAGACTATGCTGCGTCTTGCCGAAACCCGCGACAAGATTCGTGTCGTTGACGATCAACACGGAGCACCGACCTCTGCAGAAGATCTCGCGCACGCGATCCTTAAGATCGTGGAGCAAATTGAGGGGAGCCCGGAAAATCTCGGCGGGATTTATCACCTCACCGCGACCGGAACGACAACTTGGTATGGTTTCGCAGCGGCCATATTTGAAGGTTGGGCCAATCGGGGACGGCAGGTTCCGACTCTTGAGGCGATCACGACAGCAGAGTTTCCAACGCCGGCTCGGCGGCCCGGCAATTCGGAACTGGATTGCAGCAAGGCCGCGCGTGTCTTCGGCATCCGTTTGCCGCATTGGCGGCAGGCACTTGAGCGGTGCCTTGACGAACTGGCGATTGGCGAGATGAGTGCAAAATCATGCTGAAGGGAATTGTTCTTGCTGGCGGAAGTGGCACGCGGCTCTATCCAATCACTCGCGGGGTGAGCAAGCAGTTACTGCCGATCTACGACAAGCCAATGATCTATTACCCGTTATCGACGCTGATGCTTGCAGGAATCCGCGATGTTCTCATCATCACCACTCCCGGCGATCGGTCACAGTTCGAGCATCTTCTGGGCGATGGCAGCCAATGGGGCATTCGCCTTCAATATGCGGTCCAACCAAAGCCAGAAGGTCTTGCGCAGGCATTCTTGATCGGTATGGACTTTATCCAAGACGATCCGGTAGCGCTGGTCCTAGGCGACAACCTCTTCTTTGGCCACGGGTTGCAGGACTTATTGCACAATGCCACTCATCGGACCGAGGGCGCGACGGTTTTCGCTTATCAAGTCCGCGATCCCGAACGTTATGGCGTTGTCGCATTTGATTCTGGCGGTCGCGCAACCAGAATTGAAGAAAAACCAAAGCAGCCAGTCTCGAACTGGGCTGTAACCGGACTTTACTTTTTTGACAATCGTGTCGTCCGCTATGCCGCAGAGGTCAAGCCCTCGTGGCGGGGTGAACTAGAAATTACCGATGTCAACGCACGCTATCTCCGCGAGAATACGCTTCATGTGGAAAAGATGGGGCGGGGTTTTGCGTGGCTCGATACAGGGACCTTTGACTCACTAATCGAAGCGGCAAGTTTTGTTCAAACGCTTGAGCAGCGACAGGGAATGAAAATTTGTTGCCCGGAGGAAATTGCCTATCGAATGGGATTCATCACGCACAAACAGCTCGTCGAGCTCTCCGGTTCGCTCGGTAAAAGCGGGTATGGGGACTATCTAGCGCGTCTGGCCGAGACCGATACAATTTAGGATCAAAGTTCTTGAATCTTGGAAGAGCGTCAGTAAATCCACCGCGAAAGCACGGATGGCTGGCCTCATATGCAGCACTGCCTGGCTTTGAAATTAAGGCTGACCTAATTTCGGCATTGCTTGCTCTCGTGCATTGCGGATAGCGTCCAAAGCGTTGGGATAGTCCAGGGTGCGGTGATGCCTGCAATCGAGAGCCTATTGACCCCAGGATCAACTGAGTTGCCCGATTGTAAATGTGGGGCTGAACTACGTCTATTCGGGGTTAAGCCGTGCGGAGATACAGAAGTGCGTATCTTCAAGTGCGATAGCTGTCGCCATGAGCTTCAGTTGACGGTTTGGAGAGCACCCGCGACCGAAACTTGAAAATCGAGATGTCAACGGTCGAATCTCACCTGCAGGTTAGGCCTAACGATCAGCCTCGCTTTCAAGCTTGCCCGGTATCCTGCAACCGAAGCCCACGCTGATCAAATGGCTGTCTGCCGAGTTTGGCGGAGAACATCGCGGACCGACGATGCGCGAATGTTCCAAATATTTTAAGTTTATAGTTTTGTTTCAGAAGTGTATTCCGTCATTATTTTCATTCCGACGTGCGCTGTTTGGTCGACGATCTGCAAGTTAATGCGCTTCACCAATTGGACCGCCGCCTTCGAAGTACTGCTTGACGGAGCTGCCTCCGTGCTTTGAGATCAAATAGGGCGACATCGCAGGCCGATTGTGGGCATCGAGGCCAGGTGAACTTTAACTCTCTTGAATTTCTGGTTCTATTTTTACCGGCTACGCTCATTGCGTTTTATGCCGTCCCTATGCGCTTGCGGCTCGTTGTGCTCGTCATGGCCTCGTTCATCTTCTACGGCGTATCGGGGATGGAGGTCCTTGCCGCCTTCATTGTTGCAATACTCTGGGGGTACGCGACGGCATTTCTTTTTAAAAAATGGCCAAAACCTTTAGCGATTATTGTCGCGATATCCGTGCCGGCATTTTTCCTGATCATGTTCAAATACCTGAATTTCATCTTGAGCATCGTGCAAGCCGGACCTGCGACGCGCAGCTATTTCTGGTTTTTTTTCAGTATTTTGCTGCCGGCGGGGATCAGCTTCTACACTTTTGAGCTAGTTTCGTACTCAATTGACGTCTCCGACAAAAAGATCGAGGCGGATCGAAGCTTGCTAAGGTTTGCGAGCTTCGCGACTTTTTTCCCCCACCTAATTGCTGGACCGATCATGCGTTACGCCGATCTCCGTGATCAACTGCAAGCTCTTCAGGAAACGCCATTTTTAAAGCCGAATATAGTATCTGGTTTGAAATTGCTATCGATTGGCCTGTTTTTCAAAATCTTTGTTGCGGACATCTGCGGGATAGCGATTACAAAGGCAAAAAGCGTTTCGCTTGACCAACTTACTGCCATAGACCACCTAACCCAGATTGGGTTTTGGTCAATCCAAATCTACTATGATTTCTGGGCCTATTCCGTAATGGCGATAGGGCTCGCTAAGCTGTTTTGCATCGAGTTGCCAATTAATTTTCGAGAGCCGTATCTCTCGAAAAATCCGCGCGAGTTTTGGCAACGATGGAATATTACGCTCTCTTACTGGCTGCGCGATTACGTTTATATTCGTATGGGTGGTCGCGAGAACTACGCGCGCAATATCCTGATCGTATTCTCGCTGGTCGGGCTGTGGCACGGGGCCGGCTGGAATTTCATCGCGTGGGGCATATACCACGGAGTCTTAGTAGTGCTGTACCATTCAACCTCTGCCGCTTGGGACCGCTTACCCACGCCGGTTGCGGTCGCAATGACGTTCGTGCTGGTTAGTTTCGGCTGGCCGCTATTTTTTCTTGGCCTGGATGACTACGCGATTTTTCTTGGACATCTCGTTAGAGCGCCGTGGCATCTGGGCGTGTATCAGCCCACCCATTTGCTCTTTCTTATTGTAATCGGTGTCGTAATTTTTGGATTTCGCGAAAGCAAATGGCTCTATAATGAGCCGGGTCAAAATGTTATAAGCAATTCACCGATCTTGTTAGCGACACTCATGTTTGCTGGCTTGCTTTTCATTTCTTTGAGCCAGACCTTTATCTATTTTCAATTCTAGCTATGGCTATTATTTCGAACAATCAACGCCGTTGGCTCCGCGTATACTGGTTGTCGCTTGCTATTTTTGTGGGCGCCGCGGTGTGGTCGAACTCACGATTGGCGGGCTTTCGCGATCCAGCAGTTGACTTTTACGCTATGAGAGCTGGTGAGATATTCGTTGTGAACGGATTGACCCGACGTCAGATTGGATCGATCAAGCTCGGCTTTGCTGAGAAATATGAGCCCCCCCAGATTGGGCTTTATGGGAATCACATTTTTCAATATTTCAATAGCGATGTCTTTGGTCGCTTTGCCGACGTGAAATACTTTTTCAATTACTGGTTTGCCAATCTCGCTTTGCCAGAAATCTACCGCTACTTGCTTCATGTTGAAAAACTGGGACATCTTCCTGAGAGACTGATCCTAGTCCAGATCACTTCGCCAAACGTAGACGATGGTCGTTTCATCATCAATTTCGGCTATGAACTACCACCGGACCTCCTCATGGTCGGCGCCGAAGGCGACAGCATCGTAGAGAAATCATTGCGGTTCAGTTCGATGATTTGGGAAGTGATCGAGAATTGGTTGCACGAGTTTTTTAACTACAGCACCTTCATTTCTGGCTTTTTCCAGGACCGAGATCGGGATCGACTTGTTGACCCGGCAAATTGCCAAGTCGAGAATGCGAATGGATCAATTCCCGCGCGGTTGCGTCGTATGCCTGTAACGATACAGGATTTATTCAGCCGTTTTGCGGGGAATTATTACTGTCAACGGCACCAATGGTGGGGTGCATTCCGGCGGGATGGCTCAAATGATGCTGAAGGGACGAATATGCAACTCATTCAAAATGAAGATCAACTCGAAGAGTCCGAGCGAGGGCTCAAGGCCGGTGATGAACGTATAATTGCGCATTATTTGCTGGCGATCGATGCATTGGGGCGCCGTAACGGCAAAAAGGTTGTCTTCGTCGTTCCCCCTGCGTACGAGTCCAACAGAGACGACAGTATTGTCAATCAAGTGTTCAACCGCGGCCTTGCTCTTGCGCCAACGGTATCGGTCATTGATGATCGAAACATGCGTCAGGATCCGTCTCTATTTGCAGACTACAGGCATCCATCTCCCAAATACTTTCGCCTCCTGGTCGAGCAATTGCGTGAGCGCGGATTTATCAATTAAGCCGGCTTCGGCAGACGGCTCCAACCCTGCGGTGCAGCGAGTGGGGTGTTAGGACTAGAATTGCAGAGAACGAGGGTGGCGCCTGTATAAGCTCGCAATAGCGCTCGCGATAGCGACTGGAATGGCGACGGCAGCAGGATGGGGTCAAGAGCGCTTGACGTTGCCGGCGATTGAAGTCGTCGGTACCACGCCGGTTCCTGGCTCCGAGATCGAACACGACAAGAGTCCGTCGAACGTTCGTAGTATATCGGCCGTCGACTTCAATCACGCGACCTCACCAGGCTTGGTCGATGCCATGACGAGGGCGCTGCCTGGAGTGGCGCGCGGTGACCAAAGCGGCAATCCGTTCCAGCCCGACTTTGATTATCGCGGTTTCACGGCGTCACCGGTGCTTGGCACGCCCGAAGGCCTCGCGGTCTATCAAAACGGCTCGCGCATCAACGAGGCTTTCGGCGACACGGTGAACTGGGATTTCGTCCCTGAATTGGCCATCAACCGGATGACGCTTGCGCCCAGTAATCCAGTGTACGGGCTCAATGCGCTGGGTGGCGCGATTTCCATCGAGATGAAGAATGGCTTCAACTATCAGGGCGTGCAAGGAGATGTCAGTGGTGGATCATACGGGCGGATTGCCGCTTCTGCCCAAGCGGGTGGTCAAAAGGGAAATTTGTCCGGCTACATCACAGCAAACGCCTTGAACGATGCCGGTTGGCGGGATGTTTCGTCATCGTCGCAGTTGCGTCGTGTCTATTTCGACCTCGGCGCACGCGGTGAACAAATTGAATTCCATCTATCCTTCACGGGTGCAGATAACAGGCTTGGCTCGGTTGCCGCGAGTCCCCTCGAGTTGCTCAATCAGCGTTGGTCGAGTGTCTATACCTGGCCGCAGAACACCCGTAACCAGCTCGCCTTTCTCCAGGCTAACGCCAATTTCAAGCCGACCGACACGTTTTCGCTGCAGGCCAATGGCTATTACCGGGGCTTTTGGCAAAGTCATGTCGATGGAAATACAACGAACGCTCAGCCTTGTGCGGTGCCGGCGCTGCTTTGTTATGGCGACAACACGACGCCGCTTCTGGATGGCGCCGGAAATACCGTGCCAAATATTTATGGTTCCAACCTTGGCCAAATCGACCGCACCTGGACGGCTGCCACCAGCTTCGGTGGTTCGCTCCAGGCCGTCAATTCAGCCAAACTTATCGATTACGACAATCACCTCGTCGTCGGTGTCAGCATCGATCATGGCTTGGCGCACTTCACGGGTAATAGCGAACTCGGCACCATCGGTTCTAGTCTGTTTGTGACCGGAACCGGCGTATTGGTGCAGCAACCGGCCGCCGATCTTGCGCCTGTGGACCTACGCAGTAGCAGCATCTACACGGGAATTTATACGACCGACACGTTCGATATCACGTCGAAACTTTCTTTGACAGCTGGCGCGCGTGTCAACGTTGCACGCATCAGGCTCAATGATGAACTTGGTACGGCGCTTGACAGCGATAACAACTATTCGCGTTTCAACCCGGTTGTGGGGCTAACCTACAAGATCACACCGCTTATGACGGCCTATGCCGGCTACTCGGAGGCAAACCGTGCTCCGACCCCGCTCGAGCTTGGATGCGCCGATCCCGTACATCCCTGCCTGATCGATAATTTTCTGATTTCTGATCCACCGCTTCAACAGGTGGTGTCGCATACGTATGAAGCTGGCTTGCGTGGCTCTGAATTCGGTCAGAAGTTGAAATGGAATTTGGGCCTCTTTCGCACCATCAGCAATGACGACATCGTCAATGTCCCCAGTCAGATCAATGGGTTTGGATATTTCGTGAATGCCGCAAAGACGAGACGGCAAGGGATTGAGGCCGGTGCGAGATATGCGGAAGATCGCTGGAGCGCCTATGTCAACTACGCCCTCGTCGACGCGACTTTCCAGACTGCGCTCACGTTATCGTCGCCGTTCAACCCGGCCGCGGACTCAAGCGGCAACATCTTTGTGGCACCCGGCGATCATATCCCGGCGATACCACAGCACCGCTTGAAGGCCGGTTTCGAATATTCGTTCACCCAACCCTGGACGGTAGGCGCCGACTTGAACGTCATCGGGAGCCAGTATCTGATTGGTGATCAATCCAATCAAAGCCCGCGAGTCCCGGCTTATTGGGTGGTCAATATGCACAGCTCTTATAAGGTTGACAAAAATGTGGAAATATTTGGATTAGTGCAGAATCTTTTCAATCGGCACTATTACGCGGCCGGCACCTTTTTCGATAGGCAGGGCATCTCGTCGATTGCTTTCAACGACCCTCGGGCGTTTCTGCCTGGAATGCCGCTCGCAGCGTATGCCGGTATCCGCGCCACATTCTGACCGGGCGCCCTTCGTTCGACCCTCGTCTGGATCTTACGGGATGCGTCATTAAATCCATCGTTTTGCGTCAACTGAATTTTGGAAGAGTCATTAGCGCGGGGTGGCAGGCAAAAATGCGTGCGCTTGGCTGCCTGCCAAAGCGAACATTCACCTGACAGCGTTGGGCTCGAGAGATCCTGGTACCACGGTACTGTGCCGGCTGGTGCTGCCCGCGTGAATGCTGCTTGGCGGCCGCGGCACAGGGACGCATGACAAATCGAAAATAGGTGAGGGCTTCTCAAGAATGCCTCCACATCGACGCCAATCCTCCACATCGATGCCAAATTTGATTTTAATTTTATGTTCAAGCGTCACAAACAAGAAAGAGTTAAATCGTGCAACAAGAAGAATCGCGACAAATCGTGCAGAAAAAAAATTCGCTGCTAAATCGCCCTCAAATCAAATTCAAACTTTATCCCTTTTTCCAACAACATTTTCAATCCTGGAACTTACCGTTGGCTCGTTACTCCAGGTAGTACGCCCGAAACTCCAACGGTAGGTGGCAATGTCGAAAGCGCGAGTGACCAAATCATCATTGTTTAAACATGGCGTTTCGGGCGACGGTTCGATCGCGAGTGATGCGATCGACAACTTTGGTCTGATGACGGCTGACGCAATCGGAGAAGGGACTTCTACTGGCGCTGCCAACCATCAGGTCACAGGGGATATCGGCGGTAACGGCGGCTTTTCGGCGATCGTGCCGACGCTCACGGACGGAATAGTCAACTCGTCGTTGTTGCAGGGCAATCTGGCAGGCGGCAGCGTGGCCGCCACCGCGGTGTCGCTTGATACTAACGGTGGGTCCTCGCTGGGCCTGGCGCTTACGATGGAAGGGCCGGCACCGTTCAGCGTCGGCACAGCAGCGACGGTCACCGTTGCCGATGGCGCCACCGTCGAGATTGATG
This sequence comes from uncultured Pseudomonadota bacterium, assembly GCA_963762485.1. Lineage (GTDB taxonomy): Bacteria > Pseudomonadota > Alphaproteobacteria > Rhizobiales > Xanthobacteraceae > Pseudolabrys. The sequence goes on along the minus strand of CAVXLE010000017.1, from coordinate 75,386 downwards.
GTGCCAGCGCACAATCGGTGACCTTCACAGGCACGACCGGCACGCTCAAGCTTGATAACCCGCTTGCCTTCACGGGCGAGATCTCGGGACTAGCGGGATCCGACGCGATCGATCTTGCCAGTATAAAGTATGGAAGCAATACGACAGCGGCGTTCTCGGGTGGTGCCAATTCCGGCACGCTAACGGTCACCGACGGGACCAATACAGCGCACATCGACCTGCTCGGCGACTACCTGCATTCCGGCTGGACGTTGTCGAGCGACGGGAATGGCGGGACCCTTGTGGTCGATCCTCCGCTATTTCCTGATGCCACGACCACAGGCGTTCCTGCCGGGAAAACGCTCACCACATACAACGGCACTTTGATCGTCACCACGCCAGGGGCTGTCATCGATGGCCTTAATATTACCGGCGGCGTGGTCATCGAAGCACCCAATGTGACGATACAGAACTGCGTCATAACTGGCAGTTCCTGGTTCGTCGTGCTTTTCGACAGCAGCTCCGGGGCGACAAACGGCACTGTACTCAATTGTCAGATCTATGGTGGCGGTAGCGGCGCCGCGCCGGGACAACATGGCGTGGTGGGCGGCCATCTGATTCAAGGAAACAACATCCACGACGTCGAGCAGGGAATAGCTCCGGAATCGGGATCAACGATTCAAGGCAACTACATTCACGACTTAAACAATCCCCAGGCCGACCCGCACTATGACGGCATATTAATTCTGGGCGGCAGTTCTGACATTACCATTCAGAACAATACGATTAACAATCCGCATAATCAGACCGACGCCATAATGATACAAAACTACAATGGCCCGATCTCGAACATCATTGTCAATAATAACCAGCTCATCGGCGGCGGCTACACGGTCTATTCCGATGCCTCGCACGGCACCGACGCAATTACCGGGGTTCAGGTCACAAACAACTACATTGGTGGCGGAGCTTTCGGCTACGTCTATTTCACTGGCAACTCGCCTTTATACGCGGGCAATGTCGATGAGTTCACCGGCCAGTTGCTGCCCGGCCAGGACGCGGCGGCGCTGGCGATCACGGCATTCTCGACAGACAGTAATATCGTCGGTGACGGTATCACCAATGACAACACGCTCACCCTGTCGGGTAACGCGCCTGCCAACAGCACTATAAAAGTATTCGATGGTACGACGCAGATCGGCACCACGACGGCAAACGCGAGTGGGACGTGGAGCTATAACACTGCAACGCTGGCGGACGGCAGCCACGGCTTTAGCATCTCCGCCACGTCGAACGGCACGACCGCGACCTCGACGGCACTCACCGTCAAGGTCGACACAAAGGCGCCCAGCGCTCCGACAATCACGTCGTTCGCACCGGACACCGGTACGGTTGGCGACGGCGTGACCACTTCGAACACGCTCACGCTGACCGGTTCAGCGGAAGCAAACAGCACGGTGAAGGTATCGGACGGGACGACCCAGATCGGCACTGCCACCGCAAACGCCAGCGGAGTCTGGAATCTTACGACCGGTACGCTGTCGAATGCCACTCACGCCTTCACTGCGGTGGCGTTGGATGCGGCCGGCAACACCAGCGGCGTTTCCACCGCTTTGAACGTGACGGTAAACGCCCCGCCGAATCTGGTGGTCAACGGCAACTTCGAGACCGGCGACTTCACCGGATGGACGCTTGGCGGCAATTACGGCATGAGCTGGGCCGGGGCGCAGACTTCGGTTGACAGCCAAGCGGAGAGTGGTCAATACGCCGCCGCCATCGGTGCGATGGGAAGCGATGCGACCCTCAGCCAGACCCTGCAGACAGTTGCCGGCAAGCAGTACACGCTGAGCTTTTGGCTTGCGAATAACGGCGCGGGCACCAACGATTTTACCGTCAAATGGAATGGCGCAACTGTCATGGCGCTGGCCAATGCGCCGGCGCAAGGCTACACGCAGTACACCTTCACCGTTACTGCAACTGGCGCCACCTCGACTTTAGAATTTGACGGTCGACAAGACCCCTCGAGTTGGCGTTTGGACAATATCTCGGTGACGGGAATCGGTACGCAAGCGTCGTCCGTCCCGACCATCACCTCGTTCACGCCTGATACGGGCGTTGTCGGCGATGGTATCACCGACCCGGCAGTCCTGACGCTGACCGGCACCGCCGTGGCGAACAGCACGGTGAATGTGTACGACGGCACGAAGCTGCTGGGCACGGCGACGGCGAACGCCAGCGGGGCCTGGAGCTTTACCACGGCCGCCTTGCCGGACGGGGCGCACAGCTTCACCGCGACCGATACGGTCTCGGGCGTTACCAGTGCGCCTTCAGCCGTGATGAACGTCACGATTGACACGGTAGCACCTGTTGCGCCGACCATTGCCTCGTTCACGACCGACAGTGGTACGGTGGGCGACCACATTACCAACGACGCCTCGTTGACCCTGACGGGCACGGCGGAGGCGAACTCAACGGTCAAGGTCTTTGACGGGACGACGCTGCTCGGCAGTGCGACCGCAAATGCAAGCGGGGCCTGGACTTATACCACCGCAACGCTGGCCAACGGCACGCACAACCTGACGGCGACGGCGAGCGATGCAGCAGCCAATACCAGTGCTGCGTCTGCGCCACTCAGCGTCACCGTCGACACCACGGCGCCGGTGGCGCCCGTCATTGTCGGCGATGCCATCAGCGGCACGGACCAGGTCATCCTTAACGGCACGGCCGAAGCAAACAGCATCGTGAAAGTGTTTGAGGGAACGACGCTGCTCGGCACGACTACGGCCGACAGCAGCGGATCCTGGACCGTTACGACGCCATCCTTGGCGGCCGGCAAACATGATTTCACGGCCACCGCGACCGACGCGGCCGGAAATACCAGCGTGCTCTCGGCGCCGCTCGATCCGGTTATTGGTACAGCGTCGACGGGCTTTCCGGATGCCACCAACACGGGCGTACCGGCCGGGGTAGCGCTCACCGTCTACAACGGCGATTTGGTCATCACCACGCCGGGCGCGGTAATCCAGGGCCTGGATATTCACGGCAGCGTGACTATTGCTGCCGACAACGTCACGCTGCTGAATTGCAAAATAACGACCTCCGAGCAGTTCGACGTCAATTGCCGGGGCGTGACCGGTACCATTGTCCAGAACTGCGAGATTAATGGTCTTGGCGCAACAAGCAATTCAATGGGCATCATTGGAAGCCAGGGATCATTCATTGGCAACAACATCTACAACGTTGAGAACGGCATAAATGTCGAGGGCAGCGGCACCCTTATCCAAGACAACTTCATTCACGATCTGAGCGCATCCGGGTCGCCGCATTACGACGGCATCCAGATGTCGGGTGGCTTTAGCAACATTACCATTCGCCACAACACCATTATCGGAATCAACAATGGTGCCGTCTATCTCACCAACGATTTTGGCGGCATCAGCAATGTCGTCATTGACGACAATCAACTAGAAGGCGGCGCGTTCCCTTGCTTTGTCGACTACAAATCCGCCAAGGCCGGTACGCTCACGAACATTCAGTTCACCAACAACGTCATTGCGCCGGGAATCTTCGTCACGGATCACGGCGGCTATCTGACGTTCCTGCAGGACGGCACCCGCAGCCAAACGCTCATTAACACGCTTGGCTGGACGGGAAATACCGACCTTGCCACGGGCGAGGCTTTGGCGAATGACGGCACGCTTACGCCGCTGACGAATGTGCCCCTCATCACGGCGTTCACAACGGACAGCAACATTGTCGGCGACGGGGTCACCAGTGACGCCACGCTGGTGTTGACCGGCACCGCGCCGGCCAACAGTACGGTGAATGTCTACGACGGTACAACCAAACTGGGCACGGCGGCGGCCGACGCGAGTGGGGCCTGGAACTTTACCACAGCTGCCTTAACGGACGGCACCCATAGCTTCACCGCGACCGATACGGTGTCCGGCACCACCAGCGCCGCGTCGCCTGCGGTGAACGTGACGATCGACACAAAGGCGCCCAGCGCTCCCACAATCACGTCGTACACGACCGACAGCGGCACAGTGGGCGATGGCGTCACCAATGACGCCACGCTGACGCTCACCGGTACGGCGGAGGCCAACGCGACGGTCAAGGTCTATGACGGTACGACCCTGCTGGGCACGGCGACCGCCAATGGCAGTGGGGCCTGGAGCTACACCACCGCCGCGCTGGCAAGCGGTCCCCACAGTCTGACGGCAAAGGCGACCGATGCGGCCGGCAATACCGGTGTAGCCTCGGCGGCACTGAGCGTGACCATCGATACCACGGCGCCTGTTGCACCGACCATTGCCTCGTTCTCGACCGACAGCGGTACGGCAGGCGATCATATAACCAATGACGCCACGCTGACGTTCACGGGCACAGCGGAGGCGAACAGCACTGTAAAGGTTTATGACGGTACAATACTGCTCGGCACGGCGACAGCCAATGGCAGCGGAGCGTGGACTTATACGACGGCCGCGCTGTCGAACGGTGCCCACAGTCTGACCGCAAAGGCGACCGATGCGGCCGGCAATACCGGTGCAGCCTCGGCGGCCCTGAGCGTGACGATCGATACCGTCGCGCCCAGTGCGCCCGTGATTGCGAACGACGCGATCGTCAATACAAACGAAGTATTACTGACCGGCACTGCCGAGGCCAACAGCACTATAAAAGTGTTCGATGGTACGATGCTGCTTGGCACCACGACGACTGACAGCAGCGGTGCATGGAATTATACGACTAGCCCGTTGGCGGACGGAGCCCATGCTTTCACTGCCACAGCGACTGATGCAGCCGGTAACACGGGTGCAGCGTCACAGGCCGTCGATCCGATTATAGGCTCAGTAGCGCCGGCGGCTCCCACCATTGCCTCGTTCTCGACCGACAGCGGTGTTGTGGGCGATCACATCACCAATGACGCCACGCTGACGTTGATGGGTACGGCGGGAGCCAACTCAACGGTCAAGGTTTACGACGGAGCGGCTTTGCTAGGCAGTGTCGTCGCCGACGCCAGCGGGGCCTGGAGCTATACGACCCCGGCGTTGGCGGACGGCATCCACAAAAGCCTGATAGCAACGGCGAGTGATGCGACCGGCAATACAAGTGCGGCCTCTTTGGCGCTGGGCGTGACGATCGATACCGTGGCACCAACAGACGTCATCACTCGTGACGTCAAAAACTCGAACGGGACCTTTACCTTAAGCGGAACCGTCATTGACAACGGTATCGCGGGAGCCGGTGATACGATCAAGGTCTATGATGGCGCGGCCTACCTCGGCTCAACGACGGTTGGTACCAACGGACAATGGAGTTTTACGACCGCTGCTTTGTCAAACAAGACTCACACATTTGCATCGACCGCAACGGATGTGGCCGGCAACATTGCAAAGAGTACGGGTGCTGCGATCTACGGCACCAGTAGCAACAATACGCTGACCGGCACGGCTGGGAGCGACATTATGACGGGCGCCGGCGGTTCAGATACCTTCGTATTCAACGGAACGCAGTTCGGTAATGACGTTGTAACCGACTTCCGCGCAGGTGGGGGGAGCCACGATTATCTCCAGTTTAGCAAGAATGCATTCAGCAGTTTTGCGGCTGTGCTGGCTCATGCTGCGCAGGTCGGTACCGACGTCGTCATCTCCTATGATGCGGCGGATAGTGTTACGTTGAAAAATGCATCGCTCAGCCAGCTAACGAAATCCGACTTTCATTTCGTGTGACGCTCGAAATTTTCGGCTGTGAAATCTAGCTGTGGCGGCTAGCCGCCACAGGCGGCTTGTTAGGCCAGGACGAAGTCACTCGCGTGAAGGTGGGTGTTTCCCACGACAGTTATAGAGTTGCTTGCATCGATATGGATCACGCTATCGCCGCCGATGGTCTCGATATTGAGGTCCGTAAATTGATGGATACCAATCGCTGCGTCCGCAGTGAGATCAATGTGATCAAAGATGTCGTGAAAGTCGTTGATCACGTCATTCCCGTTGATTGGAGCGAAAACAAATGTGTTCGAGCCACGAATGGCGTTTGAACCCATGACAACGGCATCACCCCATATACTGTCGTTACTTTTGCCGCTCACCAATACGTCGTTTCCTGCCTTTGCGCTTCCCCCCATGTCGTGCGCATCTCCGATAAGCGTATCGCTTCCGGAGAGTCCGCCGACGAGGTGATCGTTGCCACCGACCGCATGCCCGCTCATCGAGAAAGCATCGCCGTAGAGAACGACTAAGTTCGGATTTGATAATACGCTTCCATCCGATTGCAGCGTATCGTTGCCGCCGTGGGCATTGTCCGACATCGTCATTGCATCGCCATAGATCGATTCCGGCAGAGGCGAAATGCCATGCACCGTGAGCGTGTCGTCGCCACCGTGTGCACTGCCCGACATTTCGCCGCCGGCATCGCCGAACAATTCGGTGGACCCTGTGGCGCCGGCCGCATTCACTGTAAGGACGTCGTTCCCTCCTGCGGCATGGTCAGACATGTTCCCACCGGCGTCTCCAAACATCGTGCTTCCATTGGTGCCGCCTAGCATCGTGTCATTGCCGCCGCTCGCGAAGCCGACAATGTTTCCTCCAGCGTCGCCATACATAGTGACAAACTCAGCCTTTGAACCATCGAGGTTATCGTTGCCCCCCTCCGCGTGGTCCGTTATGTCACCGCCGGCGTCACCGTATACGTGCGTGGTTCCGGTAGGGCCACCTTCTGCAACGATGTGGTCGTCGCCGCCGCGACCATGTCCGGATATGTCGTCACCGGCGTCCCCATAGAGGTTCTGCGTTAGGCTGAGATCGCCGGTGATAAAATCATTGCCGCCTCGAGCACCGCCGGTGATGCTTCCACCGGCGTCGCCATAGATATTCGACGTGACCGCAAATGCTCCCAAAAAGTTTGTACTTCCCCCGGTGATGACGTCGTCGCCACCGACCGCGTGAGATGAAATGTTGCCTCCGGCATCGCCGTAGATGTTGATATGTGAGGGACTAAAACCGGTGAATGTTGGACCAGTAATCGTATCCTCGCCACCCTTCGCAAAATCGGTCAAAGCTCCACCGGCATCGCCAAACATGTTCACATCTCCGGAGGCGATGTGAGCACTCATAATATCGTCGCCCCCTAAGGCGTGTTCCATCAGATTTCCCCCGGCATCACCATACATATCTAGGACTATCGGAGGAGCAATGAGGCTCGAATTGGCAATCTGTGCGGTCAGATTGTCATTGCCGCCGGAGGCGTGATCGGAAATATTGCCGCCTGCATCGCCGTACATTTTAAGGTCGATGTGGCCAGTGGAGTTGATCTGAGTAGGAAATGCTTTATCAAAGGTAATTTGCAATTTCAGAGTGTCATTGCCGCCGACCGCGTGATCCAAAAGGTTTCCAACAGCGTCGCCGTATTCGTTGACGTTGACGTGGGCCGCGAAGTCAAAGGTTGAAGCAGTCGGAAATGCCTGCGTAAATGAAAATGTCATTTGCGTATTTAACGTATCGTCACCGCCTCGAGCGTGGTCAGAAATATTGTGGCCAGCATCGCCGACAAGTGCCAGATCGACTGGGGCCAAGAAATTGAAGCTGTCGCTCGGCGAGAGGCTAAAGGCGACTTGAGCATCTATTGTGTCGTTGCCGCCGATTGCGTGGTCTGAGATGCTTCGACCGGCATCTCCGTCCAACTGCAATTGGATAGGTGCGGAGTCGGATGAACTATTTATTAGAGCGGTGAGGGCGTCGTTGCCGCCAAAAACGTGACCGGAAATATTACCAATGGTATCGCCGAACAGACTTCCGGAGCTGTGAGTGGTGAGTTGGTCGTTTCCGAGGTGCGCCTTATCTGGAAAATTGTGACTGAGTTCATGGCAACCTTTGTGGTCCAGATCGGCTTTTATATGCATTCTATGGTCTTGATGTTCATTGCCGCGCAAGGAACCATGTGTGCCGTCCTGGACGGTGCTCATACCAACTACTCCCCAACTCAGGCTTACTTCCGATCAGCTGACGCTGTACGATTCCCGACGGCGCCACTCCGAACAGAAGGTTGACTAACAGGCACGCGAGTAGGGGTATTTTGAATTATAAAATTAGCATTAACAACCCCGCGTGGCCCTAAAGGCTAGCTCTCATCGCCAAAAATCGGATAAAACCAGCAAAGTTCCACGCGGTTGTTACCATTATGGAATTGACGTGGTAAGCGGATATAGGAGCCAGTTTTGTCGCGGCGTCCAAGGACTTCCATGCCAAGTCTGCGCTGTGGAATTTTTGGTGCGTCAGAGGATTAGGCTTAACGATTAGGCTTGGTTCTAAATGGAAGTAGTCGAGGCCTGTAAACTTCACCAAAAAAGCCCCTCCCGACACTCATTGAAGGACAATGGATAGTGCTCAGTCGTTGCGCACTTGGATGCGCCACCGCTCGCTTACGGTTCGACGCGCCGAACCAAAATCACAGGTGTGCGACAAAGCCATAAGAATCCCAGAGGTCGGGATCTGATAGTGAAATTTGCTGACGTGGAATGGAGCTGTATTTCGAATGCTTTTTACCAGACGCAACTTCGCAGTCTTCCTGCTTGCTATCCTAACTTTCGTGTTGGGTGTGACAATTCATAAATACAGATACTTTCCATACCCGCAGGTGAGTAGCATTGCGATGGTCGCCAAGAGCAAAATAAGGGGACTTTATGTTAAGCCACAAGAGGTTCTGTCACGGCAATATTCTTATGATGCCGAAAAGGCTGCCTTGGATAAAAACATCGATAGCGCGCTGTTGCCACTCAAGGTCAAAGGCATAAGACTCAGTGACAATTTCCCGATTCCAAAGAATGCTGGCGGCATCACAACGATTGAAAATACCGTACTCGTACTTGATAGACTTGGAAATATATATGCATATCGGCCCTACGGCGGAAATGTAGAGAAGCTGCCGTTTCCGGCACTTCCCAATAACATAAATGACTATTTGCTATTGGAGGGCGCGAACGCCGATATCAAGTCATTCAAGGCCTTTAATATACTGTATTTAGAATCCGCGAAGCTGCTTGCTGTTTCTCATGAGTACTTCGACAAACAATACGACAAAAGAAGGCTTGCAGTTTCCGTTATTGGTTTCGACGCCGTGTCAATGCGTCCAACTGGGTCGTGGCGAACCATATTCCAAAGTGATCTGGAACCAGAAGGATCAAGCACGGCCAGCGGCGGTAAACTTGCAACAGACGGCGCGGATAAAATTTATCTGACCGTCGGCGATTATCTCATAGACGTTCCCCCCGTCGCCCAAGATCCAAACTCATCATTTGGAAAGATCTTTGAAATTGACATCAGTACTCAGAAGGCAAAAAAACTAAGCATGGGCCATAGAAATCCCCAAGGCTTGGTTTTCACGAAAGCTGGCGCATTGTTGTCAACAGAACACGGCCCCTCGGGCGGGGACGAGCTTAATCTTATTACTGAAGGATCAAACTATGGCTGGCCGACCGTTACGCTTGGCACGGAATACGGCACCTACGGGTGGAAAGATGACGCCCTTGTTGGCAGGCATACCGGCTTCCAAGCGCCGCTATTTGCGTGGGTCCCATCAATTGCGGTCTCAAATCTAATTCAAGTAGAAGGATTTCATCCTCGATGGGATGGGGACCTCTTAGTAGCTTCACTGAAGGCTTTGTCGCTTTTTCGTTTGCGAATGGAAGGATCCAGAATTTTATACTCGGAACCGATCTTTATTGATCAAAGAATCCGTGACATTGCGCAATTGAAAAATGGAACGATTGTACTGTGGACTGACGACACGCAATTGCAATTTATCTCAGTTGACCGGGACAGGCTTGACACGAATAGGCATTTTCCAGAAGCAGTTAGTGATATGATGGTATCTCGATGTATGTTTTGTCATCATTTCGGACCGACCAGCGACTCGGACTTCGCTCCCTCTCTGAGCAATATACTTGGAAGAAAAATTGCTTCGGACACCTTTCGTTACTCTGCCGCGCTTAGAAGTAAGGAGGGCGTATGGACGGAGAAAAACCTGAACGAGTTTCTATCGAATCCTCAGAAATTCGCAAATGGCAGTGGCATGAAGCCGTCTAATCTTAGCCAGGAGGACATCAACGAAATAATTCAGGTTTTCAAAAATGTGCAGAATCCAAAAAACATCAGTCAACAGCGGAGGCCGATCAATAAAAGCTGAAGCCTCGCTTTATATTTTTGCTGTAATCGAATTGCGCTACGCGCCTTAAAGTCCGCCATTGCCTACTCATGGCAGTTCAATCAGTCGCTGCTCTTACTTTTTTAATGAGGGCCATCGTCTTTGGCAGGCAAATGCGCTCCAAGTCGTATTGTTCGAGAATCGTCCGACGAGCCTGCGTACGCATAGAGCGAAATCGGCGGGGAAAGGTGAGAGCTTCGATCACTCGCTCGGCAATTTGTTCGGTGTCAAAGAAGGGGACCAGGACGCCGTTCTCATTGTTAAGAACTTCGCGAACGGGAGCGGTGTCGGACCCGATGACCAAACAACCTGCGCTCAATGCCTCGAGCAGCGACCACGACAGGACAAAAGGGTACGTGAGATAAACATGCGCCGAAGAAATTTGCAGGGCGCTGATATAGTCTGAATAGGCTAATCGTCCGGCGAAATGAATTCGGTCTCGGTCAATTTGACCGGCAACTTCATCGAAAAACAAGGATTTCCACGTCATTCCCTTTGGGGGCGAAGCGCCATAAGAGACGCCATCGCCACCAATTACCACGATTTGCGCCTCCGGCCGGGATGCCATGATGCGCGGAACAGCTCGCATGAAGCTATGGTAGCCCCGCAGGGGCTCGAGATTGCGAGCCACAAAAGTGACGACCTCATCTGAGCGGCGAAGTTCGCGACCGGACGGCAAGCGCAGTACGGCATCGGGAGCTGGCTTAACGACATCGACATCCACGCCCTCGTGAATCACATTTATTTTGTTTTGGTATTCACTTGGAAACGTGGAGCGTTGCCACTGTGTCGGCGATATACCGACATTGCAGTCGGCAAGAGCGAGCAGGCTGGACGCGTTTTTGAGGTAGAGGGCGACATGGCCGTCGGCTCCGGTCGCGGGGAATTCCGGATCGAACCCGACATCGCGACCGTCAACTCCGTAAAAGAATTCGCAGTAAAGTATAATGCGGGCTTTGCGAAATATGGTTCGCAATGGCAGCGTCTCGCCCCAGCCGGGATGGGCCATGATGATATCGGGTTCGAATCCCGATGACGCCAAAGATGACAGGGCATAGAGAACTTGCTCGGCGCGATGGCACTCCATGTCAAAGCGCCGTGCAAAAGGATGGCTTGCCGCCACATCGACGTCGCCCAGGCTGTATTTTAAGAGCCTGACACCATCCATTTCCTGGGCGGTTGAAGATCCGATAGCCGCAATCCGAACCTTTGGATCGCGCGCCAATGCACGAGCAACGTGCTGGTACTGGCCTGGGAAGTTATTGTGGACAAAAAGGATGTTCATTGAAGTCACTTCCGGCAATCGGACAAGGCCTCATCGGTTGGTCGCTCAACACGTTTGGGGGCATTATGTGCCACCAAATACCTATTACATCGTGACCGTCCTGGAAGTAGGCTAGGAAAGGGACTTCGTCGGGGCGTCATTCTAGCAGCCGAATCGGCCTCATATTTCGTATGCCTCTGGCGCTGGCATTGATGTGAGGGACGAACGGCACGCAGATCTGGCGTTTATAAGCAATCGACTGACCATTCGACCTCGTGAAACACCGCGCACTCAATCCATGCATTACATTATCGCAGTGGCGCAACGCAAAGGCGGCGTGGGCAAGACTACCCTGGCGATTTCCGTCGCCGCAGAGCTTCACAGGCGTGGAAAAGAAGTTGCTTTGATCGACGCCGATCCTCAACGGTCGGCGTGCCAGTGGGCCGAGCCTGGCAACCTACAATTTCCTGTCTACGAACTTACACTTGCCGACCAAACCGTCCTCAATTGGGTTCGTGACCTGCGTCAAATTGCCGAAAGCCACAATTACGTGGTCGTCGACACCGCCCCCAGCGAGCGGGCACTCGGCGGCTCGATAGCGGTCTCCAATTTGGTCATCATACCATGCTCGCCATCGGGGCTTGACCTCGAGGCTACCGCTGGAACGCTTGAAATCATCGACAAGGTCCGCAGCCGCCGCCAAGGACAACCGCCACTCATCATCGTCCCCAACCGCGTCGACGCACGCACGCTTGAGGGCAAACAGCTTCTCGATGAATTAGTCGGCTTCAACGAGCCCGTTAGCCCGACGATTGGAAGTCGCTCCGCTTTTGTGCGAGCATTTTCCGCCGGTCGTTCTGTTGCTGAAATGCCGGACGGGCAGGTGGGTCATCGCGAGATCCAGCTGTTATGTGACCTCGTCGAAAAAAGTCTCGGCACTGTGCAAAGTCTGCTCAAAACATAACGCTGATTTCCGATCCGCGCGTGTGCATTGCTTGTCGTGATACTTTGCTGTCGCAAGCTAATGTCGGCTATTGGGGCTAAAGCGGACATTCCACATCTGTTCCCGTTTGACCTGAGTCAAAGTGCGTTTCGCACAATGCGAGCACTCTCCCGCGCCAAAGTGCACATATTCCTTTTTGATGGCGCAGGGAGCTTTCCTTATGAAACTCAGTCGCAGCGCGCTCGCGTGCGCGGGTCTTCTCGCCCTTAGTTGCGTTTCGGCATTGGCTCAGCAAACCACAGGTGTTCCAGGTTCGCCCGGTGCCACCACCACAATCGACGGAAAACAACTTCCGCCGCCTGATCCGAAATTCGGCGGGGTGATCGGGGAGAAGGCCTCGGAGTCGAACGCCTGGTGGGCCCCGCGCGTCGTGCCGCCGAAGGGCGCGCCCAACGTGTTGCTCATTATGACCGACGATGTCGGCTTTGCTGCGCCATCCACGTTTGGTGGGGTGATCCCGACACCGGCGATGGACCGTATCGCCGCGCAGGGTCTGCGCTATACCGATTTCCACTCTACGTCGCTCTGCTCACCGACGCGGGCGGCGCTGATCACCGGCCGCAATCATCACTCGGTGGGTAACGGAGTGGTCGGCGAAATAGCGACGGGGTTCCCCGGTTACGATTTAATTATCCCGATTGAGAAGGGGACCATCGGTACCATCCTGAGGGCGAACGGGTACGCGACCTCGTGGTTCGGCAAGGACCACAACACGCCCTCTTTCCAGTCGAGCCAAGCCGGGCCGTTCGAGCAATGGCCCAACGGGATGGGCTTCGATTATTTCTACGGCTTTGTCGGCGGCGATACCAGCCAGTGGCAACCGCACCTGTTCCGAAACACGACACAGATCTATCCCTTCCAGGGCAATCCCGGCTGGAACCTGGAGACGGCGATGGCCGACGAAGCCATCCAATACATGAAGCAGCTGAAGGAGATCGCGCCCGACAAACCATTCTTTGTCTATTATGTACCCGGTGCCACCCATGCGCCTCATCATCCGACTCCGGAGTGGATCAAGAAGATCAGCGACATGCACTTGTTTGATGACGGGTGGAACAAGCTGCGCGAGACCATCTTCGCCAACCAGAAGCGCTTGGGTATCATGCCCGAAAACGCCAAGCTGACACCGTGGCCGAAAGAACTGCCGCAGTGGGATTCTCTCAGCAGGCTGGAGAAGAGGCTCTTTATCAGGCAAGCGGACGTCTACGGGGCTTACCTTGCCTTCGCCGACAATGAGATCGGCCGCGTCATTCAGGCCGTCGAAGACCTCGGCGAGCTCGACAACACCTTGATCATCTATATCAGCGGCGACAACGGCGCGAGCGCTGAAGGTATGCTCAACGGCACGCCGAACGAATTCACTACTTTTAATGGCGTCCCCGTGCCGGTGAAGGCGCAATACCTCTGGTACCCGTTCTGGGGGTCGGACAAGACATTCCCGCACTTTGCGGCAGAATGGGCGTGGGCTTTTGACACCCCCTTCAAATGGGTGAAGCAGGTGCCGTCACACTTCGGCGGAACGGCCCAGGGCGTGGCCATGTCCTGGCCCGGCCACATCAAGGACTTGGGCGGCATCCGCCGCCAGTTCTCTCACGTCATCGACATCGCCCCGACCATCCTTGAAGCAACCGGCATTCCGCAACCTGAGACGATCAACGGCATCAAGCAAAGCCCCATGGAAGGCACGAGCATGGTGTACACATGGGACAAGGCGAACGCCAACGCCCCAACCCGGCACACGACGCAATACTTCGAAATGCTCGGCAATCGCGCCATCTATCACGATGGATGGATAGCCTCCACGACACCGGTGACTCTCCCGTGGGAGCTGAGCTCCGCTCCGCCGCCGGATGTCATCACTGGGTACAAGTGGGAGCTCTATAACCTCCAGGAGGACCCAACCCAGTTTAACGATCTGGCCGCCCAGATGCCAGACAAGGTCAAGGAGATGCAGACCCTCTTCGATTCCGAGGCGAAGAAGTACAACGTATTGCCCCTCGATAACACGACGCTCCCGCGCTGGAACACGCCGCGCCCGAGCCTGACGGCGGGGCGAACGGTCTTTACATATTCCGGCGAATTGATCGGCGTGCCGGACAGCGCTGCGCCGAGCATCTTGAACAAGTCCTACACCATCACCGCCGAGGTCGAGATCCCCAAGGGTGGTGCGGAAGGCATGATCGTCACCGAAGGCGGGCGCTTCGGCGGTTACGGTCTTTTCCTGAGCAAAGGCGTGGCGGGCGTTCGCGCGGGAAAGCCGGTGTTCCTCTACAACCTGCTTAACCTCAAGCGCACGATATGGTCAGGGCCGGAGCTGGGCGCTGGCAAGCACACCATCGTCTTCGACTTCAAGTCCGACGGTCCCGGCTTGGGCAAGGGTGGAACGGGTGTGCTCTCCGTGGACGGTAGGGAAGTGGACAGGAAATCTATGGAACACACCACGCCGGTCACATTCGCGGAGGACGAGACGTTCGACGTCGGACAGGACACCCGCACCGGGATCGCGATGCTGGAGTATCGCTATGATGTTCCGTTCAAGTTCACCGGCAAGATCAACAAACTGACGTTCAAGCTTGGAACGGAGTTTGAGGCCGCACCGGAGTCTAAGGCAGAGCTCGCGCCAATGGCCGCACCGGAGCCGGACCCTATTGAGGCACCGAAGCGCTAGCAGCTTCCAGCTAGTGCCAATAGGTCACCAGCGCAAAAGACCGAGTGAAATCGGGGTAATGAAAAAGGTATTGATCTTCGCCGCTGTCGCTGAAGCAACTACCGGATTGGCGTTGCTGATCGTTCCCTCGCTCGTCGGGCAGTTGTTGTTGGGTGAGGAACTTACCGGCGTTGCCATACCGGTTGCGCGCGTGGCGGGCATGAGCCTTGTTGGTCTAGGAACCGCCTGTTGGCCGGGTCCGCCGCTTGTCGGCATGTTGATCTACAGCACAGCCGTTACGCTCTATCTTGCTTACCTCGGTTTCGCCGGTGGGTTGGTTGGCCTCTTTCTATGGCCCGCGCTTGCGCTTCACGTCGTTCTGTCAATCCTTCTCGGTCGGGCTTGGCTCGCTCCTGAGGCGGGGTAGGACAGACCTTGGAGATTGCTGAATGTTCGCTATTGGCACTTAGCGGACATTTCTAAGCTGCTCTCGAATGTCCGCTTTCGGGGGTAAAGCGGACGTCAAATTATCGCCGCGCCACAGAAAAAAATTCGTGTCTGGTGTGACCGTTATCACATCCGTGGTGCGATCTTGGCTGTAACTTTCTGACTATCCGGTTTTGATAGCGCTAAAGGAGCAACGCCAATGTCACACGAACTGGATGTCGTTAGCATTGAAAACATCATCCAGCAGGCAAAACAGGAACGCGCAAGGCACATGTCTCAAGCTCTTGCGCCAGCCTTAAAAGCCATCGGCGGCTTTGCGCTCATCGCAGTGATGATGCCGTGGCATCTCGTACGGCATGCATTGACCGGTATTCTGTCTTAAAAATCCTGCGAGCTGCGTTGTACGTCCGACAAAGCCCTGGGAGACCTCTCCGGGGCTGCTTTCTGCACTAAGCGGACATTCCAACCGAAGCTGCGAATGTCCGTTTTCGGGGCTAAAGCGGGCACCTCTCAGACGTGCGGCAATGTCCGCTAATGACCCAAAAACGGACATTGGGTCTAGGCCTCCTAGAGCCACTTGCTGAACCTCTGCGCTGGCATCCGCTTTGCTGCACATAAAGTCCGCCAGATCGCGATGGCTGAGCGTCGTCAGCTCTTTCCGTTCACGGATGCGGCGCCACCGGCACCGCTTGCGAAAACGTTCGACGGCTTGGTATCCGGATAGGGTCCATAGGCCTACATAGGCGTATTCGGCGGGTCGCCGTGTGGCTATACTTCCTGCATGTTAAAGCTCACCTCAAACGACGTACTCGAGTGCGTGCGCGTTGACGACTTACCGGTGCCGAGCACGCACTCATTTATGAGCCATTGCGTCCAATGCGGTGCGCCTATATGGGTCCCGTGCAGCAGCCCGATAGAGCCTAAACGCATGTGTTTGCATTGTAGTGCGGCGCGCACCGAGCAGATCAAGAAATCCGGCGACCTCATTGCGATTAGCGTTGCCCACCGAACAGGCTGACGTCACGTTCGGCGCGGAATATATTGCTATAAAGATTAGCGATCCATTGCCGCCCGCTTGACGTGACATTGAGGTAGCGAATGGCCTGCTGGATGTGCACCGATACACTGCTCCAATAGAACTGCGGATAGCGATCAATGAGATCGGCGGGTGAAGTATAACCGAATTGCGCGTTCATCCCGACTTCTTCGAATTCGTAATAAAGCGCATTGGCTTTGCGTAGATAGTGCGGATCGCCGAGCTGGCCAATGAGATCGGCAGCGCGGACCAGCATACCCTCTTCGCTTTCGCTGTCGTTGACTCCGGGAGGGGATGGAAAGCGTGTGAACTCGATGGCCTCGGCGATGCGGGCAGCATCGAGCGATTCCGTCTTGCCCATGCGTTCCGTCACGAACAGCTTCGATCGGTCGACATGATACGGCGTTAGCGCAGCATCGGACGAGCCACGTGGCAGCTTTGCCTTGTTGCCTTTGGCATCAATAATGTAGCCATCAGCGTTATCGCCGGCGAGAATGCCGCGGACGTAACCTATATCGTGGAAGAGACAAGCAGTAATGACGTGGGCGAAATCGCTCGCATTTGTCTGAGTTAAGAGCCTTCGTCCTTTCAAAATATCGTAACCAACGAGCGTTACCAACAATGTATGCTCGACGTTATGATAGAGGGCGTCACTATTGCCTATACAGTCGATCGCAAGTCTGGCGGCCGACTGAACAAGTTCTATTAAATGCGCGTCTGTCGAACCAAATCTGCGTCCCAGGTGCTCCGCGAGGTGAGACCCCAAAGCTTCTGCCGCCAATTCGGGGATGGTGATCATGGCTCGTCCAATCCGATTGTGTCACTTTCTGGCACTCAATCGCGAAGACGCAGTGACCTAAATTAAATAGAGGCCGCACTGTTCTGGCAAGCCGCCGCCGTTATGCTGCAGTCTGCTTGTGGTGGTGTGCGCTTAGCGGACATTACAGCCCTGTCTGTATTGCCAGTAAAACCGTCCGAGAACGGACCAATAATACGTGCTACAATTATTGAGATCTGGGGGCAACATGAGTGAAAATGTCTACGGGATAATTCCGCATACCGGCACTATCGGACGAAATGCGCTTGTCCTCTCTGCTGAGAAATTTGAAGACCTTGAACTATACGTTCCTGTTTTTCGCCTCATCGAGGCAGGATGGCAGGTCGATATCGCCGCACCCGCACAAGGAAAAATAACCGGCGAGAGCAATTGGTATTACGTGATGGCCAACAAGGCTATCGACGACATCAACCCCGACGACTACGACCTCCTCATCATCCCAGGTGGCACGCCTGAGGGCGCGCCGGGCACTATTCGCAAGAACAAAAAGGCGCAAGATATTGCCCGTTCATTTTTCCAAAAAGACAAGCCCGTTGCTGCTATCTGCCATGGGCCGTGGCTTCTTGCTGACGCCAACCTCGTTAAGGGTCGAAAGCTGACGTCGTATTGGAAAGACGGAGTACCAGAGACAATCACGGCTGCCGGTGGCGAATGGATTGATAAATCGGTTGTGCGCGATGGAAACCTTGTGACCTCGCGTTGGCCTATGGATATTGCCGACTTCAATCGCGAAATTATGAAGCTCGTTGCTCAGTAACGACTGGGATTTATTAGGAAGCTAGCCATGCAGAAAGTTCGGAAATCGAAGCGGCGATCTGGCCGCGACCGCCGTTCTGGACTTGATGCGCGATCAAAAGCGGAAAAGCGTTCGCAGGGGGAACGTAGATCGGGCAAAGAGCGGCGTTCAGGCAAGGATAGGCGTAAAATCTAAGCCCCCACTAAGCCCCCAGGCGATGTCCCGAAGTTTTTTCTTTTGGCGCGAGCCGAACGCGTGAATCGCTATTGGCACTTAGCGGACATTTCTAAGCCGCTCTCGAATGTCCGCTTTCGGGGGTAAAGCGGACATCGCTATCCTATCCGTGGCGCAATTGCCGTCCGACCGGAAGCCCGCGCGCGACCTGAACAGGTTCACGAACCAAGGCAATTACGCGCTATTGCAGCATCCACCGATGAAGACTAAAATGTTTTTCGTGGCACAATCCTGCGGCGTGCGGGGCCATTTTTATGAAAACATTCGTCGTATGGGCATTCAGCTTGAGCGCATGTTTTGGCGCGTATTCACTTCAAGCGCACGCAGTCACATTCATCTCGCAGTCGTCCGCACTACCGGCAGAAGCTGGGCAAAGTCATCGCCAAAATGCTTCGCCAATGGCTACCTGCGACAACGATGGTCATTGTACCACTCTCAACACTACGGCGCCGACGCCGAGCTACCGCAAGAGCCAGTTGGAAATTGGAAAAACGATAGCGACCGCTCCGCATCCGTCGCGCGCGCTCGACGCCAACGGTAATGCAGCCGGTGTCGTCATGTCTGGCAAGACAGGAGCGCGTGCTCGCGTTGGCGCTGCTTATGCCGCACGCTTCCAGGCCTATATCGATGATTTGGAGAACAACTATGGCGCACGCGTGCAGTTTATGCACGGCATTCGGCCCGGCCGATGTTCGATTTCCAGCGAACACCCATGCGGAAAAGCCTTAGATGTATGTCAGCTCCGACGCGGCGTAGTTGATCCGCATTGCAAGTTGCCCGCTCGCGCCGTCCTGGGTCAGATCGCCGCTTCGCACGGCCTATTCGAAGGTGGGCTCTGGTGTGATTCGGATTATGGGCACGCCCAGATCGGTGTTACCGCCGCCGCCTGTGGTGATCGCGGCACCCGCATCGTGCAGCAATAAAAAAATAGCGCCTGCACCTGATCGGATTTCGGAAAGACCGCCGCGTGCTACCGAGCTTCGAGTGCGAGCGAGCTGACGGAAGCTCACGTCTCGTCTGCGTCGTGGACTTTGATATGGCTATGCGGAAACTTTTGCTTCATTTCCATGCCCGCTTTCAATGCCTCAACAAAAATTCCATATTCCGATGTAATTTTTCCATCGATTTCGACTACATAGGATTCTCGAGCTAAAATGTTATCTTCAATAACGGTTTTCATGAGCCGCCTCGACAATACCGAACTATTTGAATGATCACGTTAATGATTGCTTAAATCGGGTTAATTATTTCTTAACGCACGGCATCGACTGTGTGCAGTAGTTAATCTCTCGCCACTTGGCTGCTCCAGGAAGTGGAGGGGCGTCGCTGCTATCGTGGTCGCGTGAGCAAAACAACTAATCGGGTTTTGGAGAAACCGTCGCGAGGCGGTCTTTCTTTTCGCGCAGGTCGTTTCGTTGTCGGCGGACGTGACAGCCCAAGCAAAGCGCTAAGGCCGACACTGACGCATCAGGGCTTACCCCGAGCGTTTGCGCCGGCGTTGGAACCCTCCATCGCCATGTCCACTACGCATTGAGTACGTTCATTTCTGCTCGCGCCATGGTTAGCAAATCGCAAAATGAAAGTCCGTAATTAGACGATCATTTTCACCGCCTGCTAAACCACCGCGGGTACGGTCATGCTTGTTGCAAGAGCACACAAATGGAGTCCGTCGAATGTCCAAGGTATTTGCGTTTATCAGGGACGAGTCGGGAGCCACCGCGATCGAGTATGGACTGATTGCTGCTGGTATTTCGATTGTAATTATCGCTTCCGTAAATGCAATTGGCTCAAGCCTCAACGCGACGTTCAATAACATCGCGACCCAGCTGAAATAACTCGGAAGTGGCTGGTTTGGTCGCCGCGCTGCGCAACGAACAGTGAGCGCAAAAAAGCCCCGGTAAAGTCCCGGGGCTTTGTTTTGGGATCCTCTGCTTTTAACGCTTGGCGGACATTCGACTGGCGCCAATCAATGGCCGCTATCGGGTAAAGCGGACATCACGTTTAGAGGGCGTCATGTCCGCTAATGACCCAAAGCGGGCATGCGATGCCCCATTTCGGTCCGGTCAATGTAGCGGTAGCCTTTTGCTGTACGCAAACATCTGCAATTGATTGAACGCTCCGCCCAGGTATTAATCGACTGATGTCGTGGCAAGGCGAACAATTGATGGCTGGCTATGCAGGCTCAAACTGTGAGTGCGGCAAGCGCCCTGGCGCCTGCAGCAGAGCCGCGCTCCATCGCAGCGGCCCAGCAGCTTTTTCATCGAATTTGGCCAACAGCAACAATCGTTCTTGGATTAGGGCTTAGTGCGGCTTGGACATGCCTCTTGGGATATGGGCTTGTGAGGCTAATAGCGCTCGCACTTTAGGGTGCTGCTCGATTTCGCCGTCTCTTGATCCACATCAACGCAAATAGCGGTTGAAGTGATCCTGTTCGGCTTTATTGCTTATCGTCGGCAGAAGAAGGGCGCCGTCGCTATCGCGGCCGCCTGATCAAATCTCAGAACGTCCTTTTCGCGGCGGGTTTCAGTCGTAGGAGGAATGCCATGAAGAGAACTTTTCTTCTCTGGGTTATCACGCTCGCGAGTCTCGCGATGAGCCAAGCAGTGCATTCTCCAGCCTCAGCAGAAGATGTGATGCGTGGGTTTACGCTTGCCGCGCGGGTTATGGGCGGGACTTGTTCCGGCCCGGCTTCAGTAGGTAATGCATATGTTGCCACTTGTGCCCCTTCCGTGCGAAAGCTTGGCAGTCGAGTAGCCGCCGGGGTCACGTGCAACTCGAACCAGTTTTGCTGCAGGGTCGACGCCAAGACGGGCGAGTGCAAAGAGTGCTGCAATAAGTGACAAGAACCCGATACGTCTGCTCGGCTGGCACAGGAACAGAAGCCTGCGGCTGTCGCCGCCTGATCAAAACATATGATCAGATTTCGGAGAGACCGCCGTGCGGCGGTCTTTCTTTTTGTACTGATCATGCGGCAGTGCATAAGTCCGCGTCTGGCACCTAGCGGACATTCCAATCACATCCGGCAATGTCCGCTATAGGGGGGGTAAAGCGGACATTACGTTCAGATGGCGTCATGTCCGCTAATGACCCGAGGTGAACGTGCGAAGCTTATACCGCCGCGAAGAGTTGCGCTCAGAAGCGCCATCAGATTAGTGGTATTTTCTTACGCACAAGACGCGTGAGACTTTGAAAATTAGCAGGAGCTTGTGAGAAATCGATCGCAAAATAGATCCTGCGTTTGTTTTTCTGTCGTCACGGTTTGGCCCTTATTGTCTGTCGGATTGCGGCCAGTGGGGGTGGGGATGTCTTCCAATAGCTGTGTCAGAAATTCGACCCTCGTCAGTGAGGGTATTGTTCTTTGCGCGCTTTTGCGCTCGTTCGCCGGATTTCGGAAGCTTGTTCGGCTGTTCGCCGTCACTCTGACTGCGGCGACGCTTGCGGCCTGCGCTCAGTCCTCCGCTGTTACCGACAAACATGAATTACGCGCCGCCGGTCGAGAGGCGTCGCCGGAAGACAACCGCACGCGCGTGGCGGTTAAGTCGAGAAAGCATACCCCGTTCGCGATCGATAGAAATGCAGCCAAGGCGCACTTTGCGCCATACGGTGTTGCCAGCTTCTACTCAGATGAACAGCAGACCGCAAACGGCGAAAACTTTAATCCGAACGCACTAACTGCCGCTCACCCTACATTGCCATTCGGTACCCGGTTGCGCGTAACAAACTTGGCGACAGGACGGTCCGTGACAGTTCGCGTCAATGACCGCGGTCCGTTCGTTTCCGGACGAGTCGTCGACGTCTCGTATTCTGCGGCCGAAACGTTAGGAATTGTCGAACGGGGTGTTGCGAAGGTCAAACTCGACGTCGTTCAATAGTTGGCGGAGGCGCGATCTACCCCGCCGAATGACCGCGAAGTGGCCCTATTGACCCTCAATAGAAAATCTGTCGACCGCGCGGCCTTGTTGACGTTCGCGAAATGGCTGCGTCACGCGGCTATCTTGTTGTGACGCCTCCGCCCGCGCCGCGCGCGCCTCGGGGTGGAGTTTTGCTAAAGCGTCAAGTTCCGACTTGGGCTGAGCATCAAGTACAGCTTGCGAGTTCATGTCGGGAGCGGGTGCCGGCGCACCGGTATCCAGCTCATAGTGACTTCGCCGAGCTTCTGGCGGCAGATCAGAACGTTGGCGGGTGACTACAGGCTTGCCGATTTCTAACGTTGCGGCCGCAACGAACAGCAATGCAGTTAACATCAAACCCATGACTGCCAAAACGGCTACGAAGGGCAGTCCAGCGTTCCTGCGACCCGCAAGGTAGCGATCCTCTAAACTCCTGTACGGCATCTTGACTGTCAGAACGTTGGTGACACGCACACTTATCAACCAAGCGCGCGAGCAAATTCAAATCATTGATCTCGCTCAAAGTTCCAATGAAACGTTCACAATGAAATTGATGCAGGTCGGCCGGTGTTATTATGGGTAGCTGATCGCGGAGGTGCTGTATGATAGCGGGTCAAATAAAAGTTCTTTCGGTGGCCGTCGGTTTGGCTGCCCTCATAGCTGCGTCGGCACAAGCTGAAAATGTCACTAAGAAGAAGACGCCGGCCCCTAGAGTGGTGACTTCCCAAACCCAGGCGCCGATCTACGGGTGGGCAGGCCAATACCGGGGCACGGATCCCGATCCGAATATTCGCTTTCAACTGATGCGGGACCAAAACTTACGCTAGGCGTCCGCCTAAGTGCGGCCCGCTACAGTGTCTTTGCTATCGGCCCGCGGGTCGACGATGGGTAAGATGAATAGGGGAACTGCAAATAACTAATACCGCACCAAAACGCGGCCCACAAAATTACAAAGACGAAAAAACCAACAAGCCTCCACATAATACGCCCACGCGCGCCGGTATCATAGTACGGAACAGGGCTTCAATATAAGAGGCGAGGATGCCCGGCGCGCTTCGCTTTCTCAAGTTCGCTGGATGAGTGATTGAGGACGAGTGTACTTGTGCGGCAATCGCAATGTGCAGAATGCCCCGTGCTTTCGTCCGGGCCGCTTGGGGCTAACTGATTCTTAGCCATCAATTGCCAAGGTTTCCCTGCGGGGCAGACGCCTCGCAGCTGACGCTCCATGCGTCAGCTTTGTGGCGCGGGGAACGGTGGGGGTGGGGACTGTGGCAAACACGCTCCACCGTTCTTCCTGCGGCGACCTCGTAGGGGGCAACGGCATGAACAAAATCGCGCGCCTGCGGGAAGCCATGCCAATACTTCGCGACCATGTGCGGCGAGGCGACTATGAAGCTCTGGAAGTTGAACTGGCGCAGCTAACGCCCTTTCAGCGCCAACTGCTCGGCGCGCGACTCTGCTTGAAAATAGCGTGGTCTTATCCCCGCCGATGGCTTTTGGATGCCAAGTATGGCGTCCGCAGAAGTTGGATTTTATTGCAATGGGCTATGTTTTGGTCGTGGCTCCGCGTGCGCCGAATAAATTTCAGTTTTTTGAGTATCGACGTAAGCGAGTGGCGAAGCAGATGTAGCGTTTGTAGCAGCCTTAAAGGGTGGTGCTACGCTGCGCTACGGCTCACCCGTAGCAATTGCCACGACATGCTACGCTACGCTACAAAGTGCTACAGTGAATTGACAGCTGGAATAGGTGCAAGGCAGCGAAAGACAGTTAGCGGCGCGTTGGAAGCCGGACCAGAGTGGCAAACCAGCCGGCAGACCAATAGGCGCCAGGAATAGATTTGTCGAGGCGTTCGTAAATGACATTGCCGAGGGCAGCAGCTTTTTCAATACATTGACCGCGCATGTGATATAGTTGCGTGTGGAAGCCGTGTGTTTGCGAAGTAACCAAGTGGACCCGAGGGGTTCAACCTGTGGCTAGCAAGCTGGTATTGCGCGCGAACGTGCACGCACTTCTCGGCGTCATCATGATTGTTTGCCTTCCGCTCACAATCGTGCCGTTCTTTGTGGCTCTCATTTGGGCCGGTCAACCAATTGGGAATATGGCCATAACAACGGCAGATGTTTTTGCGTCGATTTTCTCCGTGGCTTTTTTCGCTGCGTTCGCTCTCGCGATGGCCGACCAGCGTTCGCGCGATAGCTGACCAATGTCCGCTATTGGCGGTGAGTTCAACCGGTCACTGCAACACCGCTCGTAGTCTATCGGCAGGGGTTTCGAATCCCAAGGTCTCCCTCGGGCGTTGATTGAGCCGCAGAGCGATCTTGTTCAGGTAGGCCTGAGAGAACTGCGAGAGATCTGTCCCCTTCGGGAAATACTGCCGCAGCAGGCCATTGGTATTCTCGTTGCTGCCGCGCTGCCAAGGACTGCGTGGATCGCAGAAATAGACCTGCACGTTGGTGGCAATCGTGAAGTGCTTGTGGTCAGCCATCTCCTTGCCGCGATCCCAGGTCAATGAGCGACGCAACACCTGCGGCAGCTTGCGCACGTGTTTAGCGAGCGCGGCCACTCACCGTCGCGGTGTCCTTGCTCGGAATCTTGAGCAGCATCACAAAGCGGGTGTGGCGCTCGACGAGCGTTGCAATGTGCGTGTTGTTTGCTCCCGAGAGAAGGTCTCCTTCCCAGTGGCCTGGCACGGCGCGGTCGTCAGCCTCGGCCGGCCGTTCGCGGATGGAAACCGCATCGACAATCTGTCCCAGCCCGCTCTTCGTCGTGCCGCCCTTGGCCTGGCGCATCTGCCGCGCCGTGCGTAGGTGCGCCATCAGCTCCTTTTTCAGCACACCGCGGGCCTGAATGAAGAGACTGCGGTAGATCGTCTCGTGCGATACCTGCATGCCCGGGTCGGCAGGGAATTGCTGCTTCAGCCAGCCGGAGACCTGCTTCGGCGACCACTGGAGCGCAAGCTTCTGCGCAATCCGCCATCGTAGCTCCGCATGGCGCGCCAGGCGACAGGGCTTCGGGCGCAGCGACCGCTCCCAGGCGCGCCTGTCGGCCCAACTTGCGCGGTAAGCGCGGCAGCCGCCGTTCCGTCTGATCTCCCGACTGACCGTCGACGGCGACCGTGCAAGGCCCTGTGCGATCTGTCGTATCGACCGACCAGCGGCAATGCCACGCGAGATCTCTTCGCGTTCCGCAAGCCTCAGAGCTCGCGCAGCTCTCCGGCGCGGCAGTGGAGCGATTCCTCCATTGAGCGCCAACACCCGGTAGACGCCGCTCTTGTTCCTTCGCTCAAGTCCGCGGGCGATATCCGCCACGCATTGACCGTTCTTCCACCGCTCCCAGAGCTCTGCTCGTTGCTTCGGCGTAAACCACGTCCGTGCATGCACACCCATCGATCACCTCCCAACCCAACAAGATTAGAAGGTGTTGCGTCGATCGGTTGAACCCGCCGCACTTAGCGGACATTCCCAAACCGCCAATCAATGTCCGCTTTCAGCGGACACTGTTCGGACCGGCCCCGATGTCCGCTAATGACCCAAAGCCGACATTTATGACTTTTGCGCAAAGTGAACATTGAAAGTTGAGGGCGACATAATTGCCACATATCTTGTGAATTCGCACATCGCCCGGTGTGTTTCACTTAAGCCCTTGGTATCGTCTACTTCTTAGTTGTTCTGATGGGGGCTCACATGCGTCGATGGTCAATCGCAGCGCTTGCTGCTGTCTCTACGGTTGCATTCACGCAGATTGCGTCCGCCGCCGACATGCCGGTCAAGGCTGCGCCCGCGCCGATGATCGCGCCCGTCTTCAACTGGACCGGCTTCTATGCAGGCCTAAACGCGGGCTACAGCTGGGGCCGGGATCGTGGCCCTCTTACCTTAGGCTCGCTCACTTCTCCCGATGGCAGCACGACCCTCGATGGCTTCATCGGGGGCGGGCAACTCGGATACAACTGGCAGTCTAGGAATTGGGTTTTCGGACTTGAAGCGGACTTCCAGGGAACCGGCCAAAAAGGCAGTGTCAATGCAACGTGTCCCGGCGGCACAACGACGTCGGTGAACAGTTGTACTCCTGGGCATATTGGCGACACGGTCAACGACCCAGCTTTGCCCGTAACCGCAAGCTTGAGCGAAAAACTAGAATGGCTCGGGACACTGCGCGGTCGTATCGGCGTGACCGTAACGCCAACGCTGATGCCTTACGTAACGGGCGGCTTGGCCTATGGCCATGTAAATGTCAGCGAGACGGTTAGCGGCGTCAATGTTACCGGCACCAACGGTGCGAATGGAGCGACATTCACGCCGGGAGGCGGTTCCATTAGCAACAGCACGACCAAGGTCGGTTGGACCATCGGCGCCGGCATTGAGTTCCGTTCTTCAGGGCAATTGGACCGGCAAGATTGAATATCTTTATGTCGATCTTGGAACTGTCTCGGGATCATTCCCGACGTCCTTGATCGCGGTGTCGGGAAGCCCCCTCATTGCAGGATACAGCTCGCACGTTACCGACAACATTGTACGTGCCGGCCTGAACTACAAATTCCCCTGAGGCTTGGTTAGTTCGGACAAGCCGTCGTGAGGCGACTTTTCTGTTTCGGCGCGAGTCACTCTTTAATGTCCGCTATTGGCACTTAGCGGACATATAGAGTGCGGCCGCGAATGTGGACGTAAAGCGGACATGACATGAGACATCGCGCGATGTCCGCTAATGACCCAAAGCGGACATTTGTGATCGTCCGGTTCCCGCTACGGAGCCGGCTGCGCGCGCTTGCCACGCAAATTTCGATAGTACCCCCTGGCATTGTGCACCGCAGCAATTAATTGATGGCGGCACAGGATATGAACCGACATGATAAATCTCCGAGATGCACTCAGCCTCGGCCGTAGCCGGGGTGGGTGGCGAAAGTTCCTTCGAGCGCTGGATCGCGGTCATTCCGGAAGTGCGGCCAAGGACAGCACTCGATTGCGGGAGGTCTTCTTTTTCGGATCGAACCCCGGCAATTTGCGAATGTTCGACTATCGACCGCCGACGATTGCGGATAATCCCGCACTTGTCGTCGTATTGCACGGATGCACCCAAACAGCAGCGGGATACGATCTTGGGGCCGGATGGTCGACCCTCGCGGACCGTTACGGTTTTGCACTGCTGCTGCCGGAGCAGCAACGGTCCAACAATCCCAACGGCTGTTTTAATTGGTTTCGGCCCGAGCACAGCCGGCGCGACCAAGGCGAACCTCTTTCGATTCGGCAGATGATCGAAAAATCTGTCGTCGATCACGGCATCGATCGGCGTCGGATCTTCGTAACCGGCCTATCGGCCGGAGGCGCGATGGCGTCCAACATGCTTGCCAGCTACCCGGAAGTATTTGCAGGGGGCGCGATCATTGCCGGACTTCCCTATGGCGCCGCCACGACCGTACAGCAAGCATTCGAAAGTATGTTTCAAAGTCCCTCCCGCCCGGCACGGGAATGGGGAGATCTCGTACGCAAGGCCTCGTCTCACCGAGGGCCATGGCCGCGCGTGTCGGTGTGGCATGGAAATGACGACAAGACAGTAATTCCGTCGAACGCGCTAGAAATTCTCAAGCAGTGGACCGAGGTACATGGGCTTCCGCCGTCCCCCTCGGTAAAAACTCGGGTTGACGGGTATCCCCGTGAGGTTTGGATCAACGACGCTGGTGATGAGCTTATAGAGGCGTATACTATTAGCAACATGGCGCATGGCACGCCGTTGGCGATCGGCGAAGCCGAGGGTGCATGCGGTGCTCCCGGGCCATTTCTGCTGCCAGTGGGGATTTCTTCATCATATCACATTGCAAAGTTTTTTGGCATTGCGGTTGCTCGCGCTCCAGCAGAGAGAAATGCTTCAGTAGAGAGGAACATGCTGAAAAGTTCTTCGGCGCCCCGTCACTACGCGGCGGCGGGGCCGGTGCTGGAGGGTGAAGTGCTCGACAAGGATGACGAGCCAATATCGCAGCAAGAACCGATACCCCCCTTCCATGAGATCGAAGCGGTGATCAACAAGGCGCTGAAGGCCGCCGGATTAATCAGGGATTGAGTGACGCTGTGAGCGGGAGGTGTCGCCTGTTTAGCAGTTAGCAGCGCGCTTAATCTTGGTGACCAGCGGGCCGGACGGTGCGCGGTTTGTGCTGATCGAGGTCTACGTCCGCTGGAAGTCGATGAAGTCTGAGCGGGCCCTAAATGCGTTGCGACATGCACTTGGCGGCAAACGCTGCGAGTATGTCCTGGCACTTCTGGCATTTCTCAGAACTGCCCATCTTTGGAGGATTGCTCATCACGGTATTGAGCTAGAGGATGACGTCAAACAGTTCATGGACAGACACCAAGAAGCTTGCGGCCTTGCTGTTGCAAGAACCTGATCCTTGGTCGGCGTGATCGAGCCTGTAAGGCGGACACGCCACGCAATTGCCGCGATGTCCGCTAATGAACCAATGATGATATATGAAGCCTAAGACTCTTTAGCCGAGACCGGCGTCGAGATATTTGTTTTGAACAACGACTCTGCTTTGTCGGTTCGAGGTCTTCCTTGCCGTTTCGCCATTGACTGCGTGAGCTCACACTGAACACTTCGTGTTACAGTTTTCATGCGCCCGGTTTTGGCGCATTTCTGTTCAACAATAACTGTACGTAACATCTGACCGGTATCCTTTTCGCTCCGGCCTACAGCTTTGCAGCCCATGCGCCCAGAACTTCGCGCACCTTGTCCGCTGAGCTGAGAAATCTCTCGTGCAATCCTTCTTGCTGTCCGTTCTTCGCGGGCTCGCTCGCCTTGTTCGCTGATTTTTCGGCCATGGTTCATACCCGAGCCCGAGCCGGACGCTCGATCCCTGTTGGCAAGTTGGTAGGGGACATGTCGCTAAATAGGCGCCACGCTCCATACCAAACACCCCAAAGGCTATTGCGTTCCCTAACTGCGTTCTGAACTAAAGCCCCCACTATACGTTGGACTGCGGGCCGATGACTGACAGTCTAAAGCCACACGACTGAAGGTTACCTGTCCGGAAGGTCGCCACGCGGCGACCTTTCCTTTTGTGCGGAACGGCGGGCGTCAGTCGCGTGAATGTTTTGGGTTCCAAAGCGAAAGGGTGGGGCCGCAGTTCACCCCATGCGGCCCCTAATCGCGCGCCGCATTTAGGGGAGTTTGACGGTGGCGCGATTAGACTAGCTAGTTAAGCAGGCGCGGAGCGTATTGTTTCCTCGCGGCCACGAATTTTTCCATGGTGCGCTCTTCGGCCAGACATTGCTGAAAGAGAAAAAAGATATGCGGCGGTGTCCGCCCATGGCACCAATTTTACGTTGCTAATTCCGTTGGGCACGCGGTCGCCGGCAAGTAAGCGCCTTCAACATGAGGGGAACTTCGCTACTGACGGCACGAACTAGTGTTGGTGAGCGGGGAGGCTAACGATAGCCTCGAGCTCGACCATCATGGTTTACCTTGTGCACCCAGTGAATAAAATCATCAAAGTTACGCTTGACGGACTGCCATGTGGGCATTGCTTGGAGCCAGGTCAGCCACCCAAATACAAAATTGTAAATCCACGCGAACGCTTTAATCGTCATTAGCTTCGCTCGCCCAATATGAAATAAGCGTTCTACAATCGTAATTTTGAGAATTTCGCCAAGGATAAGGGCCATGACGCCGAACATGAAGTGCCCCGATGCAATTATATAAGCGCTGAATGGCTTGATAGGTTCTAGCAAAACGAGAGGAACCAAGAACAATGCAAGCGTGGGATATGCGCCGAGTGAAGCGATCCATCGTGCGACAAATCTAAAGAGATTTAAGTTGGCTATTTTCCTTAAGAGAGGTTGGAGGATCGATAGAGCCAACGCATCGATGACAAAATAGATGGCCGCCAACACGATGACGAACGGTTCGAAAATTGTTTTTAGTATTGTTCGGTGCGTCATAGAAGCCACGCATCACCGGCAGGTTAGGGGCGCTCGTCTCCATTTCACGGATCGCGGTTAGATTGATCGATCTGATTTCTTTGCATGCGCTCGCGTTTGTTGGCTTCGTGACGTCCAATAACGCAGCCGGCCGCCGCGCCCAATAACCCATGGTGCCCCGAATAGTGCCCGGCGACCCCACCGACAGCGGCGCCTTTAAGGCACCCCTTTGCGTCAGCAGCGGTAACAGTTGCCAGCGCAATCAGAAGAACTGCGCATCCGATAAGTGCTCGCATTTCCGCCTCCAAAAATTGTCCTTCTATGACAATCCGTGCCGAGAACAATCGTTCCGGAATGTCCGCTAATGACCTAAAACGCACGCGTTTATTTACGCTTGACGCGAGTCAATCGCCTAACCGTCGACCTCACTTTTTTCGGAAATTGTTTGACTGCCAGAGACTTCGTGGCCGGCCGATGGATGACCTGTCCGTAGTAGTCGCAGCGATTTGATCCCGATCAATGCATCATCGAATGGAAGTGTGATGGTGTGCGTTTCAAGAACAAGAGACGAGAAACTGGAGATTAAGCAATGACATTCAAAACAATCCTTGCGGCATTTGCGGTGCTCTTGAGCGTGACGACCGTCTCGTTGGGGCAAAGCTCACCCAATTACGGCCCTAACGCCCCCTCGACCGGTGATAGCTTCGGCAAACCGCCGAGCGGCGTGAACCCCCCCGGGGTAACTCGTTCCGGGCGTAAAGCATATGCCTATCGCCACTATCACCATTATCATTATCGCCATTGCCGGACCAACATCTTCGGCTATCGCAACTGCTGGTAAGCATTCAATCACGTGTGCTGTGAGCTGGGGCAGCCGTTCGCTGCTCCGGCAGTTTCCTTCGAACCAAGCAAGCAGAGAAAGACATGAACAAAGATCGAATCCAGGGCTCCGTCGAGCAGGCTAAAGGCAAGGTCAAGGAAGTTGCGGGCAAAGTAACCGGCGATGCCAAGCTCGAAACCGAAGGCAAGACGCAGCAAGTCGCCGGCAAGATTCAGAATGCGGTCGGCGGCTTCAAGGACGCGGTCAAGGAAGCCGTCAAGGATTAACGGTGACCACCTTCACAATGTGGGGCCGCCTCAGTTGGCGGCCTCTTTATTTTTAAGCCGGCCGCAGGCGCGATGTCCGCTAATGACCCAAAGCAGACATGGGAGCAGTGGCGTTGGTAGAAGGCTAGGGGGGCTGCTCGCTTTGCACCGTAAGCAGATGAGCGCCTCTGCTATCGCAGTCTCCTGATCAAAAATTCTAGTCGAATTCCGGTCCGCTCGATCACTTCTTATTGCGGTTGACTCACATCAAGGCGCCCTCGTCGGAAATAACCTTTCAGATGAAACAGGACGAATTAAGCAGGACAGGAGAAGGGTCATGTGGAGAAAGTTAGCGTCTATCTGTGCGGCGCTGGTCGTAGCGGCTGCTTTTTCGATGCCCGCACAGGCGCAGCGCGGAGCTCATTTTAGTGGTGTTCGAGCGGGCGGCGTACATGTTGGTGGTGCCCGCGTGGGCGGCTTTAGCGGAGCTCGCATCGGTGCTGTTCCATATAGAGGTGCTCGCATTGGCGCCGCGCCCTTTGGTGGCGCGCGCGTTGCCGCTGCTCCCTTTGGGGGTCGCGGTATCTATCGTGGAGGCGTATGGCGAGGCAGGTACGCGACCTCTGGCTATCCATACAGGCACTACGGCTATCGTTACCGTGGCTACGGGCCTTATTGGGGCTGGGGCGTTGCTGCCGGCGCTTTGGCTTCGGCGTGGCCTTACTACTCTGATTACGGCTACGTCGGGGATGGCTACTACTACGGGGACGATTATGCTTACGAGCCGGTGGCGCCGAGCGGTAATTACAGCGGCGGCTGCTGGATCGCCACCGACACCACCCGCGGATACGGCTATTACGGTCCGTGCAACTGATCGAACGCTGGAATGCTTGTGACGACAATCGAACAATAAAAATGTGAGGCCGCCTTAGTTGGCGGCCTCATTCATTTCAATCCAAGCGCATAATGTCGGCTCTTGGCACTTAGCGGACATCGAACAGGCGTCGCAAAATGTCAGCTTTCGGCTGTAAAGCGGACATAGCTTCCGCATCGCAAAATGTCCGTTCAGCGTGCGACGAGATCAATCTACATTTGACCTACATCAACACCCAATGGTCGAATTCGTCGTTTATTTGACGCCATTGTAAGTCATACTTCGTCATTGGGTTGCGATGCCCACCCTGTGGCAGGAGTGCGCAACATGAAGAGGCTATTTCTTGCGGCCTTGGTGATGACATTCGCCGTCGGGTCAGCAATGGCGCAGGCAAGCTGCGAAAGCAGAGCGATCGGCAAAGACGGCAGGTAGCTTGCGGGTGCGGCAAAGATGAGCTTCGTGAAAAAGTGCAAGAGAAATTCATGTGAGATCAAAGCAATCGGCAAGGATGGAAAGCCGCTCCATGGCGCTGCAAAGAGCAGCTTCATGAAGAAATGCGAGAAGGGCGCCTGATCTGCCGGAGCCGTCGTGCCAACGGTCTCAGGAGCAGGGAAATGAGATTATCTTTCGTCCTGGTTATGTGTTCGGCTCTTGTCGGCGCATTGACTGTATCTTTTCCCGTTGCTGCCCAGCAGAAAACGGTGAAGGCATGCCAAGAAGAATGGCGAGCAAATAGAGCGGCCAACGAGGCGGCCGGCATTACGCAAAAGGCCTATGTCGAAAAGTGCCGGGCCGGCAGCGCCGTCGCGCAGCCGCCAGCCAAGCCCGCAGCCGCGCCGGCGGCGCCAGCAAAGCCCGCGACAAAGCAGCCCGAGGCTCCAAAGAAAACCGTGCGGGCCTGCCAGGAAGAGTGGCGAGCGAACAGAGCGGCCAACGAGGCGGCCGGCATAACGCAAAAGGCCTATGTTGAAAAATGCCGAGCCGGTACAACGACTGCGCGACCGGCACCTGCGCCAGCGCCGACACCCGCCCCCGAAAGACCCGCGGCGAGGACGACTACGCCAACCGCGCCGCCATCTGCGCCGACTGCAGCGCCACCGGCCCCGACGCGGGCACCAGCCGCCGCAGGCGCGCCGGCAGGAGCAGGGCAATTTGCGACCGAGGCAGAAGCCAAAGCGCGCTGTCCGCGAGACACTGTCGTATGGGTCAATCTGAATTCAAAGATTTATCACTTTGCTGGATACAAAGCCTACGGCACCACGAAAATCGGCGCCTACATGTGTGAGAGAGATACGGCAGCTGCAGGATTCCGTGCGTCCAAAAGTGAAAAGCATCCCTAAGCGACAAAGCGCGAGTGTTGTTGTGCGTTTCCAAAATGTAACCGCAACCTCGAACAACAGAGGGTGAAAAAATGGGTGTCTTGGACAAGGTTGGTAGTGCGCTCAAGAGCGCGTTGGATAAGGTTGAAGCGGCAGCGCCGGGGCTAATATCGTCGACATTGGCCAAGACGAAATTCGGCAACTTGCGAGGTCTGGTCGAACAGCTGCAAAAGGGCGGGCTGGAGGAACAGGTCAAGTCGTGGTTGAGCAGCGGCGCTAACCTGCCCGTCACGGCCGATCAAATTCGGGCTGCTTTGGGAAATCAGAAAGTAAGGGAAATGGCGGAACAATTCGGGCTGCCTGTCGATGCAACACTTAAACTGCTGGCAGAACAGCTCCCCGCCATCGTCGATCAAGCAAGCCCCAACGGCAAGCTGCAATCCAAGTAGTTGCTAGGTGCTGCGGCAAGAAGTCATGCCGCACCGCTAATTCATAGTGATGATAGCGAGGAGAAACGACCATGGCCGACAGTAAGCAAAAGCGGGGAAGAGCGGACCGCAGTCGCGTATCGGGAAGTCAGCGATCCGAGGTGAGTTATGTGGCTAGGAAGTTCGGTGTGAGCGTGGATACGAGTGCGCAGCGTGATCAAGCGCGTCGGGAATAGCCGAAAGAAGGTCTACGCCGCACTGGAGAAAATGTAATCGTATACGCACTTCTGCGCACGGTCGCGCTTGTTGCAGTTGGCGCACTGCGCGGTACTTTGGTTTGGGGCCGTTGGCGATGGGGACAGCTGGAAGAATTCAAAAAATTCGCACTGCGCGGAAATGTCGTTGATCTTGCGGTCGGCGTCATCATCGGTGCTGCTTTTGGCGCGATCGTCACATCGTCTGGTCGGCGACGTCATCATGCCGGTTATCGGAGCGATCACCGGCGGTCTGGACTTCTCGAACTACTATTTGCCGCTGTCTGCGAAAGTGCAATGCTGGCCTCTCTTATGTAGATGCGAAAAAGCAAGGAGCTGTACTCGGCTGGGGCCAGTTTTTGACCGCCGCGTTGAATTTTCTAATCATTGCGTGGGTCTTATTCCTTGCGATCAGAGGCATCAACAAACTGAAAAAGGAAGAGCTCTGCCCCTGTCCCTGGGCCAACACCAGAAGTGCGGCTTCTGACAGAAATTCGGGACTTGCTGAAAAGATAATCGCTCGTCAGGCCGCTAGAGCCCACAAAATAGCTTGCGTTACATCAAAGCAATGGTGGCGGTTCATCACTATGGATGTTGGCTGAGCGGACATTCGCCCGCTTGGGGCGGTCTCGGCCAAACGGCGCCCCTTAGCACTGCCGCAACGACCGGGACCGCACTAGCCACCGAGATTTACGGCAACAGCAGTGGACCCATTTGATCCGAACGCTTGGAAGCATCAATGGAGCGAATTCATGGCCGCTCCTTATATTTTTCTCTCGCTATTAGTGCTGGCGCTATTAGTAGGTTGGTGGATAGCCAAAAAACGCGCTCGCGCCCGTATAGACGGACTTAATGCCACTATCAGTGGCCTCAACGGAACCATCAGCAATCTAACTGCCAGAAACGCCGTGTCAGAGGAGCGATTAAACTATGTGAAAGAACGAGAAAGAGATGTTCGGCGCGCAAATATCGAACTGGAAAATGAACGCGACGAATTGAAAAGGGAGATTGCTGCCAATGCATCGAAAGAAACAATTGCTTTTGCAGTGCAAAGGATTGATATGGCGATCACCAAAGTATCCTTGGCGAACAACGCGCTGGCCAACGCTCTAACAACGTTAAATTTAACGACAGCGCCGCCCATTAGGTAGTCCAACTATAGCCACGCCGACAGCATCAGACAGCTAGCATAGGCGACGACCGCTCACTCGTCGCCTATAGTTGCGCCGCGCCAAAAGTATTGCAGCGTTCCACGGTGCCGGCGCTAAGCCCGGCCGTGAACCAGTGTTTACGTTGCCTAGCAGTCCCGTGGGTGAAGGCGTCCGGCACAACGTAACCCTGTACGCGCCTTTGCAGCGTGTCGTCACCGATGGCCGATGCCGTCTGCATCGCCGCGTCTATATCTCCCGACTCGAGGAACTTCCATTTTTGTTGCGAGCGATTGGCCCACACACCGGCAAGACAGTCGGCCTGTAATTCGACGCGCACCTGAATCTGGTTCGCCTGGACTTTATCTAAACTTGCCTGCAGCTGCCGCACCCTAGGCAAGATGCCTAAGAGGTTCTGAACGTGATGGCCGATCTCATGTGCGATCACGTCAGCCTGCGAAAATTGGCAGGCGCGACCCTCGCAGCCGTGAAAGCGGGTCTCGATCTCGCGAAAGAACGACGTGTCGAGATAGACGCGCTGGTCATTCGGACAATAGAACGGCCCCATCGCGGCCTGGCGGTTCCGCATGCTGAACGACTAACCTCCGAGTACATGACTAGTTTGGGCGCCTGATAGGATTTGCCGGCAGCTCTAAAAATATCCGTCCAGCGATCTTCGGTTTCACCAAGCACGGCGGCGACGAATTTTCCCATCTGGTCCTCAGGCGCGCCGGTTCTGGTATCCGGTCGAGGTGAGGTAGATTCCTCATAGCTCGGTCCGCCACCGCTAACGAGTTCGGCTCCGCCGATCAGAATTCTGGGATCGATGCCTAATGCCCAAGCAATGAGAGCAAGTACGATGACCGTGCCAATCCCAAGGCCTCCGGTTTTCACCGCGAGCCCCCGGCGATCCTCAACATTTTCGCTCTGTCGAAAATCGTCCCAGCGCATACTCTTTCAGTCCCAGCGTTGTTAAGCCAGCTCGCGCCGGGAGGCACCTCCCGGCGCCGGCAACTCGAAAGTCGGCACTGTGATGCGTGCGCAATGACTGCGAGTTTCATGCCGCCTTGAGCTCGGCAGGCACCTTGCCGCCGTTCTCAGCGAGTTTTTGCATGACCTGCTTGTGCAGCCAGACGTTCATCGCAGCGGTGTCGTTCTGGTCGCCAGTATAGTGCAACTCTTGTGCGAGCTGCTTGCGTGCTGCGAGGCTGCTGTCCAGGTTCAAAAGTTTCATCAGGTCCACAATCGATTTTCGCCAATCCAGCTTTTCCTTGCTCTGTTCGGCAAGCTTGGTCAGGACCGCTGCGACGTCGATCTGCGACAAGGGCGCGGCAATGGTGACTGGCGCGGCCGAAGGCGCCGCACCGGTTGGCGTTGCGCCCGCGGGGCTCGCGGACTTAAAAATTGCGGACATAATATTGCTGAAGATGCTCATGGTTTTGCTCCTTTGTTAGTCGTTGGATCGTTAGCATTCCCTGCCGTCGGCTGTGGCAGCTCAGGCCGCCGCAGTTTCCACCAGCGTCGCTGCCTCCTTCTCGGTCGGCAGGCGCCCCTCCGGTGTGAGTTGGTCGACGATCTCCGGCAAATGTTGACTGAGCCCGACGAGGAGATCGTCGGGCGTCATGTCGGTTTTTTTGCTCAGCGCATTGATAGTGTCGGCGCCGAGTGCTGCCGCTAAATCGTTGGGCGCAATCTGTTGGTTCGGCCCCGTGCTGACCCAGGACTGTGCGGCCTGACCGTGTCCGGCATTCTGCAGGTCTTTGATGAGGTTGCTGAGGCCGCCACTTAGGACTGTTCCCGCAGCAGCGCCGCTAAGTAAGCCGCCCAATCCGCCGGGGATCATGTCGTTCAGGCTGCCGCCGGGCTTGGCCGGCGCGCCACCCAAGAGCCCGCCCAGAATGTCGCTAAGCCCGCCGCTCGGCCAACCCGCGCTTGCTGTACGCTCGGGCGGGACGGGAATTGGACGACCTTGGCCGCCGGGAGCCGAAGGCTGAGCACCGCCCAGAACGCCGCCGCCCTTAAGCGCTTTGTAGGCAAGCAGTCCGAGGATCGCCATCGTTATTGGCGACATACCGCCCTTGGCGCCGGGCTGCGATTGGCGCTGCCCGCGCGGACCATTCAGCATTCCATTGATGACATCGAGAAGTCCCATATCCACCTCCTAAAAGCACGCGTCGTTGCGACCAATTGAAGTTGTGCGGTCGCAAAGCGTTTACGGAGCACGCGGGAACCCACCCCGATATTCCGCCGAACCGGCGTCACCGGAAAATGCGCTAGAGCCAGCGGCGCGTCGGCGGTGCACTTGAGCTACCAGTGCCCGGATCACGAATGACATTGTGGGCCACGAGCCGGTGCCAGATGAACAGGACGATCAGAGCGCCGAGGGTTGCTCCGAGAAGTCCCGCGCCCTGATCAAGCTGGTACCAGCCTATGGTCTGCCCGATGAAGGTCGCGATGAACGCGCCGGCGATCCCGAGCGCGGTCGTCAAGATAAACCCGGTCGGATTGTTCCCACCCGGCGCCAAAAACCGCGCAATGATGCCGGCAACGAAGCCGATTACGATGATCCAGATAATGTTCGACATCGCGGCCCCCACCAGAAGGCCGACCATCAAACAAAAATGCAGCGCTTGCCGCATTGATTTGGCGCAAGGCGCGTATGTAAGTACCGATCTTCGACAAAACAATTTGGCGGTAATTTGCGCGGCCTACGTCGTACGGACCTGCTTCGATGTCCGCTTTCGGGGGTAAAGCGGACATACCTTTTTGCACTGCAAATGTCCGCTAATGACCCATAGCGAACGTAAATTTAATCGCACGAGCGAAATTTTAGTAGCCGCGATATGGCTTGCAGAGGCCGTCTTGAACTGTCCAGCCGCGCTGACAACCGTTCGGGGTCCTATAGCGACCGGGCGGATAATAGCCACGGCCATCGCGATAGTACCGGTTGTCATAATCGTAGTTCCGCTCGCGATACCGCTCATCATAGTACGGACCCGGGCCGCGACCGTAGAATGGGCCCGGCCCGTAGTAGGGGCCGCCGCCATATTGGGCAGAGGCGACGTCTGCCATCCCGACAAGAGAAGCGGTTGCTAACAGTATTAAAGCAAACTTTTTCATCACGTCCTCCCAAGGAAGGTTTTCCCTAAATCACATAACACATGATGCAAGCAGTGTCGGACTTACCCAGCGGGCCGTGATCTGGCCAAATGGTGACCGCTGGCGCTAGGCGCGTTGCGCCTTGGCCTTTTTTGCCCGCTCTGCGAGAGGTAGCCGAAGCTGCCTTGGCCTGCGTTTCTGCTTCTTTGGTGGGAGCAGCCTGCGAATGTCCGCAATTGCCTGATCAACCTGATCGAGCACCCGGCGTCGATCTTCGAGCATTACAGTCAAGTCGATAACGAGGGCCAACGCTCGCTCTCCTGATGTGCGAATTGCCTCCAATCCTAGTGGTCGGCCAGTTTCCAATTAGTTGATCGCTCAGGACGGAAGCGCATCTTTAACTGCCGTCGCCATCGCTCTATGACCACCGCGCCTTAAAATCCGCCACGCCTGTTCACGGCTCACCAGGCGATGTCCGCTATTGGCACTTAGCGGACATCCCGGAGCCACCGTTCAATGTCCGCTTTCGCGGGCGTGGCTACTCAGCAGTTATCGGCATATCAAGGGGAAGGAATGGTTCGAACTCGGGGCTATTATCGGTCGGGTCAGCAGATGAAAATGCATTCAGCCGCCGGAGATCAAGGATCAAATCGCGGAAGCAATCAATCGGAACAGAGTATTTCCGTTCAGTCGCAGAGTATTTTGTCCGCAATGATATGATTATGTTGTCGCCGTTTGCTGAGTAGCCCTCAGCCCTCAATGCGACAACGCTTATTGGGACCGCTTGTTTTTCTTCTTGGCTCACGGCATGCGATTCCCACTAGAGAAAGCCGCCGAGACTCTTGTTCGGTATTGGGGAAACAAGCATTGCTGTAAAAATCCTTGCGATGAATTGATGCAAATCAATATCAGCTAATGCTTCTGGATAGTCACGACCTCAAGATGCTTGCATTGAGGGCACTGGAACGTGCGATCCTCGTGACCCGGCTTGTCAGACGGCTCGACAATTTCAATCCACATCCCGCATCCGCACTTCGGGCACGATCTTCGAGTGTCATTTTGCGGCACAGCGTTCACCCCCTTGGCGTCGGAGATCACACCAGGCTCTAAGCCCCTTTTTTGATCCGTAATTATCTACCATTGAACGCCCGAAAGCTCGCCTTCAAATGAACGTGATGGAGCTGCCGCTTGAGTATGAGCGTCGTCACTTGAAGCGCGGCTAGATTGGCTTACGTGATGTTAGTAGCTGGACGCGCCCTTAGCCCCCCGTCCCCTCATGCGTCCAGCGGTGATTGACCCCAGCGGCGCCCCCCGTCTGGGGTCAGTTTTTGTCAGGTCTCGGTTCACTCAGACATGGCTCGTGCAATGCACAACGTCCGCTCTTGGCACTAAGCAGAAATTTCCAGCCGCTTTCGGGGGTAAAGCGGACATTGTGAAATGTGCGTGCCATGTCCGCTAATGACCCAAAGCAGACATTCATAACAACAAAATACTGCCCGTACTTCTTATCGTCTGGCCCCGTCGCACGAACCATATCGGCATCCTCTAATGTGGTACGGTTCGAACCACATGAAACCGCTGCCACGTCCGCTGGGAACGCTTAAATTTCTATTGGCTTGGCTAGTGCCTTGGAGGGCTGCGTTTTGCATTCGATCTGGGAGGTCGAACTTGGCCTTCTTCGTGCATTATCGCGACGCAATAGGCCGACACATTGCAAAATACGGCACGCACGAACCGCTTCTAACGCAATGGCTCGATGATTATTTGAATGCTGCTCCTGCTGGCATCGTCGTTGACGTGGGCGCCAACGTAGGTTGGCACACAGTACACGCTGCGCAACATCGCAATGTAGAGGCGGTTGTGGCGTTCGAGCCCGATCCATTCAATGCCTGCCTGCTCGACCAGGCCCTTTCGGAAAATAAAGTCGACAATGTCATCATTAACGTTTGCGCTGTGGGCGCGGAGCGCGGCGTTGCGAGGCTGTTCCGTTACAAGAGTTCGAATTATGGTCGCCATACACTGGTTACTGATCACGGCTACGGCTCGCGTAGCGTACCAGTAGTCGATCTCGATGGGGCCCTTGCTGGTCTCGGTTTTCAGGATCGGCCAATCTCGGTCATTAAGATCGACGTAGAGGGTTACGAACCGGCCGTCATCGCCGGCGCGGTCAAATCGATCAAAAGGGCCGAGGCAGTGATTGTCGAATACTCTCCAGATATTAGCCAAGCTGGCGGCCTCTCTACCGAGGAACTGCTAACTCGATTGAACGGCGCTGGCTTGACGCCATTTGCGCTGCTTGTTGGAGGCGGCACTGTCCGGCTCACGCTCACAGACTTACGGAGCCTCAAGGGTTCTCTCGACGTTATCTGGTTCAGAGAAAACCGCGCGACACCGGGCGCCATCACCGCTATGAAAGTTCACGAGCGCGGTAAGCTAACGCTGCAAGAAATAGCAGAGCAGAATAAGCGGATTGTCAAACCTATTTGATAGCAGTGCCGAACCTTATTCTTGGCATTGAGCGCATTGGTAGCCAGCCATACCGTTGTTGTTTGTCGCCGCCGCACTTCGACAATACGTTGGCTCGTTTTGCCGACGGCAGCTATTGGCACTTAGCGGACATTCCAAAGTCACCGATCAATGTCCGCTTTATTGTCGCCACCTCCGCTAGTGATCCAAAGCAGACATTCATGTTCTAATGGCGCGGAATAAAAAGCAACGGCCCCGATCTGGGGAGATCGAGGCCGAGTCCCAACCTGGGCAGATCGAGACTTGTTGTGCTGTCGCGACCCGCTATAGCGGGCCACAACTCATAAATTATTTAAGAGCGTACGGCGTTTCAATCGAGTTCCCATAAGTTTCAATCGATTCTCCATAACGAACGTGTGAACTCGTCAGAACATACAATGATGTCGAAGCCGTGCGGCAGCGCCATGTATCACTCTCACATCACATCTGATCAACGATCGATGGGTAAAGCGGACAATGCGCGGAATTGACCTGATGACCGCTAATGACCCAAAGCAGACCTCTGCATCTATAAGTCAGCAGAACCAACTGTTTGAGGGCCCTGCATAGTCCATTGGGATTATGTTTCATACATCACGCGGCTGTTTGACGTTTCGGATCGACTGAATTCAGTCTTGTTCTTGATGCCAGTGATTCTCATCTTCGTACGCCGAATTTATATTGCGGTGCCTTTTATTTATTCCATGAAATCGCTAATCAGCGATTGGAGGGGCTGTCATGATTTGGGTGGAAAGCGAGTATTGTTCTTCGTCGAATTTTGACCGTCTAGAATTCCGAAAACCGCTCGCTGCGTCGAGAGTTTTTGCGGTAGTTCTAAGTGCGGCAGCAATCGCAGCCTTGGCCATCGGCCTGAGCGGTCCTGCGCAAGCTTTGCCGAGCTTCGCACGACAGACGGGGCAGCCATGCGGCACCTGTCATACTGATTATCCTGGGCTCACGCCATATGGCCGTCTTTTCAAGCTAAACGGATATACGACGGGCGGCGGAAAATACAGGTCAACGCTTTTTCCGTCACAAAATGATCCGACGAAAGACCTTGCAGCGTACGCGAAAAAGAATAGTTCGGATCTGCCCACGAAGGCGCCGTCCGACACTGACCAAAGCAAACCTTATGCGCCGCCAATTTCGATGATGGCAATTGTCGGCTTCACGCACACGCAGGCCGACCAAGACCCGACCGGCTCACCATATCACGCCAACAACAACGTCGTTGTTTCACCGCTCAGCTTTTTCTATGGCGGAGCCATCACCGAACATATCGGCGCGTTCGCGCAGGTCACTTACAACGGTGCTCCGTTCGGGGCGCCGGATCCAACCGATCCCTACGCGACTTTTCAGTGGTCATGGGACAACACCGATATCCGTTATGCCAATACTGCCAAACTGGGCAACATGGACATCATTTATGGCATCACAGCCAACAACAGTCCGAGTGTCCAAGATCCGTGGAACACGACACCTGCGTGGGGTTTCCCTTATGCGAGTTCAAGCGTGGCGCCGGGGCCGGCGGCAGCAACACTCATCGACGGGGCCTATGCGCAATATGTCGGCGGTGTCGGCGGTTATGTCTTCATAAACAACCTGGTGTATTTGGAACTGACGGGCTATCGGACGCTCGATTTCAAAACGTTGCCCAAATTGGGAGTGGACCCGTTTGGCGCCGCGCCAATTCAAGACATAGCGCCCTATTGGCGGGTCGCGATCGAACCGCATTGGGGCAACCATTGGCTTGAGTTTGGCGCCTTTGGCATGTCCGCACGCGTTCATCCATTTACGGGTGCGACGGATGACAATGGCATTTTGATAAATCAAACGTTCCCGCAAACGGATCGATTCACCGATGTCGCCTTCGACACGCAGTACCAATATCAAGGTCCCAACTATTGGTTCACATTGCGTGGAACATACATTCACGAAGACCAGCAGCTCGATGCGAGTTTTCTCAACTTTAACACCAATCCGTCCAACACCTTGAATACGTTGAAAGCATACGCTTCGTTGGCCTACGGCAACGACAACAGGATTGTGCTCAGCGGTCAATATTTCAACACTTGGGGAACGTCGGACCCGGTGGTCTACGAAAACCTGATCAGTTGCCAAGCGCCGAACACCGACTGCAGCCCGAATAGCAACGGCTTTATTGCCGAGATCGCTTATATCCCGTTCATCAGTAGCAATGCTCCCGTGTGGCCATGGGCTAATGTGCGCGTTGGCCTTCAGTACACCTACTACAACAAATTCGACGGCACTACGGTCAATGCTCACGACAACAATACGCTGTTCGCCTACCTCTGGTTTGCGATGTAGTGGAAACATTTGAACCTTGAGTGAGGCGTGCGCTGCGAGCGTATGAGGGATTCTCCCTCCGGGAGCACTTCGAAGTGGTGAGAAGATGATGGACCTAAGTCGCCAGCGCACGAAACAATTCAAAGCAAAACGTGGGCGCCCGATTACAAGGGTTTCGAGCCTGAAATTAGCGTTTGCGATAATTCTCACATTTGTTTTCGCAACGCCAGGCCGCGCGGATGACACAGCCGCCGCTGCTGTTTCCAAGCAGGAACTGCAAGGCAAGATTGATTATTGCCAAACGTGTCACGGGCCCGTCGGGCCAAGGCTTTCGCGCATTCGATCCCATACCGCGACTCGCAGGACAGCCAGTAGAGTATTTAAAGAACCAATTGAAAGCGTTTTCTGAGCGCGGGCGGAACAGCAATATTATGTACAATGTCTCGCATGTTATGAGCCCGGCAATGCTGACGGCGCTCGCAACGCATTTTAATGAGCTCAACCCGAAACCGCTTGGAGGCGCTCCAAAAGAACTGGTGTCCGCGGGCAAGAAAATATTCGAAGAAGGCGTCCCCAACGCCAACGTGCCTCCATGCGCGTCTTGCCATGGCGCCCAAGCTAAGGGTGATGGCGCATTCCCTCGTTTGGCAGGTCAGCTACACGACTACATCTTTAATAAGTTGACGAATTGGAGCAATGAGCGGGGTCAGAATCCCAAAGCGCCAGACGCATCAGCCATAATGGAACCAATCGCGCATGGCTTGACTGAATCTCAGATCAAAGCCGTCGCGGCGTATGTCAGTAATTTGGAGTAATTCTGTCTTTGTTGCCGGATCGCCAACATCATCGAGCAAATAGCGGGCTCTTGGAGATTGACTGCAGTGAGAAACGACTTCCAAAGGCGACGAGTGGGCAAACGCGGCGAGGGAGCGATGGAGTTGAATCTCCAGTGTGTCGAAGTGACGTCCATAATCCACTCTCGGGGACGCCGAATTATAATAGCCGTCTGCTTTCAGCTGGTATTTCAAATAGCAATATTGACAACTTTTTCGATGACAGGTCGAGCCGATAACGTTGTTTCGGGGCGCGAAGTAGAAGCGAAAATCGGATATTGCCAAGATTGCCATGGGCCGTCTGGCCAAGGTTATCGTGGATATTATCCGATACCGCGGCTCGCTGGACAGCACACCGAATATTTAAAGAATCAGTTGCAAGCCTTTATCGAGCGCCGGCGGACAAATAATATTATGTTTAGCGTCGCGCATGTTCTCCGTCCGGAGATGATTGAGGCGCTTGCCACAAAATTCGAAAACTTTAACCCCAAACCTGTTGGCGGCGCCCCAAGAAAGCTCGTAGCGGCAGGGAAGAAGATCTTCGAAGATGGAGTTCCAGAACGGAACGTTGCGGCATGTGCCGCCTGTCATGGCCCGGATGCCACGGGGCGCGGCCGGTTTCCTCGTTTAGCCGGTCAACTCTATCCCTACATAATAAAGGAATTGACGAACTGGAGCGGCGAGCGAGGCCAAATTAAGGGGAAACCAGACACATCTTTCATTATGCAGCCGGTCGCGCACAGCTTGACCAAATCAGAAATTGAAGCGGTCGCCGCCTACGTCAGTTATCTGAAGTAATGGAAGCTCGGATCATGAAACCTATCAAATTAAAAGTAGCGATCCTTGCACTTACTTTCTCTGCTGCTTCCTCATGGGCAGGTCACTCAGAAAGCCTAGCTGTTCGGGATTGCACGTGGTGCCACGGAGCATCGGCTCAGGGCTATACGCCAGCGCCGCGATTGGCCGGGCAG
Source organism: uncultured Pseudomonadota bacterium (assembly GCA_963762485.1). GTDB lineage: Bacteria > Pseudomonadota > Alphaproteobacteria > Rhizobiales > Xanthobacteraceae > Pseudolabrys. The sequence continues at coordinate 30,387 of CAVXLE010000017.1, read as the reverse complement.
AGACCTGCCTACATCCAGAATCAACTCAACAATTTTAAGACGCACGCGCGCAATAATCCATTTTCGAAACAATATATGTGGGGCGCTGCAGCATATCTTGGTCCACAAAGGGTGCACGACTTGGCGGTGTATTTTGCAAAGCTGCCCGGCAAACCAGCTGATGACGGAAATAAAGAGTATGCAGGGCTGGGGCGAACTATTTATTACGACGGAGTGCCGAATTCCAATATTGTCGCCTGTATCGCTTGTCATGGCCCCAATGCTGAGGGCGTTGGTGCAATTCCTCGCCTGGGAGGACTTGCGTACACATACTTGAAAACGCGACTTGAGCAGTGGGGCAACGGATATCACGCGGCTGCAATGCCTCCGATGCCCAGAATTGCAAGCAGATTGTCGGCGAATCAAATTGAAGCGCTCGCTTCATACCTCAGCTTCGTCAAATAAACCGAGCAAATCCTTTCCAGGCGCGCTCGATTGAATCGGGCCCGGTGACGGACGTCTATAATTAAATGGGAGATGCACTTTGAAAAAATTGATCGCTGCCGCTGCGTTGATTGCCGCATCAACAGGGGCAGGCTTGGCACAAGATGTCGAAAAGGGTGCGAATGTGTTCAAGCAATGCTTCGTCTGCCATTCTATCGGCGAAGGTGCCAAGAACAAGGTCGGCCCCGAGCTCAACGGTCTCGACGGCCGCCATTCCGGCAGCGCGCCCGGCTACAACTATTCCGACGCCAACAAGAACTCGGGCATAGTCTGGAACGAGACGGCCTTCAAGGAATACATCAAGGATCCGCGAGCAAAGGTTCCGGGCACCAAGATGATCTTCCCGGGTGTCAAGAACGAGCAGCAGATCGACGACCTATGGGCTTACATCAAGCAATTCGACGCCGACGGCAACATTAAGAAATAACTCCTTAGCGGTTTCACTGTTGGTCCGGGTGGGCTTAAGCACTTCCGGTGTCTGCTTTGGGTCATTAGCGGACATCGCGCAGAAATCCGGTCATGTCTGCTTCTGACCTAATAGCTGACATAGGGCAATCAAATCGGATTCACCTGCAAAATCTCCGGTTTCACGCGATTCACCGGTGCCGTCGCCGGGGTAATTGATCCATCTCAAGGCGGAAATTGCGCACTATCTTATTAGTTTTGACTGCGACTGCTCAATCTTGGCAGCCTGCCAGCTTGCGATTCCAAGCTAGGAAACCATCATGTTTCAGGTGCGCTTCCATGGCCGTGGTGGTCAGGGCGTGGTGACGGCCGCGGAGCTCCTCTCGGTTGCCGCATTTCTGGAACAGCGACACGCACAGGCTTTTCCCAGCTTCGGCTCTGAGCGCACCGGTGCGCCGGTGGTGTCGTTCTGCCGCATCGACGACAAAGAAATCCGGCTACGGGAACCGATCCTCGAGCCCGATGCCTTGATAGTGCAGGATCCGACGCTGTTCAAAGTGGTCGACGTCTGCCAGGGCCTCAAGCGCGGCGGCTACCTGCTGGTAAACAGCAACCGGAATTTGAGCGAGCTACATCTCGACGGGGTCACGGCGCAGTTGCCGGCCGAGCACGTGCTGACTGTGCCGGCCTCCGAGTTTGCGCTCAAGTACATCGGCCGGCCCTTGCCGAATGCGGCGCTGCTCGGCGCTTTCGCCGCGCTCACCGGTATCGTTCAACTTAACTCGGTCGCCGCCGCGATTCGTGATGCGTTCCCCTCGGAAAAAATCGCCGCCGCCAACATCGCCGCCGCAACAGCCGCGCACGACGCAGTCGCCGCGCAAGCTGCCGCCTGAAGGTTTCGCCGCATGCTCAAACAGGTCGAAGGCTCACGGGCGATGGCGGAGGCGATCGGGCTGTGCCGGCCCGAAGTGATCTGCGCCTATCCGATCACGCCGCAGACCCACATCGTCGAAGGCCTCGGCGAGATGGTCAAGACCGGCGAGCTCAAGAACTGCGAGTTCATCAACGTCGAATCCGAATTTGCCGCGCTGTCGGTCGCGATCGGCGCCTCCGCCGCTGGCGCGCGCGCGTATACGGCGACCGCCAGCCAGGGCCTGCTCTATATGGCCGAGGCGGTCTACAACGCCTCCGGTCTAGGCCTGCCGGTCGTGATGACGGTCGGCAACCGCGCCATCGGCGCGCCGATCAACATCTGGAACGATCATTCCGACGCGATGTCGATGAGCGACGCCGGCTGGATGCAGCTGTTCGCGGAGACCAACCAGGAAGCCGCCGACCTGCACATCCAGGCCTTCCGCCTGGCAGAGGAGCTGTCGATGCCGGTGATGATCTGCGTCGACGGATTCATCCTCACGCACGCGGTCGAGCGCGTCGACCTGCCCGAGCAGGCTGCGGTCGATGCCTATTTGCCTTCCTATGACCCGGTGCAGGTGCTCGATCCGGCTGATCCGATCTCGATCGGCGCCATGGTGGGCCCCGACGCCTTCACCGAAGTGCGCTTTTTGCAGCACTACAAGCAGACGCTGGCGCTGCGGCTGATCACCGAGCTCGCCGGCGAGTTTAACACCCAGTTCGGCCGCAATTCCGGCGGCCTCCTGCGCACCTACAAGGCCGACGACGCCGAGCTCTTGGTGGTCGCCATGGGTTCGGTCAACGGTACCATCAAGGACGTCATTGACGAGATGCGCGCAGACGGCATCCGAATCGGCTTGGTGACGCTGGTAGCGTTCCGGCCGTTCCCGGTCGAGCAACTGCGCAAAGTGCTGGTCGGCCGCAAGAACGTCGTCGTGGTGGAGAAGAGCCTCGCGGTCGGCATGGGCGGCCAGCTGGCGCTGCACGTCGATCTGGCGCTGCGTAATGTCGCTGGCGCACCGCAGGTCCATGCCGCGGTCGCCGGCCTCGGCGGACGGCCGATCACGCGGGTGGCGCTGCACAAGCTGTTCCGGCGCGCGCTGGTGCAGCGGTGGGAAGGCACGCATTTCCTCGACCTCAACGAAGAGGTGATCGCCAAGGAATTGCACTACGTGCGCAAGGTCCGCCGCTCCGGACCGACCGCCGAAAACATCCTGCGCCGTCTGAGCGGTGCGACGCCGGTGCATAAGCCGGCGGCGGAATAGGGGAGCGCGCGATGGACGACAAAACCGCCACAGCAACGACCCAGAAGCTGCGCTTCTATCAGAAAGGCACCTTCACAGTCGGCAACCGGCTAGTGTCGGAAGCCGATCGTTCGGTGCAGGCCTCGATCGACCGCTCCAATGCGCTGACCTGCGGCCACCGCGCCTGCCAGGGCTGCGGCGAGGCGCTCGGCGCGCGCTACGCGCTCGACACCGCCCTGCGCGCCGCTGGCGGCAATGTCATCGCGGTTAATGCTACCGGCTGCCTGGAAGTGTTCACCACGCCCTATCCGGAGACGTCCTGGCAGATTCCGTGGATTCATTCGCTGTTCGGAAACGCCGCCGCAGTCGCCACCGGCGTCGCTGCAGCCATGCGCGCCAAAGGGAGGCCCCATGTGCGCGCGATCGCGCAGGGCGGCGATGGCGGCACCACCGATATCGGTTTCGGTTGCCTGTCCGGTATGTTCGAGCGCAACGATGACGTGCTCTACATCTGCTACGACAACGAAGCCTACATGAACACCGGCGTGCAGCGCTCCTCGGCGACGCCGCCGGCGGCACGCACCGCCACCACGCCGGCGGAGGGGCCTGAGCCGGGCAACGTGTTCGGCACCGGCAAGAGCGTGCCGAAGATAGCGGTCGCGCACGGCATTCCTTACGTCGCCACCGCTACGGTCGCCGACCTGCATGACCTCGAGCGCAAGGTGGTGAAGGCGATGGGCATCCATGGCGCGCGCTATCTGCACATCCACGTGCCGTGCCCGCTCGGCTGGGGCGCGGCTTCACACGATACGATTCGCCTCGCGCGATTGGCGGTCGAATGCGGGCTTTTCCCCGTCTTCGAGGCCGACTACGGCGTCGTCACCGGCAGCCGCAAGATCCGTCGCCGCGTGCCGGTCGAGGACTATCTGAAACCGCAACGCCGCTTCGCGCACCTGTTCACGTCGGAGGAGGGGCAGCAGCGCATCGCGCGGCTGCAAGCGATTGCCGACCACAACATCGCGGAATATCGCCTGCTCAATGGCGAGGGAGAGGCCTGATGGAGCATCCCTTTGGCATCAGCCTCGACGTCGGCTCGAGCCTGGCCAACCTCACCGGCTCGTGGCGCACCGAGCGGCCGGTCTATGTCGACCGCCTGCCGCCCTGCAACAATGCCTGCCCGGCTGGTGAGAACATCCAGACTTGGCTCTATCACGCCGAATCCGGCGACTACGAATCCGCCTGGCGCTCGTTGACCGAGAACAACCCGCTGCCGGCGATCATGGGGCGGGTCTGCTATCACCCGTGCGAAGGCGCCTGCAATCGCGCGCAGATCGACGAAGCGGTCGGCATCAATTCGGTCGAGCGCTTCCTTGGCGACGCCGCGATCCGCAACGGCTGGCAATTCGCGCCGCCGCAGGCCGATACCGGGAAGCGCGTGCTGGTGGTCGGCGCTGGCCCTTCGGGACTTTCAGCCGCCTACCATCTGCGGCGGTTGGGCCATGCGGTCGAGATCCATGAGGCCGGACCGTTTGCCGGCGGCATGATGCGCTTCGGCATTCCGAAGTACCGGCTACCGCGCGATGTGCTGGATGCCGAGATCAAACGGATTCTCGATCTTGGCGTCACGCTCAAGCTCAACAGCAAGGTCGATCGTATTGTCAACACCATGAAAACCGGACGATTTGACGCCGCTTTCCTCGCGGTTGGCGCCCATATCGGCAAGCGCGCCTATATTCCCGCCGGCTCGGCGGCCAAGGTCCTCGATGCGGTCTCGCTTCTGCGCTCGATGGAAGGCGAGGACAAGCCGCTGCTCGGCCGCCGCGTGGTCGTTTACGGCGGCGGCAACACCGCCATCGATGCCGCCCGCACAGCCAGACGGCTGGGCGCGACCGAAGCGATCATCGTCTATCGCCGCACGCGCGACCGCATGCCGGCGCACGACTTCGAGGTCGAGGAGGCGCTGCAGGAAGGCATCATGATAAAGTGGCTCTCGACCATCAAACGGATGGACGAGGGCGCGCTCACCGTCGAGAAGATGAAGCTCGACAAGAAAGGCTTCCCGCAGCCGACCGGCGAATTCGAGACGCTGGAAGCCGACTTGCTGGTGCTTGCGCTCGGCCAGGACGTCGATCTGTCGCTGCTCGACGGCGTGCCTGGCCTGGAGATCAAGGGCGGCGTGGTGCAGGTCGCCCCCAACATGATGACCGGTTACGCCGGCGTCTTCGCCGGCGGCGACATGGTACCGTCCGAGCGCACGGTCACGGTCGCGGTCGGCCACGGCAAGAAAGCAGCGCGCCATATCGATGCTTGGCTGCGCGGCCAAGCCTATACAGGGCCGGAGAAGCACGAGCTCGCCTCGATCGACAAGCTCAATGCCTGGTACTACGCCGACGCGCCCAAGACGGTACGGCCGAAATTGGAAGCCGCCCGGCGTCTTAACACGTTCGAAGAAATTCAGGGCGGACTGGACGAGACCAACGCGCAGTACGAAGCGCGCCGCTGCCTGTCCTGCGGCAACTGCTTCGAGTGTGACAACTGCTACGGGGTCTGCCCGGACAATGCGGTGATCAAGCTCGGACCCGGCAAGCGTTTCCAATTCAATTACGACTACTGCAAGGGCTGCGGCGTGTGCGCGCAGGAATGCCCGTGCGGCGCTATCGCCATGGTGCCAGAGGAGATTTAGCGGAAGACGCCTGTTTTTTTCGTGTGCTTGATTCACGTCAATGCGCGAATGAATAGTTTTCAGCGTGATTTTCACGCAAGGGACACAGGAGGATTTGATGAAAAAAACCGGCAATCCTCGGTCAAGCGCAAAACCTACGGCAACCGACGAGCTGCTCGACTGTCGGATGGCAATGCTGGGGCTCGATCCCGACGAGATCGAACGTGTCGAATACGGTATTTTCGACGAGATCAGACGACGCTGCATGAGCTGTGGGTATCGGGAGGCCTGTGCAGTGGACTTAAAGCGCGACCCCAACAATCCGGTATGGGAAACTTATTGTCCAAACTCGGAAGCGCTGATTGCGCTCGCGCAGGTGCCGTGGCTCACGCAATAACCCAAGACGGTTCGCCACATTGCGGGGCCGCGACCGTGGGTATGTCTGCTTGTGGCACAAAGCGGTCGTGTCGCTCGCTGCGCGGAATGTCCGCGTCCTTTTTTTTGATAGCGCAAACAATAAGAAAGTAGACCGAACGTCGCCGATGGCGCTGGCACGAGGTCTGCTATCGGCACTTAGCGGACATCCATTCGACGCCCATCGATGTCCGCTTTCGGTAAAGCGGACATCTCACGGACTTATTGCGATGTCCGCTAATAACCCAAAGTGGACATAACAAGCCGGCAAACTCAATTGTGCCGAGCAGTGCGTTCCTCAGGAAATAATCAAGCTCCTATCACGGGTAAATCAAGCTCGGGGCAAAGTCTTTCGCGTGCGCCCGTTGCATTTTGTGCACATCCCAATTCGACTAGTGAGGACGACTATGACCCCGACACGAACGATCAGCCACGGAAGCGACAACGATAGTGAGCCAATATATTGCCCAATTACCGGCGATCAGTGTGAGGGTGATCTTTCGTATCTCTGCGAAGATTACGGCTGCGCTCGCAAGGGCGGCCTGTCGTCGAACTCCAATGAAAATTATTGAAGACCAGTAGAAGCAAACGTCCGCTTCTGACACTTAGCGGACGTTTGCAAGCTGCGATCCATGTCCGCTTTCCAGGGTAAGCGGACATCGCGTTGACTTACCGGTATGTCCGCTAATGACCCCAAGCGGAATTCATCGTGTGGGCCTGGCTCGCGCCCCAGACCGAATCTTGTTCGATGAAGAATTGAGTGGGGCACTCTCTTGATGGGATGCTGTCATAAGCGACCATGCATTCAACATGCATACCCAGATTAGGCTCACGCAAGAGATCGCAACTAAGTACATGCCGGGCCCCGCCTCAACGATCAGGCTTGCGCCCCCCAGCGCGCCGAAAATCCAGGCGAGCATGCCAACGACCAGCCTAGTGACGGGTATATTTGCTTCGAGCCGAGCAAGGTCAACAAACAACCGAATCGGAATGAAAAACAGAAAAAATAGATTTCCCACTACGAGTTCCACACCCAAGGCGAGGTGTTCTTGCGGAACCAAGATGATTGATGCCTCAGTTAGCAAACCGATTAGAGCTAAAATATTTCCGAATGCTCGAAACCGCCAATGCGGTGTTTTTGCGATGTCGTCGATGTGAATTGACGTTGCAACATATATCAGTCCCGTAAGCGCTGCCAATGACCCACCCAACATTACGAAAAGATCGTGCCATGTTTCGGGATTGTAGGCGTTCGTCATGCTATCCCCTAGCCGTCGCAGACTAACCCTATAGAGTGATCGTCATGCCTTTGTAAGTCGGTAGCTAATAAGAATGTCCGCTTTCTGGCACTTAGCGGACATTTTTAAACCGCTCTCGAATGTCCGCTTTCGGGGGTAGAGCGGACATGACGGACGCCAATCGCGATGTCCGCTAATGACCCAAAGCGGACATTGGCCGGGCGCTCAATGACCTGTGCTCGAACTCACACCCGGCCACTTCCAGTGTGTTAGTTTGACCGGCTACGATGCCTTGTCCTGGGCCTGGGGGAGGCAATGAGGCGGCGTCCCAGGAGACGCCCGTATTCCGCCTTCACCGTGCGGTAGCACTCGCAAGCTGTAGCTTCCAAGCGCTTACGGTTCAGGATGCTGATGCGTCCATGACCAGTAGCGATTATGCCAGCATCCGTGAGCTCGCTCAGAGCGTCGGTTACGCCGGGGCGACGCACGGACAGCATCATCGACAAGAACTCATGGGTCAAATTCACCTCGTTCGCCAGCGTGCAGTCGTTTGCCATCAGCAGCCATCGCGCCAATCGCTGGGGCAGCTGATGCCGCGCATTGCATGCCGCCGTCTGGCTGATCTGACAAAACAAAGCCTGAACGTACCGAAGCAGCATCTGTCTGATCGAAGGATTGACGCCTATCTCCTTTCGCAACACGTCGGTCTTCATCCTCAAACCTGATCCGGGCATCTGGACGATTGCCTCCCCAGAAATCCGGCTAGTGCCCAATCCAGCAAGCACCCCGACAATTCCCTCGTTTCCGACCAACCCGACTTCGACGACGTGTCCCGCCTCAAGCGATAGGATTAGCGACACCATTCCGGTTTCTGGGAAATAGACGTACTCGGTCCGCGCGTCTGGCCTTAGCAGGCGCTCGTGCTGGGGTAGAGTGATACGCTCAAGATGCGGGAGTATTCGATTAAAGTCTTTTACTGCTAGCCCGGCGATGAGCTTATTTCGAATGGATCCGCGAGCCGGCAAGCGATCTCCCATGTCGCGCAGGTTGCGCTCAATCGGTGATGCGCACAAGCCCCAGGTTCATCCTCACACATCAGATGATGTCCGCTCTTGAGGCAACGTTTGTCCTTTGTCCGATACCGAACATTTGACTCGACATGCCATCCACTAAGGCGCAGCCTGCGTATGGTCAGTGGGGCCCATGGACAAGGACATAGCCCGTCTAAACATCGAGCATTATCGCAAGCTGCTCGCTAATGACGGCGATGAAAAGCGGCGGCACACACTCCTTAGCCTGCTTGCTGAGGAAGAAGTAAAATTGGCTGCTTTAGAGCAGCCTAAAAAACTCGACATGAGCTGTTAGACGTTCCGCTACCATCCCCGCCAATGCGTGGGGCGCACGTCAACGCGCTTTTTGGTTTCTGCGTCAATCCATCCGTCAAGAATGCGCCGGCAGGGAAACACCAGCGCGTGTATCCCATCATAATTGATGACGGCCAGTTCAATATCGCGGTCAAACGGTGCGGCGGCTATCGCCTGCCAGGTTTCATCGCTTTTCAATTTGGGGGCACCCTTCTTGCCGCATTTAGAAGGGCGCACACTGGCCCGCAGTGACTTAGATCAATATCCACTCAATCAGTAATCCGCATAGCCATCACTTTTAATGTCCGCTCTTGGCACTTAGCGGACGTGCGAGAGCTGCCAATCAATGTCTGCTTTTTGGGGTAAGAAGCGGACATCAAGATTTGACGCCGTGATGTCTGCTTTTGATGCTGTGGACGGCGCCCGCTCTGAGGCATCGAAGTGCCATAGGGTGGTTGCGCTGAAGCAAACCACATTGAGGGGAGCCGTCCATGGGCGAGGTTAGCACGATTGGTCTTGATATTGCGAAGTCAGTGTTTCAGGTGCACGGGGTTGATGGCACTGGCGCGGTCGTGATCCGCAAGCGCATCAGTCGCGTCAAGATGTTGGAGTTCTTCGCTGACCTGCCGCGGTGCCTGGTCGGGATCGAAGCCTGTCCGTCGGCGCATCACTGGGGTCGTGAGCTGCAGGCGCTCGGCCACACGGTGAGGCTGCTGCCGCCGAATTATGTGAAGGCCTATCTCAAGCGCAGCAAGAACGATGCGAACGATGCGGCCGCGATCTGCGAGGCCGTGGTGCGGCCATCGATGCGGTTTGTGCCGATCAAGACGAAGGAACAGCAGGCTGGTCTGATGTTGCACCGGACCCGGCAATTGCTGGTGCGTCAGCGCACGATGTTGAGCAACGCCCTGCGCGGGCACCTGGCGGAACTGGGCATCGTGTCGGCGAAGGGACGCAATGGCATCAGCCAATTGCTTGGCATCATCACGGACGTCACAGATAACCGGGTCGCCCCAGCGGTCCGCGGTCTTCTCGATGTGCTGGCACGCCAGTACAGCGCGATCGGTGCCGAGATTAGATCAATCGACAAAAGTATCCTCACCTGGCATCGCTCATGCGAGGCGAGCCGTCGCCTGGAGGAGATCCCCGGCATTGGCCCGATCGTGGCCACCGCGCTGGTTGCCGAGATCGGCGACTGGAGGCAGTTCCGCTCGGGGCGCAACCTTGCCGCCTGGATCGGGTTGGTGCCCAGGCAGCATTCGACCGGCGGCAAGGACAAGCTCGGCAGTATCACCAAGCAGGGTAATCGCTACTTGCGATGGCTGCTTGTCACGGGCGCCATGGCCGTCATCCGCTACGCAAAGAAGCATGGCACGCAGAGGCGGCCGTGGCTGGCACGTTTGATGGAACGCCGACACACCAAGGTGGCGGCGGTGGCATTCGCCAACAAGATGGCGCGGATGGCTTGGGCCATCATGGTCCGTAGTGAGAGATACAAGGAGCCGAAGCTGCTGCTGGCAGCGTGAAAACGTCAGTCGATCGATCGGCAACACCAATTGGCGAGGGCATGACGACGTAATGCAGAAACGGTCGTTCCGGGGATCGGGAGAGCCCGTTTGGGTCAGCGCACTCTAAAGTGCGTGCTTTCGATTGGGACCCGATCCGCGCAGAGCATTAGGGCCAGCGGCCAACCGCGCCGCATCAACAGGCCGGACACGTGACCGCACCCGACCAATGCTGCAGCAACGTCAGAAAGTTCTTGCCAAGGCGCCGTCCACACGTGACCCAAAGCGGACATCGCCCAACAGGATTAAAATGGTCAGCTATTCTGTCACGTTTATTACATGTATTGCGATTTTCGCACTTAAGTTGTTTAATGTTCGAAAGCGTACAAAGTGCTAAGGGCGGCTCGTTGCGCAAAATATCGAGGAAATGCTTCAAGCGCTCGCCCTAGAGAGCGCTCGCCTTATAGGCGGACCTTTCTGCTGAGCAGACTTTTGCGCTCTGCATCAATTGCCGACAAATACTGACCACCAAAGAGCAGCTTTGCACGCTCTCGGCATAGTTATGCGTGAGGCTGCCGGGCGAGGATGCGATGGCGTCAGACTTAGCGACTAAGCGGCAATTCGCTCACCGAGCGAACATTGACAGATACCAAAGGATCCTGGAGACGCACTTAACTAACGAAGAACGTCACTTTGTTGAGCGGCGTCTCGCTGAGGAACGAGCGTCTCTTGAGAAACTCGCTGGGACCGTTGTATGCGCGCGTTAGCCGCCGCATGTGGCTGAATTGGTGGAGGGCGTCATGAAGAGAATTATTCAGGCCAATATCGTCTGGTTCAAGCGATTGCTTGAAACCGAATCCGACCCCAGCAAGCGAGTGATGCTGGTTGAGCTTCTTGCCGAGCAGGAGGCAGAATTGAAGGCGGCAGATAAAACGCTAGTCAAAGAAGCTTATTAGCTGCGATTTGCGAACATTTGGGTGTCATCCCCGCCCCTCAGCACCCCGACATCCAGATGTCCGGAGCCCCTGGCAGATGAAGCCAGGGGTTTTTTATTTCCGACGTGTGAGAGAAATTCGCGCGAGGTGATCGAATGAGACGACGCAATGTCCGCTATTGGCACTTAGCTGGCATTTCAATCGCACCCGGCGATGTCTGCTTTCGAGGGAAAAGCGGACATGGCGATTGCGCTGCGAAATGTCTGCTTATGACCCAGAGCGGACATGACAGTGATCAACCGCTACCAAACAAGTTTTGGCAAAAGAATGCTGTCGGTCGGACAATAGGCTGTTTGATCCAAGTCAATGACAGTTCCACAGTTTTCAGTTTCATGAGTCATGGAACCGCTATTGACTGCGATCGTGCTCTGGCTTTCCGCTAATTTCGGTCTTCTGGCCATGCATGATTTGCCACGTGTCGAGCGGATGTCATCAATCGAGATGACGAACCTCCTCTATCAGAATATTCCCGCCGATCAGCGCCAAGCGATGCGCATCGATCAACAGCGGCCGGTTCTGTCTCTCTATAGTGTTGAGAGAAAAACCATCTATTTGCTGCCGGAGTGGACCGGCCAGACGCCAGCGGACCTCTCTCTTCTTGTTCACGAGATGGTTCATCACATGCAAAATCTAAATCCGGCCACCTTCGAGTGCCCACAGGCACGAGAAAGGCCTGCTTATGAAGCGCAGGAAAAATGGCTCAACATGTTTGGGCACAGCCTAAAAAATGATTTTGGTATCGATAGATTGACTATTTTTATGACTACCGCATGCACAGAATGAACTGGAGAAAACAATGAAATCAAACTCAATCAAAGCATTTACAGTCGGCATAGCGGCAGGTTTCTTTTTCGTTGGAGCAGTGCCATACGCCGCGGCAATAGAAAAAAAGACACTAACAGCTACGACCGAGACCTGTCCGTTACCGTTTTGTACGACTAACCCTGGCAAGTCATGTACAACTATCAGCGACCCCAATTTGTCATACTTTTGCGGGACTCAAAAAAACGTCCCCTTCAGGAAACAAGCAGTGCCACACGCCGCGGCAAAAGAAAAAAAGAAACTAACCGCTGCGACCGAGACCTGTCCGTTACCGTTTTGCACGACTAACCCTGGCAAGTCATGTACAAGTATCAGCGACCCCAATTTGTCATACTTTTGCGGGACTCAAGAAAATATCCCGTTCAGGAAACAATAGTTCATAAAAGGTCTTCTTTATTTGATGTCTGCTTCTGGCACTTAGCGGACATGTCTAAGTCGCTCTCGAATATCCGCTTTCGGGTGTAAAGCGGACATCCCTTAGACATGGGGCCACGTCCGCTAATGACCCAAAGCGGACGAACGGTGGATGCGCTATCGAGATTGGTAACAAATGTACAGCATCCATGACCCATTGATCGGCATCAATGCGCATGGCGATAGAGATGATTTCTTTCTTAGCGCTGCCAGCAAAACGGCGACGTTCCGAAGTCACCGCTCCCTAATCGGCAGTTTGCTGCCGTCGGTAGGCAATCACGCTTCACAGAGCAGCGTTCAAAGGGGCCGCAACGCATGGAAGCCCTTTTGATGTCTATCGTTATTTGGTTATCCGGCAGCTGCAAGACTAGGAAAAGGAGAAGGTCATGAGACACGTTGCACAATGGACCGTTTTAGGCGTCCTCTGCGTCTCTCTCGGATTACTTGGGACTGTTTCACCAGTATTTTCGCAACTATCTGCACCACAGTCGGAACAAGCAAAACAGGTCGAAGCGCTGGTCAACAAAGCCGCCGCGCATATCGATAAAAATGGAAAAGCGATCTTCTCCGAATTTCGGACGAAAGACAGCGAATGGTTCCACGGCGACACCTATTTGTTCGTTTACGATTTGAAATCGAACGTATTGTTCAATGCTGCTTTTCCAGCTCGTGAAGGTACGAATACGACCGGCCAGAAAGATGCGGACGGTAAGTTATTCCATCACGAGTTCATCAAGATGGCCGAATCCAAAGGATCCGGGTGGGTTGACTACATGTTTCCCAAACCGGGGCAGACCCAACCATCGCGGAAATGGGCTTTCGTGAAAGCGGTGCAGGTGGATGGCGTTCCAAGTTTGGTCGCTTCTGGCTTCTATCCCGAATAAGCCAAAGCGACCCCCAAGAGAAGAAGCAGCCGCTTCAAATATTGGCGTCTTCTTTTAGGGAGGCTGATGGTGCGATGTCCGCTATTGGCACTTAGCGGACATGCGAAGGTCGCCGTTCAATGTCTGCTTTCGGGGGTAAAGCGGACATGCGTCGGACGTTGTGAGATGTCCGCTAATGGCCCAAAGCGGACTTTAGCACGTTCGTGCGAGCACGCAGTCTGCCACCGTTGGCCGGCATGTTGTGCTGCTAATCATCTGTTTGATTTGACTCGCACCGAGTAACCGCCGGGTGCGTTAAAATAACCGGTTGGGACTACCTCGCCCAAGATTTCGTGATTTGCCTGCAAGCACGATTGTACCGATTTGAAAAGCTTGTCCGGATTTCCCAGTCAGTCTGGTTTAATGTTCGCGAACTTTACCACTTTGCCCCACTTCTCGGTTTCGTCAGCTATGAGCTTGCCGAAATCGGCGGGCGAGCCGCCAAGCACCGTGCCATCCAGGTCGGCAAGCCGCGCCTTGAACTTCGGATCGGCGAGGGCGGCGTTGATCTCTTTGTTGAGCTTGTCGATAATCTCGGCGGGCATGTTCTTGGGCGCGCCGAGGCCAAAAATGGAGCTCGCCTCGTAGCCCGGGACGAATTCGCCCACGGTCGGGATGTCCGGCAGTACCTCCGAGCGCGTCGCGGTGGTTATCGCGAGAGCGCGCAGCTTACCGGCCCTGATGTACTGAATCGGCTGGGCCGGGTTGGCAAAGAGGACCTGCACCTGCCCGCCGAGCAGATCGGTCAGCGCGGGCGCCACGCCGCGATAGGGCACGTGCACCATGTTGACGCCGGCCATCATCTTGAACAGTTCGGGGGTGATGTGGGTGATCCCGCCGACGCCGCCAGAACCGTAGGAGAGCTTGCCCGGTTTAGCCTTTGCATAGGCGATGAACTCCGGGACCGTCTTGGCCGGAACCGATGGATGTACCACCATGACAAGGGCACCGCGGATTAAGCTCGCGACCGGCGCGATGTCGCGAATAAAATTGAAATTAAGTCTGTCGTAAAGCGTCGCATTGATCGCGTTTGGCGTACCGACCAGGAGAAGCGTGTAGCCGTCCGGAGGCGCACGCACGACCGCCTCGGTAGCGATATTGCCGCCTGCGCCTGGTCGGTTCTCAATGACGAATTGCTGGCCGAGCCGCTCCGACAACCATTGACCGATCAGACGCGCGAGGATGTCGTTCGGACCGCCGGCGGCAAAGCCGACGATGATGCGTATCGGCCGCGACGGATAGGTTTGCGCCCAAGTGAAGCGCGACACGGCCGGGAGCACGGCAGCACCCGCTGCAATGTGTAGAAGTTGACGACGAATAATTTTCACAACTTGCTCCTCTGGTCCCGAACTTGCGAGACACGCGGTCTTCGGTCGCCGACAATTCCACGAACCTACGTTAAGTTGCCCAAGGGTCTGCAGTGCGCGCGGTTCGCGAGGATGTTCTACGATCAATTCCCAATGGGGGCCAGCAGGCAGCTGTTTGTGGACGAAATGGAAGTGCTAGTCGGCTCGGGGCGGTGCAAATGATGCTGTATTGCCCGCTTCAATGCGGACATCGCCACGGGTCCGCTGTTTGTCCGCTTTTGGGGGTAAAGCGGACATCGGGCGGATTTTGCGCAATGTCCGCCAATAACCCAAAGCGGACTTGGGGAGATTGCGTTATTCGCTGATGCAGGGTTCGTTGGCGGGCAGCGCCTGTTTCTTGGGGGACGTCATCATTTCTTAGCCTTGTCTTGGAGGTTGTTTTTTTTGATGTACTCCCAAACTTTATGATTAGGCTTCGTTTGCGGGGTGCTGGCATTCGCCCCATATCTATCGTGACTATCTTTTACCTCCGACCTAGATGGAGACTTCGTCTTAAAATCCGCCTCGTTAATAGGCTTTTCGAGTTTTCTCGTTTCTTTCGAGCCACTCGTCACCTTGGTTGAGTCTGATTTACCAGCTGCCGCAGCTACATCGCTTAACGCAAGAGCTGAACCAGCGAATACAAACATTGACAATGACCAAGCCAAAAATAGATTTTTACATGACATAATCGCCCCCTGTTGCCGCAGTCTAGTTCTAGCCGTTATGAGACCTCACCGCGTGGTGAGCAGTGTCTTTGCACGACTTAATTTACAATATCGAGCATACTGAGTCGATTTTCCCGCAACGACTTTGCGCAGCGCGTCATAATGTGCCGCACACGCAGCTTGTATGGCGCAGGAAGCAGAAGAACGCTACCGCTACCGCAGTTGCCTGATCGAGGCACTGATCGGATTACGGAGGGACGGCCGCAAGGCGGTCGTTCTTTATTTTTGCGTTCAAAGATCAAGAAGTGAAACGTGGCCGATGTCTGCTATTGGCACTTAGCGGACATTGAAGATCTACGAGCGAATGTCCGCTTTCGGGGGTAAAGCGGAAATAGCCCGCTTATCGCAAAATGTCCGCTAATGACCCAAAGCGGACATGCGACAGCAACCATTAATGTCCGCTATCGGGGAAAGCTATACTGGCAGCAGTGCGGATTTTCTCGGCATGGACGTCGAAGTGACGCCGAGAACGTTCACTTTCATACCATTGTTTGTGATCATGTCGCACTCGCGGCGTCTCTTACTTCACACACTTGCCGCCCACCAAGCGTAGGCCAGGAGCGCAAGCAGGAGGCTTCGCAGCCGCAGGTGCCGGTGGCGTCCGCGCCGCAGGTGGCGGTGGTGGGGTAGTCCGTGCAGCTGGCGGCGGAGGCGTTACGGTTCGCGCCGCGGGTGGCGGTGGTGGGGCAGTCCGTGCAGCTGGCGGAGGCGTTACGGTTCGCGCCGCAGGTGGCGGTGGTGGGGCAGTCCGTGCAGCTGGCGGCGGAGGCGTTACGGTTCGCACCGCAGGTGGCGGTGGTGGGGCAGTCCGTGCAGCTGGCGGCGGAGGCGTTACGGTTCGCGCCGCAGGTGGCGGTGGTGGGGCAGTCCGTGCAGCTGGCGGTGGTGGCGTTACGGTTCGCGCCGCAGGTGGCGGTGGTGGGGCAGTCCGTGCAGCTGGCGGTGGTGGCGTTACGGTTCGCGCCGCAGGTGGCGGTGGTGGGGCAGTCCGTGCAGCTGGCGGCGGTGGCGTTACGGTTCGCGCCGCAGGTGGCGGTGGTGGGGCAGTCCGTGCAGCTGGCGGCGGTGGCGCTACGGTTCGCGCCGCAGGTGGCTGCGTTTGAGTCGGGACGGCTGGTTTTCCGTTTATCTGAGGCAGCGACTGGCCGTTAGACCCTGGCAGCGTTTGCACCGCGGGTTTACCGCTCGGCGGAGTTGGTGTTCCTGGCCGGCCGGTTTGCGTTGCCGTTGGCGCCGGTGCCGACGGCGTCGCACTTGGACCTGCAGTTCCGGCAGGACCTTTCCCAGCGGGAGTTGCCTGAGGATTTTGCGTTTGGATCACTGCCGCCTTCTTCGCAACCGAAGGAGGCAGCGAAGGCGCAAGGAGAGCCGCGCCGGCGGCGGCGCCGACGGCAGTCGCAGCACCCGGCGACAAGGTTCGCGGTAGTGTGGTTTGAGCACCCGGCGTCGGTGGCGTAACCGCCGCCGGTGAACGCTGGTTTATTGAGGAACCAATTTGTGGTGCGGCAGCCTGCGCCGGCGTCACCGTCTGCGTCTGGCCGCTCGGGTTGGTGATAGTGACGGTGTTGGTCGTATTATTGATGACGACCGTGTTGTGGATGTTGTTGTAGATGACGTTGGGCGGAGGCGGCGCGACGTATACCGGTGGATTGTAATAAGCTGGAACCGGCACGAAAACTGGAACCGGCAAAACGAAAAGCCCAAATGCCGGAGGCGGCGGTGCCAGCACGATGAATTCAGGCGGCGGCGGCGGCAGGAAATATACCGGCGGGGGCGGCGGTGGGGCGAACCCGTAGTCCGAATCATCGAACACAAGCACAGGCCGACGGAAATAAACTACCTCTTCTTCCGGCGGCGGCGGCACATCGTAAGTGATGGCATCAAAAACTGGTGGCGGTTCAAACGCTGCGGCGAGGTAGGCAAGGCGACGGCGCGCATCGGCCACATGAGGGCCTCGCGGATATCGCCGAAGGTATGACCAGTATGCCTGAGGCGTGTCGACGGCGCGCGTGCGTCGCCAGGTAATCGCCTCGCGTCGAGCAGCCACGATCGCGCGCACGCGCTTAGCCATTGGATCGTTGGGATAAGCCGCTAGAAAATCAAGATAGCCTTGCAGTGTGTCTCGCTCCAAAGCCGCAACATAAGCATCCCCAACATCAAAATCGCGGATAGGTTTGGACCGAATCGAGGATACTTGATCATTCGATACCGACGGCGGAGGCGCATCAGGAGATCGATCGAAAAAGACGAACGGAACGTCGATCTTTGAGGAATTCCACGGCACCTCCGCTCCCTTGGTCATTTCGTTGACGCGGAGACGAACCCGTTCAAAAACATTGTTGAGCGGTAGTCCGCCGGTACGAATCATTTCAGCAAGAGCCTGAGCGTAGGCGCTGTAAGATCCTTTCTCCTGCGGCGCCACCGTGCCGGGGGCGGCATTGAAAGCTACCAACATGCCGCTATCCGGCTCCACCAGCAATAAACCGCTGGCAAGCGGCTGACCGGATTTTGCAAAGGGATGCGCACGCGCGGCGTCGAGAACGATGATATTCGCCTTCAGCTTGAGGGCTGCAAGCGGTCGCGTGTAATCGGATATCCGCACCAATTCGACGGGTACGTCAAAGTCGCGCGCGATTTTAGCATCGATTGGAACGAAGTAGTTCTCGCCTTCGAGCTGAACGCCGTAGCCGCTTAGATATACAAACGCGACGGTGTCCGGGCCGGACGCAGCGGCTTTGTCGAGAAAATCGCGAAATGTGCGTCGCAAAGTATCCTGGTCGAGATCGCGCGCACCGACGACATCAAAACCAGCAGCTTGAAGCGTCTGCGCGATCAAGCCTGCATCATTTGCGGCCGTCGGAAGTGCTTCAGCTTGATAGGCAGCGTTGCCAACAACAAGGGCGATACGTTTTTCGGCCTGTTGCGCACTCGCTGCCGAAGCAAAAATCAGTGCAGCTGCCGCGAAAATCGAGGTGTAGGATATGCGCATAGGCGTTTGTGGTCCCAGAATGTAAACACGAAGTAAGTTGAGCAGTTTCTCTCTAAATAAGGTCTGAAAGGATTTAGACGCAATTGGGGCGGGGGACATACAGACACGTGTCTCGCGCCAGTCAATACGCTATTCCTCTATGCGTGGTTCTCGATGTAGAAGCAACGTCGATCGCGCCAAACGCCTTAAATTAAAGAGGCCGCCTTCGTTGGCGGCTTCTTTCGTTTGCCGGTGACCTGAGCGGACATCATTCGAGGGTTGCCGTCACGGCGGGGGAGGCGGGTAGGGCTGGCAATTCCAGACTATTGTCCTGCCCCGGATCACGGTGCTTCGCCAGCACGGGCTGTAATACGGGATTGGCCCATATCCATGCCGGTGATGACGATGTTGGGAATTGTAGTGACCGAACCCGCTGCGCACGCCGCTTTGCACACCACTCTGCACACCGCTCTGTACACCACTTTGGACCTGAGCCAGTGCGTCGGTCGGCAGCGCCAAGATCGCGGTAGCGAGAATGATCCATTCGCGCAACATGAAGCCCACCTATAATGTACTTAGCACCGACGCAAGCGGTGTCGGCCATGACCTGTGTCAATGTTCCAGTTGCGGGCGATGGGGGGGCGATGGTTACGTTTTCTATGCCAGGGCGACCGGCGAACGGCGGGCTAATCCAATTATCATAAACCCGGACATTGCGGGCTTTACGCTCCGACATCACGGGGTTTCGACCGCGTGACATGGGCGTGGCGGACGTTTACCGGCAATTCGCGCCGCGCGGCTCAATCGGCGGCTGCTCCTTAAAAAAAGCCGCCCGTTGCCGGGCGGCTTCAAAGAACGGCCATAGGAGCCACCGTCGAGAGTTATTTCAGCGAGGTCGCGATGTAGTCGAACTTGGCGTTAAGGCTGGAGCCAATTGCATTTACAGCGGCGATGATGACGACCGAAATGCCAGCGGCGATCAAGCCGTATTCAATCGCGGTCGCCCCGCTTTCGTCCTTGAGAAACGCAACAACTTTGGACATCAGAAGTCTCCAATGTCGCCCTTAACGCCAACGATATCCCTTTGGGGTTAAAGAAGGCTGCACTACCACATATAAAAGCAGCCGCCCGTTGCCGGGCGGCTAAGTAAGACCCACAGGGTAGGAACTATTTCAACTGGGTCGCGATGTAGTCGAACTTGGCGTTCAGCGTGGAACCAATGTTATTTACGGCAGCGATGATGACGACCGAAATGCCAGCGGCAATCAAGCCGTATTCAATCGCAGTAGCTCCGGACTGGTCTTTGAGAAATGCAATAAGAACTTTGGACATCTGTCGCCTCATGGTGACTGTTCCTGAGAACAGCAGGATACCGTCATCCAATTTAAAAATTGCTTTTGTGACCGTCTAAGAATTGCAATTGAGTTGTGTCAAATGCGGATATTGTGGGGTTGTCGTATGAACCAGCCTCCGGCGGCTGCACGGTGTTTCCTCTTGAACTGACCAACGCACCTTAAAATTCGCCATCGCGTGCTCATGGCTCGTGCGGAGTTTATTGCGTCCCGCTGACAGGGTAATAATACGCGGCGAGAATAGGGGGGTGCACATGAGAACTCTATCGGTTGCGACTTTAGCGATTTCTCTAATGCTTGTCGGCACCGGGGCTTTTTTATTCACTGAACCCGCCGAGGCGAAAAGTAAGACGACGGTAAAAATGTCGCCTGAATACACTAGGTATAAAAAAGCGAGTGGCAAAACCGACATTAACACCGCGCCGCTTGATACAGCATCAGGAAAAGCGTCATCACCCACACTGTTACGGGGCAACAACAGTAATGACAGAAAGGGGGGAAGGTACTAGGAACGGCACGATCATTTGCTGGCTGCCTTAAACTCGGCCATCGCCTCCTCGCCGTTTCGCGCCTGTGACATACGTCACAGCGCAATGCCATTAGCGGCGCTATTATTTGCTAACACTAGGAGGTTGCCATGACGACACATTCGATCATTCGGAAAGGTGTTCGGGCGCTTTTTGTTAGCTTAATAGCCGCCGGTGTATGTGCTCTATGGCCTTTAGCGGCTCAAGCAAAGGGCAACACCCCGCACGTCGATCACGCGCCAATCGTCATTCAAAAGACGACCGATAAAGCCTCTACCACTATGGCCAAGACGACGAAGGCAAAGACCAAAGGCAATAAGGAGCAATTCCTCCAGTACAATATGCAAAACGCGACTATATCCTCGTATCAGTAAGCGTTTCAAAATCCGGGTTCTGTCCACCGCGCCTTGAAATCTGCCAAAGCGTGCTCGCGCATCGCGCGGTGCGTAAATGTAACACCGACTTTTAAATCGCGAATTTCGCACCTGTATCCACAGCCCAAGGCGCACAACGTCGCCGAAACTGCGTGGTATGAATACGCCGCAATAAAAAAGGGGCCGCGCGTCTACGTAAACGGCGACCCCAATCACGGCCACCGGCAGGGGTGCGCGGTGAGACGGTACTGTCGGTGGTCGATGGTTACCAGAACGAGCGTCACCCTGTTTATTTTGTGACTAAATTTTAGTTGTGCACTCTTTGCACAGCGTGGAACCTGGCGTGGGTACCATTGCACCTTAACCGATGACCGGCTCGCACTCCACGAACATCCCGGCGCGACGTCGTGCGGCTCGTGTGTGAAAAATGCGGTCGCGCCGGACAGTACCGTAAGCAAAATCTCATCGCGCAATTTGGTGCCGATATTCCGTTGCCCGATCTCCGCGAGGAAATCGCTCGGTGTGAGCGTGCTCGAAAAATGCATGACATGTGCGGTGTTCGCCGGCGGTGACGATCTTGAAGCTCTGCTATCTCAGTTCGATACGGAGACAGCCAAGCCGGCCGATGGCGCGAATGGTACGTCTACCGCACCGTCAGAACGACGTACTTCGCCTTGCGTTGGAACGCGCTCAAATTGAGGGCGCGAGGGGAGCGTGGCATCGATCCACATCGTCACCCGCGTCATCGTCGAAAACTTCATGAAGGCCCGGCTCGAGACCGTCGCGAAGTTTCCCGACAAAGTCTTTTAAGTCGCGCTCGTGCGCTTCCACCGCGAGTACATGCCTGTGAGCCTGGACTTCCGATTGAAAAGTCAAATCCGGGCAATGGCAACGCGCGGCTGCCGGTCTGAAAAAGCAGTTCATTCAGAAGTATTCCAAATTGCCGGACCCACAATTGACCGAAGATCGGATGGCGGTTGCGGCGGCAGTGCGCGGCAGCATGAAGGGCGAGCCAGCAGCGCAGCAGGTCAATTTGAGTCGCATGACGAATCAGGAATATCGCGAATACGTGCGTGTTTATCATCGCAAACGGTCGGCATCCCAAGGTTCAAACCGGAGCCCGAGGCCGAGCATGCCAGAGCAACGGCCGCCAATTTCGCGGCTGAGTACGAGCGTTCAGAAAGAAACCCGGTGAAGACGGCAGAGAGGCCACCTCGTCAAAAAGTGACGAACAACTATTCAAACCCGAAGCCATTGAGTCACGTTGCTGAATTTCCGCACGACAATCTGAGCATTCACTAGATTAAAAGGTCCCAGTCGGCGGACGCTCACTGTCTCAAAAGCCTGGAGGAACTTGTCGGGGCACAGGTGGCTGGTTGAGCCGTGGGTCCATCGCGCGATGGGGCCAGGCGAGGGCCGAGAAAGGGATCGGATCCAGCGAGAGCATGGGACTGTAATAAGGATCGGCTGCAAGGACGGCGCCCCACTTTGCCCGCAAGTTCTGCTGCTCGCGCTCGAAACGTTGCTCGTGATCGGCCCTCACGTCCGGCCCACGGCTTGCAGAAGCAGCATGAACGAGCTTTGCGTGTGGTGTGAAGACGATGCGCTTGCCGTGAGCGCGAAGCTTGAGGCAGTAGTCGACATCGTTGAAATTAATGGGAAACAGAATTTCATCCATTCCTCCAACCTCAAGATAGTCACGGCGCCGCGTCACCAGACAGGCCGCCGTCACAGCGCTGCACTCATGCGCAACGCGAAGGAGATCGCCATAGCCGACGTCGCCGTCGATGCGGTCACTAAAGGCATGCGCAACGGTAAAGCTGGGGCCAAGGACGAGGCCGCCGTGTTGTACGACCTTGCTTGGCCAGATCAGCAGCGCACCGACCGCCCCAACATCGGGCTCCGCAATCCTGCCCAGCATTTCGTCAAGCCATTGATCATCCAGCGCCTTGACGTCGTTATTGAGGAGGCAAAGGACATCGCCTCGCGCGACTTTGGCGGCGGCGTTGTTCAGTCGGGGGAAGTTGAATTCGCCGGGCACGCGTAAGACCGTGGCGACGCGAGTTTCGAGCTTGGCAAGATAGGCGAGCGTGTCCGGATCGGAGGAATCGTTGTCGACCACCAAGATTTCAGCCCGTGCTCGCTTGACGGCCGGCCGGATGAAATCGATGCAGTTCTGCAGCAGGGCGTGCCGATTACGTGTCGGAATGATGATGGTTGTGGGAACGCGCTCGTATGTTCGCGTGACGTGCACCGCGGGCAGGGCCCCGCTGGCATGCAACGCTGCTTGAGCCGCAATTCCTTTCTGCTGCAAATGTTCGCTGGTGGCGGCAGCTCAAGGCCAATCCCGCTGCGTTCTTGTCGAATTCTGGCAGCGTTCCAAGCGGCCCGGGAAGATGGACAATGTCAGAATGGGATGCCGTTCCGTCGTCCAGAATTGAATTGAATATGCGATAGAGGCTCGAAGCGCCCCCTTCGAGGGATCGATCGACGGCCACGCGCCGCAGAGCAAACAGGTAGGCGCAGTAACCCTGTTCGAGCATCCGCTCATAATCAAAGGCGGGAAAGGCGAGCGGCCAGACCGACCCGTCGTCGGTTGGGAGATCGAGGTCGGCGTAGACCGCCTGCGCATTCGGGAAATCGGTAAAAGCGCTGGCAATCCGCTGCAATGCGGTCGGCGCAAACACCGTCCCGGCGAGCGCGAAAACAACAAATTCGCAGTCGGCGCCATCCCCATCCAAAAAGGCCCGGGCAAGTTCGGTTCGCAAGCCGGTCGGCTCCGCTGTCTGGGGGAGGGACGCTGCGACCCAGTCGGTGTGGGTTTGCTCGTTCAGGCTCTCAAGCGTGTCCTCCATGGCCCCGGGACCGACCACGATCACCGCACCCTGCATCGCTACTGGTGGACCGGATAAAATCGGAAACCTCTCCCGCCAGCCCTGGTACTGCGAAAACGGCACCGACATCGGCAGGAGTTCATCGAACAGCTTTGCTCTTAGTCGCTCCTCCTCCGAAATTCCAAGACCGGCGACGGCCTCGCGCAGGCCGTCCGCATAGGCAATAAATACAAGCGGGTTTCCGCCGATGTTTTCTCCGGCCTCGTCCGTCAGTGCGACCTGATGAGCGCATCCGTCTGCGAACCGCTCCGGGAGATGGAAGTCGAAGGCGCGGACAGGGCGAGCATCCTCATCCGCTGTACCAACATGGCTCCATGCCGTCGGTCGCACCCGCGTGACCAAAGTTCCGTCGACGTGGATATTCGCCATCGCGGATTCGTCGTGTCCGGCAAGCCAGCCCGAAAACCGCAAGCCGCCGAGCCAGCGTATGAATCCGCGTTCGGAAAGCGGCGGCGCTGTGTCGGATGCGCGTGCGAGCTCGACCGGCGTGCCGACGGCGGTGCCAACATTCGCCAGACGTGCTTCCACGACAGCGCTGTCATTCGCGGCCGCGTCGAGAAGAGAGCAGCTGAACCCGTAACAACTATCGCCGACCGGCTCGCCAACGAGTTTTTTGAGTTCATGGACGAAAGCATCGGCCCGGACGGTCCGGACCGGGTAGCCATCGACCAGGATTTCCACGGTGAACCTGCGGTCCGGATCGTTCGGATCGACAACGTATCCGGAAAACCCGCGCGCGCCGGAGCGGTAAAAAGCCGTTCGCAGCCCCTGGCTTGCAGTGGCGCCCGATTGAGCTTGCTTCTTGCGCGGGGGCGTCACGATACCGGCATCCATCGGCTCAGCAGGCCCATTATGTCATCAAGGGATGCGTGCGGATCGATCGGCAGATCATTTTTCTTCGGTTGGATGCGGCCCATCGACCAGTCGAAGTAGGCCGTCGGCAGAGAGCAAGACAGGGCAGAGGTCTGGACCGGATGTCCGAACAGCGGGCGCGTGACGCTTATAAAGAGGTATCGCAGCTCATGGGCGTCAACCAGGCGTTCGAATTCCTCGGCGCTGACCGCCCCTGTCACGAATGCATTGCCGCTCCGCATCAGCCCCATGTCGTCGAGCGCCGTGCCAATGACCGTGATCGAGACGTCCGGCCGCATCGTATCGAAACGGCGTGCGATCGCGCTCATGAGCCATTGTTCCTGCGCGCAGGATCGCACCGGCACAAAGCCGAGATGACAGCCGGCGGTCTTTTGGCGCCTCCGCCTGGCCTGGGCCGGGCTTTTCATCGGCCGGCCCGATTTTTTCGATCTTGTCTTGGGGCACTTGGGGCAGAACGCTTGCGGCAAATGCCTCGGCCTGGGGGCAGGGTGCCAGAATTCGTTGGGCACCGTCCGCGATCTCTTTCCAGCGGTCCGCCCAATTGCGCTCCTGCGTCGGAGCCGCCGCGCTCGCGTGGGGGCACCGCCGCGGCGGAGGGCTGTGCGGCGGGCGGACCGAGCAGGCCCGCGTCTGCGATGACAATGTCGTACGGAATCTTCAACTTAATCAGCAAGTTGAGCAGTGCAGGCGGCACGTTGGCCGGATCGAGGATCTCGATCCCTGACGGTCTTAGGGCCTTGGTGAATTCGGCTAACGTTTCACATTCACTCGAAATGGACAGATTGAATTCGAGCGACTGCGGCATGCCGCCCGCGGCATCCATTATATGAACGGTCGCGCCGTCGACGCCGTGACGGACCTCCAAAATCATCACCGATTGTGCCTCGGATGCGACCTCGCGGGCGCGCGCACGGGCGATCGCGCCGACAGCGCCTGCCCCGGTGACCAGCAGCCGCGGATGGCCGGTGGTCGCGACAGCCGCGCGTTCGATGTCTTGCCGCGCAGCCCGCAACGGATCGGCGGCCATGAATGCCGCGCATTCCGGGCGATGGTTCGGGTATCGGCGCTCAAGCACGCCGAGATTGCGCACGACCAGCGCTCGCTTTTCCTGCCCGAATGACTTGGAGCCGGCGTGGCCGACATAGACCGAGGGCGCACAAACGTTCCTGAATCCGCGCTCTCGCGCGCGCAGGCAGAAATCCGCATCCTCGAGGTAGCCGGCGCCGAAGTCTCCGGATAGCAGACCGACCTTGTCGAGACAGGCCCGCGTCACGTACAGGCAAAAACCGATCCCGCTCGGAATGTCGATGATTTTGCCCGCGTTGAATTTCGCGGCAATCGCGTCGATCCTCTCGATATCCTTGCGCGAGCCGAGTGGATTAGCCGTATTGGGAATCGGAAAGCTGGTGAACTCGCCATTGTTCGATAATGGCGTCAGCGTTCCGATATCGGGCGACGACCGGGCTGCATCGGCGAGGCGTTTGATGAAGCCTGGCGGAACGACCGTGTCGGCGTTGAGGATGATGACATCGCCTTGCTTGACCTGCACAAGCGCGCGATTGACGCTGCCGGTGAAGCCGAGATTGCGCGCGTTGATGAGAACGTCAACGCAAGACTTGGCTTCAAGCCCGGCGAGATATTTTGCAATCTTCGGCTCGGGTGTCGCATCATTGACGAGGATGGCGCGATGGCGGCCGGAACTCAATTCGCGCAGCAGAGACTCGAGGCAAGCCGTGTCGCGTCGTAGTCGCCATAGATCGGGACGATGACGGTCACCTGCTGGTCGCGCGCATCAGGTCGCGGCCGATGGACCCGCGTCTTCGGCACGCTCTCATTGCTGGCCGCCCGGATGGAATGAAACACCTTGCCGCCAATCAGGAGTTCGATTGATTGAGCGCCTGCCGACTTCGGACGCCGGACGATGAAGCTTGTGGCGTGGCCATAGTCGCCAAGAGGATGGAAAGCGTCGGCTTCCATTGTCTCGCTGACAGAGTGAGCGCCGTCCGAAATTAAGATCTCGAGGGGGGCATCGTCTTGCCAAAGCGCCCAGCCTTCGATCGCGTCGTCAAGGACCGTTACGCTGGAGAAATTTCGTTGCCCGTTTTCAGTTAGAACTTCGATGGCTTTGCGGAGTGCATCGAAATTACGTTCTTCGCCCAGAAGAGCGAACGCGGCTTGCCTTTGTTGGGCCCCATCGGCCCAGGCAAGCATCCTGCGGTTGGCCGGCATATTGTCGGGCGCAATCTCGATTGCTTTGGTGAGATCGGCAATGGCAGCCGCCTTGGCGCCCATCTGAAAGGACGCTTCGCCGCGCAAGACGTAGCAGTGAGGTTCCGGCAGGGGAAGAATTCGGCAGCGGCGATCGGCGAACTTGAAGGCGGCTGCGATATTTCCTTCGGCGAGCGCCTGGGCGGCGAGAAGTTCGAGCGACTGGTGATGGGGTTCGTCAAAAATCGTGCGATCGCCCGCCATCGTCAGTCGCTCACATTAATCCAGCTTCGATCGCGCCGATCGTCGCCGCTTGAGCCTTTGTGCGGCCGGCGCCTAGACGGTCGCCGGCTGGTTTTGCTTCGGGCGGCTTCGGAAGACGCGAACGCGACCCTCGGAGCGTACGGGCTTGCTTGCGGAAGGTTTTTTCTGAGGCCGTGCAGCGGCACCCGCATTTTCCACACTGAGCCGTAGGCCCACCAGAGGTTCCCGGCCGGTCGGTCCGGACGCGACCACACGCTTGCCGGTGATCCGCTTTGCCGGCGCTCCAAGGAAAATAGCCTCGGCGGCGAATTGGTAATCCGTGGAGCCCGGGCCGGAGAGTTCGAACATCACGCTGACGATGGGCATGGCCTTGCCCCGCGTCCCGGCAAAGGACCCCAAACCCAGTTTGCGGCCGGAAATCGTCTGCGGTTTGGCAGTTTTGACCGCGTAATGGATGTCGAGGTCCTGGGGCTTGCCAGGCCACTCTATGGATATGCCTTCGATTCGTGACGGCGCCGAGGGGCCCGCGATCCACTCATTGGCATTCACGGTCACGTCGCCGATTCCGGTGACATGGCCGAGAATTTGGAGATCGCCCCGACCGGTCGACGGGCTGCTCCGTTTTTTGACCGGCGCGGCCACAGGCGCTGCCAAAGGCGACGGCCAAAGACCCGACCTTGCCCTGGTTCAGCGGTTCTATTCTGACGGTCGCGGCGACCGAGCCGCCTTCCTGCGCGGGGATAACCTGGACGGAAAGCTTTCCGGCTGCCAATGCCCGGACCACCAGGCAGGTGTCCGGCTCCCAAAGCACAGCCTCTTTGTGATCGGGGTGCAAAAGGAAGCTTACGTCTTTAGTCGAGGCCGGATCGGGCGCGACCGTGACCCTGGGCGGCCGTGCCTTGTCTTCGGCCGCGGCGTAGCGGACGAGGAATAGTCCGCGATTGATAGCGACCGTCTGTTGTTGTTTGGCGCGCTCCATGCCCCATGCCCCATTATTAAGCCATTAATGATGCCTAGCACTCTGCACGAATTTGTCGAATAGCAGCGGCGATCGAATTCCGCAGTGACTGACCATCGCAGATCTCTGTCAAAAAGTATCGTCGGTCGCTTTTAAAATTCCGATCAAATTTGAAAATCCGTGACGAATCGATTCGTTTTCGTTCGGATCCGACAATGTGGATGACAGTGCGCGCGCCTGGAACTCTTCTGCGAAAAGGTCTGCCTCAAATTTTTCGCACAGAC
Organism: uncultured Pseudomonadota bacterium; assembly: GCA_963762485.1. Taxonomy (GTDB): domain Bacteria; phylum Pseudomonadota; class Alphaproteobacteria; order Rhizobiales; family Xanthobacteraceae; genus Pseudolabrys. The sequence continues at coordinate 2,230 of CAVXLE010000017.1, read as the reverse complement.
TGCGAGAAACTCGGACGCAATTCGCGGTGACGTTCTTGACAACCTGCGTCGGGTAAGATGCAATGCAACATCGAGTTAAGTTTGAAATCAACAATCAACTTAAGTTGGCGCATTCGTAGGAAAGTAGAAGTTCAGCACTGGTTCTGATTTCCTCGCGTATTGCGGCCAGATTCGATTGACGACTTGGGGGGCGACCAAGGTAGGTTGCGACCGTCGCCATCAGGCGACAGTCGCAACGCGGAGCTTTTTGGTCATGGCCACGTACGATCTCGATCGATCGCACCTCAATGGGCTTCTGGCCTTCGAGGGTATCGACCCCGCAGTCAGAAAGGCGGTCATCGACTACCTCCAGGACGACGGTTCCTGCTGGGCGGTCATTACAAGGTTCACGTCGAAACGAGTGATGGCGGCTAATGGCGACGGGACAGAACAGGTTCTCCTCGTCAACACGCCAGACGCCACGGTTGCCGACTGGCGGGGAACTTAAGGCGATTGTCGATATCGCCGATGCCAATCTGACGGTGACCGGAAGTGACGACGTGTTCGTCGGCACTGGCCCCGGCGCTGACACGGTCGACATGTCCGGTACCAGCGGCGACGATGTCGTCATGACCGGGGCGGGCGACGACTCGGTCCTGGGTGGAACCGGCGACGACAGTATCTACGGCGGCCGCGGCAACGACACACTGACTGCTGGTGGTGATCATCAGCTGCTCGACGGCGGCACTGGCGCCGACACCTTGACCGGCAGTGATCAAGGCCACGACACTCTCATCGGTGGTAGTGGCAGCGACTCGCTCGACGGCGGCGACGGAAGTCATCAGCTGCTTATCGGCGATAATTCAACGCTATCCGGTGGCGATGGCGACCACGACTTTGACGATGGCCATGGTCATGGCCATGGCCACGGCTTGGGGCCATGATCACGATGATTGGTCGACCGGTAGCGGCAAAGACACGCTGAATGCTGGCAGCGGCAGCCACGATACGCTGATCGGCGGCAACGGCAAAGATGTGCTCCTGGGCGGCACCGGATCGCACGAGCTGCTTATGGTGGCAACGGCAACGACACGATTACGGCGAGCACCGGCGGCCACGACACGCTTGCAAGGTAGTAGCGGTAACGATGTCTTCCACATCGGCGCAACGGGTAACGACACCGTCAGTGGCGGTGGCGGCCATGACACGCTGTTCTTTGATGCTGGTCAGTTGAACGATCCCAACACACAAGTGGACACTAACCACCATACCGGGGTGACCACCGTTACATTCGGCGGCGGCCAGACCGTCACCGTCAGCGGTGTCGAAGAGCTGGTGTTCACCGACGGCACGGACATCCACCTGAAGACCTAAGTCAGAGCTTTGAGCGAACATTCGAGGGCGCCCCGGCTTTCCGGGGCGTCCTTTTTAGTGTCGCGGGGGTCGGGACGCTTCGGCCGCCGGAGCGTCTTGGAACATGACAGCTCATGGTCGAATGCGCGATATTGGAATCAGCCAATTGCAGCAACGGCATACTCAACGCGATTGCTACTAAATGCGGTATTTCGAAACGAGACCGGAGCCGTTGCGTTATTAACACTGCCGCGAATTCAAGCACTTCTGCCATAAAAATCGCGTTGACAATTTTCGGTTGAGGCTATCTCTTAGAAACTTCAGCGTCGATCCGATGTGGCCGGATTAACGGATGCGGTGGCGGGGGTGACTGATCGTCCCTCCGCGCAGTGAGAATGTTGCGGTATGGCCACATACGATCTCGACCGATCGCATCTGAATAGCCTTCTGGCGTCGAATAATATCGATCCAGAGGTCCGAAAAGCCATCATCGATTATCTCCAAGATGACGGATTTCTGCATGGTCGCGCATGACACCGTGCACGGCGGAGACGAATCCTCCGACTGATTCGAGCGCAGATCAGATTCTATCTCGTAAGCCAGTCACCCGATTCGGTTGCCGCCGACGGGGACGTTAAAGTCATCGTCGACGTTGCCGATGCAACTCTCACTGTCACCGGAGGCAACGACGTGTTGGTCGCCACCGGCCAAGGCGCTGACACGGTCGACATGTCCGCTACGACCGGCGACGATGTCGTCATGACCGGGGCGGGCGATGACTCGGTGCTTGGCGGAACCGGCGACGATAGTATCTACGGCGGCCGCGGCAACGACACACTGACGGCTGGTGGTGATCATCAGCTGCTCGACGGCGGCACTGGCGCCGACACATTGAGCA
>CAVXLE010000016.1:0-47246 GCA_963762485.1 uncultured Pseudomonadota bacterium | reverse complement strand
TCCGCGCCAACGGGCGCGCAGCGTGGCGATCGAACTGTGCGCCAATTGCGTGAGTTCTCGGTTGATTTGGTCGAAGGCGGGGCTTTCGGCAAGCATAGACTGGCACCTCCAGCACGTGAATGGGCCAACCATGCATGCTCCGCGCGGGCCGGAATGCCAGCAGCTCAAAGGTGCTTGTGCCCGCGACAGCCGCCAGCAGTTGCTGCTGTACGGCGACGTGTTCAAGTTAAGTCAAATTGCGGCGCGGATTCGCACAATGGAAGGTTATGGAATATGAGCGGCGTGGCGGGCCTTATAGTCAATCGGCTTGCCAGCATTGGTATTGATCCAGTCCCAAGCTTCGCTATCCGAAGAAAAGTCACCGATTTCCCGTTCGGAGCCATCGGGGCGGATCAGAACAACGCACCAGCGGCCATTGTCCTTACGGCGAGGCGTGTATGTTGGTTCGAAGTCAGAATAATCGTTCATATTGGCAAATATGCGCCCATTGGCCGGTCAGGCAAGTGGCAAGTATCGGCGATGTTCCGTTTGCTTACAGCGTGACCGGCGAACCTGCACTTCGTCTGCCACACGTGACGTGAGATCTCGTTGGCGAACTCGTCCATTGTTCCGCCCGTCGGCCGCTAAGCTGACATTGTGTAACGCGCGATAGCGCTATTCCTCGAATGCGGGCGGTTCATGTTTTTCTTGATCTTGCTGCCCTTCGACTGACTCGTTTTCGTCCGCCGGCCCTTCGTGCTCGATTTCGGTCGCTTCGTCCTCGATGAGTTTGGCCGGTTCGTCGACATTCTCATCGTATGAATAGTGCCGCTGCCGTTGTTTAGGACCAGCAGCGAGACGGTTTGCTAGGCGGTTTAAAGTCATGGCTATTGTCCCGGTGACTCAATTGCAACTGCGCTCAGCCAAAGGTCAACTAGCGGGCGGCTCTTCCTCTTCCTCGGCCGTCAAGATCGTTATGATGTGCGACGCATTGCCTTTGACTGGCTCATTGGCGCCAAACACGTCAGCGTCACCGGAGAGCCACATCGACGCTTCCTCGAACGCAAAATGATCGGAGATCATCTTCTGCAAGAGAATGAGCTAGGTGATCGGGTCAAGGTCGCTCGCGTCGTGCAAAAGCTCGTGGACACCGGCTTAGGATTTCCGGACAGGCCTTGGCACGAATGGGACGATTGGGTGAAAGGACTTGAATGATCGATGTTTGTGACACACGCGGAAGCCAAGAAGTTGAAAGAGCAAGTAAGCGAACTCGATACGTTACGTCCGCTTCTGACCCTGAGCCGACATCCGCCGCGGTCAGGTTTGCTTACACTGATTAAAAGTGGCCGAGCGCGGGCCGGCGGCGGGACTTATAACTTCGAGACCAATACCTATCTGATAGCAAGCCGGCCGCCAGGAGACCTCCGTCCCTAGTAGGCTGCGATGTACTCACCCCCCGTATACGCAGCCCTCTTGGCGGTCGGTCGACGCCCACCCCGTCGGCGCCATCATCGCAAAGCGGACTTGGCGTGGTCTTGTCGCCATGTCCGCTAATGACCCATTGCAGACTTCATCTTGGCGGTTCGATTTCGTACTCGCCTTCGAGCTTAATTCAGTATCCATTTAGTCCGGTTGGTACGGTCGTTAAATATCCCTTTGGTCACCCCACGGCCGCGATTCACTATCGGTCACGCTGCGGCGCGCGCAGAACTGACGCCCGTAGGCGCGACGGCGCGACCAACACGTATCATTATGAAACCCCGGAGGTCCCGCCACCAGCTTCAAGATCACTGGCTCGATCGAGCTTCACCAAACGAAGTAGTAGGCAGACAACCCCTTACTGCTCGAAGGAAAAACGCAATGTCGCCTATTGGCGCAAAGCAGACACGGGGATCTCTCTGACCAATGTCCGTTATTGAGGCTAAAGCGGACATCGGCGCGGCTCACCTCATCTGCCAGCCGACAGTGGCGAGCAACTACATTATTCGCGTTTTGCTTAGGCTTCTGAATGGCCAGCTTGGCGGCTCGTCCGCGATCAATTGACCCGCGTGCTACAATCCCACAACGGGCGCCGGCGGGAAATCATTCTAATTAAGAAGCTCCCCCACCATCGGTCGCGAGCCAGGCTTCTCCACAAGCTTTTGCCAATTCGCGCACGCGCAAGATGTAGCTCTGCCGCTCGGTGACCGAGGTCACGCCGCGCGCATCCAAAAGATTGAATACGTGACTTGCCTTGATGCACTGGTCGTAGGCCGGCAGCGCCATCAGGTGCCGCTCCTTCTTGCCGTTCGCCCATCCCGCGCCGAGATATTTCTGACAGGCAGCTTCCGCCATCTTGAATTGCTCAAACAACATTGCTGTGTCGGCGAATTCGAAATTGTGCCGGGAATATTCCTGTTCGGCTTGCAGGAACACGTCGCCATAGGTGACCTTCTTCTCGTCGGTGCGGCCGTTGAAATTGAGCGCGAACACGTTGTCGACGCCCTGCACATACATCGCCAGCCGTTCAAGCCCGTAAGTGAGTTCGCCGGCAACCGGCGCGCATTCAAATCCGGCGACCTGCTGGAAATAAGTGAACTGAGACACTTCCATGCCGTCGCACCAACATTCCCAGCCGAGCCCCCACGCGCCCAGCGTCGGGCTTTCCCAGTCGTCTTCGACAAAGCGAATGTCGTGGATCTTGGGATCGATGCCGATTGCTTTGAGCGAATTGAGGTAAAGATCCTGGATGTCCGGCGGCGACGGCTTCAGGATCACCTGAAATTGGTAATAGTGTTGCAGCCGGTTGGGGTTCTCGCCGTAGCGGCCATCCTTCGGACGGCGCGAGGGCTGCACATAGGCAGCATTCCACGGTTTCGGCCCCAGCGCGCGCAGTGTCGTGGCAGGATGAAAAGTGCCCGCTCCGACTTCCATATCGTAGGGCTGCAAAATGACGCAGCCCCAACTCGCCCAGTATTGTTGCAGCGCAAGAATAAGCCCCTGGAACGAAGACCTTGGGTCCAGGTTTTCCTGACGCAAACGGTCACTGGCGAGAAGGTTTGCTTCAGCCATCGTGTGGATACGGATCTAATGCGTTACGCTGCGATCTTCAGATTTGCCGCGGAGGTCCTACCGGAGCGCTGGTCGGTCTGTAGCTCATAGGTGACCTTCTGGCCTTCGCTAAGTGCGCGGATTCCGGATCGCTCTAGCGCGGAGACGTGGACGAACACGTCCTTGCCACCGCCGGCCGGCTGGATAAAGCCATAGCCACGTTGATCATTGTACCATTTCACTGTGCCCTTATTCATAAGATGTCCTCTCAGTACGGGATGCACGTTTGAACAGGCACGCGAATCCGCGGCCCGTCCGGTTCTCTCGATAGGTTGGGGAAGCTAGTCTGAACGTGCGCCCGGCAATGCACAGGCGAACCGGCTTAGTCGTCCGGCCAAATCTCGATGCGACGAGAAATGGTGATCAAGTTGAAAATTTTCAAGGGAGGCTGCAGTCAGCCGTGCCCACATCTCATGCTATGGCATCGGCTGTTTCCAAGTCGAGGCGCTTCGCGCCACCGGACTGCCGGAATAACGTTGCAGGAATCAATCAGGCGGCGCGCCCAAGAAGCCCGAGGCACAAAAGCCAGCAAAGAAGATTGAGGTCAAAGCTGCTTGAGCCGCAGCTCACGCATTATTGCATCCGGGTTGCGTTTCTAGACGCAACCCCGATGTAAATTTGCGTCTGACGGCCAATCCGAGAGCAAAAAATCAAATTAGGCATCTGGCGCTTAGGACAAAACACGCATCTTAAGATAACGGTAAATGATACTGTCGTTTTGGCATTTGGGAAGAATTCCAGGGAAGTCATGCCGCGGCCGCACTGGCTTAGCCAGTTTGGTCACCCCGCGCCCGCAGCTACCGCGAGCGCACTGATCTAGATCAACGCATCGGACTTCGCGCTGCCAGATCATCTCCTGGACGGGCAGGCCGTTGTGGGTCGCAAATGGCAACGTGAAAGGATAGGAGGACAGCTATGCTCGTAAGAGAAGTGATGTCTACGCGTCTAGAGACGATCGCCCCCGCCACCACCGTCCAAGAGTGCGCAAAGAAGATGACTCAGTTGGGCGTCGGCGTGCTTCCGGTATGGCAGGATGGGCAGCCCGTGGGAGTGGTCACGGATCGCGATATCTGCTGTCGCGCCGTTGGCGCGGGTAAGGACCCGGCGAAGACGCCAGTGCGAGCAGTCATGACAGACAAGGTGACGAACTGTTTTGACGATCAAGACTGTAAGGAGGCGGCGCGCCTGATGAAGGATAAGGGCGTGCGGCGATTGACGGTCGTGGACCGAAAGCAGGCCATGGTTGGAGTTCTGTCGGTCGATGACCTCGCTCGGTGCTCCCATGATCTTGCCGGCGAAGTGCTCGAGGCGGTCGCGGCGTGGCCTCATTGATTGGGCAAGGACCGCTTGCATAAAAACACTTTGCAAGCAGGGGCTCGCGCCAGCATCCGGCCTCGCCTAAACGGGCGGGGCCCCAGTCAACCAGCACGTGGCGGTTCCTCTTTCTTCGTCTGCGGTGACGGGCTATTCGCGGCGCTCGCAGCCCAGGGGCACGACACGGCGCGCATTGGAGCGCAGCCTTCTCTACTCTGAAGAACTCGGCATTGATCTGGCGAAGAAGAGCGATGCCGAGTATTTTCGCTGGTTCCTGGCCAGCCTGCTGTTCGGTGCGCGCATCTCCGAGACCACGGCAAAGAACACCTATCGGAGTTTCATTCGCCACGGTTTGACCAATCCGCAAAAGATTCTAAAGGCCGGCTGGGATTTCCTCGTCTATCCGGTGATGCGCGAGGGTGGTTATGTCCGCTACGACGGCCGCAAATCGACCCAGGTTCTCCGCGGCTGCGAGGTACTTACTGCCGGCTACGGTGGCCGCCTGAGCGGGCTGCGCGATGCGGCGCGCGATGTTGAGGAAAAGCTACTCGCGTTTTACGGCGTCGGACCGGTCACCATGAACATCTTCTTGCGCGAGCTGCGGCCGTTCTGGGCCAAGGCGGATCCCGATCCGCTGCCGGCCGTCGAAAGGCTGGCGAAACGTGCGTCAATCGATCTCGATCGCTACAGCCGCAGAAGCTTGATGTTTGCAAGGGTCGAAGCGGGCCTTATTCGGCGGCGCCGCGAGCTTGCAGCGGCATAGGCTGTTCCGCCGCTCGTTGTTTGCGGGAGAACCCCCTACCAGACGCCTGAGGCCTACGCGCGCGCCAAAACTGGCGTCGTCTGGGAGTCTTAAGGGCGTTGCGTGCACCGGCGCGAGTGGCTCAACTTGTTTGAACGCAGTCTGTTGAGTGAATTTGGGCTTGATCGAACCACCGTGGTGCTGACGACGGCATGCATGGAATGACACATTTTCTTTGAACTCGCTCACAAGGTCACGACTTTTTCGCTGTCCTAAATCAAAGAGCATTATTATTGAAAGCCATCACTTCAGCGCAAATCGACCATCTGCGGGCGCGGGCTCTCGATCAGCGGTGGTGAAAACCTCGCTTCGCGGCCGCCTAAAGCTGGCACTGACTCTGGCCGCGTCGCGATTTCTTTCGTCAGCTGCGCATATGCGCCGTAATGCGCGATCAGCCCTTGATACAGATCAGCGGCCGGAGACGTGCCACCCGTCGCGCCAGGCCCGCATGCTCGGCCGCAGCCACGACCGCGCCGACGTCTTTGTAGGCGCCGGGCGCCTCTTCGGCCACGCCTCTGGTCGACGGGCTCCTGATCAGGATGCCTTGCGCCGCAAGATCATCCACGATCTTGCGCCCGCTCCAATGCTTGAGCGCGGCATGGCGGGAGAGGGCGCGGCCCATCGAGCCGACCGCTGTCAGGCAGCAAGAAGCTGGTATGGGCGCTCGACACGTCAACTGGACGCTCATCGCTGCGGCTACTCGGCAACCGCGGAACGCAACGATGCGCTAGGCGGCCCTGCCTGTGAATAAGAGATTTTGGCTACATTGGGAAAGATGACGGCCGGGCCGGACATCCGGCCCGGCCGTGACGCCGGGACGCGTGGATTTGCCTTAGCCCGCTTACTTCGCCTTGAACGGCGTCATCTTGTAGCGATAGACCTCGGAAATCTCGCGGTCGTAGCCGGGATAGAAGCCCTTGACCATGCCGAGGACGATGCGTGATCCGCGGTTGAACAGGACGAGGAAATCGCCGGTCTTGGGATCGACGCCGCCGGCCTCGATTTCGCCTTGGAACTTGACGTCGGTGAAGACCTTCTCGCGGACCACGTGGGCATAGGTCTTGTCGGTGACATCTACGCGATACAGGTTGTCCGGCTCTTTGTCATCGGCCGTGCCGTCGTCGGCGGTCACGTACAGTTTTCCCTTCCAGTAATGGATCCCCTGGATCCATTGCGGCGGGGGCTGCAGATGGACCTTGCGCTGATATTTTCCGGTGTCGAGGCTGTATCCATAGATATAGCGTCCGCTTTCCTCGCCCACCCACGACACCATCCAGACGATGCGCTTGTCGGTGTCGACGCAGATTCCCGACACTTCCTGCTGGCCGCTGGACGGTTCGAAACTGAACGCGCGCTTGAGCTTCAGGGTCTTGGCGTCATGAATGGCGATCTGGATGTCCTTGCCGACGCCGTCCGCGAAGTTTTCCGCACTGACGAAAACCTCGCCGTTGAAGACGTCGATGCCGCCGATGTGGTTCGACGGGATCGGATAGCCCTCGAAGGGGGTTTCGTTGGCGAGCACCAGCTTGCCCTTCTTGTCGTACTTGTAGAGCGCCTTGCTGCCGCTGACGTAGTAGAACTCGCCGTCGCTGGCGACGCCCTGGCGGCCTTTCACCTCGAAGGTGTCGATCAACTTGTAGGTGTAGGTCGGCCGCGTGACGAGCGACGAATCGGCCAGCGCCGGTTGTACCAATGGCGCGCCGAGCAATATCGGGAGCAATGCGATGGAACGGATCCGGCTAATCATTGTGGATACCCCCTGCTGATCATCGTGGGCTGCCCCGAATGAGCAGTGCAAATGTTAGCTTAAGGGGGATCGCCGGCGTTGATCTCGATCAAAGGGGCCCTGGTTCCGGCGCCGTTGCGGCATTAGGGATTACCACTGACGCACCATGGGCGGACAGCCGAAGCGTTTCGAATCGCAGCGAAGAGCTGCGGCGCAAATCTGCGAGAGAACGTTGGAACACAGTTCCTCTCCGTCCGCCACCTTCCCTAGGACCTGGTTCTCTGGTAGCCGAAGTCGCTCGTTAAATGCGCTGAATTAGTGCGGCGTAGAGACAGATCTCTGTACTTTGCGGGCGGGGCAACTTGGCTGGGTTGTACTCTGAGAGCCATTTCTCTCCGCAGCCCCAAGTTCAAGGGCGGCACACGTTTGGACGGTTCGGCAGAAGAAAATGCGGCTGTAGTGCGAGCGACCGCAGTCCATTTTGGCAAATGGTCGGTAGACGAGGCAGAAAAGACCCTTACGGCGCGACAGGAAGTCAACATCTTCCCGAACGATGATGGCTTGGTTTCAAAACGCGCTATCATTTTGACGGGGGACGAATTGAAAGTGACCAGTCCAAACCCTAGCAGCGGCGGCACGGCTCAAACGGTATGGCGGCGAGTAAAGTAGTCGGGCGGCATTCAAAGCAGAAGCCGCGCGTTGAACATTAGCGCATTGCAGCCATCACGATGTCCGCTTTTGGCACTTAGCGGACGTTCCAACCGCGCCTTCGAATGTCCGCTATTGGAGTAACAGCGGACATTGATTGGCACTGGCTTGCGGATCCCCGGCAGCCAGCGATAACTTGCAATTGTAATCTGACGACTGACGGGCTGACAGATGGCTGATGAACGTAGGAAGCGGCCACAATCTGAGCCGGAAATTATCCCGCCAGGTCAGCAGCCGGATTCTGGCGTTTGGGTCTCTGAGACAGGGCGGGAATCTTATCGCATTTATGTCAGAAAATTGCGGCCATTCGAGATCGCCCTTTGGGTCTTAATCGTCGGTGCGATTCTGACGGTGATTGTCGCGCTGCTGCTTGGATTTTTCTTGATTGCGATCCCGGTGGTGACGGCGCTGATCGCTATTGCGATAATATCGGCCATCGTGCGTGGGTACTTTCACCGGCAATAAGAGCTGTAATTATATTTTTATCAGAGGGCCAATATTCCTCGGCGCAATGCACTGAATAACGAAAAGGGATACTAGATCAAATACCGTAATATAACAGTTAGCAGATAATCGTGCTCAATTACGCAGTTGGCATTATCGTGCCGTCGCCATTCGTGCCCGTGATCTGATTTCAGAGAGACCGCCGCAAGGTGGTCTTTCTTTTTGCGCCTTCAGTTCACGAAGTGACACCACTGATGTCTGCTTGTGGCACTTAGCGGACATTCCGGAGCCGCCAGTCAATGTCCGCTTTCGGGGTAACAGCAGACATCGTGCGCACACCACCGGTCAGCCACCTATGGCGAGCAACTTCATCATCCGCGTTTTGCCGTGAGAGTAAGATCGGGGGTGTCACCCCGACCTCCATATGAGCCAAGCGACAATAAGCATTGACGGAATTATTAGCGCGAGGAGCAAGTCCACATTCATGTAAGCAGTTCGGGCAGGAAGCTTAATTGTTCAGCTTCATCAAAAGACTGCGACTGTTCCGCTAAACGGGCATAGCAATCGGCCAAGTGCTCCCATTCGGCTTTGAGCTTTCGACCCTTTTCTTTGCTGGCTTTGGCGCGAAAATGTTCAGCCAGCCCGGCATAGTGTTTTGCAAGTGTCATGCGGGGTATTCCAACTACAATGTGATCTGCTCGGTCGCGCTTTTAACGTGAATGCCTTTGGCCCTACCTAAACTGGCGATCGTAAACTGGACCGTTTTGGTAACCTCATTTTAATCCGCGCTTTTCAGATGCCGAAAGTTGCCCGGTCAATGATATTGGAACGAACCGCGAAAGGACTGACTCAGCATTGTTTGATTTTCTCATGGGAGAACAAAACTTGCCATCGGCTTGCTGTTAACGCGGCTTGCCGGTGTCTTCCGCCAATAAAATACTGCCAGCGCACGGGGTCTAGGGTTTGCCCTGCCTTTTGCAGTCAAGTTGGCGAAGGAGATATTTTGCCTGTTCCTCAACGGGCGAGCTATCGCGCTGAACCCTCGTGCTCGTACCGCCCGATAGCGTGACCATAATAATGCCGCCGCTGGACCTGTAAGCGCCGCTGATCTCGTCGCCGTTCGCGTTAGTCGTCTGGATATAGATGTCCTCGGCCATTTTTATCTTCCCATAGTCTTCCCAAGCGGTTTTTTCGGGAAGACGGGCTATAAAAACAGAGCTGCCGACGGACAACCGGCAGCCCCGCCACATGAGCCGCCAGCCGGGGTACGGGGACATCAAAGCTGACGGCGGCTTCATAACTTGCGGCCACCCGTCTCGTTCCCGGCCTTATTCGTCTTTCTTTTCGACAGCTCTAACGTCCCGTGGGTTAGGCACGTCGGCGCAAATACACGAACCAATAGACCGCGCCTACCATCAGGCTGCCACCGACAAGATTACCGGTAGTCGCGACGAGGATGTTGTGGACCGCGCCGCCGACAGTCAGCTCTGGATAGGATGCCGCACTTTGCCCGATCGCAGCCCAGAACTCGGACCCGCCCCAAGTTTTGACCGCAAGGCCGTAGGGCAGGAAATAGAGGTTGGCGATCGAGTGTTCGAACCCGGCGGCGACAAAGGCCGCGATGGGTGGGACGATGACCATGACCTTATCGGTCGAGCTCCGCGCGCCGAAGGACATCCACACTGCGAGACAAACGAGAACATTGCAGAGCACGGCGAGGAAGAACAATTGGACCGTCGGCAGGCCCGCTTTGGCTGAAGCGACGGCGAGCGCCGTTTTACCGACAGCGCCGCCGCCAAATCCATATTGGCCCGCGAGAAAAACCAGTGCGGCGGTACCGATCGCGCCGACGATATTGCCGATATATACCAGTGACCAGGCGCGCAGCAGCGCCCCAAGCGTGATGCGCTGACTGGCGCAGGCCACGATCATTAGCGAGTCACCGGTGAACAATTCGGCGCCGCCCACAATCACCAAGATAAGTCCGAGGGAAAACACAAGACCGGCAAGGAGGCGCGCAACGCCCCAGGGGAGCTCGCCGGCTCCGGTGAGGACCACCGTCATGAAGATCGCGCCGAGCGCAATGAAGGCGCCTGCAAGCAGTCCCAAGACGACGAGCGTGAGTGCATCGCGCCCCGCCTTGGCAGCACCCGCCGCCTCGCAGGCAAGCGCCATCGCGGGTGGCAACAACGCGTTGATAGTATCGACATCAAGCGCTCTCTCGGGCGTTTCGGTCATTTTGCTGTACCGCCTGCAAGATGAGTAAAATGATGTAACTATCTACTCGCGTGCCACAAGAGCGCGCAAGCATCGAGAAAGCAGAGACCTCAACTGCTCACTGTGGAAGTCCGAATTTGGCCCTTAGCGGACTGGCGCAGGCGTACCGGTATGTCCGCTTCTGACCCGACGCGAATATTTAGAGCGTCCGACCCGCATTTCACGCCAGTGCGGCTGAATCTTGTTGCTTGCATTGTTGATCAAGCTACGTGCCGATTGAGCTTCGGATGACCGAGCTGTCCAACCAAAGCGGGCGCTGCGCGGGGCTCGATTTTATTGGCGGGGCCTACCGGGTTTGCACCGGACCCAGTTGGCGGATTTGTGCGATTGAGTTTGCTAGACTCCACTCAGGACGCAGCCAAGCGCGAGCACGACATACGCGATTATCGCAATCCAGAAGGCTGTTTGGCTGCCCAGCGAGGTGGCGACGACGAAGAAGACAATCAGCGCAGCGATCGCAAAGACCAGCGAGATGACAAAGACGATCTGCGTTGGCGCACTCAATCTAGGCATGTTGGCCCCCATATAAAAACCGATTCCCGCTTCAGCGCGAGCCGTGGTGATCGTGGCGATGATCGAAAACAGTTAGGCGGCCGGGCGGATGACGCGCCAGCGGGGATCGAGAGACTGCAATCGAAACACCAAAAACCAGTCGCGCCACGTTGATATAGGTCAAGGTAGTGTCTGCGCGGCTTATATTTAATTTTTAGCGGGAGAGTTTGTACGTCCGTAAATCACACTGATCCTATTAGTTCATTTAGCTCGTTTGACTTGAGACGACGCGGCCCGAACACACGGAGATCGACATGCCGCTGGGACTAACGAGCGCCGCCTTTCGACAGGGAGGTGACATCCCAAAAAAGTATACCTGCGATGGTGAAAACATTTCGCCGCCATTTGCTTGGTACGGTGTCCCAGAGGGCACGCGCAGCTTCCTTCTGATCTGCGATGATCCGGACGCGCCCTCGGGGATATTCCATCACTGGACAGCTTTCGATATTCCACCAGACTGGAGAGGGCTCGAAGAGGGGCACGGTGCAGAAACCCTTACAAACCGCTTCCGTCAGGCCATCAACGATTTTGGAAAGCCGGGCTACGCCGGGCCCTGTCCACCTCGCGGCGACAAGCCCCACCGTTACCATTTTCAACTGAGCGCGCTTAGCGAGCCTTCGCTTCCCGTGGCGTCTTCAGCAGAATGCGTAGAGGTCATCACGCTGGCGAACCCATACGTTTTGGAATTTGTCGAGCTCGTCGGCCATTATCAGCGGTGAATAACGAGTGGGGGGCGAGACATTTCTTAGGTTCAACACGTGCAATGGAAAATGACGTTAAAGAATTTTTGTCAAGGAGACTTGCAATGGCGACGCGCACACGACCCAGGTCCTCAAACCGCATCAGGCAGGCAAAGAAGCCGAATGGCGCCAACACAGCGAGAACCTCGGTACGAAAACCAAGCAAGCCGCCCCTCATCGAACCGTTTTATGTTGCGGTCGATCGGCAGTTGAAGTCAGGACACCAAACGTACGCAGCAGCTGAGAAGGCAGCTCTGGCAATCAAAAAGCAGCATCCACAGCTTCATGTGACCGTGTACGATGCCAAAGAGGAGCGGCATAAAATCATTGAGCAGCCAAAGCCGGCGGGCACCTCCAACAAAAACCGACTGTCCGCGCGAGCAACACGGAACGTCTTTGTGCAGCACTAGTCCGTTGTTGCAGGAGGCAAGCATTGACCGCCGATCCCAGGGCAAACTCCATGTTCCACCAGAGTGGGAGGCTGCGGCGTCTGAGATTTTCGAGCGCCGCCTGCGTACGGTCCTTGTTATTGGCGCGTCGGCGGTTGGCAAGAGCAGCTTCTGCCAATTCTTAATAGAAGCACTGCTTGCGCGGCCAGCTGGGGTGGCCTTCGTCGACGCGGATATTGGGCAGAGCAACCTTGGTCCACCCGCCACGGTCACGTTGGGCTATCCCTTTTCACCGGTCGATTTTTCGGCCGTGCGTGACAAGAAGCTTCCACGCGCTGCTGCTTTCGCACTGGCCGACGCCGGGTGCGAGCGGCCATGCAGACACGGCGTTGGCACTGACTCTGGCCGCGTCGCGATTTCTTTCGTCAGCTGCGCATATGCTCCGTAATGCGCGATCAGCCCTTGATACAGATCAGCGGCCGGAGACGTGCCACCCGTCGCGCCAGGCCCGCATGCTCGGCCGCAGCCACGACCGCGCCGACGTCCTTGTAGGCGCCGGGCGCCTCTTCGGCCACGCCTCTGGTCGACGGACTCCTGATCAGGATGCCTTGCGCCGCAAGATCATCCACGATCTTGCGCCCGCTCCAATGCTTGAGCGCGGCATGGCGGGAGAGGGCGCGGCCCGCGCCATGGCAGGCTGATGAAAATGCCTTCTGCTCACCGGTTGCCTCGCCGACTAGAATATACGAGCCCGTTCCCATGCTGCCGCCGATGAGCACGGGCTGTCCGACGGCACGCAGCGCTTCGGGCAGGCTTTCGTGGCCGGGTCCGAAGGCTCGGGTTGCGCCTTTGCGATGAACGAACAGGTCTCGACGTTTTCCCGCAACGATGTGCGGTTCGACCTTGCAGGTGTTGTGGGAAACATCGAACAGCAGGCGCAAGTCGCGGTCGGGAAAAAAGTACGCGAAAATACGCCGCGCGTAATGGCCGAGAATTTCTCGGTTGGCGAGCGCACAATTGATGGCCGCGCGCATGGCGCCGAGATAACGCTGGCCGACCTCGGAATTGATCGGCGCACAGGCAAGCTCACGGTCGGGCAGCACGATGCCCGACGCTGAGGCAGCAATCACCATCTCCTTCAAGAACTCGGTTCCGATTTGGTGGCCTAATCCGCGCGAGCCACAGTGAATGGTGACGACAACGTCGTCCTTGGCCAAGCCATAGACTTTCGCCACGCCAGCATCGAAGATTTCGGCGACCCCCTGGATTTCCAGGTAGTGGTTGCCGGAGCCAAGCGTGCCCATCTCGCGCCGCTGGCGTTCCTTGGCGCGACCGGAGACCCGGTCGGGGCGAGCGCCGGCCATCTGGCCTTGCTCCTCGATGCGTTCGAGATCGCGGGCATCGCCCCAGCCGCGCTCGACCGCCCAGCGGGCGCCGCCGGAGAGCATGGCATCCATCTCGGTGGCATCGAGCGTGATCGAGCCGGTACTGCCGACGCCGGCCGGGATCTGGCGGAACAGCGAATCGGCGAGCGCTTTCTGCACGGGCATGATGTCGGCGACGGTCAGGCCGGTCAGCATGCTGCGCACGCCGCAGGAAATGTCGAAGCCGACGCCGCCCGCCGACACCACGCCGCCCGCTTCGGGATCGAAGGCGGCGACGCCGCCGATCGGGAAGCCGTAGCCCCAGTGCGCATCGGGCATCGCGTAGGATGCCTGCACGATGCCGGGCAGGGTCGCGACATTGACCGCCTGCTCATAGACCTTGTTGTCCATGTCGCGGATAAGATTTTCGTCGGCGTAGATGATCGCAGGCACGCGCATGGCGCCATACGGCTCGACGCGCCAGGTCGTATCATCGACGCGGGTAAAGCGAGCAGGGTCCATGGCCGTCTCCGTTAGACGTCGACGATGCAGCCCGCCGACCAGATGGCTTTATCGTCGGTGGCGACTTTCAGCGCCGTGTAGGTCGCGCCTTTCGGCTCGCAGGCCGGCGCATGCCGCTCGACATCGACGGACTCGCCCCACAGCGTTCCTGTCAGCCGTGTGCCCTCGATCCGAACCGAGAAGCGGGAGAACAGCATCTTGCGCACCGCCATCTCGTAGATGATGGCGTTGAGCCATTCGACGAACAGAAGCTCGAGGTCCGGCGCCTCGCAACTCACCTCGACTCGAATCTTCGGCTCGACCTCGGTGTGCGTCACGACCGCGGTCAGCGCTTGCGCGCCTTGTTCAAACGCCTCCGCTGCCGTCGCGCCAAATCCTCGCACTCCGACGTCGGCATCATGCGGGAAATGTTCCCACCTTGCCGTGCTGGCCGTGGTGGCGGTTTGGTTCACGCGCGCAAACCATGTTTTCCTAGCACCTTCACCGTACTCGCCTGCGGTCCCTTTTCGCCTGGTTCCTCGGCAAAGGTCACGCGAGAGCCCACAGCCAAATGGGCAAATGCGTCGTCGAGCACGCTGTTGCGGTGGAAATATATCTCTTGGCCGTCGTTGGTTTCGAGGAATCCGAACTCGCCGGATGGATCGAGCCGCACCACCGTTCCAATCGGAGAGCCTTCGTGGTGCTTCACCTGTCCCTGCAGCTCGCGAACACGATCCTGCAATTGTCGGCGCGCCCGCTTGAAGGCATCGTTGATGGCGAAAGTCAGGTCGGAATGCCGCTCGTCGGCCTGCGCGGTGCGATCGACATTGACTTCCCGGCCGTCCGGAAGCGCCAGGCGGATATTGACCTCATAGAGTCCGCCTGTGCGGTGATGACCGCCGGGGGCTTTCAGCACCACCCGGCAAGCCGTCACGCGACCAAACCGTTGTTCGAGGTCGGCCACATGCTTGGCAATGGCAGTCTGGACTTCCGGACTGGCGTGCATGCCTTGATATTCGATTTCTGCCGGCGTTTGCATGGTCTCACTCCAATTATGTGTACGGGCAATGCGCGCTGCGCGTTACATCGCCATTTCCGATTCGGGGCTACGCTCGCTGCCCTTGACTTTAACGTAGCGATAGTCGGCGCCACACCACTCGTCGATGTAATCGGCCACCTCGACGCCCGGCTGTCGAGGTGAAATCGTCGGAGCTTTGCGGCGACGCCTTCGTCACCGGAGAGTCCGGAGTTCTTTGGCCTAAAAGCGCAGGACCCGCGCCACCCATCCGTCGGACTGGAGTCTCCTCCGGTGTGTTCGGACAGAATAGCTAACGGGTCCCTCCGCCGTGCTTCATCGGTAGACTGGTTTATCGCGTAGGCAGATCCGCGCCCGTAGACGTTTCACTGCTGTGCTTCGCCAATCTTGCCTCTGCACGACGGTAAACGAAGTTAAGCAAGCGGGCCGGCGGCCCGCTTTGATCTCGATCAAGATCCGCGCCAACCACGAAAGAAAACAGGTAGTGTCGATCGTCTTTCTTTGCCGTTCACTCTTGCCGGTACGACCTAAGCGCACATCGCACAAATTTTGATTTGTGACAGCGATGTCGGCTCTCGGCCCTTAGCCGACCGTCTGGGACCCGCTGAAAGAGGCCCGTTTTTGGTATCAAAGCGGTAGCGACGCTGTCCGCCTCAGGGAAAACCCCTATGGGCATTATCTGAATTTCGGCCGTCCGCCTCCACCGGTATCGATAACCATCAAATTGTTCGGGGACACGGCCATGCTCACGCAGACGATGATCACCCGGAATTCGTCGCAGCGGGCGGCAGCTCGCATTGCGCGGTCGGCCCGGACGAACACTGTCAGCCGCGACAGTTCGATCGAAATGATGGGCGCGCTGATGCCGTTTGCTCGCAACGTCGAGATCTACGGCGAATGCGAACCGGCCGAATATCTCTACAAGGTCGTCAGCGGCGCAATTCGCACCTACAAGGTGCTCAACGATGGTCGCCGCCAGATTGGCTCGTTCTACCTGCCGGGCGATATCTTCGGCATCGAGGCTGGCGGCGAGCACACTTTCTCCGCCGAAGCGGTCGCCGACTCCAAAGTACTAGTGATAAAGCGCAGCGCGCTAGTCGCGCTCGCCAGTCGTGACAATGAGGTTGCCCATCAGCTCTGGATGATGGCCGCCGGGGAGTTGCGGCACGCACAGGATCATATGATGCTGCTGATCAAGACCGCGCAGGAGCGGGTCGCCGGCTTCCTCTTGGAAATGGCGGCGCGCAACCCCGGCGCCAGCGAAGTTGATCTGCCGATGTTGCGCGAGGACATCGCCGATTATCTCGGCCTCACCATCGAAACCGTATCGCGTATGGTGACGCAGCTCGAGAGCTCCGGAGCCATTACGGTTCGGACTTCGCGCCGCATATTCCTGCGCAGCCGCGGCGCGCTCAAACGCATGAACGCCTGTCGTCTTCCCCGGCTAGGTTCAGTGAAACTAACACTCACCAAAACATCGAGCATTACCGGCAGCAAATGGCGCAGAACGAAGATAGGTTCCCGGAATTGCCGGCACTAAGAGTCCGATATGACAGCCAGTTCTGCTGAACCTTTCTTAACGCCGCTTCGTTGCGCACTTTGCGGTGGGTCGATGAAGCTTGTCCAGGATTTCGGCATCCGACGCTCAGTCGCAATTGGCAGTGTATCAATGCGAGCAGTGCCAGTACACAGTGACGCTGCCGGCGGAGGAGAAGCCCGCTAAGCACGATACGGCATTCGGCCGGGGATAGAGATCCTGTCCAAATCAAGCCGTCCGTAAGGCCGCTACAATTGGTCTTATAGCTGTTCCAGGTCCAGCGATCCGTTTTGATTACGATCAAATGTTGGTCGGCGCACTTCGTTATCATTATTCTTTGCTGTCTTCATGGCTGCATACCGCAGGGAAACCGGGCCGTGGGTATTCCCGAAGCCACCTGTGCGCACCGACATCCACCGCGATAGGTTTTTTCGCGGTTCGTGTGACGTCGGTTGATCCACATAAATTCGCGATGATCTGATTATTGCAAACGTTTCTGTAAGTCTATTGAACGGGAATGTTCGGTGGCGAAGAAGTGCAGGGAGTTGGCCATGGCTCATACCCTCGTTCCCAGCGATCGCGTAGAGACTGCATCGGTCTACGGTCACGACGATAAGAAAATCGGCACGATCGAGCGACTGATGCTTGAAAAGAAGAGCGGAACAGTTGCTTACGCGGTCGTGAGATGCGGCGGATTGCTCAAAGGTGAGGCACGGCACTATCCCGTGCCTTGGGACACGCTGAAGTACGATGTGGCGCGCAAGGCCTATACAACGAGCGTAACGTTAGAAGAACTTCGGAGCGGCCCATCGGAGTTCGACGGCGAGGCGTTCGACTGGGGCGACCGCTCCGCGGTCTACCGCCATCCGCAATATTGGGCGGTGTAGAGCTGTTCCGTCCCAAAAATTATATCCGCGCATAGCGAGCGATGGTACGATCCGGACAAAATTGGCGTGCGACCGGGGCTCGATGCGCCGCGCGGGCGCGCTCAGGCGGAAATCGCACTGACTACGTTGCGGACCGTGGCGGCGTTAAAGTTTGTCTTCGAGCCAAGTCTGGCACTCCTCCTTGAATCCAAGCCACGCGGCGCCCTCTCCATAGCGCATGACGAGAAGCCGGTCGTCATTCTTAAGGTACTGTTTGAGTTCGTCCCTTATTTGGACTGGCGTTTTTTCCGTTATGACGAGCCATGTCGAATCGAGGCAATCCCAGTAGCCGCTTCCAATCGCTTCAAGCGCCGTAAAAAGCTTATCTTAATTTTCTCCTTTCGAAGGGTGTAAATCATACCCGATCATATAGATCGTCATTGGCTGCTCCCGAACCCGTAAGCCTTGTACCACTTCCGATCAGCGATTAATCGACCTTTGGTCTCGTTAGAACAATTCGATTGTCCCGTTCACAAAGTCGTCGACCAGCGCGGGGATGCGAGCCAAACGATCGGCGGCGATCGCTTCGATGTGATTGCGCAATTCGATCATTGAACAGCTGTAATGCGTGACAACATTGACTGCTATAAGGGCAGGGCATGTCACAGGCGCTCCAATCCGGCTGACCATCAAACAGCGGGCGCGGGCGATCTCCTGAACTTCGGCAACCACGGATTCTGCGATCTGTTTCGCAACGACGCTGTAGATCTTGCCAACATGGCTGACCGGATTCTTCCCTGCTGCGGCTTCTAGGCTCATGGGCTGGCACGGAGTGATCAGGCCATTCACTCTATTGCCCCGTCCAACTTGTCCATCGTCTCCTGCCTCGGCCGAAGTCCCAGTCACGGTCAGGTAGATGACGCCTGAAGAGGGCTGATCGGCGCTATTGACAACGACCTCACATGCCGGAAATCCGTGTGCGGCGGCCATGTTTCTCGCAAGCGCTCCGAGCGCTGCTGTGCGGTCGAGATAGTCATCGAGGTTGACGAGGTGACGGCCGATCATAGCGCATGCGATCGTCAGCCGAACTTCGTCGCCGCATCGGATACCCATGATCTTGATATCTTCGCCCCAGGCTAGCCTCTCATGGCAGCGATTCCTTTCGTTGACCTGCTTTTCAATTGCGAGGACGAGCTGCTCGAGCGGGCTGAGTGGAGCATAACCAACGCCGACCGAGGTATCGTTGCAGAGGGCAATGTTGCCGTGTGCCCGGCGTGCAAACAGTGCCTGAAGATCTTGTGATACCGGCCGGGTGAGCACATTGATGCGAACATGGCGCTCCGGGTCCAGGGCGTGGATATTGGCACGCAACCAGGCCCGTGAGCTTTCAATGGCAATATCCTCAATCGGAATGCGTTCAGCTCCGACCTCGGACGTTGCGCGCCCTGCCAAGTAGACGTTAATCGGGCTTATAACCTCACCGCCGCCAAACTTTGGAATTGCGCGCCCGCCCGACACAAGAGCCTTATCGACGTTGTGATGCAAGATGTCGCCGACGCGACCCCGATATTCACGACTGAGAGCACGCGAGAATGCTTCTGCGAGCGCGTCGCAGATCGTATCAGGATGGCCCAGCCCCTTTCGCTCGACGACCTCTACCGTTTCGTCGGTGGGCTTGATTGCGGAAATGACGAGGCCGTCCATATTAGCCAGCCATTGGGGATGCCGCCTGCGCGCCCGAGCTTGAGCAACTAGTCAGCGGTAGTGGGTTGTGATCGCCAAAATCTTGTCGCCGTAATGACGGTCGAAGCCCAGAAAGACTGACAACAGCTGCCATTCCTGTTCAGGTGCGGCAGCTTGAATCTCGGCGAGTAATAAAGCAATCGCAACCCTACATTCGACGCTGCTCTTTGGCGAGCAGGGTTGCAATGTCGTCCTTGAGCAAGAGGCGACGCTTTCTCAGCTTTTCGAGCACCTCGTCCGAGGTCAGCTCGTCTTCGGATTCGATGCGCCAGATATGACGATTGACCTCGTCGTAGGCTGCTGTGAGCCGACCGAATTCGTAATTCGATTTCGCTAGTCGCTCGATCAGCGGCGCTAGATCGGGAAACTCGTCTCCCAGTTCGTGGGGAATGTGCATGGGCACCCTGTCCTTTGGTGCAATCGATCATGCGTGACCGTGGTCTGCCTTGCGTTGGATCAAACGGCACGCCGGCGCTGCGCACCGCCAACCATGACCAGGTACGCGAGCAATTTTTGAGTTGGTCCAAGTCGTTGGGCTGCAAGCGCAACTGCCACGTCAAAAGTCAATTGCAAGCTTGATTCAGATCAACCGGGAGAACCGCAATCTGCGCCAACGTTGTACACAAGTTTGCCGGCTGATCAGGTTCAACTGGGCTATTGGGGCAGAGCCGTGAATAAAAAGACGCAGATCAACGGCCCCCCGAACGGACCGATGCGGCGCGCCCTCCCCATGGCATCGAGCTCGCGTCTTGCGGCTCAGTGGCGGACGCGAAAACCAGAAGGGGATGTGGTCGTCGCATCGAGCGACTAACGAAAGCGATGCGCATAAAGGAGCGCGCGAGAGAATTCCCAGCGCGCAACGATCAAGCTCGGATTCGAAATGGTGGTATGACGGTGCTCGACAAGACGACAAGGATCAGATTCGGCGAGCCCTGCCAGCACGGTGTGTCGGTCGAGCGCTGCATCCGTGAGCGCCGTTCGGTGCGCGAGTTCCGCGATCGAGCGCTGACCGAG
Organism: uncultured Pseudomonadota bacterium; assembly: GCA_963762485.1. Taxonomy (GTDB): domain Bacteria; phylum Pseudomonadota; class Alphaproteobacteria; order Rhizobiales; family Xanthobacteraceae; genus Pseudolabrys. The sequence continues at coordinate 27,164 of CAVXLE010000016.1, read as the reverse complement.
GGTGAACTAGGCCAGCTCTTGTGGGCGGCCCAGGGCATCACCGCAGCTGATGGCAAGCGCGCGGTCCCCTCCGCAGGTGCGCTCTATCCGCTTGAGCTATATGTCGCGTGCGCCAATGTGGGTGGGCTGACCCGTGGCGTGTATCGTTACAATTCGGCGCATCATGAACTTCTGCTCGTCGCTCCGGGTCATCAATCCGAGAAGCTGGCTGATGCCGCGTTCGGCCAAGAGTGGATCGCCAGCGCATCGGCGGTGATCTGTATAGCGGCAGCCTTCGAGCGGACGACAGTCAAGTACGGGAGCCGTGGGCGCGGTTACGTCTATATCGAGGCCGGCCATGCGGCAGAAAGCCTGATGCTGCAGGCGGTCGCCCTCGGTCTTGTGACCACAATGGTCGGAGCATTCGGCGATGACCAGGTAAGCCGTGTCCTGCATCTCGCTCCGAGTGAAACTCCTTTATGCCTCCTCCCGGTCGGACCTCATGAAAATGCCGTCGCCAGAATGGCAGTCTGACAGTCATTGGAGTTCAACCATGACCATCCGCGACCAGATTTTGCAGGCAGCGAACGAAATAGCGGGACACATGCAGGCGGACCTGTTTGATCTCGACCGCCAGCTTTCAGAAGCTAAGAAACACGTAGCGAAGATAGAGATGGAATGCGATGCGGCGCGCGGCGCTCCGGAGCGCCTTTCGAATTTTCCTATCCAGCTCGGGAGTGATTACCTTTGTCCCCGTTGCTGGATTGAAGAGGGCAGGCGTTCGCCTCTCAATCCTGCTCCCAGCAATACTAGGGAGGATCTTTTGCGTTGCGGCTTGTGCCAATTTGAACTCTCGATTTCTCATTGAGGAAATGAAGATTTGACCTCGTACCGGCCCAGCTCTTTGAGCTCAGCGTCATTGCGCCGGACGCAGCTCGGATTTCCGGTGACGGCAACGCTCAACAAATGCGCGAGCTTCGTTGTACGCCTGCCTGTAAGCCTCGTCATACTCTTCCTCGTAGGCCCCGTGGAAGCCCTCGTAGTAGGCCTGCTCGTAAGCTAGTTCGTACGCATCCAGGAAGGCCTCGTCGTACGCCTTGTAGTAGGCCTCGGAGTAGCCCTCATCGGCTGCTGTGGCCCCGACGATCCGCCGCGCGACGACGTGGGCGTGGAAGCACGCCAGGTCATCGGCCCGGTCCTTGATCTCCTGCCTCACCTCCTCTTTCATTTGCCTCGTCATCACTGACGTCATGGTGTCCTTCTATGTTGCCCGACGCCGCTCCGACCCCCGGCTTGGGCCTACCGGGGCGAGCGGGAATTATCGGCTAGTTGCTGGTTGCGCACCTTTCCTGTTGTTTGTCCATTCCGCCGACACTACCCAGCACATACCGCTGCTCGTCACGGAAATAGCGTTGATCGCCGTAGCCAGAATTGATCCCTATCAAAATAGCCCGAGACTTCCGGGATTAGAAAAATCGATCGAGAGGATGGTCCGCGTGCCTGTCGGCGGTCGGCTCAATCGTGGGAACCGATCAGCGGGCGGCGGCTTGAACTCTAGGCAGTGCGGCTACGGACGAGAGAGGTAGTGTCATGGCAACCTGCGAAACCTGCGGGAACGATTACGACAAGACATTTCAAGTGGTCCAGAGCGGCAAGACCCACACCTTCGACAGCTTCGAATGCGCGATCCATGCGCTGGCACCGACCTGCGCGCATTGCGGCATCCGTATCGTCGGTCATGGCCTCGAGAAGGAGGGCACCTTCTTCTGCTGCGAGCATTGCGCCGAAGGCGAAGGCGTGCGCGGCCTGCGCGACCGAATGTGATTACTTTGGGCAGCAAGAAGCTGGTATGGGCGCTCGACACGTCAACTGGACGCTCATCGCTGCCGGTTCTTGAAGTCTGCTGACCCTTGCCTCGATTGACGGTCGCAAAATGCAACCGCCCAGCCGTCGTATCTATTGATCTTCGGTCATGCCACCGAGGGTCGGCGGTGCCGGACCTGACTGCGATGGGGCCATCGGAGCCGGGGCGGGCTTCGGCGCGCGTTTTTTAGCTTTTGCCCTCTTGGCCGGCTTCACCTTCTTTATCCCCTTCTTCTTGCTCGCCGGGGCGGCGCGTTTCGCGTTCTTGGATTTCTTCACTTTCGCTGTCGCCTTTCGCTTTTTCGCCATGATCAGCCTCTCAATCGGTTCAACTAAAAAGCCACGCGGCGAGCGTGCGCACGCCGTTATCGTTTTCCCGCGGCGTGGCTGCTTTCCTCGCTCCCTCCGAAGCGGCGACGACGGAAGCCTACTTCGCTTGCAGCGTGTAAATGTACTCGGTCAACGCAAGAATTTTGGCGCGCGCGAGGGCTTCAGGCGTCTGGTAGGGGTTAAGTTCAAGGTTCTTGGTACTGAACTCTCTACCCCAAATGGGCATGTCCCGCGTGCCGTGGGCCTTCATCTCCTCCGTTCCATTGATCAGCCCGGACACGCGCGCGAACGGGAACACGCCGTTGTTCTTCTTCGAAAGCTCGGTCAGGTCGGGCACCTTGGTGCCTCTTTCGAGCCGCTCCGCATAAAATCCGTCGCCCTTGCCTATCGAACCATGGCACGCGGCGCAGTTACCTTCGTATAAATACTTGCCCACATCGACGCTTTGCCCTGCAGGGCCACTCTGTTGCGCATGTGCCATTGTCGCAGCGCCAACCACGCATACGCCGATTGCGAAAGTTCTGAGCAATTTTGGATGCATTTTTTCCTCCCGCCAGATAGGCGCGAAGCGAAATTACCGACTAAATTTTTTTAATGAGATCACCTAAATCACTACGCGCATTGACTTGGGTCAATAACGTTCGGTGAATAGTTAGAGCGAACCTGCGGCCTACGCGTTGACGGTTCGTCCAAAAGCCAACGTAAGGAATAGCTACCGTCGCGGCTTTATTTTTGTTTCAAGAAACAGACGCGATGTCGGCTAATGGCACAAAGCTGACATTCCGGGACCAGCAACCAATGTCCGCTTTCGGGGGAAGCGCGGACATCAAATTTTGAAGCCGTCATGTCCGCTTTTGACCCTGAGCGGAAGTGGGGCACACCTGGCTCAAAATCAGGTAGCCGCGATGCCGCGCTGGTTCGACTACGGCGAAGGACACCAATGCAAGTGGATAACATCGCGGGCGCAAGGCATTCGCTGATACCATTGTTGTCACGGGGGGCCCGATCTCCGCTGATTCACACGCACCCCGTCTATGTACCCGTGCCACCGATACCAACTACCAGCCGCGTCAGGGTTGCGACGAGCGCGCATACGAAGATGGCAATGGCCAGCGGCATCAGCGCGCCAAACGCGGTCCACCTCACGCTTCGGGTCTCGCGCCAGATCGTCCAAATGGTTGTCCCACAGGGGTTGTGCAGTAGTGAGAAGAGCATCAGGGATACCGCCGTCAGCAGAGTCCAGCCGTGCTCGGTGAGGACGGCGCCAAGAAGTGCCCCTTCAAGCTCCACCATCCGGCCCTGGTTCATGTAAAGCATGAGCGCGGTGGGCATCACGATTTCGTTCGCCGGAATAGCAATGATGAACGCCAGGATGATCACACCGTCGAGACCGAGCAATCGACCAAAGGGATCGAGAAAGCCATAGACGTGAGAAGCGATCGAGACGCCGTCGATATTCAGATTGGCCATCAGCCATATGATGCCGCCCGCTGGCGCAGCGACCACGCAGGCGCGGTAGAGGACGAACGCGGTGCGATCGATCAAGGACGTGTAGAGCACCCGTAGCAAGCTTGGGCGCCGATATGGTGGCAGTTCGAGGATGAAGGCCGAAGGTTCGCCGCGAAGAATCGTTCGCGAGAGAATCCATGACACGAAGAGCGTCGTGATGACGCCGAAAACCACCACCCCGACGACCGCGGCCGTGCCGACGAGGGAGGCTGCAAACGTGCCCGGTCTTGCCACCGCGCTGGCGACGAAGAGGGAGGCGACCATGATGAGCGTCGGAAACCGTCCATTGCATGGGACAAACACGTTGGTGAGGATGGCGATGAGCCTCTCTCGGGGCGAATCGATTACCCGGCACGCGATCACGCCAGCGGCGTTACAGCCAAAGCCCATCATCATGGTGAGCGCCTGCTTTCCGTGCGCACCGGCCCTCTTGAAGAGCCAGTCGAGATTGAACGCGACGCGCGGCAGATAGCCGAGATCTTCGAGCAGCGTGAACAGCGGAAAGAAAATCGCCATGGGTGGCAGCATCACCGAGACGACCCAGGCGAGCCCAAGGTAGACGCCATCCACAATGGAGCCGCTCAACCAGGACGGCGCCCGCAGGACGGCGAACAGCGCGTGCAGCAGTTGATAGACGCTTGAGGTGAGCCAAACCGGCGCCGCGACGCCGACATACTCTCTGAACCACTCGGTGAGCCCGCCGTCCGTCATCAGCAGACCGGCAAGAAAGGCAGACGGCACGTTGGCCCCGACGACGGTGATCCAGAACACCACCGCGAACAACGCGGCCATGACAGGAATCCCCAGCACCGGATGCGTGAGAATCCGATCAATGGTTTCATCTGTCAGCCAAACGCGTGGCCTCCTCCTGCGCACCGACTGCGCCACGACCTCTTCAGCTCGGCGATAGAGCGTGGCGACGAGCTCGTCGCGGAATCGTTCGCCGCCGATCCTTTCCCGCAACGCATCGGCGCGCTGCAGAAGCTCAACCGTGGTCCTCTCAGGCATGGCTGCGGTGGAGTCGTTCATCCGGAAACCGTCTCTAGCGGCTGCGCCGACGGCAATTCCGCCTCATTGCACCCGAGAGCGGCGAGCTGCCCCGACATCAGCGCCTGCCGGATCCTGTAATCTCCCTCGATCAATCGATAGGCGATCCAACGCGCATTACGCAGACCGGGGTAAAGCGCCTGAATCTTCGGGACCAGTTCGTCAACCAGACTTTTCGCGGCCGTCGGCGGTGCCGGCAGCCTTGGCGAGGTCGGAATGCGGCCGTCGATCACTCCTGCGATTGTTCTAACCAATTCGCGGAGACCTTCGCCGGTACGCGCGGCGGTGCCGACCGCAGGAACACCGATTTCCTTCGACAGTTGGTCGATGTTCACCTCGATGCCCTTGCGTCGCGCTTCGTCCATCAAATTGACGCATACGACGACCTTGTCGGTGATCTCCATGACCTGGAAAACCAGGTTGAGGTTGCGCTCCAGCGCCGTTGCGTCGACGACAACCACCGTGCAGTCGGGTTGCCCGAAAAGGATGAAGTCTCGGGCGATCTCTTCGTCAGTCGAGGCAGAGAGCAGTGAATAGGTGCCGGGCAGGTCGACCAACCGGTAAGTGGTGCCATCGTGCACAAAGCGTCCTTCGGCGCGGGTGACGGTCTTGCCCGGCCAGTTGCCGGTGTGCTGCCTGAGACCAGTGAGGGTGTTGAACACGGTGGACTTGCCCGTGTTGGGATTGCCGGCAAGTGCGACCGTGTATTGGCCAGCAGCAGGATCGACGGGATGGATTGCGCAGCTTTGGTGCAGCAGGCAATCCCGACAGGGGCTGTGGAATAGCGCGCCGATCATGATCTCACCCGCTGTTGATTCCCATCTCGCGCCGATGCGCCACCAGAGGGCGGATGAGAACGTGATCGGCCTGTTCCTTGCGCAACGCAATCATGGTGCCGCGGATCTCATACGCATGAGCTGCATCCTCCAAGTTCGCAAGCACGGCCCTGACCGGTGCGCCGGTGGTAAACCCGAGGTCGAGCAATCGTCGGCGAGCAAGACCGGTGCAGCGCTCGGAGAGCGCCACGACTTCAGCCTCCTCACCCAGCCGCAACCCGGCGAGGGTAGCCAAAGGCTTCCCGAGTTCTTCGCCATCCGCGGCCGGCCGCACATCGATATTGGCTGCAAGAGACGGCGCGAGGGTGCATTGCCCGGCTGACGTCTCGCAAATGATGGCCTTGGCGTTGTGCTCGATGACGCGAAGCACTGTCCCAGGCTGCAGACCGGCACGGATAGCCTCTCTTAGCACTTGCCGAGGCTCGTCCTCGACGTGGACAACGACGGCAAGCCGATTGGGAGGCCAGTCGGTGAGCGGTGTGCGTTGCTGCGACGGGAGTTCGCCCGCTGCCGTTGGTATCAAGTCGCCATGCGGATCAGTGCGGGGGTGCCCCAAATGATCCGCCAAGGCGTTGAGTTCGTCCGCCATAAGATGGTGCTCTGCACGCTCGGCTGCGTCATGTAACCGATCGAGAGGCAATTGGCCGTCGTCGGAGAGATAGCGCTCCCAAAGTCGGTGTCCTCGCAGGACGTGGAGTCCCAAATGTTCTCCCGTCTCGGTCAACTCCAGCACGCCCGCGTGGGAGCGCACGTATCCAGCAAATTCCAGGTCTTGAGTGAGACGCAAGGTCGAGGCCGGTGAGAGCCCTAGTCGACCCCCAAGTTCCAGACAGGTAACCGTGCGCCCTTCATGCTTGGCGCTGCAAATCTGCTTGAGCGCATCTTCCCAAAGAATTCGTTGGCGTCGACGTAGCCACCTCCGGCCGAATTCAATAAACCCAGCTAAAAGTAGGATCCCTATAAATAACCCTAGGAGGGGAAGTAGCCACCCCATCTTGCGATCCTGACCCTGATGATGCGTCACAGAATGCCTAGTCGCAGCTGAAATTTACGTCTATCGGTCAACCCGGCCTTGACGTACCTCAAGATAGGCTTAGGAGCGCAAGTTGTTGAGCCCGTGCGCACCTGCGGTTTGATGGCGACTTATGAGAAGCCCAGCAAAATCCTTCGCAACTCCATCAAGAGAATGTTGGACTACAGTTCGTCTCCCTCGGTTGGCTGGAGCAGTTTTGGGCAATAATCGACGAACTTAGAGTCCGTTTCTGGCACAACGCGGACGTGCCAGTTCATCCGAACAATGTCCGCGGACACCGCGGAGAGCGAGCGACCGGTCGCTGCGCTTGAGCGCGAGCGCGGCGCGGTCGAGCCTGAATTGTTGTTGGCGCTGGCGGTGGTGGCGGCGGACAGCTATCGGCGTACAGCGTGCGCGCGATGACGGCGGCGGCCTTATTGATCTACGTCATTGCGCGATAACAGCCACGGACGTTTCGTCTTCAAAAGGGAGGTCCAATGGACAAGGAAAGCGAGCACATAAAGACTCTTTTGAACGCACGGGAAAGAATGGTTGCCGAGCGTCGCGCGCTCGCCGGCACGTTGGCCAAAGAATACGAACGCGGCCACACAATGGAAGAACATTTCATCGCCGTACAAAACACAATCGATGCGATTGACCGCGCACTAGCAGACGAGAAGCACACGAGCTGACGGCGATGGGAGGAATGATGGTAAGTAGCCGCCCACGCCGGACACTATCCGAGGACGCGATGATGACCTGGGAGTATCGGCTTAAGCCGGTCACATTTACCGATCTGGAGGATTGCGTGGCCAGTTTGAACCGAACTGGCAGAGACGGTTGGGAGTTGGTCGCCATTCAAGCAAATGGTTCGGGCGAGGACGGCCGTTGGCGCATTGCGATTTTCAAGCGGCCCTTGGCCGACAAAAAGTCAAATTAGGCACTACCGTTTTTGCGCCATGTTTAGTTTACTTGTAGGAGGACGAGTTATGACCCAATGGTTTGTGCCGCCGATTGTCATACCGGCCGCTATAGTCGCCGTCATTGTCGCGCTTATGTTTTATCGCTATTTCGTCGACGCCTGAAAGACAAGCGGTCGTGGACGATGAGACCGCCCTTGGATCCGCCACCAGACCTGTAACAGGCCCAATAGTGCCGGCGAATGTCCGTTGTCGGGGATAAAGCGGACAGGATTGTTGCCATGTCCGCTAATGACCCGAAGCCGACATCCAGCGCGACTGTTTTGACGTGGATCAATGGGGCATATGGCAACCATATAGAAGCTGAAATTTGCGGCATTAGGTAGCAAACTCACCTTCCGTCCTGTCGTCCGACGCTGCCTTCATCGCTAGTATCCCGGCGGATCACAAATGGAGGTGAGTGATGGAGACATTCGGAATATTGGTGAACGACATTTCGCCCCGCGGATTCCGATGGCTGGTCATCCGCCAAAGTGATCGGAAATTCGTCAAAATCGGTACGGCTACAACCAAAGAAGAGGCAATGGCGGCAGCGCAGACCGCAAAAAGAGAGCTTGAAGCAGCCGAAAAGTCCGACACCAAAAAGAAGCCATGAACGCCTTTGTAGTCAGCGGCCTCATCAAGCGCCTCGGCCATGTGCCTTTTCTCGCCAAGTCGACCAGCAGGCGACTCCTGTTCTACTGCGCCTTCGGCGAGCGCTGGGCTATGGCGGTGCAGGCCGCGCAGGACGCGGGTCTTTCTTCCGCCTGCCACATCCAAGGCGGCATCGACGCCTGGAAGAAGGCTAACGGCCCGCTGGCGCGCTGAGCAGTTCGGTGCTCAGTCAGGCCGTAGTGTCGGCATGACCTAATGTCTGCTAATGGCACAAAGCGGACATTTTCAAGCGGCCCTTGGCCGACAAAAAATCAAATTAGGCATCTAGGGGGGAGGATTAGTAAGCTGGCTCACGTCGCAACTGTGCCTAAATTTAGGCGATAAATGCTTACAACTACATTGAGATAGGTCAAAGGGACTCCCGGGCATTTGCTTTTCTATCGCTGGTGGCGCGAACTAGTTAGATCAGCCATGGCGGATTCAGAGAACAACGCTTCGTTGACCCGCGTGCTTGATGCCAACGGCAAAGTCGTCAGCACTATGCCGGAATTCGCGCGCGATCAGGCCGAGCTGCTGCGGCTTTATCAGACACTCGTGTTGACGCGGACCTTCGACACTAAGGCTATTGCGCTGCAACGCACTGGACGGCTAGGCACCTACGCATCCTCATTGGGGCAGGAGGCAGTAGCGGTGGGCGCTGCCGCCGCCATGCGGGAAAACGATGTTTTCATTCCGAGCTTTCGCGAACATGGTGGGCAGCTCTGGCGTGGCGTTACTTTGAAGGAACTATTCCTTTATTGGGGCGGTGATGAGCGCGGCAATGATTTTGCCGGTCCGCGCGAGGACTTTCCGAATTGTGCCACCGTTGGTTCGCATCTGCCGCATGCGGTCGGGGTCGCCTTAGCCTTTCGCCTGCGTGGAGAACAGCGCGCAGCGGTATGCGTGTTCGGCGATGGCGCCACCTCGAAAGGGGATTTTGCTGAGGCGCTGAACATGGCGGGGGTCTGGAAAGCCCCGGTCGTATTCGTCATCAGCAACAATGGCTGGGCGATCTCAGTACCGCGTGCAAAACAGTCCGCCGCCGAGACCTTGGCACAGAAAGCGGTCGCCGCCGGGATTCCGGGCGAGCAGATCGATGGCAACGACGTGATCGCCGTCCGAGCGGTGACGGAGCGCGCTCTCGCCCGCACCAGGCGGGAGCTTGGTCCGAGTTTGATCGAAGCCGTCACCTACCGTTTGTGCGACCACACCACGTCGGATGACGCCAGCCGCTATCGGGACGATACCGAGGTCAGCCATCACTGGCCGGCTGAACCGCTGGCACGGCTGCGGAATTTTATGACGAATTCTGGATTCTGGGACAGGGACAAGGAAGAGGCCCTGCTGCATGAATGCAGTAGGGTCGTTGAGCATGCGGCTGCGGAATATCTCGCCACACCGCCGCAGCCAGCCTCCGCCAATTTTGATTACGTCTACGCCGAAGCCCCCGTCGAGCTGATCGAGCAGCGGGCAGTGGCAACTACTTTGATGCAGAGTGAGCATGACCGAGCTTAGTCTGGTGCAAGCGATCAATGCCGCTCTCAATCGGGCGATGAGCGAAGACGCGCGTGTCTTGGTGCTGGGTGAGGACGTTGGCATCAACGGCGGCGTGTTCCGCGCCACCGAGGGGCTGTTTCAGCTTTTCGGCGAGCAACGCGTGCTCGATACGCCGCTGGCGGAGGCTTCAATTGCGGGCGTGTCCATCGGACTTGCAGCCCAGGGGTTTCGCCCCATCGCGGAAATACAGTTCACCGGTTTTGCCTATATCTGCATCGATCAGATCATCAATCACGCTTCGCGTCTGCGTGCACGCACGCGTGGGCGCCTGACCTGCCCCATGGTGTTGCGCTCGCCGGCAGGCGGCGGCATCAAGGCGGTCGAGCATCACTCCGAAAGCCCCGAGGCCATGTTCGCGCATATTCCCGGCATCACGGTGGTCATGCCGTCGTCGCCGGCGCGCGCCTATGGCCTATTGCTGTCAGCGATCCGGGATCCCGACCCGGTCGTCTTTTTGGAACCGACCCGGCTCTATCGCGCAGCGCGTGAAGACGTTGCCGATGACGGCAAAGGTATGCCGCTCGGCCAATGTGTAACGCTGCGGGCGGGACGCGATGTCACAATTGTGTCGTGGGGCGCGATGATCAAGGAGGCGCTCGACGCAGCCGATCAGCTGACGGCAGAAGACGACATCGAGGCCGAAGTCATCGACGTTGCGACGCTGAAGCCATTGGATAGCGCCGCAATTCTGGCATCGGTTGCGCGGACTGGCCGGCTCGTCATTGTGCATGAGGCGCCAATGACGTGCGGCTATGGTGCCGAGATCGCCGCCCGCGTCGCCGGCCGCGCCATTACCAGCCTCCTTGCCCCAATTGAGCGCGTAACTGGTTATGACACAATGATGCCCTATCTGCGCACTGAAGGCTATTATATGCCAAACGTCGTCGGCATTCTGGCGGCCGTCCGCCGCACCTTGGCTTACACATGAGCACGTTTACGCTCCCCGATCTCGGTGAAGGCTTGCAAGAGGCCGAGATCGTCAGTTGGCACGTGGTGGAAGGTGACCACGTCGTTGTCGATCAGCCATTACTCGCGGTTGAAACCGAAAAGGCGGTCGTGGAAATTCCATCGCCCAAAGCTGGCTACGTTGGAAGGCTGCTAGCCAAAACCGGTGACCGAGTGAAAGTTGGCGGGCCGCTGCTCGAATTCGAAGAGGGACGCCATGCCGAGAGCGGCACCGTAGTGGGAGAACTGGCGTCGCCCGAGGCACCGATGCCACATGCAATACGTGCCACGCCAGCGGTGCGCGCGCGAGCGAGGGAGCTGGCGATCGATCTCTCGCGCATTAAGCCGACCGGTCCCGGTGGCACAATTACGTTATCCGATGTGCAGGCGGCATCCGGACCCGGTGTAGGGCAAGCTGGTGGAATCTTGCGGGGCCCTCGTCGCACCATGGCAGCCAACATGGCGCGGGCCTGGCGCGAGGTCGTGCACGCGACATTGCAGGACGAAGCCGATATCGAGCCGTGGTCGCCAAACGAGGACGTCACGAGTCGACTTGTGCGCGCCTTGATCGCCGGCTGCAAGGCCGAGTCGGCGCTCAATGCCAGCTTTGATGCAGCGTCGCTGTCGCTTCGCGAAAACCCCACGATCGAACTTGGGCTTGCAATCGATAGCCCAGATGGACTCTTTGTCCCGGTTCTACGGGACGTAGCGCGCATGCCCCCGGAGGAATGGCGGCGGCAAATCAATGCTTTCAAGCGCGGCGTGCAGGATCGTAGCCTAACGCCATCGGAGCTCCGCGGGGCGACGATTTCGTTGTCGAACTTCGGATCAATCGTCGGCAGCCATGCATCGTTGATCATCATGCCACCGCAGGTCGCAATTCTCGGAGTCGGACGAACCACTGCGCGGGCAGTCCAGAGCAGCAATGGCGTCGTGTTGCATCGGGCGTTGCCGTTATCGCTGACCTTTGATCATCGGGCCGTCACCGGCGGCATGGCGGCGCGTTTCCTGCGCGCTGTCATCACTGATCTCGAAAGCGCGATGTGATCAGGGAGGGCGCTATGGAGGGCGCGTTTCGTTTTTCCGACGACTTCGGTCCCGCCCGCATCATCTCTATCTGCCAGCCCAGCCTCGCGCTGAAAGCTATCCTCGTGGTCGACAACACCGCTTGTGGCGCGGCGATCGGCGGCGTGCGCATGGCGCCCGACGTCTCTGTCGAAGAGTGCTTCCGGCTGGCGCGGGCGATGACGTGGAAAAATGCGGCTGCTGGCCTGCCGCATGGCGGCGGCAAATCAGTCATCTTCGGCGACCCGCGGATGGCTGCCGCGGTAAAAGAACAACTCATTCGCGCCTTCGCCGATGCCATCGGTGACATCAGCGATTACATCGCCGGCCCGGACATGGGAACGGACGAACGATGCATGGCCTGGATAAAGGAGGAAACTGGCCGGGCGGTCGGTTTACCCAGCGTGGTTGGAGGCATTCCGCTCGACGAGATTGGCGCAACCGGGTTCGGCCTCGCCGCTTGTGTCGATGTCGCGCGCGAATTTATCGGCCTCGACTTGAAAGGCGCGCGTGTCGCTGTGCAGGGCTTTGGTGCGGTGGGCAAGCATGCGGCGCGGTTTCTCGCCGAGAAAGGCTGCGTTCTTGTCGCTGCGAGCGACACTAGTGGCACATTGTCCGCCCCATCAGGGCTCGACATCCGCGCGTTGGTCGCCCTCAAAGAGGCGGGACGGCCGCTGCGCGAGCACGACCGCGGCTCGAAGCTGCCGGCTGATGCAATTATCGATGTCGACTGTGACATATGGATCCCGGCGGCACGACCGGACGTGGTGCGGGCGGATAACGTCTCGCGGCTGCGCGCCCGTCTAATGCCGCAAGGCGCCAATATCCCTTGCACGCCCGAGGCCGAACAAGCCCTGTACGAGCGGGGCGTGCTGGTGGTGCCGGATTTCATTGCAAATGCCGGCGGCGTCATCTGTGCTTCGATGGAATACCGCGGCGGCACACGGCGTGCCGCGTTTGAGTACATCGACGAGCGAGTTCGCGCCAACACCCATGCCGTTATACAAGAGAGCCAGCGCGACAAGGTCCTTCCACGGGCCGCCGCCCTCAAATTGGCCGAGCGCAGGGTGCGAACGGCTATGCTGATGCGGCGGTGGCGCTGAATTCAATCAATGAATTCATGACCGCGACGATAAATCAAGCGGAAATCATGTCGTTCTGTTTGGAGAAACTACCCAGAAATGGGAGTGATATTCGAGTAATTAGTCTCATCCATCGCTGTTCGAAATCCGCCATCGCCTGCTCGCGCGCGGCTAGGCCGCGTAGTGGCGATGATCCGTGTTCGGACGCCGCAGAATTTGGATTGAACGGTACCGCAGCGTCAGTGAGCCGGTCCTGAGCTCCCGCCGAGGGAATTTGACGAACGGCGTATTCGGGATCTCTTTCGGTTTCGACTCGCTGGCGCAGGCCCAAATAAACGCGCCGATCCAGCCGAGTATCGTCCATCCGAGCAGGATGTTTAGAAGAAGGATTGCTAAAAATCGCCGACGGCCACGTTTATAAGCCACGATAGCTGGAAGTTCATACAGTATCAGAAGCACTCCAACGACTAGTCCAACGTATGCATAAAGGGCTAATTGCTCAGCAGGTGTAATGCCTGTCAGCGCTGCGAGAACAGCGGCGATGCCGAAGACAGCGGATAGTATAAATGCGAGCAACCATTTTGCGTCTGTAGACATTGGCGGCCACCATCACATCCCCAAGATATTGTTCGGTGATTCGGCAACTGGCGCCATTGACACAGATCAAGGGCTGGAGCGGCTAGGCCACTCAGCGCGCTGCGGGCTGTGATTTTGGTAGCGAGCAATAAACGCGTCCATTGCCTGCTCACGGCTCGCGGCGCAACCACGATCATGCATTGTTTGCGGGTCGCGCGTCAGAATCGTCCAGAACCAGCGGCGCGGCCCAATGTCGATCCAGCTAAATCTCTTTGTCGATCAGCGTGCCGGTGCCAGGCGGGTGCGACGACGGGCGCGCATGGCCAGCGGTCTTGTTCCGGGCGTCGTCGGTGGCGGAATTATCGTGGGGCTTACGCCTAGAAACTCGCACGGTTCTCAACTTCGGCTCAATGCTTTGAATGCCGATGTTCGAAATACCGATCTGGTCTCGCGTCGCCGACATAAGGCGGCAAAGTAGCGTGGCAGGTCTCAAAAGTGCGTGCTGGAATCGCGTGCAATCTGAGACAACGGCAAAAGGTTTTATTGACTAGAAACGATCTTGGCGCTCCTCGGCGCGTTGCCGCGACCGGCGACGGCGTGACCGTTCGCATTGAGCCGATTGCCTGGTACACGGCCTGATGTCCGCTTTTGGGGTAACAGCGGATGTCAAAATTAGAGCGCGCCATGTCCGCTTTCGACCCAAAGCGGACATTTAAACCGAGGCGGTGAATGTCCGCATTTCCGGAAAGAGCAGACATCCTGTGCTGTCATGGCGCCGCCCTCCGTCGCACTCGCTCCGCATAGTATTCCGCCATCGATACGGAGCGTCATCTTTTGACTGCTTGAGTTAAGCCATTTGGTGACCACCCGATGAGGCGAAGAAAAAGCGCGTTGATCGCCTGATAGCATTCGCAAGACACATCTTTCAGGGCTTCGACGTCAACGATCCGTATATGGCCTCGATGATAATCAATGACCCCGGCCTCCTGGATATGACGTGCTGCGAGCGTTACGCTACTGCGGTGTACGCCCAACATTTGCGAGAGGTAGTCTTGCGTGAGAGGCACTATATCGTCGCTTAGAAGATCGTGCGCGTGCAGCAACCATCGGGCTAGACGTTGCTCTAAATTGTGAAGCGCATTGCATGCAGCAACGTGCTGTGCCTGAGCTAACGCTATTTCTTCGTGCCGCGCGAAAGAAGCGCGCAGCGTTTGACTTTCACCAGCGAGCTGCTTCAATTTGGTAACTTCGATTGCAGCGCCCGACACCGCCACCTGAACAATCGCCTCGTTAATTGCGATACCGCCGTCAATTGGAGCGCCAACTCCAATCGCGCTGTTTCGGCCGACTACGCCAGCCTCTACGGATTCTCCACTGGTAACGCCGATGACGAATGAAACGATGCCAGTATATGGGAAGTAGACGCGCGTGATTGGATCCTCGTCCTTGTACAAGACTGCCCCGGTCGGGAATTCCACCAGGTTAATGTGAGGTTGAAGCAACTCAGCATCCTGCGAGGGCAGCGATGACAAAAAATAGTTAGGCGAATTCGATAAAATTGACACGGCAACGACCCTCGTTAATGCCCGAGATGGTCAGTAGTCCATCAACTGTCAGTATTTATTCCTTGTACCGACGAGCCCCCGTTTCGACAGTACAGGGCGCAGCCTAGACCGCCAACTTCGATATCCGGTTGGTCGGGTATGCAACCGACGGCGGGTTATCTTTTGGCTTAATCGTAGTGTGCTCGCATGGGTTATTTGTCGTGTTCAACAAGAGATAGCCGCCCGAAATATCGGCTTGATCCGATGGGTAAAGGCTTTCGCGGGAGGAACTGATGACGTCAGACACCTATAACGATGCGTTGTTATTTGCGCACAGGACGAACATCGAAAGATATCGAAAGATTTTGCAGACACATCTGACCGCCCAAGAGCGCAGCTTCGTTGAACGTCGTCTCGCCGAAGAACGAGCTGCTCTTGAAGAACGCGCCGACGCCACTTCGCGATAGCTCACGCTGCCGTTCACCTCAAAGGATAAGGGCTACCCCTCCGTCCCTCAACGAAATAGCCCTTGTCCCACTCGGAGGCCGCCTCATCCCCGGGGGCGGCCTCAATTCGTCCGAATGTCCGCTATTGGCACTAAGCGGACATGCGACGAAATTCGATGTAATGTTCGCTATTGAGGGTAAAGCGGACATCGTTCGGGGGTTGCCGTCACGGCGGAGGGTAAGGTTGGCAATTCCAGACTATTGTCCTGCCCCGGATCACGGTGGTTCGCCAGCACGGGTTGTAATACGGGATTGGCCCATATCCATGCCGGTGACGAAGTTGGGAATTGTAGTGATCGAACCCGCTGCGCACGCCGCTTTGCACACCACTCTGCACACCGCTCTGTACACCACTTTGGACCTGAGCCAGTGCGTCGGTTGACAGCGCCAAGATTGCGGCAGCGAGAATGACCCATTCGCGCAACATGAAGCCCACCTATGATCTACTTGGCACCGACGCAAGCGGTGTCGGCCATGACCTGTGTCAATGATCCAATGCGGGCGGCGGGGGGCGATGGTTACGTTTTCTATGCTAGGCGTCCGCGAACAGCCGCCTAGTCCAATTATCATAAACCAAGACATTGCGGGCTTTACGCCCCAACATCGCCGGTTTCGATTGCGTAACATCGGGGCGGCGGGCGTTCACCCGCAAATCGCGCCGCACGGGCGGGGCCTTAAAAATAATTGACCCCGGCAGACACAGGGAATGAAATCTTGCCGGGGCCAATCGAAGCGCGGTGATACAAAGGCCGCGCTCGAGTAACTAAACGCTACGCCGTTTTCTAATTTCTGTTTTGAGCTACATCAAAAGCATTGGGCCATATGGTCATACCCGACAATCGCGCGCAGCTCAGCCGCGCGGCGTATCGCATTCATGCGAAAATGCGTCGATGAAATGCGGGCGCATCAATAACCACGCGACATTGCTCGTTCCCCCAGGTTTGCCTCGTAATCCGGCCACGGGCAGCCGACGCCCGCCAAGTATGGCAACGGCGTCGGCTGCACCGTTGTTAACGCGGAGGGCGGTCAATGTCCGCGAAATGACTTCGCAAATTGATCCAAGTCAACGCCATCAATTGCCATTTGTCATAACTAAAAACATGTTTTGCATTGCCGAAATTTCGCTCAATCGCGGGCCTAAGGTTGTTCTTGTTGTTTCCCCACTTTCGAACGTGGGCTACCACCTTGAACGCGAGGAGCTTGTTCGATGCTGGTACCAGAGCGCTCGCAGGCCCCACGAAGCTTCAAGCTGACCTCGGTCGAGGACTATGAGCCGCTGGTCGGCGCCGAGGCCGTCGAGCGGCTGCTGCGCAAGGTCGAGGCGCTGCGCGACCTGCACGTCGTCAACGTCAACTCGACCTATTACGGCGGCGGCGTCGCCGAGATCCTGTCCTCGCTGACACTCTTGATGAACGCGTGCGGCATCAAGACCGGCTGGCGCGTGATCGAAGGCCGCCCGGACTTTTTCAGCATCACCAAGAAAATGCACAACGCGCTGCAGGGTGCCGACATCAAGCTCACCGACCTGAAAATGCAGATCTACGAGGAGGTGGCCTACGAGAATGTCGGCGCGGCTGCATCTCGATCATGACGTGGTGATCGTGCACGATCCGCAGCCGCTGCCGCTCATTCAGCACTTCCGCAAGAAAGCGCCCTGGATGTGGCGCTGCCATGTCGATCTGAGCCATCCCAATCCGAACGTTTGGGACTACCTCGCGCCGCTGGTCGAACGCTACGACGCGGTGGTGCTGTCGCTGCCGGAATACGCGCAAAACCTCGGCACGCCGCAGCGCTTCATCATGCCGGCGATCAATCCGTTCTCGACGCACGAACAAGGAGCTGTCCGACGCCGAGATCGCCGACCGCTTCGCACATTACAACATCCCGACTGACCTGCCGCTCGTCGTGCAGGTTTCCCGCTTCGACAAGTGGAAGGATCCGCAGGGCGTGATCGACGCCTTCCAGATCGCCCGCAAGCAAGTCGACTGCACGCTGGTGCTGGTCGGCAACGTGGCGACCGACGACCCCGAAGGCCAGGAGGTGTTCGCCTCGCTGTGCAAACGCGCCGAGGACCGCATCCGCATTCTGTCGGTGCAGGACACCGCGCTGGTCAACGCCTTGCAGCGGCGCGCGGCGGTCGTGCTGCAAAAGTCAATCCGCGAGGGCTTCGGCCTGACAGTCACCGAGGCGATGTGGAAAGGCGCCGCGGTGATCGGCGGCAATGTCGGCGGCATCAAGCATCAGATCGAGGACGGCGTGAACGGCTTCCTGGTGAACAACGTCGAAGAGGCGGCCGCGCGTATCGTCGCGCTGGTGAAGGACCCGCGTTTGCGCGAGCGGCTGGGCCGCAACGCGCGCGAGACCGTGCATAGGCGCTTCCTGATGACGCGCCTGATGGAGGACTGGCTCGATCTGATCGGCTCGTTCGAGGCGCGTTTCCAGTTGAAAAGGGCGGCGCAGCACTGAATTCAAGAAGATTGTCATGAGCGCAAGTAGCCTGCATGTCCTCTGGTTTGAAAAGGTCGGCCGCGGCGACGTCGCCAAGGTCGGCGGCAAGAATGCCTCGCTCGGCGAGATGGTCGCCAATCTGGGCGGCAAGGGCGTGCGCGTGCCGCCCGGCTTCGCCACCACGGCCGACGCCTATTGGCACTTCGTCGAGGCCAACGGGCTGAAGCAGTCGATCACGGACGCGCTTGGCGATCTCGCCGCCGGTAAGGCGACGCTGGCGGAGACTGGTGCTTCGATCCGCCGCATGTTCCTGCGAGGCGAATGGCCGCCGGAGACCGCCGAGGCGATCCGCGCGGCCTATCGCCGAGCTCTGCAAGCGCGCGGGCAAGGCGGAAGTCGATGTCGCGGTGCGCTCGAGCGCCACGGCCGAGGACCTGCCCGACGCCAGCTTCGCCGGCCAGCAGGAGACCTTTCTCAACATCCGCGGCGACGCCGCGCTGCTCGACGCCTGCCGGCGCTGCTACGCCTCGCTCTTCACCGACCGCGCCATCAGCTACCGCCAGGCCAAGGGCTTCGACCACATGAAGGTCGCGCTGTCGATCGGCGTGCAGCGCATGGTGCGCTCCGATCTCGGCGGCGCCGGCGTCATGTTCTCGATCGACACCGAGACCGGCTTCGACAAGGTCGTGCTGATCAACGCCGCCTGGGGCCTGGGCGAGAACGTCGTGCAGGGCGCCGTCGATCCCGACGAATACGAGGTGTTCAAGCCGCTGCTGGCGGACACCGCGCTCACGCCGATCATCGAGAAGAAGCTGCGGCGAGAAGGCGCAGAAGATGATCTATGCGCCGGACGGCGAGCACCCGACCAAGCAACGTGCCGACCTCGAAGGCCGAGCGCGCGGCCTTCGTGCTGGCGGACGCGGAAATCCTGCAGCTCGCCCGCTGGGCCTGTCGTCATCGAGGAGCACTACGGCCGCCCGATGGACATGGAATGGGCGAAGGACGGCGAGACCGGCGAATTGTTCATCGTGCAGGCGCGGCCGGAGACGGTGCAGTCGCGCCGCGCGGCGGGCGCGTTCCGCAGCCTACCGGATCAAGTCGAAAGGGCGGAAGCTGGTGACCGGCTTGAGCATCGGCGATGCCGTCGTCGCGGGCCGCGTCTGCCTGATCGACAGCCCGCGCGATATCGACCGCTTCGTCGACGGCGCCATCCTGGTCACGCAGACGACCGACCCGGACTGGGTGCCGATCATGAAGCGCGCGGCCGCGATCGTCACCGATCACGGCGGGCGCACGTCGCACGCGGCCATCGTCAGCCGCGAGCTCGGTCTGCCGGCGATCGTCGGCACCGGCAACGCGACGCAGGTCCTGCACGACGAGCAGGAGGTCACGGTCTCCTGCGCCGAAGGCGACGAGGGCTTCGTCTACGAAGGCACCGCCGATTTCGAGGCGAGCGAAGTCGATCTCAGCAAGGCATGCCGGCGACGCGCACGCAGGTGATGCTCAATCTCGCCAATCCGGCGGCGGCGTTCCGCTGGTGGCGGATGCCGGCCGACGGCGTCGGGCTTGCGCGCATGGAGTTCGTGGTCAGCAACCACATCAAGGTCCATCCGATGGCGCTGGTGCGCTTCGACACGCTCAAGGACGAGGAGGCCAAGGCGCAGATCGCCGAGCTGACCGCCGGCTACGGAGACAAGACCGAGTATTTCGTCGACCGGCTGGCGCGCGGCCTCGCGCGGATCGCCGCCGCCTTCCATCCCAAGCCGGTGATCGTGCGCATGAGCGACTTCAAGACCAACGAATATGCCGACCTGATCGGCGGCGCCGAGTTCGAGCCGAAGGAAGAAAACCCGATGATCGGCTTCCGCGGCGCCTCGCGCTACTACTCGCCGCGCTACCGCGAAGGCTTCGCGCTCGAATGCCGCGCCATCCGCCGGCTGCGCGAGGAGATGGGCTTCGGCAACGTCATCGTCATGATCCCGTTCTGCCGCTCGACGAAGGAGGCCGACCGCGTGCTCGCGGTCATGGCGGAGAACGGCCTGAAGCGCGGCGAGAACGGCTTGCAGGTCTACGTGATGTGCGAAATCCCCTCGAACGTCATCCTCGCCAAGGAATTCGCCGAGCGCTTCGACGGCTTCTCGATCGGCAGCAACGATCTCACCCAGCTCACGCTCGGCGTCGATCGCGATTCGCCGAGCTCGCCGACCTGTTCGACGAACAGGACGAGGCGGTGAAATGGATGATCCACAGCGTCATCGAGCGAGGCGCACAAGGCCGGCGCCAAGGTCGGGCTGTGCGGCCAGGCGCCGAGCGATCATCCGGAGTTCGCCGAATTCCTGGTCGATTGCGGCATCGACTCCATCTCGGTCAGTCCGGACAGCTTCATCGCGGTGAAGCAGCGGGTCGCGGCCCGCGAAGCCGCTATACCGCGCCCGCGCGCGCGGGCGCGGGCGCGCGGGTAGCAGCGCAGAACGGCATCGCGGCGGCCATCCTGTTCCGCAACTACGGCCGCCGCGCCGGCGCTTCGCTCGCGCACCCCCACGCGCAGATTATCGCGCTCGATTTCGTGCCGCCGAAACGCGCCGCCATGAGCGATTGGGGCAACCGCTATTACAAGGAGCATGGGTGCTGCGCGACCTGCGCGGAGCTCGAGATTGAGCGCAAGAGCGGCCAGCGCATCGTCGACGAGAACGACCAGTTCGTGGCGCTGATGCCGTTCGCCGCCAAACATCCCTTTGAGCTTTGGGTAGTGCCGAAGCGACAACTTTCAGGACCGCCAGACATTGCCGAGTTGCTCGTGCGGGACTATTTCGTCGCGTGCACTATGCGGTGACTGTCACGAATAAACTGCGGCCACCTTGATCTGCCCCTCGTTGCGCTCCACCTGGAGTGACACGTCGGTCCCATGCCGGCGCAGCCTTAAGTCCACGGCCGATTGGCCAAGACGCAGATTGCGTAAGGTCACCTCATCGAGAAATGACGGTAGCTGTGGCTTGTGCAACAGGATTTCATGGCGGTCCGGATTGAATGCGAGACCGAGACAGGACTGAAGCAGTAGGAGCGGTGTCGCCGCCGCCCACGCCTGCGGCGAACAGGCGACCGGATAGAGGGTCGGCCCGCGTTCGCGTCCACGCTGGAAGCCGCAATAGAGTTCAGGCAGGCGCCGCAGGTCCATATAGCTTGCTGCCTCGAACAGGCCCTTGAACACGCGATCAACCGCGCTCTTGTGTCCGTAGCGTGCGAAGCCGGCCGCGATGAGCGAATTGTCGTGCGGCCAGACCGAGCCATTATGATACGACATCGGGTTGTAACGGCGCTCCTCGCGGGCCACCGTGCGGATTCCCCATCCCGAAAAAAACGACGGGCGCATCAGGTCGCGCACCACCGCTTCCGCGTGCTCTGGCGCGGCGATCCCGCTGAATAGTACATGTCCGGCGTTCGACGTTCGCACGCGACACGGCCGCTTCTGTCCATCTAGAGCGAGCGCATAGGTGCCAATGTCCTCGCACCAGAATGCAGACTCAAATCGTTCGGCGAGTGTCTTGGCCTGGGCCTCGAGCGCGTCTCCGAGCGCGTGCTTGCCGAGCCGGTGCGCGCCACGCGCAGCCAGTCGCTTCGCTGCATAGACGTAGCCTTGCACTTCGCAGAGCGCGATCGGACCTTGTGCGAGCGTGCCATCGGCATGGAAGATCGCGTCCTGCGAATCCTTCCAGCCCTGATTGACAAGGCCCATTTCGTCGGCGCGGAGGTATTCAACGAAGCCGTCGCGATCGGGATCGCCCAGCCCGTCGATCCAGCGGAGCGCCGCTTCGACATTGGGCCAGAGCTCGCGCAATGTTTCGATGTCGCCGGTATGCTCGACGTAAAGTCCGGCCAGCATCACAAATAACGGTGTCGCATCCGCACTGCCGTAGTAGAGGCCGAATGGGATCTCGCCCAGCGCCGCCATCTCGCCGCCGCGCATCTCATGCGGGACTTTTCCGGGTTCGGCGTCGGCAAGCGGGTCAAATGTGGTGGCCTGAAAGGCGGCGAGCCGCCGCAGGACGCCTTTGGCGATTCGAGAATCGCACCACAACATCTGCAGGGCGGTAATGATGCCGTCGCGGCCGAATGTGGTCGAGTACCAGGGAATGCCGGCATAAGGGTAGGGGCCTTGCGCCGTGTTGGTTGTCAGCATCGCAAGGTCGGCCATCGAGCGGCACATCACCTCGTTAAAGATATGGTTCGAGCTGGTGATTGTGGCCGTGCCGCGGCTTGCGGCCTGGCGTTCGTGGAATGCTGCACGTAGTCCCTTTCGAAACGGAACCGCGATGCGTTTCTCGACGCCGCGTTCGCAATTGACCGTCACGAATATCGACCGGGATTCGTTGGGCTGCAGGACAAACGCGTAGCTTGCGAGGCTGTCAGACAACCGCTCCGGCACCGGGTCGAACAGAATCATCGTGCGCCGCCGATTGCCGTCGAGGCCCTGATAGTTCAGTGCCACCTTGGCTTTGCCGACCTCCGCGCTTGCGATGCCGCGACGCTTGCGGTGCAGTCCGCGCACCTCGAACAGGTCGGCAAAGTCACTGGCGAAGGCGAATGAAAGCTCTACGTCGAAAGGATGCTCGCCGTGGTTCTGCACGCGCAGGCGCTGATAGACCGTGCCGTTGAGAAGGAAAAGCGTGCGCACGACGTGCAGCATGTCCTTCGGCTGCACCAGCTTCTCATTGTGATAGATGTCGGGATTGGTCAGATCAACGGTGAGGAAAGAGTTGTCGTCGCGTACAACAGAACCCAGCAGCAGAGGCTGTTTGTCGCTCAGCAGCATTTCCAGGTGAGAGAGATAGCGCGTATCGCAAAAGAAAATGCCGTCGGGTCCACCCGGCGCCGCCCCGATGTCCGCATGGCTGTCGAACACGGCGAAACAATCGCCCTGCTTGAGCGTGCGGCGCGGCCGAGTGGAGGACCCAGTACCCGGAATGTAGAAAGGTGTTTCGGGAACCTCCTCGACCGGCCTTGCGATCGAGCCATGGCTAAGCAACGAGAGGCCTCAGACTGTTCAAATCCATGCCGTTCGGCGCAAGCCCGATTTCTTCCTGCTTGCGCGCGGCGGATGTCGCCAGCAGCGACCGATAGATACCCACATAATCTTTCGCCATCCGTGTGGCGGAAAAGCGCTGTTCGAAGCGTTGACGCACTTTTTTTCGATCGAGCGCAATGACGCGCGGCAGGGCGGCGATCGCTTCTTCCATGGTTTCGACGATGGCGCCTGTGATGCCATCTTCGACGATCTCGGGAACCGAGCCGCAGCGAAAAGCCAAGACCGGCGTTCCGCAGGCCATCGCCTCGATCATGGAGAGCCCGAACGGCTCCGGCCAGTCGACTGGAAACAGCAGGGCCTGTGCGTTGCCCAGGAATCGCGTTTTCTCACGGTCGTTGATCTCGCCGATAAATTCAACACCGCCGCCTTCGAGCAGTGGTTCGATCTGCGTCTTAAAATAGACCTCGTCAACGCGGTCTACCTTGGCAGCAATCTTGAGCGGAATCCCCAGCGCACGCGCGATGGAGATGGCGCGGTCGGGACGTTTCTCCGGCGAGATGCGGCCGAGAAAGGCGAGGTAGGCGCCGCGCGCCTCCGCGGTGCCGTGATGCAGGCGGGCCGGGATTCCGTGGTGGACGGTGCCCGCGAAGTTTGCGTTCGGCACCGCACGGCGCTGCGCGTCCGAGATCGAAACCAGCGGCATGTCGCTGAAGCCCAGGTAGAGTGGGAGCAGGTCGGGTAGATCCTGACGCCCGTGCAGCGTGGTAACAGTGCGGCCTGCGATCGGCCGAAACAGCGGGAAATGAAATTGATCGATATGGAAATGCAGGATGTCGAAGTCGTCGAGGCGTTGCCGCACGCGATCAAGCATCAACATATAATAGGGAATCGGATCGCGGACGCTGGCGTCGAGCCGGAGCGCCTTGGGTACGCAGGGAACTAGATCAGCTGCGGTGATAGAATCACCGCTCGCGAACAGGGTCACCTCATGGCCGAGGCCCACCAGTTCTTCGGTCAGGTAGGAGACGATCCGTTCGGTGCCACCGTACAGTCGTGGAGGGACGCTTTCCATCAAGGGCGCAATCTGAGCGATTTTCATTTTTGTCCCTTCCACACTGCCGCAGGATTGGGATTCCCGTGAGCCAGAAAGTTGCACAGTTTTAACTAAGGTGCCCACATCGCATTGATCTGCGTCAACACGCCATACTGGTAATTATCTATCGTTTATCGAAACGCGAACCAGCAAAAGCTCATGAGGTCGGCCGACGACTATCTTAAACAGGCCGAGGAATTGCGGCGCGGTCAAATTATGCAAGCCGCGTTTCCAAAATCTGACAGAGAGATCGGATAGGAGATCAAAGCATCACATGGAATTATATCTTGGTGCTCGCTTGGTCATTGTCAGCATCGCGCTGACCTTTGTTTTCGTTCCAATGCTTTGGCAAGGACCCAGCGCAATCATCATCTGGTCTCGATGAAATGCGGTTGGCCAGCCGTGCTTTGATGTAGCTCAAGCCCGTTTTGGCGAAAGCCGCGAAATTAAATTCAAGCGGCTGCATTGCGAAGCGGCCATTAAGATTATCGGGCTCTCGAGAGGATGGATCATGACCTCATACATCGTGGGTCTCAGGCATAAAACGCGCTCTAAGGTATTAACAATTGAGGCCGAGGACGCTTTGGTCGCAGCGCTCAGGGCCAAACACGAAAATCCCGACGCAGTAATCACGTATGTCCGCAAGTCCAATCGACGTGGCGACCATCGTCATCCACATGAGGGACTGCCGGAAAGGAAAAATGCCCGCCCTTGACTGGAGCCCTCATGCCCGAATCTGGTGCAAGGTTGAAGACTAGTCAGCCTCAGTTCGCAGCGTCTTCGCTGGCTTGGCGACAGTTATGACTACACCGCACCGCGCACATTGATGAACGATAATGTGCGCTGTTTCGGTGGTTTGCATCGCCACCTGACAGGCAGGACAAAGTTTTGGGGGCTCGGGGTTGGAGGGCGGTCTCATGACCACCAGCACTTATTAGATCAGTGAGTCCGATCAATTACGGATGTTTACCTAGCATCTCGGACAATTACGGGCCGCTCTATCCAGCTGAGCTGCGGGTTTTTCGGGGCTTAGGGTAAGTTCGTGGACGCGGACAGGAGGAGGCGCAGATGACCTACCACTTCACCAAGACTGTAGACATGAGTTTTGACGACGCCGTGATGTCCACAAAAGAAGCACTCAAACGGCACAATTTTCGAGTGCTCACCGAGATCGACATGAAAGACAACTTCAAGAAGGGGCTCAATGTCGATTTTCGTCCGTACCTCATCCTCGGAGCATGCAATCCGGAATTGTCCTATCGAGCGCTCCAAGCGGATAACAAGATCGGAACAATGTTACCCTGCAACGTTGTTCTGCAGCAACTAGAGGACGGCCGTATTGAAGTTTCCGCAATTGATCCCGTTGCTTCCATGCAGGCCGTCACGAACGTCGTGTTGCTTCAAATTGCGGAAGAGATCCGCTCTCATCTGCAGAGTGTGATCGATGAGGTAGGCAGTGCAACCGAGGCTGCAGGCGCCGGCTAGCGTGAATGCAACCTTGGCGCTGCCAAGTTCACCGTTGTGTTCGTCCAAATGGCGGGCCGCCTTGCCAAGTCGCAGATGACCGGGTCGCGATACGAACTGCGGGCTTCGCCGGTTATACGGGCACTGGAATTTCGGGATGCCCGGCCTTTACTGTCTGCTTTTGACCTAATGCGGAAGTCGCAGTTAGTGGCGAGGCGGACGAAAAGCGAATCGCTTTAAGTGCATCTGATCTTATGCACCGGCATCCGGCCCTCGATAGGTGCCGAAAATCTTATCCCAGAAGAAATGAATGACACCGAAATTGCTATTCGCGTGCCGGTGATGAACAAAGTGCAGATCCTGATGGCGTCTAAACCACGCAAACCTTTGAAGCCGCGATCCCTCTACGTGATATTCTTTGTCGAAAAAGACGTGTGCGTAAAACGATGCCGCACTTGCAATTACCATCACCACAAAGAGATTAAGCGGCAATAAGAAATAAGCGCAGCCTCCTACCAATAACACAGGGATAAAGAAGAAGGGCGTGTTGTTGCCTTCTTCACCGAGGTACGTTGGTGAGACGAGATGATCTCTGGAGTAGTAAGTGTGATGAAAATTGATATGATTGCGGAAAAAGTTGCCACCCATCGGATGGTGGCCAAGCTTGTAATGCATCACCGTCTGCGCAAATGACATGACCAAATGCGTAGCGACGGCAGTCACGAGAATAAGCGGAACCTTCGGAAGGAACTGCAATACCGTATGGAATATAAGCACTTCAGCGCTTCCTTATGCTTCTAGTTTAACGCTTATAAGCAGTGACTGATAGATGAAGGTGACGCTCCTGGGTGGGCACGGCCGTTCGGTGCGAAAGCGTTCCCGCGACCCGGCAACTAGCTAATTTGCAAAGTGTTCCATTTCAAAAGGAAACTCCATGGCTTTCAAGCCGAATTACGGTATGCAACGCGCTGATCGCAACCGTTCAGCGCGCGCACGGAGCGAGCAAAAACAGAGAAAGAGGGAGGAAAAATTGCGCAACGAAAAGCCGAGCGCACAGTAGAGATCAAAAGCTCATCTGACCATGAGAAGACACAATGAGGAGAGATCGATGACCGCCGCCGAATCTAAAGACCTCAAGAAGGGCAGCCGCGTATATTGGCGCGGCGATGCTACTGACGGTGGCAGTATCACCGAAATGAGTTGGGATGCGGTCACGATCGCCTGGGACAATGGTCAGCTGGCCGCCGTGCACCATGGGGATATGCGCGAGGTCCAACGAACGCCGGCAAAGCCTACTACTATTGTGTAGGTATATGTCCCGTCGGAGTCCTGCTTCCGGCACTTAGCGGACATTGCTAGCGCACGCGATCAATGTCCGCTTTTGGGGTAACAGCGGACATCACCCAGACGTTCTTTGTGCCGAAAATCTCATCCGGCGATGATCCTAGTTTTCGCTGATAAAATTCCCTGTTCTCGCGCCAAAGAGTCCCTGTTCCGTCAAAATAATTCCCTGGTCCGTTGAGTAGGGAATTCGCATCGAAAGCCCCGTAACGACGCCAATATTTGCAGTCTCTGGCGCTCCCGAAGCCGCGATTTTGCAAAATTCCCTGTAAAATTCCCTGTTAGCAGGGAAAACGGGCAGAGCAGGGGACCATCTGCACTGCTGCGCCAG
>CAVXLE010000015.1:0-10035 GCA_963762485.1 uncultured Pseudomonadota bacterium | reverse complement strand
CTGGCCAGTCGGGTCTGTTGGGCCGATCTTTATTTCGTCTTGATATGTCGTAAACGCGATTCACATCGCTTCTTTATCCGGCGGCACCTAATTGAATTGGCGATCCAGGCATCCCAGCATTTGAAGGGGAGCAATCATGCTCGACATCGTCCTGCTCGCACTGGGCCTCGGCTTGTTCGTCGTGTCGGTTGGCTACGCATTTGCGTGCGATCGGCTCTAAGGAGGCAATCATGATCTTCGATTATTCGCTCGCCGCGTTCGTGACCGCGGGGTTGATGATCTATCTCGTCTACGCACTGCTCAAGCCAGAGCGGTTCTGACGCTCGAACAACAAGGTTCACGGCCATGACCATCATCGGTTGGGTTCAAATACTCCTGTATTGCGTCATCATCGTCGCCATTACACCCGTGCTCGGCGCTTATATGACACGCGTGTTCAACGGCGAACGCACTGTCCTATCACCGGTCGTACGGCCGATCGAGGTCGCGCTGTACAGGGCGGGGGCGTTGACGCGAAGCGCGAACAGGGCTGGCTCAGCTACACCATCGCCATGCTGCTCTTCCATGCCGGCGGCTTCGCGATCCTTTACGCGCTGATGCGTCTGCAAGTCGTGCTGCCGTTCAATCCGGCCGATCAATCGGCCGTCGCACCCGACCTGTCGTTCAATACTGCGGTCAGCTTCATTACCAATACCAACTGGCAGAACTACGGCGGCGAAAGCACGCTGTCCTATCTCGTGCAGATGCTGGGGCTCACGCACCAGAACTTCCTCTCGGCGGCAACGGGCATTGTTCTTGCTATCGCGCTCATCCGCGGATTCGCGCGTGCGTCGGCGCAGACTGTCGGTAATTTCTGGGTCGATATCACCCGCTGCACACTTTATGTGTTGCTGCCGATCTGTGTGCCGTACGCGCTGTTCCTGGTGTGGCAGGGTATGCCGCAGACGCTCGGCGCCTATGTCGACGCGACGACGCTTGAAGGCGCCAGACAGACCATCGCCGTGGGTCCAGTTGCCTCCCAGGTCGCGATCAAGATGCTCGGCACTAATGGCGGCGGCTTTTTCAACGCCAATGCCGCACATCCATTCGAAAATCCGACCGCGCTGTCGAATTACCTTCAAATCATCTCGATATTCGCGGTCGGCGCGGCGCTGACCAACGTCTTTGGCCGGATGGTCGGCAACCAGCGCCAGGGCTGGGCATTGCTGGCAGCGATGGGCGTTCTCTTCCTGGCGGGCGTCGTTGTCGCCTACTGGGCGGAAGCTAACGGCACCACGACACTCAATGCCCTCGGGCTCACCGGCGGCAACATGGAAGGCAAGGAGGTCCGCTTCGAAATCGTTGCCTCGGCGTTGTTCGCTGTCATTACTACTGCCGCCTCTTGCGGCGCCGTCAACGCCATGCACGACTCATTCACCGCGCTTGGCGGAATGATCCCGCTGATCAATATCGAGCTCGGCGAAATTATCGTCGGCGGTGTTGGCGCCGGCCTTTACGGCATGTTGCTGTTCGTCGTGCTTACGGTTTTCGTCGCCGGGTTAATGGTCGGTCGCACGCCGGAATACGTCGGCAAGAAAATTGAGGCCAAGGAGGTCAAGATGGCGATGCTCGCCATCTTGATCCTGCCGCTGATGATCCTCGGTTGGTCGGCGGTCGCGGTGGTCTATCCGCCAGCGATCGCATCGATGGCCAATGCCGGACCGCATGGCTTCAGCGAAGTGCTCTATGCCTACTCATCGCAGACCGGAAATAACGGTTCGGCGTTTGCGGGGCTTACCGGGAATACGCTCTTCTACAATGTCACGGGCGCCGTCGCGATGTTCATTGGCCGCTTCTGGATGATCATTCCGGCGATGGCGATAGCCGGCTCGCTCGCCGCCAAGAAATCCGTGCCGCCATCACTCGGCACGTTCCCGACCACCGGTAGCCTTTTTGTCGGCCTGTTGGTTGGCGTGATCGTGATCGTTGGCGGCCTCACATTCTTTCCCGCGCTCGCGCTCGGTCCCATCGTCGAGCATCTTGCGATGCAGGCGGGCACCGTTTTCTGAGCTGGACCTTCGGAGTTACGACAATGGAAACCTCGAAAATGCGCAAGCGGATGCCGGTCACCACGCTGCTCGACCCGAAGATCATGGTTCCGGCAATCGGGCAGGCCGTCATGAAGCTCAATCCGCGCTCACTTGCCAAGAATCCGGTGATGTTCGTGCTTGAGATGGTCGCGCTGCTTGCCACGGTGCTGCTTGTGCGCGATATGGCCGCGCACGGGCAAACGGTCGCCTTCGAGATCCAGATCGTGATCTGGCTATGGTTCACCGTGCTGTTTGCGAACTTCGCGGAAGCCGTCGCGGAAGGGCGCGGCAAGGCGCAGGCAGACACGCTCCGCAAGACACGCACCGAGACGCGCGCCAAGCGCCTCCTGTCGGCCGACAACCATAACCTCTACGAGGGCGTATCCGCCGAGGAGCTTGAGGCGGGCGACCGGGTCGTGTGCGAGGCAGGCGATGTCATTCCCGGCGACGGTGAGGTCATCGAAGGCATCGCGTCCGTCAACGAGGCGGCCATTACCGGCGAATCCGCGCCGGTCATTCGCGAATCCGGCGGCGACCGTTCGGCGGTGACCGGTGGCACAACGGTCATCTCGGATCGGATCGTCATCCGCATCACATCCTCGCCGGGCTCGTCGTTCCTTGACCGCATGATCAACCTGGTCGAGGGTGCGGAACGCCAGAAGACGCCAAACGAGATCGCGCTCAACATTCTGCTGGTCGGCCTCACCATTATTTTCGTGTTCGCAACCGCGACAATCCCGAGCTATGCCGCCTATGCCGGTGGCGCGATTTCGGTCGTCGTCCTGGTGGCGCTATTTGTCACTTTGATCCCGACCACCATCGGCGCGCTGCTGTCGGCTATCGGGATTGCCGGCATGGACCGGTTGGTTCGCTTCAACGTGCTGGCCATGTCCGGCCGCGCTGTGGAAGCCGCCGGCGACGTCGATACGCTGCTGCTCGACAAGACCGGCACCGTCACCTTCGGCAACCGCCTTGCGACCGAAATCATCGTGGTGCCGGGCGTAACCGAACGCGAGGCCGCGGAGGCCGCGCTTCTTGCGAGCGATGCGGACGAAACGGCAGAAGGACGCTCGATCATTACTTTGATGCAGGAGAAATATAACGTGAAGCGCCAGGCGGCGCCCAAGGATGCCCGGTTCGTCGAATTCTCGGCGATGACGCGCCTGTCCGGCGTCGATCTCGGCAACCGCAAACTGCGCAAGGGCGCGGTCGATTCAGTGCTTAAATTTGCGCGCGAACAGGCCGGCCAGACTGTCGCCGAGCCTCCCGCGTTTCGCGCGGCGGTTGACAGGATCGCGCGCTCCGGCGGCACCCCTCTCGGGCTCGCCGAGGATGGCCGCCTTCTTGGCGTGATCCATCTCAAGGACGTCGTGAAGCCCGACGTCAAGGAACGGTTTGCCGCGCTGCGCCGGATGGGCATCAAGACCGTCATGATCACCGGCGACAATCCGGTGACCGCGGCTGCGATTGCCTCCGAAGCCGGCGTCGATGACTTCATTGCCCAGGCGACGCCCGAGGACAAGCTGCGTTATATCCGCGGCGAACAGGCACAAGGGCGCCTGATTGCCATGTGCGGTGACGGCACCAACGATGCCCCTGCGCTTGCGCAGGCGGATGTCGGTGTCTGCATGCAGAGCGGCACGCAAGCCGCACGCGAGGCCGGCAATATGGTCGATCTCGATTCCAACCCGACCAAGCTGATTGAGGTGGTGGAGATCGGCAAGCAGCTGCTGATGACGCGCGGTGCGCTGACCACATTCTCGATTGCCAATGATGTGGCGAAATATTTTGCCATCATCCCGGCTATGTTCGTGGCGTTCTATCCGCAGCTGCAGGTGCTCAACATCATGCACCTGTCGACACCGCAGAGCGCGATCCTGTCTGCGATCGTGTTCAATGCGCTGATCATCATCGCGCTTATTCCGCTGGCATTGAAGGGAGTCAAATATCGCCCGATCGGCGCCGCCGCGCTGCTGCGGCGTAACCTGCTTGTTTACGGTCTGGGCGGCATCGTCCTGCCGTTCATCGGCATCAAGGCCATCGACCTGGTGGTCACCGCATTGCATCTGGCCTGACGGAGGCACCTATGCTGAAAGAAATTCGCCCTGCCATTGTTTTCATCGTTGCCCTGACGATCATCACCGGGCTCATTTACCCGTTGGCAATGACCGGGATCGCCGAAGCTGTCTTCCCGCACCAGGCGCAAGGTAGCCTGATCGAGCAGAATGGCAAGGCGATCGGCTCGGCATTGATCGGGCAGGCGTTCGTGGACGACAAATATTTCCACGGCCGTCCGTCGGCGACCAATACACCGGATCCAAAGGACTCGACCAAGACGATCGATGCGCCTTACAACGCCGCCAATTCAATGGGCTCGAATCTGGGCCCCACCAGCAAGTCGCTGGCCGAGCGGGTCAAGGCGGATGTGGAAAAGCTCAAGGGCGAGAATCCCTCAGCGGTCGTGCCGGTTGACCTGGTGACGACCTCGGCGAGCGGTCTCGATCCGGATATTTCGCCGGAGGCGGCATTCTTCCAGGTATCGCGCGTGGCGAAGGCGCGCGGGCTGCCACCGGCACGGGTCCGCACGCTGGTGGAAAGTCAGATCGAAGGACGTACGTTCGGCCTGTTGGGTGAACCGCGCGTCAACGTTCTGAAACTCAATCTCGCGCTCGACGCCCTGCGGTCGTAGAGTCCGCCCAGAGGAGCCGAATGCCCCGCGACGAAGCGCAAAGAGCTTCGCCTGATGCGCTGCTTGCTCTCGCCAAGAAGGAAGAGCGCGGGCGCCTGAAGATATTTCTTGGCGCCGCGCCAGGTGTCGGCAAGACTTACGCAATGCTCGGGTCCGCACGGGGCGAGAAAGCCGGCGGGCGCGACGTGGTGGCGGGGCTGATCGAGACCCATGGCCGGCGCGAGACCGAGCAGCTGATCGAGGGATTCGAGATCCTTCCGCGCAAGCCTATCGTCTATCGCAATCAGGTCATGAAGGAATTCGATCTGGACGCCGCATTGGCGCGTCGCCCCAAACTTCTGCTGGTCGACGAATATGCGCACACCAACGTGCCCGGCAGCCGCCATCCTAAACGCTGGCAGGATATCGACGAGTTGCTCGCGGCGGGCATCGACGTCTGGACGACATTGAACATTCAACACCTCGAAAGCCTCAATGACGTCGTCCAGAAGATCAGCAAAATCCGCGTGCGCGAGACGGTTCCTGACACGGTTTTCGACAAGGCCGACGAGATTGTGCTGGTTGATTTTCCGCCCGATGAGCTGCTCAAGCGCCTCGCCGAAGGAAAAGTTTATGTCCAGGACACAGCGGCGCGCGCGGTCGAGCATTTCTTCAAGCCGCAAAACCTGACCGCGCTGCGCGAGCTCGCCTTGCGGCGCGCAGCCGAGCGGATCGACGCCGATCTGATCGGGCGGATGCAGGCACAGGCGATCGAGGGCCCATGGGCCGCTGGCGAACGCATTCTGGCCTGTATAGGGCCCGACCCGATATCGCCCACTGTAGTACGCGCAGCCAAAAGGCTCGCCGACCTGATGGATGCGCCATGGATTGCCGTCACGGTTGAACGCCCGGGGTCCACTCTCGAAGACGGGCCCCGCCAACGCCTCGATGAAGCGATGAAACTGGCGCAGAGCCTGGGCGCCGAAACGCAGACGCTGACCGGTTCCGATCTGCCGGCGGAATTGCTGCGCTTTGCGAAATTCGAGAATGTCACCCAGATCGTCGTTGGACGGTCGCCCGGCAATTTCTTGAGCGAATTGCTGCGGCGGTCTCTGCCGCACGAGCTGGTGCGGCGGACGCAGGATATCGCCATCCACCTCGTCACGAAGGAGGCGGCGGAGCAGCCCGCGAGGTCGCCCCTGTTGCGCTGGCCGAAAAATCTGGTGCTTGCACCTCTGCCTTTTCTATACGCGACGCTTGCAGTCGCGGCGGCACTCGCGGTCGGCGAAGTGCTCACGCAAATAACGCCTATCCCGAACCTGTCGATGGTTTTTCTGTTGGCGGTGCTGGTGACCGCCATGAGTTCGGGCATCTGGCCGGCGATCTACGCTTCGGTTCTTTCCTTTCTCGCGTACAATTTCTTTTTCATTCCGCCGCTTTATACATTCACGGTTGCAGAGCCGTATGAACTGCTGGCCTTGGTAATTTTCCTGGTGGTCGCAGTGATCAGCTCAGCGCTCGCCGGCCGGGTGCGCGAACAGGCCAGAATTTCCGCGAGCCGCATGCGCGCGATGCGGCGGCTCTATGAATTTACGCGGCGATTGTCCGGGCTCGCGACACTCGATGCGGTGGCAGAAGGTGCCGCCAGCGAGATCCATGCCAGCCTTGGACGTTCGGTCGTGGTGCTGCTTGCGCAAGGCGACGATGTCGTTCTCGCCGCGGCGTGGCCACCGGAAGATACTCTGGATGCTGCCGCAATGACCGCAGCGCGCTGGGCCTATAGCCACGTCGAGCCCGCCGGCGCCGATACGGGCACATTGCCGATCATACCGTGGTATTTTGTGCCGCTGCGCATCGGTACAAAGACGCTCGGCGTAATTGGAGTCTCGAAAGGAGAGAATACGGCGCCCTTCAACTCGGAGGCGCGTGCATTGCTCGATACGCTGGTTGAGCAAACTGCCGCCGCCTTGGAGCGCGCCTCGCTCGCCCGTGAAATGGTGAGTGCAAGGACCGCGACGGAAACCGAGCGCGTGCGCAATACACTGCTGGCATCGGTTTCGCACGATTTCCGCACGCCACTGTCATCCATCCTCGGTTCAGCCACCAGCCTCATCGACTACGCCGACAAGCTCGATCCGGCGGCGAAGAAGGATCTGCTCGGCCAGATCAAGAAAGAGGCCGAAGAGCTCGATGAAATGGTCCGCAATCTTCTGGCGATTACCCGTATTGATGCCGGCGCACTGGAATTGCGCCGCGACTGGCTCGACCTGCGGGAAGTGGCCGAACGCGTGGTCAGCGCAGCGCGACGGCATGGCGCACGACAGCATATTGAAATCAGACTGCCGTCCGACCTTCCGCTGGTGCAGGCAGATGCCACCTTGGCCGAGCAGGCGATCGGCAATGTCGTCGCCAATGCAGTTATACATACGCCACCTGAGACGCACATCGTGCTGGATGCTGTCGTGATGTCGGATGGCGTCGCTGTGCGTGTGACCGATAATGGGCCCGGTATCCCTGCCGACCGGCTGCCGAATATTTTCGACAAGTTCGTCAAAGGCCCTGAGCCCACCGGCGCGGACGGCGGTCAGGGCACGGGACTAGGTCTCGCCATTGCAAAAGGCATCATGGAAGCCCATGGCGGTGTGGTCAAAGGGGAGAGCCCAGTCGAAAATGGCCGTGGTGCACGCTTCGTCATGACGTTCCCGCACGAGGGTCGGCCCGCATGAGCGCCAAAATCCGCGTGCTGGTCATCGATGATGAAGCGGCGATCCTGCGCTTTCTCAAGCCGGCCCTTGAAGCGAACAACTATGAGATGGCGAGCGCCGGTACGGTTGCGGAAGGCATCAAACGCATCGCCGCTGAAACGCCGGACATTGTGTTGCTCGACCTCGGTCTGCCGGATGGCGACGGCAAGGATGTGATCAAACGCGCACGCGAGTGGTCGGACCTTCCGATCATTGTGCTGTCGGCGCGCGAACGAGAAGCCGAAAAGATCGAAGCGCTCGATTTCGGCGCCGACGATTACGTCAACAAGCCGTTCAATATTGGGGAGCTCCTGGCGCGAATGCGCACTGCCTTGCGGCATCGCATGCAGCGCAAGGCGGAAATCCCGGTCTTGCGTGTCGG
Source organism: uncultured Pseudomonadota bacterium (assembly GCA_963762485.1). GTDB lineage: Bacteria > Pseudomonadota > Alphaproteobacteria > Rhizobiales > Xanthobacteraceae > Pseudolabrys. Next base: position 2,172 of record CAVXLE010000015.1, on the reverse strand, counting down.
CAATCTGGAAGTCGATGCGGTGCGCCACCGCGCAACCCGCGCCGGTACCGAGTTGAAGCTCACGCCGAAGGAATTCGAATTACTATCGTTCCTCGCAAAGCACGCCGGGCGTGTCGTGACGCATAAGCAAATTCTCACGGCGGTCTGGGGACCGGCGCATACCGAGGACACCCAATATTTGCGCGTCTACATTGGCCAGCTTCGGCAGAAAGTCGAAGACCATCCGGATGACCCGCGGTTCATTTTGACTGAACCCGGGATCGGGTATCGGGTTGCGGAGACCTGACCCGGGGGTCAGATCCGGCGTCTGTGGACGAGAAAAAAATGCTCCTGTTGCACCTGCGTCCGGGTGCGGTCGGGGGGCGCCAGGCGGCCAATAAGGGCAGCCCCGGCTTGTGACCCGTTTCGTCGGTGTAAGGCCGCTTAGGAAGCCAGGCCGCCCCAGTATCTCGGCGAACATACGGACGTTGGCGCTTGTTCTTTGATGCACCGCGGCCACGACTGTGACCGGCCTGCAACACTTTTAGAACATTTAAGCATAGCAGCTGATCGACCCCGCTATCGCCGTAATTCGGCCATACGCTGCAACGACATCGAGGCCGCCCAAGCCGGGGTATCGCCTCGAAAGACGCCGGCGGGCCACCCGGCAATGGTAACCGGGGCGGGGGCGACAAGAGACTATGGAAGCGAAAACCAGTTTGAAGTCGAAGCTGCCGAGCCGGCACGCCACCGAGGGGCCGGACCGCGCACCACATCGTGCATTCTACTACGCGATGGGTCTGACCACCGAGCAGATCCACCAGCCTTTCGTTGGCGTTGCCACGTGCTGGAACGAAGCCGCTCCCTGCAACATCGCCCTGATGCGTCAGGCGCAGGTGGTCAAGAAGGGCGTCTCTGCTGTCGGCGGCACGCCGCGCGAGTTCTGCACCATCACCGTCACCGACGGCATCGCGATGGGCCACGCCGGCATGAAGGCTTCGCTGCCGTCACGCGAGGTGATCGCAGATTCTGTCGAGCTTACCGTGCGCGGCCACGCTTATGATGCGCTGATCGGCATTGCAGGGTGCGACAAGTCACAACCCGGCATGATGATGGCGATGTGCCGTCTCAACGTGCCGTCGATCTACATCTACGGCGGCTCGATCCTGCCCGGAAAATTCAAGGGCAAGGAAGTTACCATCCAGGACGTCTACGAGGCAGTCGGCAAGCATTCGGTCGGGCAGATGTCCGATGAGGATCTCGACACTCTCGAACAGAATGCCTGCCCCTCGGCTGGCGCATGCGGCGCGCAATTTACCGCCAACACCATGGCGACGGTATCGGAAGCCATCGGGCTCGCTTTGCCTTATTCGGCAGGGGCGCCTGCGCCTTACGAAATCCGCGACAAATTCAGCATGCTGGCGGGCGAGATGATCATGGATTTGATCGTCAAGAATATCCGCCCGCGTGACATCGTCACGCGAAAGGCGCTTGAAAACGCCGCTGCGGTGGTCGCCGCGACGGGCGGCTCGACCAATGCGGCGCTGCATTTACCGGCGATCGCGAACGAATGCGGTATCGAATTCACGCTGTTCGATGTCGCCGAAGTCTTCAAAAAGACTCCTTATGTCGCAGATTTGAAACCTGGTGGCCGTTATGTCGCCAAGGATATGTTCGAAGCTGGTGGCGTGCCGCTGCTCATGAAAACACTTCTCGATCACGGATACCTGCACGGTGACTGCTTGACAGTCACCGGCCGCACGATCGCCGAGAATTTGAAGAGCGTGAAATGGAATCCTGACCAGGATGTCGTGCGCCCGGCCGACAAGCCGCTGCTGCCGACCGGCGGCGTCGTGGGGCTCAAAGGTAATCTCGCACCCGATGGCGCAATCGTAAAAATCGCCGGCATGAAGACGCTGAAGTTCAGCGGCCCGGCGCGCTGCTTCGACGGTGAGGAAGCCTGCTTCGACGCTGTAAAGAACCGCAAATACAAAGACGGCGAAGTGCTGGTGATCCGTTACGAGGGGCCGCGCGGCGGCCCGGGCATGCGTGAAATGCTTTCGACGACGGCGGCGCTATATGGGCAGGGCGCAGGCGAAAAAGTTGCACTGATCACCGACGGCCGTTTCTCCGGCGCGACGCGTGGTTTCTGCGTCGGCCATGTCGGTCCTGAAGCGGCGATCGGCGGCCCCA
>CAVXLE010000014.1:0-186256 GCA_963762485.1 uncultured Pseudomonadota bacterium | reverse complement strand
GTATCCGGGACCCGGCTTTTCGCCGGTAAATGCCTGTCGCGAGTGAAGTAGAATATTTCTATTCTCCGCACAGATAGAAAAATAGGTCATAAGATAGTCGATGTGGTTATAGACCTCGGCGGTCTCATTCGCCTCTTTCGCAAAATGGCGAATGGCGGCGGTACGTTCTTCGTTTGACCATTTTTCAAAGAAAAAATATGTGGTCGATATCGAGGTATAGCGCCACATAATATATTGCAGCGTTGACTCAAAGAGATTGTAGTTGAGCGAAATAAGGCCAATGCCATAAACATGTTCTTTAAATTCTGGAAGCCAAGGATTTTCAAGTTGGGTCATGGCAAAATCTCAAAAGAGCAATAGCGAATATAGCCAAAAGGAAGCGCAGCGTCGCTTTGAGGCCGCGTTGCGCGGCGGCTTGAGTACTCCGCCAAAGCCGCTCAAAAGCATCGCTGCAAAGCGAGCCAAGGCAAAACAAACAAGGCGAAAGTCGAAATAGTAGAATCTTTTGTCGCGAATCGCCGTAAGGGAAAAGCGGCGGGCCGGGGTTGAGCCGGACACCGCCGCCAAAATCAGCCTAGGCTACTTGCCTTTGCCGGTTTTGATGGTTTCCACGACATGCGTGGTCGGTTTTGATTGAGCGGTTTTCACCGTCGTGAACCGGCCAGTTATGGCGCTTCTTCCAATGCGTTTGCTCATGGCGTTCACCTCCGTCCTGGGCTGTAGGCCCAGTCGTCAAGCCATAGGCACAGGCCGGGGTGGCGCGAATCGCTACACGCACAGAGACTTGATCACGAAAACGGCAACTAATGCGAGTCTTTTTTGGGCCTGATTAGACAGGCTTTCTCGACTGCCAATAGCGCACGAATTTAGGCTTCGGCTTCTAGGCTGCTTTTTGCGCCAGCGAATGAACCGCTTAGCGGCAAAACTGAAATCAGGCTTAGTGAGGTTGACGATACGTGAGGCGCTTGCCTTCGATGCCCTTAATCGCAAGCGTCGCACGTTCCCCGTCATTAAAGCCGAGGGCAGTTCGGGTGTTAAAGCGGAAATCAAATTCCGCGAGATAGCGATGCAAGTGCTTTTCCTTGCAATGCTGATAAGTGCCGCGCATTCCGCGCTTGAACACTGAGAAATAGGTTTCGACGGTATTGGTGGTTACGTCGCCGCGAGCATATTCCTTCGCGGCATGATTGACGGTTTCGTGCGCGGCAAATTCCTTGCCGACGCTGGATACAAGCGGCTTTCGTCGGTGTGCAAGCGGCTTTCGCGATGCACGTTATCGCGCACGATAGCTGCGACGGTGGCCGCGTCTGCCACCGGCACATGGAATGAGCGAACGCTGCCGCCGCGCTCGACAAGCGCAACGATAGGCGCGCTTATCGCTTGGGCCTGCGTGAGCCCTTCTTAGTAGGGACGGCCCGGCGCTGTTTGGAGATACGCGTGCGTCTTCGGTCTTGCCGAAATAGGTTTCGTCGGCTTCGACGATCTTGCCCTCGCCGCCCATTGGCGGGAGCAAGCCACCGTTCCGCATGGCTTCGCGAATGCGATGGCAAAGGAACCACGCTGACTTGTAAGTGATCGCCAAGCGACCGGTGGAGCTGGTGGGCGCTAATGCCCTTCTTGCTCGCGGTCATAAGGGCGAACGCCTGAAGCCAGATGTTGCAACTTGATATGGCTGCTTTCCATGACCGTCTTGGTGGTCACGGAAAAGTCCTTCCGGCACTCGGCCGAATGACAGCGCCAGACACCCGGCTTCTTGGTCGCGTAATGCTCGCCAGCCGTGCCGCAATGGGGGCAAACGGGCTCGCCCGACCAACGGAGCCGTTCCAAGTAATCGCGGGCTTTGTCGGCGTCCTGAAAGTGTGGGGCGTTGAACATGGCTCAAATCCTTTTCACCTCTAATTACTATATCTTGGCCCTTGTGGTGTCAAGTATATAATTGGGACTATGTACCTACACATCACCGCAAGAGGGGCAACAATTTTTAGGAATTTTATCCGCAACTCTTCGTGAAAAGACGCGCGAGGCTTGCCTGCCTGACCGAGTCATTCCGGGACGGCCCGCCGATCTCGGGTTTACCCGAGATCGGAATTCAAATTCCCAAGTCGGCTGCAGCCGACTTGGGTGGCCGGACCCGGAATCCCGAAGCAAAGTTTGTCCGTGTTTCTGGATTCCGGGTTCGCGCACGATAGCGCGTCGAAGACGCGCGTAAACGCGCTGATGGTGCGCGCCCCGGAATGGCTCAGTGATCCGAAATCTGAGCGACCGCTATTTGGCGCGGCGACGGCGTTGCTGGCCCAATCCCATCTGCTTGGCCAATTGCGACCGGGCGGCCGCATAATTCGGCGCGACCATGGGATAGTCGGCGCCCAGACCCCATTTTTCGCGATACTGCTCGGGAGTCATGTTGTATTGCGTGCGCAGATGGCGTTTGAGCGACTTGAATTTCTTTCCGTCCTCCAGACAGACGATGAATTCCGGCGTAATTGATTTTTTCACCGAGATCGCCGGCTTCAAGGGTTCCGCGGAACCCTCCGCAGGTTTGCCGGACACCCTGCTGAGCGCCGCATGCACCTGATTGATCAGACCGGGGATCTCTCCAGCCGGAACTGTATTGTTGCTGACGTAGGCGGAAACGATTTCCGCGGTCAGTTCAATGAAATTTTCATTCGCTGCAGTGTCAGTCATTGAAGTCGCCCCGTTCGAAGCTGTCATGTTCTGGCGCCGTTACTGGCGTACTGCAGACAAGAGCTTCCGAGAAAGGTCATCTCAATACGAGATGCATTGCGCCGAATATCGGATCGATTCCTATATTTAAAAATACTATCGGACTTCAGTGGCTGCAAGAAAAAGATCGCCGCCTAAGGCGACATTTATTGGTCAAATGCGACTTACACGTCGTCTGATCAACAAAAACCAAGATAAACGGGGTGAAGACCCGTCGATCAACTGGCCGCCATTTTATGAATTCTTTTCAAGATGGCTGCGCAATTCATTGATCGAGGCAAAGCGCAATGTCCCTTGCGGCAATTCCGCCTCGATAGAACCGTCGACATAGAGCGTGTAGCCCATACCGTCGACGACCCCGGATTTCAGGATAGCGACGGCGCGCGGCTTTTCCGCTTCCGGTTCGGCACGTTTCCCGGCGGCGGCGTCACGCGACAACAGATCGGGTTTGGGTTCCGATTTGGGTTCGCCGGCAGTGGAAGCTTTTGCAGGCTTTGCCTCGACAGGCCACATGGCGTCGAAATTAGCTGCCTGCGGCCGTACCGAGGGCGGCACAGGCGGCGGAGGCGGAGAAGACCGCCAGTCGGCCGCGAAACCCTTATCCGCCATGCCCGGCAGGCGGTGCGGCAGGCGCCGTGGCCCCTGCGGATGCTGTGGCGACAGCGAAACGTCTTCCTCGACCGTTTGAGCCGCTTCGTCCGGATTGGGCAGCGTCGGCGCAAAAGATTCTTCGACCGGCGCGCCCGCGCTCGACGGAGCGGCACGAACACCCAATTCTATGGACAATGGCTCGGCCGCCTTCGGCCGCGGTGGAAACGGCACGCGCCCCTGCGCGGGGGACACCATCCGCGCACCACCATTGAACTCAAGATCGTCCACGGGCTGCGCGAGCCGGGCGGGCGCCTGGTTCTGCAGCGCCTCGGCGATCTGCCGCAGCTGCCTGACTGCGACACCGAGCCCGATAATGACCAGACCACCCACCGAAGCCGTGGTCCCGGCGCTGATCAGCGTATTTCCAAAGCTGAACTCGTTGATCGGAATGCCAAATCCGATCATGACGAGGCCTGCAACAAAGGCGAGCGCGCCGATGCCAAATAACAAAACCGGCATACCCTTCTAATCCTCCCCTTCCAATGCTCCCCAACGACCAGCAACTTTCGCCGTCAATACCCGGCTAAATTATTCTGGCAATGGCGAATTCTCTCTTTTTCGAACGCTGGCGGCAACTCCTAATGTAACAATAGCGTCATCGATGCACTGAGGCATTCTTTTGAGCCCACACTTGAACACACTTGGGGCCGGCCATTTTGAGCCGCATTTCTGGCCGTCGAGGCCCCGCTGCCGTTGCCCCCGGCCGCGCTACCGCCTAATTAGCTTGGTTGAGGAACTCGCCCGGGGACCAGCCGGTTTCATCCCGACACCGGATTATTCCGCATTTATCTTTTGTGGTTCGAGGAGGACATAATGTCATTCAAACTGCCCGACCTGCCCTATGCCCATGACGCGCTGGCGCCATACATGTCGCGCGAAACGCTCGAATATCATCACGACAAGCATCACAAAGCGTATGTCGACAACGGCAACAAGCTGCTGGAAGGCAGCGGGCTGGAAGGCAAATCGCTTGAGGAGGTGGTGAAAGGGTCTTTCGGCAAGAATGCCGGGCTCTTCAACAATGCCGGCCAGCACTACAACCACACGCATTTCTGGAAGTGGATGAAGCCGAACGGCGGCGGCGACAAGATTCCGGGAAAACTGAAAGCCAAGATCGACAGCGACCTCGGCGGCGTCGCCAAGATGAAGGAAGACTTCACACAGGCCGGCGTGACGCAATTCGGCTCCGGCTGGGCCTGGCTTGCGGTCAAGGACGGCAAACTGATCGTCAGCAAGACACCGAACGGCGAAAACCCGCTGGTGCACGGTGCGACGCCGATTCTCGGCTGCGACGTGTGGGAGCATTCCTACTACATCGACTACCGCAATCGCCGGCCTGACTATCTCAAGGCGTTCCTCGATCACCTGGTGAACTGGGACTACGTCGAAGAAATGTTCGTCGCGGCGAGCAAGTAAACATCTCCAGCGTCTCGACCTCGCTTCCGCATCGGTCCGGCATCTGGTCGGCAGTTGATCCTGTCGACCGGATTGCCGTTGCCGTCCTGATGATCGTGGCGGTCATCGCAGCGATGACCTTCCGCGACTACGGCCTCGGCTGGGACGATTACACCCATTCCGAATACGGCGACATGCTGCTCGCCCTTTACGGGTCGGGCTTTGCCGATCAACGCGCGCTGTCCTTCGTCAATCTCTACAAATATGGCGGCGGCTTCGACATGGCGGCCGCGCTCGCGGCCAAAGTACTGCCGTTCGGTCTGTTCGAGACGCGGCGGCTGCTTGGCGCCGCCATCGGCATCGTCGGCCTGATCGCGACCTGGCGCATCGGCCGCCGCCTCGGCGGGCCGGCCGCCGGTCTGATCGCGCTCGTGCTGCTCGCGACCTGCCCGCTCTACTACGGCCACATGTTCATGAACGCGAAGGATGCGCCCTTCGCGACCGCCATGGCGGTACTGCTGCTCGGGCTCGTGCGCGCCTTCGACGAATACCCGCAGCCGGCCCCGCGGACTGTCGCGCTTGCAGGCATCGGCCTCGGACTTGCGTTCGGCTCGCGTATTCTCGCAGGCATCGCAGCGCCTTATGCCCTCGCCGCCCTGCTGATGATTGTGATCGGCGAGGCGCGAGCCGGCGGAATCCGGGCTGCAGCGATGCGCGCCGGCGACTTCATCTGGTGCCTGCTGCCGGCGCTGGTGCTTGGCTATCTGATCATGGGGCTGCTGTGGCCTTGGTCGATCCTGGCGCCGCTCAACCCGATACGCGCCGCCGAATATTTCGACACGTTCTTCGAAAGGCCGTGGCGGGAATTGTTCGCCGGCAAGCTCTACGCGGTGACCGACATGCCGCTGGGCTACCTGCCGACGCTGTTCGCGCTCAAGCTGCCGGAAATCATGCTGGCGCTTGGCATCGCCGGCGCCGTGGGCGCGCTTGTTGCCGTCACGCGGCACAGGCTGCCGCTGACCCGCCGCGCCAATTATCTGTTGGTGGCGCTCGCCGCCCTTTTTCCCGTGGGCCTGGCGATGCTGGCGCATCCCGCGCTCTATAACGGCCTGCGCCATTTCGTGTTTGTGGTGCCGCCCTTCGCGGTGCTCGGTGGCCTGGCCGGCGGCTGGATTTCCGAGCGAGCCCGTCCTTTCGGCAAAGCGGCGCTCGGCGCGCTTGCCGCCTTTTTTATCGGCGCGCTGGCCTTGCCGGTGAGCGACATGGTGCGGCTGCACCCTTATCAATACACCGCCTTCAACTGGGCGTCCGGCGGCGTGCGTATGGCGCACGACAACTACATGCTCGATTATTGGGGGCTCGCCTTCAAGCAGGCAGGCGATGCCCTGCGCGACAAACTTGCCGCCATGCATGTGAAGCCGCCTGGCGGCAGGCGCTGGACGATCGAAATCTGCGGCCCGCAACGCCCGGCCGAAGTCGCGCTTGGGCCCGAATTCGAAACCACATGGGATCGCAAGCGCGCGGATTTCGCGATGATGCTCGGCACGTTCTATTGCCGCAACCTGACCGCGCCGGTGCTGGTGAAGATCGAACGCGAGGGCATCGACTATGCCCGCGTCTATGACATCCGCGGCCGGGCGGTCCCGAACTTGCTGACCGAGCCGCCACCGTGAACGAACAGCAATCTCAACGGCCCTCCTCGCGCAGCACGTCGGCGGCAATGCGGTGCGCTTCGTTGGCGGCGGGGATGCCGCAATACAACGTCAACAGCAGCAGTACTTCCTGAATTTGCTCGGGCGTGCAGCCGTTCTTCAGGGCGCCCTTGAGGTGCACGCGCAATTCGTTGGGATGACCTGCCGCCGCCATCATCGCCACCATGGCCAGCGATTTCGTCGCAAGCGGCAGAGCCGAGCGCTGCCAGACGTCCCCGTACGCGTATGCATTGATAATGTGCTGCAGCGGTTTGCCGAAATCGCCGAACGCATTCATTCGTTTGTCGACTGTCTCGCGGCCGAACATCTCGACGCGCAGCTTCAACCCACGCTCGTGAAGTTCTTTCTCATCCATGCGTCTCGTATCCTTTCCCGATTGCCGTTCGCGACGCGCCCGTCTACAATGACTTATGACACACTTTGCCGCGCCAACCTGACCGTCCCCCATGATCAATGCCGCCGTGATCGGCCTCGGCCGTTGGGGAAAAAATATCGTCGAGTCCGTGCAGGGCAAAAGCAAGCGCCTGCATTTCATTCGTGGGGTGAGCAAGGAGCCTGAGCTGGTCGCCGATTTTGCCAAGGCGAAAGGTTTCGAGCTGTCCACGGAATTTGAAGACGCGATCGCCGACCCGCGCGTGCAGGCGGTATTTCTTGCGACACCGCATTCCCTGCACCTGCCGCAGATTTCCGCCGTCGCGGCCGCCGGCAAGCCGGTGTGGTGCGAAAAGCCCCTGGCGCTCACGCTGGCGGAAGCCGCGCGCGCGGTCGCCGCAACGCAAAAGGCCGGTGTGCCCTTTGCGCTCGGCAACAACAAGCGCTGCTTTTCCTCCATGCGTGAGCTCAAGCGCGTGGTGGCCGAAGGCACCATCGGCGAAGTGCTGCATATCGAAGGCAACTTCACCAACGAGCACTCCACCCGCGTGAAAGGCGGCTGGCGCGACGATCCGCGCGAATCCCCCGGCGGCGGCATGACCGGCGCCGGGCTGCATGTGATCGATGCCTTCGTCAATCTGGCCGGCCCGATCGCGAAGGTGGACGCGCGGGTGTTCAAGCAGAAGCCGCCGCCCGATCCGCGCGATTCCGCGGCGGCGCTGGTCGAGTTCGCCGGCGGCGCCACCGGCGTGCTGGCGACCGTGCGCGCCGCGCCGATGTACTGGCGCATCATGGTATTCGGCACCAAAGGCTGGGCGGAAGCGCGCGAAGAGACGATGGTGACCGTCGCGAAGATCGGCGAGCAGCCGGTGACGCAAGTGTACCCCGCGGTCGACTCGCTCGGCGTGTTGCTGGAAGCCTTCGGTGAAACGATCGAGACCGGCAAGCCGTTTCCGGTTTCCACCGCCGAGATGCTCGACGTGGCCGCCGCCTTCGAGGCGATCATCCGCTCGATGGGCGAAGGCAGGCCCGTCGCGGTGACGCGCGGCTAGTTTTTCGCGCCGCGGCGGCGCACTTCCTTGATGACCGCGCTGTTGTCCAGGTCGGCCTCGCCGGCGCGCACGCAGGCCTCGAGTACATCGGCATGCACTTCCAGCACCGAAAGCTTTTGTCCAACCGCGGCGGCCTGATCGAGCATCAGATGGCAATCCTTCAGGGTCTGCTTGATGCGGCCCTCCGGCGAAAAATCGCCGCGCACCATTTTCGATCCCTTCGTCTCCATCACCTGCGAATACGAGGCGGACCCGCGCGCCACGTCGAGAAAGGCGGCGGGATCAAGACCCAGCCGCTCGGCAAAGACCAGGCCTTCGGCCAGCGCCAGCCGGTTGAGGCCGAGGATGAGGTTAACCGCGAGCTTGGCGCGCCCGCCGTCGCCGATCTTGCCGACGTGAAAGCGGCGCGCGAACAGCGCGTCCAGCACGTCCTTCACCTCGTCCGCGATGGCGCTGTCGCCGCCGATCAGCGCCACGCCGTCGCCGCGGCGCACCTGATCGCTGGTGCCTGACACCGGCACATCCAGATAGCGAATGCCGCGCGGGATCACGCGGGCGGCGAGCGCCGCCACGCGGTCGGGATCGACGGTGCTCATGCACAGCACGATCTTGTTCGAGCCATCGCCGAGTGCCGGGAGCAGCTGTTTCTCGACGACGTCCTCCACCTGTTCGGTGTTGAACACGGCGACAATGATGCAGCGCGCGGGCCGGGCCAGCTCGGCAATTGAACGGCCCGGATAGCCGCCGATCTCGGCCAGCCGCGCGCGGCGCGCGGCGTCGACATCAAAGCCGGTCACAGGAATTTTCGCGTCGAGCAGACGCTGTGTGTAGACCTCGCCCATCAGCCCGAGACCGATGATTGCAACGGGAGACGCAGGCTCAGCCATGCGCATAATCCCAATAGAGCTCCCGCGCCTTGCGGTAGAGCGGCCCGGGCTGCAACGAGCGCTCGTCGATGCGGTTGACCGGCATCACCTTGGAATAATTGCCCGAGGAAAAAATCTCGTCGGCATTCTGCACGTCGCGATAGCTCAGCGTGGTCTCGACCACGCTCACGCCCGCGTCGCGCAAGAGTTTGATCACGCGCTGGCGGGTGATGCCGTTAAGAAAGGTCCCGTTCGGCGCCGGCGTAAACACCACACCGTCCTTGCCGATGAACAGATTGGCGGTGGCGAGTTCCGCCACGTTGCCGAGCAGGTCGAGCACGACGCAGTTGCCGAAACCGCGCGAATTCGCCTCGAGCAGCGCGCGGGCATTGTTCGGATAAAGGCAGCCGGCCTTGGCGTCCACCGGCATGCACTCCAGGCTCGGCTTGCGGTAAGGCGACAGCGTGACGGAGAAACCTTCCGGCTTGCGCATCGGCGCCTCGTAGAGGCTGAGGCACCATTTGGTGGATTCCGGATCAGGCGCAACCAGCAGCGTGCCGCTGCGTTCGGCCCAATACATCGGGCGGATGTAGAGCGCGGCATCCTTGTCGAAGCGTTTGATACCGTCGCGCGTCAGGCCGAGCCACGTCTCGGCCGAAACCACGGGCTTGAGATGCATGGTTTCGGCGGAGGCGTTCACGCGCGCGCAATGCAGGTCCAGATCGGGTGATACCCCTTCGAACGTGCGGGCGCCGTCGAACACCGACGAGCACAACCAGGCGGCGTGGTCGCGCACGCCCATGATCGGGAGATTGCCCTCGTGCCAATCGCCTTCGTAGAATGTCCAGGTCTTCGACCAGCCCGGTCCCGGCGCCATTTCGCTCTCCATCGTGCGCGGGCAACCGGGCCCGGCCATTGGCGCCCGCCTGTAAACTTGACCCGCGCTACCATGCTACGCCAGCCTCGCCGCAATTGCCTACGAGTTTTGTTGATCGGAGAAATCAATGACCGTCTTTGTCTTCGATGCCTATGGCACCTTGTTCGATGTGCATGCGGCGATTGCGCGTCATCGCGCCGAGGCCGGTCCCGATGCCGACCGCATGTCGGAAATCTGGCGCACCAAGCAGCTCGAATACAGCTGGACGCTAACGCTTGCAGGCCACTACACCGACTTCTGGACGCTGACAGGACGCGCGCTTGATTATGCGCTGGCGCGCGTGCCCTCGGTACCGAAGGCGCTCAAGGCCGATCTGCTGGACGCCTATTTCAAGCTCGATGCATTTCCTGACGCGCGGGCGATCCTGCGCACACTCAAGAGCCGAACGCACAAGACCGGCATTCTGTCCAACGGCTCACCCGCGATGCTCAAGGGCGCGGTGGACGCGGCCCGGATCGGCAGCGATCTCGACGCGGTACTTTCGGTGGATGTCCTGAAAATGTTCAAGCCGCGGCCGGAGGTCTACGGCCTCGTGACCGAGCATTTCAAATGCAAGCCCGGCGACGTGACGTTCGTGTCATCCAACCGCTGGGACGTCATGGCCGGGACCTCGGTCGGCTTCCGCACCTGCTGGATCAACCGCACGAATATGCCGGACGAATATCCCGATTTCCCGCCGGCGCGAACACTGAAGGACTTGAGCGCGTTGGCAGAAGTCGCCTAGTACTTTCGTCCCATCGTCCGGGCTGGCGCGGCCGGGTTCCACGGACTATATGGCGGCTTCGTCCCGCCAACATTGCCGATTCATGCAACCAATCATTTCCGTCAAAGGCCTGTCGAAAAACTATGCGTCCGGCTTCCGGGCGCTCAACGACATCAACCTCGACATCCGCCGCGGCGAGATTTTCGCGCTGCTCGGGCCGAACGGCGCCGGCAAGACCACGCTCATCGGCATCATCTGCGGCATCCTGGTGCCGAGCCAGGGCAACGTCATCGTCGACGGTCACGACATCATCACCGACTATCGCGCGGCCCGCTCGCTGATCGGATTGGTGCCGCAGGAGTTGCACACCGACGCATTCGAGAGCGTATGGGCGACCGTTTCGTTCAGCCGTGGGCTGTTCAACAAGCCAAAGAACCCGGCCTATATCGAGAAAGTGCTGCGCGCGCTGTCCCTGTGGGACAAGAAGGACAACAAGATCATGACGCTGTCCGGCGGCATGAAGCGGCGCGTACTGATCGCCAAGGCGCTCAGCCACGAGCCGCAGATCCTGTTCCTCGATGAGCCGACCGCCGGCGTCGACGTCGAACTGCGCAAGGACATGTGGCAGGTAGTGCGCGAGCTGCGCGATTCCGGCGTCACCATCATCCTCACCACTCATTACATCGAGGAAGCCGAGGACATGGCCGACCGCATTGGCGTGATCAACAAGGGCGAGATTATCCTGGTCGAAAACAAGGCCGAACTGATGCGCAAGCTCGGCAAGAAACAGCTGCTGCTCCACTTGCAGAAAAAGCTCGACAGCATGCCAGCCGAGCTGGCCGGGCATCCGCTTACGCTGTCCGACGACGGCACCACACTGACCTTCGACTACGACACCCAGGCTGAGCGCACCGGCGTCGCCACGCTGCTGCGGGACCTCAACAGTACCGGCATCCGTTTCCGCGACCTGGAGACGCGGCAGAGCTCGCTCGAAGACATTTTCGTCGGCCTGGTGAGTGACCGCAAATGAACCTGCGCGCTGTCCACGCAATCTACCGTTTCGAGATGGCGCGCACCGGGCGCACCATCTGGCAGAGCATCGTGTCGCCGGTGCTCTCCACATCTCTCTATTTCGTGGTGTTCGGCGCCGCCATCGGCTCGCGCATCACGGAAATCGAAGGCGTGTCCTATGGCGCATTCATCGTGCCAGGGCTGATCATGCTCACTCTCCTCACCCAGAGCACGATGAACGCATCCTTCGGCATCTACTTCCCGCGATTCACCGGAACGATCTACGAAATCCTGTCGGCGCCGGTGTCGCCCGTCGAAATTGTCCTTGGCTACGTCGGTGCGGCTGCGACCAAATCAATCATCCTCGGATTGATCATTCTCGCGACGTCCTGGCTGTTCGTGCCGCTGCACATTGCACACCCGTTCTGGATGGTGACATTCCTGGTGCTGACGGCAGCGACCTTCAGCCTGCTTGGCTTCATCATCGGCATATGGGCGGAGGGCTTCGAAAAGCTCCAGATCGTACCACTTTTGATTGTAACACCGCTGACCTTCCTCGGTGGTACGTTCTATTCGACCAGCGTTCTACCGCCGGTGTGGCAGACCATCGCGCTGTTTAATCCCGTGGTTTATTTGATCAGCGGCTTTCGCTGGAGCTTTTTCGAGATCGCCGATGTGAGCCACAGCGTGAGTGTCGGCATGACACTGCTGTTCCTGGCCGCCTGCCTAGTGACCGTCTGGTGGATGTTCAGGACCGGATATAAGCTGAAAAAATAGCCCTCACATTTGCGTCAGCACGAATAAAACCGGCACCGGCGGGGTATGTTTGGGTCGGGGCCCCACTCAATCCCCGAAAAATCAATCCGGGAGGTTACGTCATGTCGCCGTCATCCAAGATTTTTGCAATATCCGCCGTTACCGCCGCGCTAGCCTCGCCTGCCACGGCGCAGGGCGTTGTCGCGCAAAAGAACATTTCGCTCGGTATGGCGCAGAGTATCGCGCAAGCCGCGCTCGATAAGTGCATCAGCATGGGGTTCAAGGTCGCGGTTAGCGTGGTTGACCGTGGCGGTATGGTGCTGGTCACCCTCCATGGCGACGGCGCTGGTCTACACACGAACGAAGGAGCCGAGCGCAAGGCCTACACCGCTCGCACATTTAGTCAAACCTCGGCTGACCTCATCAAACGCCTCAACGAGCGCCCGGAAACCGCATTCGGCACACGGCAGTACACACGAGTGATCGCACTGCCAGGCGGCATTCCGATTAAGGTGGGCAACGAGGTTATCGGCGCGGTCGGCGTGTCTGGCTCACCCGGCAAAGACGACGACTGCTCGCAAGCCGGCATCGAAAAGGTGGCCGATCAGCTCAAGTAACCGCCGTCAGCCGCCGGCGAGTTCTTCGCGCAGAATCTCAAGCTCCAGCCACTGCTCCTCGGCCGCCGCCAGCTTGCGCTGGGTCTCGCCGAGGTCAGTGGTGACTTTCTCGAAGCCTGCGCGATCGCGCGTGTAGAAGTCCGGGTCGTCGAGTTCGAGCCTGCAGGTCACTGGCTTTGGCATTGAGTGCGGCAATCGTCTTGGGCAGCGTCTCAAGCGCATGCTTTTCCTTGAATTTCATTTTGCGTTTCGCCGGCTGCGGCTCGGCGGCGGAAGCGGATGCCTTGGCGGGCTTCTCCATCTCGGTTTTGGGCGCCATGCGGGTCAAGTCGGCACCGCGCTGCGCGAGCATGTCGCTATAGCCGCCAGCATATTCGGTCCAGCGTCCGTCACCCTCTGGCGCTATCACGCCGCTCACCAGCCGGTCGAGGAAATCGCGGTCGTGGCTGATCAGCAGCACCGTGCCGGGATAGTCGCCGAGCATGTCCTCGAGTACATCCAACGTCTCCATATCGAGATCGTTGGTCGGCTCGTCGAGGACCAGCAAATTCGATGGCTTGGCCAATACCTGCGCCAGCATCAGGCGGCCGCGTTCGCCGCCCGACAGCTTGCCGAGCGGGGTGGGCGCCTGCTCGGCCGAAAACAGAAAATCCTTCATGTAGCTGATGACATGTTTGGGCGCCCCGTTGACCATGACGGTGTCGCCCTCGCCGCCGGTAAGTGCTTGCCTGACGGTGACATTGGCATCCAGGCTGTCGCGATGCTGATCGAGCGCCGCAATCGCAAGCGTCGAGCCGAGCCGCACCGTTCCGGTATCCGGCGGCAACACGCCGGTCAGCATGCTGATCAGCGTGGTCTTGCCGCTGCCATTCGGCCCGACGATGCCGATGCGGTCGCTGCGCTGGATGCGGATTGAAAAGTCGCTGACGATCGCGCGCCCGCCATAGCTCTTGCCGATGCCTTTCGCCTCGATCACCAGCGCACCGGACGGCGCCGCCGAAGCGGCGGTGATGGTGACGTCGCCCGCCGTGGCGCGATAGCTACGACGCTGCTCGCGCAGCGCCTGCAACTGCCCGACCCGGCGCATGTTGCGCTTGCGCCGCCCGCTGACGCCGTAGCGCATCCAATGCTCTTCAACGACGATCTTGCGGTCGAGCTTGTGTTGCTCGCGTTCCTCCTCCGCCAGCAGCATGTCGCGCCATTCCTCGAAATGGGCAAAGCCGCGTTCGATGCGGCGCGTGCAGCCGCGGTCGAGCCAAACAGTTGAACGCGACAACGTGGATAGGAAGCGCCGGTCGTGGCTGATAATGACCAATGCAGTGCGGCGGGCATCGAGATCGCGCTCCAGCCATTCAATGGTGGTGAGGTCGAGATGGTTGGTCGGCTCATCGAGCAGCAGGATATCGGGTGACGGCGCCAGCACGCGCGCAAGCGAGGCGCGGCGCGCTTCGCCACCGGAGAGGTGCGCCGGGTCTTCCCGGCCGGTGAGGCCGAGCTGCTCCAGTAGAGAGCGCGCGGCATGGGAGTTGTCGCCCGGCCTAAGGCCCGCCTCGACATAGGCCAGTGTCGAAGCAAAGCCGGAAAAGTCCGGCTCTTGCGGCAGATAGCGCACCAGCGCGCCAGGCTGAACGAAAACCGTGCCGTGATCCGGTTCGACCTCGCGCGCAGCGATTTTCAGCAGCGTCGATTTGCCTGAGCCGTTGCGTCCGACCAGCGAGACGCGCTCACCGGTCGACACCGACAACTCCGCCCCGGTCAGAAGCGGCGTGCCGCCGAAGGTCAGTGCGATGTCTTTGAGTTGAAGAAGCGGAGGAGCCATTGCGCCTTACGTTGCCGCCAGCGCCGACAGGATGCGCGCCCAGGAGCGGATGCCCTTGTGGTAGCACGTCAGGTCGAATTTCTCGTTCGGCGAATGCACGCGATCGTCGTCGAGCGCGAAGCCCACTAGCAATGAATCCATGCCGAGCACGTTCTTGAAGTCGGCTACGATCGGGATCGAACCGCCAGCGCCGACCGCGACCGCCTTCTTGCCCCACTCCTCGCCCAGCACCGCGCGCGCCTTGTTGAGCGCCGGATTGTCAAATGAGAGCTGGAGCGCCGCCGCCAGGCCAAAATTGCCAAACTCGACGCTGCAGTCGGCTGGCATACGCGCCTTCACGAAGGCGCGGAAATTGTCGCGGATCTTTTGCGGGTCCTGGTCGCCGACCAGCCGGAACGACACTTTCGCCGAGGCTTGGCCGGGAATGACGGTCTTGGCCCCCTCGCCGGTATAGCCGCCAATGATGCCGTTGATCTCGGCGGTCGGCCGCGTGGTGATCTGCTCGATCAGCATTCGGTCCTTCTCGCCGGACGAAGTCTTGAGTCCGATCGGCCCGAGAAATTTCTCAGGCGTGAGATCGAGCGCCTTGAGGTCAGCCTTGATGTCGGCCGGCAGCTCCTTCACACCGTCATAGAAGCCGGGAATGGTGACGCGCCCGTTGTCGTCCCACATCGCGCCCAGGATCCTCGTCAGCAGACGGATCGGGTTCTGCGCCGCGCCACCGAACACGCCCGAATGCAGATCGCGGTCGGCGCAGGTAACCTTGACGTCCTCGTAGACCAGGCCACGCAGCGAGGTAGTCACCGCCGGCGTCTTTTGGTCCCACATGGCGGTGTCGCAAACCAGGGCGAGGTCGAGCTTGAACTCGTCGGCATTGTCTCTCACGAAACTGAACAGATTTTTCGAGCCACACTCTTCCTCGCCTTCGATCATCATGGTGATCGGCAGCGGCAGTTTGCCGGTCACTGCCTTGAAAGCGCGGCAGGCCTCAACGAATGTCATCGCTTGGCCCTTGTCGTCACAAGCACCGCGCGCGACGATGATTTTGCGCCCGTCTGGCAAGGTTTCAATGCGTGGCTCGAACGGCGGGGTCTTCCACTGGTTTAGCGGGTCGACCGGCTGGACGTCGTAATGGCCGTAAAACAATACGCGCGGACCCGCGGCACCATTCGACTTTCCAACAACGACGGGATGGCCGGCGGTCGGGCGCACACTGGTCTCGAAACCGATCGACTTGAGATCGGCGGCAACATGTTCGGCCGCGACGCGGCATTGATCCTTATAGGCCGGGTCGGTGGAAACCGAGGCGATGCGCAACAGCGCGAACAATCTCTCGACGCTCTGGTCGATATCTTGATCGATGCGGCTCAAGACCGCGTCGAGGGTCTTCATGTGGAGCTCCTTGCAGGCAGGGTCCTCAAGCTAGCAATGCGGCCGTGCGCTGAAAAGAACCGTTCGTGCAACTGGGCTTGCCAAAAAGCGGCAGCGCCGGAGCGTCGCGCCCTGTGCGGTGACAGACATTTGACGCGGAACCCTCGTGGGCAACGCCCTATCCCACATCAAACCCTGCCCGGCCTTATGTTCCGCACGCCCACCAAGCCGCCCAGCGCGGAACAGCCGATATATCCTTATTCCTTCAGGTTTTTTTCAAACTCACGACCGTCGCGGCCATCAAATTATGGAATTATTGATGGTAAGACGACGGATTGATAACGCGATTGCCCTGAGGCCCGCGCAACCACGTGCGACAATTGTCTGGTCGGTCCGCCTCGTCGCTGCATCGCGGGGCGCTGATCAAGCGCAACGAAGCATCGCACCCCGCACGAAAAGTGATTCATTTCACTTGACAGGCAGGCCCGGCAGTGACTGCGCGCGGAGCCAAACAATGGCGGACGATGATGCATCCCGCTTGTCATCGCGATGAACGGCGTTCAATATGAATGCAATTCCGCCAAGAATGCGGGGGGCGTAAGTTTCATGGATGAGCTGATCGGGCGTCTCGTCGCCAACACGGGTGTTGAGCGTAGTGTCGCGGAAAAAGCTGTTGCCATTATCCTCGACTTCCTGCGCAAGGAAGGGCCGGCCGATAAGGTGCAGGCCCTTATTGATCTGCTTCCTGGGGCGGAGGCCCTATTATCGCAACAGCCGGATACTGGCGGCGGCATGTTCACCATGGGTGGTATCATGGGCGCCGGCACCAAGATGATGTCGGCGGGGCTGAGCATGGGCCAGGTGCAGGGCGTAACTCGTGAGACTATTGCCTATGCCCGCGAAAAAATCGGCGACGACGCGGTCGGCGAAATCGTTGGTGCAATTCCTGGACTGAGTCAGTTCGTTTGAACCGTTTACGTCGCAACTAAACAAAATATAAGAAAAGACGGAGGGAGTGCGGATGTCTTATCCCATCACCGATATCGACGGGATCGACGGCGAAGTTGCCGCGGCGCTCAAGTCGGCCGGGATCAGATCAACCGATCGCCTGCTTGAGGCAGCGCGTACCGTGAAGGGGCGTAAGCTCCTAGCCGAGAAGACTGGATTCGACGAAAAGCGCCTGTTGTGCTGGGCCAATGTCGCTGACCGCATGCGCATCAAAGGCATCCGCAAGGAATACGCCGAATTGTTGCAGGCCGCGGGGGTCGATACTGTGAAAGAACTCAAATATCGAAATCCCCTCAACCTTGCCAAGGCGATGGCCGACGCCAACAAGAAGCGCAAGTTGGTCCGCCTGTTGCCGTCCGAGAAAGTGGTCAAGCGCTGGATCGAGAACGCAAAATTATTGCCGCTCAAGATCACCTATTGATGCCCTGACACCTGCTTGACAGCCCCCCACCCGACCGCGCAAAGCGACCGGTATGGGAAGTGTCCGCACCCTCGATAAAGCTGTCGGAACCGCGCCAAAATCAGCGCCGAATGCCCTTTCCGCGCTGTTTTCGACCGGCCGCCCCTTGGTCATGGGTATTCTCAATGTCACCCCGGACTCCTTCTCCGACGGGGGTCAGTTCCTGGATCCTGCGGTCGCTATTGCCCATGCCGCCGAAATGGCGGACGCCGGCGCCGATATCCTCGATATCGGCGCGGAGTCGACGCGCCCCTATGGCGGCGCGAAGCCAGTGTCGGTCGAGGACGAAAAAGCGCGACTGATGCCGGTCCTGCCGGCGGTGACCAAGCTCGGTCTGCCGGTATCGATCGACACTATCAAGGCTTCGATTGCTGCATGGGCCCTCGATCAGGGTGCGGCGATCGTCAATGATGTATGGGGCCTGCAACGCGATCCCGATATGGCACCGCTCGTCGCCAAGCGCGGCGTGCCTGTGATTGTCATGCACAATCGAGAGGGCGCTGATGAGGGCGTCGACATCATCGCCGACGTGATCGCCTTCTTTTCGCGCTCACTCGAGATAGCCGCCCGCGCCGGCGTCGCACGCGAGAATATCGTGCTCGACCCCGGCATTGGATTCGGCAAGACGCCTGAACAGAGCATCACGTGCATCGCCCGGCTTGCAGAATTCAAGCGCTTTGGCCTGCCGCTCTTGGTCGGTGCATCGCGCAAGCGTTTCATTAGCACGGTGACGCCGTCGGCTCCGGATGAGCGCATCGGCGGCTCGATCTCAGCTCACTTGCTGGCGGTCGAAAAGGGCGCGGCTATCGTCCGCGTGCACGATGTCAAGGAAACCGTACAGGCGTTGCGCGTGGCAGCCGCGATCGAGGCCGCGCAATGAGTGACCGCATTTTCATCCGCGGGCTGTCGCTCCACGCTTATCACGGCGTAATGGCGCACGAGGCCAAGGTTGGACAGAGTTTCACCATCGACCTTGACCTCGAGATCGATCTTTCCGCGGCAGCCCGGTCGGATAAAGTCATGGATACCGTTTCCTATGACAAGGTGGTCGATTGCGCGAGCGACGCCTTCCGCGCCCAGCGTTTCCGCCTGATCGAGGCCGCCGCCGGCCGTGTGGCCGACGCTGTGCTCACCACCTTTCCGCGGGTACGTTCGGTGCGTGTCACGATCCACAAGCCGCATGCCCCGATTGCCGCGACGTTTGACGATGTCGGCGTGACGCTGGTGCGGAGCCGCCATGGCTGAGGCGCTGCTCGCGCTCGGCGGCAATGTCGGAAACAGCCGGGCGATTCTCGACCGCGCCGTCAACCTGCTTTGCGATGGCAAAGTCGTGCGGTTGACAGCACGTTCGTCCGACTACCGTACGCCGCCATGGGGCTTCAAATACCAGCCGCATTTCATCAACCTTGCCATCGCGGTTGAAACCACGCTTAGTCCGCGCGAGCTGCTGGCGCGGGCGCAAGAAATCGAATTGCGGCTCGGCCGCGACCGCGCCCACGAAAAGCGCAACGGCCCACGGACCGCCGATATAGACATTATCGCCTACGACGACTTGACGGTGAACGAGCCGAATTTGACGTTGCCGCACCCGCGGTTGTTTGAGCGCGCTTTTGTGCTGCTGCCACTGGCCGAAATCGCGGGCGACCGCATTATCGCAGGACGGCATGTCGGCGAGGCAGCCAAAATCGTCGACGCTGGCGGTATCTATCGCCTGCCCTGACCGCTGTGGAGGCATGCAATTTGCTTTATCTCAATAGCCTGATGATGCCGACTGTGCCAATTTTCCCGCATGTCTGATGACCTTTCCCTCGCCGCTGAATTCCCGCCGACCACCGAGGCGGACTGGCGTAAGCTTGTCGAGGCGGCGCTCCAAGGCGCGGCATTCGACAAGCGGCTGGTGAGCCAGACCTACGACGGCTTGCGCGTAGAGCCTCTCTACGCGCGCGCCACGGGAGCCAAACCGATCGCCGGACGGATCCCTGGCGCCGCATGGACGCTGATGCAGCGCGTCGACCATCCCGATCCGGCAGCCGCGAGCGCACAAGCGCTGCAAGATCTGGAGAACGGCGCGACGCGGGCTAACACTGGTGTTCGCCGGGTCCCTCAATGCCAATGGCTATGGCATGGAGGCAACGCCTGCGACGCTGGCTCGCGCGCTCGACGGCGTCTCGTTAGAGGCCGGCATCACCATCGATTTCAACCTCAGCCCGCCGACCCGCAATGCCGTGCAGCTTTTCGCAGCGCTTGTGAAAAACCGAAAAATCTCACCGGCCTCTGTCGATCTCCGTGCCAGCATAAATCCAATTGGCGGCCTAGCCGCTTCCGGTGCCAGCCCGAAGCCATGGCGCGAGCTGTCGAAAACATTTTCGCGAGCCGTCCTGGATCTCGCCGACCAGGGTTTCCGTGGACCATTCGCGGTCGCAGACGGGCGCATCATTCACAATGCCGGCGGCTCGGAAGCGCAGGAATTGGCCTTCGCCATCGCCGCCGCCGTTGACTGTTTGCGCGCGCTCGAGGCAAGTGGCGTGTCGCTCGATAGCGCGCGCGGCATGATTTATTTTCGTATGGCGGCGGACGCGGACGAGTTTCTCACCATCGCCAAATTCCGTGCAATACGAAAAATATGGGCGCGTATTGAGCAGGCCTGCGGTCTGGCACCGAAGCCAAGTTATGTAGTCGCCGAAACCGCTTGGAGAATGATGACCAAGCGTGATCCTTACGTAAATATGCTGCGTAACACGATCGCTGTCGCCGCTGCCGGCCTCGGCGGTGCAAATAGTATCGTTGCGCTCCCACACACCGTCGCGCTCGGTTTGCCCGACTCGTTCGCCCGACGTATCGCACGTAACACCCAGCTCATATTGCTCGAAGAGTTCAAATCTCTATCGCGTGGAAGATCCTGCCGCCGGCTCCGGCGCCATCGAGGATCTCACCAGCAAGCTATGCGCCTCCGCCTGGACGCAATTTCAGGAAATTGAAGCCGTGGGCGGCGCCTGGGCTGCGCTCGAATGTGGACTTATACAGAAAAACGTCGCGGTGGTGCGCGCCGAACGTCAAAAGGCTGTCGCGCGCCGCAAGGATGCGCTGACCGGCACCAGCGATTTTCCGAACCTATATGAGAAGGCCGCAGCGGTACTCGACATCGCGCCATGCGCAGCGCCGAAAGAACCCGGCGCGGTCGCGACCGTCGAGCCGCTGCCGAGTATTCGGCTGGCCGAACCCTTCGAAGCCTTGCGCGATGCCTCCGACCGCATGCTGGCAAAGACCGGTGCGCGGCCGAAGGTTTTCCTGGCCAATCTCGGCAGGCTGTCGGACTTCACCGCACGGGCGACGTTTGCCAAGAACTTCTACGAAGCCGGCGGCATCGAGGCTGTGACGAACGACGGCTTCAAGGACCTCGCTGCAGTCGTCGCCGCCGCCAAGACGTCTGGCGCGAAGCTCGCCTGCCTGTGTTCATCCGACAAAGTCTATGAGAAACAGGCGGCCGATGCCGCGAAGGCGCTGACGGGCGCGGGCGCGATTGTCCACGTTGCGGGCCGGCCTGGTGAAAACGAGACGAAATGGCGGCTGGCCGGGGTGAAAGCCTTTATTTTTATGGGCTGCGACGCGCTTTCGACCTTGCAGGCCGCGCATGATATTCTCGATACCAAATGAGTCAGGTTCCCAATTTCGCGAAAGTCGACTTCGCCGACACGGTCGTACCGGCCGGCGAGGGCTCGGTTGCGCCCTGGACGACGCCTGAAGGGATCGCGGTAAAGCCGCTTTACGGCGAGGCCGATCTGGCGAGTTTGGACTTCCTCGACACCTATCCGGGCAAGCCGCCATTCCTGCGCGGCCCCTACCCCGCGATGTACGCGGCCCAGCCCTGGACCATCCGGCAATACGCCGGCTTCTCTACCGCGGAAGACTCCAACGCCTTCTACCGGCGCAATCTTGCGGCTGGTCAAAAGGGCCTGTCTATCGCTTTCGATCTCGCCACGCACCGCGGCTACGACAGCGACCATCCGCGCGTCGCCGGCGACGTCGGCATGGCCGGTGTAGCAATCGATTCCATTTACGATATGCGCACGCTGTTCTCAGGCATACCGCTCGACCAGATGAGCGTGTCGATGACCATGAACGGTGCAGTGCTGCCGGTGCTCGCGCTCTACATCGTCGCCGCCGAGGAACAAGGCGTGCCGCACGAGAAACTTTCCGGCACGATCCAGAATGACATTCTCAAAGAATTCATGGTGCGCAACACCTACATCTACCCGCCGGGTCCGTCTCTGCGCATCATTTCCGACATCTTCGCCTACACCTCCGCCGAGATGCCGAAGTTCAATTCGATTTCGGTGTCCGGCTATCACATGCAGGAGGCAGGCGCGACACAGGATCTCGAGCTCGCCTATACGCTCGCCGACGGTGTCGAATATGTGCGCGCAGGGTTGAAGGCGGGCCTCACCATCGATCAGTTCGCGCCGCGCGTCTCGTTCTTCTGGGCGATCGGCATGAACTATTTCATGGAGATTGCCAAGCTGCGCGCGGCCCGCATGCTGTGGGCGAAGTTGATGAAGCCCTTCAGGCCGGGGGACGCGCGATCACTCTCGCTGCGCACGCATTGCCAAACCTCGGGCTGGTCGCTGGCCGCGCAGGACGTGTTCAACAATGTCTCGCGCACCATGATCGAGGCGATGGCGGCCACTCAAGGCCAGACGCAATCGCTGCACACCAATGCGCTCGATGAGGCGCTGGCGCTGCCGACCGATTTCTCCGCCCGCATCGCGCGCAATACACAGATCGTGCTGCAGCAGGAAGCCGGCGCAACTCGCATCGTCGATCCTTGGGGCGGCTCGTATTATGTCGAGCGGCTCACTTACGAGCTCGCGCGCAAGGCCTGGGGCCATATCGAGGAAGTCGAAGGTCTCGGCGGAATGGCGAAAGCCATCGAAGCCGGCATCCCCAAACTACGCATCGAAGAAGCCGCCGCCAAGACGCAAGCCCGCATCGATGCCGGCGCGCAATCGGTCGTTGGCGTCAACAAATATCAGCCGACCGACGAGGCGCCGATCGAGGTGCTCAAGATCGACAATTCGGCGGTACGACAGATGCAGCTCGACAAGCTCGCACGGTTGAAAGCCGAACGCGATCCGGCCGCGTTGCAGGAGGCGCTCGACGCCCTCACCCGTGCCGCTGACCGTGGCAACGGCAATCTCTTGGCATTGGCCATCGAGGCCGCCCGCGCCAAGGCGACGGTCGGTGAGATTTCCTTGGCGCTGGAGAAAGTGTTCGGACGCCATCGCGCCGAAATCAAAGCTATTACCGGAGTTTACAAGCGGGAGGTCGGCATGACCGGCGCCGTCGAACGCGTTCGTGCAGCCGTCGAGACTTTCGAAGCCGCAGAGGGGCGCCGTCCCCGCCTGCTTGTCGCCAAGATTGGACAGGACGGCCACGACCGCGGTCAGAAGGTTATTGCCTCCGCCTTTGCCGACCTGGGCTTCGACGTCGACATCGGCCCGCTGTTCGCGACGCCTGCGGAAGCCGCACGCCAGGCGGTGGAAAACGACGTACACATCCTCGGTGTCTCATCGCTCGCCGCAGCGCACCTGACTCTCGTGCCACAGCTCAAAACGGAGCTCGCCAAACAGGGCCGCGATGACATCATGATCGTCGTCGGCGGCGTCGTTCCGCCGCAAGATTACGAGGCGCTGATGCAAGCCGGCGCCGAAGCGATTTTCCCGCCCGGCACGGTGATCGCCGAAGCCGCCGAGAAATTGCTCAAGACGCTCAATAAGCGCCTGGGACACGGCAAAGAGGCCGCGGAGTGAGACGATTGATCGTCCACGCAGCGGTTGCTGCCGCTTGTGTGCTCTCCTTGTCAGGCTGTGTCGATTCCGCAGGGCCCATCTTGCCTGACGTGCAACCTATGTTCGGAGAGCGCCTGCTCTTGCAATTCTACACCATGCACAAAGGCGTCGCGGAGGAGCCCGAACAGGCGACGTACAAATGGGATGGCGCACATTACGCCCATGCCAGCGGCGGCATGCGCGACATCCGCGCTTTCTCGGTGCACCCGTTTGAGAGCGACAATTTCATTGTCCAAAGCGTGGCGGCCAAGCGACCGCACATCACCGAATACGCCGTTGCCACAAAGCTGACCGACGGCGTCTATCAGGTGATCGCCGTCGACGAGGACGACGCCGACCCACCGATCCGCACCGCAAATTGCAGGATAACGGATGATTCCGGTTGTCGCGTCCAGACGCGCGAGCAGCTATTCGCGTTTGCGCATGCGACCATAGCGCGGCGAAAAAGCGAAGGCGGCCTGGTCATTCGCCTGTCGGACGGTGCGCATAAACCGTCGCGTCAGCGCTAGGATTGTTGCAAGGGGGTTTGATGGCTTCTCGCAACCTGCCGCCTTCCGATCTCGCCCGCAACATTCGCGCCGGCGACCGAGCCACACTGGCACGCGCGATCACTCTGATCGAAAGCAAGCGCGCGGATCATCGCAAGACTGCGCATCAACTGGTGCAGGAGCTGCTGCCGCTCACCGGCAAAGCCGTGCGACTCGGCATTACCGGCGCGCCCGGTGCCGGAAAATCGACGACCATTGACGTGCTTGGCACCTATCTCACCGGCAGGGGCCACAAGGTGGCCGTGCTGGCGGTAGACCCATCCTCCACCCGCACCGGCGGATCGATCCTGGGCGACAAGACGCGAATGGCGCAGCTTGCAAGCGACCCGAACGCCTTTGTGCGCCCCTCTCCTTCTTCCGGGACGCTCGGCGGCGTCGCTGCCAAGACGCGCGAGACGATGCTGGTATGCGAGGCCGCGGGCTACGACGTGGTGATGGTAGAAACCGTCGGCATCGGCCAGTCGGAAACCGCCGTCGCCGATATGACCGACTTTTTCCTGGTGCTGATGCTGCCAGGAGCCGGCGATGAATTGCAGGGCCTGAAGAAAGGCATCGTCGAACTCGCCGATATGATCGCTATCAACAAAGCCGACGGCGACAATATCGAGCGCGCCAAATTCGCGGCGGCAGAATATCGCGCCGCGCTTAATATCCTGACGCCGCAATCCGTGACCTGGTCGCCGCCGGTGATTACCTATTCGGCATTGACCGGAAACGGCGTTCCGGAATTGTGGGCACAAGTGCTCGCGCACAAGGAAAAGATGACGGCATCGGGCGAATTGTTGACGCGGCGGCGCGAGCAACAGGTCAAGTGGATGTGGACCATGCTCGAGGAGCGGCTCACCGCGCGCCTGCGCAGCGATCCGGCGGTGCGCGGAAAACTCAAAACTGCGGAAGCGCAGGTCGCCGCCGGCAAGCTGGCACCGACGCTGGCGGTGGAAGAGATCGCAAAGCTGCTCGGCGTCTAGATGGCGGTCACAATCCTTGTCACCGGCTTTGGGCCGTTTCCCGGTGCCCCGTTCAATCCGACCGGGCCGTTGGTCACGCGGCTCGCGCGGCTGCGGCGGCCGGCTTTATTCGATGTACAGGTCGTTCCACACATTTTCGAGACCAGCTACACAGCGGTCGATCGCGAATTGCCGATGCTGATTGCCAAACATAAACCGTGCGCTGTGCTGATGTTCGGTCTGGCGTCACGAACGATGCCATTGCGGATAGAGATGCGCGCGCGGAACGCACTGGCGCTCCTGCCGGATGTCTCCGGGCAATCGCTGCGCCGAAATACCATTCTCACCGGCGGACCTGCAGCATTGGCGATGCCCGCGCAAGCCCAGCACTTACTCGCAGCCGCTCGCGCTGTGCGCGTGCCCGTCGTGATTTCACATGATGCCGGGCGCTATTTGTGTAACTACCTCTGCTGGCGCGCAACTGAGGCGACCACAAAGGACCATGGCCCGCGGTTGGCCGCCTTTGTCCACGTGCCGGCAGTCACGCGCGCGGTCCGCCCGAAGGCGAGACGACGCCGGCTGACCCTCGACGATCTTACGCGCGCGGGTAGCCGCATTCTGGTGTCCTTCGCCGCGGCAGCACGGCGTTAACTTCCCCGGGCGCATGATGCCCCCATGCCGATCGACCGCCGCCAACTGCTGGTGGGCACTGTTACCGGAGCTGCCGCCCTCGGCGCACCGCTCTCGACCTATGGCCTCGATGCGGCGCAGTTCGGCCTGCATCCGGGGGCATCGGACGACCAGAGCCGCATGTTCCAACGCGCGATCGATGGAGCTGCGCGAACGCGCGCGCCGCTGATGCTCGCACCGGGCAATTACCGCGCCGGCGACCTCAAACTGCCTGCCGGCGCACAGCTGTTCGGTGTGCGCGGCGCCACGCGCCTGATGCTGACGCGCGGACCTTCACTGCTGTCCGCCGAGGGTGGTGACAGCGTGACGCTGTCCGGGCTCACGCTGGACGGTGGTAGCCAGGCCTTGCCGCAGAACCGCGGCCTGGTGCATTTCACCGCGGCGAAAGGCGTCCGTATTACCGATTGCTCCATCATTGATGCTGGCGGCAATGGCGTCGCCCTCGAACGATGTGACGGTGCTGTCACTGGCAACACTATTACTGGTGCCGGCGACAACGCGTTGTTCTGCGTCGACAGCAGCGCTCTTGTCATCACCGCCAACATCATCCGCAATTCCGCCAATGGCGGCATTCGCGTCTGGCAGAGCGTCAAGCGCCACGATGGCAGCATCGTCGCCGACAACACCATCGAGGATACCAATGCACGTGCTGGCGGCACCGGTGAGAATGGTAATGCTATCAACGTTTTCCGCGCCGCTGACGTCATCGTTCGCAACAACATTATCCGCCGTGCCGCTTTCTCGGCCATTCGCGGCAACGCCGCTTCCGGCATTCAGATTCTCGGCAACAACTGCGTCGAGATGAAGGAAACAGCGATGTATGCAGAATTCGACTTTGAGGGCGCGGTTATTGCAGACAATGTGATCGACACCGCAGAGAACGGCATCGCGGTTACCAACTTCAACAACGGTGGGCGCCTCGCGACTGTGCACGGCAATCTCCTGCGCAACGTCGGAGTGCGGAGGCCGGACAATCCGCCGGAGGGTGCTGGTATCGGCATCGGCGTCGAAGCTGAAAGCGCTGTCACCGGCAATGTGATCGAAAACGCGCCCTATGCAGGTATCCGCCTCGGCTTCGGCCCCTATCTGCGGAACGTAACGGCCACTAGCAATGTCATACGCGATGCCGGCTTCGGCATCGCCGTGTCGGTCGTGCAGGGCGCCAGCCGTGCCGCAATCACGGGCAATATCATCCAAGGCGCCAAACGTGGCGCCATCGTCGGAATGGAATGGCACAAGGCTGTAACCGGCGATCTCGCTCAAGACGGCACGGAGCGCTACCCGCTGCTGACTGTCGCAAACAATCAGACACGTTAGCTGCCACGTTTAGGCCGGAAACCCGCTATACTGGTATGATGTCTCTTACCCGCCGCCTCCGTAGACGCACCATTGCCATGCTTACCATCCTGATCCTGTTCCTCGGCCCGATCCTCGCCCGCGCCGCGCTTTATGCCATCGGCAACGAGCCGCGCTCATGGCGTGATGCCGACTGGTCAAGCACTGGCCTCCTGCCAAAAGCTAACAGCGACACCAAAGCGCGCGTGATCGTGTTTACCGGCACCGCCGGTGCCTGGAAGGGTATTTTCGCCGTGCATAGCTGGATCGTGCTCAAGCGGGCGAATTCAACCGCATGGACTCGCTACGACGTCGTTGGATGGGGCGAACCAGTGCGCACCAATAATTGGCCGCCGGACGGACGTTGGTTCGGAAATCCACCGGTCGCAATTGCCGATGTTTCCGGCGCCGACGCCGAAAAGCTGATCCCCCGAATCGAGGCCGCTATCGCCGACTATCGCTTCGCTCGCACGGGCGACTACCGCATTTGGCCCGGCCCGAACAGCAACAGTTTCGTCGCTTCGATCTTGCGCGCCGTGCCGGAACTCGGAGTCACCCTTCCATCCAACGCAGTTGGCCGCGATTTTCGTAACGGCATCTATGCTGGGCTCACCGACAGCCGCACCGGCTTCGAACTCAATATGAATGGCCTTGCCGCATTCAAGTTTGGCTGGGTCGAAGGTCTCGAGCTGAATTTACTTGGTCTGGTCGCCGGGCTCGATTTGCGCCACCCCGGTTTGAAGTTGCCAGGTTTTGGCCGCATCGGCATCGAATCGCCGGTAGCAACCGCACTGGCACGCTAAATTTCATGGCACACATACCGATTTGTCGTGCCGCCAAATCAGCGGGGTGACGCGGGTATGGCCTCCATGGCACTTTGCCGACGCAATCGGGGCTCCCCATGCGCGATACGCTGCTGCTTCTCGAAAAGATTCATTTCCCAGCCATCTGGCGCGGCAAGCTGGAAACGCTGCAAATAAACGTCGGCTATCGCTGCAACCAGTCGTGCCTCCATTGTCACGTCAATGCCGGGCCCAACCGAACCGAAGAGATGACAGATGCCGTCGCCGATCTGGTGCTCGATTTTCTTCGACGCCAGCAGATTGCGACACTCGACATCACAGGCGGCGCCCCTGAACTGAATCCGCATTTCCGGCGACTGGTGCGCGAAGCGCGAAAGTTCGGCATCAAGGTCATGGATCGCTGTAATCTCACCATCCTGGAGCAACCGGGACAGGAAGATCTTGCCGAATTTCTCGCCAGCGAGCACGTCGAAGTCGTTGCTTCGATGCCGTGCTATTTGCGGGACAATGTCGAGCGGCAACGCGGAAAAGGTGTTTTCGGCGGGTCAATCCGCGGCCTCAAGCGACTCAATGCGCTCGGCTATGGACGCGATCCCGCACTGCCACTCCATCTCGTCTACAATCCGCAGGGACCGTCGCTGCCGCCGATGCAAGCCGCACTGGAGACCGAATACAAACGCGTACTGCGCGAGCAATATGGTATCATATTCAACAATCTTTTTGTCCTGGCCAACATGCCTATCCAGCGCTTCGGATCCATGCTGGCAACCAAAGGTGAGTTCAACGGCTATCTCGATTTGCTGCGGGAGGCACATCTCGACGCCAACCTCGGCGGTGTGATGTGCCGCAGCCTGATTTCGGTAGATTGGCGCGGCTATGTCTACGATTGTGATTTCAACCAAATGCTCGACCTGCCGATGGCTCGCGGAAAAAACAGTCGCGTGCATCTGAGCGACCTGCTCGACGGCACGATCGAAGGCAATCCGATCTGTGTTGCAGGACATTGTTATGGCTGCACAGCGGGCCAAGGCTCGAGCTGCAGCGGCGCGTTGAAGGAGGCGGCGGAATGAGCGGCGTAACCTTGTCGATCGTTGTACCGGTGCTGGACGAAGCCGCCCAGATCGAAGCCGCGCTGACAGCGCTTTCGCCCTATCGGTCCCGCGGTGCCGAGTTGATCGTGGTTGACGGCGGAAGTCGTGACGGCACGCCTGCTCTGGCCGGCGCGCTCGCCGACCGTGTGCTCACAGCGCCGCGCGGTCGCGCCATCCAGATGAACGCCGGCGCTGCAGTCGCGCGCGGGGACGTCCTCCTGTTTTTGCATGTGGATACGAGGTTACCCGCAAACGCTGATACTCACATACGCGAGGGTCTGGCTCGATCGGGCCGCACTTGGGGCCGCTTCGATGTACGTTTTGATCGGAAAGGAGTCATGTCCTTGATCGCCTTCATGATGAACTTGCGCTCGCGCTTGACCGGCGTCATCACAGGTGACCAAGCGATCTTCGTCGCCCGCACGGCGTTCGACGCCGTTTGTGGCTTTCCACCACTGGCGCTCATGGAGGACATTGCGCTTTCGACGCGGCTCAAGCACATTAGCCGACCGGTTTGCCTCCGCGCTCGCGCGATGACTTCGGCACGACGCTGGCGAAAACACGGAACCTTGCGTACGATGCTTCTGATGTGGCGACTGCGCTTCGCATATTTCCTCGGCGCCGACCCCGCGCACTTAGCACGACACTATGGCTATGCCCCCGCCGACCAGTAGTCCGGTTTCCGTCGCTATTTTGACAAAAGCCCCGATTCCCGGGCTGGCCAAGACCCGTCTTATCCCGACGATTGGAGAGCATGCGGCGGCGGTGCTTCAGGAGCGCCTCACTGATCGCGCTGTTGCGACTGCGCTCGCCGCCAACGTCGGGCCGGTCACGCTGTGGTGCGCGCCCGACGCCACACACAAAACCTTCGTCAACATGGTCACTCAACTGCCCATAACGCTCAAGCCACAGCCCGAAGGCGACCTGGGCGCGCGCATGTTGGCCGCCACGGCTACCACGAACGGCCCGGTGCTGGTGATCGGTACAGATTGTCCGGCTTTGACCGAATTGCACCTTCTCGGAGCCGCGAACGCGTTGCGTGAGGGCAACGATGTCATCCTCATCCCCGCCGAGGATGGTGGCTATGTCCTGATCGGTACGCGCACAGCCCAGCCGCAATTATTTGCCAACATCGCCTGGGGCACAAAGACCGTGCTCGCCGAAACGCGCGCCCGTATCATCGACCTCCGCCTCGTACTGGCTGAACGCCCGCCGCTTTGGGACGTCGATACAGAGAGCGATCTCGCCCGACTTGAACGCGAGCATCCCGAATTCAAGCTGTAGTGACTATTGCAGGCGTATCAGGATTAGTCCGCAGACAATCAGGCATGCGGCCGCGATACGAACGGCGCGAAGCGGCTCCTTGAGAACGACCACCGCAATAACGGCACCGAATAACACGCTGGTTTCACGTAAAGTGGCGACGACCGCGATAGGCGCCGCCGTCATTGCCCAGATTGCAATCCCGTAGGAAAGAACTTGCAGCGCCCCGCCGACGAAGCCGCGTTGCCAATAACGCTGCATCGCCGGGATCACATCGCGCCCGTCGCGGTAGAGCGCATAGGGCAGCATCACGACCGCAATGCCAACAAACAACCACAGTGAATAGGCGTTCGGATTGACGGAGAGTCGTGCGCCGACTCCATCCACTACCGAATAGGCGCAAATGGTGAGCGCTGTGAACAGCGCAAAGCCAATCGCGCGACGGTCGATCCGGGCTAGCTCCCGGCCACCCCGCGCCGACAACAGTAGTACACCCGCCACAAGTGCAAGAATTCCGATCCAGCCGACGACACTCAATTTCTCGCCAACGAAGATCGTGGTCGCTGTCGCCGTCATCAGCGGCGCTGAGCCGCGCGCGATTGGATAGACCTGCCCAAGGTCGCCAGTGCGATAGCTTTCAATCAGCGACGCGAAATAGACGAGATGAATGACGATCGAGGCGGCCAACCACGGCCACGCGGCCCACGCCGGTGCACCTACCAAAGGAACAAATACCAGCGCCACCACGCCTGAGCCAATCGAGATCAGTGTAGTGGTCGAGAGTGGATCCAGCCCAACCTTGATCAGCGCATTCCAGCCGGCATGGCAGGCGGCTGCGAACAAGACAGCGAGGAAAACGATGTTTTCCATAGCCGCGTTCGGATCACGGCTTGGCGGCGGCAGGCGCCCACAGTTTCGGGCCCGCGCGTTGATATTGCGGCGGCCGCGCCACTTCAGCGCCAAGTGCCTTGGCTGCATGCCAGCCCCAGTGTGGATCGTCGAGGAAACAGCGCGCCATCGAAACCAAATCGGCCTCACCTTTGGCAACAATTTGCTCAGCGTGCTCAGGCTTTACGATCAGGCCCACGGTACGGGTCGCAATGCCGGCTTCCTTTTTTATGCGCGCGGCGATGGGCACGTTGTATCCGGGCTCTGTGGGATTCCGGATGTCCCCTGCGACGCCGCCAGATGAAATGCAAATGAAGTCGATGCCTTCCGCCTTCAGCGATTTGGAGATCGCCACAGCGTCGTCGGCGTTCAGTCCACCTTCGCGCCAATCGCTCCCCGTGATTCGCGCGCCAAGCGGCACCGTTTTCGGCACGGCGGCGCGCACCGCGCGTGCGATCGACAACGGAAAGCGCAGCCGGTTTTCGAGCGAACCTCCATATTGATCGCTGCGCTTGTTGGAGATCGGCGACATGAAGCCGTGAAGCAGATATCCATGCGCCATGTGCAATTCGATTTCGTCGAATCCGATGCGCAGCGCGCGCTTCGCCGAGGCGACGAAGGCTTCCCGTACGCGCTCCATGTCGGCTTCGGTGACTTCGCGCGGTGTGTGCCAACCCTCGCCAAACGGGATTGGCGAGGCGGCGATGGTCGGCCAGGGATCAGCCTCCGGCTTGAGCGCACCGCCGCCCTCCCAGGGACGCTGGGCCGAGCCCTTGCGCCCGGAATGGGCGATCTGGATTCCGAATTTCGCGCTTCCCATGCGCCGTGCCTGCCCCAAAACGCGCGTCAGAGCCGCTTCGTTGTCGTCGGAATACAAGCCCAGGCAGCCATGGGTAATGCGGCCGTGGCGTTCGACGTGGGTGGCCTCCACAATCACCAGCGAGGCTCCCGAGTGCGCCATCATGCCGAGGTGCATGAGGTGCCAGTCGTTGGCACAACCGTCGTCGGCCGAATACTGGCACATCGGGGAGACCACGATGCGGTTGGCAAGCTCGAGGCCCGCCATACGAAAAGGCGTGAACAGGGGACTGGGCATGAGTTGGATACGGCTCTGGCTGGGATGCGCCGGTTTAGCGCTGCTGGATTGACTTCAGATATGCAATGATTGCACCGACATCGTTCGCGTCAAACTTGAATTCCGGCATATCCGGGTGCCCGGCCATGATGCCCTCTCCCAGCGCCTCTTCCAAGGACTCGATCGGGTAGCGCTGCCCGAGGTTGCGGAACGCCGGAGCGAATTTGTGCGCGCTTTCACCGCTTCGGCCGATCGCATGGCACGATCCGCAACTGCGGGTGAGCAGTTCTTCGCCATGTTTGAGATCTTGAGCAGTTGCGCTTTGCCACGTTCCGAAGGCCGCGATCGCGACGGCTACGACCATCCCGGGAAAGCGCACTACGCGGCTGGGCGAATATCGGCCTTTCCAGCCACTGGCTGCTTGCCGGCGAGCGTGGCCCAAAGTGCCGCCGCGCGTTCGGCGTCGCGCTTGCGCGACTTGAATTGTTCCTCGGCGTAGTACCATTTCCATCGGCCACTGCGATCAAGCTCGCTGATATAGGCGAGCCGACGTTGCGCCAAGGCATGCCATTTCTCGGCGATCTTGTCGAAGCGTACTCCGACCTGCAGAGCTGCCATTGAGTGCCCCCCGGCACGCGCCAATCTGGCAATCGAACGACGCCACTCGCATCGACGACAACCGAAAATTGCACGAAAACAACGGCATACAGCTTGTGGGAACCACAACTGTGTACGCCGATTCGCTGTTGTTTCAAAGAGACCGGTTGCGCCTTAAAGGCGAATACGCAGTTTGTTGGCAAGCTCGCCAACAATTCCGCGGCGGAACAGGAGCACGCAGGCCACGAAGATTGCGCCTTGGATGACCAGCA
Organism: uncultured Pseudomonadota bacterium; assembly: GCA_963762485.1. Taxonomy (GTDB): domain Bacteria; phylum Pseudomonadota; class Alphaproteobacteria; order Rhizobiales; family Xanthobacteraceae; genus Pseudolabrys. Next base: position 153,447 of record CAVXLE010000014.1, on the reverse strand, counting down.
CCCATTCCCCGATCGGGGCGAGTTTGAATTGCATCACCAGGATCACAAAAGCGCCAGCCACCGGCCCGAAGATGGTCCCAAGGCCGCCAACGAGCGTCATCAACACGACTTCCCCCGACATCGGCCAGTTCACGTCGGTGAGCGAAGCCAGTTGCAGCACGATCGCCTTGGTCGCACCGGCAACGCCTGCGAGCGTCGCGGACAATACAAAGGCGACAAGTTTGTAGCGATCGGTCTTGTAGCCAAGCGAAATTGCACGCGTTTCGTTCTCGCGGATCGCCTTCAACACTTCTCCAAACGGGGAATGGATGATGCGGTAAATAAACAAAAAACCGGCGAGAAAGATCACCAGCACCAGGGCATACATCGCCATCTCGTTCCTGAGGTCGACGAGACCGAACAGGTGGCCGCGCGGCACGGCCTGGATGCCGTCCTCGCCCCCGGTGAATTTCACCTGCAGCGCGACGAAATACATCATTTGCGCCAGCGCCAGGGTCACCATGGCGAAATAGATGCCCTGTCGGCGAATTGCCAGCGAGCCAGCAACGAGGCCGCAGACTGCCGCAGCCGCCGTTCCGGTCAGGATCGCAAGCTCGGGCGGGAGACCCCAGACCTTGGCGGCATGCGCAGACAGATAGCTTGCCCAGCCGAAATAGAGTGCATGGCCGAACGACAGAAGGCCGACATAGCCGATCAGCAGGTTAAACGCGCACGCAAACAGCGCAAAACACATCGCCTGCATGAGGAACAGTGGATAGGTCACGAACGGCGCAACCACCAGCACCGCCACCATAACCAGAAAGCCGATGGTCTCGCTTTGGGCACGCAACGAGGACGGCTTCTTGGCTAGCGGGTCGACGACGCGTTCCATCACGCTCTCCGTCCGAATAAACCGGCCGGCCGCACCAGCAACACAATCGCCATTATGACGAAAATTACGGTGTTCGATGCCTCTGGGAAGAAGACTTTGGTAAGCCCTTCGATCACGCCAAGTCCGAAACCAGTGACAATGGCGCCGAGGATCGAACCCATTCCACCAATCACCACTACCGCGAACACCACGATGATAAGCTCCGAGCCCATCTGCGGTGACACATTATAGATCGGCGCCGCCATCACCCCGGCGAAGGCAGCAAGCGCGACGCCGAAACCATAGGTGAGCGTGATCATGCGCGGCACGTTGATACCAAAAGCACGCACCAGCGTCGGGTTTTCAGTGGCCGCGCGCAGATAGGCGCCGAGCCGCGTTCGTTCAATCACGAACCACGTGCCGAAACAGACTGTAAGAGAGGCGACGATGACCCAGGTGCGATAGTTGGGCAGGAACATGAAACCGAGGTTGCGTCCGCCCTGCAGCGATTCCGGCACGGTATAAGGCAAGCCGGCGGAGCCGAAGTAATTGCGTGCCACGCCCTCGAAAATCAGAGCCAACCCGAAAGTCAGCAGCAGCCCATAGAGGTGATCGAGTTTATACAGCCATTGCAGAAACAGCCGCTCGACGATGACACCGGTAATGCCGACCACGATGGGCGCGATGATCAGCGCGGGCCAGTAACCGAGGCCCGAATATTGCAGAATGAGATAGGCCGCAAAGGCGCCCATCATGTACTGGGCGCCGTGGCTGAAATTGATGATATTCAGCATGCCGAAGATGACGGCCAGCCCCAGGCTCAACAGCGCATAAAACGAGCCGTTGATCAGGCCGATCAACAGTTGCCCGAACAAGGCCTGCGAAGGGATGCCGAGAATCTCGAACATAATTCACCGCGAGATCGAAGGGCGGACGATGTGTCCGCCCCTCTTGTCTCTTGCACGATCAACCGCTCACCAACGGGCACTTGCCTTCGTTAAGCGGGCGGAAGGCTTCGTTTGCCGGGATGGTGGCGCGAAGCTTGTAGAAGTCGCCGGGATACTTTGATTCCGACGGCTTCTTCACTTCGAACAGATAAGCCGGATGAATGACACGGCCGTCGGCGCGGACTTCGCCTTTGCCGAACAGCGGATCGTCAGTCGGCATCGACTTCATCTTGGCGACAACGGACTTGCCGTCATGCTCGCCCGGGCCCATCGCCAGACGCGCCTTCAGGTAGTGCGTGATGCCGGAATAGACGCCGGCATGGATCATGGTCGGGAACTTACCCTGCCGCTCCTGCTGCCAACGCTTGGTCCAGGCGCGGTTGGTGTCATTGGCATCCCAATACCAGGTCTCGGTCAGCACCAGGCCTTGCGCGGTCGGCAGACCGAGCGCGGCCACGTCACTGGCGAAGACCAGCAAGCCGGCGAGGCTTTGCCCGCCCTTGACGATGCCGAACTCGGCCGCCTGCTTGATCGAGTTGATCGTATCGCCGCCGGCATTCGCCAGCCCGATCACCTTTGCTTTTGAAGACTGCGCTTGCAGCAGGAACGACGAGAAGTCGTTGGTGTTGAGCGGATGGCGCACTTTGCCGAGCACCTTGCCGCCGTTTTTCTCGACGACTGCTGCGGTGTCCGTCTCAAGAGCGTGGCCGAAGGCATAGTCAGCCGTGAGGAAGAACCACGTGTCGCCGCCGGTCTTCACCATGGCTTTGCCGGTACCGTTGGCGAGCATCCAAGTGTCGTAAGTCCAGTGCACGGTATTGGCGTTGCACTTCTCGCCAGTCAGCGTCGAGGCAGCGGCGCCGGAGACGATAAAGATCTTGTTCTTCTGGCTGGCGACCTGGCTGACCGCCAGCGCAACGCCCGAGTTCGGAACGTCGATGATCATGTCGACTTTGTCGACGTCGTACCACTGGTTGGCGATCTGGGTGCCAATGTCGGGTTTGTTCTGGTGATCGCCGCTGATCATCTCAACTTTCACATTGGGATGATCCTTGGTGAAATCGGCGATTGCCATCTTGGCGGCCGCAACCGAGCCGGGCCCGCCGATATCGGCGTAGAGGCTCGACATGTCGCTAAGCACGCCGATCTTTACGTCGATCTGCTGGGCATTTGCCGCTCCGCAGGCGAGAACCGCGGCCAGCGCCGCAAGTCCCAAAGTTTTTCTCATAAGTGCATCCTCCTTGTTGTTTTGGATCGATTGAATTGAACAGAATTCAGCCGCTGACCAGCGGGCAGTTGCCCTCCTTGAGCGGCCGGAAAGCCTCATCTGCGGGAATGGTGGCACGCAGCTTGTAGAAATCGCCGGGATATTTTGATTCCTCCGGCTTTTTCACTTCGAACAGATAGGCCGGATGCAGCTTGCGTCCGTCGACGCGGATTGTGCCTTTACCAAACAGCGGGTCGTCTGTCGGGAGTTGCTTCATCTCCGCAACCACAGCCTTGCCGTCGGCCGCGCTTTTAAGCGCAGTCACCGCTTTCAGATAATGCAGCGTGCCCGCATACACGCCGGCATGGTTCATGGCCGGATATTTGTTGGTCACGCCGCGCTCCTGATGCCAGCGCTTGGTCCATGCGCGGCTGGCATCATTCAGATCCCAGTACCACGTCTCGGTCAGCACCAAACCTTGCGCCGTCTGCAAACCGAGAGCATTTACGTCGGTCGCGAACACCAGAAGGCCCGCAAATTTCTGTCCGCCCTTGGCAATGCCGAATTCGGCACCCTGCTTGATTGAATTGATCGTGTCACCGCCGGCATTGGCAAGGCCGATAATTTTGGCCTTTGAGGACTGGGCCTGCAGAAGGAACGAGGAGAAGTCATTCGTATTGAGAGGGTGGCGGACTTTGCCGAGTACCTTGCCGCCGTTCTTGAGTACGACCGCCTCGGTGTCGCGTTCCAGCGCATGTCCGAAAGCATAATCCGAAGTCAGGAAGAACCAGGTATCGCCGCCGGTCTTGACGACCGCCTTACCTGTCCCGTTGGCGAGCATCCAGGTGTCGTAGGTCCAGTGGACGGTATTGGCGTTGCACTTCGGCCCGGTGAGGTCGGACGAAGCAGGACCGGATCCGATAAAGACCTTGTTTTTCTGAGCGGCGATCTGGCTGATCGCCAACGCGACACCGGAATTCGGCACATCGATGATCATGTCAACCTTGTCGACATCGAACCACTGGTTGGCCAACTGCGAACCGATATCCGGCTTGTTCTGATGATCGCCGCTGACGAGATCGACCTTCACGTTCGGGTGGTCCTTGGTGAAGTCGGCGATTGCCATCTTGGCGGCAGCGACCGAACCGGGACCGGTGGCGTCGGCATAAAGGCTCGACATGTCGGTCAAGACGCCAATCTTGACGTTTAATTGCTGCGCAGCAGCGGTGCCGCAAGCCAACATGACGACAAGGGCCGTCAGACTGATCATTCGTTTCATCGACGTCTCCTCCCTGGTTTCCTGCCCTGACAGTTTTTCTTATTAAACACCGAGATAGTCGTGCAGCTTCTCGACATTGGCGTCCAGCTCGGTATTGGCGAACTGGTCGATAATGCGGCCATGTTCCATGACGTAGTAGCGATCCGCAACGGTCGAGGCGAAACGGAAATTCTGCTCCACCAGCAAGATGGTAAAACCCTGCTCCTTGAGCGCGCGGATAGTCTTGCCAATATGCTGGATAATCACGGGCGCGAGGCCTTCGGTCGGCTCGTCCAGCAGCAAGAGCCGCGCGCCGGTGCGCAGGATGCGGCCAATCGCCAGCATTTGCTGCTCGCCGCCCGAGAGCTTGGTTCCCTGGCTGGAGCCTAACCGCTCCTTGAGATTGGGGAACAAATCGAAGATGCGATCGAGCGAAAGCCCACCGGGCTTGACGACGGGTGGCAACAGCAGATTTTCCTCGACGCTGAGGCTCGAGAATACGCCGCGTTCCTCGGGGCAGAAGGCGACACCGGCGCGCGCGATGTGATCGGACGTATGGCCGATCAGCTCGTCACCATGAAAGCGTATCGAGCCGGTGCGGTGGCCGACGATGCCCATGATTGACTTTAGCGTTGTGGTCTTGCCGGCGCCGTTGCGCCCGAGCAGCGTAACCACCTCGCCCTCGTGCACATCAAAGGCCACGCCGTGCAGAATGTGAGACTCGCCATACCAGGCCTGCAGGTCCTTGATCGCGAGCATCGGCGTGCGCACGTCAAGCATGCCCAACCCCCATATAGGCCTCGCGAACCTCGGGATTGCCGGACACGGCGTCGTAGTCTCCTTCCGCCAGCACGCGGCCGCGCGTAAGCACGGTGATGTGGTGGGAAAGATCGGCGACCACCGAAAGATTGTGCTCAACCATCAGCACCGTACGGTCGGTTGACACGCGTTTGATCAGCTGCGAGACGCGGTCGATGTCCTCGTGGCCCATGCCTGCTGTTGGCTCGTCGAGCAACAGCATCTCCGGATCGAGCGCCAGGGTCGTCGCAATTTCCAGAGCACGCTTTCGGCCGTAGGGCAATTCGACTGCGGTCCAGTCAGCGACGGAGGACAGTCCCACGTCGGCGATGAGCTCCATCGCGCGTTCGTTTAAATTATCGAGCATCGATGTCGAACGCCAGAAATCGAACGAACCGCCACGTTGGCGCTGCAACGCGATGCGAACGTTTTCCAGGACGGTCATATGTGGAAATACGGCCGAAATCTGAAACGACCGCACGAGGCCGAGCCGAGCGACGTCTGCCGGCTGCATTGCGGTGATGTCCTGCCCTTTGAACAGGATGCGCCCGCGCGTCGGACTCAGGAACTTTGTCAGAAGATTGAAGCAGGTGGTCTTGCCGGCGCCGTTCGGGCCGATCAAAGCATGTATGGTCCCACGCTTGACGCGCAGGCTGACGCCGTTGACGGCGACAAAGCCGGCAAACTCTTTCGTGAGATCCTCAGTCTCGAGGATCATCTGTTCACTCATACGCAGCAGCCCCTCGTCCTGCATTCTTGGCAGGTTTTCGCGCCGCGCGGCAAGGCCTACTAAAGGTTCGGTAACCCAGCTAAGTGACTGATTGTATTGAGTGTGTCTGGTTAGGCCGGTCCACCTGAAAAACGATAAAGGGGCTCAATTCAGGCCGCCGTGAGGTCGGTCTCGCGCTTGGCGACATTCGCTAGGATTTCGGCACCGCGGTTGGCCGCCGGCAGGCCGCGAAACAGGAAGCACAGGCTCACCACCGCCTGCATCTCCTCCCAACTGGCGCCGGCGCGACGTGCGGCAATTGCGTGCAATTGCGCGGCATCGCTCATATCCATGAGCAGCATCCCGAACAGCATCAGCTGCGCGGTCTTAACGTCAAAGCACTTCGGATACATCGCGTGCTCGCGCATCTCTTCCTGAAGGTCGAGCAGCGTCGGATCGAGCGCACCGGTAACGGCCATCCGCGCCTCTATGCGCGGCGGCACGAAACCAATCAATTCGCGATAAATTTCCGCGCGGTCCTCAAACGAAGCCACCGTGTCTGCATAAGCGCCGATGTGCTCGCGCACCGCATTGAGGTCTATCCTGGGAGGCAATGACATTGGCGATCCTTGGTGCGTTCAGAATTGGCTGGTTCAGAAGAAGACTGGAAATTCCGGTGTCTTGCCGGTTCCTTCGCCTTCTACATTGGGCGTCGCGTATTGGATGAAGCTCTCAGGCAGTGCCGCGCCCCAATAGGTCCCGGTTCCGCGCTCCTCTTCGCTCCAGGTGACCGGCTCCCAGTCGGGCGCAAACACCAAGAAGCTTCCAGAATAGATTTCAACGCGATTGCCGCCGGGCTCGTAGGTATAGAGATAGAAGCCCTGCGAGTTGTTGTGCTTCGAGGGGCCGGCTTCGATGAAGATGCCATTCTCGACCAGGATATCGGCGGCGCGCATGACGTCGTCGCGATTGTCGACCCATAACGAGAAGTGATGCAGACGCCCGTGCGCGCCTTTGACATCCACCACATACGCGAGCTGATGGTGGACCGCAGTCGGGCTCATCCATGAGCCGATTTCGGTCTTGCCCTTGTCGTAGCGCACCTGTTCGCGCAGCTGGAAGCCGAGCAGCTCCTGGGCGAATTTGCGGTTGGCTTCCACGTCCGTCGCAAGCAGCGCCAAGTGATCGACGCGACGAACGCAAACGCCGCGCCCCGTGTATTTCTGAGGCAAATTCTTCAGCGTTGAATGCAGCGGCGCCGGTGCGACGAATTTCTGCTCCTCGTAGTAAATTTCCATGACATGGCCGTCAGGATCCCGGAAACGAAACGAGCGGCCGCGTCCGAAATCGCCATTGGTCCAGCCGATGCCGAGGCCTGCATCTCCGATCGCCTTCGCGCGCCGCTCGAGCGCCTGCGGGCTCGACGCCCGCCATGAAATGCAGCCGACACCCGCATTTCTTGCGGCGGTCAGTTTCAACGTGCTGGTGGCGTAGTCGCCGTAGCCGCGCAGATAAACGGACTGGCCGGCTTCATGGACCGGCTCCATGCCAAGCAGGTCGCGGAAGTACCACAGGCTCTTGTCGGGCTTGGGCGTGAACAGCTCGACGCTTCCGAGATGCGCAATATCGTGGATCGGCTCCGCCTGTGCCGCCATGATCAGCCTCCATGGTTGCCTGCGCAACAATCGGATGGCCGCCACGGGTGCGCTTTGATCTAGCGCAAAGGTCGGACCAGCGGCCGGCGCTAGCCGCCCTTGAATTTCTTGGCGAGTGCGTCCGCATTGCGCGCGAGCAGGCCGACATCGGCCCCGACCGCCACGAACAGATAGCCCCACTCAATATAGCGGCGGGCTTCCTCTTCGTTTCCGGTCAGGATGCCAGCCGGCTTGCCGAGCGCCCTGAGGCGTTTCACCGCATCCTCCATGGCTTTTTGCACCTCGCCATGCTGCGGATTGCCAAGGTGGCCGAGCGAGGCCGCAAGATCCGATGGACCGATGAACACACCATCGACACCCTCGACTTTTGCAATTGCTTCGAGCTCGTTAAGCGCCGTGCGCGTCTCGACCTGAACCAGCACGCAAATCTCGTCATTCGCCTTGGTCAGATAGCCGGGCACACGTCCATATCGGCTGGCCCGGGCGGCAACGGAGACGCCGCGAATACCTTGCGGCGGATAACGCGTCGACGCGACTGCGCGCTTTGCCTCCTCCACGTTTTGCACATAGGGAAACAGCAAGGTCTGCGCGCCGATATCGAGCGCGCGCTTGGCAAGCACGGCATCATTCCAGGCCGGACGGATAATCGGGGTCGCCGTGCCGCGCTGCACCGCCTGAAGCTGCGTGACCAGATCTGGAATCTCGTTCGGCGAATGCTCGGTGTCGAGCAGGATCCAGTCGAACCCGCTGTCGGAAATAATCTCGGCCGCGATATTGCTGCACAAACTCGACCACAGGCCGATCTGCAATTTTCCGGCGGCGAGCGCGTGCTTGAAGGCGTTACGTTGCATCTCAGGCATGATGTGGCTCTTTCTTAGTGGCGCATGATCTTGCCCGAAAACCGGTTCCCACTTTTCGGGATCATGCGCTACACGAATTGAATGGCGATGCCGCCCAGCGGCCCGAAGTCGGCGTGCAGCGTGTCACCTTTTTGTGCGAACACCACGCGGGTGAACGAGCCGGCGAGCACGATATGGCCCGGCTCGAGCGCGTGCCCGTGCGGACCGATCTTGTTTGCGAGCCAGGCAACGCCGAGCGCCGGATGGCCGAGAACTCCGGCGGCGAGTCCTGTCTCCTCGATTTCGGAATTTCGATACATGATGCCGCCGACCCATCGCAGATCGACATCGAGCGGGCCGACCGGGCGTCCACCCATCGCAATTCCGGCCGCCGCGCCGTTATCCGCAACGGTATCGACGATCTTGCGCTGGTCTTGCAAACGCGCATCGACGATCTCGATCGCCGGCACCACATATTCGGTTGCGCGCAGCACATCCGTGAGGCCAACACCCGGCCCCATGAGCCGCTTGCCCATGATGAAGGCAAGCTCAACCTCGACACGCGGTTTACAGTAGTCCGCATGTTTCACTTTCGCGCCATCGCCGATCAGCTGGTCATCCAGAATATAGCCATAGTCCGGCTCGTCGATCATTGACGAGCGCTGCATCGCCTTGGAGGTAAGACCGACTTTGTGCCCGATCAGTTTTGCCCCGGCTTTAATCTTGCGCTGCGCCACCTCTGTCGAGATCGCGTAGGAATCCTCAATGGCGATGTTCGGGAAGGTGACGTGCAGCTGGACCGCCTGTTTGCGTTCATTTTGAGCCGCCATCAGGATATCGGCGGCCTTCTTGCGATCGGCTTCGGACAACATGGGCAAATTCCGTGGCGCTTGTTCGTTATGGTACGGTGCAGCGATTTGTGAGTGAATGCATTGCTTGGAGTCCTGCCATGACCTGGACGCTCGTTCAAACTATTTCCAGCATCGTTGGGACCGTCGCGGTTTCGTTAACAGTGGTTTATCTCGCATTGCAGGTGAGGCGCAGCACTAAAGCGACCTATTCTCAGACCTATCAGTTCGCCACCCAGGCGTTGGGCGAAATGGCCGCAATCATCGGCCAATCCAAAGAAAAGGCGAGAATCTTTTCCGTTGGAATGGCCGATCCAACCAAGCTGGATAGCGATGAGTATTTGCAGTTCGCCTATCTTGGGATCAGCCTCTTTCGCCGCTATGAGAATGTCTTCTTTCAATACCAGTCCGGCATGATCGACGACGACTTCTGGTTCGGCCACCGCGACAACCTGCTCTGGTTCTTTCACCGTCCCGGCACCCAACTCTGGTGGAAGGAACGGCGGCTCGGCTTTAGCAGGAACTTCCGTGAATTCCTCGAAAGCACCTCGCCGGACGACGTGAGTTCGCCCACGATCCGGCAAGTCTGAAGAATCCCGCGCAGCTAGTGCTTGAGCTTCGGATCGACTTTGAAAGTCGCTTCGGTCTTCTTGGTGATCTCGTCGATCGTCACACCGGGCGCCAGCTCGATGAGCGTCATGCCGCCCTTTTTGCGATCGATACTGAACACGCCGAGATCGGTGATCACCATGTCGACCACGCCGGCGCCGGTAAGCGGCAGGCTGCACTTGTGCAACAGTTTTGGCTCGTCCTTGGCGGTGTGTTCCATGATCACCACCACCTTTTTGACGCCGGCGACGAGGTCCATGGCGCCACCCATGCCTTTCACCATCTTGCCGGGGATCATCCAGTTCGCGAGATCGCCGTTTTCGGCCACCTGCATGGCGCCAAGCAGCGCGATGTCGATGTGACCGCCGCGAATCATTGCGAAAGGAATCCGCCGAGGAGAAAAAGCTCGTCGTTGGCAGCTCCGTGACGGTCTGCTTGCCGGCATTGATCAGATCGGGATCTTCCTCCCCTTCGTAGGGGAAAGGCCCGAAGCCAAGCATGCCGTTCTCGCTTTGCAGCTGTACCGTCATGCCGTCAGGAATGTAGTTCGATACCAGCGTCGGGATGCCGATGCCGAGGTTGACGTAAAAGCCATCGCGCAATTCCTTGGCGGCGCGTTCGGCCATTTGATCGCGGGTCCAGGGCATTGTGGTTAGACCTCTTCTCCGGTTGCGGCAGCAGGCACGCGCTTGCGAACGGTGCGCTGCTCGATGTGCTTGGTTGCGTTGGGCACATGGACGATGCGCTTCACATAGACGCCGGGCGTGATGATGTGGTCCGGATTGATTTCGCCCGGACGCACCAGGTGCTCGACCTCGGCGACGGTCACCTTGCCGGCGCTCGCCATCATCGGATTGAAGTTGCGGGCCGTCTTTCGATAGACAAGATTGCCTTCGTGGTCGCCCATCCAGGCGTGCACGACGGAAAGATCGGCGACGATGCCGCGCTCCATGATGTAACGCTCGCCGTCGAATTCCCGCTCTTCCTTGCCCTTGGCGATATCGGTGCCGGCGCCGGTGCGGGTAAAGAAAGCGGGTATGCCGGCGCCGCCGGCGCGAATGCGCTCGGCCAGTGTGCCCTGCGGGTTGAATTCGATCTCCAGCTCGCCTGCCAGGTACTGCTGCGCGAACAGCTTGTTTTCTCCCACATAGGACGAAATCATCTTCTTCACCTGCCGCGTTTCGAGCAGGAGGCCGAGGCCGGCGCCGTCGACGCCCGCGTTATTCGACACAATCGTGAGATTCTTCACGCCGCTGTCGCGGATCGCCAGGATGAGCGTCTCGGGAATGCCGCAGAGGCCAAAGCCCCCGGCGCAGATCAGCATTCCGTCTTTGAGCAGGCCGGCAAGCGCGGCTTTAGCATCGGGATAGACCTTCTTCATATCACTTCACCACTCTCCCGGACCAACGACGTTCTATAGGGACTATGGCGCACGCCAAACGTCAATTGGCCGTAAGCCCCGATCAAGCTTAGCGCAGACCCGCAATGCGGGTCACCCCGTCGCGGATATTTGCCACGCCGGAATTTAGCTTTATTACATGCAGCGCGTGATCTTGTTCGAAAACCGGTTCCCCCGTTTCGGGGTCGCGCGCTATACCTGCGGGCCCCATGCCAAACTTGCTCATCCTCACCGAAGTCCAGGAAGCCATGCGCGCCCGCTACAAGGCGATGCTGCTGGAGCGATTTCCGCAACTCACTATCAATGTCGTGGGGCATCACAACCAGGTCGATCCATACATTGCGGACACAGACATTCTGCTGTGTTTTTCGCCTCCAATGGCCGATCACGTGGTGCGCGACGCACCCAAGCTGAAATGGATCCAGGCTCTCGGCACCGGCGTCGATAATATCGTCGACCTCCCCTCGCTCGGCAAAGAGGTGCTGGTCACCAATATCCGCGGCATCCACGGTGCGCCCGTGTCGGAAGCGACAATTGCCTTTATGCTGTCGCTTGCGCGCGACATGCCGCGCTCGGTGCGTGCGCAGGCGGGCAGCAAGTGGGAGCGCTGGCCGTCGCATCTGCTTGCCGGCAAAACTGTCGGCATTCTCGGCGTCGGGCTGATTGCGGAATATCTCGCGCCGATCTGCAAGGCTTTCGGCATGACCGTGGTGGGCATCAGCGGCAGCCCGCGCGAAACGAAAAGCTTCGATCGCATGGCCCACCGCAACGATCTTGTAACGATCGCTCCCGATCTCGACTTCCTCGTTGCACTGACACCGCTCTCGCCTGAAACGCGTGGCATCGTCGGCGAGAAAGTCCTCTCCGCCATGAAGCCCACCGCCTATCTGGTCAACGTCGCGCGCGGCGGAGTCGTTGACGAGCCCGCCTTGATTGCCGCCCTTGAGGCCGGAAAAATCGCCGGTGCCGGGCTCGATGTGTTTTCGCAGGAGCCGCTGCCGCCCGATAATCCCTTGTGGAAGACCAAGAACGTGACGATCTTCTCGCACCTCGGTGGCTATTCGGAGGGTTACGAAGATCGCGCCATGCCGACGATCGCCGGCAACATGGCCAAATTTCTCGCCGGCGATCTCAAGTCCATGATCAATATCGTGCGCAAGCCCGCGTCCTGGGGAGACTGAACTATGGCTTTGTCGGAACGTCTGAATACCCCGATCTCCAATGCCGAGCTTGAGCGCCGCTGGCGCGCGGTGCGCGCGGCCATGGAGCGCGAAAAGGTCGACGTGCTGCTCATGCAGAACAACAACGATCACATGGGCGGCTATGTGCGCTATTTCACCGATATGCCGGCGACCAACGGCTATCCCAACACCGTGGTCTTCCCGCGCGACGATGAAATGACCGTCGTATGTCAGGGTCCATTCGGGGGCGGTGAAGCGACTGCGCAGGGCGATCAGAACGGCGTCTCCCCCGCGAGGCGGGCGATCATCTTCGATCTGAAGGCACGCCTGTCGCATGGCGCGGCGTGAAGCGCATCCTCACCACGCCGAGCTATGCTTCCGCGCATTACACCAAGGACTACGACCCCGAGCTCGCCGCATCGGCACTCAAACCGTTCGCCAACGGCACCATCGGCTATGTCGGCACCTATCAGATGTCCTACGCGTTGCTCGACTACATGAAACGCACATATCCGCAGGCGCGCTTTGTCGATGCGTCCGAGATGGTCGACAGAATAAAAGTCATCAAAAGCGCGGAAGAGATGGAGCTCGTGAAGCGCGCCGCGCTGATGCAGGACGGCGCGATGCGCGCAGCCTTCGCTGCTGTGAAGCCCGGCATGCGCGATACCGAAGTCGCCGCCGTCGCGCAGCACTACAGCCAGTGCCACGGCAGCGAGAACGGCATCTACCTTTGCGCGTCCATGCCGCTCGGCCAACCGTCCAAGTTCGCCAACCGGCATTTGCAAAACCGCGTCATCCAAAAGGGTGATCAGATTGCGCTTCTGGTCGAGGACAACGGGCCGGGTGGCATGTACACGGAACTTGGCCGTTCCTGTGTGGTCGGTGTCAAAGTGCCGCAGGCGATGAAGGATGAGCTTGAGTTCTGCAAGGCATCTCGCAAATTCACACTCGATCTGCTCAAGCCCGGCACGCCCTGCAAGGACATCTGGGACGCCTTCAACGATTTCATGCGCAAGAACGGCCGGCCGCCGGAAGCGCGACTTTATTGTCATGGGCAGGGCTACGACCTGGTGGAGCGTCCGCTGGTGCGCCACGACGAGCCCATGGCCATCGAAAAGGACATGAACATCGTCGTCCATCCGACGTATATCCACTCCGGCTATCTGAATTGGCTGTGCGACAACTACCTGATCGGCGGTAACGGGCCGGGCGACCGGCTGCACCAGTTCCCCGAAGAAGTCATCGAAGTCGGTTAGCCATGCTGCCCAACACGGCTTGACCGACACGCCGGAGCCGAGCAAGGCTCTCCCTCTTAGGTGGAGAGCACAACAATGAAAAAGGTACTGTTTGCTGCGGCCTTTGCCGCGCTGGCGCTGGTCGGACCGGCCGCCGCCGAAGACTTCCCCACGCGTCCCGTAACGATGGTCATTCCGTTCGCCGCCGGCGGACCGCAGGACACCATCGGCCGCATAGTGGCGCAGCGCATGGGCGAATTGCTCGGCCAAACGGTGGTGGTCGAAAACGTCGGTGGCGCCGGCGGCATGACCGGCTCCAAGCGCGTCGCTGTCGCCAAGCCCGACGGCTACACCATGATCCTCGGCAGCGTCGGCACACACGCGCAGAACCAGACGCTCTACAAGCACCCTCTCTACAATGTGGTGACCGATTTCACGCCGGTCGCCTTTGTTGCGGTGACGCCGATCGCGATCATCGCGCGGCCCGATCTGCCGGTGAACAACTTCAAGGAGTTCATCGCCTACGCCAAAGCCAACCAGGAAAAGATGCAATACGGCTCGGCTGGCGCGGGGTCTGCCACTCATCTCGCTTGCGTTGTGCTCGACAGCGCGATGGGCACCATGATCACGCACGTCCCCTACAAGGGCACCGGCCCGGCCATGCAGGATCTGATCGGCGGCCGTATCGACTTCCTGTGCGACATCATCGCGACCGCCAAGTCGCAGATCGACGGCGGCAAGGTGAAGGGCATCGCCATGATGACCAAGGAGCGCTCGCCGGTGCTGCCGAATCTCGCAACGACCGGCGAACAGGGCCTCGATGTGCAAGCCTACACCTGGAGCGCGCTGTTCCTGCCGAAAGACGCACCGCCCGACGTCGTGAAGAAGCTCAACGAAGCGGCCGTCGGCGCCATCACGACGACATCGGTGCAAGAGCGTCTGGCGAAGCTCGGCGCAACCGTCGCCGGACCGACCGAACGCAGCCCGCAATGGCTCGGCGATTTCGTCAAGAGCGAAGTCAAGAAGTGGGAAGCGCCGATCAAGGCGAGCGGCGTGCAGGTGGAGTAACACGGACGCCGCAGCGGATTTGCCGCCGCGCGTAAGGAGATGGAGTCGACGATGGCCGACATCAAGATTCTCAATCCCGACGCGCTCGGCAAGCCGCTGGGGCAGTATTCCCACCTCACCCGCGTGAAGGCATCCGAGTTTATCTTCATTGCCGGTCAGGTCGGTGTCGACCGCGACGGTAAGGTCGTGGGTGTCGATGATTTCGATGCCCAATGCGTGCAGACCTTCGCCAATATTGAAGCGGCACTGAAGTCGGTCGGCGCTGGCTGGGGCAACATCGTGCAGTTCACGACTTATCTGGTGCACTCGCAGGATATTCCCAAATTCATGAAGTACCGCCTGCGTGAATTTCCGAAGATGTTTGCAAACGGTGCCTACCCGCCCAATACGTTGCTGATGATCGACCGCCTTGTGCAGGAAGCACTGCTGGTCGAGGTGCAGGCGGTAGCGGCGCTGTAACCTAGGCGGCCGGCTTGTCCATCAGGCTGACGTGGGCCGCGACCACCCGCCAGCCTTCCGGGAATTTCACCCAGGTTTGCATCTGCCGGCCGATTTTTCCGGGTGCGGAGGGACGTTCATAAAGCGTGGACGCGACGGCGAATTCGCGGCCGAAAGTCGCGATGACCGTGCGCGACAGCGTGCGCCCGAGCGCAACTGGCGAGCGCGCGCCGCGGAACGACTTGATATCTATCGAGCCGTAAAGAATTTCGCTCACGCCATAGCGTATGGTGCGCGTATCGTCGCGAAACAATTCGTTGAGGGTCGGCACGTCGTTCAAGACGAGCGCCTTTTCGTAGCGCTCAAACGCCGCCCTCACCTCAGCCACTACTTCAGGCAAATCGATTTCCATTACTGCTCCTTCTCATTTCTTTTCTTTTCGCAAAAAATCAAAAACCAGGGCAAGCGTCATCGCCCGGATTTTTGGACAGGCGTCGGGAGCCGCCTGCTTTCAACTTGCGCGTCACCCGGAAAGAGAACCGAGGGCGCGCGGGACGCCAGGGGTCGCAGGCGCACGCAAGTTTACGCCGTGTGCGCAAACAAGGGTGCTCGGACCCACGGGCCTCGACGCCTCGCGACATCGAGGCTTGTCGAGTGTCGTTGAGTGCCAGCCTTCGCTCGCTAAAAGCGCAGGCCAGGCACGCCGCAAGTCCGCCAAACCCAAGGCGTCCCGCGCGCGGTGTTTATAGGCTTGCTCCGCATCGCCCCCGGTGGGCATACCTTTTCACCCACCGCTGCGGGCCCAGACGGGGTCGGCTCACCTTTGACCGGTTTGCCGGCGCCCACCATCAACGGGGCCCAGTGACGCGCGGCCGGCGCGCCGGGACGAAGCGGCTTGGACCGCCGGGCCATGACATCGCATCTCCGATGCATGGAATTCCCCGGCCACCGCTCCCCGCCCCGCGTCTGGAGACGCTGATCAGACACCCCTCGGTAACGGGGCGGGATACGATCTGTATATATTCCTATAGGAATAAAGTCAAGTCCTGAAATCGGCGCTGCGGCTGGCGCCCACACTCGGCGTTGACGTAAGGTGGGCGAGAGTGCAGGTCCCGCAAGCCTGCCGCGGGCGCAAACGCTCCGCACGCCATTTGAACGGGGGAGGATTACCGTGAAAGCCTTGAGACCGCTGCTGATTGGATTTGCCTTGCTGTGCCCGAGCCTCGCCCCGGCGCAGGATTTTCCCAACAAGACAATCCGGCTGATCGTGCCGTTCCCGCCCGGTGGGCCGAACGACATCATCGCGCGCGTCGTCGGCCAACGCATGTCGGAAATCCTCAAGCAGACGATTGTCGTCGACAACCGGTCCGGACAAGGAGGCGTGGTCGGTACCGACGTGGTCGCGAAGGCGGCTCCAGACGGCTACACGATTGCCATCGCCAGCGCCGGCGCGCTCGCCATAAGCCCGAGCATGGAGAAAGTCGCCTACGACACGCTCAAGGATCTGCAACCGATCACATTGGTCGCCAAGGTGCCGGAGATGCTGGTGGTGGCGACCAACGTTCCCGCCAAGGACATGAAGGAACTGGTAGCGCTGGCGAAATCGCAGCCCGGCAAGCTGAACTTCGCTTCATCAGGCCCTGGCAGCATGCCGCATCTGGCCGGCGAACTGCTCAAGCTCACTGCCGGTATCAATATCGTGCACGTCCCCTACCGCGGCGCGGCTCCCGCGGTGAACGACTTGCTCGCACAGCAAGTACAAATGGTCTTCCTCGATTTGCCGGTGCTGCTGCCGCAGATCAAGGCCGGCAAGCTCAAGCCGATCGCGGTCGGCACCACGCAGCGGGTGCCAAGCGCGCCCGATGTGCCGACCACCGTGGAGGCCGGCATGCCCAACCTGCAAACCGAAAATTGGTATGGCATGGTTGCACCGGCGAAAACGCCTCCGCAGGTCGTCGCCGTGCTCAACAAGGCCGCGGTCGAAGCCATGAAGGATCCGACCGTCGTCGAAAAACTGGCAAGCCAGGGCGCTATCCTTGTCGGCGATACGCCCGAGCACTTCCGCGACTATATCGCCAGTGAAACCAAGAAATGGGCGAAAGTAATCGCGGACGCCGGCGTCCATACCGAGAAATAAGCCAGCCGGCGATTTCGTAATGGTTTCGGCCGAAAACTTCGTGTTGCGCTCGACGGTGACCTCGCCGTTCGGGCGCAAGGTCCGCATGGCCATAGACGCGCTCGGTCTGACCGGGCGCGTGACGCTCCAACCCGCCAACCCGCTCGACGAAAACGACACCCTGCGCCAGCAAAATCCGCTTGGGAAAATGCCGTGCCTCGTGCTGGCCGACGGCAATACGATCTACGACAGCGGCATCATCATTGAATTCCTGCAGGATGTTGCCGGCACCGACCGCCTGCTGCCGCTGCGTGGCCCTGCCCGCTTCAAAACCCTGACGCTGGCGCGGCTTGCCGACGGCATCATGGATGCATCAATCCTGGTGGTCTACGAAAGCCGTTTTCGCCCCAATCTGCCGCACTCGCCGCGCTGGCTCGATCATCAGCGCGGCAAGATCATGCGCGGGCTGGCCGCGTTCGAAGCGTCGCCGCCTGGCCCGGAAAAAACCGACATTGTCTCGATCGGCCTCTCTTGCGCCCTCGGCTATCTCGACTGGCGCAAGCAAGTGGATTGGCGCTCTGCCTTCCCAGGGCTCGTTAAATGGCTGGACCGGTTTTCAGCGCACGAACCGGCTTTCGAACGTACGCGCGCCAAGGAACCATGATGTCGCACGGCGCTCATACACCCGCCGATCCACCCTATTGGATGGCATCGCCCAGCGTTCCGAAACTGAAATTGCCCGCCGGCGCGTGCGATGCGCACGTTCATGTATTTGGGCCGCGCGCACGCTTTCCTTTCGCCGACGACCGTCGCTACACACCTTCCGATGCGCCGAAGGAGCTGCTGTTCAAGCTGCATGAGCGGCTTGGCATCCAGCATTGTGTCATCGTTCAGCCGGCCTGCCACGGCTTCGACAATTCGGTGACTGCCGGCGCTACGATCGCGACCGGCGGCGCCTACAAAGGCGTCGCGCTGGTGCCGGTAACGATTTCGGATGCCGAGCTGAAGCGGCTCGACGCTGCAGGCCTGTGCGGCGCACGCTTCCACTATATGACGCATCTCGCCAGCGGCCCGAAGATTGACGACGTGATCACGTTCGGCAAACGCCTCGCCGGCATCGGCTGGCATCTGCAAATTCACATGGAGGCCAGCCTAATCGCCGAGCTTGCACCAGCGATCAAGCGTTCGCCCGTGCCCGTTGTCATCGACCATATGGGTCGTATCGACGCCTCCCTCGGCCTGAACCAGCCTGCATTCCAGGCACTCCTTGCGCTGCTCGACGACGACAACGTGTGGGTAAAAGTCAGCGGCGCCGACCGCGCCACGCGCCGGGGCCCGCCCTATTCCGATGCCATACCTTTCGCGCGCAAACTGGTAGCAGAGTTTGGCACGCGCTGTGTCTGGGGCACCGATTGGCCGCACCCGAACCACCAGGGTCCGGTACCCGACGACGGCCTGCTGGTTGATATACTGGACGAAATCGCGCCCGGCGAATCCGCCCGGCAGGCGCTGTTGGTAGACAATCCGCAGCGCTTCTACCGCTTCGCGCCAGCGCGTCGTTTGACCGGAGCAACACCATGAGCGGACGCTTGCAAGGCCGCATCGCGATCGTCACCGGCGCCGGATGTGTCGGGCCTGGCTGGGGTAACGGGCGCGCGACCGCGGTACGGTTCGCCGAAGAAGGCGCAAAAATTTTTGCCGTCGACCGCGATCTCGACAGCGTCAAGGAAACCGTCGAGCGGGTGAAAGCTGCAGGCGGCGAAATCGTCACCCATCAATGCGATGTCACCGGCGCCGCTTCGGTCGAAGTCATGATGAAAACCTGCCTCGATCGTTTTGGCCGCATCGACGTGCTCGTCAACAATGTCGGCGGCTCTGCCCATGGCGGCCCGGTGGAGATGAGCGAGGACGTCTGGGACGCGCAGGTCGACTCCAATCTGAAGAGCGTCTTTCTCACTCTCAAGCATGTGCTGCCGGTGATGGAGCGACAAAAGAGCGGCGCCATCGTCAACGTTGCGTCGACATCCGGCTTGCGCTGGACCGGTTCTGCACAGGTCGGCTATGCCGCGACCAAGGCCGGCGTCATACAGCTGTCGCGCGTGGTTGCCGTGCAATATGCGAGCAAGGGCATCCGCGTGAACACAGTGGTCCCCGGGCAATTGCACACGCCGATGGTGGAGGCCCGCCTTGCCAAGCAGCGCGCGGGCGGTGACGTCGAGGCGCTGTTGAAATCGCGGCTTGAGCGCATTCCGATCGGCTTTATGGGCGACGGCCAGGATACCGCCAACGCTGCGCTGTTCCTCGCTTCCGATGAAGCGCGCTTCATAACCGGCACGGAGATCGTGGTCGATGGCGGAATGATCGCACGGTGCGATTGAGATTCGTCGCAAGCCACACACGCTCTTCACCTCTCCCATAGGGAGAGGTCGGATCGCGCAGCGATCCGGGTGAGGGGTTATAAACTCGAGACTCTAGAAGCCCCCTCACCCCAACCCTCTCCCCAACGGGGAGAGGGAGCCCGCTGTACACGTGGCATCTTTACCTCTTATCACTCACCGAGCCGCGTTCGATAAAAAAGGCACGCGCCAGCAAGTCGAGCACGTGCACTTCGTTCGATTCCGCGATCAACACCGAAACGCCTTCGTTTTTCAGGTTGGCCAGCACCTCACCAAGCCGGCGCGCAAGTGCCGGCGCGAGCCCTTCGAACGGTTCATCGAGCAGCAAAATCCGCGTGCCTGCCATCAGCGCGCGCGCCAGTGCAACCATCTTCTGCTGGCCACCGGACAGTTCAAGCGCGCGCCGGCCGGCGAAGCGGGCCACCTCTGGCATGATCGAAAATATCCATTCCAGCCGCTGATCGACGCCGTCGACCTGCGTCGCCCAGGTCGGTAGCCGGATATTTTCCTCGACCGTGAATTCAGGCACCAGCCGACGATCTTCCGGCATATAGCCGATACCATGGCCGGCGCGCCGATGCGCCGGCAGCGTCAACAGGTCTACGTGACCAAGCTCCGCCTTCCCATGCGCGGGCAACGCGCCCATCAGTGCGCGCAACAGCGTGGTCTTACCGGCGCCGTTGCGCCCAATCAGGCCGCACATCTCGCCTTCATTCACAGCGAGCGAGGCATTGCGAATGATGGGAATCGGCCCAATCGACACGCTGAGGCCCTCGACCCTAAGCATGGCTGCCTCCCGCGCCCGATTTCAGCCGGACACCGCTGATCAGTTCCTGCACACGGGGATTATCCAGCGTTTCGCTCGCCGTGCCGTCGGCAATGACGGTGCCGTCATAGAAGGCGAGCACGCGGTCGGCAAAACGACCGACGATCTCCATGTCGTGCTCGACGAACAGCACGGTGATCTTGCGCGTCTTGAGCGCCGACATCACCACGTTCATCAGGTCGAACTTCTCCTCGATGGAGATCCCGCTGGTCGGCTCGTCGAGCAGCAAGAGCCGCGGCCAGCCCACCACCGCCATGCCTATGTCCAGGAGCTTGCGTACGCCCTGCGGCAATGTGCTGGCCACCGCGTGACGGTAGCGACCAATCTGGAATAGCTCGATGGTCGCCTCCGCTTCGGCGGTCGCGGCCGGGGAGTGCAGCGGTGTGGTGACGTTGCCGAGCAGGCCGCCCTTTCGGCGCGCGATCGCGGCGGCGATGCACATATTGTCGAACACGCTTAGCGAGGGAAAAATCTGTGCCACCTGGAACGAGCGTGAGATGCCGAGCCTTGTGATTTCGCGCGAAGGCTTGCCGGTGATGTCCTTGTCCTCGAACAGGATGGTGCCTTTCGAGGGCGTCAGATGGCCGGTGATCATGTTGATGAAGGTGGTCTTGCCGGCGCCATTGGCGCCGATGACGCCGACGGTCTGCTCGGCCGGAACGCTGACGGTGATGTCGCGCGCGGCCACCAGCGCGCCAAAGGTTTTTTCCAGGTCGCGCACGGCGAGGATGGCGCTGGTGTTGCCGTTCATGGCGCCTTCACCTCTCCGCGCCGCTTGAGGCGCGACACGAAAGAGCCGAGACCGTCCGGCAGGAACAGGATGGTGAGCAGCAGCACCGAGCCGAGCGTCATCTGCCACAGGCCCGGCATCACATCGACAGCGAAGGAACGCACGGCCTCGAACGCGAGTGAGCCGACAAAGGCGGCGGCGACCGAACCGGCGCCAGCGAGAATCGTCACGAACACGAAGCCGCCCGACGTGGTCCAGTAGGCCATGTTGGGATCAACGTGGCCGATCGAGAGCGCCGCCAGCGCGCCGCCGAGCCCGCCGAGAACGCCGGCGATCACCACTTTCGTGTGGATGATGCCGGTGACCGACACACCGAGAAACTCGACTCGGATCTCGTTGTCGCGGATTGGCGCGGCCAAGCTGCCTGCAACCGAGCGAAAATAGGCCGACACCAGCACTGCGGCCGCCGCATCGACCGCCAGCGTGAGCCAATAGAGCGAAAGCCCGAGCTTGTCGCCGTGCGGCGCGTAGCCGAAGAAAGTCGGCGTCGTCACGCTGAAGCCGTCGGTGGAGCCGAGCGACTCGGTTTTCACGAGAACGCCATAAAGGATCATCGACAGCGCCAGGCTGAGCATGGCGAAGAAGATTTCGCGGTAGCGCGCGAGCAGGAGACCGACCACGGCGGAGACCAGACCGGCACCCACGCCGCCGAGCAGGACGAGAGCAACGGCGTCGGTAAAGCCGGTCCAGCGCGCGATCAGTGCGACGGTATAGGCGCCGATACAGTAATAAAGCGCCTGGCCGAACGAGACGAGACCGGCCCGCCACAGGACAACGAGGCCGAGCACCACCAGCGCATTCGCAAAGGCAATGGTGACGAGGGAGGCAACCCAATCTGGCAATACGGGGGCCGCGGCCGCCGCGAGCAGGAACATAAGAGCGCCGATCAACTGCGTCCGGCCCGTCATGTCAGATCTTTCTCGGCTGCGCGCGCACGAACAGGCCATACGGCCGCACGACCAGCACCAGCGCCATCACGCCGTAGATGACGAACAACTCGATCTGCGGCATCAGATGCACCGCCGCCGCGCGGCAGATACCGACGATCAGCGCGCCGACGAGTGCGCCTTCGATGGAGCCCATGCCGCCGATGGCGACCACGGCGAAGGCGAGCACGATCACCTCGACACCGATTCCAAGCGTGACTGCGATCTTCGGAGCCATCACCGCTCCACCAAGTGCGCCCAGCATGGCGCCGATGATGAAGGTAACCGTGTAGACCAGCGTGACGTTGATGCCGAAGGCGGCCGCGGTTTCGCGGTCGAAGATCACCGTGGTCAGGAGCCGGCCGTAACGGGTGAATTTCAGCGACCAGTAGGCAAGCGCAGCGACTGCCGCGGCGATGATCACCAGAATGATGTCGTAGTTGGACAGCACAAGATCGCCGATCTCGATATTGCCGGCCGCGACCATGGGTTGATAGGCGCCGTAGGATTGCGCGCCCCAGATCAGCACGATGACATCCTCGAGGATGAGGAAGACGGCGTAGGTGACCAATACGACGACCACTTCGTCGCGGCCGTAAACCAGTCGCAGGATTCCGCGCTCGAGTACGATCCCCATCACGATGCCGATCGCCATTGCGAGCGCGATCATGAACAAGAAGCCGAGCGCCGCCGGCAGATCGGAATTGGCATAGATGCCAACTGCGGTGGCGGCGCCGTAGGCCCCGAAGGCGTAGAACGATCCGTGGGTGACGTTCAAAATCTTCATTACGCCGAAGATCAGCGTCAGGCCGATCGCGACGATGAATAGATAGGCCGCGTAAACGAGGCCATCAGTCAGAATGGCGAAAACGGTCAGCACGGCGGAACCGCTGGGTTTAAAAGCACGGAGCGGCGGAGAATGGCTGCTTGCCCTCCTCCGCCGCACATCGTCGTTTCAGCGCCGGTGCATCAGTTGCACTTGGCGCCCTTCATGCCATCGGCGATCCACTTTTCGGCTTCGACGCCCGGCGGCGGATTTACGCATTCGGCCGGGTAGCGCACGACATCGACGATTTCCGGCTCTTTCT
Organism: uncultured Pseudomonadota bacterium; assembly: GCA_963762485.1. Classification (GTDB taxonomy): domain Bacteria; phylum Pseudomonadota; class Alphaproteobacteria; order Rhizobiales; family Xanthobacteraceae; genus Pseudolabrys. The sequence continues at coordinate 130,264 of CAVXLE010000014.1, read as the reverse complement.
TCTGCTTGTTGAATTTATAGGTGCCGTAGGCCGTCTCCGTAATGCCCTGATGCCCATCACCGAGCGCCATCTTCACGTGGCCAGCCGGACCCTCGAACTCGATGCCCTTGAACGCTGCTGCGATGGCATCGGCATTCGGCTTGCCGCCGGCCTTTGCTGCCTTCTCGTAAGCGATCTTCAGGCCAAGCAGCGACTGAGCCATCTGGTAGGCCGGATATGTCGGCGGCGTGTTGTAGCGGTCCGCGTAGATTTTCTGGAACCACTTGTTGATCTCGGTGTCACGCGCCAGTGGACCGTTGGCGCCGCGGCCGCCGATGATCGTGCCGTCCGGCATTTTGTCGCGCAGGCGCCAGATCGCCGCCTCGCCGGTCGTCATGATGATTGTCATGCGCTTGTCGAGGCCGCGTGCCTGCTCCTGATAGACCAGGCCCTCGAGATCGCCATCGAAGAAACTGGTGTGCAGCACTTGCGATTTCGAGGTGAGAAGCGTCGAGACTTCGGCGCCGTATTCGCCGGCGAACAGCTTCGGAAACAGAACCTTGTCGACTTCGACTTTGGGCGCGAGCACCTTCATGGCACCCTGGAAATCGCGCCAGGAGTCCTGTCCCCAGGCATAGTTCTGGTTGATGCCGGAATAGGTCGTAAGATTCTTTTTCTTGGCGAGCACGTAACGCGCCGCCGCGACGTTATCCATGGTCGCGTGCGGGCTGACGCGGAAGACATAGCTGCGCGCCTTCTCCTCGAAGATGCGCGGCGTGCCGCAATCGTAAAACACGGTGAGCGCCTTGAGTTCTTCGGCGACCGGCGCGACGGCGAGGCAGCTTCCCGAAGAAACGTAACCGACCACGGCATCAACCTGATCGCGCTGCACGAGGTTGCGGTATTCGGTAACGACGTTGGCGACGGTGCCCGCCTCGTCGACATATTTGGCTTCAATCTTGGCACCGCCGAAACCCACAGTATTGAACGGCGCGGGCGCCTTGCCGGCGTTGAGCGCCTCGATCACGATCTCGGCGCCATTGCGGCCCGGAATGCCGAACGGCGACGCGGCCGGTCCGGTCAGAAACGAGACGATACCAAGTTTCACCGGCGCCGCTGGCGCTGCCGGTTGCTGCGCCTGCGCCGGCACAATGGCCGCTGATGCGATGGCGATTGCGGCTAGCGCGAACGGACTCCTACCGTAGTTTGACATCGAAATTATCCTCCCCTGACAAGCCCTGTTTGGCGGGCTTTTCTTCCGAAATTTGTGCCGGTAGCAAACGCGATCCAGCCGCAAGTTTCAACCGCTATCTTCATATTGATGCATGGCCACTCACATGGTCGTATGATGCCCGAGAAATACGCAGGCACGCTCGAACGCCACAGTGGCCGATGATAGCTTGCCGCGGCAGTAAGTGGATCAAGCCAATGGCCGTTACGCCTCTGCGCCGAGACAACGCACCCACACCGGACAGCGGCCTGGCCGTCAGGCTGGCCATTCGCGCCGGGCATCGCGCGCCGACCGCCGGGCTCGCGCCCGGTTACGTGCAGGGCAACCTCGCCATTTTGCCAAAAGCGCTCGCCGCCGATTTCTTGCGCTTCTGCCAGCTCAATCCCAAGCCGTGCCCGTTGATCGGCACGTCCGCGCCCGGCGACTGGCGGGTGCCGGATCTCGGCGACGATCTCGACATTCGCACCGATCTGCCGCGCTACCGCGTTTGGAAGAATGGCGAGCTGGTTGCCGAGCCGGAGGATGTGCGCGAGTTCTGGCGCGACGATCTGGTGAGCTTCGTCATCGGCTGCTCGTTTTCGTTTGAGGAAGCGCTGATGGCGGAAGGTATCGAGTTGCGACACATATCGCTTGGCCGCAACGTGCCGATGTATCGCACAACGATCGCCACACACGAGGCCGGGCCCTTCCACGGGCCGATGGTTGTGTCGATGCGGCCGCTCTCCGCTCGGAATGCAATCCGCGCGGTACAGATCACCACACGGTTTCCGGCCGTGCATGGCGCGCCCGTCCATATCGGCAAGCCGGAACTGATCGGGATCGCCGATCTGGCCAAGCCCGACTACGGCGATGCGGTGCCGGTACACGAGGATGAATTACCGGTCTTCTGGGCCTGTGGGGTAACGCCCCAGTCGGTGATCGCCACCGTGAAACCGGAGTTCTGCATTACGCACTATCCGGGCAGTATGTTGGTCACCGACCGGAAGAATACCGAGTTTGCGATTATGTGAGTGTTTGACCCGTCGCCCTGAGGCGCGAGCGACCGAAGATCGCGAGCCTCAAAGGGCGACGGCCCCGGGCCGTGCATCCTTCGAGGGCCGCGCTTCGCGCGGCCACCTCAGGATGACGGAGATAGGCTTGCTCCGCGGCGCGCCCCGGAATGACGACTAGCTACGCCGCATCTCTCGCCGCGTTCTTGTCAAGCAATCCCGCTTCAATCAGAGCCTGACGGATACGTGCGATTTCCGCGCGCTCGATCTTCACAAGCGGCGGGCGCACGACCGCGCGCGGCAGCTTGCCGAGCAGCACCAGTGCCTCTTTCATACGATTGTGCATGTCGACGAAGGGGTCGGCGTAGAACACGCGCGCGGTCGACTCGATTCGCTCATGCACACGTTTGGCTTCGGCGAGGTCGTTCCTCTGCACGGCGCGGAACAGCTGCGCCTGCAATTCCGCGATCACGCTGCCCGAGCCGGACAAAAGACCATTGCAGCCGAGCACCAGCGACGGGAACAGCCACGAGCTGTGCGTGGTAAGTACGTTCACCGGCCGCGGCAGGCTTTGCAGTGTGCGGACATGCCATTCGTGATGTGGCACGTTGCCGATCCAGTCCTTGATGGCGCGGATGGTCGGAACCTCATCGCATAGCTTCAGAAGCGTGTCCTTGGGATAGCCCTGCCCTGTGGCGAGCGGGTACTGAAACACGATCAGCGGCAGGTCGGTTGCATCCGCAATGCGTTTGAAATGCGCGAGTGCCATAGCCGGCGACTGGCCGAGGGTGAAAGGAGCTGGCGGGAATACAAGCAGGGCCGAAGCACCGCCCTGCGCCGCCATGCGTGCGATGCGCGCGGCCTCGACGCTGCCGTCCGCCCAGATGCCATTGATCAGCGGCAGGCGGGCGCCGACCTCGTCCTGCGCGATCTCAAGCACGCGTCTCTGCTCGTCAAAGGTGCAGGAAGCGACCTCGGTCGAATGGGCATTAATTGTGATGGCAGAAAGCCCTTCGGTCGCTGCCACATCGCGCAAATGCTTGCGGAAGCTCGACTCGTCGATCGCGAGATCGTTGTCGAACGGCAATAGCACCGCCGGGATTACGCCGTGAGGAACATAGGTCGCGTGCCGTGCCATCGCCCGTCTCCTGCTTCAGATCGCAACTTTGCGTCCGTGACTTTACTCAGTATAGCTGATTTCTGCGGCTAGACAGCCAGTGTCTGCTCTTACACCGCAAGCGGGCAGCGGGCTTCGGCTCTAACCGTCATGACAGTCTCAACAATTTTCTTGCATTGTCGCCAAAAATCAGCGTCCGATCGTGTTCGCTCACCGGTGCAGCATCCAACCATTTCCGGCCAGCAAGATTGGGCATGAATGGCCAGTCGACCGAAAATAATATTCGTTCAGCGCCCATTTCAGAGATCGCACAAGTCAACGCGGAATCGGAAAAGGCGCCGCTGGTCGTCAGCCAGAAGTGCTCGCGATAATAATCAGCGAAAGACCGCGGCATCGGCATGCGCTCTTGGATCAAATAGTTGGTCCGCCACATCAGATAGGGCGCGGTCTCGCCGAGGTGGCCGACGATGATCTTGAGCGCCGGAAATTCGTCGAAAAGCCCACTGACGACGAGGCGAACCGTGTGGGTCAAGGTCTCGAGCGTGAAACCGAGCGGGGCCACGGCGAGCGCCGGATACTCCTTGAAATAGGCCTCCTGCACCGCCGGATGCGGCGGCGTCGGATGGATATAGACCGGCACGTCGAGCGCGGCCGCGCGCTCGAAGATCGGCCGGAACTGCATGTCGTCCATGAAGCGGCCGTGGGTCAGGCCCATAATCATGGCGCCCTTGAAGCCGAGCTTGTCGACGCAACGCTCCAACTCGCTGGCGGCGGCTTTCGGGTCGGGCGTGGGCAGGGTCGCGAAGCCGGCGAAGCGATCGCGATGAGTGCGCACGGCTTCATACAGCACGTCGTTGGAAGCGCGCGCGAGCGTGACAGCAGATTCGGCGTCCAGATTCTGTGTCGCCGGATTGTTCTCCGAAATCACCTGAAGGTCGATACCGGCTGCGTCCATCTCGCGGATGCGCACTTCGCCGAGATCGTCGAGTTTGCGCTGAACCGGCGTATCCTTTTCACCGCGCAGCGCGCGCAGTTTCGGCGACGTGAAGTGCTCTTCGAGCGCGATAATTTTCGCTTGCCTCGTCATTCCAGGCCCGTCAGTGCAACGGCTTCTACTTCGATCTTGAAGCCGTAATGGAGTTCGGGCACCGGCACGACCGCGCGGGCCGGACGCGACGATCCGATCCATTCGGCATAGATCGCGTTAAAGGTCGGCCACAGTTTGATATCGGTGACGTAGACTCGCACCTGCACCAGACGGTCGATGGCGGAGCCGGCGCCGACGAGTGTCGATGCGACGTTATCGAGCACCTGTCGCGCCTGCTGTTCGAACGGCGCATCGGCGAGCCTGGCTCCGTTGCTTGCGATCGGCAATTGGCCGGCAATAAAAACGAAACCGTTGGCTTTCACGGCGTGGCTGTAGTGGCCACCGGGCGGTGCCATGGTGGCGGGGTTAGTCAGAATTATGTCGCTGGCCATAACGGAACTCCCAATCAGCGAGACACAAAAATAAAGCGGTGCAGCCTGCGCTGCACCGCCGCTTTTGAACCGCTCTTACACCGACCTCAAGCCGGCAAGGGTTTACCTTTGGTCTCCGGCAGGAACGGCACGACAACGAAGCCCAGAATGTAGATGAACGAGAACGCCACAGCCATCCCGCTGAAGCCGCCGAACTGGGCGATCAGCATGCCGGCGAACAGCGGTCCCATGAACGCGACGAAACGCGGAGCGTTGAATGCGAATGCCATGCCGGTGGCGCGCATACGCGTTGGGAACAACTCCGGCAGCCAGACCGACATCCATGAATATTGCCCGAGCGTGAAGAAGCCGTTGAGCGCCGCGACCAGCAACAGCAGATTCAGATCGGTTGTCCACCGGTACAACGCGAACGTGAGCACCAGCGAGGCCGCAAAAAAGATCATCACGATCGGCTTGCGCCCGAACCGGTCGGCAAGGAAGCCGAGGCCGACATAGCCAAGGATGGCACCGAGATTGTAGCTCATGCCGGCGTAGCTCGCCCAGGTTTGCGGCGGCAGGCCGGCTTTACCGGCAGCAGCAGCAATGAAAGGCGGCACCCAGGTCGAGATGCCCCACCAGGCCACCGTCGTGGTCAGCGACATCAGAAATACGATGACAGTGCGCTTGCGGATTTCCGGATCGGCGAACAAGTCCGCGAATGTGAAGCGAGTGAACGAGTGGTCTTCCGCGCTCAGTGCGGCGCCGCTCTTTTTCCGCGCCTTGGCGGATTTTCGTTTCTCGTTGCTGTGCTCCCATTTCTGCGACTCCGGCACGCCTGTACGCAGCCAGAGCGCGAACAGCGCCGGGATCACGCCGATGAAGAACATGATGCGCCACGCGTGCGGACCATAGCCGCTGACGAACAGCCACGTGAACGATGCCAGGAAGAAGCCGATGCCGAGCCCGCACTGCATCAGCCCTGCGCCGCGGCCGCGCGCGTGGTCCGGCCACACTTCCGCGGTCAGGGAGGCGCCGGTCGACCACTCAGAGCCGATGGCGATACCGACAAGGAAACGCAGCAGCGCGAACGACACCCAGTCCCAGGCGAAGGCCGAAAGGCCGGTCGTTATTGAATACGCGAGGATCGCGAAGATCATGGTACGCCGCCGGCCGATATAATCGGCCAGCACGCCGCCGATCACGCCGCCGATGCCCCAACCCAGCAACGTGATGCCAATCACCGTGCCCGCAAAGGCCGGGATCTGAGCGAATTGCGAAGGCGCGAGCAGGTCGTGGAGCGCCACGCCGACCACCAGGATCAGCGCAAAAGTTTCATAACCGTCGAACATCCAGCCGAGGTTCGAGGCGAACACGGTTTTCCACTGTGTCGCGTTGAGGCTGCGATACCAAGGCTCCGAAGCGGCTAAAGTTGCCGTTGTCATGGATCAGTCCCTCCCTCTACGTCGCGTTTTGAATTCAGCCGGTTGATCCGGCCTTGATCTTCCGCGCGGCCATTTTGACCGCATTTATGATCTCTGGATAGGCGGCACAGCGGCATAAGTTGCCGGATAAATAGTCCCGGATCTGCTCATCACTGGGGTCGGGATGCTGCCCAATCAGCGCCTTCGCCATCAGCACGAATCCGGGCGTGCAAAATCCGCACTGGAAGGCGCCATTTTCGATGAAAGCCTGTTGGACCGGATCGAGCTCGCCCTGTTCGCTCAGGTGCTCCACTGTGACAACCTCGACGCCGTCGAGAAAAACTGCGAGATGGAGACAACCCGACACGGGCCGCCCATCCACCAGCACAGTGCAGCAGCCGCACAAACCCTGCCCGCAGCTTTCGCGCGCGCCGAATAACGCGAATTGCGTTTGCAGCATCTCGACGACGTTGTGGTGTGCCTTTACGTCGGCTGCAACCGGCCGGCCATTGAGCGTGAAATTGATCGTTCGCTGCCCGGCGCTCATATCAATCGTCCCCGAGCGGCTTGTTGTCTTTGGCGCGTAACGCGCGGAATACCGCCTCCGCGGTCAACGGCAATTCGGTGAGACGTACGCCGATAGCATCGTCGATGGCGTTGGCAATCGCCGGCGATACACCAAAAGTGGCGAGTTCGCCGACGCCCTTGGCGCCGAACGGGCCATTGCTCTGATAGGTGTCGACCGCTTCGTTCTCCATCACCGGCGGCACATCGTGAATGCCCGGGATCTTGTAGTCGGCGAGTGAGGCGTTCGTTACCTGGCCGCCGTCGATATGCATCTTCTCGAACATGCTGAAGCCAAGCTGCATCAGCGACGCGCCCGATAGTTGCGTCTCGACGATCTTCGGATTGATCGGTTTGCCGACGTCGGCAACGTTGATCAGCCGAGTAATGCGCACGTGACCGGTTTCCGTATCGACCTCGAGTTCGACGCCGGTGCCAGCCGCCATCCAGAACGGCGTCGCGTTGGTCGTAAGCCCATCGGCATCCGGTGGAATATAATCGGGTTTGTAGGTGCCGGTACCGACGATATTGCCGGCCTGCATGCCGTATTTTTTCCGGAACAGATCGGCCAGCGGCGTGTTGCTGCCTTCCGGCTCGCCCAATTCCCGCCGCAGCGCCGCGATTTTAGCGCGTGCATCTTCAGCGGCGAGCCGAACGGCGTGGCCCATGTGGAACAGCGAACGCGAGCCGAGCGTACCCATATCGTAGGGCGTGACATCGGTGTCGCGTGGCACCACCCGGACAGCCTCAGCCGGCATGTTGAGCACTTCGCCGACCATCTGTGCCATTGCCGTATCGGAGCCCTGCCCCATGTCGACGGTGCCGCAATACAACGTGGTACTGCCGTCGCCCGAAATGTTGACGATCGCGACCGAAGTCGTCGGTGAAATCACCGCCTTGAGCGCGACCGCCAGACCGCGCCCGCGCCGCACCACGCCGGTGCCGCGTTCGAATGGCCTGCTCCAGTCGAGCCGTTCGGCGATGCGGTCGAGCACCTTCTCGATAGCGGCGTCCTTCAGGATCGTGCCGGTTGCCTGGGGACGGCCTTCGCGCAGTAAATTCTGTTTGCGGAACTCCAGCGGATCGCGTTTGAGGGCGCGCGCGATCATGTCGGTGTGGCTCTCGTAGGCCCACACCAGTTGCGGAATGCCAAACCCGCGCAACGCGCCGGCCGGCGTCAGATTGGTGTAGAGCGCGTATGAATTGATCGACACGTTGTCGATGTCGTAAGGACCCGACGCGGTGAAGCCGGATTTCTGCGTGACTCGCGGGCCGACATCCGCATAAGCACCGCCGTTCCACCAGACTTCGCATTTGCGCGCGACGATGCGACCGTTCTTGTCGAGCCCACTCTTGATGCGAAAGGTGCTCGGGTGCTTCGTGATGGTGTAGAAGTGCTCTTCCATCGTATGCGCGATTTTAACCGGCCGGCGCGCCAGCATGGACATCGCGGTCGCCAGCGCCTCCAGCTTGATGTAGAGCTTGCCGCCGTAACCTCCGCCGAGATACGGCACTTTGATGCGCACACGGTTTTCCGGCCAGCCAAGCAGACGGGCGATTTCGGTGCGCACAAACGACGGACCTTGTGCCGAAGAATAGATAGTCACGCCGTCATCGCGGTAATCCGCGATCGAAGCGTGCGGTTCGAGCGGCAGGTGCAGCACTTTCTGGGTGCGGAACGTATGCTCGAAGACATGCGCCGCCGCCGCAAAAGCCTTGTCGACATCGCCGCGTCGCAGCCTGAAATCGAGCGCGATATTGGTGCCCTTGCGACCCTTGAGATGCTTGAGATCGGCGAAAGTGCCGGCCGGCTTCAATTCATCGTGCACCAGCGTCTTGTTTTCGGCCGCCTCGACCTCGTCGAAAACAGCAGGCAGTTCCTCGTATTCCGCCACGATCTGCTGCGCGGCCTGATCGGCGACATGAGGGTCGCTGGCGAGTACCACTGCGACCGGCTCGCCAACAAAATGCACTTTGCCAACGGCCAGGATCGGCTGGTCGTGAAATGCCGGACCGTAATATGGTTCGGGGATGACCTTCCGTACGTCATCGCTCGTGTAGACGCCATAAACGCCGGGAACTTTGCGGGCAGCGCTGGTGTCGACCGACTTGATACGGCCATGGGCGACCGTGCTGCGGAAGATCTTTGCGTGCAGCATGCCGGGCACTTGCATCAGATGGGTGTATTCGGCGCGGCCGGTCACCTTGTCGCGCCCTTCAAGCCGCGGCGGTGAGCGGCCGATCTGTCCGCCGGATACGGTTGTCGTGACCATCAGTTAGGCGCTCCGCTTGTCTGCATGGCTGAGCGCACCGCGCGCGCAGCATAGACGCGCAGCAATTCACGCTTGTAAGAAGCCGAGCCGCGCAAGTCTGCGATAATGTCGGCTTCGTCTACGGCGGCGTCCGCCACTTTCTTAAGCGTGTTGTCGTTGACACTGGCGCCGATCAGCGCCGCTTCCGCGGACTTCAAGCGCGTGGCCTTTGCAGTTGCCGCACTTACGACAATACGGGCAGACCTGATTGTCTCCCCTTCGGCATGCAGCGCGACGGCAACGCCGAGTGCCGGCCAGTCGTCAGCGGAACCGGCAGTGACCTTGAAATAGACAGAGCGCGCCGCGCCTTGCGCCGGAATGCGCAAATGCGTGATCAACTCATTCTTGGCGAGCGCGGTTTCATAATAGCCAGTGAACAGCTCATCCAGCGGCATGACGCGTTCGCCCTTGGGGCCTGCGACCGCGATATTGGCGCCGAGCGCGATCAAGACCGGTGGCAGATCCATATGCGGATCGGCATGCGCCAACGCACCACCCACAGTCGCGACATTCCGCACGCGGACATTTGACAGTCGGCGCATCGTGCGCACGATCACAGGGGCATGACGCGCGGCCACCGGCGAATGCTCGAGCGCGCTAAGCGGCGCCATTGCACCAATGCTCAGTTCGCCCGTCGGCGCCGCGGTGATTTGGGTGAATGCGTCGCCCAGCTTACGCAAGCTGACGAGGCGCTTCGGCCGGAATACGCCGGCCTTCATCATAAGCATCAGCGCGGTGCCACCCGCGATCGGCCGTACGTCCGGATCGTCTGGATCGATGAGATCGATAGCTTCACGAAGCGAAGTCGGCTCGACCAGGTCGAACGGCGTCATGGCACGGCCCTCGAACCGCCGGGCGCGAAGGCCGCGGCAATCCGCTCGGTGAACTGCTTCTCCATATCCTTGGCCTTCGACTTGAGCACAGGCTGACCCATGCTACCGAGCTTTCCGGTCAAGGTCGCGTCGATCATATAACTAATGACGGTTTCCCCGCCGGCCTCGGCAAGGCGCGTGCTGGCCGTTGCAGTCAGACGGCCGACCACACCCAGCGGTGTGCCTTCGACCTTGGCCTCAATTTCCTCGGGTGGCGCTACGCGGCTCATCTCCACTGCGACTTTGAAGTTGAAGCGCATGTAGGCAATGCGGGTTTCCAGCACCGCGTCGTAGTGGGTCGCATCGACCGCCTTGAGATCGCGCACGCCCTCGATGCAAGACGCAAAAAACAAGGCGTCGCTAAGCGCCTTGAACACCGCCTCTCGCGGTGCAGCAACCTTGATTTCACCGGCAAAATTCAAAACACAATATTCTTTAGTGCTCGGGGCCGGATCGTTGCGAAGACTACATTCCAGGCTACCAATTTCGCTACGTCCGGAGACACCATTCAATAGCTTAGCCGGTCTATTTGTCCATTGTTACCATCAAAGCAGACGTGCACCGGCGCGGATGGCGCTGGTCTGCGCGAGCAGCAGGCTCACCCGACTGCCGCCGATTTTCACTATCGGAATATGGCCGCCTCACCGCTCGCGCAGTGTCTCCTGCCGATAGCGGAGCAGCGGCGACAAGAGATAACTCAGGATCGTGCGTGATCCCGTCTTGATTTCCACCGTCGCCGCCATGCCGGGTGACAGATTGACCATCCGATCGTCGATCTGCATCTGCGTGCGGTCGAGCGAAATGCGCGCGGTGTAGTTCAACTCCTGACCTTGGGGCTCGCTCGAGTCATTCTGTGCGCCCAGCCCACGGTTGTCGGAGCGGTCTTGCTTGCGGTCGCGGATAACGGCGTCCTGCGAGACGCTCAGCACCTTGCCGTGCAAAAGGCCATAGCGCGTGAAATTGAAGGTGTCGATCTTGACCTCGGCGTCTTGTCCGGCGTGGACGAAGCCGATATCGCGGTTCGACACCATGGCCTCGATTTCGAGCCGGCTATCGCTCGGCACGACCACCAGCAAGGACTGTGCAGGCGTGACCACGCCGCCGACCGTATGGATGGCCAATTGCTGTACGACGCCGTCTACGGGAGCGGTCAGCCGCTGAAGATTTGTCTTCTGTTCCGCCTTGATCAGGTCCTGGGCGAGCCCGCTCGCTTTTTGCTCGGCCTTGGTGAGATCGTCGGAAAGCGCATGCCGGTATTCGGCCTCGGTCTGGCCGCGCGTTTCGAGAATTGCGGCGGCGGCCGCTTCTGCCTCGCGCAGATGACTTTTCTGAACGCCGAGATCCTCTTGTTGCTCGACCAGCGCCTGGAGAATCTCGTAATAAGTCAGCTTCGAACCCAGTTCCTTTTCCATGAGCGTCTTGCGGATATCGACGCGTTGCTGGATGACGGGAATTGTTGCCTCCAGTTTATGGATCGTGGCCGCGATCGTGCCCTGCTCGGCTTCTTTTTGCGCCTGCTGACGCGTCAGTGCCGCGATCTTGGCACGGTGCTCGGCCACCTCGTTGAGCAAGAGCTGACGCTGGGCGCTGACCAGCGCGGAATCAGCGTCGGCGGGCGGCGTGAAGTCGGCCGAAGGATCGTCCCCACCGGACAGCGCCGCACGCAGCCGGGCGATGTTTAATTGCTCCGCGAGAAGGTCGTTGCGCAGATGATCGCGCTCCGCCGCGTTCACGGTCGGATCGAGCTCGATCAGCGCATCGCCGGCCTTGACCGCCTGCCCGTCCTGCACCCGAATGGAACGCACGACGCCGGTTTCAAACGGCTGGATGACCTTGGTCCGACCGCTCGGAACGATTCTTCCGGTCGCCGACGCTACGATGTCGATCGTGCCCACGCAGGCCCAGACCAGCGCTACACAGAACAGGAGGATAATGGTCGCCCCGATCGCCCGACCAATCGGCGATGGCGGCGTTTCCACGATTTCAAGCGCCGCCGGCAAGAATGCAAGCTCATCGCCTCGCCTTCCATGAGCGCGTCGACGCGGGATCGCGCGCCGCATCGATCTTGCGATCGTGGCGGCTGACCTGGTGATCGCGGCGGCTTCAACGAACTTCATGAATCCCCGCTTGCAACCGATGCAACGAAGCATATCGGCCGCCGGTCTTGATCAGCATGTCATGGGTGCCGTCTTCGACCAGGCGGCCGCGATCGAGCGTAACGATGCGATCAGTCGCACGTACCGTTGAGAGCCGGTGGGCGATGATCAGAACCGTACGCCCTTTGGCGATTTCCTTCATGTTGTGCTGGATAATGCGCTCGCTCTCATAGTCGAGCGCGCTGGTCGCTTCATCGAAAATCAGGATCCGCGGATCGGCAATGAGCGCCCGGGCAATGGCGATGCGTTGGCGCTGTCCACCCGATAGCGTTGAGCCACGCTCGCCGACGATCGTATCGTAGCCTTCGCTCAGCTCGAGGATGAACTCGTGCGCCCCCGCGAGCCTTGCCGCTGCGATGACACGCTCCATCGGCATGGCGGGATCGGCGAGCGCGATGTTTTCACGCACCGAACGGTTGAAGAGCACATTTTCCTGCAGGACGACGCCGATCTGGCGGCGCAGCCAGGCCGGATCGGCGATCGCGAGATCCATGCCGTCGACCAGCACGCGCCCGCTCTCGGGAACATAAAGGCGTTGCACGAGCTTCGCGAAGGTGCTCTTGCCTGAGCCGGAGGGCCCGACAATGCCGACCATCTGCCCGGCCGGCACATCGAAAGTGACGTCGTGCAGGATTTCCCGTCCGTCCACCCGATAGCGGAACGTGACATGATCGAACGTAATGTTCCCGTGGATCGCCGGTAGCCGCGCCCGCCCCGCCGTATAAGTCGGCTCAGCCGTCGTATTGAGGATGTCGCCCAGCCGCGACACCGACAGGCGCGCCTGGTGAAAATCCTGCCAAATCTGCGCGAGGCGCAACACGGGTGTGTTCACCCGACCGGCCAGAATATTAAAGGCAACCAGTTCGCCGACCGACAGATCGCCATCGATGACCAGCTTGGCGCCAAAATAAAGGACCCCCGCGGTGGCAATCTTGCTGATGAGCTGCACGACCTGGCTCGCGGTGTTGCCGAGACTCAGGACGTTGAAACTGGCAGCGACGTAGCCGGCAAGCTGCTCTTCCCAGCGGCGCTGCATCTGCGGCTCGACCGCCATGGCCTTGAGCGTCTCGATGCCGGTGACGCTCTCGACCAGGAACGCCTGGTTCTCCGCGCCGCGCTGGAATTTCTCGGCTAGCCGTTGCCGGAACAGCGGCGTCACCCCCATCGAAATCCCGATGTAGAACGGAAAGGTGCCGAGCACGAGGAAAGAGAGCAGCGGCGAGTAAAGAAACATGACCGCCAGGAACACGAAGGTGAAAAACAGATCGATGACAAGGGTCAGCGCCGAACTGGTGAGAAAATTACGGATATTCTCCAGTTCGCGCACCCGCGCCACCGAATCGCCGACGCGCCGCGCCTGGAAATAGGCCATCGGCAAGGCCAGCAGATGGTGAAACAGGCGCGCGCCGAGCTCAACGTCGATGCGGTTGGTCGTGTGCGCGAAGAGATAAGTCCGCAGTATTCCCAGAACGGTCTCGAAAATCGAGATCGCCAGCAAACCGATGACCAGCACGTCGAGCGTGCTCAGGCCGCGGTGTACCAGCACCTTGTCGATGACCACCTGAAAGAACAACGGCGAGACGAGGGCGAACATCTGCAGAAAGAACGACGCGACCAGCACCTCGCTCAGGAGATTCCGATATTTGTAGATCGCTCCCATGAACCAGGTGATGTCGAAGTGGCGCGTGATCTCTGCCAATCCGGCCCGGCGCGTCATCAGAATCAGTTCGCCGTCCCAGAGCGCAAGAAGCTCGGCCTGCGTCATCAGAGCTGGCCGAGATGTCTGCGGCGACTGGACCAGGACCTTGCCCTCACCCGCTTTGGCAATGACCATGAAGCCGCCGTCGCGCAGCGCCGCGATCGCCGGCAGCGGCGTCTTTGCAAGCCGTGACCAGTCGGTCCGAAAGGCCCGCGCCTTGAGACCGAGATCCTTGGCGCACCGGAGCATTTCCGGTGCGCCAATCTTTGTGGTTCCTAGCCGGTGCCTGATCTGTTCGCGATCAGCCGCAACGCCCTGCAAATGCAGCAACGTCACGAGAGACTCGAGCCCCGGATCGGCTGGTGCCGCGCTGTTTGTTTCAGTGCTCACTCACGTTCTCCGGGGCTCGATGTCGCCTCAAGCGTGCGGCTGCGTCAGCAACGGCTGCTGGTTTGCAGCCACCGCATCGGCAATCGGTGCCGCGCCCTGGCCGTCGCCGGCCGTGACGAAGCTCGATGCCATGAACTGGCCCAACAGAGCGGCAGTTTGCGAGCTGCTGTTCGGAGGGTTGTTCACCGCGGACTGAATGTTGATGTTGTTGCCGGGCCCACCGTCGAGAATATCCAGGCCCGGGCCTCCATTCAGGATGTCGTCTCCGGCCCCGCCATTCAGGGTGTCGTTGCCGGCGCTACCGATCAGGACGTCATCACCATCGCCGCCATTGGCGGTGAGCTGCATGCCTGTCAGACCGGTCGCCACGATGACATCGTCGCCGCCGAGACCGTTGATGACGATGCGGTCATTGGTGTCGAAGTTCGAGATCGTCACTTCTTCCGCCAGACCCGTCACCGTTACCACGCCGTTGTTCGTGGTGACCGTGATCACGTCGTCGCCATCGGTCGCGTTGAGCACGATCGTGTCGGTTTGATTGTCGGGCGCACCTGCCGACCCAAGATCGATGTTGACTTTGCTGGCGTTAGTTCCGGCCAGATCGTTGACCGTAATAGTGTCGGCACCACCCAGGGCGTCGACATTGATCGTTTCAATGCTGTTCAGGTCCATGGTCACAACGCCGACATCGCGGGTCAGGCGGACGCGGCTGCCATTGGCCGAGATGTTCATACTCTCGTTGACGTTGGCACCGTTGAACTGGAGTGTGTCCACGCCAGCCTGGCCCTCGACGATGTCACTGCCATCGCCCGGGTTCCAGACGAACTCATCGTCACCCGCACCCAGCAACGCCACGTCGCTTCCGCGACCGCCATTGACGACATCGTTACCGGCGCTGCCGATGATCCTGTCGTCGCCGTCGCCGCCGTTGAGCGTAAGGTTGACCTGACCGGCATGGAGCCGGGAAGCGTCGATGGTGTCGTTGCCGGCGAGGCCGTTGACGACGAGCGAGTCGTTGGCCGGCTCGGCGCCGCTGACGGTGACTTGCGCCGCCAGACCCTTGACGACGACCGATGTACCGCTGGTGGAAACGGTGATCTGGTCGTTGTTCACCGTTCCGTTGGTAATCACGGTGTCGGCCGCACCATCGCCCGTTCCGCTGCCGGCCGGTGCCGACAGGTCGATGGCGACCTGGTTCACGTCCGTTCCGGTGAGGTCATTGACCGTGAAGGTGTCCGCGCCACCCAGCGCATTGAGCTGGATATGCTCGATACCGTCGAGGTCCATCGTCACGTTACCGATGTCGCGGAACAGGCGGGTACGGCTGCCATTCGCCGAAATGTCGATCTTCTCGGCGACGTTGGCGCCGTTGAACAGCAGCGTATCAGTGCCGTCCTGGCCTTCGACAGTATCGCTGCCATCGCCCGGATCCCACTGAAACGTGTCGTTTCCGGCGCCAAGGAGGGCGGTGTCGCTGCCCTGATTGCCGTCGACGAAATCGTTTCCATCACCGCCGATCAGCACATCGTTGCCGGCGCTGCCGAGGATGGTGTCGTTACCGCTTCCACCGTCGATGGTCAGCGCGAGCTGCCCTGCGGCGAGCCCCGCTGCATTGATGGTGTCATTGCCGCCAAGCGCGTTAACGAGGAGTGAGTCGTTGGCGCCTTCGGTGCCGGTGAGCGTGACCTGCGCAGACAATCCGGTCACGCTGACCGAACCGCCGGCTCCTGCGATCGCGATCTGGTTGTTGGCTGACGTTCCGTTGACGGTGACGCTGTCCGCCGCGCCGTCGCCAATACCGCTGCCGGGAGTTGCCGACAGGTCGATGGCGACCTGCTGCACGTCGGTCTTGCTCAGGTCGTTGACCACGATGTTATCCGCACCGCCGAGGGCCGCGAGCTGGATCCGCTCCATGGTGCCGAGATCCATCGTCACGTTGCCGACGTCACGCGTCAGCGACGCGCGGTTGCCTTTGGCCGAGATGTTGATTTTCTCGTTGACGTTCGCGCCGTTGAACTGAAGCGTGTCGATGCCGTCCTGGCCGTCGACGACATCGCTGCCGTCGCCCGGATTCCAGACGAATTCATCGTCACCGGTGCCGAGACGCGCCGTGTCGCTGCCACGGCCACCGGTGATCAGATCGTTGCCGTCGCCACCGAGGAGCGTGTCGTTGCCATCGCCGCCGGTGATCGTGTCATTGCCCGCGCCGCCATCGACCGTGAGCTGGATGAGGTTGGCGAGGCCGTTGCCGGCGGTGAAGACGTCGTCGCCGCCATTCATATTGAGAACGAGGTTTTCCGTTGTGCCAATGTCGAGGGAGAACGGCGCCGGAGTGATGCGATCGAAGCGCACGCGGGAGCCGTTGGCCGTTACGGTGAAATTTTCTGCGCCATTTCCGCCGTTGACTTCGGCGGTATCCGTGCCGTCGCCGCCCTCGAAGAGGTCGCTGCCGTCGCCCGGGTTCCAGATCATCCGGTCATTGCCGGCCTGACCGAACACCTGGTCGTCGCCCGTGCCGCCGGTGAGCACGTCGTTGCCGTCGCCGCCGAACAGCTGGTCGTTGCCGCCTTTGCCAAGGAGCGTGTCGTTTCCGCTTTGCCCGAAGAGCAGGTCATTTCCAGAACCGCCGGTCTCGGTGTCGTTGCCGTCGCCGCCGAAAAGGAACGCGGCCGGCATTGGGCCGTTGGCTTCGTCGACCGTGATCGTGTCATTGCCGGCCTGGCCGAACAGCTGGATCAGGTCTGTATTGGCGACGGTCGGAGTGCCACCGACGACTGTAACGGCGCCGCCGTTGATCAGGATTCTTCCGGCCGCGTCGCGGCTGGCTCTGATGTTATTGCCGAGGCTGTCGCCAAACACCGACAGCACGCGGGCGCCGGATAAAAAGCTGGCTGTAATCGCCATGGTCATAGTCCTCTTGAAGGTTGGCCGCGGCGCAGTCGCGCGTTGGCGGTGAACAGAGTCAGCCCATGACCGGACGCATAGCCGCTGCACGCATGACAGGCTTGAACCCGGCATCCAGATGGCCTTGATTTATCCTTGAGATGTTCTGAATATTTCTGCTGAAGTGCGTGTCGCGCCACCGTTCAGATTGAACGTCGTACGGTTTTACTTTCGCGTGAAGCGGCGTCGTAATGGACGCGCTTTCCGCTTTGCAATTTTTTGAATTAATATTTGCGCGATTGCTCGCATCCGCCTGTTGCTCACAAGCAGAATCCAATCGGCAGCGCCGGTGCTTTAGTTCGTTAACCCGGCTTTCTGAAGTCCCAAAAGAAAACGAGAGCGGTCTGACGTATTCGCGTACACAGTGTTGTTTGCCACATGATCGCAAGAAAGATCGGGCTGAAGCGTGACCGTATGCGCAAGAGATTCCCTTGCCTCGTCAATCCTGCCAAGCAATCCAAGCGAGACTGTCATTAAGCGCCGCGCACCCGTATGGTTGGGATGCCGTGCCACGATGGAGCGGCACACGTCAATTGTCTGTTCGTACTTTTCGAGAGCAAACAAAGCCATGTACTGCACGACGGGTGCGTACGTCGCGAGAAAAGGGTCGAGCGAATTGAGCCGCTGCGCCTGTTCCAAGGATTGCAGACCAAGTTCGGGTTGGCCCCCGCACGCAAAGGCATAGCCAAGACCGGCGTGGCCAAGCGCAAAATTTGGACTCAAGCCGACGGAATTCGAAAGGTGCTTGATGGCCTCCTCGGGACGTCGGCGCCGCGCGTAACTGAGCCCAAGGACAAGATGGCCCCAATGGTCCTGGTCGTCGAGAGCGAGCGCCTTTCCGGCCGTATCGAGCGAATTGTCTGTCAATTCTCCGATTGGCGTGTGCGAATCCAGGTTGAACAGGCTCACGTAAGTCCACCCCAGCAACGCATGCGCATGCGCATAATCAGCATCAAGCGCGACCGCCTGCTGCAATAAATCCTGTGCCAGGCGCTGTTCGGCCGTATTCATGCGCCACATATGCGGGAGCGCCTGCATCACCAATTCCCAGGCGTCTGTGTTCTGCGGCGCCTTGCGCCGTACCCGCGCCGCCTCAGCCATGACAAGCTGGGACCTTACCGAATCGATGATGCGGCTAGTGATTTCATCCTGCTGGTTGAACATGTTGGCGAGCACGCTATCGTAGCGTTCCGCCCATACGTGAATGCGCTTCGTGGCGTCGACCAGCTGTGCGGTTACGCGCACCCGGCCGGCCGCCTTGCGCACGCTGCCTTCGAGCACGTATCGCACGCCTAGCTCGTCCGCAACCTTGCGAACATCCATTGTCTCACCCTTGAAAGCGAAGCTGGAATTGCGGGCAATGACGGAAAACCATTGCTGCTGTGACAGACCCGTGATGATGTCTTCAGTAAGACCGTCAGCAAGGTATTCCTGTTCAGGGTCTCCGCTGATGTTCTTAAACGGCAGGACGGCGATGCAGGCCCTGTCGGGCTGCACGCACGCGGGCGCCGTCGCGCTTTCCCTGGCCGTCGTCAATTGTCGCGCGGGAATCGCGGACAGCGTATCAGGCAGCGGCGACTCTTTGCCGACGTTCCCGACGAAGCGGAAGCCCCGCTTGTGATGCGTTCGAATCAACATCTGATCGGCGCCGTTGTCGCCGATAGCGCGCCGTGCCGCGCTGATGCGGGCGCTGAGCGCCGCCTCCGAGACGATGCGGCCCTTCCATATGACGTCGGTCAGCTCACTCTTGCTGACAATTCGATCACGATTTCGGACAAGGTGAACGAGCAGATCGAAGACCTGCGGTTCGACCGGAACGAGTTCGTCCCCCCGCCGCAATTCATACCGATCCACATCGATTTCAAAATTGCCGAAGCGCAAATCCAAGGTAGGCCTCTGCTTTATCATTGCCAGCTGGAAACCCGCGATCGATCTATCTTTCCATCATAATTTTTTGACGGAGTGTGACCGGCTTCACATGGATAGTTAGTGAATGGACAATCGAAAGGACCTCATTGTCGTTATCATTGGCCATCGATCAAAGGCGTCTTTGTAGAGAAAGAGGCCGCCATCAAAGGCGGCCTCTTGGCAGTCAGCTCAAGCTTGCGAGGGGGAGGCTCAGCGCTGGCTACCGATGCCAAAATCAACCGACTCACCAACCGACGCGCCGGCTGGGGCATAGGCTCTCGCCTCGAAGGCGCGGAGCGTCTGCACGCGCTTGTTCGCGACGTGCTGATTGATCGTGCTCGTGTTTGACATATAAGCTTCACGCTCCAACAACGTATCTTCCTCGGCGGCGAACGCCGGCGCGACGGCCGAGAGCGCGAGAAAAGAGGCGAAAACAAGTTTGGTAGCGATTTTCACGGTTTATCTCCGTTGTGTTTGGGGCAAGGAATTACTTGCGGGGGCGCCTTGTGACCCAACGCGGCCCTGCCTTCAATACACGCCAACGTCACAAATTTTACGTCGACGTTCACAAAGTCGTTATGGAATAGGCCGATGAAAAATTATCCTGTATTAGCGATTCGGAGATCGATTCCCGTTCCCGAAATCAGGTCCGCACGAAATTTTTTGCTCGTGGTATGGCAAACAAAACTGCTGCAGCAGTACATGCGCAATTGGCATTGCTGCACTACATAATTGCGGCCCCTCTTCAAATGTCCGAAATGCGAGATCGCAATGGAATTTCTCGGCCTGAGCGCGACCATTCATTTTCTCAATCGATTGCAGATCGAAGATATCGATCCTGATCCGGCTGTCGGTGTTGAGCGGGCGACCGTTCTCGTCGGGCCTCCGTTGATTTTGACCTCGGCCGTGCTGGCCTGTGGATTGGCCATGACGGTTCTCTCCGGCTTGCCGTCCCTCCGGCTTTTCGGCTGGCTCCGTGCGTTTGCCATGGTAGCGGCACTGTTCGCCGACCTTTTCATGCTGTGGCCGATCGCCATGTTCCTGAGCAAGATCGTTCGCCGGACGTCACAGCAGTCGCTGGTAAGATCGAGGAAATAGGGCTACAGCCGACCTAGCGTGTTTGCGGTTGTGGAACGTGAGGTAGCTGTCGCGGTTGTAATGAGACCATACCTGAGCGGGAATAGAACAATGTACGCAAAACTCTGTGCCGTCATCGGGCTGATTTAAATTTTGGGTGGCACCGCACTCGCCGCAAATGACAAGCAGCCAGCGCCGTCCTTGCCTGGGCTATTCCAGGGCACACCCGAAGAGCAGGCGGCTTGCGCTCCCGATTCCACCAGATTTTGTCAGGATGTCATTCCCGACACTTTTCGTGTTCTTGCATGTCTGCAGGAGCATCGCCAAAAACTGAGAAAAGTCTGCCAGAAAGTCCTCGAGGACCATGGTCAATAATTCGCGTCCGGACCTTCCGGCCTAGTGATTTTTGTGGAGAGTAAAAAGGCGGCGCAGGAAACGACGACGCTCTGGAATTGCGTCGAGATGCTCTAACCCCGGTGAAGTATCCTCGCCGCCCAGATATCCACGATACTTGATGACGGCCCAAAAAACTGGATTCCAGCGCTGCCATACTTTTTCGGCTTCGAGCCGCATGAGCCCCGCAATCACCTCAGGCAAGGGCCCAAAGACTTCCGGCATCGCGTGTGAAAGTTCTGTATCCCGCAGCACATTCCATTTGGTTAAGCCGCCCATGACCGGCGACCTAAGAGAGAACACGACCCGGCTGATGCCGGTCTCCCTCACCGCAAACGAGCACATCGCACAGGGCTCGACTATCGTATAAAGCGTGCAGCCACTGAGATCCGCGCTGCCAATAATTTTCTGCGCCTCCGAGATGGCAGCCAATTCGGCGTGACGCGTGACGTCTGCGCTCTGCACGACCTGATTAGTTCTTTCGGCAACAACTTCTCCGCCTTTGCAAACGAGCGCCGCGAAAGGCAGCTCTCCCTGCTCAGCGGCGGCAGCCGACAGGCGAATGCAACGCTGCATCATTACGGCGTCGAAATGAACGCCATCGCAGCCGTCCATTTTGGAAACCATTGCCAACGATCCCAATAGAAGCGGAACACATAGAACGCTTTTCACGACCGCTTTTTGATCGGCGTCAAACCCCAGAGGATGCGTCCGTCAGCGCCGGCGCACCATCATGGGCAAGCCGCCCTTTGGCCGTAGCGTCACCTTTAGCACTGGCCATGCAGTGTGTCCCGGCGCCATCTCGAGCGTGAAATGGCGCATGATCGTAGCGACGACGATGGAAGCCTCCTGAATCGCGAATGAGGCACCGATGCAAATGCGCGGCCCGACCCCAAAAGGGAGATAGGCAAAGCGGTCAATCCTGTTCCGCGCATTACCGAGAAAACGGTTCGGATCGAAATTGGTAGGCGCCCGCCACAACGCGCGATGACGGTGAAGTACATAAGATGCGATGACAATCATCGTGCCCGGTTTGATCGGCGCGCCGGCAAGCTCATCGGACCCGACAGCCACGCGGCTAACGGCTGCAATCGGAGGATAGAGCCGGTTGGCCTCGTCTATCACCGCACGCGTTTCAACGAGGCGGTCGGCGAGACCGTCCAATGTTCCGCAGAGCTCGCGGTCGGCCTCGGCCTGGACACGCTCCCGCCAATGCTGCGATTGCGATAGCAAGAACAAAGACCAGGTAATGCAATTGGCGGTCGTTTCATGGCCAGCGGCAATGAATGTCAGGATATTCGCGCGGATTTCGGCTTCAGTTAGCGGTTCACCGGTCTCCGGATCCGTCGCCTTGAGCAGGAGCGTAAGGATATCACGCGGAGCGTCGTCCGAATTCCCGGCGTCTCGCTCACGGCGAGTCGCAATAATTGAATCGATCGTCGACTCAAAAAGGCGAAGCATAGGACGCACCTTCCAGCGTCCCGGTCGCGGCACCGCACTCGGTACGCCCAACATGTCGAACGGATCAACCCGTCCAATTGTTTCGAAGTAGTTCTTCATGGCCACGCGGATGTCTTCGGCATTCCGCCCCAGCCCGTCTGAAAAAATAGTTCGCTCGAGGACCTCCAGTGTGACACGAGTCGCCTCGACCGCCATGTCGGTGACCCGGCCTTCGCGCTGAGCGAGCCGTTCGACCAATCGGTCCGCCGCATCGATCATCGCCGCCGAAAAATTCATGACGGTTTTGCGCGCAAAAAGCGGCGCGAGCGCCCTCCGCTGCGCGCGCCAATTTTGCCCTTCGGCCGTCAACAAGCCGCCGGTCAGACCTGCCGACAAAACACGGCGCTGTAACCAGTCTTTCTGATAGTTGTCGCAATTCTCGAGCAATACGCGACGGATCGCTGCCGGGTCGCTCACGACTGCGACGCGTCCTATCGACAGGCCGCTCATCACGATTGGCTGCTCGAAATGGGCCGCAGTCCATGCTTCGATCGGATTGTCGGCGAGCACGCGGAGCAGCGCAATCGGACCCAATGCCTTCTCCCGCGGGACCGGTGCTGGTGGACTAAGCTCCGCGAGAAAATCGAGCACGACAGCCTCCATAAACTTCTTGGACCGATCGGAATCGGTTAAACGATGGACTGTATGCAAAACGGCCACTACGCTAGCGAAGTTCCATTTACACCCAATTAGTCGTACGGCTTGGCGGAACAAGGCACGATTTCGACTATTTCAGATGTTAGGTATCGACCGATCCCCTTTGATATTTCAGGTATCTACACGCGTGCAAAACCAAACGAATCGTAGGACCGGCAAGACGAAGCCGCTTTGCGTGGCGTTTGCAGGCTGGCTAATGATCACTGGCGCGGCAATGGCGCAGCCCGCTGGCATTTCCGCACCTGATCCAACCGGAGAATGGCTGGTGGCCAAACAGGTCGCGCGCATCAAAATCGTCGACTGCGATGGCCGTCTGTGGGGCGTCGTCGCATGGGAAGCACAGCCTGGAATTGACAGCAAAAATCCGGATCCAAAACTTCGATCGCGCCCAACCTTGGGAATGCCGATCCTGCTCGGTATGACACCGGGCAAAGAGAACAAATGGGAAGGAGAGATTTATAATTCGGAGGATGGCCACACCTACTCCGCCAGCATCAGCCTGCCGGAGCCAAATACTCTGCGTGTACAGGGATGTTTCCTTGGATTCCTGTGCGGCGGCGAGAATTGGACCCGCGCCGACACAGCAGATGTGTCCGCCACCGCACCGGCGCAGAATACACCGGTCAAGCCATCGAGTAACCGCAAGACAACTGGCACCCGGCCTGGATCGACCGACAAAGCAGCGAGCAACCAGGCTGATTTCAAACGCCGACGTATGCCTACGAGTTGTCGGCCCCGCGGGGCTTCCCCATGAGCGCGGGCTGAAATAGCACCGCCGCCGCCAAGGTACACACCAGCGATAATGCCAGCAGCTTGCCCATGCTCGATGTGCCTGGGTGTTGCGAAAGCCACAAGCTTCCGAACGCAGTTGCCGTCGTCAAAGCGCTCCAGATCACTGCGCGGGTCAGGCTCGATTGCAGCAGATTTGTGCGGCCCGAGCGCCAGGCCATGATGTAATAGATCTTGAAAGCGACACCGACACCGAGCAGCAAGGGCAGCGCAATGATATTGGCAAAGTTCAGCGGCATGCCAATAAGTACGCAGATCTCGAGGGTCACAACTCCTGCCAGCAAGAGCGGCAGCAATGTAAGCAGCACATCGCCGAATCGCCGCAGAACGATCCAGAGCAGAATCGCGATCGATATCAGCGCATATAATCCCGCTTCGATGAACGCCCTGACAATTGTGCGACTTGATTCAAGTATTGAAATCGGGCCCCCAGTGGCATTGGGATAGATACTGAGAACTGCGCGCGCGAATGACCGCAGCACCTCGGTGTCGTTGGTGTTGCCTTTGGGCGCCACTTCGACACGAGCGCGCCCGTCGGCTGCCACCCATTGCTGCTTGAGCGCTTGCGGCAGGTTGTCTTGCGTGATCCGCTCTGCACTCAGAAACCCGCGCAATTGAGCGATATCGGTTTCGAGAGGCACAATGAACGCCGTTTGCGCGCGCGCCCGCACTGCCTCATCCGCCTGCGCCAGTTTCATTGCATCAGCGGCCAAACGCTTCGCTGCGGCAGCACCGGGGCCCTGTCCGGTCCCGGCAATTTTGTTGAGCTGATCGGCCAGACCGTTGAGAGCAGCGACATTTTCAGCGTCGCTCGGTGCCTTGCTGGAGGCGGGTTGCTGAAGCACCGGACCCAGCCGCCGGCTTAAATCCTGAATCAGTGCGAGTTTTTTGTCCTGGTCCTGCGGCACAAAGCTGAGCAGCGTCGCCGCCTGCAACACCTGCGGCAGCTTCTGTAGTTGAACGGCCGCTGCAGAGGCATCGCTGAGCGACGGAGTTGTCACGTTTACCGAATTGATGCCAACCCGCGGGTCACCTCCGAGATCGAGCAAGGTTGAAATCGACTTTGTCTCGGTGCTGCGGAGGTGAATCGGATCGAAGTCGAATGTAAGGAAATAAAGCAATGGCGATCCCACAATGGCGATGGCCAACGTCCCCGCGATGACCGGAACGCGGTAGGTCTGAAGAAATCTGTCAACGGGCGCGAGTGCGCCATACCCGACGGCCTCGGGCTCGCCAACGGGTTTGAGCACCGTGATCAGCGCGGGCAGCAGAGTTATGCTCGTGGCGTAGGCGATGAGCATGCCCACGCCGGCTATTTGCCCCAATTCGGAAACACCGCGATAGTCAGTCGGCAAAAACGACAGGAAGCCGGCTGCCACGGCGGCTGCTGCAAGCGTCAAAGGCACGCCGATTTTTTCTGCCGCCTTCGCCAGCGCTGGACGAAGCTCAGGAATGTCGTGACGTTCGGCGCGGTAGCGCACCGAGAATTGAATGGCGAAATCGACTCCGAGCCCGACAAACAACACTGCAAATGCAACGGATATCATGTTAAGCGCGCTCACCATCTTGAGGCCGAGCGCAGCGGTGAGCGCCAATCCCACAAACAAATTGATAAACACGGCGACAATGATGCGCGCCGATTTCAGCGCCAACCAAAGGATCGTCAGTACAGTGATGATGGTGCCAACGCCATTGACCAGGGCACCTTGCTGAACGGTTGCGAATTCCTCATCAGCCATCGGCACTGATCCGGTCAGCCGCACGCGGGCCTGATATTTTTGGGCAAGTTGCAAGTCGGATGCATTTTGCCGAACGGCCTTGCTCGACGCTTCACCAGGCTGGAGCGCGGAAAAATCGAGCACTGGGCGAGTTTGAATGAGGCGCCTCACGTCGCTCGGGCTCGGTTCCCGACCGCTTAACAGTGCCTGCCAGGAAAACGAGGCTGGATATCCTGCCAACACGTCCTCAATCGTCGCTGACGCCATCGACAAAGGTCGAGCCATGGCATCGAGCGTGATCATTCGATTTTGCACGCCGATGAGACCCAGCGAGAGTGTGCGAGTAAGCCCACGCAGGCTCGGATCGCCGACAAGCGTGCCGACAAGCGGGGCGGCCTGCCCTAGTCCCTTGGTGGACTGCTCAACGGTCTCGGTCGATTGAAACAACAAGCCGTTGCGCGCAAAGAACTCGTTGCCCCCGATATCGTCTACGGAACGAAAAAGTTGAGGTTGCGTCTTGAGCCGAGCGGCCAGTTCGGCACCGGCGCGCGACGTGTATTCCGCTATAGGCGCATCAACGACCACAAGGGTGGAGCCAAAGTGGCCCGGAAACGCCTTCTCAAATTCGGCTTCGCGCTTCCGCCAATCGAGATCACGCGAAATTAGCTTGTTGATATCGGTATTTATGGCGAAGTGTCGGGCCGAATAGGCCCCGGCGAACACAGCGCCAACGAGTGCTAAGATAATGATTGGCCACGGGAATCGGGTGCAAAAGCGCACGATCGCCGTAATGGAGGACGCTAGCATGGGCAGTGACGCCTTTCGCGCATAACAATGTCGGCCCCGGTGGCGGTCGCAAGCAGGAAAATCAATGCTTTCTGCGTGGAACTTTTGATAGCCTTATAAATTGACGCAGACTGAGAACTTCGAGACAGAGCCGGCAAAGCTGACATTGGGCGACAAAGAATATTCCGCGAGGTTTTGCCAAAAGGCACGAGCGCCTCCGAGTTTGTTGGAGAAGGGTAATTAGACCATGACGGCGCCCAATGAAGACCTCCACGCAAAATCACCCCTTCCACTCCTAGACTCGATCAAGAGCCCTGCCGATCTACGCCGCATTAATGCGCACGACCTCCAGCAAGTTGCTGACGAACTACGTGACGAAACCATCAATGCCGTCGCTGTTACCGGAGGACACCTGGGAGCAAGTCTCGGTGTCGTCGAACTGACTGTCGCCCTCCATTACATCTTTGATACACCGAGTGACAAATTGATATGGGACGTTGGCCATCAGGCTTACCCGCATAAAATTCTGACCGGCCGCCGAGATCGCATCAGAACATTGCGGACCGGCGGCGGCTTGTCCGGGTTCACCAAGCGCTCGGAAAGTGAATACGACTGCTTCGGCGCGGCGCACTCGTCGACATCGATATCGGCCGGATTGGGCATGGCAGTCGCCCGTGACCTCGCCGGACAGAAACAC
Organism: uncultured Pseudomonadota bacterium; assembly: GCA_963762485.1. Lineage (GTDB taxonomy): Bacteria > Pseudomonadota > Alphaproteobacteria > Rhizobiales > Xanthobacteraceae > Pseudolabrys. The sequence continues at coordinate 103,608 of CAVXLE010000014.1, read as the reverse complement.
AACGTCATCTGCGTCATCGGCGATGGCGCAATTTCTGCCGGGATGGCCTATGAAGCCATGAACAATGCCGGCGCGATGAACCGGCGCCTGATTGTTATCCTGAACGACAATGAGATGTCGATAGCGCCACCCGTCGGTGCGATGTCGAATTATCTCACGCGCCTGCTGTCGAGTCCGATGTACATGTCGCTGCGTGACATTGGAAAACAAGTTGCCGATCGCCTGCCAAAGTTTTTCAAAGAAAAGGCGTACCTTGCCGAAGAACTTGCGCGTGGCTTCGTTACAGGCGGGACATTGTTCGAAGAGCTTGGATTCTACTACGTCGGTATTGTCGATGGTCACGACCTCACTCAGCTGTTGCCAGTGCTCGAAAATGTCCGCAACGTGGATAACGGGCCGTTTCTCGTGCATGTGCGCACGCAAAAGGGCAAAGGCTATGCGCCGGCCGAAGCTTCCCAGGACAAGTACCATGGTGTCGTCAAATTCGACGTTGCGACCGGCAAACAGCAGAAGGGCGCATCGAACGCGCCATCTTATACAAAGGTACTCGGCGAAAGCCTGGTAAAGGAAGCGAAGAAAGACGACAAGATCGTCGCCATCACTGCCGCTATGCCGGGCGGTACCGGCGTCGATATTTTTGCAAAAGCCTTCCCGGATCGTGCTTTTGACGTCGGGATTGCGGAGCAGCACGCCGTTACGTTTGCGGCCGGATTGGCAACACAGGGATTCAAGCCATTCGTTGCCATCTACTCGACGTTTCTCCAGCGCGCATATGATCAAGTCGTTCACGACGTTGCGATCCAGAGCCTGCCCGTTCGATTCATGATGGACCGCGCCGGCCTGGTGGGTGCCGATGGTCCAACCCACGCCGGCTCGTTCGACCTCGCCTACCTCGGTTGTCTGCCCAATTTCGTACTCATGGCGGCAGCAGATGAGGCCGAGCTCGTCCATATGGTTGCGACCGCTGCAAAAATAGACGACCGCCCGTCTGCAGTGCGCTACCCGCGCGGCGATGGCGTGGGTGTCGTAATGCCGGAGGCCGGTGTCCCGCTCGAAATCGGCAAAGGCCGCATCATCTCACAGGGCAACACGGTCGCCCTGCTCTCACTTGGCACACGGCTTGCCGAATGCATCAAGGCGGCGGAGATGCTCGCGGCGCACGGCATTTCAACCACCGTCGCAGACGCCCGCTTTGCCAAACCGCTCGACCGCGAACTCGTCCTGCGTCTTGCACGTGAGCATGAATTGCTCATCACGATCGAGGAAGGCGCGGTAGGCGGGTTTGGCGCTCACGTCATGCAATTGCTCAGCGGCGCTGGCGCGCTCGAGCGTTCCGGCTTCAAGGTCCGCAGCATGGTGCTGCCGGATATTTTCATGGACCACGACAGCCCGCCGGCCATGTACGCCAAGGCCGGTCTCGACGCGAACGGTATCGTCAAAAAGGTCTTCGACGTATTCGGATCTCGTCACGCGCCGGAATTGCAGCCGGCCGAGATTGCGTTTCTTGCCGAGCGCGCGCAGCGCCGCCGGCAGGCCAAGGCAATGAACGGGCATGCCAAGGGGGCAGCGGAATGAAGGTTATTCTTGCGAAACCGCGCGGTTTCTGCGCGGGGGTCGTGCGCGCGATCGAGATTGTCGAGCGCGCGCTCGATAAGTACGGCCCGCCGGTTTATGTGCGGCACGAGATCGTGCACAACAAGTGGGTGGTCGATGCACTCAAAGCGCGTGGCGCCCGTTTCGTCGAAGAATTGTCCGAGGTGCCGCCGAACGCGATCACGATCTTCAGCGCGCATGGCGTGGCCAGGAAGGTCCAGGACGAAGCCACCGAGCGAGGTTTGCGCGTACTCAACGCCACCTGCCCACTCGTGTCGAAAGTGCACGCGCAAGGCCGCCACTATCTGCGTAACGGGCGCACGGTAATTCTGGTCGGCCATGCAGGCCACCCGGAGGTGGAAGGCACGCTGGGGCAAATTCCCGGCCCCGTGGTCCTCGTACAGACCGAAGCGGATGTGGACGGGCTCGACCTTCCGGCAGATACGCCGATCGCCTATGTCACACAGACCACGCTGAGCGTCGACGACACGCGCGGAATCATTGCCGCACTATTTCGGCGCTTCAAGGACGTCGTCGGACCTGGCACGCAGGATATTTGCTACGCGACCCAAAACCGCCAAACTGCCCTGCTCGAGCTGACCAAGCTCGTCGACGTGATTTTCGTGGTCGGTGCCAAAAACAGCTCGAACTCGAACCGGCTGCGCGAAATCGGCATTGAAGCCGGCGTTCCCACCCATTTGATTGCCAATGGCAGTGAAATAGAGCCGGAATGGTTGCATAACGTCGAAGTTGTTGGCATTACGGCGGGAGCTTCGGCGCCGGAGGTCATGGTCCGTGACGTGATCAATGCGTTGCGTGCGGTCGAGCCGGTGGAAGTCTTCACCCTGCCCGGTCAGGATGAACACATCGAATTCAGGGTGCCGGTCGAGCTGCTCGACGTGACCAGTTCTCAGCAAATCAGCAAGGATAGCAATCTTGGGCATTCCACTACTTCAGAAACTGTTTGTCGGTAGCTACGTCGTTCGTCAGCGTCTGACCGGCCGAAAGCGCTATCCACTGGTGCTGATGCTTGAACCGTTGTTCAGGTGCAATCTGGCTTGCGCCGGCTGCGGAAAGATCGACTATCCCGATCCAATCCTGCACCAGAATATGTCGGTGGAAGACGCCCTGCACGCAGTCGATGAGTGCGGCGCGCCGGTCGTGTCGATCGCCGGCGGCGAACCGTTGCTGCACAAGCAGTTGCCGGAAATCGTGCGCGGCATCATCGCGCGGAAAAAATTCGTATACCTGTGTACCAACGCGCTGTTGATGGACAAGAAGCTGTCGCAATATGAGCCGAGCACTTTCTTCACGTGGTCCGTGCATCTGGACGGCGACAAGGAGATGCACGATCACTCGGTCTGTCAGCCGGGCACCTACGACCGCGCTGTGACGGCGATCAAGCACGCCAAGGAACGCGGTTTCCGCGTGAACATCAATTGCACCTTATTCAACACCGCCGAGTCCGACCGCGTCGCCGCGTTCTTTGACACCGTCACGGAGCTGGGTGTTGACGGCATCACGGTGTCGCCGGGTTATGCCTATGAGCGCGCACCCGACCAGCAGCACTTCCTCAATCGTGGCAAGACCAAGCAGCTGTTCCGCGATGTGTTCAAGCGCGGGCCGAGCAAGACACAGTGGTCGTTCAGCCAATCCAGCCTGTTCCTCGACTTCCTTGCGGGAAACCAGACCTACCACTGCACGCCATGGGGCAACCCGACACGCACCATTTTCGGCTGGCAGAAGCCCTGCTATCTGCTCGGAGAGGGCTATACGCGGACGTTCGACGAATTGATGAACGAGACCGATTGGGACGCTTACGGCGTCGGCAATTACGAGAAGTGCGCCGACTGCATGGTGCATTCCGGCTTCGAGGCATCCGCCGTTCAAGATGCCGTCGCCCATCCTCTCAAGGCTTTGGGCGTCAGCCTGCGCGGTGTCCGCACGGAAGGTGCAATGAGCCCAGAAATCTCGCTCGACCACCAGAGACCCGCCCAATTCGTGTTTTCACAGCACGTCGAGCACAAATTGGACGAAATTCGGCAAGCCAAGGAAAAACCCGAATTAATTGAAGCCGAATGATGGCCTGCGCCTCAATTTGAATACGGCGTGGATGGAACTCGCGGACTGAGTAACCCGTTATGTACGCACCACCGACCTCACGGTGGAAACGGCCAATGGGATTCGGCCATGCGCGGACGCACCATCATACTTATCGCAACTCTGAGTGCGGCGGGTCTGCTCCCGGGAGCGGCCCATGCACAATTGTCTCCGCAGGGCATTATTGGCGATCTTACTCATCCTTTCCGGCAGATTCTAGGCCACTTAGGCCGCTACCCTCGCGTTTATCGCCATCGTGCAGCAGCTGGCGAGCCTCAGGCGGCGACGGCGGCAATACCGTCGAGCGACGCCGCGACGTCTGCGGGATCACATCTCGGCTGGGCAGGGCCTCCAGTCTGGGTGAGCGCCTATGAGGACGTTCTCGGTTTTACCTTTTGGCCAGATGACTACGCCGCACGGCTCCGGAGCCGTGGATTTGATGTGATTGCAGACACCATTAGCGGGCGTTTCGAAGTGCCCCGCCGCGCTGATCGTGTTGCCACAACGGGCATGGCGGTTGGAAATGACGCGGGCAATGGACGTTCAAAGACTCGCTGTGATGACACCTCAGGTCAACAGGACAAGTGGCCGGCAATACGAGTCGAACAAATCCTGCAGTTGTCCGACGCCGAACATGAGGCACTTGCAAAACTTCAGGCTGCAGCACTGCAGTCGATCACGCCCATCAAAGCCGATTGCGGTGCGTCCATCGAACTTCCGCCGCCGGAAAGGCTGGCGGCATTGGTGCAGACGCTCTGGGCCGTCCGCGACGCCGGAATATTCGTGCGGGGACCGCTCAAGAGCTTCTATGACACCCTTACAACTACGCAGAAAAATAGCTTCACAAACCACCAGCTACAAAACAATTTGCCCGTTGACTCCAAAGGTGCAAACGCAGGGATGAACAAGCAATATCAGGCGTGTGCCTTACAAAATTCCGAAAAAGCGGAACGCCTGATCAAAGAGATTGAAATGAAAGTACGGCCAACGAATGATCAGGCCACAAGCTTCGAAAATCTTCATAAAGTTTCGTCTGATATGGCCAAACTCCTGATTGCTTCGTGTGCGCAACCAATTCCCGCAGATCCCATGGCGCGGCTGGATAACGCTAATGACCAACTCACCGCAATAAATTACGCAGCGACAACCGTACAGATAGCCTTCGATGATTTTTACGCCAAGCTGAGCAATGAGCAAAAAACGCGCTTCGATACGCTAAGTCGTTGAACGTTACATGCCGAATGGGACGTTGGCGCTATTGCTCGCTTTCAGATTGCGATAGCGCGCGAGCGCCCAAAGAGGAAAGAATTTTCGGTAGCCGTGGTAGCGCAGGTAGAATACGCGTGGAAATCCGGTAGCGGTGAACCGCTCTTCGTCCCAGAAACCGTCTGCGGCCTGCGTTTGCGAAAGGTACCGTACACCACGTTCCACGGCGGGGTGATTGACCTCTCCGCTCGCCATGAGTCCCAGGAGAGCCCAGGCGGTTTGTGAAGCCGTGCTGGCAGCCGGTTCGTGGCCACGATAATCGAGCTTGTAACTCGAACCGTCTTCACCCCAGCCGCCATCGCGATTTTGAATGGCGATGAGCCAATTGACGGCTTTGCGGATTTCGGCGGAGGCATGATCGACCCCGCACGCATTGAGGGCGCAGAGTGACGACCATGTGCCGTAAATATAATTCAAGCCCCAGCGGCCATACCAGCTTCCATCCCGGGTTTGCGTCCCGATCAGGTATTTGACGCCACGTGACAGCGACTCGCTGCGATCCAGAGTTTCGCCCAGCTGCGCCAGCATCGAGACACACCGTGCGGTGACATCTTCTGTCGGCGGGTCGATCAACGCCCCATGATCGGCGAAGGGAATGTTGTTGAGGTAGTCATAGGTGTTATCGACATCGAACGCTGCCCAGCCACCGTTGCGGCTTTGCAGACCTTTCACCCATTCAGCGCCCCGTTCGATCGCCTGATCGTAGCCGTTACCGGCCCCGCAGCGCCGGGCGCGGTCCATTGCCATAACAACCACTGCGGTGTCGTCGAGATCGGGATAGTGCGGGTTGGCATATTGGAATGCCCAACCTCCCGGCCGCACGTTCGGACGCCGGGCCGACCAATCTCCAACGATATCAAATACTTGGAGGGGCAGCAGCCAGTCGAGCCCACGCTTGGTTGCATTACGCGCTTCGTCATCGCCGGCCTCCAGAAGCGCGTGGCAAGTGAGCGCCGTATCCCAAACCGGTGATACGCAAGGCTGGCAGTAGGCTTCATCGTTTCCGACCACCAGCAACTTTTCGATTGAGCCGCGCGCAACCGCAGCGCTTGTCTTGTTACCGAGCACGTCAAACATCATCGTGGCATTCGCCATGGCAGGAAAGATCGCGCCGAGCCCGTCTTCACCGTTGAGGCGTTCAGTGACGAAGCTGACCGCACGGTCAATCGCGCGCTGCCGCAAACTTTTAGGAAAAAACTTCACTGCCGGCCGCAAGACAGCATCAATGCCGCGAAAAAATGCAAACCAGATCCAGCGCTGGTGTGGAGCTTTCGCGGCCGGGCCGACGGTGTGCGGGGGTTCCGCAAACAACTCGTCGACACCGACCCCGAGCGGATTCTTGGCCTGAGGGCGTAGCGCCTGAACGACGAGCAACGGCACCAGTACTGTGCGCGCCCAATACGACACCTTCGAAAGGTGAAACGGGAACCAGCGTGGCAGTAGCATGATTTCGACCGGCATTTCCGGGACGCTACGCCAACGCAGGATGCCAAAAAGCGATAACAGCACGCGGGTGAACACATTGCAGTGCGCGGCGCCACCGCGCACCAGGATTGCTTCGCGCGCACGGCGCATGTGGTCAGCGTCCGGTTTGTCGCCAATCATCTTGAGCGCGAAATAAGCCTTCACACTGGCGCTCATATCGAAATCGCCGTCGCGATATAGAGCCCATCCGCCATGCAAACCCTGGATGCGGCGCAGATAGCTCGCAATCTTTTGTTCCAGGACAGAATCGACCGGCTCGCCGCGATAATGTCTGAGCAGCACATATTCTGACGGGATCGTCGCATCGGCCTCGAGCTCAAACACCCAATGTCCGTCACTCTGCCGGCAGTCGAGCAGCGCACGTAATGCCGCAGCGGCGGATCGGTCCGCATTCCCGTTTGTTGGCAAACGTGACTCACCTGTTAAAGCGAGCGTCATGCGGCAGCTCGCAGCTTAAAGTTTACGAGATCGGCGGCTCGATAGCCCGAGCGGACGGCACTTTCCAGCGTCGCCGGCAGGCCTGTCGCGGTCCAGTCGCCGGCCATAAACATATTGTCCCAGCACGTTTCTGCGACTGGGCGCAGAGCGTTCTGCTCCGGGGTGGCAGCAAACGTGGCACGCCGCTCGCGGACGATCTGCCAGGGCGGAATGCTGTCAGACAACGACGCAGCAGTGGCAATGTCACGCCATATTGCCTGCGCCAGCTCCGTTCGCGGCACATCGAACAGGTGTCCGGCATCGCTGATCGTGGCTGAGATGCGCCCGGGCATTGAAAAAATCCATTGGGAGGTTCCATTGATGATGCCCATCATCGGTGGCAATTTAACCGGTGGATTAATACGGAAGTGAGCGTTCATGATCCCGCGAAACAGAGATGGCGCGCGCAAATCCGGCACGAGATTCATCGCCACATTGGGTGGAACTGCCAAAATAACAGCATCTCCGTCGCGGAGATCGATGGACTGTCGTGCAAAATCAAGCCGCGACACGCGGCCATCTGAAAATCGAAGTGCAACCAGTTCATCTTCAAACGCAATGGTAGCGCCCTGGTCAAGCAAATGCTTGATGGCAGGCTCGACAAAGACGATTCCCAGTCCGTCGCGTGCAAGCAACGGGCGGCAGGCCTGACCGCCAAGCGCAAGGGTTTCGCGAATGAGTGCGCCAGCAAGCTTCGCCGATCCTTCACGCGGCGCGATATTGAGCGCAGCGAGCAACAATGGCTCGAGCAAGCGATCGTAGATCGGTCCCGCGCAATTCATCACCTCGCCGATGGGCTTGTCGGCAGATGTCCAGGCAAGTCGCGCAAGAGGCAGGTAGTCGACGACGGTGGTTTGCGGCACGCGCCGGTCTTTATTGAAAACCCACCAGGGAAACCGGCTGTCGCCAAACCGCAAGGTCCATTGTTTGCCGCTTTCAATGTCTATGAAAGGGAATTCGGCCTCTTTCGGACCGCTCAGACCCGACGATGAGCCGATCGTCTCAACGTACGATAGAACGGCATGATTACCCGACAAAAGCAGGTGCGTGCCGTTGTCGATGACCATGCCCGTGGTTTGATCGTAGTACGAACGACACCTTCCACCGGCCTGCGCGGTCGCTTCATGGATGGTGACGGGCCGCCCTACGCCCGCCAAGCGTACGCCGGCAGCAAGCCCAGCCAAACCGGCACCGATAATGTGAACCCGACCGCGGTCAGACGAATGCATGCCGTAACGCAATCCAGATTAATTGGGATTTGTGGATATGGACGCGGTTGCGAGGCCGGGCCCAACCTCGCGATATCATGCCTTCGAGCATCTGACGATAGACCCCTCCCATGATTTTCGGTGCGCGCACGACCCGACGCGAGCAGCGGGACATGATTTCACTTGCCTTGATAAAATGCTCCCGTGCCCGTTCAGCGAGGAACATGCAGGCCTCTCCAAGGCGGGGGCTTTCCACGACCGAAGCGGGATCGGTCGTCACAATTCCGGCCAGCCGTAATGCTTCTTGCGGCAAGTACAGACGTCCGATCGCCGCATCCTCGTCTACGTCGCGCAAAATATTCGTGAATTGAAGCGCGCGACCGAGGTGATGTGCAAGCGCAACTCCGTCAGCATCGTCCATCCCAAAGATGCGAACACTCAGTCGCCCGACCGCAGAGGCAACGCGATCGCAATAAAGTTCAAGCTGTTCAAAGCTCGGAGCCTGAATATCAGCCGCCGCATCCATTCCCACACCATCGATAACGGCAAGCAGATCGTCTTTGCGCAAAGCGTAGCGAGCGATGACCTTCGCAAGGCGTTCAAGCCCCGGCGGAATGACCCCGGAATACAGAGATTCGATATTCTTCCGCCACTCCGAAAGTCCCTCCAATCTTTGCGGACGCGGCGCATCGCTGTCGGCAATATCGTCGACCTCGCGGCAGAATGAATATATTTCGAACATCGCCTCCCGTTGTTCGCGCCCCAATATACGCATCGCCAAATAGAACGAGCTGCCGCCGGCCCGGTTGGCCGCCGGTGGCTGCGCCTCCGTCGCATTTTGAGGCTGGACGTTCATGGGGTCTGGTATCGGTGGGTAGGCGCCACCGTTCGCAGGAATCGACGTAATAGGGTGCGCGTTCCGCCGCTTGCAGCCTCTACAACGGCCTCCGCCTTGGTGAGGTGGACGCGCTCGCTCAGCGGGTCGCGCTCACCGAGAACCTGCAGCAGACGGTCCGCCAATTTTTGAATAACCGAAACTTCAAGCGCAAGCCGCGTGTCACTCACCTGTACGTCAAGCCCATCGCTCTTGCGCAACAACGCAGCAGTTCGCGTAACGACCCCATTCATGCATTCGCGTAGGGCTGGTCCCGCGCTGGTCTCCCCAAGCGCTTCGACGCCTATCCCGTGAGCCGCAAATGCATCAATCGGAATATAAACGCGGTCGAGCCTGCGATAGTCCGCTGCACAATCCTGCAAGTGATTGATAATCTGCAACGCGGCGCACAGGGCGTCTGACGCCGGCCACGTATCCTTCAATTCGCCATGCACATCCAGCACGAAACGCCCAACCGGCATGGCCGACCGGGAGCAATAGTCGACCAGGTCGTCCCAATCGGTGTAACGATGCTTGGTTGCGTCTTGCCGGAAGGCGCTCAGCAAATCTTGCGCGTGCCGGGTGGATAACCCGCGGCTTTGCAATATTGCGCGCAATGCAATTCCTTCCGGCTCGTCGTCACCGTGACCAAGCAAGCTGGCTTCGAGGCGATCGAGGCGCGCAAGCTTTTCCGCACTGGCCAGGTCCGGATGATCGGCAATGTCATCTGCAATGCGGACGAATTCATAGAACGCCAGGATAACGGGCCGGTACCGCCGCTTGATCAGCCAGGATGCAACCGGGAAATTCTCGTCCTGCGACCCCTTGCCGGATCGAAGCTGGGCACTGCTGGTCATTGCAAACTCGGCGCATCGTGGACGCGCCCCTTCCATTGGCCCCCCCGTCGGCGCAGATATTGATAGGCGGAATTGAAGGTGTAGTATAGGTAGAGCAACGCTATTGCCGGAAGCGCAAGGCTCCAAAACGGGGACAGGCGATAGAACCGAAGCGTCGGGATGAATGATAGCGCCATCGCGAGCCAGGCAGCTAATCCCAAATATTGCGGCAGGCCTGCTGCAAAGACTGCAAGCAGCGGCGGAGCAATGAATGTCATCAATAGGCCGATTGCAGTCGCGGCTAATAGCAACGGCGAGTAACGAAGTTGCGCATAAGCAGATCGCGAAATCATCTGCTTGACATCGCGCATTGAGTCATAGGGCCGAACGCTGTGCACGCGGTCGGTCAGACCAAGCCAGATCGGGCCTATTGTTTTCAGCTTCGCCGCCAACGAGCAGTCATCGATCAAGGCGTTTCGAATACCGGCGATGCCGCCCGCGCCTGCAAGCGCGTCCGCGCGGACCAGTATGCAGCCACCGGCGGCTGCCGCGACAACTGAGTCAGCGCGGCAGACCCACGCAAATGGAAAAAGCATTTGAAAAAAATAGATGAAAGCCGGCACGTGGCTACGCTCGGCGAAGCTCTCACACCGCAGCTTCGCCATGAGCGATACCAACACATATTCACCCGCCAATGCTTGGCCTACAAGCCACGCAACCGTATCCGGCTCGTGTACGATATCGGCGTCGGTAAGCAACAAATAGTACGGGTTCGCTTGCCCTGCAGCGGCAATGCCCTCATTAAGCGCCGATAGCTTTCCCGTCCATCCGAAAGCGGGTCCTTTGCTCCGGATCACCGTCGTTTGGCGATCGGGCACGGCGTTGGCAGTACGTAGGGCGACCGCAGCAGTATCGTCGTTGCTGTCATCGTCGACGACAAAAACATTGAGTTGTCCCGGATACTCTTGCCGCAATAAGGATTGAACACTGGCGCCGATAAATTCGGATTCATTGCGTGCCGGAATGATCGCGGTCACTACGGGCCATCGGTACAAATTGCTCGCTGGGTGCGAAGCCTCCGTTGCGTCCCTTATGGCGCCTCGCCAATAGCCGCCGCGGCCGCAAATTAAATAAATCCACACCGCGACGCTGACGATACCTAAAGCCAAGCTCATATCGGGAAAGATCTCTGAATGCATTTAACCTCTGGCGACAAACACCCGGGATACAAATTGGTTCAACCGGTCCAGATGCGTTCGCCGAGCAGCGAATTTTACCGTGAATTGTCGAAATTCCGAAAGCCGCTTGTAAGCCCATGACGCTATTGTCACAAGCGATTGTTCGGCAAGGACGCTGGAACCACCGCAACCCGTCGCGACGCGTAAAAGCCGTTGTGCACGGGAAAGACCGAGAATCGGCAACCACCAGCCTCAATGCAGAATCCAGAACTACATGGGCAGGCCGCAACTACTGCGGCTTTGCCGCGCGCTCACGCAATCGATAAAATTGAATGGCAGACCGGGCAGTTTCGGGCCGCAACCGTTTAAATCTCTCAAGATATTCCCCTGAAACGCCGATTGGCCGCTGATTTGCGCCACCTTGAAGCGTCAGAATAGCGTGAGTTGTTTTCCAGGAAAGATCGATCGATTTCGCCAAAACCAGGATTTGATCGCCGGTATCATGGACCAGGGCGCGCTCAACCGCGCCGATTGGCAAATCGGCCAGCAAACTCAGTGCCGCTACCGTTTCGTCGAATTTTCCATGATTCGCGAACTCGTAAATGTGCGCTTCGGTCAGCTCGCCATTCTTGTGCAATTGCTCTATATGCGCGCGCGCGGCAGAAAAATTGGTTGAATGCTCACGCAATCGCGTTTGAATTTGATCCGCCGCCTGCTTGATCATATCGCGGACCACGTCTGCCTTGCCCCGGTCTACCGTCTCGAATTTCCGCCGCACCGTTTCCGAGGCCGTTTCGAATAGCGTCAGCAGATACTCGCGCGGGATTTCGGGACGTGACCAAACCAATAACGCGAGCTCGCTATCCGCTTCGGAGCGCGAAACAAGCGTCGAATAGCCAAATTCAGAAAATCGTGCACCAGCATTGGCGGCCGTGCTTATAACCACCATCTGATTGCCACGCTCGACAAGAACATCGGTAACGCCCTCGCTGAGGCGCTTGCGTTGTGAAATCGCGAGCAGGTGTTCTTGCCCTTTTGTCCTGGCTCCCGCAATCAGTGTTTCGTCGTCGAGACAATCAGAGCGTCTCAACACAGGGCCGGCCACGGCAATTGAATTGTCCAGCGCAAGCGTACGGCTCACTTTTGGTGGAGCGTTTGCAATCGTCGCAAGCCTTTCGCCAAATGCGGCACGCGCCGAATTCTCAATTTCGTTCAACAATCGGCTCATGACATCGTCGAACAAAGACACTTGTTCGCCGTCAAAGTGACCGGAGCCAGCGACAAATAAGTCCGTTATCCGCCGCAGAATTTCCGCACGCGCTCCGATATTCCTTTGCGAAATGGTGGCTTCGAGCTCATCAATTAAGGACTGATGGTTGGCCGCAGCCTTTTGCTCGCCGCCGGTACTCCGGTTCCGTCGATCATCCGGGATATCCGGTTGCAATATGGAGTTATGCTGCATATTCGACATCGGGAATATCGTACGTGCTGTTGAAATCGATTTGTGCAGACGGGCAAGGACGCTGGAACAGATAACCTTGCAACGATGTCACCCCAGCCAGCCGCAAGAGGCGATACTGTTCCACTGTCTCTACGCCTTCCGCCGTTGTCGGGATATCGAGACTTCGCGCCAGCGTGAGGGTAGCCGCGATGATGGCGGCACATTCAGTTCGTTTTGTTAAATTCTGGGTGAACGATTTGTCGACCTTGATTTTATCAAATGGGAACATCATCAGCTGGCTCAGAGACGAATACCCCGTTCCGAAATCGTCGAGTGCAACTGCGATGCCAAGATTCTTAAACTGATGCAAAACCGGCAAACATTCGGTCGCAAACTCGATAAGGGCCGTTTCGGTGATCTCAAGCTCCAGCCGCTCAGGCGGCAACCCCGATTGTGCCAGTGCGTAAATAACAACGTCGACCAGATTGTTTTTTCTGAATTGCACCGCGGACAGATTGACCGCCACTTTAATATCGGCAGGCCAATTCGCAGCTTCAGCGCAGGCCGTCTGCAATAACCATTCTCCGAGCTGGGTAATCATGCCGGTTTCTTCCGCAAGCGGAATGAACTGATTAGGCAGAATTATTCCCTTTGTTGGATGCCGCCAACGAATCAGCGCCTCCGCGCCACAAATCAAACGCGTCTTGGTATCGACGATCGGCTGGTAATGAAGCTCGAATTCATCCTGCTGAATCGCACGGCGCAACTCGTTCTCAAGCTCGTGCCGCGCACTTGCGGCCATGCTCATTTCTGGATCAAAAAAGCGGTACCCGTTCCGGCCGGCCGATTTTGTGCGATAGAGGGCAAGGTCCGCCATTTTCATTAGCCCATCGGAATTGGTCGCATGCTCGGGCGCCAAAGCAATTCCGATGCTTGTAGCGATATTGACCTCATTGCCTTCTATATTGAACGGTTTGGAGATGACCTCAATAATACGCTCTGCGAGCGCGGACGCAGCCTCGCGTTGATTATTCTCGGAGTCCTGGACTATCGCGAATTCGTCGCCACCAAGGCGCGCCAGAACGTCAGTCTCTCGAAGCGACGCCTTGAGGCGAACCGCGGTTTCACGAAGCAGAGCATCGCCGACCGCATGACCAAGCGTATCGTTGACGTGCTTGAATCGGTCGATGTCCAATAGCAGCACGGCAAACGGGTCCCCGCGCCTGCGATGCCGCGTAACCGCCTCTTCGATCTTTTCCATGATTGCCAGACGGTTGGCGAGACCCGTTAAAACGTCGTGATGGGCCATAAACGCAATCCGCTGTTCGGATTTTTTCCTTTCCGTAACATCGTCGATAACAACTACGAGATGCTTCGGCTCGCCTTGTGCGTCACGGACAACAATACGGCTAGTCGCTAGAATACGAGACTCCCCGACCGGCATTTTGATTTCGTAGTCGCTGGGGTAGACGCCGACCGCGCCGGCAAGCGCCTCGTTATCGGTCGCGTCGATGCGCTCTGCATCCTTCGTCCGATAAATGTCGAACACAGTTTTTCCCACAACCTCGTGCCTGGAGACCTTGAGCATTGACTCAAATGCCCGATTGACGAGCACGAACTTGCGTGTCGTCGCGTCCTTCACGACAACTGCGGCGGGAATGTTTTCTATGATCGAATTCAGGAACTGTTTGGCCTCACCGAGTTCCCGCTCAGCATGTAGATGTGCCGTGATGTCCTGATGGACGGCGACGGATCCGCCATCGGCCATCGCGCGGCGGCTCACAGAAAACGTTCGGCCGTCCTGAAGTTCGTTGATTACGTAACCGGGGTCCGGCAAAAATGCTTCGTCGATCCGGTCCTTCACGTATTTTTGCGCATCCTTTGGACAGCACCCAGCCGCTACTCGAGCCTCCAATATCTCAGGTAGCGTAGTTCCGGGCTTTATCTTTTCGGGATCCAGCCCATACATATTGCTGTAAAGATCATTGGCGAGAACAAGCCTTTGGTCCGCTCCAAACATGCAAATTCCGTGCGGCATGTTTGCCAACGTCGCATTCAAAAGCATGTTGGTATGTTCGAGGCGCTGTTTAGCGCCATCTCGCAAGATCTGTCCTCGGACACTGAAAGCTGTCGCGACCAATACCAAAAGTGTAAGGACAATCGCTATCAAATAGCCTGACTGTTTTTGAGCTTCGAGTCGCGAGAAAATTTCGTGCGCCGATAGACCGACGGTAATGATGAGCGGGAAGCCATTGACCGATCGATAGGCTACAAGACGCTGAACGTTGTCGCTTAAATTGCTCCCGGTATAGAACCACCCGGCCGATGCCGTCGAAGCGTTTTTAAACACATCGGCCCCCGAAAAATCTTTTCCGAGAGCCGCCTGCGTTTGTCCGCTCGTTGCGCGAACAATCCCGTCCAACCCAATGACTCGTATGTAACCGTCACCGCCGATGTCTACAGAGTTATAGATGCGAGTCAGATAACTTGGGTCAAGCGAAGCGACAATTGCTCCCTTGAAGGATCTGTCGCCAGTCTCAACGGGACGTGAAAACTGGATTGACCACTTCCCCGTAGACGGAAAAAAGATCGGCCTGCTGACAATAAGCCTGTCGAGTTGCGAGTTGACATAATCGCTATAGTACTCGGTTTCGCGGATATCTCGTTTGGCAGGTTCGACATTGCTGAGCTTTACATTTCCACCATGGTCGACAATGCTGACTGTCAAACTTTCATCACTCGGAAGTCGGCTTGATTTTAGCCAGTCGATCAAATCAAATTTACTTTGTTCACGCTCATACAGCGCTCGAATAATTATCAGAGAGCGGTCTATCTCGCTCAGCGATCGCGAAAGATGTTCTTCGAGTGCTCCAGCAAGATTTGTCGAATTTTGAATCGCGGCCCGCTCTGCGCTCTCGTGTTCGTTCCTCAAGAAAAGAAATAAAGTCGCCCATACGAGGCTAATCAGGATCGCTCCGAGTAGCACCGATCGAAACTTGATGAGTGGCTGCCATAACTTTTTAAATTTGGTCATGGAATCGAAGCCACGAGGCGCAAGGCCATCATTGCCAATCATTTCAAATAATTAGTCGAAAGCCATTGATTTTCCGTTATTTAGAACAGTGAGACACTCACCTGGTCTGAGCGTGAAAACCTGGTCTGAGCCTGAAAAACGCCTGTAGCGTACGTTAATAATTTATTTTGCGTTAGGTCATCTTTAGCGAGCAACCAAAGGACCGCGCGCATCAAATCTCATCGTATAGAGTTAATGAGATCATACAGGCGTTCATCACGCTTATGATGCAGAGCCAGCGGATCGTTGGAACGATCAACCAAACTTCTCGAAATAACATTTTTAGACGGCCGTTTTTGACACGAGATCGCGTAATGCCTCTGGAGCAAAAATTACGACACCCCCACGTTCCAGCTTAAGCCATTTCCTGCGTTGCCAATCCTGCAGCTGCTTGTTCGCACTCTCCCGCGAAACGCCGATCATCTGACTTATTTCACGTTGGGTGACGTGGATCTTGCTGCTGGGCAAAGCGGTCACCGAAGGCTGATAGAGGTGCAACAGGACCTTGGCGAGGCGGTTCGGTAATCCGAGGAAAACAATATCCTCGACCTGCTCACTCGTGCGGCGCAGACGCGCGCACAGAATATTGATCAATCTTATCGCGACTTCGGGATCATCCCGCAGTATTGGAATAAAATCACGGCGCTCGATAACCATCAGCTCACAATTATCGATAGCAACGGCGTCAGCAGAGCGCTGCCCCCCGTCGAGAAATGCAATTTCCCCAAAGAGTTCGCCGGGAACGACCAGGTTGAAAATTGCGTCTTTCCCTTGTTCGGAAGGCGCACTGATCCTTACGGCGCCGGCACGAACCGCATAGAGTTTGGAGCCAATATCGCCTTTGTGAAATATGGCTGCGCCTTTCTTCACTCTTGTCGTAATGACACGAGGGGCAAGCCGATCGATTATTGTATTGCCCAAGTCCTTGAAAAATGGGTGGGCGCGGAGCAATGCATGCTTGTCGAAGGACTGCGTTTGGCTATTCCTGCTCGCGCCTGTTGCCATTGCCCACCTGAAGTTCTCAATGCGTAACATACGACAAAATAGCCCAGCCCGCAGCTTATCTGGTGGCTGGCCAAATCTTACTTTGGTTGTTTAACTCTTACAGTGAAACAAATCGACTAAGTTCGCTAAAATGCATCGGTTTTTGTGGCTGTTGTGAAACACAGGCGTTGCTCGCGGGCCCGCGCGTTTACCAGTCACGTTAGTCGGCTCGGTCACCATTCACACTACGTGCTTGACACCGTAGAGTAGGCCTTATCCCGAGCATGGAGGGCAGACATGGCCGAGCCGAAGAAAGTCGCTATCGGTTGCCAGGGTGGTGGGATGCATGCCGCTTTTGAGGTCGGCGTACTCAGCGAAATCCTCAAGGACATCCGCGACAAAAAACAGTTCGAGCTTATAGGCTTGAGCGGGACGTCGGCCGGCGCATTGTGCGCGCTGATGGTTTGGTACGGCCTTGCTCCAAAGGCTGGAAGCCTCGGCTCGGCGGATGAAGCGATCGAAAAGCTCAATGACTTCTGGGACGCCTTCGTTGCCAGCACCGCCCCGGAAACTGCACTGAACTTACTTACATACGGCGCATTCTGGGCGGAAGAGAAAGAGATCCCTGTACTTGGAGTAAACGTGCCAATTCTCGGCCTCAATCCGTATGGCGCAATCTACAAGGCATTCGCTGCGAGCCTGCCGAGTCTTGGCGTACGCAAGCAATATTTTGATTTGGAGGACATGCTTGCCAAGGCTTGCCCCGATTTCGACCGGGTCGACTGGCAAGATCTAAAAACCCGCGTGCTGATCGGTGCCTCCGAGGTCGTCAACGGTTTTGAGACCGTGTTTGACTCTGACGTCAATAAGAAAACGCAACGCGAAAATAGGGGAATGCAAACCGTAAAAGTTACCAAGGACAGATCTCTTTACTGGCGCCAGAAATTACCGCTCACTTTGTCCGGGGTCGCCGCATCAGGAACATTGCCCGCTTTGCGCGAGGCCGAACATATCAAGACGGGCGGCCATTACTGGGACGGCCTTTACTCGCAGAATCCACCCGTGCGCGAGTTTTTCGATCCGCCAGTGCGCAAGTCCTCGGCAGGACCCGAACATGTCCCCGATGAACTGTGGATCATACGCATCAATCCACAGCAATGGCCGGAAGTCCCTGCATCCAACAAAGACATCCAGGACCGTCAGAATGAACTGATGGGAAACCTGTCGCTGAACAAAGACCTGGATTTCATTATGGCAGTGAACGCTTGGACCGAACACTACGCGGGTCAACAATTTGCGAAGGACCACAAGCCTGTGACGGTGCGCACGATCAAGATGGAGAAAAAGACCGCAGACGATCTGTCCTATTCGTCTAAGTTCGACCGCAGTCGTGCCTTCATGGACGAACTGCGTAAGGAGGGCCGCAAGGTGACTCGTGACTGGCTCGATCGCTGGCACAAAGGCGACGCCGGCTGCTACCCGGAGGACGCAGCGTATCGAAAAATCTGATGACGTAGCCCAGCAAACGAACCCCAAAGGACGATGGTGCTCAGATGCCGAGTGATAAAAAGAACAATTCAGACGACGTTCAAAATTTCAAAGACAGCATATTCAGGAATTTCTCCTTGCTGGCTTTGCCGTGGTTATCCTTCCAGCGCGATATGCTCGCAATTATGAAAAAAGGCATTGAAGATACTAGTCACGTCAAACCCGTTCAGAAACTAACACTGCTCGAATTGCATGCTCTGATGATGATCTTGGATCCATCACGGACGTGGAGAATCCCCTTTGATGCCGATTTCGAAAAGCGAGTAGAGGACACATACAACGAAACCTTCCCAAAACTGCTTTCTGGTTCAATTAATTTTATCGAGGCTCAAGAAATAATTTTGCAGCGTATGAGCGATGCATTAATTACACTAAAGAATGGCAACAAGACTAAAAGCCAAAGCAAGTAAGTAGCTAACTCAGACTGATCATAAATTTTGTACAGATGAGATTTCTGCATCCGAATATCTTGTGAGCTGACACTAATTTCCCAGTGCTTGCGTCGGTCGAGGTGTCAAAATGAATGATGCACGGCGGAATGTTGACCTCGCGATCATTGGTCTTTCTTGTCGATTTCCTGGGGCGGCCACGGCCGAAGAGTATTGGAAGAACTTGTGTAACGGCGTTGAGTCCATCACCTTTTTTTCTGATCAAGAACTTGTCGCAGCCGGCGTCGATCCGGCCCTCATTGCCAATCCAAGGTACGTAAAGGCCGCGCCGATGTTGCGGGACGTCGAAATGTTCGATGAATCGTTCTTCGGTTACTCCCCCAAAGACGCGGCACTGATGGATCCGCAGCATCGCCTGTTTCTGGAGGTGTGCTGGGAGACGTTTGAAAATGCAGGTTATGACCCGGTCGGTTACCCGGGAAAAGTTGGTGTGCTCGCGACCGCCGGCGGCGTCGTCACGAGCTATCTTCTCGCAAAGCTGCATCACGCAGATTTTCCCGGCCAGACAGCAAGCACTTCGCACATCAATAACGACAAAGATTTCCTGAGCACCCGTGTTTCATACAAGCTGAATCTCAGAGGCCCCAGCTTCACAATTCAATCGGCGTGCTCGTCGTCTTTGTTGGCGGTCCACCTGGCGTGTCAAAACCTCAGGTTCAATGAGTGCGATATGATGCTGGTCGGAGGCTCGGTGGTACGCGTACCCCAAATTGAGGGGTACCTGGCAGAAAAGCGAAACGTCCACTCTCTGGACGGACACTGTCGCCCCTTCGATTCGGCTGGTCAGGGGACTATTTTTGCCAGCGGTGTCGGGGCCGTGTTGATCAAGCCCCTGCAGCGCGCTGTCGCTGATCGCGACCATATCTTTGCAGTGATCAAAGGGACTGCGGCGAATAACGATGGTTCAGCCAAGAGCAGCTACACCGCGCCGAGCCTGGGCCAGCAGTCCCAGGCGGTCGTCGATGCCCTGAATTTGGCCGGGGTCAGCGCTGACAGCATCGGCTATGTCGAATGCCACGCCACCGGCACGGCCGTGGGCGATCCCCTAGAAATCGAAGCCCTGTCCATGGCCTTCCGAAAGGAGACCGGCCGCAAGCAATACTGTGCCATCGGTTCGGTTAAGGCCAACATCGGGCATCCGGAACAAGCGGCGGGAATTGCCGGCCTTATCAAAGCCGCGCTCGTGCTTTATCAAAAACAAATTCCGCCGAGCATCAATTATGAAACGCCGAATCCGGCAATCGATTTTGCATCGTCGCCGTTTTACGTAAATACAAAGCTCCAGGATTTTCCTCTCGCGGACACGCCGCGGCGGGCCGCGCTGAATAGTCTCGGAATCGGCGGTACGAATGCTTTCGCAATCCTCGAGGAGGCGCCACCGGGCGCCGCGAACGGGGACCAGCCCTCAGGCAGTTTCCCGTGCCTGGTAACGCTCTCTGCCAAAAGCGCTGACGCATTGGTGGCGCGTGTTGACCAGCTTTTGAACTGGCTCAACGACAATCCCGATACACCGATTGGGGATCTCTGCTACACCACTAACATCAGCAGAAGCCAGTTTGCCTTCCGCTTCGCAGCGCCCGCTCCGTCAGTGGCGGAGCTGAAAAAGCATCTCACATCATGGCTGCGAACGGCGGCCGATCCGGCGAATTTACAGCGCACCGGTAGTGCACCAATTGCTTTTCTGTTATCCGGCCAAGGTTCGCAGCATGCCGGCATGGCCGCACAGCTCTATCGCACGCACTCCGTTTTTCGGAATGCCATGGATCGCTGCCATGCTCTGGCGGAATCGGATCTTGAGCACGGCTTGCTCGATGTGATTTTTGCCCAGGACAGTGATGCTGCGTTGGTCAACCGCACCGACTACACCCAGCCCGCGCTATTTGCAGTCGAGTATGCCCTCGGGGAGCTTTTGAAATCCTGGGGTATCGGGCCCGACGCAGTGATTGGGCACAGCTTGGGAGAATTTGTTGCTGCTTGTATGGCAGGCGTCATTACGCTCGAAGACGCAATGCAGTTGGTCATTGCTCGCGGTGCGTTGATGCGCCAACTGCCGAGCGGCGGCATGGCCGCAATATTCGCCGCGGAATCTGTGGTGCGTACGCTCATCGACAAGGTCGCCCCCGGGTTGGCTGTGGCCGCAATGAACGGACCGCAGAATACCGTCGTGTCCGGCGACCCAGATGAATTGAAAGCGCTATTAGAGGAGTTGGGCCGGCAACACATCAACTATCGCGAATTGCAGGTGTCCAACGCCTTTCACTCGCCGCGCACCGAACCCATTCTTGATGATCTGGAGAATATTGCGGGCCAGATAAAGTTTAACCCGCCGAAACTACCCCTGATATCCAACCTCACCGGCGCGCTGATGCCAGCCGCGCCCGATAAATTCTACTGGCGGCGGCACCTTCGGGAACCGGTACGGTTCGGAGATGGGATGCGTGCGTTGGCTGAACTTGGGTGCCGGACATTTCTTGAGGTTGGCCCACACCCGGTGCTGCTGCCGATTGCACAGGTTTGCCTTGGACCAAAAGCCAGGTCCGCCGCCTGGGCTGCCACGCTGAACCGTCAAAAGTCGGACGCCGACTCAATGACCGAAATGCTGGTCGCACTGTATCGCGCCGGTCACAATGTAGATTGGGCTGCGGTGCATTCGGACGCTTCATGGCGACGAATACCTTTGCCCACTTACCCTTTCCAGCGCAAACGCCACTGGCTAGAAGACGATTCGGCCCATGCCGAACGATCCCGCAAAGCTGCCGAACGACTCCATCCTTTGGTGGGCACGCGTATAAATTCTACGCCTAATGAGGTTTGTTACGAAGCACGCTACGGCGTCAAACACACCGGCTTCTTTTCCGATCATAGAGTTGCAGGAACCATCGTTCTCCCAACCACTGCCGAACTGGAGGCGGCCACGGTCGTCGGCCGGATGCATTTTGCAACGTCGCGGATCAGTTTCGATGATGCGATGCATCACCAGGCGATGTCATTTGCAAACGGGGAAGATCGGACTGTGCGGGTGTTAGTTACTCCGCTGAAGTCCGACAAGGCAAGTTTCAAACTCATAAGCGCAGATACGGAGGACTCGAAGGTCTGGCATATCCACATGACGGGCACGCTGCGCAAGTCAGAGGCGTCGCCCGGACCGGTTTTTTCAATGAAGCAGGTTCGGGACCGTTGCCCGCAAACACTGCCTGTTGCCGATTTCTATGACCGGCTTGACGAGCTCGGGCTTGAATATGGAGCGAGCTTTCGCGGAGTCCGTGAGTTGTACCTCGGTCAATATGAGGCGCTGACCAAAGTGCGGCTTCCGGACGGTTTGGCTGATAGGCAATTCGTCATGCACCCCGCATTTTTGGATGCGTGTCTGCACGCCTATCCCCTCATTCTGAATGGCGCGGGGAAGGCCAAAAGCGATTGCTTTAGTACCTACCTGCCCGTCTCGGTGCAAAGATTTCGCTGCTATCAGGACGGACTCGACAAAGCATGGGTGCACACCAGACTGCGGAGTGTCGAGAAAGACGATACGCAGGTGGTCGACATCCGGGTTTATGACGACGACGAGCGGCCGATCGCAGATCTGGACGGGCTGACCGTGCGCCTGTTGTCGCTTGATAAAGTGCAGTCCTCTCGCGCCCGCACGGACGACTTGTTCTATCGGGCGACCTGGCGAAGGAGCATGAGAAATACCGCCAGCCCTGAGAAGGATCGCGCCCCGGCGAGCTGGATGATATTTGCCGATGCAAAAGGTGTCGGTGTAGCGCTGGCGAGGAGACTGGAAGCCACGGGCCATCATTGCCATCTCGTCTACAGGGACGATGCATTCGGCCAACGGGGTAAACGAACGTGGACCGTAAATGAACGACAGCCTCACGATTTTCGGCGATTGCTGGAGCAATTCGCTGACACAGAGACGCTAAAGTGCGATGGCGTGATCTACCTATGGGGGTTGGACGCCCCATCCATAGAAGGTCTGACCCTGGCCACATTGAAGAGCGGCAGTGAGATGATGTGCCGCGGGGCACTGGCGATCTTGCAGGCTCTTGCGGAAACTCGGTCGACGAATCCAACTGGCAGGCGCCTTTGGTTTGTGACCGCAAATACTCAGAAGTCAGAGAGCCAGAACCGGCAGGTTGATCCGGTCCAGGCGCCGCTATGGGGGTTAGGACGAACCGCTGCGATCGAGTACCCGAGCATTTGGGGAGGACTGATAGATCTGCAACTGAATGGTGACCTGACGCCGGATATAGATTTATTGGCGACGGAGTTGCTCCGCCCGGATGGCGAGACCCAGATTGCCATCTCCGCCGGCGGTGAGCGCTATATCCAAAGATTCGTCACGCAATCGCTTGACGACCTGCCAGCACAGCCGCCGCGGGTGCGCGATGACGTCACCTATCTTGTGACGGGTGGTCTGGGGATGTTGGGGCGCCGTGTCGCCAGATGGCTCATAAGCAACGGTGCAAAGCACCTTGTCCTGACGAGTCGAAATGCCAATGCGGCGGAGGCACAAGAACTATTCAGCACAGCAGACACTAATGGCGTATCAATCAAGCTCGTGGCCGCAGACATCAGTCGCGATGACGACGTAAGGCGTCTCATCCGGACAATCGGCAACGAATGCCCGCCTTTAAAAGGCGTCGTGCACTCGGCCGGCGTTCTCGACGATGGAATACTGGCTCAACTTGAATGGGATCGATTCTCGTGCGTCTTCGAGCCCAAAATTTATGGAAGCTGGCTTCTGCACGAATGCACGAAATCGCTGGAGCTCGACTTCTTCATTTTGCAATCTTCCTTATTGAGCCTGTTGGGCTCTGCCGGCCAGGCGAATTACAGCGCCAGCAATACTTTTCTTGATTCTTTGGCAGCTCACCGCCGCTCTGCAGGCTTGCCGTCCACGGCGATCAACTGGTCTGCCTGGTCAGAGGGTGGGTTGGCCACCCTTTCGGGTGCCCGCGGTGAGGCGATGTGGTCGTCGCTGGGCGTAAAATTTATTTCACCCGATCTCGCAATGCAGGGATTCGACAAGCTGATGCACCGCGATGTGACCCAGATCGCGGTCGCAGTTGCTGATTGGTCCACTTACGCCGGCAAGGTTGGCAATCCCCCGTTCCTCGCAGAGCTCCTTAGAGGGCACGCGGGATCTGGATCATCTCAATCTGCGCAGCGAAGGGGTGCCCTGACCGCCCCTCCTGTACCGGTGAATGGCGAGGGACGCCAACAGCTTTTGAGCAGATTGCAACAGCGCATAATGGCGGAGCTTGGTTTCGCAGACCCAATCGATCCAGACCGACCTCTGAATGAAATTGGTCTGGATTCGTTGAGATCGGTGACACTCGCGAATAACCTTGAGGATGAATTTGGGATATTGATTTCGATATCGGAGCTCATCAGCGGACCGACGATCAACCAGCTATCGGATCATCTGTCCGATCTGCTTGCTCGACGCGCAAAGGACGAGCCCGCCGAATTTGGGTCGGCAATGCCATCGGTGGCGGTAATCAAGGCCATGGCTACAGACCGGCCCATAACTGCTACGCACGTCGGTTCACATTTGGCGCCTGGGGAGCATGGAATTCCGCGCTCGCTGACAGCGGAAAACGGAATTGCAAGAAATCAATTCCCAGGCAGCGCAGGATTTCGAGACACCAATGCCGACGCTCCGGACGAGACAGCAATAGACCCCGCCGAAATTGGGAATGGCAACGACCCGTTGGAATATTTTGACGTCGAATTGGGTGAAAAGGCGCTACCCACCAGCAGATCGGGCAACAGAGCCGGGACAGAAAATTTCAGTACGATGGTCTTTCGTCCCGCCGGCGAGGTTGCGTCGCGCATTGGCGGAAAATGGTTGATTGCACCTCGGCCCAATCCGGGCGCCAAAGCCCGTCTGTTCTGTTTTCCCTATGCGGGCGGGGGCCTTGTATCTTTTCGGAACTGGGCGCAACTGTTCGATGACACCGTAGAAATTGTGGCGGTCGAGGCGCCGGGCCGCGGAACCCGGATTAATGAAGCGGCCGTCGATGACCTGGATACTTTCGTCGAGCGTCTGTTGCCGGAAATGGCTGACTGGCTGGACAGGCCATCTGCTTTTTTTGGCCACTGCCTGGGCGGACTTACGATGTTTGCGACACTTTGCGCGCTACCCGATGCGAGCACGCACTTCATCAAGCATGCGTTTGCCTGCGGAGTAAGACCACCGCATCTATTGAAGCACAGGCGGGAGTTTGAGGACAACCTGGTTTACGACATGATGCTGCGTGGGGAGTTTGATATTAGAGTTCCACCTTACGCCCAAACTGACGAGATCTTCGCGGACATCATCCGGCAATTTGATACTCCGGCTGCCAACAGGATGTTGGAGATACCGAAGCTGAGGAAGGTATTGTTGCCCACAATCCGCGCCGAGTTTGGAATGGCCTACAAATATGAGTATCGGCCTGTCGAGCCCTTCGCCTTCCCCATCAGCAGCTTTGTCGGCGATGCAGACCCGTGGGTATCGGAAGAAGATTCCGCCAGTTGGCGCGAGTTCACCCGCGGTGAGTTCACCAACCATGTGCGCAAAGGTTCACATTTTCTGATGGCGGACGACGGAGAGTACATTCTGCAGACAATCAATAGAGAGTTCGTGAATTTAGTCGTGTAGCAAGGTCCGTTTAAGTGCGACGGAAACTCAATTACGCCTTTTCCAGTATCGTCTTGGCTCTGACGAGATCCGCGGTGTCAAAGCCTTCGCTAAACGATCGGTAAATATCGCTGAGTTGTGAGCGGCACTTGTCCGCGTTTTTTCGTAGATCGAACAAATCGCACATACTCAGGCAAAGTTTAAGCTCGAGGGATTTGGCTTTCTGTTCTCGCGCGATCGCAAGGCCTTTAGAAAAATAACACTGCGCCTGATCGAGATTCTGGTTCGACCGCAGGTGTGTTTCTCCGAGCAGACGATATATTTCCGCCGCATAAAAGCGCTCAACGTTCTCTTCTTCGAACCTCAATTGCACCTGCTCCAAAAAGCCGAGCGCTTGCCCGTAACGTTTGTTCTTTATGCATGCATCGACCAGCAACCCCAGAGAGTAGGAATCAAATAACAACGCGCCCATCGCCCGTTCTTTTTGAAGTCCTTCCTGAATTTCGGCAATGCCTTTCTCAAATTCGCCTTGCTGGGCGTTCGCCCATCCGCGCAAAATCAAGGCCATGGCTCGATAGTGCACAAACTCATGCTCTTCGCAGAGTGTGATTGCCTCGTTAGCCTGGCTCGCCACGACGGCAGACTCACCGCGAAGCTGATGCACGCGCAGGCTTATTGTTCGCGCCATCGCGTCGCTGAATGGATGCCGGGAGTCATCTGCATAACGGCGGGCCTCAGTACACAGCCGCAACGCCTGATCTGGATAACCGAGAAACCAAAGTGCCAACGCGTCGTATGACCTTACATGAACACGCGGGTCCTGCGCGGACAGGTCAAAATACGCCGTAGCCTTGTCGTCCTCGCACAATCCAATACCGCGTTCTAGCTCCGTGTGGGCACCGGCAAAATTGCCTTGTGCAAATGAGGTAAACCCGAGGGCTTCATGAGCAAGAACCCGACAAACTGAATCGTCTATGCTCTCGGCTGATTTCAGCAAATATTCAGCAAGGGCTTGAGCCTCAGGAAGGGCCGCGCGCAGGAAATTCCAGGTCCACAAACCAAACGCTGCGGGAAATGTATGTTCGTCAAGCCCACTCTCTCTGCACAACTGAAGTGCTCGCGTATACGCATGCTTTACGCTGTCGGAGCTCCAGCCCTTCGTCGTTCGCAGGGAATTGCCGAGCGACGTTTGAAGCAGCAACTCAAGCTTGTTGCGCAGCATAGGGTTGTCGATGCCGGGAATTAATTTCAACCCCTGTTCCAGATGACCGACAGCAGCGTTCGCTGAGCGGCTAAGGGCGAGATTGCCCGCCTTAAGCCAGTAGTTGATCGCGTGTTCAACGAGACCGGCTTCAGTGAAGTGGTGAGCCACGATTTCCGGTTGACTCGCCACAATGTCGGGAAACTTTTCTTCCATTTTGCGCGCAATCTGGCCATGCAATTGCTGCCGCCGGCTCTTGAGCAGGCTCTCATACGCCGTATCCCGTACCAGCGTGTGCTTGAAGCTATAGACAGCGTCCGGAGGCTCGCCATGGCGGAACAGAAGTTCGGCCTCCTCAAGTTGGGCAAGTGCCTGTTTCAATGCCGGTTCGCTGCGTCCAGCCACCTCACGCATCAAGGAATAGGAGAACTCGCGCCCAATGGCTGCTCCGATTTGGCCGATCTCTTTCACCGGCGCCATGCGATCGAGGCGCGCCATCAAGGAGTCCTGTAGTGTCGCCGGAATGGCGAGCGGAAGCAGCGGTCCGCCGAGTCGATAGCCCTCGCCGTCCTTGACCAGGATGTCTCCTTCAAGCACCGCTTTTGTGAGCTCCTCGACAAACAACGGGTTGCCATCGGTCTTGGCGATGATCTGGCTCATCACTTCGGCCGGCAGCGCATGGCCGTGGGTTACCTGCGTCACTATGCTTTCAACATTGCCACGGTCGAGGCGGCCGAGCTTTATGACGCCGACATTTGGTAGACCAACCCAGGGCGGCTCGAATTCAGGCCGAAGCGTGAATAGGGCAAGGACCGGTATTTGGCGCATTCGCTCGATCGTTAGGTCGAGTAGTTCGAGTGAGGTGGCATCGGCCCAATGTGCATCCTCGAACAAGAACAGGATCGGTTTCTGGTGCGCGAGCCTCTCGAATTGATCGAGCAGTGCCGCTAACGTGCGGCGACGCTGCTGTGCGGGATTGAGCGCCAAGGCCGGATACCGCCCGCTCAAGGGGATCGACAGCAGCGCGGCAAAAAGCGGTGTTGTGCCCCGGCCTTGCGACCTGGTTTCGGCGAGAAACGCCTCCAGCTTGTCGAGGCGCTGCTGGGGCGTGTCGTCTGCCTTGAACCCGGCCGCCCGCTCCAACTGGACGATGAACGGATAAAGTGTGCTGTTGGTGTGGTAAGGCGAACATTGGTACCGCACGACCGTGTGCGGTTCGTTGGCAATGCGCTCTTCGAGCGCCGCCGCGAGGCGGGACTTGCCAATCCCCGGTTCGCCTGAGATCAGCACGATCTGACCCTCACCTTTCCAGGCGAGGCGTTGGCGTTTCAGCAGGAAATCGATTTCGTTCTCGCGGCCAATAAGTTTGGTTAGCCCCGCCGCATGGACCGCAGCGAAGCGGCTCTCGGAAGCCGACACACCGTCAACCGCCCACGCAGCGATCGGCTCGGAAAAACCCTTAAATTTATGAGGACCAAGGTCGCGCAGAAGGAACCGATCGCCGATCAGTCGGCGTGTGGAGGCGGCGATGACGATGGTCCCAGGCTCGGCCAAGGCCTGAAGGCGGGCCGCAAGGCTGGGCGTGTCTCCAACCACGATATTCTCGCGCAATGCACCCGCGCCACCGACCACCACCAAACCGCTGGCGATGCCGATGCGGACCGCGAGCGGCTCTCCAGCGGGCGTCTTGAGCCGCGCAACCTCGGCAATAATATCGAGCGCCGCACGCACGGTGCGCTCGGCATCGTCCTCGTGGGCGCGGGGGTAGCCGAAATAGGCCAGGATCCCGTCGCCACGGAAATCGGCAAGGAAACCGTCGGAGGCCAACGTGATACGGGCGCAGGCTGCCTGAAAGGCATCGATCACAACGCCCATGTCTTCCGGGTCGAGTCGGGCCGACAGAGCAGTCGAGCCCACCAGATCGCAGATCATCACAGTCAGGTGACGACGCTCGCCGCCAATCGTGGCAGCGTAGTCGCTCTGCGCATCCTCCCGGAAATCGCTCGCAATGAGGGCACCAGGAGAGCCCCCAGCCATCGCCTTGATCGCCCTGATGAAACGCTTCCTGTCGCCGAGCGGGATTCCGAGTTTTTCGAGATCACCTTCCGTCAGGTCAGGCAGCACATCGGTGTCGATCGCATTCTGGGTGAAGGTCGCCTCATACTGTCCGAGTCCCAAGGTTCGCAGCCAGTCGCCAATGTCCATGGTAGCGCCCTAATCCCGTTCCGGGCTCCCGGAGGCCGTCACTAACTCAAGACGCACGACCAAAGGGCCACAACGCGGCATACCTCGGTCGCTAAACGAAACCCGGCTAAAATCGAAGCAGGCGCCGGGCCGGGGTTCGAGCCCCACTGATAGTTAGTCTACTTTAAAAACCGATTGGGCAAAACGAAGTGGAGCAGGCATCTCAATTCACTCTGGCGGCTCACCGGGCGCTATTGCTGCCTGGATCTGTCGAATTTCACGCATTATTTTAACTTCGGTAATAATTGAGCGAGGCGTCCCATTTGCGTTTCCACACGCGCGGCGCTGGGCACCTCTTACGCCCCGTTCGCTGAAGGTTTTCCGCTGTTACTTGAGCAGGCGCGAAGTCGCCGGCGGGCGCACAAAAACGTTTCGGCCAGAATGTGAGTTAGCTCACCATCGAAAGCGTGAGCGGGTGGTAGCGATCTTCGTAACGGAGGTCGACAATGCGCCCACGTACCCACGCCGATCGACAGAGCCCGCCGCGGCAACGCCGGAAAGACGACAACCGCACCGACACCGTGGTGGCCACGCTTTGGCTCGCATTTTACGTTCTGGCGATCGGAGTTGCGATCACATCGTCACCGCTTTCGCACACCATAGAACTTGCCGCCTGGTAGTCGCGAACATGCGCGTGAAGATGCATCAGGTTGTCTATTTCCTCGCGCTCTGCGACGAGCGCAGTTTCACTCGCGCGGCCAGACGCTGCGGCGTTGCCCAACCGTCACTCACGTCCGCGATCAAAGAACTTGAAAACGAATGTGGAGGCCGGCTGTTCGATCGAAACAAATCAAGTGTCGATCTGACCAAACTTGGCATGCTGGTGAAACCTGACTTTGTACGCATCGATCAAGCGATCGCGGATGTCGCGCGCAAAGTCGGAAATTTCAACGCTCAACCACCGGCCAAAGCTCAGCGGGAAGCAAGGGAGACCCACATGGGCGTAGTGGCCGTAGCCGTCCTGACAATTGCGATCATTGCAATGGGTCTTGCGTTACGTCCGACGCCGTCGGCAACGGCGGCGGTGACTGAACGGACGAGCAACCGGGTCGACCCTTATGCATTGCAGTCGACGGATGAGATGAAGACACTGCCTGAGCAGAATGCTGCAGGTCTGTTCTGATCCGCCCTTCTCAATTCGGCACACGAAGGAAGATCCCTTTTAAAAGGCCGCCTCGAGCAGGTACCGATTCTCGCCATGGAACAGCAAACGTTGATGGAGAACGAGATGTCCTCGCAAACCTTGGTGCGCTCAAACGCTACTCGATTCGATCTTGTACGATCTGCAGCGTCTACTTTCGCTTGCCGTATCAACGGGCATATCGCGGTCTTGATCGGCCGTTTCATGGCCGCGCTTTGCGAAACGCGCCAGCGTCAGGCCGATCAAGCCATTCGACAATACCGGCACTTGATTGACGGCTCCAACAATTAACCGGCCGGGGCATGGCGGTGGTCGCATTGCCGACATTGCCGCTGGCTTTTTTGGAGGCATAACAAGCGAAGCTACCGCCGTCCCAGTGCCGTCCGAGTGCAGTCCCAACCCACTGGTGCAATGCACCTGGTTCTTCGAAAATCGAACAGCGCCGGATCACCCGGCCTTTTTATGCAAATTGCGACGGTTGTCCGTTTTCCAAGGCCCGCATATTCGCGCGGCGAGACGGCCAATTCCCCAAAAACGGGTACCGGTCATGAATGAATTCTTAAGCTTCACTACTTATTATCAAATGCCGGAACAATTCAGGGCATAACAAGCCATGTCCTCTGCCGACGTCACAACCACCGCAGCGCTTTGCCCCCAATGTCGGACGACAATGGTGCACGTTGCCGTGACGCCACACCCCGTCGTTCGAAACATGCAGCGAAATACATTCGTCTGCTACTCCTGCAAGCGAACAAGAACTTACATGCTGCCTGGCACAGTTCGGATAGAAACCGGCGCCAACGAGGTTGCGCGAAGCGCCTAGGTCATTGCCAATAAAGACTATTGCTGACGATGCTTGACCGCAGAAAAGACCCTCGCAATTCCACGTATAAACGCGGAATCATCAAATTCGGCGCGGCGGGACAGGAAATGCCATGTTCGGTCGACAACCTGACTGAAGCCGGCGCCGGTCTTCATGTCGGCACTACATTCGGTTTGCCACGGGTCTTTCGGCTGAACATCGATGGCGAAGTCCAAACTCGACACTGCAAGGTAATTTGGACGGAAGGCAAAAGACTCGGCGTTTCATTTGAGTGATCTCGACGCCGGCCACTGCCGTCTATGCACCGGTCATCCTATTAGAATTCTTGCCCAGGCGACAAACGCGTAGAATTGAGCCGGAAACGCGATAAAATAAAAAATCAGCGCCGGTGGTGCCAACAAAAACAGCCATTCACGCATTGGCGGCTCCTGCGACCAGACACGTATTGTTCAATAGATTTGCTTAGAAGTGCATAAACAGATGCATCGAGTTTTAGTCAAGCGTGATCAAATCTCAGGTGCGGCCTTAGTCAAACGTGATACCCAGCTTCGTATCGGTTCTCCAAACCGAGCGGCATGCACGGCGCACTCCCTCAATGACGACTTCAAAGTTTGCGGGAATGCCGTACGTCGTTGACACTTGAAGGCACGCCCCCGTCTGCGAGAGATTCCGGACCGCGCAGTCGAGCTTCGGTGCCTTCTCGCTTAGAATTATTTGCGCAGTTTTGAGTATGCGCTTGCGAAAGATGCCTCGTTTTTCTTGCACGGCCGGCGTCCAGAATCAGTAGTTGCCTAAGTGACTAGGCGCGTTGGCCAAAGTCAACCATGAGCGCCACAACGGAACTCTGAAGAGCACCACAGTTGACGTTTTGTCGCTATGTGAAAGGGAGCTGGGGATCAAGGCCGATTGCCCAAAATCGAATAGTCCACGCGGTTCCAGCAGCGGGTCACAACCTGAGGTCGGTCCGTCAGGCCGGCTTGTGCCCGAACGCTGCGAGAGCTTCGTTCTTGCGCGCGAGCTCTTGTTCCAAACGGCCAATGTTCTCGAAGAGCCGCTCGCTGGTCAGCCGCATGAAATAAAATCCAAATTGAGGATTCTGGAAATATAGCTCTTTGACCTGCTGGTAACTGGCCGTAAGAACCTCGCCATCTTCCACACATTCGATCGTCTGCGTTCGCTGATTGCCGGGAGCGAGGAGACCGAGATCGCCAAAGACCTGGCCAGCCGGAATCTCAATTCCCATTTCACTAAGTCGATACCGGCCGGAGACGCTATAAAACATCGCGTCCGCTACATCGCCCTTGCGAAAAACAATATCGCCTTTGCGGAAGCTGCGGCTGGACATAAACGGCTTCAGCCAGTCAATCGACGTTTCGCCATAGGATGCCGCCGCCTCAACATCCTGAATCAGCTTTCGCATTTGGTGCAGGCGCAGCGTATTCAGGGGCAGAAGAACCAGGTTCAGTACAAGCGTCGGATATATTCCGCCAAAAAAACCGTAGATGATGAAGAGCGCGTTGCAGGTCATGCTCACGACGCGCAGGGGAATCATCGTTTTCATGGCGCACGTGACGATACTCGATGCCACGGCCGCATAGCCGAACCACATTGGCCATTCGGTGTGCTTGAAGAATTCCATACCTATCCCCCAGGTCGACCTGACTTCGCCCCATACCCGTCACCTGGCCATCAAAGCCGCGACAAGCGGTCGAAACTTAACACAGTGCCGAAAGGGTGAAATGCCGCCTGGTTTTCTCATAGATACAGGCCCGAATTGGTGGCTGGGGCACAGCTCTAGAAACCGGAAATGGTGGCGGTTTTTGCACGATCGAAGCCCGCCGCTGACGGCCGAATATGGCGCCACCACCACCCTGGCCCACAAGGTCAACGCAAGCCACACAGTCAAAGCCGAACCCGGCAATGACTGGTTGAAAGTCGCACTGCCGCAAAACTTGAAATGATCGGCGGCACCAGTGGTGCGTCGCTTAAATGCAACAGCGGCAGCAAACAATACAACCATCGTGCAAAATTCTTATCTTTGTCGCTTCCGACAACGCCGTTAGCGCGCCTGCCCAAGCGTTTTGGCGACGAATCATTGAGCTTGAAGATTCTGTGATTCGATTCAGGCGCGGTGCAACACACGCGCCTGCCAAAACAGCTTAGCAAGTCGGCGGGGCACTGCCAATGCAAAATTCGCTTGCGAAATCGTTGCTGTGGAAAAGAGTGTTTGAGAGTTTCGACACCGCGGCGCCCACCGCGCTCACAGTTGCCGGACCGGCGCACGCGGTCGAACGCAAGGACAAGCTGGTCTTTACAAACTCGCCGTCCAACGCCGAGTTGTGGTGGACCGGCCCCTACGCCGGCTTGCAATCTTCATTTCGGATCGCTGCGGTCCTGCTGCTCTTGTCCCCGGCATGGAATGAAGCTCGAGCCGAACGGTTTTCGATCAACGACGCGATTTCGCAGGCCGTCCAGACAAATCCCGGCGTCGGCGAAGCTTCGGCAAACCGCCGTGCGACGGAAGCCGAGCTTCGCCAGACGCAAGGCACCTTGTTGCCGCAGGTACGGCTGGAATCACGCTTGGGTCCGGAAAAATTCAACCAGGAGATCGTCCCGCCCCCGATCGGCAACGGTGACTGGCTCAACGGCAAGGGGGTGTCCGTCGTTGTGCGGCAGTACGTGTTCGACGGATTCGCATCGATCCATGAAATCTGGAGGCAGTCGGCGCGTGTGAATGCTGCGTCATTTCGGGTCCACGAGCGCTCGGAATTGATCGCGCTCGATGCAGCAGAAGCCTACATCGACGTCGTGCGCTTCCTGCGCCTTGTCGCACTCGCCAATCAAAACGTCGCCAACCATGAAGAGCTGCTCTCGAACGTAAGATCGCGATATGCGGGTGGCCGGACTGGCGAAGGCGACCTCCAGCAGGCTCTCGAACGGGTCGAGGCCGCGAAGGCGGCGCGCATCGATTTCCTTCGCAGTCTTGACGACGCCCGTTCGAAGTATCGCAAGATCGTCGGCGTCGAGGCGATCAACCTTGTTTTCCCCGGTCCCCTGCGCGGCCTTCCGCGATCGAAGGACGATGCTCTCGCCGCCACGCTGCGGCACAATCCGACGCTTCTCGCAGCGGAATCCGACAAAGAGGCCGCGAGGTACGCATTTCGTGCCACCGATGGCGCGTTCGTCCCAAGCGTGTCGCTTGAGGGGCGAGCGTCGCATGGCGTTGACACCGATACGTTTATCGGCAAGCGCGACGACGTCTCAGGCAAGATCGTCATTTCCTGGGACATTTTCCGCGGCGGCCAGGACAGCTGGCACCGTGCCGAGATGGCAGAGCGCTACACGGAAGAAACGATGCGCCAGGCTCGCCTGCAACGCGACGCACTGGAGTCGGTCGACAAAGCCTGGGCGGCTCGAACGATTACAGCGAATCGCATCTCCGCACTAACGCGTCAACTTGCGGCGGACAAGAAAACCATCGCCATTTACCGCAAGGAATATGAGATTGGGCAACGGAAATTGATCCGGTCGACCGCAACCGGCGCGCCATTGCCGAGCGCGATGCTGCTCACCACCGCTCCGTCCGCCCCTTGCGTATCCGCAACTCCCGAGCTGGTGTTGAGACCGCTGATCACATTGCCATCGGTCGAACTGTCGGCCGCCGCCACCGCATCGCTGTCGGCAACCGCCACCGGTGCATCGTCGTGGATGGCGATGACCAGGTTGCTGCCCGCCGCCGTGCGATGACCAGCGTATCCGTCACCGCCACCGCGAAGCTGGCGCTGGTCGCATCGCCCGCGGTGTTGTCGAGCAGCGTATAGCTGTAATGGATCTGGCCGCCTGTGGCGGCGTCGAAGCTGAACCACGCCGAGAGGGACCCTGTCGCGTCGGCAAAGGTCTGTGCGCTCGCCGCCGATGTCGCGGTGATCACATGGCCGCCCAGCTCCACCGACTGCACCCCCGCCGGTGATGTGAAGCTGATGGTGCCGCTGGTCGTCTCGCTGCTGGATGCCGCGTTCGAGCCGGCCGGCTCGCTCACCCCGCCGATCACGCGCGCCGGCAGGCCGGCTTCGTCCACCAGCGTGCCGGCACCCGCAACGCCGGGCGGCGGGATCACGATGTTGCCAGGCGCCGGGCCCGCCACATTAATCGTCAGCGTCGTCGTCGAGACATCGCCGTCGCC
The DNA here is from genome assembly GCA_963762485.1 of uncultured Pseudomonadota bacterium. GTDB lineage: Bacteria > Pseudomonadota > Alphaproteobacteria > Rhizobiales > Xanthobacteraceae > Pseudolabrys. Next base: position 68,879 of record CAVXLE010000014.1, on the reverse strand, counting down.
GTCGCGCAGCGTATACGTGAACACATCGGTGCCGGAGCCCGTGCCCGTGCGCGTATAGGTGTAGTTGCCCTGCGCGTCGATGCTCAGATCGCCCAACGTTCCGTGCACCACCGAGCCAATGTTGCCCGACACCGGGCCTGTGCTCGTACCCGCCACGATCCCCACCACCGTGGCGCCGTCGGCCCCTTGCGTGTCCGCAACCCCCGACGTCGTGCCGGTGCCGTCGCGCACATTGCCGTCGGTCGCATTGTCGGCCGCCGCCACCGCATCGCTGTCGGCAACCGCCACCGGTGCATCGTCGTGGATGGCGATGACCAGGTTGCTGCCGGCAACCGTGCGTGCCCGCCAAGCCAGGCTGCGTGACGGTCGGTGCTTTGCCGTCCGGGTTGCCGGCATCTGAACCCTGAGGCTCGCCGTTGCGCGGGCCAAGGCCCGCCTCGAACACCAGTGTGGTTGAACCGCCTGACGCCGGGATGTTGACGACCGGCGCGCCTGAACCGGCAAAAGTCGGCGTCGGTGCGCTGAATATCTGCTGGGATGGAGTAACCCGCCCGAAATCGGCAAAGCCATCGCCTAATCCGGCCGCCCCGTCTTGTCCATCGCCAGCCAGGGCCGATAACGATGAGCCGTTGCCCAAAGAACCAATCGACAGGTCGGGGAAGGAATCCAAGGTGGGGTCACTGAAGTGAGCTCCGCTCGGAATGATGTCATCGTCGTCGAACGGTGTCGACGAGGCAACTAGAAAAAGCTGAGCGAATTGTTCGCCAGTAATCGAGCGCCCCGCGCTCAGCTCGACATTAAGATCGGCAAATGGTTTGCCCGAAGAATCAAAAAAGGGCTCGGCGGTGACCGTCGACTGGTTGTCGAACAGGATAATCAGCTTCGTGCCTGCCTGCACGAGCGTCAGTTTTTCGTCCGCGATAGCCGAGAGATCGAGTTTCGCGCCGTGGTCGTAACTGAGTCCGAGGATGACCGACTGATCACCCTGAGGCTTTGTAATTTTGACGATACGCGGCTGAGCGAGAGTGGCGACCTGCAAACTGGTTGCTTGCGCGACAACAATGCGTTCGTTCATGTACTTTACCCCTAACTCACACTACGCAACGCTGCACCCATCAACGTGAATGAGTGTTGAACCACCCAAATACCAAAATGACAGATTTTCGCTCGAGACGCGTCCACTGATCAGAGGATGCCGTCCAATCCATCCAATCATCGTGAACGAATGACTTCGTCCGTTCAGAGTAGACTGCGTCCGCAAAGGAAACGGATAGGAAAAATAAAATAGCGAGCGGACAACTCTTGCAAAGAGACTGAAGAAAAATATTAGTAATGTAGAGCTAGCCTGTGATTGCGTGATTGGTCGGGACAATTGCAATCACTATTTCAGCGAGGAGTAGCGGCATGACATCTTTTCGGAAATGGCGCGTAGCCGCGCCGGTTCAAACAACCATCACTATTTTGTGTGCGACCGTGGTTGTCGCGTTGGTCTTGCCGACGGTCGCTTCAGCCCGCAACCAAACCATTCGTCCGGCGGCGGGCGTAGCCTGCCGCGACTTTGTCCTGTCCTGCGAAAATGGACGCGATTATCCATTCTGCCCGCGCGCGATAGGCGAATTCGGCGACGTGGTGACGGGAACGCTGATGACTGCGTCGCATCCTGGAGTTCATATGCGGTTGATCCCGATGGGTGCCGGTTATCGCTATGCCGGTCGCGGCATATGGTTCGACGGCTACCAGAACGCCGCGGTCTTGAATTTCGGAAAGCACAGATCGGTGGCGTGCACGGTCGCGGGCACCGCCAGGGAATTTTACTAAATCGTGGCTTTGGAAGCGTCAGAGTCTGTAAGTACCGACGTCCTTACAAGGCGCTTGATGCGAATTCCCTACCCAACGCAACAACGAATTGTTGTGGTGGAACAGGAAATCTTAGCGCGAGAACAAGGAATCTCATCGGCCTGAATTGAATTCACCGCCAGATGAGATCTTGGGCAAAAAGGATCTCTGGGTGGTGTCCGCTCTGGATACTCGCAAGATAACCTCACAAACCGAAAGACCGCCTCGCGGCGGTCTCTCCGAAATCCGGGCAGTGGTTTGATCAGGCGGCTGCAAAAGCGGCAACGCAATTGATCGCGGACCTCCGCAAGCTCTCACCCTGGGCTCTCTCCTGTCAGGTTGCGCCCCGCGATATCGATGAGATCATTCACCTTCACCAAAAATGTTCTTATCGCTGAGGTCTGACCCAAACGGTTTCATTCCCTGATTTGCGTTTAGTTGCATGGACTCGATTGCAGGTGCCTTCTTCTCGTTGGCCATTTCGTTCTCCGCATCATATTTCCTGCTTGCCGATTGAGCTCCAGTGTTCACACTCTTGCCGTTTGACGCTAAACTTTTAATGAGGACGACCGCGGGCCCGACGCCTGGTATCGCCTCGATGCCCTTTTCAAGGCCCTGATCAAATAGCCATTCAACGACGTGGCCTTTCCAATCTAAATAATCTCTGGGTTCCTCATATGGGATACCGGGGACGTGGGGGCCGGTCGTGGAGCCGGATGAGCCGACACTGCCGGTTGTCTCTTGGGTTGGACCGGCGCTGCCAGTTGTTGAAGGTTGGGTTGAACCGGTGCCGGCATCCGACGCAATTCCAGTATCGCTGACATCCGATGGGACTTGCGCATATTGATTGAGTGGAGGATCTATCGGAGACGTTTCGATGACAGCGGCTTTGTCGCCGACGCCGACGTCGTCACTGCTACTGTCACCATTTCCGCTTCCGCTGCGGCGTTGAACGCGTCTGGAGCGAGCTGGCTCCTCGTACGTCGGCTCCTGCCTTTGCTGCATCATTTGCTGGGTGATAATGCCGGTTATGACACCGGCTGCTGCGCCCGCAGCGACGCCCCCCCAATAATTGCCACCTCCACCGTGACCACCTCCGCCTCCACCGGGGCTACCACCGCCTCCAGCGGGAGCACCACGGGAAGTTCCCCCTCCACTGGGTGTACAGGTACCCCCAGCACAGGCCGCATCTGCGGTTGCAGGCAGCAACGAACTACACAACACACCCGCAAGTGCAATCGACAGAATGCAATGAATTAGTTTCATGAAATCCTCCTATTTCTTCAGAGCCTGGATGTGTGCCGCCGCCAAACCCGCGAATTCGCAATTGGGGAAGCGCGCCAGGTGGTCCTCATAGGCCGCCAGCGTCTTGATGTTCTCGACGCTCTTCCAGTGCGTCTCGGCCCGTGCGCAATCGGCGGCGGACGCCGATGCGGCCGGGGATTTCGGAGTGGATGCGGCCGGCGATTTTGCTGCCGGAGCCGATTTCGGCGGCGTGGAAAACTCGGCGATGTCGGCCCTGACGGCCTTGGCCGCAGCGATATCGGCATTGCCGCCAGCCTTGTCGCCCTTTTTCAGTCTGGCGACACCTCGGCCATACAACGAGAGTGCCTGCTTGGGATCGAGCTTAAGCGCCGCATCGAAGTCGGCAATCGCGCGGTCGGTTTCGCCTTTGGTGTAGTATGCATAGCCGCGATTATTGTGGGCGAAGGAGAACCGGGGAGCGAGCCGGATCGCCTGATCGTAATCGGCAATGGCGCGGTCTGTTTCGCCCCTGGCACGGTACGCGAGGCCGCGGCCATTGTAGGCCAAGAGATATTCGGGATCGAGCCGGATCGCTTGTTCGTAGTCGGCAATGGCGCGGCCATTGTCGCCCTTGGCGCGGTACGCGTTGGCGCGCCCGTAGTAGGCGGCCGTATACTTGGGATCGAGCCGGATCGCCTGATCGTAGTCGGCAATGGCGTGATCGTTGTCGCCCTTGGCGTAGTACGCAACACCGCGGCTGTTGTAGGCGAAGGCAAATTCGGGGTCGAGCCGGATTGCTTGATCGCAGTCGACAATAGCGCGGTCATTGTCGCCCTTGGCGCGGTATGCGTTGCCGCGACCAGTGTGGGCCAAAGTATCTTTAGGATTGAGCCGGATCGCCTGATTGTAATCGGCAATCGCGCGGTCATTGTCGCCCCTGGCGCGGTACGCATTGCCACGACCAGTGTAGGCCAAAGCATACTCGCGATCGAGCCGGATCGCCTGATCGTAGTCGGCAATCGCGCGGTCGTTGTCGCCCTTGGCGCGGTACGCGTTGCCGCGCGCAATGTAGGCCAAAGTATACTTGGGATCGAGGCGGATCGCCTGATCATAATCGGCAATGGCGCGGTCGTTTTCGCCCTTGGCGTAGTACGCATTACCGCGGCTGTTGTAGGCGAAGGTAAATTTGGGGTCGAGCCGGATCGCTTGATCGTAGTCGGCGATGGCGCGATCGTTGTCGTTCTTGGAATTGTAAACATCGCCGCGGTTTTTGTACGTCAAGGCGACCTTGGGATCGAGCCGGATCGCCTGATCGTAGTCGGCGATCGCGCGGTCGTTGTCGCCCTTCTCGCGGTACGCATTGCCGCGGTTGTTGTAGGCCAGGGTAAATTTGGGATCGAGCTGGATCGCTCGATTGTAGTCGGCGATGGCGCGGTCGTTATCGCCCTTGGCAAGGTACGCGTTGGCACGGCTGTAGTAGGCGAAGATATACTTGGGATCGAGCCGGATCACCTGATCATAGTTGGCAATTGCGCGCTCGTTCTCGCCCTTCTCTAGATATACATTGCCCCGATTATTGTAGGCGAAGGGGGAGTTCGGACCGAACTGAATCGCTTTATCGTAGTCGGCAATTGCGTAGTCGTTGTCCCCCTTGGCGCGGTATGCGAGGCCGCGACCATTGTAGGCCAAGGTATATTCGGGATCGAGCTGGATCGTCTGATCGTAGTCGGCAATAGCGCGGTCGTTGTCACCCTTGGCGCGGTACACGTTGCCGCGGTTGTTGTAAGCTAGGACAAACTTGGGATCGAGGCTGATTGCTATTGTGTAATCGGCGACAGCGCGGTCGGCGTCCTTGGCGCGATATACGGTGGCTCGATTGTTGTAGGCAAACGCAAGCGTGGGATTGAGTTGAATCGCTTGCGTGTAGTCGGCTACGGCGCGGTCGTTATCACCCTTGGCACGATACGCCAGGCCACGACCATTGTAGGCCATTGCGAATTTGGCATCGATTCCGATCGCCCGATTGAAATCGGCGATGGCGCGGTCGTTATCACCCTTGGCACGGTACGCGTTGCCGCGATTGTTGTAGGCCAGGACAAACTTGGGATTGAGGCTGATCGCTTGCGTGTAATCGGCGATCGCGCGGTCGTTGTCGCCGATGCGACGGTAAGCGTTACCGCGATTGTTAAAAGTCAAGGCAAGCTTGGGATTGAGCTGGATCGCTTGCGTGTAATCCGCAATCGCGCGGCCGGCATCGTCCTTGGCTTGAAAGGCGATTGCGCGGTTGCTGTAGACAACGGCAAGCTTGGGATTGAGCTGGATCGCCTGCGTGTAGTCGGCCAAGGCGAGGTCATTGTCACCCTTGGCTCGGTAAGCCAGGCCACGTCCATTGTAGGCAACAGCGTAATTGGGACTGAGCTGGATCGCTTGCGTGTAGTCGACGATGGCGTCGTCATGATGGCCAATTTTGCCCAGCTCGAAGCCGCGATTGACGTGCAAGACTGCGAGATAGCGGCCTTTGTATTTGCCCGACTCGATGGCCCGCGTGCAGGCAGCGATGGCTACATCGCCTGTCGCCTGGTCGCACGTCCGCGCATCGCTCGCCTTCGGCTGTGCCTTCGCGTCGGCTTGAGTTGAGGCTACGATCGCCGTGCTTGCAATCAGTGCTCCAATAGCAGCGATGCGAACAAGCGCAGAGTAAGTCTGAATACTCGGTGTCATGGCCGCCCCCCGTTTCTTCTAAAAAAAGAATACAGGGCGGGACGCGTCGCCACGTTGAGCTAAATCAACTGTACAGGTGCTGCCGGCAGCAGCGTTGATCTGGCCGATGCCGCAAGGCAGTCAGTGCGCAACGCAAATTGAAATGATGCTGCTCCTGAAAAATACCGCTACAGCCATATAAGCTTACCGCGGTCCTGCAGTTTCATACCAGCCATTCAAAAAAGAGCCAGCAGTGACCTGAGCGAGACGGAGCATCGGATGTCCGCTCTCCCCTCGGTAGCGGAGGTCAGCCAGTCGCATTGTCATGCGGCACTGCCAACTCGGTCGGGCAGTTCAAGATCAATTGGTCTCCCATCCTTGGCTCCGCAAAACGGGAATTTTCTACCGGCAAGAGACGTTCGGAAAAATTCTCAAATTCTGATTCGATTTCGGCCACATCAGAGATTCGGCAACGCGAAAAAAGCGGCGCCACCAGAGGCTGCAAATTTTTTGCCTTCACACAGTTCTTTTTGGAACGACAGGCGCCCTGATTTTGCAGTAGATTCAAAGGCCTCGCGCCCTTTCAGCCGCCGGTAAAAAGACACTCCCGCGACGGAACTTTCTCTCTATTAGCGGATTTAATTGCCGGCGGGCGCTCCACAGGGATTAGCTGGTGGAGCGGGCGGGAGGGTCAGGGTTTTTCTGCCCCAAATTAAGAGAGACGAACAGTCATGGCGTCGCGGCTGCGGGTACCTGCGGTAGCTGGCCGTGTGGTTCGGTCCTTGTCGTTTCAATTCGCCTGCTGCGCGGCCAAGCGCGCCAGGTGAACGTGGGGTATTCGGGAGGCACTGATGGAGCCGACGGCAGTTACCAATAAGAAAAATGCGAACGGAATCCCGACAAAAAAACGGCCCAGCCGGCCGGCTGACGACGCTTCAGATCTAACCTCCCCGATCGAATTGCAAAACTTGCTGCAGGCGCTCCGCGCAATGCGCGCCGGCGATTTTTCGGTAAGAATGACCGGCGAGCACGACGGCCTGATCGGCAAAATCGCAGATACATTCAACGATATCGTCGCCTCCAACGAGCGGATGGCGCAGCAACTCGAGCGCGTAGGCCAGGTTGTCGGGCGCGAGGGCAAGACCCGGCACCGCGTTAAATTCGGCCTTTCCGGCGGCGCCTGGGGCGAGATGGAGTCGTCGGTCAACTCGCTGATCGACGATCTGCTCTGGCCGACCAAGGAAGTCACCACCGCCATTGCCGCGGTCGCACAAGGCGACCTGCTCAAAACCGTGCGGATCGAGGTGGACGGCCGCCCCCTCAAAGGCGAATTCCTCGAAGCGGCAACTATCGTGAACACGATGATCAAGCAGCTCAGCGTGTTCACTTCGGAAGTGACGCGCGTGGCGCGCGAGGTCGGCACCGAAGGCAAACTCGGCGGCCAGGCGCAAGTGCGCGAAGTCACCGGCGTGTGGAAGGACCTTACCGAAAGCGTGAATTCGATGGCGAGCAACCTGACCGCTCAGGTGCGCAACATCGCCGAAGTCACGATCGCTGTAGCCGACGGCGACCTGTCCAAGAAAATCACCGTGGACGTGCGCGGCGAGATCCTCCAGCTCAAGGAAGCCATCAATACGATGGTCGATCAGCTGCGCTCCTTCGCCTCGGAAGTGACGCGCGTCGCGCGCGAAGTCGGCACCGACGGCAAGCTCGGCGGCCAAGCGATCGTGCCGGGCGTTGCCGGGACGTGGAAGGACCTCACCGACTCCGTCAACGCCATGTGCGGCAACCTGACCGACCAGGTGCGCAACATCGCGCAAGTGACCACCGCGGTCGCCAGAGGCGACCTGTCGCGCAAGATTACGGTCGACGTGCGCGGCGAAATACTTGAACTCAAGGATACCATCAACACGATGGTGGACCAGCTCAACGGCTTTGCGTCGGAAGTGACGCGCGTTGCGCGCGAAGTCGGCACCGAAGGAAAACTGGGCGGCCAGGCCGCAGTGCCTGGCGTGGCCGGCACCTGGAAGGACTTGACAGACAGCGTCAACTTCATGGCCGGCAACCTGACCGCACAGGTCCGCAATATTGCAGACGTGGCGACAGCTATCGCCGGCGGTGACCTGTCGAAGAAGATTACCGTCAACGTGTCAGGCGAAATCCTGCAGCTGAAGGAAACCATCAATACGATGGTGGACCAGCTCAATGCCTTTGCCAGCGAAGTGACGCGCGTGGCGCGCGAGGTCGGCACCGAAGGGCGCCTCGGCGGCCAGGCCAACGTGCTCGGTGTGGCCGGCACATGGAAGGATTTGACCGATTCGGTGAACTCGATGGCCGGCAACCTCACCGGCCAGGTGCGAAACATCGCCGAAGTGACCACCGCTGTCGCTAATGGCGACCTGTCGAAGAAGATCACCGTGGACGTACGCGGCGAAATTCTTGAGCTCAAAGACACCATCAACACCATGGTGGACCAACTCAACGGTTTCGCGGGCGAAGTGACGCGCGTCGCGCGTGAAGTCGGTACCGAAGGCAAGCTCGGCGGCCAGGCGGTGGTGCGCGGCGTTGCCGGCACCTGGAAAGACTTGACGGACTCGGTGAATTCGATGGCCTCGAACCTGACCGGCCAGGTCCGCAACATCGCCGAAGTGGCAACTGCCGTCGCGCAAGGCGACTTGTCGAAAAAAATCACCGTGAACGTGTCGGGCGAAATCCTTCAGCTGAAGGAAACGCTCAACACCATGGTGGACCAGCTCAACGCCTTTGCGTCGGAAGTCACCCGTGTGGCGCGTGAGGTCGGCACTGAAGGCAAGCTCGGTGGCCAGGCTGCGGTCCCGGGCGTTGCCGGCACCTGGAAGGACTTGACAGACTCGGTGAATTCCATGGCCGGCAACCTCACGGGCCAGGTCCGTAACATCGCCGAAGTGGCGACCGCTATTGCCGGGGGCGACCTCTCACGCAAGATCACCGTCGACGTGCGCGGCGAAATCCTTCAATTGAAGGAAACGCTGAACACGATGGTGGACCAGCTCAACAGGTTCGCCGGCGAAGTGACGCGCGTGGCGCGCGAGGTCGGCACCGAAGGCCGCCTCGGCGGCCAGGCCAACGTGCCGGGGGTGGCCGGCACCTGGAAGGACCTGACTGACAGCGTGAACTCGATGGCGGGCAACCTGACCGCCCAGGTCCGTAACATCGCGGAAGTCACCACCGCCGTGGCGCGCGGCGACCTGTCGCGCAAGATCACCGTGGACGTGAAAGGCGAAATTCTCGAGCTCAAGAACACCATCAACACGATGGTGGACCAGCTCAACTCGTTCGCGTCGGAAGTGACGCGCGTGGCGCGCGAAGTCGGCACCGAAGGGAAACTCGGCGGCCAGGCCGAAGTGCCGGAGGTGGCCGGCACCTGGAAGGATCTGACCGACAACGTCAACTTCATGGCCTCGAACCTGACCGCTCAGGTCCGTAATATAGCGGAGGTGGCGACCGCTGTTGCAAACGGCGACTTGTCCAAGAAGATCACCGTGGACGTTCGCGGCGAGCTGCTGCAGCTCAAGGAAACGCTCAACACCACGACCGATCAGCTGCGGTCATTCGCCGGCGAAGTGACGCGCGTGGCGCGCGAAGTCGGTACCGAAGGGCGCCTCGGCGGCCAGGCCAACGTGCCTGGCGTTGGCGGCACCTGGAAAGACCTCACCGACAACGTGAACCTGCTGGCGGCGAATCTTACGACACAGGTCCGTAACATCGCGGAAGTCACCACCGCCGTCGCGCGCGGCGACCTGTCGCGCAAGATCACCGTCGACGTAAAGGGCGAAATCCTGGAGCTCAAGAACACCATCAATACCATGGTGGACCAGCTCAACGCCTTTGCTTCGGAAGTGACGCGTGTCGCGCGCGAAGTCGGCACGGAGGGCAAGCTCGGCGGTCAAGCGCAGGTGCCCGGCGTTGCCGGCACGTGGAAAGACCTTACCGACACCGTGAACGTCATGGCGGCAAACCTCACCGAACAGGTGCGCGGCATCGTCAAGGTGGTGACCGCGGTCGCAAACGGCGACCTCAAGCAAAACCTCACGGTGAAGTCGAAGGGCGAAGTCGCAGCGCTCGCCGAAACCATCAACAACATGACCGACACGCTTGCGACCTTCGCCGATCAAGTGACGACCGTTGCACGTGAAGTGGGCGTCGACGGTCGCTTGGGCGGCCAGGCCAATGTGCCGGGCGCGGCAGGTACGTGGAAGGCACTCACCGGTAACGTGAACCTGCTGGCGGCAAATCTGACGACGCAGGTGCGCGCGATCGCCGAGGTCGCAACCGCGGTGACCAAAGGCGACCTGACGCGGTCGATTCAAGTGGACGCACGAGGCGAAGTTGCCGAGCTCAAAGACAACATCAATACGATGATCGACAACCTGCGGCTGACCACCGACCGCAACACGGAGCAGGATTGGCTAAAGACCAACCTCGCCAAGTTCACCAACATGTTGCAGGGCCAGCGCGACCTGGCAACAGTCGGCCGCCTGCTATTGAGCGAGCTCACCCCGCTGGTCAACGCCCAACTCGGCGTCATCTACCAGGTGGAAAGCGAAGAATTGCAGACGATGCGGCTGCTCTCTGCCTATGCCGACGATGGCTCTAACGGGCACCCGCAGAGAATTCGTATCGGCGAAGGGCTGATCGGACAATGCGCCGCCGACCGGCGACGCCTCCTGATCACGGACATGCCAACCCATGCGGTTCCGATCGGTTCAGCGTTGTTCAAGGTAACACCGTCCAACATCATCGTATTGCCGGTCCTCTTCGAGAACCAGGTCAAGGCGGTGATCGAGCTCGCTTCGGTCACCGAATTTACTGCGCTGCAGAGAATGTTCCTCGAACAGCTGACGGACAGCATTGGCATCGTGCTCAACTCCATCGAAGCCACGATGCAAACCGAAGGCCTGCTCAAGCAGTCGCAGCAGCTTGCCGGCGAATTGCAGACACAGCAACGCGAATTGCAGCAGACCAACGAGCAACTTGAGCAGAAGGCGCAGCAACTCGCCGAACGCAACGTCGAAGTCGAACGAAAGAACCAGGAAATTGAGCAGGCCCGCCGGGCGGTCGAAGAGAAGGCGGCCGAGCTCGCCCTCACCTCAAAATACAAGTCGGACTTCCTGGCCAATATGTCCCATGAGCTTCGCACCCCGCTCAACAGCATCCTCATTCTTGGCCAGCAGCTCGCTGACAATCCGGACGGGAACCTCACAAACAAGCAGACCGAGTTCGCCCGTACAATTCACGGCGCCGGTACAGACTTGCTCAACCTCATCAGCGACATTCTGGACCTCTCGAAAATCGAATCCGGCACCGTCACCGTGGAGGCCGAAGAACTCTTCTTCTCCAACATCCTCGATGCGGTCAGCCGCCCCTTCCGTCACGAGGCAGAAACGCGGCAACTCTCATTCAATATCGATCTCGATACGACGCTCGGACGCAGCATCATCACCGATTCAAAGCGCTTGCAGCAGGTTCTCAAAAACCTGCTCTCCAACGCCTTCAAATTTACCGAGCGCGGCGGTGTTCAGCTCAAGGTATTCGCGGCGCCGGCCGGATGGACCTCAACCCACCCGATCCTCAACCAGGCCCAGTGTGTGGTTGCCTTCGAGGTCGCCGATACTGGCATCGGCATTCCGGCCGAGAAGCAAAAGATCATCTTCGAGGCCTTCCAGCAGGCTGATGCCAGCACAAGCCGTAAATACGGCGGCACCGGACTGGGTCTCGCAATCTGCCGCGAGCTGTCGAACCTGTTGGGCGGCGAAATCCAGCTGCGCAGTTCGCCGGGCGTCGGCAGTACCTTCACGCTTTACCTGCCAATCACCTACGCCGGACCATCGGCGGCGGTCCGTGTCGCCGGGGTTTCTGGCCCGACGCAGGCCGCGGGCGTGCCTATTATATTGCCAGAGCGTCCTATCGAGCAGATTCCGGACGACCGGCACGAATTGCAGCCAGGCGACTCGATCTTGCTGATCGTCGAGGATGACCCTCACTATTGTCGTGTTTTGGTCGATCTCGCGCGCAATAAGGGCTTCAAGGTCCTGGTAGCGGCACGTGGCGCCGACGCGCTCGAACTCGCCAAGCAGTACCAGCCGACCGCTGTTTCGCTCGACGTGTTCCTCCCTGACATGTTGGGCTGGAGCGTATTGAGTCAGCTCAAGCAGAACCCGCTGACGCGTCACATTCCAGTGCAGATCATCACGCTGGACGAGGACAAGCATCACGGCTTGGCGCGCGGCGCATTCTCTTTCGTCACGAAGCCGACAACCACCGAAGGTGTCGAAGCCGCCCTACGCCGCATCAAGGAATATTCAGCACCGCGACGCAAGCGCTTGCTAGTGGTCGAAGACAACCCCGCCGAGCAAATGAGCATTTCCGAATTGCTCGGCTATCACGATGTCGAGATTGAGACGGCCGGCACAGGACGTGACGCCCTTGATGCGCTGCGCCGGCAGCCCGCCGATTGCGTGGTGCTTGACCTTCGGCTGCCTGACATGTCCGGCTTCGAAGTCCTGGAGGCGCTGGGCGCGGACCAAGCCTTGTCCGAAATGCCGGTCGTTGTGTTCACCGGCCGAGAACTAAGCGCCGAGGAGGATGCTCGACTCCATACAATGGCGCGCAGCATCGTCGTCAAAGGAGTCGAGTCGCCCGAACGCCTGCTCGATGAAACAGCGCTCTTCCTGCATCGCGTGGTGACCGAATTGCCACCAGCAAAACAACGCATGTTGGAACGACTGACGAGCTCCGACGAGGACCTCATCGACCGCACAGTTCTGCTCGTAGACGACGACGCCCGAAATATCTTTGCATTGAGTAGCGTGCTCGAAAGGCGCGGCATGCGCGTTCTCACTGCTACGACGGGCAATGAAGCCATCCAACTGATCGAGTCCAACTCCGACATCGCCATTGTGCTGATGGACATCATGATGCCGGAGATGGATGGCTACCAAACGACGGCCCAAATCCGAAAGAACGCCAATTTTAGACGGCTGCCGATTATCGCCTTGACGGCAAAAGCGATGAAAGGCGATCGCGAGAAATGCCTTGATGCGGGTGCTTCTGACTATCTGGCAAAGCCCGTGAATACCGAACAGCTGTTGTCCACCCTCCGCATCTGGCTGCATCGCTGACAGCGAGGACGTCATGTCTGATGACAAAGTGAACATCCTGCTTGTTGACGATCAGCCGGCGAAACTTCTCACCTATCGGACGATTCTCGAGGACGTCGGGGAAAATCTGTTGAGCGCAAGCAACGCCACGGAGGCGCTTGAGCTGCTTCTGAGGAACGACGTTGCCGTTGTTCTTATCGACGTCTACATGCCCGACATCGACGGCTTTCAGCTGGCGGCGATGATCCGCAATCATCCTCAATTCGAAAAAACAGCACTCATTTTCATTTCGGCCATTTTGCTGACCGACGTCGATCGCTTGCGCGGTTACGAAATGGGCGCCGTTGACTACGTGCCGGTGCCGGTCATTCCAGAGGTCCTGCGCGCGAAGGTGAAGGTCTTCGTGGAGCTGTTTCGAAAGACACGCCAGCTCGAACAATTGAATCGCGAGCTTGAAGCACGCGTCGCCGAGCGTACGGCTGAGCTTGCGGCCTCGACGCGCCAGCTTCGCCAGAGCGAACGTTTGCGCAGTCTCGCGCTTGCGGCCGGACAGATGGGCAGCTGGGAGTGGAACGTCGCGCGTGGCTCAACGGTGTGGGATCAGGGCCAATGTGAGATCTTTGGCGTCGATCCAGGCACGTTTGTGCCGACCCTGGATAGCGTACGCCCTCTCATCAACCACGAAGATTTCGAATTGCTGGTGCGGGCCTTCCGCAAGGTTTCGAAAGACGCCAATACATTTCAGACCGAATTCCGCGTGTGCCGCCCGAACGGTGATGTGCGCTGGTGCGCCGGCACGGCCGCCGCGAGCTTCGATGAGAAAGGTCGCCTGATCTGGCTCAGCGGCGTGACCGCCGATATCACCGAGCGCAAACGCGCCGAAGAACGGCAAATCTTGCTCGCTGAAGAGGTTGACCATCGCGCACGCAATGTTGTGGCTGTCGTGCAATCCATCATGCGCCTCACCCGCGCTGATAATATCGACGAATATATTGGCGCGCTCGACGGCCGGATTGGCGCGCTCTCCAACGCGCACAGGCTGCTGGCGGGGTCACGTTGGGAAGGTGCCGATCTTAACAGGCTCGTTGAAGAGGAATTCGCGCCATACCGCGCCGGCGGCAGCGAAAGGGTTTCAACTCGCGGTCCTGTTGTTTTGCTGCCGCCCGCCACTGCCCAGACAATTGCATTGGCCCTCCATGAACTGGCTACCAATGCCGCAAAGTACGGTGCCCTTTCGACCAGCGGAGGTCATGTTGAGCTTACCTGGCGGAATGAGCCTGGGAAACTTGAACTGGTCTGGGTCGAGTTGAACGGACCGGAAATCAGCCCTCCAAGCCGTCGCGGCTATGGCAGCCGAGCCATCATCGCAGGTATCGAACGCCAACTTGGTGGCGTCGTGAATTTCGACTGGCAAGCAAGCGGCCTGCGCTGCACATTATACGTTCCGCAAGATGATAGGGCGGATTCGGCAAGGCCTCGGCAATTCAAACCGCGCCAACTCGATGGCGCGCCCGCACAAGCGGTCGCAATGGATCCGGACGATAAACTTGTCCTGCTTGTCGAGGACGAGCCGTTGGTATCGATGATGCTAGCTGACATGTTGGCCGCGTTCGGACACAAGGTCGATGGCCCGTACAACCGGTTCAGCGACGCTATCCTCGCCGCCAAAAGCAACAATCTGCAGGCCGGTATTCTCGACGTGAACTTGGGCGGCGAAAAGACGTACGCTGTGGCCGATATACTCACCAACCGGAACATTCCGTTCGCATTTGTCACCGGGTACGGACCTGACAGCATCGTTTCTCAATTTGCACACGCGCCTGTGCTGCAAAAACCGATCGAGGCGGCAAAATTGCGCGCCTTACTGCAGCAAATCGTTCGATAGCCCCCGCCCGTTTACAATGCCCAATTTGGTGGCCGGGAGGCTGCCAGTTACTTCGATTCATCCACGGAACTTCACTGCCGCATCGCCGATTATGCGGAGATCGTTAGGGAGATTCCAATGAACGATCATGGTGCAAAAAAAGGACCGACCGCAATAAATACCGCTTTCGGCATGATTGCGAACAATATCGCAAGAGAAGCTGGACGCCCGTTCGCGTTTATAACGGCGCTCGCAATTGTCATCGTTTGGGGCGCAACTGGTCCAATGTTTCATTATTCGGACACCTGGCAGCTTGTTATCAATACGGGAACAACCATCGTCACCTTTCTAATGGTCTTTCTAATCCAGAATTCGCAAAATCGAGACAGCGCGGCAATTCAGGTCAAGCTCGACGAGCTTATTCGGGTCAGCGCTGCAAAGAACTTCTTCGTGGGCATTGAGCATTTGACTGACGATGAAATCGAAAGACTGCGCGACATCGTGGAGAAGCGGACGAAGAGTCCGCACGTGAAGGCGACGGTGAAGAAGGCCGAAGAGGCAACCGAACGCACAGATTAGCCCGCGTTACCCCGGTAGGCAGACATTGATCGGTCACTTACCGCAGACGAGCATGAGGTCGGCTTGGAACGTTTTCGGGGTCCTACGCATTAGCGAGTACACTTGGATTTGCTCATGATTGGCGACGAGGCTTTGTCCGTCCGCAATGGTTCGATTGTTGCGGTCATGTTCGTCGTCGTCACTACGCTCATCCGAATTATCGCAAGGAGGCCTTCATGAAGGCGAAAACTATACTGGCGACAGCAATCGTTCTTTCGTTCGCGGCACCTGCGGTCGCCGACGAGTATTACGTTGTGCGTGGACCCGACCGCCACTGCACGGTGACCACTACCAAGCCCACAGAGCAAACCACGGTCACGCAAATCGGCCCGCTCGCATTCGAGACGCGCGAAAAGGCAGAAGATCGCATCAAGACTACGAAAATCTGCTCCGACGACACTACGACAGGCACGTCGGTCCATATTGATAAGGACTAAGCCATCGCTGTAAGAGAAAATCTGAGGTGCCGCCCGTGCGCCTCAGCTTTTTTGAGTTCTAGCGCCGGCTTGAACTTTTCGGCCTGTGCACGTTGTCGTAACGCCACCTGGAACAATTCAGGCTGTAGGCATTTGACTCGGTTGCCCTTTGATCGACATCGTGCCGGATCTAGGTCGCGACTGAGGCATTGATGGACCAATCCGACCGATATTTAGCGTCTTTAACGACCGAAGGACGTTATCGCCTCCTCATTGAGGCTGTGACGGACTACGCCATCTATATGTTAAATGGTTCGGGCGTCGTCACTAGCTGGAACCCCGGCGCGCAGCGCTTGAAGGGGTACACAGCCGCTGAAATCATCGGCCACCATTTTTCGCGGTTTTACACCGAGGAGGACCAGAAAGCCGGCGTGCCGGCCCGTGCGCTAGAGACGGCCGCCCGTGAAGGAAAATTCGAGTCCGAAGGCTGGCGCGTCCGCAAAGACGGCTCGTTCTTTTGGGCCTATGTCGTCATTGATCCGATCCGCGGGCCTTCTGGGGATGTCGTCGGCTTTGCCAAGATCACGCGCGACCTGACCGAACGCAAGGCTGCTCAGGAGAGACTCGAAAAGATGCATGAGGTCTCGCTCCAGTCGCAAAAGATGGAGGCGATCGGCCAGCTTACCGGCGGCATCGCTCATGATTTTAACAACCTGCTGACGGCAGTGCTTGGTAGCCTCGAACTGCTGCGCAAGCGTTTGCCCGACGACCCCAAAAGCATTGGGCTGCTTGAAAACGCAGCCCAGGGTGCGCAGCGTGGTAGGACCTTGACCCAGCGCTTGCTCGCATTCGCTCGAAGCCAGGAACTCGAGCCGGAAGTATTCGACATTCCCGAGCTCGTGCGTGGGATGAAAGAGCTCCTTCAACGGTCGCTTGGCCCGACGTTCAATATAGAAACCCGGTTTCCACTCGTTCTCCCGGCCGTCGAGGCAGACGCTAACCAGCTGGAGCTCGCGCTACTCAATCTGGCCGTAAATGCTCGAGACGCCATGAACGATGGCGGCGAGATCATAGTGGCCGCGCGGCAAGAAAACATTGCCGCCGGCCACAGAACTCAATTGAAGCCCGATCTCTACATCTGCCTCAGCGTGACCGATACGGGCGAAGGCATGGATGAAGAGACTCTGCGCAAGGCAACGGAGCCTTTCTTTACGACCAAGGGGCTTGGCAAAGGGACCGGGCTTGGCCTTTCGATGGTGCACGGTTTCGCCGAGCAATCCGGTGGGCGCTTCACGCTGCACAGCCAGCAAGGCAAGGGCACGACCGCCGAGCTCTGGCTGCCGGCTGCCAAAGTCTCCCACCAGAAGATCACTACGACCCAGTCCGCGCAAGCAGCTCCAGCAAACACACCCTATCCGCTCACGGTCTTGGCGGTGGACGATGACGCCCTTGTTCTCATGAACACGGTCGCCATGCTCGAAGACCTTGGTCACACCGCTTTCGAGGCTTATTCTGGTAGAGAAGCGCTCGAAATTCTCCGGCGAGAGGATTTAATCGACCTGGTCATTACCGATCAGGCCATGCCCCGCATGACCGGGACTGAACTTGCCAAAGCCATCAAGTACGAATGGCCGGATATTCCCGTTCTCCTCGCGACTGGCTATGCAGACCGTGTCCCAGGGGACGACATCGGTTTGCCGAAGGTTGCGAAGCCTTTCCTCCAGGGCGGACTCGCGGACGCGATATTGCGTATCAATCCCCCGCGCCGGACGGGTGATCGGGTCGTCCCGCTCCGCACATGATCAGGTCCCACTGCCTAGCCTCGGTGAAATTGGCTCGTAAAGATGTCCGCGCTAGCCCCTAAAGCGAAAATTGATCAATGGCCCGCGAGTGTCCGCTTATTGCCATAAGCAGACGTTTCGCCACTCACTCAAGCCTTCCATAGGTGACGAAACTGCGTCGCAACGACTTTTTCATAGGGCACCTCCCCGGTGAGGATCCCGAGTTCGCGGGCAAATTGATTCATACCGGCCACAAAAGATTCCGAGATCGAGGCGTCGTAATAGGGCAGATCGCGTCGGATCAGCTCGACGATCAGTTCGGCTTCCGCCGGAGGGAACAGCTTGCGGCCGACCTCGGCCGCGCGCTCCACGTTCTTCTTCAGCGCGCGTTGCGTCTCGACGATAGCGCGCACCGCCGCGGCCACGGTTTCAGGCGATTTGTCGATCACACGCTCGGTGGTGGCGATCGACGCCATCGTAAAGTCAAAGCAGCCTGGCGGCCCGTCGCCGCGGCGCACGTCGAGCACGACGCTGCCGACGCCGCGGCGCACTGCCACTTCGGCGCCCATACCGTTCGCCCAGAAGCCGTCGATCTTGCGCTCCTCCAGCGCCTTGGCCGCCGTCAGGCCGAAATTCACGCCGGCGCCGACCGCGCCGGGCACCGGCGCGATCGTCACGCCGTCACGCTCCAGGTCGATGCCGGCCGCGATCAGCAGGCGGCGCAGGCCCATATCCACCCAGGGCGCGGCGCCGATGCGCCGGCCCTTCACCGCGCCAATATCGCCGCGCCGGACGGCAAAATCTTTATGCATGACCAGAAACCAGTACATGCCCTGCGCCTGCGCGCAGATCAGCTTGACGCCTTGCCACTGCGGAAAGGCGGCCAGCGCCGAATGGGCCGAGCCGCCGACGAAATCGACCGCGCCGTCGCGCAGTGCCATGTAGGCTTTGTCGACTGGAAAAATCATCTCCAGGGTGACGTCGAGCCCCTGCGCGCGGAAGAAGCCGAGCTCGATCGCAGCCTCGGCTGGAAAGTAAGAGTTCGAGATCATGTCGGGCACGGCGAGTTTCATGATCGCTCACGCACTCTCGAGCGTCATCGCCGCCGCGCGCTTCTGGCTCGTCAGCATCGACGTGCGCAGCAGGAATTGTCGCGCGCGCGCCGGGTCCGCCGCGATCTCCCGTAATTCGCCGAGATTGCGCCGGCGCGTTTCAGGATCGCGCGCCTCTAATCGTTTTTTGTTAGCAATCGATTGCTCCTGCACGAATTCGACCGCAACTGTTCGGCGCTGGCGGCTGTAAAGATCGAGAACGCGGTGCGGCGCCCCATCGAGCAATATCCGTGTAAGCTTTTCCGACAGATTGGCGGCATCCTGGATGCCGCCATTGAGGCCCATGCCGCCAATCGGATTGTTGACGTGGGCGGCGTCGCCGGCCAGCAGCACCCTGCCCTTGCGGAAGGTCTCCGCCACACGCTGGTGCGTCACGTATAAATTGCGATGCACGATGTCGTACGGCCGCGACGACGGAAAAAACGATTGAATGCGGGCCTGCACGCCCGCATCGCTCATGATGTCGGCTTCGGATTGCTCTGCACTGGCGGGAAAAACCGTGCGCCACAGGCCCGGCGGTCCGTCGGCGGACACCTTGAAGCAATTGCACCAGGCTCCCGGGTCGGCAAAATAGCTGCGGTAGCAATAGCCGCGCTCGGCTTCGAAATCATACGGCGTCGTCAGGACGATAAAGCGCTCCGGCCAGGTGAAACCCCCGAAAGCAATGCCGCATTGCTTGCGCACGATGCTGCGGCCGCCGTCGGCGCCGATGAGAAAGCTGCCGGCATGCGTCCTCACCCCATCCGGCCCGCGCACATCGACGCTGACCGAGCCCTCCGCCTGCGTCACCTCCGTCACCTCTTGGCCGAACAGCACTTCGACATTCGACAGCTTGCGCAGCCGATCGAGCAACAGCTTGGCCGTCTTGAACTGCTCGCATTGCACGACGTAAGGATAACGCGTGTCGTCGGCGAGCAAGGCGTGATCGAACTGCGCCACCAGCTCGCCGCTCGGCCGGTCCCAAAACTGGAATATTGGCGCCACCAGCCCGACGCGCGCCATATCCTCCGCCAGCCCGTCTTCGGCGAGCAATTCGAGCGTCGCCGGATGCGTCGTCGCGGCACGCGGGTCCGCCTGCGGCGCAGCGTTATTGTCGAACAGCCGAACGCGCAAGCCACGCCGGCCGAGCAGCCAGGCGCACAGCAATCCGACCGGTCCGCCGCCCGCAATGAGAACCGGGTCGCCGTCGCTTTTCATGCCTGGTTGCTCACTCGTAATGCCGAAACAAGGAATGTAGATCAGCCTTCAATCCTAGCGTATGGTGAATTGTATTCGAGATGCAGCCTATTTTCAGGGGGCCGACATGCGCAACCGAGCGGTTCTAGTCTTCGCCGTCGCATGTGCCGCTTTTGCCTGGGTCACCGGCAGCCGCGCCGATGAGTGGCCAAACAGGCCCATCCGCGCGATCATTCCATTGAGCCCGGGAAGTGCGGCCGACATCATCCCAAGAATTGTTTTCGAGCAATTGTCGGCCCAACTCGGACAGCCGGTCATTATCGAAAACAGGCCAGGCGCAAGCGGCACGATCGCCGCGCGCGCGGTGGCCGGCGCAGATCCCGACGGCTACACGCTGCTCGCCCATTCCTCCGCCCATATCATCGCACCCTCCACCGTCGCCAACCTGCCGTATGACCCGATCAAGGATTTTGCCGCGGTCGCGCCGCTCGGAAATCTGCCGAATGTCCTGGTCATCGCGCCCGCCAAAAACATCAAGACTGTGCAAGAGCTCGTGGCGGAAGGAAAAAAACGGGCAATTACATTCGGATCGATCGGCGTCGGCAGCCCGATCACCATGGCCATGGAACGCTTTCGCCTGAGCGCCGGATTTCAACGCGCAGGCGATCACCTTCAAAGGCGCACCCGAGGCGCTGGTCGAGGTGATGACCGGCCGCGTCGATGTCTACTACTCGCCGGTTCTTGCGGCGCTGCCGTTTATCAAGGACGGCAAGGTTTTGCCACTGGCGGTCAGCAGCCCGACGCGCGCGGCCACCTTCCCGACGTTCCGACGACGCTCGAGTCCGGCTATCCGAATTCGGCCTACCAGATTTTGGATTGGCGTGTTTGCGCCCGCCAAGACGCCGCCCGATATCGTCAACAAGTTGAACGCGGAAATCCAGAAGGCGCTGCAGGTGCCCGCCTTGCGCGAACGGCTCGCCAAGCTCGGCGTGCAGCCCATGGCGATGAATGCCGGAGCGTTCGACAAGTTCGTCAAAGAAGAGCTCACGATCAATGCCGAACTTGCCAAAGCGGCGGGCCTCACGGCGCATTAGGGGGACACCCGCGTCGGGCCGTCCCACACGCGACCTTGGTGCTTTCGGCCGGACCGGAAAATTGTTATGATGAGGATGCGCACCGTGACCTCAATGATCGGAAGGACACCGAAGCGATGACCCAGGAAAAGCCCGTCGTCAGAATTGCCCCCAACAATCCGGTTTTCGATCTTCCGGTGATCGTCGGCATCGAAGAAAAATTGTTCGATAAAGTGGGGCTCGACGTTCGCTTCTCGGCGACCTACGCGGACCGCGAAAAGGATAAGGTAGAATCTCCGGTCATGGCGCGGATGAAGGAGCAGATGTTCGATTGCGGCTCGGCCGACAGTTACAATGTGTGCGAGTGGGCCAGCATCGACCGGCTGGAGAAAGGCAAGCGCGGCGGCAATATCGCGGCGCTGCGCGCTTGCGTAGCGGCGCAGGCGATCATTACGTTCGATGAAGCCCTGCAAGTGCCGCGCGATCTCGCGGACGTTCCGATCGCAGTGCAGGAATTGACCGGGTCGCATTACACCACGCTGCAGATGCTCGAGAGCGCGCTGGGCGCCAAGCATGTCAACATTGCGCGCGGCGGCCTGCCGCAAAAACGCTACGAGGGACTTAAGAACGGCACCTATCGCGCGGTGACGGTGATGGAGCCGTTCATCAGCCTCGCCCTCAAGGATGGCGCTCACATCATCGCGGCGTCGTTCTATCGCGGCGGCGAAGTGATCTCTCCGGACCTGAGCGAGAAACAGCGCAAAGACTATTACGACGCCGAAAACATGGCGGTCGATCTGATCAACGCCGATTTTTACAAATACGCACACCACGTCGCCGCGCACGCCAAAGGCGCCTTGCAGCCGAATGAGTTGCTTAAAGCCTTCGTGCATTACAAACACGTCGACTACTACGACTCGACGCTCTTCGGCCGGACTTACGATTGGATGAAGGCGCGCGGCCTGACCGAAGGTCAAAGCGAGCATTCCACTTTGGTGGTTCGCTGAATTTGGGCTGGCCGGTGCGGCAGTATAAGGGCAAATGACTCCCTGCGCCGGCCATCTTCTCTGCTGACGGGAAAAGTAACGGCCTCATACGCATCTGCGTTGCGGGACGCTTTGATCCGCTAGGATTTCGTAAAACGCTCAGTCGGCGGCGCGATTTCGGTGACCAAATCGCGCAACAGCTTCTTGTTCGAGAGCGGCGCCAGTGTCATCTCGCCTCGTTGCAGGCGGGCGGTGCAGGCATAGACGGTCTTGCCGTCAAGCTCGATCATACACTCTTTGCAGGCGTTGGCGTTGATGCAGGAGAAGCGGATCGCCAGCGAAGGGTCGCGATTGATCCGTATCCAACGCAGGCCGTCGAGCACCGACTGGCCCGGCTCGAACGGCACCTCATATGTCTCCCAGCGTCCCGCCTTTGGGTCGAGGCCGCGCCAGATCCTCAGCGTAGCGCGCTCCATCATGACATAACAGCCGCGCTGACCTGTGTGGTGTTAGTCGACATCACAACGCGACCGTCCCGTAGCCTGACATACTGATTTAACGCCCGGTCCGGCGATAGCCGCGGATAGTCCTCGCGCTGATGTGCGCCGCGGGTTTCGACGCGCACGAGCGCGGCCTCGGCCACCGTGCGCGCGACCAAAAGCATATTGCGTAAATCGAACCAATCGATTCGCCGCATGTCGAAGCGTTTGCCGTCGCCCGGTGGGGAATCGCCGAGTTCGCGGCTCAGGCGCGCGATGGTATCGAGCGCGCAGGTAAGCCCCGCTTGGTTACGCAACGCGCCGACATAGTCCTGCATCGTTGCCTGAAGCGTTTGCACGATTTCAGCGGTATTGAGATCGCTGTTGGACGAGGCAGCGGTCAATGAAAGCGCCGCTTGAGCGTTATCCGCGAGATCGGGCATCGCGCGCGTGCGCTTCGCATAGTCAGCCGCGTTGCGCCCGGCCTGGCGGCCGAACACCAGCGCCTCGGTGATGGCATTGCCCGACAGACGGTTAGCGCCATTGGCACCGCCGACGGCTTCGCCGGCTGCGAACAGGCCGGGCAGATCCGTCCGCATCTGCGGATCGGCTGCTATGCCGCCCATGTGATAGTGTGCGATCGGCGCCACTTCGACCGGCATTTTTGTGAGATCGATGCCATTGGCGGCGAGTCGGTCGATAACGGGGCCGAACGCCTCGCGCAAAGCCGTTGCCGAGCAGTGCTGGAAACTGAGATAGGCGCCGCCATGTGGAGAACCGCGACCGGCCTCGACTTCCTTGAGAATCGCGTAACTGCCGAGGTCGCGCGTGATGACATATTTTCCGTCCTCGGCGACGCCGTAGCGTTGCGTAAATTCTTCCTTGCGGTTGTTGAGTAGTCGGCCGCCGAGCTTGTAGCGAAACGGGTCCCACATGATCGGATCCATGCCGATCAGCCGGGGCGCCAGATGGCCGATGGGAAAGAACTGAACGAATTCCATATCCACGAGCGAAGCGCCGGCGCGCAATGCCAGCGCATAACCATCGCCGCCCATGTTGACTGACGCACTATTTCGCCGATAAAGCCGCGTGAGGCCCCCAGTCGCCAGAACAGTCGACTTGGCCGATAGGATGACCGGCGCGCCCGAGCCGAGATGAAGCGCAACCGCTCCGGTAACTGCACCATCGGTGAGCAGAAGCTCGACGATGCACAGATCGCCCGCCTTGCGGATGCCAGCATTCTTGTTCAGCACCGTCCGCAAGGTTTTCGACACCGCTGGGCCGGTGCTGAGAAAATCCACGTAGACGCAGCGCGGGCGGTCGTGGCCCGGCGCCATTGCCTGGGCGATGCGGCCGTCTTTTCGCGCCCATCCGACGCCCCAGTCATCCATTTCCCGAATGCAATCGGGCCCTTCCTCGCACAACAGTTGCGCGAGCGGCTCGTTGCACAGGCCACGTCCGGCGGCGAGCGTATCTTGGTAATGATGGCTCCAGTGATCCGGGGTTTCGGTCCCGAGCGCGACCGCGACCGTCATCTGTGCCATCACGGTGGCGCCGCCGCGGCCAATCAGGCTGCGCTCGGCGAGCAGCACGCTGGCTCCTTCGCGTGCCGCCTCGATTGCTGCGTACATACCGGCGGCCCCGGAGCCGATCACCAGGACATCAGTTTCGGCGCGCATAGGGTCGTATGACATGGATGGTTCGTGACGGTTCTTGCTGTCAGTCCAATACCATAACTTTGGTATCCTCGCGTCTATTCAATTCGCGCAAGATCAAAAACGCTGTGAGCTGGGCGTTGTATCATTTGGTTGTGATTGTTTCGCTCGACGGCTCACGACTCGGTAGCGGATTGTCGCCATGGCCGCCTCCAGCGGCGCTTTAACAATGTCCGCTATTGCCGCTTAGGGGACATCGCGCCTCCGGCTCGGCGCGATATGGGGGCACGTTTGGATCAAAAGCGCTTCGCCTAGTGGCCGACCAGCATCAACAAAAACGACGGCAGCACTGGCTGCCAAAAAACAAAATAAATCGCCCCGATCCAGACCGCTGAAAACGAGAACCGCTCCGAACCCCACCCGTCGCCACATAAAGGATAGTGTACCGCGTTATGAAAATTTACGGGAATGTTATTAGCGACTCAGCCGCGACAATGGTCGGCTATCAACGTTCCTCCCATATAACTTTGACCCGGCTCCCGGCGAGCCGGGTTTTTTTACGCGAACGGAACGTCCGCTTTGGGCCATTTGCGGACATTAGGGCACGTTGGGGAAATATCCGAATTACCCCGCGGACATTACGTCATTCACGCACGTTCGTTTTGTGCCACGATTAGCCGTCTTGGGGCGTCCTTTTCCTAGGCCCGGACGGATTTTGGTTGGCATGCTTGTGGATGCTCAACTGCGCATGGACATTCGGTTTCTCGAGGCCGCCCTCGGCAATCCATGCATCCGTGCTCTTGATGGCACGGTCGATCAGCGCACTGGACTGTGAAAAGTCGTATGGCGATCCACTGAGCGGACACAGCGGCGGCAGAACGAAATATTCAATGCCACTGCCGTCTAACTCTTTCAACTCGCTCAGGAGCTGCCGCGCAATTAGTAATGTGAGCGCATGCAGCGCACTTGCAACCGCGCCTGCGGGTGGCTTCGAAAGCGCGCAGGCATAACCCGTAGGCAGCACGATGAGGCGCCGCGCTCCTTGGTCGACCGCCACCTTGACCGCCGTGTTGCTTGAGACCGCACCGTCGACAAGATAAGCACCCTCGAATCTCACAGGCGGAAATACAACCGGTATCGCCGCACTCGCGATGATGGCTTGCGCGGCGGAACCCTCTGATAAGACGACGGTACCGCCCGTCAAAATATCAGTTGCGACGATATGAATAGGAATCTTTGCGTCTTCCAGATTGCGATAGTTTAGATTGTTCTCGATCAATCCCCGCAAGGCGTCCGGTTCGACGAGAAAATCCCGCCGGGCCAAAAAACCCAACATTGCCTTCCAGCTGACTGGAAAAACGTCGCGTCGGCGTAATTCGCGCCAGATCGTTTCCAGGCGCTCGACGCCTTCGAGCGTGGGATTGCCCGCATAATACGCGCCGTTGAGCGAGCCGACGCTCGAACCGACAACCATATCCGCGGCAATACCATGGGTCGCGAGCGAATGCAGCATGCCGGCCTGGATGGCGCCAAAGCTGCCACCGCCGGCGAGGACTAAGGCCGTTTTCGATCGAGCACTATCAGGCACGGCGAACGGCTCCTGTCACCGCGCCTTGCCGAGGGATTGTGTCCATCCTTTTCGACCTTTGCCTCTTTTCTATTCTGCCTTTGGCAAACGGTGCCAACTGACAACTGCCAAGTCTTTTTTCACATCGAGTACTTGCCGTTGTCCGCGGCCGAGGCCGTGGTGCGTAAGCACTCCCTCTGGAGTTCGCGCTGGCACCTCAGGAAAAACAGGTCGGCCTCCAGGCAAATGCACGCCGGGCGCTCGCGACAGATAGAAAATATCATAACGGTCCAGAAATATTCCGAACACCTCCGTTCCGCCGATGACGCCAATGCTGCCGTCCGGCGTTCCCAGCACGGTCATGGCTTGCTCCAACGAAGCCCCGGCGGGATTCCAAAACAAGGCTCTCTTATTCGAAGGGTGCGCCGCCATTGCCGAAACTTTACGAGTCAAAATCAATCGTCGCCGCAAATCCGAGCGCCGCTGGTGTTCATGGGAATGACGCCCATGCACCACTACATCGACACTATCGAGACCTTTCTCAAAGAAGGCCTGATCGGCCTCAAATATGAGCGAGTCCGGCATGATGCCGGCCGCATTCGCGAGCATGCCGTCTTCGGAGACTATGGCGTAACCTTCGATGCGATGTGGTTGGGACATTGGAGCTCACTTTTCGGGGCAAGCCTCCAACATGAGGCCTGCAGTTGGCTCGCACTTAAACTTTGCCACTTCTCTAGAGCACCGCGTCCCGTTCCATCGCCACTTCAGCCTGGAGACTTTCAACGTCACGAAAGATCGAGACGACGGCGAGCGTGCGGCCGTTGCGAATGAAGCGCAGGAGACAGTCCTTGCCCGCGATGTCGCCTTCGATCGCAAGCTCGTCCCATTTTTCGGCATGCCCAACATAATTGATCGGGATGTCGTAGTGCTGGCTCCAGAAGAAAGGCACGGCGGTAAATTTCTCACGATGCCCGAGCATGTTAAGCGCCGCGGTTTGACCTTGGCGCTCGGCAACGACCCAATGTTCAACGCGAATGCTCTCGCCGCTATATGGATCGGGCCAGCGTGCAATGTCGCCTGCAGCATATATTCCCGCGGCGCTTGTCTCCAAATAGGGATCCACCACTACACCGCGATCGATCGTGAGACCTGCCTGCTCGGCCAGCGCCAAGCGCGGCCGTACGCCGACACCCATCACCACCAAGTCGGCTTCGAGGATACTGCCACTTTTAAGTGTCGCATGCCGGTCATCGATTGCGACCACCGTATCTTCAAGATCGAATATGACACCGTGCTCTTCATGGAGCGCCCTTACGAAATCACCCATCTCTGGCCCAAGTACGCGCTCCATTGGTCGTTGTTCGGGCGCCACCACATGAACGTCGATGTCGCGCGCACGCAGGGCAGCCGCCACCTCAAGTCCGATAAAACTGGCGCCCAGCACAACCACCCGACGGGCCGTCTTGGCACGTTCAATAATGGCCCGACAGTCGGCAAGCGAGCGCAGCGTACGCACGTGCGGCCGATCGGCACCCGGGATCGGCAGGCGGACCGGCTCTGCGCCGGTCGCAAGCAATAGTCGGTCGTAAGGTATCTTTTCCCCGTTAGAGAGCGCGACCTCATGCGATCGTCGATCGATGGCGGTGACGTTTACATTGAGCCGCAACTCAATTCCGTTCTCGGAATAGAAGCTGTCTGGACGCAGTGGGACCCAATCTTCCGGTGCACTGCCGGCGAGATAATCCTTCGAGAGATTCGGCCGATCAACCGGTGGCGCGTCGTCGTTGCTCAGCATAACAACGCTGCCTTGGTATTGCTCGTGTCGTAGCTTCTCGGCCGCGGCAAAGCCAGCCGCACCGCCACCGACGATCACAATTTTATTAGGCATATTGCAGGAGGCTTTTTCACGCGGCTTCGGCGCTGCTCGCTCGCGTTTCTCGCGCACGAAGATTTTGCCGTCGCGACGCTCGACCGACCAACACGCAATGGGGCTCAAGGCCGGAGCGCGTAAGGCATCGCCCGTGCGAAGGTCGAAACAGGCGTGATGCCAGGGACAGCGCACAGTGTCGCCAATTACAAGACCGTCGGCGAGCGGCGCGTGGTAATGGGTACAATGAGCGCCGACTGCGAATATCTCATTCCCGCGGCGCACCAGGAGAACATCCTCGTTACCGACATGGCCGATGAGTTTGCTGCCATCCGCAAGTTCAGCGAGCGCAATGCCTTGCACAAGATCGGGGCCGCTGGGCTTACCCTGAACGTCAGCCATCCGCTTCTCCGCCATTGATCACGATTGCTTACACCACTGACAATCGCGGTGCACACGAAGTTGCCGGCTTAATCCTTCGGCCAATTCATGCATCGGCGCTCTCGGGTTACAACAAATGGTTCATTATCGTCAGTCGACCATTGAGAGGAATTCTTGCCGTGACAGCGGATTGTCGCGGAAGCAGCCTAGCATGCGGCTCGTGACCAGGTCCGTGTCCGGCTTATGCACGCCACGCGTCGTCATACAGTGATGTTTCGCCTTTATAATGACGCCAACACCCTGCGGTTTCAGGACATCGTTGATCGTATTGGCGATCTGCGCCGTCATCTTTTCTTGGATCTGAAGACGCTTGGCATAAATTTCCACCACGCGGGCGAGCTTGCTGATGCCCACGACGCGACCGCTCGGGACATAGGCTACCCAAGCCTGACCGATAATCGGCGCCATATGATGCTCGCAATGGCTCTCGAAGCGGATGCCACGCAGCACGATCATTTCGTCATAGCCTTCGATTTCCTCGAAGGTCTTCTGTAATATCTCGACGGGATCTTGTCCGTAGCCGACAAAAAATTCCTCAAACGCACGCGCCATACGTGCGGGGGTCTCGATCAAACCGTCGCGCTCGGGATCATCGCCGGTCCATCGAATAAGGGTCCGAAACGCGGCTTCGACATCGGCTCGGTCGGGCCGGTCAATCTCCGTGGGGAAAGCCCTGACCCGCTCCAGTGTACGGACATTTGAACTCATGAAGATGCCTTCCTCTAGCCGTGCACCGGAGGAGCACGGGGCGTTGCTGAAGTATTGACGCCAGTTAGATGATGGCCGAGCGGAAAGGTTCCCGGGAATTAGTCGGGTAAGCCGAGCCGTTCTGTCATTAATTCTGTCGAACGACCGAGCCCGGTTGCGCAAAGTCTCGAAAGCTCCGCCAGGACGCATAGGCGAAGGCGAAGCCAGTCGCAGACCAAGCGGCAAGTGCTACCCACACCATACCGTGCGATATCGACTTGAGCGGCGGAAAATCTGCCGCAAGCGACAATCGCAGGCTTGCCAGCGCATACATCCCAAGCGGAAATACGAGGCTCCAAAACATCGGCGTATAGGTCAGTGGCACGCGGCAAATGCCGTGCTTCCATATCCCGAATAACAGCAGCAAGGGAATCCACCACGTCGCCCAGGCCCACATGATGAGTGTCACTCCATCAATGAATGGCCGCATCGAGTGAAGGAAGGACATGTTGCTCTCGGTAAGGATGAGCGTCGATCCAGCATTGGCAGCAATTGCGGCGGCGCCCATGACTACCCACAAGAGCGGCGTGATGTCATCAGGCTCCACATCGAAGAAGAATATGCGGTAGGCAAAGAGGGTGACGAAGATGCCGTAGAGGCCGAGCCCAACGCCCCATAACATGTGGATGAGCACGAACACTGTGGAGCTGAGGCTGCCCATTCCCGGAGCAACGATTGTACCCAGGATGACCAAAGATTCGGTACCAACGATTGCGATTAGCCAGCCGCCATGTACGACATTGGCACCGCGGGCGGTATTGAGAAAGATCAGCACTGCAAAGCTGAAATAGATGAGGACGAACCAAACGGCGAGCGCGAATAGCCACATGAGCAGGGCAATAGTCGCAAACCCGCGCAAGTTAATCCCGATGCCGAATACGTCGGTGCCCGCCACGATGGTAAAAAAGGAAAAGACGAGACGGGGGTTTGCGAGATCAGCCCATAGCGCCCGCGAGTACCAGCCAAAACGCAAGACCGTAAGCAGTACGAGGCAGGGATAGGCGACCAGGTTTACTGCAAACAACGCGTTGGCCCATTCGCGATAGCCCTCAAAGAACAGAGCGTTGGAGATAATTCCGGTAGCCATTACCAGTGCGAAGCAGCCCGGATAAAGCGCCGCGATCTCGTTTTTGATCCATGTGGCCAGTTGATGCACAAAAGAGATGTGCGAAGACGAATGCATGCTGCGGCTCCTACATCTCTGGGTCTCGATCCTATTTATCAGCAGCTGCGATAAAGACTCATACTGTGCAGCATTGCCATACTGGCGTTTGTCGCGACTGCGTTCGGGATCGTCACTATCGTCATAGGCGAATGGCGCTCACTGAGCCCGGCTAGGCCAGGTTCGGCGGCGTACACGCATCCGCTGTCCGATCAGAACCGTTGCCACAACGGCGGTGGCAAAGACGATAGTTTCAACATTTATTGGTTCGCCGTTGACCGGCCAGGCGAGCGCGACAATGACGAACGGCTGGAGCAGCATGATCTGCCCAACTCGGGCGATGCCGCCGATCGCCATCGCGGCGTTGAAAACGAAAAATGCCGTGTATTGGCTGACCAACCCGACATAGCCCAGCCCGGCCCACGCCGGCATTGATGCGCTTGCGATATCGGCCGGCCACAACACAAATGTCGCCAAAGCGGTGAGCGGAAGGAAAATCACGACCTGCCAGGATATAACTTCCCAGCCTGGCATTACCGCCGCGAGGCGGCCGGACAGCGTATAGCCAACGGCGCCGGAGGCCACCGTGCCGAGCAGGAACAGATCCCCGGCAGAAACGGCCGCACCGCCGTTCCGGCGCAGCATGAACGTTAAAACGAAAATCGCGCCGGTTGCGCTCGCCAACCAAAAGCCGATGCTCGGCCGCTCATGGGCAAATATCGCGGCCGCAACCGCCGTTGCGAGCGGCACAATCCCCAACACGACACCGCCGTGAGCGGCGGGCACCGTCATCATCGCGAGCGCTGCCAGCAGCGGAAATCCGAGCACCGTACAAATTGCGGCGCCGACCATCTCTGGCCAAAGCGATCGCGGCGGAACGCGCCGCCGCAGAACAATAAGAACAACAAGACCTGCTGACCCAGCCAGCGCAGCGCGGGCGACGGTCAGGAACAAGGGGTCGAACCCGGATAGAGCGAGCCGCGTTGCCGGCAGCGTGCCGGCAAACAGACACATGCCGATGAGGCCGAGCAACAATCCAAGCTTTTGATGGGAGGTAGTCATGGGCGCTTGCCGCTTAGCGGCCGAAATTCCAATTGCTGAAAAGCATCGGTGCCCGCGAGGGAGATGTCCTATTTGGTGCCGCTTCTAGCATTCAGTAAAGAGCGACCGTACTGGCTGGCTGGCGCAGCAGTGCTGATGGTCCCCTGCTCTGCCCGTTTTTCCCTGCTAACAGCGAATTTTACAGGGAATTTTGCAAAATCACGGCTTTGACACACCAGAGACTGCAAATAAGCGCTTCGACAAAGGGCTTTCGGCGCAAATTCCCTACTCAATGGAGCAGGGAATTATTCTGGCAGAACAGGGAATCTTAGCGCGGGAACAGGGAATTTTATCGGCCGGAATTAAAATCATTGCCGGATAAGATTTTTGGCACAAGGGACCTACGTATGTCCGCTATCACCCCCATTGCATACATTGATCGCGACCGCCGGAAAGTACTGTTCACCCGACGTTATTGACCGAAGTCAATGCGCTTAGGGATTTAGGTGATCTGACCAGCGCCCCGCTGGAGCTTCGCTGGCGCCTTTCGGCGCAGCATGCGGCGGAGAAAATAAATGAAATCCAAATTGCTCAAAGCATTCACGGTTGGCGCAATCGCAGTCGGAGCCGCCACAATGGCACATGCGCAACAGAGTGGCTCGGCAGTGCGAAGTGTCAATCTGGGCGAGGCTTAATACAGCGGGCACTGCGCCGTGTGCCATGGCTTGAGCGGGAAAGGCGATGGGCCGCTTGCGAGCATGTACACTGGAGGCGCAGTTTTACCCAACCTTACTGAACTTTCCAAAAAGAATAACGGGATATTTCCGTTCACACGTGTCTACGAAACTATTGATGGAACACTACAGATAAGGGGGCACGGCCCAAAGGACATGCCCATCTGGGGGAGAGAGTTGAAGGCCGACATGGACTATGTGCCCGAAGAAATTGTGCGTGCCAAAATTCTTGCATTGACCGAATACGTCAGCAGCCTGCAAGCGAAGTAGATGTCCATCGCTGCAATTCCGCTTCGGAGGGAAGCGAGGAAAACAGCCACGCCGCCGGAAAACGATATGAATAACCTATCAAGAGGAGGAAGCGATGAAGCAACTATGCATCGGAACTGCGGTGCTTGGTGCTGCTCTAGTTGCCGCTCCCGCACTCTGCAACGCGCAGCTGGCTGTAGACATCGGTAAGCGTGAGTATGCGCTCAGCTGCGCCGTTTGCCATGGCGACCGCGGGACAGGAGATGGCTACCTCGTCGAGTACCTCAAGAAACCCCCTACTGACCTTACAAAAATTCAGAAGAACAATGACGGCGTATTTCTTTTTGCCCGGCTTTACGCGGTCATTGACGGTCGGGAGGCGGTTGCGGCTCACCGACCGCGCGAAATGCCAGTATGGGGAAGAGAGTATCGTGACGATGCGGCGGAATTATTCCGTGGGTTTGGTATTAACCCCAAAGACGTCGAGTCGTTTGTGCGAGGCCGGATCATTGCCCTGATCGGCTACATTTACACCCTCCAAGCTAAATAGCGTACTGGCGATGCAGGAAGGCAAGCGCCATGCCGCAAATGCCAAAAGCAAAATTGGAATTCGTTGGTGACTTGGTATGCGCCGCGGCCATGCTGTTTATGCTGTTGCCGACCTTTGCGCGCGATAACGGTCAATGGGAAAACACTGATCCAGTGATTAGCTTGTGGTTCCGGGCTTTAAAGCAGCCAGATAATCCGCAGGTTTCATGCTGTGGCGAGGCTGATGCTTATTGGGCCGATGGCGTGGAAATAAAAGATGGGCTGGTAATCGCGATTATTACCGATCCCCGGCCCGATGAGCCGCTGGGGCGTCCGCATGTTCCGATTGGCACTCGCATTGTCGTTCCGCCCAATAAAATGAAATGGGATCGTGGAAATCCCACGGGTCATATTGTTATTTTTCTGAACTTTGGTCTCGATGTGTATTGCTATGTTACCGGCACAGGAGTTTAGCAAAACGCCATTTCCACACCTGTTACCGCGCTCGGGCTCTAAGGGGGGCGCGGTTTTTCTCGCCCAGCGGCTGTAACTCTCATGTCCGGTAAGGGTCATAAGCGGACATTCCGCGATGTTCAGGACATGTCCGCTTTACCCCCGAAAGCGGACGTCGTCCCTGTCGGCTAGGGCGCGCTATTGACCCAAGTCAATGCACGCAAGCTCTTAGATGCTCTCATCGCTAACTTGCTCGCGTTTCATCTGACAGGAGGAAGACATGAACTCCAAATTAGTCAGAGCGTTCACAGTGGGCGCAATCGTTCTCGGAGCGGCCACAATGGCATATGCGCAACAAGGTGGCCCCCCAACGCAAAACGACAGAGGCAAGTACGAATACGATGCGCATTGTGCCGTTTGCCACGGTTTGAGCGGTAAGGGCGACGGGACATTTGCAGGCGTTCTCAAATCAACTATGCCCAACCTCACGGAGCTTTCCAAAAAGAACAACGGCATATTTCCATCTATGCGGGTCTACGAAACTATCGACGGAACGTGGAGCGTGCCGGCACACGGGACCAAAGCGATGCCGGTTTGGGGCCCTCGATATAAGGCTGAGGCTAAAGAGAGTTTATTCGATGACTATCCCGCCGACCCAGAACCCTTCGCGCGTGCTCGCATCCTCGCGCTAACCGAGTACGTCTATCGGTTACAAGCAAAATAGTCTCGTACGCGCGGCTGGCGCATGCCGACACACTACTGAACATGCATTCCCTCCAAAGAACTGCCATCGCCGGTCTTGTAGTGATGGCGTTGGGAATGCCCATTAGCGTTCAATCGCTAGAACATTGTTCAAATAACAAAGCGACAGTTCAGCTGGAACCAAATGTCGTCGTCGCCTTGATTACCTGGATCGCGATCCGGACTAAATGGGTCGCTCAGGAGCCGCCGACCATCTGCGTTGTGACAGAAAACCAGCTTGTCGAAATGGCTTACGGCGGGAAAGGCAAATCAAGCGATACTAATATTAATGCGCTTTATGAGCCTGAAGTTCATACCGTTTACCTGTCTGAGAAATGGAACCTCAATGACCTTCGTGACCGCTCTTATTTACTGCACGAACTCGTCCATCATTTACACGCACTAAACAATGTCAAAGTAGCGTGTCTTGCCGCAAATGAACGATTGGCATATGAATTGCAACTTGAATGGCTGCGTGAACAGGGCATTCAAGATCCGTACAAATTTTTGGATGTTGATGAGTTTACTATCGCACTTTTTTCGCAATGCCCAGACTGAAAAGTTGTATCGCAGCAAGCGACGTCGTCGGTAGCAGTTCAAAAATTTCACCGCTCTCCCCAACGAAGGGAAATCAGCTTTGCCTATTTTACCTGGAGCCGGTTGATATATTCGATTAGGGCAAGGATCTGTGCCCGCACGTAGACCTCGGGATCGTAAAGCATATCGCGATAAAAATCGCTTGCCTGTATTTGATACTCTTTGCCCCAGATGGGCATATCACGTGTACCATGACCAGCGACTTCCGTGTCCCCTAAGATGACTTCATACATCCTAGCCATCGGGATAATGCCGTTATTGTTTTTTGCCAGTGTGGTTAGGTCTGCTGGCTTGCGTGTAAGAAATTGCGCGGTCGGGCCATCGCCTTTACCAGTTAATCCATGGCACGTGGCGCATTTGCTTTCGTATTCAACTTTGCCAAGATCAATTCGTTTCGGGTGATCGGCACTGGAGGCTTGCTGAGCAAAAGCTATCGTCGTAGCCCCCAGAAAAAAGGCGCTCGCAAACAGCGAGTGGCAGAGCGAAGTGCGTTTCATTGCAACCCTCCTCTGTTTCGTAACCAATAAAAGCATTACTTCGATCTCGTTTTGACCTGAATCAAGATCCGTGGCCGCCATTGACATGTCCGCTTTGAGCCGGAAGCGGACTGACCGTCTACGCTATCTTGCCGATGATCGATTTCATTTCGTCTGGCGTAAAGGCGCGCATGGACTGGGTGCGGATATTTCCCAGAGCACAGAGGCTCAAATTAAGCGCCGTGCCAGAAAGATCGTCTGGCGCCTCCGTGATCACGACAATGTCATACTGTCCTTGCGTCCAAAGAATTTCCCTCACAGTCACGCCGAATTTTTTCGCCATTTCCTTGAAGGCATCGGCCCGCTTCATGGTGTCCTTCGCGGTGCGAATGCCTTGGTCGGTAAAGTTCGCCAGTACTACATAGGTAATCATGCCGATACTCCTTGCATCGTGTAAGATAATTAGGTGCGGCACAAACGCGCGCATATTCGGCGCGAAAAGTCATTGACCTCTATCAGTCAGAGCCGCTGACCTAATGCTCAGTGGTGATCTTACCGCAGTCGCATGTCCGTTTTGGGTCAGAAGCAGACATTGCGAATAGGCGGCGTCATGTCCGCTAATGACCCAAAGCGGACGTCGCGTAGCCGGATCGCCCCGCCTAAATTACCTCTCTGGTGCCTGTGTCGGCTCGATCTTTAGGGGTTGCTTTAGAACCTCTGAAAACTGCTGAGAAAAGCGAAGAAGTGCGCCAGCAACCTGTTGGAGGTTGCGATCCTGGCTTCCGGCATCGTCAACCGTAACGTCGATTCGGAAGTTCGCAAACTGCGATGGCTGTACCACGACTATCGCCGTTACCTTGCCGGGTGCCAATTGTTTCAGGCTATGTATTCGCACTGAGACTGTCATTATTTTAACTCTACGCCGATTGTGCCTTCGCGTCAGGAAGACATTTCGGGATTACACACCACGAAGCGGGTCATGCGATGAACAGCAAAGGCAAACTCGAGCGGTTGAAGGCCTATCACGAGGCCGGCCATGCCGTGGTAGCGCGCACGCTCGGCATTGCCATGTCCTACGTGACGACGCTTCCTACCGAGGACATGACCGCGGGCGGCGCCCTGACCAACAGTGCGAGTTGGCTTGCCCGCGATGCCGATCAAGCGACGCAACTGGCCGCAATCGAGAAGGACATGAAAGCCTGCCTCGCCGGCCCGCATGCGCAGGCGCGGTATCAGCCGCGCAAGACCAAGCGCATCCCAAACGATTGGGCCAGCGACTTTAAGCTGGCAAAAAGCTTTGCGACGAAGGCGGTTCTGATCAGGAACGGACGCGGAGCCGATATTCCGATCGGTGAAGGCACCTTCGAGATTGTCTTGGGGGCGGACGATCTCGCTGAGATTACGCGGCTGTTCCATCGCATTTGGAACGAGACCGAAGCCCTCGTTGCCAAACTGTGGCCCGCGATCACACTGGTGGCCGAGGAGTTATTGACACGCCGCACGCTTTTCGAGGACGAAGTGGACGCGTTGATCGAAGGGAAGCGGCTGACGGGCGGCGAGCCAGTTTGATGATTACCTGGGCTCGGGGCTGGCAACGGCTCCGCGCGCTCCTAAAGCCCACAAATTCATTCGGATTTTTCGCGCTCCAAATCAAGCAATAGAAGGCGCGCCATTGTCTCCGGCGAACTGCCACCGAGCCCCAATTGTAGCGGCCTTGCGGACGGCTTGATTTGGACAGGATCTCGATCCCGGACCGAATATCATATCGTGCTTAGCGGGCTTCTTCTTCCGCTCGCAGCGTCACTGTGTACTGGCACTGCTCGCATTGGTATACTGCCAATTGCGACTGAGCGTCGGATGCCGAAATCCTGCGGACAAGTTTCATCGATCCACCGCAAAGCGCGCAACGAAGCGGTGTTAAAAAAGGTTCAGCAGGGCTGGCTGTCATATCGGACTCCCGGGCCTTGATTCCGTCACCGTGTGCCAAGAAACGTCAGGACAGCTTTCGTCGCTCCTTCTCCCACGTGTCTCGATGCGGCTATCCGCAATTAGGTCGGCCCGGGAAGGGTACGGACGATTTCCTTGAACCGATCCCACTCGGTCGCCGTCCAGATCTCTGTTTGCGCATGCCCGAAGGTTCGGACCAAGGCCGAAACCTTCGCCGCCGTTTCAATGTCGTCGGCGATAAAGACATCGAGGTAATCGCACGGCCCGAGCACGGCATAGCTGCTGAGCCACTCCACGGCTGGGCACTCCTCCCGTATGCGCTTCATGACGTCGCGCTCCAATTGTTCAAGTGCGCGCGGCGAACGAACGGCGTCGGTATTCAATCGCGTCAACATGATGAATGTTGTCATGGCAATACCTCGTACTGAGATTTGATATCGTAGCTACGACACGGACTTGTTCCTTTGATGTCGATCAAACGCGCGGTCGCGGCCGTCTGGCGCCCATTTTTCGGTTCTCCGAATCGCGGCACTACGCTTTTAAACCCGAGCGGACGCTTTCTTGAAAATCTGCGGCGCCCCTGCCACCGGCGTCAGTATCGCCCCCTCCGGCAAGCGCTCGTGTGTTCCGATCGCGAGATAGCCGTCCGGTAACAGCCGGTCAGCCAAACGGACAAAAACCTGCTTTTGCAACGGCGGCGCAAAATAAGTGAAGGCAACATAGCGACAAAGGATAAGATCAAAGAGCGGCGACGGCGCCTGCGACCGCAAGTCTTGATACAGGAAATCGATGCCCTCGCGATGAACCGGCTTGACGCAAAAGAGTGACCCCATCCGCTCGAACGCCTGTTCAACGAGATGGGGCGGCAATTCGTGCAGGCTCGTTTCCTTGAAGCATCCTTCCCGCGCACGCGCGAGCATCGCCTCGTCGATATCCGTGGCTACGATCGACAAGGAAATGCCTGAATAAAGCTTCGCCACTTCGAGATCCCAAAGGATTTTCAGCGTATAGGACTCCTCGCCGGACGCGCAGCCGGCACACCAAATACGAGCCGGCCGATGTTCGCGTCCGGCGCGCGCGGCGATGTCGGGAAGCACACGCCTGCGCACTGATTCGAACACGCCCCGGTCGCGGAAGAATCTCGAAATGGTGATATGGCAGCATTCGTCGAGCACTTGCCACTCTGGCGGATCGGCTGAAAGCCGCGATCTATAGGCGGCGAAGTCGTCAATGCCGAGCTCACTCATACGCTTGCGCAGCCGCTTGCAGACCTGGCCGCGCACTTTGCGGAAACCTGGCCAGCCCAGATCAAGCTGCGGCAACGCCCATTGCAGGAAAGCCGTGCAATCCATTTCGTTCATTGAGAAGGGCCTTTGGGACAGACGAGAATCGCGCGGAATTCCGATTACCGCTTGAGGCAGGTCAAGCGGCCTGGGTCCTCAGCAATTCTTATAAATCGCAATCGCGTTTTGATCGAAATCAACGCGGACAGGCCGCGCATTTGCTCAACTTGTCGTGCAGAGGCAAGACTGGCGAAGCACAGCAGTGAAACGTCTACGGGGCGCGGATCTGCCTATGCGATAAACCAATCTACCGATGAAGCACGGCGGAGGGACCCGTAGCGATTCTGTCCGAACACACCGGAGGAGACTCCAGTCCGACGGATCGGTGGCGCGGGTCCTGCGCTTTCAGGCCAAAGAACCCCGGCTCTTCCGGTGGGAAGCTGACCTCCGCTCTGCGAGAGCACGCCATGCAGATTCAGGTCGAAACCTATGTAGACGAAGGCGGCGCCGAAAAGCTCCGACGATTTCGCCTCGACCGCCGGGTGGTCGAGGTGGCCGATAACATCGACCAGTGGTATGGCGCCGACTATCGCTACGTTAAAGTCAAGGGTAGCGACGGCGACGTGTATATTCTGCGCCAAAATGGAATTCGAGCTGAATGGGAGCTGACGATGTACCAGCGCTCGCAATCACAAGACACCCCGCCACAGCGCGACTTTTTTTCTCCTGTTTCAGGGCGGAGGCGGTCGATGAAAATCCAAACATAGCCCGCCGAAAGTAGAAGATATTGACCGGACAAACAATTTGGTTGTGACGTTTCACACCATGCCAAAAGCACTGAGATCGTCCACTACCACCGAACGCAGAAAACAATCGCCGCATATCACGACGCTTGTTTGGGGGCGGATCGAGGTTAAGGGCATTGGGGCGTTCAGGGACGCCAAGGTTTTCCCAGGTGGAGCGCGGGAATGGGATTGGAACGAAACCGGGACTGCTCACGAACCGGGCATACAGCCCGCTGACGTCGCTGAGCTGCTTGACCATGGCGCCACTACGATCGTGTTGTCCCAGGGTATGCAAAACAGACTTCACGTATGCCCACAAACCCTGCGATTGCTCGCGGAGCGTCGCGTGCTGACACATGTGCTGCCAACCGCGGAGGCGGTCGAGCTATACAACCGGCTTTGCGATCAGGAGCGAGTGGCGGGACTATTTCATACGACGTGCTAATTGCGAATTTCGGTCACCTTCGACAGCATTGCTACTGGCGACACGAGCCGCTCTCGCACATTTTGTGCCAACTGCAGACATTGGCACGTCGCCCCGCGAAAATTCGAACGTTCACTGGCGAATCCAATGTATCTCAGGCTCTTTTCTGGCAACCGGTAGCAGCGCGGATTTTGGGTGCCCGACGATGATGGGAGCAACCGGAACGTAAGTCGACGGCAGGTTCAGTGCGGCTTTGCCTTCCGAGCTTCCGAGCCAGTCCTGCGAAAACCCGATCCAGCATGTGCCCAATCCTAGGGCATGGGCCGCCAACATTAAATTCTCGGCTGCCAAGGCGCAGTCTTCAACGATCCATGGACTTTTCGCCACCGCCGAAATCACAATGAGAGCCGGCGCATGGTAGAAAATATCGAATTTCGGATCGTTCAAGATCTCTTGGAAATGACGTGAATGTGACAACAGGCCCGCCGGCGTGGTCTTGAGCATATGCGCTTTCGCTTCACGCGATATCCGTCCAAGCAATGCCTTGTCCAACACCACGGAAAATGACCATGGCTGCTGATTGACCGCGCTCGGTGCTTGAATGGCGGCGTCAATGAGCTGCCGCAGCGTCTTTTCGTCAACCGGCTCGTCGGTAAATTCGCGTACCGCCCGTCGAGAATAAATCGCCTCCATGATATCCATAGTTTCCTCCGCAACGCGAACCGGCTCAATTTTGAGAAGCGGTCATGGCCACCCCGCGAAGTGTGTGCCCAGGTTGTGAATCAATAGATCGTTGTTCTGCTACCCCGCCATGATTCAGATCAACGATCGGCCGCGTGGTCTAGGGAGCCATTGAAGTCGTCCGGCGTCCCGCTCCGGTTCTCGTTGAAGTGAAGCCGAACGATACTGGAAACGACCTGGGCGACCTCGGCGTCCTCAAGTGGCGGCCGGCAACGCAACCGGTTCCAGGCGAGGAGCAATTCCATCACCACTTCCGGGTCGATCTGATGCCAAAGCAAATGTCCGGCCAAGGACGCGATGCTCGAATTACGCTGGCCCTCCGGGACGCCCTCACGGATTAGCCGCCGCCAATCCGAAAGCGTCCGCCGCGCGCGCGTGCCACCAGATGCAAGCAAGATCCAGCGCGGCGGCCCCGCCAACGCAACGTCCTCCGGAGAATGGCCTGCCGCCCAGACATAGGGCTGACCGCTCGGATGGATCGATGGCGGCGCAACGATATAGCCGCCGTCCCCGCGAAGATCGATGCCTTGGGCCAAGCCGGTCCGGTTCCGGACAAAGCCACTGGGATGGGCGAAATAGAGGTGCCGCCCTCCCCCGCCGGTTATTGTTTCGATCGTCGCCGGCAGCCGCCCGTATTGCCGCTCAAGGCGGTCGAGCGAAACGTCGCCGCCGTGCTCGGGATCGATATCGAGCACGATGAGATTCGATATCTCGCCAGTGACAATTCCAATATTGGCGTCGGGCCAACGGCTGAACCAATCGGTGACCTGCTCCGCGGATGGGCGAGAGTTTTGTAACGGCTCCCAGACAGCAAGTGGCCGCTTGTCACGAGCGCGCAGCGGAAGAACCGACCAGCCCCGGGCCAAATAGCGCTGCGCTGTTTCGACCTTGGCAGCCGGTGTCATCGCGTAACGACCATTTCCGACGGGGGATCATTTTACCCCCCCGCCGTTGGTTTTCGTCGCTTTCAGGCGTGATGGGCGGAAACCGCCTTAAGTGCCTCGGCCGCGGTTTTTTGCGACGCGGCGTGTGAAATATCACCAAGGCTCAGCATGCCGACCATTCTCTTCTTCTCATCGATGACGGGAAGTCGCCTAATATGTTTGGTTTCCATGAGACGCGCCGCCTCGGTGGCGCTGTCACTGTCTCGGCACCAGCTTACGCCCTTCGTCATGACATCTTTGGCCGTGAGCTTGGAGATATCCTTGCCCTTGACGAGCCCTCGCACGGCGAGGTCGCGATCAGTGACCATGCCTACAAGGCGATCATTCTCCCCTACGGGGATCGCGCCGATGTCACCTTTCTGCATCTTCTCCGCGATCGCTGTGATCGGCGTGTCCGGTGAAACCCATTCGACGCCCTTATGCATCATCTCTTTGACCTTCATCGTAGTTCTCCTCTCGTTATGCCCTTCGGGGCCACACGATCGAATTCGTGCTTCCGTGGTTGAACAAGCCACCTCTTGTCGAACAGGAAGGATCTCTCTCCCGGTCGCATTGAGCCTTGATATGGGTCAATCATTTAGCGGCATGAGCCGTGGCGCTCGCGCCCACTTGTAAAAACGCTGTGTAAGTCAGATTACTTGCTTAAGGTCGGCTTCGTCTGCTGACCGATTCATCGACACCGGCATGCGCTTCGATCCCCACCGGCCTGGCGAGGGCTCGAACACTCCGGCGCAGGGTGCGCCGCATATGTCGCAATTGCCTTCGGCGGTAAGGTGCCAGAATGTGATCTCGTACCCGTCGCGCCCGATTATTGCGGCTCGGCAATTATGGCAGTACGTCGCCTGACCCGGCGGATCGTGGATATTGCCGGTGAAAACGTAACGCATGCCATTCTTGATTGCGATGGCGCGGGCCCGCGACAATGTTGCGCTGGGAGTTCGGGGGATATCCCTCATTCGCCAATCCGGATGGAACGCAGTGAAGTGCCACGGCACGTTCGGCCCGAGTTTCTCCACCACCCACCGCGTCATCTTCTCGATCTCGGCCTCTGAGTCATTGAGGCCGGGGATGAGCAGTGTCGTGATCTCAAGCCATACGTTTGTTTCGCGCTTTACGTAAATCAGCGTGTCCAATACCGGCTGCAAATGAACGTAGCAGACCTTGTGGTAAAATTCTTCGGTAAAACCCTTCAGGTCGATATTGACCGCATCCATGTGGCGGTAGAATTCAGCCCGCGGCTCCGGACAGACATAACCCGCCGTCACCGCAATGCTCTTGATGCCGCGCGCATGGCACGCAATCGCGGTGTCGATTGCGTATTCGTGGAAAATCGTCGGATCATTGTAGGTATAGGCGACGCTTGGGCATCCGAGTTGTTCCGCCGTGCGCGCAATATCCTCCGGATAAGCGCGCTCCGCCAGCACGTCATATTCACGCGCCTTGCTGATGTCCCAGTTCTGGCAAAACTTGCAACCCAGATTGCAGCCGCTGGTTCCGAACGACAGCACAGGCGTTCCCGGCAAAAAATGATTGAGCGCCTTCTTCTCGACCGGGTCGACGCAGAAGCCGCTCGAGCGACCATACGTCGTGAGCACGATCTGGTCGCCTTGCCGAGCGCGCACAAAGCAGAAAGCGCGCTGTCCTTCATGCAGCTTGCAGAAGCGGGGGCAAAGATCGCATTGAAGGCGGCCATCCTCAAGCTTGTGCCAATATCGAGCCGGATGAGAGTCAAACACTTCCACGTTTGCTCGAGTTTGTGACACGCGTTTAGCTGCCCTCTTCCTCATTACAGCCGTCCGGCGCATAAGCCTGCGGGAAATTCTTGAGTAAATCTTTCACTTCCGCGTCACGGTCGTCTCTGTCGGAGTTGACGTGTACGTGCACGTGGGTGGCGCCTTTCGCATTGATACAGTCGACACGGCGGTGGTCTGTCGTTGCTCGCTGCGTCAAGTTGCCTGCGCCGATATGGATCGGCACCCATCTCCTGTGCTCGTCCATCTTCGCGTAAATATAATTGCCTGGCTCATTGGGCGCGAGCTTTGGGTGCCGTGCATGAACCTCGTAGACGTACTTCTTGCGCGATGCACCAGTCCACGTGCAGGTTATATGATTGGGCACGGCCTCCTCCGACAATGAGATCCGACAATTTTCCGCCGCCAACAAGACGTTGAGAAAACCTAAAACTTATAATCCCGAGAACTTTGACGGATATCAAAGCGCGGTAATTTTATTTCAAGCGATAATGTGACGCGTTTACGAACACCATTGCTGGTGAGCTACATGATCACGGAAAAACTTGAGCGTCCGGTCGGGATTTGTCCCCGCTGCCGCGCGGTTGTCAGATCATATGACGAAATTGGAAAGAAATGCGCGCGCGCACTTCCCTATGCGGCCAAATGCCCTGGCGTCATTCGCAGCGCACTCGCCACGGGTGAGTGGTCGGAATGTCCGTCATGTCATGCAACCGGCCGCGCCGATGACAGCACTTGCACGCGATGCAATGGCGCTGGATGGATCTTCGTCGGACGCTAAATCCGGTAGAGTTCGCCGTGGTTAATCAATTTTCTGCGAAGCTCGCGAGCTTGCGTGCACGCGCCGGACGGCGCAGCTTGGCGAGCGCCGTTGCTTCGATCTGCCGAATGCGTTCGCGCGTCACACCAAACACCTGGCCGACCTCTTCAAGGGTATGATCGGCTGTGCCGCCAATGCCGAACCGCATGCGCAGGATACGCTGCTCACGTGGGGTGAGCTCCTCGAGCGCCTCAGCGATAGCCCTTTGCAGTGCGCCCGCTTCCGCGGCTGCGTGGGGATCGACTGCATCGGTCGCTTCGATCAGATCGCCCAACGTGGCGTCGCCATCTTCGCCGATCGGAAGGTCAAGCGACGTTGGCTCCTGCACCATCGAGAGGACCTGCTCGACACGGGCAGCGGCGATTCCCGTTCGTGCGGCGATCTCGCCCGATCCTGCCTCTCGCCCTTCCTTCTGGTAGAGCTTGCGGCGTTCTCGC
This sequence comes from uncultured Pseudomonadota bacterium, assembly GCA_963762485.1. Classification (GTDB taxonomy): domain Bacteria; phylum Pseudomonadota; class Alphaproteobacteria; order Rhizobiales; family Xanthobacteraceae; genus Pseudolabrys. Next base: position 25,064 of record CAVXLE010000014.1, on the reverse strand, counting down.
ATGACTTTGGTCGCCGTCTCAGCCATGTGAACCGGGATGCGGATCGTGGGCCCTTGATCTGCGATAGCACGGGCGATCGCCTGCCGGATCCACCAAACAGCATAAGTCGAGACCTTGACGCCCCGACGATAGTTGAACTTTTCGACCGCATGCATGAGCCCCATATTGCCTTCTTGGATCAGGTCGAGAAAATCCAGGGAGCTTTTGCGGCGATATTTTTTCGCAATCGAGACAACCAAACGCAGATGCGCTTTCACCATCTGTTCGCGCGCCGCTTTAAGCTCTCGCCGAGCTTTGCTGACCTGGGCTACAGCACGTCGGAAATCCACAATCGGCAAGCCCGCACGCTTGGCGAGTACGGACAATTCACCACGCATGGCGGTGACGCGATCGGCATGCTGCTTCGCAAGTCTCTTCCAGCCACGCCCGGATAGCGAAGCCGCCTCGTTGAGCCATTTCGGATCGAGTTCACGTCCGCGGTGGCGGTCAAGCAGATCCTGGCGGTCGATGCCGCAAAGCTCGCCAACCCTCTGCAGCTCCCGCTCGGTCTGCCAAAGCGTCTGCTGCTCCCGCTCCAACTCCTCAACCAGAAGAGACACGCGATCCGGGTGCAGTTGGAGGGCGGTCACCTCGCTGGCAAAGCTCGACACGAGTTCTTGCAGGCGCAAGCGCGTCCTCTTCGCAAGATCTCGACCGCGGGCAGCAGCTGCAAGCCGCTTGCGGCTTAGCGGACCAATATCCTGCGCGAGCGAGCACAACCGCTCAAAATGGGCTGCAATGATGGACGTCTGGGCGGACTGTTGGCTTGCGAGCGGACCACTATCCTGTGGTTCGTTCGGATCGAGCGTTTCTTCCCCCTTGGGCTGGAGTGCGGGACCATCGCCAATGAGGTCTGGCCGCGCCCTGCCAGCCTGATCTCCCTGCTCAACCAAATCCAATTCGGTCGAGAAGGACGAATTGACCAGGTCGGCCAATAGAAGCCGACCTTCGGCGAACTCCTGACCCCATCCCGCGATGCGCTCAATAAGCATCGGAACCTGGCAGAGCTCCTCTAGCACGGCCCGCTGGGCTGCCTCGATGCGCTTTGCAAGAGCGATCTCATCTTCGCGCGAGAGCAGCTCACCGTTACCCATCTGATGAAAATACAACCGCGTGAGGTCACCAGAGAGACGCTCTCTGCCTTCCGCACCGACGGCCACCGGCAGGTTTCTGTCAGCCCCGGCAGAGTCGGCGCCGGTCACCAGCTGTTTGGCGGGACGCACGTCGACTATATCTGGGTTCATGGCCTCGAACCCGTCAGGCTCAGGCTCCCGGTCTGAGCCAAGAGCGTAAGCTTCGGTAGAGGCAAGTTCACTCGTGCCATTGCGGCATTCGAGGAACGATGCTTCACCATCGCCTGATCGCAAGTCTTTCAGCAATGACGTCATAAAATCGCAATCCTTTTCGACCGTGCGCCGGAGACGCTTCTGTCTAGCGTGAGTGAGACAATCAGTCCCTCTGCTAGCCGGAGGCCGGCAGTGTTGGACGGGCGGCGGGCGGCGTTTGCGCAAGTTTGACGGCGGCATGCTGGCTGGGACTTCCGCAGAGCCTTCACGTCTCGCGCCGCGGAAATATGGTTCTAAATCCTTTAATTTCAAGCCTTTCAATGAACTACGCGGAAGGCTCGAAGCCACTGGATCGCAGCCCTCGAAGGGAAAAATCCGCCCGCAAAGGCGAAATCCGACACGTTGGAAAAGGATTAGGGCCAGACAGTACTGGCCAACAAGTGTTTAATCCGGTCTTCCTGACTCGTCGCGATAGCACCAACGGACAGCGGAGGCCCCCGCCTCTCATCAATAGCTGGCAAGTAGATCCCGGCTGTGTAGCTTTCCGTGATTGAGATCGTTCATGGCATCGTTAAAGGTGCCGGTGCCGTGTGGCAGGTAGAGATGGATGTTCTCACGCTCGATGGCTCGCAGGGCGAAGGCGGCGGCCAGATTCTTCGGACCGCCCTCAGTCTTTCGATCATGACTGCGCGGCACATTCGCCTCGTGAACATCCGGGCCGGACGACGAAATCCCGGCCTGTTGCCACAGCATCTTTCGGCAGTAAGAGCGGCGGCGGCAATCAGTGGAGCTGCCGTGTCGGGCGATCGCCTTGGTTCGACCGAGATCACCTTTGCGCCAAGCTATTCTTCAAAATCCGGCTCGTACGTCTTTGATGTGGCGGAAACTGCGGGGCGAGGCAGCGCCGGCTCGACGACCCTCATCCTGCAGACGCTGGCAATTCCATTGCTGCTTGCAGCAGGTTCTTCAACCTTGGTCCTGCGCGGTGGAACCCATGTGGAATGGTCGCCGCCCTTTGATGATCTTGCGACCTCCTATTTTCCGTTGTTGCGGCGCCTAGGCTATCGGGTCGATGCCGAATTGATGCGATGGGGATGGTATCCGGTTGGCGGTGGAGAGATCGTGTGCAAAATCACTGGGGCCGAAGCCGCTGGCAACCATCGGCACCTGACACCGATAGAAGCAATAACTCCCGGCCCGTTGCAACGCATTGTGGGCCGAGCGGTTGCCGCAAACCTTCCCGCTCACATCCCGCAACGCATGGCAGAACGCGCACGAACCTCGCTTGCCGAATTCGGCATGCCTGTGAACATCGAACCGCAACTTGTTACCGCCGCTTGCCCCGGCGCAGGCATATTTTTGCTGGCCGCGTATGCGAACTTGCCGGCGAGCTTTTCGGCCTATGGACGACGGGGCAAGCCTTCCGAGGCGGTTGCCGATCAGGCACTGGCCGCGTTCCGTGAGCATCACGCTTCAGGCGCGGCGATCGAGCTGCATCTTGCGGATCAGTTACTCTTGCCCCTGACGCTCGCCGCTGGTCCTTCTATTTTTACGTCGGCTCGGCCGACGGGCCATCTCCTGACCAATGCTTGGGCCATCGAACAATTTGAAGTCGCTCGCATTTCTATTGGCCAAGAGACGCCCTGCCGAATTTGCGTCCGGCCTCTTGCCTGGCCGTGAAACATGGTTCCGCAGAAAACTGTTCCCCGGAGAGCGCGGGTTTTCAGTCCAGGCCCTTCTGTGCAATGTCCGTGAAAGCTGCACACAACGCGAGCGTTACCTGCGAGAACTCGCGATACGCAAGCTTTTCCGGCGTGTCATCGTTGGTATGATAGTGCGAGTAACGATAGAACGCGGTGTCCGTGATCATCACGGCGTCGTAGCCCTGACGCCAGAATGACCGGTGATCGCTCCAAGAGACGCCGGGAACCAATCGAAAAGTTGCTGCTGTCTGCAACGGGAAATCGGAGTATGCCCTGAAGGCTTGCGCCAGTCGCCGCATCGCCACGCCTGAACGGAAATCGGACACCATACCGATAAAGTTCGCACGGTTTGGATAGAACAGATTAAACAACGCTGGGTAATGCTGACTGCCCGGCCGGTTGCTGTACCACCCGATAGTTTCAATCGACGCCATCAGCCGAATGTCGTCGCCACGATGGCGCGCTGACTTTGCATACACCATGCTGCCCTGTTGGTCGCTCATAAAGAAAGGTGGCTCCTCATTTACGAACGCGACGAAGCGGACTGTCATAGTGGGCTCGATAGCAGCAAACTTACGGGATATTTCAAGCAACGCGGCAACGCCACTTGCGTTATCGTTGGCGCCCGGGCTTCCCACCACTGAGTCATAGTGCGCTCCAACCAGCAGGATCTCGCGTCGACGGGTGCTGCCGTCACGGATGACTTCCAGATTTGCACAGCGGACTCCGGATACTTCGTACGCCAGCTGTCTAACAGCGTAGCCTTGGCGGTTCCATTCACTCTCGATGTATGACGCTGCATCGTTCAGCGCCGCGGGATGCAATACATTGCGCTCACCAATATCCCCCGCCAGCAATTGGACATGCGCCTGCAGGCGGCTCATCATTCTTGTCTTTTCGTCATTGTTCATGATTGCCTGAGCTTAAGCGTGAAGAGTTTTTTCATTGGTCACACTCCCCGCCGTTGCAAGCCCACTTTGATGATGGCGTGCCAATGAGGCACCGCTTCGCAAGAGTGAAATCGAGCGTGCTGCCTACCACGCCCACTTGACCTGTCCGAGCTCTCCTCCTTCCGGAGTGACGTAGACGTCGCCGAACTGGACGATCCGCACCCCGGCGCGCTCGACTGCCGTAGTGAGCGCAAGCGTGCGGCCTGCAAAATCGATGTGTTCTATGATTCCAAGTCCCAAACAGCGGCCCGTTGCATCGGCGACGCCGCATAAGAGATTTCGCTCAAAGCCCAAAGGCAGGACCTTACTGCCCGGCGGCGGCGTGGCGGGCGCTCCGACGACGAGGATGCCCTCGCTGCTTTGCTCGGCGTGAATAGCGCCGTCGATCTCGATCGGCTTGCCGGTAAAAAGCAAAGTACGTTGGAAAACCAACGACTCAAGTGAAAGCTGCAGCAGGGTTGCTCGGGAAAAATGTCGCGCATATGACTGCCGCCGCACTTCAATCTTTTCGTAATCGTCCTTCCCGTGCGCCTTGCGCGAAGGCTCGATTCTAATGATGGGCACGTTACGGTTGGCCATTCGGATGGGCGCGAGCTCGTTCCGCCGTTCGAGAGTAACGATGACGTCCGGCCGTACGGCGTCGATCTTGTAGTTCTTGAGGACGCGGCCGGACTCATGAACCAGCCCGGTCGTATCGATGATAACGAACGCGGTGCGCGCCTCGCGGGCGAGATTGGCCGTGCCAATCACGAGCGGTAAGAAGCGTCCGATCGGGCCGGTGCTGCCCACGAAGTAATAGGCTGCAGGCGGCACGGCCGAAAAATCGACCGGTGAAAAGGGATAGCCCAACGTGATCGTGGCGGGTGGACCAAGGTTGCTCTGCCCGATATCCGCGTCGACGAAGGCCACTTCGGCTTGCCGCGCGAGCAGTGCTCCCATCAAGTATCGGCAGAAGCTGCTCTTGCCAACCGCCGAGTCGCCAATAACAAGGACCGTACGCAGACGGCGCTCGAAAATCTCAGATGCCGCAGCCTCCCACTCTGGTGGAACATGGAGCTTGCGCGTTGGATCGGCGGTCAATGCTTGCCTCCTGCAACATCGGCCTGGTGCCGCACAAAGAGACGTTCCGTGTTGCTCACGCGGACAGTCGGTTTTTATTGGAGGTGCCCGCCGGCGTTGGCTGCTCGATGATTTTATGCCGCTCCTCTTTGGTATCGTACACGGTCACATGAAGCTGTGGATGCTGCTTTTTGATTGCCAGAGCTGCCTTCTCAGCTGCTGCGTACGTTTGGTGCCCTGACTTCAACTGCCGATCGACCGCGACATGAAACGGTTCAATGAGGGGCGGTTTGCTGGGCTTTCGTACCGAGGCTGTCGCTCCGTTGGCGGCAATCGGCTTCTTTGTCTGCTTGGTGCGGTTTGACGACCTTGTTCGTGTGCGCATCGCCATCTCTGATCTCCTCGAGAAAAATGCATTAGCGCCATTTGCGTTGCGCGCGTTGAACCTAAGAAATGTCTCGAACTCTCGATCAGACGCTCGACTTTCTCGAGAACCCTTCGCTCCTGTCGATATCAGAACTGTGTCAGCCGATCAGAGCCGCTCAATTTCGAATTCCTCACAGGAATATCCGAGCATCGAAAGTCCCTCCTCCAAGAAGTCGCCCAGCATTGGCATGCCAAGAAGATAGCTGGCTGTGCGTTCATTGTGAGCGCGAGCTGCCTCTTCGCGCATCTCCGCCCAATCGCTGGCGGAATAGTCGTCGCGACCGAACCATGCCAAGGTCACGAGGTCGATCTGCTCGTCCACCGACAAGGAATTGATGAGCGACGTAAGCTCCTCGACGACGGGATCGTCTTCCCGGTCTTCGAGGACCGAAGCTTCCTTATCGTCCGAAGGATTCGATCCTGGATCGGGTTCGTTCACTTCTTCCTTAGCGTCGAATTCCCGCGCCTTGATGATGATAAAGCAGACTTTTTCAGGCGAAATCGTGAGGACTGCCGCATTTTCGGTTGTCGGAACTGCCGGCTGGCTCAATGCTTTTTTCATGCGCGTTACCTCGACTGGAAGCGTTTCATCTTTGGCGCCAGCGATACTAGGCAACCGTGCCGGCCTGTCCTTGAGACAGCTCAATCAGGCCTGATGCCCGCGCCTGCATTTGGGGAAAGCGGGCTAGTTCTTTTTGATCGAAATCAAAGCGCGCGGCCGGCGGCTGCGGTTAGTTGTTGTTACCGTCGTGCAGAGGCAAGATTGGCGAAGCACGATAGTGAAACGTCTACGGGCGCGGATCTATCTACGCGATAAACCAGTCTACCGATGAAGCATGACGGCGGGGCCCGTAGCCTTCCTGTCCGAACACACCGGAGGAGACTCCGGTCCGACGGGCGGGGTGGTACGGGTCTCGCGTTTTTTGGCCACTCGTCTCGGGCCCGGCAGACCACACGGGCGATATCGGAGAACCTAAATGGAAACTTACCCAGTCGATATCGATCCCGAACAAGTGGCGCGTTGGGTGAAAGCGGAATGTGAAATTGCGCCATCCACTGTCAGGATCTCGGCGCGGCGCCGACGAGAAGTGCGAGAGATCCCGGTGCGGGCGGACACTCACCTCGGCGATGTGGAGCGCGAAGATCTGACTGAAATCGCGACCATCGCAACTCTGGAAATCGCCCCCGCCCACGCGAGTGATGGCTGGCGGCTCAGCGTTGTCCTGGAAGATGAGCTCGGCCCGCGTGTGTCCAATGGCGGCACCGGTGAAGAGGCGGAACAACAGATCGATTTTGGGACCTTCTACAAGGAATTCATCCGCCCGGGACGCGGTAATGCGACTGTGATTGCGGAAAGCGAAAATTCAGCGGCCAAAGCGCATCTGACCCGCCTCATTAATGCGATTGAGACCGATAGGCATGGCCCGAATCGTGGTCCGTCGTAACGCTAAGCTACAGCGGCGCAATAAACCTGAGGAGGCTTTCATGATGACACGACGCACGGCCAGCGCTGGCCTAGTTACCAGTGCCATCCTCACAGCCGCCGCCTTTGCGCAAACTGTGGGCTATCCGCACGGTTAGAAAGCCACTTCTTCGCTGGTCCGAAACACAGAGACCGTACTGGCTGGCTGGGGCGGCGTGATTCGAACCGCCGAATTCCCTTTTTAATATTGGCCTTTGAAACTACGCCGCAATTTCCGGTTTTTTCGCCGAATTGTGGGCCAGAGACTTCCACGCGACAAAGTTGCCAGAATTTACAAGGACACCCTGCTTCGGCGCCAAATCAAAATGAACGCCAAGCGCTGAAAATCCTGCAAAAGCTGTATGCGTCGGTAGACCAACCACGTCATCCGACTGAGTGGTACTCCACCCATTGCGTGATCGAACGTAAGTCTCTGCCAATCCGTCCGCGAATTTTGGAATATCTCTGGCAAGCAGGCAAAACCACAGGCAGAGACCGGCGCGTATCACATGTCCGCTTATGCACCAAAAGCGGACATTCCCCGCTGGAGATGGCACGTCCGATAAGTGCCAAAAGCAGACATGGGACCACTAGCGCGATTTATGCCCCCAGCATTGCACCAAAAGCTTGTCGATGACGGTCGTTCCCGGGTCTTTGAGATGCTGCGCCAGGGCCTCCCGGTGCTCACTCAGCTTTGCTTCATCGAGCACTTTGTTGGCGATGATCTTGTCGCGAACGGAATCGATGAGCGAGAGGAGGTGCGTGCGGCGGTAGTCGCCAAGGGGCGGCGTTTCGACCGTCACTTTTGTTTGAATATTTTTTACGCCAGCGGCGTGCAAGAGGACTGGAAGTCGTCTGCCAACAAAACCATCGCCGCCGCCCGCGTGAAAGACTGTATGAAAAGCGTTCAGCAGGATGTCCCACGACGGATGCGCCGGCTGGCAGAGCCACGAAACATTGTCCACGTCCTCAAGCGCCACCGTTCCACCAGGGCGAAGCAGCGAGAGCATTTCCGTCAGGAACGCTTCGCGAGCGGACACATTTATCAATACCAGCCGCTCATGCACTAGGTCGAATGAGCCCTTCTCCAGACCGGTGTTGAGGCCGTCACCCTGGACCATCGTGACGTTGCCCATGCCGCGCTTGGCGATTTCGGCGCGCGCCATTTCGACGAAGCGCTGCTCGCGTTCGAGGCCAATAACCACACCTTTCGGGCCAACGCGTTCTGAGAGTAAATTGAGGATCCCAATAGGTCCGCAGCCGATATCGACGGCCCGCCAGCCTTCCTGAACGCCGATCTGATCGAGAAGCCAGTTAGCCGTCGGCTCGTATTGCTCGGCTTGGCTGAGCAAACGATCCCGCTCGGTGCTAGTCCCGCCTAACGGATAACTTTGCGACTGGGTGGAAGACATTCGCAACCTCTTGGTGGAGGATCCTACGCTGGATCGCAACACGCAAGATACCGACTGGCGGTATGTCGATGCAATGTCCGCTATGGGTCATTAGCGGACATCGAAGCTGGGATGAAGGCTTACGCGCGTGTTGTCAAAGTCGAGAGCTGATCCGTGTCGTAGCGATCTCGAAGATCAGCAAGCGCCTTGGGATCCGGCGCACCCTGCGCCGCAAGTTTCGCGAGCTCTTCGAAGTAATGCTCGTGGCCGGGCGGAGAAACGGTCATCAGCACGCGAGCCAGCTTCTCACTGACATTCGTGATGTTGTGCGGTACCCCCGGCGGAATGAACAGATAGGTTCCGGGCGTTGCACTGATCGTCTTGTCGCCGACATGCCACTCGCACTCACCCTCGAGCAGGTAGAAGGTCTCCTCTTGCACCCGGTGTACATGCCGCCCGGTGGCGAATCCGGGCGGGATCGTCCAGTCGAACATGCTCGTGTGCTTTGTTTTTTCGCCGGTGACGAGGAAGACCATAGGCTGACCACGCAGTATGACCCCCTTCCAGTCGTCGGGCATGCGAATGACGGCATCGGCGCTCATGTGATCCTCCATTGACCTCTGCAAGCACTTGCGGAACATCGGCCCTCCGTGCCGGTAAGTCGTGAATCCGTTCCCAAAAATTTGCTAAAAGCGTCGAATGACAGTCGGGGGCAACCAGTACCAGTTCGGCCCGTTCCGCCTCGACCCGGACGCGGGCATTCTATACCGGGGGGCCGAGCCGACCATGCTTGGACAGCGCGCCGTCGCGCTGCTGCGCCGGCTTCTCGAAAACGCGGGCGCGCCTGTATCCAAGGACGCGCTGGTTGAAGCCGGCTGGGGCGGATTGGCGGTTGCCGATAACAATCTAACAGTCCAAATCGCCGCCTTGCGCCGAGTGCTGGCAGAGGCGGCGGATGCCGAGAGCTGGATCGAAACGTTGCCGCGCCGCGGCTATCGGTATGTCGGACCGGCCGTTGTCACCAATGTTCCCGATGCGTCGGTTGCGGCCCGTGCCGCGTCGGCACCGACGTTGCCCGAAAAGCCCTCCGTTGCGGTTCTGCCGTTCTCGAACCTGAGCGCCGATCCGGAGCAAGAGTACTTCGCCGATGGGATGGTCGACGACATCATCACTGGTCTGGCACGCATAAACTGGCTTTTCGTCATCGCGCGAAACTCAACCTTCACGTACAAGGGCCGCGCCGTGGACGTGAAGCAAGTCAGCCGCGAGCTTGGCGTGCGGTATGTCCTCGAAGGCAGCGTGCGGAAAGCTGGCGACAGCGTGCGCGTGACCGCCCAAATGATCGACGCGTCGACCGGAACGCACGTGTGGGCCGAGCGCTACGACCGCAGGTCCCACGATATTTTCGCGCTTCAGGATGAGATCGCGCTGTCGGCGGTGGGCGCGATTGCCCCGAGCGTGCGGAAAGCGGAAATCGAACGCGTCAGGCGAAAACGACCGGACAGTCTCGATGCCTACGATCTCGTGCTGCGGGCCCAACCTGACGTCGATTTAGGTATGCCGGAACAAGTAACAAGAGCGCTGGCACTTCTTGACCGGTCGATCGCGCTCGAACCCACTTATGCGCTTGCGCATGGTAATGCCGCGATGTGTCACCATTGCTTGTTCCTTCGCGCCGGGCTGCAGGAGGTCAACCGTGCTGCTTCGATCCGCCATGCCCGATCGGCCATTGTCTACGGACAAGATGATGCGCTCGCTCTGACGTGGGCCGGATTTTCGATCGGCATGGATGCGCACGATCGCACCGCTGCATTCACAGCATTGGAAGCCGCCCTCGCCGTCAGCCCGTCGTCTGCGCTCACTTACATACTCGGCAGCGTGATTCTCGGATGGGGCGGCGAAGCCGAACGCGCGATAGAATGGAGCGTGCAGGGTATGCGGTTAAGCCCGTTCGATTCCTGGGTGTGGGCCGCGTTTGATGCGCAAGCAATGAGTCATTTGTTGCGCGGCCGCTACGAGGAAGCTTGTCGTGCGGCCTACAAATCCGTCCAGGCCAATCCGGCACACAGCATCACTTACGTGCAATTGGCCGCTGCACTGGCCAAACTTGGCCGGTTGGATGAAGCTAGGGCTGCCGCTACGCGCGTCCTCGAGCTTCAGCCGGCTTTTCGCTTCAGCCGCCAGTTTGCGGGCGTAAACTGTGCGCCAGCACTTGCGGAAGCCCTCGGTGGAGCCTTGCAGTCCGCTGGACTGCCAGAGTAGGCGACGTGCAATGGCTTATGTCTTTCTCATCGGAGAAGATCTGCAAAGCCTCGCGCAAACCGAGGGTACTTGGTCCGCGATGCACCGTTGGTCATAAATTTGGAATGTCTGCTTTGGGTCATTAGCGGACATAATGACCGGGCCGATCGATGTCCGCTTTACCTCTGTGTGTGCAATCGCAAGCGGGAATTAGACTTGCGTCATTAATGGGTCAACAACGACACACGCTTTGATTCAAAGCGTTACAGGCTGATCGCTGCTCCGAGCCAATGTGCGCTTTCGCGTGCAAATGCAACCGTGGCAAAATCGAGTTGAGTAGAATTTTTACCGACACCGCGACTGCCAGGTCGGTCGCGCAGTTATAGATCGAACCAGTCTCCGCGGGGCGGCTCCGCAAAACGGGAATTTTCCAAGTACTGGCCAGAGACTTTCCGCAAAAGTTTCGAATATTCGTTCGATTTTGGGAAAGCCAGAGACTCTTTGACTCGCGAAACGCCGCGCACTTGCGGGCTTTTTCGACGATTCGAGGCCTTGATAAGGAGAGACCGGACTTGGGAGCTGGGGTGGCGTGATTCGAACCGCCGAATTCCCTTTTCAAAATTGGCCTTTGAAATTACGCCACAATTTCCGGTTTTCTTGCCAAATTGTGGGCCAGAGACTTCTGCGCGACAAAGTTGCCAGAATCTACATGGACACGCTGCTTTGGTGTCAAATCAATGTAAGCGCCAAACGCCGAAAATCCTGCAAAAGCCGTATGAACTCGATAGAACAACCATGTCATCCGACTGAGCGGTGCCCCACCCACTCCCTGATCGAACGTTAGTCTCTGCCAATCAGGCCCGCGAATTTGGGAATATTCCTAGCTAGCAGACAAAACCGCAGGCGGAGACCGGCGCATCTCACATGTCCGCTTATGCACCGAAAGCGGACATCGCACCGGGGCCGGAGTACGCTGAGGGCGAAGCAATGACAACTCGATCAACCAAGAGTGCAAATTGGCTCGACGTGCTTAGAGCCAGTCTACGTCTCGGCCTCACTTCGTTTGGTGGGCCAATCGCCCATCTCGGCTATTTCCGCGACGAATATGTCGTGCGCCGCAAATGGCTTGACGAAAAAACCTATGCTGACTTGGTGGCGCTCTGCCAGTTCCTGCCGGGGCCGGCCAGCAGCCAGGTCGGTATCGCGATCGGCCAGTTGCAAGCGGGCTACGCCGGAGCATTGGCGGCGTGGGCCGGGTTCACGTTGCCGTCGGCCGTCGCGTTGGTGTTGTTTGCCTATGGCGTCGACGCGCTCGGAGGCACGATCGGCAGCGGCTGGCTGCATGGGCTGAAAGTGGTGGCTGTCGCGGTGGTGGCGCAAGCCGTGCTCGGCATGATGCGCTCACTGGCGCCCGACCGCGAACGGGCGACGCTGGCAGTTGTCGCCGCTGCGATTGTACTGGCGATGCCTTCGGCCTGGGGCCAAATCGGCGCGATCGTGCTCGGCGGTGTTGTCGGTATTGTCCTTCCCAGGAAAGATGCGCCGGTCAACCACGTTGCCTTACCGCTCGCAATCAGCCGCTGGAGCGGAGCGTGTTTGCTGATCCTGTTCTTTGTTCTCCTCATCGGCCTGCCGCTGTTGGCGGCGAGCCTGCCAAGCCAAAGTCTCAAGCTATTTGACGCCTTCTATCGTGCCGGCTCGCTGGTGTTCGGCGGCGGCCATGTGGTGCTGCCGTTGCTGCAAGCGTCAGTCGTTCCACCGGGATGGGTGAGTAACGATGCCTTCCTCGCCGGCTACGGCGCGGCGCAGGCGGTGCCAGGCCCGCTATTCACTTTCGCCGCTTATCTCGGCACCGTGATGGGGCCGCAACCGAACGGCTGGGCCGGCGCAGGACTGTGCCTGGTCGCGGTCTTCCTGCCGTCGTTCTTGCTGGTGATAGGTACCCTTCCGTTCTGGGATCAGTTGCGCCGTCTGCCGGTCGCGCAGGGAGTACTGCGCGGCGTGAACGCGGCTGTAGTCGGTCTGCTGCTCGCCGCGCTCTACAATCCGGTGTGGACCTCGGGCATCACAAGCGGAGTCGATTTTGCACTGGCCGCTGCCGGCTTTCTGCTGCTGTTTATGTGGCAAGTCCCGCCTTGGCTGGTGGTGGTGCTGAGTGCAGTCGGAGCGGGCTTGATCGCGGCCGTCTAAGCAGGACGCATGCTCCTCCCCCTTCCCGGATTGATGTGTGTCAATGCGGCTGGTGGCCGAGCGCTTTAGAGAAAAAGCAAAAGATTTGTTGGGGGATTCAGCACCAGTGGAGCATGCTGTAATGCGAAACGCCATCAGTCACATCAGGCACATCGCAGCGATCGGTCTCGTAACGGCCCTCGTTGGTCCAGCACTTGCCGTCGAGCCGCAAAGCATCAACTGGGCAAAAATTCCGACGAAATCGATCACACTGTTCTATCCGGGGCTGTCGACCTACGATTGGCTGCTCAGTCCCGGCCATCCGGGTGCCAAGCTGGTGGAGCAAGGACAAGCCTGTATCACGTGCCACAAAGGCAGCGAGAAGACCCGCGGCGAAAAGATTGTAAAAGGCGGCGACCTCGAGCCAACTCCCATTGCGGGCAAGAACGGATCGATCGACGTGAAGGTGCAGGCCGCGCACGACACCGAGTACGTCTATTTCCGCTTTCAATGGAAGTCGCACCTGAAACGAGAAGGACGCATGCACGACTACGTGCGCTTCGACGGGAAGCAATGGAAATGGTACGGGCACGACCGTAACGACAAAGCAGTGCGGGCGGGCGAGCAACCTGCGCTCTACGAGGATCGCTTCTCGATCATGCTTGATGACGGCAAGGTGCCTTTGTTCGCCCAGCAAGGTTGCTGGGTCACCTGCCATAACGGTATGCGCGACACGCGCAATCAGGTCGTGGGCGAGTCGGTAAAGAAGCACCCTCTGTTTGCTGATGCGAAATACGATGCCGACATTCGGAAATACCTCGCCTCGACTCGCACGGACGATGCGGCAAGCTGGGACAAGACCAAATCGAAAGAGGAGATCGACAAGATCAAGGCCGCAGGCGGCTTCCTCGACCTCATGCAATGGCGCGTGAACCGCTCCGGTCCGGTCGGGATGGCGGACGACGGTTACGTGCTCGAGTACCGAAACTTCGACGAGGGCAAAAATCCATTCTCTTGGAATATCGATCGCAAGACCATGACGCCACTCAATATGTTCGACGCCGCCAAGGTCGGCGCCAAAGCGCTACGCGCTGAGGACATCGGAAATCCGGCAAAGCCTGGCGCGATCATCAAGGAAGCGAATGCTGTGCCGTTCGATCCAAACGCTGGCTGGAAAGAGGGCGACATCCTGCCCGGCCGTCTGATCAGCCGCACTGATGCCAAGGGGTCGGCTGCCGATAACGACGCAAGTTTTGGCACCTGGAAGGACGGTACCTATACGCTGGTGTGGCGCCGCAAGCTCGATACCGGACATCCGGCGGACGACAAAACCATGAAGGTCGGCGGTAAGTATAACGTCGGGTTTGCAATTCATGATGACAACGTGACCACCCGTTTCCATCACGTATCGTTCCCGCTGACCCTCGGGGTCGGCGTCGATGCCGACATCAAGGCGGTGACGCTAAAGTAGTCGCGCAGCAGAGCGCAACGCGGTGACGTGAAGCGGTCAATGTCCGCTTCGGTCAGAAGCAGACATTCGCAATGCTATAAGTCATGTCCACTATACCCCCGAATGCAAACAGCTTGAGTTGCACTTTCACTGGCGAGTCCCGCGCTCAGTTTAAGATCGAACCGGTCTCCACCTCCCGGCTCCGCAAAACGGGAATTTTCCAAATACTGGCCAGAGACTTTCCGCAAAAGTTCTGAATTTTTGTTCGATTTTGGGAGCCTCAGAGACTTTTTGACTCGCGAAACGCCGCGTACTTGCGGGCTTTTCCGACGCTTCTAGCCCTTGATAAAGAGAGACCGGACTTGGGAGCTGGCGCAGCAGTGCAGATGGCCCCCTGCTCCGCCCGTTTTCCCTGCTAACAGGGAATTTTACAGGGAATTCTGCAAAATCGCGGCTTCGGGAGCGCTAGAGACTGCAAATAGTGGCGTCGTTACAGGGCTTTCGATGCGAATTCCCTACTCAACGGAACAGGGAATTGTTTTCGCGGAACAGCGAATCTTGACGCGAGAACAGGGAATTTTATCGGCCGGAATTGAATTCATCGCCGGATAAGATTTTCGGCACAAAGGACCTCTGGGTAATGTCCGCTATTACCCCAAAAGCGGACATTGATCGCGTGCGCCAAAATGTCCGCTAAGTGCCGGAAGCAGGACTCCGACGGGACATATACCTACACAATAGTAGTAGGCTTTGCCGGCGTTCGTTGGACCTCGCGCATATCCCCATGGTGTACGGTGGCCAGCTGACCATTGTCCCAGGCGATCGTGACCGCATCCCAACTCATTTCGGTGATACTGCCACCGTCAGTAGCATCGCCGCGCCAATATACGCGGCTGCCCTTCTTGAGGTCTTTAGATTCGGCGGCGGTCATCGATCTCTCCTCATTGTGTCTTCTCATGGTCAGATGAGCTTTTGATCTCTACTGTGCGCTCGGCTTTTCGTTGCGCAGATTTTTCCTCCCTCTTTCTCTGTTTTTGCTCGCTCCGTGCGCGCGCTGAACGGTTGCGATCAGCGCGTTGCATACCGTAATTCGGCTTGAAAGCCATGGAGTTTCCTTTTGAAATGGAACACTTTGCAAATTAGCTAGTTGCCGGGTCGCGGGAACGCTTTCGCACCGAACGGCCGTGCCCACCCAGGAGCGTCACCTTCATCTATCAGTCACTGCTTATAAGCGTTAAACTAGAAGCATAAGGAAGCGCTGAAGTGCTTATATTCCATACGGTATTGCAGTTCCTTCCGAAGGTTCCGCTTATTCTCGTGACTGCCGTCGCTACGCATTTGGTCATGTCATTTGCGCAGACGGTGATGCATTACAAGCTTGGCCACCATCCGATGGGTGGCAACTTTTTCCGCAATCATATCAATTTTCATCACACTTACTACTCCAGAGATCATCTCGTCTCACCAACGTACCTCGGTGAAGAAGGCAACAACACGCCCTTCTTCTTTATCCCTGTGTTATTGGTAGGAGGCTGCGCTTATTTCTTATTGCCGCTTAATCTCTTTGTGGTGATGGTAATTGCAAGTGCGGCATCGTTTTACGCACACGTCTTTTTCGACAAAGAATATCACGTAGAGGGATCGCGGCTTCAAAGGTTTGCGTGGTTTAGACGCCATCAGGAGCTGCACTTTGTTCATCACCGGCACGCGAATAGCAATTTCGGTGTCATTCATTTCTTCTGGGATAAGATTCTCGGCACCTATCGAGGGCCGGATGCCGGTGCATAAGATCAGATGCACTTAAAGCGATTCGCTTTTCGTCCGCCTCGCCACTAACTGCGACTTCCGCATTAGGTCAAAAGCAGACAGTAAAGGCCGGGCATCCCGAAATTCCAGTGCCCGTATAACCGGCGAAGCCCGCAGTTCGTATCGCGACCGGGTCATCTGCGACTTGGCAAGGCGGCCCGCCATTTGGACGAACACAACGGTGAACTTGGCAGCGCCAAGGTTGCATTCACGCTAGCCGGCGCCTGCAGCCTCGGTTGCACTGCCTACCTCATCGATCACACTCTGCAGATGAGAGCGGATCTCTTCCGCAACTTGAAGCAACACGACGTGAGTGACGGCCTGCATGGAAGCAACGGGATCAATTGCGGAAACTTCAACACGACCATCCTCTAGTTGCTGCAGAACAACGTTGCAGGGCAACATTGTTCCGATCTTGTTATCCGCTTGGAGCGCTCGATAGGACAATTCCGGATTGCATGCTCCGAGGATGAGGTACGGACGAAAATCGACATTGAGCCCCTTCTTGAAGTTGTCTTTCATGTCGATCTCGGTGAGCGCTCGAAAATTGTGCCGTTTGAGTGCTTCTTTTGTGGACATCACGGCGTCGTCAAAACTCATGTCTACAGTCTTGGTGAAGTGGTAGGTCATCTGCGCCTCCTCCTGTCCGCGTCCACGAACTTACCCTAAGCCCCGAAAAACCCGCAGCTCAGCTGGATAGAGCGGCCCGTAATTGTCCGAGATGCTAGGTAAACATCCGTAATTGATCGGACTCACTGATCTAATAAGTGCTGGTGGTCATGAGACCGCCCTCCAACCCCGAGCCCCCAAAACTTTGTCCTGCCTGTCAGGTGGCGATGCAAACCACCGAAACAGCGCACATTATCGTTCATCAATGTGCGCGGTGCGGTGTAGTCATAACTGTCGCCAAGCCAGCGAAGACGCTGCGAACTGAGGCTGACTAGTCTTCAACCTTGCACCAGATTCGGGCATGAGGGCTCCAGTCAAGGGCGGGCATTTTTCCTTTCCGGCAGTCCCTCATGTGGATGACGATGGTCGCCACGTCGATTGGACTTGCGGACATACGTGATTACTGCGTCGGGATTTTCGTGTTTGGCCCTGAGCGCTGCGACCAAAGCGTCCTCGGCCTCAATTGTTAATACCTTAGAGCGCGTTTTATGCCTGAGACCCACGATGTATGAGGTCATGATCCATCCTCTCGAGAGCCCGATAATCTTAATGGCCGCTCCGCAATGCAGCCGCTTGAATTTAATTTCGCGGCTTTCGCCAAAACGGGCTTGAGCTACATCAAAGCACGGCTGGCCAACCGCATTTCATCGAGACCAGATGATGATTGCGCTGGGTCCTTGCCAAAGCATTGGAACGAAAACAAAGGTCAGCGCGATGCTGACAATGACCAAGCGAGCACCAAGATATAATTCCATGTGATGCTTTTGATCTCCTATCCGATCTCTCTGTCAGATTTTGGAAACGCGGCTTGCATAATTTGACCGCGCCGCAATTCCTCGGCCTGTTTAAGATAGTCGTCGGCCGACCTCATGAGCTTTTGCTGGTTCGCGTTTCGATAAACGATAGATAATTACCAGTATGGCGTGTTGACGCAGATCAATGCGATGTGGGCACCTTAGTTAAAACTGTGCAACTTTCTGGCTCACGGGAATCTCAATCCTGCGGCAGTGTGGAAGGGACAAAAATGAAAATCGCTCAGATTGCGCCCTTGATGGAAAGCGTCCCTCCACGACTGTACGGTGGCACCGAACGGATCGTCTCCTACCTGACCGAAGAACTGGTGGGCCTCGGCCATGAGGTGACCCTGTTCGCGAGCGGTGATTCTATCACCGCAGCTGATCTAGTTCCCTGCGTACCCAAGGCGCTCCGGCTCGACGCCAGCGTCCGCGATCCGATTCCCTATTATATGTTGATGCTTGATCGCGTGCGGCAACGCCTCGACGACTTCGACATCCTGCATTTCCATATCGATCAATTTCATTTCCCGCTGTTTCGGCCGATCGCAGGCCGCACTGTTACCACGCTGCACGGGCGTCAGGATCTACCCGACCTGCTCCCACTCTACCTGGGCTTCAGCGACATGCCGCTGGTTTCGATCTCGGACGCGCAGCGCCGTGCGGTGCCGAACGCAAACTTCGCGGGCACCGTCCACCACGGAATCCCGGCCCGCCTGCATCACGGCACCGCGGAGGCGCGCGGCGCCTACCTCGCCTTTCTCGGCCGCATCTCGCCGGAGAAACGTCCCGACCGCGCCATCTCCATCGCGCGTGCGCTGGGGATTCCGCTCAAGATTGCTGCCAAGGTAGACCGCGTTGACGAGGTCTATTTTAAGACGCAGATCGAACCACTGCTCGAAGGCGGCGGTGTTGAATTTATCGGCGAGATCAACGACCGTGAGAAAACGCAATTCCTGGGCAACGCACAGGCCCTGCTGTTTCCAGTCGACTGGCCGGAGCCGTTCGGGCTCTCCATGATCGAGGCGATGGCCTGCGGAACGCCGGTCTTGGCTTTTCGCTGCGGCTCGGTTCCCGAGATCGTCGAAGATGGCATCACAGGCGCCATCGTCGAAACCATGGAAGAAGCGATCGCCGCCCTGCCGCGCGTCATTGCGCTCGATCGAAAAAAAGTGCGTCAACGCTTCGAACAGCGCTTTTCCGCCACACGGATGGCGAAAGATTATGTGGGTATCTATCGGTCGCTGCTGGCGACATCCGCCGCGCGCAAGCAGGAAGAAATCGGGCTTGCGCCGAACGGCATGGATTTGAACAGTCTGAGGCCTCTCGTTGCTTAGCCATGGCTCGATCGCAAGGCCGGTCGAGGAGGTTCCCGAAACACCTTTCTACATTCCGGGTACTGGGTCCTCCACTCGGCCGCGCCGCACGCTCAAGCAGGGCGATTGTTTCGCCGTGTTCGACAGCCATGCGGACATCGGGGCGGCGCCGGGTGGACCCGACGGCATTTTCTTTTGCGATACGCGCTATCTCTCTCACCTGGAAATGCTGCTGAGCGACAAACAGCCTCTGCTGCTGGGTTCTGTTGTACGCGACGACAACTCTTTCCTCACCGTTGATCTGACCAATCCCGACATCTATCACAATGAGAAGCTGGTGCAGCCGAAGGACATGCTGCACGTCGTGCGCACGCTTTTCCTTCTCAACGGCACGGTCTATCAGCGCCTGCGCGTGCAGAACCACGGCGAGCATCCTTTCGACGTAGAGCTTTCATTCGCCTTCGCCAGTGACTTTGCCGACCTGTTCGAGGTGCGCGGACTGCACCGCAAACGTCGCGGCATCGCAAGCGCGGAGGTCGGCAAAGCCAAGGTGGCACTGAACTATCAGGGCCTCGACGGCAATCGGCGGCGCACGATGATTCTGTTCGACCCGGTGCCGGAGCGGTTGTCTGACAGCCTCGCAAGCTACGCGTTTGTCCTGCAGCCCAACGAATCCCGGTCGATATTCGTGACGGTCAATTGCGAACGCGGCGTCGAGAAACGCATCGCGGTTCCGTTTCGAAAGGGACTACGTGCAGCATTCCACGAACGCCAGGCCGCAAGCCGCGGCACGGCCACAATCACCAGCTCGAACCATATCTTTAACGAGGTGATGTGCCGCTCGATGGCCGACCTTGCGATGCTGACAACCAACACGGCGCAAGGCCCCTACCCTTATGCCGGCATTCCCTGGTACTCGACCACATTCGGCCGCGACGGCATCATTACCGCCCTGCAGATGTTGTGGTGCGATTCTCGAATCGCCAAAGGCGTCCTACGGCGGCTCGCCGCCTTTCAGGCCACCACATTTGACCCGCTTGCCGACGCCGAACCCGGAAAAGTCCCGCATGAGATGCGCGGCGGCGAGATGGCGGCGCTGGGCGAGATCCCATTCGGCCTCTACTACGGCAGTGCGGATGCGACACCGTTATTTGTGATGCTGGCCGGACTTTACGTCGAGCATACCGGCGACATCGAAACATTGCGCGAGCTCTGGCCCAATGTCGAAGCGGCGCTCCGCTGGATCGACGGGCTGGGCGATCCCGATCGCGACGGCTTCGTTGAATACCTCCGCGCCGACGAAATGGGCCTTGTCAATCAGGGCTGGAAGGATTCGCAGGACGCGATCTTCCATGCCGATGGCACGCTCGCACAAGGTCCGATCGCGCTCTGCGAAGTCCAAGGCTACGTCTATGCGGCGAAGCGACTGGCTGCGCGCGGCGCACGCCGGCTCGGCAAGCACGCGCTCGGAGACACACTCGAGGCCCAGGCCAAGACACTCGCCGAACGATTTGAGTTCTGCATTCTGGTGCGAGGACATTGGTACTTACGCGCTCGCCCTGGATGGACAGAAGCGGCCGTGTCGCGTGCGAACATCGAACGCCGGACATGTGCTATTCAGCGGGATCGCCGCGCCAGAGCACGCGGAAGCGGTGGTGCGCGACCTGATGCGGCCGTCGTTTTTTTCAGGATGGGGAATCCGCACGGTGGCCCGCGAGGAGCGCCGTTACAACCCGATGTCGTATCATAATGGCTCGGTCTGGCCGCACGACAACTCCCTCATCGCGGCCGGTTTCGCACGCTACGGACACAAGAGCGCGGTGGATCGCGTGTTCAAGGGCCTGTTCGAGGCAGCAAGCTATATGGACCTGCGGCGCCTGCCTGAACTCTATTGCGGCTTCCAGCGTGGACGCGAACGTGGGCCGACCCTCTATCCGGTCGCCTGTTCGCCGCAGGCCTGGGCCGCGGGGACACCGCTCCTACTGCTTCAGTCCTGTCTCGGTCTCGCATTCAATCCGGACCGCCATGAAATCCTGTTGCACAAGCCACAGCTACCGTCATTTCTCGATGAGGTGACCTTGTGCAACCTGCGTCTTGGCCAATCGACCGTAGATGTAAGGTTGCGCCGGCATGGGGCTGATGTATCGCTCCAGGTGCTGCGCAACGAGGGACAGATCAAGGTGGCCGCGGTCTATTCGTGACGGTCAGCGCATAGTGCACGCGACGAAATAGTCCCGCACGAGCAACTCGGCAATGTCTGGCGGTCCTGAAAGTTGTCGCTTCGGCACTACCCAAAGCTCAAAGGGATGTTTGGCGGCGAACGGCATCAGCGCCACGAACTGGTCGTTCTCGTCGACGATGCGCTGGCCGCTCTTGCGCTCAATCTCGAGCTCCGCGCAGGTCGCGCAGCACCCATGCTCCTTGTAATAGCGGTTGCCCCAATCGCTCATGGCGGCGAGTTTCGGCGGCACGAAATCGAGCGCGATAATCTGCGCGTGGGGGTGCGCGAGCGAAGCGCCGGCGCGGCGGCCGTAGTTGCGGAACAGGATGGCCGCCGCGATGCCGTTCTGCGCTGCTACCCGCGCGCCCGCGCGCGCGGGCGCGGTATAGCGGCTTCGCGGGCCGCGACCCGCTGCTTCACGGCGAGGAAGCTGTCCGGACTGACCGAGATGGAGTCGATGTCGCAATCGACCAGGAATTCGGCAAAATCCGGATGGTCGCTCGGCGCCTGGCCGCACAGCCCGACCTTGGCGCCGGCATGGTGCGCCGCCTCGATGACGCTATGGATCATCCACTTCACCGCCTCGTCCTGTTCGTCGAATAGGCCGGCGAGCTCGGATGAATCGCGATCGACGCCGAGCGTGAGCTGGGTGAGGTCGTTGCTGCCGATCGAGAAGCCGTCGAAGCGTTCGGCGAACTCCTCGGCGAGAATGACGTTGGAGGGGATCTCGCACATCACGTAGACCTGTAGGCCGTTCTTGGCCGCGCTTGAGCCCGTTCTCGGCCATCACCGCCAGCACCCGATCGGCCTCCTCGAGTCGTGCGGCAGAACGGGATCATCACGATCGACGTTGCTGAAGCCCATCTCCTCGCGCACCCGGCGGATGGCGCGGCACTCCAGCGCGAAGCCCTCGCGGTAGCGCGGCGAGTAGTAGCGCGAGCGCGCCGCGGAAGCCGAGCATCGGATTCTCCTCGTTCGGCTCGAACTCCGCGCCGCCGATCAGGTTGCGCGTACTCGTTGGTCTTGAAGTCGCTCATGCGCACGATCACCGGGTTGGGATAGCATGCGGCGCGCGATCCGCGCCGAGCCCGCGGCGAGCCGGTCGACGAAGTACTCGTCCTTGTCTCGTAGCCGCGCGGTCAGCGCGTCGATCTGGCGCCTTGGCCTCCTCATCCTGAGCTTGTCGAAGTGCACCAGCGCCATCGGATGGACCTTGATGTGGTTGCTGACGACGAACTCCATCCGCGCAAGGCCGACGCCGTCGGCCGGGCAGCCGCCACCAGCGGAACGCCGCGGCCGGGTTGGCGAGATTGAGCATCACGTGCGTGCGGGTCGCCGGTGCCGTGCGAAGATCGACGTCTTCGCTCATCGAAATCGGCGTGCCGTCGTAGACGAAGCCCTCGTCGCCCTCGGCGCAGGAGACCGTGACCTCCTGCCCGTCGTGCAGCACTTGCGTCGCGTTGCCGGTGCCCACGACCGCCGGCAGGCCGAGCTCGCGGCTGACGATGGCGGCGTGAGAGGTGCGGCCGCCGTGGTCGGTGACGATCGCCGCGGCCCGCTTCATGATCGGCACCCAGTCCGGGTCGGTCATCTCGGTGACCAGAACGGCGCCGTCGACGAAGCGGTCGATCTCGCGCGGGCTGTCGATGAGGCAGACGCGGCCCGGCGCGATCGCGTCGCCGATGCCGAGCCGCTCGACGACGAGCTTCCGCCCCGTCGCTTGAGCGGTAGCTGCGGAACGCGCCCGGCGCGCGGCGCGACTGCACGGTCTCGGGCCGCGCCTGCACGATGAACAGCTCGCCGGTCTCGCCGTCCTTGGCCCACTCCATGTCCATCGGGCGGCCGTAGTGCTCCTCGATGACGACGGCCCAGCGGCCGAGCTGCAGGATCTCCGTCGTCGCTCAGCACGAAGGCCGCGCGCTCGGCCTTCGAGTGTCGGCACGTTCTTGGTCGGCGTGCTCGCCGTCCGGCGCATAGACCATCTTCGCGCCTTCTCGCCGCAGCGTCTTCTCGATGATCGGCGTGAGCGCGGTGTCCGCCAGCAGCGGCTTGAACACCAGGTACTCGTCGGGGTCGACGGCGCCCTGCACCACGTTCTCGCCGAGGCCCCAGGCGGCGTTGATCAGCACGACCTTGTCGAAGCCGGTCTCGGTGTCGATGCGAGAACATGACGCCGGACGCCGCCGAGATCGGAGCGCACCATGCGCTGCACGCCGATCGAGAGCGCGACCTTCATGTGATCGAAGCCCTTGGCCTCGCGGTAGCTGATCGCGCGGTCGGTGAACAGCGACGCGTAGCAGCGCCGGCAGGCGTCGAGCAGCGCGGCGTCGCCGCGGACGTTGAGGAAGGTCTCCTGCTGGCCGGCGAAGCTCGCCTCGGGCAGGTCCTCGGCGGTCGCGCTGGAGCGCACCGCGACGTCGACTTCGCCTTGCCCGCGCGCTTGCACAGCTCGGCATAAGCCGCGCGGATCGCCTCGGCGGTCTCCGGCGGCCATTTGCCCTTTCAGGAACATGCGGCGGATCGAAGCGCCAGTCTCCGCCAGCGTCGCCTTACCGGCGGCGAGATTGCCAAGCGCGTCCGTGATCGACTGCTTCAGGCCGTTGGCCTCGATGTAGTGCCAATAGGCGTCGGCGGTGGTGGCGAAGCCGGGCGGCACGCGCACGCCCTTGCCGGCCCAGCTTGGCGACCATCTCGCCGAGCGAGGCGTTCTTGCCGCCGACCTGGGCGACGTCGCCGCGGCCGACCTTTTCAAACCAGAGGACATGCAGGCTACTTGCGCTCATGACAATCTTCTTGAATTCAGTGCTGCGCCGCCCTTTTCAACTGGAAACGCGCCTCGAACGAGCCGATTAGATCGAGCCAGTCCTCCATCAGGCGCGTCATCAGGAAGCGCCTGATGCACGGTCTCGCGCGCGTTGCGGCCCAGCCGCTCGCGCAAAACGGGGTCCTTTACCAGCGCGACGATACGCGCGGCCGCCTCTTCGACGTTGTTCACCAGGAAGCCGCTGACCCCGTCCTCGATTTGATGCTTGATGCCGCCGACATTGCCGCCGATCACCGCGGCGCCTTTCCACATCGCCTCGGTGACTGTCAGGCCGAAGCCCTCGCGGATTGACTTTTGCAGCACGACCGCCGCGCGCCGCTGTAAGGCGTTGATCAGCGCGGTGTCCTGCACTGACAGAATGCGGATGCGGTCCTCGGCGCGTTTGCACAGCGAGACGAACACCTCTTGGCCTTCCGGGTCATCGGTTGCCACGTTGCCGACCAGCACCAGCGTGCAGTCGACTTGGCGGCGGGCGATCCTGAAGGCGTCGATCACGCCCTGCGGATCCTTCCACTTGTCGAAGCGGGAAACCTGCACCACGAGCGGCAGGTCAGTCGGGATGCTGTAATGTGCGAAGCGGTCGGCGATCTCGGCGTCGGACAGCTCCTTGTTCGTGCTCGAGAACGGATTGATCGCCGGCATGATGAAGCGCTGCGGCGTGCCGAGGTTCTGCGCGTATTCCGGCAGCGACAGCACCACCGCGTCGTAGCGTTCGACCAGCGGCGCGAGGTAGTCCCAAACGTTCGGGTTGGGATGGCTCAGATCGGCATGGCAGCGCCACACCCAGGGCGCCTTCTTGCGGAAGTGCTGAATGAGCGGCAACGGCTGCGGATCGTGCACGATCACGACGTCATGATCGAGATGCAGCCGCGCCGAATTCTCGTACGCCACCTCCTCGTAAATCTGCATTTTCAGGTCGGTGAGCTTGATGTCGGCGCCCTGCAGCGCGTTGTGCATCTTCTTGGTGATGCTGAAAAAGTCCGGGCGGCCTTCGATCACGCGCCAGCCGGTCTTGATGCCGCACGCGTTCATCAAGAGTGTCAGCGAGGACAGGATCTCGGCGACGCCGCCGCCGTAATAGGTCGAGTTGACGTTGACGACGTGCAGGTCGCGCAGCGCCTCGACCTTGCGCAGCAGCCGCTCGACGGCCTCGGCGCCGACCAGCGGCTCATAGTCCTCGACCGAGGTCAGCTTGAAGCTTCGTGGGGCCTGCGAGCGCTCTGGTACCAGCATCGAACAAGCTCCTCGCGTTCAAGGT
>CAVXLE010000013.1:0-144365 GCA_963762485.1 uncultured Pseudomonadota bacterium | reverse complement strand
TTCGTGCGCCATGAAGGCAACTTGGTTGCGATCCACGTCGATCCGAGCGATCCCACCGCCTGGCGTCGGGAGCCGTTTTTTCAACAGATCAAGACATTCGCAACGAGGGCCGCAGACACCAAGCAGCAGGTGGCTGTTTACATAAAAAACCGAGTGATCGTGATCTTTCCCAACAAGGAAGTTGACGTCGGCACCATGAATCCCGGCGACCATCTTGTGGTCAGGGAACTCTTGGGCCCGCGCGGCAGAGACTGGAATGCCTTCATAGAGGCCGGCGCGGGCCCGTAAGTTTTCAGAACTTCTATTTCAAAAGCAACGCGGCGTTGTTGCTCGTCCGCCCATCAATCATGGTCGTGCCCGAGTGGCGGAATCACAGCACGCATCTTGGAAACGGTGTAGTGCTTGACCTTGAGCGTCCAAGCCGAATCCACCGCTGCGTTCGCGCCCGCGTAAGGCAGGAACAAGGTCAGGTTTGACACGTAAAGTGTCTTGCCATCTCGGCTGAAGGCCGGGCTCGCCGGGAAAAGCAATCCGCGCACGATGCCATCATCTATTCCGTTAAAATCGCCCAGCTTCGCGATCACCTTGCCGGTTTTGTCGATGACCTCGATTTCGTCCTCTTGATTGGCGCAGACCCAGAGATTGTCCTTGCGATCGATCGCAATTCCGTCGGGAGCGTTGATGCCCGTGATGAAAATCGAAGCAGCACCCGCCGTCCCATTCGGGTTTACCGGGATCTTGATGATCTGGTGGGTTGCGGTATTTGCGACAAACAAAACATCACCGGCATTGTTGAATTCGACGCCATTTGCGCCGAAAGGCGGCGTGAGGCCCGTGCCGGGTTGAAGCAATGGGTCACTGCTCCAGGCCGTCGGCACGCCGCCGAACGGACCAGTTTTCCAGATAACACCGTTGAACGAGTCCGATACGTAAACATTCCCCTGCTTGTCGAAGGTCAGCGCATTGAGACCGGACCCCGCCACTGCGGGGATGAAGACCGACGAAGCGCCAGTCACCGGATCCACATGGAGGACCTTGCCTGCCCCAAAGTCGATGACCAGAAGAAATCCGTTGACCGGATTGAAGGCCAACCCGAGCGTGTGAGGGCTGGAATTGGCGATGGGCACCTTCCGAACCAGTTTGCCGTTTGGTTTGATGACGTAGAGCACCGAGTTCCCGCTGATCGCGCCGGCGGCATTGAAGCCGAAACTTGTGACGTAGATATTGTCGTCTGGACCTACGGTTAGCCCTTCGACGCTGCTCGGGACACCCGGCGTCACATCTGGCAAGACCGCCAGCACATCGACATCACCCCGGTCCCACGCGTACACAGGCGTTGCCGACAGCAGGCCCAAGAAAACGAAGGCGGACCAGAATTTCTCTCACGACACCCTCCCCAATTTGAATGTTGTTGTCCCGATACCTTCGGGTAGAAACAGCAAAGTCTGCGATAATTCTCCATGTCGGTAAATGGGGATAGCGCGGACGCGGCGCCTCATTCGTTTGGCCGATCCCAATCGTCCACAGTGGTTTTGCCGGCTTCGCGGCGCTGTCATATTTTTCCGGTACATAAACAGGGCATAAAAGCCTCCCCCGGCCTGATCGCCCCCAGAGCCGGAAGAAGCATAGCAACCGGCTGCCATGTCGGTGTAATATCAAAAGAAAAACCGGGGCCGGAAACGTACCAAACGTACCATGGCGTTCGATCCAGCGAGTGAATTCGCGAACTACCTTCGCGGCAAGAACCATCTTGCGGGCGATACGAATTCGCTCAGCCTGCAGACACAGGCACGAGATGAGCGGACGTTCCGGAAAATTTGGGAGCTGTCCGATCTTTCCGCCAACGATTTTGCCGACGAAGTAGCGAAATTTTTCAAGCTTCCCCGGATCAGCTTGCCGGATCTTTTGGCCGCGCCATCGCTAGTAAGACAATTCTCCCCGCGTTTCCTTCGGGAGATGACGGTGTTTCCCTATCAATCGGCGGATGGGGTGGTGATGCTCGCGGTCGCCGATCCAAGCGATTCCGCTGCCGTCCGCGCTGCCGCGATCGTGGTCGGCAATGAAGTGGACATCAGCATTGCATCATTCGAGGACATTGAGACGATCCTCAATCAACGTCTTGTCGACGAAGATGTTGCTTTGCCGGCGGGCGGTGAGTTCGCCAACGCCCGTGAAGACGACATCGAAAGTCTTCGGGACCTCGCCAGCGGCGCGCCGGTTGTTCGCGCCGTGAATGACATGCTCGAAAAAGCGGTAGAACTGCGCGCCAGTGACATTCACATCGAGCCATTCAGGACCGGACTTGTCGTGCGCATGCGGGTCGATGGCTTGCTGCGCCACGTGCCGGTGACGGCGGCGGCCTTGCCTCAAGCCATTATTTCCCGCGTCAAGATCCTCGCCGGTCTCAATATCGCGGAACGCCGCCTACCCCAGGACGGCGCAGCGCGCGCACGGGTTGCAAGATCTGACATTGACCTTCGCGTCGCTATCATGCCGACACAGCACGGCGAGTCGGCCGTCATCCGACTGCTGCCAAAGGAAACCGGCTTGCTCGCGATCGAAAAACTCGGTTTTTCGCCCGCTGACGAAGCCAAGTTGCGGGGGCTGCTGACGCTTCCCCACGGCATGATCGTCGTCACCGGACCGACTGGCAGTGGCAAGACGACAACCCTCGCCACGATACTCTCGGTTCTGAACGAACCAACACGCAAGATCCTTACTATCGAGGACCCTGTCGAATACGAGCTTCAAGGTATCAATCAATCACAGGCAAAACCCGCCATCGGCCTGACATTTGCCACGGCCCTGCGCGCTTTCGTTCGTCAGGATCCCGATGTCATTATGGTTGGTGAAATTCGTGATCAGGAAACCGCGCAGATAGCGATCCATGCTGCGCTAACGGGTCACCTCGTTCTGACCACATTACACACCGAAACCGCAGCAGCGGCGGTGCCACGCCTGCTTGACCTCGGGGTCGAAGGCTTCCTGCTTAAGTCAACGCTGCGTGCCGTTATTGCCCAGCGCCTGGTGCGGCAGCTGTGCGATCGATGCAAAACGCATAGAAAGCTGTCGCAAGCTGATCTCGCCGCCGACCCGCGCTATAGCGCGGTCGGTTTGAAGGTTGGCGAAACCATCTTCGAGCCCGGCAAATGCGAACGATGCGGGGGCACGGGCTATCGCGGCCGCGTCGGAGTATTCGAGGTCCTCCAGGTAACGGACGACGTGCGACACCTTATCAACGTGCAAACCGACTCTGTATCGATAGACAAAGCTGCGATGCAGGCCGGAATGACCACAATGGTCGAAGATGGCGTGGCCAAGTGCCGAGCTGGAGTAACGTCTCCCGCCGAAATCCTTCGTGTCACAACGATACGGTAACGCGATGCGGAATTTTCGCTATCTTGCGATGACCCAGAGCGGCGAGCTCGTGAACGGGTCGATTTTCGCGCCGACTGCCGCGGAAGTCGCCCATCGCATCGAATATCTTGGTCTTGTTCCTATCGAAACGGTTGCCGAAGACGGTGCGGCTGCCGCAACGCGAGTCTCGGTCGGATTCTTCAATCGGCCTCGGCCGGAAGACGTCACCATATTCACCCGCGACCTGGCGCTACTTCTCAAGGCCGGCGCACGGCTTGATAATGGGCTGGAGTTGCTCGCCGACGATAGCGATATCGGACGATTGCGTCCGATCGTGAACAAAATTCGCGCAGGAGTATTGGCGGGGGAAAGTTTTGCTGAAGCGATCGCCCAGCACCCTGCCTGTTTCCCTCCGATTTATGTAGCCCTCGTGCAGGCCGGCGAGACCTCAGGCAAGCTTACATATGTTCTCGAGATGCTCGCCAATGAGCGAGCGAGGGCGGAAGCATTGCGCCGAAAGGTCATGGACGCCCTGCATTATCCAGCATTCATACTAATCGCGGCGTCATGCGTGCTGATGTTCTTCATCTTATTTGTATTGCCGCAATTTTCTTCGGTATTGCGCGACTTCGGCGCGAAAACAGATTCTATGATCAACACGTTTCTCAGTCTTTCCGATTTCATCCGCGGACACGGGCCAGAAATCGTCGTCACGTTGGTAATCATGATTGTTGGCTGCTGGCTGGCCCTGCGGCGGCCCGGCGTTCGCGCTGCGATCATCTCCAAGGTATCGCGGGTGCCCGGCATATCCTCGGTGTTCAATTTCTATCGCACCGCCCTATTCTGCCGCAATCTGAACATTCTGTTGGGGAGCGACGTGACGCTTACGGCAACGCTACGAATCCTGGTTGATATTATGTCGGTCACGGGAAGCGTATCGGTATGGCTGGCGGCTGCCGATCGCGTCCGCCACGGCGGCAAGCTTTCCGATGCGCTCGCGGCGTCCGCCATATTGCCCAAGATGGCAATCCGCATGCTGCGCATCGGAGAGGAAACCGGGCAATTGCCGACATTGGCCGGACGCATTGCCGAATTCTATGAGGCCAAATTGCAGCGCAGTCTTGACCGCGTGGTCGCGGTCGTTGGACCGCTGGCCATTATCAGCATCAGCATCGTCGTCGGCGGTCTGATCGTATCGATTATGACCGCTCTCCTCTCGATCAGTCAAATCGTCGAATGATGAAGATAAGGTAGGTTCGCTATGGCAGACATCGAAACACCTCAAAGCAAGATCGGGCACCGCCGTTCGAACAAGAACCGCGAGCGCGGATTTACACTCGTGGAAATATTGGTCGTTATCACGATCATTGCACTGATCATGTCGCTAGTTGGACCGCGCGTGCTCAATTATTTGACCGAGTCGAAGGTCAAGGCCGCGAAGATTCAGATGCAGAGCTTTTCGAGCGCACTCGATCTGCTTTACCTCGATACGGGACGCTATCCTTCGTCCGCCGAAGGCCTGAACACACTGGTCAAACCGACGGGCGCCATGGCGGGATGGAATGGGCCGTATCTCAAAGGCGGCAGCGTGCCGAACGATCCCTGGGGCAAGCCTTATGTCTATCGCTCGCCGTCAGAGCGCGGCAAATTTGAAATCATGTCGTACGGGGCCGACGGGCAGGAAGGTGGGACCGGAACGGCAGCGGATATAACTTCGGCAAGCAATGACTAGGAGTTCGAACGCGGAAAGTGGGTTTACCCTGCTCGAAATGGTCTGCATCCTTGCGATCATTGCGATGCTGACCGCTGT
This sequence comes from uncultured Pseudomonadota bacterium, assembly GCA_963762485.1. Lineage (GTDB taxonomy): Bacteria > Pseudomonadota > Alphaproteobacteria > Rhizobiales > Xanthobacteraceae > Pseudolabrys. The sequence goes on along the minus strand of CAVXLE010000013.1, from coordinate 139,198 downwards.
TCTGCTGCCGAACATTCCACGCAACACCTCGCGCCCGCGGCTCGAAGCCTACGCGCTCGAAACAGCTTCCTTGCTCAAGGCGGATAGAACCGCAGCAATCCGACGCCGCGTTCAGATCGCGACCCAAATTGATGCGGGTGGGCGTTCGCTCCGCTCTGGCTCGACCGGGCAAATCCTGCGCGTTCCCGATGATGTGGCCTTCGACGCCATATTGCCCAGCCGCTGCAACGAGCGTCCTGCATTTTCTACCATCAGCTTCTTTCCAACCGGAATGTCGTGCGGCGGCACCATCATGTTGTCTCGCCTCGGTTCCAGCTACGAGATTCGCGTGAATTGGCTGACCGGAGGGATCGAAATTGTGCCAAGCAACGCGCTCTAGAATCCGCGACAAAAAAGCGGGTTTTACGATCATCGAAGTGCTGGTCGCGATCGCGGTCGTGGCCATCTCGTTGACTGCAATCGGTGCGCTCACCGGGACCTCGACACGCGGCGTTCGCTCCCTCGAGGACCATGTCGCCCTTGTCGAAACCACGCGGACCGTGGCTGCAACTCTGCCACCGCGCACTGCGCTCGCACCGGGCGACATCGCCGGTCAGCTCAATGGTCACCGCTGGCGCGTCGGCATCTCCCCGTTTTTCAGCGACGTAGCTGCACCGGCGACCGATGTTCCCTGGATCCCGGAAACCATATCGATTCGAGTCCAGTCGCCTTCCGGCGCCACTCTTAGTCTCGACACGGTACGTCTACAGCGAAGGCGTCAATGATGCGACACGGCTGGCATCGACACGACCACAAAGGCCGCGCCGCCATTTCCGGCTTCACGCTCATCGAGGCCCTTGTAGCGACGGCCTTGATGGGCATCATACTGGCCGCCCTCGCATCAATCACATCGCAGTGGCTGCCAAATTGGAACCGTGGAATAGCGCGCGCCCAACGCAGCGAGCTTGTTAGCATCGCGCTGAACCGGCTCGTCGCTGACATTGGGGCCTCGGAGTTCATCTCGCCGAACCGCGACACCAAGGCTCCATTGTTCGATGGGACTGAATTTTCTGTCACGCTTGTTCGATCATCGGTCGGACCGAATATCCGGCCCGGTCTTGAAATCGTGCGCATTGCAGAGACCACCGAAAAAAACGGAAACGTTCTAGTCAGATCGACAAAGCCATTTGCACCGTTCGGGTCGAATATGGTTCCGATCGCCCAACGTGATTTCGCAAATCCGGTCGTTCTTTTGCGCTCGCCATACCAGGTTTCATTCGCCTATGCGGGCCGTGACGGAATTTGGAAAAAAACATGGCAGAACGCCAGCGAATTGCCCGCTTCCATTCGCCTGACCGTCCGCGACGCAACGTCCGGACGAACGCTATCGATTTCGACCACAGTATTGGTGCACGTCGAGTTGCCGGCGACATGTGCCGCCGGGAAGAGCAAGGATGATTGCCTCGGCCGATCTGGAGGAGACAACGACCAACCGAGCAACAATCCGGCGCAGTTATCCAAACAGCGGACCTGATGTCGATGACCAGACATGAGCCAAACATTTCGTCCGGGTCTTCGGCTCGCGATGGTTTTATCATCGTCGCTGTTTTATGGATATTGATTGCGCTTGCGACGTTGGCGTCGATCTTTTCGATCTATCTCAACAATTCCGCTTTGGCAGTTTCTGTGGCGGATGACGGGTTGCAGGCTGAGGCGCTGGTTTCCGCGAGCCTCGAACTCACCGCATACCGGTTAAGCATTCCCAAAAAAGACTTGCGACCGACACGTGGTCGATTCGGTTTCCGCTTGGCGCGAGCGAATGTCGTCGTGAATTTTTCTTCGGAAACCGCGCGCATCGATATCAACGCGGCTCCAAAGGTTTTACTGACCGGTTTTTTTGAGGCACTCGGCGCGTCAAATGACGACGCAGACCGCTACGCCGATCGGGTCATCGGCTGGCGTACCGCTCCAAAGCCGTTGGCGCAAACCGATGAGGCTTCGCTTTACCGCTCTGCCGGACTGCCTTATTTGCCGCGCGGGGCGCCGTTTGCCCACGCGAGCGAACTTTGGCTCGTGCAAGGATTACCGGCCGAGCTCGTCGGCCGCGCCATCCCCCTTTTGACGGTCTACAGTGGTCGGCCTGAAATAAACGTTTTTGATGCACCGCCGGTGCTAGTCGCGGCACTCCCCGGCATGTTGCCCGAGAGGTTGAACAACTTTCTCAATCGCCGTGAAACAGCATCGCCGGACAAGGACTCCCTTGCCCAACTGTTGGGCCAGGATCAACCTGGTGCTACTGCCGAAGGTAGCGACGCCTATCGCGTGAGGATCAGCATCGTTTCCGACAAGGGCTGGCATACGGAATCGGAAGTGGTTATCCTTTTAGATGCCGCTGATGAACCCTTTCACATATTGTCATGGCGCAATGACCTTAATGCTGATCTAGATCAGCCTCACTATGCGACGAGACTCCGATGAAGCTCTTGCGTCAAATCATCGAGGCCCTGTCTCTCTGGATCGATTCCGTTGCCGCGACCGTAAATTCGTTTTTCGACCGATTGCGCCCACTGCGGCAAGTACGCCTCATTGAAGAAGAGCAAGATACATTCACTTTTCACGTAGTGGATGACGTCAAAAACTCTGATTTGCCCGACCACCGCGTCCGCATAACGAGCGGTTCTATTGTTGGAGCGTTGCCGCCAAATTGGATGACAGTCTTGCGCGGCAGCCGGGTTGAAATGGTTCTGCAGCCGTCCCGATTCTTGTTTCGACCATTTGAGTTGCCCAAGCGCGCCACCGAATATCTCGAAGGCATTGTGCGTTCGCAGATCGATCGCCTGACACCGTGGACAGCGAATGAGGCGTTCTACAGCTGGACGTCACCAATTGATGCAACGAATGATCGAGTTCGCCTGACGATCGCTGCGACGGCGCGAGCGATGGTCGCACCCTATTTACAAGCGCTCACCAGTCTTAATCCTGCGTCGATCGTCATTACTACGGTCCAATCGGACCCGGATTTCAAACCTGCTCCAATGAACTTTTTTGAACAACGTATGCGGAGCGTGATCGATGTTGGGCGCATCCGGATGGTTTTGGCGGCTATCATTCTGTTGAGCGGTTTCTCGGCGGCGGTTTCAATAGGCATTTCCGCCATCGCTGCGGACAATCTGAGCACCGAACAACAGGAGCTGTTGCGGAAGATTTCCGCACGCAAGGCTGCGATGCGAAGTCTATTCGGCGGATCGGTTTTGCAGATTCTCGAAAAGCGCAAGCAAACAATGCCGTCAAGCGTTATCGCCCTGGAGGCACTGTCAGGGGTGTTACCTGATGATACATACGTCACCGAGCTACGGATCGACGGCGAAAAGCTTCAGATCGTCGGCATGACAAGCGATGCGCCGTCGCTCATTCAATTAATCGAACAATCTCCGCACTTCGCACACGCCATCTTTTTCGCGCCGACCACCCGATCGCCGGGAACGACCAAAGAGCAATTTCACATCGAGGCTCGCATCAACCCCGTATTCACGTTCGGCTCATGAAAAAAAGTAGTTTCATCGACAGCTACCTGGCGCGCTTCCCGCTCGCTGCTGCAATTTGTTATTTGGCGATTGTGGTCGCATTGTTGCTGACGACTTCGTTTTACATCTTCGATACCCTGGAACGCCGTCAGGCAGTCGCAGAGGCCAGTGATATTTTGAGCCATCTCGAAGGCCGGAGCCCCGCCTCAGTCCGCAATGCAAGCGCAAATGGCGTTTCACTTGTTACTGGCTCACCCGTCCTCGAAGGTCCGACTGTAACCGTGGCTGGCGCAGCGCTGCTACAACGAGTTGGCGGAGCTGTAACGCGCTTCGGCGGCAACATCTTGTCTTCCCAGGTCGATTTGCAAGGAGCTCAGTCGAAAGACGGGTTCGTCAGGGTGTCTTTAGACTGTGAGGTTGACCAACCCTCGCTGCAGCAGCTTCTTTACGATCTGGAGGCTGGAATGCCTTTTCTGTTCATCGATCAGCTCGTGGCGCAGGCGCCTGACGCTGCGACTGGCACGTTGAGGGGTAAGATGCGCGTATCGATTTTGGTTTCCGGGCAATGGCGAGGGACAAAATGATTTTGCGCCTCATAGATCGAACGCTTGCGTTGACTATCTCGTCGGTCACGGCCACGGCAATAACTGCCATCGTGCCCGCGCACGCCGATGCATTTGACAAGAATCCGAAGCCGGCCGGGACGGAAATCAGGCAAATCACGCCGCATCAAACGAAGACACCCTCCGACGCAAGCGCGCCAGTTGGCAATGCGGTTTTGGCGATACCACTCTCCAAGTTGACCATGACGCGTGATCGGCCAATTTTTTCGCCTTCCCGTCGCCCTCCGCCGCCGCCCGCACCGCTGATCATTGCTAAGCCAGTGGAGCCGACCAAGTCGGCCGCGCCGGAACAACCCCCGTTTATATTGGTGGGCACTGTTGCCGGTGGAGATAGCGGAATCGCGATCTTCGTCGAGCAATCGACAGAAAACACTGTCAGGTTGCGTGTGAACGAAAGCCACCAAGGTTGGACATTACGCTCTATCCAGGGACGTGAGGTGACGCTGCTGAGAGACCGAAAATCAAGTGTCTTGGCATTGGCGCCGCCAGGCGGCAGCTCAGAACCGGCGAGCGCTCAGGCCTCTCTGGAGCCGTACCGGAGGCTACCTAAACGCTAGCTGGGTCGATTGAAGACCTATTATTGCGTGGCCGCACAGATCGAGCGTTTGCGCCGTAGCGGTCTCGCTCGATGCAGCGACAGGGCAATCCGCGTCGCGCCCAGCGCTCCACATCATTTAGCGGCATCCTCTGGATATATCTGTCCTCCGTCATACCCACAGGCGATGCGGCCAAGTCGTGCGCGAAAGTCTTCAGTATCCAGAGATTGCAGTGCCAAATCGGCAATTCCGGCGTTTGACGGCGTGCGACCGCGCTTGAGGACTTCAACGAGCAGATTTCGCTCAAGATGCGGCAATATCGACCAGAACCCATACGCAAGAACTTGTGCCAGAGCATGGTCGGGATGATTGCGATTTTCTGGCGCACGGCCAATTTCATACATGTGGCGAACTGAATCCCACGGCGCCCGTCCGGTCGGAAATCGCTCAGCAATTTTGGCCTGCTCTTCGGCCACATAGAAACGATTAAGCGTGTCAAACAGAACAAATCGATAGCCTCGAGCGAGCAGGAACGGTTCCCATTCTTCCCATGACGGCTTTCCCGTCCCTGGCGTGATGGCCTCGACCACAACGGCTTTGGGTCGATAACGATCCCAATCGCCGCTTCTCAAGACGTCTCCTTCCGCCCCCTCGACGTCGATTTTCAGGAAATCGATCGTTGTAAGAGCGTAGTCCCTGCACAACTGTGCAAGGCTCATCATCGGCATTTGCGTTGTTTTATACCCGGCACCGAAAGCCTGTGCTGCGTTTGCATAATTTACGTTGGTGGTCGACAGCCCATGAAAAGCATCAAAAACGTGAAAGTCCGTCAAGCCGGACCGCGTTCCGATCAAAGCGCAAACGCTAATGTCGCGCGGTCGCAGACGAGAATATAAATCGATGAGATTGCGCTGAGGCTCGACCACAATGCCTTGCCATCCCTGCTCATAGAAAAAGAACGAGACATTATCTGCGATCGGATGACCGGCGCCGATGTCAATATACGTGCCGGTTGGCTGCGCCCCGAAAGCGAGCCACAAATGATAGTCTTCCATATTCTGGGCATAAGAGAGGTCCATACCTGCACTCTCCCGAGAGTTTAGGTGGTAGCGCGTCAGGCGCATGCTTAGCACAACACGCACGCTTACGCCCTATCGTGAGGAAGATCAGGAGCGCAATTGCATTCATCAAGCGATCATGTTTCTGTTTCGTTGACGCGCGCCAACCTCGCAACGGAGATGGCGACAAGACCGGGATTTCAATTGACCGCATCCGCTGAACAAAAGGCTTGCCGCTTCGAGCCATATAAGATCGCTGTACTCGTGCCTTGCTATAATGAAGAGGCGACGGTCGCTAAAGTAGTCAATGACTTTCGCACCGCGCTACCAGCCGCAGCGATTTTTGTATTCGACAATAATTCAACAGACAGCACCAGGTTCGTTGCACGCTCCGCTGGCGCCGAGGTGTTTCAAGAGAAGCACCGGGGCAAGGGTTTTGTAGTACGACGTATGTTCAGTGACGTGGAAGCGGACATCTACGTCTTGGTTGATGGCGATGCAACGTACGATGCATCAAGCGTCCATCCGATGATCGAACGACTGCTTGAGGAACGGCTTGACATGGTCGTCGGGTGCCGGGTCGATCGCGAGCAGGCGGCCTACCGTACCGGCCACCGCACTGGCAATAAACTGTTGTCCGCCTTTGTCGCATCGGTGTTCGGTTCGACTTTCAACGATGTGCTTTCGGGTTATCGGATATTCTCGCGCCGGTTCGTAAAGTCGTTCCCGGTGCTATCAGGCGGCTTCGAAATCGAGACAGAGCTCACTATCCATGCGCTCGAGCTTGGCTTGGCAGTCGGCGAAATAAACACGCCCTACTACGCTCGGCCGAAGGATTCCGCCTCCAAGCTCAATACTTGGCGCGATGGCTCTCGTATTCTGCTCACGATTTTCAATCTCTATCGCGCCGAGCGCCCGCTGGCATTCTTTACCGGGGCCGGCGTACTGGCGGCGGTCGCCTCAATCGCCTTAGCCATCCCGATAGTGGTTACCTATCTCGAGACTGGCCTTGTGCCGAGGCTCCCGACAGCCGTGCTCGCGACCGGGCTCATGTTGTCGGCATTTTTGTGCATAGCCGCAGGCCTTATCCTTGATACTGTGACGCGCGGCCGCCGCGAAATGAAATTGCTCGCTTATCTCTCCCACCGTGCGCCAGGCCAGGAACGCCGGCAGAATTGAATTTGGTGTTGGCAATTGGCCGGTCGCCCATTGCGCGGGAAATATCAACAAATACCGTCACGCTCACGATAACGTAAACTACGTCAGCCACTGGCCGATGTATTGTTGACCACGTATAGTTTGTGCATATGACGCATCGGAGGCTTTCATGCGTATCCTTGCGGTGATTGGCGCGCTCGCGATTATTGTTGGTGCCGGCGCGGCAGTATTTTTCCTTGGGGGCTATTATAGCGTTGCTGGCACTGCCGAAGATCCGGCCATCGTTCGCTGGGCATTGATCCAGGTGCGCTCGGCATCGATCAATCGTTACGCAAATGATGTTCCGCCGGCCGCCATCAATAATCCTTCCAGCGTGCAAGCCGGCGCCAAGGCGTTTGCCGCGCACGGCTGTGCCAATTGCCACGGCGCGCCGGGCGTCAACTGGGCCAAGTTTTCCGAAGGACTGCATCCCGATCCGCCGGACCTTAAAGAAGTCGTCGATCATCGGTCGCCTTCGCAATTGTTCTGGGTGGTCAAGAACGGCATCAACATGACCGGCATGCCAAGTTTCGCGCTGGCCGGCGTCAAGGATGACGAGATTTGGCAGATCGTCGCCTTCCTCAAGAAACTTCCGAATGTCTCGGAGGCCGACTACAAGGCCTGGACCGCGCCGCCGGCACCGCCCGCCGCGCCGCCTGCGGTTACTCCCGCACAACCTGCCACACCGCCGGCATCCAGCCCCCCGGCGCCTCCGGCAGAGAGCAAATAAGGCGCGGAGCCGCTACAATAGCTCCATGAATTTTTTCCGCCTCTACGGCCGCGTCCTTGAAAAGCTGGGACCGGATCGTCGCCTCGGCTGGCTCCTGGCGCTCGCCAATGTGGCGCTGGCCATAGCGCTGTTTGCAGAGCCGGTGCTGTTTGGCCGGGTCATCAATGTGCTGGCCGGTGCGCAAACCGATCCGGCGGCAACACAGTGGACGCGACTGTGGCTGCTGCTGATCACCTGGGTCTGCTTTGGACTCTTTACAATTATCTGCGGCACGCTGGTCGCGCTTTATGCCGATCGCTTGGCTCACCGCCGGCGGCTTGCAGTACTGACGAGCTATTTCGAACACGTCCTGCAATTGCCCCTCGCCTATCACGGCGAGGTGCATTCCGGCCGGCTGATGAAGATCATGCTGCAAGGCACCGATACGCTATGGGCCTTCTGGCTCGGTTTCTTCCGCGAACATCTTGCCGCTTTCGTATCGCTGGTCATCTTGGTGCCGCTGGCGCTGACGCTCAATTGGCGCTTGGCGATTCTGTTGATTGTACTCTGTGTGCTGTTTGCCTTGCTCACCGCACTGGTTCTGCGGAAGACCGAATCGCTGCAGAGCGAAGTGCAGGCTCATCACTCTGACCTCGCCGAACGTGCTTCAGATGCTCTCGGCAATATCGCGTTGGTGCAGAGCTTTGCCCGCGTCGAATCAGAGGTTCGCGCACTTCAATCGGTGAGTGAACGGCTACTGGCCGCACAATTTCCTGTGCTGTCGTGGTGGGCGGTCGTCACTGTACTCACGCGCGCATCAACAACGCTGGCAGTCCTCGCCATCATCGCTCTCGGTACATGGCTGTTTCAACAGGGCCTGATCACGATCGGCGAGATCGTTACCTTCATGGCGCTGGCCGGCATGGTGATCACGCGGCTCGAACACGCGGTCAGCTTCGCAAATCGTATGGCCTTGGATGCAGCACAACTACGCGAATTTTTCGGAGTGCTCGACACCGTGCCGGTGATGCATGACCGGCCTAACGCAATTGATCCCGGCCGGTTCGCCGGCCGCGTCGAGTTCGATAATGTCTCTTTTGCCTATGACGGCACGCGACCGGCGGTTTCAGGGCTAACCTTCACCGCCGAGCCCGGTCAAACGATAGCGTTGGTCGGTGCAACCGGCGCCGGAAAATCGACCGCGCTCATGCTGCTACATCGCGGCTTCGATCCACAGTCGGGCTGTATCAAGATTGACGGCACGGATGTGCGGAACATCCAACTTGGAGCACTTCGTCGCAATATCGGCGTCGTTTTCCAGGAAGCGTTGCTGTTCAATCGTTCGATTGCAGAGAACCTCCGTGCCGGCAAGCCCGACGCCAGCCACGAGCAGATGCGAACCGCCGCCGCACGCGCGCAGGCACTCGATTTCATCGACCGTGATCCAGACGGTTTTGACGCCGGCGTCGGAGAGCGCGGACGCTCACTTTCGGGCGGCGAACGTCAGCGTCTATCGATAGCACGCGCGCTACTCAAGGATCCGCCAATCCTCATCCTCGATGAGGCCACAAGCGCGCTTGACGCCGCGACGGAACAGCGTGTGCTGGCGGCACTCGACGAGGTCATGAAGAACCGCACAACTTTCGTCATCGCGCACCGACTAGCCACCATCCGCAAGGCGACACGCATACTGGTGTTCGACGGCGGGCGCATCGTCGAGAGCGGCTCGTTTGACGAGTTGCGCCGCCTGAACGGCCCCTTCGCACAGCTCACCAAGGCACAATTTACCCCGATCGATGCTTAGGTGAGAGCGCGGCGACCGCCCCCACAATACCAGCCAGCACTGCCCAGTAGCCGTAACGGAAATCCGAAGCGACGCCCGCCCCAAAGAGCGTGAGCACATAGACGGACGCCGAACCGCAGACGCCGATCGCGAAGGCGCCTTCGGGCGTGCGACGCTGCCGCCAGACGAACCAGCACACCGCCAAACAGAGAAGCAGCCACGTACCCGCGCGAAACAAAGGAGTTCGCCTGAGTGCGTCGTGAATCGACTTCAATGTACCGAAAGCTCGTCGGTCAGCGAACACGGTTTCGGTTGGGTGCTCGACGTCGGCCACCCACATCGTGAGGTTCGAGCCGACGAGGACATTCCACATGAACGATGCGCGGTGCTGGACATAGGCGATCGGGTGCCGCGCGATTGCGCGCACCCAGGCCGCGGTGACAGCCGAAGTGCCGAAAAGCCTTTGTTCTCCTTCGAGCTTGTGCATTACGAATTGGCATGGCTCAAGCCGCCAGTAGATGTCCCACTCAGTGGGCTTGTAGCAGCCGTTCAAGAGCAGTTTCGTCTGAGGTTCACTCCACGCGACGGGAAACTGGTTCTCTTGTGCGAAGTACGTTATGCCGCCGAGATCGAACACCATGATCGATTGCAGGGGATGCTGGCGGGCCGCACCGAGCGCGCCATAATAGATAAATTGTACCAACGCGAAAAAGATGGCCATCGCCGGCAGAAAAACAATGGCTGCACGCTTCCACGAAAATTGTGCAGGCCAGATGATATAAGTAGCGAGGATAGGCGCAGCGATCAGCGCATTCGGGCGCAACAGGACGCCGAACCCGCACAGCGCGAGCGCCACAGCTTGCGCAGAAATGCGGAGTCTGACGCTCCTATCGGCGGCAGCAAGGGCAATTGCTCCGGCCAGCAGCCACGTGACAGCGAACAACATGTCGCGCCAAATGATGCCGACGAAGACGAAAGCCGGTGGCGTGAGGGCCAAAATCGGCAAGAGTAGCGCGAGCCAAAGCGAACGGCGCGCCAGCGTAAACGCCAACAGGCCAAAGGCTAACCAATATGACGTTGCAATCAGCAGGAACATGCTGGCCGGACCCGGCGCGATCGGATCGATCCACCCCCACAGCACGGTCATTGCCGGCGACTGCCAATCGCCAAGTGTGTGTTTGCCGATATCCTCGTAGACAAACTTGGCGTCGTAGGTCATGACGCCGGGATAGAAAACGAACAGCGTCAAGCCATAGCCAGCCGCGATCAATGCCGCGACAGCCGCTCTCACAAAGTTAGGCAAGCGCGGCATAAATGTCACCGGAATTGGCGGCGTATGGTAGTGCAGTCAGCCAGGAGGCGATTGCCGCGCTGCCGATCCAACCGGCATGGACAAAGCTCTGGCTCTCGCCGAGCGCGGCATTGAACCGACCGTAGCCGAGCGCACTGCAGCGCTCGACGCAGGCGAGAGCGACATTCCGTTGAATAGTGGTGAACTCGAACGATAACGCCTTGACCGGGCGCGTCAGCCCCGCGAGCGCCTCTTCCTCGAAGCCTTCAACGTCGATCTTAATGAAGGCCGGCACTCCGTGTTTGGCAATTAGCGAGTCCAGCGTCGTCACCGGCACGCGCAACGTTTTGGTCCAACGCTGCTCCCTCCAGCCGGAGGCCTCGCTTGCAGCGGTCACGAAGTCACGAGACGCGGTCGAAACCGTTGGATTCTCAATATTGATCAGAATGTCGATCGTGCCGGAATTGCGGCCGACCGCCATCGGCTCGACAACAACCGCCGGGCTGCGCCCGTAAAGAACCTTGAGCACCTTGACCATGGAAGGCTGCGGTTCGACCGCCACGACGTGCGCGCCCAGCCGGCGGAATGAGGCCACGCGGTCGCCGACATGGGCGCCGACGTCAAACACGAGATCGCCCTGACTTATGAAACTGCCATAGAGCCGGTCCATCGCCGCCGCACGCGCACGGTCTCCGTAATAGATACGAAGCGACCGGACGACGCCGCATGCGGTCCTTAGTGTTTCGAGCACTTCGTCAGACCGCGCTCGGCCGCAAGACTGCCGCCGCTGTTTCGACAGCGGGCAGCATCAGCGCGCGTAATGCGGCCGGCGGCGTAGTTTCTTCAGGAAGCCGACCGATGCCGGCGCGTGCGCACAGGCGACCGAGCGCAGGCCAGGCGCTCATGACGGCGAAAGGCACCGCAAGCGCCGGTCCCGCCGCAAGGAACATTGCATACGGAATTGCCCCCGGTTGGGTCATTGCCAAAGTGCCAAGCGCGGCGCAGCCGAGCACGGTATGCGGCCAGAGATTGTGCAGCGCCAGCGAAAATGGCACGGCGTGCTCGTCGCGCGTCTGACCGATCCAGCCAATCTCGCGGCCAAACAGCAGGCCTGCCAGGAAGATGGTATGCCCCATCCACATGATCGGGCACAGGAGGATCGAATAGACCATTTCGATGGCGTAGTTCGCGATGAATTTCCCCGTCCCGCCAAACTGGCTGCGTAGTCTTGCGTGAGACAGAACCTCGATCGCGCTGGCGATCTTAGGGGAGAACCACATCACCAGGACGCAGACGAATAGCGCTGTGCCAGCGTCGGCCCGAATGAGGCTGGCCGGCGCATCCGTGAGTGCCATAGCCGCAACGCCGAGCACCAACATGCCGATCCAGGCTGGCGAGCCGATGAACATCAGAATCGCGAGGCCTAACTGATAACGGCTCACAGCCTTAAGGCCGGGCAACGTCAGGAAACGCCAATACTGCATGTTACCCTGGCACCAGCGCAAATCTCGGCGGATGAATTCAAGCAACGTCGGCGGGTTCTCCTCCCAGCCCAGACCCTCGTCCGGCAGGACGCGGACGTCATAGCCGGCTGCGCGCATCAATGCCGCTTCGATCTGATCGTGACTGAGGATGTGCCGTTCCTCCATTCCGTCTTTCGACAGGATCGGAAGCGAGCAATGGGCAACGAACGGCTTAAGCCGTAGCACCGCGTTGTGGCCCCAATAGGGACCGCAATCGCCCTGCCACCACGCGCTCCCAATCGTGTAGGAACGCATGCCAAGCCGCATGCCGAACTGGAAGACCCGCGCGAACGCGCTGGTGGATGGCAGTCCGACCACCAGACCTTGCAAAATGCCGAGTTTGGTATCGGCCTGCATGATGCGAACGAGACGCAAAATTGCGTCCGCGGTCATGAAACTGTCGGCGTCGAGCGTTACGGCAAATTCGTGGTTGCCGCCCCAGCGCTCGCAGAAGTCGCGGATATTGCCCGCCTTGAATCCAGTATTGATCTTGCGCCGACGGTAGGTGATCGCGATGCGTCCGTCCCAACGCGCAGCGAGTGCGGCGAAGCGTGCCTCCTCCGCGGATGCGATGTGTGGGTCGTTGGTGTCACTAAGGGCATAGAGATGGAAAGCGCCGCCAAAGCTACACGCATGCAGGCCAGCCAGCATCGGCTCAAGGTTGCGGATCATGCGCTCTGGCAACTCGTTGCGAATGCAGAGCAGGATCGCCGTCGATGCGGATATCGGTTCGTTTCCCCGGATATGCGCCACAAGCGGCATCACCGCCGCAATCGGATCTGGCGAAAAACATATGATCAGGAAGCCAATTGCGGCGTTCCAGAACCCCGCCACCATCCACGGCAACGTAATCGCAAACAGCACAAGTAGCGTTATATCGGTCGCGCTAAATCCACCGGGCGAGAGCGCCAGCGCAGCAAGCACCATAGTCGCGGCCGTCGTGAGAACGAACAGGACGGCAAAAAGCACACGTCGGCCGGTGATCGGATCACCGGCAGCACTGACCGCGATGGTTTGGAGAGACGAGCGCTCTAGCACGCTGTTACAGCTAATCCCCTGATGGCAAGTTAATGATATAACACGCAAAGCCACCCCCATAGTCCATTCCGGGATCGATACATTGGCTACCAGCCGAAGCGATGAAGTGGCCCAGGCGCTCTGGTACACGGCGCCGGGCCAGGCCGAAATCCGCCAGGAAGCCCTCGCCCCGCGCGGGCCTGGGCGAGCTGCGCCTGCGCGCGCTGTATAGCGCACTCAGCCGCGGCACCGAGGCGCTCATCGCGGCTGGTCGCGTGCCGGCAAGCGAATTTGACCGCATGCGCGCACCCTTCATGGGCGGTAACTTCCCGTTTCCGGTGAAATACGGCTACGCCACGGTCTCCCGCGTCGAAGACGGACCCGCCGACCTGGTGGGCCGCGCGGTCTTCGCGCTGCATCCGCATCAGAGCATTTTCAACATGCCGGTCAGCGCCGTCGTAACGCTGCCTGATAATGTGCCGCCCGAACGCGCTGTGCTGGCCGCCAATATGGAGACCGCTCTCAACGCGGTGTGGGATGCGGCACCGGGACCGGCAGACCGTATTGCCATCGTTGGCTCCGGTGCGGTCGGCGCGATGGTTGCATTTCTGTGCGGCCGGATTCCCGGCACCGAAGTTACGCTTGTCGATATCAACCCTTCGCGCGCGGAATTGGCGCGTCGTCTTGGTGTTGGCTTTGCAAAGCCTGAGGAGGCGAAGGCGGATTGTGATCTGGTCATCCATGCCAGCGGCAGCGCAACCGGGCTTGCCACCGCTATTGCGCTCGCCGGAGAGGAAGCAACCGTGCTCGAACTGAGTTGGTACGGCGATGCAGCCGTGACGGCGTCATTGGGCGACGCATTCCATAGCCGCCGCCTGCGGCTGGTTTCGAGTCAGGTCGGAAAGATCGCTCCGTCACATCGGCCACGCTGGACGCATCATCGGCGGCTTTCTGCCGCGCTCGGCCTGCTCAGCGACGCGCGGCTCAATGCGTTGCTGGCGCCGCCGGTGCCTTTCAAGGATTTACCGCAGCAGCTCCCGGATATTCTTGACGCAAAACGCGGCGTGCTCTGTCAACTCATCGCCTATGTTTAGGGGGGAATCTTGTTCGCAGTCGAAGTCCGCGACCACATCATGATCGCTCATTCGTTTCGCGGTGCCGTATTCGGCCCGGCGCAGGCGCTGCATGGTGCAACTTTCGTTATCGACGCAGCCTTCTTCGCCGAAACGCTCGATCCGAACGGTATCGTCATTGATATCGGCCGCGCGCATGAGACGCTCAAGACAGCCTTGGCGCCGCTCAATTATCGCAACCTCGACGATTTGCCCGAGCTCAACGGCAAGAACACCACGACCGAATTTCTCACCAGACATATTTTCGATTACCTCGCCAGCGCTGCGCGCGAGGATCGGCTAGGGCGTAACGGCCGCGAACTCAAGGCAATCCGCGTCACGCTTTCGGAATCGCACGTCGCGCGTGCGTGGTACGAGGCGAATTTGTGGTGAAGCGCTTCGCCTTCGCAGTGCCCGGCGATCTCACGACCCCCACCGGGGGCTACGCGTATGATCGTCGAATGATCGAAGAGCTCGGCCGGCTTGGGTGGCAGATTGAGGTCATCGATCTCGGCGATGGATTTCCATGGCCGCATGCAGAGACACGCGAACGCGCGTGGACGCGCCTTCGGGCCGTTCCTAAAGGGCAAAGCGTCGTCATCGATGGGCTCGCACTTGGCGTTTTGCCGGAGGCGGCGGCCGAGTTTGGCGCAGGAAATCCGCTAGTTGCACTCGTGCATCATCCGCTTGCGCAGGAATCGGGGATGTCGGTGGAGCAGGTGGAAGAATTGTGCATAAGCGAACGCGCTGCCCTAGCATCCGCGCGCGACGTCATCGTGACAAGCGCGGCGACGGCGCGGACGCTCGCAGCAAACTATGGTGTGCCGGCCCAACGAATCACAGTCGTGGTACCGGGCAACGATCCGGCGTCGGTGGCGCAGGGCAGCAAGGACGGCACCATCCGCCTCCTGTCGGTGGGCGCAGTGGTCCCGCGCAAGGGCTACGACGTGCTGGTTGCGGCCCTAGCAACTTTGCGCGAGCTACCGTGGCAATTGACGGTTGCTGGCGACCGCACGCGCAATCCACGATGCGCCGCGCAGATCGACGCCGACATCGCGGACCACACCCTCAGCGACAGAATTGCAATGCTCGGCGCAGTTTCGCCACAGCGGCTCGCCGAATTGTATGCCGGCGCTGACGTGTTCGCGCTTGCCTCCCGGTTCGAAGGCTACGGTATGGCCTATACGGAGGCTATTGCGCACGGACTTCCAGTTATCGGCACCAGTGCGGGAGCCATAGCGGACACGGTGCCTTCGGGAACTGGTATTCTCGTGGCTCCCGACAACGTACCGGCGTTCGCACAGGCGCTCGCGCGGGTCATTAGCGATTGGAATGAGAGGGAACGACTTGCCTCCGCTGCGCGCGCTGCGGCGTCCAAGCTTCCAACCTGGCAAAACTCCGCGAAAGTATTCTCGCGCGTGCTGGAGATGCTGACATGAGCGGCTTCTCGGCTGATTGGCTAGCGCTTCGCGAACCATTCGATTTGCGCGCCCGCAATGCGGATGTGCTCAAGGCAGTCGTCGCGTCAGTTAGTCACCTTTCCTCGGTGCGGATCGTGGATCTCGCTTGCGGTACCGGCGCGACGCTACGAGCGATTAGCCGCCGCCTCCCGCCGCGGCAGCGCTGGCAGCTCGCGGACAACGACCCCGAACTACTAGCACGGGCGACCTCCATGGCGCTTTCGCCTGATGTTACCGTCACCGTCCTTCCACTCGACCTCAATCGCAATTTAGGGGTGGCGCTCGGCGGGCCGATCGACCTGGTTGCCACGTCAGCGCTGCTTGATCTCGTTTCCGAATCGTGGCTGGAGCGCCTCGGCACCGCAATTGCCGCGCGCTCGATCCCGTTTTACGCAGCATTGACCTACGATGGCAGAATCGCACTTAGTCCCGCCGACCCACTCGATGAGGCGATCATTACCGCGTTCAATACTCATCAGCGCACCGACAAAGGTTTTGGGCCGGCACTGGGTCCAGCGGCGGTTTGTTCGGCCATTCGCCGCTTTGAAACGCAAAGTTATTCCGTGACACATGGCGCATCTGATTGGCACTTCGACTCGGATGACCGTGAAATGCAAAACGAAATTCTTGCTGGCTGGGCAAGCGCCACGCGCGAAATCGGCGCATTGAGCTTCGCCGACACAAACGCGTGGTTGACCCGCCGGCTAGCCGCAGTCGCGGCCGGCGAGTCATCTATTCGCGTCGGTCACGTCGATATCTTTGCAGCGCCAATCGGAACGCGCTGAGCTGACAGATCGCAATCGAACAAGACTTCGTCCCCGATCTGATGGGATCGCATCGGCACCCGCAGCGCCTGATCCGCACGCTCGATGGGTGGCAGGATAAAGCTGGCTCGACCTGCGCCGAGAATGGTCGGCGCGACGATCACGTGCAGGCGGTCAAGACATCCGGCCGCCAAAAAACGCGATACCGTGTCCGCCCCACCCTCGATCAGCACGCGGTGCATGCCGTTGCGAGCCAACGCCGCGAGGATCGTCGCCGGCGCTAGTTGGCCGCCGGCCGTCGGCAAAGCGACGATCTCAACGCCGGGCGGCGGCGCACAATCCACGCCCTGCATAGTGATCAACAAACGACGTACGCCGTCGGCGGCGAAAACCCTAGCCTTGGCGCCGAGCCGCCCGTTTGGGTCGATGACGACGCGCGCTGGTTGCGGCCCTGCAACGCGCCGTACGGTCAATTGAGGGTCGTCTGCGATGGCGGTGCCTACGCCGATGACGACGGCATCCACTAATGCCCGCAGGCGATGCAGGTGCGCGAGACCTGCCGGACCATTAATGTATTTTGAATGGCCGGAGTCCGTGGCGATCCGCCCATCGAGGGACTGGCCGATCTGGCCAACGACGACAAGATCGTCCACCGTGCCCTTCCGTAGTGGGCCAAACAATCCGGCCCACGGTTGCTTCAGGGGCCGCTCATCGTCGCGGAATATGTTGCTAAACTCGGCCCAGCCATCCGATGGCTGGCCAGCGCCTGCCTTCTTGACTGGCCTTTGGAGGTAAATTTCTTGACGGCACGATGCAGCCGAAAGTAGGGGGATTGCGTTTACATGCCAGTTGCTTGCCATCAAGCTGGCATAAAAGTCGTCTATTTGCGACCGGAATGATGATGGGGCCCGCGGGGTTCTACAAACACGGCCAACAAGAGTGGGAATTTTCTAAATGACTGCAGTGCGGGCGGACGCCAACGCGATATTATTCGGTAACAAGGGGCACATTAGCGTCAGCCGCGGGCTTGCCGAAATCCATGGCCGCCGGCCGGTTCTCATCACGTCGGTAGATGAGACATTGCTCGCCTTGCCGGTCGAAGGGCTTGACGCAAAGCGGCTTGCTGCATTCAGAACGCTCTGCGCGCCCGCGCGGCCGCGCCTCGTCATTACCGAACGACGGGCGCTCGCGCTTGGCCTCCGCGCGACAACGCCAATGGCATTGCGCCTTCTAGCGGACGACGACGCGGGCACGATCCTGGCCCTGGTGGGCGATGCTGGAGGCGACTGCGTCCGTGATGCCAGCCCGGCCGGCAACGCGGCCGCGGCGGCAATCCAGCTCGTTAAATTGTCGCACGCGCTGCCGGCAGTGCTCGCAGCGAAGGTGGACGCCGATGTTATCGCGTGCAAGCCGAACGTCATCGCCGTCGAAGCGGACGCCGTATGGCGCTTTTCTGATGAAGCAATTCGATCACTCGCTATGGCAAGCGAGGCCTCGATACCACTGAATTCGGGGACGCCCGCGCGTTTCGTCGTATTCCGCGATGCGATGGGCGACAGCTCGGTCGCCATCGTCGTCGGCAAGCCGAACTTTACTCATCCGGTCCCTGTGCGGATGCATTCGGCTTGCCTCACCGGCGACGTATTCGGTTCGCGGCGTTGCGACTGCGGCGACCAGCTTCGACTCGCGGTGTCGCGGCTTGAGGACATTGGCGGCGGTGTCATTCTCTATCTGGCCCAGGAAGGTCGAGGACTTGGTCTGGCCAATAAAATGCGCACATATCAGTTGCAGGACGAGGGGCTCGATACTGTCGATGCCAATACGACGCTTGGGTTCGATGACGACGAGCGCGACTATGGCATCGCCGCGCGTATGCTGCAGATGCTCAACTGCACCCGAATTGTACTGCTCACCAATAATCCGGCCAAGCTTGATGGCCTCGCCAATGCCGGCATTGAAATCGCCAGCCGGATGGCGATTGAGGCGCCGATTAACGCCGACAATCGCCGCTATCTGACTGCGAAAGTCGCACGCGCCGGCCACCGTCTCGATCATCTCATGTCCTCGCTTGCCGACCCGTCTTAATCGAAGCAGGCGCGCAGGCCCCTAGCAACATGACGCGGCGCTGGTATCGTCACGCGGGGGCCACACGAGATCGTGGAGCTGAGGGGTAGTAGCGGTCATGCCGAATGACGCGCCGAGCCGATTGATTGGCGAGCTCACGTTCCTGGACACCTCGACGCGTCTGCGCGTGAACTCGATCCTTTTACTGCCGATTGGCTCGATTGAGCAGCATGGCCCGCACCTGCCGCTCAATACCGATGTGCTGCTGGCGGAGGAATTTACACGCCGCATCATCGCCCGCTGGCACGAAACATACGATTTGTGGCAATTACCAACGCTGTCGGTGAGTCTCGCGCGCGAACATGAATGGGCACCCGGCACGTTGTCATTGTCGATCGCGGGCATGACCACGATTCTGCGCGACCTCGGTCGTGAAATTGCGCGTGGGCTGCCGACGCGCAATGTCGCAATCATCAATGGCCATGGTGGCAACCGGGGAATCCTAGAAGCACTTGTGCAAGATTTTCGCGCCGACTTCGGCCTCAATACTTGTGTTCTTCACCCAGCCGCCTGGGTGGATGTCGGCACCAACATGACCATTCCTGAAATCCATGGAGGAACGAACGAAACCTCGATGATGCTTGCAATCGCTCCAAATCTGGTTCGCCGGGATCGGATTCCACAAAAGATCAATCTGGCTGCTGATGCCGTGCGTACTACCGTCCTCGATCCGGCCGTAACATGGCCATGGACGTCGAACGAAAAGCAAATCGCCGATATGGGAATTATCGGCGACCCAAAGACCGCATCGGCTGAACTGGGACAACGCCTGCTTGACGAGGTGGCGGCAAATGCCGGCGGAGTTTTCAAGCAACTATTGGATCGCCAGCACCTTGAGCGCAACTAGAGAAAACGTAGAGACGGTGTCGTGGCCTACCGTGCGCTCCGGCGCCAACACGCTGCGCGCGTTGGTGGTCGGCGCCGGGCTGTGCTGGGCACTTGTATTTGTCGTTGTAGCACTCGAATACGAGCTGCAACTTTATGCCGACGGCGCGATGTTCTCCTATGCGGTCGCAGCGCAGGACGTCTGGGCCTTCCATTGGCACAATATTTCGGGCCGCCTGACAGTCTTTTTCCTTAGCCTATGGCCAGCAGAACTATATGTCGGCCTCACTGGAAGCCCGTGGGGCGGCATCGTCACCTACGGCTTTCTGTTTTACGTCGCACCGCTGATTGGACTGCTCGCAACCTTCTTGGCGGACCACTCGAGGGGCCGCGTCATATTTGTGTATGCCTGCTTTTCAACCGCCCTTCTCTGCCCCCTCATATTTGGATTTCCTACCGAGGTGTGGATGGCGCATGCACTTTTCTGGCCAACCCTCGCCATAACCCATTATGCGCGGCGCAGTGCCACCGGGGTGGCTGGTATATTTGTCATGCTACTCGCGTTGACATTTACCCATGAGGGCGCCCTGGTACTTGCAGTTACGGTAGTGGCGACGCTTGCGCTACGTGGGGTACGCGATCCCTCCTTCTCGCGCGCGGCCAATATTTTGATTGTCGTTTTGACGGTTTGGGCTACGGCAAAGATTTTGCTCCCGCCTGGCAATTATTTTGCCGGCGTCCTTCTAAGGGCAGCTCTGCACTTCTTCGATCCGGCAATCTTCGAAGTAAATCTTTTTGTCCTCCTGTTTGCCGCACTAGCTGGCTATGGTTTTGTCGCCCGCATCCTATCGCGACTTGTGCCAGGCAAAGCACATCTCTTCGCTGCTGCAATCGCGGCCGCAATGCTTGCCGTGTATTGGATGGCGTATGACCATACGATCCACGCCAATAACAGATACTACATGCGCACTGTGGTGGTGATCATGACGCCTGTACTCGGCATATTGGCAGCAATTTTTGCTTTGCGCGCCGACCGACTGTCGCGACATGTCCCAAAGCTGCTGCAAGCCGTTACTGCGCTGACAAGCAAAACGTCCAAACAAGTAATTGTAGGTGCCTTCCTGCTCGTGACGCTGGTCCATGTCGTGGAAACGGTTAAATTCGTCTCTGCCTGGACAAACTACAAGACCGCAGTGAAAGCACTTGCGGTCGGAACGGCATCCGACCCGTCACTCGGTGATCCACACTTCGTCTCTTCGGACCGCATCGACGCGAATTTAAATCGTCTGTCCTGGTTTTCGACGACGCAATATCTATCGTTGATTGTCGCAAATTTCACGCCAAACCGGCTCGTCGTCGATCCGATGAACAATTATTTCTGGCTGTCTTGCGACACAGCAACGGCGAACTACGACGCCGCACGTATCATTCCATCAGCAAGCCGAAACCTCGTACGAATTTATTCATGCTTGCATCGCTAACCGCACTTGATTCCGCACGATAGAAGGAGCGGCAAGCAGCATCACCGGCCCGAGACACGTGAAGGCTCGGAAGTTTTCCGTCCGGCCACTATATCGGAATCTCTTTTCCCAACAAGATCGGACGCATTGGCGTCCTGCTCGGGCTTCGCCGCCTGACTTTTTGCATGAGGCGTTTTCGCGCGTAATTCAGTCGACTGCTGCGCGACAGGTACCTGGTCCGATAAATCGCGTACGCGCGGGTTCGGCGGGGGCAAAGGGATTTCGTCTGGTCCGTTCCACGCAACCAGGCCGACAGCCTCCTGGCAGGGCGCTGCTCGCGGAAGCTTTACGGCCGGGCTACCCGCCTGAGCGATAGTCCACGTCTCCACCGGCCAGCCGGTGATCGATTTGACGTAGTCTTGCGTGTCTTGCGGCAGTTGACCCTTGCTGGCGAGCCAATCCGTGATGCGTCTGGGACCCGCATTGTAGGCAGCAGCGGCAAGACCAAGATTGCCAAACTTCTGGTACAGGTCCCGCAGCAGGCGTGCCGACGCAGGTATCGCTTGCAGCGGATCGAACGGATTATCGAGTCCCCTGTCGGTGGCCGTCTCGGGCATGAATTGGGCAATGCCCAACGCACCGGCCGAACTAATGGCAGCGGGTCTGAAGCTGCTTTCCTGGTACAAAAGACGAATGAAGAAATGCGCAGGCAGATCGTTGCTGTGCGCCGCCTCAGCGAGCGTGCCACAAATTTCTTCGCGTGAGCGGTGAACGACCGGCTTAAGAAGTGGGCGAAGCGGCGCCAGTGGCAGCACGACGGGTTCATAGCCCGGAGTCAGGCCTACACTAATGTTTTCCACTGGCGTGCTCAGCGGAAAACCAATTGTCGCCGGCCCTAATTCGCGCGATACGAGCACAAACCAACAGACAATAAAGACACCCCCAATGCTGACGGCGATGTCGCGGATGAGGCCGAACCCGGATCGATCCATGACCGTGCTGGGCAGCAAGCCAACGGCGAGGCCGGCCAACAGAATGACGAATATGCTTTCGCCTGATAAAAACATGGGCCCTGCCCGGTTGGGTCAGGGAACTATCCCGAATGAGCGTGACAAATATGAGGCCGAGACGCT
Source organism: uncultured Pseudomonadota bacterium (assembly GCA_963762485.1). Classification (GTDB taxonomy): domain Bacteria; phylum Pseudomonadota; class Alphaproteobacteria; order Rhizobiales; family Xanthobacteraceae; genus Pseudolabrys. The sequence continues at coordinate 117,080 of CAVXLE010000013.1, read as the reverse complement.
TCAATGGAATCGCCACGGCCGACCAGCGTCATGGGTATGTGGATGCCTTACTGTAAATCGCAAACTTTCATTGGGAACCGCGCATGCTCGATGCCCCTAACGACATGAAAAGGCCTCCGTACGTTGCGCCCGGCGGTCCACCGCTCGATTTTCAAGAACATCTGCGTTTGCTCGACAATCGCGGTTTGATTACCCGCATCGACAGAGCCATTGATAAGGACAGCGAGCTACACCCGTTGGTCCGCTGGCAATTCCAAGGTGGACTCCCCGAAGAACAGCGGCGCGCTTTTCTCTTTACAAACGTCATCGATGGTTCAGGAAGGCGTTACGACATTCCGGTCGCTGTCGGCGCTCTTGCAGCATCCGCGGAAATTTACGCGGTCGGAATGGGCAAACCTGCCACCGAAATCGGAGAGGCGTGGACGCAAGCCATCGCGAAGCCGCTCTCTCCAGTCATCGTCTCATCCGGCGCATGCCAGGACGTCGTGATCAGAGGTTCGGATCTGCTGCGGCCGGGCGAAGGGCTTGCACGGTTACCGGTGCCTATATCGACGCCTGGCTTCGACTCCGCCCCCTATCTTACCGCGACCCTATGCATCACCCGCGACCCTGAAACCGGCGTACAAAACATGGGAACCTACCGCGGCGCGCTGAAGGCGCAAGACCGGCTTGGCGTGCGCATGTCGTCTCGGCCGGGCGGCGCTGGCGGCTATCTGCATTGGAGAAAATACCAAAAACGAAAAGAGCCAATGCCTTGTGCTATCGTCATCGGTTGCGCACCGGTCGTTTTATTTACCGGCCCGCAGAAGCTTCCGGTCGATCAGGATGAAATGGCCGTCGCGGGCGGACTGGCCGGCGCGCCCATTCGAATCGTCAAAGCGGTAAGCGTCAATCTGCACGTACCGGCTGATGCCGAAATCGTCATTGAGGGTTTGGTCGACAGCGAACTGCTCGAGCCAGAAGGTCCATTCGGCGAAAGCCACGGCCATGTGGCGCTGGAAGATTTCAATATGTCGATGAAGGTGACCGCGATTACTCACAAGCGCACGCCGGTCTTCGTCTCGATCATCAGCCAAGTGACGCCCAGTGAATTGAGCGTGATGAAAAAAGTAGCGTTCGAGCCGATGTTTCTCACGCATTTGCGCGATCAGCTGGGGGTCCGTGGCATCAAGGGGCTCACAATGCACGAGCCTTTCACAAACCTGCGCAAGGTTATCTTCCTGCAGTTCGCGCGCGGAACAGCACGAACTGAGGTATGGCGAGGGCTCCATGGCGCGGCGTCGCTGCGCGCTGATTGTGGTAAGATCTGTATTGCCGTCAGTGAAGACATTGATCCGGCCAATACCGATGCAATCTTCTGGTCACTTGCCTATCGCTCCGACCCCGGCGCGGACGTTCATATTGCGCCGTACCGGTCAGCCGGACACGGACCTAAATCGGACGCGCGTGAAGACTCGACGATTCTTATAGACGCCACGCTCAAGCACGACATGCCGCCCCTGGCGCTACCTAAACGGGAATACATGGAACGCGCGCGCGTGATCTGGAATGAATTGGGCCTGCCAGCAATCTCCCCACAATCGCCATGGCATGGGTACTCCCTCGGGGATTGGGATGAACGCTTCGATCTCTACGCCAGCCGTGCGGTCGAAGGACGATGGGCAGAAAGCGGCAAGGAAACTATCAAACGTCGTCGTGGCGGCGTCATCCCCGAAACGCCGACCCGCAATGTCGAAGGAAACGCCCAAGAAAGCCTGATAGCGGTAATCGCATATGACCCGACTAAAACCAATTGTCATTTTGATCGCGACGCTCATATTCGGCGCACACTGGCCCGCCAACGCACAGGAAAACTACCCAACACATCCGATCCGTCTCATCGTCGGGTTCGCGGCAGGATCAAGCGGCGACGTTGCCGCTCGAATCGTCAGCCACAAGCTTGGAGATCTGCTGGGGCAAACCGTGATCGTGGAAAATCGTCCGGGCGCCAGCAGCATGATCGCGACCGACTACGTCGCGCGCAGCACCAAGGACGGGTACACGCTATTATTCGGCACCATCGCGATGACCATCAATCCGATATTGATGCCGAATAAAGCTCCGAACATTGAAAAGGACATGGCGCCGATCGTCCTTGTGGGCTCGATTCCCAACATTCTGGTCGTCAACCCAGAGCTCAACGTCAAGGATGTGAAAGAGCTCATCGCACTTGCACAACAGAAGCCGGATGAGCTGCTCTATGGCGCGGCAGGCCTCGGCAGCGGACCGCACATCGCGACCGAACTGTTCAAGCAAATGGCCGGAATAAAAATGACCGGTGTTCTGTATCCCGGTAGCGCGCAAACCGCGATGGACCTTATTTCCGGCCGTATCCAGGTCATGTTTGCGCCTGCGTCTACGGTGCTGGGCTTTATCAAGGATGGGCGCGTCAAGGCGCTGGCGACGAGCGAAGCCAAACGCGCGAGCATTGCCCCCGACCTTCCGACGATCGCCGAGGCGGCCCTGCCCGGTTACGCGACCGGGCTATGGTTCGGCATCCTTGGTCCGGCAGGAACACCAAAGCCGGTCATTGACAAAATCTCCGAAGCGGCCAATCAGGCATTGAAGGATCCGGAAGTGCTCAAGCAGCTCGAGACCCAGGGGCTCAATCCGCTCGGCGGAAGCCCGGATGATTTCAACCGCTTCATAAATAGCGAAACGCAACGCTGGGCGCGCGTGATGCACGATATGGATACCATCAAAAACAAAAAGGAAGACACGGCGCGACCTTGATGGGCCGTGTCGGTCATTGCTGCACGAGACGCCGCGCTGCACGGATAAGGAAAGGCGCGTCCAGTCCGGGCTGTGCCGGACGGGACACCATCGCAATATATTCGCTGACATTCCCGGCTATGGCATCGCGGTGATCAGTACTAGCACGCAAGCTTTGGATCCCCTGCGCGTAGTCGAACAGCATTGCCTGCTCGATCTGTTCCGCTTCGATCTCCATGATTTTGACGCGTGACCTCAAGTCCTCAAATTCACTCCCAAAACGCGCCTTTATTTGGCGGCGCACGCTACGCAGAGGGCGAACGACATTGTCGTGCCAGGTAGCGACTATTCGCGAGGCGGATTCTATTTCGCTACGGCTCAAAACAAACGCGCGGGTGCCAAGCCATGCACAAAAAAGCAGAAGGTTGACGTCCAGTCCGAGAGCATCCTGCAAAGCAAGGCATTCTTCGGCGACGTCAACCGGTTCGTAGACGGCGAGCGAAAAGCGCCAAAAGTCGTTGCTGTATTGAAGTGCACTACGGTCGCCATCGCGGGGGGCCTGTTCGACCAAGTTCGTGCTCGCACGTCAGGAACGATCCGCCGGTTCTCGGGTTTTCGGTCTTTCGCGTCCGCCCGTCCAGCGGCGCACCTTGCCGACGTCAATATCGAAAAGTTCAAGGACGCGCGCGAGGGTATGGTCCACCATTTCCTCAATCGAGTTCGGCAAAGCGTAAAACGCCGGAACTGGCGGATAGACGATGGCGCCGGCCTCGGTCACCGTTGCCATGTTACGGATATGCCCAATATGCAAAGGTGTTTCCCGCAGCACGAGGACCAGACGCCTGCGCTCCTTCAAGACGACATCGCCAGCGCGCGAAATCAAGTTCGCTGTGTTTCCGGTCGCAATTTCCGCCATGGTTTTTATCGAGCATGGCACGATCACCATGCCACGCGTACGAAAGGAACCGCTGGAGCAGGCCGCACCGACGTCACTGTTCGAATGCACGACCGTGGCGAGGTTCGTAACATCGGCAAGTTTCAGATCGGTCTCGTAAGCGAGCGTCATCTGCGCGGCGCGCGAGACGATCAGATGGGTCTCGATATTGCTCTCGCGCAGCAACTCAAGCAGCCTGACGCCATAAATCGCGCCTGACGCACCGGTAATCCCTACGAGCAACGGCGCGTTCGTTGATTTAATCGCTATATGTTTCATAGGCTGCACATGAGATTTAAAACTGAGCCGAGTATTTCCTAAGACCGCCATTCCAGCAAGACATTTGGCGGTTGCCGTCTTTTAACCGTCGAAAGGCGGTTGGATTTTCGCGCGTTTTGCTATCAACTGCGGCCGATCCTGCCCTCGCATGTTAGGCACTGATGACTGAACAAACTCCCAAATTCCGTTTCATTGGCCACCCCCTGCCGCGAACCGAAGATGCGCGCCTGCTCATAGGGCGCGGCCAATTCAGCGATGATTTTTGTTTTCCCGGCCAGACCTATGCAGCAATGGTGCGCTCGCCGCATGCCCATGCCCGAATTGTGCGCATCGACACATCCGCCGCACTGAACATGCCTGGAGTCCTCGGCGTGTACACCGGCGCGGATTGCCTTACCGAAAAGCTCGGCGCCATCCCACACGATCCGCTGCCGAAAACAAGATATGACATGAAATTGCACGGGCCCGGAGGTGGCGAGGTCTTCTTCGGCCCGCATCTGCTGTTGCCAGCCGACAAGGCCCGCCACGTCGGTGAAGCGGTTGCGATGGTGGTGGCCGAGACCATGAACCATGCGCTCGATGCTGCTGAAGTGGTCGAGGTCACCTACGAAACGTTGCCCTGCATCTTGCATGCCGAAGACGCCATGCGGCCAGGCGCACCAACCGTCTGGGACGAGGTCTCTGACAACATCCTCGTTGACACTCATTTCGGGCATGCGGCCGAAACCGAGCGAATCCTGGCGAGCGCTGCGCACGTCGTCGCAAGAGAGTTTCATGTCGGCCGGGTGACGGGAGCGCCAATGGAGCCGCGTGCGGCGGTGGCGAACTACGATAAAGCCGAAGGACGCTACACGATCTACGCTGGCAGCGGCGGTGCGGTCCGGCAAAAGCGCGAGCTTGCCGCGGTGCTCGGAGTCGATCCCGAGCAAATTCGCATCTTATCTTACGATGTCGGCGGCAACTTCGGCACGCGCAATCGCGTTTATGTCGAATTTGGCCTTGTGCTATGGGCCGCCCGCAAACTTGGCCGTCCGGTGAAGTACACCGCCACACGCTCGGAGTGCTTTATCAGCGATTACCAGGGCCGCGACCTAGTGGCGAAATTCGAGCTTGCCCTCGATGAGCGCGGGCGGTTTTTGGCGTTACGCGCGACCAATATTAGCAATGTCGGCGCCCGCTGCGTCTCGCTGTCGCCGCTGAGCAAGGGCGCCGGATTGATTACCGGCAGCTATGATATTCCGGTCGCGTCGCTGCGGGCGATGGCGGTCTTCACCAATACGGTGCCGACCCAAGCCTATCGCAGCTCCGGCCGTCCGGAGATTACTTTCGCGATCGAGCGGCTGATCGACATCGCGGCCAAACGTCTCGGCATTGACCGCATCACGTTGCGCCGACGGAATTTGGTAGGCCCTCGGGCGATGCCTTACCGCAACGCTGTCGGAATGCTCTACGACAGCGGGCAATACGCAGAGAACATGGACCTTGCCATGCGTCTCGCCGACTGGGACGGCTTCAAAGTGCGCCAGCGCAATGCGAAAAAGCGCGGCAAACTTCTCGGACGCGGTCTTGCGAACTACGTCGAGTCATCGATCGGTGCTCCAAAAGAACAAACGCGCATCGCGATTTTGCCGGATCGCGGCGTAGAGGTGGTCATCGGCACCCAGCCGGCAGGACAGGGCCACGAAACCAGCTTTGCACAGGTTGTGGCCGACTTGATTGCGGTCCCGATCGAGAAAGTCCACATCATCTTGGGTGATACCGACGTGGTGAAGGCCGGAGGTGGCACCCACTCCGGACGTTCCATGCGCCACGCCGCCACGGTGTTTTCGCTGGCGGCAGGCGAGTTAATCGCCAAAGGCAAACGTGCCGCCGCGATGATTTTTAATACATCGCCGGACCGCGTTGAATTCAACGACGGCCGTTTTGCCGTGCGCGACAGTAATCGCAGCTTCGACTTTCTCGAACTCGCCCAGGAGATGGTCCGTCGCCCCATGACGGACGACATGGCCTCAGGTCTCGCCGTGGTCACCGATAACGAAATGCACGAGCCGGTTTTTCCCAACGGTTGCGCCATTTGCGAAATCGAGATCGACCCGTTGAGCGGCGATCTGCAGCTTACCCGCTACGCCTCGGTGGACGATGTCGGGCGTTGTATCAACCCGCTGATTGTCGACGGGCAAACGCATGGCGCGATCGCGCAGGGCGTCGGTCAGGCGTTGTGGGAACAATGCGTCGTAGAGCCTATGTACGGCCAGCCGTTGTGCGGGTCGTTCATGGACTACGGCATGCCGCGTTCCGATCGCCTACCCTCATTCACCACTAAAATCGTCGAGGTGCTTTCCCCCACAAATCCGCTCGGCATCAAGGCCGGCGGCGAAGGCGGCACCACGGCGGCGCCTGCGGCCATTGTCAGCGGCGTGGTGGATGCGCTCGGTGTTTACGGCATCGACGATATCCGAATGCCGGTGACGCCATATCGCATCTGGCAGGCGATACAGGACCGAAAGCCCACAGCAGCAAAATAAAGAACCCGCCTTGCAACAGGCATAAGACCGCTTCAGTCTAGGCGTAACGATAAAACGGGGAGTGAAATGGCCAACCCAGAACGTAGCGGCGTTTGGCTCGTCGCGATTGCTCTCGCACTGCTGTTCGCATCAACAACGGTGCAGGCACAGCAATACCCCGATCATCCCGTCAGGGTCGTCGTTGGCTACGCCGCCGGTAGCGGTCCGGATATTCAGGCACGTACGGTCGCGCAACAATTAAGTGTCAACCTTGGGCAGCAGTTCTTCGTCGAAAACCGGCTGGGTGCCAACGGAACGATTGCCACGCGCTCGGTAGTGCAATCAAAACCGGACGGCTACACTCTGCTGTTCTCTTCGAATGGAATTGCTCCCACGCCCTACATTTACAAGAATCTCGGGTACGATATATTCGCCGATCTCACGCCGGTAGCGACCATCGGCATTCTCGATGGCCTATTCATGTTGGTCGACGCAAAATCGCCGTACAAGACGCTGCAGGAATTTATCGATCACGCAAAAAAGGATCGTGCGATTTATGGTTCGCCCGGCGTGGGCAACGGCCTGCATCTCGCGGCCGAGATTTTCAGCAAAAAGGCCGGAATCACTATGCAGCACATCCCCTACAAGGGGGCGTCGGAGGTTATGACCGGCATGCTCAGCGGCAGCGTTGAAGTCATGTTCGTAACGCCGCCGTCGGTGATGGGGCTGATCAAGGACGGGCGCGTGCGCGCGTTGGCGTTCACTGGTAGCAAGCCGTTCCCTGCATTCCCGGACGTACCGCTCATGAGGGATATGCTTCCTGGGTTCGATCCCATCGGTTCGTGGGGCATGTTCTTCGCGCCGGCGAAGACAGCACCTGAAATCGTCGAAAAGCTGAATGCTGCAGTCCGTGCGGCGCTACAGGTGCCGGCGGTTGCATCCGTCATGCAGCGCGACGGCTACATGCCAGACAATCGAAATGTGGCCGATACCGCGGTGTATTTTCGCCGCGAAGTCGAACTGATGGGCGACGCGGTAAAAGCAGCGGGCATCCAGCCCAACTGATGCTTCTTATCCAACGGCTTGCAGCGTCGTGTTTGCCGCTGTCACCGGCTTGGCGCTGATCAGCACGAAGGCGATGACGCAGTCGTCGGTACTGCGGTTGACCCAATTGTGCATCGTTCCGCGCTGCACCAGCACGTCGCCGGCCTTGAGGTTCACGGTCACGCCGTCGTCAAGCTCCATGTCGATTGCGCCAGAGATAACGACGGCATAGTCAATTGAATCGGTGCGATGATTGCGCGGAGTGACCCCCGGCTGATAGCGCACGACGCGGAACACGGTGCCGCCCTCAATCGTGGTCTTGAAAGACGCGGAGGTTGGATCGCGGAAGCCATCGTTGTCGACCGGAAGGCCTTTGGTGGACCAGACCACGCAGGAAGACGCACCGGGTCGGTTTGAGATCACGTTCTTGGCAATCTCGTCGACCTCGACTTTAGCGCGCCCGTCTGCAGTGTGCCCGGTGACCACACGGCGAATTTCTAGGTTCATGGAGGATTCCTTCCCGATCACAAACTGACGCTATTTATTTATTTTCGGCGCGTTTCAGGAACGCGGAAAAGATGGCGGCGATGCGCGGCTCGGCTTCACGCCATTCATTGCGGTCCCACTCTTTCAGCAGGTTGTTATCCGAACGCTTTTCCACCACGTCGTCGTGCAATTCGCTATTGGGAATGAGCGAGGCAGCCTTTCGCGCGGTCGCCGGCGTGTGGATCACATCATTGCCGGCAATCAGACAGGCTGGCGCCTTGATTGCATGGAGGTCGGCTTCGGTTGCTCCAACAATCGGCAAATTCGCCGACTGGAGGAAGCATTCGCGCCAATAGGTCATTACTTGAATGAATTGTCCGACATCAGTTTTCAATAGCCGCTCGCGGTTCGACGGCCGCGCCTTGATGCATTCGCTGAAGTGTTCGCTTTCACACACCGCTTTCATGCCACCGAGGCGCGCGATCTTGATGAACTGCCCGTAGTAGGTCTCGGCTAGCCGATCGACCGCCTCCTGGCCGCCGGTGACACGCCACAGCAGCAGACCGCGCAAGCCGCCAGGATGCCGAATGGCATAAAGGATCGCAAGGCGCGCGCCCGCGGAGGAGCCGCCAACATACATCGGCAGTGCACCGAGCTCTTTCCCGAGCGCGTATAGGTCGTCGGCCCACACTTCGTGCTCGGATCCTGAGCCGTCGAATGCGACGTCGGAGGCGCCGCAATTGCGGCGATCGTGCAGCAGCACGCGATAGCCGGACGCGGCGATGGCTTTGGACAGATCGACCAGTTCGCCATAGGGCCGCCGGCTGCCGGGGGTAAGGGCAATCCAGGGACCGCTGTTACCTATGACATCGTAATTGATGCAAACGCCACGAAGTACCGCGTCAGGCACTGCCTAGCCCACCCGTGTTTGTCAGGCGGTGTTCTGCAATAGCCTGAGCAATCTGGCAACACTTGACGCGGATAGCTGGCGGGGAACAGGTTGTGAGAATTTCAGGCAATGCCGAATAACGTTCGCTCGTGAAAAACTTACAGCCGGCGGATAGGGTCGCTACCAATCGTCGCGACACGTTCGCACTAAGTGCACTAAATCGCCATTCCTATCAGGGTCACAAGCACGTACCCCAAGAGATATCCCAATAGAGACATCCATGCGGCTGTGAGCGCCAATCCAAAAACGATCGTTGCAAGTGGCCAAATTCGGCGAATGAATGGCTCGGCGACAGGCGCTGGGGCGGTGGGCGAGATCGCAGTTCGAACGACAGCAGTGCGGTCCCGAGTCCTGTTCACGGGCAGCGGCAGCAATACTTCCTGTCGCGGGACTTTCTGATGCTGGTTCATGAGCGCCTCCATCTCACGTTGGTCGCACCAAGATGAGCGGAGGTTCACCTTTCCGTCGTTTATTTCGCAGCACGGGTACAACCGACAGAACGCCTATCGACAGGCTGCTACAAAATGTCCGAATAACTCTGTTAGCTAGATCACACATACATTGCGCCGGATTTTCAGCCATTGACCTGCGGTTACTCGGAAAAAATCAGGATGACGTCACCAATCAGTATGCTTCTTGTAGATCCATTGGTGCCCGTCCCATCGGCGCCATACCGTTCCACAAATGAGCCGGTCGGTAATAGATCGTCTTGGAATAACTACCGTCCAAAGATGCCAAGTCGAATCATCTGTGAGACTTGGCTTCCGATTTCGCGCGCGCAAATACCCCGGATGAAGTGTTCGAAGACCGTTGTGGCTGCTTGCGATCATGCGCGGCATCGCTGGATATTCCGGACGTTCGGCTTTCCCCCTTTTCTTCGATCGCGCCAGAATAGTTGACGATCGTGTACCCTCAATTGCTTTCCAATATTAGTGTTATGAGACAGCGTTAATGCACTCGCCGCATCGTCATTTACTACTCTATGCGTAGCGCGAGGCAGCCGGCGGACGACAATTTCAATCAATAAGCGATGAAACCTAAGTACAGCATCGCTCTTAACGTTACCCAGTCACGTTACTTGGCGGATTTGATCGCCCCCGCAAAGGCGAGAGGCTACAGGTTCCGCGTTCCGGTTTATGTCGCAACAAGGCGAATGGCCAACGGAGAAACCGATTCTGCGGGAACAAACCGCGCCTAACGCTTGGAGGTTTCGTTGCTCAAATACTCAACAATTTTCATAGTCGCGATTCTTTCAACCGCCATTACGGCCACCGCAAACGCGAAGCCCAGGCACGCACGCTACCGAGGTGACCGGGTAGGTCCCGCGCAGATTATCTGCAATGAACGCGGCTGTTCGGATAACCGCGGGGCGGCCTCGCGTGCAATTGACGCCAATGGCAACGAGGATGGCGTCGTCATCGGCGGCAGACCCTCCGAGTGTCCGCATGCGTTCTGCGGCTGTGAAGCATCCCGGTATATCTTCGGGCATGTCCGCGCCGAACTGAATTTGGCCTCTAACTGGCTCAGGAAATTTCCGCGTACTTCGCCCGCTCCGGGAATGGCAGCGGTGCGTAACCATCATGTGATGGTGCTGATAAGCCACGTCGACGGCAATGATTGGCTGGTGCACGACGGCAATTCGGGTGGCGGCCTGACCCGCGAGCACGTACGCTCGATCAGCGGATACGCAATTGTAAACCCGCAGGGCGCCTGAGCGGCGAAGCCTCACCGGCGACAATCCGGCGCTTTGACTACCGTTGCGCACAAAGTGGGTAGCCGCGGAACGTGGCTACATATGACACCTTAGCAAATCGCTTCGTTTCCGCCCCAGCAAGAATTTCCGTCGAAAACGGCGAACTGAACTACTCCCAAGGAAATTCAACGGGCAAATATGGCCCGCCCATGGTCCGGCATTCGCGCTGGCAATAGCGATCGCATTTGTCGGTGAGCTTCACACAGTGCCCTTGCGAGTCTTGCTGCAGGCACCCCGCCATTCCCCACGCGCAATAAGAGCCGCATTCGGTCCAGCAAGCACCTGAGGCCCAGACTGACTCGGCACGCTCGCCACGCGGGAACGGCAGCTCGGCGCCGTGGGCGTTAAATCGCCACCGCGGCGCCTGGCCATCGACCGCAGTGGCCGGGCCAGAGAACGCCAAAAGGCCGACACAGAGCAGCCCTAAGAGGATGATGATTCGTCTCATGACACTATCCAATACTAACAGCATAGCGCCGCAGGCTCTGCTTCGCCATCGATGCCCGGACTGGCTGTGGGAACTTCCGCCCCGGCGGGACGATTGCTATTGTAGCAAGCGGAAGCGTTTAGTTTCTCGGGGGATGCGCGGAGGAAACCGGCATTGAGTGGCGTCGTAGAGCAGCATGCCCATCACGACCAAGGCCCGGCACAAAAATTCGGAACAACTGGCATTAGGCCATTGGCGCGGCCCAGCTTGGTCACTCGCTTCTTCATGCGTCTCGTGGCATGGGCCGAGCGATTAAATCTCGCTTTGACCAAGGTCGGCAATCCGCCGATCTATGACAAGGCCGTCTTTCCGTGGGTCACCGCAATCGAATGCGAATGGCGGGCAATCCGCGCCGAGCTCGACCGGGTGCTCATGCGCAAGGAAGAACTGCCCGGTTTCCACGAACTGGCGACCGACGTCTCGACCATTAGTCAAGACCGCGGCTGGAAGACGTTCCTGCTCGCCGGCTATGGCTTCCGCTCCGAGAACAACATCAAACTGTGTCCGGAAACCTGGCGCATCTGTCAGAATATTCCCGGACTGATCACGGTGATGTTCTCGATCCTCGAGCCCGGTAAGCATCTGCCACCCCACCGTGGACCTTATAACGGAGTTCTGCGCCTGCATCTCGGTCTCGTTGTGCCGGAGCCACGCGAACAGCTTGGCATCCGGGTTGAGAACGAGGTCTATCGCTGGCGCGAAGGGGAAGCCGTGATTTTTGACGACGCCTACGAGCACGAAGCCTGGAACCGCACGCCGCATACGCGCGTCGTGCTTTTCGTCGACTTCCGGAAGCCCCTGCACTTCCCCGCCAATTTTACCAACTGGTTATTGCTACATTTGGCCATGTTCACGCCCTTCATCCGCGAAGGCATGGACAATCAAAAGGCGTGGGAGAAGAAGTTTTATGAGGAGGCTGAGGCCTGGCGCAATAAATAGCCCAGGCGGCCTCATGGCTTGCTATTCGGCGCAATCGCCATTAGCTCCATGCCGGCATGCGCGATCCCACAACGAAAAACGACGATATTGCTGCCCCCAGGGTGAGTTTCGTTTCGCTTGGGTGCCCGAAAGCGTTGGTTGACAGCGAGCGAATTGTCACGCGCCTGCGTGCGGAAGGCTACGAACTCTCGCGCCAGCACGAGGGATCGGACCTTGTTATCGTCAACACCTGCGGCTTTCTCGACAGCGCGAAGGCAGAGTCGCTTGCCGCCATCGGCGACGCGCTGAAGGAAAACGGCAAGGTTATTGTCACGGGCTGCATGGGCGCGGAGCCGGAAAGCATTTCGTCGGCATATCCCGATGTCCTCGCAATCACCGGCCCGCAACAATATGAAACGGTGGTCGAGGCCGTGCACAAGGTGTTGCCACCGAAGCACGACCCATTCCTCGATCTGGTGCCGCCGGAAGGCATCAAGCTGACGCCCCGCCACTATGCCTATTTGAAGATTTCCGAAGGCTGCAACAATCGCTGCACGTTCTGCATCATTCCACGTTTGCGCGGCGATCTCGTATCGCGCCCGGCTGCTGACGTGTTGCGCGAGGCCGAGAAGCTGGTAAAGGCCGGCGTGAAAGAATTGCTGGTGATCTCGCAAGACACCTCGGCTTACGGCCTCGACATCAAGTATGCGGCGAGCCAATGGCGCGACAAGGACGTGCGCGCGAAATTCATCGATCTTGCCAGCGCTTTGGGCGAACTCGGCGTTTGGGTGCGGCTACACTATGTGTACCCTTATCCGCATGTGGACGAAGTCATTTCACTCATGACGGATCGAAAGATCCTGCCTTATCTCGATATCCCGTTTCAGCATGCCTCGCCCGATGTTTTGAAGCGCATGCGGCGGCCGGCAGCCCAGGAAAAAACACTTGAGCGCATTGCGCACTGGCGCGAGCAGTGTCCGGACCTGACGTTGCGTTCGACCTTTATTGTCGGATTCCCAGGCGAGACTGATGCGGACTTTGAAATATTGCTGGAATGGCTTGAGGAAGCGTCCCTCGACCGCGTCGGTTGCTTCAAATATGAGCCGGTGAAGGGCGCCGTCGCCAACGATCTCGGTACTCCAGTGCCGGACGAGGTAAAGGAACAACGCTGGCATCGCTTGATGCAGACGCAACAGAAGATTTCTGCGCGCCGCCTGAAGCGCAAGGTCGGCACCCGGCAGAAGGTGATCATCGACGAGGTCGGGCCGAGCGTGGCGAAAGGCCGCTCCATGGCCGACGCGCCGGAAATCGACGGCGCAGTCTATGTGGCAAGCCATCGGCCCCTGCGTGTCGGCGAGATCGCGACCGTAAAGATCGAACGCGCCGACGAATACGATCTGCACGGCACGGCTGTCGGCTTTTAATCGTCAGATCCGATAAAACTTCGCCGCATTGTCGTGCAGCACGGCGCGCTGTTCGACCTCGGTATATTCGGCCAGCACCGTGCGGTAGACGCTGAGGAAATCCGCATAGCTCGCGTGCAGCTTTTCGAGCGGAAAATTGCTGCCGTAGATCGTGCGCTCGATGCCGAAGATCTGGATCACATCGCGGATCACCTGGCGCGCGTGCGGCAACGTGATGCCGTTGGTATACATGCCGAGCCCTGAAATCTTCACATGTAAATTCGGAAACGCCGCCATCATCGCAAGCGCGTTGCGCCACTGGTCGATCGCTGACTGCGTGCGGGCGGTCAGCATGCCGGCATGCACCAGAATCATGCGCACGTTCGGAAAAGCCTTGATCAGTTCGACGGCATAGGCCGCCTGGCCGGCATAGACCTGCAATTCGAAATGCAAATTGTGCTTTTCCAGCAGCGCAAATCCGCGGCGGAAATCGGGTGAATTGCAGAAATCCGGCCGCGGCGCTCCTTGCCGCACGGCCTCGCTGTCCCAATAGAGCATCTGGCGCACGCCGCGCAGGTTTGAAAATTGCTTCTGCGCTTTCAATGCGCTCTCAACATTCGAATCTGCAAGATCAGCATTACAGACGATGCCATGCGGGAATCCATGCTTATCGGCAATCGCTTGCAGCCATTTCGTCTCGTCGAGCGCGCGGCCCGGGCCCCACATCGCGGTGACATGCACCGATTTGGTGACGCCTTGCGGCTTGACGTCCTGCATGAACTCTTCAACGGGATAGTCGCGACGGATACCGAAATAGTCGCCGAACATGCGCGGAATCGGCGGATCGGCCAGCCACGCCACGTCCTTGCGCAGCCAGATATGATGGTGCGTATCAATCGCCGGTCCGCTATACGCCATTCCATGTCTCCCTAGTGCGTGATTTCCGGTATAACGCTGACAACCGCGTCGGTGAGTGATTTGAGTTCATCGGCCGAAATTGTGAAAGCTGGCGTAAGATAAATAACATTGCCGATCGGACGGACAAAAACGCCCTGCTCTACAAAACGCGCGCGAAGCGCGTTGCGATCCTCGATATGGTCGAGCTCAACTGCCGCGATCGCTCCCTTCACGCGGACATCTTTCACGCGCGATGACGCTCGGCATTGCGTCAACCCGCGCTCAAGTGCGGAGGCCACATCGGCGACCTGCTTCATGCGTGGTTCGTGTTCGAACAGGTCGAGCGACGCATTGGCGGCCGCACAGGCCAGCGCATTCGCCATGAAGGTCGGTCCGTGCATTAACGCCTTTTGCGGATCGTCCGACCAGAACGCCTCAAATACTCTACGGGTGGCGACGGTCGCCGCCAGCGGCAACGTGCCGCCGGTAAGTGCCTTTGACAGCGTGATGATATCAGGCATAACCCCTGCCTGGTCGCAGGCGAACATGCTGCCGGTGCGGCCAAAGCCTGTAAAGATTTCGTCGAAGATCAGTAAGAGATCATGTTTGTCTGCAAGTGTGCGCATGCGCCTGAGTGCCGCTGCGTCATGAAATTTCATTCCGCCGGCACCTTGCACCAGCGGCTCGACAATGATGCCCGCCAAATCGTCACTATAGCGTTCCAACACGCGATCGAGAGCGAGAGCCGTTTCGTCGTCGCACGGCAACTCGACGACCGGATGGCTTGGCGCGAGATTCGCCAACTGGCCGTGCATCCCGATTTCGGGATCGCAGACCGCCATGGCCCACGCGGTATCGCCATGATACCCGCCTCGAAAGCTTACGAATCGCGTACGCGCCGGCAGCCCCCGATTGGTCCAATATTGCGTCGCCATTTTCAACGCGACCTCAACGGCGACCGAGCCTGAAATCGGAAAAGAAGACACGCGTGAGATCGCCGGGCAGCAACGATGTAAGACGCTTCGCGAGTCGCAAGGCCTGTTCGTGTACGAGCCCGCCGAACATGACGTGCGGCATTTGCGCCAGCTGAGTCTCCACAGCCCGCTTTATGTGCGGGTGGTTGTAGCCATGACAAGCCGTCCACCAACTCGCGATGCCATCGATTAATTCGCGGCCGTCCGCCAGCACTATGCGCGCACCATGGGTCCGTACAACCGGCAAAGGAGGCGACACGGTCTTCATTTGGGCATAGGGCAGCCAGACATGCTCCAGCCCCTCGGAAAGCCAGCCCGGCATCACGTTGTTTTTGCTGGATCCACCCGCCATTTGACGCTTCCCCGCCCCGTTCGTGCTAAGCATCTGGCGTATTGTCTTGCAAGGTCTTCTCATGCATTCGCTCGACCGGTTCGCGCAAGAAAAACTAGACGATATCAAGCGCCGGCACCTTTACAGGACGCTGAACGAGACATTGCGAGAAGACGGCATTTGGCTTGAGCGCGGCGGACGCCGGCTCTTGTCTTTTTCCTGTAACGATTATCTCAACCTGACCCAACATCCCGCAGTTAAGGCAGCCGCCATCGCCGCAATCGAGGAATATGGCGCCGGCTCCGGCGCTTCCCGGCTGGTGACCGGCAACCATCCACTTTATGCGCAGCTGGAAACGCGCCTTGCACAATTCAAACACACCGAAGCCGCCTGCGTCTTTGGTTCAGGCTATCTCGCCAATTCCGGCATCATTCCAGTGCTGATTGGGCAGGATGGGCTTGTATTGCTCGATGAGCTTTCGCACGCCTGCATTTATGCAGGCGCGCATTTGTCACGTGGGAAGGTCATTACATTTCGTCACAACGACATCGCCCACGTGCGCGAATTACTTGCCGCACATCGCACTGAGCACGATCACGCCTTGGTCGTCACCGACGGCGTGTTTTCCATGGACGGCGATCTGCCCCCGCTCGCCGAACTCTCGCTACTTGCGAATGAATACGACGCGTGGCTGATGTCCGATGACGCCCACGGTATCGGCGTTGTGGGCGGCGGCCGTGGGTCGAGCTTCGCCGGAAACACGCATATTCCTGTGCCACTTCAGATGGGTACCTTGTCAAAAGCAATTGGTTCCTATGGCGGTTATCTTTGCGCATCCGGACAGGTGATCGAGTTGATACGCAATCGCGCACGCACTCTGATCTATTCGACCGGACTGCCGCCGGCCTGCGTGGCGGCGGCCATCGCTGCACTCGACCTGATTGAACGGGAGCCGGGTTATGCGGCGTTACCTGTCGAAAAAGCCAAAGTCTTCACAAAACGTGCCGGGCTACCGGAAGCGCAGAGCCCGATCGTGCCCGTTATTATCGGAAGCGAAGATATCGCCATGGTCGCCTCGAATTACCTGGAAGACGAGGGTTATCTCGTCGTCGCTATTCGTCCGCCTACTGTGCCGGCCGGCACTGCTCGTCTTCGATTGACATTTACGGCGCAACATCCTGACGACGAAGTTAGCCGCCTGGCCGACATCGTGCGCGACAAGATATTGGCGTAAATCGTGGCCGCGTATTTCGTTACCTCGACCGGTACCGACGTCGGCAAGACCTTTGTCACTTCCGGCCTCATCCGATATCTGCGGGAATCCAACCAGCCAGTTGCCGCGCTCAAGCCAGTGGTGAGCGGCTATGATTCCTCGGTCGTCGAGACCAGTGATCCTGCCGTTCTGCTCTCGGCGCTCGGGCGGCAGGTCACCGCCGACGAAATCGAACGAATTGCGCCTTGGCGTTTCCGGGCGCCGCTCGCACCGGATCTCGCCGCCGCCCGCGAAGGCAGAACCATCGATTTCGATAAACTGATTTCATTCAGCCGCGCCGCGGTCGATGCTGCTACCGGGCCGCTATTTATCGAAGGTGTCGGCGGCATCATGGTGCCGCTCGACGCGCACCGCACAGTTCTCGATTGGATGGCGGCGCTCGATATTCCTTTGCTGCTCGTCGTAGGCGGCTATCTGGGTACAATCAGCCACACGCTCACAGCGCTTGACGTGCTGGCGCAACGCAAGCTGACCATCGCTGCCATTGTCGTAAGCGAAAACGAGCGTGATACCGTGGAGCTCGATGACACTGTTGCGAGCATTATGCGCTTTGCGGGTGGCATAGAGGTTGTCGGCCTGCCGCGTCTACCGGCCGGACTCCATCACCATCCAGCAATTGCCCGGATCGCCGCGCTGCTTTGAGCGCAGGGCCATGCGATTTCGATCACGAGTCAATCAGCTACTTCCACTCAATAGCGTTTCGACCATGCCTTCCAGGTTGACCAAGCCGTGCAATAGCATGGTCAAGATGGTCGAGCCGGTCGCCCAGCGCATCCATCCAAACAGGACGCCGAAAGCAAACACTTGGGCGATGAGAAACCAATCGTATTGGACGTGAATTACCGCAAACAATCCCGCCGTAAGCACGATGACGGGCCAGGCGCTGCGCGGAGACCGTAGCCAACCCCTAAACAGGAAGCCGCGGAACAGGCTTTCTTCGCCAATTGGAATCAGAACCGTGATGGCAAGCAAGAGCAGCGGAAACAAATTCGCGCTTTTCGCGGCTTGATAGATATCGGTTTGAAATCGATCGACGACGCTCCGGCCCGCCAGCAGGCTCACGGCATCGCCTACCACGATCAAAGCCGCGAGCACTGCAAGTCCAAACAGCACTTCGCTCCGCCGGGGCAGCTTGTAGCCAAGATAGGCGGCCGCGTTGCCCTTGTAGCCGGCTGCCGCCAACAGCAGCGCCACCTGAACCGGCGCCGACACGCAGATGAACAGAACGATAGCGCCACCGTCACGGCTGATCGCCCCCATGTGCTTGAGATCGAAGCCGTACAACCCGCTCACGGCCGCTATCCCGGAGAACTGACCGCCGAGAAGCGCGAGCGCACCAAGTGCGAACGTAGCGAAGATGCCCCAGGGCTTTGCCTCGTCGGTCACGGAAGCCCCTTCAGCAAACGACCAAGAGCGGCGCGTTCGTCGTCGGTCATGGCGGTCTGATCGCCGAGCGGCATAGCTTTGGGCTGCACCGTTTGTGTATATACCGCCGTAGCGTGCTTCTTTATTTCGGCGACGGTTTCCAGCGTGACGTCTTTCGGTGCTTCCTGGAAGCTCTCGTGTGCGGGCTTTGCTGCGTGGCAAATCACGCAGTGTTTTTGAACGATCGTCAGCGCTTCGGTGTCAGAGATTGCGTCGGCGCGCGCCGACAGCGCGGCGGCGAGGAATAACGGAATCGCCACCGCGTGAGGCATAGCGTGCCCAGCCGCTATGGTACCAGGATGGACGATCCGGTCGTGTCGCGGCTTTCGAGTTCCTTGTGCGCCTTGGCGGCGTCTTTCAACGAATAAGTCTGATTGACCGGTATCTTCACGGCTCCGGAACCCACCTTCTCGAACAGGTCCCTGGCGCATGAGATTAGATCATCGCGCTTGGCGACATAGTGGTTGAGCGTCGGACGGGTCGCGAACAGCGAGCCTTTGGCCTGAAGAATATTGATGTTGAAGGCTTCGATCTGACCCGATGCACTACCGAAACTGACAAAGTAGCCAAGCGGACGCAGGCAATCGAGCGAAGCCGGAAACGTGGTCTTGCCGATGCCGTCGTACACCACATCGCAAAGCTTGCCGCTGGTAATCTCCTTCACCTTCGCCACGAAGTCCTCGTCGCGGTAGAGAATGGTGTGGTGGCAGCCGTTCTTCTTTGCAAGCTCGGCCTTGTCCTTCGAACCGACAGTGCCGATCACGGTGGCACCGAGATGGTTCGCCCACTGGCACGCGATCAGACCTACGCCGCCCGCGGCGGCATGGATAAGACAAATGGTGCCCTTGCCCACCTTGTAGGTGCGGTTGAGCAGATACTGGACGGTCATACCTTTGAGCATCATGCCGGCAGCCTGCTCATAGGAAATATTGTCGGGCAGCTTCACAGCACGGTCGGCCGGTACAACTCGCTCACCGGCATAGCCGCCGAGCGGCCCTACGAAGGCAACGCGGTCGCCAACCTTGACGTCCGTCACGCCAGGACCAACTGCAATGACCTGACCCGCGCTCTCGTTGCCGGCAATGAACGGCATGCCAACCGGCGAGGGGTACATGCCCATGCGGAAATAGGTATCGATAAAATTGATGCCGGCGGCATGCTGCTTGATCTTGATTTGGCCCTGGCCGGGCGCCGGAATCTCGACGTCCTCATAGGTTAGAACTTCGGGACCGCCGTGTTTGTGAACGCGCACTGCCGCGACCATGTTTCACTCCTTGAATACGCTTACGTTGTTATGTGGGTAGGAAGTCGGCGGCGATCATAGGCAGCCGCGCGCTGAGCGCAAGGCGGTTCAGCGCGCCCCCGAAACCCGCAGGTTCGCTCCGTTGATATAGCCGGCAGCGTCCGAAAGGAGAAATAGTACAGCCTCCGCCACTTCGTCGGGTTGACCCGCCCTACCCATCGGAAGCATGGGGGTCACCCGCTCAATACGACCCGGTGGTTGTATATCGGTATCAATCACGCCCGGCGTTACGGCATTGATGCGCATACCTTCCTTGGCGACCTCGCGGGAAACGCCGATCACCATTGAATCGACACCGCCCTTCGCCGCCGCATACCAGACGCACTCGTTCGCGCCGCCGAGCGGCGCTGCCATAGACGAAAGCATCACAACTGCGCCGCCCTTTCCGCCGTGCTTTGTGGACATCCGCCGTACGCACGCGCGCAGGCAAAGCAGCGCCCCAAACGTATCAACATCAAGGACCTCGCGGATGGTTTGCGCGCTGGCATCATCGAGGCGCGAATAGCTCCCGCTGATACCGGAGCTGTGCACGAAATGCGTGAGCGAACCGAACGTATCGCTGGCTGTATCGAACACACGCTCTATATCGTTTTCCAGCGCCATGTCTCCCTGGATGGCGACAGCTTTGCCACCTGCCTTTTCTACTGCCTTGACGACTGAGGCCGCGGCGTTCGAATTATTTTTATAGTTCACCGCAACGTCATAGCCGCGCGCGCCCGCAAGTTTTGCGGTTGCGGCGCCGATACCACGGCTGCCGCCGGCGATAAGGAGGACTGGTCTAGACATTCGCTACTCCAGAATGGGCGGTGGCAGATCGAACACGATCAGGCAGGCGTTCGCAATAAACCAATCGAAAAAAAATACACGGCGATAAGCGACAGTGGCAGCGTTATGTAAACCCCGGGCGACAGGTTCTGAACGACAGCAATAAAAGCCAGCACCGCCCACAGTGCCAACAGCGCTATGTTGAATGTCCGCCAGTGTTGCACACGCAGCGGATGAAGAAATTTGATGGGTGCGAAGCTCAGACCGGCAAGAGCGGCCACAGAAACCGCTGCGATCCATTCTGGCGGCTCGATCAGATAGAGATAGAATGCTGCCAAATTCCAGACGGCGGGGAATCCACGAAAATAGTGGTCTTTGGTTTTCATCTCGCCATCAGCGAAATAAAGCGCGCCGCTGATGACTACGACGACGCCCGCCGGGATCGCGAATAACTGCGGCAGCAACCCACTGGCGGCGATGGCATACGCCGGAACAAAAACATATGTCGTAAAATCGACAACCAGGTCGAGAGTTTCCCCAGACCAGCGTGGCAATGCCTTCCTTACATCGAAGGCGCGCGCCATAGGTCCATCGGCGCCATCCACGACGAGCGCCAAACCAAGACAAAGGAACATCGCCGCCCAGTGCCCGCCGGTCGCCAGAATCATTGCGAGAAATGCCAGCGCCGCGCCAGTGGCGGTGAATATGTGAACGGTAAACGCGCGAATGCGCTCGAAAGCCGTCACTTAACTGTTACCCCAATCCAGCTTGACGATCTCAGCCGAGCGGCCGGCCAAATTCCAGTTACGGCCGAAGCCGCGAAAACGCGATTTGTCCGCACGCGAGACAATAACATCGGGCCCGATCCAATACTCACTGTTGCGGATGACGACGTTTTGCCCCGCTTCCTTGCCACGCACAGGTGTAATCGCGCCGTCGACATATTTCTCAATGCGCACGATGCGAAGTCTCGCCTTTGGTCTCGTAGGTAATGGGTACCTGGCGCACGCCGAGGAATTGTCCGACCAGTATCGACAACAAATGGGTGGTCCCACCGACACGCCCGGTGAAAATACGCGTAAGACCCTTCACTGCGTGCACGGAAGCATTCTCGTCCACGAACAGCGCCGCGGTCCAGTTACCGCGCGCCATGATGCCGGGCAGATCCATCATGAGACCGACCTTGATACCCGTCAGATCGACATTGTCGACGTGGCCGTCGTCGATCCGGATTCCCGCCCAGGTCTGGCAACGATCTTCCGTCGGCGGATGCTCGCCGAGCGACAGCACACACGGACAAAAAACCGTGCAGCTGCACGAAAGCGCCATTTCGCCTTTTATGCTCCAGCTTTCCGACAACGCGTTTCCTCCACCGTTCTTTTCCTAGCTCAAGTCATCCGCGCTGGCCAATGTGCTGCAAATGCTGTCAGCACGATACCGGCACCAGTGGCGATGAGCGCCACGCCGACAGCGTAAGTGAAGCGCCGACCAGTGAGCATTTTTTCGATCGTCATGACCACGCCGATCCCGGCCATCCAGACCACGTTCATCACACCCACAGCGAACATAACCACCATCATCGCCCAGCAGCAGCCGAGGCAATAGAAGCCTTGTTTCACGCCGAGACGGAACACGCCGAGTGACGTCGTCGCCCAGTTGGCGAAGAAAAACGGGAATGGCTGCTGGCACCGTGTAAGGCAAGCGTGCTTGAGAGCGGAGAACTGGTAGAGTCCGGCGCCAATGAAGATTGCACCAGTGAATAATCCGCTCGCCGGCGCCATGCCGGCATCGAGCAACGCGGCACGCGTGACCACAACTTGCACAAACGTCGCAACAACGGCGAAGCCGAGCCAGACCACGGTATAGCCGGCGGCGAGTACGAATGGCGATACGATGCGTTCACCTTTGCGCGCCGCAGTATCGGCAATCCCGGCATAAGTCATAATCATCGGCGCGGCGCTCGGTAGCATCATTGCGAGTGTCATTGCGCTCCACATCGACGCGATAACCGCGATGCCGCTCGCACTCCATGATCCGTCAGGCAGCGGCCGGCAGAGCGCCTGGACCACGCCGGCCGCGTACCCACCGAACGACCCGCCCATGTCAGCCAGCAGCAGCGCAAGATAAGCCCAGCCAAGAACAGCCAGAACGACAATGCACAGCGCCGCCACCAATTTCGGACGTGCCAAGACACGGCCGAGCCCGGCCGCGCCCGGCGGTAAATGGTTGAAATCGTGTCCGGCGGCTTCGGTCATGACAGCCTTTTGCATAGCGCATCGAGCGGCGCTGGGGTACCGCAAGTCTTCGCCGCGGTTTCCGTACCGGCCTATGCGTGCTAGTGCGGTTAACAACGAACCGGAGCGCCCGCTTTGATGCCGGACAAACATAACGATAGCCTTGCAACGGTCGTTGTCGGAGGCGGGCCCGCCGGGCTCACCGCAGCGATCGCGCTGGCTGAGGGTGGCATTGCCACGGTGCTGGTGGGGAAACGGCCGGGCACCCCGGACAATCGCACCACTGCCCTGCTGGCGGGTTCCGTGACCGCAATGGAGACTCTGGGAGTATGGGCCTATTGCGCTGCCAATGCGGCACCGCTCAAAGTCATGCGCATTGTCGACGATACCGGCCGGCTTTGGCGCTCGCCCGAAGTGAAATTCGAAGCGGGTGAAATCGAACTCGACGCCTTCGGCTACAATATCGAAAACCGCCACCTGATCGAAGCGCTCGAGCAACGCGCGCGCTTCCTGCCAAATCTGCAAATTTTCGAAGACGAAGTGCGCGCTGTCTTGCCGCAATCCGATGAAGTGGAGGTTGAGCTAAAGGATGGCTTGCCGCTACATGCGAAGTTGGTCGTTGGAGCCGACGGGCGCCAGTCTCTCTGTCGCAAAGCCGCCGGCATCAAAGTCGACGATCGTCGCTACCCACAAGTTGCGCTGACGGTATGCCTGCGGCATTCGCGACCGCACCGTGATGCATCGACCGAATTCCATACACCGAGCGGACCGTTCACTTTGGTGCCGTTGCCGGGCCAACGATCAAGTTTGGTCTGGGTGACCGATCCAGCCAAGGCTGACGAGCTTGCCGCGCTCAACAATGACGAACTTTCAGATGAAATCGAACGCGCTTCCCATTCGATTCTTGGAAAGATCGAAGTCGAGCCGGGCCGCGGATTGTTTCCACTTCACGTCGCCACCGCGCAACGCTTCGCCGACAAACGTGTCGCGCTGGTTGGCGAAGCTGCCCATGTCGTCCCACCAATCGGCGCGCAAGGCCTCAACCTGGGACTTCGCGATGCTGCCAGTATCGGCGAGCTCGCTGTTGGCGCCCATCGCCGCGGCCATGACATAGGCGGCACCAGCATACTCAATGCTTACGACCGCATGCGGCGCGCCGACATTGGCAGCCGCACACTGGCGATTGATTTGCTCAACCGCACCCTGCTCACGGATTTCCTGCCGGCGCAGGGCGCGCGCGGACTCGGTCTCTACTTGATCGATCGCATCGGTCCGTTAAGACGCGCGGTCATGCGTGAGGGCGTCGCCCCCGCCGCGGCACAGCCGCGGTTGATGCGCGGCGAAGTACTTTAGTCATTAAAGCTTCGGCGCCTTCTTCGCGGACGGCGCCGCACGAAACTCCGGCGCGATCGGAACCGGCAACGCCGGAATCGCTTTGCCCGAGGCGGTTGCGACCTGATGCGCAAACAGTCCGCGTTCCACAAAATGCGGATCGTGTATCGCGTCGCGCAGCGGCGTCACGATGGTGGTGCAGCAATCGGCTGCGGCGAAGATCGGCCGCCACTCGTCGGAGGTCCGGTTCGCAATCAGTGTTGCAACGGCATCGCGCGTCGCCTTGGGATTGCGCATGTCGTCAACAAGCTCTGGCGGCAAGGAAATCGCCTTCGTGAAAGCAGACCAGAACTTTGGCTCCAGCGCCCCACAGGCAACCAGTCTGCCATCTTTGGTCGGATAGATCTGATAGCGCGGCGAACCGCCAACCAGCCACATCTCCCCGGGTGTGGGAAACCGCCCGGTGGCGGCGCCAAGCGCCAGCGCGGCCCAGGTGAAGGTGAACATTGCGTCGCTCATGGCGATGTCAATGTGACAGCCTTGCCCGCTTTGGTCGCGCGCGCGCAAAGCCAGAAGGATATTGATCACCGCCGGAAAACTGCCCCCCGCGATGTCGGCAGTCAGCATCGGCGGCACCACCGGGTGATCGCGTGGCCCCGGCTGCAAATCCAGCAGCCCGGTATTGCCGATGTAATTGATGTCGTGGCCGGCCTCATGTACGCGCGGGCCGCTCTGACCGTAACCAGAGATCGAGCAATAGATCAGTTTCGGATTGAGCTTGTGCACTTCTTCATAGCCCAGGCCCAATCGTCCCATCACGCCGGGGCGGAATTGCTCGACCAAAATGTCAGCGCGTTCAAGCAAAGGTTTAAGTTTAGCACGATCAGCCTCATTCTTGAGATCGATGGTCACACTCTTCTTGCCGCGATTGAGCATGGCAAAGGCTGCGCTTTCACCGTCGATCAAGGGTGGGAAGTGCCGCGCATTCTCCCCTCCCGGCTGTTCGATCTTGACCACCTCGGCGCCGGCTTCCGCGAGCATCAAGGTTGCCAATGGCCCCGGCAGCAACGTTGCAAAATCGAGAACCAGGAGGCCGGACAAAGGTTGCATGAAATCACCTGAACAAAAGCGGTGGCAGTGTGTGCGTCCTGACCATCCACATCACTGATGTCAGCGTAACAACCGAAATCAGCGTGCCAACCAGGACCGCGCCGGATGCCTGTTCGACCCAAGTGTCGTATTGCCGCGCGAACACGAACACATTGAGCGCCGGCGGCAAGGCCGCCATCAGCACCGCCGTATAGACCCAGCTTTGATCGGCGACGCCGAACAGCGACAACAACAGAAACACAAGCAGCGGGTGCAACACGAGCTTGACCGAGACCAGAAACGGCACCTCCCACGGCATCTTTCTCAGCGGCCGCAGCGCGACCGTGACACCGAGCGTAAAAAGCGCGCACGGCGCTGCTGCATTCTGCAAGAATTGAAGCAGACGCTCCAGCGCGAGTGGCGGCCGGAGATGTACGGCAGCCGAAGCAACACCAACCGCAGTTGCAATTACCAATGGATGGGTAACGATACGCGTGACCACCTCGACGGCTGTTGCACCGATACTTTTTTGCTTGGGATTGGCGAATGCCATCAGGAATGGAACCAGCGAGAACAGCAACAACGTATCGAAGCAAAAGATCAGCGCGACCGGCACCGCCGCCTGCGGTCCCAGCGTTGCGAGAGCAAGGCCCGGGCCCATGTACCCGATATTGCCGTAGCCACCGGCCAGGCCGGCGATTGTGGATTCGCCAATATTGCCGTGGCGGATCGCCATCCCGATCGCGAACGACACTGCGAAGGCCCAGAACGTCGCCAGGGTCGTGGCGAATATGAAATCGACCTGGGCAAGTTGTTCCAGCGGCGTTTGGGCAATAATGCGGTAAAACAGCGCGGGCAAGGCCACATAAACGATAAAGAAATTCATCCAGGCAAGCCCGGTATCGGGAATTTGTTTGAGCTTGCCGCAGGCAAAACCGATGAAGATGAGCCCGAAATACGGTAGCGCAAGATTAAGAACGTCGATCATTCCGGGCTCCGGCCGCCCTCACTTTTGACCTACTTGGCGCGGCCTTTGCATTGCTCTAAACGGCGGAACAGTCTTTTGGAAGGTGCCATGAAACCGCCGCGCCAGTTCTTTGCCCCGCTCGCCATCGGCGCGCCTGCGCCGTTGCGCGAGCTGCCGTTACGGCTTGAGCGCATGATTCATTTCGTGCCGCCGCACAACGAAAAAGTTCGCGCGAAGGTTCCGGAACTGGTGCGCCAGGTAGACGTGGTGTTGGGCAATCTTGAGGACGCTATACCGGTCGAGGCCAAACAGGCAGCGCGAGCGGGCTTCGTCGAGATGGCGAAAGCGGTCGATTTTGGTTCGACGGGCCTATGGACTCGTATCAACGCACTCAATTCGCCATGGGCGCTGGACGATGTCACCGAGATAGTGGGCGCCGTCGGCAACAAGCTCGACGCCATCATGTTGCCCAAGGTCGATGGCCCCTGGGACATTCACTACCTCGATCAATTGCTGGCGCAGCTTGAGGCACGACACAAACTGCGCAAGCCGATCTTGATCCATGCCATTCTGGAAACGGCGCAAGGCGTCAACAATGTGGAGGCGATTGCCACCGCCTCTCCGCGTATGCACGGCATGAGTTCTCGGGCCCGCCGATCTTGCCGCCTCGCGTGCTATGAAAACCACCCGGGTTGGCGGCGGCCACCCCGACTACAAAGTGCTTGCCGATGCCCAGGGAGACGCGCCGCGTGCCGCGTCTCAGCAGGACCTCTGGCATTACACCATTGCGAAAATGGTGGACGCTTGCGCCGCCGCAGGCATCAAAGCGTTCTATGGGCCGTTCGGTGATTTCTCCGACCCGGCCGCGTGCGAAGCGCAATTCCGGAATGCCTTTCTGATGGGTTGCCTTGGAGCCTGGTCGCTGCATCCATCGCAAATTGAGATCGCCAAGAAAGTTTTTTCACCCGATATCAATGAAGTGACCTTTGCCAAGAAGATCGTTGCCGCAATGCCGGATGGCGCCGGCGCAGTAATGATCGATGGAAAGATGCAGGACGACGCGACCTGGAAACAGGCCAAGGTTCTTCTGGACCTGGCCAGACTGGTTGCAGCCAAGGACCCCGAGATGGCCGCGCGTTACGCTCTGTAAACGCGCGGTGAGGACTTCTGTCATGGACAAGATGCGCAACGCCAAATTCAAGATCGGCCAGGTGGTAAAGCACCGGCTGTACCCATTTCGTGGCGTGATTTTCGATATCGATCCCGGTGTTCAACAACACCGAGGAATGGTGGCAGGCAATTCCTGCCGAAATCCGCCCGCACAAGGATCAGCCGTTCTACCATTTGTTCGCCGAGAACGCGGAGAGCGAATATATCGCCTACGTTTCGGAGCAAAATCTTTTGCCTGATACGTCCGGCAACCCCATTCGTCATCCTGACGTTGCCGACGTGTTCGAACAGGACGACAACGGTGCTTATCGGCCCCGCCATAACCAGATGCACTAAACGCGCATTGCGTTCTCGGGCAAAATAGAAAAGGCGCGGCCCAGAGCCGCGCCTTTTCTTTTTGCGATCACTGAAGCGTCGCGCGCTATTTCTTTTGTGCGGGCGCGGGAGCGGGAGCCGTCGGCGCTGCTGGCGTCTGGCTTTGCTGGCCTTCGAGTTTCTTGCGCGCCTCTTCGGCTTTCTTCTGCAGCTCTTCCTGCAGCTTACGTTGCTGATCCTCGAATGCCTTTGGATCGGTCGGCGGGCCATCATAGGCCTTGGCAAAATCGTTTAGCGGCAGCGGCAGGCTGATCGGCGTGCCTTGCATATTGATCGCCTGGACGATGATATTCTGACCCTTCTTCATCTTCGCGATCATGTCGTCGGTCACGGGATAATCAGCCATGCAACCGACCGGGAAGCAGATCTTGTAGGGCGACTGCGCCGGCTGGTTCTGGTCGATAAGCAAGCGCGTGCCGTGCGCAAGCTGCATGCCGAGCGGAACGGTGACGCGCAGGACTTTCTGCTCGCCTTCGGGCTCGAACAGCTGCACGATCGCAACCGGCATGCCGTTTTCCAGCCGGCCGTCCTTCGTGATGACGCAGACCTGCTTATTGTTGGTGTCAGGGCCCTTGCCGCAGACCTTCATCCAGGGTGAATACATGAGCTGCGGCTGATCGCCGCCAGCCTGCTGCTGTCCCGGCTGCGCCGGTTGCTGTGGCTGCGCCGGTTGCTGCGGCTGGGCCGCGGGCGCCTGCTTCGGCGCGGCCGGCTGTTTGGCGGCCGGCTTCTGTTGTTAGCGAGCGCGCTCGACACAATGGCCGTCGCGGCGAACAGGCCGGCGGCCAAAGTGGCGGTCAGCGCCCGGCCCCATGGCCGGGCCGAAGCGATCCGATGATCCATTTGCATTGTCCCTTGTTCTTAACCGTCCGCGGCCTAAAGCCCCCGAACGACGCCTCACAACCGGCTCTCTCCGTGTGAAATACGGCGGGAGCGTGACACTTAACTGCTGCCTGATAGCCCAATTCGCGCCTGCAATAAAGCCACGAATACGCCCAAAATGCAGCCCGGCCTTCGGACCGAGGCCTGTGGTAAATTCAGGCAAAACCGGAACGAATCGCATTCAAAATTTGCTGGTGCCATTTTTTGCTTCTTCCGCGCTGACGCAATGGCACGCGTCCCGGCGCACAGTCATGCTCGGCGCATTGCTGGCGGGTTCGGGTGTCGCCTTGCCGCGCGCGCATGCCCAAGCCCCATCTCACGCTATTGCCATGCACGGGGCGCCAGCGTGGGCTCCCGGTTTCGATCATCCAACTTATGCCAATCCGGCGGCGCCCAAGGGCGGGCAATTGGTCCAAGGTGTGCTTGGGACTTTCGACTGCCTCAACCCGTTTATTGTGAAGGGTCTACCGGCGGCGAATATCCGCGGCTATGTGATCGAAAGCCTGCTCGCGCGTGGTTATGACGAGCCGTTTACGCTCTACGGACTGCTCGCCGATGGCGTCACAACAGACGCCGCGCGCACCTTCGTAACCTTCACGATCAATCCGGCTGCGCGTTTCTCGGACGGTAAGCCGGTGACGCCGGACGATGTGATCTTTTCCTGGGAACTGCTGCGCGACAAAGGCCGACCGAATTTTCGCACTTACTACATCAAAGTTGCGAAAGCCGAGGCACCCGACAAGCGCAGCGTGCGGTTCGATTTGTCCGGCGCCGACGATCGCGAATTACCGTTGATCATTGGCCTCATGCCGGTGCTGGCGAAGCATGCGATCAACCCCGCGACATTCGAAGACACCAGTTTCGAACCGTTGCTCGGCAGCGGACCATATACCGTCAGCGCGGTGAAGCCTGGCGAAAGCGTCACATTCAAGCGCGACACGAAATATTGGGGCCGAAACCTTCCGATCAATCGAGGCCTGTGGAATTTCGACTCCATCCGCTTCGACTACTACCGGGATGGCAATACGCATTTCGAGGCGTTCAAGAAGGGCCTTTACGACTTGCGCGTGGAGACGGACCCGGGGCGTTGGCAAACGGCCTACGAGTTTCCGGCGCTGCGCGAGGGACGCGTCACCAAGGAGGACGTGCCATACGGATTGCCGAAAGGCATGCAGGGCCTGGTGTTCAATACGCGCCGGTCAATATTTTCTGATATCCGCGTGCGTGAAGCGATCCTGCAATTGTTCGATTTCGAATGGGTCAATCACAACTATTTCTTTGATCTCTACAAACGCACAGCGAGCTATTTCGACGGCTGCGATCTGTCTGCCCATGGCGCGCCGGCGAACCCGCGCGAACGGGAATTGCTCGCACGGTTTCCAAACGCTGTGCGCGCCGACATCATGGACGGCACATGGTCGCCGCCAGTCACCGATGGCTCGGGGCACGACCGCGCCACCTTGCGTCGAGCTTTCTCTCTCTTCAAAAGCGCCGGGTACGAACTTAAAGGCACACAGCTTGTCCATGCCGCCAGCGGTCGGCCATTGTCTTTCGAGATTCTGACCACGACCCGCGACCAGGAACGCCTTGCGCTCGCCTTTGTGCGCAACCTCAAGCGCGCCGGCATCGATGCGCGCGTGCGTACAGTCGACGCAACACAGTTCGAACGCCGCCGGATCAGCTTCGACTTCGACATGATGGAATATCGCTGGGAGCAGTCGCTCTCGCCAGGCAACGAGCAACTGTTCTATTGGGGCTCGGCCGCCGCCGACCAGCAAGGCAGCCGTAACTACATGGGGGTCAAGTCGCAAGCAGTCGACGCCATGATTGCCGCCATGCTCGGCGCGACAAGTCGTACTGATTTTGTGGCCGCCACCCGCGCCCTCGACCGCGTATTGCTATCCGGCTTCTATGTCGTGCCCCTCTATTTCCCGCCGGTCCAGTGGCTAGCGCGCTGGACGCGAATCGAGCATCCCTCCCGTACCTCGTTGTTCGGCTATTTGCCGGAAACCTGGTGGCAGAAGGACCAAAAGTCTTGAGGCCTCGCCCATGATCCTCGGGGAAGGCAGCCGAACAGCGGGCACCGCCGCCACGCTGGACGATCTTTTCCGGCGCGCCGGCGTGCGTCATCCCGACGCACTGGCACTCGCCGATCCGCCCAATCGCGAAGATTTCACTGATGGCGCGCCGCGAACCTTAAGTTTTGCGCAAGCCGACCGCGCGATTTCCGCTTTTGCCGCCAAGCTCCGCAATCTGGGAATGCGTACCGACGCCGTGGTGGCGTTGCAGCTGCCAAACACCGTGGAAAGCATTGTCGCGTTCCTCGGCGTGCTGCGCGCCGGCATGATCGCTGCACCAATGCCGCTGCTCTGGCGCCATCAGGAAATTGTATCCGCGCTCGGCCGAATCGGCGCCAAGGCCATCGTGACGTCTTCCCGGATCGGGACAGCCGCCCACGCCGGGATCGCGATGCAGACGGCCGTCGAGTTATTTCCGATCCGCCAGGTCTGCGGCTTCGGACGCAGTTTGCCGGACGGCATGGTGCCGCTCGACGACGTGTTCGCCGCCGGCCACGTAGATATCGCGGCAGCTCCCACGCGGCTCGGTCCCGCTGCTGCACATGTTGCGGCCATCACATTTGACCTCGATTTCATTCCAGTCGCACGAAGCCATATCGAACTGGTGGCCGGCGGCCTGGAAACGTTTCTGGAAGCCGGATCCACATCCGATGCACCGACGCTTTCGACGATCCCGATCGGTTCGTTTGCCGGCATTTCTTTGACTGTGCTGCATTGGTTGTTGTCCGGTGGATCGCTGCACTTGCATCACGGTTTTGACCCAAATGCCTTTGCCGTGCAGTGCCGCGAGGTTGCCGACGCCGCGGTGATATTGCCGGCTCCTACAATTGCAGCCGTTGCTGATGCTGGCCTGCTCCGTGACGACCAGCAGACCATTGTTGCACTCTGGCGCGCGCCTGAGCGAATGATTTCGGCCAAGGCATGGGAATATCCATCACTAGTGGTGGACGTGGCGAGCTTCGGTGAAGTCGGACTCGTCGCTGCGCGCCGCGGCACCGACCATCTGCCGGCTCCAATTCCGAATGGCGTTGTCGATGCATCGCGTCGAATATTAGGCGCGCCGACAGTGATCGAAACCACGCGCACCGATGCGGGCATGCTGGCGTTACGAGGCCGAATGGTACCAACGCACGCCTTTCCTCCGGGCGCGGAGCGAGGGCACACGCCACACCTTCAGACCGACAGTGCGGGCTATATCGACACCGGCTTCCCCTGCCGGCTCGACCGCGACGCTTGTGCGCTCAATGTCACCGCGCCACCGGCCGGCGTGACTGTTATTGGCGGCTATCGTTTCCGCCAGTGTGATGTGGATGCATTAGTCACGCAGGCCGACCCGGCCGCAACCATTCTTGCCGTGCCCGATGCCGACCTTGGCCAACGCCTCGCCGGCGCCGCCACTGACCGGACGGCCTTGCGCACCGGATTACAGGTGCAGGGCACTAATCCGCTGATTTGCGGCGCCTTTCGTGCCCGCGGCGCTGCCGAAGCCGCGTAATTTCAGCTCTTCATTGACGAGGTATTAATCGCGCGCATCTAGGCTGACGGACATTCTGTAAACCGTGCGTGCGCCCTGATGTCGCTTCAAGGTCCGCTGATCGTGGTCGCCGAGCAACCGGCGGCTGGTCTGGTCGAAGCGCTAAGCGCCGCCGGCGCCTTCCCTATCATCGAAGCCAAATGGGCTGATCTCCCAGCCGCTTTTCTCACAGTCAAACCAGCCGCCGTCGTCGTTGCCGAGCCGGGGCCTCCGGCAAACGAGGCATCGGCACGCATGTTTTGTTTGCAAGTCGCGACCTTCAATGGCCCGATCGTACCCGTCATTGCGCGTGTGCGGGGCGATGAAGATGCGGCCATCCCGATCGCGCTGCCTGCCGATGCAGCGCTGCCAGTCGAGCGTTTGCTCACGCGCCTAAAGTCGGCCATGCGCATTCGCGCGCTCCACGCAGCCGTCCTCCGTCGCATTGAACTTTTCGCCTCCCACGGTGGTCAGCTCCCAATGCTGCCGGTTGGAGATGCGCTTGACGACGCGACCGTACTGATTGCCGGCCGCGGCCCACTGTACCCGGCGCTCAGCGTCGCCATGGGCGAACGCGTCAAGATGGCCGGTGCCCTCAGTGTCGAAGCTGCGGCCAGACATCTCAACGCCCGCGATATCGACGGCATCGTGGTCGGTGATGGCTTCTCTCCGCGCATGGTGGAAGCCTTTCTCACTGTGCTCGCCCAAGACCCACGCTTTCGCGATCTTCCCGTGGCGGTGATCGGAGAAGCGCCTCCCGAATTCGCCGAAGCACTTCCCAACATCGATCAAGTCGCTGCAGATCCGGGACGGCTGGTCGCGAGGATGGTTCCTTTGGTTCGCATGCGCGCTTTTGAGGCGCGACTCAAACGCATGCTCAAGTCGCTCGACACCGAGGGCATGTTCGACCCCGAAAGCGGCCTGCTCACGCGTGACTCTTTCTGGCGCGATCTGGGCAAGGTGGCCGGAGAAGCCGCTGACCGCAGCCTGCCGCTGTCGATTGGGCGTTTTTCGTTCGCCGGCGCTCCGGACGCGCGGGCCAGCCTCGATGCCGCGCGCCTGATGACGCGGCTGATCCGGAATATCGACTTTGCAACCCGTGACGAAGAGGGCGCGATTCTTGTTGCCTTCACGCAGACTGACCTGCGCGCGGCGCATGTAATCGCCCGTCGCCTCGCAGGCACCCTCAAGAGTTCAATGCTCACGTCGCAGCGCGCCGATGCGCCACTAACCGCCAATGTGACGCTGGCGACGCTGAAAGCGGGCGATACGCTCGACACTCTGATGATGCGCGTGCTGGGCAGCCGCATGGTTGCAGCGGAATAACCACCGGCCTAGGCTGGCGTCCAAAAGGAGCCAGCCATGTCCAGCCAACAGCCTGTCCGTATCGACGTCGTCTCCGACGTGGTTTGCCCGTGGTGCTTCATCGGCAAGCGCCGGCTCGAAAAGGCGATTGCGCTCAATCCGGACATTCCGGTTGAAGTGCATTACCGGCCTTACTTCCTCAATGACTGGATCCCGCGCGAGGGCATCTCGCGCGAGCAATATCTGACCACCAAATTCGGCTCGCCCGAGCGCTACAAGGGCATCGCGCAGCGCGTCTCGGCCGCAGCAGCAGCCGAAGGCCTGACCTACGCGATGGACAAGATCAGCCGCCAACCTAACACGCTCGACGCTCATCGCCTGATTCGCTGGGCGGACGGCCTCGGAAAGGCTGCCGAGATGAAGCAACGATTGATGGATCTCTATTTCACTGAAGGTGCAGACCTGACCAACCACGCCGTGCTGGTGCAGGCCGCCGCCGACGTTGGGCTCGAAGCCGAGGATGTACGCGCAGCGCTCGAAAGCGACCAGGACGTCGCCGAAATCGAGCGCGAAGCGCTTGCGGCCAAGGAAGCCGGCATTGAAGGGGTGCCCTGCTTCATCTTCGGCGGCAAGTTTGCCGTCTCCGGCGCACAGGCACCGGAATATCTTGCCGAAGCGATCGTGCGTATGGCGCAAGCCGCCGACGCCGCGGAATAGTCCCGGACTACATCCATGAAGATCACCGCCGCCGTCGTGCACGAGCGCTCGGGCCCGTTCAACGTCGAACAGATCGATCTCTGTGACCCGCGCGCCGACGAATTGCTGGTCGAGGTCGTGGCCTCAGGCATGTGTGCGACTGATCTGCACGGCCGCGACGCCTACTATCCGACCAAGTTTCCGAAGGTCTTCGGGCACGAGGGTGCCGGGGTCGTACGGGCAGTTGGCGCAAGCGTGACAAAGTTCAAACCGGGCGATCACGTTGTGATGGCCTATCCGTGGTGCGGCGAGTGCCCGAATTGCAAGACGCAGCGGCAAAGTTACTGCTTGCACGCCTTCGATCTGAAAATGAACGGCACCCGCGCTGACGGTTCGACGCTGCACTCGAAGGACGGCAAGCCGGTCTACAGTGCCTTCTTCCAGCAATCTTCGTTTGGCAATTTCACCATTGCCAACGAGCGGTTCGCGGTGAAAGTGCGCAACGACGCACCGATCGAGCATGTCTGCGCCCTCGCCTGCGGCGGCCAGACCGGCGCCGGCGCAGTGCTCAACGTGATGAAGCCGCGGACTGGCGACAGTTTCGTGGTGTTCGGCGTCGGCGCGGTCGGTCTCTCCGGGCTGATGGCGGCAAAGATCGCCGGTTGTGACCCGATAATCGCCGTCGACGTGCACGAGCATCGCCTTGCACTTGCGCGAAACCTCGGCGCGACCCATACCATCAATCACAGCGGGCGCACCGACGTGGTGGCCGAAATCAGGACCATCACCGGCCCAGGCGCGCGGTATACGCTGGAGACATCGGCACTTCCGACTGTATTCCGCGAGGCGGTCGACTGCCTGATGCCGGCCGGCACCTGCGTTTTGCTCGGAAGCGCACGGAAGGGAACCGAAGTCTCGTTTGAAACGCCATTCTTGCAGAACGGCCGCACAGTGCGCGGCGTGATTCAGGGCGACAGCGTGCCGCAAGAATTCATCCCGCAGCTCGTCGACCATATCGTCGCCGGCCGTTTCCCGGTCGAAAAGATGATTACGTTTTACCCTCTCGCCGACATCAACCGAGCAGCGGCAGAGTCAGCAGCCGGAAAAACGATCAAGCCGGTGTTGCGAATGTCGCCACTTGCGTCGACCACATAGAGAAACATGCTGCGTGTCTTACTTTTTGCTGAAACAGAAAGATTATCCACCAACGGTCTTACATCACCGTTCAACGACGTCTCGGGTTTTGTGCTGTGCCGGCGCGCTACTTTTCACGCAGCTGTCGCCGGCGGCCGCACAAGATATTCGGGGGCTGGAAATCTGTACCGCCGAAAAACAGATGGAGCGTCGCACCGGCTGCCTGCAGGCCAATGTCGAGTTTCTTCAGCAGGCGCTTACCAAACTGGCCCGCGAGACACAGGACAAGATCGCCGCCGCCGGCCGCGATCTCGCCGCCGCCCGAGCCGAGATCGCCACGCTTAAATCGACACTGGCGAATCTGAACGACGAGCTGGCCAAAATTAAAGCGAAAGCGGAACCTGCTGGCAAAAAGTAGGCTGAAAACGAGAGACCACTGTTCACGCCGCCTTGGCCTGCTCCGCGATTGAAGCGAGCTTACGTAGCACCGCGGCGGTGCCCTTCAGCCGGTCCTGCGGCCGTGGCCAATCCTCGAAGAATACGAGCTGCTGGCCCTTGGCGTTTTTCGGGTCGTTTCGCATCCGTACGCCGCTGCCCTGCTCCCGGATAAAGGCAATCAATCCGTCCGGATTGGCGAAAATATTGTCTCGGAAAGCAAGCACGATGCCCTTTGGCCCGGCTTCGACTCTTTCCACGTTGGCGCGGCGGCTAAGCGCCTTGATAGCCACCACCTGCAATAAATGCT
This sequence comes from uncultured Pseudomonadota bacterium, assembly GCA_963762485.1. Taxonomy (GTDB): domain Bacteria; phylum Pseudomonadota; class Alphaproteobacteria; order Rhizobiales; family Xanthobacteraceae; genus Pseudolabrys. The sequence continues at coordinate 81,084 of CAVXLE010000013.1, read as the reverse complement.
CGACTTCGACCGGCAGCTTGCCAAAGCGGTCGACCAGCTCCGCGGCAAAACTTTCGATCTCGCCTTCGTCTTCGATCTCGGCCAGCCGGCGGTAAAGCGCCAGACGCACCGAGAGGTCGGCAACATAATCCTCCGGAATGAGCAAGGCCGCACCAATGGTGATCTGCGGCGACCAGCGGTCGGCCACCGGCGCGGTGATGCCGGCCTTCAGACTCATCACCGCCTCTTCCAACATCTGCTGATAGAGCTCGAAGCCGACTTCCTTGATGTGACCGGACTGCTCTTCACCGAGCAGATTGCCGGCCCCACGAATATCCAGATCGTGCGAAGCAAGCTGGAAGCCGGCGCCCAGCGTGTCGAGCGATTGCAGGACCTTCAGCCGCCGTTCGGCCTGGAGTGTGATCTTCTGTTGTGTCGGCAGCGTAAGCAGTGCATAGGCCCGCAGCTTAGCGCGCCCTACGCGGCCACGGAGCTGATAAAGTTGCGCCAGACCAAACCGGTCGGCGCGATGCACGATCAACGTGTTCGCCGTCGGGATGTCGAGACCGGACTCGATGATCGTCGTGGATAGCAGCACGTCGTATTTCCCGTCGTAAAAGGCCGACATGATGTCATCGAGAACAGTCGGCGGCATTTGCCCGTGCGCAACCGCAACACGGATTTCCGGGATATTCTTGTCGAGGAAATCTTTCGCGCCCGCCAGATCCTCGATACGCGGACACACGTAGAACGCCTGACCGCCACGATACTTCTCGCGCAACAATGCTTCGCGGACTGTGACGGGGTCGAACGGCGACACGAAAGTACGCACCGCAAGACGGTCAACCGGCGGTGAAGCAATGATCGACAGGTCCCGCACGCCGGTGAGCGCGAGCTGCAAGGTGCGCGGTATCGGCGTCGCGGTCAGCGTGAGCACGTGCACTTCCGAACGCAGCGTCTTGAGCTTCTCCTTGTGGGCAACGCCAAAATGTTGCTCCTCGTCGACCACGAGCAACCCAAGATCCTTGAACCTGATGGTCTTGCCCAGCAGCGCGTGAGTGCCGATCACGATATCGACGCTTCCGTCGGCCAATCCGGCCTTAACCTTGCTCAACTCCGCGTTCGGAACCAACCGTGACGCTTGTGCGACGTTCACCGGAAAGCCGCGGAACCGCTCGGAAAACGTCTTGAAATGCTGGCGCGCGAGCAGCGTGGTCGGCACGACGACCGCGACCTGCTTGCCGCCGATCGCCGCCATGAAGGCCGCGCGCAGCGCCACTTCCGTCTTGCCGAAGCCGACGTCCCCGCAGATAAGCCGGTCCATCGGGCGCCCCGAGCCGAGATCCTTGATTGTCGCATCGATCGCGGCGAGCTGATCGTCGGTTTCCTCGTACGGGAAACCGGCGCAGAACTCATCATAGGCCCCCGGCCCGACGGCAAAACGCGGCGCCTCGCGCAATTGCCGCTCCGCCGCGATTTTTATCAGTTCGCCCGCAATCTCGCGGATGCGGCTCTTCATGCGCGCCTTGCGCGCCTGCCAGTTTCCACCGCCGAGCCTGTCGAGCTCGACGTTCGTTTCCTCAGAGCCATAACGCGAAAGCAGGTCAACGTTCTCGACCGGCAGGAACAGCTTGGTGTCGTCCGCGTAGCGTATTTCGAGACAGTCGTGCGGCGCGCCGGCAGCCTCGATCGCCTGCAAGCCAGCGAAACGGCCAATGCCGTGATCGACATGCACAACAAGGTCGCCCGGCGCGAGACTGGTCGCCTCGGCGATGAAATTCTCGGCGCGGCGTTGGGCCCGCCGCGGGCGTACCAGCCGGTCGCCAAGGATGTCCTGCTCGCTTACGAATGCGGCATCCTCGGTCTCGAAACCGGATTCGATGCCGAGCACCGCAAGCGCAACGGTAGGCTTGGGAAGACCCAGTGCCTGCGGCCAGGAGCCGACCGCCGTCAAATTATGCAGTCTATGGTCTGCGAGCACGTGACTCATGCGCTCGCGCGCGCCTTCACTCCACAGTGCGATGGCAACCCGCTTGCCGGCGGCTTGCAACGCCAAAACATGCGCTGTCACGGCCTCGAACACACTCGCGCCCGGTTCGGCGCGCTCGGCCGCAAAATTGTGCCCCTGCCGTGCGCCGACATCGATCACGCCGACGTCCGGCACCGCGAATGGTGTCAGCCTCGCCACCGCTGAGGTATCAAGCCGCTCCTTCCATTCGGCTTCGCCGAGATAGAGCCGCTCGGGCGAGAGCGGCTTATAGGGAGGTGTTACACCCTGCTTCAGCGCTTCGCGGCGCGCATCGTAGTAGTCGGCAATTTGCGTAAAGCGCTCATGGGCGGCGTCTTCGTCCAGATGCTCAAGCGCCAGTGGGCTTCCTGGCAGGTAGTCAAAAATCGTTTCGAGCTTTCCGTGGAACAAGGACAGCCAGTGTTCCATGCCGGGATAGCGACGGCCCTCGCTTACGGCTTCGTACAAAAGATCGTCCGGTGCCGTCGCGCCAAACTCCGCCACATAGCCGGTCCGGAAACGGCGAATGGTCTCGGTGACAAGTTGAAATTCCGCCACCGGCACAAGATCGAGGCCTCGCAGCTGCTCCTCGCTGCGTTGCGTCTGCGCATCGAAGGCGCGGATCGTTTCCAGTGCATCGCCAAAGAAATCGAACCGCACCGGCATATCCATGCCAGGCGGATAGAGGTCCAGGATGCCGCCACGCACCGCATAGTCACCAGGCTCCCGGACCGTGGAGGCGCGGACATAACCGTTGAGCTCCAGCCAATTGATCACGCCCTGCATGCCGATCACGTTGCCGGGCGCCACCGAGAGCGCATGCGTCGCCACAAATTCGCGTGCCGGCACGCGCTGCAGGGCGGCGTTGATCGTCGTGAGGAGGACGGAAGGCCTGTCGCGGCCTTTGACGCGGGTCAGCCGCGATAGCGCGGTCATGCGTTGTGCCACGACCGCTGCGTTGGGCGACACCCGATCGTAGGGCAGGCAATCCCAGGCCGGAAATTCCATCACCTCGATGTCGGGCCCGAAAAACGCCAGCGCGCGTGACAGCGCCGCCATGCGCTGACCGTCGCGGCAGATAACGGCCAGCGAAATCGCCGGCGCGTTTCTGCCCGCAGCAACAGCGCGAGCGAGATCGGCCAACACCAGGCCTTCAGCCCCGTCAGCCACCTGGGCCAAAGTGAGCGGTTTGCCTGGCTTAAGCTGCTCGGCTGGTGATCGAACGGCCGTATTCACGCGTCGCCCTTCCCACGAAAATCACGCAATCGCCGGAACAGCTCGGTCTCGATTTCTGGCGGCACAGGCGCCATGCCGTTCACCCACGCAAAAATCTGCTGATCCGGCACCTCCAGCCAGCGTTCAAGCTCCGTGAGCTCGGCGTCGCTCAGAGAGACAAGCTGCGCATCTGCAAAGCGGCCGAGCACAAGGTCCATCTCCCGGATGCCGCGATGCCAGCAACGGAACAGCAGCCGGCGCCGGCGCGCATCCAGCCCCTCGCTCGACATGTTTGTCCCGGTGGTCACCGCACTTCTCCAACGCCAAAAACCCGGACGGGGCCGGGCGGGGTTTATATAGAGGGACTGCCGCTCGATGTCAGCCGCGCTTTGCACAGACCCGCATTGCGCTGGAATTCCGCGCAAGCCAGCATGCGCGTCCATGCGGCCACCCGTGCTCAACCCCCTATTTGCCTCGCTTACCAGCCTGCCCGGGGTCGGGCCGAAGCTGGAAAAGCTCTACGAGCGCTTGCTCGACCGCCAGACGCCACGGGTCGTCGACATCCTGTTCCACCTCCCTTCGGGCGTAATCGACCGGCGCGCGCGCCCAAAGCTACGCGACGTCCAGCCCGGACAGGTCGTAACGGTCGTGGTGACCATCGACAAACACCGCCCGTCGCCACCGCATCGGCCGCGCGCGCCCTACCGGGTCTATGCGCACGATGAAACCGGCGACCTCACGCTCACCTATTTCAGCGCGCGCAAGGACTACCTGGAAAAACTTCTGCCCGTCGGCGAAACGCGCTACGTGTCCGGCACCGCGGAATTTTACGACGGCATGCTGCAGATGGTGCACCCCGACCGCGTCGTGGACGAGGCGGGTTTTGCTGTGCTGCCGCTGGTCGAGCCGGTCTATCCGCTCACTGAGGGCCTCGCGCTCGGCAACATCCGGCGCGCGATAGATGGTGCGATTGCCAGATTACCCGATCTCCCGGAGTGGCAGGATGAGGCTTGGGTCGCACGCGAGCGCTTCCCGGCATTTGCCGCAGCGCTTTGCCACTTGCACCGCCCCATGGAGCCGCATGACATCATGCCGGAGAATCCGGCGTGGACGCGGCTCGCCTATGACGAATTGCTTGCCGGCCAGCTCGCGCTTGCGCTCGTGCGCGCGCATATGCGCCGTCAATCGGGACGCGGTACCGCCAGCGAGGGGCGCATGCGCGCGCGTATACTCAAGGCTCTGCCTTATGCGTTAACGCATTCACAACAGAAAGCCGCTGACGACATCATCACCGACCTCGCCCGCCCGCAACGAATGTTGCGCCTGCTGCAAGGCGATGTCGGCTCCGGAAAAACCGTGGTTGCGCTCACCGCCGCAGCAGCGGTGATTGAGGCCGGACGGCAAGCTGCTTTCATGGCGCCCACGGAAATCCTGGCGCGTCAGCATCTCGCCACCATCGCGCCACTTGCCGAAGCCGCCGGCATCCGCGTCGCCATCCTCACCGGCCGCGAGCGCGGACCCGCGCGCAAAGAGATTCTCGACCGTCTGACGCTCGGCGATATCGATCTCCTGATCGGCACCCACGCGCTTTTTCAGGAGGACGTTGCCTTTCACGATCTTGCGCTGGCCGTCGTGGACGAACAGCACCGATTTGGCGTGCACCAGCGGCTCGCCCTTACCCAGAAGGGTGAAGCCGTTGATGTGCTTGTACTGACCGCGACCCCGATACCGCGCACACTCGTACTCACTTATTTCGGGGACATGGATATCTCCGAATTGCGCGAGAAGCCGCCCGGGCGCCAGCCGATTGACACCCGCACCATCCCTCTATCGCGGCTCGAAGAGGTTGAGGAGGCGGTCGGGCGCGCGCTCAAGGAAGGCAAGCGCGCCTATTGGGTATGTCCGCTGGTCGACGAATCGGAAAAAATTGATCTCGCCGCCGCGCAGGCTCGCTTCGAGGACCTCCGCCAAAAATTTGGAGATAAGGTCGACCTGGTTCATGGCCGCATGAAAGGCGGCGACAAGGACGCCGCCATGGCTCGTTTCGCAGCCGGCGAAACGCAATTGCTCATCGCAACGACTGTGATCGAGGTCGGCGTCGACGTCCCCGAAGCCACGATCATGGTGATCGAACACGCCGAGCGCTTTGGCCTTGCGCAACTGCACCAGCTTCGCGGCCGCATTGGCCGCGGTCCGGGCGCCTCGACGTGTTTACTGTTGTACCGGGCACCGCTCGGCGAAACCGCCAAGGCGCGGCTGGCCATCCTTCGCGAGACAGAAGATGGTTTCCGCATTGCCGAGGAAGACTTGCGGCTACGCGGCGAAGGCGACGTGCTCGGCACACGGCAGAGTGGCCTGCCCGGCTTTCAGATCGCGCGGCCCGAAGTGCACGGCAAATATCTCGGCGCCGCGCGCGACGATGCAGCGCTCATTCTGTCGCGCGATGCAACGCTCTCGACGCCCCGCGGCGAGGCATTGCGGCACTTGCTCTATCTTTTCGGAAAGGACGAGGCGATCAAGCTGATCCGTGCGGGGTAATGGTCAAATGTTGGCAAGCGGATCGGGACCGAAACGGTTCTTGCCGGGGGTACCTCTTTTGCAAGCCCACACGATGAGCAGAATCCAGCCAATCAGGGTGAATGCAATCAGAAACCACCATCCTGATCGATCGGTATCATGTAGGCGACGCACCCAAATGGTAATCGATGGAATAAACAAAACCAGTTGAGCGATTGAGCTGACCGGACTAAGTCGTTGATCAAATAAAGAAGGAAATAGAAAAAAATCGACGGCCGCAGCAGCAATTCCAACCAGCACGCTGAATAGTACAAAGAACCATAATCCAGACCTCGGTGTGCGGCCGGAGAATTTGAAATAGTTACGAAGTCCGGAAATGATCGCGTCGCCGAAACTCATGCCGCCACCCCTAGTTGTTGTCCGCGGCCTTAGTTAGCAGCAGCGAAAGTCCGCCAAGAGTGGGGTCGGCACTATTCAACAGCTTCTTTTTTGTGCTTATCGCGCACAGACTTTGCCTTAGACGCAAGTGACGCCAGTTTCTTTTGTGCGTCGGCGTCAGGCTGCACCATCCCGGCGGAGATCAATAATGTCATCGCGTTCTCGACCGATATGTCGAGCTCGATCAGATCTTTTCGCTTTACATAAAAGAAAAAACCCGTCGTCGGATTGGGCGTGCACGGCATAAACGCCGAAACGTGTTCGCCTTGCGGCAATTTTTTCGTGAGATCGGCGCTCGGAGGCTGTGAAAGAAACACCAGTGACCACATGCCCGGCGCGGGGAACTCCACCAGCGCGACCTTGCGGAAACTTGAGCCACTTTTCGAAAACAGAGACTCGAATATCTGCTTCATCGTCTTGTACACAGGCCGCACAATCGGCATGCGATTGAGCAAACTCTCGCCAAGTTCGACCAGCTTACGCCCCACCAGATTGGCGGTGAGAAAACCGAGCAACGTCAGCGCAACAATGGCGATGATGAGCCCCGTCCCCGGAATCGGCCATGGCAGATAACTTTCCGGCCGGTATGTTGGCGGAATGAGCGGCCGTACGACATCGTCGACCCACGTGACAATCGACCAGATCAGCCAGGCGGTGATCGCAAGCGGCCCGGCAACCACCAGCCCGGTAAGGAAATAATTGCGGATGCGGCCGGCAACGCTGGTGTGTGACGCCACTACCTTCGCTGCATCGGCGGCCATCGCTTCGCCCGGCTTTTCATCGATCTCAGCCATAATGGCAGTCTATTCCACCGTGACCGATTTCGCGAGGTTGCGCGGCTGGTCAACGTCCGTGCCGATGGCCGCGGCGGTATGATAGGCAATCAATTGGACCGGAATGGCATAGACGAGCGGCGTCACCGTCGAGGCCATCTCTGGCAGAATCAGCGTCTCCAGTGACTCGATAGTCGCCTCTTTGGCACCTTTCGGATCGGTCACAAGAATAATCCTGCCACCGCGCGCTGCCACTTCCTGCATGTTCGACACCGTTTTCTCGAACACGCGGTCATGAGGCGCAATCACGATAACCGGGATGGTCTCGTCAATCAGCGCGATCGGTCCATGCTTCAGTTCACCGGCCGCATAACCCTCCGCATGGATGTAGGAGATTTCCTTGAGCTTGAGCGCGCCTTCCAAAGCGATCGGATAGCTGGTTCCGCGGCCGAGATACAGCACATCATGGACCTTGGCGAGGTCGTGCGACAACCTCTCGATCTGCGGCTCGAGCATAAGCGCGGCTGCCATTAACCGCGGCGTCTCGATCAGCGCATGTACCAGTTTCTGCTCATCGGCTTCGGACAACTCACCGCGCGCGCGCCCCGCCGCAATGGCAAGACAGGCAAGCACGCTGAGCTGACAGGTGAAGGCTTTGGTGGAGGCGACGCCAATCTCCGGTCCCGCCAGCGTTGGCATGACCACATCGCTTTCGCGTGCGATGGTTGACGTCGGCACATTGACCACAGAGAGAATGTGCTGCTTGTTCTCTTTGGCGTAGCGCAATGTCGCCAGCGTGTCGGCGGTTTCGCCAGACTGCGAAATGAAGATCGCGAGATCGCCCGGCTCAAGCGGCGCACCGCGGTAGCGGAATTCCGACGCGATATCGATCTCGACCGGCAACTTCGCGAAACGCTCGAACCAGTATTTCGCCACGAGTCCCGCATAAAAGGCGGTGCCGCAGGCCGAGATGGACAGCCGTTTGAGCTTTTTCCAGTCGAACGGCAATTTGCCGGGTAGCGCAACCCGCTCGTTCACCATGTCGATGTAGTGAGCGAGGGTATGGCCGACCACTTCCGGCTGTTCGTGAATTTCCTTGGCCATGAAGTGTTTGTGGTTGCCCTTGTCGACCAATTGCGCCGATGCCGTCGACTTGACGACTGGCCGCTCGACCTTGTGCCCCTGCTCATCGCGGACCTCGGCGCCCTTGCGCGTGAGCACAACCCAGTCGCCGTCTTCCAGGTAACTGATCGTGTCGGTGAACGGCGCAAGCGCGATAGCATCGGAGCCGAGATACATTTCGCCCTTGCCATAGCCGATGGCGAGCGGCGAACCTTTGCGCGCACCGATCAGCAGATCGTCCTTGCCGGTGAAAAGGAAAGCCAGTGCGAATGCGCCGCGCAATTGCTTGAGCGCCGCCGGGACCGCTTCTTCCGGCGACTTGCCGCTCTTGAGTTCCTGCGTGACAAGGTGCGCGACCGCTTCGGTATCGGTATCGCTGACAAATTTGGAACCGCGTTTCGTGAGCTGCTCGCGCAGTTCGCGGAAATTTTCGATGATGCCGTTATGAACGACAGCCACCAGGTCGGTGGCATGGGGATGCGCGTTGTCTTCGGTCGGGCGTCCATGGGTCGCCCACCGCGTATGTCCTATACCGATGGTGCCGCCAAGCGGCTCGCGCTCGAGCCGCGTTTCCAACGCGCGCAGCTTGCCTTCTGCACGCCGGCGGCCGAGCGCGCCGTGGTCGAGCGTAGCGACGCCCGCTGAGTCATAGCCACGATACTCGAGGCGCTTGAGAGCATCGACCAGTTGGCCGGCAACCGGCTTTGTCCCGAGAATTCCGACAATTCCGCACATCCGCTTGAATGACCCCTTTACCCGTCGCTCTTGATTTAGGCATCGCCGGCAAGCTCAAGGAAATCAAAACCCGTTTCGCAGTGTGACACCCTCGCTTTCGCGCGATCACAGTTCAGACGGCTATCAGGAAGACTTTTTCGGCTTCTTTCCGGACAAGCTCTTGCCCAAGGCCTTCACCTGCCGCAAGCGTTTTGCCCAGCCTTCCTTAACCGTCTGTTCGGTCCGACTGAGCGCCAGTGCATCAGCAGGGACATCGTCGGTCACCACCGACCCCGCGCCGATATAGGCGCCGTCACCAATCTTGACGGGCGCAACGAGCGCCGAATTCGAGCCAATAAAGGCGCCCTTACCGATCGAGGTGCGATGCTTGGCATCACCGTCATAATTGCACGTGATAGTGCCCGCCCCAACATTGGCCTTCGCGCCGACATGGGCGTCGCCGATATAGGCAAGATGATTGGCCTTGGCGCCGTCATCGATCCGGGCGCCTTTAATCTCAACGAAATTGCCGATGTGCACGGCGTTGCCGAGATCAGCGCCCGGCCGCAGCCGCGCAAAGGGGCCGACACGCGCACCTTTGCCGATATGTGCGCCTTCCAAATATGAAAATGATTTGATCGTTGTGCCCTCTTCGACCGTGACGCCTGGTCCGAACACAACGTGCGGCTCCACGATGACATCCTTGCCTAATTTTGTATCAGCCGACAGAAACACGGTTTCGGGTGCAGTCATGGTCACGCCAGATTCCATCGCTTGCGCGCGCAGCCGTTGCTGCAGCACGGCTTCCGCCTCTGCGAGCTGCGCCTTGGTGTTGATGCCGCGCACGTCGTCCTCCGGGGTTTCGATTGCGACCGCCTTCAAGCCCATATCGCGGGCAATGGCAACCGCATCAGTGAGATAGAATTCGCCCTTGGCGTTGGTATTGCCAATGCGTTTCAGGATGGCGAGCGCGTGCTCTCCGGCAAGCGCCATCAGGCCGCCATTGCACAATCCGATACCGCACTCTTCGGGCGTGGCATCGCGATCTTCCCGGATCGCCACCAGTTCGCGCCCGCGCATTACGAGCCGCCCATAGCCGCGCGGATCAGCCGGCTTGAAGCCGAGCACTGCAACGGTAGCCCCGTCAGCTAACGCACCACGCAATTTTAATAGTGTCTCGGCACGCACCAAAGGCGTGTCGGCGAAGATCACCAGAATGTCGTCGGCGCCGTGCGCGATCGCTTTGGCTGCCGAAAGGACCGCATGGGCGGTTCCGAGTCGCTCGCGCTGCTCGAAGACCTGCATCTTGGGTGCAATTTTCCGTGCCTCGGCGGCCACCGCGGCCTGGTCTGGACCTACCACAATCGCCAGGTCGCCGGTGCCCGCGGCAACCGCCGCCTTCATCACGTGCGAGAGCAGCGAATGCCCGCCAAGCGCATGCAGCGCCTTCGCCACAGCGGAGCGCATACGCGTGCCTTCGCCGGCCGCGAGGACGATGGCAAGGCATGTACGTCGAGGCATTCGCCGTGGCTCGCGCTCTTGCTGGATATGCGGGCATCCCATAGCCGAGCCAGTGCGTCAGCAAAAGGCTGGCGCATTAGTTACCTTAAGCCCGACGGATTGAAGGCGGGATTTGCCGGATTCTGCTAACGTTTTCAATGATTCGCCCCGTCGAGCAGCCTATGGCGACCGAGCAAACGCCGCCAGAACCCGATTTGCGCGCTCCTCGCAGCCGCCGCCGCGACCTCAGCACGCTATTGTGGCTGTGCGGCTGGGGTGGCGCCACGGCAATCGCCCTGAGCGCTCTTGCTATCGCGAGCCAAACAAAAACCGCCGGCGAACGCCTGCATCAGATCTTCTCGATTAATGAGCCGGCCGCAGTCGCCCAGATGCCGCCGCGGGTGGCCCAGCTCGAAGTCAGACGTGCGAGCTCTCACGGAACAAGTGCGGACACTGAATACCGAGCGCGACCGACTGACCGGACGCATCGCGCTCCTCGAAACCAGCATCGACGACATGACCGGTGCAATCAAACGGCAAGCGGCTGCGACTGCCCTTGCGGCCAAAACGCCGCCGCCCACTCCGAGCGCTCCTGCCACCACAGTTCCTGCCGCCACAGCGCCCGCCGCACCAGCGAGTCCGCCATCGGCTGCCGCGCCCGCGCCGCCTCAGGTTGCTACAGCAACGCCCACACCAATGGCGGAGACCTCAAACACGGAAGTGGTCCCATTACCACCCACTCGGGTTGCCATTGCGCCGGCGGCCGAACCTGCACCGCCTGCCGCCAGCCAAAACGAATTCGGACTCGATCTCGGCGGCGCCGCTACGTTGGAAGGCGTTCGCCAGCGTTGGACCACGGTGAAAGCCAATTTCGGCCCGCTGCTGAGCGGAATGTACCCGCTTGCTGCCCGTGAACATCGTCCAAATGCGGCAGGCTATCGCCTGGTCGTTGGGCCGTTGCCGAATAGCGCAGCAGCGACGGGTCTGTGCGCCCATTTCGCCGCCGCCCGCACGGCCTGTCGATCCGTCAAATTCGACGGCGAGCAGATCGCGCAGCACTAATTGTCGCCGCGGCGATGCAGCGGCATACTGCTGCTCATGAAATTGTTCCTGCCAAGCGCGCGTGCGACCAACTGGCTCCTGATCGTCGGTTTCTGTTCGATAGGCTATGCACTTTACATGCGCTACCTAGCGGTCGAGCAGCCGACCGTCGGGCTTGCATGCCAGGCCGGATTGAACACGTGGCTGTGCTTCACGCGGCAGATCACCATCGCCTTGTTCACCTACTCCGTATTCGGCTGGCTTGCTCTCATTGTTGCGGCACTGAATTTATTACGTCCGTCGCTGCTGCTTTTCGGAGTCGCACTCGCCGCCGCTTGCTGTGGAATCGTGCTGTACAACATTGGCTTGTCCGCGCTTGCCGCGGGGCTGCTGGTGCTCAGCCTCGCGCGTCGCGCACCAGAGCCAGATTGATCGCGAGCGCCGCCAAAGCCGCGCACATCCACAGCGACTGCCAATTGGCGAAACCTTCGTTGAAAATGATGTAGCAAACCGACAATGCGATTACGCCAGCCCCTGCGGATTCCGCAGCGCTGCGTGGGCCTTTCGGCGGCGCGATCGCAAAACGGTGCGTGAGAAACGGAATAACCGCCGCAGTCAACGGAGCGAATGGAAAATCGCGATAACGTGGATCGAAGACCATGCCCAAGGCGACCACGAAGGCCATCAACATCAAGGCGACGAGTATTGCGCCAGCTGACAGCGCGAGCGGATCTTGTACCCGCTCACTCTTCGGTCCGAGCACGCGCGCGAAGCTCGGAATGGCGTTGCCGCGCAAGGTCGCCATGCTCAACACCGGCGGCGCGGTCATGGCTACCGCGGCAAGCGCGACCGACCGGGACCAGCCACCCGACCCCAGACTCTCAATCGGAATGTTTTCGATCGTCCAGGCCACCAATGTTCCGCCGGCGAAAGCATTCGCGCTGACCGCCAACCACAATGAAAGTGGCACGTCTTTGGTGCGAACAAGAATTGCCGCGGCAAATACGATCACCGCGAACAAAATTCCGCCTGCTATCTGCCAAATCCAATGCGGATGATTGGACACGGCCAGTGCGCCAGAGAATTTTGGGACGCGCGTTGCCGCATCAAGCAGGCCCCAATGTCCACCGACCGTTCCTTCGAGCGCACGTTTCCACGGTTGGTCGAAGGCTTCGATAATATTGGCGTGGAAATTCGCACGCTTGCTTAATGCCAATACGTCCAAGACAACGTTGGCTTGATTGACTGGTGATGGCAACGCACCTTCACGCATACGGCCAGCGCTGGGCCAGCCTACTTCGCCGATCAACACTTCTTTTCCCGGAAACGCGTTGACCAATTGACGGCGTATCGCCTCGACATGCGCCACGGCATCGCGGGCAGAAACCGGAAAATCCTCCCAATAGGGCAATATGTGGATGGTAATGAAATCGACGGCATTCGCGACGTCACTGTTACGCAACCAGAATTCCCAGACGTCGGCATAGGTAACCGGCACACGCACACGCGCTTTGATCGCCCGAATAGTTTTGGCAAGGTCAGTCGCGGTCATGTCGCCGCGCAGCAACACTTCGTTGCCGACCACCACGGAGCGAATTGTGCCGGGATACTTGTTGGCGAGCGCGACCGCAGTTTCGATCTGGTAACGACTCTTTTCGGGATTGCTCGATAGCCAAAGGCCCTGCATGACCTTCAGCCCGTGCTTCTCCGCGATGCCAGCAATCTGGTCCAGCCCGAAATCGACCGAATATGTACGCACGCAATCCGTAATTTGAGCGAGACCCGCGAGGTCATCGTCGATCTGGGAGGCCGAAATCATGGTCGACGGATCGAGCGGCGTCTGGCTGCCCCGGAACGGGGTGTAGGACACGCAGTATAGCTTTTCATTCCCACCGGACTGGGATCGCGGCACGGGCACGGGACTGCCGAGCCAGGTCCAGACTCCGGCAACAGCTATCGCCGTAACGAGAAGGCAGGCGAGAGCGTGGCGCATTGAGAACCTGTTCTGGAGATTTCAACGGCTGCAAGACAGCTACAAGACGGGCTTATCGTGGGTTGGAGCCCCTGCCAAGTTGACAGTCTTAAGCAAGGAATGCGGTTAAGCTGGACAAAAGCTGGCAATGGGGCCAATTCTTGCAGCTTGAATTTCCACTTGGCTTCCATTTGGCCGCCGGATCAGGGGGGCGGATTTACGAGGTAAATCACCGCCGTATTAGCGTCCCAATCAGGTCTCAGAGAGGATCAAAGGACGGGCGTACGGGCAAGATTTAACATCCGACGGGGACAATGCGGTTTACTTTCAACTTGCGTCTGGTTCTTGCCGTGTTCTGCTGCCTGGCGACCCTGCCCGCCATCGGTACAGCCGCCTTTGCGCAAAGTGGTGGCAACGGCAAGCCGCCTGAACCGCAAAAACCGGCCGCCGACACCGCGAAGGAAAGCCAGAAAAAGATCGACGAAATCGCCGAAGCCTCGCGCGTCCTGACCGGTCCGGCCGGCAACCCGGAATGCGTCTGGCTCGGTCGTCGCGTGGTCAGCCTGCTGTGGCGAGACGATCTCGATACGGCGTTTCGCCACCTCGACCTTTACGATCGCTTCGGCTGCCCGAGTGCCCATATCCAGGCCACCTTCCGCTGCCTGGTCCGGCAGGGAAATATCGATCCAAAGGCCCAGGAGACGCTAAATGGCCGGGTACACGCTTGCTGGCTTAACCCGGGCCTGGAGCCGACCCCCGCAGCCGCCTCAGCCCAACCCCCCGAGGCAACCTCAGGCGGAACTACCCAACGCTGAGCCGCGTTACCAAATGCAAAAATTTCGTCGGGGCGCCATGCGACTGCCTAGGATTTGCCATGTCTGCTAATTACTTGAATCATTACCTAGTGCCGAGCTACGCTGCAGCGTCGCAGACGGAGTTTCGGCTGAGCCCAGGGGACGGGTTCGAGGGTCTGCCATTCTGCCCCACTTGGTTTTGAGTTCTATGCGCACCGTTGCTGCCGTCGTCGCCCTCGTGGCGTGCGTGCATGCCGGGTTGTGGGCCTTAATGCGCGAAAATGTTCGCGCCCCCAACTTCGACGGCCAGCTTGCCAGCGTTTCCTACGCACCTTTTGAAGGTTCGACGCACCCGGATTCCGGCGGCCTCGCGCGCGCTACACAAATTCGTGCCGACCTGAAGACGCTCGCACCTCTCACGCGCGCGATCCGCACGTATTCCTCGACCGGTGGCGTAGAGCTCGTGCCCAGCATCGCATCCGAGTTCGGATTGCGGGTCACGGCCGGCGCATGGATCGACAAAAACGAGGATCGCAACGAACGCGAAATCCGCTCCGTTATCGATCTCGCCAAACGCCACAGCAACATCAACGGCATCATCGTCGGAAACGAAACGATCTTTCGCGGCGAGCAGAAGGTCGGCGACCTTATCCAGATGATTCAGCGCGTAAAGCGCTCAACCAATGTTCCGGTGACGACCGGCGAAATCTGGCATGTCTGGATCGAGCATCCCGAGCTGGTTTCCGCAGTCGACTACATCGCGGCACACATCCTGCCGTACTGGGAAGGCTTCTCGGAGCAGCAAACAGTCGATCAGACAATTCTGATTTACGACAAATTACGCCAGGCCTACCCCGGCAAACGAATTGTCATCGCCGAGTTCGGCTGGCCGAGTGCCGGCTACAACATGCACAGGGCCAATCCCGGCCGCATCGAGCAGGCAGTCGTGATGCGTGATTTTGTGACGCGCGCCGACGCCTATGGCATCGACTACAATGTTGTCGAAGCAATCGATCAACCGTGGAAAACCTTCGAAGGTGGCGTCGGTCCTTACTGGGGGTTGTTCGACGCATCGCGACATCCAAAGTTTGATTGGACTGGCCCCATTACAGACCCGGATCACTGGCGGCTTGCCGCGATCGCGATCCTTGTGAGCGTCTTGTTGTCTCTCCCGCTGCTCGCCATGAGCACTGTGACCTTGTGGCAGGCGACAGTGCTCGCCGGCGCCGCCAACGTGGTCGGCGCGTGGTTTGCCGCTGTGTTCGGCTTTTGGAACGGCCATTATTTCGTGCCCGGATCGGCGTTCGCGCTCGGTCTCGGCATACTTTTGCTGATTCCGTCTGATCGTAATTGCCCTCGCGCGCATCGAGGAAATCGCAGCGATTGCATTCGGACGAAAACCGCTTCGGCTGGTCGCAAGCCCGACGCTCGCACCTGATGCCGTAACTCCGAAGGTTTCAATTCACATTCCGGCCCACAACGAGCCGCCGGAGATGCTCAAGCAAACGCTCGATGCGGTCTCACGGCTTGATTACCCGAATTACGAATGCGTGGTGGTCATCAACAACACGCCGGATCCCGGGCTGTGGCTGCCGATCGAGGAGCATTGCCGCACGCTCGGCGAGCGCTTCAAATTCGTGCGCGCGGACGAACTCGCAGGCTTCAAGGCGGGCGCGCTGCGTCTTGCATTGATCCATACCGCCGCCGACGCCGATGTAATCGGCGTCATCGACGCCGACTACGTAGTCCATCAAGACTGGCTCAAGGACCTCGTGCCGCTGTTCAGCGATCCCACCGTTGGCCTCGTACAAGCGCCGCAGGATCATCGTGACGGCGAACGCAGCGTCATGCACCATGCCATGAACGGCGAGTATGCCGGATTTTTCGACATCGGCATGGTGCAGCGGAACGAAGTCAACGCCATCATCGTACACGGCACCATGTGCCTGATCCGCCGCGCCGCTATCGAAGCTGCGGGTGGCTGGTCGAGCGACACCATCTGCGAAGACACGGATCTCGGTCTGACGTTGCTCGAACTCGGCTGGCAGGCGCACTACACCAACAAGCGCTACGGCCACGGCCTGCTCCCGGACAGCTTCGAGGCCTACAAGAAGCAGCGGCACCGCTGGGCGTATGGTGGCTTCCAGATATTGAAGAAGCACTGGCGACGTTTCCTGCCGGGCGCAAGCCGGCTGACACGCGAGCAAAAGCGCGAGTTTACCCTCGGTTGGCTCAATTGGCTCGGCGCCGAAAGCATCGGCGTCGTCGTCGCCATCCTGAACATCTTGTGGGTGCCGGTGGTGGCATTCCTCGACATCGCAGTGCCCGATCGTATCCTGACCGCGCCGATCATCGTGAGCTTCATCGTGTCGGTGGCGCATTTCGCGACGCTTTACCGGCTGCGCGTGCGTCCTCGCAAAGGCCAGTTGCTCGGGTCGGTGGTCGCGGCCATGTCGGTGCAGTGGACGGTCGCCCGCGCCGTCACACTTGGTCTGATAAAAGATCACCTGCCCTTCGTACGCACATCCAAGGGCGGGATGCGGCAATCGGCCGATTTCCATGCGTTCTGGGAGGCGATCCTGGCAGGTCTGCTGATCCTAGGCGCTATCGTGCTTATCGAGACAAACGTCAAGGAAATCCGCGAGATCAATATTTTCGCTGTTGTCCTTGTCGTACAGAGCCTGCCATTCATCGCAGCCGTCGGGCTCGCCGTCATCGAACGTACGCGACTTAACGAATTCGCTTATTGGCGGAGCCTCGAGGCCCGCCTTGCGGAGCTGCTGCCGATTACCCGGCGAAGCGCCACAATGGCCGAAGCGACGCGTCCGACTCCGGCGCCAAAGCCCGGCGAACTGGTTCAATAATAATTTCGGTCACACCGCCAGCGCGGTCTCGACCAACTTCACCCAGTAAGACGTCCCGAACGGGATCGCATCGTCATTGAAGTTGTAGGACGGGTGATGCAACCCGGCGCTATTGCCATTGCCGACCCAAATAAACGCACCGGGACGCGCGTTGAGCATGAACGAAAAATCTTCCGCGCCCATCATCGGCGGCAGTGACCTGTCGACCTTTTCCTGACCAGCGATCTGACCGGCAACCGACGCGGCGAATTCCGTTTGCTGTTCGTGGTTCACCAGAACTGGGTAGCCGCGCCTGTACGTGAGTTTTGCGGTCGCGCCATAGGCTGCGGCCGTGCTCTCCACCACCGTGTGCAGCCGCTTCTCGAGCAAGTCGCGCACGTCCGCCGCAAGGCTGCGCGCGGTACCACGCAACTGCACGGTCTGCGGAATGACGTTGTCGGTATTGCCGGCCCTGAACATGCAGATCGACACCACAGCCGACTTCAGCGGATCGACGTTGCGCGAAACCACCGACTGGATGGCATTGATGATTTGCGCGCCCACCAGCACGGTATCTATACCGAGATGCGGTCGCGCAGCATGGGCACCGACTCCTTCAATATCGATAGTCAGCGCGTCGGCCGCCGCCATCACCGGTCCCGACCGGATGCCGAAACTGCCGACCGGCATGCCAGGATAATTGTGCATGCCGTAGAACTCGCCGATGCCGAAGCGCTCCAACATGCCGTCATCGAGCATGGCCTTGGCGCCAGCGCCGCCTTCTTCGGCCGGCTGGAAGATCACGACCGCGGTGCCGACAAAATTGCGCGTATCGGCGAGATAGCGCGCGGCGCCGAGCAACATGGCCGTGTGCCCATCATGGCCGCATGCGTGCATCTTGCCCGGGACGGTCGACTTGTATGGCAGATCGTTAGCCTCTTCGATTGGCAGCGCGTCCATATCCGCGCGCAATCCGATCGTCTTGCCTCCGGAACTCTTGCGCCCGCGTATGACGCCGACCACCCCCGTGCGTCCCAGGCCGGTTACCACTTCGTCGCAGCCAAAGGCCTTCAGCTTGTCGGCGACTGTGCCGGCGGTACGCTGCACGTCGTACATTAGCTCCGGATGCATGTGCAGGTCGCGCCGCCAGTCGGTGATCTCGCTGTGCAAATCGGCGACGCGGTTGACGATCGGCATGGCCCTCTCCAGGCGGCATCAGGCCGCGACAATAGTCTAGCAAATCTCGAACCTTGCGCGAGTTCAAGAAGTCGGCGACGCGGCTATTGACCGGGCAGGCCGTCACCCCTACACAGCGCCAAGCGCGTGTTCTTCCAAAGGCTTGTCCTCGACTTGATGGGGGACGGGTCCCGGTTTTCGGGTAAGATCATGCGCCAGGTGACGAGCGCGTAGCTCAGGCGGTAGAGCAACTGACTTTTAATCAGTAGGTCGAGGGTTCGAGTCCCTCCGCGCTCACCAATTTCGCGGCAACCCGTTTACAAAATCGTCGAAAATTTGTTCGCCGCAGCGCACCCGGCATTACTCATAATGTGCCGAAAGACTCCAACCCGCCCTCATTTTAGGTGAAAACGCGCGGAGACGCGGCGGGAACCCGTGTCGCAAAAGTTTAGCGATCCGGCCACCACAGTTTCATCAAAGCGTCTCGCCACCGCCACGATGCGCCGCTACTCCGGACGTCAATCGAGGAACAGAAGGAGCAGTGACATGCAGCTTCATAGCCAATGGGCGAAGCTCTCCGCTATCCGCGCCTTCTCCACGCCCATGCGTTGTCCTCATTGCGGCGACTGGATGGTGGCCCCCGTCTCGTCGGAGTTCGTGGAAGGTGGCGAGATTCGTCACCATTGGGAGTGCGATGGCTGCGGCGAGTTCTCCAGCAGCTCCATCCAGATCACGGCACATTGAAGACAGCCGCCCGGGAATAAGCGCTACTTTTGGTTGTTCGTCTCAATGTCTTGCATTGAGACTTATTCCCAATGGGAGGAGCTTTATGACGACGACTTTCCTGCGGTCCAGCTTGGCCGCCCTCGCCTGCACTGCCGCGCTTGCCTTCGCGACCCCTTCGATGGCCGCCATGGTCAATCTGAAGGCCGACCTGAAGGCCGCCAGTGAAGTCCCGCCGACGGACAGCAAAGGCAGCGGTTCAGTGACCGCCACCTTCGATACCGCCAGCAAGAAACTGTCCTGGAAGGGGACCGTCTCCGGCCTGACCGGCCCGGCGACCGCAGCGCACTTCCACGCCGGCGAAGTCGGCAAGAACGGCGGCGTCGTGGTGCCGATTGCCGGCGCCGACAAGGGCTCGTTTGAAGGCTCTGCCACGCTGACCGATGCGCAAGCCGCCGACCTCATGGGCGGCAAGTGGTACGTCAACGTCCACACCGCCAGCAACAAGGGCGGCGAAATCCGCGGCCAGGTAACAAAATAACCGCGTGACCAGGTAAACGGCGAAAGGACGAGGGGCCGCTATTCGGCCTCGTTCGCTCGCAACAACAGCCCGTCGGCGTCCTGCCGGCGGGTTTTTATTTATGAGCCCACACTTTGCTTCGGGCGAGCCCAGGTTTTATTGTCGGCGCAAAACCGGCTCGGCCTGAGTGAGTTGAGGTAACGACCATGGCACGTACGAATGGCGGCTCCGCCCCTTTTTTGATTTCGGGCGGCGGAATTGGTGGCTTGGTCACAGCCTACGCTCTCGCCCACAAGGGCTTTCCTGTCCGGCTATTCGAGCAGTCGCCCGAATTCCGCGAAGTTGGCGCCGGTATCCAGCTCGGGCCAAATATATTTCGCGTTTTGGAGAAAATCGGTCTCAAGGACGCGGTGCTGGCCGACGCCCACCGCCCCCCGGCGCAGGAAATGCGCGACGCGCTCACCGGCAAGCTGATCACCAACATTCCACTCGGCGATGCATTCTTCAAAAAGTTCGGTCAGCCCTACGGTGTCACGCACCGCGCCGACATCCACGGCGCCTTCCTCAAGGCCTGTCAGGGCAGCAATCTGATCACGCTGGAAACCAGCCGGCGCGTCGATAATTTCAAGGATCACGGCGATCACGTCAGCGTTACGCTCAACAACGGCGAGACTGTCGAAGGCCAAGCGTTGATTGCCTGCGACGGGATGTGGTCGAAGATTCGCGACAGCGTGGTCGGCGATGGCAAGCCGCGCGTGTCCGGCCACATTGCTTATCGTGGTGTACTCAAACGCGAGGACGTTCCGAAGGATCTCTGGCGTCCGGACGTCGTGCTGTGGGCCGGCCCGCGTACCCACTTCGTGCATTACCCGCTGCGCCGTGGTGAACTCTACAACCTTGTCGCGGTGTTCCACTCCGATCACTACGAGGAAGGTTGGAACGCCGAAGGCAGCAAGGATTTGCTTTGGCAGCACTTCAAGGGTCAAGTCCCCCAAGTGCTGCGCATGCTCGAACGTATTGACACATGGCGCATGTGGGTCTTGTGCGACCGCGAGCCGGTGAAGAATTGGTCGCAAGGCCGTGTCACGCTATTGGGCGACGCCGCTCATCCGATGCTGCAATACCTTGCGCAAGGTGCATGCATGGCAACCGAAGATGCAATCGTGCTTTCGGAGAAAGTCGCGGCCGCGCCCGACGATCCGGTCGCCGCTTTCAAAGCCTACCAGCAGGACCGTTACCTGCGCACGGGCCGGGTGCAGATCATGGCGCGCGTGTATGGCGAGTTCTATCACGCGCGCGGTGTCACCGCTGAACTGCGCGACATGGCGATTTCCAGCCGCACGCCGGAACAGAGCTACGACGGTATCGCCTGGCTGTACGGTGGGCCGTAGCGCCCCACACCGTTACGTCGCTACTTGGATGGCTCCCCATCGGGCCGGTACTTGGTCTCCGGCTTGAGCCCTTTGCGTTTCAGTTTTTCGCTGATCTTGCCATTGTCGATATAATGGCCCTGGACCGCGCGTTTGGCCGCGTCGTCCCATTGCGGCAGCCAATCGCCCAGCGAATAGCCGAACCACGGCGCCTGCGGCCGCAGCGGTGCGAAGCCAAGCTCCTGCCAGATCGTCTTGGCGCGCTCCATGTATTCCTGTTTCGGCAGCGCCAGCGGCGGCAGGTCGCCTTTCATGGTGGCGTCCATGAGCATGGTCGAAATCTTCTTCCTGGTCGTGCTCGCGCTTGGGGCCGTGGCCCTGCCCGCGGTGCGGTACCAATTGCACGTCCTGAATCGGGTTCATCCGGTAGGCCATTGCCCAGAGCAGCGCGTCGGCATTGTCGACGTCGATATCCTCGTTGACGGCGATGCATATCTTGCCGCAATCGCCCTTGAAGAATGCGGCGCCTTTGAGCGCCCGCCAGACCTCGGTGCGCGGGACGCCTTTCTCCAGCGTGATCACGGTGACCCGTAACAGCCCGGTCAAAGGTTCGTGCAGTGCCACTTTCTTGACGCCCTTGATACCGAGCGTGTTGCGTAAATGCGCGGTGAACAGCGGTTCGTAGGCGACGCGCTTGATCACGCTCGATTCGCTTGGCGCCACCTGGCTGATATAGGACGGGATCACCGGCTTCTTGCGATGCGTGATCGCGGTCACCCGCATCGGCATGTTGAATTCCTCGAGCGCGACATGACCGTGCAATTCACCAAATGGTGCCTCCGGCTCGAGATATTCGGTGTCGATCAACCCCTCGATGACGATTTCGGATTCCGCCGGAACTGTCAGGTCGACGCTGCGCGCGCGGACGATGTTGATCGGCCCACCGGCAAGCCCGCCGGCCACGGTCATTTCATCGACGCCGATCGGCAGCTTCTGCGGCCCCATGAAGGCGACATAAGGCGGGCAGCCGAGCACGATGGCGCAGGGCATGGGCTCGCCACGCTTCTGGTATTTAAGATAATGCTGGTAGCCGCCGGCGCCGCCGACTCGCGTCGCCATACGCACCACCAGGCGGTCGGGTGCCTTCAGTGCGGCGCGATAGGTACCCATGTTCTGCACGCCGGTGTCCGGATCGCGCGTAATCACATTGGTCGCGGTCAAAGTCGGCGCACTGTCGAACCCGGGTGTCGAAATCGGGATCGGCAGCCGGTCGAGGCCGTTGCCCACGCCCTTCAACGCCTCGCCCTCGATCACAACCTCATGGCAAATCGCATCATTGACCAGCCGCGGTTCGATCGGATTGGCGATGGCATGATCCCATTTGGCCTGGATGCCGGCGAGCGGTGCACGCATGCCGATGCTGTAAATTTCCGCATTGGCGGCGATGGCGCCGACCACCACGGGCATGTCGTATTTCCGGCCCAAGCCGTCGACGATGTTGGTAAACAGGAAAGCCTTGCGGTCGGCCTCGTCGATGCCGCCGACGAATTGCCAGCGTACCAGCGGATGCATTTCCGCATCCTTATCGATCGGCCGGTCGATCCGCTGTAACAGCCCGCGCTCTTCGAGTGCAGCGAGATGTTCGTGCAGATCGGGATAGTCTCGCGGCGCGGCGCTCATTGTTCGTTCCTTAGCCGGCGTGCGAATCACCCGATCTGCTTACTTCCTCGGAATGCCCGCCTTGTCGACCACGTCATTCCACTTCTTGATGTCCGCCGTAAGCCGCGTCATCAGTTCTGCCGGCGTGCTGGCATGCGCTTCCACGCCGACCTTGGCGAACTGCTCTTTCACATCGGGCCTTGCCAGAACGTCGTGGATGGCCTTGTTCATCGTGTCGATGACAGCCTTCGGGGTGCCCTTGGGTGCTCCGATGGCATTCCACGAAATCACCTCGTAACCTTTGACGCCGGCCTGATCGACGGTCGGCACTCCCGGAAGCAACGGCGAGGGTTTCGGACTCGATGTCGCGAGAATGCGCAGCTTGCCATCATTGACCTGGCCCTGAACCGCTGGCGGGAATTCGACCATCATCTGCACATCGTTGCGCAACAGTGCGACGACGATATCCGGCGAATTCTTGTAAGGCACGATTTGCACGTTCACGTCCGCGAGCGACTTGAACAACTCGGCCCCGAGGTTTTGAGTGCCGCCGACGGCAATGGTTCCGATATTGAGTTTCCCGGGTTGCGCCTTTGCCGCCTTGATGAAATCGCCCAGTGTCTTGTATTCCGACTGGCTGTTGACCACGAACACAAGATCGAAGGTGCCGACCATCGACACCATCTCGAAGTCCTTTACCGGATCGAACGGCAAGCTCTTGAAAGCCGCAACGCTGATCGCGGTCCCATTGGTGACCAGTGCCATCGTATAGCCGTCGGGCGGGGCGTTAATGACCGCGCGCGCGGCATTGATACCGCCAGGCCCCGGCATGTTTTCGATCACGACACGCTGGCCGAATTTCTCGCTGAGCTTGTCCGCCATGATGCGCGCCGTGACGTCCGCAACGCCGCCGGCGCCGAACGGCAGAACGATCTTGACCGGTTTTTCCGGCCAGGCGGCTTGCGCACCGCTCAATGGCGCCAGCGTCAGAACCGCAGCCGCCAACAGCGCATATCGACGCGCGCTCCTCAAAATTCCGGTGCTCATGTGCCTCTCCTCCACCAAATTTTTTTATGAACTAAAATTGTAAAGCTTTGCCGGATTGTCCACCAACAGGTGCTTTTGCGCCAGCGGGTCGGGCGCGAATTGCGGCACCAGATCGACCAGATCGGCTTCATCGGCCTCGTGAGTGGCGTTCGGATGCGGAAAATCGGTCCCCCACAGCACGCGATCAGGTGCTGCCTCGACCAGTGCATGGGCGATCGGAACCGCCGCACTATAGGGCGGCATGGAAATGCGTTCTGACCCGCAAACCTTGATCCAGCAATTTTCCAGCCGCGAAAGTTCGATCAGCGCACGCAAGGGCGGCTGGTCGACGCCGGCGGCCGACGGGGCGCGGCCCATATGATCGACGATGAACGGCAGTGGCAGCTTCCGCATCATCTCCGAGAGCGGAACGATATCGGGCGCGTCCACGTGCAGCACTACGTGCCAGCCCCGGCTCTTGATGCGATCAATGACACGGCCGAACACGCGCCATGTCGGGCGCGCCGCCGAGATGTTTGACGAAATTAAAACGCACGCCTCGCACGCCGCCACGGTCGAGTGCATCGAAATCCTTGTCGGTGAAGCTGTCATCGACGATGGCGACGCCACGATAACGCTTGGGATCCGATGCGATGCAGTCAAGCATCGCGGCATTGTCGGTGCCGTGGCAGCTCGCCTGTACAATCACCGCCCGCTCGATGCCTAGATGCGCATGGAGCGCCACCAACATTTCTTTTGGCGCGTCCGCTGGGGTATAGCGCCGGTTGGGAGCGTAGGGAAATTTCGCCGCTGGCCCAAAAACATGGCAATGGGCGTCGCAGGCGCCCGATGGCAATTTGAAGCGCGGTTTGCGGCGACGGCTGAGAAATCCGCGTGCACGTTCATGGGCTGCCTTTAGCAACGCGACCGGCGTGACCGGGGCCAAGCCGTGAACCGCCCAGATGCTTCGCGATGGCGCTTCGCGCCTACCCAAGTCGAGCCGCGCGAGATCGACGCCCCGCCTACCGCGGCGGCAGATCGCCTTGCGTCCAGCCCGCCTCGGTCGTGGCCTGGAAGTCTCTAAAATGTCCGGCCGCAATGGCCTCTCGCATGCCCGCCATGAGTGCCTGGTAATAGGCGAGATTGATGGTCGAGAGCAGCACGGCTCCCAGAATTTCATTGGCCTTGGTCAGGTGATGCAGGTAGGCACGCGAATATGTGCGCGCGGCGGCATGCGTGCTTTGTTCATCGAGCGGGCGCGGATCGTCGGCATGACGCGCGTTGGCGAGATTGATCGCGCCGAAACGCGTAAAGGCCATGCCGTGGCGGCCATTGCGGGTGGGAAGCACGCAATCGAACATGTCGATGCCGCGCTTGACGGCCTCCATGAGATCGTGCGGCGTGCCGACACCCATCAGATAACGCGGCCGCTCCGCCGGCAAGATCGGCGCGGTTTCGGCGACGACCTTGAGCATGACGTCCTGCGGCTCGCCGACCGCAAGCCCGCCAATGGCATAACCCTGAAAATCCATACCAGTGAGCTCGCGCGCGCTCTTGGTCCGCAATGCGAGATCGTCGCCACCCTGCACGATTCCGAATAGTGCATAGCCTTCACGTGCACGGTTTTCGAAACTGCGTTTGCTGCGCTCTGCCCAGCGCAACGACAATTGCATCGCGCGCGCAATCTCCTCCTGGGGCGCTGGCAGTTTCAGGCATTCGTCAAGCTGCATCGAAATGTCGGCACCAAGGAGCGCCTGTATTTCGATCGCGCGTTCAGGAGACAGCGCGACCATGGCGCCATCGAGATGCGAACGAAAAGTCACGCCCCGCTCGTCCAGCTTGCGGAGTTCCGAAAGTGACATCACCTGGAAGCCGCCGGAATCGGTCAGGATCGGCAACGGCCAGTTCATGAATTTGTGCAAACCGCCGAGCGCCGCGATCCGCTCCGCGCCGGGCCGCAGCATGAGATGATAGGTATTGCCGAGCACGATTTCGGCGCCGGTCGTGCGCACGTCGTCCGGCATGAGACCCTTTACCGTGCCTTGCGTGCCGACCGGCATGAAGGCCGGCGTCTGCACGCGGCCGTGGCGCGTGACAATCTCGCCGCGGCGAGCCGCACCGTCGGTCTTGATCAGCTTGAAGGAGAAGGGTTCGGTCATATTTTCTTTTGTCATTCCGGGGCGCGAGCCTTAAGCGCGTTTACGCGCGTCTTCAACGCGCTATGGCGAGCGAACCCGGAATCCATACTCACAGTCCGGGGTTATGGATTCCGGGTCCGGCCCTATCGGACCGTCCCGGAATGACCTGTATTGAGGGCCGGAAATAACAAACACGCATCCCCGTAGGAATAGAAGCGATAGCCCGCCTCGATCGCATGGGAGTAAGCGCGTTTCATGGTTTCGAGGCCACTGAAGGCTGCAACCAGCATAAACAGCGTCGAGCGCGGCAAATGGAAATTGGTGAGCATCAGATCGACGGCGCGGAATTTATAGCCGGGCGTGATGAAAATCGCGGTTTCGCCCGAGAAGGCCCGCAACCGGCCGTCCTGTCCTGACGCGCTTTCCAGGATACGCAACGCGGTCGACCCCACGGCCACGATCCGCCCGCCTTTGGAACGCGTGGCATTGAGGGCCTCGGCCACCTCGGCCGAAACGGTTCCGAATTCGGTGTGCATCTTGTGGCCTTCGGTGTCGTCGGTCTTCACCGGCAAGAACGTTCCGGCGCCGACATGCAGCGTCACTTTCTGGAGGCCGACACCGCGCTCCTTGAGGCGCGCCAGCAGCTTCTCAGTGAAATGCAGGCCGGCCGTCGGTGCCGCCACCGAACCCTCGTCACGCGCAAAAACGGTCTGGTAGTCGGCCCGGTCCTGATCGTCGGGCGCGCGGCGGGAGGCAATATAAGGCGGCAACGGCATCTCGCCGCGCTCGGCAATCGCCTGGTCCAAAACGGGGCCATGGAAGGAAAACGAGAGGGTTACGTCGCCTCCTTCATCTTTATGTGAAACTTGAGCATCGAGTTCGCCGAGAAAACAGACCTTGCCTTCGGTGCCGAAGCGCAAAATATCCCCGACTTCGAGCTTTTTGGCCGGCTTTACGAAGGCGCGCCAATGCGAACCATCCACCCGCTTGTGGAGCGTCGCCTCGATTGCCGGCTCGGTGCTGCCCCGCCCGATGCGCCGGCCCTGCAGGCGCGCTGCAATCACCTTGCTGTCGTTGACCACCAGGCAGTCGCCTGATTGCAGCAGGTCCGGGAGATCGCCGATGTGGCGATCCTCGAAAACATCTCCGTTCGTCCCCGCGGAAGCGGGGACCCAGGGGCCCCGCGTCCCGCCCTCGCTGCGCTGGGCCCCCGCTTCCGCGGGGGCGAACGGAATTGGGGCAGCGCCCGGATTCTGACCGCCCGGCCGCACGACCAGGAGCCGCGCAGCGTCACGCGGGCTCGCCGGTCGCAGCGCGATGCGGTCCGGAGGTAGTTCGAAGTCGAAAAGGTCGGTGCGCATCGTACTCTGTCATTCCGGGGCGCGTGCGCAGCACGCGAACCCGGAATCCAGAAATTGCTCAGTGCTTGCATCTGGATTCCGGGTTCGCCGCGTCGCGGCGCCCCGGAATGACTATCGTGAATTCAGCGGTCGATTTCTACGCGAAATCTCACGCCCCCATGGTCGCCTTGACGATCTTGTCCGGATCCCTGACCGGCTCGCCGCGCTTGATCTTGTCGACGTTGTCCATGCCTTCGATCACCTTGCCCCAGACCGTGTACTGATTGTCGAGGAAGCGGGCATCGTCGAAACAGATGAAAAACTGGCTATCGCCGGAATCCGGATTGCTGGCGCGCGCCATCGATACGGTGCCGCGGACATGCGGCTCCTTGTTGAACTCGGCCTTGAGCTTTTTCCCGGAGCCGCCGGTGCCGGTGCCTTGCGGGCATCCGGTCTGCGCCATGAAGCCATCGATGACACGATGAAACACGATACCGTCGTAGAAACCGTCTTTCACCAGCTCCTTGATGCGCGCGACATGACCGGGCGCTAGGTCAGGACGCATCTCGATCACCACATTGCCCTTGGTGGTCTCGAGCGTCAGCGTATCTTCTGGCTTTGCCATCGTACTCCCTTTCACAATATTTCGTGCGCCTCAGCGCTCGATGGTGGCTTTCTTGATGAAGTCGAGCCGCGGGAAATCCTTTCGTCAGATAGGCATTGCCCTCATTCTGGATGCGGCTCTGATCCGGACCGCGGCCACGTGGTGCGCCTTCGCCATATTCGGCGTTGAGCGCGTCGACAACGTTCATGCCCGACACGACGCGTCCGAATGGCGCAAAGCCCATGCCGTCGAGATTGGTGTTGTCGGCGAAATTGATGAACACCTGACTTGTGCGCGTGCCGGGGCCGGCAGTGGCGAAGGTGATCATGCCGCGCTTGTTGCTCTGGGTGACTTGATCGTCGGGAATCTGCGCCGCACGCCAGCGCGCCATGATCGCGGGATCGCCATTGATGCCGAACTGCACCATGAAGCCGGAGATCACGCGGAAGAAACGCACATTGTCATAGAAACCGTTCTTCACGAGATTGTAGAAACGGTCGGCGCCTTTCGGTGCCCATTCGCGTGTCACTTCGATCACGAACACGCCCTTGCTGGTGTCGAAACGCGCCTTGTAAGTCGCGGGCGCCTGTTCGCGTAGCGCTGGCGGATTTGCGAGTGGCGACTGCGCGAAGGCGGGCGCCGCGAACATGGCGAGCGCTAAGGTAAGCGACAGGCTGAGCGACATTGCGAGCGACATGGCGAGCGAGAGGATCGATCGACGGTTGGTCATTGCTTTCCCCGGTTCAGGACGACGCGCTTAGCGCGCGAATTTTTTCTTCAGGCGTGCGGCAACCGACGCCGGCACGAAGGCAGAAACGTCGCCGCCCATGCCGGCGATCTGACGCACCAATGTGGCAGTGATCGGGCGCGCCATTGGCGAGGCCGGCAGGAACACCGTCTGCATTTCCGGCGCCATCGCCTCGTTCATGCCCGCCATCTGCATTTCGTAGTTGAAATCGGTGCTGTCACGCAGGCCCCGCACCAGCACCGTTGCGCCTGCCTTGCGTGCGGCCTCTATTACCAGGCCGGAAAAGGTGACGCAGGAGAGTTCGCATTTGGCCTCGCGCGCCAGCGGCCCGCAGATTTCTTCCAGCATGGCGAGCCGCTCGTCGGTGGGAAACAGCGGCGCCTTGCCCGGATTGACACCGACCGCGAGTACCAGCCGGTCGGCGAGCCGAACGGCATGCCGCACCACGTCGAGATGGCCGTTAGTCACCGGATCGAACGACCCGGCATAAAGTGCGATTCTCGGCATAAATTGGGGTCTAACCCGCCCCTTGGTGGCCCGCAAGGCCGCGCCCTTTTGGCATTGAACCTTTTCCCCGGCCGCCGCGACCCAAGTTACGACCCATGGGCAGGGGGCACCTCAAAATGCGCCATTCTGTGACCTCGGTCACAGCGGCTGACAGGGGCCTTCCCTATTGTGATCATCACCGAGAGCGAAACGCTCCGGTGATGCCTTAACAGGGGGCAGTCATGTTGAAGTCACTCGCCGCTGTCATGGTTGCCGCGACCATCGCCGCCGCGATTACCATTTTCTCCGCCCCGGCCGCGGATGTCGTGGCCAGTCCTCTCCCGCAGCCTGCCGCCGACGCGATCACGGCCTGCAAGCAGCGCCCCTGGCCTTATCTCAACTGCGTCGGTACCGAATTCGGCAACCCGCACGTTCGCCTGATCAACATCGATCGCCCGACCCCGTAGCGCCTTACCCGTCCCCACCTTAGGCGCTAGGCTCTCCTCAGGACAATGTCCTGAGGAGAGCCATCCCCATGCGCCGGGTCGTTCTAGCCGCCGTCACGCTGCTGTGGGCCGCTTGCGCTCACGCACAAGATTATCCGTCCCGTCCGATCCGCATTATTGTGCCGACACCCGCCGGCGGACCGGTCGACGTTATGGCGCGGGTGCTGGCCAACGCCCTGCCCCCGGTGCTTGGACAGAATGTTTTCATCGAGAACAAGCCGGGTGCGGGCAACACGATCGGTTCGCGCCAGGCAGCCGCCGCGGATCCTGACGGCTACACGCTGATGGTCTCGGCGGCGAGCGGCCTCATCATGAGCCCGATGATCGTCAAGAACGCCGGCTACGATGCATCGAGCTTTGCTCCCGTGGCGCTCGTAGCCGAGACGCCGCAGGTGCTCGTGATCAATCCGCAGCTACCATTCAAATCGGTCGCCGACCTCGTTGCCTATGCCAAAGCCAATCCCGGCAAGCTCAATTATTCGACCGGCGGTGTCGGCACGCTGCCGCATCTCAATGCCGAATTGTTCAAGTCGGTGAGCAGTACAAATATTCTGCACGTGCCTTACAAGGGTGGCGGACCTGCGCTCACGGCCGTGATCGCGGGTGAGGTGCAGATGACGTTCGACACTGTCAGCACGTCATTGCAGTTGATCCGGGACGGCAAATTACGCGCCCTCGCCATCGTCGGGCCGAAGCGCGCGCCGGAATTGCCGGACGTGCCCGCAATGCCGGAAATCGGGTTCCCGGCCGTCACCAGCGGCGCGTGGACCGCGCTGATGGCACCGCGCGAAACGCCGCCGGCGATCATCGCCAAGCTCAATGCTGCCGCCAATGCGGCATTGCACGGCGAACAAATGAAAAATGCGCTTGCCAAGCTGGGCGCGCAGCCGCGCGGCGGCACGCCGCAGGAACTCAGCGATCATCTCGCGCGCGAAACGGCAAAATGGAAGCCGATCGTTGCGACGCTGCACCTCCAGGCGGACTGACATGCACGTTTTGCGGGTCGCTTCCGGCTCGCCCATCCGTTCGTCCCCGCGAAAGCGGGGACCCAGGGCGGGTTTGCTCAGCTGGATTCCCGCTTCCGCGGGAATGAGCGGAGTAATTTTGCAGGCACACGTGACATGGTTTCTTCTCGTGATTGCACTGACCGTACCTGCCACTGCACAAATCGCGCCCAGTGCGGCGGAGCTCCAGGCTTACCAAGGACTCCATGCGGCCGCCGCGACGGATGACGTTGCCGAGATCGAGCGGCTTGTGCGTGCCCACGCGCCTATCGACGCCCGTGACGGACACAGCCGCACGCCGCTGCACGTCGCGGCCTTCATGCACAAGGAAAACGCAGCTCGCGCATTGCTGCGCCTCGGAGCCGACGCCAACGCGCTCGAGGCGCAACAATACGATATCGTTACGATAGCCGCGGTCGCCGACGATCGTTCCGATGCTCAAGCTCGCACTCGACGGCGGCTGCAAAGCGACCAACATCACCAGCCCCTATCACGGCACCGCGCTGATCGCCGCCGCGCATCTCGGCCATGATGAAGTCGTGCGCACGCTGATAAAAGCCGGAGCGCCGCTCGATCACGTCAACAACCTGGGCTGGACCGCGGTCATCGAGTCCATCGTTCTCGGCGATGGCGGCAAACGGCATATCGCAACGCTGAAGGCACTCGTCGATGCCGGCGCCAACATCAATCTCGCCGACCGTTCCGGCGACACGCCGCTCACGCTCGCAAAAAAGCGCGGCTACACGGAAATGGCGGCAATTCTCACGTCCGCTGGCGCTCGTTAGCGCTTGCGCGGGAAATGAACGACTTTGAGGAATTACGCCCCTGGCTTTTGTCATCGCCGGGCTTCCGATTCCGATGGCAGCGCTGTGCCTTCCTGAACGAGATGGCCGGGCCAAGCCCGGCCATGACACCGGTGGGCTTTGGCAAGAAACCGCTCGTCCCCGCGCAAGCGGGGACCCAGAGCAGTTCTGATCAACTGGATTCCCGCTTATGCGGGAATGGGCAGAGGCGAAGACAAGAATTACTCGTCGTCTTCCTCGCCCTCGCTCAAGCGCTCGACTGACACCACGCGCTCGTCCTCGGCAGTATTGAGCACGATCACGCCTTGCGTCGAGCGCCCGGCGATGCGGATGCCGGACACAGGCGTGCGGATCAGCTTGCCCTGGTCGGTGACCAGCATGATTTGATCCGCTTCCTCGACCGGGAATGAGCCGATGATCTTTCCGGTCTTTTTGGTCAGCGACATGGCGACGATGCCTTTGCCGCCGCGGCCCGTCGTCCGGTATTCATACGATGACGAACGCTTGCCGAAGCCGCGCTCGGACACGGTGAGCACGAATTGCTCGGCCGCCGATAGCTCGACGTAGCGCTTCTCACCCAGTTCGATCGCGCCCACCGCCTCCTCGGCTTCCGTCGCCGCCGGCACCTCCTCATCGCCCACCCCGCGCCGGACGGCGCTGGCGCGCTTGTGATAGGCGGCGCGCTCTTCCGCCGTCACTTCGACGTGACGAAGGATCGACAACGAGATAACGCGATCTTTTTCGGCGAGCGTGATACCGCGCACGCCGCGCGATGTGCGACCCTGGAACACGCGCACTTCCGGCACCGCGAAACGGATGCACTGGCCGCCATTGGCGGTGAGCAGTACGTCGTCCCTCTCGGTGCAGATCTGCACGTCGACGATCGACTCGCCGTCTTCGAGCTTCATGGCGATGATGCCCGATGGGCGCACGTCGACGAAATCGGACAGCTTGTTGCGGCGGACGGTGCCGCTGGTGGTGGCGAACATCACGTCGAGATTGGCCCAACTTGCCTCGTCCTCGGGCAGCGGCATGATGGTGGTGATGGTCTCGCCTTGCTGCAGCGGAAGAATATTAATGAGCGCCTTGCCGCGCGCCTGCGGCGCTGCGATCGGCAGCCGCCAGACTTTCTCCTTGTAGACCTTGCCGCGCGAGGAGAAATACAGCACCGGCGCATGCGTCGAAGCCACGAACAGCCGCGACACGAAATCCTCTTCGCGCACCTGCATGCCGCCACGGCCTTTGCCGCCGCGGCGCTGCGCGCGATACGTCGAGAGTGGCACGCGCTTGATGTAGCCCTGGTGCGAGACAGTGACGACCATCTCCTCGCGCGTGATCAGGTCTTCTTCGTCCACATGCCCGGTCGCTTCCGCGATCACGGTGCGGCGCGGGGTCGCGAATTCGCTCTTTACCGCGGCGAGTTCGTTCTTGATGATCGCCTGGATGCGCGCGCGCGAACGCAGGATGTCGAGATAATCGGCGATTTCGGCGGCCAGCTTGTCGAGTTCTTCCTTGATCTCGTCGCGGCCAAGCGCGGTCAACCGTTGCAGGCGCAAATCGAGGATCGCTTTTGCCTGCTCGACCGAAAGCCGTGCGGTACCCTTGGAACTGACCTTGTGACGCGGATCGTCGATCAATTCGATCAGCGAGGCCGCCGTGGTCGCCGGCCATTCGCGCTTCATCAAGGCTTCGCGCGCCTCGTTCGGATCCTTGGCGGCGCGGATCAGCTTGATGACCTCGTCGATATTGGCGACTGCAATGGCAAGGCCGACCAGCACATGGGCGCGGTCGCGCGCCTTGCCGAGCAGGAATTTGGTGCGCCGTGACACCACCTCCTCGCGGAATGCGATGAAGGCGACCAGCAGATCCTTCAGCGTCATCACCAGCGGGCGGCCGCCGTCGAGCGCCACAATGTTGCAGCCGAACGAGGATTGCAGCGGCGTGAAGCGGTAGAGTTGGTTAAGGACGACGTCGGGCACCGCGTCACGCTTGATCTCGATGACGACGCGATAGCCGTCTCGGTCGCTCTCGTCGCGCAGGTCGGCGACGCCGTCGATCTTCTTGTCGCGTACAAGTTCGGCGATGCGTTCGACCAAGGACGCCTTGTTCACCTGATAGGGAATTTCCGAGATAATGAAGGCTTCACGTTCCTTGCGGACGGTCTCGATCTCGACCTTGCCGCGCATGACGATTGAACCGCGCCCTTCCGTGTAGGCCGAGCGGATACCGTCGCGGCCAAGGATGATGCCGCCGGTCGGGAAATCCGGTCCGGGCACGATCTTGATCAGGTCGTCGATGGTGAGCGCAGGATTGTCAATGAGCGCAGTGGCTGCGTCGATCACCTCGCCGAGATTGTGTGGCGGGATATTCGTCGCCATGCCGACCGCAATGCCGCCGGCGCCGTTGACCAGCAAATTCGGAAAGCGCGCCGGCAGCACCACCGGCTCTCGCTCGTTACCGTCATAGTTCGGCTGGAAGTCGACGGTATCCTTGTCGATGTCGTCGAGCAGCGCCATCGCCGGCCGCGCCAGGCGGCATTCGGTGTAGCGCATCGCCGCCGGCGGATCGCCGTCGACCGAGCCGAAATTGCCCTGCCCGTCGATCAGCATCAGGCGCATGGAGAAGTCCTGCGCCATGCGCACGAGTGCGTCGTAGATCGCCTGATCGCCGTGCGGGTGATATTTGCCCATCACATCGCCGACCACGCGCGCCGATTTGACATATTTCTTGTCGGGCGTGTGGCCCTGCTCGTGCATCGAGTGGAGAATGCGCCGGTGCACCGGCTTCAGGCCGTCGCGCACATCGGGCAACGCACGCGACACGATTACGCTCATGGCGTAATCGAGGTAGCTGCGCTTCATCTCCTCGGTGATTGAAACCGGGCGCACATCGGAAGGGGTTGCGTCCCCCGATTTCGGAGGTTCGGTATCGGCCAAGACAATGTCCTGCGTGGAGTTTTGGTTGCGATTTTTCTAACTGATTTAGGCCCCCATTGCCAACCGAAATGAGGCCCCATACAGGCTAATATATCTATTTAATTCAATATGTTACAGGCGGCTTTTGCGCCCCGCAGCAGCGCTGTTTTCGGACCGGCAATTGCTCCGAAATTAAATGAGCTGCCG
The DNA here is from genome assembly GCA_963762485.1 of uncultured Pseudomonadota bacterium. Lineage (GTDB taxonomy): Bacteria > Pseudomonadota > Alphaproteobacteria > Rhizobiales > Xanthobacteraceae > Pseudolabrys. The sequence goes on along the minus strand of CAVXLE010000013.1, from coordinate 46,943 downwards.
CCGTCCGTTCCAAGCCGATTTTTTTAAAGCTGGATTCCCGCTTTCGCGGGAATGAGCGGAGGCGAAAGCTTTGCCGCACACCCCGCTCACCCCCGCGCAAGCGGGGGTCCAGGGCAGAAATCGAAATTTTCGGTGGCGCACTGGCTTCCCGGGAGCTTGTGGTACTTTGAGGGCCACCCATGCCGTTCGAATTCCTCATCTCCGCGCTCGTCACTCTGGTCGTCGTGGTCGATCCGATCGGCCTGGTCCCCTCATATCTGGCGATCACCCACGGCCTGCCGCCGCAATCGCGGCGCAACGTGGCATTGCGCGCCTGCGTCATCGCGGCCGTGATCCTCGCCGGCACAGCGCTGATCGGCGACTGGCTGCTGCGCACGCTGTCGATCTCCTTGCCCGCGTTCCGCATCGCCGGCGGCCTGCTGCTGTTCTCGATCGCGTCGGAGATGGTGTTCGGCGTGCGCATCGGGCGGCAGTCGAAAGAGGCCGAGGAAGCAATCGAGGAGCACGTGCGCAATGTCGCCGCCTTCCCCCTCGCTATTCCGCTGATGGCGGGGCCCGGCGCGATCACTGCGACGATCCTGCTGGCCGGTCGCAGCGGCGGCGAGCCATTGCGGCTGACGATCCTGCTTACGGTCATCGCCGCGGTGCTGGCCATTTGCTTTGCCGTGTTTGCACTTGCCGGACCGATCGCGAAGCTGCTCGGCACTACTGCCAACAACGTACTTTCGCGCTTGCTCGGCGTGCTGCTTGCAGCGCTCGCCGTGCAATACGTCATCGACGGCGCGCGTGCAGCGCTTGCGGGCTGATCGCGACGAATCCGGTTTCTCTCCGCTCATTCCCGCGCATAGCCGTCCGAAGGACGGCGTACTTCGCACGCCTATGCAGGAATCCAGTATAATCAGTTACAAGGTCAGCAATTGATACTCTGGACTCCCGCTTTCGCGGGAGTGAGCGGAGTTTGTGATGACGTCGCTTACGACGCTCCCGGCGCAAGCTGAATCCGGCAACATAAATTTCACATAACATTTGCAGCGCTGACGCGCTGAAACCCCTCGCATTTACAAGTTGCTAAGCGCGAATCGTCTACCCAGACGATGGGGCGACGCTCATTCGCGGGACGAGCTTCCCGGCAGGATCGGGTGTCATGACGATTTCGGCAATTTCCTCGTCCAGTGCGTCCTTCATTTCGACCTTTCAAAAAGACCGGCAGACCTTTGGCCAACTGGCCAACGCCATACAGTCGGGCGACCTGACCAGCGCGCAAAACGCCTACAATACGCTGGCATCATCGCCGCTGGCGCAGGGCAACAGCCCCTTCGCGCAGGCCCTTCAGCAAATCGGCCAGGACCTGCAAAACAACGATATCGCCGGCGCGCAGAAGGCGCTGGCGGCATTGCAACAGCAGTTGCAGGCGCGCGGCGGCCATCATCACCATCATCACGGTGGTGGCGGAGTCGAGAGCGCGTCCAGTACGAGCAATACGAACAGCTCGAACGCGAGCGATCCCGATGGCGACGGTGACAATGATGGAGCCGGCGGCGCCGGCCAGACCAGCGCCGTCAGCGCCACATCGGATTCAGATCACCGGCTCGATGTAACCGCCTGACGCGTGAATTGATCGTCGCTATTCTTGGGCAGCTGCTCCGTTCATTCCCGCGCATAGCCGTCCGAAGGACGGCGTGCTTCGCACGCCTATGCGGGAATCCGAGCAACAATTGCAACGTTGAATTTAACGCATCTGGGTCCCCGCTTTCGCGGGGACGAGCGGAAGGAAAACGGCGCGCGAAACTTCCGTCCTCGTCAGAACGGAATTTCGTCGTCCATGTCGTCGCGCTTGCCGCCGGCGCCGGCCATTGCGGGCTTGCGCTCGCGCGACGCGGTCGGACCGGCCGAGCCGAAGTCGCCGTTATCGGCCCCTGCACCGCCGCCACCTGCCCGATCGAGCATGGTCAGGGCCGAGTTGAAGCCTTGCAGCACCACCTCGGTCGAATAGCGGTCCTGCCCGTCCTTGTCCTGCCATTTGCGTGTCTGCAGAGCGCCTTCCAGGTAAACCTTCGAGCCCTTCTTCAGGTATTGCTCGGCGATCTTGGCGAGGCCTTCGCTGAAGATGACGACGCGGTGCCATTCGGTTTTTTCGCGCCGCTCGCCGGTGTTCTTGTCGCGCCAGGTTTCCGAGGTCGCCACCCGCAAATTGACGATCGGCCGGCCGTCCTGTGTACGGCGTACTTCCGGGTCGGCCCCAAGATTGCCGACGAGAATGACCTTGTTGACGCTACCCGCCATGATGCTCTCCGCGTGGCGATTTGCGCGCGTATGACTTCGCCTGAAGCCACCGCCGCTCGCCGTTTGAGGGCCGCGCGCCGCGCGAGCCCCATTGAAAACCCGAACTCACCCTAGACCTCACCCGAGGGGCGGCAAGCGCGTTTGCCCCTAATCCACAGGGCTTCTGCCGCGCCGGTCAGCTCCAACCTCGAATGATCTCCTCAAATGATGTTCTTGTTATGTTCTAATCACTTTCTCCGGGGTTTTCAACTGCTATCGGTGTCCCCTGCTGGCAAAACCACGCCGTTCTTACTACGTTCCCTTTATCAGGCCCGAACGGCCCCGCGATCCGCGGGTCCGGCGGGGTGTTATTGCCTCACAGGTCCCAATTCAGGTCCCATGGCCGACCGTACCAGCAAGCCCGCCCGCGCCGACGCCCGCCAGATCACGATCCGCGGCGCGCGCGAGCACAATCTCAAGAACGTCGACGTCGCCATTCCGCGCGACCAGCTGGTCGTGTTCACCGGACTGTCGGGCTCGGGCAAATCCTCGCTCGCCTTCGACACGATTTATGCCGAAGGCCAGCGCCGCTACGTGGAGTCCCTCTCCGCCTACGCGCGGCAATTCCTCGAGATGATGCAAAAGCCGGACGTCGACCAGATCGACGGATTGTCGCCGGCGATTTCCATCGAACAGAAAACCACGTCGAAGAATCCGCGCTCCACCGTCGGCACCGTCACCGAGATCTACGATTACATGCGCCTGTTGTGGGCGCGCATCGGCGTGCCCTATTCGCCGGCCACGGGATTGCCGATCGAAAGCCAGACCGTCTCGCAGATGGTCGATCGCGTGCTGGCGCTGCCGGAAGGCACGCGCATCTACGTGCTGGCGCCGGTCGTGCGCGGCCGCAAGGGCGAATACAAGAAGGAACTCGCCGATTTCCTGCGCAAGGGCTACCAGCGCGTGAAGATCGACGGCGCGTTCCACGAGATCGGCGACGTCAAGCCGCTCGACAAGAAATTCACCCACGACATCGACGTGGTGGTCGATCGCCTGGTGGTGCGCAACGACATCGGCACGCGGCTGGCGGATTCGCTTGAGCAATGCCTCAAGCTCGCCGACGGCTTGGCAGTTGTTGAATTGGCGGACCCCTCACCGTCATCACCGGGCCGCCGCGAAGCGGCGAGTCCCGGTGATCCACGTCTTTCTTCCAAGAGCAAGGAAGACGTGGATGGCCGGGACAAGCCCGGCCATGACGAAAAAAAGAAAACCGCCAAAATCCACGCCCAGCTCGCCGGCCCCGAACGCCTGATCTTCTCCGAGAAATTCGCCTGTCCGGTCTCCGGCTTCACCATTCCGGAAATCGAGCCGCGGCTGTTCTCGTTCAACAATCCGTTCGGCGCCTGCCCGGAATGCGGCGGCCTCGGCGTCGAACAGCACATCGACGCGGATCTCGTGATCCCCGACCGCGATGCCACGCTGCGCAAGGGCGCCATCGCGCCCTGGGCGAAATCAAGCTCGCCCTATTACATCCAGACGCTCGACGCGCTCGCCAAGCACTATCGCTTCACGCTCGATACCAAATGGAAAGACCTGCCGAAGAAAACGCAGGACGCGATCCTCTACGGCTCCGGCGAGGACGAGATCAAATTCGTCTACGACGACGGCCTGCGCGGCTACACGACGAAGAAGCCGTTCGAGGGCGTCATCACCAATCTCGAACGCCGCTTCAAGGAAACCGAGAGCGAGTGGGCGCGCGAGGACCTGCAGAAATATTTCACCGATGTGCCCTGCGCGGCCTGCCATGGCGCGCGGCTCAAGCCGGAAGCCTTGTGCGTCAAGATCGGCGGGCAGAACATCTCGCAGGTGGCGGAGCTGTCGGTGCGCCGCGCCGGCGAATGGTTCACCGACATTCCGAAGCAGCTCAACGCGCAGCAGAACGAGATCGGCACGCGCGTGCTCAAGGAAATCCGCGAGCGGCTGAAGTTCCTGGTGGATGTCGGTCTCGATTATCTCACGCTCTCGCGCGCGTCGGGCACGCTCTCCGGCGGCGAAAGCCAGCGCATTCGTCTGGCCTCGCAGATCGGCTCCGGCCTCACCGGCGTGCTCTATGTGCTGGACGAACCGTCCATCGGCCTGCACCAGCGCGACAATGCGCGCCTGCTCGAAACGCTCAAGCGCCTGCGCGACCTCGGCAACACCGTGATCGTGGTGGAGCATGACGAGGACGCCATCCGCACGGCGGATCATGTGCTCGACATCGGCCCCGGCGCCGGCATCCACGGCGGCGAGATCGTGGCCGAAGGCGTGGTCGACGATCTCATCGCCGCGCCGAAATCATGGACCGGCAAATATCTCTCCGGCGAGCTTTCCGTTGCGATCCCCGAGCGCCGCCCGCGCTCGCGCCGCGCGCTGAAGGTCGTCAACGCCCGCGGCAATAACCTCAAGAACATCACCGCCGAGATCCCGCTCGGCCTGTTCACCTGCGTCACCGGCGTGTCCGGCGGCGGCAAGTCCACGCTGCTGGTCGACACGCTCTACAACGCAGTGGCGCGCAAGCTCAACGGCGCCTCGCTCGCGCCCGCCCCGCACGACCGCATCGAGGGGCTGGAGCACATCGACAAGATCATCGACATCGATCAATCGCCGATCGGCCGCACGCCGCGCTCGAACCCGGCGACCTACACCGGCGCCTTCACGCCGATCCGCGAATGGTTCGCCGCCCTGCCCGAGAGCAAGGCGCGCGGCTACGAGCCCGGCCGCTTCTCGTTCAACGTCAAGGGCGGCCGCTGCGAGGCCTGCCAGGGCGACGGCGTCATCAAGATCGAGATGCACTTTCTGCCCGACGTCTACGTCACCTGCGATGTCTGCAAGGGCAAGCGCTACAACCGCGAGACGCTGGAGGTGCTGTTCAAGGGCAAGTCGATCGCCGACGTGCTCGACATGACGGTGGAAGAGGCGCTGGAATTCTTCAAGGCGGTGCCGCGCGTGCGCGACGTGCTGGCGCTGCTGCACCGCGTCGGCCTCGACTACATCCATGTCGGCCAGCAGGCCACCACGCTCTCCGGCGGCGAGGCGCAGCGCGTCAAGCTCGCCAAGGAGCTGTCGAAGCGCGCCACCGGCCGCACGCTCTACATTCTCGATGAGCCGACCACCGGCCTGCACTTCCACGACGTGGCCAAGCTGCTCGACGTGCTGCACGAGCTCACCGACACCGGCAACACCGTGGTGGTGATCGAGCACAATCTGGAAGTCATCAAGACCGCCGACTGGGTGATCGATCTCGGCCCCGAAGGCGGCGACGGCGGCGGCGAGATCGTCGCCATCGGCACGCCGGAGGATATTGTGAAGGCGAAGCGAAGCTACACCGGGCAGTTTCTGGCGCCGGTGCTGGGGCGTCAGCCGCGGCGGAAGAAGAGGATCGAGGCGGCGGAGTGAATTTGGCCTACTCGAGCGATTTCCGTTCATTTCTTCGGACGGGATTACACAATTAACTGTGCATACGCTGTTGCGTAACGTTTGATCTATTGTATTTCTCGATTCAACTAGTGAGAAATTAATTCGCACGCATTGCGGGCGATACGCTTACTAATTGGAGAATACAGTGCCTGATCAAAAATCAGTTCATGAAGTCTGGTTGCCGGTTATCGGGAACGCTTTAGCCTACCTCTGTCTAGAAAAATTCTCTGAGAAGAATCCGACAAAGGTGGACAGCGTCCTGAAGAAAGTAAAATTTCTGAGAGGACTAGGTGTCCCTGAAAAGGACGCTGCTGGCGCAGCGGGAAGTACGGCTGAATCGGTTCGTGTCCTAAAATCATCTAAGGGAGGAAAACGTGGCGCCGGAAAGCGATAGCCCTTGGTTGGCAGTAATTGGAAAAGGACTCGCGTATCTGTGCGTTCAACACGTCGCGCAAAACGACCCAAAACGCGTCCCGGACGTTGTGGCCAAGGTAAAGTTCCTTGAAGGGATCGGGCTTTCTACCTCGGATGCCGCGGAGCTTCTTGGCACCACAGCGAATTCAGTCAAGACCAACCTGCGGCACCGCGAAAAAAAGAAAGGGGTGGCACATGGCAAAAAAGCAAAAAGATAGAGTCTGCCACGTCGGCCTTTCTTGAGAGAGTTACGCGGATTCTAGCGCTCATCGCAGTGAAGGATCTAGAAAAGGAGGATGCCGCGCGACGATTATTGTCTATGGGTTTTGATGGTCCCCAAATAGGCGGGATTCTGGGCGTGGGACCGAATTTCGCCAACGTCGCTAAAAGTCGAAGCCCAAAAGGCAAGGGTTAGTCGATGCCAGCTGTAGACCCTCGCCTTATGGCTAGGCTGGAGAAAGCGCTAGCTCTAAGCAAACGGCGAGTGCAGGAGCTGGTGCAAGAGTCAGCGCGTGTAAATCGGGTTTCACGGGACATCGCAGCGTTTATCGTCGCAGGCGACAATGGCATCAGCTACGACAGGTATGCGTCCGCTGAGCAGATGGCTGTCCTACGCGGAGTGCCTACTCATACGGCTGTAACATCAGTGACTAGTCCACCTATAGCCCCAGCACGTGCAAAGGCTCCGGTTAAAACGCGGACAATCAAAACAACCAAGAACAACTCCCTCTTCGTTGTTCACGGCCGGGACACCCGATTAAATGAAGACATATTCGCGTTCCTTCGGTCCATTGGTCTTAACCCGATGGAATGGAGTCAGGCGGTCAGAGACGCCAAGGGAGCCAATCCGAATGTGACGGATGTCGTGAAAGGTGCGTTGCAAAAAGTACAGGGCGTAATTGTTCTATTTTCCCCGGACGAGGAAGCAAGGTTGAAATCCAAGTTCCGCGGACCGAAGGATGCCAAAACACTTGAAGGGCAGGCTCGCCCTAATGTTATTTTTGAAGCGGGCATTGCTCTTGGTGCTCACCATGAAAAAACACTTCTTGTTGAAGTCGGCGACGTGCGAAAAATCAGTGATATAGCAGGCATGCACATTATTCGTTTGAATAACAAAGCCGTCAGCCGAAAAGAATTGGCGCAGCGTTTACAGGACAAACTGAAATTTAAAGTCGATACTTCTGGAAACTCGTGGCTGACTGTCGGCGACTTTGATCGCTGAGATTATGCCGCGTCCGCCGGCCTTACCCTCTTCGCGATCTCCCCACCCTTCTCCCGCTCCACCACCGCGATGTCGTACTGGCTCTGCAAGTCGAGCCAGAATTGCGCGTTGTTGCCGAAATAGCGGCCGAGCCGCACCGCGGTGTCGGCGGTGATCGATCGCCGCGCGTTGAGAATGTCTGTGATGCGGCCCGAGGGCACGCCGATATCGAGCGAAAGCCGGTTGGCGGAGAGCTTGCGCGCCGAAAGCTCGCGCTTTAGCAGGCGGCCGGGATGCGAAACGGGTGCCATGTTACGTCCTTTGATCATCCTCTGTGATAATCGACGATCTCGACCTCGTAGGCGTCGCCATTGCGAAACTCGAAACAAATCCGCCAGCGCTCGTTCACCGTCATCGCCCACTGGCCTTTGCGGTCGCCCTTGAGTTTATGCAGGCCGACGCTTTTCAACGAGCTTAGATCGTTGAGCGATTTCGCCACATTGAGCGCCAGCAACAGGTCGATGGCATTGTCGAAATCGAGCCCGCGCATCTGGTTCGGCCGTTCGCCCTCCCAGACCTTGCGGGTCACGGAATTGCGCCACGACCGGATCATGGCATAAATATACTACGTCAAACGGTGAACTGCAATGGGCGGCTGCGCCGCTCGCCAGCGACCCAACGCGCGAATTCTGAGTCAAGAAACGCAGAGAGCGCTCTTGCCAGCTACCCCCTCGCCTGCATCGCGCACTTGAAAAGCTGGCTCCACAGTTGCTGTAGCGCATCAAGACGGCGGCAAGCGGCCCAGGCAAGCGCCACAACCGCGCGACCTTCCTCGTCGCCAACATGCTGCGCCAGACCGTAGCCCATGAGACGCAGTGCATGCGCGGCGTCGAGCGCGTCGTTGAGCGGCGCCTCCATGTCCTGCGCGAGAAGCGCCGCTCGCTTTGCCGCGGCGGCGCGCGCGGACACGCGTTTGCTGACGCGCTTTCGCGCGGGCATGGCGAACCTCCTGCGAATCCTTCATGATAACAACGCTCCGATTTACGCACGATTCTGCCGGAGCGTCAATCTTAAATCGGAGCAATGTTCCTGATGACCCCTGCACAGTCCCGAATGGCACGAGCCGCGCTCCAGCTCGGAATTCGAGACGTCGCCAAATTGGCCAAAGTCGCAGCGAGCACGATCTCACGTTTCGAAGCTGGCGAGACATTGCAGCCCCGCACGGTCGAGGCCATTCAGGCCGCTCTGGAAAAAGCAGGCGTCGAGTTCACCAATGGCGGCAAACCCGGCGTGCGCTTGACCCGCTCGTGATCGGCTCCTCTGCGGGGGACGAGATCACGCAGGAGATCGCGCGGCCCGCATCGAATATCGCGCCCTACCGTCCGCGCCGCTTCGCGATCTCGCTTTCCATAAGACTGGCACACTCTCCGTTCATTCCCGCGAAAGCGGGAATCCAGCGCTGGGTCCCCGCTTCCGCGGGGACGAACGGAGAGGGTTTTGGCGCCTCACCTCCGCAAGACGTGGATGGCCGGAATAAATCCGGCCATGACGAGTGCGCCTCGTGCTTCTCCCGATCACTAGGCGGGCTAGCTTCCAATGCGTTGCCGCCAAAGAAACGCATCGAAACCACACGGTAATGATTGCATTCGTCTCGACGAATACTACCGCCGGCAGATCGATTCAGATTAGTTCGAGATGAAACAAGTGCGATGTGCGCACAAACTTCAGTTTAGAATTTTTTTAATTCGAGTTGGGACGCGTGGGCATTCGAAAAAATTGCAACGGGTACTTAAGTCGCACCTCGCCTCACCAATAATTGTTTGGAGCAAACGGGAAGTCATGGTGTTTATCATGCAGGCGCTCCCCAGCTTGCTGGAATGCGCTCGGGGCGGCCCCAGCCGTCCGGCGACACCGCCCGTGCCGCTACGGTCTGGGGCCGCTTCCCTCGCACGCATGCTGCTCCGCTGCATGCGTGCAACCGCTCTCCATGCCCCACATCAACGCTGGACCGGGTGCGGAACCCGCCCGCCGATGCGCTCGTTATCTTCCGTGAGAACGGATGCCGACGAGGCCGGTTCATGCAGACAGAAACCAAAATGCGCGCGCAACTCGCAGCGCTGATCTACACGATGACCAATGCCGTGCTGTTCGGCGTCGGAATAGTCACGGTGCTGACGGTACCCGTGTTCAGTGCGCAAGCCGTCTACGCCATTCCAGCGGTGGTGGTGTTGAGCTCTCTGCTCGCCGCGCCGGTCGCCTGGTTCCTGGCCCCGCGACTGCGCGCCCGCTACTGGCGGCACCGGAAGATGATCGCCCCGCACAACGTCGATCCGTTGCATCTGGCATAGCCGGCATACGGGGCCGGCCCTTCAACAGAAAGGCATGGATGGCCGGGGCACAGGCGTGCGAAAGCACGCCGTCCTTCGCGCGGCTACGCACGGCCACGATAAAGAGTCGCCCACCCTGTAATGCCACGCCGTATCAGCCCTTCAGCGCCGCAAGCACCCGCTCCGATGTGAACGGCATGTGATAGAGCCGCTTGCCGCTCAGTTTGTGGAACGCGTTGGCGATTGCGGGCGCGATGCACGGCGTGCCGATCTCGCCGAGCCCCGTGGGATGCCCGCCGCTTTCGATGAACGAGACGCGCATCTCCTCCGGCATGTCGGACATCCGCATGACGGTATAGTCGCCGAAGTTCGATTGCTCGACCGCGCCCTCACGCACGGTCACGCGCTCGTGCAGCGCCGACGACAGGCCATAGACAATGCCGCTCTCGACATTCGCCTTCGATGCCTCCGGCTGTACGATGATGCCGCCGTCGGCGACCAGCCACACCTTATGGACGCGGATTGAACCGGCCCTGCGATCGAGCGAAGCCTCAACCACGCAGGCACCAAGCGATCCCGAACGCTCGCTCATGGCAAAACCGAGCGCACGTCCGTCCGGACGCCTGGCGGTCCAATCGGCCATTTTCGCGACAGTTTCAACGCAGCGGCGCGCCTTCGGCGTGATCGACATGCGCTGCAGCCGGAATTCGACCGGGTCGACGCCCTGATCCGCCGCCATCTCGTCGACCATCGCCTCGATTGCGAACAGATTGAAGTTATGGGCGACCGCGCGCCAGTGCTTGATGCGTATGCCTTCGTCAACATTGCGCAGCTCGAGATACTGGTTCGGCAACGCATAATAGGACGAAATGCGCATGCCTCCGGTGATCAGGTTCAAGCCGCCATCATCGCCGACGGCGCAGTGGTGCCAGCCAATGACCTTGCCCGACGCATCCGTCGCCGCCTCCAGGCACTGGAAGGTCATCGGGCGGAACATTCCGTGGGCAACATCTTCCTCGCGCGTCCACACCAGCTTGACTGGACGCTTGCTCTCGCGCGCGAGCAGCGCCGCCTCGACCGCATAGTCCGCGAGCGAGCGCCGTCCGAAGCCGCCGCCGAGATAACATTGGTGAACGTCGACCTGTTCGGGTTTCAGCCCGAGCGTCTTCACAATGAGATCACGGCTGCGACCGAGATCCTGCGAGCCGTCCCAGACCTCGAGCCTGTCGCCGGCTTCGTTGAAGCGGGCGACAGCGTTCAGCGGCTCCATCTGCGCATGGTAGGTATAGTCGCTGCGATATTCGGCCTTGTAGACTTTGGCTGCCTCGGAAAATGCGCCTTTGACATCGCCCTTCGTGTCGACGGCCTTCACGGCCGCGGCCGGGTCGGCGTGAATCGCGGCATACTTCTCCAGCGCCTGATCGGAATTGAAGTTGTCGACCTTGCCTTTGCTCCACGTCACGCGGAGCGCGCGGCGCGCCGCCATCGCTTGCGGAAACGTTTCCGCAACCACCCCGACGCCGCCCGGCAATTTGACCGTCGCAATCACGCCCGGCATCGCCTTGATCGCGGTGTCGTTCCAGCGCTCGGGCGAATTGCCGTGGACCGGCGAATGCAGCGCGCTCGCATAGACCATGTCCGGCAGCTTGACGTCGATGGCGTATTGCGCGCTGCCGTTGACCTTCAACGGAAGATCGCGGCGCGGGACCGAGCGGCCGATCAGGCGGAAATCCTTCCGCGCTTTCAGTTCGCTTTTGTCGATAGCCGGCAGTGTCGCGGGGACCTTGCCGAAGGCCGCGATCTCGCCGTAGCTCAACCGGCGGCCCGACGCAGGATCGATGACGACGCTCGGCTCGGTTTTGAGCGTGGTGGCGTCGACGCCCCAGTGCTCGGCCGCGTTCGCGATCAGCACCTTTCGCACCTGCGCGCCCGCGATGCGCAAGTCGTTCCAGTACATCATTACGGCGCGGCTGCCTGTCACCGTCATGACGCGGCGGCCGCTGCGGTCCGGCCAGCCGAATACTTCCGGCTTCGAGGGCGCCCATTCGAGCGCGACCTTGTTCCAGTCTGCATCCATCTCCTCGGCGATCATCAACGGGATCGCAGTGCCGGAGCCCTGCCCCATCTCCGTCACAGTACGGATGGTGATGCCGCCATCAGGCGCAATGCGCACCCATGGCGAAACCTGAGACGGGTCGACGGCGGCGCGCGCCGGCGGCAACAGGTGCGTGCCGTCCGTGCCAAATGCGAATGAGAATGTCATGCCGCCAATGCCGGCGAGCACACCACGGCGAGTCAACTCGGGGGCTTTGAGCATCATGGTCATGGCGCTAGCCCTCCCTCGCCGCACGTTCGATGGCTGCGATAATGCGGTTATAGGTTCCGCAGCGGCAGATGTTGCCGTCCATGTGCGTGACAATCTGTTGCCGTGTCGGCTTCGGATTGCCTGCCAGCAACTCAGCCGCTTTCATGATCTGCCCGGACTGGCAGTATCCGCACTGCGGTACTTCCTCAGTCACCCAGGCCTTCTGAAGTGCGTGGGAAGAATCCGGCGACAGTCCCTCGATCGTGACGATCCTGGCACCTTCTGCTGCTGAAACCGGCACCTGGCACGAGCGCTGCGCCCGTCCATCGATATGAACGGTACAGGCACCGCAAAACCCGGCACCGCAACCATATTTCGTCCCGGTCAAACCGACGACGTCGCGAATAACCCAAAGAAGGGGCGTCTTCGCATCGGCGTCGACGGAAACAGGCCTGTCGTTCAATGTGAACGAAGCCATGGCGATCTCCCTGTCCTGCGCGTTTGTCCGCCCGCGCTTTTTCGTCTGCCCACCCAGACCAGCATAAGTTACCAAGCGAGCAGATTGTTGGCATCGCAAAATATCGTGTGCCCCGCCCACACCAAACGACACACCGGATGAACCTTGTGATTCCCAACACAGACAGATACCCCGAAAGCAAGCGAAACCACACTCGCTCGGGTGCGTGTCGAGCCGGGAAATTGTCGTAGGAACAGACGCATCAACGCAGGTGTTTATCCGTTAAGCGCAAACCAGCTTGCTGGATTGCGCTCGGGGCGGCCCCAGCCGTCCGGCGACACCGCCCGTGCCGCTACGGTCTGGGGCCGCTTCCCTTGCACTCACGCCGGTCGGCGCCGTTGCGCGCCACGTTCCGGTCTATCCATGCAATGAGAAACGATACTGCGAAGCGCTGTTGGTCCCCTCAATCGCGCCGGTATCTGTGTGTGACAAGCCAAAACGGCGGAAAAATGTCGTCACGGCGGCAACGGATCGGCATTCGCCATTAGATTTTTGCGCGCTTCGATGATTGCGCGCCTGGATGGATTGCGCCCGACCGTTATTTCACCTCCGACACAAACGCGACCGTGCGCTCCCAGGAACAGAGGCCGAGGCGTCGGTGTTTATCCTCTGAGCGCAACCCAGCATGCTGGAACGCGCTTGGGGCGGCCCCAGCCGTCCGGCGACACCGCCCGTGCCGCTGCGGTCTGGGGCCGCTGCCTTTACAGTGACATGCGGCCGGTCGTTTTGGTCCAGCGTGGATTTCGCCGCACTGGTCAGGGAGTTGCCAAGGGCCCGCGCCGAAAGACACGACCTCCGCTGTCTGCTATTTTGAAATTCGGCGAAACGTAAAAATGCCAGCTTGAAAACAGTGTTTTCGCCCGGGGGATAACGATGCGGTTTTCGACTTCAGCTTTTGCAATTTCCGTCGCACTGCTCATGTTTGCCGGCGATGCCGTCATGGCGCAAATGATGGCGCAAACGGCGGCACCCGCGCCCATGACCAAGCGCGCGCTGCGCCAGCAGGATCGCGACGAGTGTTCAAAGCAGGTCACCCGCTATCAGGCAGACCTTTTCCTGGAATGCATGGCCAACCTGGAAGCTGCGAGAAAGGCGGCAGCGAAAAAGAAAGTCGCCGAAGAGTTGGCGGTTAAACGACAAAAGGCCGAGCAGGAGTTCAATGCAACTGTGAAGGCGCACGAGGACTGGAATCGAAAAAGGTTGGAGCTCATCGCCGAGGAACGCGCCAAGCGCGCCGATTGCAAAAAGCAGGCAGCCGACCAGAAGCTCCACCTGACAAAACGGCTGCGCTTCATCGAGAAATGCATCGCGGCCAAGTAGACTCTTTTTGTTGCTGTCGGCGGCGCGCCCCTAAAATCGCGCGGGATTGAGCCAGCGCGCGTTGAATTCCTTCAACGCCTGTTCGCGGCTCACGGCATAGCCGCGGTTCTGCGTGCTTTCCGGGTTGCGCGCCGTAATGACCCAGAACCACGGCATCCCCGGCGGCGCCTGCGATGTCAGTGTGATGCGGCCGACGTGCTGCTTTCCGTCGAACACGTCGTAGTCGTCGGCTGACCATTCGCCGCTGCGATTTTTTGAGGTACGTACGAGATCCAGCATCGATCGCGCGGACGGCTGATTATTTCCGCCCCATCATCCAGGCACCTGCGAGCAATACGACGCCAAGGCCGCCGGACAGAACGCCGTGTTTGACGCGGATACGTGCGAGGCCGGTTTCATGTCCGGGAAAGAAGCCCGGCAGCGAGTCCGCCGGCACCATAAAATAAATGACCGCGACAACAATCAGCGCGACACCGAAAATAACGGCGATGGTTTTCATATTAAACCCTCCCCTTTGCTATAGCCCCGTGGCAAAGCGGGCCATGACTACGATGATCGCGATCTGCATCGTCCCCTGCACTGCGATGACCCGCACATAGGTTTTCATCCAGCGCGCAATCTTTTGCCCATCCGGTTGCGGTTTCTGAACTTCGAAATAGAGCCGGAGATTGGTCGGCAGCAGATAGCCGAGCCCCTGCACGGTGAGGATGGTAACGATCGCAAGCGAGGCGACGACCCACCAGAACTGGGGATACGAGACGTCGAGAAATCCCATCCGCACCGCGAGAAACCAGCCGGCAGTGGAGGTGATGATCGATAACGTCGGCATCAAAATAAGCGTTCGAGGGATCAGGCCACCGATAATGGCGCGCCGTGTTTCGAAGGAGACGTGGCGCAACACGGGGCCCACGACGAAGCCCATGAACAGGTCAATTCCCGTCCACAGTGCACCGGCCATGACGTGCACGAAATCGAGAAACCAGAGGCTCGGGCTCAGGATCGCCGCGGTCATGACCGCGAAAGCGACCGCCGCGGCGACGAGGTACCAGGCCCGCAATGGATTGGCGGTGCGAACGGGCGGCGTGGAAAGAGTCGTGTCGGCCAAATCGGTCATCCCCGGGTATTGGATATAAATTGAGCGTTACGGGAGAAACCGGCGCTTGCCAAGGGCCGCCCTCACTCGTGATAGGGTTCCGCATGGCCACTTTGACTGACATTCCTGACATCGCAACCGTTGCAAGCGAAGTCATCACCTCGCTTGCCGGTCATCGTCAGATTCCGGCCTTTTCATCCCGGCCCGCCGGGTTGACGCTTGCCGACGCCTATCGAGTCACGCCCCTGCTCCGCGCGGCCTTCGAGCAGCGTGGCGAAAAGGTCCTCGGCCGAAAGATCGGCTTCACCAATCGTGAAATGTGGAAAGTCTACAGCGTGAATGCTCCGGTCTGGGGCTATGTCACCAATCGTACGACGCATGACCTCATGCAGGCGTCGACGCAGCGCGTCCAGAATTTTGCCGAACCGCGCATCGAGCCGGAAATCATGTTCGGCCTGAAAGCAGCGCCCTCGCTCGGTATGGACGAAGCCGCGCTGCTCGATTGCATCGAATGGGTATCGCTGGGTTACGAGATCGTGCAATCGATCTTCCCTGGCTGGAAATTCACGGCCGCCGACACGGTCGCCGCAAATGGCGTGCACGGCGCGCTTCTGGTTAGCGTGCGTCACGCAATCGCACCGCGCAAGGCGGAGTGGCTCAGTGAGTTGGCGACGTTCAAGGCGGAATTGTGCTGTAACGGAAAAACGAGCCAGCGCGGCGGCGGCGCGCTCGTGCTCGGCAGCCCTATTTTGGCGCTGCGCCATCTCGTCGAGCTGCTGGCGAAGGACCCGCACAATCCTTCGCTCGTGGCCGGTGAAATCATTTCAACCGGGACGTTAACGCTCGCAATGGCAGTCAGCCCGGGCGAAACCTGGACCGCAAAAGTGTCAGGCATTCCGCTGGAAGAGATCAGCCTGCGATTTGAATAGCGGCCTCAGGCAGCCCTGGATACTTCGGCAACGCTTTCGCTATCGTGTGTGCCGTGATCGCGCTGCGCGCTGAAATCGATTGCAATCTGGAACAAGACCGCCCTGGTCCCGTGATCGGGGCTGCCGTTGAGCACACCCTCAAGGTCGGCGATCTCGCGCTTCAGGATTTCGATTTCGCGGCCGGCAAGGTCGACATCTCCGACCGTAATCTGGGCATCGGCTTCCAGGCTCTTCAGAAATTGCCTGAGCCTGGCCAGATCAACGTTAAGGGGCGTTTTGACCATGCCCAATCATATTCGGCCCCTCCCGAGCGAAAAGCAGTTATCCACTCACAAATGCATCCCGGCCGTTTTCTCTTGTGGAGAAGCGGCTGGATTTCCTTGAGTTCGCGTCCGCTCCGGCTCGGCGCTACGATATTTGGCACAGGAAATAGGCGGCCATCAGCTCAAAAACACCACAGGAGAGAACCACCATGGCGGGCAAGACCATCCAGATCCACGGGCGTGCGGGCAGCGACTTCGACTGCTATCTCGCGATGCCGCAAGGTGCCGGGTCCGGTGCCGGCGGTCGTGCTCGCAAGCGCCGTGCACGGTGTCGACAAGGACCTGCGCGACCTCGCCGACGAATTCGCATCGCACGGATTTATCGCGGCGGCTCCCGATCTGTTCTGGCGAACGATACCGGGGCCGCTTACCCGCGCCGACAGCGAACTCACGGCAAAGCGTTCGCAGCCGCGGCCGGAAAAAGTGAAAACCGGAGAAGCAGACATGGCCGACACGCTCGCCGAACTGCACAAGCTTCCGGAATTCAACGGTCGCGCCGCGGCCATGGGCTTTTGCTATGGCGGCCCCTACGCGATCATCGGGCCGAAGCGGCTCGGCTATGCCGCCGGAATTTCATGCCACGGCACACGCATGCAGGATTACATCGGCGAGCTCGACGGCGTCACCGCGCCCATCTGCATCATCTGGGGCGATGAGGACAACCAGGCCCCGCCGGAGGTGCTCGATGCGTATCGCGCAGTGCCGCCGCGCATGGGCAATGTGGAGCTGCACATTTTTCCGGGCGTCAAGCACGCCTACATGATGCCCGACGCCGGCGCCGCCTTCAGCAGGAAGACGCGGGATTTCTCCATGGCGCGCGCGCTCGCCATCCTCAACGATTTGCGCGGCGGCGGCGAACGGTTACAAAAAGCGTCGTGAGCGTGCGCCGGTTCCTGCTGTCGTCCCGGCCGAGTGAAACGAGGGCCGGGACCCATACTCCACAGCCTGTCGATAGGGCACAGTGTATGGGTCCCCGCTTCCGCGGGGACGACAGCAAATGCTACACCGGCGCGCTACTGAGCT
Organism: uncultured Pseudomonadota bacterium; assembly: GCA_963762485.1. Lineage (GTDB taxonomy): Bacteria > Pseudomonadota > Alphaproteobacteria > Rhizobiales > Xanthobacteraceae > Pseudolabrys. The sequence goes on along the minus strand of CAVXLE010000013.1, from coordinate 29,770 downwards.
CCTTGTCTTTCGCCTGAGCCCGTTGCGCCGCCGGCCGCGCAGCAAAGCGGCCGACATAATCCTGGAATTCCTTCCGCTCCGGGATCAGCTTGAACATCATGCCGTAACGCAGGCCCGAACCGATGACGACATCCGCGGCGGTGAACTGTTCGCCCATCAAGTACGGACCTTTCGCCACAGCCTTGCTGACGATGTCGAGCACCGTGTCGAAGTCGCGCCAGCCAAGAGAGGCCGCGCGCGGGTCTTCCTTGCGCGGAAAAGCACGGTCGGTCATCGCCGGCTCAATCACGCTCGGCCCGAAAAACAGCCACTTGAGATATTCGCCCCGGCGGGGCGTGCCCACTGGAACGTTGAGTTTTTTGTCCGGAAATTCGTCGGCGAGATAGGTGCAGATTGCGGCGACCTCGGTGATCACCGTATCGCCGTGCTTGAGTGCCGGGACCTTGCCCATCGGATTGATGGCGAGATAGTCGGGTTTAAGATTTTCGCCCTTGCTCAAGACCACCAGCTTGATGTCATAGGGCTGGCCGACTTCTTCCAGCATCCACAGAACAATGGACGAACGCGAGGGCGAAGCGTGATAGAGCGTGAGATTGGGCATGCAGCACCTTGCAAAAATGGCGGCGTGAACCGACCTACGGCTAAATTACAACTGTGCAAAGACCGTGACGATGTCTAGTAACGTTCGCGACAACACCGACCGCCACCGTTTCGAGTTCGACACGGACGGCCATATTGCGTTCTCGAATTATAAACGCGCGGACGGCTTGCTCACCATCCTCCATACAGAGGTGCCGAAGGCACTCGAGGGACGCGGCATCGGTTCGGCGCTGGTGCGCGGTGTGCTCGATATCGCCCGTGCGCAAGGTCTGAAGGTCAATCCGTTGTGCCCCTTCGTGAAGGCTTATCTCGACCGGCATCCCGAATATGCCGACCTGCGGCAGTAAGCGGCGCAGTAAACACCAGATGCGCAAGCGCACGGTGAACGTCAACGACAAGATGCAGAAGGGCTACCGATATGTGCTGAGCGCGGCGCCCGGCCGCAGCTTCGATCCGGAATTCAAGCCGCAACTGACGCCGGCGCAAATGCTCAGGCTCGGCGTCTTCGGCGGCAAGTACATGACCGACTGCCGGCGCGAATTTCCCAAAAGCTGGTTCGCCAAGGCAAGACTATCGCCGCGCGGCTACGATCCTGAATGCAATTTCTTTGGCGTGGATGCCAGCCAGCCGCTGTCGGAATGGAAGCGCAAGGGCTGGATCCATCCCGACGATCCGCGCGGCTGGTTCCAATGGTACTGCCGCTACTATATGGGCCGCCGCATGGCAGACGAGGACCGGCGGCAGATCAATCGCTGGAAGGCGATCCGCCGCCACGTCCGTCAGCTCCAGAAGCATAGCGAGCCGGGCGACCTGCTCTGCCGGCGCCGCCAGCGTCAGGCGCTGTTGCATTGGGCTTACGACAGCCGCAAGATTTGACGTCAACGCGCCACGCTCTATTCGGCCGCGACCGCGCGCGTTCGCACAGCGCGCGCTTTCCATCGCCCCAGCACGGCATCGACGACAACAACCAGCAAACCGGCGGCGAGCACCTGCCATCCCGGGCGGATGCCCGCGTCGAAATCAAAAATCATGGTGAGCACGAGCAATGGCGAAACATGAAAGGCGATGGCGATGCCGACAGCTTCGCCTACAAATGTGACGACGGAGACGGCAATGGCGAGCATCAAAAGGCTGATCGTGGACAGTTCGTTTGTGTCCTGCCACCAGGCAAGCAAGCGATAGGCGATCAGCCAGAAAAACAAGCTCGCTGCGAAGGTTGGTACCGTCACGTCGGCCTTGGTCTGCTGGAAATAATGAATGAGCGCGAGCAGCGCGATGACGTAGATCGCCTGATGCAGGCGCCGCCATCGCGGCCCGCCGAGCCGCCGCACCATTCCGTCGGTCGATGTCGCCGCCAGCGTCGCAAGCCCGAGCCACGCCGTTGCCCCGATAATCAGGTAAACGCGATGGCTGATTTCGTGGAACGCCTTGCCAAGATCGTAACTTTGGTCGGCGAAAAACAGCGTGAGATGGGCGGCGATGTAACAAAAGGTCCCTACCCCGAGCATGCGCCGGATATCGATCAGATTGCCGTAACGAAGAATTCGCCGGAATGGCGTCACCGCCAGCGTCACGCCGAGAAAAATCAGGGCCCAGAACCCGGCACGGTGGATCAAATCGTTGAGCGGGCGCGCGCCGTGCGCAATCTCGTTTGCTTCAAACAGCGCCTTGGCGAGCGGCCACAACAGCAGCGCAAGCGTCGCCATGCGCACGAACGACAGCCGCCCGCGCCGGTCACGCCACAGGTGCCAAGAATCCATCATGTAACCGTCATGAAACCGTCAATGCGCGCGCTTCACGGCACAAACAAGTAGACATCATTGGCCGCATGGGTCCGTAGTTCCACCAATTCCATCAACTGCATGGCTGGTATACTGCATTGCACAAATCCACCTATACAACCCGGGCGTTCGTGCTAGCATTTTGCAGTCGCTTTGATTCGTCACAATCGATCAAAAGCGTGCGTGCGAACACAGGCGCCGCACCGGAACCAAACCGGCGGGCAGCCAATACGGGAGACGGAGGAGGAGCAGGTAAGACGCCACAGTAACGCTGCGCCGGGGGGTTTAAATGGAGGCCACCGATGTCGCGAGCACTGTTACGCTCACTGCTTGTCTTTGCGCCCGCGTTTCTCGTCAGCACCACTATCGCAACTGCGCACGATAGCTGGATCAATCGCGGCGGTTTCAAAAACACCGCTGGCGAATGGTGTTGCGGCGACTACGATTGCAAGAGCTATACGCGCACGTCATCGACAGCGACGGGCTGGATGATCGACGGGGAGCTCGTGCCGTTCGACGAAGCGATGCCGGTGGCACCGCCCGACGGGCAAGTCACGATATGCCGGCGGCCTGACGGAACGCGCCGCTGCGTTTTCGGCTTGAAGCCCGGCCTGTAAAGAGGTCTTCGGTCGACCGGAGTGCCGCGCGCGCTGTCGATGGTCCGCGCACGCCAACGCCAGTCCGTTGTTCGCTCAATTGGGATCTTCGGGTTCAGCGCCCGCGTATACAATCAAGGCCATGATGCCGGCGGCACCGAACAGGATGTATGAAGCGCCGACATTGTCGCGTGCCGTGAAAAAAGCGACGCTGGCAAGAACGAGCGCGCAGAAACCAACCGACAATCCCCAAAGTCCGAGCCAGTCGATCGACGCGATCGAGTCTCGCTTACGGGGGTGCACCGTCTCAGCGCGAACCTTTGGCCGCAGCCGTATTGGCATGGCAATGCCTCCATCGTTGCTGCGACCCTCCTTCGCAATTTCCGTGCCTACCTTGATTTAACGCAATTATTCTTTTCAAGTTCCTTGCGGGCTCTGAAACAAAAACATCGAATTATTGACTTAAATTCGCGGCAACGGCCGCCCGCCGGCATGTTTCGACGGCACTTTCACCCAGGCTTCACCGTCGAGCACGACATCGCCGCCTACCGCGCAGGTACAGGTCAGCCGGGCCCGGGTTTTTTCAGGCATCAGCTCCGCAACCGCCACGCTGACGTCGACGGTGTCACCGATCTTCACGGGCGCGCGGAAATTCAGGGTCTGTGAAATATACACGGCGCCGGGGCCCGGGAGCCTTGTGCCAAGCACCGCGGAAATCAGACTGGCAGTATACAGGCCATGCGCGATGCGCGTACCGAATGGCGTCTTGGCGGCGAAATGCTCGGACAGATGGATCGGATTGCGATCACCGGTGACCTCGGCAAAGCCGACAACATCGGTGGAATCGATTGTCTTATGGAGCGTCTCGGTCATGCCGACCGAGAGGTCCTCGAAATACAAAAGCCGTAGTTCTAATTGTTTCAATGTCCCATCTCACATTTCATTGGCGATTCAGATCGTGGTCGCGGAGTTTGATCGAGCGGTCAGCGAAGGGGGATTGTGTCCCGGTAAGCCTTTTGGAGGACATCAATATAGACCCTGCGGAGAATGTCGTCCGGAAGGCCGCCTCGCCCTTGCCCAAGCTCGATCTCAGTCTGTGCATCGATTGTTGCCGTCATTGCCGCTGTGAACAGGACGGACATGGCGGATAAATTGTCGCTAAATTCCGTCAGAAAATAATCTGATGTCGTTTTGCATTCCGACGTGTATTTGATGTTGGAGGCGTCATCCGCATAAATCGAGCAGGCGATCAAAGCCCGTTGAAATGCTGCGCGTCCTTTCGCAGGCAGAGCCAACAACTCTGTCTCGGCCTTTCGACCGAATGCTGCCCATATTTTTTCAAAAGCTTCATCTCGCGGGCTTGCGGAATGACAGATTTGAACCAGCACCAGCAGCAATCCGGCGCCCGCGAGCGCGCTTAGAATGTCAGTCGAGTGGTCGCGGGGTTTACTCGCGCCGTGCACTAGACCTGAGTTCCTATGCCGGTTTCGCGTGCAAATTTGCGCGGACTACGGGGATTGAGGCGGCCGACTTTGCTCGTGTAACGCCAAATCTCAATGGGACGGTCATCAATAATCTTTTTGGCCTCCTTCAAAGCAGCGGCATCGTTGGGCAAATTATAGATTGTTGGTGGCCCGGCAACGTGGCCATTTTTTTCGAAAATGTAAAATCGATATACGGACACCGCACACCCCCGCCCGGAATGTAAAATCGCCCCATAACAATTGTGAAAGGTTTACCCGGAGAAGTCGATAGGGAAATAAATGCAACCGGCACGGAACCAACTCGCAATCCTGGCGTTTCGGGTGGTCCCAAGGTCATACAGCGCAAGCGCTGCCAGCGCGGCGTAAAGCGCGTTTGAAATCAGGTCAGGCTGGCATGTCCGCTTTGCCCCTCAATCGCAGACATCAATGGGTGGCTGCGATAGCCTGGTTCAGGCCTCGCGCTCGCATATCGAGTCCTCCCGTCTAAAATCCGAAGGAGACCTGGATGAACTATGAGGATCCCTGGACCTGGATGCAGCCGTATGACGTGCGCCGCTTTGGTGAGGTCATACTCGATAAAAATGAGCAAGAACGCTGGTGCCGCGCGGTATTGCTTGGCGGCTTGCCGTTTATGTGGCGCAAGGCGGAGGTCGCTCGCAATCTCATCTATGATCGGCTCGAGCTACGTGCCGGCGACAAGGTCTTGATCATCGGCGAGTGCATTGAACCGTGCGGCTTTATTGAGGACATCAAAGCGCGCATCGGCCCCCAGGGCGAAATCCAGGTATTCGATATCACTGACGAGGCCCGAGACAGCTACATCGCGAAAAAACGCGGTCGCGGCGGCCAGCTTGCGACATGGCAGTGGTCCTACACGCGGGAGATAGCGGACGGCACTTTCGATTGCGCGGCATGTCTGCAAGGTGTGCAACATACCGATGACTGGCGCGAAGCCGGGGCGGAAATTCTGCGCGTCATGAAAAGTGGACGCAATTTTGTGCTGGCCGAGATCGCTTATAGTCCTGAGACCAGGATGAAAATCGAACTGGACATGCACATTGAATATGTTTTCAGCAAACTTCTGTCACGCGTCGGCTGGAAGCTGGACGAGTTCCCTTACTACAGTCCGAAAGATTTGCAGGCCGCCTTTTCCGGAATTCTCAACGACACCGGGAGCTTTGTCTGGAAAGGCATCGAAATCTTCTGGGGCCGCAAACCGGCGCTCGCCGGCTAAGCGCGTCCGCTCTCCCCCGGAAGCGGGCAATAAACTCCGGGGCCCGCGTGCCCACCTTGTATCAATAAATGGAAGAAGCCGCCGTTACCGGCGGCTTCAACCGATCCAGCCACATGGAGTTTGCTACTTCAGCTGGGTCGATATGTAATTGAACTTGGCGTTGAGGCTCGATCCGATTGCATTCACGGCAGCAATGATTACGACCGAAATGCCCGCAGCAATCAGACCATATTCAATCGCGGTAGCCCCCGACTGGTCCTTGAGAAACGCAATAACTTTAGACATCCAACGCGCTCCTTGCTGTTTTCAGGCGCACCGTATCGTCGCCCTGTTAAAAAACGGTTGTATAGAAACTGCAATTCCCCGGTGAGTTGTCACAATTTGCAGTTGTCACAATTTTCTCGAACGCCGAAAAAACCCCGATCTGCGCGCGCAATTTGACTGATTAGCCACACATTAACCAAGGGCGCGACCGGCGCCGGCGCTGCTCGCACCTGAAACTGTATTCAATACAGCTCGGGATCGTGCATGCCCCACAGGGAAGCGGGGGCGCAATAACCAAGGCGACCGAGTTCTTGCGTGATGATGAGATAAGTGTCGGCAGGCAGTCGACCATTTGCGCGCCAATTGCTCACGGCTTGATCCCTCCGCCCCGTGAACCGCGCAGTCGCGCGCGTCCCGCCGAGCACGTCAATCACGTCAGTCGCCGAGTGCAGCTCGATTGTCCTATCATTACGTGGTCTGGCGCCCTTCTGAGCCGCCTTGACCGCTTCGATCTGCTTGGCAAACTGTGACGGCAGCGTGTTCAAGTCGCCGCGGTATATCCAGTCGAGACTCAGTCCGTACTGCCGACACAGCTGCAGGGCGGCGTCGACCGATATGCGATCTCGCGCTGTTACAAATTTATTCCATCGCTGACGGCTCATACGCGCTGCCGACGCCAGCTCGGCCTGGCTGACGAAATTGAGCGCCAACCGAGTCAACTCCAAACGTTCGGCAATCGCCTCAAGGCTTTCGAGATCGTCCCCCATGCCAGAATGGTACAAAAACAATTGTGGTATTTTTTTTACGTCAAAACGTTGGTAATATGATGCCATCATGGCATAGCAACGCTATCTGCGCATTTGCTGCCAAAATCCGCGCTGGCGGTTGCGGCGTTGACATTTTTCCCACTACGCAAAACGGCCGCGCTCGCGCGAATTGCGGCAGCTACGAAAAAAACGACCGGCTCACTGTCTTCCCAATTCCCCGAACGTCACCCGCCCCGTGGGATGCAAGGCTCACAATCGCCTTTCGGGCGCATTGGGTTTTTTGAACTGGACGCACGCGTTCTCGATAATGAGTTTCAGGGCTTCGCTATTGGCGTTGTTACGGTGCTGCTCGATCGCAATCATACAAAGCTGTTTGGAGATCAAGGCATTCGCGGCTTTGAGGGTTTCTATTTCTAAGCGATTGCGCTCGATCTCTTTCTGCAATTCGTCAATACAAGTTGCAAGCGTTTTGCGCTCCGATTGCAGGATATGATCGCAGGACGAAGCCGAAATCGCCGAGAGAGGCCACAACTGGACCATGAGAGCTATCACTGCGAACGATGTTATTTTCATAATCCCCAATGTCATTCCGCTCACGGGCTTTGATTGAATCGGTCGAGCGCGTTGATCAAGTTTGGCGGCGGTTGAAGCCAGCGATAATCCAGGCGCCAACAAACCACAGTAAGAAAGCGCCAAGCATCGGACCGACGGCGAGTGCAAGGTACTTTGCGATGATTGGGCCGAGAGGAATTACATAGTCGAAGTTGAGTCCCTTGTCGAAGCATTCAAAAGGATTGCCGAGCGTGGGATCGGCTCTGCGTGCTTCGATGCAGGCATCTTGGGCCGCCGCCAAGGTTCGCGGCGCCACGACCGCAACGTAGAAAAGCCAACCGACAAAGGCCGCCCAACAAATGGAAGCAACGACCCACAGCCTGAAAAATCCAAGTTTCCAATTCATTTCGCCCCCGCCACACCTTCGGTCATTCGATCGGTGCGAATTCTGAGCTTACTTGATGGGCTTGCCAAGCACCGCTGTCCGAGAGGTTCTCAAAATAAAGCATCTGCAACGGCAACATTTTCGGGTCCCGCGAGTTATTGGATCGGCGGCTGGGCTAGGACGTAATTGACATAGATCATTGTCCGCGCGCGGACCGCCACTATTCGCGGACTGCCAATATTGATGGCTGCATAGTCATTCTCTGGATGCGATACACGTCATGCTTCTCATTCGGCTCGCCATCAGCATCTTCGCATTGACGCTGCTCGGATTGGCTTTTTCACTCAGTTTGGCGCAAAGCCGGCAGAACGACCGGTCCCCTGAAACCGCGATGATCACCCGTCGATAGACGGCCTGCGGCACAGCCACCACAACACGCCGATCAGCACCACATTGATCAGCGCGAGCAACGTCAGTACGCCGATGGTCGCATCGGAGCCATTTGCCTCGATCAGTAGTGCGCCGGCCGATGGCGCCAGCGCTTGCACGATCAAACTCGGAAAAGCGAGCTTGCCCATCAGGCGCGGAAAGCGCACGGGCCCGAAGAGCGCAAGCGGCAACGTGCCGCGTCCGATCCACGAAATTCCGTAACCCGCGCCATAAAGCAAGATCACCAGGAGCAAAGCGGGCACCGCACCGAGCAACAGGAGCAGGCCGACGGCCATGAGCGAGCAGGACGCGATCATGGTCCAGATCGGGTGATAGCGATTGCCGAACAGCCGCTCGACGACGCGCGCGCCGACCTGGGCCGGGCCGAACAGCGTACCGAGGGTCACCGCAGTCGCGAAGTCCAGACCCCTCGCCTGCAGGAAAATCAGCAGATGCACCACGACGATCGAACCGATGCCGGCCGCGATCGACAGCACGACGGCGAGCAAGCCGAAGATGACCATTTCGTTGTCGATGGGTGATGCGCCGCCGGAATCGATCATGCCGGTGTCGGTGCTTTTCGGACCGGTTCTTTCCGGCGCCCGCCGGATCACAGCCATCTGCAATGGCAGAGCGACAAACAAGTGCAGCGCCCCGTAAATAAAACAGGCGCTGCGCCATCCCGCATGATCGATCATGAAAGCGCTGAGCGGCCAGCAGATCGTGCTGGCAAAGCCGCCGAACAACGTGAGGTTGGTGATCGGGCCGCGCGCTTCGCTGCCGTACATGCGGCCGAGCGCGGCGAAGACAGCGTCATAGAGACCGGTCCCCATGCCGACTCCGATCAGCACCCAGGCCAGCAGATAGACCGGCAGCGCGGGCGCGAGACCCACGCCGGCGAGGCCCGCGGCATAGAATGAGGAGCTTGCCAGCAGTACCGGGCGTCCGCCGCGAGCATCGATGATGCGACCGACCTGCGGTGAGATCAGCCCGGCCGTGAGCAGGCCGATCGATGTCCCACCCACCACCCAGCCAAGCGACCAGCCGGTTTCAGCGACGATTGGTTCGGCGAATACCGCAGGAAAATAGAATGACGTTCCCCAGGCAAGGATCTGGGCGATGCCCAGCGCAGTTATGACAACGCGGCGATCGAGCGGGCGCGTCTCTACCAGTAATTCCAAAGGGCGCCATCCTTAGCTCGCCGGCTCCATGCCTTTGGATTTGAGCACCGCGGCAGCGCCAGGACCAGAGAACATCTTGATGAGCGCCTGCGCGGCAGCGTTATTCTGCGGAGCAGCGCTCAGGCCGGCAGCATAGGTCGTGATGTTCTGGATGTCCTTCGGCAACGGGCCGACCAGCGCGGCGCCCTTTACCGGCACGATTTCGCTGATCTGATGCAGGCCGAGCTCGGCCTCGCCGCTGACGATGAGGTCGGCGACATGGCCACCCTTCTTGAGCTTTGCCTTCGGCCGGATCTGTTCGGCAATGCCGAGCCGTTCGAGCAGTTTATCGATGTAGATGCCGCTCGAGCCGCCGCTTGCGGGATCGATATAGGCGACCGATTTGGCCGCCAGCAGCGCGCGTTTAAAGGAGTCGACCGTTCCCACATCCGGTCTGGGCGCGCCCTCCTTGACGACGACGCCGACGCCAACGGTGGCCAGATTGACGCGGCTACCGGCCGCGATCTTGCCCTTGGCTGTGAGGTCGTCGACGACCGCAGACGTGATGACGGCGACATCGAAGGTCTCGCCGCTCTCGATCCTTTTCTTGAGCCCGCCGGCGGTGTCGTTGTCGACGACGACCTTTTGGCCGGTCTGTTTTTCGAATTCTGGCACCAACGCCAATACCACCTGTTTGAACGCGCCAGCCGTGAGCACTTTGATCTCGACGGCAGAGGCTGGCACCGACCCGCCAACGCCAAGGACAGCCGTGATAGCGAGGGCACGCCAGATATGCGAATTCATGGGCCTCGGTCTCCCGCCTTGGGGGCTAACCTACACGATCCCCGCCTTTTTTGAGGCCGAACATTGCGTTTTGCAGCGCCGCATTTTAGAGCGGCTCTACGGGACCGTAAAACCGACTGATTTTTTACTTTTCTCTTAACTGGCAGCAACTTAAGCTATGCGTTTTCCGCTTAGCTGCAGCGCAGCATTATTGCTTTTCAAATGCCGGAAAATCCCTATTTTCGCTTCGAAATCATTGGCCGGCGCACTGCCGGACCTACGAGAGAAAGAAAGAAGGACACCATGCTTGCCGCACTCGCCCGCTTCATCCAGGAGTGGAAGCGTTACAACCAGAGCCTGAGCGAACTGTCGCGCCTGGGCGACCGCGAACTCGCCGACATTGGCATCAGCCGCTCGGACATTCCGCGGGTCGCCTGGAACGCCGCGCATCGCGGCTAATTCGATCTGCCTTGAGCCAGGCTTGAAAGCGCCCGCGGATGCCCCCGCGGGCGTTTCGCTTTCCGGTAGCCACGCCGCTCAATCGAGCGTCTTCCAACGGTCCAACGGCATGATTTCAAGCGCCCGGCCGTAGTTCACTGTCCATGAGTCAATCGACCATTTCGTGCCAGTCGATTTATCGACCAGCACGGCGGTCGCATGCGGACCCCGACCATCGATCAGATAGCCACGGGCTTCCGGCGCATCGACGTCGTGGTAGCGCAGAAGCTTGAGCTGATCGAGAACCAGCAAAAGGCTTGTGGTGTTGCGGCTTGAATCGATGCAGTCGAACTGATGGACGTCGAACATGTAGTCGGCCCCGGCGCGCGCCACATGGTTTTTCGTGCCGGCCACCGGGGCAATGCGCAGATCGAACCAGGCGCCTGCCGCGGCGACAGCCTTGCGTTCCGCCGCCGGAGATGCCCGGCCGGCCGCAAGGAGTTGCGCGAGCTTTGCGCGGTCGTTGGGCGTCAAATCCACTTCTTCGCGATATTTGCAACCGAAGCCATGGCACACGAAAACAACGCTCGGCGTTGGCGGGGTGACCGAATACCCCCCATAAGTCGCATCGACGACATTCGTCATCGTTGCAGCGGACGCAACCGAGGCACTCGCCAGAACCACAACGCCGCCCGCAATGGCGCAGGCGCTCAATTTCGTAAGCATAGGGAACCCGATACCACCATTGCGGCCAGCCATTTGCCAGCCTAATGATCATCGAATGACATTGGGCCAATTTCAAGCTGTCCATATTGTCGGGGGCGGCCTCGCTGGATCCGAGGCGGCCTGGCAACTTGCGCAAGCCGGAGTACCGGTCGTACTGCACGAAATGCGGCCGCTGCGTGCGACACCAGCGCACAAAACCGATGGCTACGCCGAACTGGTTTGCTCGAATTCATTCCGTTCCGATGACCGGGATCACAATGCTGTCGGTCTCCTGCACGAAGAAATGCGCCGGCTCGGTTCGCTCATCATGCGGGCCGCCGACGCGAACCAGGTGCCGGCAGGCGGCGCGCTCGCGGTTGACCGCGACGGATTTTCCGCCGCGGTATCGGCGGCGCTCACGGCGCATCCGCTGATCACGCTGGAACGCGGCGAGGTCTCACCGCCGCCGGCCGAGTGGGACAGCGTCATCATCGCAACTGGCCCGCTGACCTCGCCCGCCCTCGCAGCCGCTATTGCCGAACGCACCGGCGAGCAACAGCTTGCGTTTTTCGATGCGATCGCTCCGATCGTGCATCGCGACACCGTCGATCTCACGCAGGCGTGGTTTCAGTCGCGTTACGACAAGGCCGGACCCGCGGGCTCGGGCGCCGATTACATCAATTGTCCGATGTCGCGCGAACAATATGAGGCCTTCGTCGGTGCGCTTCTCACCGGCGACAAGACGACTTTCCACGAGTGGGAGTCGTCAACGCCCTATTTCGACGGCTGCCTGCCAATCGAAGTGATGGCCGAGCGCGGTCCCGAAACGTTGCGGCACGGCCCCATGAAGCCGTTCGGCCTGACCAATCAGCATCGGCCGGACGAAAAACCTTATGCGGTGGTGCAGCTGCGACAGGACAACAAGCTCGGCACGCTGTTCAACATGGTCGGCTTCCAGACCAAACTTAAACATGGGGAGCAGGTCCGGATATTTCGCACGATTCCAGGTTTGCAGAATGCGGAGTTTGCGCGGCTCGGCGGCCTGCATCGCAACACATTCCTCAACTCGCCAAGGTTGCTCGACGAAACATTGCGCCTCAAAGCGAAATCAAATTGGCGCTTCGCGGGTCAGATTACCGGGTGCGAGGGCTATGTTAAATCGGCTGCGGTCGGCCTGCTCGCGGGCCGCTTTGCTGCCGCCGAGCGCCGCGGCGAAAGGTTCGCACCGCCACCTCCGACAACGGCGCATGGCGCATTGCTTGCACATATTACCGGCGGCCATATCGAAACGATCGACGCAGGGCCATCCTCCTTCCAACCGATGAACGTGAATTTCGGTTTGTTTCCGCCGCTGCAGGAGACCCCGACCTTCGATCGGCAGAGCAAACTCAACCGCGCTGCCGCGAAAGCAATGGCGCGCAAAAGCGCACTGAGCCGCCGCGCCCTTGCCGATCTCGATCTCTGGATTGCCGGCGGGCCACCGGCGGTCGCCGCCGAGTAGTGGCTAACGGCCGATACGGCGCGGCGACTTCGCCGCCCGCCAGATTCGCCATTGCCGGCGCCACTGTGAAACCTCCGGCGGGCGAAACGGATCGTAGTCGCTCCGCTCCATAGCCAGCAGCCAGCGCCGTACCGGCGCCAGGGGCAGAAATGCCGGGCGCGTAGTTTCTGCAATTTCAGTATCCGCGATGTGCGAGAGATTGCGGCGGGCCCGCAAGCGCAGCTCCGCGAGCGCGCCTCGCAATTCCGGCGTCGTTCGCATCGAATAAACGTCATCATGCTTTGCGCCATGCTGCCGCAGGACATCCAGCGGCACGTAAAGCTGATGGCGCGCTGAATGCCGGGGCAGATGTGCAATCAGATCGGCAATCGTCTGGGCCTGCCCGGCGTCCTTCGCAAGGTCCACGGCCATCGCGCTGGGATCGCCCAGAATGCGCGCTGCATATTCGAAAATCGTGCCGGCCGTTACCGCCGAATAGGTCTGAAGCTCCGCAAGGCTTGCCATCGGCTCGTCGTAGATGTCGAAACGACGCGCCTCGATGAGTTCAACAAGGCGTTCGCCTGCAAGCTTGTACCGAGATAACGTTTCCAGCAGCGCAGCCGCGACCGGATGAGCCGCCGCTTCGCCGGCACGTTCCCCGGACAGCATCTCGCGCCACCATTGCAGGCGGATCTCGCCTGGCATTGGCTCGCGCGCGACATCGCGCACGCGTGAAATCTCCGCGTCAAAGGCGTAAAGCGCGAAAAGCGCATCACGCCGTTCCGCCGGCGCGAACAATGCCGCCAGGTAGCGGTCCCTGTCGGCCTCCCGCACCAGCGCAGCGCAGTGGCTGAAATGATCGTGCATTGAAACAATCTAGCGTATATCAGGCGACAGCGATGAGCCCCGCGCCGACCCGCCGGTTTTCCGCCAGAAGGATGTTATAGGTCCGTACCGCAGCACCTGTCGGCATGCTGTCGACCGAGAGCGACAATTCGCGGAACCGGCTCCGCAGGCGTTCCGGCAACACCCACGGATCGCGGCCGGCGCCGATGAGGAAAAAGTCGAGTCTCTCGGCCCGATCGAAAACCGCTTCCAGCACCGATGCCGAAAGGTCAGCGACGCTGTCGACCGGCCACGCCCAAATGCCATCCGGGAAACACAGCAACGAGCCGCGATGCGACATCCCGGCAAAGCGAAAACCACCGTCGCCATAGGCATCGATGAGTGCCGGGTGCGGCAGATGCGGAGCGTCGGCACGCCCGCCGAGCGCCATTTACGGCTTGTCCCGACCGGTCGAGCTGAGAGAATCGCGACCGGTGCCGACGCCGAGGTAGATCAGGATCGGCGATGCGATGAACACCGACGTATAGGTACCGACCAGCACGACGCCGAACATCATTGTTGCGGTAAAACTATGAATTGCCTGTCCCCCGAAGAGAAGCAGCGCCAGCAACGCAAGCGACACGGTCACGTGCGTAATTACCGATCGCGACAGCGTCTGGTTGACCGAGGCATTAAGCAATTCAGGCATCGGCAGCTTTCGGTAGCGGCGCAGCATTTCGCGAATACGGTCGTAGATGACGACCGTATCGTTGAGCGAATAGCCAAGGATCGTGAGCAACGCCGCAATGCTCGTCAGGTCGAAATCGATCTGCGTAATCGACATGAAGCCGATCGTGAGCACGATGTCGTGCACGTTGGCGATCATGGCGCCGAGCGCGAACTGCCACTCGAACCGGAACCAAAGATAAATCAAGATCGCAAGGATCGCGAGCATCAGCCCGACGACCCCATACGAAAGCAATTCGCCCGACACGCGCGGACCGACCACTTCCACGCGCCGGTAGTCGACTTCGTCACCGAGCGCGCCGCGAACTTTGGTCACCGCCTGTTGCTGTGCGACCTCCCCGCCCGGTTGCTCGGCGATACGGATGAGCACGTCGTTCGGCGCGCCAAATTGCTGCAACTGCACTTCGCCGAGGCCGAGCGCACCGAGCGCCGAGCGCATTTTGGCAAGATCTGCGGAGGGAGCCTTGGACTGCACTTCGATCAACGTGCCGCCCTTGAAGTCGATGCCGAAATTCAGCCCGTGGAAGAAATAGAGCGAAATCGCGATGATCGACAGCAGTGCTGACACAGGGAAGCTGATGCGCCGGAAGCGCATGAAGTCGAATTTCGTGTCATCGGGAACGATACGAAGCAGGCGCACGGGCGCGGCCTCCTAAATTGGCACGCGTTGCGGGCGCCGCCAGCGCACCCAATAGGCCACGATCAGCCGGGTCAGGGTGAAGGCGGTAAACACTGTGGTGATGATACCGATGCCGAGCGTGACTGCGAAACCGCGGACCGGGCCGGTACCGATATAAAACAACACCGCCGCGGCAATGAAGGTGGTGATGTTTGAATCCAGAATGGTGGCAAGCGCGCGTGAAAATCCAGCATCGATGGCGTTGATCGGCGTTCGACCGCCGCGCACCTCCTCCCGGATACGCTCATAGATCAGAACGTTCGAGTCGACCGCGATGCCGACCGTCAGCACGATACCGGCAATGCCGGGCAGCGTGAGCGTCGCATTGAGCAGCGACAGCACGCCGAAGATCATCGCCACGTTGATCGCCACCGCGATATTGGCAAAAAGCCCGAACAACCCGTAGGTTACCAGCATGAAGGCGATCACCATCACCGCACCGACGTAAGAAGAAACCTTGCCTTTGGCGATTGAATCCTGCCCGAGGCCGGGTCCGACGGTGCGTTCTTCGATAATGGTCAACGGCGCCGGCAACGCGCCGGCACGCAGAAGGATGGCGAGGTCATTGGCACTTTCGACGGTGAAACTACCTGAAATCTGACCGGAGCCGCCAAGAATGGGCTCACGAATGACCGGTGCCGAGATCACCTGGTTGTCGAGGACGATGGCAAAGGGCTTGCCGACATTTTCTTGCGTGACCTGCGCAAATTTGCGCGCGCCCGACGTATTGAAGCGGAAAGAAACGATTGGCTCGCTCGTGCGCTGATCGAACCCCGGCTGCGCATCGGTGAGGTCGCCACCAGAGACCAGAATGCGCTTTTCTACCAGGTAGGGCGTCTTCGGCTGAGTGGTGCTGTAGAGAATTTCGTCATCGGGCGGCACGCGTCCCTGCGCCGCCTGCTCGGCCGGCATCGAAACATCGACCATGCGGAAATCAAGCTTTGCGGTCTTGCCGAGCAATTCCTTGAGCCGCGTCGGATCTTGCAGCCCCGGCACTTGCACCAGAATGCGGTCGACGCCCTGGCGCTGGATCAACGGCTCGACGGTACCGAGCTCATTGACGCGCCGCTCGATGATCTGGATGGATTGTTCGACAGACTGGCGTATCCGATCGACGATGGCTGGATCAGTCACCGTCAGTCGCACAAGATTGCCGGCTTCCGTCGTTACGTCGAGGGAGTTCTGGCCGGTGCCCGCAAGAATTCCACCGAGCGGCTGGGACAATTCGCGCAGTTTTGCAACCGCCTGATCGAAGTTGCTGCCCTCGCGAATACGCACTTCGACGCTGCTGCCACGCACCACCAGACCGGTATAGCCGACGCGCGCGTCGCGCAGCACGCGGCGAACATCGTCGCGCAACGTCTCGAGCTTTTCCTTGCGCACTGCATTGGTGTCGACTTCGAGCAGGATGTGGGAGCCGCCTTGCAGATCGAGGCCCAATACCACGTGGCGCTGTGCCCATTTCGGCCAGCTTTGCACCATTTTTTCAGGCAGAAAATTAGGGACCGCGAACAGGCAAACGACGGATGCCGTAAGCACAATCGCTATCGCCTTCCACCGCGTGAAATAAAGCATGACGTCCCGACTTGCGGCTTAAAAGGCCAAGGCTACCGGCGGTCAGCCGGCTGCGGCCTCTTCCTTGACAGGTTCACCCTTGGCGCGAACGTCGGTGACCATCTGCCGCATCTGGCGGATGCGCACGTCGTCCGCGATCTCAATTTCGATTTGGTCGTCGTCGATCACCTTGGTGACCTTGCCGACAAGGCCGCCATTGGTGATGACCGTGTCGCCCCGCCGCACGTTCTTGACCATTTCCTGGTGCTGTTTCACCCGCTTTTGCTGCGGGCGCAGGATCAGGAAATACATGATGACGAAAATCAGCGCGAACGGCAGCAGCGACATCAGCATACCGCCATCGCCGCCTGCTCCGCCGAACAGAGACCCCAGAGACCCTTGCGCAAACGCAGGCGTAACGAACATCGAAGCTTCCCTTGCGTGATTTCCCGGCGCCCGGAAGGCGCTTGATTTTCGCGCGGACTATAGCGGCCGCCAGCCCAATTGCAACGCTGCGCTACCCCTGAAACCCGCCATTTTAGGCCATTTTCCCGCGAAGACGCTTGCGGGGGCAACGCCGCCCCGCTAAGAGCAGCGCGATTTCCGGAAAGATCCCAATGGCCAAATCAAAGTCCAGATCGACGCGCCGGTCTACGCCGAAACCGAAAGCAGCCGCTCGTCCCGCCGGCCAAGCTGAGGTGCTCGAACGTATTGCAACGGCACTTGAGCGGCTGGCGCCGCAACGAACCAACCTGCCCGACCTCGCCGTCGCCGACGCCTTTATCTGGCATCCGGACGGACGCCTGGCGCCGGTTGCGCGTGTCAATCGCGTCGAGATGTCGCTCCTCAAAGGCATCGATCGTGTTCGGGACGTGCTCGTGGAGAACACCGAACGCTTTGCCAAGGGCCTTCCGGCCAATAACGCGCTGCTCTGGGGAGCTCGCGGCATGGGCAAGTCCTCGCTGGTGAAAGCCGCGCATGCCGGCGTCAATGCCGCCTTCGCGCGCAACAGCAAGAGCGGGCCACTCAAGTTGATCGAAATCCATCGCGAGGACATCGACAGCCTGCCCGCACTGATGGCGCTCACGCGCGGCTCCTCGTTCCGCTTCATCGTATTCTGCGACGATTTGTCGTTCGACGCCGAAGACACGACCTACAAGTCGCTCAAAGCGATGCTGGAAGGCGGCATCGAAGGGCGGCCGGACAATGTCATCTTCTATGCCACATCGAACCGCCGCCATCTGATGTCACGCGACATGATGGAGAACGAGAGATCGACGGCGATCAACCCGGGCGAAGCCGTCGAAGAGAAAGTGTCCCTGTCGGACCGGTTCGGGCTCTGGCTCGGCTTCCACCGCTGCAGCCAGGACGAATATCTCGCAATGGTCGAGGGCTATGTCGCCCACTTCAAGATCCCGTCGCACGGCGAAGCATTGCATCGCGAAGCGCTGGAATGGTCGACCACGCGCGGCGCGCGCTCGGGCCGCGTGGCCTGGCAATTCGTGCAGGATCTGGCCGGACGTCTCGGCGTCGCTTTGAAAAATTGACGTTTAACCGCTCATTCCCGCGCATAGCCGTCCGAAAGCCGGCGTGCTTCGCCCGCCTAAGCGGGAATCCTGAATGAAAATATTATCGCGCTAGGTCCCCGCTTCCGCGGGGACGAACGGCCGGGTCAGGCGCCGCCGAGATATTGTGCCGGGTCGACCGGGGTCGAACCTTTTCGGATCTCGAAGTGCAGCTGCGGCGACGTTACGTTGCCGGTCTGGCCCGCGTGCGCAATGACCTGTCCGCGTTTGATAGTATCCCCACGCTTGACCATCAATTCGCTCGCATGCGCATAGGCTGAAACGTAACCGTTGGCGTGGCGGATCAGCACCAGGTTGCCGTAACCTTTGAGCTCGTTGCCGGCATAAGCGACCACGCCGTCATCTGCCGCCTTGATGGGCGTACCTTCCGGCACCGCCAGGTTGATACCGTCATTTTGCGTGCCATTCGGCTTGCTGCCGAAGCCGGCAATTACGCGGCCCTTCACCGGCCAGCGGAAGGACGGCATGCCACCGGTCGGCTCTGCGCTTTTAACGACGGTTTCGGTCGTGCGCGGCTCTTCTTTTGCGACCCGCGCATTCTGCACTGGAGCTGCGCTCGCTACCTTGGCAGCCGTAACCGTATGCGGCTGCGCAACCTGCGGCGCAGGCGCCGGGCGCGCCGCTGCGACCTGATGGCCGCCCGCGGGAATAGTGATGCGATCACCGATGCTCAGCTTGCTGTTGGTTTGAAGCTTGTTCGCATGTGCCAACGCCGTCAGAGTCACGCCGCTGTGACGCGCGATGCTCATGAGCGTCTCGCCCGAATGAACGACGTGAACATTTGCGCCGGCGGCCGCCGCCTGAACCGGCGCATGCGCGGCTGCCGTATGCGTCGCGCCCGAGATATAACGCGGAATGACGAGGCGCTGACCCGGCCTGATTTGGCCCCGCTCACGGATGCCATTGGTCTGCATAAGCGCGGCTACCGGCACACTGTGCTTGCGCGCGATACTTTCGACGGTTTCGCCATATCCGACAGTCACCGGCGAGCCGCCATCCCAGGTCCAATGACCGCTCGATGTCGGTGCCGTCGGCCGCGCCGTTGCCGACCCGGTGATGTCAGTATATTGGCCAACTGGCCGATAGCCGCCCGTGCTTGGTGGGCTGTAGCCATAACTTTGCGAGGCCGGGACGGTCGATGGCTGGCTCGGTGCCGGCAGCGGCTGTGCCTCGACCCGTCCATAGGCCTGAGGCGCCTGCGGCGCCGGAGCAACGGCGGCGACATTCTGCGGCGGAGCCGGACGACCATTGTCGTAGGAACTGAAGTCAAAACGCGCGGAGTCCGAACAACCGGCGGCGGCGATACCAACCAGCGCGAGAACTACGACGCGCGGCCAAGTAAGCAGGCGAGACTGCACCTTGTGGCGCGGCATGTGGTTACTCACTCGTACGCATGAAACGTAGAGTTTGAAATAAAGCAGCCGCGAGTAAATAAGGCTTTAAGAATTAACGCGCCGTTGCAACCGCACGCATGTCCGGCAAAATGTCACAGTTCTTCAGCTTGTCCCGGTAACATCGGAACAAAACGCACTGGGATCAGGGTGTCGCGCCTGGTTCCCGTTTGCGACTTGGTAAGCTTGATTAAATGTTGCGACCCTTCGTGGGAGCCGAGCGGTAAAATCATGATGCCGCCATCGGCGAGTTGCTCGAGCAGCGCCTGCGGCAGAGTTTCAGTTGCGGCGGTGACGATGATGCGATCGTAGGGCGCCCTGCCCGGCGCGCCGGCAAATCCGTCACCTACGACAATCTCGACATTATCGTAGCCGAGCAAGCTCAAGCGCTCGCGTGCCTGATCCGCGAGCGTGCGATAGCGCTCGATGCTCACCACTTCGCGCGCTAGCCGCGACAGCACCGCGGCCTGATAACCGGAGCCTGTCCCGACCTCGAGCACGCGATGATGCGGCAGAACTGCGAGCTGCTCGGTCATGTAAGCCACGACGTAAGGCTGGCTGATGGTCTGCCCACAGGCAATCGGCATCGCCTGGTCGGCATAAGCGCGGCCCGCAGATGATGCCTCGACAAAGCGCTCGCGAGGCACCTCATCCATCGCCCGCAGCACCGCCTGGTCGCTAATGCCCCGGCGGCGCAACGTCAGCAGGAATTCCATGCGGTCGTCGTCCCGCTGATTGCGCGGCGTTTTCGACACGTTTAGGCCCCTTTCCGGGCGTTATTAACATGTTTGCTGGGAGTTGAGGTAAACTGGAACTCTGGTGCCCTGATCGGGTTGTAGGGCGGGAGACATCAATGACAGCTTCCTCGTCGACGCGGCGCGTCCTTGTGGTCGAGGACGAATATCTGATCCGCATGTTGCTCGAGGACATGCTGGACGAACTCGGTTATGGCGTGGCCGCGGCCGTCGGCACCATTTCGGAAGCGCGTCAAATCGCCACTGATGGCGAATTCAATGCCGCCATTCTCGACGTCAACCTCGACGGTCAGGAGATTTATCCCGTCGCCGATATTCTGGCCGAGCGCGGCTTGCCCTTTGTTTTTGTCACCGGCTATGGCGAGCGCAGCCTGCCGGAGGCTTACCGCGACCGCCCTGCCCTTCAGAAACCATTCCAGTCCGAGCAACTCAAGACCACACTCGCCGGACTGATGGCTTAGCCGAACACTTCCGCCAGCTTGGTCATGAACGGCTCGTCGGTGAGATCGAGCCGCAATGGCGTCACAGCGATACGCTTTTCAGTCAGCGCGGCAAGATCGCTGCCTGGCGCAGCACCAACAATGCCGCCACGTCCGAACGCGATCCAGTAGTAAGGATTGCCGCGCCCGTCGTGGCGCGCGTCGATCCGCAAAAGCTCCTGATCGCGCTTTCCCTGCACAGCGACCGAAACCCCGCCGACTTCATCGGGCAGACAATCCGGAAAATTGATATTCACCAGGACATCGCGCGGCATGCCGGAATCAAGAACGCGCCTGATGAGATCGGGGGCAAACTTGATGGCAGTGTCCCAATACGGATGATGCTTGGTGGTGAATGCATAAGCTTGCGAGAGCGCGAACGACGGAATGCCCAGCACCGCACCTTCCATCGCACCGGCGACGGTGCCGGAATAGGTGACATCCTCTGCGCAATTGCGGCCGCGGTTGACGCCTGACAGCACAATATCCGGCTTTTCCTTCATCAGGTGGCGCACGCCCATGATGACACAGTCGGTCGGCGTTCCCTTGATCGCGAAATGCCGCTCGCCGACTTCACGCATGCGCAACGGGTCATTCAGCGAAAGCGAGTGTGACACACCGGATTGATCCGTTTCCGGCGCCACAATCCACACCTCGTCGGACAGTGCACGCGCGATCTTCTCGCAGGCTTCAAGTCCCGGCGAATGAATGCCGTCGTCATTGGTGATGAGAATACGCATAAATTACTCTGTCATGGCCGGGCTTGTCCCGGCCATCCCGATAATGAACCCGAGGCCTTGCCTACCTAAGCGGGATCGCCGGGACAAGCCCGGCGATGACAACGAAATTTGCAATGCATTCGCCATTCAATTGCGCTCAATCTTCGTCACACCGCCCATATAGGGCTTGAGCGCTTCCGGAACCACGATCGCGCCTTTGTCGTCCTGGTATGTTTCCATCACCGCAATCAACGCGCGGCCGACAGCCACGCCGGAGCCGTTGAGCGTGTGCACGTGCCGCACGCCGTCTTTGGCACGATAGCGCGCATTCATGCGGCGCGCCTGAAAATCTCCGCAGACGGAGCAGGAGGAAATTTCGCGATACATGTTCTGCCCCGGCAGCCAGACCTCGATGTCGTACGTTTTCTGCGCTGCAAAACCCATGTCGCCGGTGCAGAGCGTGACCACGCGATAGTGCAGATCGAGCTTCTTGAGCACTTCTTCGGCGCAGGCGAGCATGCGCTCGTGTTCTTCTTTGGATTTTTCCGGTGTGGTGATCGACACCAGCTCAACCTTCGTGAACTGGTGCTGGCGGATCATGCCGCGCGTATCTTTACCGGCCGCGCCCGCCTCCGCACGGAAGCAAGGCGTGCAGGCGGTCAGCCGCATCGGCAGTTGTGCTTCCTCGACGATGGATTCGCGCACGAGATTGGTCAGCGGAACTTCGGCCGTGGGGATGAGCCAGAAACGATCAGGCTTTTCGATGTAAGTAAAATCCATCGGCACTTGAGAGATAATTTCACGCCCGGCCTCGCCGCCCACGGCATCGGCTAATCGAGTACCCATTGTTTGCGCCCATTGATTTAGTTCCTCGATCTCTCGGCGACGAACTTCTTCTGTAACCGTTTGGAATTGGTCTTCCCTGAACTTTGGCAACTGCGCGGTCCCAAACATCGTATGATCGCGCACCATCAGCGGCGGATTGACCTCGGTGTAGCCATGCGTCTCGGTGTGCAGATCGAGCATGAACTGCCCAAGCGCGCGTTCGAGGCGAGCCAAACCTTTCTGCAGAACGACAAAGCGCGCGCCGGACAACTTGGCGGCTAACTCGAAATCCATCATGCCAAGCGCTTCGCCCAATTCAAAATGCTGTTTCGGCTTGAATGAATAGTCGCGCTTTTTCCCGAAAACGTGATGCTCGACGTTGCCGCTGGCGTCCACGCCGTCCGGAACATCGTCGAGCGGCATGTTGGGAATTTGTGCCAACTCTTTATCGAGGTCCGCGGCGAGTGCCTTTTGCTCCTCTTCGAGCGCGGGCAAAGTCACTTTGAGGTCATTCACCTCGGCCATCAGTTTGTTGGCCCGGCCCTCGTCTTTCGCCTTCTTGGCCTCACCGATTTCCCTAGAGGCCGCATTGCGGCGCGCCTGCGCCTGTTCGAATTTGGTAATTGCCGCCCGCCGTTTCTCGTCGAGCGCCATCAGTTTTTTCGAAAGCGGCTCCAGCCCGCGCCGTTTCAGGCCGCGGTCGAAGGCGTCCGGGTTCTCCCGAATCCATTTGATGTCGTACATGGCCTAGCTTTTGCGGAAAGCGCGGCATCCGGTCAAGCGGTTACCCGCGGACCGGCCCACCCTGCGATATATAAATTTATAGACTTTTGCCGCGCCAGCTGGAGGCGATCAGGCGACCAACAGTTTGAGAAACGGCTGCAATTCGGCTCGAATATCTTTTCTCTTTACAACGAGCGAAGCGAGTTCCTGATCGTTCTTGGATTCGGTGATCAGCCGGGCAAATCCGCGCTCCGAAATCTCCGCGCCCGCGTTGGCCGTCACCTTGCACCTGACGGCCTTGTTGCCGCGGTCGACAAGTACATCTGTGACAACGCCATTGATGCGGACTCGAGCCGCAATTGCCAGCAAATGGCCCTGCCCCATGCTCGTGGCGATTCCGACCAATGCATCGTCATCAAGCGCATTGGAGTTTTCCAACACCGGTTTGTAGATATCGACATCGGTGCTTCGCGACAGGCGCACGACAATATCGACCGGCGCGGCATCGATCGAGGCCAGCCGCGCGCTCAACTCGATCAACGATCTTGGCTCGGCGTCTTCCGTCAGCCTTTGCATGACGGCGTCGAAAATCCGAAGCTGCTCCTGGGAATAGGCGAGTTCGCCGGCCAGCAGCAGATCGGTCACCTGCCGCAAAATCAACGAACGGCGAGCGCTCGAGGATTTTCCCAGTGTCGTGTCGAGTTCGGAGAGTAACAACGCAGCATGTTGAGTCATTCCGGTCTTCCTGACCGAGATCTCGATCAAAACAATTGAGATCAATTCACGGTGAAATAAACCTACACGCCAATCCGGAAATTAAAAATTAAAGCTGGCGCGAAGTGAAATGCACTGTCCGCCCGACGGCCGCGTGCAAGACAAAATTATCTTAATCTGGATTGCTAAACTAAATTTACTCGGCAGGCTTGGCCGTCGCCGACGCGGCATCGGCGGCAGCTTTGGCCGCGGCTTCGGCCTGCGCCCTCTTCTCTACCATGCGCACCGACCAGATTGAGCCCTCGTACAATATGAGCAGCGGCACCGCGAGCGACATTTGACTGATCACGTCAGGCGGGGTGAGCACAGCCGCCAGCACAAACGCGCCGACAATAAAATACCGGCGCTTGGCCTTGAGCTGATCGGCGGTGATCAGTCCGATACGGCCGAGCAGCGTCAGGATCACCGGAAGCTGAAACGCTACGCCGAACGCAAGCACAAGCGCCATCATCAGCGACAGATATTCGCCCACTTTCGGCATCAGCGCGATCGAAGCATCGGTGGTCGAGCCGGGCTGCTGCATGTGCAGCGAGAAGCGCACCAGCATTGGCAGCACAAGGAAATAGACAACCAGCGCACCGAGGCTGAAGAAGATCGGCGTCGCGATCAGATATGGGAGGAATGCCTTGCGCTCGTTTTTATAAAGCCCCGGCGCGACGAACATGTAGATTTGGCCCGCCACAATCGGAAACGAAAGGAAGGCGGCGCCGAACATCGCGAGCTTGAGCTGTGTAACAAAGTATTCGAGCAGCGCGGTGTAAATGAATTTTGAATTCTCCGGCCCGGCGATCCACACGAATGGCCACACCAGGACATTGTAAATATCCTTGGCGAACACAAAGCAGATCGCGAACATTATTCCGAAGGCGATGAGCGCCTTGATCAGCCGCGAGCGCAGCTCGATCAGGTGATCCATCAATGGGGCCTTGGTGGCCTCGATGTCCTCGTGACTCATCCGCCACCTCCGGCCTGTTTGGACGGTGGCGCTTCGGCGGGGGCGAAATCTTTTTCGCTGACGGGCGTCGGCGGTTCCGGCAGCGGCACGTTTACTTCAATCGCCGGTTCGGGCAAGGCCGAGGGCGGGGATTTGGCGGGCGACTCGCTCGTCGTTCCCTTTTCAACAGTCTCGAATGCGCTCTCGATCTCTTTCTGCGTGCTCGCCATCGGATTAAAATTGGCGATGTCGCTCACCGAGCTCTTGATATCCTCGGCGTGCTTTGCGAGGTCAGCCATCTCGGCTTCGCGCATGGCCTCCTGGAACTGCCCCTGGAATTCGGCAGCCATACGCCGGATCTTGCCCATGTATTGGCCGAGCGTGCGCAACACGGTCGGCAGCTCTTTCGGCCCGATCGCGATCAGCGCGACGATGCCGATGACGACAAGCTCGCCCCAACCAATGTCGAACATGGATTAGTCAACTCCAGGTCGTCGAAGCGCCCGCGGTGCCGTGATGATCGCGCCGGTCCGCCATGCGCCGACGCAGCGATCAGGAACGCACGCCTTCGGCGCGCCGCTCGGCTTCCGTCTTCGACGTGCTGCCTTCGATCGTTTTGACCGGCTCGCTCTTGGTGTCCGCCGACTTCTCGTCTTCGGACATGCCTTTCTTGAAAGCCTTGATGCCTTGGGCGAAGTCACCCATGAGCGACGAAATCTTTCCACGGCCTCCGAACAGGACCATCACGACCAACAGGACGATGATCCAGTGCCATATACTTAGGGAACCCATCGGCAAATCCTCCGCAGCGACGGGCTTTTCGGCTCGTCCCGCCATGATTTGAATGAGAAACTAGGCCCCGCAGCCGGCAAAAACAAGGACTTCCGGCCGGTCAAAGCGCCGCGCAATCCCTTGAATTTGCGGAATTTACCTTAAAACGCGCGCCCGTTACTTCTCGGAGCGAGACGACGACGGCGCCAGGCCGAGATCGAGATCGCCTGGCTCGAGCGGATCTTCGTCATCGCGCAGCGTGGAATCGTCGGAGGGCAACGGCACAGCAAATCCCGGAGGCAGATGCCCCTCCAGCAGGCCGGCGCCCTTGAGCTCATCAAGGCCAGGCAGGTCGCCAACCTCCTCCAGCCCGAAATGCGAGAGGAATGCCTCTGTTGTTCCATAAGTAATGGGCCGGCCCGGCGCCTTACGGCGGCCGCGCGGACGGATCCAGCCGGTCTTGAGCAACACATCGAGCGTGCCGGCCGCGGCCACCACGCCGCGGATCTCTTCGATCTCGGCGCGCGTCACCGGCTGGTGGTAGGCGACGATTGCAAGCGTCTCGATCGCCGCACGCGAAAGCTTGCGGGTCTCGACAATCTGCTTCGTCAGCAGCCAGGATAAGTCATTGGCGGTGCGGAACGTCCATTTCTTGCCGACGCGAACGAGATTGACCCCACGCGTTGCATATTCGTCCTTGAGCTGCGCCAGTGCGCTCTTCACGTTGACCCCGTTTGGGAGTTTGCGCCCGAGCGTCGCCTCGTCGAGCGGCTCGCCCGCCGCGAATAGCAGGGCTTCGAGCAATCGCAATTCTTCCGGACGCGTGACTGGTGCTGGCGTAGGCTCTGACGCCGGCTCATTGTTTTGCACCACCACGAGCTTCTTGGCCACGCTCGGCATGGACCCCTTCTCCTTATGCGTTTTCTTGCGCGTCATGCGTCGTAGCATTTCCATTCGCGCCGACGCGCTTGCGCATGTAGATCGGTGCGAATGACTTTTTTGATGGATTTCCGCAATCCCTTCGCGAACCAGCTCGAGCGCGGTGGCGAACGAAGAAGCAAACACGGTCGCCGCAAGTGCCGGCTCGACCACATAACTGATCAGGAACTGATCGATGCGCGCCCAGTCCGCCGACTGACCGATCAGGCGCTCCAGCGCGGTGCGCGCTTCGGCCAGAGACCACACCGTGCGCTGCTTGAACCGCACGCGCGAGAGCGCGCTGCGCGAGCGTTGTGTGGCGTAGGCGGATAGCAAGTCGTAAAGCGTCGCCGTCCATTCCGGCTGTTTTATTTCGGCGATCGGCTCCGGCAAACCGCGCGCAAATACGTCGCGATTGAGTTGCGGACGTTCCATCATGCGCGTCGCAACGTCGCGGATCGTTTCCAGGCGACGCAAACGATTGGCCAAAGCCAGCGCCATGTCTTCCGCGCTAGGGCCCTCGTCTGTGCCTGTATCGGGCAATAGCAGCCGGGATTTCAGATAAGCCAGCCAGGCTGCCATCACGAGATAGTCGGCGGCAAGTTCGAGCCGCAATTGCCGCGCCGCTTCAATGAACGACAAATATTGGTCGGCAAGCGCCAGGATAGAAATCTTCGCGAGATCGACCTTCTGCTGGCGTGCGAGCATCAACAGCAGATCGAGCGGGCCTTCGAAGCCCTCCACGTCCACGATCATGGCCGGCTCGGTGGTGCCGCGATCGGCACCAAGCGTGGTGTCGAAGTCCTCGCTGCTCATGACCCGGTCTTCCGTTGCGTCGTTTGTTCGTCGGCAACCATCTGTGTGAATACCTTCCGCGCAGCGTCCGTATCGAATTCCTCAGGTGCCGAGCGCGCGGCGAGTGCCGCGTCGGCCCGCTTGGCGGCATCACCAGAAAGCTCCGGCACTTCACCGGCGACAGCCGACATTTCATTCATGTCGCCATTGCAGTGAAGCACGACATCGCAGCCCGCCGCCAGCGCATCGCGGCTGCGCTCGGCGATGGTGCCGGACAGAGCATTCATCGAAACGTCGTCACTCATCAGCAGGCCTTGGAATCCAATAGAGCCGCGAATCACTTGCCTCACCATTGTGACCGAAGTGGTGGCAGGTGCGATGGGGTCGATAGCGCTAAACACAACATGTGCGGTCATGCCAAGCGGCAGGTCCGCCAGCGGCCGGAACGCAGCGAAATCGGTGGTTTCCAGGGTTGCCCGGTCGGTGTCTACGACCGGCAGCTTATGGTGGCTGTCGGCGGTGGCGCGGCCGTGGCCGGGCAAGTGCTTCAACACCGGAAGGACGCCGCCCGCTTGCAGGCCCTCTGCGATCGCCCTTGCGATTGCGGCAACTTTTCCGGGCTCATTGCCATAGGCGCGATCGCCAATGACCGGGTCGCCGCCAGCGACAGGCACGTCTGCCAGCGGCAGGCAGTCGACGTCGATGCCAAGCGGTTTGAGGTCTGCGGCGATCAGGTGGCCAGCGAGCCTCGCCGCGGCGATGCCTGCGGACGGCTCGCGGTCGTAGAGTTCGCCATAGCGCGCGCCTGGCGGATAGGCCGGCCAATGCGGCGGCCCAAGGCGCTGGACGCGGCCACCCTCCTGATCGACCAGCACAGGGGCTTCCCAGCCGACAATGTCACGGAAAGATTGAACAAGTTCGTAGACTTGGCTAGGTGCGCTCACGTTTCTCTTGAAGATTATCACGGCCCAAGGCCGGGCATCGCTGAGAAAGGCACGCTCGTTGGCGGAAACACTCAGCCCCGCCAATCCGGTAATGAATGCGCGTGGCGCCATTGGCGCGGATTACCCCGCGCCCGCCGCGTGGGTCAAGTTTTGGCCTGTCAATTCCTCTGGACGAGGCACTGGCCGCCGGCCGCCTTCAGGCTCGTACATAACTCGACGGCCTCATTAGCGGTGGCGAATGGGCCAACCATGGCTCGGTAATACGTTCCCTTGGCACCCAGTTCGACTTTATGCACCTGCGGCTGGCGCCCCCCGAGCTGATTCGGGAACTTCGCCTGCAAGGCGCGGAAAGCGGATTGGGCTTCCGATTCGCTCCGCTGAGATGAAACTTGCACGAAATTGCCCGTACCGCCGGTACTGCGGCTGCTGGCCGCCGCGGGCGCGACCGAAGCAGTCCGCGCCGGCGCAGCGGCGGGTGCCCGTTCGGCAGCCGGTGCACGTTCCGCAGGTGGCGGTGCACGTTCGGCATTCGAGGCAGTGCGACCGGTTGCCGCGCGTGCCGTCGGGCTCAACGACAGCGGTGCATTGCTGGGCGCCGGCGCAGCTTGACGAGCCGGCGGGGCTACACGGACATCCTGGGCCGTTGCCTGGTTCTGCTCCGCGTCGGCGGTCGAAGTATCGGCCACCGCACGCGCCAGCGGAGGTGCTGCTCGCGTGGCCGGCGCAGATGGCGCTTGCGTCGCTCGTGGGGGGGCGGCGGCCGCGAGCGGCGATGACGGCATTGACGGCATTGACGGAATTGACGGAATTGACGGATTCGTCGGGGTCGCCGGCGTTGCATCTGCGACGGCCGACTGATCGGGATGGATCGCGATCGTACGGATCTTCTTCGGCTCGCTCGTAACCACGCCGCTGCCCAGTGACGACTGCGGGCCGGCCTGCGGGAGCGTCGCAACTGCCGGCTTGTCGATCGGCTGCTCCTCGCGTGAAACCAGCTTTTCGCTCTCGCCCCGCTCGTTCACCCGATCGGTGATCAGCTTGCTGGATTGCGCATCCTTGCCGGTCGCCGCAGGCACGACCTTGCTCGGCCCCGTATCGGCCTTGATAACCGGCGGCGGCTGGTGCGACGTGGACGTGCCAAACAGCGCACGATATCCGAAGGCACCGGCCGTGCCGACAATCGCCAATGCAAACACACCGACGATCGCCAGGATACCCAGGCGCCTGCGCGAGGGGGGTACGTCCTCGTAATAGTCCTCTTCGGCGCGGTGATGCGTATCAAGCTCGTAACTGTCCTGCTCGTAACCGGCCTGATCCAGCGGTTCGCCGTGCGCATCCTGTTCGGCCTGATAAGGTTCGCTGCCGGTAGACAGTGGCGCGCCGCCATAAGGCTGCCGACTGTAATTTTGGCCACCGTAATTCTGCGGAGCGGCTACCGGTTGCTCAGCGGGTGCCGGCCGCGCTGCGAAGTACCCGTTTCCGCCCAATTTCTGCGTTGGCACCTGTGAACGCGCACCGCCGCCAGCCTGTGGTGCATAGGGAGATTCGAGCGGCGGCGTATTCCAATCGGCCTGCTCGCCCGGCCGTGGCGTAGCCGTGCGGCGCGCGGCCTCCTGGCCGTATTCGGCGAATGGGTCAGTCTGCCCGATAAGCCGCGCGAGTTCCGCCAACGGGTCGTTGCCCAATGGCTTGG
>CAVXLE010000012.1:0-112859 GCA_963762485.1 uncultured Pseudomonadota bacterium | reverse complement strand
CAAATCAGTCGCTTTCGCGAGCAAAGCGGACATTCAGCGAGCTGCGCTCACAAAATCGGATTTATGAGTACGCGCCCTAGACGGATGCGTTGTGCTTCCGACGCAACTCGAAAAGCCTCACCGTCACCGTCGAAGCTGAATGCACGACTGCCAAGTCGGCGCTCAGTCTAAGATCGAACCGGTCTCCACCTCCCGGCTCCGCAAAACGGGAATTTTCCAAGTACTGGCCAGAGACTTTCCGCAAAAGTTCTGAATTTTTGTTCGATTTTGGGAGCGTCAGAGACTCTTTGACTCGCGAAACGCCGCGTACTTGCGGGCTTTTCCGACGCTTCTAGCCCTTGATAAAGAGAGACCGGACTTGGGAGCTGGGGCGCCAGGATTCGAACCTGGGAATGGCGGAATCAAAATCCGCTGCCTTACCACTTGGCTACGCCCCAACAGGTACCGGAGAGCCGTCTCGAAGCGATTTCGCGAGCGGCGGCGGGACCATAGCGGCGTGGCCCTGCCCGATCAATGTCCACGGCACTCATATATACATGGATGCCAAAGCGTGCGTTGACCGGCCTTGGGCCACGGTTAGATTAGCTGACCATGAGCTACCGCGCTCCGGTTACCGACATCGCCTTCACTCTTAAACATGCCGCCGGTCTGAAAACCGCCTTGGCTGAGGGCCTTTATGGCGACCTCGATGAGGAGACGATCAATTCGGTGCTGGCGGAAGCCGGCCGTTTCGCCAGCGACGTCATCGCGCCACTTAACGGCGTGGGTGACAAGTTCGGCACACCATTCAAGGACGGCAAAGTCACCACCCCGCCCGGCTGGAAAGAGGCCTACACGGCTTGGGCGGCCGCCGGCTGGAACGGGCTCGCCGCACCTGCGGATTGGGGCGGCCAGGAATTGCCGCATGCGCTGAACGCAGCCTGCATTGAGATGTGGAACTCGGCTTCCATGGCGTTCGGCATTGGCCCGGTCCTGACCATGGCGGCAATCGACGCACTGCACGCCTACGGCAGCGATGCGCTAAAGCAAGAGTATCTCGGCAAGCTTATCAGCGGCGAATGGATGGGCACCATGCAGCTCACCGAGCCGCAAGCAGGGTCCGACGTCGGCGCACTGCGCAGCAAGGCCGAGCGCGCAAGCGACGGCAGCTATCGCATAACCGGTTCAAAGATTTTCATCACTTACGGCGAGCATGATCTCACCGACAACATTATCCACTTCGTCCTCGCGCGGCTGCCCGATGCACCAGCTGGCACCAAGGGTGTCTCGCTGTTTTTGGTGCCGAAGATAATGCCAGACGGTACGCGCAACGATGCACGCGCACATTCAGTCGAGCACAAGCTCGGCATTCATGCCTCGCCTACCTGCACCATGATCTATGGCGACCACGGAGGAGCCGTAGGCTTCCTCATCGGCGAAGAGCACAAGGGCATGGCCTGTATGTTCACCATGATGAACCGCGCGCGGCTCGCCGTCGGCTTGCAGGGCGTTGGCATCGCCGAGCGCGCGATGCAGCAGGCATTGACCTATGCGCGCGAGCGCAAGCAGGGCAGCGCTGGCGCGATCATCGCCTACCCGGACGTCAAGCGAATGTTGCTGACCATGCGGGCGCTGACGGGAGCAGCACGGGCAATTTGTTATGCGACCGGCATTGCAATCGACCGCTCCTTGCGGGCGAAAACGGACGCAGCGCGCAAAGCGGCGCACGAGCGCGCTTCCCTGCTGACACCCGTGGCTAAGGCATTTTCGACCGATATCGGTACGGAGGTCGCCTCGCTCGGCGTACAGGTCCATGGCGGCATGGGTTACATCGAGGAAACCGGCGCCGCGCAGCACTATCGAGACGCGCGCATCGCCGCGATTTACGAAGGCACCAATGGCATCCAGGCGATCGACCTCCTGACGCGCAAGGTTCCGCTCGGCGGCGGCAAGACCGTCTCCCTGTATATTCACGAACTACGGCGGACGGTGAAATCAGTCCGATCGAGCAATACGCCCGCATTCGGTGAAACGGCGGCGCGCCTTGGCGAAGCGGTGGACAGTCTCGAACGCGCAACGCGATGGATATTGGCGCAGACGTCGTCCGACGCCACGCTTGCCGGCGCTACTCCCTATTTGCGGCTGTTCGGCACTGCAGCAGGCGGCTGCATGTTGGCCGAGGAAGCGCTCGCGGCGCTGCGCGCAGGTGATGGCTCGAGCCGCACAGCACTCGCGCGTTTCTTCGCCGAAAACATTGCGGTGCAGGCAAATGGTCTCGAACGCAGCGTGACAGAAGGTGCCGACAGCATCACCGGTGCGCAAGCCGCGCTCGCCGAGTGACTATCAAAGGACGATTCCGCCGATGTCGCTAAAGGGTAAGACCCTCTTCATTACCGGCGGATCGCGCGGCATTGGCCTCGCGATCGCGCTGAAGGCTGCGGCCGATGGCGCCAATATTGTAGTCGCCGCCAAAACCGTCGAACCGCACCCCAAACTCGAAGGCACCATCCACACCGCCGCCGCCGCAATCGCGAAAGCCGGCGGGCGGGCGCTGCCATTGGCGGTCGATGTGCGCGACGAAGCGGCGGTGCAAGGGGCACTCGATGAGGCCGCGATGAAATTCGGCGGCATCGACATTGTCGTGAACAACGCGAGTGCGATCCAGCTCACGTCGGTCGCAGCGACCGAGATGCGCCGCTATGACCTGATGCAGCAGATCAACGCCCGCGGAACATTCATGGTGTCGAAATTTGCCATCCCCTATCTGGTGCGGGCGGAAAATCCGCACATCCTGATGATGTCTCCACCATTGGACATGGCCGAAAAGTGGTTCGCCCCGCATACCGCCTATTCGATGGCGAAATTTGGAATGAGCCTCGTGGTGTTGGGCCTTGCGGGCGAATTGCGCGGGAAGGTAGCAGTCAATGCGCTGTGGCCACGGACCACCATCGCGACCGCGGCGATCAAGAACCTGCTCGGAGGCGACGTCATGATGCGCCGGTCGCGCAAGCCCGAGATTCTGGCCGAAGCCGCATGCCGGATTTTCCAGAAGCCGAAGAGTTTCACCGGGAACTTTCTGATCGACGACACATTCTTGGCCGACGAGGGCGTCAGCGATTTCGATCAGTATCGGGTTGATCCCAGCCAGCCGCTGCAAGTGGATTTTTTCGTGCCCGACAATAGCCCGCCGCCGAAAGGCGTCAGTCTGGGCCCGAAAGTGGGATAGGCACTTCCACGAAGGCCTGCGAGCGTCTAAGTGTAGGCCGATGTCGACACTTCTCCTCAGTCACCCCGCCTGCCTCAATCATCTGACGCCAGCCGGCCATCCGGAACGGCCGGATCGTCTCCGTGCGATCGAGCAGGCGTTGGAGGATGAAAAGTTTCAGTCGCTGGCGCGAGTTGAAGCGCCCCTCGGGTCGCTCGATATCATCGCGCTTTGCCATCCGATGGATTACGTCGAGGCAATCCGTGATGCTTCGCCGTCCGAAGGTCTGGTGCGACTCGATGCCGACACGTCAATGTCCCCCGGTAGTTTCGAAGCGGCGCTGCGCGCGGTCGGCGGCGCCAAGCTGGCGGTCGATGAAGTCATGACCGGCAAGGCCGCAAACGCCTTTGTTGCCACGCGCCCGCCGGGTCACCATACAGAGACCGCTCGGCCGATGGGCTTCTGCCTGTTCAACAATGCCGCAATCGCGGCACGATACGCGCAGAAGACGTACGGCGCCGAGCGGTCTGCAGTCGTCGATTTCGACGTCCACCACGGCAACGGCACGCAGGATATTTTCTGGTCGGACAAAACTGTCATGTATTGCTCGACCCACGAGATGCCGCTCTATCCCGGCACCGGCGCGGTGGGTGAGCGAGGTGAATTCAACACCATCGTCAATGCGCCACTGTCGGCGGGTGACGGTGGAGATGCTTTCCGCGAGGCCTTCGAAACCGTGATCTTGCCGCGCCTGCGCGAATTCAAGCCGGACATTCTGATCATCTCGGCTGGCTTCGACGCGCACACGCGCGACCCACTCGCAAACCTTAATCTCGTAGAAGCGGATTTTTCCTGGGTCACCAAGAAGCTGATGGAGATCGCCGACGCGAGCGCCAACGGGCGCATCGTTTCGTTGCTGGAAGGCGGCTACGATTTGCAGGGTTTATCGCGCTCGGTCGCGGCCCATGTCACCGCGCTGATGCGCGGCTAGCAAATCCGCGCTATCTTCATCGCCTGGTGTAGGCATAGGATGCGCCCACCCGAATCGCCGGACAGTGGATATGGCCGATAATAATAACGCTGACGTCAAAAAAATGCCCTTCGAGCAGGCGATCGAAGAGCTGGAATCGATCGTCGGCGATCTCGAGGGCGGAAAAGTGCCGCTTGAGAAATCGGTGGCACTCTACGAACGCGGCGAAGCGCTGAAGAAACGCTGCGAGGAGCTGCTGCGCCAGGCCGAGGCGCGGGTCGAAAAGATCACGCTCGACGCCAATGGCAAGCCGGCCGGCAGCGAGCCTCTGGACGTCGATTGACGGCAGGCAGCCCTTAGGAGCCCTTGCCGCCAAGGCGGCGAAAAAGATGTCACGGCAAGGCCGGCACGTCGAATTGCCCGCCGTAGCAAAATTGGTGTAAGTCAGCCTGGTAGGGTCGGTTTGGGGCACAGCCGCCGGACCTGCTATTGTCCAAGTCCGATTGGAGTTGTGCTTGACCGAAGTTTCCAAGACACCGCTGCTCGACCGCGTCCACCTTCCGCGCGATCTCAAGAACCTGTCGGCTGAGCAGCTAAAACAGCTGGCCGATGAGTTGCGATCGGAAACCATCGACGCCGTCGCCAAGACCGGCGGTCATCTCGGCGCGGGCCTCGGCGTGGTCGAGCTGACGGTAGCGCTCCATTACGTATTCGATACCCCGGCCGACAGGCTGATATGGGATGTCGGTCACCAGGCCTATCCGCACAAGATCCTCACCGGTCGGCGCGACCGAATTCGCACGTTGAGGCAAGGCGGCGGGCTATCCGGATTCACCAAGCGCGCAGAGAGCGAATACGACCCGTTCGGCGCGGCTCACTCTTCCACGTCGATTTCCGCGGGCCTCGGCATGGCCGTTGCGCGCGATCTCGACGGCAAAAAGCACAATGTCATTGCCGTCATCGGCGACGGAGCCATGTCCGCCGGCATGGCATACGAAGCGATGAACAATGCCGGCGCGCGCAATGAACGGTTAATCGTTATCCTCAATGATAACGACATGTCGATCGCGCCACCGGTTGGCGCCATGTCGGCCTATTTGTCACGACTATTGTCGGGACGCACTTATCTAAAACTGCGCGACGTCGGCAAACAGCTCACCGCCCATCTGCCGAAGCGACTCGATAAATTCATCACGCGCGGTGTCGAGCACGCGCGCGGTTTCTGGACCGGCGGAACTCTGTTTGAAGAACTCGGATTTTATTACGTAGGGCCGATCGACGGGCACAATCTCGATCACCTGCTCCCCGTGCTGCGCAACGTGCGCGACGCCGAAGCGGGGCCGATCCTGGTTCACGTGGTGACGCAAAAGGGCAAGGGCTATGCGCCGGCGGAAACGTCCGCCGACAAATATCACGGCGTCGTTAAATTCGACGTCGCGACCGGCGCCCAGGCAAAATCGAAATCACACGCGCCACAGTACACCAAAGTATTCGGCGAAAGCCTCATCAAAGAGGCGCGCAAGGACAGCAAGATCATCGCCATCACGGCAGCGATGCCCTCCGGCACCGGGCTCGACATGTTTGCGAAAGAGTTTCCGACCCGCTGTTTCGATGTTGGAATTGCCGAGCAGCATGCGGTGACATTCGCCGGTGGTCTCGCCACCGAGGGCTTCAAGCCGTTTGCCACGATCTATTCGACTTTCCTGCAGCGCGCCTACGACCAGGTGGTGCACGACATTGCCATTCAGAGGCTGCCAGTGCGCTTTGCCATAGATCGCGCCGGTCTGGTCGGTGCCGATGGCCCGACCCATGCAGGCGCATTTGACGTGACCTATCTCGGTTGCCTTCCGGGCTTCGTACTGATGGCGGCGGCAGACGAAGCGGAACTTGTCCATATGGTTGCGACTGCCGCGGCGATCGACGACCGGCCGAGTGCGCTGCGCTATCCGCGCGGCGAAGGCCTCGGTGTTCCGATGCCGGACGAAGGCAAGCCGCTCGAGATCGGCAAGGGTCGCATTCTGCAGGAAGGCCACAAAGTGGCGCTGCTGTCCTATGGCGCACGCCTTGGCGAATGCCTGGCAGCGGCGAACGAACTCAAGACGCTGGGCCTTTCGACCACGGTTGCCGATGCGCGCTTTGCCAAGCCGCTCGACGTCGAGTTGCTCACCCGGCTCGCCCGCGAGCACGAGGTGCTGGTGACAATCGAGGAAGGTGCGATCGGCGGTTTCGGCGCCTTTGTATTGCAGACATTGGCCGAGCAGGGCCTGCTCGACCGAGGCCTGCGCGTGCGCTGTATGGTGCTGCCGGACGAATTCATTGATCAGGACACGCCCGCCGCCATGTATGCAAAGGCCGGTCTCGACACCAAAGGGATCGTCGCCAAGGTATTCGAGGCGCTGGGCAAGGACGCCGCCGCAGAGACAATCAAACTCGCCTGACGGCCTTCACAGTCTCTTCTTACGCGGCACTTTCCTTTCTTGCGCGCTTCCGAGAGGCCGATGGCGATTGCCTGCTTGCGGCTCTTGACCGTCTTGCCGCTACGGCCGCTTTTCAGCGTCCTTTTTTTGCGTTTCCTCATCGCGCGCTTCACGTATTTCGAAGCACCTTTCGAATACTTACGTGCCATACTCAACCTCCTCAAACGGAATGTGATGGTCGCCATCGCAAGTGCAATCGCCCTAACGCTGGTAGCCGCTATGCGTGATATTTTGTTCCAGGGTCGGCCTCGCACTTCGACGCAGGGGACAAACCCATGACAGCGTCGCGTCAACGCGCCGATCGCCTCCTGGTCGAGCGCGGCCTGTTCGAGAGCCGCACCAAGGCCCAGGCCGCGATCGAAGCCGGCCTCGTCACTGCGAACGGACGGAAGGTGTTCAAGGCTTCCGACGAAATTCCAGCCGATGCAGCATTACGCGCAAGCGCAGCTCATCCTTACGTTTCGCGCGGTGGCGTGAAGCTGGCGGCGGCGCTTGACCACTTCCATTTCGACCCGAAGGGGCGAGTTTGCCTTGACGTCGGCGCTTCTACCGGCGGATTTGCGCAGGTGCTGCTGGAGCGCGGAGCCCGGCACATTTATGCGGTCGATGTCGGCCGCGGACAGTTGCATGAGTCGCTGCGCACGCGTCCCGAAATTACCTCGCTGGAAGGCTTCGACATCCGCAAACTCTCCCCTGCCCAACTCAACGATCTTCCGGACCTCATCACCATTGACGTGAGCTTCATTTCTCTCAAGCTCGTGCTGCCCCCCGCACTCGCCCTCGCCAATACACCTGCCCAGCTCGTTGCATTGATCAAGCCGCAATTCGAGGCCGGCCGCGGTGCTGTGAAGAAAGGCATTGTTCGCGATCCGGCCATACACACCGCTGTGTGCGACGACATAGCCAAATTTGTTGCCTCACTCGGCTGGCAAGTGTTTGGAATCATGCCCTCGCCGATCGAAGGCGGCGACGGCAATGTTGAATTTCTTCTCGGGGCGACGCGTGACTGAGCAACTCACCATCGTCCGGCTCGGCCATCGCGGCGACGGCGTTGCCGACACGCCGGCAGGACCGGTTTATGTGCCCTACACCCTGCCGGGCGAAAAAGTTACAGTTGAGCCAGTTGCCGGCCATCCAGACCGTCGCCACCTGGTGCACGTCGACAAACCCAGCCACGAACGTGTCCCACCCATTTGTAAACACTTCGGCGCCTGCGGCGGCTGTGCTCTTCAGCACTGGTCGCTGGCCGAATACCATTTATGGAAGCGCTCGCTGGTGGTGGGAGCGCTGGCACAGGCGAACGTAGTAGCACCGGTTGCCGATCTGATAGACGCCCACGGCGCGGGCCGGCGGCGCGCGGTACTACATGCACGGCGCGGCACCCATGACGTTCTGGAAGTCGGATTCACGGCGCCGCGTGCACACCATATCATTGCTATCGACGAATGCCCCATTCTGGCGCCTGAACTCGCTGGCGCGCTTCACGCGGCATGGGCCATCGCAGAGATGCTCAAACCCACTGGTAAACCGCTCGATATTCAAACGACAGCAACCGAGTCCGGACTCGATGTCGACGTGCGCGGTTCCGGCGCGTTAAACGCCGAACGTCTGGCAACGCTGGCGCGCGTCGCTGAAGCACATAACCTTGCCCGTCTCACCCGGCATAGCGAGTTGGTCGCACAGCGCGCACAACCAGTGCTGAAGATTGGCCGCGCCCAGGTGCCGTTGCCGCCGGGCGCGTTTTTGCAGGCCACAGCGGAAGGCGAATTAACTTTGGCACGCCTGGTGGTGGAACACATCGGAAAGGCAAAACGTGTTGCCGATCTGTTTGCCGGCATTGGCACCTTCGCATTGCGGCTCGCGGAGCGCGCGCGCGTGAACGCGGCTGACAGCGATGCAGACGCAATCAGGGCTTTGGAGCGTGGTGCTGCGAACACGTCGGGCCTTAAACCGGTGGAAGCGCTGCAACGCGACCTGTTCCGCCGCCCCTTCGTCACGAGCGAATTGAAGGCGTTCGACGGCATTGTCTTTGACCCGCCGCGTCAAGGTGCCGAGGCCCAGGCGCGCGAGCTGGCCAAAAGCGCAGTGCCGCTTGTGGTCGCAGTCTCTTGCGACGCGACAACATTTGCCCGCGATGCAAAGATTCTTGTCGGCGGCGGCTACAAGCTCGTCGCCGTTACCCCGGTCGACCAGTTTCGATATTCTCACCATGTGGAAATCGTGGCTAAATTCACGCGATAAGTCGGCTACTGAAAATCGATGCCGCCACCCCAACGCTCCTGCCACTTTTTCTCACCGATCGTACAGGAGAGGCGCGGCGCCTGTGACGATGCCGGACTTGCCCGCATCTCTGGCTGCCGCCCGGCGATCTCCAACACCAACTTCGTACGAGTCGCCTCGATGAATTTCTCGCGCTCGCGAATGGGGATCACAAAAGCTCCCGGTCCGCCGATCACGCAATCCTCATAGTAAAAATCAAGATCTTCGATATCCATGCTGCCGACGTTGGGCCTTTTGAGCATGATCGGCAGGCCATTGATGGTGATGCCGGCGGCCAGCACGTCGTCGCGCGTCGGCGCTACCAGCGGGCCGGCATTGTTGGCGCCGTCGCCGGAGACATCGATCACACGACGCAAGCCTTTGTAGCCGCTGTCATCGAACAGTGGCTTGGCGAAACGCAGCCCGCCCGAGATCGAGGTGCGCGAGGCGCGCCGGTAAGGCGCGCGCGAAAGCTCGGTGGCGACTGCATCTGCTGCTTCTGGCCCGTCGATTAGCCGCCACGGCATGATGATCTTCTGGTCGGACTGGCCGGCCCATTCGAAATAGATGATGGCGATTTTTCCGTTCGGACCCTGGCGCAAGGCCTGCAGGAATTCTTTCGACGTCAGCGCCAGGACGTAACCTTCGCGCTGCAAGGCCTGCTCATCAGGGTCCATCGAATAGGACACATCGACAGCAATCACCAGTTCGACGTCGACGGGAATTGCGCTGGCGCGCGTATCCACAAGCCGTGGAATTGGTGTAGCCGACGCTGCAAGGGCAAAACCGACGCCTGCAATAGCTGCGGCGATAATCAGGTTGTGTAAACGTCGCCCCATGCTTGAATGCTCGCACGTGGCGCGGGCGAAAAAAAGGCTAACCGTTCAACTTTCCAACGTTTCGGTCGATATGATCTCAATCCCGAAACCGCCGAGCCCCACGTAAGTACGCTTGCTGGAAGAAAGCAGGCGGATCGAGGAAATTCCAAGATCCTTCAAGATCTGCGCGCCGAGGCCAATTTCACGCCACTGCCGCGAGCGGGCGGCGTCGGTTCCAGTATCGCCCTCATGCGGAATTTCAGCCACCGGAACCCCGGCGGTGCCGTCGCGCAAATACACAATGACACCGCGGCCGGCGGCTTTAAAGCGTGCAAGCGATGCACGGATCGATTTTGCGCCGCCGAAAACATCACCGATGACATCGGCGCGGTGCAGTCTCGCCAGCACGCCTTTGCCATCGCCGACTTCACCATAGACAAAGGCCATATGATGCACGCGATCGAATGGCGTCACATAAGCGTAGCCATGAAGCGTACCGATCTCGGACGCAAACGGAAACTCGCCGACGCGCTCCACCAGCTTGTCGCGGATCTGCCGGTAGCCGATCAGGTCGGCAATGGAAACTTGCGTCAGTTTGTGCTTCTGCGCGAAGGCCGCAACTTCCGGCCCCCGCATCACTGAACCGTTATCGTTCATCAGCTCGGCCAGCACGCCGACTGGCGGCACCGACGCAAGGCGGCAAAGATCGACGCAAGCTTCCGTGTGGCCGGAACGCATCAGCACACCGCCTTCACGTGCGACCAGCGGGAAGACATGCCCGGGACGGACAAAATCAGCGGCGCCGCTGTTGTCGTTTGCGAGCGCGCGCACGGTGTTGCAACGCTCCTCCGCCGAGATGCCGGTGGTCAATCCATGGCGGACGTCAACCGAAACTGTAAAGGCGGTGCCGAGCGGAGCCTCATTTTTTGCTACCATCGGCTCAAGGTGGAGCCGGCGCGCGTGCTCGGCGCCAAGCGGCGCGCACACGATCCCTGACGTATTGCGAATGATGAACGCCATCTTGTCGGACGTGCAGTGCGAGGCCGCTACGAATAAATCACCTTCATTCTCGCGGTCGTCGTCGTCGGTAACGACTACGATCTCGCCTTTGGCGAAGGCCTTAATTGCGGCTTCAACGCGCTGGTGACTATCGGGCACAGGTTAACCTCGAAGGCGGGGTCACGCGCCGGGCTTGAACGGCCATACCGTCCCCTCGCCGACCTGGCCTCGGTGCATCAGATAATGATCTGCCAGCACGCATGCCAGCATAGCCTCGCCGATCGGCACGGCGCGGATTCCCACGCAGGGATCATGGCGTCCTTTGGTGACAATATCGGTGTCGCGACCATAACGATCGACGGTCTTGCGCGGCGTCAGAATCGAGGATGTTGGCTTGACCGCGAAGCGGGCAACGATCGCCTGGCCGGTCGAAATGCCACCGAGAATGCCGCCCGCATGGTTCGACAGGAATAGCGGCTTGCCGTCATTGCCCAAGTTCGGATTTTTACGCATCTCGTCAGCATTGTCCTCGCCGCTCATCGCCGCGGTCGCGAAGCCGTCGCCGATCTCGACGCCTTTGACAGCATTGATCCCCATCAGCGCGCCGGCGATGTCGCCGTCGAGCTTCGCATAGACCGGCGCACCGAGGCCCGCCGGAACACCCTCCGCCACAACCTCGATCACCGCACCGCAGGAAGAGCCCGCCTTGCGCACGCCGTCCAGGTATTCCTCAAAGAATTTGGCCTGCTTTGCATCGGGGCAAAAAAACGGATTCTTGCCAATCTCGTTCCAGTCCCACCGCGAACGATCGATTTTGTGCGGGCCCATCTGGACCAGCGCCCCGCGCACGTTGAGGCCGGGCACGATCTTGCGTGCAATTGCACCAGCGGCGACGCGCGCGGCCGTCTCACGCGCTGAGGCGCGTCCCCCACCGCGATAATCGTGAATGCCGTATTTGACGTCGTATGTGTAACCGGCATGGCCCGGGCGATATTTGTCCTTGATCTCGGAATAGTCCTTCGACCGCTGGTCGACGTTCTCGATCATCAGCATGATCGGGG
The DNA here is from genome assembly GCA_963762485.1 of uncultured Pseudomonadota bacterium. GTDB lineage: Bacteria > Pseudomonadota > Alphaproteobacteria > Rhizobiales > Xanthobacteraceae > Pseudolabrys. The sequence goes on along the minus strand of CAVXLE010000012.1, from coordinate 101,091 downwards.
TGCCGGTCGTGACTTGCTGGCCGCTCTGCTCGTCCGTGAATACGCCGGACATGATCTTGACCGCATCCGGCTCCTGCCGCTGGGTGGTGAAACGCGATTGTCCAGGCCGCCGGCGGTCAAGCTCACGCTGGATATCCTCAGCGCTGAGCGGAATCCGCGGCGGGCACCCATCGACCACGCAGCCAATAGCCGCGCCGTGGCTCTCGCCGAAGCTAGTAAACCGGAAAAGATGACCGAAAGTATTGAATGACATGGCAGTTCCGCGCTCGCTCGTTTGGTAGCTTGCGCTTCCGCGCTGGTCAATCGCATCACGGCCTAAGGCCGGTTTCGAACGCGAATTCCGTACTTTCAATGACTGGCCGGGCCCAAAGTATCGACACTTCGCATCTCAGGCCGAGCTCAGGTGTAACGTGTCAATCGGTCACCTTCAAAGACATAAACGACGCCTTGCGCGATATCGATAAGCGGGGCGGCAGCCGGCTTGGCAATGCCGAGATGCGCGATGAGCCCGCGCGCAGTGCCACCATGGGCAACGGCTACAGTGTCGCGCGAAAGATTTTCGCACCAGTCGCGCATACGCCCGGACACCGACTCGTAGCTTTCTCCACCCGGCGGCACGAAATGCCATTTGTCATGTTCACGCGCCGCAATGCGCTGAGGATCCTGCGTATGCAATTGAGCAATGGTGAAGCCTTCCCAGGCACCGAACGAGATTTCGGCAAGCCGCGACTCGACGCGATAACCATCCGGCGCCAAGCCAATCGGTGGCCGCGCCAACTCCATTGTTTCGCGAGCACGGCCAAGCGGGCTCGACACATAGTCGAGTTCGGCAGGACTGCGGGCTGTGCGAGCAAACAAGTCGCGTAAAATGTCGCCGCAGTGAGCGGCTTGCGCACGCCCCCGCGCATTCAATGGTACGTCATGGCGACCTTGCAGGCGGCCAGCGACGTTCCAGTCGGTCTCTCCGTGGCGAATATAATAAATCGTAGGCCGCCGAGCGACCATCACTCTTCCTTGCCGACCGCCATGTCGGGTGCGTCCGGGTGCTTAATGCCGACGATGTGATAGCCGGCATCGACGTGATGCACTTCGCCAGTCACACCGCTTGCCATATCAGACAAGAAATAAACTCCGGTCTTGCCGACATCCTCGAGCGTCACATTGCGCCGCATCGGCGTGTTGTATTCGTTCCACTTCAGGATATAGCGAAAGTCGCCGATGCCGGATGCAGCCAATGTCTTGATCGGGCCGGAAGAGATCGCATTGACGCGGATATTCTTGGCCCCGAGATCGGCAGCCAGGTAGCGCACCGAGGATTCGAGCGCTGCTTTAGCCAGTCCCATCACGTTGTAATGCGGCATCCACTTCTCGGCGCCATAGTAAGTGAGCGTGAGCAGCGAGCCGCCATTCGTCATCAACTTTTCGGCGCGCTGCGCGACGGCGGTGAACGAATAGCAGCTCACCAGCATCGTCTTGACGAAATTGTCCTCGGTGGTGTCGACATAGCGGCCGTCGAGCTGGTCTTTGTCCGAAAAGGCAATGGCATGCAGCACGAAGTCCAGCGAACCCCAAGCCGATTTAACCGCGGCGAACACTGCATCGATGCTTGCCGGTTCGGTAACGTCGCAATGGCCGACCACCAGACCATCAACCTCTTCGGCCAACGGCTCTACACGCTTCTTGAGCGCCTCGCCCTGATACGTGAAGGCGACGTCGGCGCCGTGGTCGCGGCAGGCACGGGCAATCCCCCAGGCGATCGAGCGGTTGTTGGCCACGCCCATGATCAGCCCGCGTTTACCACGCATTAAACTTGAAATTTCCGGCATAACCCTACCCGCCATCGCCGGTAAACACCGGCCGCTTCGTATGGCACAGGCCCTTTGGGCCATCAAGCAAAGCACCCCCCGAGGCATTTGGCGTTGTTTTTTCAATTCATTTTCGGGAATATGAAGCGGCGTGGTGGGGTTTTCTCTGACAATTGACGTTGCCGGATTTCGTCCGGTGGCGGAGGCGGACAGATGGACCAGAGGTCCCTCGGTCGCCTGCGCTGAAGGTTACAAGGAGAGCAGATTGCCCACGTTCCGACAAAACGTCGAAGCGACGATTCCCGCGCTACGTCGCTATGCGCGGGCGCTGACCCGGGACGCCGACATCGCGGACGATCTGGTGCAGGACACTCTGGTGCGGGCACTGCGATCAGAACATTTGTTTCATGGCGGCGACGTGCGGAGCTGGTTGTACACGATCCTCACCAACCTCAACCGCAATCGGCTGCGTTCGCTGGCGCGGCGTCCGTCATTGTCATCGATCGAGGATAACGACGCTCCGGACCTTGCCGGGCCGGAAGCAGGCGGGCGCGATATAGAACGCGCGCTCGCCACGCTGGTGGAGGACCAGCGCAACGCCTTGCTCCTGGTGGTGCTGGAGGGCTTGAGCTACCGCGAGGTGGCTGAAGTGCAAGGCGTACCAATTGGCACCGTAATGTCGCGTCTGGCGCGTGCACGCGTACAGATCAAAAATTATCTCGACGGCGGGCGCCCCGCGCTGCGCCGCGTGAAATGAGAGAGAAGGTGAACCCATGATCGATCGCGATTCACCCGTGACCGAGGATGAACTGCACGCCTACATCGATGGCGAATTGCCGGCCGACCGCAAGGAGGCCGTAACCGCCTGGCTTGCCAGTCACCCTGAACAGGCGGCGCTCGTTGCGTCCTGGCGCGCGCAGGCCGAGAGCATCCGCGCACGCTTCGGTACAGTTGCCGAAGAACCGGTGCCGGATCGGCTCAAGCTCGACCAGGTGCTCAAGAGCGAACGAGCAAACGGACGGTCGTGGGCGGCAATGGTCGCTGCCGCGGCGGTTATGGCCTTTATCGTCGGCGGTACCGCCGGCTGGATGGCGCGCGGCGCCTCGGCTGCCTCGCCGACCGGTTTCGAAGCCATCGCCAGCGACGCGCTCGACGCCTACAGGCTCTACGTGGTCGAAGTGCGCCATCCTGTCGAAGTTCCTGGCAGCGAACGCGCGCACATGACGCAATGGCTGTCGAAACGACTCGGCGAGGACTTGCGCATTCCCGAGTTGCAGTCGATCGGGCTGAAGCTCGTGGGCGGCCGGCTTCTTCCCGGCCCAACCGGAGCGGCCGCTTTTTATATGTATGAAAGCCCGTCCGGCGAGCGCTTCACGATCTATTGCGCCAAGGCAGGGGTGCCGCAAACCGCGCTGCGCTACACGAGTGAAGAGAAATTCGCCGCGTTCTACTGGGGCGACGACAAGATCGCCTACGTCGTGAGCGGCCCGGCCGACCGCGACCGGCTCGAGACCGTGACCAAGGCGATCTACGAGCAAATGGACAGAAGCGCGACGAAGAAGTCGTAACCACGGTGCGTCATTCGAGGCCTTCGCGCGGATCGTAAGGCTTCTTGTCGCGCCACTTCTTCATCAGCTCCTTGAACTCGTCGTCGGCGCGTTCGGGCAGAACGATGCGCACGGTGGCCAGAAGATCACCGGCGCCGCTTTTCGCTTTCAGGCCCTTGCCCTTGAGGCGAAACGTGCGCCCGGAGTTGGTGCCGGCCGGTATTGCCAGCTCCACAGCGCCATCGAGCGTGGGGACACGCACCTTGCCGCCGAGCGCGGCTTCGTAAAGCGTGATCGGCAGTTCAAGGCGCAGGTCGGCGCCATCGGGTTTGAACAGCGGATGCGGCGCGACATTGACTGTGATCAGCGCATCTCCCGCTTTGCCGGTTGCACTCGGCCAACCTTGACCCTTCAGGCGGATCTGCTGACCGCTCGCGATCCCGGCCGGGATTTTGACCTCGACGTCCTTGCCCGTTGGCAGATGGACGCGCATCTTTGTGCCCTTGGCCGCATCGGCGAGCGTAATCGTCAGCGATGCGTTGAGGTCCTGCCCGGCGCTGGTCGCCGCACCGAAATCCTCTGTTTCAAACTGCGTGCCGAACCCGCGTCCACCGCCGGCCCGGCCTCCGCCGAACATTCCGCGCAGGAGGTCCTCGAAGCCGGCACCGCCTCCCCCACCACCGCCCCCGGGACCGCTGGAACGCCGGAAGCCGTCGGGACCAAAACTGAAGCTTTCAAAATGCGCGCCGCCACCGGGGCCGTATCCGCCACCGGGCTGCGCGCCATACCCTTCGAAACCCTGGAAGCGCGGCTTGCCCTCGGCGTCGATCTCGCCGCGGTCGAATGCTTTGCGCTTGTCGCTGTCGCCGACAATCTCGTAAGCGGCATTAAGCTCGGCGAAGCGCGAGGCCGCCTTCGGATCGTGCTTGTTGGCATCGGGGTGCAGTTTCTTCGCGAGCCGCCGATAGGCACTCTTGACGTCGGCCTCGCTCGCACCCTTGGAAACCCCCAATATCTCGTAGGGGTCGCGCATCGTGTCCAAACTCCCGTGAAATCCCCTGCGCCGCCTGAATTCCGGCAACTCGGCACCATCAATGTGGGGTTCCCGCGCGGCGGATGCAACGCGCCTTCGTCCGCCCGGTTACCGCACGCAAGCGGCTAGGATTGTTTCCAGGGCTTGAGCGTGCGGACTTCCCAGACGCCTTGCTGCTGCTTGCAGGCTTCCCCCTGCACCCAGGACTGTGAACTGCCGCTCACAAAGCTCGCCAGAAAATTGCGGCACGTCTGTCCGTCCTGGGTATAGGCGGACGCGACCGGGGTCACCGTGCCGCGCGTGCCAGTGCTCGGGTTTTCCCACGGCAGACTGGTGTCTTTCTCGCCGCGGCTGAGAACCGCGCTGGCGGCAGCCCGTGCGTATGCAAGATCGGCGTCCGGCGGAAGCTGAGTGACTTCCCTGGTCCCGGGCGGCGGAGTGATCGAGGCGGTCTGGTCGGACTTGTCGCTACTGAATAGCGAATCGAACTGGCCAGACAGGCTGCAGCCGCCTCCACCGAGCGACAGTGCGGTTACGGCGGCAGCCACCAGGCCGCGCCATAGGCGCGGACGCCCGTATCCACTATATAGGCGGCAGTATTGACGGGTCTTGGTCCCGGCCACGCGAAGCACCCCAGCAGATGTCCGACACGGCACCGATTCAACACCCGAGTTGGTTAACGACTGGTGATTTCACCGAGGCCGACGAGCCATTGCGGCTGTTCACCGCATGGCTAGAGGGGGCAACGGCCACAGAACCCCGCGACCCGACCGCAATGACGCTGGCGACCGTCGATGCCGACGGCGTGCCGAATGCCCGAATGGTGCTGCTGAAAGGCATCGATGAGCGGGGTTTCGTGTTCTATACGAACATAAACAGCCAAAAAGGGCGGGAATTGGATGGACGCCCGCAAGCGGCCTTGGTCTTCCATTGGAAATCCGTGAACCGGCAGGTGCGCGTGCGCGGCACCGTCGAAAAGGTCACCGATGCGGAGGCGGATGCCTATTTCGCCTCACGCCCGAAGCAGGCGCAGATTGGCGCCTGGGCGAGCAATCAATCTGCGCCGCTTGAGAGTCGCCTCGCCTTCGAGAAATCCGTCGCAGTCTATGCCGCGAAATACGCGTTTGGCGAAGTGCCCCGCCCGCCCAATTGGTCGGGCTACCGGATCGTTCCGCTCTCGATCGAGTTCTGGCAGGAACGGCCGTTCCGCCTGCACGATCGCATCGAATTCAGGCGCGATGGCCTGGGCGCTCCCTGGAACAAGACGCGGCTCTATCCGTAAGCTAGGTTTAATCGTAGTAGCCCACGCAGGAACCAATCAAAGGACGGCATGCCGAATTCGCAGACGAACCAGCCGCGTCGCACGCTGCTCCTCACGGGAGCGAGCCGCGGCATTGGCCATGCGACGGTCAAGCGCTTCTCGGCCGCCGGCTGGCGCGTGATCACCTGTTCGCGTCATCCGTTTCCGGAGAATTGCCCTTGGGACGCCGGACCGGAAGACCATATCCAGGTCGATCTCTCCGACGAAGCCAACACCAACGAGGCGATCGCCGAGATCAAGCGGCGGCTCGAGACGCACGAGCTGCACGCGCTGGTCAACAACGCGGCAATCTCGCCCAAGGCCGAAGGTGGCAAGCGGTTGAACACGCTCGATACGAGCAACGAAGACTGGCACCACGTCTTCCAAGTAAACTTTTTCGCGCCGATCATGCTCGCGCGAGGGCTGCGGGACGAGCTCAAGGCCGCCAAAGGTTCGGTGGTGAACGTGACGTCGATTGCAGGCTCGCGCGTCCATCCGTTCGCGGGCGCCGCCTATTCGACCTCGAAGGCGGCTCTTGCCGCCCTCACGCGCGAAATGGCAGGCGACTTTGGCCGTCTCGGCATCCGCGTCAACGCCATCGCGCCAGGTGAGATCGACACTTCAATTCTTTCTCCCGGCACCGAGAAGATCGTCGAGCAAATCCCCATGCACCGCCTCGGCACGCCCGACGAAGTCGCCAAGATCATTTACGTGCTGTGCACCGAAACAAGCTCTTACGTGAACGGCGCCGAGATTCATATCAACGGCGGCCAGCACGTGTGAGGCATTCGAAGCCTCTCCGTTGTCATTGCCGGCTCGCTTTTTTGCGCTGCTGCAAATCCTTGCTGTCGTCCCGGGCGAGCGTAAGCGAGGCCCGGGACCCATACTCCGCAGCTGATCGATAGGACACAGCGTATGGGTCCCCGCTTTCGCGGGGACGACGGCAGAAGTCTGTTCATGCGCGGACATTCATCGATTCAATTTTCAAACAGCCCACGCAGCGCGCGCCGGCTTGGGCCGGTTCGCGCCAAGAACTCGTCAAGGCAAGCGATCCTATAGGAATAAAGTCAGGCCCCTTCTCGAAAGAGTTCCAATTGGCTCTGCGGCGAAGGCCTGTCGGGAAAATCCTGACACGGATTGGTCACTTTGGAGCGGCCAGCCAAGATTTCCTTAATGGGGCGCCGATAGGGTGGCACCAGTTCAAACAGCGTAAGGAGTGCGTCGGATGTCTAAGGTTGTTGCGTTTATTAAGGACGAGTCGGGTGCGACCGCGATCGAGTATGGCCTGATTGCCGCCGGTATCTCTGTCGTGATCATCGCCGCCGTGAATGCGATCGGCTCGAGCCTGAATGCCAAGTTCAACTACATCTCGACCCAGCTTAAGTAATACGGTTCCAAGTGGCTGGACCGTTCGAAGCCGCCGGAAATGGCGGCTTCTTCGTTTTTGGGGGGTGCCGGTCGCGGAGGTATAAAAATCCCGAAAACTCCGGCAATCAATGCGTAACCATTCGAAGACCGGCGCCTAAAACCCTTTCTTAAGGCGTGTGACGCTATCTTTGCGAGAGGGCGAAGATATTTCGATTTTGCGGAGAGTGGTTGCGACAGCCACTCCGCGTTCCTTTTAGTTCTTGCACGTTACCGCCGCCCTTCGCGTTCGTGCGAGACGGCGAGAAGGACTCTGCTTCGGAATCTTCCCGATGCAGAGGCTGATTGAAATGACCCCGTTGATGGCATCGGACTTGCCGGGAAATCAGCCGTGAACCGCGCGCGCTCGCCGCAAGCCAAGACAGCGCCAAGGCGGACGATTCACACCTGGCTTAATTGGCTCGTGGTCGCAAGTGTTCTGCCGGCGATTGCAGTCACAAGTTTCATCATCGTCCGCTCTTTCAATCAGGAGCGCGCCAATCTCGAGCGGGACCTGGTGGGTACGGCCCGCGCACTCACTCAGGCTGTTGACGCAGAATTTGAGGGCGCGCGCTCGGCACTGCTCATCCTTGCAATGTCCCCTCATCTGGCATCGGGCGACCTCACAAGATTTTACGACGAGGCTCAGCAAGTCATACGCGCCACCAAGGGCGATAACGTCATATTGACAGACGTCGATGGGCAGCAGCTCGTCAATACCTCACAACCGTTCGGCGCACCGCTGCCTCGCGACGACAATCCCGACCAGCTGCGGCGAGTCATCGAGACGGGACAACCGGTCATTTCCAATCTCTTTACAGAGACCAACGGTCACAAGCCCGTCTTCAGGATCGAAGTACCGGTGCTTTCCAACGGAAAGCCCCGTTATGGACTCGCGATGAACATCCGCCCGGATCGTTTGAGCGAGATCCTATGGCGGCAGCAAATGCCAGTCGATTGGGTGACGTCAATCGTGGATGGCAATGACACCGTCGTTGCGAGAACGGTGAATGGCGAGAAAGCGGTAGGGAAGGAAATTTCCCCCGACCTCAAACGCGCGCTGACTGCGGCAGGCGAAGGTGCATTCGAGGGCGTGTCGCGCGAAGGTACCACTGTCTTTAGCAGCTTCAGCCGCTCGGGGGTCTCCGGGTGGACGGTCGCGATCGGCATCCCAAAGGAGAGCCTCGCGGGTTTCTTCTGGCAGACGCTTTGGGAAAACGTCGTCGCAGCCTACCTGCTGCTCGTGGTCGGCGTCTTACTCGCCAGACGCATCAGTACCCGGATTGCTCGCGCAATCGATACTCTGCGCGAGCCGGCCGCGAGCCTGGGATTGGCGGAACCTCCCGTGGTGCCACCACTCGAAATCCAGGAAGCGCATGAATTAGGTCAATCTCTTCTGGCGGCGCACCAGCTCATCGAGCAGCGTACCTCGGAGCGAAACACCCTTCGCCGCCGCATTATGAGAGCGCAGGAGGAGGAACGGCTTCGCCTCGCCCGCGATCTCCACGACCAGACCGGCCAGAGCGTGAGCGCCGCGATCATGGATCTCAAAGCCATCGAACCCCTTGTCGAGGAAAAAGGCCGCGACCGTGTGCGCTTCCTGCGCAAGCAGATGGAAGGACTCGGTCAAATGCTTCACCGCATTGCGTGGGAGCTGAGGCCCGCGTCGATCGACGAATTGGGACTGACCCATGCACTCGAAAACTACATCGAAGAGTGGAGCGCCAAGAACGCGATCACGGTGGATTTTCACTGTGGCGATGCCAAGCTCGACGGACGGCCGGACGAAATCCGCACGACGCTCTACCGGATCATCCAGGAGGCACTGACCAACGTTGCCAAGCATGCTCAAAGTGCGACGCGTGTGAGCGTTGTGATCAGCACGTCGGATGAAACATTGCATCTGGCCGTCGAGGATAACGGACGCGGATTCGATCCAACGGCGCTCTCCTCTCGCCTTGGCCTCGCAGGCATGCGCGAACGAATGTCGCTTGTCGGCGGCAAGCTGGAGATTGAATCCTCGCCGACGACCGGCACCACGATCTTTGCGCGTATTCCGCTGGCGACGCGGAGGGCCGCGGCGTGAACAAAACCATCCGCGTTGTTCTCGCCGATGATCATCCCATCGTCCTTGCGGGACTGCGCAATCTGATTGAAGCGGAAACCGAACTCGACCTCGTGGGCGAAGCCACAAACGGGAATGCCGCACTCGCGATGATCCGGGACAAAAAGCCCGATGTCGCGGTCGTCGACATCTCGATGCCGGAGCTCAATGGCATCGTGCTCGCACAGCGTCTCGCGGAAGAATGCCCTGGCGTGCGCGTTCTTGTCATGACGCTCTATGAGGAGCGCTCCTTCGTCATGCGGGCGCTTGCGGCAGGCGTGAAGGGCTATGTACTGAAGCGATCGGCGGCCGAAAACCTGGTGCAGGCCATTCGCGCCGTGGTGCGCGGGGAACTCTATATCGACCCGTCTCTGACCAACGAAATACGGCAAGGCATCGCAAAAAAGGACGACGCGGGCCCGCAGGATGGCGATGCACGTGAGCTCACCGAGCGTGAAGCGAGCGTGCTCAAATATTCCGCCCGCGGCCTGACGATTAAGGAAATTGCAGCGCGGCTCGAATTGAGCGCGAAGACGGTAGAAACCTACAAGTCACGCGCGAGCGAGAAGCTCCATCTTAAATCGCGCGCTGAGATCGTGCGTTTTGCGTCTGCGCAAGGCTGGCTCGAAGACGTTTGACGAGGCCAAGGCCTCGCCTTCCTCAGCCTCACAGCCACTTCTTCCACCTGAAGATCAGCAGCGGCACCACCGCCGCCAGCACCATCAGCATCAGCGCGAAAGGGTAGCCGAGCTCCCAGTCGAGCTCGATCATGTTGTGATGGAAATTCATGCCGTAAATCGACGCCACAAGCGTCGGCGGCATGAAGATGACCGCCGCGATCGAGAATATCTTGATGATGGCGTTTTGCTCGATATTGACCACGCCGAGCATGGCGTCGAGCAGGAAGGTGATCTTGTTGGCCAGATATGTCGCGTGATCGGACAGCGAGGCGGTGTCACGTCGCATCGATTGCAGGTGGGCGCGAACGTCCTTGTTCCAGCGCATGCCCTCCGCTTCGGTGGTGAGAAACAAGAGCAGCCGGCCGATCGACACCAGGCTTTCGCGCACTTTCGAGGTGAGATCGCCCTTGCGGCCGAGCGCCTTGAGCACATCCTTGTAGGACGGCGGTTCGATTTCCTCCTCCGGTTCGAAGATCGAATGCGAAATCTGGTCAACCTCGGCGCCGATGCGCTCCAGGATGTCGGCAGAGCGGTCGATCACCGCATCGAGCAAGTCCATCAGAACCAATTCGCCCGATATTTTCGCGGGACAGGTGCGGGCCAGCTTGTGTTCGACGATGGCAAATGGACGCGGGTCGTCATAACGCACGGTTGCGAGGCGATGGCTGGAGAGGATGAAGGTAACCGGCGTCGTCTTCGGTGTGGCGGTGTCCGACTGGCACATCAGCGTTGCCGTCATGTAGCGCGCGCCATTCTCCACATAGAGCCGGCTGGAGACCTCGATCTCCTGCATTTCTTCGCGCGTCGGCACGGCGATGCCGAGCAGCTTCTCGACCAGCTTATCTTCCTGCACGGTCGGCGTGACCAGGTCGATCCACACCGCTTCTTCCGGAGGCGGCGAGCCTGGATCGACAGCTATTCGCTCGAGCGTCGTGCCACGCGGGATATAAACCGAGAGCATTCAATCACCGTCTTGCACCACCTTGCGCATGCTGCGCTCGGCATCATGCGGCGGTCGGGTCAACTCATGACCCGATCGCGCAGAATTGCGCAAGACATAAATGGCCTGTCGCGCAGCCGCATAGGCGGCCGCGCACTTGGTCGTGGCGGTGATGAATGGCGGAAGCCGTCCGTAGATGACGTCGCAGCCGGCGCGCGCGACCTTCTAGTCGCGGTCGTAGGGCTCGAAGTGGGTCTCGGTCGCCCTGCGCTGCTCGCCCTTGTGGCGCACCGCAGCCGCAACAGCCGAAATCCCGATTTTGCCGTAACGATTGTCGAGGTTGCTGTATTGACGGGCGGAGTCTTGCTTCTGCTCCGTTGCTTTCACAGTCATAGTCCTGAACTCCAGTCCTTACCTTGTGTTGTCCCCTCCACCGCCAATGTGATGAATCACTGGGGCGGAATTGAGCGGCAAATCGTATGGTGTTGTGACATTTGCCCATGCCGGCGGTAATCGCACCCGCCCCGTTAGTATTGGTTCGGCGATGGTAAACCCCACCTTAAGGTGTTGGGGCCAAAGTCATTTTACGGCTTTTGGGCCGCACCCGGGTGCGGCATTCCTGCAACAGGTGCACAGGAAGGTGATTGTGGAAAGGCCGGAAATCGTAGCAATCCCGGGGTTTTTTCGGTTAATTGCCGTTTGAGGCAATATGTTGCGGCGCCATAGTGGCGACCGGGAAATGAGGAAGAAAATGGCGGCAAGGGGTTTGTTGGTCGTCCTGTTCGGCACCGGAATGGTGCTCGGCGGCTGCATGCAGTCAACGATTGAACCGGCGTCGGAAGCAAACTTCACCGCCCGCGACAAGAAGTTGCTGGCTGCTGCGCCTTATGAAAAAGCGACCATCCCTGAACCCTACAAGCGCCACATCGTCGAGTACCACCGCAAGGAAGCGCCCGGCACGATCCTGATCGATTCCGATGCGCGCTATCTCTATTACGTGCTGCCCGAGGGCAAGGCGATCCGCTACGGCGTCACCGTCGGCGAAGAAGCGCTGGCCTGGTCGGGCGTGGCCAAGGTCGGCCGCATGACGGAGTGGCCGTCGTGGACGCCAACCGACGAAATCAAGAAGCGCATGGACGTGCCGAACTTTGTCAGCCCCGGCCCGCAGAACCCGATGGGCGCGCGCGCCATGTATCTGTACGAGGGCAACAAGGACACCCTCTACCGCATCCACGGCACCAACCAGCCAGAATATATCGGCGAAGCGATTTCCTCCGGCTGCATCCGCATGACCAACGAGGATGTCATCGACCTGTACAAGCGCGTGAAGACGGGCACGGTCGTCGTCGTGCTGGCGCCGCATCAGGGCGACTCTCCGGCCAATCCGCGAGTGGCTTCGGCCGTCGGACCCTTCCGCTGAGATCGAGCACATCGAATTAGAAACGGCGCCCTCTCGGGCGCCGTTTTTTTATTTGAGAGTTTGCCACGGCGAGTTCCCTCTCCCCGTTGGGGACAAGGGTAGGGTGAGGGGGTTCGGGGTTCTCGACAGGCTGTAACCCCTCACCCGACGCGCGGAGCCTGTCATCGGGCCGCGCTTCGCGCGGACCCGTTGGCGCGTCGACCTCTCCCTTTGGGAGAGGTGAAGAAAGGCTGCGTCTAAACGCCCAGCTCGATCCGCACGATCTCCGGCGGCACGCCGAGACGCAGCGGCATGCCGCTGCAACCAAGGCCGCCCGATACGATCAGATGGCGGTCGTATTCGACAATGTGGCCATAGGCAAAGCGCGAGCCATAAGCCGAAGGAATCCAGAGCGGCGGCGCGTACGGAAAACGAATTTGCCCGCCATGCGTATGGCCGGCAAGAGTAAGCGCAACCCGCGCCGGCACTTCCGTGAAAATGTCGGGCTCATGAACCAGCAGGATCACAGGATCGTCAGTGTTGATGCGGGACAGCGTGCCGGGCAAGTCATCCACGCCTTTAAAATTCCTAGGCCCCAGCCGATGGGCGATCTGGTCGCCCAGACCCGCCAGCCAGAAGCGCCGGCCAGGCGCGCCTAAAAGAACGGCGTCGTTCTGCATCACCGGCAAGCGCACTTTGTCGAGCGCACGGCGCACCGCAGTGATGTCGTTCCACCAGTCGTGATTTCCTAAAATCGAATAGACGCCGAGCGGCGCGTGCAGCCCGGAAAGCTCGGCAGCCCAGACAGGGTGCGGCACGCGCTCGGTTATGAAACGGTGCGTTGCAAAGAAGTCCCCGAGCACGACGGTGAGATCGCTGCCGAGTTTATTGGCCGCATCGACCACCTGCCGCACGCGCTCGCGGCCCATGTTAGGGCCGCCGGCGTGCAGATCGGCAATGACGGTGATGGTGAGGCGCTGACCCTTCGGCCAGGCCGATGGCGAGATGCGATAGTCGGTGATCACCAGGTCGTTGGCCGCTTCCGCGGCTGCACGCGCGCCTGTTGCCGGCAATATCAGGCCGCCGACGGCCGCAAGGCCGAGCCCACCTTTGATCAGGCCGCGGCGTGTGAGCATGCGCGGCTCTGGGCCCGCAAATGTGGTGGGGTCACTAATCGTCATGCGTGGTTGCTATGCAGGAACTATGAACGGATCATGGACTTGCAATTACAATTTCCGTTCATGGTTTACGGACGCGCGTTGGCTATGACCGGCCGCGGCAGTGGCAGCGGAACCCGGGCCGCAACCTCAGTGGCGGGCGGTTCGCGCACGTCCCATTGGCACATGCGGTAACCTTGATGGCGCTCGGCGAGATCGAGATGAATGTGCGCCTCGTGCTGGCCGTCGGAGCCGGGACCGAGCACGGTCGTAAAGCGATGACACGCGCTCTCGCGCAATTCGTTTCTGAAATCCTTTGCGACAGTCATGTCGGTCAGCCCGACGGTGCGGCCGTCAGCCAGCACGAATGAGCGCAAGTCGACGGCATTGCCCTTGCCGTGCTCGCTGAGCCTGGCGCCAGCCACCCGGTTGCGGCCGCGGCATTCGAAATCGTCGTAAGTCTCGATCGCACGCAGAGCCGCGCCCAGCTTGCCGGCTCGCGGCGCCGCTTCATCGTGCAGCCAGCCGGCGAGAGATTCGGCGAATGCGCAGCGCAGCACCGGCGCCGGCTTGAGCTCGATGCGTTCGCCGCCGGCGAGCATCACCGCTTCCAGCCGCACCATGTCGCTGCCGCCGCAGGCGTCTGGGCCGATCAGGCGGGGCATCGGTTCGACGGCGGCGATTTTACGCAGCCGTTCATCGCACTCAGTCGGCGTGCTGCTGACATCGACCGAGTTGAAATCGGGACCTGCCGCTTCGCGGAAGGACTGCGGCTCGATCCATAGAGGCGGACGCGGGCGCGGCAACGGCACGTCCTCGGCGACGGCAATGCCGCCAGCGGCGCCTGCCAGCCACACGAGTGCAATCAAGAGCCGCATAGGCGCTGATATTGGCGGGGAATACGGCATTTGTGCGGGGCATCATGCAACCGAAACGGCTGCGGCTTCGTACCTCATCACGAAACCCGTTGCGCCAACCGGCCCGGCGGCTAACCTTGGGTCCGACTGGCGAGGGGCGCCGGTCCAAGACTCAATAACTGGGAGGGGAATGCCATGCTCGGCCTGATGCAGGATTGGCCATTGCTGTGCCATCGCATCATCGACCATGCCGCCACATTCCATGGCGAACGCAAGGTCATCACACGCTCGGTCGAAGGGCCGATCCACACGACCAACTACACCGAGATCCGCACCCGTGCGCTGAAGGTCGCGCAGCGGCTGGAGAAGGACGGCATCAGGCTCGGCGATCGGGTGGCCACGCTCGCATGGAACACCTGGCGGCATCTTGAGGCCTGGTACGGCATCCTCGGCATCGGCGCGATCTATCACACCGTAAACCCGCGCCTGTTCCCCGATCAGATCGTCTGGATCGTCAACCACGCCGAAGACCGGATGATGATCGTCGACCTCACCTTCGTGCCGCTGCTGGAAAAAATCGCCGACAAGCTGCCGACCATTGAGCGCTACGTCATCCTCACCGATGCGGCGCACATGCCGAAGACCACGTTGAAGAACGCGGTAGCTTACGAAGAATGGATCGGTGAAGTGGATGGCGACTTCACGTGGAAGTCGTTCGACGAGAATACAGCCGCCGGCATGTGCTACACGTCCGGCACCACCGGCCACCCGAAGGGCGTGCTCTATTCGCATCGCTCCAACGTGCTGCACGCCTTCATGGCGGCGATGCCGGATTGCAAGGGCCTGTCGTCACGCGACATCGTCTTGCCGGTCGTTCCGCTGTTCCACGCCAATGGCTGGTCGCTTGCCTTCTCCACGCCGATGGTCGGCGCCACGATGGTGATGCCGGGCGCGAAGCTCGATGGTGCGTCGATCTACGAACTCCTCAATACCTACAAGGTCTCGTTCACTGCCGCCGTGCCGACGGTGTGGCTGATGCTGCTGCAAGATCTCGAAAAGACCGGCGGCAAGCTGCCCCACTTGAAGCGCGTTGTGATCGGCGGCTCTGCCTGCCCGCGCGCCATGACCAAGACCTTCCAGGACAAATACGGCGTCGAGGTCGTCCACGCCTGGGGCATGACAGAGATGAGCCCGCTCGGCTCGCTCTGCACGATGAAGCCGGAATATGCCGGGCTCACCGGCGAGGCAAGGCTTGATATCGAAATGAAGCAGGGCCATCCGCCGTTCGGTGTCGAAATGACGATCACCGACGACCAGGGCAAGCCATTGCCGTGGGACGGCAAAACCTTCGGCCGCCTCAAAGTGCGCGGGCCGGCGGTCGCGCGGAGCTACTACAAGGTCGACAACGATCCCGTGTTCGAAAAGCACGGCTGGTTCGACACTGGCGATGTCGCCACGATGGATCAGTACGGCTACATGCAGATTACCGATCGCGCCAAGGACGTGATCAAATCGGGCGGCGAATGGATTTCATCCATCGATCTGGAAAATCTGGCCGTCGGCCACCCGAAGGTCGCGGAAGCGGCGGTGATCGGCGTGTCACATCCAAAATGGGGCGAGCGGCCGCTGCTGGTGATCGTCCTGAAAAAGGGCGAGACCACCACCAAGGAAGACATCCTCGGCTTTATGCAAGACAAGACCGCCAAATGGTGGTTGCCGGACGACATCGTGTTCGTCGACGAAATCCCGCACACCGCGACCGGTAAGATCCAGAAGCTCACGCTGCGGCAGCAGTTCAAGGACTATCGGCTGCCGACCGTACAAGCGGCGGAGTGAAATCAAAGCAATCTAAATCTGCTGCGCCAACAATGGCTTGCCTCCATTTGTCACGATCGCCCACCTATATTGTCAAAGATGACATCTGTCGTGTATCCTTGGAATAAGTCATTTAGCGCTCCGTAAGGACCAACACGGAGTGAGAATCATGAAACGCTATGTGATCGAACGCGAATTGCCGGGCATCGGCGGTTTGAACCGCGCGCAGCTCAAGGATGCCGCCGCCACCTCCAACAGCGCGCTGGCGAAGCTCGCCGGCAAAGCACAGTGGGAGCATTCATACGTCGTCGATGACAAAACCTTCTGCATCTACCTCGCCGAGAATGAGGCAGCGGTCAAAGAACACGCCAAGTTGAGCGGCTTTCCGGCAACGAAGGTGACCGAAGTTCGCACCGTCATCGATCCGCTGACGGCGATCGGCTGATGTTGCGACGCCGCCGTGCTAGCCGGCGGCGTCCCAATCGTTTGTGCGGGGTCAGTTAAGACAGGATACCTCAGCCATGGTGCGCCTTGGCAATGTAGATACAGGACGGTTCTGTTGGGTCGACCTCGCCGCGACCGATGCCGACAGCGCAAAGTCCTTTTACGAAAATCTGTTCGGATGGACATCTCATGAGCAGCCGGCCAACGGTGGCAGCTTTACGCGTCTGCGGTTGCTCGATCAGGACGTCGGGTCGATCTATCAATTACGCGAAGCGCTGCTCGATCATGGAATGCCATCGCATTGGACGCCGTATGTCAGAGTGGACAATGTGCAGGATGCTGTCCGACGAGCCACGTCGTTCGGTGGCACCGTGGTTGCCCGTCCTTTCGTCGTATCCGACATTGCGCGGATAGCGCTCATCCTGGATTCGGTCGGCGCGCTCGTTGGACTATGGGAACCGATCGAGCCGAACATGAAAGTGAACGGCCATGTCTAAAAAGACACTCCCGCAAGCGAAACGCCGCACGCAACACCTGTCGCCCGTCGGGAGCGGCGATGGCCTCCTGGATGTCACAGTCGTCATTCTGGAAGAAGGCTATGCGTCGACAGCCATTGCTCCCATCGAAATCTTTCACTCCGCGGGCGTGGTCTGGAATTGGCTCCACGGTGACGCTGAACGACCGCGATTCAGGGTACGAACCGCATCGGTCGATGGGCGCAAAGTGAATGCGGCCGGCTCTCTTGGTCTTACTCCGGACTGCGCAATAAATGATATCAAGCACACGGACATCGTCATCATCGCTGCGCCCGGCTGGGACGTCCTCGATCATATTGCAAAAAACACTGCCCTCGTGCCGTGGGTGAAAAAGTGGCACGACCGAGGGGCCTACATTGCCGGCGCATGCACAGGCGTTGCATACCTTGCAGAAAGTGGAATCCTCGATGACCGGCAAGCAACGACACATTGGGGCGTCGCCGAAATTTTTCGTGAACGCTATCCGAAAGTCCAATGGCGGACCGATCAGTTCGTGACGGAAGACGGCCGGATTTTCTGCAGCGGCGGCGTCTACGCCTCGATCGATCTCAGCCTGTATCTGGTGGAGAAATTCTGCGGCCACGAAATTGCGCTTCAATGCGCCAAGGCACTGCTTCTGAGCATGCCGCGAGGCCGTCAGTCGGGCTATTCGGTAGTGCAGCTGTCGCGCCCGCATTCCGACGACAAGATCAGGCAGACCGAGGAATACCTGCAGCAACACTACGATTCCGATGTCTCAATCGACAGTCTCGCTGAAAGGGTCGGAATGGGACCACGCAATTTCATCCGCCGCTTCAAGGCCGCGACCGGGCGTGTGCCGGGCGCCTATATTCAGACGCTACGGGTCTCCGCGGCCAAGGAATTGCTCGAGAACGGCACTGCGTCAATCCAGGCGGTGTCTTCGAAAATCGGATATGACGATATTGGTTTCTTCCGGAATTTGTTTAAGCGCCATACGGGAATGACCCCCGGCGAATATCGGGACCGATTTTCGCAAATGACGTTTAACCGGGGTGAATTGGCGTCCGGCAGGCCCGCCGCCTAGCCGTCAATTAACGAAGTTCCGCCATGTCCGGTTGCAAGCGCGAACGAACATCGCTTTACCGCAGCCAATTGGCTGCCCTGACCAGAGTTAACGGAAGGTTTTTGATTTAAATTTGAGGTAATGGCGTCCCAATCACTTAAGAACGCCTTCGTAAGGTCGGTTGTCTGGTGGAGCAGATTTTCGCTCGGGGCCACAGCACGATCTGGGACGCATGGTACACGTTGTCATCCTCGACGATCGAGAGACCAACCGCAAGATTTTCTCGAAGCTTGCCGCCTCGATCGAATCTGGCGTGACGGTCCACAGCTTCGGCGACCCGGTGGATCTGCTCGCCTGGCTCAAGCACAACACGCCCGATTTGATTGTGACCGACTTCAAGATGCCGACAATGGACGGCGCGGAATTTATCTGCCGTCTTCGCGCGCAACCCGATTGCGGCGAGATTCCCGTGATCGTCATCACGGTTTACGAGGAACGCGAATTTCGTCTGCGCGCGCTTGAGGCTGGCGCTACCGACTTCCTGCATAGCCCGGTTGACCATCAAGAATTCGTCACACGCGCCCGCAACCTCCTGAAGCTGCGCAAGCAGCAAATCCAGCTGGCGGCGCGCGCCGACAACCTCGCGCAGGAGCTCAAGGATTCCGAGCGCTCGCGTGAAGCGGCGCTGCGCGATTCCAGCGAACGCCTCGCCCAGGTCATCGATACCGTTCCGGCCATGATCAGCGCTACCGATAGCGAAGGGCATATCCTGTTCATGAACGCGTATCAGGCCGCGCTCGCCGGCATCGGTTCTGCCGAAGCGGTCGGAGCCGATATGAAGCCCGCGTTTGGCGAGGACTATGCCACGCGCAGCAAGACGCTCGACCGCAAGGTCATCAACACGCAAACGGCACTACCGAGCTTCGAAGAGGAGATCGTCGACGCGAGCGGGACGAAGCGCGTGTTCCTCACGACGAAAACGCCGCTGCGCGACTGCTCCAATACAGTGGTCGGCGTGCTGACCTCTTCGCTCGACATTACGGACCGCAAACGCGCCGAAAATCACCTTTTTTACATGGCGCATCATGACGGATTGACCAACCTCGCGAACCGCGCGCTGTTGTCCGACCGGCTGCGCCGTGAAATCGCGCGCACGCGCCGCGGCGATCGCCCCTTCGCCCTTCACCTCATTGATCTCGACGGCTTCAAGGACATCAACGACGGGCTCGGCCACCAGGCCGGCGACGAGTTCCTCGTTGAAGTCGCCGATCGGCTGCGCTCGGTCGTGCGCGAAACCGATACGGTTGCCCGTCTCGGCGGCGACGAATTTGCAGTCCTGCAGACGCGCGTCACGCGGAACGAGGATGCGGCCGACATGGCCACCCGGATCCTCGAAGCCGTCAGCCAGCCATGGACGCATGCGGGGAAGCAGGTCAATTCGAGCGCAAGTATCGGCATCACCATCCACCCCACCGACGGCGCCGACGTGCAAGACCTTCTGCGCAACAGCGACCTTGCAATGTATCGGGCAAAGCACGACGGCGGAAAAGTCTTTCGGTTCTACGCCTCCGACATGGACCGGCGGGCGCGCGCGAGCCTGGTCCTCGACACCGATTTGCGCGAGGCAATCGCCGAGGGGCAATTCGTCCTGCATTACCAGCCGCAGATCGCGCTCCGAACAGGCCAGGTTACCGGCGCGGAAGCCCTGCTGCGGTGGCAGCGTCCCGGGCACGGCCTCATCGGTCCAAGCGACTTCCTTGCCCGTGCGGAAGAAAACGGCCTGATCGTTCCGATCAACGAATGGGCACTGCGCGAGGCCTGCCGCCAGGCAAAGACGTGGCAGCATCGTGGGCAGCCGCCGCTCCGTGTCGGAGTCAATTTGTCATCGATCCAGTTCTTCAAGCAGAACGTCCCGTTGCTGGTGACCAAGGTCCTTGCCGAGACCGGGCTCGATCCCTGGCTGCTCGATCTGGAGCTGACGGAAAGCATCGTCATGCACAATACCGAGGCGGTCTCAAAGGACTTGCAACAGCTACGCGACCTCGGCGTCGGCATCTCCATCGATGATTTCGGCACGCGCTATTCAACGCTCTCCTACGTCAAGCATTTCCCGGTCGATCGCCTCAAGATCGATCAGTGCTTCGTCCGCGATATGGCAACCAACCCGAGCGACGCCGCGATCGTCCGGGCGATCGTGAGCCTCGGCCACAGCCTCGATCTCGAAATCGTTGCGGAAGGCGTGGAAAACGTCCAGCAAGCCACCCTTCTGCGCGCTGAGGGTTGTGACGAAGTACAGGGCTTTTACTACGCGGGAGCGATGCAGGCTGACGAGCTGATCGCGTTCGTCAGGGAAATTCGCGCGCGAGCGCGCAGCGCGTGAGGCTCGAGATGCGCGCGGCCGTTTTCAGAAAAACCGCTCCACCCAGGCACGCGAGCCGGCGTGTGACTCAAATCTTTTCCTGGGTCGTGAGCAGGCTGCGCAATCGGCCGGATTCCGAACACGAGCTGACCGTCAACCGGCTGATGATCAGCGGCACGGCATTCGCCTATCTCATTATCGCAGCGGAATTCGGCCAGGTCGGCGCCCAGCAGATGCTGCACGAACAAAGCCCGTATTTCGCCGTCTATCAAATCGTAGCCGTCATCCTGTTCTGTCACCTGCTCTATCGGCCAGGGATTTCCGTCGCGCGACGCCTCGTCGGAATGGTCTTCGATATCGGCCTCTTTTCGTACGGGATGCACGTCGGCGGCGAGACCTTTGCGCTGCTTTATCCTGTCTATCTGTGGGTCATTTTCGGGAATGGTTTTCGCTTTGGCGTGCCCTACCTGTTCGCCGCTTCCGGCACCAGCGTCCTTGCCTTCGGCGTCGTCATCGTAACGACCGCTTTCTGGCAGACGCACCGCGGACTGGCCGCCGGCCTGAGTGCGGGTCTCGTCCTGCTGCCACTCTATGTTTCGACACTGATCCGCAAGCTGTCTGAAGCCAAGCGCCAGGCCGAAGAAGCAAATCGTGCCAAAAGCGCATTCCTCGCCAGCATGAGCCACGAATTCCGCACGCCGCTCAATGCCATCATCGGGCTGAGCGACTTGTTGCGCGAGACCTCGCTGGATCCCGAGCAAGACGAGATGTCCGACACAATCGGAAAGTCCGGACGCCAGCTGCTCACCCTGATCAATTCTGTCCTCGATTTCTCGCGCGCCGAAGCCGGCCGGATAGCGATCAAGACCGCCGATTTTGACCTCGTCTCGCTACTTGGAGAAATCCGAAACATGCTCGCGGTCGAGGCGCAACGTAATGGCGTCCGACTCGCGATTCACTGCACAGCGCGCACGCCGCGGCTCCTGGTTGGCGACAAGCATCATCTCGAGGAAGTGCTCATCAATCTCACGGGCAACGCCGTAAAATTCACCGAACGCGGCTATGTCGTCATTGCGGTCGACACGATTGCGCATGATGGGGACCACGTGCGCCTGCGTTTCGAGGTGACGGATACCGGAATCGGCATCGGCGCGGACGCGCAGGCGCGGGTATTCGATCGCTTCACGCAGGCCGACGAGACCATCATCGATCGTTTTGGCGGCACTGGCCTCGGCCTTGCTATCGCAAGGCAGCTCGTCGAACTGCAGGGCGGCACCATTGGCGTCGAAAGCACCCTCGGCAAGGGCAGCACATTCTGGTTCGAGATCGAATTTCAGGCACAGGCGCAGGATCTGCCGCAGGCTCATTCAGCGCCGGCACCGGTCGTTTTCGTTGGCGGCAACGATGAGGATCGCTCGCTGGTGAAATCTTGCGTGCAGGATGTAACGTTCGCTGCAAGCATGGACGATGCCGTTGCCGCGCTGACGTCGCTACGCGCGGACGGCGTGCGCCGTCCGATCGCGATCATTCATCATGAAATGTCCGAGGCGGCGGACGAGGCCACGTTCAGCCGCATTATGGGCGAAAACCTCGCCAGCGCGCCCGCCCTCATACTGCTCACGGACGATCCCGGTGAGGGCCTGCCGGCCAGCATTGTACGCAGCCGGTTCGTCACGACATTGACGACTCCACTCGATCCAGAAAAATTTATGGCTGGGTTGCAAATCGCGCGTGGCAACAGCTCGGCTGAGCGCCCCGACGGCGCGCGCCCCCGCACAATCGTCGCGTCCCGCCGCCCGCTCTCGGTCCTGGTTGCCGAGGACAAGCGGACAAACCAGATGGTCATCGCCAAAATACTGGATCGCGCCGGCCATCGTGTCACGTTGGTCGACAACGGCGAAGCCGCGCTCGACGTGCTCGAAACGCACGAATTCGACCTTGTCCTGATGGATGTGAACATGCCGGTGATGAACGGCATCGAGGCAACCAAGCTCTATCGCTTCGCCGCCCTCGGCCGGCCACGCGTGCCGATCGTGGCGCTCACGGCCGACGCAACCGAGGAAGTGAGACGGCGCTGCGAGGAAGCAGGCATGGATGCATGCCTTACCAAACCGATCGAGCCACATCGCCTGCTCGAGGTCATCGGGACACTCGTGAGCGATGGCGCCAAAAAACCGCAAGCGGACCCGATCAAAGGTGAAGTCACGAGCTATATCTCCGCCCGCGCGCGCAGCGTTGCGGCCGCCGCCGTCGATTCGCAGACGCTCAGTGCGCTCGAGAGCCTCGGTGGCAAGGAGTTTGTCGACGAACTCGCGGGACAGTTCCTCGACGACGCGGCCGATATCCTGCGCCAACTCGGGGAAATCACGGCGTCAGGCGACTACAAGGCGTTCCGCGAACAACTGCACGCGCTGCGCAGCGCCGCGGCCAATATCGGTGCGCGCGGCATCTACGAGATGTGTCTGGCCTGGCGAAATATTGCTCCCGAAGATCTCGCAAGCCAGGGCGAAATGTACCTCAAGGGCCTGGGCGAGGAATTCGAGCGCGTGCGCGTCGCATTGCGCGCACGAATCTCCAAGCGCAACGTCGCCGCCTGACGCGTAAGCTCGGCTAAGGGCGAACTTGCTTGACACGGCGCAATTGCGCATTCGCCAAGCGTTCCATGTTGCGCAGATCGGGCTCTTGAAGCCGCATCGCATGCTCCGCCCAGATATCGGTGACGTCGCGCAGTTCCTCGAGCGAGAATGGATTGACGCGCAGGTTCACCTCGCGGATGCGCCGATGCACGGTGTGGTGGCGGCGATTGTGCGCGATGTAGTCGCGCACCGCTTCTTCCCCGCGCCCATCCTCGGCCAGAATGTCCACGAGGCCCATCTCGTATAATTCCGTTGCGCTGTAGACACGGCCACTGAGGATCATTTTCTGCGCGCGCGTCACATCGAGCTTGCGCGACAGAAAACTAAAGGCACCCATACCCGGAAACAGGTTGAACAGGATTTCGGGAAGACCAAACTTGGCTTTCTTCTCCGCCACGATCACGTTGAAAGACAATGCGCCTTCGAACCCGCCGCCCAGTGCATCGCCCTGGACAAGCGCGATCGTGATCAGGGGCAGGTGGAAGCCCACGGTCATATGGTAGGCGACATCGACGCAGTCATGCGCATACTTGCGCAGCGCTGTGAGATCACGTGCCCGAATGTTCTTGATGAAGAAATTGAGGTCGCCACCGAGATTGTAGACGCCCGGAAGGCGCGAGCCACCGACGAAGTATTTGACCGGTGCGGTCTCGCCGGGCCGCAAGCTGGCAAACATGCGCTGCAGCAGCCGCCGCAGGGAAATCAGCTCTTGCAGCAATGACGGCGTGAAGCTTGGCGGACCCGCCGGCCGCATGTAGCACCAGATCGCCTCGTCGTGGGGGTCAAGCGCTAGGTCGAGTTCGGAAAAGCCCGCATTGGTCAATCCGGTATCGAAATTGATGCGGGAACGCTCAATAGCGCCTTGGTCACGCGCCGACGCAGGGCTGGGCGGCGACCAGAGCTCCAATTGTGTTGGAGTCCTCGTCTCCACGGCCTGAGTCAGGCGACCCAGAGGCGCAACACTGAGTTTCGTCACGGCAGAACGCACGCTGCCTCCGGTTTCACTGACGGGTCTGGCGCCTGCCAAGACAGCTACATCTGCCGCCACAGAGCGATGATATTAATCAAAAATTAACCCTCCTAAATTTGTTGTTATCAAGATGGTTAATCCTGGCTGTGATGGGAGTCACAAAATGCGCGATTTTATGTCGCGTCCAGAACTGCGAGCGCATGGTATTGGGGGTCATGAGCCGGAGGCCGCCCAATACCATCGGTGGGCAGATCTCAACGTGCTCCGTAATCCGTGTCCCCGAGGCGAATACTGACGATACCAGTGCCGGCCGGCACTCGACATCAGCCATGTCATCCACAGCCATGTCATCCACGCGTCGATATGAAGCGGACGTGATACGCAATCGGCGACCGCAGCGATAGCCGCCGGCTTGCTGTGATGCCTGACAAAATTGTGGCCGTAGCGACGTGACGGAAAAGCGGATGGCCGCCGTAAGACGCAAGGCCGCCTCGTCAGCAGACACCCGATTCATTTGCATCTCGGAATGAAAGCAGCCACGCCGCAAACAACATTGCCTGCGTTACCACTTGCCATTATCCCTGTTGACCATGACCAGCCCTGAGGCAGGCGGGATCGCAACGAGCGGCGGCGCGCGATTCCTCGGGCAGCGCCGATCTTATTGGCGACTGCTCATTCGCGGCGCCGTTCTGCTCATGGTCACCCTCGGCATTTATCGCTTCTGGTTGGCAACCGATGTACGGCGCTTTCTCTGGTCAAACACCGAAATTGCGGGGGAGACGCTTGAATATGCCGGCACACCGCTGGAGCTCCTGCTCGGATTTCTGGTTGCAATCGCTATTCTGATTCCGGTCTATGCCGGGTTCTTTCTGGCAGCGCTCGACCTCGGTACACTCGGGAAATTTTCGAGCGTGATCGCATTTGCGGCGCTCGGCGTTCTCGGTCAATTCGCAATCTATCGCGCGCGCCGCTATCGCCTCACGCGCACCATTTATCGTGGTTTGCGTTTTCATCAGGAGGGCTCGGCCTGGGCCTACGCTTTCCGTGCGATGCTGTGGTGGATTGTCACCGCGCTGAGCCTGGGCCTCGCCTATCCATTTCAGCTCGCCAGCCTCGAACGCTACAAGATGCGGAACACGTTCTATGGCGATCTGGCGGGAAGCTTCGAGGCCTCCGGTTTCAGCCTGCTCCTGCGTGGCCTGCCGATGTGGATCCTGATCTTTGCGCCGCTTGCGCTTGCTGTCAGCGGCTTCGTTGGCACAGTGGACTGGAAGGCTCTCGCCGACACGCTGGCGCAAGGCGGCGACGACTTAATGAGCAAGATCGAAGGCAGCAATCCCGGCCTGGGCGCAGCTATCGTCTTCGCCATGTTGATGGGAGGCGTCAGTGTCGCCCTGGCTGCCCTGCTCTATCCGGCATTCCAGGCCGTAGTGCTACGCTGGTGGTCGTCAGGCCTGCGCTTCGGCAATATTGAAGTGCGCTCGCATTTGCGCATGCGTCACGTTTATGGCGCCTACGCCCGCTTCGTCGGTTACGCGATCCTGTTCAGCATCGCCATCGGCATTCTTGGCACAGTCGCATTGGTCATCGTAGGCGCCATAGTGAGCATCGCAAAACTCGGCGCCGGCAGTGAAATCATCACGACGCTCGTTGGGCTCGCTGGCTATGTGATCGCGGCGCTCGGTTTCTCGATGATCTATCGCGCCACGGTGCTGCTGTCGCTCTGGCAATTGGGCATGGAATCGCTGCAACTGTCCGGCCTTGCCGCGCTGGACAAGGTCAAAGCCACCGGGCGGCCAAGCTCGGCGATCGGCGAGGGCCTGGCCGATGCACTGAATGTGGGCAGTTACTGATGCCGGACGGAATTGGAAGATCGCACCCATGAACCCCGGTACCGGCGTCTACTTCGACGGGATAACAAGCGCCCGCCACGATGTGGCGGTGGTGCTCACACCGTCGAGCCTGCAGATTTCCGGCCGCGACGGCTCCCCTTTGGCGGAATGGCCCTATGACGAGATTGAGGGACTTGCCGCGCCCGACAATGTCCTGCGGCTTGGCCATCACGGGAGTGCGACGCTGGCGCGCCTCGAAATTCTCGATCCGGCATTTGCCGCCGAAATCGACGCCCGTGCCTCCCTTATCGACCGGACCGGATCGCTACAGCGCCGCCAGCGCATGCGGGTGATCGGCTGGAGCGTCGCCGCCACCGCGTCGCTCCTGCTGGTCGCCTGGTTCGGCGTACCGGCGATCGCTGCGCGGCTGACGCCGCTGTTGCCGGTCGCCGTCGAGCGCAGACTGGGTGACGCGGTGAATATGCAAGTACGCGGCATGCTCGACTCCCGTAAAGGGGGCGCCAGCTTTGATTGTGGAACGGCTCCGTCCGAAACGGCAGGGCGCGCCGCACTCGACAAAATGGTACGGCGGCTCGAAGCGGCCGCCTCACTGTCCCTGCCCGTGCGGGCCAATGTTGTGCGGCGTGACGAAGCCAATGCCGTGGCTTTGCCGGGTGGACAAGTTTATGTATTTCGAGGCCTGGTTGCCAAGGCTGACAATGCTGACGAGGTTGCCGGCGTGATCGCACATGAAATCGGCCACGTCGCCCACCGCGACGGCACCAAGGCAGTGCTGCAGGGCGCCGGCCTGTCATTCCTGTTCGGCATGTTGCTCGGCGATTTTGTCGGTGGCGGCGCCGTTGTATTCGCCGCCAAGACGGCCCTGCAATCGTCCTATTCGCGCGAGGCGGAAGCGGCGGCCGATGCCTATGGTGCAGACCTCATGAACAAGGCTGGCGGCGATGCGCATGCGCTTGCTACCATGCTCGAGAAGATCGGCGGCGCCACTGAACCCGGCATGACAATTCTGTTGAATCATCCGGAAACCAAGGCGCGTGTCGCCACCATCAACAAGTCGGCAGTCGCACGCCCGCCGTCTCCTTTTCTTGACGCGAGAGAATGGGCGGCGCTGAAGCAAATCTGCGCGGGGTCATGACCATGGCGCGACGCCCGTTCCATGACGAGCCGATGTCTCAGGTCGCGGTCTGGTCGTCCCGGCTGGGGCTGTTTGCATTTGTCGTCGCCGCACTTTCAATCATCATCGTGCGCTCAGGCATTCTCGAGATCGTGCCGGCTCTCGCTACCTTTGCCGCTGCCCTGGTCTTTGCCGGACTCGCCATCGTGCTGGCTTTCACGGGCTTCGTGGTGATCTGGCGGCAGGGCTATTCCGGCCTTGGACGCGCGCTGCTGGGCCTGTTTCTGGGCGTGGCGCTGCTCGCCTACCCTGCCTATCTCGGCACGCGGGCCTTGAAGCTGCCGGCGATTACCGACGTCACCACCGACACGGCCAACCCTCCGCGCTTCGATGTGCTCGCCCGTCTGCGCCCGCGCGGCCGCAACGACTATCCCGGCCCCGCCATGGCCGCGCTACAGCGCGCCGGCTATCCCGATATCATTCCGCTGGACCTCGAAGTTGTGCCAAAAATCGCGTATGACGCCGCGCTCGCGCTCGTCACCAAACGCAAATGGTACATCGGGGATGCACGTCCGCCAGTATTGGGCCGCCAAGGCGGCGTGATCGAGGCGGTAGCCCGCACACCGATCATGGGATTCCGCGATGACGTTGTCATCAGGGTGACCCCAATGGGCCAAGGCACGCGCATTGATGTGCGCTCGGCGTCGCGCGTCGGATCGCACGACTTCGGCGCCAATGCATCACGCATCAGAAGCCTGCTCGAAGACCTCGACGACACCATAAACTCGGCGCCGGAGCCACGCTCCGCGCCTCAGAAGACAGCGCCCGCGGTGAAAAAGGGCCAGCCCGAAAAGCGTCAGCCGGCCAAACGATAAACCCCGTCAATTGCCGGCTGGCCGTCCGTCGCGACCAGACCGCGGGCGACCAAATCTTCAAGATGGGCGAGCACCGAGAGACCGGCAGCGCCGGTCAAGCGCGGATCGATGCCGATATAGATCGCGCGCACGATGGTCGGGATATCGGTCGCGCCCTTCGACAACCGATGCAGGATCGATGCTTCGCGCGCCTTGCGGTGCAGAATGTAATAGCTGACGAAGCGCGAGGCCTCGGTGATTACGGGCCCGTGGCCGGGGAAATAGATGGCCTCCGTGCGCTGCGCGAGCTTCGCCAATGACGCCATATAGTCACTCATAGCGCCATCGGGCGGCGCAACGATGGACGTGGCCCATGCCATGATGTGATCGCCGGCGAACAGCGCGTTGTTCTCTTTGAAAGCATAAGCCATGTGGTTGGCGGTGTGCCCCGGCGTCGCCACCGCTTCGATGGTCCAGCCGTCGCCAGCGACGATCTCGCCATCTTTGAGCGCCACATCGGGCCGGAAGTCGCGGTCGGCACTGGCGTCGAGCGGATTATGCTCGCCGATGTGCAGCGGGCGCGCAGCACGGTGCGGGCCTTCCGCATAGACCGTAGCGCCTGTCGCTGCCTTGATGGCCGGCACAGCGGGCGAGTGATCGCGATGGGTATGGGTGACGAAAATATGCGTCACGGTCTCGTTGCGGACCGCATCGAGCAACGCGCCTATATGCGCATCATCATCCGGGCCCGGATCGACAATCGCCACCTTGCCGTGGCCGATGATGTAACTGACGGTCCCCTTGAAGGTGAACGGACCGGGATTATTCGCCATGACGCGGCGTATGCCGGGCATCGGCTCGTCCACCGTGTCCGGTGCGAGCTTGAGATCTTTGTCGAAAGGGATGTCGTCGTTCATGCCTTCAGTCCCGTTGGCGGAACCGGCCTACCATTATTTCGGCCACACTTGCACCCTAGCGAATGAGCGATGACGCATGTGCTGCGCGCATTGATCCCGGCCTTCTGGATCCTGTGGCTTGGCTATTGGATCGTGGCGGCGCGCGCCACCAGCGAAACCCGACGGCGGGAAAGCTTTGTCTCGCGGCTCACCCACTATGGTCCGCTGATTCTGGGCGGCGTGCTTCTGGGGTTCCAAACATCCTTGGCCAGGAACTGGAACGCCAGTTCTATGACCGCACGCAAGTCTGGCTTTGGATCGCGACCGCGCTGGTTGCGACCGGCCTCGGCTTTTCGGCAGCAGCACGTGCCCGGCTGGGGAGAAACTGGAGTGCCGAGGTGACGGTAAAGCAGGACCACAAGCTGGTGCGCAACGGGCCCTACGCGCTGGTTCGCCACCCGATCTATACCGGCGTGCTGCTGGCACTCATCGGCTCCGCGCTCGCAGTCGACAAGTGGCGGGCGCCGATCGGCCTAATTCTAGTTGCCTTGGGATTTTTGCGAAAGATCGTTATCGAGGAACGATTTATGTCGTCGGAATTCGGCGAGGCCTATGCGCGCTACCGCGCCGAAGTGCCGGCATTGATTCCGTTCCTGGTATAAGCGCAAGGGGACTTCAGGCGCCCAGTCTTATTTAAGAATCAAGATGCCTTGGGCGCCTGAGCGAGCCGCATCTCACGACTATCCAAGCCGGACGAAGCGACAATGCCATGGCCGCCACCGGTGGGCCCTAGCGGACGACGAGGACCCCGTTGGTTTGCTGATTGAAATCATCGAAGAAATTATAGCTGCCCGGTTCCAGCGGACGCAGCCGGATGATGCCTTCACTGTTCCCGGTCACGACCTTCTCGACGCGCAAACTTACGCTTTCGAATTCCATCGGCGTCGGATCGAGATTTTTTACGTGCAGCTCGATCGGTACCCTGGCCGGCGCCTGAATCTGCGCAGGCTGGAAGCGATGATTTTTCACGCTGATGGTCACTGTGGCCGTTTGCGCGCTTGCCGGAAGGCAGGATGCTGCCAGCAGAAGCAGGGCAAAAATCGTCTTAGCGCCTGTGCCGATCATGTTGGCTCCTCCGGCTAGAATTCGACTGCGAGCTTCAGTTTGCCGCGCTGTCGGGAAAACTCCCCGAAATTGAGCGTGGAGCCCGGGTCATCGACATCGTGACCGTGGATCTGCGCATTCCATGCTGCGGTCATGAAAACCTTGGGACCGAGCTGAACGTACACCGTAGGCCCAAGGTAGAAGGCGTCGCCGGTAAATGTATTGAACCAGGTTCCTTCGTAATGACGCAGGTACCAGAGTTCCGCGCCGACGAATACGGACGGCAAGACCCGATAGGACAACGCAGCGGACACGCCGCCGGTCGACTCTTTCTCCCAACCGGCGCCGACGCCATCGGGGTCGTGCGTTGCCTCCGGCTCGTAGAGAAGATTGCTGCCGAGATAGAGCCGATTCTTTATGAGCTCGAGATCGGCGTTGACCTTCAGCTCCAAGCCGAAATTCTTTACGCGGGCGCCGCTGGTCTCGTCTATACGATGCCACTCCGGCTCGGCGGAAAGCGTGATCGCGAGCGGTGAGGATGGACCGCGGTCCAGCAGCAGATAACGCACCTCACCAAAGATGCCGCTCATCGCAAGCTGATTGCGGTCGTCCAGGTCGGTGACGTTTTTGATATTGTGTACGGAAACCAGCGGGCCGAGCTCGAACTGGACGTATTGGTTCGGAGTGAATTCGTATTCGAGTTTGGTCTCGCTTGCCCAGTAGCGTCCGTCGGCCTTCCCCATGCGCGCAACGGTCTCCAGCGAGAATTCCTTCTCGCCTTCAAGGCCGATACCCGAACCTTCGGTGAAGCCGAAGATGTATTTCGTTTCGACGTCACGATAGAAAACCGGATTGTCCTGGGCGCGAGCGCCGACACCGGCCGCGATTAAAAACGGCGCGGCAAAAATAATTGCGCGCGCATTGCAGGCGTTGAGCATTTTTCTTTTCCTCATACGCCGGGTTCAAGGCCCGGCAATCAGGCGACGCGTCACACCCATCGCGTGGCGCAAAAACAATTCAAGAAATTTTTGCGCGCGAGTCAATGCACGCGGAAAACATTAGAGCGTTTCTATTTCAGAGGTGTTCTAATTTGAATGTACGCGCTTTCGGTCTTTACCTACACACGTCACAAAAGTGCCGTTTCACCGGCGTCAGGCAACGGCCTCGCTGCGCGGAGCCATCTCATTGAGGATGTGCTCGACTTCCGCCGCCGGACGGGGCGCGCTGAAGAGGAAGCCCTGGACCTCATTGCAGCCTTCCGACGTCAGACTTTCGAGCTGCTCTTTCGTCTCGACTCCCTCGGCAGTCGTGGTGATTCCCAGGCTGCTGCTCAATCCGACCACGGCGCGAACGATCGCGACGCTGTCTTCCTTTGATGGCAGATCGCGAATGAAAGATTCGTCGATCTTGATCTTGTCGAACGGGAAGCTGCGCAGATAGCCCAACGATGAGTATCCCGTGCCGAAATCATCCATTGCGATCCGGATACCAAGGTCACGGAGCTCATGCAGAACCGCGAGGGCGCTTTCACTCTCCTGCAAGAGCACCAGCTCGGTGATTTCCAATTCCAGACGGGCCGGAGGAAGACGCGAGTCCGCCAGCGCACTGACGACGGTTGGAACCAGGTTCCGGCTCTTGAATTGCGCGGGAGAGAGATTTACCGCGACAGTGATCTCCTTCGGCCAACGCACGGCTTCGGCGCATGCGTGCCGCAGCACCCATTCTCCTAACGGAACAATGAGGCCCGTTTCTTCCGCGATCGGAATGAAATCGAGGGGCGCAATCACGCCACGATCGGGATGGTGCCAGCGCACAAGAGCCTCGCAGCTTGTGATTCTCCCAGTTTTGACGTCGACGATAGGCTGATAGTCAAGCTCGAACTCGCCTTTGACGATCGCCTTGCGAAGCTCGAGTTCGAGTGCGCGGCGCGCTTGCATGCGCGCATCCATTTCGATTTCGAAAAACCGGAACGCACCGCCGCCGTCCGCCTTGGCGCGGTAGAGCGCCAGGTCGGCATTTTTCATGAGCGCATCCGGCTTGTCGCCGTCGGCAGGCGCAATGGCGATACCCACGCTGGCGCCGATGACCACCTGGTGGCCTTCGATGTCGTAGGGAGCGCCGACGGCCTCGATCAGGCGGGCGGCGAGCGCATTGATATTCGCGCCTTGTTCAGATGGAACCTGCACGATCGCGAACTCGTCGCCGCCAAGCCGGGCCACAATGTCCTCGTCGCGAACACAACTACGCATGCGATCAGCCGCGGCTTGCAGCAGGCGGTCGCCGACCGGATGCCCTAGCGTGTCGTTCACGCTCTTGAAATGGTCGAGGTCGAGACTGAGAACCGCAACGGACTCAGCGCGCCGCAAGTGGCGAAGAATTGATTCCATGCGGTCGTAGAATGTGACGCGATTTGGCAGGTCTGTGAGCGCGTCGTAATGCGCCAGGTGCTTGATCCGGGCCTCGGCGGCAAGCCGTTCGGTGATGTCCTCGAAAGTAACGACGAAGCCTCCACCCGGCCGTGGCCGATATAAAATCGAGATGCTGCGGCCGTCGGTCAGGCGCTGGACCAATGCCCCTCCCTTGACCTCGCGATAGATGGTGTCGCGCATGGCAAGTGTGCCTTTAGGGTCCACGTCGGTGGCCTTGCCGGCGCTGTGCAGCAGCGCCATGAGATCGTAGGTAGTCATGCCCGGCACGACCTTTTCTTTCGGCAGGCCATAAATCTCTGTGAAGCGCGAATTGAATATCGCGAGTTTGCCGTCCACATCGTACATGCACAGGCCTTGCGACATGTTCGTCAGCGCGGCGTCGAGGCGTTTGTTTTGTTCCGCCAGATCGCTCTGGGTTTTGCGGAGCTCTCCGAGTGTGCGGTCGAGCACGCGCAGTGGAAACCAGCGGACCGCGAAATACATCGCGAGCCCGAGAAATACACTCAGCAGAGCAACAAATGCGGTCTTGTAGAGTGTTTCGCGCAGGCTCGCTTCGACAATGACAGAACCCACCGTAGTGCTGGCCACGACGATCGGAGCGCGCTGGGCAACGACCGGGGTGCGCAGTGATGCACCTTCCTCGAGCACGCGCTGCCCGGCCTGATCATAGACTTCCTGCCGGATCGGCTGCTCGCCTGCCTCGGGCAGCTGGATCATCTCGACAAGGCGAAGCCGCTGGTACTGCCACATTCCATCGTGCGTATAGATGTATTGTGCAAGCCGCGCGGCATTCAATCGTGACTTGAACGCCAATGTCTCCGTGACATTGGAGTATCCGACGATGAAGTAGCCTGCGGGCACAACGACGGCAGTGGTGATGGCGACGATCAGGCCGATCGCACTGACGAGCTTTCTGAGCGGAAGCGTGGCCATCACTCAACGTCCGGCAAGACTTCCGCTTCACGCAACGCCTTCAGCTCCTGCGGCGACTGCAGAAACTTAATGAACCGGCCGGCGTCATGATTGCCGTTCGTTTTCACGATGAAATACAGCTTCTTCGCAAACCGGTATGCGCCACTTTCGAAGTTGGCGAGCGTCGGCTCGATGCCATCGAGCGGCACGATCTTCAGAGTGTGACGTTCGGTCTTGATCTGGGTCGCAGTGGTTCCGGCCAGTGAGCCGGGCATTCGTTCCGCAAGGGCTGCATTGTCCTGATCGGTGGCTGCGATTGGCACCTCTGAGCGGCTGCGGGCGGCCTCGATCGCCTGCTCCATGCCGTCGAAGAGATGTCCAAGCAGTACGTTGTCGGCTTCGCTCCGAGGCCGAAGGATGATGCGGATCGGCGTGCCATCAGCCCAGGTTGCTTTTGAATCCGAGAAAATTCCGGGAAGATCCGCGGCCTTCAACCCATTCGGATTGGGATGGGATGTGGCAAGCACATAAGGCGTGCGCACCGCCATGACCTGGGTTAGGCCGCCGGCGGATTCATCTGCGTTCAGCGGCCGGGCGGAAACTGCAATATCGAGCTTGCCGTCCGCCAGCGCGCGAATAGCGCCGGCGCTACCAAGGCTCGGAAGGACTTCAACCTTGACGCCGGTGGTGGCTGTATATTCGGCGCCAACCTGCCGCAGCAATTCGATTGCCGAACCGGTCCCACCGAAGCGCAGCGTTTCCGCCGCGGCCGCCTGCCCCGCCGCCAGCAGGACGACGAACGCCGCAATAAATGCTGATTTCAAATTGCAGGGACGCATTGGCGACAAATCCCCGGTCATTGACCGGGAACGGTGCCATCGAGAAGATGAAATATCGTCGTTATGTCATGTGCAATTTTCAACAATACGGAACGATTACAGTCCGGACGGTTGCCGGCTACCGCATTCAATGAATTTCCGGCTCGGAAATGGCTCCGAGCGGCGCGAGGAAATCGAAGTCGCAGCCTTCATCGGCTTGGCCGATGTGCTCCGAATAAAGAGCGCCGTAGCCACGCGGATAACGAGGACCCGGCTGCGTCCATGCGCCGCGGCGGCGGGCCATCTCCTCGTCCGAGACGTGCAGGTGAATGCGGCGCGCCGGCACATCGACTTCGATTTCGTCGCCGGTCTTGACGAAGGCCAGCGGCCCGCCGACGAAACTCTCCGGTGCAACGTGGAGTATGCAGGCGCCGTAGCTGGTGCCGCTCATGCGCGCGTCCGAAATGCGGAGCATGTCGCGTACGCCCTGTTTCACAAGTTTCTTGGGGATTGGCAGCATGCCCCATTCCGGCATGCCGGGACCGCCCTTCGGGCCGCCATTTTTGAGCACCAGGATGTGATCCGGCGTGACATCAAGATCGTCGCGCTCCACCTCACGGGCCATGTGGTTGTAGTCCTCGAATGCGATCACCTTGCCGCGGTGGCGTAACAGCCGCTTGTCCGCCGCCGACGGCTTCATCACGCAGCCGCGCGGGGCGAGATTGCCAGTGAGCACGGCGGTCGCGCCGTCGCGCGACACCGGCTCTGACAGCGGATGGATCACCTCGTGCTTGTAGACTTCGGCGCCGGCGATATTTTCGCCAATGCTCTTTCCCGTTACCGTCATGCAGGACAGATCGAGCCTGTCCGTGAGCTCGTTCATCAACGCCCGCAGGCCGCCGGCATAGAAGAAATCCTCCATCAGGAATTCGCCGGACGGCCGCACATTGGCGAGGACGGGAATTTCACGCGAAATTTCGTCGAACCGGTTCATGTCGAGCTTGAGGCCAGCACGACGCGCCATGGCCACGACATGGATGATGGCGTTGGTCGAGCCGCCCATCGCCATGTGAACACGGATCGCATTGTCAAAAGCGGCAGGCGTGAGAAGCTTTTGCGGTGTCACATCCTCCCACACCATGTCGACGATGCGGCGGCCGGCGGCGGCACACATGCGCGGATGACCGGCATCGGCTGCAGGAATTGACGAAGCCCCCGGAAGTGCCAGCCCCAGCGCTTCGGCGATCGCCATCATGGTCGCCGCCGTGCCCATAACCATGCAGGTGCCGAACGAGCGCGCAATGCCACCCTCCATCTCCTGCCAGTCCTGCTCGCTGATGCGGCCGGCCCGCCTTTCGTCCCAGTATTTCCACGCGTCAGAGCCGGAGCCGAGGACCTTGCCGTGCCAGTTTCCCCGCAGCTGCGGCCCGGCCGGCACATAGATCGCCGGGATGCCCATGCTGATTGCGCCCATGATCAGCGCAGGCGTGGTCTTGTCGCAGCCGCCCATCAGCACAGCGCCGTCGATCGGATGGCTGCGCAGCAACTCCTCCGTCTCCATCGCCAGCAGGTTGCGATAGAGCATGGTCGACGGTTTTACGAACGGTTCCGACAGCGACATTGCCGGCAATTCAACCGGAAAGCCGCCGGCCTGAAGCACGCCACGTTTCACGTCTTCCGCGCGGTCGCGCAGGTGCGTGTGGCAGAAATTGATGTCGCTCCAGGTATTGACGATCCCGATGACCGG
Organism: uncultured Pseudomonadota bacterium; assembly: GCA_963762485.1. Lineage (GTDB taxonomy): Bacteria > Pseudomonadota > Alphaproteobacteria > Rhizobiales > Xanthobacteraceae > Pseudolabrys. The sequence continues at coordinate 65,354 of CAVXLE010000012.1, read as the reverse complement.
CTTGCCGCGGAAATCGGCCGCGTCGAAGCCGCCCTGGCGCAGCCGTGCACGGTGGCCGAAGGCGCGCAGATCATCGACACCGAGCCAGCGATGGCTGCGCAGCTCTTCAGGACGTTTACGCGTCGTCATTCTTGATATTTCACGCGTCCGCTAGTTGATTGACAGATTGGCGGCGTGAACCACCTTTTCCCATTTCGCGGTTTCGTTCGCGACGAGTTTTCCGAAATCGGCCGCCGAGCCAGGGATCGGCGTGCCGCCAAGCTCCTTGAGCTTGGCGATCATCTGCGGATCCTTCAGCGCCAGATTGATCTCCTTGTTGAGGAGATCGACGATCTCCTTCGGCGTCCCGTGCGGCACGCCAAGGCCGAAGAACGCGCTCGCTTCATAGCCAGGCACAGTCTCGCCGACGGTGGGAACGTCAGGCAGTTCCTCGCTGCGTTTCTCTGTCGTCACCGCCAAAGCGCGCAGCTTGCCGGCTTTAATGTGTTCGACGGACGATGGCAGATTGTCGAACGTAACCTGCACCTGCCCGCCAAGCAGATCGGTGAGCATCGGCGCCGAGCCTTTATACGGCACGTGCGTCATCTTTGTGCCGGTCATCATCTTGAACAACTCACCCGAAAGATGGATCGACGTCCCGTTGCCGGACGAGGCGACGTTCACCTTGTCGGGGTTGGCTTTCACATAAGCGATGAACTCTGCGACGGTTTTCGCCGGCACCGACGGATTCACCTCCATCACGTTCGGCACGCGGATGAAACCGGCGACCGGATCGATGTCGCGCAGAAAGACGAAATTGAGATGCTTGTAGAGCGAGGTGTTGATGGCATTGGCCGGGTTGACCAGGATCATCGTGTAACCGTCGGGGGCCGCCTTGGCGACAAAATCGGTCGCGAGATTGTTGCCGGCGCCGGGGCGGTTCTCGACGATGAACTGCTGGCCAAGCCGTCTGCTGAGCCAATCGCCGAACAGCCGCGCCAGAATATCGGTCGAGCCACCCGGCGGATAGCCAACGAAAATGTGCGGCTGGCGGGCCGGATAATCGAGCGCATCAGCATTGCCGACCGGAATTAACGCCAGGCAAGCCGTGGCGAGAGCCGCACGCGCAATGAGCGCGAAAAACCGCTGCATGACCGTTATCCTCCCCATGTAACCTTCATTGGCCGGCCTTTTTTCCGCCGGCATTGTTGGCTGGTGCCGAAGTTACGCGGCGCGGACCGTCTCGTGCAAGGGCGCGCCCGCGCAGTCGACGTTGAATCTTCGCCGGGCAATCGCATGCAAATATCCGATTTTCCAGCCGGCCGGCCGCTGGCCAACAGGCTGAACGGTCTCTTAACGAAAATCGCATTAGGCTGGAAGTCGGGTTTTTGTCAGGTTCGAGACCAGCAGGGTCCGCGTGCTCCGGAGCAGGGCTATGGCCGCGCGTCGATCGTCCCACCGCCATTGGTTCTTGCGCGACGTTCCGCGAACCTACGTGATGCTGGTCTGGCTCGCCTTCGGCTTCACTCTTCTCATCTATTTCAACGACTGGCATCCAAGCGGCTGGTCGGCGCTGCGGCCGGAAGTAGCCGCGCCCAAGCCGAAACACAGCGATGCCGAGACCTATACCGGCTCGATCATCATAGTCCCGCCCGGCGGCCAACACTGCCAGCAGTTGATGATCGACAACCGCACCGGACGGATGTGGGAAAAAGGCTATGTCAATTGCTACGAGGCGACCACTCCGCCTGAGAAAGACCCGAGCAAAGCCATCAGCAGCAAACGAATTAACGCGATCGGAAATGCTTTTCGCGGCGCGGATGACTGACCCCGCCTACCCACCTCATGCGGCCTCATTTTCTTGGATTGATCTACCGCAAAGCCATCATATGGGCCCGCGGGCAAATTAGGTCTATGTCCCAATCACTGAAAATGGCCGAGCGGCTCTTGGCCCACGCGAAGATGTGCCAGGAGGTGGCCAGCGAATGCTCGAATGAAGAGCTGGCGGCCGACTTCAATCAGCTTGCACTCGAGTGCATTGAAGCGGCGGCTGCGTGCGGGCAACAGCCGAACCTGCAGAACGGCGCTCGCCTCGTCTTGATGTGACGACCTGGCGGCCTGGTTTCTCCGGCCCCGGCTCTTCCAACAACTTCCGCGCCACTTCCGACCAGCGGAACACGGCCGACACCCGGTCGCGCCTTCCCAATTCAAATTCTCTCGTGCGAAACGACGTCAACACTCCATCCGGCCATGAGATCGTTGCGGGCCGTTGTCGGTCGAGCACGTGTTCTTGCGGGGGGCCAATAGCTTTTAGGTTTTCGTATTCAGCAAAGTGACAGTCGTCCCTGTCCAAGTCTTGCAGCGCGGGTTGGTCCAATATGCCGCAACCGGACGCATGCGACCGGTTGCGGGGACCGGCGCGGCGATGAAGCTCGGCGAGACTATTGCAGTCGACAAGCAGCACGAAGAATTTCCAGGTGGATTGCCTCCAAAAGAAATTCCCGGCGTCTCAGAAGACAACAATCCATTCCGTCGCAATAGAGGCACAAAAAAATTAATTACCTCGATCGCTATGCTTGGCATCGTCGTCGGTTTTTTGGCATTGAATTATGACCTGTCCGAAATTCTGTCTGATTTACGCCAGCTGTCATTTCTAACGATCTTCGTCATTTTCGCAGCACTGCTTGCAAATGCGCTGGCGGCGGCATTGAGGTTTAAAACGATAGCTGCTGACATCGGACATTCAGTCAGTTTTCGAAATGCCATGGCGATGGTCAGCGCTGGCAATCTGGCAGGTGCCATATTTTTTCAGATTGCCGGCCAGCTGATCGCGCGCGGCGTGCTTATGGGACGCGCGGGTATCCCCTTCTCCAACGTCGTCGTCATTACCGCCTATGAGCGTATAACTGCCGCCGCGCTATCGGGATTTCTTGGGCTGGCTGGAGCCTACTACATTTTCGGTATTGTCTACCTCGATCAAAATACCGGCGGCGCTGCGTTTATCAAACTTACATGTGGCCTGATCGCTGCGACATTGGTGGGGGCCGTGTTCGGCTATGGACGTATCGCGGCACAATCGGTTGCACCCTTGCTGACGCGACATTTCACGAAACGATCCCTGCGTGTCATTGCCCTAACGTTTCTTGTTCAAATGCCAATCATGGCTGCCTATGTCGTCGCATCGAAGGCGCTATCTACACACACTTCCATACCCAACCTAGTTGCTGCGTCGGCCATCGTCATGTTCGCCGCAAGCGTCCCGGTAAGTCTAGCCGGCTGGGGTGTGCGCGAGATGAGCGCGGTTGCGGCGCTTGGAGCGATTGGTGTCGCGGGGCACGCGGCGTTCGCGGCCGCAATTCTCATTGGCATCGGCTCTCTGCTGGCGATGGGCGTAATCGCAATTCTGGCATTGCCTGACTCAGTTGAAGCAAAGCCGAAAGTCACGACGTCCGCTTCCACGCCAATTGACTATACGCAAGCGCTCTCGTGGTTCCTTCCACTGGCAGCGGCCACGCTCGTGTTGTTCCAGGTCTACGTTCCCGTCGGCTCGGGCTTGCTGAATGTAAATCTTGCAGACCCGATCGCATTGACGGGAGGCGCACTTTTTATCCTGGGTGCCATCAAGCAAGGCAGAATGCCAAAATGGCGGGCGCCCTACGTCAACGCCGCGGTTGCAGTCGCTACGCTTGCGCTGGCTGTATCGTTGCTCATTGGAGCCTCGCGCTTTGGCTGGACGACCTGGGCATGGGTCAACAGATTTCTGGGATGGTTTGTTCTGTTGAGCTATGGAGCAACAGGCGCCATTGCCGTGATGGAAAACGGAAAAGATGCACTACGGACGGTGCTTCTGACATTCGTTGGCGCCACTACCGCAATTACCGGAATTGAACTTGGTCTCGTACTGTTGCACGAAGCCGGGATTCCATTTGCGCAGCACCTCATATCTCCTTCCCAAATTGACGCATTTTCGTCCCCTTTCCAAATTGAGGCATTCTCGCAAAATCACAATTTTTTTGCATTTCAGCTGCTAATGGCAACATCTGCAGCGCTTGTTTTCGCGCGCGGCAATTACGTGCGCATCGCACTATTAGCGCTTTTCTTTGCCGCATTCTGGTATTCGGCGTCGCGATCAGGATGGATAGCGGTCGTGTTTGTTATGGGCGCAGGCCTCTATCTCAACGCTACGACCACTCGTGAGATTTTGACCGCAACAGTTTGCGCCGCGAGCTTAGTCGTGGCTGCGGTCGCTCTCTACGCGCTTGCTCACGTCGGTGGGCAATCTGGCTTGCAGACTCACAGCTCTGGCGTGCCCGCTCACGGCGAGGTTCAAGCGCCTTTGTCTATTCCGGCCATTGTGCCAACCGGAATCTCCACACATGAGCGCATGGTCACCATTGTCGGCGGTCTAAAGTTATTTGTTGAGCATCCGATCTTTGGGGCCGGCCTCGGTGCGTTCCGGAATCAAATGATTTTGGCAACAAGCGGCCTGCCGCTGGTTATTCACTCGACCCCATTGTGGCTGCTTGCAGAGCTGGGCATCGTTGGGTTTCTGGCGTTCGCCATTCCAACTATATACATTCTCAGCGCCGAATGGCGTCGCGCGCGAATACACAATGACCAGGCGTCAGCTGTTATTATTTTATCTTTTGTTGCGTTTGCGGTGATGTCAGGTCCCGCCGACATGCTTTATCAGCGTACTTTTTGGCTCGTAGTCGGCGCAGCTCTCGCTTTGACGCCCATGATCTTCAATCGACGGTCGGCGCACGAATTCAGCTCCGACCGAATTGCATAAGCTTCGGGCAGGTGGTGCGCACGTCGCGGGTTACTCGCCGAGTCAGGTACTCCGGCCGCCATGGGGCGCCGTGCTTTCCGAGTTCGATCGAAATTATTGCTGAGTGGGGTTATCGCGGTGGGTGACCCTACGCCCCGAAAACGCTGGAAATCTGCTAAATAATGGTCGGAGTGGCAGGATTTGCGAGATCGACTGTTCGCCATTGAAATTGCTTGAATTTTTAGAACCCGTTTCGCTTTTTGTGTACTCACGTTGTGTACCCAAAACAAGCCTTCAGAAAGATCAGCGATGCCGAAGATACCGATTGATTGGGCAAGCGTGAACTGGCTTTACGTCATCTTGCTTGCGCTGTTCGTTTTTATTTCCTCGTTGATTGGAAGCTTCATCTCTTTCAAACGTGCATTCCTAGGTGCCCTTTTGTCAGCTCTATTGTTTGCGGCAACCTTCATTTTCTGGACGTACTACCCGCACGGATTGCCCCTACCAATATCTGCTGCCGGACAGAAAACGGTAATACCCATTCCCGCGGCATCGCGGCCGCCCGCTCCTGCTGCTCCAGCCGTTCCGGCGCAGCCCGACAATCCGGTGAGGACAATCTCTCCACCGCCAGCAAATTCGCAGTAGTCCGTTGGCGTCATCTGGATGTCCGCTTTGTGCCAGAAGCAGACACCGCTTGCCCCTGTAGGGTCGCAATTAGTCGTTAATAGCTGACGCTGAAAAGCAGCGCGCGGCAGCTAAGGAATTCGGCCGCCTCGTCCATGGTTTCGAAAGCGGTCAGATATCGTGCGTAAGATTACAGTCTCTATTTGCGTCCTAATGTTCGCTGGTGCCAGCGTTCCGGCCTTTGGCACGGAATGCCCAGGCAATTCGGACGCGCTAGGCACGAGCCGTGTGATTGCCATTAGCCCCGACGAATTCAGCAACGTTGGGAGCATGCAGTACAAGCAGACGCTGCCGCTCAATGACCACGAGGTCGTGATCACCTTCGACGATGGTCCACTCCCGCCGTACACCGGCATTATTCTCAAGATCTTGGCATCGCAGTGCGTGAGGGCCAACTATTTCCTAGTTGGCAAGATGGCGAATAGCTACCCATATCTGGTACGGCGCATCTACAATGAAGGCCATACGGTCGGTACCCACACGCTTGATCACCCTCTTGCGTTAAAGCATCTGCCGCAGTCGCTGGTCGAGCACGAGGTTGATGGTGGCATTGCCGTTGTCGAGGCGGCGATTGGCGATCCCAGGGCGGTCGCCCCATTTTTCAGGATTCCTAGCCTAGCGCGTTCGGCCGCGCTCGACAGCTATCTCACATCGCAATCGCTGGTCACCTGGAGCGCCGATGTCGTCGCCGACGACTGGTTCAGGGGAATCACGCCGCAACAGATTGTGCAACGCGCTATGCAGCGGCTCGATACCAAGGGTCGCGGCATCTTGCTACTGCATGACATCCACCCCGCAACCGCTCTGGCCCTGCCGGGCTTGCTCAAGGCGCTCAAGGACCACGGCTACCAGGTTGTGCACGTGGTACCGGCGGGTGAGCTTCCGAAATCAGTGCCGGAATTACCCGCTCCTCCCGCCACCGCCAGCGTGGCTTGGCCGCACGTACTGCACGCCAGCGCGACGAGCGACAGAACTGCGATAGTGACTTCGCATCATCGACTTAAAAAACGTGTCGTCGGTAAGATTCACTAGAAATTCTAATGTCCGCTAAGTGCCAAAAGCACCGCCGGCCGTTCGGCTATCAAAAGGTGAGACGTTGTTACGGTACGGTCATTCGGCGTCGCCTAGATCGCGCCTCGGCCAACTATTGAACGACGTCGAGTTTGACCTTCGCAACACCCCGTTCGACAATTCCTAACGTTTCGGCCGCAGAATACGAGACGTCGACGACTCGTCCGGGAACGAACGGACCGCGGTCATTGACGCGAACTGTCACGGACCGCCCCGTCACCAAGTTTGTTACGCGCAACCGGGTGCCGAATGGCAATGTAGGGTGAGCGGCAGTTAGTGCGTTTGGATTAAAGTTTTCGCCGTTTGCGGTCTGTTGTTCATCTGAGTAGAAGCTGGCAATACCGTATGGCGCAAATTGCGCCTTGGCTGCATTTCTATCGGTCGCGAACGGGGTATGCTTTCTCGGCTTAACCGCCACGCGCGTGCGGTTGGCTTCCGGCGACGCCTCTCGACCAGCGGCTCGTAATTCATATTTGTCGGTAACAGCGGAGGACTGAGCGCAGGCCGCAAGCGCCGCCGCAGTCAGAGTGACGGCGAACAGCCGAACAAGATTCCGAAATCCGGCTGACGAGCGCAAAGGCGCGCCAAGAAGAATACCCTCAGTGACGAAGGACGAATTTCTGACACAGCTATTGGAAGACATTCCCCAACCCCCACTGGCCGCAATCCGACAGACAATAAGGGCCAAACCGTGACGACAGAAAAACAAGCGCAGGATTTTGATTTGATTTTACATAGAGCGATCAGCTGCTAATTTTTTAAATTCTCACGCGCCTTGTGCGTAAGAAAATACCACCAATCTGTTGCCGCTTCTGAGCGCAACTCTATCGGCATTGGTTCGGCCGCTTTTTCGCCTGTTGAGCCAGATCAATGCGCGCTTGGTGCGACCGCATAATGATTTTGTGTTGACAGGTGTGCCATCAGCGAGGAACCATCCTGATGATACTAGCACCATTCCAATTAGGTCTTTTGGTTGGAGCAACTCTTTTGCTCATTACGATTGTTGTTATCTGGTGATGGTAACTCGCCCGGGAAAATGTCACGAGCCCGGAACAACGCCGTAACGCAATCCGAGCACTTGTATTTATTGGGATTATCGTTCTTGCACGCTTCAGCTATCGCCAATGCGACACGAGTTGAAGTTCCGGGTTGTTCAAGTTTTAAGAATTAAAATTCAAACCGATATTCAAAGCGGTTTTTCATCGGCTCCAGCAAAGCTTCCGAACAAACAAGGCATCAATCCGGAACGGCAGCCGGAGCTGCCAACAATAGTCTGGCCGAAGGGAGGTCCAGTATGGACGTTGCACTTAGGATGCTTCGTTATTCAACGGTGCTAGCGATGTGCAGTGTCATTGCTCCAAGTGCTGGGTATGCAAAAAAAGTAAAAACGCCTCCATCAATATCGCGAACTAGCGCCAAAACACTGCTCATTAATAATGCCGAGGCAAAGCTCTTCGATCTGGATGGCTACAGGCCGGTCTCGCTCAACTCGACAATGATGTGTGCAGAGACCTTACGAGGCACCTTGGATTGCAAGCAGTGGTCCGCGCCATGAAACGTCACTTTGATGCAATTGATCTTCTCAGCTTCGCGGGCATGATTACTGTGGGCTACGTACTCTTTACGTTCGGAACGCTGCCCTAAAGAACGGAAAACTTACTCACGATGAGCCCAAATGTCCGCTTTGGGTGGTGGTCTCAACCGGTCGACGCAACACTCTATCCTGAAAGGGAAAGGAGTGTATGGCGATGCGTCGAGGATATTTTCGAGGCTTCACGGCGGCAGAGAAAACAGAGCTCTGGGACCGCTGGCAGCGTGGGGAGTCACTCAAAGCGATTGGGCGAGCGTTTGGTAAGCCGTCGTCGTCCATTTATTACCAAGTCGCGCCACACGGAGGGATTCGTCCGGCTCCCCGGCGTCGCTCGCGATTGGCGTTGACGCTCGCAGAGCGCGAGGAGATATCCAGGGGCATAGCGGGCCATCAGTCGGCCCGCTCGATGGCCAGGCTGCTGGGTCGCTCGCCCTCGACGGTGAGCCGGGAACTTGGCCGCAATGGTGGCTATGATCGCTACCGAGCGGCGCCGGCTGATGAGAAGGCCTTCCTGCGAGCTCGTCGCCCGAAACGGTGTAAGTTGGCGGACAGTGCGCAGCTACGACAGGCCGTGGCGCGGAAGCTCAGATTGAATTGGTCGCCCGAGCAGATCGCCGGCTGGCTGAGGCGAGCGCATCCTGACGATGAGAGTTATCACGTGTCGCACGAGACGATTTATCGCAGCCTGTTTGTTCAAGCCCGTGGGGTGCTTAAGAAGGAGCTGCTGGGCCATCTTCGATCGAGACGGACGATCCGTCGATCGAAGCGGGCGGGTCTTGATGGCGACAGCCGGGGGCAAATCAAGGATCTCGTCTCAATCCGTCAGCGGCCGGCAGCGGTTGAAGATCGGGCGGTCCCTGGTCATTGGGAGGGCGATCTGCTGTCCGGGTCGAAGAACAGCTACATCGCGACCTTGGTTGAACGTCACACGCGTTACGTGATGCTAGCGAAGGTCGCCAACAAGGACACCCGGACGGTCATCGCTGCGCTCATCAAGCAGGCGAAAAAGCTGCCGAATGAGCTGTATAAGTCGCTGACCTGGGACCGCGGCAAGGAGCTTACGGATCACCGACGCTTCACGTTGGCGACCGACATCGACGTTTACTTCTGCGATCCGCAAAGTCCGTGGCAGCGTGGATCGAATGAGAATACCAACGGTCTGCTGAGACAGTACTTTCCAAAAGGAACTGACCTGTCGGTGCATTCGCAAGCACATCTGAATAAAGTGGCGCGTCGACTCAACGAACGACCACGGGAGACGTTGGGATTCGAAACCCCGGCAGAGAGATTTAACGCCTGTGTTGCATCGACCGGTTGAGCCGGCTGTCATTAGCGGACATGACGGCTCAAATCTTGAGGTCCGCTTTACTCCCGAAAGCGGACCTCAAGGGGCTGCCGTTCAATGTCTGCTAAGTGCCACAAGCGGACATTCGCCGCCGTCTAGTGACCCAACTGGGATAATTCCGCGCGACCAAAATCGTGGTGGGCAAAAACGCGCGGTCGCTGTCCTGTCGGCGGGCTCCAGACAAAACCAATTTCATCTAGCCGCCGACGGCGATTTTCGCTCATCTTGAATTTATTGCGGCGTTGGACGCTGACCCAAAGCCCGAGTTTTAGTTCGCCTTCGATGTGATCGGCCGGCACATAACAGTGCCCCGCGCGAGCCTTAAACGCCCTTAGCGCTGCGAATTTTTGTTCCCACACCAATCCTAGATCGCTCCATACAAACCCGATGTTGTTCAACTGCTTCCTGCGCTCGGGTGCAATCGCGTCTTGGGTGTAGCGTTGAACTGCTACCCATTGGCCAAGCCTGTATGTGCCCTCGATGTGGTGGCGCGGTACGCGACAATGCCCCTCACGTTGCCTGAATTCTTCAAGCGCAGAAAAGCCTTTGTGCCATAATTGATCGGCGAGCGATTTTTTCAGTGCGTTGGCCATGTCTCTCGACCCCCGGATGATGAATGGGCCCCGAAGCCAACCGTCTCAACACAACAACAACGCTACATTGACTTACGTCAAAGCTTCCGCATTCGGGTAAAAGCGTTCCGAACAGCACGTCCGCTATGGGTCATTAGCGGACATCGCAACAAGTCAGCGGCCTATTCGTACCTCTTTTCGACGGTTCTAACGTCACCACATTCCGTGCAGAGAAAAGTAAACAGCTCTGGGAATGGGCCGACTTTGGGGGAACTTCGAACAAACGTCATCGTTGCGCCGCAAAGCTCACACGATGGCGGGACAGTGTCCTCTTCTTCGTTAGGGGCTCTACGCCCATCTCGTGAATGTCGTCACGGACGTGTTCCCACTGCTCGAAGTCGTCAATGAACGGGTGTCGTCCGACAAACCAGTCATACCATTGGCCCGCTAGCGCCCGAGCCTGCAGACGCGTCAGCGATGCGCCTTCGCCTTTTTGCTGGGCTCGAATGTTGGCAATTCTTGTCTCAATTTCAGCCAGCCATTCGTTGAACTCGCGTCTTGCGACAGCCTCCTTGGTCTCAGCGCTACGATAGAACTTCTCTTCGGATGTGATGTCGTAAAGACTGCCATAGTCCGCCTTCACCGCCTCGGGAATGCGCTTACGAGCCCTGTAATTTCCGTTGGGGTCTTTGGAGAGGCGAACCATCCGCAAAACGCGTTTGTGTACGCGCTTGTGTACTCGGTCGCCCCCGAGATCTATAGATTTACCAATTAGTTGTGATAAATCAACGCTCGAAGGTGGAGAGCTGGTCGGAGTGGCAGGATTTGAACCTGCGACCCCCACGTCCCGAACGTGGTGCGCTACCAGACTGCGCTACACTCCGACTGAAGGCCGGTCTTATAACCCCGGCGTCCCTAAACGCAAGCTTGAGAGAGGCGATGACCGCCGAGCCTGGAATGCGGATTTTGAAGGCCGATCGTGAGGCAATCGAGGCAGCCGCACGCTGCCTTGCCGCCGGCGGGCTGGTCGCGTTTCCGACCGAAACGGTGTACGGGCTCGGCGCCGATGCCGGCAATGGCGAGGCCGTGGCCCGACTCTATGCGGCCAAGGGTCGCCCCGCGTTCAATCCGTTGATCGCCCATGTTGCGGATATTGCCGCGGCGCGGCGCGTGGCCGTTTTCACCCCCGCTGCCGAGAAACTTGCGGCTGCATTCTGGCCGGGGCCGCTCACGCTCGTGCTTCCAAAACAGCTCGACTGTGTCGTGGCCGATCTCGCGCTTGCCGGCCTCGACAGCGTGGCCGTGCGGGTCCCGGCGCATCCTGTAGCCCGCGCACTGCTCGAGACCTTCGGCGGTCCGATCGTGGCGCCATCGGCGAACCGGTCGGGTCACGTATCGCCGACGAGCGCGGCCCATGTGCTCGCCGATTTGCGCGGCCACATCGATCTCATTGTCGACGCGGGCCCCTGCGCGGTCGGCGTGGAGTTCGACAATCGTGTCCTGCCTGGAGCAGCCCACCTTGCTGCGCCCCGGCGGCGTTCCACGTGAGGCAATCGAGGACGTTCTAGGCAGCGCGCTGGCGATCGCTCCGGTTGCTGAAGATGCGCCCGTGGCGCCCGGAATGCTGACGTCACACTACGCGCCGAAAGCCGCGCTGCGTCTTGATGCTGACAACGCCGGAAACGGCGAGGCGCTGCTCGCATTCGGGCGGACACCGGCCTTTTCAGGCGCAATGCTCAACCTGTCGCCGCGCGGCGACCTGATAGAGGCGGCAGCCAACCTGTTCTCGTATTTGCGCGCACTGGACGCTTCCGGTGCCAAGCGCATCGCGGTAATGAAGGTGCCGCACGAGGGCCTCGGCGAGGCGATCAATGACCGGCTCAAGCGCGCCGCGGCACCGAGACAGGGATAGTCGTTGAATGAATGAACAGCTTCGCCGCGCGCCCTCGCCCGACCTGCTGCCGCGCTTTGCGGCCATTGTCGGCGACAAATACGCGATCACCGATCCGGCCGCGCTTGCGCCGTTTCTAATCGAAGGTCGCGGCATCTATCATGGCCGCTCGTCGATGATGTTGCGGCCGGGATCGGTCGCCGAGGTCCAGGCGATCCTCAAGCTTGCGAACGAGACCAAGACGCCGCTGGTGCCCCAAGGCGGCAACACGGGGCTTGTCGGCGGGCAAATTCCGTTTGACGGCGAGCTTATTCTCTCGCTCACCCGGCTCGACAAGATCCGCGAAGTCGACGCCGCGTCGAACACCATGACGTGCGAAGCCGGAGTCGTGCTGGCAAAGGCGCAGGACGCGGCAGCCGAGGCCGACCGGCTTTTCCCGCTCTCGCTTGGCGCCGAGGGCAGCTGCACTATCGGCGGAAATCTTTCCACCAATGCCGGCGGTACCGGCGCAGTGGCTTACGGCATCGCGCGCGATCTCGTGCTCGGCCTGGAAGTCGTTCTGGCCGACGGGCGGATCATGAACCTCCTGTCGAAACTGAAGAAGAACAATACCGGGTACGATCTGCGCCACATCTTTGTTGGCGCCGAAGGCACGCTCGGAGTCATCACGGCCGCAGTCGTCAAGCTCTTCCCGCGCCCGCGCGCGGTCGAAACCGCTTTCATCGGCGTGTCCTCCCCCGCCGCTGCCGTGAAACTTTTAAATCTGGCGCAGGCCCGCGTCGGCGGCACGGTGACCAGCTTCGAGTTGATCGTGCGCGACGTGATCCAATTCGCCGTCAAACATGGTCACGGCGTGCGCGATCCGCTGACCGGAAAACACCCGTGGTATGTGCTGATGGAGGTGTCATCGCAGCACGGCGACGGATTGCGCGAGAGCGTCGAACATTTGCTGGCCGATGCGGCACAGCAGAGCCTCATCGAGGATGCGACCATTGCCGCCAGCCTCGATCAGGCGAAGGCGTTCTGGCACTTGCGCCACGTGCTGCCGGAAGTCCAGAAGCCGGAGGGCGGATCGATCAAGGCCGATGTCTCTGTGCCGGTGGCGGCGGTTCCGCAATTTCTGGAAGAGGCAAGCGCTTCAGTCAGGGCCCTCGTTCCGGGCAGCCGCCCCGTGCCGTTCGGCCATCTCGGCGACGGCAACATGCATTTCAACGTCAGCCAGCCGGTGGGCGCCGACTCCGCGCAGTTCCTTGCGCGCTGGGGCGAAGTCAATGACGCGGTCAACAAGATCGTTCTCAAGCACAGCGGCTCGATCTCGGCCGAACATGGCATCGGCAAGCTCAAGCGCGACTCGCTGCCGAAAGTGAAGGATCCTGTGGCGCTCGACCTGATGCGCGGCCTCAAGCGCATGCTCGACCCCAATGGCATCCTCAATCCGGGCAAGGTGCTTTAGCCCGCGCCTCAAGGCTGGACGACGACACGTCCCTTCATATTCGGATGAAATTTACAGTAATAGTCGGCTGCACCCGGCTTATTCAGCACGACCCGCCCGGACTGATTGGGTGCAATACTGACATTCCAATCGTTATTCGTTGCAGTCGCGGTGTGCGCGAGCGCGTCTCTATTGACCCACTCGATGGTGTCGCCGACCCTGGCGTTCACCTCGGCCGGTGAGAAGACAAGTTTGTCGATGCTGACTTGAATCGTTTCTGCCCGCACCGGGACAGGCAACAGCCCGAACAAGATAAGGGCGATCGCAATCCGTCCCGGCGTCATTGCGGCAATCCTCGCTTAATTCACGTCAGAGGCGACATGCTCGGCATGCTGCTCGTGGCCCTGAAAGATCTTCAGGCCGGTTTGCAGCAAGCTCTTGAGTTCAGCATTGTTGGCCGACGGAATGAGCGTGCTTTCCAGTGCTCCGTTCACGGTCTTGTGGTAGGCGACCTCGTTGGCGACATAGGCCTTGTCGAACGCCGCACCATTGAGCTTCGCAAGTTCGTCACGCTTTGTCGCCGCCTGCTTGGTCAGCGAGCGGCTGGTGTCGTTGTCTTCCGGCGTCACCTTAAGTTTTTTGACGAGTGCGAGCGCCTGCTTGTTCACCTCGGTATGGTCGCGCACCATATCCTCCGCGAATTCACGCACCTCCTTGTTCTTGGATTTCGCCAGCGCTTGCTTGGCCGCCTCGATGTCGAGCTGGCCAGCGGTATAGGCGATGTGCGCGATTTGCGGATCGGTCGGTTTTGCGGCGCCTTGCGCGAGTAAGGGCGCGGACAGCAGGCAAAGCGTGGCAAGGCCTGCGGATAATCTGACAAACATGGGAACCTCCATTCATGCGGCCCGAGGCCGTGTCATGCATCAGCAAGAATTTGATGCAGGAGGTTGACGGAGGTTCCCGGAATTCAATCCGCGCAGATGCGGCGAACGACAGCCTCGGTCATTCGATCGCAGCGCTGACCGTCGAAGGGGAAACTGGTGGTGAGTGCGGGACCGAGCTGTTTGTCGAGTTCATCGCGCAACAGCAAACGTGCGCGATGCAGCCGCGTCTTCACGGTCTCCTGTTGCAAGCCAAAAAGATCGGCCGTCTCCTCAACGCTCATTCCCTCGACGATGCGCGCGACGAACACGGCACGGAACGCGTCGGGAAGCTCGTCAATTGCATGCTCCAGCACCGCCCGTACTTCGCTCTGCGCCATGGTCTTCTCCGGATCGCTGCTGGCTGCCGAGACTGGAAAATGGATGATCTCGGCCTGATTGCGGTTTGCGCCATAAGTCTCCCAGTCCACGGTCGGCCGGCGACGGCGCAATCGTCCCAACGCCTCGTTCATGGCGATGCGCGTAATCCATGTGCCGAACGCGGCATCGCCTCGAAACAGATCCAGGCCGGTGAACGCGCGGACATAAGTCTCCTGAACAACATCTTCCGCTTCTGCGTCGTCGCGCAGGATGCTGCGTGCAATGCGGAACAGGCGGCGATTGTATCGCTTGGTGATGGCGCGAACCGCAGCCTCGTCGCGCCCGCGCGCCAGGTCCACGAGACCTTCATCGGACAGTGTTTCGGCGTGGGCCAGCTGGGCCTGCGTCAACGGCATGGGCATTGTTCTCCGTTTCTATGCGTTAGATGCAGCGGCGGCGAAAAGGTTCCCGGTGCGGCGGCGATCAAAAAAGTGCCCCCTGCCCGTCATCCTTCTTGACGCGCTTGCCGGAAGTGCGCGGCCCGGCGGGCTTCGGAGCCGGCTCAGCTTCGGCAGGCGCGGACCAGCGTTCGACCAGATTGGCATTATCGTTCGCAGTACGGTTGACTGCGGTGGAAACCTCGTAGGCCTCGAGCAGATCGTCGGCCGCGGGCGCGATCACAGCCGCAGCAGTTTCGGCATCGACATTCGCGCAATCGAGCCACAGATCGAACGCTTCCGGCGGCACAACCACCGGCATGCGCTCGTGAATTGGAGCAAGTGTGCGGTTGGCGCGCGTGGTAACGATGGCCGCCGTTTCCAGCTCTTCGCCATTGGGCCCGGTCCAGGTCTCCCATAACCCTGCAAAGGCGAGCGGCTCGCCTGACTTCGCGCGCACGTAGTACGGCTGTTTGCGTGGGCCGGCCGCTCTCCACTCGTAAAAACCGTCGGCCGGAATGAGGCACCGCCGCCGTTTCACCGCGGCCCGGAACGCCGGTTTTTCGGTTAACGATTCACCGCGCGCATTGATCAGCAGCGTGAAGTTCTTCGGGTCTTTCACCCAGGATGGGAGCAGCCCCCAGCGCACCAGCGCGAATTGACGCTTGCCCTCGATCAGGCGAACGATAGCGATGGGCTGCGTCGGGGCGATATTGTAGCGCGGCGGGAAATTCGGCTGCTCGGGGTAGCCGAACAGCGCCCGGATCGCCTCCGGCGCCGAAGTAACCGCATAACGGCCGCACATTGCCCTAACCTCAAGTGTTGCGCGTTTAAGCGCAATTTAACCCCACCCCATAACACTGCTGCCCGATCCGCTTCGGGGGAAGAGGCTCGATGAAATATCAGGATTGCGCCAGCGCGGCGCAAGTGTCGGATGACACGTTCGATCTCGATGCGGGCTTGCGGCTCTCCGATGCCAACATCAATCCGGCAACTGGTCTCGCAACCGATTATCTGAACCGTTTCAGCGAAGCGGTCATGTTGCTCGACATGCTGTTGAGCTGCCCGGAATTCCGCGCCGATTTTCTGGCCTGGAAGCCGATGAGCTACCGCGAGCATTTTCGCGCCTCACATTTCAAGACCCGCGATCTGGCAATTGCCGCCTATGACACGGCCGATCCGAACCTGCGTAACAACCTCGACACGCTGGCCGTTACGATGACCATTGTGCTAGAGGCAACCCGGGCAGCGATGGACGCCGATCGGCATCCTGAAACGGTTGCGGCACTCGCCGAAAACGCCATCGGCTGGTTGAAGCCGCTGATTGCGCGTGCGGGCGCCGTGATCAATGGCGAAGCCGATGTGACAGACGCGCCGTCACCGCAGGCGGTCGTCGATCAACTGATGAAACGATAAATCGCGTGGCCGACGAGCGAACCTATCCGCAGCGTCCTTATCTGGCGGTGAGCGCCGCCATTTTTCGCGACGGCAAGGTGCTCGTGGTGCGGCGCGCCCGCAAGCCGGCGCTCAATCTCTATACCCTGCCCGGCGGCGCCGTCGAACTCGGGGAGACGCTCAGCGACGCCGTGATTCGTGAGGTGCGCGAGGAAACCTCGCTCATGATCCAGCCTGCCGCGCTCGCCGGTCACCGTGAGGTGATCGCACGGGACGCGCAGGGGCGCGTCGAACGGCATTTCGTCATCATGTGCTTTGCCGCCCGCTGGATTGGAGGCGAGCCCGTACTCAACGAGGAACTCGACGACGCACGCTGGCTCGATCCCCCGGAGCTTGCCGGCTATCGCACCACCGAAGGCCTGGCCGAGATCATCGCCGACGCAGCAGCGCTCCTGGCGGGCTGATGTGCCTGCCTTGCGATTGCCGTCAACCCGGCGCATATCATGCGCAAAAGAGACTTTGGGCAATTGCGCGTGAAGAAGCTTCTCACCATCGGTTCGATTCTTCTGTGCCTTGCGCTACCGGCGCGCGCACAGAACGAGACGCCCGCTCCTTTTGACGGCGACCTGGAGAGGCTCGCCGAAGTCATGGGCGCGTTGCACTATCTGCGCGCGATCTGCGGCTCCAACGAAGGCGCAAAGTGGCGGAACGAAATGCAGGCTTTGATCGACGCCGAAGCGCCGACCGGCGACCGCCGCCGCAAGATCGTAGCCGGCTTCAACCGCGGTTACCGCGGGTTTCAGCAGACATATCGCGCGTGCACGCCCGCCGCCGACCTCGCAATTCGCCGCTATCTCGACGAGGGCGCAAAAATCGCCCGTGAAATCACTGCGCGATACGCGAACTAGTTCCGCAATTAACCTTTTCTTTATTGTGGCCTTTTGGCCCCCGCCCCTCATGCTAACGTCTATTCGGGGATTTGAAGACAGGTGTCCGTCGGACGCCTGGGGACGTAGGAAAAAAATGACAATAACGGGGCACTCGGTCGAAGCGCGCGAGCCGATTTCCGATCGCGAGCAAAAACACGTGGCGCTGGGCTATCTGCGGGAAGCCTGGGCCGAGGCACGCCTCGATGGCGTCGACGGCGATTGCCTTGCGCAAACCTGTCTGTTCGTTGCGTTGGCCGAGTTTGTCACCGTCTACGGTGAAGAGGCGGCGGCGAAGTTCACCGATGGATTGGGCGCCCGCATTCGTAACGGCGAATTCTCGATCGAACTGCCACGGCAGTAGCCGCCCGCGACGTTTCAACTCGCCAGAGTTTCCAGGAAGCGGACGCGCTCGCCTTGTGCGGGTGTTGTCAGGCTGCCTTCCCACATCACTTTCCGCCCGCGGATCAGAGTGCCGACCGGCCAGCCTGTGACGGAAACGCCGTCGTAAGGCGTCCAGCCGGCGCGCGATGCAACCCATTTGTCGTTGATGGTCTCGCGCCGCTTGAGATCGACGACAGTCACGTCGGCATCATACCCGACTGCGATGCGGCCCTTGGCGGCAATGCCGAAAAGCCGGGCGGGCCCCGCGCTCGTAAGATCGACAAATCGCAGCAGCGAGAGGCGTCCGGCATTCACGTGATCGAGCATGATCGGAACCAGCGTCTGCACGCCGGTCATGCCGGACGGACTTGCGGGATAAATTTTGGCCTTCTCTTCGCGCGTATGCGGCGCGTGGTCCGAGCCCAGCACATCGACAACGCCGCTTTCGATGCCGCCCCAGATGCCGGTACGATGAACCGCGTCGCGCACGGGCGGATTCATCTGCGCGCGGGTGCCGAGCCGCTCGTAACAGCCAGGCGCTTCCAGCGTGAGATGGTGCGGCGTCGTCTCGACCGAGGCCACGTCTTTGTGGTCGACGAGAAACTCTATCTCTTGCACCGTCGACACATGCAGCACGTGCACCCGCGCACCGGTTTCGTGCGCAATCTTGACGAGCCGTTGGGTGGCCGTGAGCGCGGCAACGTCATCGCGCCAGACGGGATGTGAACGCGGATCGCCCTCTATCCGTAAATTCTTTCGTTCGTTAAGGCGCGGCTCGTCTTCAGCATGGAAAGAGGCGCGGCGCCGGATTTTTTCGAGGACCGCGCGCAAGCCTGCATCGTCTGCGACCAAAAGCGATCCCGTGGAGGAGCCCATAAACACCTTGATGCCGGCACAGCCGGGAAGCCGCTCCAGCTCCGCAAGATGCCTGGTGTTGTCGGTTGTGGCGCCGACGAAAAACGCGAAGTCGCAGTGCATGCGGTGATGTCCGCGCTTGACCTTATCGGCCAATGCATCGGCGCCCACAGTGAGCGGATCGGTATTCGGCATTTCGAACACCGCGGTAACGCCGCCCATCACCGCGGACAGCGAGCCGCTCTCCAGGTCCTCCTTGTGGGTCAGCCCAGGCTCGCGAAAATGGACCTGGGTATCGATCACACCCGGCAGCAAGTGCAGCCCGCGGCAGTCAATCACCTGACCCGCGGACGCGCGCGACAGATCGCCGATAGCGGCGAATTGCCCGGCGCGGATGCCGATGTCGCGCAGGCCCTCGCCGTCATGATTGACGACCGTACCATTCTTGAGGATCAGATCGTAGCTGTCGGCCATTCTGGAACGCGTATAAACGGGGCTTGAGGCTTTCCCGACAGCGCTTACGTTCCGCCGCGAGTTCTGGCAAGAGACTATCGCGAGAGACCCCAGAGAAATGGCATGCAGGCAGCTCTTCTTCCCGATCGCAGTGTGGTGAAGGTCGCCGGCGACGACGCCCGGCGCTTCCTCAATGGGCTCGTCACCAACGATATGACCAAGGTCGCGCCTGGCAATCCGCGCTTCGCGGCGCTGCTGACGCCGCAGGGCAAGATCATCGTCGACTTCATCGTTGCCGAGGCGCCGGCCGAGGATGGCGGCGGCTTCTTTCTCGACGTGCCCAAGGCGCTGGCAGAGACGCTGGTGGAGAAGCTCAATTTCTACAAGCTACGGGCCAAGGTTATCTGCGAGGATTTGTCGGAGGTCCTCGGCGTAATGGCGGTTTGGAATGGCGCCGGCGACAGCGAATACGGCCTGAGCTATCCCGACCCGCGGCTCCCAGCGCTGGGTTCCCGCATCATGCTTCCGCCGCACCTCGCGGCAGAGGCGGCCTCCGATCTCCGCGCGACCCTGGGAGATGCCGAGGCGTACGAGGCCCATCGTATTGCACTTGGCGTGCCACGCGGCGGCTTCGATTTTATCTATGCCGACACTTTTCCGCACGAGGCCGACATGGACCAGCTCAACGGCGTCGATTTCGAAAAGGGGTGCTACGTCGGCCAGGAAGTCGTTTCCCGCGTCGAGCATCGTTCCAGCGCGCGCAGCCGCGTGGTGCCGATCGCCTATGACGAGTTCGCACCCAGCGGTGGCCTGCCGATTATGGCCGGCGACAAGCAGGTCGGCACGCTCGGCTCGACCGCCAAGGGCCGCGGCCTTGCTCACATGCGCCTCGACAGGATTGGCGATGCGCTTGCCTCTGGAACGCCTCTCGTGGCCGGCGGCATCACCATTCGCGCTGTGAAACCGGATTGGGCGACGTTCGATTGGCCAGGCGAGACGAAAGTTGCGACATGAGCAAGTCGGTTCTCCATCCGGACGGGCTCATGCGCTGTCCGTGGCCAAAACAAGATCCGCTCTACGTCGCTTATCACGACGAAGAATGGGGCGTGCCGGAATTCGACGACCGTGCACTTTTTGAAAAGCTGGTGCTCGACGGTTTCCAGGCCGGGCTTTCCTGGATCACCATCTTGCGCAAACGCGAAAATTTTCGCCGCGCATTCGACGGTTTCGAGCCGGAAAAAATCGCCCGCTATCCCAAGCGCAAGGTCGAATCGCTGATGAAGGATGCCGGCATCGTGCGCAACCGCGCCAAGATCGAAGGCGCGGTGTCATCGGCGCGCGCGTGGCTTGCGATCATGGAAAGCGGGCCGGGATTTTCCAGCCTGCTGTGGGACCACCTCGACGGCAAGCCGAAGCTCAATAACTTCCGCACTACCAAACAAGTACCGGCGGAGACCGCGCTCTCGCAAAAAATATCGAAAGAACTCGTCTCGCGTGGCTTCAAATTTGTAGGGCCGACAATCGTCTACGCGTTCATGCAAGCGGTCGGCATGGTCAACGACCACCTCGTGATCTGCCACCGTCACGCGGCCGTCACGAAGCTCGCCCGGAAGCGATGAGCAAGAAGCGCACGGCTTCGAAAGGCCCGCGCGCATGGCAGCGCATGTTGTCCGGGCGGCGGCTTGACCTCCTGGACCCCTCCCCGCTCGATGTGGAAGTTGAGGACATCGCCCATGGCCTCGCGCGCGTCGCACGCTGGAACGGACAGACGAAAGGCGCGTATATTTTTTCGGTCGCTCAGCACTCACTCCTGGTGGAGGCGCTGGCGCGCGCGAAGGTGCCGCGGCTCGACCGCAATGGCCGCCTGGCCGTGCTGCTACACGACGCACCGGAATATGTCGTCGGCGATATGATCTCGCCGTTCAAGGCTGTCATCGGTGACAGCTATAAAGCTGTCGAGAAGCGGCTGCTCGCCGCCATCCATTTGCGCTTCGGCCTGCCGGCGAAGCTTCCCGAAAACCTGCAAGCCCTGATCAAGGCGGCCGACCGCAGTGCGGGCTATCTTGAGGCCACGCGCCTTGCCGGCTTCGCAGACGAAGAGGCACGGAAATTCTTCGGGCCACCGCCGAAATTTTCGGCTGCGCTCGAACGCGACTTTCTGAGCCCTTGGGCGGCGGGAACCGCGCAGGCGCGCTACCAGGAACGTTTCGAAAAACTTATGCGCTCGTAAGGCTTTCCATCACGGCATTCAGGTCATAGATATATCGAAAGAATCGCCATTATGACCCCATGATTCACGTCTGCTCACTTGCGCGCCTTCATGCCACGGTCGATGAGACCGGAGCCCGCCATATCGTAACTCTGTTGCGGCTTGTCGATCGGGTCGAGCGGCCGACCCACATCGCGCCGGAGAACCACCTTGTCCTTGCGGTCGATGACATCACCATGCCGATGGATGGCTACACCGCGCCGGCGCATGAACACGTGCAGCGGCTCATTGACTTTGTAGGCGCGTGGAATCGCACGTCACCGATGGTGGTGCATTGCTTCGCCGGTATCAGCAGGTCGACAGCCGGCGCTTTTGTGGCGGCTTGCGCGCTCAACCCACAGCGCGACGAGATGCAGATTGCCTGGGACATCCGCCGCGCCTCGCACACGGCGCAGCCGAATTCGCGGATCGTCTCCATCGCCGACCGCTTGCTCAAACGAGACGGACGAATGATCCGGGCGATCGACGCCATTGGCCCCGGCGATGCGGCGACCGAAGGCCATCCATTCCGGCTCGATATCGCATAGTCCGCTGGGCTAGACTGTTCATAACCAGATTTAGGGGGCGTGGTGAGCAGCAAAACCTACGGCGTAGTCACGCCAGACATCCTCAAATCATACGACGGCCTTGGCTTCCTGAAGGCGATGATCGCCGGCAAAGTACCGAACCCGCCGATCAGCGAGTTGCTTGGCTTTCATTTGACGGAAATCGAAAAAGGGCGCGGGGTATTCGAAGGCGTACCAGAATTTCGCCACTACAACCCGATCGGCACGGTTCACGGCGGCTTCGCCGCGACCTTGCTCGATTCCGCGCTCGGCTGCGCGATTTTCTCGACGATTACCAAGGGAGAAACGTGGACGACGCTTGAACTCAAATTCAATTTGGTGCGTCCGCTGACCAAGGACACGGGGCCGGTGCGCGCGGAAGGCCGCATCGTGCATCGCGGGCGCACGGTGGCGACGGCGGAGGGCGACCTCAAGGACCGCGCGGGCAAGCTTTATGCCCACGCCACGACGACGTGCATGATCTTCCCGGCGAAGGCGTGACGATCAGTTAACGTCGGCGGTGAGCGATGGCCGCAGGCCGAGCGGATGCGTATTATTCGCGCGCTGCACGCTGTGGGCCGGCCGCCCACCATTCCGGGTAAATTCGCAATACGCAAAGCCCAGACCCGAGATCGATCCACGGAAGCTGGTGTCGCTGACGCGTTCGAGGTTGAAGCAGGGCTGGATGAACAGTCCCCGCAGCGAGGCACAAACAGCTTCGCCCTTCACCTGCAGCGTGTTCGCCGGCAGGTGGGCATAGCGCACGGGACCTGAACCCTGGAATTGAATGGAGCCGGCGACCGAGCCGTCGGAATTCACGCGGCCCTGACCGCGCGTGCCTTCGAAGCAGGTGTAGCTGAACATCTTGCCGACGACGAACCGCCGGGCCTCGTCCGCGCTCATCTCCCCGGCAGCGGCCGGTAGGGCGGCCAACAGGCCAACCGTCAATGCAAAACCACGCAACATCCCCGTACTCCGACTAACGCAACAGACTACAACACAATCGGCCCGATTTTTAGGCCTGACGGATTATGCACGCCTTTCGTCGACAAATCCTGAACGCGTTTACCCGATCTTGACCACGATCCGGCCGCGCACCGTCCCCGAAAGGATCTCGGGAGCCGCTCCGAAAACGTCGGAAAGGCCTATTTCGCGGGTCATCGTGGCCAGTTTTTGGCGGTCCAGGTCGTTTTCCAGGCGTTTCCATGCCTCACGGCGGCGCTCCACAGGGCACATCACGGAATTGATGCCGTAAAGGCACACGCCTCGCAAAATGAACGGAGCGACCGACCCGGGCAGGTCCATGCCCCCCGCCAGACCACAGGCTGCAACCGCTCCGCCGTAGCGGGTCATCGACAGCAGGTTTGCCAGCGTGGTCGAACCGACCGCGTCGACGGCACCCGCCCACCGTTCCTTTGCGAGCGGCTTGGGAGGGCCGGCGAGGTCCTTGCGTTCGACGATCTCGGACGCACCCAATCCTTTCAGGTAATCGGCTTCCTGGGGGCGGCCAGTGACCGCGTGAACGGCAAAGCCGCGGCTGGCCAGGATGGCGATGGCGACGGAGCCGACCCCGCCGACGGCGCCAGTGACGGCAATCGGGCCACTTGCAGGGCCAAGTCCGTGCCGTTCGAGCGCCATTACCGCCAGCATTGCCGTATAGCCCGCGGTGCCGATCGCCATGGCCTCTCGCGCGCTCATCGTCTTGGGCAATGGCACTAGCCAGTCGCCCTTCACCCGCGCCTTCTCGGCGTAGGCACCGAGGTGCGTTTCGCCGCAGCCCCAGCCATTCAGAATGACTTTGTCGCCCGGCTTCCAGGAGGGATGGCTGGAGGATTTAACCGTGCCTGCGAAGTCGATACCGGCGATCATCGGAAACCGGCGCACGACCGGCGCCTTGCCCGTGACGGCGAGCCCGTCCTTGTAGTTGAGCGTGGAATATTCGACGCGGACGGTGACGTCGCCATCCATCAGGTTGGCTTCGTCAAAATCGGCGAGCGCGGCCTTGGTGCCGCCATCCGCCTTTTCGATCACGATCGCCTTGAATATCACGCGCGCCTCGCCGCTTGAGCCCGGCCATTCTTGGCGCGGCCGGCGCACGCACGCAAGGTCTTCAGGCCGGCGACATGGCCAGACGCGCGATCGGCTTTTCGATGATGGGCAGGTTGATGAGCGCCGACATCACGCCGAAAAACACCGAAAGCCACCAGACCGGATTATAGGAGCCGTAAGTATCGAACACGTAGCCGCCCAGCAACACGCCGAGGAACCCGCCGACCTGATGGCTGAAGAAGGCGAAGCCAAACAACATGGCAAGCCAGCGGGTACCGAACATTACGGCGACCAGCGCCGAGGTGGGCGGCACCGTCGAAAGCCACAGCAATCCGGTAACGGCGCCAAAAATCAGCGTCGCGATCGGACTTGCCGGCAATGAAATGAACGCAACGATCGAGAGTGCCCGCGCGAAATAAATAATCGACAGGATGTAACGCTTCGGCATGCGGTTTCCGAGATAACCGGACGTCAATGAGCCGATGATGTTGAACAGCCCGATCGTCGCAAGTGTCCAGCCTCCAATCTGCGCGGAAAGCCCGCGATCGATCAGATAGGACGGCAAATGCACGGTCACGAACGCGAGTTGGAAGCCGCACGTGAAGAAGCCGAGCACGAGCAGAACATAGCTGCGATGGCCGAATGCTTCTGCAAAAGCTTGCCGCGCCGATTGCGTAGGTTTTGCCATAGCTGTGTGGCCGGCGGGCGCCGCGGGCGTCGCAAGCGCCATCGCCAGCGGCAGGATCAGCATGGTAACGCCGGCAAAGATCGTCAGCGCGGTCTGCCAGCCAAACTTATCCATCAACGCCACGCCAATCGGCGAATAGAGAAACTGACCGAATGAGCCGGCGGCGGTGCCGGCGCCAAAAGCAAGCGAGCGCCACGCTTCCGGCAGCAGCTTGCCGAAAGCTCCGATCACGAGGTTGAAAGAGCAGCCAGACAAACCAAGTCCGATCAGCACGCCGGCGGAGACATCGAGCATGCCGGGCGTAGTCGCGTGTGCCATCAGCGCCAGGCCAAGTGCGTAAAACACGGCGCCAGCAATCATCACGCGATTGGCGCCGAAGCGATCGGCGATGCCGCCGGCGAAAGGCTGTCCGATGCCCCACAACAAGTTCTGGATGGCGAGTGCCATCGAGAATACGTCGCGGCCCCAGTGGTGCTCCTGCGACATCGGCGAAAGGAAAAAGCCGAGCGAAGACCGCGGGCCGAAAGCGATCATGGCGATCAAGCAGCCGCTGATGACCACCACGATGGGTGTGCGCCATCCGACGACGGATATCGGTCGAGAAGACGCCTGTTGTGTCGACATTAGAATAGAATCTCCCGCGCAATCGCGCGGGGACCATATATAGGGTCCCGGCTACAGCCAAAAACGAAAATTCGTGATCCGGAGCATTTGCGCCAGGCATGGCTGGCGCAACGGCGGCTATTTGTGCGCGTTCTGGCGGAGCGACGCCTGCCCCTCCTCCGACCTAAGCCATTCAAGGCTATGGCTTACGGGGCCTTTTGCTTCCTCATTGGCGGCCTCTTTTTCGGTTTCCGCGGGATCCCCCCAGGTCGGCTCATCCTCGCCGTCGCCCCATGCGCGTGGGCGATAGAAGGTATGCACCCCGAGTTTGTAGACCTTCTTCATCTCGTTAACCCAGTCCGGGTGCACCCAGTAGGCATGGTAGTGGGTCGACTTCGAGACTTCCGGCATCCATAGCTTGCCGT
The DNA here is from genome assembly GCA_963762485.1 of uncultured Pseudomonadota bacterium. GTDB lineage: Bacteria > Pseudomonadota > Alphaproteobacteria > Rhizobiales > Xanthobacteraceae > Pseudolabrys. The sequence continues at coordinate 39,748 of CAVXLE010000012.1, read as the reverse complement.
CGAGCATGTCGCGGGCAATCCGTTTGGCGCGCTCCCACGCATCAGGCTCGGTGACGATGTCCGGAATGCCGTCACAAGCGAAGGTAAACTGACAGGCATTGTGCCGATTGGCGTTCTGATAGACGACACCGCAGACGTCTTTTGGATAGAACGGCGAGAACACGCGGTTCATTACCACCTGCGCCACTGCGATCTGTCCGCGCACCGCCTCGCCGCGCGCTTCGAAGTAGACCGCATTGGCGAGACATTTCTCCGCCTTCGCCCGAGCCACGCCCGTGAGCGCGAGCCGTTCGGCAGGCGAGTGCGGCCGCTGGTCTTCGCCGGTGACCTCGCCTTTGTTGGCCACGCTTTCACCAGCCGTGCCCTGATTGTCTTGCGAAGGCGGAGCGAGAGCTGACTGCTTGATATCGGGATCGCCATGCGAGGCCAGGACCACCGGCGCCTGCCCCGGCGCCCAGGGCGCGATTTCCTCCTGTCCGGACGCCAGCGGATCAACACCGAAATAAAGGCGAGTTGCGTCCTTGACCGATCCCGGCCTGGGCGCCGCCGGAGTAATGTCGGCGGGCGGGAGGTCTGCATAAGGCAGATCGACATCAGGCATTGGCGTCCGTTCATCCGGAGCCGTGACGAATTCGTATTGCGAGTACGGATCGAAACGGCCCGCGCTCTCATCCCTTTTTGGCGAAGCTTCGGTGCCGGCTTCCGGCGCCGGTTCGATCGCCGCGGCCGGTGGTAATGGCGGCAATGGCTCGCGCGGGCGCGAAATCAGCGAGTCGCGTTTGGCATTGCGATTGGCTTTCGGAAACTGAAGTGGCGCTGTCCCATCGCCGAGCGGCTGCTTTCCGATCGAGCCGGTGATGTCCGCCGGATCGAAATTGGCGAGCGCATAAATCGGGGGATGCGGAATGGCTGTGCCGATCGGTCTCGGCAAGCTGAACATCGCGGCGTGGATCGTGCCAAAGGGAGATGCGATCAGATGCTGTTGCCAGCGCTTGGCTACACCCGGCTGACGCGCGAGCAAGGCGCCGAGGTCCTGAAATCCGCTCCGTTCCGGAAGGAACGTGAGCAGCAGTGCACCAACGGCGACCGATGCAGCCATCCGCTGCCGACGCACAAGCGAGACTGCTCCCCACTCACTCAACGCCACACCACAACGTCCCACCGCCGCCGGCCGCCGGTTAGCGACAATGCGACTTGTTTTTTTATGGTCTGATTAACCTTGCGAAGGCGTTAACTGCGCCGGAATGGGCTTCGAGTTCGTAAACGATTGGTCAATGCCCGATGAGGTGTGCGGAGATGAAGTTCCCGGCGAGAAACAGCCCGATGCCCACAACGCACCCCAGGACCAGCGCACGCTCAGGAATGACGTCGGGCACGGGGCGCCGGCAGACGAGGCGCAAGATCAGCAGCCCTGCAGAGGTCGCCAAAAAATAGATGACCAGCGGATGCCCAAGCATGTCCTCGCCGAATGGACGCCGCTCGCCGATCAAACCGAAGCCTAGACCCGCGATGGCGACTACGCCGTACCACCAGACCGTCAGGTACCTCGCTCGGCCCATATTACCGGCCCGCGTCCTGCCGTTGCAGCATAGGAAATCATCACAGGTCGGCGTCATTTCACGCGCAATAGATGGATAATGTGAATTAACTATATCGCAATCGCTGTTGCCCAATATTGGGGCCACAATTTTTCACGGGCCCGCATGTTCGCTTCCATCCTGCCATCAACTGTCGCGGGCCACGGCGTGCTGCTCGCAAGCCTGTGCATTGCGGCTTTAGTTTTGGCGGGCATCGTGCATCGCCGACTACAGGTGAAGAATCGCCGGTTGCTCAGTGCCATCGACAACATGTCGCAAGGCCTGAACATGTTCGATGCGCAGGGCCGCATCGTATTGCTCAATCGCCGTTATCTTGAGATGTACAAGCTTTCAGCCGAGGTCGTGAAGCCGGGCTGTTCGTTGCGGCAGTTGATCCAGCACCGCAAGGACACCGGATTGTTCTCCGGCGACGTCGAGTCGTATTCCCGCAAGATCTTCGATGAAATGACGCAGGGTAAGAGCCACACGCACTATGTACAGGCCAGCGACGGCCGCATTGTGCTCGCCAAGAACGAGCCGTTGACCGGCGGCGGCTGGGTCTCAACCCATGAAGACGTCACCGAGCAGCGCTACGCCGAACAGGAACGCATCGCTATTCGCGATCAGGAGCAACGCCGCGCGACCATCGATTCCGCCATTGCGTCCTTCCGCCCGACCGTCGAGAAACTGCTAAGCAGTGTGAGCGGCAGTGCGTCCGCGATGCTTTCGACCGCACGTGCTCTGTTCGGCTCCTCCGAGCACACTTCCCAGCGCGCAGAAAGCGCGGTCCAGGCCTTCCATGAAGCATCCAGAAACGTGGAAACGGCAGCGGTTGCGGCCGATGAACTGTCGCGATCGATAGGCGAGATCAGCCGACAGTTGGTGCACACCAGCGAGGTCGTCGGCATCGCCACCAGCGAGGCACGCTCGACTGACGGCGAGATCGCCGGTTTGGCCGAAGGCGCGCAGAAGATCGGTGACGTCGTCAAGTTGATCCGCAACATAGCTGGACAGACGAATCTCCTGGCGCTCAATGCGACGATTGAGGCTGCACGCGCCGGCGAGGCGGGCAAGGGCTTTGCTGTCGTCGCTTCCGAAGTTAAATCGCTGGCCGTGCAGACCGCCAAGGCCACCGAGGACATCGCCAATCATATCCTGGCTGTGCAGGATTCGACTTCAGCGGCCGTGGAGGCTATCCGGCAAATTGCCGCCCGCATGCAAGAAATCAACGCAAATACCTCGGCGGTAGCCGCTTCAGTAGAACAACAAAATTCGGCGACGAGTGAGATTTCTCGCAACGTTGCGAGCGCCGCCGAAGGTACGGGTCACGTCGTAGGCATGCTGGGCGACGTCGCCGGCGCCGCGACGCAGACGCGCACTTCGGCCGAGGTCGTGCGCGACGCCTCCGAAGCGGTGGAGCATGCCGTCGCGAATCTGCGGCTCGAGGTCGAGGACTTCCTCGCCAAAGTTGCGGTATAATTATTTTGTTATTGCTTTTCGATTGTCATGGCCGGCCTTGTGCCGGCCATCTCGCTTCGGAGGTACGGTGCCAGCCTAAGCGGGATCGCATCGGAAGTCGGGCCTGCCCGACTTCCGAGCTGTTCATTAAGAGCCCTAGGTCGGGTAAATCCGACCTGCGGTGACAAGCCCCGGCGATGACCGGAAACTACGCCTGACTGGCCGCAACCTTGCCGAGCGCCGCTTGAGCGGCGGCCAGGCGCGCGATCGGCACACGAAACGGCGAACAGGACACATAGTCGAGCTTGGCCTCGTGGCAAAACGCGACCGATGCGGGATCGCCCCCGTGCTCGCCGCAAATCCCGACTTTCAGCTTGGGCCGAACCTTGCGGCCGCGTTCGACGCCGATCTTGACGAGTTCACCGACACCTTGCTGATCGATCGAAACGAACGGGTCGGCAGGCAGAATACCGCGCGCGGTGTAGATGCCGAGGAAGCTCGCAGCGTCATCGCGCGAAATTCCAAATGTCGTCTGCGTGAGATCGTTCGTACCGAACGAGAAAAATTCCGCGCTTTGCGCGATCTCGCCGGCCATCAAGGAGGCGCGCGGCAGCTCAATCATCGTGCCGACCTGGTAATCGACCTTGGCGCCTTTCTCTTTTGCAACGGCCTGCGCCATCGCATCGATGCGTGACTTGACCAGATCAAGCTCGGCCTTGGTCGCAATCAAAGGCACCATCACTTCCGGCACCACGGGCTTTCCGGTCCGCTTAGCTGCTTCGACCGCGGCCTCGAATATGGCACGCGCCTGCATCTCGGCGATTTCCGGATAGGCTATGGCGATGCGGCAACCGCGGAACCCAAGCATCGGATTGAACTCTGAAAGTTCGCTCGCGCGACCGGCGAGCTTCTTTGGGTCGGCGCCCATGGCGGCAGCAACCTCTGCGATCTCCTCCTCGCCATGCGGAAGGAATTCGTGCAACGGCGGATCGAGCAGCCGGATCGTCACCGGCCGGCCGTCCATGATCTCGAACAGTTCGACGAAGTCGGCGCGTTGCATGGGCAGAAGCTTCGCGATCGCCGTCCGGCGCGATTTCTCGTCGTCGGCGAGGATCATTTCGCGTACGGCCTGAATTCGCCCCTCATCGAAGAACATGTGCTCGGTGCGGCAGAGCCCAATCCCCTCGGCGCCAAATCGCACGGCCGCTTTCGCATCGGTCGGCGTATCGGCATTGGCGCGCACGCCAAGCCGTCGCACTTTGTCGGCCCAGCCGATCAATGTGGCGAATTCGCCCGAGAGTTGCGGCTCGATCATTTCGACCTTGCCGGCCAGCACCTGTCCGGTAGAGCCGTCGACGGTGATGTAGTCGCCTTTCTTGAAGGTTTGACCGCCAGCAGTCATCGTTCCTGAGGCATAGTCGACGCGCAGGGAGCCGGCGCCAGAGACGCAAGGCTTGCCCATACCGCGCGCCACCACAGCCGCATGCGAAGTCATCCCACCGCGGGTGGTGAGGATGCCCTCGGCCGCATGCATGCCGTGGATATCTTCCGGCGAGGTCTCCACGCGCACCAATATGACCTTCTTGCCGTCGGCTTTGAGTTGCGCCGCTTCGTCGGGTGAAAACACAATTTCGCCCGACGCCGCGCCGGGAGAAGCGGGAAGTCCCGTCGCGATGACGCGCCGATGCGCACGCGGATCGATGGTCGGATGCAACAACTGATCGAGCGAGAGAGGATCGACGCGCAGCACGGCGTCGTTCTTTGAAATCAGCCCTTCGTTTGCGAGTTCGACTGCGATGCGAAGCGCCGCCTTGGCGGTACGCTTGCCGGACCGCGTCTGCAGCATCCACAACTTGCCCTGCTCGACCGTAAATTCGAGGTCCTGCATATCGCGGTAGTGGCGCTCGAGCGTATTGTAGATGCGCTTGAGTTCGCTGTAAGCCTTCGGCAGCGTATATTCCATCGACGGCTTGTCGGAGCCGGCTTCCTTGCGCGCGGCCTCGCTGATCTCCTGCGGCGTGCGGATGCCGGCAACAACGTCTTCGCCTTGCGCATTGATGAGGAATTCGCCATAGAGCTTCTTCTCGCCGGTGGAGGGATTGCGTGTGAAGGCAACGCCAGTGGCGGAGGTGTCGCCCATATTGCCGAACACCATCGCCTGCACGTTGACCGCCGTACCCCAGCTTTCCGGGAGATTGTGCAGCTTGCGATACGTGATGGCACGCTGATTCATCCACGACCCGAACACGGCACCGATCGCGCCCCAGAGCTGCTCGTGCGGATTCTGCGGAAAGTCCTGGCCCAGTTCATCCTTGACGCGCTTCTTGTAGCGCACAACCAGATCGGCCCAATCGTCGGCGGACAGATCGGTGTCGAGGGAATAACCCTGCCGCTCCTTGTGATGGTCTAGCAATTCCTCGAAATGCTCATGGCCGACGCCGAGCACCACGTCCGAATACATCGTGATGAAGCGCCGGTAGCTGTCGAAGGCAAAGCGGCGGTCGCCGGATTTCTTCGCCAGCGCCTCCACCGTCTCGTCGTTGAGACCGAGATTGAGCACCGTATCCATCATGCCCGGCATCGATGCACGGGCGCCCGAACGAACCGAGACAAGCAACGGATTGGATTTGTCGCCGAAAGTCTTGCCGGTGATGCGGCCGACCTGCGCCAGCGCCTTCTCAACCTGGGTGCGCAGGTCTTTCGGATACTGCCGGTCGTGCCCGTAGTAGTAAGTACATACGTCGGTTGTGATGGTGAAGCCGGGCGGAACGGGCAGACCGAGATTGGCCATTTCGGCGAGCCCGGCTCCCTTGCCGCCCAAAAGGTTGCGCATGGAGGCTTTACCCTCCGCGCGCCCGTCGCCGAAGCCATAGACCCATTTGCCCTTGGATTGAGCGGAAACCTTCGGTTTCGAGCGCGAAGCCCTGCGAACCGCCTGTTTCCTGCGTTTTACGCTGACGCGTGATTTTTTTCGTTTGGCCATGGGTCAAGCAATATTGGGTAGGACGGACCACCTAAAAACATCGCCGAACGGGTCGGCGCAAGCCCGGAATTCGGATTAGCGGATAAGTCCAATACCAAGCAAACCGATCACGATCAGATAGACGGCAACGATGATGTTGAGCAGGCGCGGGATGACAAGAATAAGAATACCGGCGATGAGCGCGACGATGGGCTGCAAATGCGCAATCCCGATGACCATGGTGTACTCCCCTACTGGCAGCAATGGAATTGAAACGGCGGGGCCCCCGCGCGGTTCCACTTTAAGTCATTTTCCGATAGCGGCAAAACTGTCCAATGCGGCGGACTCGCAGTTATCCCTCAATCTTCGAAAAATCCGCTACCCCGCGAGTGGCCTCGCGGATCTCGTTGAGCAGCTTGAGGCGATTTTCGCGCAATGCCTTGTCCTCAACATTGACCGTAACTTTGTCGAAGAATGCATCGACCCGTGGGCGAAGCCTAGCCATCGCGGTCATGGCGGAGGCGAAGTCTTCTTTATCGATGGCAGCGGAAGCTTCCTTTTTTGCGGCGTTGATCGCCTCGGCCAGCACCTTCTCTTCGGCGAGTTGATACAATTTCGCGTCCGGCGCACCGGCGTATTCACGTTTGTCTTTCTTCTCCTCTATGCGGAGGATGTTTGACGCGCGCTTGACCCCCGCGAGCAGATTCTTGCCATCGTCGCTGTCGAGGAACTTTCCGAGCGCCTCGACGCGACGCACGATCATCAGCAGATCGTCCTGACCCGAAAGCGAGAACACCGCATCGACCAGATCGTGACGTGCGCCCTGTTCGCGCAACTGGACCTTCAGGCGATCAGCCAAGAAGGCGATCAGATCGTAGGTTTGATGCAGGTAGCTATGAGCCTGCAGGAGCAGCGGCTTCGCCACCTGCTTGGCTTTTTCCGAAACGAGCACTTCGAGCTTGACAGCCAACTCGATGTCGCTCGCACTTATCGTGGCAATTTGTTCGTTCAGTGGATGCAGCATCGTAATCGCGCTGGCGAGTGCTTCGTCGCGGGCGACCGAGCCAAAGTGCCTCCAGAACAATACGCGCAACGGCAGCCTCAATTCGTTTTCAACGACGACCCGGATAACGCCCAAAGCAGCCCTTCGGAGCGCGTAGGGATCCTTTGAACCGGTGGGCTTTTCGTCGATCGCCCAAAAGCCGACCAGCGTGTCGATCTTGTCGGCAAGAGCGACTGCAATTGCGACCGGATCGCCTGGCACGAGGTCGTCAGGCCCCTTCGGCCTGTAGTGATCTTCAATGGCGTGGGCGACGGCTTCGTCCTCGCCCTGCGCCTCGGCGTAGTAGCGGCCCATCAGACCTTGCAGCTCGGGAAACTCGCCAACGACTTCCGTCAACAGGTCGGCCTTGCACAATTGCGCTGCGCGCTCGGTCTCCGCCAATTCTGCGCCGACGATCGGCGAGAGCTGGCCGGCGAGCTCTACAACGCGCGCAATTCGCTCCGCCTGGGTGCCCAGCTTCTCGTGGAAAACGATCTGCTCGAATTTCGGCAGCCGGTCTTCCAGACGCGTCTTCAGGTCTGTCTCGTAGAAGAACTTGGCATCAGAGAGCCGAGCGCGGATGACCCGTTCGTTGCCAGCAACAATCGCCTTGCCGCCGTCAGTGGCTTCTTCGTTCGCGACAAGAATGAATTTATTGACCAGCCTGGCGGACTGCGGATCGCGCAGCACGAAGCATTTCTGGTTGGTGCGGATCGTGGCGCGAATGACTTCGCCGGGGATCGACAGGAACGCCCGATCGAAGCTACCCATCATCGTCACCGGCCACTCCACGAGGCCCGCGACTTCGGCCAGCAGAGCTTCGTCTTCCACCAGCTCGTAACCTTGCGCGAAGGCGAGATTCTTGGCGTCGGCGCGAATTATGTCGGCGCGGCGCGCCGGATCAAGCACGACCTTGGCCTGTTCAAGCTTGGCGACGTAGTCGTCGAAACGGCGTACCTTGAATGGCGCGGGCGCCATAAAGCGATGGCCGCGGGTTTCGTCGCTGGCGGCGATGCCGTCTATCGTGAACGGCACGAGCTCAGGCTCTTCGGTCTCCGGTCCGAAAATCGCGATGATCGAATGCAGCGGGCGCACCCAGCTGAGACGCCCGGCGCCCCAGCGCATCGATTTCGGCCATGGGAACCCGCGGATGACCTCGGGTATCATTTCGGCGATGACATCGATCGCCACCCTGCCCGGCTTCTCGATCAACGCCACGTAGAAATCACCCTTTTTGTCGGGCTGCACCCTGGCTTCGCTGATCGACTTGAGCCCCGCCGCTTTCAGGAAGCCGGCAATTGCGCCTTCGGGCGCGCCGACCCGTGGACCCTTCTTTTCTTCCTTGATGTCGGGCTGACGCGCGGGAACGCCATGCACCGACAGCGCCAGGCGGCGCGGCGTCGCGAAGGACTGGGCACCCTCGTAGACGAGGCCGGCCGCCACTAGCCGGTCGGTGACCATCTTGCGCAGGTCTTCGGCTGCGCGTGCCTGCATGCGCGCTGGGATCTCCTCGGACAGGAATTCGATCAGCAGGTCGGGCATGTCGGCCAGGGTTTGAAGGGTTCGATCGCGGCGCCTGCGTAGCAAGGAGACCCGCCGCTGTCACCCATGCGGCTCCTGCTTTACCAGCCGCCGCCGCCGCCGCCACCCCCGCCGCCGCCGGAGCCGCCACCACCGGAAAAGCCGGACGAACCGGACGAGACCGGCACTGCGCTGGCAAGGGCGGCGCTCATGCGCGACACCGACGACGACACCACACTGCTGAAATTGTTGCCCGACCAGCCGCCGCCCGAACTCCAGCCCGGGTGGTAGTTGCTCATCGGGTCCGCGTCGCCGGGATGGGCGCGGCGCAGCGCCGCTGCGAAAGCATCGGACCAGGGCTTTTCAACGTCGAGAGCGACTGCATAGGGCAACAGCGCTTCGAAGCGATCCGTCGTGATTTCGGGCGCGCTTATGTTGAGGCGATCGGATTCCGCCGTCTCGAGATAGAGCCGAAAGCCCGCGAGTTGGTCCATGATCGGGCGGCCGAGCGCGGTCGGCGCGCGCATCAGGTGGAAGAACAGGCCGTTGACCGTCGTGAATGCGGTCACCAGCACAAACGGGAACGGATAGTTCTCGATATACGACCACAGAGCCGGCAGCGCGCCGCCGAAGCCATTCGGGAAAACCACCGGGATGATGGATGTCGAAATCGAAATGAACACGGCAAAAAAGGCCAAAGAGAGCAGGCCGCGAAACAAGGAAGCCAAAGTAAACCCGCTGAACAGAACCGGCAGGATCTGCATCGCCAGGATGCCGGCAATAAATCCACCAAAGCCAAAGGCGGCGAGAATGGAAATGTCCTGGTCTTGCAAGCCGCCAAACGTGACAACACTAAACACCGCGGCCGCCGTCAGGGCCAGCCCGGCGATGACGTAACCGAGATTGCGGCGGAAGAAGCGGTTGCGGTTTTCCAGTTCGACGGCGCTCGTGAATTTATTGCCGAGATCTGCCACCGTGGTTCCATGCGAACGATCGATGACTAGGCTGCCCCCGCTCGCGTTCAATTTGGTGACGATCGCACGCTCCTCCGAAGAGAGCGGCACGCGGCCTTGTGGGTCGTTTCCCGTCGTCTTCAGGGTCAACGCGCTGCCGTAGTTAAGCCTGACCAATCCTTTCACCGCGAGCGACAGCGCCGCGGCGGTAAAGGCGCGCCATTTCTCGCGGCTCAGGCCCCAGTTGTGGATGTAATTGGCGAGCGCCGGTGAGATCCCCTTTGGCGGATAGAACAGCGGAATGATGGTGCCGCCTCTAGGATCGCGGCCGACCGCGATCCAGGCTGCGAAATAATAGCCGAACACCAGCACCAGCCCGACGCCCCCGAAAATCCACTGCCGGTTATCGAAAATCTTGTACCACAGCAGCGTGTTCGCATTTGGCGCCTGGACGGCCTCGGCGGGAATTTCGGCGACGACAGTCAGGCCCTCGCCCGGCGCCAGACGCCGCGTTGTCTCGACAGTGAGCGATCCAAGCGCGCCCACGCTGCCATGCCAGTCGTTGCCGCGCGCTCCCACGCGGCCGGTGAATGCTGTCCAGCGGACCGGCGCCCCGCCCGCGACAAATTGCAGGTGATAGGTCGCGGAAAGGATAGGAAAGCGCCAGAAATTGCCGGTGACGTTCCAGTTGAGTTCCGGCTTGCCCTCAAACCAGCGGACTTGCCGTCCGGTGCGGTAGCGAAAGACGTAAGTGTGTTCGCCGCGCGGAACGACGGTGTCCTTGTCGCCGGCATAGATGCGGATGATGCCGTGCTGGCGGGTCGTGGAATACGCCTCCGGCCGGCCGTCGCGTTCGACGCCGAGCAATTTGAAGTCCACTTCGCGCACGACACCGCCGGCATCTCTGAAGGTCAACGGAAAGTCGCGATAGATGCCGTGCCTGATGTCGCGTCCTTCCGCCTGTACGCGAAGGGTTTCGGTGACGCTCATCTCGCCGTCCTTGGCAAGGCGCACGTCGGAATAAAATGAATCGATAACCTCGGCCGCGAATGCGCCGCTGCTGCCAAAGAGCCATAGGCCCAAGACAAGCCGCGGCAGGATCGACCAGGCCGGCGCCCGGCACGATCGAGCGAGCGCTGCCATAGCCTCGATCATCGCGCTGGCGGTGCCGGCTGCAGCGTGACCTTGGGCACGTCACGATCGGCCGCATCCGAGATCTCGAAATATTGGCGCTGCCCAAAGCCGAACAGGCCGGCGATCAGATTGCTGGGGAAAGACTGCGCCAGGACGTTCTGATTGCGCACCGCTCCATTGTAATAGCGGCGCGCCATCTGAAGCTCCGTCTCGAGCTGGCTCAGCTGCTGCTGCAGATCGAGGAAATTCGCGCTCGCCTTGAGGTCGGGATAATTCTCGGCCAATGCCACAAGCTTGCCGAGCGCAAGCGACAGGGCCCCTTCCGCCTGTGCGCGGCTCGCAACGTCGTCTTGCGGCAACGCGCGTGCAGTGCCGCGCAAACGCGTTACTTCGTCCAGCACCGAGCGCTCGTGTCCAGCGTAACCTTTGACGGTCTCGACCAAATTTGGAACGAGCTCGGAGCGCCGCTTGAGCTGGACGTCGATCCCGCTCCAGGCCTCGTTTGCCATCTGGCGCGTGCGTACCAGGCGGTTGAAGGTGATTATGACGTACAGGACGATCGCTGCAGCGACGAGTGAAATGGCCCAGAGCAACATGATCTTCGGTCGCCCTCGCGACGGATGATTCGATTATAGCTTCTTATGGCTACTGTCGCAGAGCGGTTTCTTTTTGCTGCGCTTGCATGTGCAAAAAGAACAATTTGCCGCTTTTCGCGGGCTTGTACTCAATCGGTTCGAAAGTGGTCACCCTGTGCGAGCCGTCGCAGAACGGCTGGCTCTTGGATCGCCCGCACGGGCACCACCAATAAATTTTGCCGGCGTCGACCTCTACCGCGATCGGCTCGCGGCCGATCTCCGGATTGGTCATGCCACGCCTCCACCTTCGGTCGCCAGCCAGGCTTCGCCGCAGGCTTTCGCAAGTTCGCGCACGCGCAAGATGTAGCTTTGCCGCTCGGTGACCGAAATCACGCCGCGCGCGTCGAGCAGATTGAACACGTGGCTCGCCTTGATGCACTGGTCGTAGGCAGGAAGTGCGAGCAGATGACGCTCCTTCTTGCCGTTGGACCAGCCGGCGGCGAGATATTTCTGGCAGGCCGCTTCCGCCATTTTGAATTGCTCGAACAGCATCGCCGTGTCGGCGAACTCGAAATTGTGCCGCGAATATTCTTGCTCCGCCTGCAGGAAGACGTCGCCGTAAGTGACCTTCTTGTCGTCGTCCCGACCATTGAAGTTGAGCGCAAATACATTGTCGACGCCCTGCACATACATGGCGAGCCGCTCAAGCCCGTAGGTGAGTTCGCCGGCAACCGGTGCGCACTCAAAGCCCGCGACCTGCTGGAAATACGTGAACTGCGACACTTCCATGCCGTCACACCAGCACTCCCAACCGAGCCCCCACGCACCGAGCGTCGGGCTTTCCCAATCGTCTTCGACGAAACGGATGTCGTGGATTTTCGGATCGACGCCGATCGCCTTAAGCGAGTTGAGATACAGATCCTGGATGTCCGGCGGCGATGGCTTCAGGATCACCTGGAATTGGTAGTAGTGCTGCAACCGGTTCGGGTTTTCACCGTAGCGGCCATCCTTTGGCCGGCGCGACGGCTGCACATAAGCCGCATTCCACGGCTTCGGCCCCAGCGCGCGTAGCGTGGTGGCCGGGTGGAAAGTGCCCGCCCCCACCTCCATGTCGTACGGCTGCAGGATGACGCAGCCCCAGTTCGCCCAATACTGCTGCAGCGCAAGAATAAGCCCCTGGAATGACCGCGACGGGTCCAGGTTGCCTTGATGTGCGTGCTCGCTGGCACGAAGGTTGGCTTCAGCCATCGGATGGATACTGATTCTTAAGCACGGGAATAGATTCGACCCTAGTTGCGGCCCTACGGAGGGTCAAGTCGAGGACCATTTACGCGATTTTGAACCGCGACTGATACCCACGCGACCAAAGAATGTTGCCGCTGGAGGGTATAGTCGTGCTCGAGTTTCAACTCATTGGTTGGGTACTGATCGTGCTGTTTTTCGGCGCGATGGTCGGCGGCCACAAGCGCACGGCCGACCACTGAGATCGATTAGCCGATCATCAAAATTGTAAGTTTTTACAGCCGGTATTCGCCGGTCCGCGGATCGCGGCGAAGCGTCGGGCGTTTTTCGGCATCCGTGATCCTCGCCTTCACGCGCCTCGCCTGATCGAGCTCCTCGTTGATCCGGCGCGCTTCCTTGACCGCCCAATGCACGATCATGGCGCCGCCCATTGCGGCGAGCGACCACTTCACCAGCGGTGACAGCAAAAACGGCGGCATAGGCGGCTCCGATCTCTATCGACCGGTAAAGGCTCGGTCGCGAACGCGGCATTTTCGGGGCGGATCGAGTACGCAGGGTGCGGCCAAGCGCGGCGGCACGACCAAAATCACTGTCCGCAAGGCATTCGCTGGTGAAAACTGCGGCAAATAAGCTAGCCTCGGCCGGGGTTAGTGCATCAAGGAGCCGCAACGGCCGTCACCTGAACGGCCGGCCCGTGGAGGAACCATGAGCAGCACAGCTAAGGCCAATTGGGCCATATCGGGTTTGATTGTCACTTTCCTTGCAATGTCGCCGCTTTTTTCGGGCCTGTGCCATGCCGCGGATGCATGGCCAAGCCGGCCGGTGCGATTCATTATCACGCTCGGACCTGGCAGCGGCGTCGATATCGGCGCACGGCTATTCGCGGACAAGCTGTCGGCGCGTTGGGGCCAGCCCGTCGTCGTAGAAAATCGTCCGGGCGGCGACGGCATGCTCGCCATCACCAGTTTCCTGAGCGCGCATGACGATCATGTCCTGCTGGTATCGCCGGTGAGTTCATTCACCGCGCATCCCTATTTCCACGACAAGCTGCCCTACGATCAAAAGGACCTCATCCCGATCGCCCGCATCTCCAAGACCGTTGTTGCCGTCAGCGTCCCGACCTCGTTGAACGTCAATTCACTGAAAGAGCTGGAAGCGCTTGCGCGCGCCAAGCCCGGCCAATTGAACTGGACCACAGCCACGGGCTTTACCGATTTCGTGTTCGCCGGATATCTGAACACCGTCGGCCTCAAGATGGCGAAAGTGCCTTACAAGAATCCAGCCGGCGCGGTTACCGATCTCGCGTCAGGCGTGATCCAAGTTTATATGCCGGCCTACGCGATCGTGCGCCCGCAAGTGGAAGCCGGCACGGTGAAAGTACTGGCGGTTACCAATCACGAGCGTGCGCCCGCGATTCCCAACGTTCCCACTGCAACCGAAGCTGGCTATCCGTCGCTCGAATTCGATGGACTGGTCGGATTGTTTGGGCCGCCAGAAATTGCCGACAGCGTGCGCGCAAAGATCGCGGATGACATCCGCGCGGTCGCAGCCGACCCTGAGATCGTAAAGAGGCTGACCGCCACCGGGCAAATCGTCAGTCCCGGCAACGCCGCCGAATTCGCCGCGTCGATAGAACAGCAGCGCGCGCAGGTCTCCGCCGTCGCAAAATTGTTCGGAAACAAACCGATACAATAGTCAGCAAACGATCGCTTCGGCCGCTACAGGCCGTAACGTCCCCAGAGTGCGCGCGTTTCGATTGCCGACACAAGGTCGTCGGCAAGGCCGGAATCCCGCGCGAGCGTATCGATCAGATTGACGCCGGGCAGCCGACGGCCGAACAGTGAGCGCTCGGCGGAAATGAGCGGTGTGTGCACCTTGTCACCGTAGCGCTCGCGCAAAGTCGAACGCAGATCGCCAATGGTGTCCGCCAGTCCCATCTCGACGGCCTTGCCCGCTGTCCAGAATTCTCCGGAAAACAGCGTCTTGTCCGACCCGTGCAGCTTGTCGCCACGCCGCGACTTGACCAGCCCAATGAAATGCTCGTGCATGTCTTGCTGGATCGCTTTGATACGCTTTACGTCGTCTGGTTTCTCCGGCAGGAACGGATCGAGCATCACCTTGCGATCGCCAGCGGTATAGAGCCTGCGCTCGATGCCGAGCTTCTCCATCAGCTTGGGAAAGCCAAAGGTGCCGCCGACGACGCCAATCGATCCGACGATCGAGAATTGGTCGCAAATGATCTCGTCGGCTGCGCAAGCCAGCATATAGCCCCCAGACGCGCCGACGTCCTCGACGAACGCCAGCACGGGAATGTGCTTTTCGTCCGCCAGTTGCCGAATGCGCCGGAAGATCAGATGCGATTGCGCCGGCGAGCCGCCCGGCGAGTTGATGACGAGGGCCACCGCGCGCGCACGCGGCATTTCGAATGCGCGTTCGAGCGATCGGGCGATGGTGGACAGGAGCAGTCCTGGCCGCAGCGGGGTCACCACCCCGATCGCTCCAGCAAGGCGCACCACCGGCACGACGGGTATGTCAGTTCGAAACCGGCGCGGGATTAATCGCGCGAAGAGTTCAATCATACGTGTGCCGGGATTTGATTGGGTCGGGATTGCAGGATTGGCCATCTCATTCAGATAGGCAGGCACCACCCTTTAAGTCAAAGGCCGCCGGGGACGGGACGCAGGCAACAAGCCTATGGGTCGCCCTGGACCGCACCGCATCACGTTTTGGCGATCTGCAACAAATAGTGGCCTAATTGCCTAATTTTTAACTTTGGAATGCTTTTTGCAACGCACACGGTGCCACCGCTGGGTGGCGATTTAGAAGAGGCGGATTGATGGATCCCAAGATCGGACTCCTGTTCCTGTTAATCGGCACCGTGATTGTACTTTCGCACCTGAGCGATGAGAAACTGGGCCGCGTACGGCGCCAACTGGCCGGTCGTCGCTGGCGCGAAATTATGCCACGGCGGCGCAGAGCTTAGGCATCTGGCGCGGCGTTTACGCTTCGGTAATGCTCAGTGTCCCACCCGCACGCAGCACGGCTTCGGCTGCAGCCGTAGGCTGACCGCGTTCGTCGTTGAGCACCAGCGCCGGACACGTGGCTTGCGCGCCATGGCCGCCTTTCACCGCGCGCACCAACACGCGGATCGGCGGCGCGCCTGGCCGCGGATGAACCGGCAACACCACGACACGTCCGAACGCAGGCTGCAGGGTACCGACCACTTCGTCCAGTCCGTCAGCTCGCCAAATTAGCGTCAGCACTCCCTGCGATTTCAGAAGCTGCGCGGCAGTCGCGATCCAACGGGCCAGCAAGCCCGCCACGCCTACATGTGCGAGCCGGCGGCGCGGATCAGGCGAGACATTCTGTCGCCGCGCATCGTGGAAGGGCGGATTCATCAAGACGCGATCTATGCTGCCCGGTGAAAGTCCGGCGGCCTTCAGGGCATCCATGTCCTCGACGTCGCGAGCAATGACCGCCACTCGATCATCCAGCCCATTGAGCCGTGCATTGTCCGTCGCCAGCGCGCATAACCCGGTATCGATTTCGACCAGCGTCAATTTCAAGCCAGGGATACGCGAGGCAAGTGCGAGGCCGGCGGCGCCGACGCCCGCACCAAGATCGACCGCTTGCTCGCCCGATAGCGCCGCTGTCGCGGCCGCCAGTAGAATTGCATCATGGCCGACACGATGACCCCGTAGCGGCTGGCGTATCCGAAGTCGTCCGCCGAGAATGGCGTCTTCGCTTGTTTCACTCTCAGCTTCCATCGGAACGCAGCTCATGGCCGAGCCCGGCGTCCTCAAGAAGCTGCCGCGCCCGCAACTCGTGGCCCTCCGCCACCAGCACGCGGCGCGGAAGGACACCGAGCGAACCTTCCAGCACGCTCATATTCTGGTCGAACACCAGCGGGCGGATACCCGCACTTTCCAAGAGCGCCACCACGGCCGAGACCAGAACAGCATCATTTGTACGGATGAGTTCACGCATGGCCTACGCCTGCCGCCGGCCGTTGGAATTTCGGGCGATGCCGGCTCTTATGCTTACCACTTGCAATCCCATTGCCCACTGTCGGCTGCGTCAAAATGCGGTGATACGACGATCTAACGCCCTTGCCCCGATAGCATAGCGTTCCTATGCTTGCGCTTTCTCAGTGTCGGAGATGAATTTTGGCCGTCGTCCTTCCTTTTGAGTATCCGCACCACGCCTCGCTCAATCGTCTTGCCGAACTGGTGGCACCGGACATGGAGCGCGTCAACTCGACGATTCTGGCACGGACCGGCTCCGAAGTCGCCATGATCCCGGAGGTCGCCAATCATTTGATTTCTTCTGGAGGCAAGCGATTGCGGCCGATGCTGACTTTGGCGATGGCCAGGCTGGCGGGTTACGCCGGCGACGGTCACATTAAGCTCGCCGCCGCAGTCGAGTTCATGCACACGGCGACGCTGTTGCACGACGATGTGGTCGATGAAAGCGATATGCGCCGCGGCAAAGTTGCGGCCCGCATGTTGTGGGGCAATGAAGCGAGCGTCCTCGTTGGCGATTTTCTGCTTGGCCAGGCGTTCAAGATGATGGTTGAGGTCGGAAACCTGCACGCGCTCGACATCCTGTCGTCGGCAGCTGCCGTGATTGCCGAAGGCGAAGTGATGCAACTCGGTACCGCCAAGAATACTGCCACCAACGAAGACGAATATCTGGCAGTTATCCGTGCGAAGACAGCCGAATTGTTCGCAGCCGCTTGCGAAGTAGGCCCGGCGCTCGCGGCCAAGGAGAAAGCCGAACTGGCCGCCTGCCGATCATTCGGAATGAATCTCGGGATTGCTTTCCAGCTCATCGACGACGCGCTCGACTACGGTGGCAAGTCCGCCAAGCTCGGGAAGAACGTCGGTGATGATTTCCGGGAAGGCAAAATCACCCTGCCGGTGGTGCTGTCCTTTCGGCGCGGCACTGAAAGCGAGCGCGCGTTCTGGAACCGGACGCTGGGCAATGGCGACATTCGCGATGACGATCTTGATGCGGCCATTTCATTGATGGCCAAGCACCATGCAATTGAGGACACCGTCGGCCGTGCCCGGCACTACGGCGCGATCGCCACCGATGCGCTGGCATTGGTGCCCCCGTCGGAAATCAAATCAGCATTAGAAGAAGCGGTCGCGTTCTGCATTGCGCGCGCGCATTAACGAGCGAATGCGGCTTCGCTAGTTCTGGTGCGCCGAATAGCCCGTCGCGGGATCGCGCTGCAGCTGGAAGCGAATATTGGGGTCGGGATCCTGGCCGACATACTTACCATAGGCATAAGCCGGCGGCGCGCAGCCATTCGGTCTCGGTTCGCGATCGGTCGGCAGGAAGAGGTAGCGGGCGAATCCATCCGACGAGAAAGCGGGCACATATTGGTCCGCACACGCGGCCTTGGCCTTGTGTTTGGGGCGCGCGAATGCCGGATCGGCGGCAATGATGCCCAGGATCGCGAATGCCGAGACCAGCCACCGGTAATTCATTGTTTGCTCCACTCCCGCGACTTTGTGAGTGATCGAAAACCTGGCGGGTTGCAACAGTCGCCAGCAAAGCCGGCAAATTCAAGGTTTCGGCGCCGCGCCAAAGACCGTCGCCTGCACCCACCAGTTTTTTCGCTCGGCCTTGAGCCGCTGCTCTGCCGCGGCCGCTTCGCCATATGCGGTAAACAACGCAAGGCATGTCGGCCCTGAGCCTGACATGCGAACAAGCTTGGTACCTGAGAGCTCGTTCAAGGCCGCCAGCACCTCGGCGATGACCGGGGCGCAGGTCGTCGCAGCAGCCGTGAGATCGTTGCCGTGCCGCTTGAGGCAGTCGATCAGCGCGCCAAACTCGCGCGGCACGTCGGCAAGATCCCTTCCGCCTTGGCCGCCGGCAAACTTGTCGAAAACATCGCGGGTCGCCAATGGCACACCCGGATTGACCAGCACCGCCGGCAGCACCGGCAAATCGAGCGGCCCTGACAACAGCTCGCCGACGCCGCGCATGACGCGCGGGACCGGATCGAGACACACTGGCACATCGGCGCCCACGGCGCGGGCTGCCACCATCAGCCGCGGATCGTCCAAAGCAATACCGTTAGCGCGGGCAATGAGCCGCAGGGCCGCTGCGGCGTCGGCCGAGCCGCCGCCAAGACCCGCCGCCACCGGTACGTTCTTCTCAAGCAGAAAGCGTCCGGCCTTCAGTCCGGCGATGCGCTGCCGCAATGCACCGAGCGCTTTGAGAACCAGATTGTCGGCGACCACGCCACTCTTGCCAGCAAAGGGACCGCGCACCTCGAGCCCGTCCTCGGCACCCGGCTGCAATGTCAGCACATCGGTGATATCGGCGAAGGCCACCAGGCTTTCAAGCTCGTGATAGCCATCGGCGCGGCGTCCGATCACCCGCAATGTCAGATTGATTTTGGCGGCAGCCTTTTCGACCAGCGTCGCGCTCACGCAAAAACCCGTCGCTTACGCATGACGCCGCTAGCCGCCGTCGCCGCTCTTCTTGCCGGCCTTGGCCTGGGACGAAGTTTCATCGGGCAAACCCGATTTGAGCTTTTCCTCGATCTTGGGAAGCTCTTCCGGATCCGGCTTGAGATCGCGCGCGTGCGCCCACTGGAATTTGGCCTCAAGCACGCGGCCGATCCGCCAATAGGCATCGCCGAGATGGTCGTTGATCGTGGGATCTTCCGGCTTGAGCTCGATTGCACGTTCAAGCTGCTTGGTGGCTTCCTCGTAGTTGCCCAAGCGGTAGTAGGCCCAACCGAGCGAGTCGACGATGTAGCCATCGTCCGGACGCTGCTGCACGGCTTTCTTGATCATATCCATGCCTTCGTCCAGGTTGACCCCTTGGTCGATCCAGGAATAGCCGAGATAATTGAGCACGTGCGGCTGATCGGGAAAGAGATCGAGCGCCTTTTTGAGATCTGCTTCCGCCTTCGGCCATTGCTTCGACCGCTCGTAGCAGATGCCGCGGAAATAAAAGCTCACCCAGTTTGATTTCTCGGGCGTTCCGATCGCAGTAACGGCCTTGGAATAAACGTCAGCGCATTCGGCGAACTTCTTGTGGCCGCGCAGGACATTGCCGAGCGCCATGATGGCTTCGAGATCATCCGGGTGTTGCTTGATCAATGCCTCAAGATGCTTTTGTGCCTCATCGGGCCGGTCGAGGCTGTCGAGATTGGCGGCCATCTGGATGGCGGCATTGCGATGGAGTGGCGAATTCGCAGGAACGCGCTCGTAAATCTTGATCGCGAGTTCCGGTTTCTTCAGCGACTCGTAGAGATCGGCAAGCGATAGAAGCGCCAATGGATGGGTCGGAGCGAGAAACAGCGAAAGTTGAAGATAGACCAGGCCGAGATCCTCGCCGCCACGGCGGCCGAGCGAGGCGCCAAGCCCGTAGAGCGCTTCGGCGCCACCGGCCTGTGCGTTGGCAACAAGCGGCGGCAATTTCTCGCCGGCCTTGAGCTTGTCCATCGCTTCGACCACGAGCGGGTGACGCGGTAGTGCCTTGTCGAACGTCTCGAAGATCCCCAGCGCTTCCTTCGGCGAGCGATTGCGCGACAGCCAGCTGCCATAGGCTTCGACCACCCGCAGCGCAGAGGAGTCGAGCTTGTAGGCATGCTCGAGACGCTTGCCGGCTTCCTTTTCATTGCCGGCAATGTCGTAGATCAATCCTGCGTGCAGTTCCTTGAATATCGCGTACCAGTCCGGCCCGGCGAGGTGATCGATCGCCGCGATGGCGCCCTTGGTATCGTTGGCGCCGTATGTGCTCCAGCCAGTAAGCAGAGTGGCGGTGAGATCGGTGATCGGTCCGCGGATCGATTGTGCCAGATTTTGGCGTGCGGCGGTGTATTGCTTGCGCTTGAGACCGCTTACACCAAGCACCAGCCGCGCAACGCGGTCGTTCTTGTCGACCTGCACAACGCGCTCGGCGAATTTCACGGCCTCATCGATTTCGCCATCGACAAGGAACGACAGGAAGGCGCGGTCGAGCAGCTCGCTATTGTTCGGGTCGCGCTTGAGAGCTGAACGGTAATAGGCAGCGGCGGCACCAGCGTCGCGCTGCTGGCCAGCGTGGCGGGCGGCAAGGTAACTGCCCGAAGCTGTCGTGCTGGCAAATTCCAGGGTGCTCGATGGCTGCGCGGCAAGTGTGATCGGTGCCGCCAAGACAAAGGCGGCAAGCGCGCTGCCGGCAATGCAGCGGCCGAGGCTCGAAGACGTCACGGGCGGTGCTCCAATGAAACGGTTGTCCGCGGGTTGCGCGCGAACACCGATGTTACGCCGAGAATGGCCTTTTTGCGCCGCTCCCGCAAGAACGTCCCACGGCAGCGCTGAAGAAATGAGCATGAAAGCCCCGATGTGGCGGTATCGTGACGCAGGCGCCTCCCGAAATCACAAATTCGGGTATTTCGCCCCGCTACCACTCCGGACGGAACCCCGGTAACGCCGGAGAATCAGTAGAGCGTCAGTGTGACGTCCTGAGCACGCTGCTAAGACGTTCCCTGACGAGTTCGGCGAGCTTGGTGATTGCGGGCGAACCTGGTGTCTTCGCGCCGTAAAGCGACAGACTGAGGCGGCCGAGCGCCGGCAATTTCCGGCTGTGCGGCACATAGCGCAGTCCACCTTCCCGAACAGTCGCAGTTCGCGGCGTAATACCAAGTCCGGCTTTGACGGCTGCCCGCAACCCCGACAGGCTCGACGTGCTGTAGGCGATGCGCCAGGGAATCCCGTGTGCGTCGAAAGCTTCGATTGCAAGACTTCGGAATATGCACGGCGCATCCAGCAAGATGAGCGGAACCGGTTGCTGCGGATTGAGTTCAAATTCGTGCGCAGCGATCCACATCACCTTTTGCTTTCCCAACACTTCGCCTCCGGGCATTTCACCGAGCGCGATCGCAAGATCGAGCTTGCCGGCGCGAAACGCCTTGACCAGTTCGTGGCTGCGCTCAACCACGACTTCGAGCTTTACCCGCGCGTGGGCGGCACAAAACATCTTGAGTATTTCGGGAAGAAAATCTTCGGCCACGTCGGTCGGCGCGCCTAGGCGCACCGTGCCCTCGATCGTCATGCCGCGGAGTGCATGCAGCGCCTCGTCGTTCAGCGCCAGTAACGTGCGTGCGTGATTGAGCAACAGATCGCCTGCGTCCGTCGTCTCCATCTGACGTCCGGTCTTTTTGAACAGCGGAGCGCCGGCGGCCGCCTCCAGACGCTGCATCTGCAGGCTGACCGCCGATTGTGTTCGATGCACCTGCTTCGCGGCCTGCGTGAAGCTGCCATTGTCGGCGATGGCAACGAAGGTCTGCAGGAGCGCTAGATCCAGATGCCGCATGATGTATTTATAATACATATGCATATGATTTTAACAATTAATTTTACAAATGGATTGTACAGCCCTATTTCCTGGCCGTCGTTTTGCTCGCGCAGTGCGCTGAAGGACGCCCTTCAGATCCAACAAGGAGGTCGCCATGCCCTTCGTTTCGCTCAAGATTGCCGGGCCGGAGCTGACCCCGGCGCAGAAGCGCGCCTTGCAATCCGGGTTCACTGAATTGATGGCAGGCCCGATGCGCAAGGTGCACGGACTCACAGCGGTCGCGATTGAACGCGTCGCATCCGACGATTGGACCACCGGCGGCAGGCCGTCCGCCTTCGGCCGTTCCGCCTACGCCGAAGTCAAAGTGACGCAAGGCACCAATTCGCCGCACGAGATGCAGCAGTTCATCGCCGAGGGGCACGCTCTGCTGACAGCAACGCTCGGCATCCTGCCGGAAGCCACTTACGTCGTCGTGCATGAGATTCCGGCGCAAGCCTGGGGCTATGCCGGCGAGACGCAGGACGCCCGCCGGCAGTTGGCCAAGGCTTCCTGAAGGAGCGTGTCATGCCTCTTGTCAGAATTTCATTGATGCAAGGAAAGCCGGCAAATTACCGGGCGGCGATCGGAACCGCAGTGCACCGCGCCATGGTAGAGAGCATCAATTGCCCGCCGCTGGACCGCTTCCAGGTTATCAGCGAGCACACGCGCGGCGATATCGTCTACGATCCGACCTATCTCGACATCAAAAGAACCGACGAGGTGGTGTTCATCCAGATCACAATGAATGTCGGGCGAACGGTCGAAATGAAGCGTGCGCTCTACCGCCGGATCACCGAATTGCTCAGCGCCGAACCCGGAATTCGGCCGGAGGACGTCATGGTCAACCTGGTCGAAGTCCCAAAGGAAAATTGGTCGTTCGGCAACGGCATCGCGTCCTACGCCCAGTAGCGGCGACGCGAGCAAACAGCATCACATGTTCGGGTAGTTCGGCCCGCCGCCGCCCTCGGGCGGAACCCAGGTGATGTTCTGGTTTGGATCCTTGATGTCGCAGGTTTTGCAGTGGACGCAGTTCTGCGCGTTGATCACGAATTTCGGCGCGCCTGCTTCCTCGACCCACTCATAGACGCCGGCCGGGCAATAGCGCGCCGAGGGCCCGGCATAGACGTCGTGCTCGGACTTTTTCTGTAGTCCAAGGTCGGCGACGCGCAGGTGCACAGGTTGATCTTCTTCATGATTGGTGTTGGACAAAAACACCGACGAAAGCCGGTCAAACGTGAGCTTGCCGTCGGGTTTCGGATAAGCGATCGGCGCGCATCCGGACGCCGGCTTGAGGGAGGCGCAATCCGGCTTGCCGTGCCTGAGCGTACCGAACAACGAGAATCCGAACGTGTTCGTCCACATGTCCAGACCACCGAGGGCAATGCCGGCGAACGTGCCGAATCTTGACCACAACGGCTTGGCGTTACGCACTTTCCACAAGTCGCTGCCGATGGCAGAGGCGCGCCAGGCCGCTTCGTAATCGGCAAGCTCGTCGTGACTGCGGCCGGCAGAGATTGCGGCGGCGGCGGCCTCGGCAGCCATTATCCCCGACAGCATCGCGTTGTGGGTGCCCTTGATGCGCGGCACGTTCATGAAGCCGGCGTCGCAGCCGACCAGCACGCCTCCGGGGAAACTCAGCTTCGGCACCGACTGGTAGCCGCCCTCTGTCAGCGCGCGCGCGCCATAGGCGAGCCTCTTGCCGCCCTCGAAAGTGGGGCGCACCAGCGGATGGGTCTTGAAGCGCTGAAATTCCTCGAACGGCGAGAGATAAGGATTGGAATAGTTGAGGTGCAGGACAAAACCGACCGACACAAGATTGTCGTCGAAATGATAGAGGAACGACCCGCCGCCGGTCGAATTGTCGAGCGGCCAGCCGAAGGTGTGTTGGACCAGGCCCTTGCGGTGTTTCTCGGGCGCGATCTGCCAAAGCTCTTTCAGCCCAAGTCCGAACTTCTGAGGCTCGCGCTCATTCGCCAGGGCGAACTTTGCAATCACTTGCTTGCCGAGATTTCCGCGCGCGCCTTCCGCAAACAGCGTGTATTTTGCGCGCAATTCCATGCCGCGGGTGAAGCTGTCCTTCGGCTCGCCGTTCTTGCCGACGCCCATATCGCCGGTCGCGACGCCTGCAACAGCGCCGTTCGTATCGTAAAGAACTTCCGCCGCCGCAAAGCCGGGATAGATTTCGACACCGAGGCCTTCGGCCTTTGTCGCCAGCCAACGGCAGACACTGCCAAGGGCGACGATGAAGTTGCCGTGGTTGCCCATCAAGGGCGGCATCATAAAATTGGGAAGCCGCAGCGCGCCACCAGTGGACAGATAGTAGAAGCGATCATCGGAGACCGCCGTCTTGATCGGCGTGTCCTCGGAGCGCCAGTCAGGCAACAGTCGATCGAGACCGACCGGATCGACGACCGCTCCCGAGAGTATGTGGGCGCCGACCTCCGAGCCTTTTTCCACCACCACAACGGAAATATCCGGATTGATCTGCTTGAGGCGGATTGCGCAGGCCAGGCCGGACGGCCCGGCGCCGACAATCACCACATCGAATTCCATCGCCTCACGGGCGGGTAGCTCGGCCATGAATCTCTCCCCAGCCAATTGTCCACTTTTAGACACGGGGCGGCAATCGCGCAGTCCTCATGCTAATATGCATAAATGACGTCCGCACAAGGCAAGACGGCGCGTGACCTGCTCGACTTCTACGCCGAAGCCGGCGTAGACGCGCTTATCGGCGAAACGCCGGTGGATCGCTTTGCGGCGACCGAGCCGACTGCACCGGCCCGCGCAGCCCAGCCGGTTGCCCTCCCGCCCGATCTTGAAATCAAAGGCCGCACCGCAGCGCCTGCCCCGCCTCCCCCCGACGAAGCCGCTATGGCGGCGCGCGCGGCGGCAAAAAGCGCGCAGACGCTCGAGGAGTTGCGCGGCATTCTCGACAAATTCGACGGCTGCGCTCTGAAGGCGACCGCTACGCAACTGGTATTCGCCGATGGCAATCCGCAAGCGCGCGTGATGCTCGTCGGCGAAGCACCCGGCCGCGACGAAGACATCGAGGGCCTGCCTTTCGTCGGCCGCTCCGGCAAACTGCTCGACCGCATGCTGGCGGCGATCGGCCTCGACCGCACATCAGTCTACATCGCCAACATCGTGCCGTGGCGGCCGCCCGGCAATCGCACGCCGACGCCGCAAGAATCGCAGATCTGCCTGCCATTCATCCTGCGGCAGATCGAACTCGCCGATCCCGATATTCTCGTGTGCCTGGGCGGACCATCGGCGCAGACGCTGCTCGGGATCAAGGAAGGGATCACCAAAACGCGCGGGCGCTGGTTCAACTTCGATACCGGCAAGCGCGAGATCCGCGCCATGCCGACCTTCCATCCCGCATTCCTGTTGCGCAGCCCACTACAGAAGCGCTTCGCCTGGCGCGATTTCCTGGCGATCAAGAAAGCGCTGACAAATTAATCGTCATGGCCGGGCATAGCCGTTCGAAGAACGGCGTCGCTTCGCTCGCCTACGTCCCGGCCATCCACGCCTTACTCAATGACAAACTCGGAAAGGAATACGTGGATGCCCGCGACAAGCGCGGGCATGACGAAACGAGAGTCCGAACTAGCCCGTCACCGCGAATTTGATCGCGAACAACACCGCCAATACGATCACCGCCGGTGCCGCCTCCTAAATCTTGCCGGCAATCAGTTTGGCCAGCGCATAAGTAATGAAGCCGAGACCGATGCCGGTTGCGATCGAATAGGTCAGTGGCATCGTGATTGCGGTCACGACCGCCGGCGCATACTCGGTGATGTCCTCCCAATCGATTTCGGAAAGGCCGCGCGCCATCACGCAGGCGACATAAAGGAGCGCCGCGGCAGATGCATACGCAGGTATCATGCCGGCGAGTGGCGCAAAGAAAAGCGCCAGTAGAAAGAATATGCCGACAAAGGCAGCGGTAAGCCCCGTGCGCCCGCCGGCCGAGACGCCGGCGGCGCTCTCGATATAGCTGGTGGTGGTCGACGTGCCGATCAGGGC
Source organism: uncultured Pseudomonadota bacterium (assembly GCA_963762485.1). GTDB lineage: Bacteria > Pseudomonadota > Alphaproteobacteria > Rhizobiales > Xanthobacteraceae > Pseudolabrys. Next base: position 13,916 of record CAVXLE010000012.1, on the reverse strand, counting down.
GCCGAACATGGCGGCGAAGCTGTCGGAAATCAGCGCCTCTTTCATGCGCGCGAGCTTGCCGTTTTTCATCAGCCCGGTGCGGTGAGTGACACCAATCAGCGTGCCGGCGTTGTCGAACACGTCTACGAACAGAATCGAGAACACGACGATCAGGAATGTGGCTTCGCCGATGCGCGAGAAATCGAGTTGCAGGAATGTCGGCGCGATCGACGGCGGCATCGAGATGACGCCGCTGAATTGTACCAGTCCAAACGGCAGGCCGATGGCCGTGACGACGAGTATGCCGATCAACGTGCCGCCCAGAATGCGTCGATAATTCAGACCGGCGATCAGCACGAAGCCGAGCAGCATCAGCATTGCCGTCGGATTCTTCAGATCGCCGAGCGTGACCAAAGTGGCCGGATGGGCGACCACGACCTTGGCTTCTTCCAGCGCGATGATCCCCAGGAAGAGGCCGACGCCTGCCGACACCGCGAGCTTCAGGTTCTGCGGAATTGAGTCGATGACATATTGCCGGATGCGGAACACCGAGATCAGGAAGAACAGCACGCCGGAGCAGAACACCGCGGCAAGCGCCTGTTGCCAGGTGTATTTGTAAGTGAGCACAACGGTAAAGGCGAAGAAGGCGTTGATGCCCATCCCGGGCGCGAGCGCGATCGGATAGTTGGCGTATAGCGCCATGACTAACGTGCTGACCGCAGCGGCCACGCAGGTGGCGACGAATACCGCGCCCTGATCCATCCCCGTCTTGCTGAGAATGATCGGATTGACGAACACGATGTAGACCATCGTCAAAAATGTGGTCACACCGGCAACGAATTCGGTGCGGATGTCAGTACCTTGCTGCGCGAGCCCGAAGTATCGCTCCAGCATCGCGGTGATCGGCTGTTCAGACCGTGCAGTTGCCCGTTTGACCATATCCCCCTCCCCTCGTCTGTCTCGTTTATCGAGCCTAACGCGCCCGCAACCCGCTCGTCAGACGCGATTGTGGACGGTGTGGATAGTCTGGCGGAGCGTACCGCCGCTTCGATTTATCGCAGTGGTGGAACGCAATGTGCTCGCCATGATTTATAGATCGCGAATATAATTGCGCCCGGGGCACTGCTCGGAGCTCACTATGGATTTTGATCCTGTCCTGCTGGCCCGTTTGCAGTTTGCCTTCACAATTATCTTTCACATCATCTTCCCGAGCTTCACAATCGGGCTCTCGGCATATATCGCCACGCTCGGCGCCGTCTGGCTACGCAGCGGCAACGAACACTACCAGCAGCTCATGCGCTTCTGGACCAAGATTTTCGCGGTCTCCTTCGCGATGGGCGTGGTATCGGGAATTGTGCTGTCGTACCAGTTCGGCACCAACTGGAGCCGTTTTTCCGTCATGGTCGGCAACGTGGTCGGTCCGTTGATCGGCTATGAGGTGCTGAGCGCATTTTTCCTCGAAGCAACATTCCTCGGCGTCCTGCTGTTTGGCTTCAATCGCGTCCCTCCCTGGCTCTACGTGCTATCGGCGGCGATAGTCGCTATCGGCACCGCCATCTCGGCATTCTGGATTCTATCGGCGAACAGCTGGATGCAGACGCCGAGCGGCTATGAACTCCGCGCAGGCATTGCCTATCCGGTCGATTGGATTGCGGCCATCTTTAATCCGAGCTTTCCCTATCGCTTCGCTCACATGCTCAATGCCGCCTACCTGACCACGGGCTTTGTGGTGCTGGCAGTCGGTGCGCGCTACCTCGTTGCCGGGCGACACATCGAGGAAGGCCGCACGATGCTGCGCATGGCGATCGGCCTGACGGCTATCCTCGCGCCGTTGCAATTGCTGCTCGGCGACCAGCACGGCCTTAACACGCTCGAACATCAGCCAATCAAGGTCGCGGCGATGGAAGCTCATTGGGACGGCAGCAAGCCCGGCGACTTCCACATCTTCGCGTGGCCGGACGAAAAGGCCGGCGTCAATCACTTCGAGCTGTCGATCCCGCATGGCTCTTCACTCATTCTCACGCATCATATGAACGGCTTGTTCCCGGGCTTGAGCAGCGTACCGGCGTCCGAACGGCCGCCAGTGAAGATCGTGTTCTTCGGTTTCCGCGTCATGCTTGCAGTCGGAGTCTTCATGATCGGAGCGGCGCTGCTCGGCGCTTTCCTGTGGTGGCGCGGGACGTTGTTTGAAGCGCGCTGGTATTTGCGCGTGATGGCGCAATGCTGGTGGATTGGATTTGTCGCGGTGATTGCGGGTTGGGTGGTGACCGAAAGCGGGCGGCAGCCCTGGATCGTTGAGGGCATGCTGCGCACCGCCGATGCAACCTCGCCGGTGCCGGGCGCAACCATCGCCGGTACGCTCGCACTTTTCATCATTGCTTACGGCGTCGTGTTCTCGTTCGGCATCTACTACATCAACCGCCTCATCACCCAGGGGCCGACCGGGCCATCGAGCGAAGAGGCCGGACAATTTTCGGCGCGCCCGATCTCAGCCGCGCATGATGCAGGCCGTACGGCTATGCGACAGACGTAAAGTTGGTCGACTGCGAGGAGCCGAGCCATGGAATGGTATCTCCCGGTGATCTGGGCCGCGCTGATCGGCACCGCGGTCATCATGTACGTGATCCTCGACGGCTTCGACCTCGGCATCGGCATCCTGTTCCCGTTTGCCCGGAACGAAGCCGAACGCAGCCAGATGATGCGGTCTGTGGCGCCATTCTGGGACGGCAACGAAACCTGGCTGGTGCTTGGCGGCGGCGGATTGTTGGTCGCGTTTCCGAAGGCCTACGCGATCGTCATGCCAGCGTTCTATCTGCCTGTGATCGTAATGTTGCTGTCGCTTGTCTTCCGCGGCGTCGCATTCGAATTCCGCACGGTATCGCAAAGCAAGACATGGCTGAGCGTGGCGTTCACCGCCGGTTCAACATTCGCGGCTTTCGCGCAGGGAGTGATCCTCGGCGGGCTTATCGAAGGCATCCCGGTGCGCGACGGCGCCTTCAGCGGCGGCTCGTTCGATTGGGCAACGCCGTTCGCCTTGCTTTGCGGCCTGTCGCTGATTGCCGGCTACGGACTGCTCGGCGCAACCTGGCTCGCAATGAAAACCGAAGGGGCGGTCGCCGAACGCGCCCGTGGGCAAGCAAAGACGTTGCTGCTGGCGGTCCTCGCCTGCATGGCCGTTGTAAGTCTATGGACGCCAATTGCAGAACCGCGCATCGCGGCGCGCTGGTTCTCGCTTCCGAACTTTTACTTCCTGTGGCCGGTGCCGGTCGTCACGGCCCTCACCGCCTATCTTGCCTGGCATTGGATTGAAACGGGCCGCGAGGTGCCGCCATTTCTGGCAACGATCGCGTTATTTTTGCTGGGATTTCTCGGGCTGGTGATTTCCAATTTTCCTTATCTCGTTCCGCCCTCGCTCACAGTCTGGGATACCGCGGCAGCACCGGCGAGTCAGATCTTTATGTTGCTCGGCACGCTGCTGCTTTTGCCGATCGTGCTCGGCTATGTGGGATTCATTTACTGGCTGTTCAGCGGGAAGGTGCGCGAGGGCGAAAGCTATCACTAAGCAGACCAAGCCGTCTAAGGCGCACCTTGCGCCCGCAGCATCGACCAGCCGAGCCTGATCAGCGGCAACCTGCCCTGCACCATGCGCGGAAACGACCGCGGCACTTCCTGCACCATATCGGGGAACTGCGCTTTCAGCGTCGCGGGCGGCGTCCCTGTATTGTCCGCGGCCGGCCAAACCAGAATACCGCCTTGCGTGAGCATATCCGCGGGGCTCGCCCAGGGACTTCGCTGTGGCGCCCAGGCGAAATAGACATGCGGGCGGCTCGGTGCAGCGAGCGCGATCAGTGGAGCAAGCCGCGGATCGCCGCTCAGATAGGCGAGCGGCTTGCCCGTCCGGCGCTGGTAGATGTCTGCGTAGAACTGACCTTCTGAATTGGCAGGCTGCGCAATTCTGAGATCGACCCCGAGCATCCACGGAAATATTGCGATCGAGAGCGCGACCAGAACCGGCGGTGCAACCAGCAGGCCGAGCCAGGCGGACGATACGAGCCTTTCACGGTAGAGCAGCACTTTGTCGCCGGCAGCGACAACAACGGCGAGGCCCGAGAGCACGACCAGCGGCGCTATGCGTTCGAGCGGTCCGAGACGGCCGCTGGCAAAGGCAACTGTGATTGCCACAAGCGCGGGCGCCAGCGCAAAAACGTAAACGAAATTGCGCGCGAGGGGCTCGACGGGATTGCGCTCTATTTCCGGCGCGCGCTCGCGCGGATGCCGCGGCCAGCCGCTCGCCAACATCACCAGCAGCGCGAGACCGAGATGCGAGAGCACCAATACAAGGCATAGCCACGTTCCGGGCGAGAGCCGGCCAGCCGCAGCCACGCTCTCTTCGATCCCTTCCATCACGAGAGAGCGCCCGCTGCCCAGCCAAAGTGCGTGGGGGAATACCACGATGCACAGAAGCAGCACGGCGATCCACGGCTCGGGATGAAGCCCAGCGGCTCGTCCACGCGCCGTCGAAAGGGTGAACACGATCAGGATCGCAAGCAGGATCAGCCCGACATAGCTTGCGAGAATGAGCAGGCCGAGGACGAGCGCGAGCAGGAACCAGTAGCCGCGCCTCCGCTCGCCGATCGCGCGCCAGTAGTACAACAGCGCCAGCGCCCAAAGCGGCGCCGCCAGGATCGCCGGACCGAAATTCGGGCTCGGTACCGAGAAGGCGGCAACGCCGACCATCAGCAGGACGGCGAGGACGGCGTGACGGGTGCCGACAATGCTGCGGCCGAGGGTGAATATTGCCCAGTAGGCGATGACGATGCAGGCCTGCGCCAGCGCGTAGAGTCCTAACGAGCCGGCCAGCCGGAATGCGACCTCGCCAAACCAGAATGCCAGCGGCGGCCCGAGATAACTGCCGAGGACGAATTCATGCCCGATCGCCAGCAGCATCGGAACGTCGCCGGGAGGCGCGCTGTAGAAGATCGCCGGAATGAAAGTCCAGAGCGCGGCTTGCGTCAGCGCAACGGTCCAGAACACCACCGCCGGGCGCCCGCGCAGAAATTCAATGAGCAGGGAGACGTAATGCATTGGCCCGGGCGGGGTGAAAGCCGTTGGAACCGGGCAGCAATAGAGAAGGCCGGCTAAAGAGGCAACAACTCGCCGATGGCCTCATCGGAGGCGCCGCCCAGGGCGGCGAGTTTGGCCGCGACCGGCGCAAAGGACTTCCGGTGGTGAACCGTAGGTCCGAGCTTTGCCAGGGCCGCAAAATGTTCCGGCACGCTGTAGCCCATATGCCGCTCGAAACCGTAGCCGGGGTGAGCAAGGCCCAGCCGGATCATCAGCCGGTCGCGTGTGACCTTCGCCACGATCGAGGCGGCAGCGACCGACAGCACCAGCGCGTCACCGGACACCACCGCCTCGCAATCGCAGCCGCAGTCGATCTTCTTGTTGCCGTCGACGAATACGAGCTTCGGCTGCACCGGCAAGGCCTTGACCGCGCGGGCGAGCGCCCAGAGCGAGGCGCGAAGAATATTGTCGCGATCTATCCGTTCGACCGCACCAAATGCCACAGCCACCTGCGCGGTCGCACATATTTTCTCGTAGAGCCTCTCGCGCGCGGCAGCATCGAGTTTCTTGGAGTCGTTGAGGCCCCGCGGAATACGGTCGGGATCGAGCACCACCGCAGCCGCCACCACCGGACCGGCAAGCGGGCCTCGTCCGGCTTCGTCGCAACCAGCGACCGGAAATATGCCCTTGTTGAGCACGCGCCGCTCGCGCCTGAACGTTGGGCGCAGAATCGGCTCGTTCAGCGGCAGGCGTCGCGCTGGCTTCGGTTTGGGCTTGCGGGCCATGGCCGCGATCTGTGCGCGCTGCTGGCCTTAAGTCAAATGGCAGGATGCCCCGCCCGGGAATTACGGGGACAAGGAAAGACAGCCCTATGCCGGCAGGATCAAACGCCCATCTTCGGTGAAGGTGAACCCCGGCGCCTGGACGACTTCCCAGGCATGGCCATCCAGATCGGAAAAATAGCCGCGATAACCTCCGTAGTCGGTGCTTTCCGGTTCGCGCAGCAAAGGCGCTCCGGCGTGCACAGCTTTGGCGAATACGGCATCGACCTCAGCCCTCGTCGCGCAATTCCAGGCGAAAGTCGCGCCGCGAAAGGTCCGGGGCTCGATTTGCGCGGGAAGCCCGGTGTCCTCCGCAAGCTTGTCTCGATCCCACAGCGCCAGAACGACCCCGCCGCCATCGAGGAACACGATCTCGTCGCCGGTTGCGCGAAACTTCCGTTGGAAGCCAAGCGCCTCGTAGAACCGCGCGCTCGCCGGCACGTCGCGCACGCCGAGGGTCACCGCAGTCAGTTTCGCGGACGGCACACTCATGCAAACAGGTTCAGTTGCTCCGCCCCCGGCTTTGGCTTGCGGAAATGCTCGGTGGTGAGCTGGCACCTCTTTTCGTTGAGGCCAAGCTTTTCGCAGGCCATTTCGAAACGGCGGCCAATCATCCAGGCATAGGGCCCGGTGCCCTTCATGCGCGTGCCCCAGGTGGAATCGTAATCTTTGCCACCGCGCATGTCGCGGATCAGCTTGAAGACGTGACGGTGGCGGTCGGGATAATTCGCCATCAGCCATTCGCTGAAAAGATCGCGCACTTCAAGAGGCAAGCGCAGCAGAACGTAACCGGCTTCTTTCACACCAGCCGTGCGGGCCGCTTCGAGAATGCGCTCGATTTCCATGTCATTGAGTGCCGGGATCACCGGCGCAACCATGACCGTCGCCGGCACACCGGCCTGCGTCAGGTGCCGCAAGGTCTCGAGCCGCCGCATCGGCGTCGCAGCGCGCGGTTCCATCTTGCGCGCGAGATCAGCGTCCAGCGTGGTCACCGACAATGCGACCTTCGCCAGGTTTCGCTCGGCCATTCGTGCAAGAATGTCGAGATCGCGAAGCACCAGAGCGGACTTGGTGACGATGCCGACCGGATGTCCGGCCTGGTCGAGCACTTCGAGGATGCGTCGCATCACTTTGTAGCGGCGCTCGATCGGCTGATACGGGTCGGTGTTGGTTCCGATCGCGATGACCTTCGGGTCATAGCCCGGCGCCGACAATTCTTTTTCCAAGAGCGCAGCCGCTTCGGGCTTCACCAACAGCCTGGATTCGAAGTCGAGCCCGGGCGAAAGGCCGAGATAGGCATGGGTCGGACGCGCGAAACAGTAGATACAGCCGTGCTCGCAGCCGCGATATGGGTTGATCGAACGGTCAAAGCCGATATCGGGCGAGTCGTTTCTGGTGATGATCTTGCGGGTGGAGTCGACTGTCACCGTTGTCTTGAAAGGCGGCAGTTCGTCGAGCGTGCGCCAGCCGTCGTCAAAGGCGATGTGGGCGAGAGGTTCGTAGCGCCCGGAGGCATTGCTCTGCGCACCGCGGCCCCGGCGGCGTTCGTGGCCGACCACGATGCCCAACAACTCGCTGACATCCTCATAGCCGCCCGCCGGCGCGGAGGGCAGCTCCTTCACCGGCGGGCGTCTTTCGGCTGCGTTTGATCGAGCCATAGGATCACCTTAGCGAGCGAGAGTGAACATAACAAGAACGTTTTGCTCGGCCAGCAAATTGAGCATCTTGGGCCTGATCTCGTGGCACGGTTGCCAAATCCCACATGATATGGTGGCAACGGTATCCAATGGCTACGGTTCCATGTTGAGCGTCATCATTGCCACGCACGAATCGGAGCGGTCGCTGGTGCCAACGCTTGCCGCGCTGGTCCCCGGCGCCGCGGCCGGTCTTGTCGCTGAGGTCATCGTCACAGACGCTTGTTCTCGCGACGCCACCGCTGAAGTCGCAGACATCGCCGGATGCCGTTTCATCGCTTCTTCCGAGCCTGTGGGCACCCGCCTTCGGAGCGCGGCTGACAGCACGCGCACCCCGTGGCTGTTGTTCCTGCGTGCCGGGACGGTGCCCCAGCCGGACTGGGTCGAGGCCACCGACAGATTCATCCAGGCCGCAGACCGCCTCGAAGGGGCAGGCCGCGCCGCAGTCTTCCGGCCGTCCGGCGCCGCTGACCTGTTGCGACCCGGGCTAGCCGAACTCGCAAGGACTCTCCGGCTCATATTCGGCGGAGCCCCGAAGCCTGAGCAGGGCCTGCTCATCGCGAAAAGATTCTACGAGGACATTGGTGGCCACCCCGAAGGCGCCGACGCCGAAATTGCCCTGCTGCGGCGGCTGGGACGGCGGCGCGTCGCCATGCTGACCACTGCGGCCACGCACCGTCGCTAATACTTGACTTTGTCAATTAACTGGCCGTAGCTTGCCGGCGCCATGACCAGCGCCGGAAAAGTCCAGGAACGCATCGCCGCGGTACGCCGCTTCAATCGCTTCTACACGCGCCAGATTGGCGTCTTGCGCAAAACCTATCTCGACAGCCCCTACTCCCTCGGCGAGATGCGGATTCTTTACGAGATCGCCCACGGCGAGGCGCCGACCGCAAGCGATATCGGCCGCGCGCTCGATCTCGACGCCGGCTATTTGAGCCGGGTGCTGCGCAATTTCGAAAAGCGCGGGTTGATCACGCGCAAGGCATCTGAGAAAGACGCGCGGCAAAGCCATCTCTCGCTGACGACGCGCGGGCGGCACGCCTTCGAGCCGGCGGAAAAGCGGTCACAGCGCGACGTCGCCGACATGCTTGGCAAACTCGAGCCCGGCGACCAGACCCAATTGATCTCTGCGATGCAGACCATCGAGAGTCTTCTCGATTGTCGGACGGACGCGGCGCCTGCCAGCCCGGCCTATATCCTGCGCGCGCCGCGCTATGGCGACTTCGGCTGGATCGTTTCACGTCATGCCGAACTCTATGCGCTGGAATATGGCTGGGGCGAGCCATTCGAGGGCTTGTGCGCGCAGATCATTGCCGACTTTGCCAACAAATACGATCCCGCATGCGAGCGCTGCTGGATTGCCGAGATGAACGGCGAGAATGTCGGATGCGTCATGCTGGTAAAAGACGATCTGCCCGGCGTAGCACGGCTACGCCTGCTGCTGGTCGACCCGAAAGCGCGCGGTCTCAAGCTTGGCACGCGCCTGGTTGACGAATGCATCGCCTTCGCTCGCAGGAGCGGCTACCGGAAGATGACGCTGTGGACGCACAGTATCCTCACCGCCGCGCGCCGCATCTATGAGAACGCGGGATTCACCCTCACCTCCAGCGAGCCGCGTCACACCTGGGGCAAAGATGTCATCGCCGAGTTCTGGGATTTGGAGTTGTGAGACACCCGGCGTGTGACAAGCTCGTCATGCCCGGCCTTGTCCCGGCCATGACAAATAATCCACGCCTGATCTACGCCGTTGCATCTTTCGCTTTCGGCCGCCGCAAGTGCTCATCAAGCCGCGGCAGGATCTCCACGAAATTGCACGGTCGGTAGCGGTAATCGAGTTGGTGCACGAGAATCTCATCCCAGGCGTCCTTGCAGGCGCCTGGCGAACCCGGCAGGCAAAAGATGTAGGTCGCATTGGCGACACCCGCGGTGGCGCGGGTCTGGATTGCCGAGGTACCGATTTTCTTTTCGCTTACCAGCAGGAACATCGTCGAAAAACCGTCCATCTTTTTCTCGAACAACGGCTCCACAGCTTCCGGCGTCACATCGCGGCCGGTGAATCCGGTCCCGCCCGTTGTGATCACGACGTCGATGAATTTGTCGGCTATCCAGTCTTTTACCCGTTGGCGGATCGCCTTCACCTCGTCCTTGACGATCGATCGCTCGGCAGCAACGTGACCGGCCGCGCGGATGCGTTCGATCAGCGTCGCGCCGGATTTGTCGTCGGCAAGCTCGCGCGTGTCGGATACGGTGAGCACCGCGATCTTCAGCGGCACGAATTGTCGGCTTTCGTCGATGCCGGGCATAGGGGCGTTCCTTAAAGCGCAGCCGCCGCGAACGTATTACAGGCGGATACTTTGCCCTCTTTTAGCCCGGCCGTGAACCAGCGTTGTCGCTGCGCCGATGATCCATGCGTGAAGGCGTCGGGCACAATGTAACCGCGCGATTGCTGTTGCAGGCGGTCGTCGCCGATCGCCGCAGCGGTCTGCAAAGCGGCCTCCACGTCACCCGGTTCGATCGACTTCCAGCGCTGGTTGGAATGATTGGCCCACACGCCGGCAAGACAATCGGCTTGCAGTTCGACCCGTACCTGGATTCGGTTTGCTTCAACTTTGTTGCCGGCTGCGCGCTGGGCCGACTGCGCCTTCGGCAGAATGCCGAGCAGATTCTGCACATGATGGCCGACCTCATGCGCGATCACGTAAGCTTCCGCGAATTCGCACGCCTTGCCGCTGCAACCGCGAAAGCGCTCGCGCATGTCGCGGAAAAAAGAGGTATCGAGGTAAATGCGCCGGTCGTTTGGACAATAGAACGGCCCCATCGCGGCTTGCGCGTAGCCACAGCCGCCCTGCTCCGCGCCCGAGAACAGCCGCAACCGCGGCACGAGGTATTGCTGCCCGTTATTTCGGAAAATCTCCATCCACGTGTCTTCGGTATTGCCGAGCACAGCTGCAACGAAATCGCCCATCTGATCCCTGGGGGCGCCGGTGCGCCGCGCGCTCGGCTGAGAGGGCTGCTGATAGTGCGTGCCGCTGTTGACCAGCTCCGCGCCGCCGATCAGCACACTCGGGTCGATGCCGAGCGCCCAGCCGATCAGACCGAGCACGATCACGGTTCCAATTCCGAGTCCGCCACCCCCGACCGGAATACCGATGCCGCCGCCGCCAAAACCACCACCAGCGTCGCGGTCATCCTCGACGTTGTCGCTACGGCGGAAGTCATCCCAACGCATCGCGAACTTCTCCTGAGATATTCACGCAATCATCGCCGAACTGGACGCGCACGTCCAACTCCAGCGCGCAATTAGCACAGTCGCCACACCCTCTAAGTCAGCGTCAAATAGGCAGAAATTGCCCAGTTAAAGGCCGCGACCATAAACCGCTTTTTTACTTTGCGCGATCAAGATGCAGGTCTGTCGGTTGTAGGTCCCGCGTCGCCGACCGCGTCACCTGAGTCAAAGTCCTGAGTCATGGTTGTGTCGCGTCGCGGGGCGCCCTCAGGGGCGCCCCGTGGAGTTTCAGAGAGTCCGCAACCGCACCGCATTCATATCGGCGACTGCGTCGCCGGCATGGCGAAGTTGCCGGCGGCTTCCGTCGATCTCGTCTTCGCTGACCCGCCCTACAATCTCCAGCTCGCCAGCGACTTGAAGCGGCCGGACAATTCGCGAGTCGACGCCGTAAATGACGACTGGGACAAGTTCGCGAGTTTCTCTGCCTACGACGACTTTACCAGACGCTGGCTCACGGCGTGCAAACGCGTAATGAAACCGGCCGGCACAATCTGGGTCATCGGCTCCTATCACAACATTTTCCGCGTCGGCACGATCATGCAGGATCTCGGCTTCTGGATCCTCAATGATGTGATCTGGCGAAAATCGAACCCGATGCCGAATTTCCGCGGACGCCGTTTCACCAATGCGCACGAGACTCTGATTTGGGCTTCGCGCGACCCCGATGCCCGCGGCTACACGTTCAATTACGAAGTCCTCAAGGCCGCAAATGAAGATATCCAGGTGCGCTCGGACTGGACGTTGCCGCTGTGTACCGGCGAGGAGCGGCTGAAAGGCCGCGACGGAAAGAAGCTGCACCCAACTCAAAAGCCGGAGGCGCTGCTCGCGCGTGTGATTCTTTCGAGCTCACGTCCCGACGACCTCGTGCTCGACCCCTTCTGCGGCACCGGCACGACCGGAGCCGTCGCCAAACGTCTTGGCCGGCGTTTTGTCGGTTGCGAGCAAGATGCAAAATACGCCAAGGCAGCGGACAGACGGATTTCTGCAACCAAACCGCTGGAAGCGCCGACGCTGGCGCCGTTCGTTACCGCGCGCGAAGCGCCGCGCGTTCCTTTCTCGGCACTGATCGAGCGCGGATTGGTGAGCCCCGGCGCGCGGCTGGTCGACGCCAAGAAGCGCCACAAGGCACTGGTGCGGGCCGACGGCGCCGTGTCGCTCGACGGCACGGTCGGCTCCATCCACCGCATCGGTGCGCTGGCGCAGGGCCTCGAAGCCTGCAATGGCTGGACCTTCTGGCACGTCGAGACGCCGAAAGGTCTGCGCTTGATCGACGAATTCCGCGCTCAAGTGCGTTCGGAAATGGCCGAAGCCGCAGAGTGAACGCCTGCGCGCCAAGGCGCGTCAGGCCTTGACGGATATTGCCTCGCCAAGAAGCTCCAGCGCGCGTTTCGCAAAAGAGTCCATGTTCGCCCGTCGGTCGGCGCTGCCGGTTTCCAGCGTGATCGCGCGTTCAATCGGACCGACGACCGCCATGCAGGAATGGCCCGCCGCATCGCCGTAGCGATTGCCCTTGGGGCCCGTCGCGCCGGTTTCGCCGAGACCCCATGTCGTGCCGTTCTTCTCGCGTATGCGCCGCGCGCACAGCAGCGCGTAGGCTTCGGTCGAGGCCCGCATATTTGCCATCTCGGCGTCTGCGATGCCGAGCAGCGCCGCACGCGACACTTTCGTATAGATCACCGCGCCGCCGACGAAGTATGCCGACGCGCCGGGCACCGCGAGCAAAGCCGCGGCGATCAGCCCGCCGGTCGAGGACTCGGCGACGGCAATAGTCTCGCCGCGCTCGATCAAGACCTTCGCGATTTTTTCCGCAATCGGCAGCAATGATTGCATGGATCAGGCGGCTCCGTTTCCGAGCTGGCAAAGGACGCGGAACACACCGACATCGCCATTTGCGAATTGCCTCGCGAGCCGTGCGCCGAGCTTCTCGGCGTCGGCCTGGTGCAGCGTATCCACCATCAGGCAGGCTTTGATCTTCTTGTCGCCGCCGCGCAACTTTTCCTCCATCGACACCGGCTGCCCGGCCGGATCGACGGCCGTCCAGATTTCGCACGCCGCGATTGCGGTGTCGCTCGCCAGTTCGTCAGCCAGCAGTGTCAAACCTCCGATGTCCGGCGCGTCGTTGAACCGCACCGTGACGGCATAAGCGCCGCGAAACCCGCCGCGCCGTAAGGTACGATGACACAGCGTGCGGTTCATGTTGAGAAACACCTCCGACATGATTTTCCTGGTCATTGGTGTCGGATTGTCGAGCCGCTCAAGATATGCCTTCGAGGCCAACACCGCGGGAGTCTCGACCAGATAGAAATTGGAATAGGCGGCCGAACCCGAGATCGCTTGATGCCGCCGGCCGAACAGGAAGCCCGGCACGGCGAGCCGTTCCAGGAGATGTTCGCCTTGGAACCAGGCGTCGAATTCAGCGTCGCGGCCGGCTGCGACGTCGTTAAAGATCGCCAGGATGCCCTGCATCGCTACTTCCCCGCGACCACCATGATCTCGACCTTGTAGTCGGGCGTCGCAAGCTTGGCCTCGACGGTGGCGCGCGCGGGCGTATTGCCGGGCGACACCCATGCGTCCCACACCGCGTTCATTTCAGCGAAATTGGCCATGTCGGTGATCCAGATGTTGGCCGACAGCAACTTGGACTTGTCGCTGCCGGCCTTGGCGAGAAACCCGTCGATTTGCCTGAGAATATCTCTGGTCTGCTCGGTGGTGTTCTTGCCCTTCGGATTTTCCGCAACGATGCCGGCGAGATAAACAGTGTCACCATGCACCACCACTTTGCTCATGCGAGCCGCGACGTCGTGACGCTCGATTTTCATTGGCTTGTTCCTTTTCCCGGAATGCGGCCGATTTTTTTAGCCGTCTTTCGCGCCATTGGGAACTGACGCCCATCCTCCGACTTATCGCACCAGCAACCGATCAAAAGGGAGGGCAGCCCATGGGCTGGTTTTCATCCGATATCGACACATTCGACGAGTTGTTCGTACACACGCTGCAAGACATCTATTACGCCGAACACAAAATCCTCAAAGCCTTGCCTGACATGGTCGAGAAGGCGTCCGACCCCGA